>NZ_JAHFZY010000001.1:0-2046061 GCF_018603865.1 Actinomadura sp. NEAU-AAG7
GCGCACCCGAAGCCGCACCCCCATCCACCAGATCCGCCAGACGACGGGCGTGGAAAGACGCCTCCTGCAACAACTGCTCACCCCGCGCCGCCCGCAGATGCGTCACCGGCGCCTCCCCCTGCCGGTCATACCCCGTGTAGGTGATCTTCCGGTTCGGCAACCGCTCCCCGAACAGATCCCGCGCCGCCCGCGCCAGACCGACAGCCACCCCCACCGAGGACGCCGAAGCCACCGGCACCAACGGCGCCCGGTACATCGCCGCGCCCTCCGTGCCGGTGCGTCCCTCCAACACCGCGCCCAACGGGACCACGCGCTCGGAGGGGATGAACAGATCGGTGGCCGAGGTACTCACACTCCCCGTCCCCCGCAGACCGTAGGTGTCCCAGTCATCGGCCACCTGCAAATCCGACATCGGCACCAGCGCCATCACCGGCTGCGGCTCGGCCTCCGCACTCACCACCACCGCGATGATCTCCTGCCACTGCGCATGATGCGCCCCCGTGATGAACCCCCACCGCCCATTCACCACGATCCCGCCATCCACCCGCGTGGCCATCCCCGAGGGGCTCAGCGTCCCGCACACCCGCACATCCGGGGTCGAGAACACCTCCTCCTGCACCTTCTCCGGGAACAACCCCACCATCCACGTCGGAATCCAATACACCTGCGCCGTCCACCCCAACGACCCATCCACCGCCGCCAACTCCGCACCCACCCGCACCAACGTCGAGGTGTCCGCCTCGAAACCCCCGAAGCGGGCCGGGACACGCAGCCTGAAGATCCCCGCCTCCGCCAGCACCTGGATCTGCTCATCGGCCAGCCGGCCATGCCGATCCGACCACCCCACAAACGCACCCGCCGCACGCGCCGCCTCCCCGGCACGCCCGACCAACTCCTCCTGACCCACCACATCCCTGGCCAACATCGCATCCTCCTCGCACGACCCCGACGAACGACGACCGACCGGCGGCGCCCCGCACCGCCACACACGACGGTTCCATCCGCGGGCCGGGCCGGGCATCCTCCCGAATGCGCCGAATCTCCGGTGGCCGAAACCCCCGCATCGGCCAGAGGGCCCCCGAAACCGGGGCGGTCGGCCTACGATGCGAGTGGGTCATGATCCCGGCCCTCCGCCCCCACCCCCACCGATCCAATGCGGCGGCCGGACGGCCCATCCCGCCCCCGACGAGCTCGACCCACCCCGATCCGCTCGCCCGACCGCCCGGCCGCCCACATGATGGAGCGGCGGGCCGAGGAGCCGTCATGCCTGCGCCAACCCCTGTAGAAGGCCACGCCCAAGACCGCGGGACCCGGGAGAGCCCCGTGTTCGTCCTCGCCCCGGCACGCTCGTGCTCGACCTCACTTGTCGCCATGCTCTCCGGACACGACCGGATCTACGGATTCCCGGAACTGCTGCTGTTCGGCGCGACCACCGTCGCGGAACTGCTGGACGAGGCGACGCGCCGTCCGAACCTCCCCAAGAGCCGGGTGGAGGCCCGGCTGAGCGGCCCGCTCCGCGCGGTCGCCGAGATCCATGAAGGCCGCCAGGACGCGCCCGCCGTGGAGCGGGCGCGCGAATGGCTTGAGGAGCGCCGCGACTGGCCCACCCCGCGCCTGTTCGATCACCTGGGCGCGCGCCTGGAACGATGCATCGCGGTCGAGAAGTCGACGGAGACGCTGATGCACCCCGAAGGGCTCCGCCGCTGTTTCGCGGCGTTCCCGGACGCGCGGTACATCCATCTCGTCCGGCATCCGGTGACCACCGCGCGGTCGATGCGCGAGCAGTGGCGTGAGCTGTTCCCGTCCGACGGCGAGAGCGAGCTGCTGGAGCGGGGGGCGTCCGCCTGGTATCGCGGGCATCTGCGGGCGGTGTCCGCGCTCGCGTCGCTTCCCACCGGGCGCTGGATCGGCCTGCGCGCCGAGGACGTGCTCGCCGACCCGGCCTCGCACCTGCCCGGCGTCCTCGACTGGCTCGGGCTCGACGGCGGCGACGTCGCCCTGATGAAGCCCACGCAGGAATGGGTGTTCGCCGGAGCCGGGGACGACGACTCGGCCTACGGCGAGGACCTCGGCTTTCTCCGCTCACCGGAGACGTTCCCGCCGTCCCTGCCCGACGCCCGCCCGCGGGAGGCGTTCACCGGCCTCCCCCAGGCCATGGTCGAGGAGATCGGCAGGCTCGCGAGGCACCTCGGCTACATGTGACGCGCCGTGAGGTCCCGGGCTCCGCTCTCGGCGGGGCCCGGGACTTCGCGCCGGCAGGGGGTCAGGCGGGCTGCGGCGTGCGGGCCGCCTTGACCGCGTCCCGCAGGTGCTGCTCCGCCTCGTCGGACAGGGACGTCCTCAGGATCCGCCCGCCGAGCGGCGCCATCTCGGGGATGACCTTGTCCGGGTTGCGCTTGTCGACCAGGACGAACACCGCCGCCGCTCCGGGCACCAGGTGCTCACCGAGGTCCCGCATGAAGGCGTCGTCCACGCCGATGTCGGACGCGGCGCCGAGCGCGGCCCCGGTCGCGCCGCCGATCGCCATGCCCAGCAGGGGCATGAAGAAGATGAGGCCGATCAGCCCGCCCCAGGCGGCACCGCCGAGCGCCCCTCCGGCGGTCAGGTTCCGGGCCTGGTGGAGCTTGACCTTGCCGTTGTCCTTGCGTTCGACGACGACCAGGTCCGCGAGTTCGATCACGTGCTCCTTCTGGAGCTGGACGAGTTTGTCGCGCGCCCGCTCGGCGGCGGGCAGGTCGTCGTAGGCGACGGCGATCAGGTCACTCATGGATTTCCCCCATTTGACGGTTCACCGCGCGCCTAGGCCCCGGTCGCTCCGGCGGGCGGCGCGGTGAGCGCGTAGATCAGCAGGACGCACAGCGCGATGGTCAGCACCGACCACAGCGGGTACGCCTGCAGGAAGGCGACATGCCCGATCGCGGCGAGCACCGCGAACAGGACCCCGGTCGCGCGGGCCCACAACTTGCCGGTCAGGATGCTCAGGCCCACCACGACCTGGATGGCGCCGAGGATCAGCCAGAACCATCCCCAGGCGGTGAAGTTGAAGACCATTATCTTGTTCTGGGCGACGAGGTAGTAGTCGTCGTTGAACAGCGCCACCAGCCCGTCGATGACGTTGAACGCGCCGACCACCATGGCCAGCGTGCCCGCGAACGTCAGCCAACCGGACGTCCGATGCGGGTGGTGCGCCTGCGTGCGGTCGTGCATGGCCCTGCTGGTCATCGGAACCTCCCCTCGTCCATGGCCACAAGTCCCACGGACTAATGCCCACAAAGCCCCACATGTCCGGAGCCGACCGTGGACAAACCACGATCAATACCCAATTGACCAGGGCTTTTGCGAAAGTTGGCCGCGGTGGACCGGCGTCACTCGGTCGGACCGTAGGTCTCCCAGAGGTTTCCGTACAGGACGCTTCCGACACGGCTCATGGCCTCGATGCCCCGGGGGCCGCTCGTCCGGAAGGCCATCAGATCCCGCACGAAGTCCTCGGCCTCCACGTACAGGATTCCCGCCCCGATGATCTGAGCGTGGTCCTCCCCCTCTGCCGGGTCCAGGCAGATCCGAACCGGCTGTCCCGACGAAAGGTTCGAGGCGCTCCTGAGGATGACCACCGTGCGGTGGGCGGCTTCCCCGTCGACGCCATGGAGGCGGTATTTCAACTGCGGAGAATCTTCGGTGCCGTTCTCGGAATCCAGCGTGAGGGTCCCCTCCACGGCGAACCTCTGGCCGCCGATCTCCACCCGTCCAGTGGCGGGAGCCCGCTGCCCCGGTTCGCCGAGGAAGCGTCTCGTGTCGTCGATGACGGCGCTGAGCCTGACCTTCATCCGTTCGCGTGCGGCCGACCTCTCACCGGCCCTGGGTTCGGTCTTCCCGTAGGTGAAATAGCCCCGCAGTTCCTCGGTGAACGAGAGCGAGGTCGCGTCGGGTCCGGCCGCGGGGAGCACCCGGGCCGGGGACGATTCGGCGATGCGCGTGCTCATGCGGTCGGCGTGGGCGGCGATGGTCAGGGCCGGGTTCGGGCCGACCGCGCCCGGCATCGCGGCGCCGTCGGCGATGTAGAGGCCCGGATATCCGAAGACCTCACCGTAGGCGTCGCAGACGCCCACGCCGGGATGCAGGCCCATGGGCGCGCCGCCCAGCGGGTGAATGGTCAGAATCCGGGGGCGGAACCATGCGGGATTGTCGGCGTACTCGGCGCCGAGGACATTCGCCATACGCTGCATCGTCTGGCGGAGCCGGGTGAAATGGGCCTCGCCGCCTTCCGCCGTCCAGTCGGCGGCGAGCCGCCCGCGCTCCAGCCGCAGCCGGCCGTCGGCGGCGTCGTCCCCCATGCCGACCAGCGGCAGCGCACCGGCGGACAGGGCGCCGTCGCCGATCAGCTCCGACAGCTCCCGGGCGAGGCGAGAAGCCGGCTCGCGCCTGAAGAGGTCGGTGAGATTGCCCACCAGGTACTTCACCGCGCGCTGGAATTCGTTGTCGGCGGGTTGGGCGAGCCAGTCGACGAATCCCGGATAGCCCCCGTCCTCGATATAGGCGCCGGGAACACCGCCGGGGCCGTCCGGGACCCGGATCGCACTGGTGATCACGGGGCCGCGACCGGCGTCGAGCGGTCGTATCCGGCTGTGGTCCCTGGTCCTCTGCAAGAAGGTCAGCAGGTCGCCGTTGCCGCCGAACCGGGTGCCGAGCGCATCGCTCAGGCCCGGGAAGGCGGCTCGGGACTTCAGCAGCAGGAACGTCGTCCCGTATGTGCCCGCGCCGAGCACCAGTCTGTCGCATGACAGCGTCTGGATCCGGGGGCGTTTCCTCCCCGTTTCGACGTGGTGGACGTAATCGACCTCATATCCGCCGCCCGGCCGGGGGCGGATCCCCTTCACCTCGTGGGACGTGCGGAGATCGGCGCCGTGGTGCGCGGCGGCCGAGAGGTAGGTGAAGTCGAGCGTGTTCTTCGAGCCCTCGTTGCAGCCGATGATGCATTCGCCGCACAGTTTGCAGGTCCGGCGGGGGCGGCCGTGCAGATCTGGGAACTCCCGGTTGACGATGGGCAGGCTGAGGCCCGGCGTCGCGCCCGGTTCGCGGGCGAAACTGACCGCCAGCGGTGGGAGCGTGAAGTCGAGGCCGAGTTCGGCGGCGGCGTCCCGCATCGCGTGCGTCTTCGAGGTGAAGTCGAACGGCGCTCGGTCGAACGGGTAGGGCGTCGCCCCCGTCATCCGCTCGACGGCGTCGTAATGCGGGTCGAGGTCGTTCCGCGTCATCGGCCACGACTCGAACCAGCGCTCGTCCTTTCGCAGCATGGCGTTGGCGGATATCAGGGAACCGCCGCCGAGGCCCGCCGCCACGATCGAGTCTCCGCCGTCGAAGGTCCAGATGTCGAACAATCCGTACTGCCGCGCGTCCGGCCGCCAGAACGCCCTGTCCCTTTCATCCGGCGAGCGGGGGAAACCGCCCGGCGGGTAAGGGCGGCCGCGTTCCAGCAGCACCACGGAACGGCCCGCCTCGGCCAGCCGGTACGCGGCGACGGAGCCGCCGAATCCGGAGCCGACGACCACGACGTCCACGTGCTCGACCAGGCTTCGCGGGGCTTTTCGCGGGGCCGCGGTGACACGGGGCCTGGCCAGTTCCGCGTAGTCGCCGCCGAGGCGTCCGAGAAGGTCGGCGGAGAACTCGGCGAACGGTCTGCTGGACGGAGAGAAGGCACGGTCCCCGCCGGGCGCGTCCAGGAGCGCGCCTGTCGCGCGGGGCTGCCCCAGCCGCGCGGTGACGAAGGCGTTGACCTCCTCGATGACCCGGACGGCCTCGGACCGGCGGATCGTGCACTGGAGCACCTCGGCGACGCCCTCGTCGAAGGCGTAGCGGGTCTCGTCGGGGTCCGCGGCGGCCTCGCCGACGATGTGCAGCAGGCCGCTGTCCAGCACCTCGGCGAGGTGGGACGGACGGCTGTCGCGCAGCGTCAACTGCTGGACGAGGCGCATCACCGGCAGCGACAGCGGCACCGTGGACAGGTATCCGGCGAGCCGGTACGCCTGCGGTGACGCGGCCCGGAACGCCGCGACCCGCTGTTCCGGCGCCGCGTCGCGATCGCCCGGGACGACGAGGCCGGGCGGTTCCGCTTCGGCGGGCCGGGCGACGGGACGCGTCCAGGCGACCATGCCGTCGATGCCGCCCGGCGCGTTCGCGGTGATCAGTCTCGCCCAGGGCGCGAGCCATTCCGGTTCGATTTCGAGGACGGGAATGGGAACGCCCCGCCCGTCCGGGACATCGCCCGTGGGTGGGCGACGGCCGCGCCTCTCCACCGTGAGCCGGACGTTCGGCACACCCGCCTCGCACGCGTTGAAACGGGCCGGGGCGAGGTTCAGCCCGGTCCGTTGCCAGAGCCGCTGCGGAAAGGGTTGCAGGAGCGCGACCGGCCCGTGGCGTCCCCAGTCGTCCAGCACCGTGAGGGCTTCGCCGTCGCGCCAGATATCGCCGACGCAGTCGCTCAGCACCAGCGTGAGCCGCCGCCCGGACGGGTCGATGATCTGCTTGGCGCTGCGCGGCGCGGTCCCGGCTCCCGGGCCGGCGTGCAGGCCGAGCCCGCCGCCCGGCTGCCGCCGCAGGTACCACAGCCGTATGTCGTGGAACGCTCCGAGCGTCTCCAGGAGCCGGCGCAGTTCGAGGGCGAGCGGCCGCCACACCTCCATCGACGGCCCGGTGTCGACCACGAGCGACAGGCCGAGCCAGCGCCGCGGCTCCGGGACGAGCACCGGGAGCAGCACCTTCTCGTCGGCGCCCCGGTCGGCGGTGGCGTCCTCGTCCAGCACGAGCGCGTGGGCGGAGGGGAACCGCCGCTTGAGCGGGCGCAGCGCCCGCAGGATGTCGAGGCCCTGGGGCAGCGGCGTGACGGCGGGCGCGCGGGCGGCCACGGCGCGTCCGGTCGCGCGGGCGGCGTCTTCGGGCGCGGGCTCGGGCGGGTGGAGCGCGACGCGGTTCTCGACCGGGCGCGGCCCGGCGGGTTCGCCGAGCGGCGGGCGGGGCGGCGCCGGGGGGCCGGGCTCGGGCGGCTCGGCGGGCGGGTGGGGATCGCGGGCGCGCCGGGCCGCGGGCGCGGCCGGGCCGAACCGCTCGGCCAGCCACAGGGTCTCGGCGATCTCCCGGTCGGTGCCCCGGACGCCGAGCGCCTCCAGCGCGGCCAGGAGATCCTCGATGGACGCCATGGTCAGTCCGTCGCCGTCCGCAGGTGCTCGATGAGCTTCTCGGCGACGTCCTCGATGCAGGTGCCCTGCCTGCGCGCCGCCTCGAAACGGAAGTAGACCGCGTTGAGGAGCTGGTCGGTGGCGAGTTCGCGGCCGTTCTGCTGCCTTTCCACGAAGCGCGCCAGCAGGTCCTCGCCCGTGTTCTCCATCTCCTCCCCGAGTCGGGCGCGGACGATGTTCGCGAGCTGCTCGCGGGTGGGCGGCGAGATCGTCAGCGGGACGCAGCGGCGCAGGAACGCGGGCGGGAACTCGCGCTCGCCGTTGCTGGTCAGCACGATGACCGGGAAGGCGGCGCAGCGCACCCGGCCGCCGCTCACGCTCACCCGGCGGCCCGCGCCGTCGGCGGTGGTGACCTGCACCCGCGGCCGGTCCGGAGCGACGCGGACCAGCTCGGGGACGTCGAACTCGCCCTCCTCGAAGATGGTGAGCAGGTCGTTCGGCAGGTCGATGTCGCTCTTGTCGATCTCGTCGATCAGCAGGACGCGCGGCCGCTCGCGGGGAAGCAGCGCGGTGCCGAGCGGCCCGAGCGTGAGGTAGCGCCCGATGTCGGACTGGGCGGCCTGCTCCCTGAGGTTCACATCGTGGAGCCGTCCGATGGCGTCGTAGGTGTAGAGGCCCTGCTTCAACGACGAACGGCTGGTGATGGGCCACCGCAGGACGGGCCCGAGACCGAGTTCGTGTGCGATCGACAACGCGAGGGTCGATTTCCCCACCCCCGCCTGTCCGGTCACAAGCAGAGGGCGCCGCAGATAAAGGGCCGCGTTCGTCAGGTCGACGGTCGTCTGATTGGGCAGGAAGTGGCGGGCGCGGTCGCGGTCGCCGGGCCGCCATTCGGGCGGCGGGACGGCATCGCCTGGAACCTCTCCCTCGAACCGCCGCCAGGACAGGGCCGGTGGCAGGCGGTCGATGCCGTCGTGCGGGGAGCCGGTCCCCTCGTAGATCCGCCAGTCGTCGTTCAACGGGTCGCTCCTTGGGGGGCGGACAGCGCCGCGCCGTTGGGGTCTGGCCGGGTGGGGTCGTCCCAGAGCACGGTGAGGGCCTTGCCGCAGTGGTCGACGTCGCGCGCCTGCGCCCGCGCCTCCGCGCGCAGTGTCCTGATGAGGCCGGGGAGTTCGATGAAGGAACGGCCGGAGAAGCGGTCCGAGATCGCCTTCTGGAAGGCCGCCACGGCGCATTCGCCGTCCTTCCCGCAGGTCCGGCCGTCCAGCTCGCAGGGGGTGCGGCGCCAGATGGCGGCGGGCAGGCCCGCGTCGAAGGCGGCCTCCAGCACCTCCCTGCGGCGTCCGTCGCCGGGCAGGTAGCCGACCATCAGCATGGCGTGCGGCTCGGAGTTCTGGAATGACGCGTAGAGCTGTTCGAGGCTGTCCCGCGCGCGGCAGTCGGCCCAGCGCAGAACGGGCGGCCTTTCCTGGAGGCTGCGCCACCGGCGGCGGCAGTGCACGAGCGCGTCGTAGGGGCGGTCGCAGGTCCGGACGATGACCGGGAACTGCACGCCGAGCAGCCGGTAGGGCTTGCCGACGTACCATTCGTCGACGGCGTCGTGGCCGTCGCGTCCGCCGAGTAACTCGAACGGCATGACGAACTCGACGACGAGGTCCTCGATGGCGGCGTCGTCGCCGCCCAGCCGCCGCATCACCTCGACCAGCACGGTCGCGAGCCGTTCGCGGACGTCGGTGATCGGCATCGCCGTGTCGTCGCAGTGCTCCAGCACCGCGCACCGCTCGGAGCCGACGCGGTGGCTCCAGATCGCCAGCAGCAGTTTCCGCACGTCGTGCCCGGCCGGGCTGAGGTGGATCTCGATCCGCGCCGCGCGCGGGCCGGGCGGCCGTTCGGCGAACGCCGTCGCCTCGGCGCGCAGGCGCTCCAGCGGGTGCGGCCGCCCCGCCGCCGGGACCGAGTCGGCGACCTCGTCGATGAGGTCCTCCGGGGTGCGCAGCGGCCGTTCGGGCAGCGGCCGCAGACCGTCGAAGACGCGGTCGAACAGCAGGTCGTAGTGCTCCTCGGGCATCGCGGCGAGGACGGCCAGGAGCGACTCGACGCCGATGTTCCGCAACCGCTCGCGCGCGAGGAGCTCGTCGCGGAAGGCCCGCCAGCGGGCGTCCCGCGGCGGCCGGCCAGACGCCCAGATCTCGGGGAACCGCTCCCGGACGGCGCTCATCGGCGTCCCGAGGCCGCCGTAGGGCGAGTCCGGCTCGCGGGCGGTGGTCAGGATGCCGCAGACGGCGCCGGTGGCCGGGTCCAGAATGGGCCCGCCCGACATTCCCGGCGCGAGTTCGCCTTTCGACATGGACAGTTTCGGCTGCCCGAACACGTCATGGGGAGAGTCGTAGTCCACCCAGACGCCGCCGACCTCCATCGCGCCGTAGGTCGGTTTGTAGCCGGTGGCGTACAGCCGCGTGTGGTCGTTGGGCAGGCGGTCATCGAGCCAGGCGTAGGGGTGCCCGTCGGGAAGGCCGTCGCAGGTGATCAGCGCGAGGTCGGGATGGGCCCACAGGTCGCCGTCGCCGCGATATTCCGGGACGGCGCGGACGGTCCCCGAATAGACGCCGCCGTTCCAGTGGAACTCCGCCTGGCGCGCGGCCCACGCGGTCGCGCCGTCCTCCGTGCGCGCGACCACATGGGCGCACGTCAGCACGGCACCGGGAGCCACAAGAAAGCCGCTGCCGCCGCGCAGACCACCGGCGGGGATCAGTACGACGCAGGCGTCCAGCAGTCGGGCGATACCCGTGCGGGCGTCGGTGAGCGCTTTCGCCGCCGCGCCGTCACGCGGGAGCGGACCCGCCCCGATCGGATTTCCCATTCGCGTTCCATTCGAGGCGGACCTTGAGGGTCGCCTTGGTCTCCCCGTCGACGAGCAGGCACATGACCTTCGAGTTCTTGACCGCGATCTCCAGCCCGAACTCGACCTCGGCCACGTCCGGCCGGACGGCCGCGACCGCGCGGTGCACCTCGGCGGCGACGCCGCGCAGGGCCGAGCCGACCGCCGAGAACGACAGGGCCTCCTTGACGCCGATGTTGGCGGGCCCGCCCCGGCCGCCGCCGTCCACCTGTTCGGCGCGGACGAGAACGCTCCCGCCCTCCGGCAACTCCAACTCGACGGTTCTGCTTTCGCCCACGCGCCGTGTCCCCCTTCGCCGTCCGGTGAAAAGCCTGTCCCGGAACCCGGGGGACGGCAAGCGAAAGGCGACGGCCGCACGCCTTCACTCGCCCGTTCGTCCACATCCGGCCGCCCGCTACGCGATGCGGTGGGCGGCGGCCGCGGCCTGGGCCGCCACCCCCGGAATTCCCGACGTGATGAAGGACCCGTCCCCCGCGAGATCGCCGACGATATGCACGCGCGGGTCGGACGCGACGACGCCGCCCGCCGGGTGCCGCGCCGCCATTCCCCCCTCGACCAGGCTGCCGACCAGGGCGGACGCGTCCTGCGGGAGCGCGTGGGGCGGCGGGTTCACGGCGTTGACGACCCGCGCGGCGCTTCTCGCGGTATCGCGGGCGTGCACACGGAATCGCCCGTCGGCGTGCTCGATTCCCGTCACGCCGCGGACGATGTCGAGCTGCCCGGAGTCGAGCAGTTCGAGCAGCCGGACGGCGTTCACCGGCACCATCGGTGACGCGAGCCCGGTGGCGACGCGGAACCCCGCGCGGAGGCGGTCCTTGTCGCGCTCGTTGAGCCGTCGCCACGCGATCGGGCCGACGGAGTGCGCCGTTTCCTGGAGGACGCGGCGTCCGATCTCCGGCGCGTCGATCAGTGCGATCTGGCGCCGCAACCGGTGGACGGGGTCTTCGGACGGAGCCGTTCGGATATCGGCGATGAGTTCGTCGAAATCCTCCCCGGCCTCGGCGAGTTCGGTCCGCAGCAGTTCCACCAGAGCGTCGAGCGTGACGTCGGGGAGCGCTTTCACGTGATCGGCGGTGACGTGGCGCGGACGGTGGTTGAGCGGGCGCTGCCAGACGTAGGGGAGCATTCCCGTCCGCGACACCATGCTGATGCGTCCGGTGTGGCCCCGGGCGGCGAGCGAGACGGCCACGTCCACGGCCGTCAGCCCGCTGCCGATGATCGCGACGTCCGCCTCCGGCGGGATCGTCGTCAGCGTGCGGGCGAGCGGATAGGGGTCTCCGACGAATCCGGGGGCGTCCTTCAGGCCGTAGTGGTCGTGCGGGCGGCCGCCGCCCACGCAGAGGACGACCTGGTCCGCGGTGTGCTCACGTCCGTCGTCGGTGTGGACGGTGAGGGATCGCGCGCGCGTCACGCCGACCACCCGGCGGGAGACGACGCTCACGCGCCAGCCGCATTCGCGCAGCCGGGCCAGCGCCTTCTCGGCGGTCTGCTCCAGGTATTCGCCGTAGAGGGCGCGCGGGACGAGCGGCTTCCCGAACCGCTCGTCCATGTGCGCGGCGCCGCGCGTCCCGAGCCAGGCGCCGTAGTGGTCGCGGTCGCCTGAGCGGATCGACATGATCGCGGGTGGGGCGTTGACCAGCACCGATTCGAGGTCGGGGGCGTAGGGGCGGCCCCGCCACAGGTGGCGGGACGGCTCGAACACCGTGACCGTTCCGGTGCCGGGGGGCCAGGCGGCGAGTGCGTCCAAGAGTGCGGTGGCGGCGGCGCCGCCGCCGATGATGGCGATGTCCATGGCTTGAGCGTCGCCGCGCGCGGGCGCGGCCCCCATCCCCCCGCCGGGGGGACCTTCCGGGAATCTCCCCCTCAATTGGGGGGTTGGCGCGGAGGGGACGAACGCGCAGGCTGGGCGCGTGTGCGGATCGCGGGGAGGGCCCATGGGCGGACGGAGCGCCGGTCTCACGGCGGGGCTCGACCGGGCCGCGAGCGCCGAGGACCTGTTCCGCGGGACGTCGGCGCGGCTGCGCCGGACGGTGCCGTTCGACTCGGCGGTCTGGACGGCCACCGACCCCGAGACCGGGCTGGTCACGGCGCCGATGCTGGTCGAGGGCCTCGGTGGGCGCGACCGGTGCGCGGACTACTGGGAGAGCGAGATCCTGGAGGAGAACGTCGTCCCGTTCCGCGACCTCGCGCGGGCCGCCGTGCCCGCCGCCGGGCTGCGCGCCGCCACCGGCGACCTGCCCGGCCGCAGCGCGCGTTTCCGCCGGCTGCTGGAGGGCCAGGGCGTCCACGACGAGTTGCGCGCCGTGCTCCGCGCCGGCGGGCGCCCCTGGGCGGTGGTCAGCCTGTTCCGTTCGGCGGGCGGCGCCTTCGCGCCGGACGAGGTGGACGTCGTCGCCGGTCTCTCGGGCCCGCTGGCCGCGCGGCTGCGCCGCCTCGCCCGCCCGGCGGGAGCCGAGCCGCTGCCCGACGCGCCCAGCCCGGGACTGGTGCTGTTCGACCCGTCCGGGGAGGCGACGTCGATCAACGCCGAGGCCAGGGAGCATCTCGCGCGCGTCCCGGAAGGCCCTTCCGTGCCGTCGGCGCTCGGCGTGCGGCTGCCGATCTGGGTCATCGGCACCGCGCTCCAGGCGAGGGCGATCGCGCGGGGCCGCGACCGGGGCGGCGCCCGGGTCCGCGTCAGGACCGCCGAGGGGAGCTGGCTCGTCTGCCACGCCTCGGCGCTGACCGGCGTGGACGGGCGGCCCGGCCCGGTCGCGCTGGTCATCGAACCGGCCGCCGCGTCCGACCTGGTGGTGATCGTCGCCGAGGCGTACGAGCTGACCCCGCGCGAGCTGGAGATCACCGGGCATGTCGCGCGCGGGCTGTCCACCGGCGAGATCGCGGAGCGGCTGTTCATCTCGCCGCACACCGTCCGCGACCACCTCAAGACCGTGTTCGAGAAGACCGGCGTGTCGAGCCGGGGGGAGCTGGTCGCGCGCCTCTTCGCCGAGCACTACTGGCCGCGCGCCCACCCCGGGCCCTGAGCCCGGCTCAGGGGAGCCGGGCCCGGTCGAGATACCGCCGCAGCGAGTATTTGGGCTTGTGCTCGGCGCGCAGCCGCGCCATGTGCTGGACGAACCTCTCCTTCTCGGCCTCCCCGCCCTGCTCGGCGAGAAGCTGCGCTTCGGCGAGGAAGCTCGCGGCGCGCGAGTAGGCGTACTTCCCGGTGCGCGCTATCTCCTGGTCGGCCCGCGCCAGCAGGACGGGAACGGCGTCGGCGGGATGGGTCGCCCCGCGTGCCCTGGCCAGCCTGAGGTGAAGGCTTTCATAGAGCTTGATCCCCTGGGACGCTCGCCAGGCCCCATCGACGTCGTCCTCCCAGAGCAGGATCTCGATCAGATCGTCCCGCCCGCTGACGGTCTCTTTCAGGAGGGTCAGCGCCCGTTCCCGCCATCGCGGCCAGTGGTCGCCCGCCGCCTCGGCGAGCGCCTGGTACCTCGCCAGGGTCGGCCCCTGGATGACGGCGGGCCACAGCATCGCGACGGCCCCCCGGCGGTCGCCCGCCCGCAGCAGGCATTCCGCGCCGAGCTCGCGCAGGTCGACACCGTACTCGTACTCCTCAAGGCCGCGCGTGACCCATGCGACGGCCTCGGTGTCCCTGCCCTCCGACGCCAGCGCCCGCACGATGAGCTGGAGGTCCTCATACGACGGCTCGGTCTCCGTCAGGACGGCGATGAGCGCGTCCGCGCCGCCCTCGGCCTCGGCGAGCCGCTCCCGCAACCGCTTGACCGCCTCGGCGGCGTCCGTTCCCTCCGCCTTGGCGGCCTCCCAGGCTTCGGCGACCCGTTCCCGGTAGCGGGCCATTCCCGGTTCGCCGAGCGCCTCGGCATAGTCGGGCAGCGCGTCGGGGAAGAGCTCGCCGCACTCGCCGGCCGCGAGCGCCTGGTCGACCAGGCGGTCGGCGAGGGCGGCGGGGTCGGGGTGGCCGCCCGCGCAGGCCCGCAGATGCAGCCGCCGGACGGACGAGAGCAGGAACTCATCGAGGGCGCAGGCGTCCGGATGGGAGACGATCACGTCGATGGCGTGCTCGGTCAGCTCGACGGCGGTCGGCGCGAAACCGGTGTCGATCAGCTCGGACACCTCCGCGAGGGCCTCGTCCAGGTCGTCCGGGTCCTCCGGGTCGTCGGGGTCGGCGAACGCGGCCTCGATCGCGCCGGTCAGGCGGCGGCGCAGGCGTTCGACGTCCAGGACGTCCGCCACCTCGGCCCCCGCCGCGACCTCCAGCCTGGACCGCAGCAGCGGGGCGGCCGCCGCCGCGCGCATCAGCTCCTCGACCAGCCACGCCGTGTCCCGCGTCGCGAGGAACGCGCGCAACCGGGCGTCACCGGCCCCCGGCTCCGGTTCTGGTTCGGGTTCCGGCGTAGGGGCGGCATCCGGGAGCGGCAGTGGCCCCGCCTCCGCCACCCACGCGAGGGCCACCGCGACGCAGTGTTTGCAGAAAGCGCTTTCGCCTCCCTGCGGGCAGGAGCACTCGGCCGCCATTCGCGAGTGCGCGAGTTCGAGCCGGACGCGATAGGGCCGCGTGCCGTCCACGGTCGCGGTCGCGGAAGTCGCGGTGACCGACAGGTCCTCGACGCGTCCCTGCCCGAGATAGACGCGCCCCCGGTTGAACGCCTCCGAGCCCGCCCGCTCCTGAATGGATCGCTCGGTCACCGTCTGCCGGTCCATGCCGACATCGTGCCGCGATTTCTCGAAACGCGGCGGCGAAGTCGTCGATTCGGGACGGCGCCGTTCGCCGTGTGGGTGCGGGCGCCCGACCGGGGCGCCCTCGACCGAGGAGACAGCAATGCGGAAACTGCTGGTGACGACGTTCGTCTCGCTGGACGGGGTCATGCAGGCGCCCGGCGGGCCCGAGGAGGACCACGACGGCGGATTCGAGCACGGCGGATGGGGCGCCCCCCATTTCGAGCCCGCGATCATCACGCTGATGGCCGAGGTCACGGCGCGGGCGGGGGCGCTGCTGCTGGGCCGCCGGACCTATGAGGACTTCGCGTCCACCTGGCCGCTCGCCGAGGACGACGACCCGATCGGCGCGAAGATCAACACGATGCCGAAGTACGTCGCGTCCCGGACGTTGCGGAGCGTCGAGTGGCAGAACTCGACGCTGCTCGACGGCGATGTCCCCGACGCGGTCCGGAAGCTCAAGGAGGACGACGGCGGGGAGATCCAGGTGCACGGAAGCGGCGGACTGGTCCAGACGCTCATTCGGAACGACCTCGTCGACGAGTTCCATGTGCTCGTCTTTCCGGTCCTCGTCGGGAAGGGCAAGCGGCTGTTCGCGGAAGGGACGGTTCCCGCGGGCCTCAGGCTGGAGAACGCCACAACGTTCGGCACCGGTGTCATAGCCTGCACGTACACGCGGGTGGGCGGGCTCGCGTACGGGGCCATGGGGCCGGAGACCGGTAACTGGTGACGGAGCGGAAATGCCGCAGTACGCGATCCTGATTTACGAGGCGGAGCTTCCCGGAGGCGCGGCCGACATCCCGCCCGAGGTCATGGAGGCCAATCTGGCGGCCGGGGAGCGGATCGCCGCGATGGGCGCGCGGGTCGTCCACGAGCAGGCGCTGGAGCCGAGTTCGGCGACCCGGACGATCCGCAAGGGCGGGCTGGTCACCGACGGGCCGTTCATCGAGAGCAAGGAGGTCATCGCCGGGTTCTTCGTGGTCGAGGCCGCCGACCTCGACCAGGCGGTCGCCATCGGGAGGCTGCTGCCGATCATGGACGGCGCCGTCGAGGTGCGTCCGCTGCTGACGGGGTGAGCGACGCCGACGCGGCCCGGCGGGCGGTCGAGGGCGCGCACCGCCGCGAGTGGGCCACGGTGCTCGCCGCGACGGTGCGCGTCGCCCGCGACCTCGACCTCGCGGAGGAGTGCGTCCAGGACGCCTACGTGGCGGCGCTCGCCGAGTGGACGCGGGACGGCGTGCCGGGTCGGCCAGGGGCCTGGCTGACGACCGCCGCCCGGCACAACGCGCTGGACGTCCTGCGCCGGGCGCGGACGCTGCGCTCGAAGCTGCCGCTGCTGGTCGAGCCGGAGCGGGACGCCGCGCCGGGAGCGGGCGATGACCGCCTGCGGCTCGTGTTCCTGTGCTGCCATCCGGCGCTCGCGGTCGAGGCGCGGGTCGCGCTCACGCTGCGGCTGGCCTGCGGGGTCGCGACGCCCGACATCGCGCGGGCGTTCCTGGTGCCGGAGGCCACGATGGCCGCGCGGATCACCCGCGCGAAGAAGAAGATCGCGAAGGCCGGGATCCCGTTCCGGATGCCCGCCGCGCACGAGCTGCCGGACCGGCTGGACGCGGCGCTCACCGCGATCCACCTGCAGTTCACCACCGGCCACACCGCCCCGACCGGAGCCACGCTGACCAGGGACGACGTCGCCGGGCGCGCGGTGGACCTGGCCCGCATGCTGCACGCCCTGATGCCGGACGAGAGCGAGGTGAGGGGCCTGCTTGCGCTTTTGCTCGCGGGCCACGCCCGCCGCGCCGCACGCACGGCGGACGGGCGCCTCCTCCCCCTCGAAGAGCAGGACCGCTCCGCCTGGGACCAGGAGTCCATCGCCGAAGCCGACGCCCTCGTGGTGAGCGCGCTCAGAAGCGGGAACCCAGGGCGGTTCACCTTGCAGGCCGCCATCGCGACGCTGCACGCGACCGCCCCGGCCTACGCCGACACCGACTGGGACCAGATCCTCGTCCTCTATGACGCGCTGCTGAGGGTGTGGCCGTCCCCGGTGGTCGCGCTGAACCGTGCGGTGGCGGTCGCGATGGTCGGCGGGCCGCCCGCCGCGCTGGCCGAGGTCGAGGCGCTCGAACGGGACGGGCGGCTGGCCGGGTACCGCTACCTTCCGGCGGTCAAGGCCGACCTGCTGCGCCGGATGGGCCGCGCCCGGGACGCGGCGGAAGCCTACGAGCGGGCGCTCGCCCTGACGGCCAACGAAGCGGAACGCGCGTTCCTCCTCCGCCGCCTAGCCGAAACGAAATGATCGGGGCCGGTCGCACGATCCGCCGCGCACAGGGGAAGATGGCTCCCGTGATCAAGGAATGCCCGTGATCGGGGATGGGGAGGGCCGACGGTGATCGTGACGGTGCTGGGCGGGGGGAACGGCGCGCACGCGGCCGTCGTCGATCTCACGCTGGGCGGGCACGAGGTGCGGTGGTGGCGGCGCGGCGCGGCGTTCCCGTCCGGCGGGCGGCTGCGGTACCGGACGCACGACCGGACGGGCACGGTCACGCCCGCGCTGGTCACGCACGACCTCGCGCGGGCGGTCGGCGGGGCGGGGCTGGTCGTGGCGCCGGTGCCCGCGTCCGCGCAGCCCGAGCTGCTGGCGGCGCTCGCGCCGGTGCTGGAGCCGGGGCAGGCGGTGGCGTTCACCCCCGGGACGTTCGGAACCTGGCAGGGCGCGCGGCTGCGGCCCGACGTCGCGTTCCTGGAGACTGGAACGCTCCCGTACCTGACCCGCGTGACCGCGCCGGGCGAGGTCGCCATCCCGGTGACGGCGACCCGGCTGCCGGTGGGCGCGATCCCCGGCACGGGCGCGCTGGCGGACGAGGGCCACGCGCGGTTCGCCGCCGCCTACCCGGCGGCCGTCCGGATCTCCGACGGGCTGGACGCGGCGCTCACCAACTGGGGCCCGGTGATCCACCCGCCGCTGATCGCGCACAACCTCGGCGCGATCCAGAACCTCGCCGACCGGTTCGACATCCACGCGGACGGGACGTCCCCCGCCGTCCTCGCGACGACCCGGGCGCTGGACGCGGAGCGCGTCGCGCTGCGCGAGGCCCTCGGCCTGCCCGGACCGCACTGGCCGCTGGAGGACTACTACCTGGAACGTGACACCTCGATGTACCCGCCGGACGCGAAGGAGCGGCTGCTCGCCTCCGGCCTCTGGCGCGAGACCGTCGGCCTCGACCACCGCTACGTCCACGAGGACGTCCGGCGCGGCCTGGTGCTGAACGTCGCGCTGGCGCGGCTCGCGGGGGTCGCGGCCCCGGTCGGTGCCGCGATCCTCACCCTGCTCGGCGCGGCGCTCGGCGAGGACCTCCTCGACCCCGGCCGGGCCGCGGCCCTCCTCGGCACCGACGACCTCGACCACCTCCGCGAGGCGGCGCGCACCGGCGTGCCGCACGGAGTGAACCCCAACTAGCCGACGGACGACGCGGCACGCCGCCCCCGCGGCCGTGCCGGGAAAGCAGTGACATGGAGTACTTCCTACAGTTGCACGGGAACCTGCCGCTCGACGCCTACCCGGTGCTCGCGGCGCGGGCGGAGGAGCTGGGTTTCGAGGACGTCTCCCTCCACGACGTCCTGTTCCGGCGGCCGGTCTGGCCGGTGCTGTGCGACATGGCGCGCGCGACGTCCCGGGTGCTGGTCGGCCCGAACGTGACCCACCCCTACCTGAGCCATCCCGTGCAGCTCGCGGCGAACCTCGCGCACCTGGACGAGCTGTCCGGCGGCCGCGCGGTGCTCGGCCTCGGCCGCGGCTCGATGTATGAGATGGTCGGCCGGACGAACCCGGCGACGCTCGACGGCCTGCGCGAGGCCGTCGACGTCATCCGCACGCTGGTCGAGGGCGGCGGCGGCCCCTACGACGGCGAGGTGTTCCAGCTCAGGAAGGACGCGAAGCTGCACTTCGGCACCGGACGCCGCGTCCCGGTGTACCTCGGCGCGATGGGCCCGAAGGGCGCGCGGCTCGCGGGCGCGCACTGCGACGGGCTGCGCGCCGCCGCGCAGTGGCACCCGGGCTACGCCTCCCTGCTCAAGGAGCACATGGAGGCGGGCGCGAAGGAGGCCGGGCGGGCCGCCGACGAGGTCCAGTTCGTCGCCGAGAACTGGACGTTCGTCCACCCCGACCGCGAGCTGGCGCGGCGCGAGGCGCGCTCGCTGCTCGCCACGTTCCTGCCGCACCTCGGGGCGCCGCTGGCCTTCCACGAGGTGCCGGAGTCGGAGATCGAGGCGGCGCGGGCGGCCAAGCGCGACGGCGCCACCGAGCGGCTCGCGGAGATCAGCGACCGGACCCTCGACCTGTTCATGGCCGCGGGGGACGCGGACGACCTGCGCGCGGGCCTGGACCGGCTGGAGGCGGCGGGCCACACCGCCGTCTCGTTCTCCGGCCAGCTCGGCCCCGACACCTCGCTCGCCCTGGAGATCATCGGCGAGGCGATCGCGGGCCGCTAGGACCCCGGCGACCAGCACAGGTTCGGCGGAATGCCCTCGGTCAGCTGGCGCTCCTCGAACAGGCTCCAGTGCCGGAGGTGGTCGAGCAGCCATACGCGGCGGTCCGCCGGTTCGCCCCGGCCCGGCGGCAGTTCGGGCCGGGCGGACCCGGGCGTGACCCCGGCGCGCTCGGCGACGGCGAGCATCGCGTCGGTGTCGAACGGCTCGTCCGGCTCGATGTCGAAGTTCTCCGGGTCGAGATGGCGCTGGAGCGCGTCGATCACGGCCCGGTCGACGGTGCGCGCCCGCGCGGCGCGGATGAGGTCCTCGAACGCCTCCCGCGCCGCCTTGGGGTCCTCGGCGAAGGCCAGGAACGCGTCCTCGACCTGGTCGTCGCGCCTGGTGTCGCCGTACCCGCCGTCGCGCAGGCCGTCCGGGTAGTCGGTGCGGCCCCAGGACGAGCCGTCCCACCAGAAGACGTACTGGATCAGCTGTTCCCGGCGCATCATCTCGGAGAGCCACTCCCAGGGCAGCCAGTCGGGCCCGCCCGCCAGGAGGTCCATGGGCGGCACCTGGTGGCGGGTCTTGCTCGCGTCGACGTCGTAGCCGTACAGGACGGCCCGCCCGCCGCCGATCCAGCTCATCCCGTGCCAGCCGTTGCCGACGTCGTCGCCGCGCGCGCCGTCGGGGTACACGGTCGCGCCGAACCCCTCGGTCCCGACGGTGAGCATGGCCAGGGCGGACGCCTCCGCCCACAGGTCCTCGGGGTCGGACATCTCCAGCTTCACAGGCACGGCGGGCACTCCCATCAACGGTGATCGTCGCGACGTTCGACGGGCCGCCCGCCCCCGGGGTTCCCGGCGCGGTGGTTAAGTGGGGCGGTGACTTCGCCGGATTCGGTGACTTCGCCGGACCAGGCGCCCCCCTCGGCCCCGCCGCCCGCGCTCCGGCGCTGGGTCGTGGTGGTGTGCGTGGCGGCCCTGCTGGCGGAGATGGCCGCCGCGATGGTGACGGCGGCGCTCCAGCAGACCCCGACGATCGACGAGCCCGTGTACGTGGGCGCCGCCGCCGTCTACCAGCGCGAGCACAGCCTCCGCCCCAACCCCGAGCATCCGCCGCTGGGCAAGCTGGTCATGGGCGCGGGGCTCGCGGTCGCGAGGCCCCGGCTGGACGAGGGGTTCACCGGGACGCAGGAGGCCGCCGGTCGCCACCTGCTGTATGAGTCGGGGAACGACGCGCGGCGGGTGCTGCTCGCCGCGCGGCTGCCGATGATCGTGCTGACGCTGCTGTTCGGGCTGGTGGTGTTCGCGTTCGCGGCCGACCTGACCGGCCGGGCCGGCGGGCTGGTCGCGCTCGCCCTCTACGCGTTCTCGCCGGACGTCATCGCGCACGGGTCGCTGGCGACGCTCGACGTCCCCGCGTCCGGGTTCCTGCTGGCCTCGGCGTGGACGCTGCGGCGGGCGCGCGAGCGTCCCCTCCCCTACCTGCCGCTCGCGGCGGCCGCGCTGGGCGCCGCCGCGGCGACGAAGATGAGCATGCTCGCGGCGGTTCCGGTGCTGATGGCGTTGGCCGCGTGCCCCCGGCCTTCCTGGCGGGGACGGGCCGGAGCGGCCCTGGGCATGCTGGCCGGGACGGTCGCGGTGGTGTGGGCGTGCTACCTGGCCGTCGACCCGCGGCTGCGCTGGACGGCACCACCCGGCGTGCCGGACATCGGCGGCCCGCGCGGCCTCCTCGTCGACCTCATGCCGTTCCCGCGCCCGTACCGGGACGGCATGCGCGTCCAGTTCGGATTCGAGGATTCGACCTGGGACGGGTTCCTGCTCGGCCGCCACTACCGCGGGTCACTCTGGTACTACCTGCCCGCGGCACTGCTGGTGAAGACGCCGCTGGGGATGCTCGCGCTGTGGGCGGTCGGGGTCGGGGTGCTGCGCCGTGCCGCGCTCCCTCTGCTCCTGCCCGCCGCCGTGCTGCTCGCGGTGGCGATGACCGGGTCGCGGGATCTCGGCGTCCGGTATGTCATCTTCGTTCCGATGTTCCTGGCCGTCGCGGCGGCGGCGTGCGTGACCGTCCCCCGCCTGCGCTGGATCACGGCGGTGCTGGTGCTTTTCGTCGCGGTGAGTTCGCTGCGGACGTTCCCCTACTACCTGCCGTACTCCAACGAGGCGTTCGGCGGGCCGTCCAGGACCCATCTGCGCCTGCACGACTCCAACGTCGACTGGGGCCAGGACCTCGGACGGCTCGCCGACCGCCTCCGCACCCGGTATCCGGACGAGCGGGTCTGGCTGGCCTACAAGGGCAGCGGCGTCCCGTCCTACTACGGGATCCACGCGGGCGACCCGCTCCTGGTGCCGCCCGACCGGGTGCGGGGGCTGCTGGTGGTGTCCGACAGCTGGGTCGCCAAGGCCGACCCCCGGCTGACCGCCCTGCTCAGGGACGGCCGGCCGGTCGACGAGGTCGGCCACTCCATCACGATCTTCCGCCGCTGAACGCGCGTCACAGCCCGTGGCGGCGGTCGGCCGCGACCCGTGCGCAGTTGGCCGCCTCGGCCCGCGCGGAGAACGGGGCGAGGGCGGCCTCGACGTCCTCGTCGGTGAGGTCGTGGTTGATGGCCATCGCCGCCGCCGACCCCATGCCCGCCGCGGTGACGACCTGCGCGCGCGGGTCGCGGACGTTGCCCGCCGCCCACACTCCCGGGACGCTCGTCAGCCCGGACGGGTCCGTCCGCACCCAGCCGTCCGCGCGCTCGCATCCGAGCGCGGCCAGGAGGCCGTCCTGGGGGACCATGCGCGAGGCCAGGAAGACCGCCGTGCGCGGCACCGTCCCGCCGCCGGCGAGCTCGACGCCGCTGAGGCGGCCCTCGTCCGTGACCAGGCGCTTGACCTCCCCCGGGACGACGCGCACCCCGCGCGCGGAGAGCCGCTGCCGGTCGGCGCCGGTCAGCTCCGTCCGGTGGGGGAAGAGCACGAGGTCGTCCGACCACTGCCGGAGCAGCAGCGCGTGCGAGACCGCGTGCGGGCCGGTGCCGAGGACGCCCAGCGGCTCGTCCCGGACCTCGTAGCCGTGGCAGTAGGGGCAGTGCAGCACGTCCTTGCCCCAGCGTTCGCGCACACCGGGGATGTCCGGCAGTTCGTCGCGCAGGCCGGTCGCCACCAGGATCCGGCGGGCCCGCAGGGACCCGCCCCCCGTCAGGTGGACGTCGAACCCGGGCTCGATGTGGTCCACCCGGGCGTCGATCACCCGCACCCCGTACCCGGCCGCCTCGGCGCGGCCCACCTCCAGCAGCGCCGCCGGGGACATACCGTCCCGCGACAGGTAGCCCTGCATGTGCGCGGCCGGCGCGTTGCGCGGCTCCCCGCCGTCGACCACCGCGACCAGGCGGCGGGCACGTCCGAGGACCAGCGCCGCGCTCAGCCCGGCGGCTCCCCCGCCGATCACCACGACGTCGTACATCTGCGATCACCTCCGTCCCACGACAGTGCCTCCCGGTCGCCGGGAACGACAACTTCTGTTGCCATTTCTGGGAAACGGGGGTGGAATGGGGACATGGACAACGCCGCAGCGATCACCAAGGCGCTCGCCGACGTCGGGCCCCGGCTCCGGCGGCTGCGCACCGAGCGCGGCGTCACGCTCGCCGCGCTCGCCGAGTCGACGGGCATCTCCAAGAGCACGCTGTCGCGGTTGGAGGCGGGCCGGCGGCGGCCGAGCCTGGAGCTGCTGCTGCCGATCGCGCAGGCCCACCAGGTGCCGCTGGACGAGCTGGTCGGCGCGCCCGAGGTCGGCGACCCCCGGGTCCGGTTCCAGGCCCGGTGCGTCCACGGCCGCACGCACATCCCCCTGACCCGCCAGCCCGGCCCCCTCCAGGCGTGGAAGTCGATCATCCCGCCGGACCAGAGCGTCCCCGAGATGTTCACGCACGAGGGGTATGAGTGGCTGTACGTCCTGTCGGGGAAGGTCCGGCTGATCGTCGCCGGGCACGACCTGATCATGGGGCCGGGCGAGGCCGCCGAGTTCGACACCCGGCTGCCGCACTGGTTCGGGCCCGGCGGCGACCAGCCCGCCGAGATCCTCAGCCTCTTCGGCCGCCAGGGCGAGCGCGTCCACCTGCGCGCGGCCCCCGAGTCCCGCCGCAGGCGCTGACCCGGGGTCAGCGCGCGATCGTGAGCCGGTCCGCCGTCCGCGACAGGACGGTGATCTCGAACGGCGGGCGCCCACCCGCGGGGAACGACACGGCGACCCGGTCGGCGCCGCGCCGCTCCCAGTGGCCCTCGACCCCGACACGCCGGTCGTCGGGGCCCGCCCGGCGCTCCACGAACGTCCCGTCCGGGCGGAACTCCAGGCCGCGCCTCGGGCGCCGCGCCGGACGGAACGCGTGCCCGGACGGCCGGTACACCGCCTCCGTCTCGGTGTCCTCCTCGAAGGAGTGCAGCCAGGCGCCCGTGACATCGCGGGGCGCCTCCTGGGATGCGCTCACGCGCCCTCCTCCCCGCTCACGTGCCGGTCCGGCCGGTGACGAGGCCGAGCGCGTCGTGGATCTCGTCGAGGACCTCCTTGGTGAGCCGTTCGGTGTCGTGCAGGAGCCGCTCGACGGGCCCCTCGGCGTGCCCGTTCCCGCCGGCGCCCGCCGCCGCCTTCGCCGGCGCGGGCTGCGCGGCCGCGGGCTGCGCCGCCGGCGCGCCGGTGTGGTGGGCGACCACGAACGAGGCCCTGGCCCCCTCCAGGCAGGCGTCCATCCGCTCGCTCTGCCCCTGGGTGAACATGAACATCGCCCGGTCGTCGACGTAGTCCATGTAGTTCATGAACATGTCGCCGTTGGGTCCGTTGTCGCAGGTCACATGCGGGAAGGACGGTGTCCCCGCGTTGGAGTCGGCCTGGTTCGGGGTGTCGGGGACGCGGTCGTCGCTGGCGCACGCGCCGTCGTCGTCGCCCCAGATGTGCAGGAGGTCGAGCCAGTGGCCGATCTCGTGCGTCGCGGTGCGCCCGCCGTCGTAGGGGGCCGCGGCGGCGCCGGTCGTCCCGAACGCGGTGTAGAGGATCACCACGCCGTCGGTCTGCGGCGGCCCGCCCGGGAACTGGGCGTAGCCGAGCAGCCCGCCGCCGAGCTGGCAGACCCACAGGTTCAGGTACTGGTCGCTCGGCCACGGGTCGGCGCCGCCCGTCGCGGCGGCCTTCACGGCGTCGTCGGTGTCGAAGCCGTCCTGGTCGGTCTCGACCCGGACGATCCCGTCCGTCGCGCCGCCCAGCGGGTCGTGCTCGGCGAGCCGGAACTCGACGCGGGCGTCGGCGACCAGCGGCCGCCACACCTCCGGAACCTGGGAGACGTCCGGGTTCGCGGCCCGGAAGTCCCGGTTGAGGACGTCGATCTGGCTGCGGATCTGGTCGTCGTCGATGTTCTGCTCGGGGACCTTCGCGTGGTGCACCACGTGGACGACGACGGGGATCGTGATCACCTCGTCGCGGGCCGCGCCGCGCCGTCCCATCTTGTACTGGAGCGCCCGGTTCTCGATGCGAGCGCGCTGGGCGCGGTAGGTCATGCTGTTGTTGAGCAGTCTCCGGTGGACGTGCATCGTCCCGCAGAGATCACGCGTCGGTGCCGGGAAATGGCTGGTCTCAGTCATGGTCGCTGCCTCTCGGTCGCGCTGACGGACCACGACGCCCCTTACCTACCACCGCGCTTCCGATGACAAGCCCCATAGAGGGCAAATCCCGGCTCCAGCGCGCTCATCGCTCAGTCGGCGACCACGCGCATCCGGCCGCCGTCGCGCTCGCGCTGGCGGCGGACGACGTAGCTCCCGGGCGCGCACCCGCTCGCACCGTGCTCGGGGTGCATCAGGTAGGCGACGCCCGAGGTCTCGAAGACCCCGAGCGCCAGCCCGACGGAGTCGGACACCCCGGCCGTCCACCAGCAGGTGCCGGGCTCGGCCACCAGCGTGTGCGGGTTGCCGCCCGCCGCGCTCCGGAGCAGTTCGACGCCCGTGGCCGGCACCTCCCGCCACCCGGCGTCCCGGCGCACCCGCACCGAGTCCGCGATCATGGGGAGCGGGACGACGATCAGGTCGCCCTGGGCCTGGAGCCCGGCCACCACGGGGATGACCGCCGAGCGCTCCAGATGGTCGAGCGCGGCGAGGTCGGTCTTGGTCAGCAGGGACGCGAGGGTCTCGGCCTCGGTCATGGTCACGGTCATGTCATCACCTCAGGTTCGGCGGGCGAGCAGGGAGTACTCGGCGGCCGACAGCCCGTAGGTCCAGGCGGCGGCCGCGATCGGATCGTCGAGGGAGCCGGGCACGGTCAGCCCGTACCGGCGGCGGCGCCCGTCCCGTTCGACGGACCCGTTGACGGCGAGGAGCACCCGGGTCTCCCGCCGCAGGTCGTAGAGGCGCAGTTCCGACCCCGGATTGCCCGGGTCGGCGGCGGAGGCGACCAGCCTCAGCCCGGCCTGGTCGATGTAGGACGCCCAGCCGAGGTTCTCGATCGCGCAGCGCCGGATCTCGACGTTCGGCTCCCGCTCGATCCGCTGGACGCTCGGCTCGTCCACCACCCAGGCGGGGACGGGCGTCCCGTGCCAGAAGTGCATCTCCCATCCGTCGGCGTAACGCAGCGCCGGCCCGTCCGCGCGATGCGGACGCCTCTCGCCGTTCTCACCCGACACCTCCGTGTGGAGGGCGACGGGCCTTTCGGAGGCGATGCAGAAATTCTCGTGCGGCCACCACGGGCCGCATGAGCGGAGCACGTCCGCCCACAGATCGAGACGTGCGCCCTGATCGGCGGTGAATCTGTTTCCAGACATTCTGCGCAGGGCGTCGTAGTAGGCCGTCCACTCCGGGTTCAGCACGGAGTTCCAGGCACTCCTGGTGAACGCGGACGGGCTCTGCGCCGTCAGCAGCGCGGTTCCCAGCGAAGCCCGCACCGATCCCGCGATCGGGAAACGCACCTCCAGGCGGGCCAGCGTCTCCGCCGCCTCGGGGGTCCAGGGGAGCCGCGAATTCAGGTCCACGGTGAGTTCGGCCTGCGCGGTGCGGAGCATGCGCGCGATCGGCCATTCGTCCACGTCGCGGAAGCGTGGCGCGGCACGCGAGCGCATACCGGGCGGGACGGTCTCCATCGCCGTCACGGGCGAGGCCGCCCAGTGGAAACGCGGCGGCGGAAGGCCGATCAGGCGGTAAAGCCGGGAAATGGCGGCTTCGGCGGTGGGGCGGTCGGTGGGCTCCGCGGACAACGCCGCGTCCAGCCATTCCGCACGGATCTTCGCGGCTTCCCGCCGCGCTGTCACGGTCACCGGACGACGGTGCCGCGGTCCCTTCCAACGATCATGGCGTCATGGTGGCAGACCCCGGCCGGGGTGTCCAGCCGCTATCGTCGGCGGCCGTGACCGAACTCGACACCACGCGCACCGCCTACGACTCCGTCGCCGCCCTCTACGCGGAGATGTTCGCCGACATCGACGTCACGCCCGCGCTGGACCGCGCGCTCATCGCCGCGTTCGCCGAACTCGCCGGCGATCCCGTCGCCGACCTCGGCTGCGGCCCCGGCCACATGACCGCCTACCTGGCCTCGCTCGGCCGGACGGCCTTCGGCGTCGACCTGTCGGCGGAGATGATCGCGATCGCCCGCGCGGCGCATCCGGACCTGCGTTTCGAGCAGGGCTCGATGACCGACCTGGACCTCGCGGACGGGACGCTCGGCGGCATTCTCGCGTGGTACTCGACCATTCACGCCGCGCCCGAGCGGTGGCCCGGGATACTCGCCGAATTCCACCGGCTGCTGGCTCCCGGCGGGCGCCTCCTGATCGGCTTCTTCGAGGCCCCGGCGGGCGCGGACGGCGTCGGCGAGCCCATTCCCTTCGACCACAGGGTGACGCTCGCCCACCGCTGGCCGATCCCGCTCGTCGGCCGGCTCCTGAACGAGGCCGGACTGGTCGTGGACGCCTATACCTTCCGCGAGCCGGAGGAATCCGAAAGGTTCCAGCACGGCCGTGTCATCGCCCGCAAGCCGGAGCACCGGCCGGGCTGAGAACCCGCCCGCACCGGGGTCATTCGCGTTCGCCGAGTTCCACGTCGAGGTCATGGGCGGCGCGGCTCTGGTTGAGCGCGCGGAGCCGGTCGAGTTCGCGCCGGTCGCGTTTGGTGGGACGTCCGGCGCCGCGCTCGCGGCGGCCGATCGGAATGAGCGCCTCGCGCGGCGGTGGCGGCGGGCTCTTGTCGATGAGGCATTCCTGCGCGATCGGAGCGCCGACGCGTTTGCGGACGATCCGCTCGACGATGACGATGCGCTCCCGCCCGTCATGGCGCAGGCGAATTTCGTCCCCCTGGCGGACGGGAGTGGCGGGCTTGGCGCGTTCGTCGTTCACCCGGACATGCCCCGCGCGGCACGCGTTGCTCGCCACCGAACGGGTTTTCAGCAGCCGCACCGACCACAGCCACACGTCCACCCTCACCTGCTCGGTCATGGAGGCGACTCTACCCGCGGCGCCGAACCCGCCGCGTGCCCGCGGCGACCGCGAATTCAGAGGCCGGATCCGCCATTTCCGGAGCCCCTCGACCGGGCGGAACAGGGGCGGCCGGCCGCTCGCCCCAGCGAGCGGCCGGCCCTAGGGGGAGCGGTCGGCGGGGGGCCTCGGGGCCACCGCCGAGCGGGCCACGCGCCTGCGGCGGAACCGTGGCGGGGAGGCCACGACCCCTCGCGCGGGCTCGGCGTCGAGTGAAACTTCCCCCTTTATCCCCTATCTGTCAAGAAACCGAACTAATGGTCTCTGGGCGTCCCGCTAAAGGGCGGGCGAACCGTCGACCACGGCCCGGTTCGGAAGTCCCACCCGCGCCCGCCTTTACCGGCGCGAACGGGGGCGGTCTCCCACGAGCCCCACCCGTCACATCCGTCCAACGGCCACCGCGCGCGTCCACATCCGGCCAGACCCGACCGGGCGGCGGGGCGGGCCACCCGGCCGGGCGCGGCGGGGCGCGGCCGGGGCCTCGCGGTCAGCGGCTGGTGTGCGGTCCGCGCTCGGCGCTCTGGCCGGACGAGCCGCCCATGCCGGAGGAGCCCCGCTCGCTCCCCGCCCCGTCCTCGCGGGTGACCTCGATGCGCTCCCGGCGCAGCTCGCCGCGCACGGTCTGCTCGTCCTGCACCTGCTCGGTGTGGATGCGCACCCGCTCGACGGGCACGGTCTCCTTCGTCACGACCGGGCGCTCCTCGTACAGGACGATGACGCGGTCGTCCTCGCCGAGCGTCGCCTTCATGTCCGGGCGGCCACCGGTGATCGGCTCGCGGTCGATCTTGATGTCCTCGTGCGAGACCGGGATCGTGCGCTCGACCATCTCCGTCTCGACCCACTTGCGGACGTGGACGCGCCCGCTCTCGTGGCGCTCGGTGCCGATGCGCATCTGCTCCTCGCACCGGGTGATCTCGGTCATCGGCGCCTCGGCGCCCTCGCGCGCCGACTGCGGCGGCAGGTCCTTCCCGCGCTTGCCCTGGCGCTCGGCGTGCACGGCCATACCGGCGGCGCCCGCCGCACCGGCGGTCCCGGCGGTCCCGGCGGCCCCGGCCACGGGACCCGCGGCGCCCGTCGTGCCGCTCCTGCCCATGCCCTGGCCTTCGCCGCCCGGCATGGCGCGCTCGCCCGATCCCTCGTCGGGACGCGTGCCCGCGTCGCCGGACGAGCGGCGGCCGCTCGGGGGACGTACGCCGTAGTGCCGGTAGAGGTCGACGATCTGCGCGTGCGACAGATGCTCGTCCGCGTCCACGTTCGGAGCGCCCTTGATGGTCTCCTTGTCGTAGGGGACCTGGAGCATGTCCTTGGCCTTGTTCGCCCCGGACAGCGGGACGAAGCTCTCCCGCATCCCGAACCACCCGGTGTGCACGGTCACCCACTCGGGCGCGCCGGAGTCGTCGTTGAGGTACACCTGCTTGATCGTGCCGACCTTGGTGCCGTGGGCGTCGGTCACGCTCATTCCCATCAGTTCCCGCACCTGTGTCTGCGTCTGCACGTTGAACACCTCTGCTCTCGTGATCCGGCGTGGCCCGGACCGTACCGCGTGGTTCTGTTACTCCCGAGTTGCCGGATTACTTGCTGCTTTTCCGAACAGCCCCGCGGTAAACCCCATCGCCCGACCGCAAGGGACGATCTACCGAGTTATTGCCGCGCCTTCACGTTCTTTACCCGGCCCCCCGCACGGCAACGCCCGGACAATGCGCCGCTCCCAAAAGTCAAAAGGAGTCGAATGGCGGTGCGTCCCGCTACAGGCCCGGCGCCCTGCGACTCTAGTGTCGTGTCATGGACAGCCATTTCTTCGGGGCCTACGGCAGGTGGCGGGAGGACGGCCGCCCGCCGATCTTCCGGCCCGGCCCGCACGAGCGGCCCGCCCTGCTCGCGCTGCACGGCGTGGCGCGGCGGCTCGGCGCGGTGATCAGCGAGGCGGGGCCCGGCGGGGCCGCCGGGCTCTCCCGGCGCGGCGAGTTGGCGCTGCTGCTGGCGGGCGTCCGCCACGTCACGCTCGCGGGCGACGCCACGCTGCGCTCCTGGGAGCCCGCCGACCTGCGGCCCGAGGAGATCCGCGGGCTGCTGACCGGCGCCGTCGGATCCGTCCTGGCCGCCGCCGTCGAACGCGACGGCGAGGCCGCGCTGACCCACACCCGCAACATCGAGCTGATGGTGGATTGCCACCCCGCCGCGATGGCCCACCCGTAGCCCCCCGCCTCAGCGAGGCCGCACGGACGCGTGGTCGAACCTCCCGACGACCACGTAGCGCCGCCGGTTCGACCCCTTCGGATGGCACGAGATCAGCGTGACGTATTTCCCGTCCGCGACACTGTTCCGCTTGAACGGCACCGCCTCCAGGGCCCGCCGGTCCGCGGGCCTGATGATGTGCTTGCTCCGCACCGTGTAGACATAGGACGTGCGGCCCGCCCTGAGGACGATCGGGTCCCCGCGCCGCAGTTCGTTGATCCGTCCGAACGGATGGAGATAGGTCGTCCGGTGGCCGAGGAGAACGGTGTTGCCCTCGCGTCCGGGATAGGCCGTCCCCGGATAGTGGCCGACGCCTTTCTGGAGCACCCTCGCCTCGATGCCGTGCAGCACGCGTCCTTTCAGATGGATCCGCCGGATGCCGATCCTCGCGATGACGGCACCGTGTCGCGGCTTCGCCTGCGCCCGGCTGGGCGGCGAGGCGTGCGCGGGCAGGGCGGGCCCCGGCACGAGAAACCCGAGGGCGAGCGCCGCCACCGCCAGTGATTTTCGGTAGAGCATCATTTACCTCCGTCGCCGCGAAAGGCCGATGCCGGCAGGGACGGCACGGAAAGGGGGCGGCACGTCTGCCGCCCCCTGTTCGCCGGCCCTTCTGTTCTTGGGCCTTCGCCCGTCCCCGCTAGCGGCCGGGCGGGCCGGCTCATCGTGGACGGCTCAGCTGAGCAGCGGCGCGCCGACGGTCACCGGAGCCTTCTTCTGGAGGCTCGTCCGCACGGGCCCGTTGCCTGGGAGCGGTGTGCCGCCGGTCAGGTCGCGCACAACGGGCAGCCCCGGCTCGGCGGCCGGACGCGGCGCGGCGAGCCGCCGCGTCGCGCGGCGGTCGGCGGACGGCCGGTCCGTGCCGGGTCGGTCCTTGGCGGAACCGTCGGTCAGGAGCCGGTCCGTGGACGGCAGCTTGTGGTGCACGGTCGCGGGACGGTGCTTGCGCGGCTTGCGGGGCTTGTGCGGCTTGTGCGGCTTCTTCGGCCACACCTTCGGCGGGTGCTCCTCCTTGCCGCCGTTGTTCACCGTCGCCCCGCCCTCGCAGTACGCCTGGGCGACGCCGAGCACGGCGATGGCGTTGCCGCAGATGTTGATCGGTACGGACACCGGCAGGTACACCTGGTTGCCGCCGCCGATCGAGAACATGCCCGAGGTCTTCATGTCGGGGCCGCCGGAGCGCTTGTTGGTGACGTGGGCGCCGCCCTTGCACCACGCCTTGGCGACGCCGAGCACGGCGACGGCGTTGCCGCACACGTTGATCGGCGCGGAGATCGGGGCGTAGATCTGGTTGCCGCCGAGGATGCTGAACATCCCGGACGTCTGCATGCCGTGCCCGTGCCCGCCGCCGTGCTGCCAGCCGCCGCTCCACTCGCGCGCGGTCCCGGCGGCGCCGGAGCGGCCTGCGGCGCCCGGCCCGACGGCGCCGGAGCGGCCTGCGGCCTGGGCGCCGCGGTTCCCGGCCCCGGTCCGCCCGGCGCGCCGGCCGGCCTTGTGGTGGTGGCCGTGCCCGTCGTTGGTGACCGACGCGCCGCCCTTGCACCACGCCTTGGCGATGCCGAGCACGGCGACGGCGTTGCCGCACACGTCCACCGGCACGGAGATCGGGGCGTAGATCTGGTTGCCGCCGAGGATGCTGAACATCCCGGACGTCTGCATGCCCCCGCCACCGCCGCCGCCGTGGCGGGCGTTGCTGACGTGGGCGCCGCCCTTCGACCCGGCCTGCGCCACGCCGAGTACGGCGATGGCGTTGCCGCTCACCTCGACGGGGACGGAGATCGGCGCGTAGACCTGGTTGCCGCCGAGAACGCTGAACATCCCCGACGTGTGCATGCCGCCCGGATCGGCGGACGCGGCGGGCGTGAGGCCCCCCGCCCCGAGGGCGACCGAGGCCGCGGCCACGAGGGCCGCGCGACCGGTGTTCTTCGACCAGATTCGCATGCTGTTGGTGCTCCTGTTCTACTGCTCGGTGATTCGGTGGTGGAGGTCGCTGCGCGGGCACCGTCCGGTGAGCGCAGCGCGCAGCGGCGTGAGAGCGGCCGTTGCGGGTTCGGGAAAAGGGTTCGCGGGGAGGACGGCTCGCCTGGCCGGGCGTGGACGGGCGTGGACGGGCGCGGTGTTCCCGCCGCCGACGTCCGCGTGGGTCTCCGCGCGTCCGCGCGCGGCGCCCCGGGGCGAGCCGGCGTCTCTAGTCGGGGACGACCGCGGGGCCGCCGGGCGCGGTCAGGTCGACCAGCGCCGCGCGGTGGAACGCGCCTTGGTCGTGCGCGGGCGGAACCGCCGGGTACCGGACGGCCCGCAGGTCGGCGACCGGCCCGGAGCCGTGCCCGCCGGAGAGCCCGTCGCCGCGCGGGGCGTCCTGCCCCGACGGGGTCGGCGTCGGCATACCGGGGGCGTGGTGCCGCCGGTGGGGGTGGCCGCGGTCGCCGGCGGCGTCCTGCCCGCCGGGGTGCGCCGCGTCCGGGGTCGGCGGGGAGGCGGCCGGCGGGGCGCCGGGCCGCGTGGTGCCGGTCGCCGCTCCCTCGGCGCCCGGCACGCCGGGCAGGTCACGCGGCTGCGCCTGCTTCCGCGAGGGCGGCGCCACCTCTTGGACCGGGGACAGGCCCGGGGGCGTCTCGGACACGTTCTGGACGAGCCCGCCGACGGCCCCTTCCGGGTGGACGGCCGGGAGTTGCACACCGGTCGCCTCGGCCAGGTGCCGCACGGTCAGGACGGCGCGCCCCTCGCCGGCGAGGACGTCGCGCCCCCGCGCCGCCGCGTAGCCCCTCGGGTCATCGCCGAGATCACGCATGTCACGTTCCACGGCCGACACCGGCCGCGCGAGCCCGTGCCGCGGTTCCGCCGCCGGACGCGACACCGCGGCGGGGCGCGGCTCTGGACGCGCCACCCAGGCGGGGCGCGGCTCCGGACGCGAGAGGGCGGCCGGGCGCGGCGCGGGGCGGGGCTCGGCGGCGGGGCGCGGCGCGGGCTCCCGCTCGGGCGCGGGCGCGGCGGCACCGGAGGTCCCCGGCACGAGGTGGCGGAGCGCGGACAGGCCGTCCCCGCCCGCGAGCCCGTTCGCTCCGTCGCGCTGCGCCGCGTGCGCGCTCCCGTTCAGCGCCGACAGCAGGAGCCAGCCCGCGAGCGCGAGCCCCGCGACGACGGCCAGCCGCGTAAGGGCGGCCGGCAGGGTGGGCGGCAGGGCATGCCGACTCCGGGGGCGAGGTGCCCCGCGGTGTGTCGGTACGGTCCCCATTGCCGGATCTCCCTGGCGGCTTCGATCGTTTTCCGGGTCGGATGACGAGCGGTCGGCTGAACGTTAGCACCGCCCCCGGAGAAATCCCGGATTACCGGGAAGCCCGGCGGTTACATCGCACTACGAGGGCACGTTTCCGCACGTCATAGCCATGATGACCGGCTGTCCACCGACCACGCGCATCATTTACCCGGCCATGGATAACGGCATCCGGTGGCCATCTCTTTATGGCCACGAAAACCGCTAGGAGACCCTTCGTCCGCTATCCGTGATTTGGTGCGGCGCAATGCCGGGGATGCCGCCGAACGCCCGCCGCACCGGGTCCGGAGACCCCCATCGGACGGCAAGGTCTCGGGAAAGATCGTTCTCCCGCCGTTCACCCGAACGCCGGGAGAAGGATGGCGGACGGTATCCGTTGCGCTACATTCGGGAGCGGCGATGACCGGTGATCCCGAGGAGCCAAGCGATGCCCGTCCCTGCGTCCGCGCTCGCCCGGCTGCGACGGGCTCGGCGCCGCCGGAGGCGCCCGGCGCGGGTCACCCGTCGCTTCGTCGCCCGCCCGGCCTGCGCGTCCCCCGCGCGGAAGGACGCCCCCGACGAACCGGACCCGGGACGCGCCCCGCGCCCCGAGTCGTCCTGGGCGTGGACGCTCTACTCCCGCTGGGAGTGGATCACCGCCACCGCCCGCGCGGAGCGGGTGCTCCGCCGCTCCCGCCCGCCATGGCACTGACCCCACGCGAAAGGTGCCCGGGCGAGAAGCCCGGGCACCTGGTACCGGCCGAGGTGAACGTCGAGGACCTCAGCCGATACCGGCCGCCGTCCGCGCGTGGCGGCTCGGTTCGGCCGGCTCGACCGGTTCGGCCGGCGCGCGCCGCGCGCTGCGCAGAATGCTGACGCTCACGGCCAGCGTCCAGACCGACCACAGCGCCCCCATGCTGGCGGTGGTCCCCCAGCCCTGCGCGCTGTAGAAGTCGGCCGCGTCGTCGCCGAAGTACACGGCGGGCAGGAACGCCAGGTTGATGGCGGCGACGATGAACGACGAGCGGCCCACCCAGGCCGGCAGCAGCCGGGTCCGGGTCACGACGATCCCGAAGGTGATCAGGAACAGGCCCATCAGCAGCCGCGAGATCCCGCCCTGCATCAGGTACTGGGCCGCCGCGAACGGGCCCTCGGTCGTCGTGTCGATGTCGTGGTGCACCGAGATCGCCGCGCCGACCTCCATGGACTGGGGGACGAACACCATCGCGACCCAGAGCAGCCCCGCCGTCTGGATCACCGAGGCCGCCCACTCGTGGGCCGGGCTGACCCGGACGACGAGGTGGCGCAGCCCGATGAAGTAGACGATGTAGAAGGTGCAGCCGGTGACGCCGATCAGGCTGCGGGTGAGGATGTTCCAGTCCGGCGGGGCCCCGGAGTAGACGAAGTAGAGCGGAACCTGGACGACGATGAACAGGCTGGCGATCACACCGAACATGCCGGTGTACCTGCGTGCTGCTGCCTCGCTCACGGCGAGCCTCCTTCGCGGGCCTTCCGGGTCCCGGGTCTGCGGGTGTGCGCCGGCCTGGCCCAACCAGTGGACGAGACGTCTCGTCTCGACTCAATTTCGACGATAGGGATGACGTGGAACCCTGTCAAGACGCTCCGTTTCGTCTCGTGTAGGGTCATGACATGAGTACGCCCAACGAGCAGCGACGGAGCGAGCGATCCCGCCGGGCGATCCTGGACGCGGCCCTTGAGCTGTGCCGGGAGCGCGGCCTCGCGAAGATGACGGTGGAGGAGATCGCCAAGCGGGCCGGGGTCGGCAAGCAGACGATCTACCGGTGGTGGGGGTCGAAGGCGGCGGTCCTCCAGGAGGCCCTCAACGAGCGCGTGAACAGCACGATCGACTTCCCCTACACCGGGGACCTGCGCGCCGACCTGCACACGCAGATGAGCAGGGTGGCCGAGGCGTTCGGCAGCGAGGAGTTCGCGCCCTACACCGGCCTCATCGCGGCCGCCCAGGAGGACCCGGAGGTCGCCGCCTCGCTCCGGGAGCACATGATCGAGCCGCGGGTGCGCGCCTGCGAGGAGCGGCTCCGGCGCGGGCAGGAGGAGGGGCAGATCCGCAAGGACTTCGACATCGACACCCTGGTCGAGATCCTGTACGGGCCCCTGTACTACCGCCTGCTGCTCCACACCCGTCCGCCGTCCCTCAAGCAGGTGTCGGAGATACTCGACATCGCCTTCTCGGGGCTGTCGCCGGACCCCGGCAGGCCCGAGGCCGGCAAGCCCGACCCGGACAAGCCCGAGTACGGCAGGGCCGGCGGGGCCGACGGCGCGTAAGCGGCCCGCCCAGGGCGAGCCCCGTTCGGGACCCGCCCCCGGCCGGTGCCCCAGGGGCGGCGGGCTCATGCCGCCGCCGAACCGATGATCTCGACGGCCTTCGGGCGCAGCGCCGCCCGTCCCGCCAGCGCCGTCACGGGCACGACGATCAGGAACGCCGCGGCGGCGACGCCGAGGAAGACCGCGACCGGCCCGGACGGCAGCGCCGCGCCGCCCGCGAAGGCCATCGGCAGGACGGTGAAGGCCGAGATCACCGTCCCGAGCACCAGGCTCATCACCGCCAGCACGATGCCCTCGATGAGCAGCATCCGCCGGATCTGGCCCCCGGTGGCTCCGGCGAGCCGCTGCGCCGCGAGTTCCCCGCGCCGCGACAGCACGGCCACCGCCAGCGTGTTGACCGCCGCGATCGCCGCGTAGCCGATGGCCAGCGCCGCGATCAGGTAGTTGATCCACGCCTGGACGTCCAGCCCCCGCTCGACCGTCTCCGCGAGCACCCCGTCGCCGCCGACGCCGCTCCCGGGGAACGCGCCGACCTGCTCCTCCACCGCCTTCCGCATCTTCCCGGCACTGGTTCCCGGCGCGGCGCGGACGAGGAGGTGGGTGGGCAGCCCGTTCGTGGTGTGCGGGGCCAGCAGGTCGGCGGGCAGCATGATGCCCGCGTAGTCGGAGGAGTCCCGCAGCAGCGCCGCGACCGTGACCGGCGCCCGGGTGCCGTCGCCGAGGCGCATGACGATCCGCTGCCCGACGCCGATGTGGAGCCGCCGCGCGAGGGGCTCGGGCAGCGCGACGACGTTCCCGGTGAAGTTCCGCAGCGTCCCGGACGCGGCGGGCGCGGTGAGGACGGGCGCCGCGTCCTGGCGTCCGACGCCGATCAGCGTGGCGGGGTCGGTGCCCTTGCCGTCGTAGGGCTCCTCGATCCAGCCGTGGCTGGTGACCAGCGGGGACGCGGTAGCGACGCCGTCGGCCCGGCGGACGCGCTCGACGAGCGCCGGGGCGATCCCGCCCGCCGAGGACGTGACGACGGTGTCGGCCCTGAACTGGTGCAGGTAGCCGTCCTTGGCGGCCTCGGCGGCCGTGGTCTGGGAGTACACGTTGCCGAGCGCGATCGAGACGCCCAGCGTGAGCGGCGTGAGCACCGCCGCGAACTGGCCCGCGCGGGCCCGGATGTTGATGGCGGCCAGGATGCCGAGGGGGCCGCCCGCGCGCCGGATGAGGGCGGCGGTCCGGCCGGTGAGGCGGTCCAGCAGTTCGGGGGCGATGAGGGCGACCGCGATCGAGCCGGTCAGCACCGCGGGTCCGCCGACGGCCTGCGCCGCCTCCGGGCCCATGAACATGGTGGTCCCGGCGAGCGCGACGGTGCCGGCCGCGAAGACGGCGGCGAGCAGGCGCCGGAAGGGCGCGACCCTGGCCGAGGGGAGGGCCGCCTCGGCGAACGCCTGGATCGGACGGGTGCGCGCGGCCGGAAGCGCGGCGAACGCGGCGGCGATCCACACGGCCAGCGGCGCGACGAGCGCGGTCCCGGCGAGCGGGATGGGCCCGAGCCGGAAGTCGAGGGCCGGCGAGACCGCGCCGCGGCCGGTCGTCGCGTCCCAGATCCAGCCGCCGGTGAACCGGCCGAGTACCAGCCCGCACGCGGTGGCGAGCACCGCGACGGCCATCGTCTCGACCATCACCATCCGGTACACCTGGCGCGGTGTGGCGCCGCCCGCGCGCAGCAGCGCGAGCTCCCGCCGCCGCTGCCGGACCGACAGGCCGATCGTCGCCGACACCACCAGCGCCATGACGACGACGACCATGCCGCTGAAGACGCCCGCGAGCAGGATCAGCGGCAGCCGTCCGGCCTCGACGCCGGTGAACTCGGCCGCGCCCCGGTCACCGCCGGTCCGCACCTTCGGCTCGGGCGGCAGGCTCGCCGCCACCCGCGCGGCGACGTCCTCGACCTCGGCGCCGGGCCGGAGCCGGATCCCGATCGCGTCGGCGCCCCGGGGCACGAGCCGCTGGACGTCGGCGCCGGAGAAGAAGTAGGCGGGGGCGTCCACGTGCCTGCCGGGCGCGGCGACGCCGGTCACCGTGAACGTCTCCGGCGCACCGGCGACCGCGATCAGGACCCGGTCCCCGGCGCGGGCCTTCAGCCGCCGGGCGGACGCGCTGTCGAGCACGACCTCGCCCCTGCCCCGCGGCGCGGCGCCCTCGCGGAGCGCGTACGGGGTGAGCGCGGCCGAGTCCCAGCCGTGCCCGGCGAGCACGTCGTCGCCGGTGGCGGCCGCCTCGCCGCGGGTGACGGGGACCGCCGGGAACGAGACGTCCGGCACGGCGGCGGCGACCCCGGGCGTCCCGGCCAGCCGCGCCGCGAGCGCCGGATCGACGCGGCCGCGCTCGGCGTAGGCGGCGCGCTGGGACCCGCCCGGCGGCTTGAACCCGGCGGGCCCGGTGACGAGGATCGGCGCGCCGCCGAGCCGCTGGGGTTCGGCGTCGAGCCGGATCGCCGTCTCGAACAACCCGCCGCAGGCGAGGAGCAGCGCGGTGCCGAAGGCCACCGCCAGGAACGTCGCCACGGACGCGGCGGCCCGGTGCCGCAGCGAGGCGAACGCGAGCCGGATCATCGCCGCGCCGTCCCTTCCCGGAATCCGGCCGCCATCGCCTGGCCCCCCGCATGAGCGCGGTACGCGGCGCCCTGGAACGCGGCCCCGTCGGGCGCGGGGCCCTGGAACGCGGAGGTCCGCGGGGCGGGGCCCGCCTGCGGGCGGTTCGCGAGCCCGGCCAGCTCGTCGGCGACGGCCTTGGCGGTCGGGTTCGGAAGCTGCCGGACGATCTGCCCGTCCACCAGGAACAACGCGCTGTCGGCGTAGGACGCGGCGACCGGGTCGTGCGTGACCATCACCACCGTCTGGCCCATCCGGGCGATCTGCGTGAGCAGGTTCAGCACCTCGCGCGCGGTGGTGGTGTCGAGCGCGCCGGTCGGCTCGTCCGCGAAGACCACGGCGGACCGGCTCGCCAGCGCGCGGGCGATCGCCACCCGCTGCTGCTGGCCGCCCGACAACTCGCCGGGCCGGTGCCCCATCCGCTCGCCCAGGCCGACCCGCTCGATCACCCGGCGCGTCCACTCCTTGTCGGGGCGGCGCCCGGCCAGCAGCGCGGGCAGCGTGACGTTCTGCCAGACGGTCAGCGCGGGCATCAGGTTGTAGGACTGGAAGACGAACGCGACGTGCTCGCGCCGCAGCCGGGTCAGCTCGGTCTCGTTCATGCCCGCGAGGGGCACGCCGACGAGCGCGACCGTCCCGGAGGTGGGCTCGTCCAGCCCGGCGGCGCAGTGCAGGAGCGTGCTCTTGCCCGAGCCCGAGGGGCCCATGACCGCGGTGAAGCTGCCCGCCGGGAAGTCGACGCTGATTCCCGCGAGCGCGGTCACCTGGCCGCCGCCGCCGTAGTGCTTGCGCAGGTCCCTGAGCTGGACCGCCGGGTCCACCGGCGCGTTCACCGCGCCTCCCGGCCGCTCGTCGCGGAGCCGTCGCGGCGGCCGAACATCATCCAGGCGCCGCCGAGCAGGGCGCCGGTGGGGACGGTCGTGTAGAGCCACCAGGGGTCGAGCAGGTTCCCGCCGATGACGGCGATGGCGAGCCAGACGACGAACTGGATCGCGGTCACGGCGATCCAGAGGCCGGTGGCGATCCGGAGCGCGACCCGCGGGTCGACCGAGGCGCGCGGACGAGGGGCGCCACGCCGTGTGTCACGAGGCGCCTCACGCGGAGGAGCCTCGTGAGGCGGGCGAGACGGGTCGTACACGGTGGCGTGCGGAGGCGTGGAGTGCTGGTGCGGCGGTGCGCTGACCGTCGAGGGCGGACCGTAGAAATCGTCTTTCATCTCTCTACTACCAATCGGGTGGGGGTGATCGGGTTCGTGTTCCGGCTCGGCGGGCCACCAGGGCCGGCCGCGGCCCTGTACAGCCTGCGCTCTGCGAACACCCAGGCCAGGAGGGCTAGGACCCGATCGATGGTGGTGCTAGGGGGTGTGTCCGTGACGAGACGAGACGTACCGTCACGTAGCCGAACAGTAAACCCGCGCCCCCGGCACGTCAAGACGGAACGTCTCGTCTTATGCTCCGCCGCCCCCCGGTCACCCCGCCACACGACGTCGAACGGAAATACGGCAAAGGAATGCGCGCCATCTCGCGCTGATCTTGCCGAAACCGGGCCTATCCCCGGCTGCGACACGAACCCGGCCCACTAGATGATCTTGCAAAGGCCGGAAGCGGCCCTTCAAAAATGGCCGTTGCTATTGCAGGATCGAGGCAGTAGCGGATTGAACACAGCAAGGAAGTCTGGAGGACAGAGTCCGTGCGCTACGAAGCTCCCGTCCGTGAACTCGCCGCCACCACAGGCAGGCATCCCGCCCTCGACAACGACTTCTACCGGCACTGGCGATCGGGACCGCTCCCCTATCCGCAGGTCAGCGTATTCGCCCACGAGTTCTACGCGCGCACCGTCAACACCGCGGTGATGGTGGCGCTGTCGGTCCTGCACACCGAGGACCTGGCCGCCCGGGTCGAATGCGTGAAGAATCTGTACTCCGAATACGGCAACGGCGACGCCGCGAAGGCGCACCTGCTGCTGCTCGAACAGTTCCTGACCGATCTGCTCACCCGCCTCGGCGACCGCCCCCACGGGGCCGGCGACCTGCGGGGCTCGGATCCGCTGCCCTCCACCAGCGCGTTCAGCGCCGGCCAGCGGGCCCTGTTCACCGACGAGGACCAGCGGGTCGTGCAGGGCGCCCTGCTCGGGCAGGAGCACCTGGCCTACTCCATGCTGGTGCGGCTCTACGAGGGCGTGCGCAACTACAAGCACCTCTACGGCGAGGACGAGTTCCACGAGTCCTGCGAGTACTTCTACATCCATATCGGCGAGGCCGAGAAGGAGCACAAGGAACAGGCCGTCGTGTCCGCCGCGCGGGTCTGCCGGGACGACGCCGACCTCGCGCGCGTCCGGAAGGGCTTCGACGGCTTCCTCGACCTGACCGCCGAGTACTGGGCGGGCGTCCACGGCGCGATGCTCGCCGCCTGACCCCGATCAGGGCGAGGACCCGATGACGATCGCCCGGTGGGCACCCGCGCTGGTCCTCGCCCAGATCACCAGCCTCCAGGTCGGCGCCGCCGTGGCCACCCGCCTGTTCGACCACATCGGCACGTGGGCCACGGTGTCGCTGCGCGTGCTGTTCGCCGCGCTCGTGCTCGCCGTCCTGCCGGGCAGGCGGCTGCGGCGGATCGGGCGCGGCGACCTGCCCGCGATCGCCGCCTACGCGCTCGTCGTCTCCGGCATGAACCTCGCCTACTTCTCCGCGATCGGCCGCGTCCCGCTCGGCGTCGCCACCGCGATCGAGCTGCTGGGCCCGCTCGCCATCGCGCTGCTCGCCGCGCGCGGAGCGGTCGACATCGCCTGGGTCGCGCTCGCCCTCGCCGGGCTCGCGCTGCTCACCACGCCGGGCGGCACGTCCCGCACCGGGCTGGCGTTCGCGGTCGCGGCGGCGGCCTTTCGCGCCGGTTATGTCCTACTCACCCGCTCGCTGGGACGCCGTCACCACGACCGGACCGGGCTGGTCGCCGCGCTGCTGCTCGCGGTCCCCCTGTGGCTGCCCGTCGGCACCGCCACCGGGGGTTCGCGGCTGCTGGACGCCGCCGTCCTGGTCCTCGCGCTCGCCGTCGGCCTCTTCTCGTCCGCGATCCCCTACAGCCTCGACCTCGTCGCGCTGCGCCACGTCTCCCCGCACACGTTCGGCATCCTGCTCGGCCTCAGCCCGGTCATCGGGCTCGGCGTCGGCTACCTGGCGCTCTCCCAGACGCCCGGGGGGCGCCAGCTCGCGGGCATGGCGCTGATCTCCGTCGCGGCGGTCGGCGTCGTCCGGCGGACCCCGCCCTCCCCCGCCGCCCCGGCCGAGGCCCGGAGACGAGCCGGGAACCGGCCGCCGCGATGACGGCCGGTTCCCGAACCGGGGCGCTCCCCTGGTCAGCTCGCGAGCGGGGTGTTCTGGTAGGCGCTGATGAGCCATTCCCCGTTCTGCTTGACCAGCAGCCAGGTGGCCCGGATCGCCTCCTTCTCCGACGGCTCGGTGTCGCCCGGGTGCAGGACGCCGCCCTTGTTGATGAGCAGCACGATGCTGTCGGAGAGCGGCTTGATGAGCTGCGGCGAGCCGGTGACGGTCGTCCCCTTGAGCTCGCCCTCGTAGAGCCCGGCCATGTGGGCGCGGATCTCCTCGCGGCCCTTGAGGAAGACCCCGCCGGGCAGGACGAGCGTCCCGTCCTCGGCGAAGACCTTGGCGAAGGCGCCGGCGTCGTTCTTCGCCCACGCGGCGACGATGCGGTTGGGCACCTGCTGGACTTCCATCAGGTCAATGGACATGGCGTGCCTTTCTCGTGGAATGGGGGGCGCCCGGCCGGGCGGTCAGACGCCTTCGGCCGCGTTGAGCTCGGCGTAGAAGGGGCATTCGAGGTCGCGTTCGAAGGGGGCGAAGGTGTCCCACCGGGACACCTTGCGAAGCTCCTGGTTGAGCTCGCTCTTGCTCCACAGGTCACCGCTGAGCAGGCGGACCACCCACGGGTTGTCGTACCAGCGCAGCTCTTCGCGGTCCAGGCCGATGGCCTCCAGGTAGGGGCGGACGTTGTAGCCGTGCTCGTAGTAGGCGTGGATGATGCGCGAATAGGTGTCGTAACCCGTCTTGAGGAAGTTGCTGTAGGCCGTCTGGAGTTCGACCGTGCGGCCCGGCTCCTTCAGCAGCGTGTCGATGGTCTCCGCCGCGCGCACCCCGGTCGCGGTCGCCAGCAGCACGCCGCCGGAGAAGATCGGGTCGAAGAAGCAGGCGGCGTCGCCGACCATGAACCAGCCGGGCCCCGCGACCGTGTCGGCGTAGTAGCAGTAGTCGGTCTCGACGTGCACCTCGCCGGGCGAGGTGCCCTCGATCCGCTGGATGATCCGCGGCACGCGCTGGACGTGGTCGTCCAGCAGCGCGGCGGGGTCGCCCTCCTGGAGCACCTCGCGCCGCATCACCGACCCGACGCTGATGACGTCCTCGCGGATCGGGATGGCCCAGATCCAGCCGTCCTTGTGGCGGCCGATCTGGATGTCGCCCTCGTACCCGGGGTTCTTCGACTCGTCCAGGTTCGCGAAGTGCCGGAACACCGCGACCATGCGCAGCCGGTCCACGTAGTGGCGCAGCCCGAACGACTTGGCGATCTTGCTGCCGCGGCCGCCCGCGTCCACCACCCACTCGGCGCGGACGGTGTGGGAGACCCCCTCGTGCTCGTAGCGCACGCCGACGACCCGGCCGTCCTCCTGGACGAGGTCGTGGACGGTCGCCTCCTCGATGAGCTGCGCGCCGTGCTCCTGGGCGAAGTCGGCGAGCATCTTGTCGAAGCGCTCGCGCTCCACCTGGTACGCCGAGGGGTAACGGCCCGGCCCCTGCTTGGCGAAGGGCACCCGGCCGAACCGGTGGGGGGACGGCCCGCTGAACTCCGCGCCGTGCTTGGGGACGAACCCCTGCTCCTTGACGCGCTCCAGCAGCCCGAGCCGCTCGAAAAGGGCCATCGTCGGCGGCAGCAGCGACTCACCGATGTGGAAACGCGGCAGCGCACGTGCCTCCAGGACCAGCACAGATCGGCCCGCCTGGGCGAGTCTGGTCGCCGTCGAGCACCCGCCCGGGCCCGCGCCGATGACCACGACGTCGACGCTCTCCGGGTGGTTTTGGCGGTCGGTCATGTGCTTCCTCCTGTAAATAGCGAAGCAGTGCGGAACATGCGCCCTACCGACCTCAGTATTGGATGAAGCACGCATTCCCCCTTCTCCAGGAGTGCGCTGGAACCGCGAATTCCAAAGGGCACGCGAGAAGATGCGGATTGGGGGTGGAGTTCCTATCCTGCGGCGCTCCGCCTGGAGGTCGCCGCCGCGCCGGGCCTGGTCGGCCGCGCCTCGGCGGCCCCGCGGCCGCACCCAAACCCCTTTCGGGCACCCCTCCGCGCCCCGACCGGAACCCCCAGGAAGTGATCAATGACACGTTTGAAGCCGTGCGCGATCATTGCGATCCGCGCCGTCATCTCGCCTCTGACCTGCGGACTTCCAGGAAACGAGGATCGCGCCGGGGCGGGGCGCCATCGACGCCCATTAAATGATCTTGGTGATTGGTGCGGTGACTTTCTCCGGCGACCGCCGTCTCAATTAACGACACGCCGCGTACGGCGCGCGGCGGTATGCAGAAGGAGGACCGGGATCTTGTTCGACAAGACCAGAGTCACCAGCGGGAACAGGCTCCTCGCCAAGCTCGGCGTCGGCGGGGCGCTGGCGCTCGGCCTGGCCGTCACGGCCCTGTCGGGACCGGCCCAGGCCGCCGCCGCGGCGACCGTCACCGTCACCCCCGCCTCGGGGCTCCAGGACGGTCAGACGGTCGCGCTGTCGGCGACGGGCCTGACCCCGAGCGCCGCCCAGCACCTCGGGGAGTGCACGCTCACCCCGTCCGGTGTGCCCGCCTGCCTCGACCTCGGGACGCTCTCGTCCGAGGCCGACGGCACGCTGAACACCTCGCTGGTCGTGCACAAGACCTTCGCGGCCAAGATCGGTGACACCCCCTACGGCACGGTGGAGTGCGGCACCGCCACGCCGTGCTTCATCGGCGTCTCCGACGACGGCGGCCAGGGCGGCGTCGGCGGCGGCGCGGAGATCTTCTTCCAGTAACCCGGATCTGGTCCCACCAGCTCCCCAGCCCGAGGCCGGGCCGCTCCCGTACGGCCCGGCCTCACCCTGCGGCCGGAACCGGGCGCCTCAGCCGGACGCGCTCACGTTCCCGGCGACGGCCGTGGTCGGCCCGGTGACCGCCGTGGGCGGCGGGGCGACCGCCGGGGCCGGCGCGGCGGGCGCCGTCCACACCGACGCGACGCCCGCCATCCAGCGGTGGCAGTCGCGCGGGATGGCGCCGGCGAGCCCGTTCAGCCGGCGGTACTCGCCCGGCGACAGCCCGACGGCCTCGCTGAACCCCGCGACGAAGGCGTCGGCACCCGGATAGCCCACGAGACGGGCGATCTCCGCGACCGGACGCGGCGAACCCAGCAGCAGGCGCTTGGCCTCCTGGATCCGCATGGCGGACAGGAACCGTCCGGGCGACATCCCGGTGATCCGCTGGAAGGCGCGGGAGAAGTGGAATCTGCTGAACATCGTGGCGCGCGCCAGGTCGTCGACGGTGATGTGCTCCCCCAGTTTCTCCCGCATGATCTCGATCGCGTCCTCGACCGCCCGCTCGGTGGCGGCGTCAACGGGATCATCGGCCTCCCGGCCCCAGCGCGGATTCATCACATCACCCAGCCCGTCGTCCATGTGCCTTCCATTGCCGATCTACCAGGCTCCGACCTTCAAAGGGTCTGGATCTTCGCCTCCCGGATTCACCGCCGCGGAATTCCCATTGGCGGCCCGATCTTTATGTAGAAATGATTTCAGCGGCGCGGGCGCAGCCGTCGCCCTCGGACTCGACCAGGGATCCCGCCGAGGGTCTGCCCACGTCAGAATGGGTCGACTTCGCATTGATCGGCCAATGAATTACCCCCCACTCCGCACTCGGGCCAGGGCCGTCATTCGCGCTCGACCGGAACCAGTAATCAGTACCTCACCACTTGTAACATCACACCGTGATGCACCGGTTATGGATCACGATGGTTACCGGCGAGTTTCGCCCGGCCCTTTTCTCCCACAAGATACATCCATGTCACCGCCCTTCCGCAAGTACGGGAGAGCGCCATTCCCGGCCAAACAATGCGTTCTGACCGAAGGGGTGAGAGTCCGCTTGCCTGGGCCTTGACAGCCCTGGGCCGATGTGCCGCGAGCGCCCGCCGGACGCACCGGAGCGGGCGGCCGGGGGGCCGCATTCTGGAGGATGGAGGCGCCGTCGGGTCGGGCCAAGGATGTGCGGGGGAAGCCGTCTCCCACGACGCGAGGGGTTGTGACCCATGGCCTTGTCACCCGCGGAACCAGCCGGCCAGGCGAGCCAGGCGAGCCCGGCCGAGCTGCCCGAACCGGCCAGGCCGGCGAACCTGGCCGAGCTGCCGACCTACCCGATCGCCCGGGAGTGCCCCTACCGGCCCTCCACCGGCCACGAGCCGCTCATGGCCGCCGGCCCGCTCACCCGGGTCCGCCTCTACAACGACCGCACGGCCTGGCTGGTCACCGGCGCCGCCGAGGCCCGCGCGCTGCTCTCGGACTACCGGCGGGTGTCGATCCGCAACCGCGGCCCGGGCTATCCCCTGCTCAACAAGGAGATGGAGAAGGTCGTCGACTCCGGCTACGCCGACGTCCTGTTCGGTGTCGACCCGCCCGAGCACACCAAGCAGCGGCAGATGATCATGTCGCCGTTCACGCTGCGCCGGACGGCGCGGCTGCGCCCGGAGATCCAGGCCATCGTGGACGGCAAGCTCGACGAGATCGAGCGGCACGGCGCGCCCGCCGACCTCGTGCCGATGTTCGCCCAGCCCGTCCCGTCGATGGTCATGAGCCTGCTGCTCGGCGTGCCCTACTCCGACGCCGCCGAGTTCGAGACCCCGGCCCACAAGCTGTTCGTCCCCGAACTCGCCGAGGAGGCCACCCAGGAGCTGGGCGAGTACCTGGACCGGCTCATCCAGCGCAAGCAGGACGACCGGGACAACGACACGACCGGCCTGCTGGACGACCTCGTCGCCAAGCACCTCGCCACGGGCAACATCACCCGCGACGAGCTCGTCCACATCGCGATGTCGATGCTCGTCGCCGGGACCGACACGACCACCAACGTCATCTCGCTGGGCACGCTGGCGCTGCTGGACAACCGCGACCAGTGGGAGGCGCTCTGCGCCGACCCGTCGCTGATCCCGGCCGCGGTCGAGGAGATCCTGCGCTATGTGTCGCTGGTCGAGGCGTTCGCCCGGGTCGCCACCGAGGACATCACGCTCGGCGACACCACGATCAGGCGCGGGGACGGCATCCTGATCAGCTGCGCGGGGGTCAACTTCGACGCCGGCAACGTGCCCGAGCCCGCGAAATTCGACATCCACCGCCCGGCCAAGCCGAGCTTCTCCTTCAGCCACGGCATCCACCGCTGCCCGGGCGACAACCTCGCCCGGCTGGAGCTGGAGATCGCGTTCCACACGCTCACGCAGCGCTTCCCGACGCTGCGGCCCGCCGTCCCGATCAGCGAGATGGAGAGCAACAACAACGACGGCACGCTCCAGCGCCTCTACTCCTTCCCCGTGACCTGGTGAAGCGCGCGACCCGGTACTGACGCGTGACCCGGTGACACGAGAAAGGACAGGGCATGTCACACCCGCACGGAACCGCCACCGCGCAGGCGGAGCGGATCCCGCTCTCGCTCCAGCAGGACTTCCTGCGGCTCATCGACTCCGGCACCGACGCCGGGCCGTTCGGCCCCTGGTACACGATCGTGGGCGGCTGGCGGCTCTCCGGCCCGCTCGACGTCGCGACCCTCCAGGGCGCGCTGGACGACCTGGTGGTGCGGCACGAGTCGTTGCGCACCTCGCTCGTCCGCGACGGCGAGGACTCCTGCCAGGTGGTGGGCGGGCCGGGGTCGCCGAGCCTGACCGTCCACGACCTCTCCGGGCAGGGCGGGTCGCGCGACCTCCAGGCGGAGGAGCTGGTCAACGAGGTCGAGTCGACGCCGTTCCCGATGGAGCGGACGCCGCTGATCGGCGCGGTCCTCGGCCGGTTCGACGAGCGCGACGCGGTGCTCGCGCTGGCCGCGCACCACACGGCCGTCGACGGCTGGTCGATGCAGCTCGTCGTGCGGGACCTGGCCGAGCTGTACGCGGCGCGGCGCGCGGGGCGTCCGGCCGTCCTGCCCGATCCTGGGCAGTACCGCGAGTTCGTCGCGTGGCAGCGGGAGTACGAGCGCGGCCCGGCGGCGGAGGCGTCGCGCGCGTTCTGGCGCGACACCCTGCGCGGCGCGCGGATCACGCCGGTCCCGACCGACCACGCGCGCGGCGCCGGGCTGCCCGCGGCGACGTCCTGGCACCGGTTCCTGCTGGCCGAGGACTTCCGCACGGCCGTGCTGCGCCTGGCCCGGACGACGCGCACCACGCCGTTCATGGTGCTGCTGGCCGCCTACGCCCTGCTGCTGCGCGAGCGCGGCGGGGGCGAGGACATCGTCGCGCCGACGTTCACCCCCGGCCGGATGCAGTCGCGGATGCTCGACACCGTCGGCTCGTTCTACAACTTCGTCCCGCTGCGGGTGGACCTGGCGCCCTGCCGGACGTTCGCGGACGTGCTCGCCGCGGTGCGGCGGACCTGCCTGGCCGCGCACACGCACGAGCTGCCGTTCAACGACATCCTCGCGGCGGCCCCGGAGCTGCTGGACGCGGCGGGCACCGACCGGACCGCCGACCTCGCCTTCCAGGTCGTCCAGTCGCCGCTGATCATGGCCGACCAGGCCGTCGGCGACCTGTCCTACACCGCGATGCGGCGCCGGATGCTGCCGCAGCCGGTCGGTTCCGCGCTGCCCGACGGCGCGCTGTGGAACCTGGAGCTGAACGCCCCCGGAATCGTCGGCAGCGTCGGCTATCTCAGCAACCTTTTCACCAGCGAGTCGATGGTCGAGCTGACCATCGATTTCCAGCGCGTCCTGTCGCGGGTGCTTTCCCGTCCGGACCAGGAACTGAAGAACCTCTAACGAACACCTAGCGAAAAGGGGAGCGGAATGGCCACGCCGGAACCGGCAAGCCTGGCCCTGCGCGGGGTCGCCTACGACACCGGGACCAACTTCAGCACGGGCCAAGGCGAACTGTCGCGGATCATGTGGAACGAGGACCACATGGTCGAGGAGATCTCCCTCATCAGCGACCAGTTGAACTGCAACGCCGTCACCGTCTACGGCACCGACCACTCCCGGCTGGCCGCGACCGCCTCGGCGGCGCTCGACAACGGGCTGCGCGTGCGGCTCCAGCCCCGGCTGGTCGACCACACCCAGGACGAGATCCTCGACCACCTCGCCGAGGGCGCGCGCCTGGCGCAGGCGCTGCGCGCCGACGGCGGCGACGTCGAGCTGACGGTCGGCGCCGTCCACCTGATCTTCACGCCGGGCATCGCCCCAGGCCACCCCTACCACCAGCGGATGGCCAACGCCTACGCCGACCTTGACCACTACCTGCTGGAGCCCGACGGGCGCATCGACTTCACCGAGGCGGCGGGCCCGCTCAACGACTTCCTCGGACGCGCCGCCGCCACGGCCCGCTCGATCTTCGACGGCCCGCTCAGCTATTCGGCCGCGCCCTTCGAGCAGGTCGACTGGACGCCGTTCGACAGCATCGCGCTGATGTACCAGTACCTGCCGACATATCTGCCCGCGGCGGCCGACCACATCAGCCTGATCAGCCCCTACCGCAAATGGAACAAGCCGATCGACATCGCGGAATACGGAACCGCCACCTACACCGATGCCGAGAAGATGGCGTTCCGTTTCTACGACATCGTCGACCGCTACCAGGATCCGCCCCGCGTGCTGGATTCCTACACCCGCGACGAGAGCGCGCAGGCCGCCTACCACCTGAAGATGCTCGGCATTTTCCAGGAGGCCGGGGTCCGCGGCGCGACCGTCTCCGAACTCGTCCACCCGACGCATCCGCACCATTTCGACCCGAGCCTCGACCTGGACACCGCCAGCATGTGCATCGTCAAGACGATCCGCGACGACTTCGCCGACGCGGGCTCCGACTACCGGCTGGAGCCCAAGGAGTCGTTCCACGCCATCGCCGACCACTACGCCCACATCGGCTTCCAAGAAGCGCACCGCTGACCGCCGGCAGGAGGACCCCATGACGGCCACACCCGTCGACCCCAGCCCCACCGGCGACCTGCCGGACTACCCGCTCACCCGCGAATGCCCCTACCGGGCGCCGGACGGGACCGCCGCGCTGCACGCCGCCGGGCCGCTCCAGCGCGTCCGGCTCTACGACGGCCGGACGACCTGGCTGGCCACCGGCCCCGCCGAGGTGCGCGCGCTGCTGTCGGACAAGCGCATGTCCAGCCGGTCGGGCTTCCCCGACTACCCGGTCCTGGACCCGCGGCACCTGCACATGCGCGGCACCAGGGAGATGGCCAAGGAGGAGGAGGGCGGCTTCGCGGGCGCGCTGTTCGGCGTCGACCCGCCCGAGCACACCCGGCAGCGGCAGATGCTGCTCCCCCACTTCACGGCCCGGCGCGTCGCGGCGCACCGTCCCGAGATCGAGCGGATCGTGGACGAGCGGGTGGACGCGCTGCTCGCGCAGGGCCCGCCCGCCGACCTGATGACCGCGTTCGCCGCGCCGGTGCCGATGATGGTGGTCTGCGCGTTCCTCGGCGTCCCCTACGAGGACCGGGACCGGTTCGAGAAGCCGGCGCGGGAGCTGTTCGACCCCGACCGGGCGGACGCGGCGATGGAGGAGCTGACCGGCTACCTCACCGACCTCGTCGGCGACGGGCGGGCGAACCTGCGCGAGGGCCTGCTGACCGAGCTGCTCGACTCCGAGGTCGCGGAGGGGCGGATGGCCCCCGGCGAGCTCGTCCAGTTCGCGTTCGCGATCCTCGTCGCGGGCACGGTCACCTCCACCAGCGCGATCGCGCTGGGCACGCTGGCCCTGCTCGACACCCCCGGCCAGTACGAGGCGCTCGTCGAGGACGAGACGCTGATCCCGGCGGCGGTCGATGAGATCCTGCGGCACACCTCGCTGGTCGAGCAGCTCGCGCGGGTCGCCACCGAGGACATCGAGATCGCGGGGCAGGTCATCAAGGCCGGTGACGGACTGCTGGTCAGCTTCGCCGGGGCCAACCTCGACCCGAGCGTGACCGGCCACCCGGGCGCGCTCGACATCACGCTGCCGCCCGACCACCACTTCGCGTTCGGCTACGGGCTGCACCGCTGCCTCGGCCACAACCTGGCGCAGCTGGAGCTGCGGATCGCGTTCCGCGCGCTCACCAAGCGCCTGCCCTCGCTGCGCCCGGCCGTCCCGGTCGCCGAGATACCCGCCTTCAACGACGCCACCGTCCAGCGACTGCTGGCGTTCCCCGTCACCTGGTGAGGACCGTCATGCCGGACAGACAGACGATCGCCGTGATCGGGCTCGGATACGTGGGGCTGTGCGTCGCCACGGCGCTCACCGACGCGGGCTTCGACATCATCGGCGTGGACAACGACCCGGACCTCGTCGCCGACCTCGGCGCGGGCGTCGTCCGCTCGCAGGAGCCCGGCGTCGCGGGCGCGGCGCGGCGCGCCCTGGACGAGGGGCGCCTGCGCGCCACCACCGACTACGCCGCCGTCGCCGAGGCCCCGGTCGTGCTCATCGCGGTCGGGACGCCCATCACCGACGCCATGACGCTCGCCGAGGACCAGCTCCGCGGCGCGTGCACGGAGCTGGCCCGCCACCTGCGCGAGGGCCAGCTCGTCATCTGCAAGAGCACCGTGCCGCCGGGCACGACCCGCGAGCTGGTGCTGCCGCTGCTCCAGGCGGGCGGCCTGGTCGGCGGGCGCGACTTCCTGCTGGCCTTCAGCCCCGAGCGGCTCGCCGAGGGCACGGCGCTCACCGACCTGCGCACGCTGCCGATCGTCGTCGGCGGGCTCGACGAGCGCAGCACCACCGAGGCGATGGCGTTCTGGCAGAAGGCCCTGAACGTGCAGGTGATCCCGCAGGACTCGCTGGAGTCCGCCGAGATCGTCAAGCTCGCCGACAACTGGTGGATCGACCTGAACATCGCCCTCGCCAACGAGCTGGCCCAGTTCTGCTCGCTGTTCGGGGTCGACGTGCTCGACGTGATCGCCGCCGCCAACTCCATCACCAAGGGCAAGGGCAGCGTCAACATCCTGATGCCGAGCGTCGGGGTCGGCGGGTCGTGCCTGACCAAGGACCCGTGGATGGTGTGGCAGACCGCCGCCTCGCGCGGGCTGGAGATCCACACCCCGCAGGTCGGACGGCGGGCGAACGCGGGGATGCCCGCCTACACCGCCCGGCTGATCCTGGACGACCTGCGCGAGCGCGGCAAGGACCCGGCGGAGTCGACGGTCGCGATCCTCGGCCTGGCGTTCAAGAACAACACCGGCGACCTGCGGGCGACCCCCGTCCGCGACGTCGTGGCCGAACTCCTCGGCGCGGGCGTCGCGGTGCGCTCGCACGACCCGCTCGTGGACCCCGACCAGGCCGAACGGCTCGTCGGGACGCGGCCGGACGCGTCGCTGGAGGACACCGTCCGCGACGCCGACTGCGTCGCCGTCCTGGCGCTGCACGAGCGGTTCACCGGCATCGACTTCGCCGCGCTGCCCGTCGCCGCCTCCTGCCTGCTGCTGGACGGCCGCGCCTACTACTCCAAGGAGAAGATCGCCATGCTTCGCGAGCTGGGCTACCGGTACCGGGGGATCGGGCGATGAGCGCCCCGCACGCGGTCGTCACCGGGGGGTCGGGCTTCATCGGCAGCCACCTGGTGGAGCGGCTGGTCGCGAGCGGCCACCGGGTGACGGTGTTCGACGCGGCCGAGTCCCCCGCCGACTCGCGCGCCGCCGGTCAGGTCAGCGAGCACGTCAGCGGGGACGTCCGGGACCGGGACGCGCTGGGCAGGGCGATCCGGTCCGGCGTGGACGTCGTCTACCACCTGGCGGCCTCGGTGGGGGTGGACCAGTACCTCGCCCGGCCGCTGGAGGTCATCGACATCAACGTCACCGGCACCAGGAACGTCCTGGACCTGGCGGCCAAGGCCGGGACGCGGCTGGTCGTCGCCAGCACCAGCGAGGTGTTCGGCAAGAACCCCAACGTGCCCTGGCGGGAGGACGACGACCGCGTCCTCGGCCCGACCACCACCGACCGGTGGGCCTACTCCTCCAGCAAGGCGCTGACCGAGCACCTGACGTTCGCGTTCGCGCGCGCCCACGGCCTGGACGCGACGATCGTCCGCTACTTCAACGTCTACGGGCCGCGCCAGCGCCCCGCCTACCTCGTCAGCCGCAGCGTGCACCGGGCGCTGAACGGGCTGCCGCCGATCGTCTACGACCAGGGCAAGCAGACCCGCTGCTTCACCTTCGTCGACGACGTCACCGAGGGCACGTTCCTCGCCGGGACGCACCCGGACTCGCCCGGCGAGGCCATCAACGTCGGCGGCACGACGGAGACCACGATCACCGACGCCGTCCACCTCATCACCGAGCTGACCGGGACCGAGGCGCCGACGATCCCGGTCGACACCTCGCGGTCGTTCGGCGCGACCTACGAGGACCTGCCGCGCCGCGTCCCCGACAACACCAAGGCCCGCGAGCTGCTCGGCTGGACGCCGCGCACCACGCTGCGCGAGGGGCTGGCCCGCACGATCGAGTGGGCCCGCGCGAACCCGCGCTGGCTGGCGCAGCTCGACAGCGGCGCCACCTGAGCCTCACGGGACCTGAGCCTCACGGGCCGGACGGACGCTCCTGGACGACCCAGTGGTTTCCGTCCGGGTCGGTGAAGGAGGCCATGGCGCTCCACGGCTCGTCGCTGTAGCCCGGCACCCGCTCGCCGCCCTCGTGGTGCATGACCTCCGACACCGGGGCGCCGGACGCGGTGAGCCGGGCGTGGGTCGCGCGGAGGTCGGGCACGACGACCGTCAGCCCGACCACGGGGTTCGCGCCCTCGACCAGGTGGATCGAGCATCCCGACCCGGGCGGCGTCAGTTGCAGGACGCGCCTTCCGCCGGGGACGACCCTGTCGATGTCGACGTGGAATCCGATCCTGTTCGCGTAGAAGTCCTTCGCCGCGTCCAGGTCGGAGACGGGAACCGGGACAACCTCGATCTTCATCTCCACGAGGGCCATCCTTTGCGCTCGGAAATCGCGATCATAGCGGCGGTGGCGAGCAATCGGGGAGATGTCCGGAACGGCGCGGCCATGGTGCTCTTGGAAAGGCACCAACGACCTTTGGGAGGACGCGGTGGGGGAAATGGTACGGGTCCCCGGAGGCGAATTCCTCCAGGGGTCGCCGCCGTGGCTGCTGGACTGGCTGGACGACAACGACCAGCCGCTGCCCCGCATCTGGTTCGGCGATGAGACGCCCCAGTTCGTCCAGACCCTCGCCCCCTACCGGATCGACCGCCATCCCGTCACGGTCGCCGAGTTCGCCCGGTTCACCGAGAGCACGGGCCATGTCACCGACGCCGAGGCGCGCGGCTACGGCCTCGTCTACACCGAGCGCGGTTGGCAGGAGATCGACGGCGTGTGCTGGCGCGCGCCGGGCGGGCCCGGGACCAGCTCGGCGGAAATGCGGGACCACCCCGTCGTCCATGTTTCCTGGGAGGACTGCGTCGCCTTCGCGGCGTGGGCGGGGAAGCGGCTGCCGACCGAGGCGGAATGGGAGTTCGCGGCGCGCGGCGGCCCGGGATTCCGCATCTGGCCGTGGGGCGACAAGTGGGACACCGGCAACGCCAACACCGCCGAGTTCCACGCCGGGGCGTTGAACACGCTCGCGGCGTGGAAGGCGTGGTGGCGGACGACGTGCGCGCAGGACGGCCCGGTCCCGCGGACGTCCCCGGTCGGCGCGTTCTCCCCGCGCGGCGACAGCGAGTACGGCTGCGCCGACATGGCCGGGAACGTCTACGAATGGACCTCGACGCTCTCCCACCTCTACGACGCCTCGACCGAATGCGACCCGACGCTGCGGGCGGCCATGGGCCGCTACCGGGTCATCCGCGGGGGCTCCTGGATGAACTTCCGCTACCAGACCCGGTGCAGCGAGCGCATGCACGGCGACCCGACCGGCTGGTCGTCGTTCGCGCACGGCTTCCGCTGCGCCCGGGACGACTGATCAGAAGGACCGGATCAGCCGGGCCAGGTGGCGGCCGGCGATGTGCAGCGGCTCCTCGCTCGCCGAGACGCGGCACAGCAGCTCGGCGCCTTCGAGGGTGCTGAGCACCGAGCACGCCAGCTCGCGCGCGACCTCGTCGGAGATCCCGGCCGCGCCGAGCTTGCCCGCCAGCAGCTCGCGCCACCTCCCCAGTGCCTCCTCCGAGGCGAGCTGGATCGCGGGCGAGCGGCCGATGAACTCCAGCGCGGTCGCGGCGACCGGGCAGCCGTCGGTCCAGTCGGAGTCGCGCAGCGTCCGCGCCAGCAGCCGGGCGCACTCGGCGACGGCCTCGGCGGGGTCGTCGCTGCTGTCGAGCCCGGTGCGGAGCAGGTCGGTGAACTCCTGCGCCCCGTGCCGCAGCGCCTCGACGGCCAGCTCCTTCTTGCCGCCGGGGAAGAAGTGGTACACCGAGCCGAGCGTGGCACCGGCGTCCTGCGCGATGCGCTTGATGCCGGTCGCCTCGTAGCCCTGCCGCTGCATCAGCACGGCGGCGGCGCGCACGATCCGCGTACGGGTGCCGTCGGCGGGGGCGCGGGGGGCCGGAGGTGCGTCCATCGCCTCATCGTACTTGATAGAACGTTCGTTCTAGTGCTACTCATGGACCGTCACTAGAACGAACGCTCTACTTGGAGGCCCGTGATGACCCTGCTGGACGACCACCCCGGATTCCAGCGGATGTTCGCGCCCGGCCGCCTCACCGTCGGCCTGTTCCTGCCCCTGTGGCCCTACTCCGGCGACATGGCGAAGATGTCCGGCCAGGGCGAGGCGGTGAAGCTGGCCGACCGGTCGGGGTTCTCGGCCATCTGGGTCCGCGACGTCCCGCTGACCGTCCCGAGCTTCGGCGACATCGGCCAGGTCTACGACCCCTGGACCTACCTCGCCTGGCTGGCCGCGCACACCAGCGAGGCGGCGCTGGCGGCGGGCAGCGCGATCTTCACGCTGCGGCACCCCATCGACCTCGCCAAGCAGGCGGCCTCCATCGACCACCTGTCGGGCGGCCGGCTGATCCTCGGCGCGGCAAGCGGCGACCGGCCCGCCGAGTTCCCCGCCTACGGCGTGGACTACGAGACGCGGGGCGAGCGCTTCCGCCAGGCGGTCGACATGTTCCGCACGCTGCTGGAGAAGCGCAGCCCGGTCGTGTCGTCCCCGCTCGGCCAGATGCGGGACGTCGATCTGCTCCCGAAGCCGGTCAGCCGCCGCATCCCGATCCTGGTCACCGGGTCGTCCCAGCAGAAGGCGGAGTGGAACGCCGAGCACGCCGACGGCTGGCTCACCTACCCCGGCGACCCCTACACCTCGATGGGCACCAGCGCCCTCGGACGCAGCGCCAAGAAGTGGCGCGACCTCGTCCCCGGCGGGCGGTTCAAGCCCGTGGCCACCAACGAGTGGATCGACCTCGTCGAGGACGCGAACCACCCGCCCACGCCGCTGCGCGCCGGATTCGTCATGCGCACCGGCACCAAGGGGCTCATCGACCTGCTCGGACGCTGGCAGGAGGTCGGGATCAACCACGCGGCGCTCGGCGTCCAGCACGGCTCGCGTCCGGCCGCCGAGGTCGTCGAGCAGATCGCCACCGAGGTGGTCCCGCACTTCCCGGCCCTCACCGGGCCCGCGCCCAAGGCGCCCGTGTGGTGACGGGCGAGGAGCACCGGTGGGCGATGCGGCACCTGGCGACCGGCGTCGTGGCGCTCACCACCCGCTGCCAGGGCAGGCCGCACGCGATGACGATGAACGCCGTGCTCTCGGTCTCGACCGACCCGCCGACGCTGCTGGCGTCGGTCGGCGTCCAGGCCCGCACGCACGAGATCCTTCACCACACCGGCTCCTACACCGTCAACGTCCTGGCCCGCGACCAGCGGGAGCAGGCCGAGCGGTTCGCCGCGAGCGCGCCGATGGAGGCGGACCAGTTCGCGGGGATCCGGTGGCGGCCGACGCTGGCGACGGGGAACCCGCTGCTGCTGGACAGCCTGGTCGCCTTCGACTGCCGGGTGCGGCGGCGCATCCGGCTCGGCGACCACACGCTGTTCGTCGGCGAGGTCGTCGAGGTGATCCCCGCGCGCGTCGCGGAGCCCCCGCTGATCTTCACCGGCGGCGGCTACGTGACGGCGGGCCCGTGACGCGACCGGATGTGGTGCCAGGCCCACCCCGCGGGGGAGGCCAGGCCCATATCCGGGCGTCCGGCCGCTCCCTAGCGTCGTGGCCATGACCACAGATCACACCGGACCGGCGCTGCCCGGTCGGCGGGCGGCGATGCGAGGGCTCGGACTGGCCGCGGGGGGCGCCGCGCTCGCGGCGGGGCTCGGCGCACCGGAGGCCAGGGCGGAAACGCGCCGGAGGCCGACCACCTACGTCCTCGTGCACGGAACCCACAGCGCCGGGGCCTTCTGGCTCCCGATCGCCCGCGAACTCTCCCTGCGGGGGCACCGGGTCGTCGCGATCGACCAGCCCATGCACGGCGCGGAGGCGTTCGTCCCCGAGTCCTACCAGCGGCAGGACCTCGCGGCCCTCGCCACCGAGCCGTCGCCGCTCGCGGGCCTCGGCCTGGACGACTACGAGCGGCGCGTCACCGGCGTCGTGCGCCGGGCCGCCGCGCTCGGCCCGGTCGTGCTGGTCGGGCACAGCCTGGGCGGCGCCTCGGTCAGCCGGGTCGGCGACGCCGTCCCGCACCTGCTGCACCACATCTGCTACATGGCCGCGTTCTGCCCCAGCCGGAGCATGCCCAGTCCGGACGACTGCACGGCGGCGCCCGAGAACAAGGAGGCGCTCATTCCCTACGACCAGATCATCGGTGATTCCGAGCGGCTCGGCGTGATGCGGCTGAATCCGCGCACGGGCGACGCCAAGGACCTCGCGGCGCTCAAGGCGATGATGTGCGCGGACTATCCCGACGACGCCTTCCGCCGCGTGCTGGGCATGATCCAGACCGACGAGCCCACCAGGGCCTACGCCGGGCGGGCGGTCGGCCGCGCCGAGACCTGGGGCCGCCTCCCCCGCACCTACCTGCGCTTCGGTGACGACCGCACGATCGCCACCGCGCTCCAGGACCGCATGATCGCCGAGGCTGACGAGCTGACGCCGCGCAACCGGTTCCGCGTCCACGACTTCCCGGGCGCCTCCCACCTCGGCCCGCTCGACCCCGCCCCGGTAATCGACGCCCTGGCCACCCTCGCGCGCTGACACCGAGTAATCAAAAGCGGCTTGGAGGCCCGCCGATATTCGCCCCAAGTGATCGTCCGGCTCAATTCGGCTCGCGCTTGTGAGTCGAATTACCAACCAGGGCGTCCCGGCTTCCGGACCGGGAGTGCGGGCGCCATTATGGGGGCGGTGTGATCTCAGGACGCGCGTGGGGAAGGCAGGGGCGTGGAGCGGTTGCGGCCGGACGATCCAGGACGGGTCGGCCGCTACCGCCTGCTGGCCCGGCTGGGCACCGGCGGCATGGGCGTGGTCTACCTCGGCCGCTCGCCCGGCGGCCGCACGGTGGCGGTCAAGGTCATCGGCGCCCGGCACGCGGGCGAGGCGACGTACCGGGCGCGGTTCGGGCGGGAGATCGGCGCGGCCCGCACGGTCAGCGGCGCGTTCACGGCGCCGGTGCTGGACGCCGACGCGGAGGCGGCGGCGCCCTGGCTGGTCACCGCCTACCTGCCGGGGGTGACGCTGCGCGAGGCGGTCGCCGGGCAGGGCACGCTCCCGGCGGCGGCCGTCCGCACGCTGGCGGCCGGGCTCGCCGAGGCGCTGGTCGACATCCACCGGGCGGGGCTGACCCACCGCGACCTGAAGCCCGCGAACATCATGCTGACCGCCGGGGGACCCCGGGTGATCGACTTCGGGATCGCCCGGCCCGAGGACGCCGTCACGATCACCCGGGTGGGCTTCAACCCGGGCACCCCGGGGTTCATGTCGCCCGAGCAGGCGGCGGGGCGCAGGGTCGGGCCGTCCAGCGACGTGTACTCGCTCGGCGCCGTGCTCGCGTTCGCCGCGACCGGCGCCGAGCCGTCCCGCGACGGGGTCGACGCCCGGCTCGGCGACCTGGAGGACGCGTGGCTGCGCGACCTGATCGAGGACTGCCTCCAGCCCGAGCCGGAGCTGCGGCCGTCCGCCGGCGAGCTGCTGGCCAGGCTCGACGGGGCGGGCCCCGCGCACGGCGCCCGGTGGCTGCCGGACGGGATCGCCGCAGCCATCGACGTCCGCGCGCACGAGGCCCGGAACCCGCCCGAGCGCCCGCCCGCCGAGGACGGCGAGCCCCCGGTGAGCAGGCGCGCCCTGCTCGTCGGCGGCGCGGCGGCGGCGCTGGCGTTCGCCGGCGTGGGCGCGGCGCTGGTCGCGCTGTCGCGGGGCGGAGGCGGCGGGCGGGAGGCACCCGGGCCGGCGTCGCCGACCGCCCGGCCCTCGCCGACCCGGCCGCCGCCGCTCGCGGTGCGGCGGTGGAAGGCGAGCGTGGGCGACTACTACCCCGACCTCGCCGCCCCCGGCGGGGTGGTGCTGGCGCATTCCGAGGGCCGGCTGCACGCGCTCGACCCGAGAACGGGCCGCACCCTCTGGGAACGGAACTCGTGGGGCATCGACCACCTCAGCGTGGTCGGCGACGAGGTGTTCCTGTACGACCACTTCTTCGAACAGATCCGCATGGTGCGCGCCTCGTCCGGGGCCGAGCGGTGGGGGTATCCCTGGTCGTCCGAGGCGGTCCCGATGTATCCGGTGGCGGGCGAGGACGTGTCCTGCTTCGGCTACGAGACCGTCACCGCCCTGGACACGCGCACCGGGCGGCGGCGCTGGACCACGCGCGTCGGCGCCGAGATGGGCATCGCCGTGGACGGCGACCTCGTCGTCGCGGCCGACAGGAAAGCGGTATCCGCCCTGGACGCGGGCACCGGACGGCTCAGGTGGAGGTACCCGGCGACCTGGGCCCACTACCCGCAGGCGTGCTACGGCCAAGTGTTCGTCTGCGACGGCCCCGGCACGGTGCACGCGCTGCGGGCCGACACCGGGGCGCTCGTGTGGAAGCGGCAGATCGGCAAGGACGTCTACGAGAGCTCCGGATTCGCGGCCGGGGACGGGCTGGTCTGCTTCGGCACGGCCGCCGGGGACGTCCTCGCCGTCCGCGCCGCGACCGGCGAGCCGCTGTGGTCGCGGCGGCTGTTCGCGACCACGTCCCGGAACCAGTGGAACGCGCTCGGCGTCGACGGGGGCACGGTGTACGTGGGCTGCGCCGACCACAACGTCTACGCGCTGGACGCGGCCGACGGGCACACGCGGTGGCGGTACCCGGCCGATGTGACCATCCGGACGTCCGCGCCGGTCGCCGTCGGCGGGTCGGTGTTCGTCGGCACCGCCGACGGGTCGGTGCTGGCCCTCACCCCGCCGGACGGGGTCTAGCCGGTGCGACCGCTGGAGCAGGGCGACCCGAGGTCGGTCGGGCGGTTCCGGATCATGGCGTGCGCCGGGTCGGGGGGCATGGCGGTCGTCTACCTCGGCCGGTCCGCCGGTGGGCGCCCGGTCGCGGTGAAGATGATGCACGCCGAGTTCGTCGACGACCCGGAGCACCGCGCACGCTTCCACCGCGAGGTGGCCGCGACCCGCGCGGTCGGCGGCCTGTACGGGCCCGGCCTGCTCGACGCGGACCCCGGCGGGCGGCGCCCCTGGATGGCGACCGAATTCGTGCCGGGGGTGTCGCTGCGCGACGCCGTCCGGCGGTTCGGCCCGCTGCCGCCGGACGCGGCGCGCGCGCTGGCGGCCGGGCTGGCCGAGGCGCTCACGCTGATCCACCGCGCCGGGTACGCGCACCTCGACCTGAAACCGGCGAACGTGCTGCTCACCGCCGAGGGCCCGCGCGTGATCGACTTCGGCATCGCCCAGGGGTCGCGGGACGGCGCGCCGGTCGCGGGGTGCCCGGCGGGGTCGCGCGGGTTCGCCTCGCCCGAGCAGGAGGCCGGGGCGGCGACCGGGCCGCCGTCCGACGTCTACTCCCTGGGCGCCACGCTGGCGTTCGCATGCACCGGCGAGCCGCCCGGGGACCCCGCGGCCGTCCCCGACGAGGCGCTGCGGGCGGTGGTCGCCGGGTGCCTGCGGCCCGACCCGGCGTCCCGTCCCGGGCTGCGCGACCTCGCCGGATCGCTCGCACCCGGCGCGCCCTCGGCATGGCCGCCGCCGATCCGGGACGAGATCCACCGGCACATCACCGAGATCGAGAACCCCCCGGCGCCCCGGGCGCCGGAGCCCGCGCGGCGGCGCGTGCTGCTGGCGGGCGCGGGCGTGCTGGTCGCGGCGCTGTCCGGGGGCGCCGCCGGCGCGCTGCTCCTCCAGCAGAACGGCGAGCCGCCGGAGAAGGAGGCGCGGGAGCCGGGGAGCGCGGCCCCGACGCCCCTGAGGACGGCGTCGGCGGTGCCCGCCGCGCGGTCCCGCGTGCTGGAGATCCGGCTGACCGGCGACGTCCGGCTGACGTCGCTGACCTACACGGTCGGCGGGAGGAGCACGACGCTCCGGAACGTCGCGCTGCCCTGGAAGACCGCCGTGGACATCCCGGCGTACCCGCCGTCCGTCCCGTGGCGCATCCGGTACCGGCACCCGAACGGCGAGGTCGACTACCGCGTGTTCGTGGACCGGATCCTCAACGGGTCAGGCGGCAGAGGCGGAAGCACCAGCGGCGGCGGCGAAGGCGACGCCTAGCCGTCAGGCCGCGCGCAGCAGGCCGAGGCTGGTGAACATCTCTCGGCACCACGCGATCGCTGATTCCGCCGTTCTCCACTGCGGGTCGGCCGGGGACAGGAACGGGAGGATGTACGGGTCCTCGATGCCCTCCGGGAGGTCTTCGGGGAAGCACTCGTAGGAGGCGTGCCCGTAGTTCTCGCTCCACATGGTGAGGGCGTTCGGTGTGGGGGCGCTGTCCCAGACGGCGCACCACAGGCGGCGCAGCATCGCCGGATGCGCCATCACGAACATCAGCCGTCCCATGTCGAAGGGCTCGGCCGCCGAGACCACCCGCGCGATGGACGCGTAGCGGTCGGTCGCGCTCACGTAGGGGCAGAAGCCCGACCAGATCTCGACGCTGTGCCCGGCGGCGATGATCGAGGAGCACAGCGCGGCCAGCGCCACGCCCCGGTGGTGGACGGCCGAGTGCGGGGTCGTGTGCACGTATCCGGCCGGAACGAAGAACGTCACCACGCGGCCGCGGGTCGAGATGCGCTGCGGCACCGCGTCCACCATGCACTCCGGCTCGCCGCTCAGGTAGGCGCCGATGTCGACCTCGCTGCCGGTCACATCCCACGCGGGGACGAGCGCGGTGGTCAGCACCTCGGCGCCGACCCGCTCGCGCAGTTCGGCGACCTCGGCGTCGACCTCGGGCAGGACGGTCGTCCAGCCGTCCTCGGCGAGCCGCAGCGCCTCCTCCCAGGTCGCCCCGGCCCAGTCGTCCGCGCAGCCCCGGCCCTCGCCGTCCTCGATGGTGTCGGGGGCGCGGGCACGGTCCACGAACTCCTGCCAGGACCACATCGGCGGCAGCGCGTGGACGGTGTCGCCGTGCCGGGGCGCCGCGTCGGTCACGCCGCGCCGTCCTCGGCGAGGCCGAGGGCCGAGCGGTGCGCGGCCGACATGCCCCGCACCACCCGCCAGCGCATGGCCTGCTCGACGCTCGCGCCCGCCTGGAGCAGGCGCGCCGCGTCGATGCTGGCCCGGGGCGAGAACATCACCGGCAGCCGCTTCTCGGCGGCGGTCGCCCGCAGCCGCCGCACCTCCTCGACCACCCGCATCGCCTCGTCCTGCCGCGAGGGCGCGAACCCGAGCGCGAGGCGCTCCTCCAGGCCCTCGTCCACCGGCACGTCGATCACGATGTAGCGGTCCAGCGTCGCGGCGTCGAGCGCCTGGCGGCCCACGTACTGCCGGTCGCCGCCGGTGCCGTAGGTGTTCGCGGTGGCGACGAGCCGGAAGTCCGGGTGCGCCTCGACCATGCCGTCGGCGAACGCGCACGACCGGATCGACAGCGCCTGGTTCAGCTCCGCCAGCAGCCCGGGGTGGCCGCTGTCCAGCTCGTCGAGCAGCATCAGCCCGCCGTGCTCGAACGCGCGGCGGAACGGCGTCCCGTGGTAGTGGCCGTGCGCGTCGTAGTAGCCGAAGATCTTGCTCATCGGCGTCGTCGGGCCGAGCGAGAGCGCGTGGAACTCCTGCTCGAACGCCTCCGCCGCCTGCTGGGCCATCATCGACTTGCCGGTCCCGGCGGGGCCGACGAGCAGCACGTGGCAGCCCGCGCCGAGCGCGAGCAGCACGTCCGGGAGCAGCCGGTGGGTGTGGCCGCCGACCCGGACCGGGGCCAGGGCGCCCTCGACGTTGACCTCCACGACGGGCGGCACGTTTCCGGCGACGACCTCGGCGACGACGCGGGCGGCCTCCTCGCGGGCGAACCGGTCGATGTGCCGCGTCATCTCCTCCCGCGTCCGCGCCAGCGACGCGCGGGCGCCCTTCAGCTCCTCCCCGACCGCCGAGCGGGCCGCCTTCACCTCCTCCTCGACGGCCGAGCGCGCCTCGTTGAGCGAGTCCCGGCCGGCCCGCAGGTCCCGTTTGGCGCCCTCGCGCGCGTCCCGCAGCGCGGCCCACGCGTTCTTCCGGTCGTTCTCGGCGGCGGCGCGCGCCGCGCGCACGTCCTCCTCGACGGCCGCGCGCACCTCCGCCAGCGAGGCCGCCGCGGCCTCGGACGCGGCGGCCGTGGCGGCGGCCCCGGCGATCTCGCGCGCGGTGGCGGCGGCCGTCTCCCCGGCCGCCTCCCGCGCGGCGGCCAGGAGCTGTTCGGCGCGGGCGGCGCGCTCGTCGGCGATCTCGTGCGCGATCTCGGCGGCCGTCCGGCGCGCGATCGCCTCGATCAGCCGCTCGGCATGGGGGGATCTGGCCAGGGCGTCGCCGTGCCGCATCACGGTCTCGAAGGCGATGGCCCCCGCTATCTGGCGGACTTCCGCCCTGAATGTCTCGCGCATGGCCGCCAAGCCTCCCCGAACGGCGCCGGGACCCCTCCCGCGCCCGATCCCGCCGACGGCGCATCATGGGAAAAGTGACTTAGACTGATGTCATTTGTTGACTTGAGTCGTTCATGATTCGTGAAGGGCAGGTTCGGTTGCCGTGACCGCTCCGTCCGCCCCGTCCATCGCCGAGGAACTGCGCGGTGCCGGCCTCCGGGTGACGGCCGGACGCGTCGCGCTGCTCGACACCGTCCGCGCCGGCGACCACCTCGACGCCGAGACGATCGCCTCCGGCGTGCGCGACCGCGTCGGCCACATCTCGCTCCAGGCCGTCTACGAGGCGCTGCACGCGCTGACGGCGGCGGGCCTCGTGCGCCGGATCGAACCGGCGGGCGGCCCCGCCCGGTTCGAGGGGCGGGTCGGCGACAACCACCACCACCTGGTGTGCCGGAACTGCGGCGCGGTCAAGGACGTCGACTGCGTCGTCGGGGCCGCGCCCTGCCTCGACCCGTCCGACGACGAGGGCTACCTGGTCGACCAGGCCGACGTGACGTTCTGGGGCCTGTGCCCGAACTGCCGCCCGAAGACCCCCTGAACAGCGGAAACGTCCAGGCCGACCCGGAACCGGGCCGGCCTGGACGCCGCCGGGACGCTCAGGCGAGGTCGTAGCGGTCGAGGTTCATGACCTTGACCCACGCCGCGACGAAGTCCTGGACGAACTTCTCCTCGGCGTCGTCGCTCGCGTAGACCTCCGCGACCGCGCGCAGCTCGGAGTTCGAGCCGAACACCAGGTCGGCGCGGCTGCCGGTCCACCGGACCTTGCCCGAGGCGTCGCGGCCCTCGAAGGTCTCCGCCTCCTCCGACGTCGCCTTCCACACCGTGCCCATGTCGAGCAGGTTCACGAAGAAGTCGTTGGTCAGGGTGCCGGGACGGTCGGTGAGGACGCCCAGGGACGACTGCCCGTGGTTCACGCCGAGGACGCGCAGGCCGCCGAGCAGCACGGTCATCTGCGGCGGGCTCAGCGTGAGCAGGTTCGCCCGGTCGATCAGCAGGAACTCGCCCGGCAGCAGGTGGCCCTTCTTGAGGTAGTTGCGGAAGCCGTCGTGCGCCGGCTCCATCACCTCGAACGACTCCACGTCGGTCTGCTCCTGCGAGGCATCGGTGCGCCCGGGGGTGAAGGGCACCTCGATGTCGTGGCCGGCGTCCTTGGCCGCCCGCTCGACGCCCGCGGACCCGCCGAGGATGATCAGGTCGGCCAGCGAGATCCGCTTGCCGCCGGTCTGCTCGGCGTTCCAGGTCTCCTGCACCCGCTCCAGCGTCCGCAGCACCGTCGCCAGCTCGCTCGGGTTGTTGACCTCCCAGCTCCGCTGCGGTTCGAGCCGGATGCGCGCGCCGTTGGCGCCGCCGCGCTTGTCGGTGCCGCGGAAGGACGCGGCCGACGCCCACGCGGTGGCGACGAGCTGGGAGACCGACAGGCCGGAGTCCAGGAGCCGGGCCTTGAGCTCGGCGACGTCCTGCGGGCCGACGAGCTCGTGGTCCACGGCGGGGACGGGGTCCTGCCAGATCAGCGTCTCGGCGGGGACCTCCGGGCCGAGGTAGCGGGCGACCGGCCCCATGTCGCGGTGGGTGAGCTTGAACCAGGCGCGGGCGAACGCGTCCGCGAACTCCTCGGGGTTGTCCTTGAAGCGGCGCGAGATCGGCTCGTAGATCGGGTCGAAGCGCAGCGACAGGTCGGTCGTCAGCATCATCGGCTGCCGGTTCAGCGTGCCGTCCTCGGGGTCGGGGACGGTGTTGGCCCCGGCGCCGTCCTTCGGCCGCCACTGGTGCGCCCCGGCGGGGCTCTTGGTCAGCTCCCACTCGTAGCCGAAGAGGTTGTCCCAGAAGGTGTTGTCCCAGGTGGTGGGGGTGGCCGTCCAGGTGACCTCAAGGCCGCTGGTGTAGGAGTCGCGGCCCTTGCCGGTGCCGTGCGTGCCCTTCCAGCCGAGGCCCTGGTCCTCCAGCGGGGAGCCCTCGGGCTCGGGGCCGATGCTGTCGCCCGGGGCCGCGCCGTGCGCCTTGCCGAAGGTGTGGCCGCCGGCGATCAGCGCGACGGTCTCCTCGTCGTTCATCGCCATCCGGCCGAACGTCTCGCGGATGTCGCGCGCGGCGGCGAGCGGGTCGGGGTTGCCGTTCGGGCCCTCCGGGTTGACGTAGATGAGCCCCATCTGCACCGCCGCCAGGGGGTTCTCCAGCTCCCTGTCGCCGCTGTAGCGCTCGTCGTCCAGCCAGGTGGTCTCCGGGCCCCAGAAGACGTCCTCCTCCGCCTCCCAGGCGTCCTCGCGGCCGCCGGCGTAGCCGAAGGTCTTCAGGCCCATCGTCTCCAGCGCGACGTTGCCGGCGAGGATCATCAGGTCGGCCCACGAGATCTTCCGGCCGTACTTCTGCTTGACCGGCCACAGCACGCGGCGGGCCTTGTCGAGGCTCGCGTTGTCGGGCCAGCTGTTGAGGGGCGCGAAGCGCTGCTGGCCCGCCCCGGCGCCGCCGCGGCCGTCGCTGACGCGGTAGGTGCCCGCGCTGTGCCACGCCATCCGGATGATCAACGGGCCGTAGTGGCCGAAGTCGGCGGGCCACCACTCCTGCGAGTCGGTGAGGACGCGCGCGAGGTCCTGCTTCACGGCGTCCAGGTCGAGGCTGTTGAACGCCTCGGCGTAGTCGAAGTCCTCACCCAGCGGGTTGACCACCGAGGTGTTCTTGGCGAGGAGCTTCAGGTTGAGCCGCTCCGGCCACCAGCCCCGGTTGCCGCCGCCCTGGGTCGGGTGGGGCGCGCGCGTGTGCGCGACCGGACACCCGCCTCCGGCTTCGGCGGCCTTGTCGTTGGCGATGCTCTCGTTGTTCTCGGACATGGTTCCTCCAGGGCTAAGCAGTGCGCATCAGGAACTCTGGGCGGTGGCGCACCCGGGGCACAGGCCCCAGTAGATGACCTCGGCCTCGTCGATCGAGAAGCCGCTGTCGTCGGACGCGCTGAGACAGGGCGCCTCACCGACCGCGCAGTCGGCGTCGGCTATCTCACCGCAGGACCGGCAGACGACGTGGTGGTGGTTGTCGCCGACCCGTGACTCGTACCGGGCCACATGGCCGGACGGCTGGATGCGCCGCACCAGACCCGCCGCCGTGAGCGCGCGCAGCGAGTCGTACACCGCCTGGTGGGACACCGCCGGGAGATCGGCGCGCACGGCGCCGATGATCGAGTCGGTGTCGGCGTGCGGATGCGCGTGCACCGCGCTCAGCACCGCCAGGCGGGGACGGGTCACGCGCAGCGCGGCCCCGCGCAGCATCTGCCGGAAGTCCATGGGCGTCGCCACGCACCACAGACTCGCGCGCTTTCTTGAACGAGTCAAGATTGGAACGGCCATCTTTGCCCAGCCGTTGCCCGCGCTCGCGGCAGGACGGCGGACCGCCGCGGCCCGGGGGGTGCTCCGGACCGCGGCGGGGCTCTGACCTGCGACTCAGCGGGCAGCCGGGCAGAGGGCGTCCTCGACCAGCCGCATGGACGCCTTGTCCTGGGCGTCCTGGCCGTCGCCGCCGAGCCGGAACGTGGACACGGCGACGTTGGCGGCGCGGCGGCCGTCCGGGGTCACGCCCGACTCCGAGACCACGCCGAAGCTGGTGCCGCCGTGGAACCAGATCCCGCCGCCGCACCTCCCGGCGGGCCGCCACGCGATGCCCAGCCCGTACCGGACGCCGGGCGCGGGCACCCAGTCGGTGACCGCCACGGTCTGCTTCATCTGGGCGAGCTGCTCGGGCTTCAGCAGCCTCCCGCCCATCAGGGCGCGCAGGAACGTCCCGTGGTCGCGGGTGGTGCTGATGATCCCGCCGTCGGCCCCGGCGCCCATGCTGACGGAGGTGTCGGTGAGGTCCGTCCGCCCGGGGAAGCGGGTGTAGGCGGTGGCGCTCGGCTGCGGGACGTAGGAGGACCCGGCCGGCGTCATCGTGTGCCGCAGCCCGAGCGGCTCGATGATCCGGTCGTGGACCTCCTGCGCCCACGGGTGCCCGGTGGCCTTCTCGATGATCATCCCGGCGAGGACGTAGTTGGTGTTGGAGTAGCCCCAGCGGGTCTCCTCGGCGGGGTCGGCCGCGTCCGGCACCCACTGCGGGGCCACGGTCATCGCCGTCGCGACCTGGTCGCGCGGCGAGGACGGGCGGAACCGGTTCTCCCTGAACTTCTCGGGGGTCAGGCCGCTGCCGTCGCCCAGCTCGACGGCGACGTAGTCGTTCAGGCCGCTGGTCTGGCGCAGCAGGTTCTTCACGGTGATCCTGCGTCCGTCGTTCCCGTGGCCCGTGACGACTCCGGGGAGCCATTTCTCGACGGTGTCGGTGAGCTTGAGCCTGCCCTCGCCGACCAGTTGCAGCGCGACGGTCGAGGTGAAGGTCTTGGTGTCGCTGCCGATCCGGTAGTAGGAGTCCCACGGGACGGGCTGCCGGGTCTTCAGATCGGCGACCCCGGCGCGGGCGGTGCGGCTGTCGCGGTCGGTCCGCACCTCGGCGAGGACGCCGGTGGCCCCCGTCGCGTGGATGGCGTCCGCGTCCCGCTGGAGGTCGCCGGTGGATGGAGCGGCGGCGGACGGAGCGGCGGCGGACGCGGCGGCCGGGGCGAGCGCGGCCAGCAGCGCGCCCGCGGCCAGGGTCGCGGTGACGTGCCTGTTCATCGTCGCTCCTCGGGGTGGGCGCAGGTGCGGTCGGTGGCGGGCAGCGCGCCGGTCCGCAGGTAGGCGTTGACGGCGTCGTCCGCGCAGGGGACGGGGGTGAGGCCGTCCACGCCGCGCCCGTAGACGCCGTGCGAGCGCAGGTCCGCCGTGATCATCCGCGAGCCCCTCAGCCTGCGGTGCAGCGCGACGGCGCCCTCGTAGGGGACGTTGTTGTCGCGCGTGGCCTGGAGCAGGAGCAGCGGCACCCGGTTGTCGACCGCGACCCCGGGCTCGCGCGGCTTCGTCTTCCAGAACGGGCACGGGAAGATCGCGTTCGCGGTCGCCGCGAAGACCGGCTGGGTGGGCCGCGCCGCCTCGATGTTCCGCCAGTACCGCTCCGGTTCGGACGGCCAGCCCCCGGCGGGCCAGCCGCCGTCCCCGCAGAGGAACGCGTTGCCGCTGTTGAACAGGTTGTCGAGTTCGGGGCTCGGGTCGTTGAACAGGCCGAGCCAGCCGGCGAGTTCGGGGATCGGCGTCACCTGCCGCCCGGCGGCGGCGTCGGCCAGGTTCTGGACGCTCCGCGCGAGGACGTCGTTGTTCTCCTCCAGGCCGACCATCTGGCGCAGGAACAGCCCGAGCACGCTCGGGTGCAGCTTGTACTCGCCGAGGGTGAGCGGGCCCCTGTCGGTCTGGGCGCTGATGCGCTCGACGGTCGCCCTGACCTGCCGGGGCGTGCCGCCGAGCTTGTACTCGGCTGAGCGCTCGGCCGTCCAGGCCGCCCATTCGGACAGGCCCCGCTCCTGCGCGGGACCCGCGGCCTGGAAGTTCTCGTACTGCGTCTTCGCGGGGTCGGTGACGCTGTCGATCACGATGCGGTCGGCGTTCCGGGGGAACATCTGCGTGTACGCGGCGCCGAGGTCCGCGCCGTAGGAGATGCCGTAGTAGGACAGCTTGCGCTCACCGAGGACGGCGCGGATCAGGTCCATGTCGCGGGCGACGTTCCGGCTGGACGCGTGCGGGAGCAGGGCCGCGTTGTTCCCGTGCGCGTAGCAGCGCTCGGCGGTGTCCTTCGCGTTCCGCGCCGACGCCTCGAACGCCTCCCGCCGCGAGTGCGTGTCGGCGGGCTTCGGGCCGTTCCCGCAGTGGATCGGGGTGCTGCGGCCGACGAAGCGCGGGTCGAAGCCGATGAGGTCGTAGCGGTCCGCCGCGTCCTTCATCGCGGGGCGCATCAGCGCCGTGTACTCCAGCCCGGCCCCGCCGGGGCCGCCCGGGTTGGCGAGCAGGATTCCACGCCGGTGCGCGCGGTCCTTGGCCTTGATCCGCGATACGGCGATCTCGACGGACGGCCCGCCGGGCGCCGCGTAGTCGAGCGGCACCCGCACCTTCGCGCACTCCGCGCCCGCCTTGGTCAGCTCGGGCGCGTCGGACGGGCAGGCGCCCCAGTCCGGATGCTGCCCGAGGTAGCGCCCCAGGCCGGGCGCGGGCGGCCGGGACGCCGATATCGAGGCCGAGGCCGGCCCCGTCCAGCCGACGAGCCCGGCGACGCCGAGCGCCGTGACGGCCGTTGCGATGCGTGGGATGGTCATGCGTCCGATCCCACCGCCCGGACCACCGCGCCATCACTACGGCTGGCACCTGGCCCGGGGGTGGGGATAACCCGAACCCCTCACGCGCTCCCGGCCATTCCCGTCAGCGGGAGACGAGCGACTGGAAAGCGCCGCGGATGTCGGAGGTGGACGCGTCGACGTACATCTCGTCCGGCGGGGGCCCGCCGCTGAGGAAGCTCTGGTAGTGGATCCTCGACGGGCAGCTCGACCCGCCGATCTGGAGCTTCCGGTCGATCACGCGCTTTCCGGTCCGCAACTCATAGACCCGCACCGGCACCGCGATCTTCCGGAAGGTGACGTTGGTGATGCCCCCCGAGCCCGACTCGGGCTCATAAGGGCAGGTCTGGACGCGTTCCCCCATGCCCTTCTCCCCCACGCAGACCACCAGCGAGGCTTTGGCGGCGTCGCCGGTCTTCCAGGACCCGGGCAGTTTGCCGACGTATTCGGAGTCGCCGGTGAAATACGCCTTGCTGGCCCCCTTGCGGTAGCGGGGCGCGCCGCTGTATTTCACCGGGTCGGCGCAATATCCGGTCTCCAGGTCGGTGGCGTCGTCGGACTCCTCCAGCAGCCGGGTGACCTGTGCCAGCTCGATGGCGAGCGTGGCCTTTCTGACGCCCTCGCGCGCCTCGGCGGCCCGCGCGAAACCCGGATAGCGGTCGAGCAGGTTCTGGTACTGGATGCGCGCCGTCGCCCACTCCTTGGCCGACATGAGCTGGTCGCCGCATCCGATGAGCGCGGCGGGCGCCGTCCGCGCCACGGTCGCGGCGGACCGGTCGAGCGCGTCGTGGCTCGCGCGCCGCGCGCCGAGCCAGTCGGTGACCAGGACCGTGTCGCAGTGGTCCCTGGCGGGCAGGCCGCGCAGGAAGCCGTCCAGCACGACCTCGACCATCCGCCTGTGGCCGGGCTCATGGGCGAGCACGGACGCGAGGCCGTCGAACCCCCGCCGCAGCGCGCCGGTGTCGCCGGTCAGCGCGGTCGTCAGGTCGGCCTTGGCCCGCCCCAGTTCCCGGCACGCGCGGGCCGTCCGCTCGGCGTCGGCGGCGAGCGGGGAGTCGGCGAGCCGGTCGCCGAACCAGATGTCGCGCTCGGCGCGCAGCGCCTTGGCGCAGTCGCCGGTGCGGCGGGCGTCCGCGAGTGACCCGCCGATCGTGGCAGCGTCGTAGCGGAGGAGGCCCAGCGCCAGCAGCACCGGGAGCGTGGCCGCGAGCGCGACCGCGAGCTGCCCGCGCACCGCGCCCGCGCCGGACCATCCGGCCCACGCGTTCCGCCCGCCCGCCAGGAACCAGCCGTTCGCGACGAGGGCCGCCCACCACAGCAGCACGACGAGTTCGAACCACAGCGAATGGCCGGACTGGACGAGGATGTCGAGCAGGACCAGGGTGACGAACCCCGTGGCGACGGCGCGGCCGTACCGTCCGAGCATCAGGTAGCCGACGTTGAGTAAGGACGCGTTGGCGAGCGCGACGGCCAGCGGGTCGCGCGGCGGCCGGGGGCGGCGCGGGCGCATCGGCGGCGGCGGCATCGACGGGGGCGGCGGCGGAGAGGGAGGAGGGGGCGGGGGCGGTGGTGGCGTGCCCTGGCTTGGGGGATACATCGTCGTCCTTCGGCGCGAAACGGGCTGTCGGCGGACCGTCACCAATTGTTCGGCGGCGACGGCGGGACGGGTCCCGGGACGGCTTCTGGACGCGGATTTCCGCAGGTCAGCAACGCCGATAAGGGGACACCAGGGATGATCTCAACGTGGCGCATTAGGGACTGGCCGTTCCGACCGTTTTCAGCCGTCCGAACCAGCGGATCGCGACATCGGCGCAGGTGAACAGGGGATGACGATCGAGGGGACGAATAGGCCGGCGAAAGGGACATCGGCGGACGGACACCCTGATAGAGTCGTCGGGACGGTGGAATCTCAGCAATCCGTGCTTCCCCGATGAGGCGTTGTGCCAGCCTAGATCCGAGCTGTACCCATACGAGTACGTATTACTCAGTATCGTGATCTCCGCTGTCAACGCACTGAGGACGCCGATGCCTGACTTCTTCGAACCTGCCGCCGGCGCCGAGCACCAGGATGGTCGACGAACCGGCAGGTCCCAGACCCGTGCTAAGCGTCGCCATCGCAGTATACGCGCCTTTCATCTGTCCATTTCCGTCCTTCCCGCGGCCATTGTCGGCCTATTCGGGACGGCGGCCGTCGGCGTCCTGTACCGCGACGCGGACGTGGCCCGGCAGACCCGCCTGGTCCTCGCCCTGGCTGCCGGCGGCGCGGTGATCACCCTGGCGATCGCCGCGGTGGCGGCGGACGCGGCGACCCGCCGGGTGCTCCAGCAGCGCGCGCGTGCGCTCGCCCGGGAGCAGGAGGCGACGCGGCGCCGCCTCGGTGAGCTCGGGCTGCTGGTCAGCCGGGGCCGCCGCGACCTGCAGCGGCTGGCCGAGGGGCTGAGCGCCGGGGAGACGGCCATGCCCTACACCGAGGACCAGCCGCCCCCGGGCGACGCCGACCCCGTGATCGCGCTCGCGTACGAGGTGCGGCAGGCGCAGGGCGCCGCCTGGAACACCGTGCTCGGCGCGGCCACCCGCGAGCCCGACCGCGCCAACCAGCGCGTCGGCGTCTTCGTTAACCTCGCCCGGCGGATGCAGTCGCTGTCCCACCGGGCCATCCAGGGCCTCGACGAGCTGGAGAACCAGGTGGAGGATCCGGACCTCCTCAAAGGGCTGTTCAAGGTGGACCATCTCACCACCCGCACGCGCCGCCAGGCCGAGAGCCTCGCGGTGATCGGCGGCGCCGCGTCCCGCCGCCAGTGGACGCGGCCGGTCAGCGTCTTCGAGGTGCTGCGCTCGGCCATCGCCGAGGTGGAGCACTACAACCGCGTCAAGGTCGTGCCGCCCATCGAGGGCGAGCTGCACGGCGGCGCGGTCGCCGACGTCGTGCACCTGCTCGCCGAGCTGATCGAGAACGCCACCAAGTTCTCGCCGCCGAGCACGCAGGTGCACATCCGCGTCGAGACCGTCAGCGCGGGCCTCGCCATCGAGGTCGAGGACCGCGGCCTCGGCATCCCGCGCGGCGACCAGCGGCGGCTCAACGACCTGCTCGCCGACCACGAGCGCGCCGACACCGAGGAGCTGCTGAAGGACGGCCGGATCGGGCTGCTGGTCGTGTCCGCGCTCGCGCGCCGCCACAAGGTCCGCGTCCAGCTCCAGGGCAACGTCTACGGCGGCACGCAGGCCGTCGTCGTGGTGCCCAAGGAGCTGGACGGCCGGGGCCCGGAGGAGACCGGCCCGCAGGCGGGCGCGCGGCCCGAGCCGCAGGCCCCCGTCCAGGCGCAGGCCCCCGCTCAGGCCCCCGCCCACACCCCGGCGCAGCCGCAGGCCCCGGCGCAGCCCCAGCCCAGGCGGTCGGGCGCCCGTCACGCCGCGCCCCCGCAGCCCGTGCCCGAACCCGCGCCCGCAGCCGCCCCGGCCTCCGTACCGGCACCGGTCCCCGCTCCGGTCCCGGTCGCCGCGGCGGCGCCGGCCCAGCCGTCCACCCGGCCGAGCGCCCCGCCGGAGCAGCGCGACGTCCTCGGCGGCCACGTGCCCGCGGCGCCGCAGCAGCCCCCGGCCGCGAGCGCCGGTGAGCGGCCGCCCCTGCCGCGCCGCCAGGCCCAGACGCACATCGCGCCCGAGCTGGCCGAGCAGGTCGAGATGTCCGCGCCCGTGGACGACGAGCGGGAGATCGAGCACAACCCCGGGTTGATGGCCGCGTTCAAGCGGGGAGTCCGCAGCGCCGAGGAGACCGACGGCGCCCCGGACGGCTCCGGCGGCGCGAACTGACGAGACATGACTAACGAGAAGGAGCGTCCATTGAGTGCTGTCTCCCCGAACCAGGCGCAGGATCTCGCTTGGCTGCTGCGGGGGCTGGGCGAGGAGGTTCCGGTGATACGCGGGAGCGTGTTGCTGTCCTCCGACGGCATGTTGAAGGCATCCGACGGTTTCGACCGGGCGAGCGCGGAACACCTCGCCGCGCTCGCGTCGGGGTTGTTCTCCATCGCGCGGAGCACCGGCACCAAGTTCGACAACAGCAACGAGGTCCGGCAGGTGGTGGCGGAACTCCAGTCCAGCCAGCTCTTCATCTCCTGGGCCGGTTTCAACTCGGTGCTGGCGGTGCTGGCGCGGGGCGACGCCGATCCAGGCGTCGTCGGTTTCGAGATGGCCCGGTTGATCAGGGCCGTCCGGCCGTTCCTGCACACCGCGGCGCGCCCCCCGGCCGCCGCCGCCGATCCGCGCCGTCCGGCATGACGTCCGGCATGACGCCCGGTATGCCCCCCGGCGGTGACCCCGCCGACGACGAGGTCTGGCTCGACGACGCGGCCGGACGGCTCGTCCGGCCCTACACGGTGACGGCGGGCCGCACCCGCCCCTCCGTCGAGCTGGGCCTGCTCTCGCTGGTGGTGGCGGCCGAGCGGCCGCCGCCCGGCGTCGACCCCGAGTACGCGCGGGCCCTCGACCTGTGCCGTACGCCGACCTCCGTCGCGGAGGTCGCCGCGCAGTTACGGCTGCCCGTGGTGGTCACCAAGGTCGTCCTGTCCGACCTGCTGGATCGCCGGGCGATGACCACGCAGGCGACCCACATCGCCGCCGATCCGACCGACCGAGCCCTCTTGGAGAAGCTGCTCGATGGCCTACAACGAGCCTGAGGAACCCCCCACCCAGGTCAAGATCCTCGTCGCGGGCGGCTTCGGCGTCGGCAAGACGACGTTCGTCGGCGCGGTCAGCGAGATCGAGCCGCTGAGCACCGAGGAGCTGATCACCGCGGCCAGCGTCGGCGTCGACGACCTCGGCGGGGTGGAGCAGAAGTCCACCACGACGGTGGCGCTCGACTTCGGCCGGATCACGATCGAGCAGCACGGCATCGTGCTCTACCTCTTCGGGACGCCCGGCCAGCGGCGCTTCTGGTTCATGTGGAACGAGCTGTCCGCCGGAGCGCTCGGCGCGATCGTGCTCGCCGACACCCGCCGCCTCCAGGACTCCTTCGAGGCGGTCGACTTCTTCGAGAGCCGGGGCACCCGGTTCCTCGTCGCGGTCAACGAGTTCGACTCGGCGTTCCGCTACGGCGCCGACGAGGTGCGCTCCGCGCTCGGCCTCGACCCGGCGGTGCCGGTCGTGCCGTGCGACGCGCGGGACCGGCCGTCCGCCACCTCGGTGCTGCGCGAGCTGATCCTGCACCTCCTGGCCGCGGCGCCCGCCCCCGCTTCCCCCAACTGACGTTCCACCACTCAGGGAGAACCCCGTGACCCATGAGCCGCTCTACGACCCGCCCGGCCACCTCCTCACGCCCGTCGACCCCGAGGTCCCCCAGCGGGTCGCGCGGCTGCGCGAACTCGGCCTCGGGCAGGGGCCCGACAGCGAGTTCGACGCGCTCGCCCGCGACCTCGCCGAGACCGCGGGGCGGCTCGTCGGCTCCGAGCACCCGCCGTTCGCGATGGTGAACTTCGTGACCGACCGGCAGTACCTGAGCGGCCTGTACGCGCCGCCCGTCCCGGGGTCGGACGCGACGGGCGCGGTCGAGCTGGGCCGGGAGGTCCCGCTCGACCACGGGTACTGCCCGCACGTCGTGATGCGGCGCAAGGCCCTCGTCCTGGACGACGTGTGCGACTATCCGCGCTTCGCGGGCAACCCCGTGGTCGACCGGCTCGGCATCCGCACCTACGCGGGCGCCCCCCTCATCGACCACACTGGCACGGTCCTCGGAACGGTCTGCATCGTCGACCGCGACCCGAAGCCGTGGGGGCATCCCGGCCTGAACCTCATCAAGGAACGGGCGGCGGACCTGGTCGAGCTGATCCGCCGCCGCGAGGGCATCTGAGTTCCCGCCCGGGCCCAAGGTCAGGCTTCGGTGCTGACCGGGACGGAGCGCGAGAACAGCACCCCGGCCGCGGACGGCGCGGCCGCGGGTGCGCCGCCCGCGTCCGCGGCCATGTCCCCCGGCCCGTTGTCGAGCCCGTCCACGGGACGGATCACGCCCGCCGCCAGCAGCCCGAACTCGGTCTGGACGCAGGCGATGTCGGCCTTGAGGAACTCGACCGCCGCCCGGGACCGGACGGGGTCGGCGCCGGTCTCGGCGGTCCACCGCATGACCTGGCCCGCCGTGAACAGGTAGGCGATCGCGCGCCCGGCGAGCACGAGGTGCTCCTGCCGGAGCGGCTGGTCGAGGAAGCCGAGGTCGAGGCGGCAGGCGCGGACGGCGGAGGCGGTGGGCGGCCACTCGGCCAGGAACCGGCTGAGCGGGCGCCCGGCCGTCCGGGCGAGGCACCACTCGGTGAGCTGCTGGCTGAGCAGGTCGTTGGTGCCGTCGAAGATCGTGTAGACGCGGGCGTCGAGGAACGCCTGCGCGGAGATGTTGGTGGGGGACCCGCTGCGGTACCCCTCGCCGCCGACGAGCTGCTGGTAGTGGTGGGCGGCGCTCAGCATCCGCTCGGTGGCGACGGTCTTGATGGCGTGGACGGCCGGGAACGCGCCGAGCATGGCGCCCTTCATGTCCAGGTCGGTCTGGAGGTGGTGGTTGAGCGCGGCGCAGATCGCGTAGGACGCGTCGATCGCCGCCAGCCGGTACTGGACGAACCGGATCGCCGACTGCGGCGCCGGACCGATTCGGCGGCGCGCCGCGTAGGCGTGCGCCTCCCGGCTGACGCGGCGCAGGAACCCGGTGCCCATCGCCGCCATCATCGACCGCGAGGCCATCAGCATCTCCGCCATTGGGCGCAGCGACCCGCCGTCGGCGGCGATCCGCCGGTGCCGGGGGATCACCGCGTCGATCTCGTTCAACCCGTAGTCGATGATCTTCAGGCCGAGCGGCTCGTAGGTCTGGAGGGTGCGGAACCCCTCGCTGCGCTTGACGATGAAGTAGCCGTACTCGCGCCGACCGTGGTCGTCGTTCTTCGCGCTGACCAGCCACCACTGCGCGCTGAGGCTGAAGGCCTGCCAGTGCTTGCGGCCGCGGATCCGGTACCCGCCCGTCACCTCCTCGAAGGTGGTGGTCATCGCCGACATGGCCGAGCCGCAGCCGGGCTCGGTCGAGGCGAACCCGGCGATCATCGGGTCGCCGCCGGCGTAGTGCGGCAGCACCTCCTGGCGGGCCTCCTCACCGGCCCAGAGCACGATCGGACGCAGCGCGACCGCGCTGACGATCGTCACGTACATGCCGAGCGGAAGGTTCCATTCGGACAGGGTCTCCACGACCCGGCACATCTCGATATGGCTGTCGCGCCCGCCGAACTCCTTGGGCAATGTCGGGAGGAGCACTCCCGCCTTGGTCAGCAGGGTCCAGTCGTCGGCGGGCAGGTTCCGCTGGGGGTAGGTCGCGGAATCGAAGCGGGGCGCGACCGCCTCGATCCCGGCGATGAACTCGTTCGTCGACAGAGGGAGTAGATCATGCAACATGGTGTCCGCTCTCACGGGTCGGCCTGTCAGTGCGTGGGGAAGCGTCAGGTACCGGCAATCAAGAGCTCGTCCGATTCACTGTGCTAAGGCAGACTACGAAGCACCTCCCGAATCGTCCAATCTTGGACATCGTCATGGTTAATCGTCCCGGTCGCCACCCGCAAGGGACATCTCGCTTACCGCGGCCGGTCCGAAAAACCGTTTCACCTGCTGCGACCTGCGCGTTCTCGCGGCACGGCCGGGGCTTTCCGGGCCAGGGCCGGGAACCGCGACGATCACAGTACCACCGCGATTTGCCACCCTGACACTAAAAGTAGAGAGATTCCAGGCCGGTAGTCAGATCACCGGCATGCTCCGCCAAGGCTGCGCGGGCCCCGGCAGATGGCGGCAAGCCCGCCTTGGACGGCGTTTTCAGGGGCCCTTCAATCGCCCTCGAAATATGCTCTGACCTGCACAGACATAGCGTTGCCGGGCACAGTGAACACACCTGCCGCCGACCCGCGAGCCGTTGGCGTGCACGCGGGTTATGGTCACCCGCCTCCGGCACAAACCATTTCTCTCGATGCCCGCAAAGGCGAGGGTAAGTCCCGGCCCGTGACGTTTGCCCGCGAGGCCGCCCGACGGAGGTGAAACCCCCTGCTCGCGGCACTGATTTTCCGTTTGGACAGTCCAAGTGACGGCCGGGCGAGCTACCAAGCCGAAGTGATTGCATTGAGCGTCCTGATCTGATAGGGCCCCTTTTGGCCCTGCCCTGGAGGAGGGGGGCCGCGCGCCGGGCGGCGTCCAACGTCCAACCGGGAAGGCGGTTAGGAGAAACGGCGCTCCCCTCCGGAAGTGGAGCCGGGCCGGGAAAGCCCCTGGTAATGATCATTTGTTCGCGGTAGCTCCTTGCCGGACCGGCCAAGGACGGGTAACGCCGAAACGGTGTGTGTCTGGACTGTCACCCAGTAGGTTTGATCTCGCGCGGCTTGTGGGCGTTCCGGTGAGAGGAGTCACGGTGCGCATGGGAGCGGTGATCGCCGGACGGTACCGGCTGGTCAAAGGGCCCATTCACGGGGGAACCGGCGAGGTGTGGGTGGCCGACGACCTGGTCCTGCCGCGCCATGTGGTGCTGAAGCGGCCCAAATTCGGCGGCAGCGGCCCGCACGCTTTCAAACAGCTCCGGGCCGAGGCGCACGCGCTGGCGCGGTTCAGCCATCCGCACGTGGTCACGCTGTTCGACGCCATCCAGGTGCGGAGCCTGTGGCGGAGCACGTCCTGGCTCGTCCTGGAGTACGTGCGCGGCGGGAGCCTGGACGCGTGGCCGCCCGCCCCGCCGCGGGTCGCGGCCCGCATCGGCGCCGAGATCGCGGACGCGCTGGTCGCCCTGCACGCGGCGGGCATCGTGCACTGCGACGTCAAGCCGGGCAACATCGTCATGACCGAGAAGCGCACGGTCAAGCTCGCCGACTTCGGCGCCGCCTACCGGCTCGCGGGGCTGGAGACGACCACCCAGAACGGGCCCGTCAGCCACACCCCCGCCTACGCCGCGCCGGAGGTCGTCCGGGGGCTGCCCGAACCCGCGTCCGACGTGTACTCGCTCGGCGCCACCGTCTACGCCCTGATCACCGGGTCGCCGCCCGGCCCGAGGACCGGCGAGGAGCTGACCGGCGGGACGCGCGCCGACGAGCCCCCGGGCGACGCGCCGGAGGCCGGGCCCTCCGCACAGGCGGCGGCCGTCGCGGCGGGGCCGCTGGGCGGTGTGCTGGCGGCGATGCTGCGAGCCGACCCGCCCGACCGGCCCACCCCCGGCGAGGCGCGGCGGATGCTGGACGAGGTCGCCGGCGATGTGGCGCTGGAGCCGCCCGACTACGCCAAGGAGACCTGGCCCCCGGCGTCGGATCCTCCCGGCGGCGGCCCCGTGCCGGGCGGGCCGGTGCCGGGCGGGCCGGGCGGGTCCGGGGGCCGCGGGCCGGGCGGGCACCCGTCGCCGTGGACGCGTTCGGCCGTGCTCATCCGCCGGTATCCGCGGCGGTTCGCGGTGGGCGCGGTCATCCTCGCGGCGCTGATCGCGCTCCCGTTCAGCCCCCTCTACAGGGACGGCGGCGCCACGCCGAAGCGCGCGACGCCGGTGTCGCTGATCGGCGACCCGCACACGATCGACCCGTGCCGGCTGCTGGACCCCGCCGCGCTCGGCCGGTTCGGCGACACCGAACTCGACATCGACTACGGCAACTTCGACCGGTGCGACGTCGTGCTGACGATCGGCAAGGGCGCGGGCGAGGCGGTGGTCGATCTTGAGGTCCACCTCGCCGCCGAGTCCGCGCCCGAGACGGCCGGTCCGGTGAAGGCGATGGGGCGCGTCCAGGTCGTCCAGGACCCGGAGGAGGACGACCACTGCGGCCGGCGGCTGCTGCTGCCCTCCCCCGACGTCGGCACCACGATCTCGGTCGACGCGCAGCTCGACGACGGCAGGGCCGCGCCCCTGTGCGGCATCGCCGACGCCGCCGTCACCAAGGCGGTCGCGGTGCTGAACGCGGGCCCGGTCCCCCGCCGCGCGGCGCCGTTCCCGGCGGCGTCGCTGGCGAACCGGAACGCCTGCGTGCTGCTCGGGGCCCGCGCGCTCGACCTCGTCCCGGGCATCGACGCCGCCGACCCGAAGACCGGGTTCGGCGGCTGGGACTGCCGCTGGCGCAGCACCACCCGCCGCATCTTCGTCAAGCTGCGGTTCGACCGGGGCGAGCCGCTCGGCCCGAGGGACGGCAGCCCGACCCGGCTCCGGGGCCGTGAGACCTTCATCGAGGCGAACGGCGACGGCGAGGGGACGTGCCTGGCGCGGGTCGTGCACCGGCACTATCCCGACCAGAACGGCAAGGACGCGATCGAGATGCTGTACCTCGTCGTGGAGGGCGACCCGCCCACCAAGCAGCTCTGCGCGATGGCGACGTCCCTGGCCGACGCGGCCGCCGCGCAGCTGCCGCCCGCCTGACGCGCGGCGGGTCAGCCGCCGAGAAGGTCCAGGTCCTCGGTGCGGAGCTTGGTGCGGACGAGCAGCGCGCTGATCAGGTTGTGGTTGAGCGCGTTGCCGATCGGCGGCGGGATCTGCTCCTCCAGCAGGCCGGGGACCTCGGCGCTGAGCCGCATCCGCACCCCGGTGACGATGCGGGCGGCGCGCCGCTCGTTCCACTTCTCCCCGGGCCGCAGGCGGCCCAGCTCGTCGGCGACCTGCGCCCAGGTGAGCGGCTGCGGCCACGGCTCCTGCCGCAGGTAGCGCTGGGCGAGGCAGACCAGGACGAGCTTCTCCAGCGGGTTCAGCCGCCAGCGGTCGGCGCCCGGCCCGCGGTTGTCGGGGTGCTCGGGGCTGTCGGGGTCGTAGGTCGGGACCTCGTGCAGGTCGACCGGGCCCGGCGTGACCGGACCGGCGGCGATCCGCGCCTCCAGCAGGTGCTCCTGCCCCGGCGCGACGATGAACAGCGGCGTGTAGGCCACCGGCAGCTCGGCGCGGTGCCCGCCGAGCACGAGGCGCGACCCGGGGAAGCGGATCGCGAGCTTGCCGAGGTTGTAGAGCACCCAGCGCGAGTGCTCGCGGGTGATGTAGCCGTGCTGCCTGCTGACGCGCGGGTCGGACGGCCCCACACAGACGTGCACGTCGGGTTCGCAGCGTCCGAACACCACGTCGAACCCCGCGTCGGGCGACACCCGCATCCCGCCGTTCGCGCCCATGACGAACAGCGTGCCGGGCTGCGCCGGGGGCAGCCCGGTCGCCAGGCTGCCGATCTCCTTCGGCAGGATGTCGACCTTGCCGGGCGGCTTCCGCATCGTCGACGCCATGTGCACCGTCCTCTCCGGCCCCGCGGCGCTCACCGTAAGCGTGCCCCGGCGGGAGGGGTCCCGTCTGCGACGTTGTACCGCCTCGCCCCGGCCCCGACGCCCGGTCGCCGAACTTCGGCATCCGCCCGTCCCCCGCGCCGCCCGGGACCGGTCCCGGTGCGGCCGGAGTGTAATCACGGCGTGAGTGACGAACTCCGGCCTCGGCAGCTGACCTGGGCGCCGCGTCCGCCGCGTCCGCTGCGCGTGCACGCCTTCGAGCCGTTCAGCGAGACCGACGGGCCCGGCACGCGCGCGGTGCTCTGGCTCCAGAGCCGCACGCTGGGCTGCCCGAGCTGCCGCGACCCGAAGACGCACGCCCGGCGCGGCCACCAGGTCACGGGCGAGGAGATGTTCGCGCACATCGCGCTGCTCACCGGCTGGATCGAGGGGGTGACGATCCGCGGCGGCGAACCGCTGCTGCAACGCCGCCCGGTGCTGCGGCTGCTCGCGCGGATCCGGGACGAGACGTCCCTGTCGGTCATCCTGTTCACCGGCTACCCCTGGCCCGAACTCGTCCGCATGCCCGGTGCGACCGCACTGCGCGACCGGGTCGACGTGCTCCTGTCCGGGCGCGGCGACGAGGACCGGCACTTGGGCGAGGGGCTGCGCGGCTCGTCCGGTAAGACCGTCCACCTCCTCACCGACCGGTACACCGCCGCCGACCTGGCCCCTCCTCCGAACACCTGATCACCGGGCACCGGGCGGGCCGATCCCGGCGACGGCGAGCCGGAACACCCGGTCGGCCGCCGCGACCGGGTCAGGGTGGTGCTCGGTCGCGAGGACGGCGCCGACGACCAGCGTGACCAGGTCGGCGACGGTGACGTCCGCCGCGACCGCGCCCTCGCGCACCGCGCGGCGCAGCAGCGGCTCCACCGCCTCCTCCATCATCGCCGCGCAGCCGTCCTCCTGCCCCGGCTCGGCGCCCTCGAAGGCCAGCGCCGCGACGAGGCCCCGCGCGGACGCCGAGTGCGCGACGACGTCGGCCAGCCATTCCACCAGCGCGCTCCGGCCCCCGCCGTCCCCGCCCAGGTCGCGGGCGCGCCCGCACAGCGCCTCCATCTGACTGCGCGACACGGCCTCCAGCAGCGCGCGCCGGGTGGGGAAGTGCCGCCGGACGGTCGCCGAGCCGACCCCCGCCACCCGGGCGATCTGCTCCAGCGAGGCGTCGGGGCCGTGCGCGGCGACCTCGTCCTCGGCCACGGCCAGGATGCGCGCGCGGTTGCGCCTGGCGTCCGCGCGCGGGCGCTCGGTCATGGCGTGCTCTCCCGGGTTGTTAAGTGGCGGGGCCCGCCGTATCGTACCCGAGTAGAAAACGGCGGGCCCCGCCATTTCTGGAGAGGGGATCATGTCCACAGCGTCCGCACCCGTCCTGGTCACCGGCGCCACCGGCAGGCAGGGCGGCGCCACCGCCCGCGCCCTGCTCGCGGCGGGCGTCCCCGTCCGCGCCCTGGTGCGCGACCCCTCCGCCGACCGGGCCGGGGCGATCGCCGCTCTCGGCGCCGAGCTGGTCACCGGCGACCTGCTCGACCGCGACTCGGTGGCGCGGGCCGCCGAGGGCGCCCGCGCCGTCTTCTCCGTGCAGATGCCCGCGATGACCGGCGACGGCTTCGACTTCGCGGGCGAGGTGGCCCAGGGCGTCAACCTCGTCGAGGGCGCGAAGGCCGCCGGCGTCCCGACGTTCGTGCACACCTCGGTCAGCGGCGCCGGTCAGCACACCGGGGTCCCCGGCTGGGCCGAGGGCCGCTGGTCCGCGTTGGAGCCCACGCTCGGCGCCAAGACCGCGGTCCAGGACCACGTCCGCGCGGCCGGGTTCCCGCACTGGACGCTCCTCAAGCCGGGCTTCTTCATGGAGAACTTCCTCCCCTCCATGGCGTTCCTGTTCCCGCGCGGCATCGAGGGCGGCCTGGTCAGCGTCCTGAAGCCCGGCACCCACCTGTCCCTGGTGGCCGTCGCCGACATCGGCGCCGCGGCGGCCGCCGCCCTCACCGCGCCGGACGGCTTCAACCGGGTCGAACTGGAACTGGCGGGCGACCACCTGACGATGGAGCGGATCGCCGAGACCCTTTCCCGCGTCCTGGGCAGGCGGCTGCCCGCCCCCGACATGACCGTGGACGAGGCGCTCGCCGCCGGGATGCCGCCGATGGGCGCCACGCACGAATGGCTGAACGCGGCCGGGCAGCCGGCCCGCCCCGAGTACGCGCGCGCCCTGGGCCTCCCGCCGACCGGCTTCGAGCCCTGGGCCCGCGAGCACATGCGCCAGGGCGCGTTTCGCAGTGGCCTCGGCCGTCCCGCGGGCGCGCCGGCTGACCGGTGAGGGTGACGCCGGAGGATCGCGAAGCGATGCCGCGCCCGCCAGGGCACGGCCTAGCCCAGCGGAAGGGTGAGGATCGGCGCGCCGGTCGGCCGGGGCGAGCCGCCCGCCGGTTCGACCGTGACGCCGAAGCGCCGCGCGTCGCCGAGGCCCGCCGTGACGACGGGACGCGCCTCCCCGCCCGGGTCCAGCGTCCCGGCCGAGCGCGGCGCGAAGGGGCCGAGCCACCACATCTGGTACGTCCGGGTGGACGGCAGGCGCGGCAGCCGCGACGCCGTGACGACCGCCTTGCCCGCCGAACGCGACGACACGACGGTGACGCGGCCCTGGCCCGAGACCGTGGAGGTGCGGGCGTCCGGCGCGGTCAGCACGGCGGCGACCTGCCGGTTCAGGGCCCGCGCGTGCTCGGCGTCCCGGTGGAAGTGCCAGGCCGCGCCGCCGCCGGTCAGCGCCAGGACGAGGCAGGCCGCGGCGGCGAGCCACGCCGGTCCCCGGGTGCGCGGGGACGGCAGGCGCCGCGCGAGCGGCGGCGGCGACTGCCGCGTCCGGGCGATCTCGGCCAGCACCCGTCCGCGCAGCCGCTCCGGCGGACGGCGGGACGCGGCGAGCGCGAGCCGCGCCGTGGCCTCGCGGAGCCCGGCGGCCTCCTCCGCGCAGGCCGCGCAGCCGGTCAGGTGGCGCTCGAAGCGGCGCCGTTCCGGTTCGGTGAGCGCGTCGAGGGCGTACGGCCCGGCGAGGTCGTGCGGCTCGTGGCTCATGGCTGCACCCCCAGGCAGTCGCGCAGCCGGATGAGCCCGTCCCGCATCCGGCTCTTGACGGCGGCGAGGCCGACGCCGAGGAGTTCGGCCACCTCGCGGTAGGTGTAGCCGCCGTAGTAGGCGAGCGTGATCGACTCGCGCTGCGTCGGGGTCAGGCCGCGCATGCAGCGGCGCACCTGCTGGTGCTCCAGCCGGGTGCCGACCTCCTCGGCCACCTCGTCGTACTCGCGCGGCGGCGCCCCCGCCCGCTCCTCCCGGTCGCGGTCGGCCTGGCTGGAGCGGACCCGGTCGACGGCGCGGCGGTGCGCCACGGTCAGCGCCCACGCCGTCGCGCCGCCCCGGTCCGGGCGGTAGTGCGACGCCTTGCGCCACAGCTCGACCAGCACGTCCTGCGCGACCTCCTCCGCCTGCGCCGGGTCGCGGACGACCCGCAGCGCGATCCCGTACACCGGCCCCGAGAGCCGCTCGTACACCTGCCCGAACGCGTCCTGGTCGCCGCGCGCGACGCGGCCGAGCAGCTCGGCGAGGTCCGGCGGCTCCGCGCCGACCGCCCCCGCCCCCCGCCGGCCGCCGCCTGGCTCGTTCATCTCCACACAAGTGATTCGGCGCGGACGGCTCGGCGGATGGGGTCGGGACCGTCAAGAATTCGACCCATCCACCGCCCGTCCCGCCCCGAACACCGGTCGTGACAGCCGAACGAGCGATCGGACCGACGCGGTGGGTGACCGCCGCGCTGCGCGGGCTCCTGGCGGCCGTGGCCGCGCTGGGGGTCGCGGAGCTGGCCGCCGGTCTGCTCGGACGCGCCTCGTCCTCCCCCTTGCTCGCCGTCGGCGCGGCCTTCATCGACCTCACCCCGGTGTGGCTGAAGGACTTCGCGATCCGCCGTTTCGGCGACGACGACAAGACCGCCCTGCTGGTCGGGCTCGGCGTCGGAGTCACCCTCGCCGCGCTGGCCGTCGGGCTGGTGAGCCGGATCCGGCTCGGCTACGCGCTGGCCGGGCTCGCCGCCTTCGGCGCCGCCGGGGTCGCCGCCGCGCTGACCCGCCCGGTCGCCGGACCGGCGGACGCGGCGCCGTCCGCGATCGGCGCGCTCGCCGGTATGGCCGCCCTGGTCGTGCTGGTGCGCGGCGGCGCACGCGAGGCCCCCGACCGCCGCGCCCTGCTGACCGGCGCCGGGGTGGTCGCGGTCGCCGCCGCGAGCGGGACGGCGGGCCGGTGGCTGCTGCGCCGCGGCGACGTCTCCGCCGTCCGCGCGGACACCCGGCTGCCGCGCCCGGCGAGCCCCGCGCGTCCGGTGCCCCCGGCCGCGCAGGCGCGGGCGCCCGGGATGACGCCGTTCCGCACGTCCAACCGCGACTTCTACCGGGTCGACACCGCGCTCACGCTGCCGCAGGTCGACCCGCGCGAGTGGACGCTGCGCATCCACGGCATGGTCGCCCGCCCGGTCGAGCTGGGCTTCGACGACCTGCTGCGCCTGGCGCTGATCGAACGCGACATCACGCTGTCGTGCGTGTCGAACCAGGTCGGCGGCGACCTCGCGGGCAACGCCCGCTGGCTCGGCGCGCCGCTCGCGCCGCTGCTGCGCCGCGCCGGGGTCACCTCCGGCGCCGACCAGATCCTGTCCCGCTCGGCGGACGGCATGACGCTGTCCACCCCGATCGAGGCGGTCCTGGACGGCCGGGACGCGATGGTCGCCGTCGGCATGAACGGCGAGCCGCTCCCGATCGCCCACGGCTTCCCCGCGCGGCTCGTCGTCCCCGGCCTGTACGGGTACGTGTCGGCCACCAAGTGGGTCGTGGACCTCAAGGTCACCCGGTTCGCGACCGACCACGCCTACTGGACCAGGCGCGGCTACGCCGACCGCGCCCCGGTCAAGACGTTCTCCCGCGTGGACGTCCCCAAGCCGCTCGCCACGGTACGCGCCGGACGGGTCGCCGTCGCCGGTACCGCCTGGGCGCAGCACCGGGGCGTCGCCGCCGTCGAATGGCAGGTGGACGACGGGCCCTGGCGGCAGGCGCGGCTCGCGCCCGTCCCCGGCCTGGACACCTGGCGGCAGTGGACCGCCGAGTGGGACGCCGCGCCCGGCTCCCACACGCTGCGCTGCCGCGCCACCGACGGAACCGGCCACACCCAGCCGGAGCACCGCACCCCGCCGTTCCCCGACGGCGCGACGGGCTGGCACTCGGTGGTGGTCACCGTCACCTGACCGAACATCCGCCAACGACAACACCGGATCCAAGGAGTCACCATGTACCGCATCCCGCACACCCGCGTCGCCGCCTGCGTCCTGGCCGCCGCGGCCGTCGTGACCACGGCCGCCGCCTGCTCCGACGACGACAAGGACGGCGGCACCGCCGCCGCCCCCGCGACCCCGGCCGCCCCGACGAGCGCCGCGCCGTCCGCCGCGCCGTCCGCCGACCAGCCGTTCGGGCCCGCCTGCTCGGCCGTCCCGACGTCCGGCAAGGGCAGCTTCAGCGGCATGTCCGCCGACCCCGTGGCGACCGCCGCGTCCAACAACCCGGTGCTGTCCACGCTGGTCGGCGCCGTGAAGCAGGCCGGGCTCGTGGACACGCTCAACTCCGCGAAGAACATCACGGTGTTCGCGCCCACCGACGAGGCGTTCAAGAAGATCCCGAAGGCGACGCTCGACAAGGTCATGAACGACAAGAAGGCCCTCACCGCGATCCTGACCTACCACGTGGTCGGGCAGCCGATCACGCCGAGCGCCCTCGCGAACGCCGATGAGAAGACCCTGAACGGCGCGACCCTGAAGACCAGCGGCTCCGGCGAGTCGTTCACGGTCGGCGGCACCGCGCGGGTGGTCTGCGGCAACGTCCACACCGCCAACGCCACCGTCTACATCATCGACACGGTCCTGATGCCGCCCAAGTGACCCGGCACGGACGGCGGCCGAGACCTCACCAGGTCTCGGCCGTCGTCATCCGTCCACGGGGACTTCGGCCTCCCAGCGCAGCAGGTCGCCCGGCTGGCACTCCAGCACCTCGCAGAGCGCGGCGAGGGTCGTGAAGCGCACGGCCTTGGCGCGGCCGTTCTTGAGCACCGCCAGGTTGGCGGGCGTGATCCCCACGCGGTCCGCCAGCTCGCCCACCGACATCTTGCGCTTGGCCAGCATCACGTCGATGTCGACGGCGATCGGCATCAGACCACCTCGTCGAGCTCGGCCCGCATCCGCGTCGCCTCGACATCGCGCGCGACGGCCTGGACGAGCAGCATCCGCAGCACGAGCACCAGCAGCGCGCCGCCCAGGATGGCCACGCCGACCCCGGCCATGATGACGGTGACGCCGGGGTCGTCCCGCTGGTCCGGCGCGTTGACGGCCGTGACCGTGAACCACACGAGGGCCGCCGCCACGATCGCGCCGATGATGACGTCCACGTACCGGAAGGCGGCGTCGGAGAACACGGTCCCGCGCCGCACCATCGCCACCAGCCGCCATACGCAGACCAGGGCGACCTGAACGGTCCCGATGCCCACGATCGTGATCACGCGCAGCGGCGTCAGCGGGAGCGACCCGTCCTCCGGGTCGGTGGCCAGCGCCCACACCATCAGTATCTGGACGAGCACGGTGCCGATGAGCACCACCGCGAGCACGGCGCGCAGCGCGCGCACTGCCAGGTTTCCCATAACCCACCCTTCCATCGAATCACGATGGAAATCTATCGAAGTTCGATAGGTGAGACAAGGGCGTCAGACGGACCGGGCAGGGGTCGGGGGCGCCACCGAGCGGAGCTGGAGGGTCGCGTCCTTCATCTCCGGGACGCGCTTCCAGCGCTCCGCGACGGTCAGGATCTGCTGGACCTTGGTGTCGAGGCGCCCGGAGGCCACCAGGGGGACGACTCCGGAGAGGGCCGACATCTGGTGCGCCGCCTTCGCGACATCCCCCGCACTCAGAGTCGTCATGATCTGGCGTGCGCGCCAGAGCGCGACGTATAGCGGGCGCTCGCCGAACGTGCGCACGGAGGCCGCCAGTGCGGCGTCCGCTTCTTCGTAGCGGTGAAGGCTCGCGTTGGAGATCCCAGCGCTTCCGAGGATCAGAGCGGTCGATTCGCTGGGCAGCCCGCTGACACTGCACGCCTTGTCGATCACGGCGCATACCGACCGTGCGGCGATGCGGGAGGTGTGCGCGTTGCGCGCCAGCGCGGTTCCGAGCCGCGCGTTGAGGCGGGCGCGCTGCTCCTCCGGGACATCGGGGACTTGAAGGCCGAGCTGCGCATAGTGCGCCGCGCGGTTCGCGTCCAGGGCCGTGGTCATGAGGCACAGACTCTCGTACGCCTGCGCGATTTCCGCGGGGTCGGCGGAACGACGCGAGAACACGAGTGCGAGCCTGCCCGCCTCTTCGGCGGAGTTCCGCTGCCGGGCGTCATAGAGGGCGTGGGCCGAGACTCGACTGAGTTCGGCCGCCGCCTCCAGAAGCCGTTCATCGCGGCTGCTCGTTATGCGGCGCAGGTTGCCCATGTAGCGCAGCACCGTCGGAACCAGTGAGGTGCCGCCGAGCTGCTCCGTCGAATCCGTTAGCCGGACGGCCAAACCATGCACATAATCGGGGTTCTGGAACGGGAAGGTTTTCGGACCGGCCACAAACGTCACGGACGCGGCACCTGCGATGAACCGGCGTCGTTCCACGGGGACCTTCTCCTTGGCCTTGGGTTCGATGCGTACCTCCCACCCTACGCTCGCCAGGCAGCGGTTCATCTTGTTGATTCCGTAGTCCCGCTTACCGCCCACTAACTGCGACACGAACGCCTGGCTGATTCCCAGATCCTCGGCCAGGACGACCTGGCTGCACTCGCGCTCGGCCATGATCGCTTTTAGCGGCGCCGGAATGATCGATCCGTCCATGCGGCCACGCTATAACACGCCGCGACCGCGCGCCTACGTTTTGTTTTCGCCGCTTGTCAGGATGCCGGGCATCGACCGGCCAGAGGGTTAGGAAAGATCACACAGGAGCGATCATGGAAACGTCGGCGCCCCGCATGACAGGGATACTAGTCGGCTGCGATCTCGCCGAACTCAGAGTGGTGCGCCGCTTCGTCCATGCCGCCCTTCCGGGCCTTTCTGAGAATCTCACCTATCTGATCCAGTTGTGCGCGACCGAGTTGGTTACGAATGCGATCCTTCACTCCGATACCGGGGCGAAGGGGGACACGATCATGGTCCTGGCCATCGAGTATCCGGACCGGGTGCGGGTCGAGGTCCTGGACTCCGGATCCACGGTGAACAGGCCGCGCGTCGGCGTGGGGGTGGACCTCGGATCGGAGACCGGGCGGGGGCTGTTCATCGTGGAGCGGCTGTGCGCCGCGCGGGGTACGTTCACCGATCCCGAGGGCCAGAACTCCTGGTTCGAATTCATGGTTCGCTAGTTAGTAGAAGGGCGGGTTCCTTGAAAGCGATACGGCGGCGGAGGGAGCAGGAGCTGCTGCGCCTGCGGCGCGAGTTTCCGCACTGGGAGATCACGCAGGCCGCGAAGGGGGCCTGGCGGGCGGTCCGGGAGCCCGCCCGGCGGTATGTCCTGGGGAGCGCCGATGATGTGCGGCGGGAGATCATGGCGGTCGACTACTGCTTTCACCTCGGATTGTTGCAGGACGAACGAAATCGCGGGGTGAAGTAGGGCCGCGAGGGGCTCCCCCCGGCACCGGGGTCTGCGTATCATCATGGGCCTCCGTCGCCGAGATTGAGGGCACCATGACCCTGGAAGCAGCGCCGACCGGCGTTGACGTGAGCACTCCCAACGTCGCGCGGATCTACGACTACTTCCTGAACGGCAAGGACAACTTCGCGGCCGATCGCGAGGCGGCGGAGCAGATCATCAGGGCCGCGCCCGCCACCCGTGCCACGGCCTGGGCGAATCGCCATTTTCTCGCCCGTGTCGTGCGGTTCCTCGCACTCGAAGCCGGGATCGACCAGTTCCTCGACATCGGGTGCGGGCTGCCGACCCAGCACAATGTGCACGAGGTGGCGCAGGCTGCGCGGCCGGACGCCAGTGTCGTGTACGTCGACAACGACACCATGGTGCTCACGCACGCGCGGGCGCTCCTGGCGACGCAGCCCCGGACGGTCGTCATCGGCGGCGACCTCCACGACCCCGACGCGATCCTGCTCGATCCGGAGCTGCGGTCCGTCCTCGACCTGGACCGGCCGGTCGCGCTGCTGATGCTGTCGGTGCTGCACTGCGTCCCCGACGACGAGCCGGTCCGGCGGTCGGTCCGGCGGTTCCGCGAGGTGCTCGCGCCCGGGAGCTACCTGGCGGTCTCGCACATCACCCGTCCGACCGCGTCCTCGGCGTACCGGCGGAACGCCGAGCAGGGCGCGCGGACCTACAAGGACCTGGGCGTCAACATGAGCATGACGTTCCGGGAGAGGGAGCAGCTCGTCGAGCTCTTCCGGGGCTGGGAGGTGCTGCCGCCGGGGCTGGTGAACCTGCCGGACTGGCGGCCCGACCCCTGTCCGGAGCCGACGTCGATGTGCGAGCTTCCGGCCACCTATCTCTGCGGAGTGGCGCGTATGATCACGCGGTGAGCGTGCCGCAGATCGATTTCGACCCGTTCGCGGAGTCCGGGCCCGCCGGGCGCATGCATGCGATGCTGGACGGCCTGCGCGAGCGCCACGAGGCGTTCCGCAGTACGGGGCAGCAGGGATTCTGGGTCCTCACCAGGCACGACGACATTCTCGCGGCGTTCCAGAACCCGGAGACGTTCTCCAGCCGCGCGATCGCCGTCATCGACCCCGACCCGGCCTACCAGTGGATTCCCGTCATGCTGGACCCGCCGCTCCACACGGCGTGGCGGCGGCTGCTGCGCCCTCTGTTCACGCCCGCGACCGCCGGGGCGATGCGGGAGCGGATCACCCGGCACTGCGCGGCGCTGATCGGCGACCTGGCCGGGCGGGGGTCGTGCGACTTCGTCACCGACTTCGCCCGGCTGTTCCCGACGATCATCTTCCTGGAGCTGGTCGGCCTGCCGACGGGGCGGCTGAAGGAGTTCCTGGCCTGGGAGGACGCGGTGCTGCATCCGCCGCCGTCCGGCGCCGGGCGGGCCGAGGCGCTGCGGGAGGTCGCGGACTGCTTCACCGAGCTGATCCGGGACCGCCGCGCGGACCCGCGCGACGACCTGGTCAGCGCCGCGACCACCTTCGTCCTGGACGGGCGTCCCGTGACCGACGCCGAGCTGCTGCAACTGTGCGTGCTGCTGTTCCTCGCGGGGCTGGACACCGTCGCGGCGCAGCTCTCCTACACGTTCTGGCATCTGGCCACGCACGAGGACGACCGCGCCCGCGTCGCCGCCGACCCGGCGGTCGTCCCCGGCGCGGTCGAGGAGTTCCTGCGCGTCTACGCGCTGCCGCTCCCGGCCCGCAGGCTCACCGAGGACGTCGACCTGCACGGATGCCCGATGAGGGCGGGCGAGATGGTCATGCTGCCGATCTCCATGGCCACCCGCGACCCGCGGGCGTTCCCGAGCGCCGCGTCCGTGGACATCGGCGGGCCACCGGCGCCGCACCTGGCCTTCGGCGCGGGCCCGCACCGCTGCCTCGGCGCGCACCTCGCCCGGCTGGAGCTCCAGGTCGCGCTCACCGAGTGGCACGCCCGCATCCCCGACTACGGCATCGCGCCGGGCGCGCGGCCGACGGAGCACGCGAGCCTCGTCCTTGGCCTCGACGCCCTGCCGCTGAGCTGGCCGCCCGCCCGCTGACCGCGCGCACCCCTGTCCACACATACTGGGTTTTCTCCCGGGTAGGCGAACAAGGGGGGAGCGCAGGTCAGGAGGGGACTGCATGGAGGGCGCCGGCGGCGGCGACCTGACGCTGGAGGTCTTCGATCTCGCGCCGGTCGGGGTGGCGGTGACGAGCGGGAGCGACCACCGGCTCGTCTACGCCAACATGGCCTACCGCGCGAGCTTCGGCGACCGGCCGCTCGGGCGGCCGATGCGGGACGCCTTCCACGACCTCCTCCAGCGCGACTACTTCGAGATGCTCGACCACGTCCTCGCCACCGGGGAGGCGGTCAGCCGCGAGGACGTGCCGGTGAGCCTCGCCTACCCGGGCGCCGGACGCGAGGAGCGCTTCTTCTCCTTCGGCCTCTCCCGGATCACCGGGGAGCCCGGGGTGCTGATCGTCGCCGTCGACGTCACCGAGCGGGTGACGGCGGACCGGCAGGCCCGGTGGGCGGCGGAGGCGCAGCGGCGCATGCTGCGCAGGTTCCAGAGCCTCGTCCGGGTGAGCGCGGAGATCGTGTGGGTGACGGGGCCGGAGGGCACGCCGATCGAGCCGAGCCCTGGATGGGAGCGGGTGACCGGGCAGACCTGGGAGGAGTTCCGCGGGATGGGCTGGGTGCGGGCCCTGCACCCCGACGACCAGGAGCCGACGGTGCGGTCGTGGGCCGAGTCGCGCCGGTTCTCGCGGCCGTGGCGGCACGTCTACCGGCTCCGGACGCCGAAGGGCGAGTACCGGCACTTCGAGGTGAACGCCGCGCCCGTCTACGAGAACGGCGTGGTGCTGGAGTGGGTCGGCACCTGCACCGACGTGGAGCAGAAGTGGCTCCAGCGGCACCGGCGGGAGGTGCTCGACCGGGCCGCCGCCGCGACCGCCGAGCACTCCGACCTGCGGGAGATGCTCGGCGCGCTCGCGGACGTGCTCGTCCCCGCGCTGGCCGACGGCTGCGGCGTGCACCTGCTGCCGGACTTCACCGACCGTCCCGAGGGCGGGCCGGTCACCGCGCAGCGCATCGCGACCGGGGCGCGGGAGGGGCTGCCGAGGCTGCCGCCGGGCGGCGAGGAGTCGTTCCCGGCCGACAGCGGCTTCACCCGGGCGGTCGAGCGGCGGCGGCCCGTGTACCGGACGTTCGAGGCGGGGCGGCCCCCGGCCGACATCGTGCCCGAGGGCACGGCGGGCTGGCTGACGCGGGCGGGCGCCAACAGCGTCGTGCTGCTGCCGGTGACCGTGGACGGGGAGGTCGCGGCCGTGGTGACCGCCGCGTCCTGCGGCGACCGCCCGCCGATCAGCCCGGAGGACGTCGTGCTGATCGGGCAGATGTTCGACCACGCGCACGACGCGCTGAGCAGCGCCCTGCGCTACCACCGCACCCAGCGGGTCGCGCTGGCGCTCCAGCACGGGCTGCTGGCCGAGCCGCCGGACGTCCCGGGCCTGGACATCGTCGCCCGGTACCGGGCGAGCCCGGCGGCGGCGGAGGTGGGCGGCGACTGGTACGACTCGTTCGTGCTCCCCGGCGGCGAGACGGTCCTCGCGATCGGCGACGTCGCCGGGCACGACCTGGCGGCGGCGGTCGCGATGAGCCAGCTCAGGAACATGCTGCGGGCCCTCGCCGTCGACCGCGGGGAGGCCCCGGGCGACGTCCTGCGCCGGCTGTGCATCGCGATGGAGACGCTGTCGCCCGAGAGCACCGCCACCTGCGCCCTCGCGCGGGTGTGCGCCGAGGCGGAGGGGTGGCGGCTCACCTACTCGGTCGCCGGGCACCCGCCGCCCCTCCTGGTCACCGCCGACGGCGACGCCCGCCTGCTGGAGGACGCGGGCAACCCCCTGCTCGGCCTCCTCGTCGACCGCCCCTACCGCAGCGCCGTCGAGGCGCTGCCGCCCCGCTGCACCCTGTTCCTCTACACCGACGGCCTGGTCGAGCACCCCGGCGAGCACCTGGACCGGGGGCTGGAGCGGCTCCTCCGCCAGGCGTCCCGGCTCGCCGCCGAGCCGCTGCCGCTGTTCTGCGACGGCATCCTGGAGGGCCTGCCCACCACCGGCATCGACGACATCGCCGCCATCGCCCTCCGCATCCCGGCGGAGCCGTGATCAGGCCCCGGCCGGGTCGAGGAGGCGACCGTCGGGGTCACCGGGGTCGCGCCGGGGGGAGCCACAGCCAGGCGCGGGTGCGGGTCTCCTTCACCCTGACCCGGATGGGGCGGTAGGCGTCGTGGTCGACGCGGCCGTCCCGGTGGCCCGCCTCGCGGAACAGCGAGTCGCTGACGATCACACCGAGGTCGGCGCTCGGCGTCTCGGCCATCGCGCGCCGGAACGCCGGGGCCTCCAGATGGCGGAACAGGTCGACCGGCGCGCGTCCGACGACGCCGTGCGCGTCGTGGTCGACATGGCCGTAGTGGACGGCGGCGCGCAGCCGGAGCCGCAGGTCGGGGCCCGCGTCCCGGTTCTCGCGGCGCAGGTGGGCGGCCAGGTCGTGGGCGAAGGGGTCCAGCAGGTCGCAGGGGTCGGCGTCGTCGGGGGCCACGATGAACGCGCCGTCGCCCCGGTCCTCGTGGTGGCAGTCCGACAGCGTGAGACCGGTGGCGCCGAGCGCGCGTTCGACCTGCGTGTACATGTTCTCGCGCAGCCTGATCTGGATGCGGGTGTCGCGGCCGGGGGCGCCGAAGGCGACGATGTCGACGGCGACCAGCGCCTTGTGCGTGGGACGCGGCAGGGGGACGTCGTCGAGCTGGTCGTCGGCCCAGAAGTCCTCCAGCTCCCAGGCGCTGAGGTGCTCGACGGGCACGTGCCGCAGCCTCCGCCCGGTCCGGGTCGCCCAGACCACGAACAGCGCCTTCGCCGCCTCACGCCATACGGGGTCGTCCTCATCGAAGATCGGTAGTGAACGCGGCATCGGTCGAATTCCCCCTCCGGGCGGATCGGCCTTACAAGACAGATCCTGCTCATACGAAGGAGCGGATGTGGGCGACTGGAGCAACCTCGGACAAAGAAGAACGCCAAACCCGCCGCACCCCTGAATCCGATCATGACTGAATGGTCATAAACCGAGTCTCGTTCGGCAACTCGGACGAAAGAGTCGTTTGTTGATTTATCACACAGTTGCACCCCGTGTACGGTTGCACGGTATTGTTGCCCCCCAGCGCGGCCGTGGAGATCGCTAGAAAGGCACACCTATGCCGGATGAGCGCGTGCGTATCGTCGAAGCTTTCTCACGTCAACTGGAAGCGGCTTACCACAGGGCCGCAATCAGCAGTTACCGGGAGCTGGCGAGGAGGCTCGACAAGGTCGAGGCCGCGGACCAGCCCGGCCGGAGGACCCACCTGAGCCGGACAGCCGCCTGGGCGATTCTCCGGGGAAGGCGCAAGCGCATGCCGTCCTGGGACCAGGTCTCCCTGCTCGCGCGCGTGTTCCAGGCGGCCGCCGTCGAGCGGCGTATTCCCGTCGAGGAGGTGGGGACGCTGGCCGAGTGGAAGGCCCGCCACGAGGTGGCCGTGACCGCCTACCGCCTGACCCCGGCGTCCAGCCCCGATCTGACGCCCGTGCCGGCCACGGGGGACACCGGCGCCCCTGGATCCGTGGTCACCGGCCCGCCGACCTGGTGGTACCGCTTCCACGGTGTCGTACGGCCCTGGTTCAGGAGCTACCTGACCCATGAGCCGCTGTCAGACCTGATCATCGGCTACGAGCCGTTCTATGTGCCCGGCCTCCTCCAAACCCGCCAGTACGCGACCGAGGTCATCAGCGGCACCTACGGGCATGAGCCCGCCGACCGCCTCCTCCAGCGCATCGAACTCCGGATGCTGCGCCAACAGCACCTGGCACGCACCAACGGGCGCCCGCAGATGTGGGCGATCATCAACGAGGGCGCCCTGCGGAACCCCCTGGTCGAACCGGCGACGATGCGGGGCCAGGTCCGGCGCCTCCTCCACAGCGGGCCGCACGTCCGCCTACAGATCCTGCCGATCTCCCACCCCGCCCACGACGAGGCCGCCAAGCCCATCACGATCTTGCGTTTCGGCTCCTTCAAGCTCCAGGACCTGATCTTTATCGAGGACCCCGACAGCGCGCTCTACCCGTCGGACGAGGAAGATCGCGCGCGCTACCAGAAGAAGATCCAGGAACTCGGCCTCGCGGCGCTACTGCCCGAACCGTCCCGGGCATTGCTGCGCAGTATCGAGAACGAACTCTGAACTCTCGCTACGCGAGTTGCCCGCACCCACGGACAAGCCCAGTATGGAAGCGGAACCTGGGGAGGCGACGTGGGCAGCGAAGAAGAGTTCTTCAGCGAGGCGGCGAAGGAGCATGCCGGCGGTATCGACACCTCCGTCCCGCATTCGGCGCGGATATGGAACTACTGGCTCGGCGGCAAGGACAATTTCCCCGTGGACCGCGCGGCGGGAGACCAGTATGTCCAGACATTCCCTGGCATCATCGACATCGCGCGCCTCACCCGCTACTTCCTCAAACGCTCGATCGCCTTCCTGGCGGACGAGGCGGAGATCGACCAGTTCCTCGACGTCGGCACCGGGCTGCCGACCGTCGACAACACCCACGAGGTCGCGCAGCGCCTGGTGCCCGACGCCCGCGTCGTCTACGTCGACAACGACCCGCTCGTCCTGCTGCACGCCCATATCCTGCTCACCGGCACGCCCGAGGGGGCCACCGACTACGTCGAGGCCGACCTGCACGACCCGGACGCGATCCTGGAGGGCGCCGACCGGACCCTCGACCTTTCGCGCCCCGTCGGGCTGACGGTCATGGGCGTGCTCGGCCATATCGAGAACGACGACGAGGCCGCCGCGATCGTCGCGCGGCTGATGGACGGTCTCGCCCCGGGCAGTTGGCTCGCCGTCGCGGACGGTTCCAACAACATCTCCACCGAGTTCTCCCAGGCGCAGCACGACTATGACGAGGGCGGCTCCGTCCCCTACAAACTGCGGTCGGCCGACCAGGTCCGCCGCTTCTTCTCGGGGCTGGAGCTGGTCGAGCCGGGGCTCGTCCCGTGCCTGGAATGGCGTCCCGAGGTCGCCCCCGTGGCGGCGCCGCCCACCGTCCAGCCGCTGGTGGGAATCGCACGGAAAAACGCCTGAGAAAAGGGTCAGTGCGCTTCCTGGGCCGCGGCGGTCGTGTCGGGGAAGCGGCTCCCGCCCAGCACCGAGAGCAGCCGCAGCTTCTCGTGGCCCTCGGTGCGCGGCGGGGCGGTGAGCACGAGCAGCACCTGCGACTGGTCCTCGGTGAACAGGGACTGGCAGTCCAGCTCGATCTCGCCCAGTTCGGGGTGGACGAGCGTCTTGTGCTCCTCGAACCGCTTGCCGACCTCGTGCCGCTCCCACAGGCCGGAGAACTCGGCGCTCTCCTTCTGCAACGCGCGGACGAGGTCGCCCGCGCGCGACCTCGCCCCCATCGACCCGTAGGCGACGCGCAGGTTCGCGACCTGCGAGCGGGAGTGCCGGGCGTGGTCGCGCTCGGGGTAGACCCGCCGCGCCCGCGGGTCGGTGAACCAGCGGTACGTCGAGCTGCGGGCGAGGCCCGTGTAGGACGACCGGTCGCCGAGCAGCGCGTCCGCCATCCGGTTCTGGACGAGCGCCTCCCCGAGGTTCGACAGGATGAGCGCCGGGGTGTCGGCGAGGCGGTCCATCACCCGCAGCAGCCCGGGGGCGACGTGCGTCGCGACCGACACCGCGTCGGGGGCGCTGTGCCCGGCCACCCGGAACAGGTAGTCGCGCTCGTCGGCGTTCAGCCGGAGCGCGCGGGCCAGCGAGCCGAGCATCTGCTCGCTCGGCTGCGGGCCGCGCCGCTGTTCGAGCCGCGTGTAGTAGTCGGTCGACATCACCGCGAGCGAGGCGACCTCCTCGCGCCGCAGTCCCCGGGTCCGGCGGCGCGGGCCCGGGTTGAACCCGACGTCCTCGGGTCGCAGCGCCTCGCGCCGCCGCCGCAGGAAGTCGGCCATCGCTGCACGGTCCATGCGCTCCATTATCCGCGGACGGCGCGGGCGAACCAGGGAGCGCGGATCCCCCGATAGCGGGCCCGGTGAGCGCCGAGGCCGCACCCGGGACTGAACGTCCTGGTCACGACGGCGGGCCTGGGCGCGTTGAGGACCGGTGCCCCCCGCGGAGGCGACGATCCTCTCCGCCCCCTCGGGCCCGGGCTCCGGACGTCAGGTCGCGTCGTCGTCGAGCGTCGCCAGGTGGACGGTGAGGTCGTCGACGAACCGGCCGAGGAGGCGCTCGAAGGCGCGGCGGTCGTCCTCGGGCCAGCCCGCGAGGGCGTCGCCGAACCAGCCGAAGATGGTGCGCATGTAGCGGTCGGTCACCTCGCGGCCCTGCCCGGTCGGCTCGACGAGGCGGGCGCGCTGGTCGCCGGGGTCGGTGACGCGGCGGACCAGCCCGCGCCGCTCCAACTCGTTCACCTGCCGCGTGACGTGGGGCCCGACGACCTGCATCCGCGCGGCGATCTCGCCGACGCGCAGCGGCTCGTCCGCCATATGCAGGACGAGCAGCGCCGACATCGCCGGGCGGTCCACCGAGCCCCCCGCCGCCTCCAGCGCGCGCTCGGTCAGCCGGCCGCGGTTGAGCGCGTTGCTGAGCTGGGTCAGGCGGGGGAGCAGTTCTCGCAGGTAGCGGTCGCGTCCGGCGTCGTCGCCTCCCGTCCCGGGGTCGCGGGTGTCCATCGTCACTCCAATACATACCTAAGTTAGGTATATGGTAGCCGAGACGGCAGAAAGATACCTAAGGTAGGTATCTAGTTCCGGAGGAGGCACCACGATGGACTCGACCGCACGCCGCACGGCCCTGGTGTCCGGGGCCAGCATCGCCGGACCCGTGATCGCCTACTGGCTCGGCCGCCACGGCTGGGACGTCACGCTCGTCGAGAAGGCGCCCGCGATCCGCGACGGCGGCTACCCCGTCGACATCCGGGGGCCCGCGCTGGACGTCGTCCGCCGCATGGGCCTGATCGAGCGGCTGGAGGCCCTCCACGTCGACACGCGCCAGAGCACCTTCCTCGACGCGGACGGCCGTCCGGTCGCCGTCATCGACACGGGCGACCTCGTCGGCGGGGTACACGGACGCGACCTGGAGATCCCCCGGGGCGAGCTGGCCGCCGCCCTGCACTCGGCCGTGCCCGACGGCGTCGAGCTGATCTTCGACGACTCCATCGAGACCCTCCACGACCACGACGGCGGCGTGGACGTGACGTTCCGCGGCGGAACGCGGCGCACCTTCGACATCGTCGTCGGCGCCGACGGCGTCCACTCCCGCACCCGGCGCCTGGCGTTCGGGCCCGAGGAGCGCTTCCACCGCCATCTCGGCTGGTCGTTCGCCGGTTTCAGCTCCTCCAACGAGCTGGGCCTCGCCCACGAGAGCCTGATCTGGAACACGCCGGGCCGGATGGCCGCGCTCTACGCGCCCGGCGACGGCGACCGCGTGTTCGCGATCCTCGGCTTCAGCTCGCCCTCGCCCGCCGTCCACCGGGACCCGGACGCGCAGCGCGCCGTCGTCGCCGAGGCGTTCGCCGGTCTCGGCTGGCGGATCCCCGGCCTGGTCGAGGCCATGCGCGCGGCGGGCGACCTGTTCTACGACTCGGTCGGCCAGATCCACATGCCGCGCTGGTCCGGCGGACGCGTCGCGCTGGTCGGGGACGCCGCCTACGCGCCCTCGTTCCTGTCGGGGCAGGGCACCGGCATCGCGCTGATCGGCGCGTACGTGCTCGCGAACGAGCTGGCCGCCCGCCCCTCCCACACCGAGGCGTTCGAGGCGTACGAGAGCGGGCTCCGGACGTTCGTGGAGAGGAACCAGGCGATCGCCGACGTCTCCCGCCCCGTCCTCAACCCGGCGACCGAGGAGGAGCTGGCGCTCCGCGACCGGGCGCTGCGCGACCCGTCGAGCATCCCCTCGGGGAACGCGGTGCGGGGCGCCAACGACTCCTACGTCCTCCCCGACTACCCCGCGCCCGCCCTGTAAGGGGTCAGGGGCCGAGGCATTCCTCCAGGAACGCGCGGCTGCCCGGGTTCTGCGGCTCCACCGCGAACACGTCCCCGCCGTAGGCGGCGACCTCGTGCTGCCAGGCCGCGTAGCGGTTCGCCTCCTTCCCCGCCTGCTCGCGGACGTCCTTGCGGACGACATCGGGCTGCTTGTCCCACTCCGCGAGCACGTACTGCCGCCAGGACGGCGCGGTGAACGGCGGCGCCGCCCAGAACGCGGTGTAGTCGCCGCGCGGCAGCATCGTCACCTCGGCCCCGGCACCGCGCAGCGCGGTCATCGTCGCCTGCGGCGGGCCGCCGGTGTAGGGCGAATGCACGATCATCGCCCGCATCCGGCGCCCCGCGCGGGCGGCCTGCCGCGCCGCGTTGACCAGGCCCTGCTCGTGCTCGGCGAGCCGGCCGTCGTCGAGGGAGATCATGCGGGCCACGTCGGCGGGGTTGGCCGCCACCGCCTTGCTCGCGGCCGCGCCGCCCAGGCTGTACCCGGCGATCCACAGCAGCGGGTCGAGGGCGAACGCGGGGGACGCGCCGCCGAGCGACATGGGCGCGATGCCGTCCCGTCCGGCCATGGCCTGGTTCCGCCCGCCGACCGCGCCGCGCGCCGCCAGCAGGTGCAGCGCCCGCTCGACGCGCGCGGACAGGCCGGGCGCGAGCGCGGCGGCGTAGGCCGGGTCGAGGCCGCGCGCGGTGGGCCACGGCAGGAACAGCACGCGCTGCTCCCCGGCCTCCGGCAGCAGCCGCGCCGCCGACCTCGCGAGGTTGTCCTCCACGCCGATCGGGAGGGAGGGAAGCCGGTCGCTGGGCCTCGGGAACGGCTCCTCGGGTTTGTGGAACGCCGAGGCGAAGTCGTACAGCTCCGGCGAACGCGGGCTGTAGTGGACGATGCTCGCCGCCTGCTGCCGGTTGCGCCCGCGCAACAGGTAATGCGCGAGCTGCTCCATTCCGAGCTTCGCGTGCGTCCGGTCGCCGAGCCCGGACTTGTCGGTGGACGAATAGGCGTAGGCGCTCGCCACCGGACGGAAGAGGACCGCGCCGCCCAGCCTCGTCCGCGGCGGCAGCTCCTTCCCCGCCGACGGCGGGATCACGGCGAACCACACCAGCGGCGCGCCCCAGGTGCTGGCGAGCACGCGCAGGCCGTCGGGGCGTCCGGCGCAGGCGGGGTCGAGGTACCAGGGGCAGAAGTCCCAGGTGGAGACGCCCTGGCCGGGCGGCACGGTGGTGTCCTGGAAATGCAGGTCCCACCAGAGCGCGGTGACGTCGAGGAAGTCGGCGCGCACGCGCGGCTGGCCGCGCCCGTCGGTGGTGAGCAGCGGGTGGCGGCCGGTGAACAGCGACGTCCCCCCGGCGTGCACGAACGGCCTGCGCCCCGGCACCGTCCCCGGCCCGCCCGACGGGCGCAGGTCCACATGGAACCGGGTCAGCGCGTGCTCGACGAAGGTGACCGCCCCATCGGGCGAGACGCGCAACAACTGCACGACTTCCAGCGACCGGCACTGCTTGCCGTCCACGACCGTGTCGACGGTGAACTCCAGCCGCAGCGGGGTGTCGGCCGGAACGTCGAACGCCACCGCCGTGTCGCCCGGATCGACCGCCAGCGACGGCAGGCCGCTGCCCGGGGTGTGCCAGGGCGCGTCCGCCGGGAGGTCGCCGAACACCTCCAGCGACACGGCGCCGTCGGGCCTGCCCGCCGGGGAGCGGCGGTCGAGGAGGAAGTGGGCCTTGTCGGCCCACGCCACCCGCAGCCTCACCGCTGCTGGCCGGTCTTCGGGTCGTACTCGACCTCCACCGCGACGACCTGGTCGGTGGGCAGCACCTCGACCCACTGGTCGAAGATCTGGTAAGGCTCCGCGGGCCGGAAGCCGCCGTCCAGCGGGTCGAAGCCCGTCTCGAACACCTTCTCCGTCGCCAGCGTCACCGCCACGTCGCCGTTCTTGGTCTGGAGCTCCTTGGCGAGCAGGACGAGGACCTCGCCGACCTTCTTGCCCCGGTACTCGTCCGGGTCGCCGGGCTGCCACGGGTAGGGACGGCCGAGCCCCGCCTCCCCCTCGACGTTCGCCTTCGACAGCCAGGACAGCGCGTCCAGCTCGTGCCTCGGCCGGACGGGCAGCACCGCCTTCACCCACGCCGCGTTCAGGAACTCGTTGCGGCGCTCGTCGCCGTCGGCCTGGATCAGCCAGCCGAGCGAGCTGCCCATCGGCGCGGGCTGGGTGTTCTCGGTGACGAGGTAGTTGACGCGCCACTCCTTCTGCTGCGCGGGCGGCGGCGTGGGCGGCTCGCCGGGCGCGGGCGGCGCGGGCGCGGACGGCGGCAGCGTGTCGGAACTGGTGTGGGAGTACCAGCTCAGCACCGTCTCCCCGGCCAGCGGATCGGCGGCGGTCGTCGTCCAGACCGGCTGGGGCACCGGGTAGCGGCCGGAGGTGTCGGGCCCGGCCGGGTCGGACAGGTAGTCGGGCCGCCAGAAGTCGGGCGCCACGAAGTACAGCATCTGGTCGATGTCGAAGATCTGCCGGATGATCTCCGACTCCAGATGCGGGTCGGAGGGGATCAACCGGAGCTGCCTGATCAGGCTGGCGAACACCGCCTGCCGCTCCTCCTCGCGCAGCTCGGCGGCGGGCCGGGGCCGGATCCCGCTCACCAGGTTCAGCCGGGTCCGCACGGCCTCCCCGTACGCCTTGCGCTGCAACTCCGCGACCTGCTCGTCGTAGAGCTTCTTCGCCGCCTCGTACTCCTGCTGCGCCGGGTCGACGCGGGGCGGGTTCCAGGTCAGGGAGTGGACGAGCGTGACCGCGCCGGTGCCGCCGAAGCTCACATGGTCGCACTTGATCGTGATCGCGGCGGGGTCGGTGCCGTCGATGCTGTAGTGCGCGTCGAACGCGGTGTCGGAGCCGTTCGCCGACTTGCACGAGATGAACCGGATCAGCGCCGTGTTCGGGTCGAGGGTGTAGCCGGGGGCCGGGGGGCTCGGCCTGACCTGGAGGTTCCCGACGATGTACTCGTCCTCCTCGCCGCGTCCCATCCGTCCGGTGTTCTCGTCGATGCGGCTCCAGAACGCGTCGTTGTGGGGCGGGTTGTTGTTGGCGATCGGGAACATCTGGATGTTGTAGACGCAGGTGTAGTTCACCTCCTTGCGCTCCAGCTTCGGCGGCTTCACCGGCTCGCGCAGCGACGTGAGGTCCGGCGCCGGGACGACGTGGACCAGCTCGCCGAGCCCGAGCAGCCGCCCGGGGGCGACGACGGTCCGGGGCGGCGCGCCCGGGGCGGGCGCGCCCGGGGACGGCGCACCCGGGGGCTGCGCGCCCGGGGCAGGCGCGCCCGGGGACGGCGCGCCCGGGGACGGCGCCGCGCCCGGCCCGAGGAACACCTGCCAGCTCAGCTGCGTGCCGATGTGCTGGACCTGCACCCCGACCTTGCGCATCTTGCGGCGCAGCTCGTAGTTGAGGAGCTTGCCCGTGGTGTTCTGCACGACGTAGCGGCGGCTCGTCGTGTCGGTGGTCTCGGTGACGGTCTTGAACGTCGTCCTGAAGTTCCGCTTGATCTCGCTGCTGACCTTGGAGCTCTGCGTCCTGGTGTGCTTGTGCGTCTCCTCCGACGACCGCTTCGTGGTGTTCTCGGTGCTGAAGCTCGCGCTCGCGTCGGCGTGGTAGATCCCGGCGAACTTCCCGCCCGCGCTGACGCTCGCGCCGAGCTTGGTGTCGTTCGCGTTCTCCTCCTTGACCGCGTCGGCGACGTCGTCCTGCGAGGTCAGGCTCTCCTCGGACTTGCGGGTCGCCTCCTCGGACTGCTCGGCCGTCCGCTCCACCAGCGTGCGCCGCGTGCTGGTCTCCACGACCTCGACCGTGCCGCCCGGGCTCAGCCACAGGTGCCCGGCGGGCGGGCCGAGGAAGGTGTCGAACTCGAAGAAGTACTGCCGGAACAGGTTGACCAGCCCGACCGGCGACAGGATGCCGTCCGTGGGCGGGTCCTGCGCGGCCAGCTCCGCGAGGGCCGGATGGGCGAGTTCGCGCGCCGCGTCCCCGGCGAAGGCGTCCCTGCCCACGTCGAGGCCGAGCGCGGCGGCGACCCGCAGCGAGGCGTCGTTGCCGAACCACCCGGCCAGCGGCTGGTACACGCCGAAGACCTCGCTCGCATAGGGCAGCGTCCCGGTGAACTCCCCGACCGGCCTGCCGCTCCCCGTGCCGGACGCCCGCGCCGGAGAGGCCATCGTCTGGACGTTGTCGGACGTCCCGCCCGCACTCGTCGCGAACGGCTGCACCGCCCACGGCCGCCCGCCCTGGGCGGTCACCACGAACAGCTCCCGGTCGGCCTGGCCGGGCGGCGCGACGAACGCGATCGTCTGCTGGCCGCCGCCGGGGGAGATCGTCCGTCCGGCGTACTGCCTGCTGATCGCGGCGGACCGTTCTAAGAACATGCCGCGCAGCGCGGGCACGGCGGGATAGGACGCGGGGTCGCGCACGTCCACGTCCGCCGGGAGCGCGATCGCGATCCGCTGCCCGGGGATCAGATCCGGCGGGCTCCCCGCCACCGTGTACGACCACACCTGAAGAGACGAATCCGCGCCCAAAGGCGCCTTGCCGGCGAACGTGACCACCAACGCCATAGCGAACCCCCTGCCAGAGCCTGCACGCACCGTAGCGTGACGATCACGCTTCACAGGGTCCCGCGACCACTCCCGGCCACCGCCCCCTCGACAACGCGACGCGATCTTGCTCCACTTCTTCGTGGGCGGCTTGATCACCACGACGGGAGCCGAATGCACTCCGGACGGGACTTCCGGATCTTCCTCACCGCGCAGACCCTCTCCGCCCTCGGCGACGCCTTCTCCTTCGTGGCGATTCCGCTGCTGGTGCTGCGGGCGACGGGGTCACTCGTCCAGATGGGCGCGGTCACCGCCCTGGTCGGCGCCTCCTCCATCCTCACCGGCCTCTTCGCCGGATACCTCGCCGACCGCGTGGACCGCCGCGCCCTGCTGATCACCTGCGACATCGCCCGCTGCCTGCTCTACGGCCTGATCCCCCTGGTCTGGCTCTTCTCCCCCCAGGTCTGGCTCCTCTACGCGATCATGCCCCTCACCGGCGCCTTCGCGATGCAGTTCCAGGTCACCTACGTCACGGTGGTGCCCGGCCTGGTCAAGGAGGACCAGATAACCAAGGCGAACGGCCACCTCTATTCGGCGTACTCGGTAGCGGGCGTCGCCGGCCCCCTACTCGCCGGCCTGGTATCCGCCCTCGTAGGCCCCGCAATGGCAATAGCCGTGGACGGGACCAGCTTCGCCCTCTCCGCCGCCGTCCTGACCCTCATAAAATTCCGCGCCACACCCCAAACCCCACCCCACCAAACCCCCCTCAAAGACTTTCTGGCAGGAGCCGAATTCCTCTGGCGCCACCCAGCACTACGCGCCCTCACAGCCCTGCTCTCACTGCTCATCTTCATCACCTACGGCCTGACCGACCTCATCATCTATTACCTGAAGCACGACCTCGGCCATTCCGACAGGACCGTCGGCTACGTCCTGGCCGCCGCGACCCTGGGCTCCCTCCTGGCCGCGACGACCGTCGCGTCCGCACGCCGCCACCTGGGCTTCGCGGCCTGCTGGATCGGCTCATGGGCCCTGTGCGGCACCGCGATCGCCTTCCTGGGCCTGTCCCCCGGCGTCCTCCTGGTCGGCGCCCTCGCGGTCGTCCAACTGTTCGCCACCGGTACAGCCGGAATCTGCTCAATGTCCTTCCGCCAAGAGGTAACCCCCGACCACCTCCTAGGCCGCGTCACCGCCTCCTTCTGGACAATCCACAACACCCTGGGCCCCCTAGGCGTAGCAGCCCTAACCGGCGCCGCCTCCCGCTACGGCATAAAACCAGCCTGCCTAACAGCCGGAACCCTCTGCACCCTGACAGCCCTAACCGCCCTAAAAACCCCAATCCGAACCCCCACCTAACCCCAACAACAACAAACAACCGCCCCACAAAACCCACCCCACCCCACCTCCCCCGCCCCGCCCCGCAACCTCCCTAACACCAAACAACCCCACCCCGCCCCACAAAAACTCACCCCGCGATAAACAACCCACCCCGTCGTAGCCGCGCTCCAGGAACAGCCGGAGCGCCGTGTCCGCGATCGAGCGGCGGGTGGCCGCCTTCTTGCGCTCGCGCTGGCCCACCACAACCCTCGCCCCGCGCCCAACAACCTCACCTGCTGTGAATCAACCCCCCGCCCCACCACAACCCGTCCCACCACGACTCACCCGACCACCCAACCCCCACCCACAGACGCGCGCCCTCTAGAACCGAGCCGCCATCACCACAACCACCTATCGACCATCACAACGCCCCGCACCCTGATCACCCCGCCCCCTCGCACCGCCCCCTCGCACCGCCCCCTCGCACCGCCCCCTCGCTCCTCGCTCCTCGCTCCTCGCTCCTCGCTCCTCGCCGGAGCGTGGTCTTCAGTGGTCGGCGGCGTCGTGGGCGAGGATGGCGAGCTGGATGCGGTTGGACAGATCCAGCCGCGTCAGCGCGCTGGAGATGTGGGCCTTGACGCTGCTCACCGACATGTAGAGGCGCTCGGCGATCTCGGAGTTCGCGAGTCCCTCGGCGACGGCGGCGGCGACCTCGCGTTCGCGCCGCGACAGCGCGGACATGCGCTTGCGCGCCTCAGCGGAGCGGACGTTCTCCACCGGTCCCGTGGTGAGCCGGTCGATCAGCGTGCGGGTCACGGTCGGGGAGAGCACCGGTTCGCCCCTGGCGGACCGCCGCACGGCGTCGACGATCTCGTCGGGCCCCGCGTGCTTGAGCAGGAAGCCCGCCGCCCCGGCGCGCAGCGCGGCCACGACGTTGGCGTCGTCACCGAACGTCGTCAGAACGATGACCGCTGGCGCACCGTCCCCACGAGCGGAGAGCGCTCGGGTCGCGGCGATGCCGTCCAGATACGGCATCCGCACATCCATGAGGACGACATCGGGCAGCAGGCGGGACACCGCATCGACGACGCCGGTACCGTCGGCGACCTCCCCCACCACCTCCAGGTCAGTGGCGCCGCGCAGCATCAGCCGCAGCCCGGTGCGCACCAGCGGGTCGTCATCAACGAGAAGTACCCGTACCGGGGCGGACGGCCGATCGGTCATGCCGGCCACGGTAACCGGACGGCCAACCGGAAACCCCCCTCGCGCGGCCCATGCTCCAGAGTCCCACCGTCCAGCGCCACCCGTTCCCCCAACCCGGCCAGCCCCCGCCCCGCACCAGGCAGAACCACGCTGCCAGCATCAACCAACGCGGCGCCCTCACCTGTCGACCCGACAGCCGCCCCGGTCATCGCCGTCACAGCCTCGGCCACCACGGTCGCCCGAGCCTCCCCCCTGACAGCGGCAGCATTCGCCGGCACGCCCCGTCCCGTCGTCGATCCCGGTATCGCGGCGCCAGCGGAACCGGCCAACGCGACGTCGACCGCCGCAGGGCAAGCCTCAGCCACCCCGGGTACAGCCACCTCCACCGCAGCAGCCGAATCCGCCGAAGAGACAGCGGGGTCCTTCGGCAGAGCGACGGCCTTCGCCGACGCAGATACGGCCTCCCCCAGCACAGCAGCGACATCCCCCAACACGGCAGCGGGTTCCGCCGGCACGGTGGCAGCCTCCACCGCCGCAGGGGTGGAGGCCGTCACCATCAAGGCGCCATCCGTCAACGTGGCGCCGATGGTCACAGGGCCAGACACCGCCAGCGCGGGTGCAATCTCCTCCAACGCAGCAGCGGCATCCCCTAGCGCGGCACCGGGAACCCTCGGCACAGCGGCAGCCTCCGCCGACCCAGGGATGGAGCCCGCCACCACCAGGGCGCCATCGGTCAGCGTGGGGGCGGGCTCAGTCAGCATGGAAGCGTTGTCGGGTATCGGGTTGGTGACCACCACCTCTAGGCCGGTGCCGGGTCGGCCGGTGAGGCGGACGGTGACCGGGGCGTCGGGGGCGTGTTTGCGGGCGTTGGTCAGGCCCTCCTGGACCGTGCGGTAGGCGGTGCGCTGTACCTGCGGACGCGGCGGGACCGGCGCGTCGAGGACGTCCCCGCCGTCGAACGCGACCCGCTGCCCGGCGGCCCGCGCCTCCTCGACCAGACCGGCGATCTCCGTCATGCGCGGTTGTGGCCGCGCGAGGGACGCGGAGGCGTCGTCGGGATCCTCGGCGTCGTCCGAACGCAGCACCGCGAGGACATCACCGAGTTCGTCGAGGGCGAGGCGGGCGTTGCCGCGGATGACCTCGACCGCCTCCCGCACCTCGGCGGCCTCAAGCGGCGGCCCCTTCCCCGTCTCGGCCTGGGTCGTCCGGTAGGCCAGCGCTCCGGCGTGCATCGCCAGCAGGGAGACGCGGTGCGCCAGCACGTCGTGCATCTCGCGGGCGATCCGGGCACGCTCGGCCCGGCGGGCGTCGGCGAGCCGCAGCGCGTGCTCGCGCCGTCGCCGTTCCTCCTCCAGGCGCGCTCCCTCCGCCAGGCGGCGCCGGGCCCGGACGGCCACGCCCCACCCGAGCGGCGCAGTGAAGATCAGCAACAGCGCCACCGCGTTCTGCCCGCCGGAGCTGCCCGGCGGCGGGAACAGCAGCCCGAAGGGCACGACCACCAGCAGGTTGAGGCCGGTGGCCAGCGCGGCGGCGGGCCATTCCCGGTGGACGGCCACGGTGAGCACGGCGACGGCGGCGGCACCGGTCGCGGCGGCCGTCACCGCGAGCAGTGGCGCCATCAGTAGGGCCAGCCCCAGCGGGAAGCGTCGCCGCAGGCACAGCGCCAAGCAGGCGACGGCGCCGAACCAGGGGTCGGCCGTGACCGTCCAGCCGGGCAGGCCGTCCTGCTGCGGAAGGGTCCGCTGGACATCCGCCCACACCAGCCACGCGCCGCCGAGCAGGGCGATGTCGACCGCCCAGTCCCGCATGACGCGGCGGTGCCTGAGCCCGGCGGGCGGCGTCCACCACGTCCCGCCCGTAGCGGCGAGGGCTTCGCGAATTCGGTGCATGAGCCGAGCCTAGGGACGGTCCGAGCGGACGGGCAGTAGCCGATCGGCCTTTGGTCGTGGCCACCTGGCCAGAATCGATGGCCGCCTGGCCGAGGACGCGACCCGGACCCCGGTGGTGTGCTCGACGGCATGAAGGTCATCAACACACCCGGCGCCCACGGCAAGGTGGCCGCCGCGATCACTGTGGCGCTCGCGCTCGGCCTGATCGGCACGGCCGGGCCGCAGGCGGACGCACGCGCCGCCGCGACGGCGATCAAGATCGAGGGCGAGGCTCCGACCCGGGCCGACATCCCGTCCGCGTCCGACCGGCGGGCGTCGGGCGGCAGATATCTGGCGCTGGCCACGGCCCGCCGTCCGGACGGACGGGGCTGGTACGCCACCTACACCGTCCATGCCCCGGCCGCCGGCCCCTACCGCCTGGAGGCGACAATGTCCTCCCCGCTGGAACAGGCGGAGGACACCGAGACCGGCTCCCCGATCAACCTGGCGGTCAACGGCGGTCCCTCCACCCAGGTCTCCAAATCCCAGGCGTACTGGTCGGACGCCCCCCGAGCCTGGGGCGACCTCTACCGGCTGGGCCTCGGCGACGTCGAGCTGCATCGCGGCGTCAACGAGATCACCTTCAGGATCGACGAGCCCGTCGCCTTCGAGGGGGCGGTGCTCCACCGCTTCCTCCTCGACTCCTTCACGCTGACGCCGACGCCGCTCGCCCTGTCGGACGTCCATATCCAGGATCCCGCCACCAATCTCGGCATCTACCGCTCAAAGGCGGATCTGCGTTTCCGCCTCAACGCGCACACGGCGGCCCCCCAAACCGTCCGGTACGACATCCGTGACCACCGCTCCTCCCAGGTCGCCTCGGGGACCGCCACGATCCCCGCCGGAGCCACGACGGTGACCCTCGCGCTGCCGAACTTGCCGCCGGGCCACTACACAGCGAGCGCGACGCTTTCCGGGAAGACACTGGTCGGACGCTTCGCGAGGCTGCCGGAGCAGCGACCCGTCCAGGGTTCCGGCAATCGGTTCGGCGTGAACACCTGGGCCCACGCGGTGGTGCCGTCGGCCCGGAGGGACGCGCTGGCCGACGCGCTGCGGCAGATGGGGGCGGGTTACGTGCGCGACGGCCGGTCCTGGCCCGCCACCGAGCCGCGCCGGGGCCGCTACGCTCCGACCCCGCAGGACGGCGTCATCGCCGCGATGCACCGCCACGGCCTCAAGTCGCTGGAGGTCATCGAGGGTCCGCCGGAGTGGGCGATGACACCGACCTCCGTCCCGCTCCCGGCCGACCTGCGCGACGCCTACAGATACGGGCGGCACGTCGCGGGCAAACCCTCCGGGGTCCGGCCCGACGTGGTCCAGATGTCGAACGAACCCGACGTGGACGACACCGCGAGCACCGGCGACCAGCAGGCCGCCTACGTGAAAGCGGCCGCCCTCGGCGTGGCGGCCCGCCGCGACCGTCCGCTCATCGCACTGCCGGGCATCGCGGACATAGGGCCTTACCAACAGCTGATGCTGCGGAGCGACGTCGTCCGGTACGCCGACATCTGGTCATTCCACGGCTACCCCTGGCCTCCAGGAACGCCCGACCCCGATGTCCCGAGCTCCGCCGGCGACCAACACGAACTCTGGCGGCGCCACGGTGAGGGGACCGCGAGGTGGATGACCGAATCCGGGATCTTCCTGCCGGTCCAGCCCGGGCAGGATCCCACCGGGGCGCGGCAGTCCGAGCAGGCGCGGTACCTGGTCCGTTCGGCCGTCGAGGATCTCGCCGACGGGGTGGACAAGCACTTCTGGTTCGCCGGGCCGCCGCTGACCGATGACGGGTTCACGTTCTCGATGTTCAGCCGAGCCTTTCAGCCGCTGCCCGCCTACAGCGCGCACGCCGCCCTCACCGGACTGCTGGGAAGGGCGGACTTCGTCCGGCGGCTGCCGGGCCTGCCCGCGGGAGCCAGCGGGCACGTCTTCGACAGCGGTACGCAGAACGTCACGGTGCTGTGGGCGGCCAAACCCACCCAGGTGAAACTCCCGATATCCGGACGGGTGGACCGCTACGACCTGATGGGCGCCCCGCAGGGCCCAGCCGAGCGCGCCACGGACGGAACCCTGCACATCACAGCCTCACCCGACCCGATCTACCTGGTGTCGCAACGCACCGAACGCCGACCGCACCGTCCGCACGGCGAGCAGCGGCTCCGGCGCGTCCCGTCTGCGGCGGAGCAGGTCGTGCTCAGCCAGCGGTACGCCGCCGCCAACGCCGCCCCCGGCAAGGACAACGGCAACACCGAACCGCCCGTCGGCTACCGAATGGGCACCACCACGCGCATGTGGCTCGACGCCTACAACTTCGGTGACCGTCCACAAAAGATCAGCTTGTCCGGCCGTGTCTCCAACGGCTGGACGATCCGCCCCGGTGCCGCCACGACGATCACGATCCCCCCACAGGGTCGTGTCAGCGTGCCCTTCACCATCACCGCAGGTACCCGTCCCCGCCCCGGCATCGACTACGACCTCACCTTCACCGGCACACTCGCGGGCCGTCCGATCCCGCCTTCGGCCTCCTGGATCCAACTCAAACGATGACCACGCCCACGATCACCCCGACCACACAAGAACCAGCGATCCAACGGCCCCGCCCATGCCCAACCAGCACACAATCCCAACCACACATGGACGAGCGGCTCGACAGCCCCAAACCAAACCGACCCACCGCGGCCCCAACACCCAAAAACGAGCGATCGAACCGCCCTTGTCGACGACGACCATCGCCTCAATCACACAGCAGCGGCAGTCCGACCACTACGAACAGCCATCGCAACCCCGACTACACCCAGGGATGCGCAGTCCGACCGCTCTTGCCCCAGCTGACCATCGCGGCTCCAACCACTCGGGAACTCCCGGTTGGACCGTTTTAGCCGCAGTCGGCCATCGCGCCTCAGAAGATCGCCGACGAGTGCATGCTGAGAGGCTCCGAACCGTCCCACCCCAGCTAGGAGCGTTACTCGATGCCCATCAGCCTGGAGAAGGTCAATGCCACGGCCCCCGGCTTGGTCGACCTTTACAAGACCGCCAGAGTCAACCTCGAAAAGCGTGGTCTCGGCGGCGAGCGCGCCGCCGTCTACCTGGTGCTCGACCGGTCCGGCTCGATGCGGCGCTACTACAAGGACGGCACCGTCCAGCACCTGGCCGAACAGGCCCTGGCGCTCGCCGCGCACCTGGACGACGACGGCAAGGTCCCCGTGGTGTTCTTCGACAAGTCCGCGTACCCGCCGGTGGAGGTCGGCCTCACCCGGTACCAGGGCCGGATCAACGAGGAGCACGAACGCCTCGGGCACATGGGCACCACGAACTACGCCGCCGCGATGGAGGCGGTCATCGCCCACTACCAGGGGACCGCCCCCGCCGCACCGGCGTTCGTGATCTTCCAGACGGACGGGTCGCCGGACTCGAAGACGGCGGCGGAGAAGGTCCTCTGCGGCGCGTCCACGCTGCCGATCTTCTGGCACTTCATCGGCTTCGGCAACGACGAGTTCCGGTTCCTGCACAAGCTCGACGACCTTCCCGTCCCGCAGAAGCGCATGATCGACAATGCGGCGTTCTTCCCCGCCGGCCCCGAGCCGCGTGCGATCGCCGACGACGACCTCTACCACCAACTGATGACCGAGTTCCCCTCATGGCCCGCCGACGCACGCGCCGCCGGAATCGTGAAGTAGGAGGCCACGCCGCAGAGGCCAGTGCCGGAGGTGAAGAAGCCGAGGAGACCAGGCAACTGCCCGAGCGTTGAGCTGGGGGCTGTGTCAGGTGCCGGGACGTGCGCCGTGAGCGGCGCGCCATAAGTGGTACGCAGCTGGCGTTACGCACACGGGCGGGATGAGGCCGCATGGCATGTGTCAAAGCGGGAGGGTGATGGCGCGAAGCGGCGTGTGCTGCGCACGTGGGAGAGCGCGCGGGAAGGGTCCACGGTCCGCAAGCGAGGCGGACGGCGGCGACACGCACGGGAGGCGGTGCACGGGAGCCGGTGCACGGGAGGCGGTGCACGGGAGGCGGCGCACGGGAGGCGGCGCACGGGAGGCGGCGCACGGGAGGCGGCGCACGGGAGGCGGCGCACGGGAGGCGGCGCACGGGAGGCGGCGCACGGGAGGCGGTGCGATGTGCGGACCATAGGCCATGCGGGCCGGTTGGCATGCGGGCCGGGAGGCGCGAGCGTCGGGGGTGTTGAGGCCGGGCGGCGTGAGGGCCGGGCGATCTGCGGGCCGGAGTGTGGAGCGGACGGCAGGCGGGTCGGGCCGTGTGCCAGCCGGGCGATCTGCGGGCCGTGCGATCTGCGGGCCGTGCGATTTGCAGATGGGGCGGTGTGAGGGCCGGGGATGTGCGAGTCGGGGGTGTGTTGGGCAGACGGCAGGCGGGTCGGGGGTGGGCCCGGTGGGTGATCTGTGGGGGTTAGGGGGTTAGGGCGTGGGGGGCTTGGTCAGTGGGGGGTGGAGGGGTTGGGGGTGGAGCCGGTGGGGGGACCAGGCGGCGGGTCAGGCGGCGGCCTAGGCGTTGGGCCGGGGTCTCGATCCAGCGGTGGCAGGCCCAGCTTGCGGTGACCAGGACGGTGACGAAGGCGGCCAGGCCCAGTTTGTTCTCGTGGTTGCTGGTGCCGAGGAACTGGGTGTCCACCATCAGCAGGATCGGGTGCAGGAGGTAGATCGAGTAGCTGGCGGCGCCGAGGGTGATGGCCCAGCGGGGGAAGCTCCGGCCGCGCAGCAGCCAGGCGGCGCCGAACGTCAGGGCAGCCAGGACGATCGGGAGGGTCCAGGTGAACTGGTTGTTCCAGGCGCGGGTGGAGGAGCCCGCGTGCACCGTTCCGGCGGCGATCCCGCCCGCGAGGACGACGGCGACGGTGACGGCGGCGGCGCGGCGGCTGATCTGGCGGTGTTCGGCGCGGTAGAGGACGGTTCCGGTGAACATGATCGCTAGGAGGGTCAGCCCCTCCCAGGCGTAGACGCGGCTGTTGGCGGCCGCCAGCGCGGCGGCCAGCAGGCCGCCGAGGACGCCGCCGAAGACGCGCAGGCCGGGGCGGTCCGACACGGCGGCGGCGATCGAGATGACCAGACCGATGGTGACGGCGGCGACGAGGGGGCCGATGCCCGCGGTGCGCGAGAGCAGGGTGGAGGGGATGAGGCCGCCCACGAGCACCGCGGCCAGTGCGAATCCGGAGGCGACCGGCGCGGAGCGGCGGTGCCCGCCGACGACGAACAACCCGACGATAAGGAGGTAGAAGGCCATCTCGTAGGTCAGCGTCCACAGGACGTTGATGGCATTGGGGACGGCGAGAAGATCCTGCAACATGGTCAGATGCGCCAGGACGGCTGTCACCGGGTCGTACTGTTCCAGCCCCGCGCGCAGCCCGAGGATGCCGAGGATGAAGGGGAGCACCGCCGCCAGGCAGCACAGCGCGAGCATGGGGTAGATGCGGAAGAAGCGTCCGATCCAAAAGCCCCGGACGCTGCCGCGGCGCTCCAGAGAGGCCGGTACGATATAGCCGCTGACCAGGAAGAACACGAGGACGCCGTAGCGGCCGGGGTCGAAGCGTTCGGCCATCCACCTCTGCACGTCCGGGATGTAGACATAGCTCGCGTGATGGAGCGCGACCGTGATCGCCGCCCATCCCCGCAGCGCGTCCAACCAGCCGAGTCGGGCGATTGCGGAGGACTCAACCGCATTGGGGATCATCCCGACAGAGTAGGGCGCATGGCGCCCTGGGGTGGTCCGGTTGTCAGATCATCCGGTCAAGGGGAAGCGGGCCGGCGTTCGCACCGCGCGGATGATCGCGGGGTGCGAGGATGGTGCTCCCGGGCAGGTACAAAGGTTGTTGTTCTGCGAAAGGAATCACCTATGCCCTTGTCCCCCCGCCTCCAGGCACCGCCGGAGACACTGGCCCTGCTGGAGGAGTCCTACGAGCGGGTCCTGCGCCGCGACCCGGGCGAGCCTGAGTTCCACCAGGCCGTCCACGAGGTGCTGGAGTCACTCCCGCCCGTGCTGGCCGCGCGACCCGGGCTCGCGGCCGCGAAGATGGTGGAGCGGGTCATCGAGCCGGAGCGGCAGATCGTCTTCCGCGTCCCATGGCAGGACGACGCGGGCGAGATCCACGTCAACCGCGGGTTCCGGGTCGAGTTCAACAGCGCGCTCGGGCCGTACAAGGGCGGGCTGCGGTTCCACCCGACGGTGAACCTCGGCGTGGTGAAGTTCCTCGGCTTCGAGCAGATCTTCAAAAACGCGCTGACCGGGCTCGGCATCGGCGGCGGCAAGGGCGGCAGCGACTTCGACCCGCACGGCCGCTCCGACGCCGAGGTCATGCGGTTCTGCCAGTCGTTCATGACCGAGCTGCAGCGGCACATCGGCGACCACACCGACGTCCCGGCGGGCGACATCGGGGTCGGCGGACGCGAGATCGGCTACCTGTTCGGGCAGTACCGGCGGGTCACCAACCGCTGGGAGGCGGGCGTGCTCACCGGCAAGGGCCTGCCGTGGGGCGGATCCGCGGGCCGGACGGAGGCCACCGGCTACGGCAACGTCATGTTCACCGCCGAGATGCTGCGGCGGCGCGGGGAGGACCTCGACGGCCAGCAGGTCGTCGTGTCCGGCTCGGGCAACGTGGCGATCTACACCATCGAGAAGGCGCAGGCGCTCGGGGCGAACGTCGTCACGATCTCCGACTCCGGCGGCTACGTGGTGGACGAGAAGGGCATCGACCTCGACCTGCTCAAGAAGGTCAAGGAGGTCGACCGGGGCCGCGTCTCCGACTATGCCGAGCAGCGCGGCGACTCGGCGCGGTATGTGGCGGGCGGCAGCGTCTGGGACGTGCCCGCCGACATCGCGCTCCCGTCCGCGACCCAGAACGAGCTGGACGAGAGCGCCGCGGCGGTGCTCGTCCGCAACGGCGTCAAGGCCGTCTCGGAGGGCGCGAACATGCCGGCGACGCCCGGCGCGGTGCACGTGTTCCAGGGCGCGGGCGTCGCGTTCGGGCCGGGCAAGGCCGCCAACGCGGGCGGCGTCGCGGTGAGCGCGCTGGAGATGCAGCAGAACGCGGGCCGCGAGTCGTGGACGTTCGAGCGGGTCGAGTCCGAGCTGTCGGGGATCATGACGTCCATCCACGACACCTGCTTCGAGACCGCCGAGCGGTACGGCGCGCCCGGCGACTACGTCGTCGGCGCCAACATCGCGGGCTTCGAGCGCGTCGCCGACGCGATGCTCGCGCAGGGCCTGATCTAGACCGCAGTCGATCGCGGGCCCGCCCAACGGCGACCTCGCCCAGGGCGGGCCCGTCCGGCAGCCGGTCCGCTTCGCAGCAGGGCTCGGCACAGCGCGCCCGGCTGGGCGGGGCCGTCCGCTGTGCACCCTTTCCTGCGGCTCGCCGCCGCAGGCCAGCACCTCGGCGTACGCAACTCGGCTGGGATGCCCGTGTCCGGCAACCGGTCCGCCCTACAGCGGGCTTGCGCAGCGAGCCCAGCCTGGGAAAGGGTCGTCCAACGGCGGCCCTGTTGGAGCGATCGCGCCGCAGCCACTCAGGCGCAACACCTCGGCGTAGGCGATTCGGCTTGGGGCGTGCTCGGCGTAGGCGATTCGGCTGAGGCGGGCTCGGCTTGGGGCGGGGCTGCTGACGACGGGGCCGCTTGCAGCGAGCTCGGCATGGTGAGTCCAGTGCAGTGGGCGTGGGTAAGGGCGCGCCCATCAGGCGCTTGGCCTGACTTGCAGCGGGGCTGACTCAGCAGGTCTGGCTTGAGGAGCTACCCGGCGGCAGCCCCGACGCTGGCACTGCGGGCGGCCCGGAGCGCGCCGTCGCTACGGCGGCGGCGGTGCTCGGCGAGGAGGCGCTGGCGGCGGCCGTCCCGCTGCTCCAGCGGGTGGCGCTGCGCCAGGACCATCAAGCGGGCTCGGTGTAACGGCTTCGGTGCAGCGCGCTCGGCATAGGTGCCTCGGTCTTGGAATGGGCTCGGCTTGGGCGGCGCGTCCGACGGCAGGGGCGCTTGCGGCGGGTTGGGCGTAGCGGGTTCGGCGCAACGAGCGCGAAGAGGGATGGGCCCGTCTGGCGGATGGCCTGCATCGCAGCGGGCCCGGCTCAGCAGAGTCGGCTTGGGTCCTCAGACGGCGGTCCTCTTGCAGCGGGCGCGGCGTGGCGGCTTCGATGGCCTGCGCTCGGCTTGGTGGGGCGGGCTCGGCTTGGGAGGTCCGTCCGGGGGCAGGGCCGCCTGCGGCTTGGGTTGGGTGGTTGGCGGCGGGGGCGCGTTGTGGCGGCTTGGTGTTGGGGGCAGGGCAAGGGGTGCGGCGGGTCAGGTTGGGTTCGGTGGCGGTAGGGATGGCTTGCGGTGAGGATGGCTTAGGCAGTTCGGTGTGGGGGCTGGGGTTAGGTTCTTACTGTTTCTCTGGGGCGGGACGTGGTGGTGGGTGCGAGGTGGCGGCGGTTGTTCAGGATGAACAGGGCTGCGGTGCCGGCCAGGGTGGCTGCCAGGAGGAAGGCGCCTTCGGGGCCGCTGCGTTCGGCCAGGAGGCCGGCCAGGGGGAGGGTCGCCGCCTGGCCGCAGTTGTTCATGGTGGACAGCCAGGTGTAGGTCTCGGCGGCGCGGCCCTCGGGGGCGACGACGCCGCCGATCCGGCCGAGGAGGGCGAGGGCGGGGGCGACGACGAGGCTGCCCAGGACGACCGCCGCGCCGGCCGGCCAGGGGCCCGGGGCCAGGGCGCCGAGGACGGACGCCGCCGCGAACCAGCCCGCGAGCACCGCCACATGGGAGGCCAGCGACCCCGGCCAGCGGCGCAGGCCGAACAGGAGGCCGCCCGCCAGGCTCGCGACGGCGGAGAACGCCATCACGACGCCGAGCAGTTCGGGGCGGTCGCGCTCTCCCGCGACGGCGGCGACGCCCACTTCGACGACCGCGAGCGCGGGCAGGAAAAGGAACGCGCCGAGCAGCAGCCGGCGGACGCCGCCGTCGGCGAGCGGGCCGAGCGTCCACAGGGCGCGGGCGGGCGGGGTGTCGACGCAGGCGCCGGCGAGGCGTCCGCTGGACAGCATCACCGCGACCCCGGCGGCGGTGCAGCCGCCCGCCGCCGCGAGCGGCAGCCAGCCCGCGACCGCGCCGAGCCCGCCGACCAGCAGCGGGCCGATGATGTAGACGGTCTCCAGGATGACGGCCTCGGCGGTGAAACCGGTGGTCAGCAGGTCGTCGGGGACGAAGACGGGCAGCGCGACCCGCAGTGCGGGCCCGGCCGGGGGCAGGGACGCGCCCGCGAGGAGCGCGCCCGTGAGGAGCAGGCCGGTCTCCGGCTCGGAGGTCGACCAGCAGATCGCCAGGAGGGCGAGCGCCGCGCACTGGGCGGTCGCGGCCAGGGAGAGCACCCGTCCGGGAGGGAAGGTGTCGAGGGCGCGGCCGAGCAGGGGGGTCGCGATCATGAGCGCGGCGGAGAACGCGCCGACCAGCAGGCCGGAGCGCGCGGTGCCGCCGGTGTCCTGGCCGAGCAGGAGGAGGGAGAGCCCGATGACGCCGACCGGCATCCGGGCGAGCAGATATCCGAAATACAGGCGCGCGGTGCCCGGAATGGCGAACAGGGCACGATAGGAGTTGGCGCTTCCCGTCCCCAGGTTCGGCCCCGTCATTTTCACCTCCAGCACCCAGGTAAGCACGGTCCGCACACGGCTTGGCGGAAAAGTGCCTGATCTTGGCCGACATCGGCCACCCCGGTGCGGTGGCCCTCGTCGCGGCGGGTAGAAAAGGTGCGTGAAACTTCCAGCCCAGAAGGGAGGACCCGTGAAGCGAAAGGTAATCCGTAAGCAGCAGACGGCCAGCCAGCGCCACGAGTTCTGACGGCTCCCGAGCGTGGCCGGGCCCCTTTTCGGGTTCGCGCCACGTTTCCGTCCGGCACTCGTTTCCCATCCACCACCGGAGGTCGACACGTGCGGGTGACCCTCGCGGTCATGCCCTGGCACCTCATGACCGCGCCGAACGGCGCGGCCGGCGTCCTGGCCGCGGCCCTCGCGCCGGACCACGAGGTCACCACGTACTACGGCAGCATTTCCTTCGCCGAGCACCTGCTCGGCGAGGCGGAAACGGCCGAGGAAGGCACCGCGCGAGCGCGATTGCTGCCCGAGGCGTACATGTACGTCGCCGAAGAGGGATTCACCGGCGGAATAGGTGAATGGCTTTTCACCGGCGCGCTCTACGGGCACCGGAGTTTCCCGGACGAGGCGTCCGCCGCCTGCGCCGCGATCGGCTTCGACCCGGACGTCGCGGAGCAGATCTTCGAGCTCGCCCCGGCGTTCGCCGACGCCGCGGCGCAAGAGATCATCGCGGGCCGTCCCGAGGTCGTGGGGTTCACCACGACGTTCTCGCAGACCATTCCGGCGCTCGCGGTCGCACGGCGGCTGCGGGCGCTCGATCCGGACATCACGATCGTCTTCGGCGGCTCCAACTGCGACGACACCATGGGCGCCGCGCTGCACCGGTGCTTCCCGGAGATCGACTTTGTGGTGCGGCGGGAGGGCGAGGCGCCGCTGCGCTCGCTGCTGGCCGCGCTGGCCGAGGGCGGCCAAGGGCGGCCGGCCTCGATTCCCGGCCTGTGCTGGCGCGACGCGGACGGGACGTCCCGCGCGAACCCCGAGGGCGGCGCGCTGCCGAGCGGCGCGCAGTTCCCGCCGATGGACCAGAGCGCCTATTTCGAGCGGCTGGAGGAATCGCCGGTCGCCGACTACATCCAGCCCGCGCTGATGATGGAGTCGGCGCGCGGATGCTGGTGGGGCGAGCGGCACCACTGCACTTTCTGCGGGCTCTCCGATCTCATTCTGCCGTTCCGGTCGAAGGCGCCGGACCGGGTCGTCGAGGAGTTGCTCGCGGGCATCGAGAGGCATCAGGTGCTCGATGTTCTCACCACCGACAACATCGTTGACAAGAACTACTACGAAACGGTTTTCCCCACACTGGAGAAAAGCGATCTCGATCTGCGGGTGATGTACGAGATCAAGTCGAACATCACACCGGAGCAGGCGCGCGCGTTGCGCGGCGCGGGGGTCATCCAGGTGCAGCCGGGAATCGAGAACCTCCATTCGCTGCCGCTGAAGCTCATGCGCAAGGGCGTCACCGGCGCGAACAACGTCGCGACGCTTCGCGAACTCCAGGAGCAGAGCCTCACCGTGCTGTGGAACTACCTCGTCGGCTTCCCCGGAGAGACCGATGGGTGCTATCAGGAGGTGATCACCCAGATCCCCCTCCTGTACCATCTTCAGCCGCCGCTCGGCGCGCACCGCATCGCGCTCGAACGTTTCAACCCGTACTTCGACCACCCTGACCTGGGATTCGCCGAGCGCCGTCCGCGATCCTGGTACCGGGGCGTGTTCCCCGACCTGGGCGAAACGGACCTGAACGACGTCGCCTACCTCTTCGAGACGCCCGACCGAGGCGTCGGCGGCGCCACGCTGGCCGGGTTGAAGGCGGCGTTCGACGCCTGGCGCGAGGCGTACGCGACCTCGGCGCTCACCCACCGGGCCGTCGCCGGGCGGCTGCACCTGTACGACCGGCGGGCCGGGCGGCGCGCCGCCGACCACGTCCTGGACGAGCCGACCGAGGTCGCCGCCTACGCCGCGCTCGGGCGGGGCCGCTCGCCGGAGGGCCTCGCGCGGCACCTGTCGGCGGGCGGGTGGCCGGTCGACGCCGCCTGGGCCTCGGCGTTCATCGACGATCTCACCGCGCTCGGCCTCGTCTTCCGCGAGTCGGGGCGCGCGGTGACGCTGTCGACCGGGCACGACGCGACGGCGGTGCGCGGCACGGCCATCCCCACGCCCGCCATGGTCGGTGCGGGCACATGATCCTCCGGGGAGCACGATGATCCGCGATCTGCCGCCGGTCGACCTGACCAGCGCCGCCGGGGTCGCCGCCGCGCGAGGGCGCCCGGACGTCCGCGTCCTGGAGGTGTCCCTCGCCGACCTGGCGTCCGGCACGGCGGTCCCGCGCGGGAAGCAGGAGCCGCTGACGTGGCTGCGCGTCCGCCCGACCGGGGCCGAACTCGACGGCGGCCCGTGGCCCGGCGACGACGCGCTCGGCGCGCTGCCCGCCGCCGGGGTCGTCGGCCTGACGCTGGAGGCCCCGGCGCTGCCGCGCGCGCCCTGGCTGATCGCCTTCCTCGTCCGCGCGACCTCGTTCCAGCTCCCGCTGGAGTGGGGCGGCCCGGTCGCGGGCCTGCCGTGCGGGCTGCTGTTCCACCTTGCGCCCCCGGCGTTCGGCGACGAGGTCGCGGGCAAGTGGCGGGCGGCGCACCGCTACGGCCAGTGCTACTGGCGGCGCGGGCCCGGGTTCGCCGCCGTCCAGGACCTGCGCGAGGACCCGGGCGCCCACTTCGTCATCCACGAGCCGGGCCTGCTCGCGCTCTTCCACCGCCTCGCCGACCCGGTCGAGGTCGCGGACCTCGGCGCGGACGACCGCGCCCACCTGCGCGACCTGCTGGACGCGCGGCTCGCCGTCGAGCTCGGCGGCGTCGCGGTCGGGCTGCCCTACCGGCTGCGCCGCTGGCCCGCGCCCGTCATCGACTTCTGACCGGGGAGGAGAACCGGCCGATCAGCAGCGCGAGCCGCCGCTCGTGGTCGGCGCGGCGCAGGCGGCCGTGGCGCATCAGCATGTGCAGGCCGTGCAGGCCGCTCCAGAACGTCTCGGTGAGCATCTCCAGGTCGTCGTCGCCCGCGTAGGGGCGCATGGTCTCGCGCAGTTCGCCGAACCCCTCCCGCAAGGGCGCCGGTGACTCCGGGCTGGCGAACTCCAGGTCGACGGCGAGCGTGAGCATCGCGTCGTACAGCGCGGGCCGCCGCTCGCCGAACTCGGCGTAGGCGGCCGCGACCGCCGCGATGCCGCCCGGACGGGCCGCGCGCAGTACGGCGGCGAGGTCGGCTAACCCCTCCAGCGCGACCGCGGCCATGATCGCGTCCTTGCCCGAGAAATGGCTGTAGAGGATGGGCTGGCTGTACTCGATCTCCGCCGCGAGCCGCCGCGTGGTCACCGCGTCCCAGCCCTCGGCCTCGGCCAGCTCCCGCGCGGCCGTGACGATCGCCCGTTCCCGTTCCGCCCGCTCGCGCTCCCGGCGCGCCTGAATCGACATGGCCATGATTCTAGCATCGCTAGTCATCTTGCCAATGCTCTGCTAACGTCGATCACGTTCCTAGCACTGCTAACTCAACGGGAGTCGTCATGCTCGCACCGATCGCCTACGGCCTGGCCGTCCTGCTCAGCCTGTTCGTCCTGTTCATCGGCGCGCGGTTCCTCGTCCAGCCGCTTCCGGCGGCGGCCGGCTACGGCGTCCCCGCCAAGCCGGACGGCGACCCCGCCTACCTGAGCGTCAAGGGGGTCCGCGACGCCGCCTTCGGGCTCCTCGGCCTGGCCCTGGTCGCCTTCTCCGGAGCCGACGCCGCCGCCTGGTACATGCTCGTCGTCGCACTCGTCCCGCTCGGCGACACCGTGATCGTGCTTCGCAACGGCGGGACGAGGGCCGCCGCGTTCGGCATCCACTTCGCGACCGCGCTGGTCGTCCTGCTCAGCGCCGCCCTGCTGTTCGCGGTCTGAGCGATGGACGCCGTCCCGGGGCTTTTCGAAACCTCCCCGCACCGCTTGAATCTTGGGCGGGGGCCGTCACGACCGGAGGAGGGGCTGTGGACGATCTGCGACCCGGGGACCCCCGTGCCGTCGGCCGGTACACCCTGACGGCGCGCCTCGGCGCGGGCGGGATGGGCCAGGTCTACCTCGGGTCATCGCCCGGCGGACGGCCCGTCGCCGTCAAGCTCGTCCACGCCGGTTTCGCCGCCGACGCCGAGTTCCGGCGCCGGTTCAAGCGGGAGGTGGAGGCGGCCCGGCGGGTCGGCGGGTTCCACACCGCGCCGGTCGTGGACGCCGACCCCGACGCCGACACGCCCTGGCTGGTCACCGCCTACGTCCCCGGGCCCTCGCTGGCCTCGGCGGTCGCCGAGCACGGACCATTGCCCCCGGCCTCGGCCCGGGTGCTCGGCGCCGGGCTGGCCGAGGCGCTGGAGGCCGTCCACGGGGCGGGGGTCGTGCACCGCGACCTCAAGCCGTCCAACGTGCTGATCGCCGCCGACGGGCCGCGCGTCATCGACTTCGGCATCGCCCGCGCGGTCGACGCGTCCGGGATCACGACCCGCGCCGGGACGCCCGGCTTCATGGCCCCCGAGCTGATCACGGACGGCGCGAGCACCCCGGCCTGCGACGTGTTCGCGCTCGGCGCCGTGCTCGCCTTCGCGGTCGGGGTGCGGCCGTTCGGCGAGGGGCCCTCGGAGGCGCTGACCTACCGGGTCGTGCACCGGGAGCCCGATCTCGGTGGCGTGCCGGAGCCGCTCGGCCCCCTGGTCGCGGCCTGCCTCGCCAAGGACCCGGCGGCCCGTCCGGCGCCGTCCGACCTGCTCGGCGCCCTGACCCCGGGCGGGGACGCGGGCGCCTGGCTGCCGCCGCCCGTCCAGGAGATGGTCACCCGCTTCCCCACCGCGCACACGCCCACTCCCAGGCCGGCACCGACGCGCCAACTCCCGTCGCCGCAGGCCGCCCCACCCGCGCGGCAGGCCGTGCGGATCGCGGGGCGGATCACGCCCGCCGCGATCGCGCTCGCCGCGTCCGTCCTCTACTCGCTGATCTGGGTCGCGATCTTTCTGCTCGGCGCCGGGCTCGCCCTCGGCGGCACCTCCTCCGACGCCGACAGCGTCGCCACGCTCATCGGCGTCGTCGTGGCCATAGTCGGCGCGGTGAACTGCGTCAGGGCGATTCCGCGCGCGGTCTGGCAGGCCATGGCGCTGGCGCGGCCCGTGACGTTCGAGATCGGCCCCGGCGGGCTCAGCCTGCGGCACGGCGGACGCCGCGTCCACTACGGGTGGCACGAGATCGGACGGGTCGTGCTCCGCCGCATCGACGACAAGAAGAAGCGGGCGTTGTGCGTATCCCTGAACCCTGGGAGCGCGCAGCCCGACTACCTGAGCCCGCGGAGCCCGTTCTGCTACACCGAGGCGGACACCGGCTGGGTCGTCATCGCCCCGCTGATCCGGCTGCGGACCTCGCGGCGGGAGATCGAGGGGATCGTCGTCCGGTATGCGGGCCCCCGGTGGGGCGGCCACGCCTGACGCGCTAGGACGCCAGCGTCCCGCAGTGGTCGGGCGACATGCTCGCGGCCAGCGCGGCGGCCTCGCCCCGGTCGCGCAGCCCGAGCTTCCCGAGGACGTTCGACACGTGGTACTTCACGGTCTTCTCGCTCAGCGCGAGCCGCTCGGCGATCCACGCGTTGGACGGACGGGACGCCAGCAGCGCCAGCACCTCCCGCTCGCGCGGCGTCAGCACACCGGGACGGTGCGGGTCGGCCTCGAACAGCTCGTCCAGCAGCGCGGGCCCGTCGACGGGGTCGTCCAGCAGGCAGCAGGCGAACGCGGGGGCGAGGTAGCGGCCGCCGGCGGCGGCCGTCCGGGCGGCGGCGGTCACCTCGGCGACCGGCCCCCGCCGGTCGGCGATGCTCGCGACACCGGCCCACAGCGCGGCCAGCAGTTCGGGGCGCCCGGCGGCCTCGCCGAACCGCGCGGTGTGGTCCACCAGCAGCACGACCGGGACGCGGAGCACGCGCCCCTCCCGGCACACCGCTCGGACGAGGTCCCCGTGCCCGGCCCGCCACGGGCTGAGGTCGACCACGAGCAGGTCGGTCGCGGCGGCGACGAGCGCGGCGGCCACCGATCTCCCGTCCGGCACCACGAGCCTGACCTGGCCCCCGAGCGTCCGGCCGAGGACGCCCGCCACCCGGTCGCGGCAGTCGGCGTTGGCTGAGCACAGCAGTATCGACGTCACGTCCTTCACCTCCCGGCGCCTCGGCGAACGGGACCCGATCACCCGATCACCTCTGCCGCGAGCCTCGCCGATGGGGTTACGGACGCACATCCGGAGAATCACTGATATTGCCGATTCCCGGGGTTACGTAGTGCCCGGCGGCCGCACCCCAGGAGCGCCGCGACCGCGGCTCAGGAGGGGGACCTGAGCGCGCTGACGACGCCCGCGCGGGACGAGACGCCCAGCTTGGCGAAGATGTGCGCGAGGTGGCTCTCGACGGTGCGGGCGCTGATGAACAGCGCCTCGGCGATCTGCTGGTTGGTCCGCCCGGCCGAGACCAGCTCGGCCACCTCCAGCTCGCGCCGCGACAGCTCGTGCGGGCCGGACGAGCGGCCGCGCACCGGGACGTAGATCCCGAGCCGCCGCTGCTCCCGCACCGCCCGCCGCAGGAACGAGGCCGCGCCGCAGCCGCCGAACACCTCCGCCGCGCGCCGCAGGTCGGCCTTGGCGGTGTCGCGGCGGGACGCGCGCGCGGCGGCGGTCCCGGCGGTGAGCAGCGCCCGCCCGGCGTCGAGCGGGTACTCGTTGCCCGCCAGCACGGCGGCGGCGCCCCGGGCGTGCTCGGCGGCGGCGCCCGGGTCGGTGCTAAGCAGGGAGTGCGCGCGGGCGAGCGCGGCGAGGCCGGTCGAGACGGGCAGGCTCGCGTGGGAGTACTTGTCGGCCTCGGCCGCCCACTCGGCGGACGCGGCGTGCCGCCCCCGCGCGGCCTCCAGCTCGGCGAGCCGCTCGGAGACCTGGACCAGCGTGACGAGGTCGGACCCGGGACGGGCGAACCCGTTGGCCGCCTCCAGCAGGGACCGGGCCCCGGCCTCGGCCTGCCCCGTCTCCACCAGCGCCAGGCCGAGCGCCAGCTCGGCCTGCTTGCCCCACCACTCGCCCTGGTCGCCGGCGGTGTCCACGGCCCGCTGCGCGAAGTCGACCGCGTCGGCGCCGTTCCCCTTCCAGTACTCGACGACCGACCGCTGCGCGAGGCCGAACACGATCTGCTGCCCCGCGTTCAGCATCTCGGCCAGCTCGACCGCCTCGTCGGCCGTCGTGGCGGCCCGCGCGAGCCCGCCGAGGGCGGTCTGCGCCCGCGCGAGGCCGCACATGGCGACCGAGACGATGAAGTGCTGCCCGGTCGCGCGGGTCACCGAGAGCACCCGCTCGAAGTGCCGCGAGGCGTCGGCGGGCCGTCCCATCAGCAGCTCCGACCAGCAGAGCCAGGTGAGGGAGTCCACCGACTCGGCGAGCTGCCCGTCCGGGGTGATCGCGAGGAGGTGGGACGCGGTGTCCAGCTCGCCGAGCGCCCGGTCGATCTGGCCGTCGGCGTAGCTGCACATGGGACGCAGCGCGGCGACCGCCATCGTGCACGCCGCGTCCCAGGACGGGCTGTGCTCGGGGATGTCGTCGAGGAGGGCGCGGGCCGCGTCCTGGTCCATCCGCAGCAGGTTCTCGGCGACCAGCCGCAGCCGCAGGTGGACGGCCGCCGGGGACTCGCGGTCGGGCATCGCGCGCAGCTCGTCCATGATGACGGCGCGGCTCTCCTCCACCCGTCCGAGCAGCCGCCGCGTCATCGCGCTGAACCGGGCCGCCCGCGCGCGGTCGGTGCCCTCGCCGCGCGGCAGCAGCCGCATCACCTCGTCGGCGGCCCGCTCCCCCTGCTCCAGCTCGCCCGCGACGACGTGCAGGCGGCTCACCTTCAGCATCACCGCGACACGCTCGGGGTGGTCCTCGGGCATCCGCCGCAGCGCGCCGGAGAACCAGAACGCGGCGGCGCTCGGCGCGTGCGACTCCACGGCCCGCGCGGCCCGCAGCAGGATGTCGATCGCGGCGGCGTCGCCGTAGCGGGCGGAGTTCTCGACGTGGTGGGCGAGCAGGGTCGCGGGCGCGCCCACCTGCTCCAGGTGGCGGGCGATGCGCGCGTGCACGGCGTGCCGCCAGCCCGCGGCGGCGGTGCTGTAGACGGTGTTGCGGACGAGCGGGTGCCGGAAGCGGAACCGCCCCGTGGCGGACGGCTGGACGACGCCGCTGACGACCAGCTCGTCCAGCGCGGTGACGACGTCGCTCTCGGGGACGCCCGCCGCGACGGCGATCAGGCCGGGCTCGAACGCGTCCGCCGCGACGGCGGCGGCGCGCGCGACGAGCAGGGCCGGTTCCGACAGGCCGCCGAGTTCGAGCTGGATGGCGGCCCGCACGCTGAGCGGCACCTCCGCCTGCGGGTCGCGGGTCGCGGCCCCGTCCATGCGCGACAGCGCCTCCAGGTAGAACGGGTTGCCGCCGCTGACGCGGTGCAGCTCGCGCTGGCGCGCGCGGCTGAACCCCGCGCCGAGGTACTCCGCCGTCTCGCCCAGGTCGAAGCAGCCGACGTTGAGGTGCAGGCCGTCGTCGGCCTGGATCAGCCGGGCCAGGCTCGGGATGTCCGGGCGGTAGTGGAACGCCGTCGCCACCACCACCCCCGCGCGCGGCGGGTTGCGGACGAGGTAGTCGAGGAAGCCGAGCGAGGCGGAGTCGCCCCAGTGCAGCCCGTCCAGGATGAGCGCGAGCGGGCGCGACTTGGCGAACGTCTGGACGACGAGCCGGAGGGTGCCGTGCAGCCGGTGGCGCGCGGCGACGGGGTTCGCGTCCGCGCCGGGCTCGGGGGCCGGGGGCGGTTCGCAGCGGTCCGCGACGGTGGGGAAGATCCCCGACAGCCGCGCCACCGCCGCCGGGCCGACCCGCGGCGGCAGCTTCGGCACGACGTCGGGGACGTGGTCGCCGAGCGCGTCGACCAGCACCCCGAACGGCACCTCCCGCTCGTACTCCGAGGCGCGCCCCGCGAGCACGAGGAACCCCTCCGGAGCGGCGCGCGCGGCCAGCTCGTTCAGCAGCCGGGTCTTCCCCACGCCGGGCTCCCCGGTCAGCGCGAGAAAGCGGAACCCGCCCCCGGCCGCCGCCGCGATCGCCTCGTCGATGGCGCGGAGTTCCTCCCGGCGTCCCACGAGCGAGGTCGAGCGAGCGGTGAATTCGTCCATGGACTGCCCTTCGGGCGAAATCACGGAGCGCGAACGCTCCTCGGCGGGTTCGTGATCGTGGTGGGAGGATCTCTCAGAATAGTGTTACCGCCCCCGAATTCGCCCCCATCACCCGGAAAACGAGCAGTTTTCGCGAAATCGTCGGTAAGTGCTATAGTCTCGCCACATCGGTTACATCGGAAGGAGGAGCGTGGAGATCTCCATCGTCGACTACGCGGTGGGGGCGGCGGTCGGAACCGACCTGGTCAGCACGTCGCCCACCGTCCGGGGCGCCGCCGGGGACGCGATCCCCGGCCCGGACGAGCTGACCCGCTTCCTGGCGGAACGCGACGTCCGGCTCGACGCCGCCGGCGCCCGCGCGGACGAGGCCGACGTCTTCCAGGTGCACCTGCTGCGCCGCGAGGTGCGCGGCGTCCTGGAGACCGAGACCGAGGAGCAGGCCGTCGCGGGCGGGACCGTCCTGGCCGGACGCGCGGGCCGGGGCCCGGTGCTGCGCCGGGTCGGCGGCGCGTGGCAGTGGTTCGTCCCGACGGTTCCGGGCGCGCCCCTCGCCGACGAGTTGGCCGCGCTGATCGGGATCGGGCTGCTCGGCACCGTCAGGACCCTCGGCCACGAGCGGTTCCGCGCCTGCGCCGCGCCGGACTGCCGGGGCGTGTTCGCCGACACCAGCCGCGCCGGGCGCCGCCGCTACTGCATGCCCGACCTGTGCGGGAACCGGCTGAACGTCGCCAACCACCGGGCCCGCCGCCAGGCCGGGAGCGACCCGATGGGCGCGGTCCGATGAGCGCGGCCCGATGAGCGCGCTGACCGGCGCGCTCCGGCTCCCCGACGGCTCCTGGGTGCGCGGCCGCGGCCTGCGCGATCCGGCACCGGACGGCCCGCCGCCGGACTTCGGCCTCTACCTCGGCTCGGGCCGCCTGCGCCGCCGCCACGAGGACGCGCTGAACTGGCCGCACGAGTGGATCGAATGGCCCGACTTCCTGCTGCCGCGCGATTCGGAGCTGGCCGTCCGCCGCGTCCGCGACCTGCACGGACGCGCCCGCTCCGGGGACGCGGTCGAGGTCGCCTGCGGGGGCGGCGTCGGCCGCACCGGCACGGTCATCGCGTGCCTGGCCGTGCTGTCGGGCCTGCCCCCGCAGGAGGCCGTCGCCTGGACGCGCGAACACCATCACCGCCGCGCCGTCGAGACCCCCTGGCAACGCCGCTGGGTCGCCCGATTTCCCGCCTGACGGTCGCCGCTCCCGAGGGGTGAATTCGGCTCCAACGGAAATGGCCGCCGGGTGCCATTGATTGCGGCGCCCTCGAAAGGCGCCGGGGCACCCTCCGCAACGACCTCGACCGTCACGCGGGCGCGTTGGCTGATCGGTGGGGCGCGGCCGGAAGCGAGCCCCACGGGGAAGATCGCGACGCGATGCCGCACCGGCCGAGGCGCGGCCACGGCACGGGACGCCAGGCGATGAACACGGGCGTGGCTAACGAACGCCGTTCAGGAGGGCGGCGAGGACGGCGGCCTGGCTGCGCTCCGCGTCCTTCGTGGCGGTGAGGAGCGTCAGCGTCCCCTCGTCCGCGAGGGCGCGGAGCCGGTCGAGGGCGGCGGCGCGGGACGGGTCGTCCAGCTCGGCCTCGTAGCGGCGGCGGAACTCCGCGAACCGCTCGGGGTCGTGGCCGTACCACTTGCGCAGGTCGGTCGACGGCGCGACGTCCTTCTCCCAGTGGTCGAGGCGCGCGTCCTCCTTGCTCAGCCCGCGCGGCCAGACGCGGTCGACCAGCACGCGGGCGCCGTCGTCCGGCTCGGGGCGCCCGTACACGCGGCGCAGCCGCACCTCGGTCATCGTGCCCCCTATTTCTCGTACGCGGGACGGGCGTGCTTGGCGGGACGTCTCGCCGGACGGTTCTCGGCGGCGGTGCGGCGGGCGAACTCGCCGGCGAGCGCGCGGCCGAGGACCTCGTCGTCGGGATGGTGTTTCTCAAGGTACTCCAGGGCCTCGGCGAGTTCTCCCGTGGTGAGCCCGCCCGGCGGTTTCAGCGCCCAGGGAGGATGCCCGTCCTGCGGCCGTGGATTCACGACGTCCAGCCTTTCTCGGGGTGTTTTCCGCGCGGCGGCGGGTAATGGATTGGCCGGTTCCCCTAGGATCGCCGCGTGCATTGGTGGAGCCAGCAGGCGTGCGAGGCGGCAGCGGAGGCGCAGGCGGCCGATCCGTCCCCGGTCAATCTCATGGCGGCCGCCCAGGTCCAGGCGCTGGTGTCGATGGCCGAGGCGCTGCACCGCATCGCGGCGGCCCTTGAGGAAAGGGACGAGAGCGCTCCCCCTTTGATCACCCGTCCGAAATCGTGAGGCGATGAAATGACCGGTGCGCCGAGGCGGCGCACCGGTATTCCACGTGTGCTCAGGCGTCGCTGAAACTCCTGCGCTCGCTCCGCCCGCCGGCGAGGCGGGACGTCTTGGGCCCGGATACGGACCCGGGTGCGGACCCGAGGGGCCGCCGCGGCCCCGGAACGGGCTCGGCGGGCTTCTCGGCCGGGGCCGGGAGCCGCTCGGCGGCGGGCGCGGCGGGGCGCGGTTCCTCGCGCGGCTCCTCACGCGGTTCCTCGCGCGGTTCCGCGCGTGGGCGGTCCCGCAGGCGGCGGGCGGCCTGGAGCAGGGCGCGCTCGCCGACCAGCCGGGTCAGCTCCAGGCCCCAGCAGTCCAGCTTGTCGGCGTCGGTGAGGTCGTCGCGGTGGCCGAGGTCGGCGGCCAGGCCGCCGAGCCGCTCCGCCTCGGCGAGGTCGAACTCGCGCATGAGGTGGCAGCACAGCTCGGCGAGCGCCGCGTGGTCGCGCTCGAACGACAGGCCCGACAGGTCGTTGCGCGAGAGCCTGCTGAGCGCGCGCTTGCGCTCCAACTCGCCGTCGGCGAGCCGGAGCACGCCGTTGAGCAGGGCGACCGGCCCGGCGCCGACCGCGCCGCTCTGGGCGGGGGTGAACGCCATGCGCAGCAGCGCCGCCGAGCCGATCCCCGCGGCCAGCACGCGGACGACCACGAGGCTCGCCTGCGGCATCGTCGGCGGCAGGCCGAACCGCCAGCCCGCCGCGGTCACCGCGATCAGCGCGAGCACCGACGCGCCGGTGTTGATGAAGACGAACAGCAGGCCGCCCGGCGACGCCAGCGCCGCGACGGGCTTGTCGCGGTAGCGCGCGAGGAGCTCGGCGACCCCGATCGCGCCGCCGATCAGGGCGGCGAGCAACATCTCGATGATCATGATTTCCGTTCTAGGCGCTGCGGGCGGGACGCCGTGCGAAGGGGGACTCCTCGGCCCGGCCGCGCGGCGCGAGCATGGCGGGGCGCTGCCGTCCCTTCGCGGGGGGCCGCCGGACGTCGAGTTCGGCGCGCTCGACCTCAAGGAAGGCCAGCAGCCATTCCGCCGGGCCGGCGGCGAGGCCGCGATGCGTGCGCAGCCCCCGCTCGCGGGCGCCGAGAAAGGTGAGCAGCCAGCCCGCCGGGCCGCGCGCCACGGCTCCGATTCGTGAATCCATGGGGACGACCATTGCGCAGCGCGCGGGTCAAGTCGATGTTCGCCGCGTCAAGTTTTCAGAGATCGACAACGGATTCCGACAGTCCGCCGATACCAGCCCAAGCCCGGAAGGAAAGTCAACCGGTCGGGCAGGTCCCCCGGTAGACCGTGAGCGGGCCCCGCGGTTTCGGCGGCGGGCACAGGAAGCGGTCATAGCGGGAGTCGTTGTCGACGAACCGCTTCATCCACGAGATGACGTATTTGGCGATGGTGGCGTTCGGCGACATGAACGTCAGATGACCGGCGCCCCTGAGCACCAGGTACGCCTTTTCGGGGGCCGCGGTGAGCCGGTTGTAGTACGCCTCGGACATTAACGCCGTCGGCGCGATCACATCGCGCTGCGCGCCAATGATCATTGTGGGCACGACGACCCCGCCCCAGTCGTAGTCGGGGTTCCACGGCGCGAGCGGGACGGCGGCCTTCAGTCCGGGCCGCTGCCGCGCCGCCTCCAGCGTGCCGCCGCCGCCCATGGAGTGCCCCATCACCGCGGTGCGGGACGGGTCGACGCGGCCCCGCACCACGCTCCTGGCGGTGAGGTAGTCGAGCGCCGCGACGATCTGCCGCCCGCGCAGCAGCGGGACGTCGAACAGCGTGTTGGTCTCCAGCATCATGACGACGAAGCCCTGGGAGGCCAGGCGCGGCCCGTACCAGTCGATCCAGGTGTGCGGGGACGCGAAGCCGGGCGACATGACGATGGCGCCGAACGTGCCGCGGCCCGTGTCGGTCGGCGCGTAGATCGTGCCCTTGTTGAAGCCGGGCCCGCTGCCCGCGGGCACCTCGATCTTCTCGAAGGCGAACGGGCCGCGTTCGGCGGTCACGCTCTTCTCCGACGGCGCGGGGCCGCGCTCGAACGAGCGCGGGACCTGCGCCGTGGGGGCCGGACGGTCGTTCGGCGCGGCCGTGGCCTTCGGGGCCGGAGCGGCGGGAGCAGTGGGAGTGCTGCCGGAACACGCGGCGAGGACGGCCGCCGCGGTGAGCGCCGTGAGCGCGTTTACGGAATTCTGGTTCATTGGGGGGAATGCCCTTCATTGACCGATTCCGTCAAGGGGAGAGGGAATCGAGGTTCTCCAGCATTCATGCCCCGGAAAGACGGAGGGGCCACTCCCCCCAAGAAGTGACCCCTCTACCCCCCGTTCCGCCGGGTCGGCCGCGGGCCCTCTGCCGTGGCCTGCCGCTCCCCCCGAAGCGGCCCGCTCCCTCAGGGAGCGGCCGCGCCGTTCATCCGGCGGACGAGACGAACGTAGCGAGCCCGCCACGACCGGATCGAGCGTTCCCGGGCCCGCGTCGGTGAGCGGTTCACGGTGTGCGACGAACGGAACACGGTGTGCGTCCGACCCGCCGCCCGGCTCGGCGGCGCGCGACGTCCGGCTCATACCGTCCGGCACATGTAAGCGCTGTGTAAGCGGCCCGCCGTACCGTTCTGGTACGGACGTGCGGGGCGTGTCGGGCCGTAGGGGGGTGGGCCCGAACCGCGCCCCGCGCCTCCTCCGGGCCGGCGGGCGGGGCCACGGATACCGGCGGTGTCGCCGAAGGTGGAAAAATCTCTGGTGTCGCGGTCGCCGAGTGTGCGCCGGGCTGGAGGAGAGCGGTCATGGCGGGGCGGGTGCGGGCGATCACGTTGGTCGGGACTCCGGTCCTCCACCAGGCGTGCCGCCCGGTGGAGGAGTTCGACGCGGCGCTGGCGGAGCTGGCCGACGACATGTTCGCGAGCATGTACGCGGCGAAGGGCGTGGGGCTGGCCGGGAACCAGATCGGGGTCGATCTGCGGATCTTCGTCTACGACTGCCCCGACAAGGAGGACGTGGCGCACAGGGGCGTCGTGGTCAACCCCGTCCTGGAGCTTCCCCCGCTGGACGAGCGGCACCTGGACGACAGCGACGAGGGCTGCCTGTCGGTGCCCGGCCCGTATGCGAAGCTGGCCCGCCCCGACCGCGCGACCGTGCACGGCTTCGACCTGAAGGGCGACCCGGTCACGGTGGAGGGGACGGGGCTGCTGGCCCGCTGCCTCCAGCACGAGACCGACCACCTGGAGGGCAAGGTCTACATCGACCGGCTGTCCACGCGCTCGCGCAAGAAGGTGCTGAAGGAGTACGAGCGCCTCCGCGCCGAAGCGGCCGAGGCGGCCGAAGCCGCCCAGGCGGCCGAAGCGGCGGAGGCCGAGGCGTCAGCCGCGCCAGACGGGCAGTAGCAGCGACGACGGGTGGTCGGCGTCCCGGTGCACCTCGAACCGGACGCGCCTGGACGCGACGGCCCGCCCCGCCGGCTCTCCCCTGCCGTGGTTGCGCGCGAAGCGGGGGAACGCGCCGCCCGCGAGCAGCACGCGGAGCCGGTGCCCGCGCCGGAACCGGTACGCGGTCGGGCGCATCTCGACCTCGGCGCGCACGATGCCCGGCGCGCCGATCCGCAGCACGCCGTCGGTCACGTTGCGGGAGACGCCGCGCGGGTCGACGTCGCTGAGCCGGACGAACAGGTCCCCGTGCCCGGTGCTCGTGCGGACGTGGATCACCGCCGACACCGGCCCGATCAGGTCGAGGTCGCGGTCGAGGACGGCGCCGGTGAGCAGGGCCACGTCGCCGCGCCGCTCCAGGCGGGTGTTGTCGCGCTGCCCGCCGCGTCCGGGCGCGAGGAGCGGGCCGCCGACGCTGGGCGTGGGGTCGAGGGCGTCGTAGGTGAACGCGAGGGGCTCGGCGCCGGACGCGTCGCCGTCCCAGGTCAGGACGTGCGACAGGTGCAGCGGGGTCGGCTCGGTCCCCGGCGGCGGCCAGCGCTCGACGTCCAGCCAGCGTCCCGCGCCCTGGAGGTGCAGCCGGACGGGCGCGCGGCGCGGCGCGGCGGCGTCGCCGTGCAGGTGCGCGTCCAGCCAGGAGACCTGGTCGAGCAGGACGGCGCGCAGGGCCTTCAGGTCGTGCCCCCAGGGCCCGATCGTGATCCGGGGCTGCCGTCCGGCGTCCTGCAGCGCCTCGAAGTCGCGGAGTTGGCCGCGCAGGAACAGGTCCCACCAGCCCGTGACCATGCTGGCGGGGGCGGTCGTCGCGGCGACGGCCGCGCTGTGGTCGGTCGCGTCCCAGAACTCGCGGCGCTCGGCGTTCGCGGTGACCTCGCGGAAGAACGGCTCGGGCCGTCCGATCGCGGCGGTGTCGGCCTCGCCGACCGGGAGGTGCCGCATCGCGCGCCTGACCCGCCGCGCGTGCGTCAGCGGCCGCCCGTCGCGCGTGCCCATCAGCGACGACCACACGAGCGTGTTGTGCAGGGAGAGCGCGCCGCCCGGATAGAACGAGCCGACCATCTCCGAGGCGGTGACGCCGAGGCCCATCGCGGCCAGCGGCGGGTCGGCGTACGGCGCGAGCGCCCACTGCGCGAAGCCGAGGTAGCTGGCCCCGGCCGTCGCGACCCGTCCGTCGCACCAGGGCTGGGCGCGCAGCCAGGCGAGGGTGGCGAGGCCGTCGGCGCGCTCGTCGTGGAAGGCGCGGAAGTCGCCGCCGGAGCCGCCCGTCCCGCGCACGTCCTGCACGACGACCTGGAAGCCGCGCCGGGCGAGCACGCCGACGAGCACCCGCACCAGCGCCTGCCTGCGGCCGTAGGGGGTGCGCACGAGGACGGCGGGCAGCGGGCCCGCGCCGCGCGGACGGTGCAGGTCGGCGAGCAGGTCGACGCCGTCGGCCATCGGCACCCTCAGGTCGCGCGCCACGCCGACCGCGACCGCGCCCGCGGATGACGTTGCGGACGTCGATGCCGCGGGTAGACCGAGGATCCGTTCGGTGAGGCGGCCCAAAACGGTCATCAATTCCTCCACGTCCGGTATCTCCCCAACGTTAGGCTGCCTAGCGTGATCTCGGTGCTGGACGCTCCCTCCAACCTCGGGCTACGACCGCCGCGCGACGGCCACGAGCCGGGCGTGCGCGGTCTCGCGGACGCGCTCCGCGGCCACGGGATCGCCGACCGTGTCGGCGCGGACGACGCCGGACGCGTCGAGCCGCCGCCGTACGTCTTCGGCCCCGACACCGCCACCGGCTACCTGAACGGCCCCGGCCTCGCCGCGTACTCGCCGCTGCTCGCGGAGCGGATCGGCGCGCTGCTGGACGAGGGCCGGTTCCCGCTCGTGCTCGGCGGCGACTGCTCGATCCTGCTCGGCCCGATGCTGGCGCTGCGGACGCGCGGCACCTACGGCCTCGCCCACCTGGACGGGCACGACGACTACTCGCCCCGCCTCGACCCCGCCGCGCACGCCGGCCGGCTCACCGCCGGGGGGCTCGCGCTCGGCCTGGTCACCGGCCACGGCCCGGACGCGCTCACCGACCAGGGCGGGCTGCGCCCCTACGTCGTCGAGGAGCACGTCGCGCACATCGGCGTCCAGCGCGAGCCGGAGGACTTCGAGGACTCCGACCTGGAGGCGTTCGAGACCTCGCGGATCCGCCGGTTCCCGATCGAGTACATCCGCGAGCACAGCGCGGACGCGGCGGGGCGGGAGGCCCGCGCGTACCTGGAGGCCGCGCCGATCGACGGTTTCTGGATCCACCTCGACGCCGACATCCTCGACCGGTCCGTCATGCCCGCCGTCGACTCGCCGAACCCGGACGGGCTGTCGTTCGCAGAGCTGACCTCCGTGCTCACCGCGCTCCTGTCGAGCCCCCGCGCGGTCGGGCTGCACGTCGCCATCTACGACCCCGAACGCGACCCGGACGGATCGGCGGGCGCGGCGCTCACCACGGCGCTCACCACCGCCGTCGCCGCCGCGGCCGGCTAGGCCGGGCGCGGTGTCGCACGACGTCAACCTCGTCTCCAGCGCGCCGATCCCGTCCGGAGAGATCCGCGACCTGGTCGTCTCGCTCGGCGGGGTCCACCAGCCCTCGGTGACCGAGCCCGACGTCGCCGTCCTGCAACGCGGGAACGGGTCCGTGCTGGTCTACCCGTTCCCGCCGGACGAGCCGATCCGCGCCGCCGCGCTGCGCGAGGAGTGCGCGCGGGCGCTCGGCGCGCCGCCGCGCACGCGGATCATGATGGAGGTGCACGCGGGCCGCGACAGCGAGTGGCTCGCCGCCGAGATCGTGCTGGCCGCCGCCGACCGCTGGCCGCTCGCGGTGTGCGACTTCGGGGAGGCGGTGATCACCGTCGCCGAGTTCCACCGCCGCCTCGCGCGGCGCCGCACCGACTTCTTCCAGCCCGAGGGCCGCTTGCACGCCTCGCCCGCCGGGCAGCGGCGCGGCCGGGTCCGCCGGGCGACGCTGCTGCTGCCCGGCGCGGTCTCCCCGGACCGGTTCGCCCGGCTCGTCCGGTCCGCCGGGGCGCGGTCCGGCCCCGGCGACGACACCGACGCGGTGCTGGAGCGCGGCGGCGCCTGGGTGTGGATGCGCCTCCAGCCGCCGGGCGCCGCGCCGGTCGAGCCGTCCGCGCTCCTCGCGCACCGCGCCCTCCTCGGCGAGCCGCCCTACACCCCGGTCGCCCTGGAGATCTTCGACGGGACCGAGTCGCAGCTGCTCACCGCCGAGCTGGTCGACGCGGTCGCCGCGCACTGGCCGCTGCTGGTGCTCGGCGGATCCGGCCAGATCATGACGCCGGACGACGTGCGCGGCCGGGTCGCGATGGGCGCCGCGAACGTCTTCGACCCCTGACGCGGGCGTCTTCGACCGCTGAGCCGCTCAGGCGACGGGCTCGTCGGCGAGGTAGGGCGGGGCGGGCTCGTACTGGATGTAGCGCCGGACGGCCCGCGCGTGGTCGCGGCCGTGGATGCGCCCGACCAGCCACAGCGCCATGTCGATGCCCGCCGACACGCCCTGGCTCGTGACCAGGTTCCCGTCCACGACGTAGCGGGCGTCGCGGACGACGGTCACGCCGCCGGACGCCTCCAGCAGGTCCTCCGAGCCCCAGTGCGTCGCGACGCGCCGCCCCTTGGCGACGCCCGCCGCGTGGAGCAGGAACGAGCCGGTGCACACGCTGGTCACCCAGTCGACGTCCGCGGCCGTCCGGCCGATCCAGCCGGTCACGGTCTCGTTGTGCGGCTGGACCTCGCGGGCGCCGTAGCCGCCGGGGACGAGCAGCACGTCCAGGTCGGGGTGGTCGTCCAGGGTGTGGTCGGCCAGCACGCGCATGCCCTTGGCGCACCGGACCGGGCCGGTCGTCTCGGCGATGAGCACGGCCCGGTCGCCCTCGTCGCGCACCATCGCCGACGCCGTGAACACCTCCCACGGGCCGACGAAGTCCAGCTCCTCGGCCTTGTCGAAGATCAGCAGTCCGTACGTGGTCATGAGAACTCCCTCGCTCCCCGGAATCGGTCCCTGTAGTCCGACGGGGCGACGCCGACCCGCCGGTGGAAGGCGCGGCGCAGCGTCTCGCCCGTCCCGAAGCCGAGGCGGCGCGCCAGCGCCTCGACCGGTTCGTCGCCCTCGGCCAGCGCCCGCCGCGCCGCCTCGACCCGCACCCGCTCGACGTAGGCGGCGGGCGGGACGCCGAGTTCGGCGGTGAAGCGGCGTTGCAGGTGCCGCGCGCTCAGCCCGCAGCGCTCGGCGAGGTCGGCGATGGCGTGCCGGGCGCCGGGGTCGGCCTGGATCGAGGTCACCGCCGTCCGGACCGGGTCGGAGGCGGGCTGCGCCGACCACAGCGGCACGCTGAACTGCGACTGGCTGCCCGGACGCCGCAGGAACAGCACCAGCTCGCGGGCCACGGCGTGCGCGACCTCGCGTCCGTGGTCGTCCTCGACCAGGGCGAGCGCGAGGTCCATCCCGGCCGTGACCCCGGCGGAGGTCCAGAACCGCCCGTCCCGGACGAAGATCGGGTCGCAGTCGACGTCCAGGCCGGGGAACTCGCGCCTGAGCTGCGTCTCGCGGCTCCAGTGCGTGGTGACGCGGCGCCCGTCCAGCAGCCCGGCGGCGGCCAGCAGCAGGACGCCGCTGCACACCGACGCGACGCGCCGCGCGGACCGCGCGGCCGCGCCGATCCAGGCGAGCAGCGCCGCGTCCTCCCGGGCGCCGTCCACCCCGACCCCGCCGATGATCATCAAGGTGTCCACGAGGTCGGGACGCAGGTCCGCGATGCCGTACGCGGCCTCGACGGCGAGACCGCTGTTGGTGCGGACGAGGCCCGCCTCGGCCGCCACCACCCGGCATTCGTACCGCCCGGTAGTCTGGAACACCTCGTGCGGCCCGGTCAGGTCGAGCGCCTGGAACCCCTCGTAGATCACGAACGCGACGCGCTGCATGGCCTCCAGGCTCGCCGCTCGCCGCGCATGGCGTCAACGACCCCTACCCCACGGATCGCGCCATCACCTGGTGACGGTCTCGCACACCGCCTCACTCGCCCGGCTCTCGCCCTGCTGGACGGGCACACCGCCGCCGGAGGTCCGGACGCTCGTGAAGTTCGCGCCGATCACCAGGTCGAGCGTGCCCGGGGCCGGCACGCGCACGGTCCGCGCACCCGGGACGAGCCTGGCCAGCGCCGCCGCCCGCGCCCGGACGTCCGGCGCGTAGCGGATGACCGTCACCCGCGCCGGCCGCGCGAGGTTGCCGACCCCGGTGACCTGCCAGCCGCCGTCCTTGAGCTGGGCCGCCACCTGCGCGGCCCGCCCCTCGACGCCGGAGGCGTTGAGCACCCGCACCTTCCCGGGCGGCACGCGCGGCGCCCTGGTGGGCGGGGGCAGCGCCTGGTCCTTGCGGATCGCGGTGAAGAACGCGTCGGACGCGGGATGCGCGAGCGCCACCCGGTTCTTGTCCGGCGCGTACTCGCCGGACGGCACGGTGACGAACCGCAGCTTCCCGGCGCTCAGGTCCCGCATCCCCTGCGCGATCTTCAGCATCTCGCCGACGGTCAGCGCGCGGTCGGTCGTGAGCGACTTCGCGGTGGCCTGGAGCAGGGCGTTCATCCGGCCCGGATCGGTGAGGACGCCGCCGCTCATCGCCTCCTTCGCCAGCGCGCCGAAGAAGTGCTGCTGCCGCTTGATCCGCTGGATGTCGCTGTGGTCGCCGAACCCCTTGCGGCTGCGGACGTAGGCGAGCGCGTCCTCACCCTTCAGCCGGTGCCGCCCCTTCGTCAGGTTCAGCCCCGAGTCCTTGTCGTGGACGTCGCCGGTCACGCACACCGGCACCCCGCCGACCGCCGTCGCGATGTTCTTGAACCCCGTGAAGTCGACCTGCACGAAATGGTCGATATGGATCTTGGTGACCTGCTCGATCGTGTTGACCGTGCAGGTCGGCCCGGCCCGCGCGATCGCCTCGTTCAGCATGGCGACGGTGCTGGCGGGCGCCTTCGTCCCGTCCTTGCGCGTGCACGCCGGGATCGGCACCATCAGGTCGCGCGGGAAGCTGACCGCGAGCGCCTGCCCGCCGCCCGGCGACAGGTGCAGCAGCAGCATCGTGTCGGACGCGGGCGGCTTGTGCCGCAGGCCCCGCCCGTACCGGGCGTTCGCGCCCTCGCGCGTGTCCGACCCGAGGACGAGGATGTCGCGGGCGGCGTTGAGCTTCTTCGGCCGGTTCCCGCCGATCAGCTTGTCGACGTCCTCGTGCTCGACCGCGCTCTGGAGCTTCCAGTAGTACCCGTACGCCGACAGGCTCGCGGTGACGACCACCACGGCCATCCCCACGGCCGCCCAGGCCAGGAGCCTCACCGCCGCGCCGCGATCGCCTTGGCGAGCCTGCCGCGCTGCAGGACGAGCGCGGGCGGCGGCTCGTGTTCCAACCCGCGCCCGAGGGCGCGCAGCGCCGCCAGAATGTCCATGGGCCCTCCCGATGCTTTCCGCCGTGTCCTCGAACGTTTCTCCACTCCCGCCGTTCCGGGTTCACGGAAATCGGACTTGACATCGCCGGGCGGCTGTTCCATGCTCTGACGCATGGAGCTCTGATCCCCCACCTCGGTTGAGCCGCCCTCAGGGCCGCTCCCACCTCTCAGTACCGCAGACACACCCTGACCTCGCGTTCAGGGCGTCCTCGCGTCTTTTCTTTGCCTTTTCGCGGCCTTTTCATGGCCGAATTCACGTATGCCCGGAGGTGGTTTACTCATGCGCGCCATGAACAACCCTGAATCCGACCCCTTCGCCAAATTCAGGAAGAAGGGGAAGCAGAAGAACCACGATTTCCGCGCCGCCGGTCTCGCCGGCGGTCGGCGCAACGCCCGGCAGATGCCCACCCGGCAGCTCAACCGGGGCCGCTGACCGGCCCCCGGCCCCGGCCCTCCCCGGCCGGGGCCGGGGCCTCCCCGCTGCGGACGGGGAACTCCGCCCAGACGACGGTGCGGGTGCCGTCCATCCGGAACCCCCACCGCTCCGCCAGGACCGCGACGATCCGCAGCCCGCGCCCCGTCTCCGCGCCGGCCTCCTCCCTCACCCGGGGGAGCGCGCCGTCCGCGCCGTCGTCGGCGACCTCAAGCCGGTACCGTCCCGCGGCCTCCGCGAGCACCACCCGCACGTGACCGTCCCGCCGTCCCGACGCCGTGTGCGTGACCGCGTTCGCGACCATCTCGCTCACCACGGTCACCAGGTCGTCCAGATCCTCGAAACCGGCCGCGAGCTCCCGGACGAAACCCCGCGCGACCCCGACCGAGCGCCGCGTCCCCGGCAGCGTGACCTCACCGAGCACCCCGCCCACCGCACCTCCCCGCCGTCCGGTTCGTCCGGCGGGTCGCGACGCGTCCTCGACACCCACGGCGACGGCCCCCCTCCGCTCCGGAAAGTCACCCGTCACCCAGGCTGTACGGCCGGTCCCCGCCCGCCGTTCAGGATGCGCGAACGTTTCCGCACATCACACCGCCCGTACACCGCCCCGACCACGCTCCGCCCCCGGACGGGACGCGGCGCCGGTCATGTGCGGGAGGAAGACCACGTCGCGGGGTTCCTCGATCCGCACCGGGACGTCGTACTCGAAGCCGAGCCGCTCCTTGCCGTCGACCAACGCGAACGGCCGCGCGTCCCCCGACGCCGCCATGTACATCGTCTTGCCGGGCGAGTCCTTGAAGCCGATGGCGCGGGCGGGCCGGCCGCCGAGCGTGGTCACCGTCCCGGGCGGGTTCATGCCGCCGAACGCCAGGACCAGCAGCGCGTCCAGCCCGACCAGCTTGTCGACGAACTGCCCTCCGGAGGCGTTGAGCGCCCCCCAGCGGTCGCCGACCCGCGCCGCGAGCCCCTTCGTCTTCGACTCGTTCTCAAGCAGCTTCCACACCGCCGGGCTCTTGAGATACGCCTTCTCGCCCACCTGGACGAACTCGATCCGGCCGAGCTCGAAGACCTTCGCGTCGACCTGCCTGTCCGCCCCCTGCATCCGGATGTCGATCCGGGAGACGCCCCCGCCGCTGTCCTTCCAGGTGCCGGACGCGTGCACGGCACGCGCCTTCTTGAACGCCGCCGAGATCCGGTTGGCCAGCTCGCCGCCGTCGGTGGCGGGGGCCTCGGTCACCGCGGGCTTGCCCTTCCCCTCCGAATCCTTCGCTCCCCCCAGCTCACAGCCGGTCAGGGCCAGCGCGCACGCGACGACCACCGCCGAACCCGTCCGAAATCCCACCGATACTCCTCAACCCGACGCCGGGACCGGCCCCTCGGCCGACCACCCGACATCCTCCAACCCGCCACGGCGCGCCACGGACGAAAGGACCATTCGCCCGCCCGCCCACCGGGCAGGCGGTCCCCCTACCTCGTATCTCGCGGCTTTATCTGGGGACGGCCACTAGTGGCCGCCCGCGTCCGGGCCGTGTACTCCGGTCGCGCGGTCACAGGAACCGGGGGTGCGTCGTCGCTCTGGTGACGGAAGGAAGAGATATGAAGATCGCAGTGGTGGGAGCGACCGGGATGGTCGGCCGTCATGTCGTCGAGATCCTGGAGACCGGCGGCCACGACGTCGTCGCGGTGTCCCGGTCCGCCGGGGTGGACGTGATCACCGGGGACGGCCTCGACGCCGCCCTGAGCGGCGTGGAGTGCGTCATCGAGGTCAGCAACGCGGGGACCATCGACCAGGCGGCGGCGACGGAGTTCTTCACGACCGCCGTGCGGAACCTGATGGAGGCGGGGCGGCGGGCGGGCGTGCGCCGGATGGTCGTGCTGTCCATCCTCGCCGTCGACCGGTTCTCGGGCGGCTACATGGCGGCCAAGGCCGAGCAGGAGCGGGTCGCGCTGGCGGGGCCGATCCCCGTGCGCATCCTGAGGGCGGCGCAGTTCCACGAGTTCGCCGCGCAGAACCTCGAATGGGGACGGCAGGGGGACGTGAGCCACGTCCCGTCCACCCGCGTCCAGCCGGTCGCCGCGCGGACGGTGGCCGAGGCGCTCGCCGACCTGGCCACGGCGCCCGGCACCGAGGACGCCCCGCCGATCTCGAACATCGCGGGACCGCGCGAGGAGGACCTGGTCGACATGGCCGCCCGGCTCGCGGCGCGGCGCGGCGACCCGCCGCGCGTCGAGGGCGTCGAGCGGCCGGGCGACCCCGACTTCGAGCTGGTGAGGTCCGGCGTGCTGCTCGCCGGCCCGGACACCGTCCTCGCGGGCCCGACGTTCGAGGAGTGGCTCACCACCGCCCGCTGACCGGCCGCGCGGCGCGGTGCCCGCCCACCGCGCCGCGCGCCCCGGCCTCAACCCGACGCGCGCCTCTCGACGCCGAGCGTCAGCTCCGCGTCCAGATCCTCCAGGTTCCACTTCCCTTCCCGCTGGACGTGGTTGGTGATCCAGAAGACCATCGTCTTCCGTCGGGGGAAGCGGGCGAAGTCCCCGAAGGACCAGTCATTCCCGCCGGTGTGCTCAATGGCCGTCCCCGCGCTGGTATCGGTGATGCCCCAGCCGTATCCGTAGTAGTACTTGCCGCCGTTCAGCACCCCGACGTAGGCATAGGGCTTGAACATCTTCGCCTTGGCATCCGCGGACAGGATCGAGTCGCCTTCCAGCGCGCGATGCCAGCGGAACATGTCACGCGGCGTTGAGATGATGCCGCCGTTGCCGCGCAGGAACCAGTACGGACCGTCCGGCGCCCAGGGGTGCTCGTTCGGCCGCCCCCGCGGTTCGCCCTGCTCGTCGTACTCGACCGCGATCTGCCCCGGCCGCCAGCGCGGCAGCACATAGCCCGTCTGCCGCATCCCGGACGGCGCGAACAACTCCCGTGCGAGAAACCGTTCGTAACCGGCACCGGAGACCTTCTCGACGATCGCCGCGAGAACGCTGTAACCCAGGTTGGAGTAATGGAACTCGGCACCTGGAGTGGACTGGAGCCGGGATTTCAGCGCGACGCTCAGCATGCGCCCACGCGAAACCTTCTCGTAGTCGTCTCCGCCCTGCTCGTCGTCCAGCCCCGAGGTGTGCGTCAGCAGATGATGGACGGTGATCCCCCGCTTGTCAGGGGGCACCGGGCCGAGGAGGGTACTGATCGGATCGGTCACCCGCAGCCGTCCCGCCATCTCCAGCTTCATGATCGCGGCGGCGGTGAACTGCTTGGTGATCGACATGATGTCGTAGGCGGTGTCGCAGCCCGCCGGGACCGCCTTCTCGCGATCGGCGAGCCCGAAGCCCGCGCAGTGGACGAGCCGCCCGTCCCGCGCGGCGACGACCGTACCCCCGGGCCCCTTCGGGAGCGTCGCGTCCAAGAACGCGTCGATCGCAGGGCTGTGGGGCGATTCCGTATCGGCCACCCGCTGCGCGGCGACCCCGGGGGCGCCGCCGCATGCACCGGTCATGGCGACAGCGGCAACGATCACGGTCAGTCTGGATGCCTTCATGCCCCGGAACGCTACGGAGAAGGCCACGCCGGAGGCGTCCCCCGGCCGAGCCAGAATCACAGGCCAGAAGGGTCCCTCCTACAGGGGACACGCCATGGTGTAGACAGCTACACCCCCGCTCGGGCCCTGGGCCCAGTGTCGCGCCGACTCTGCTTCGGCAGTGTTGATCACGTCAGCACGAACCGACGAGGAGTCACCATGTCGCGCATCCCGGCCCTGTTCACCGCCGCCCTCGGCGCCGCACTCGCCGTCACCGCCGTCGTCCCCGCCGCGAACGCCGCCCCCAAGCCCAAGGCCCAGGCCGCGGCGGACGACCTCGTCGCCTCCGGCGTCCCCGGCGTGAACATCATGATGCGCCGGGGCGGACACGTCTCCTACGTCACCTCGGGCGTGTCCGACAAGGCGACCGGCGCCCCCATGGACCACCGGCTGATGTTCCGCGCGGCGAGCCTCACCAAGTCGTTCACCTCGACGGTCGTCCTCCAACTCGCCGCCGAGCACCGCCTCTCCCTCGACGACACGGTCGAGAAGTGGCTGCCCGGCGTCGTCCAGGGCAACGGCAACGACGGCTCGAAGATCACCCTCCGCCAGCTGCTCGCGCAGAAGACCGGCCTGAACGACTACACCCGCGACCCGCGTCTCCTGCAGGACCCCAAGCGCACCTGGACCAAGCCCGAACTCATCGCGATGGCCATGGAGCAGCCGCCGAAGTACGAGCCCGGCGAAGGCTGGAACTACTCCAACACCAACTACATCCTCGCCGACATGGTCGTCGAGAAGGCGACCGGCCGGACGCTCGGCACCGAGCTGAAGCGCCGGATCTTCAACCCCCTCAAGCTGCGGCACACCTCGTTCCCGACGTCGAGCCGCGCGTTCCCCGGCCCCTACATCCACGGCTACTGGGGCAAGTACGGCGACGTGAGCACGGAGGTCAGCCCGTCCAGCGGACGCGGCTCCGGCGGCCTCATCTCCACCGTCGACGACCTGGCCCGCTTCCACCGGGCCCTGTTCACCGGCCGGATCCTGCCCGCGCGCCAGATGCGCGAGCTGACGACCACCCGCCCCGTGATGGACGAGTGGATCGTCGAGGACTACGGCCTGGGCGTCGCCCGGACGAGGTTCTCCTGCGGCTACGGCTGGGGCCACGACGGCGGCTTCCCCGGCTACCGCACCTGGGCCTACACCAGCGCGGACGGCCGCCGCCAGGCCGTCATCACCTACAACGAGACCGAAGGCGAGGAGGGCAACCCGGCCTTCCAGGCGAAGATCAAGAAGGCCGCCGAGACGGCCTTCTGCTCCTGACCTGACATGCTGAGCGGGTGACCCGCCGTCCCCGAGCCTGGCCGATCATCGCCGCGGCGGTGGTGCTGTGCGGCGCATGCGGATCCGCGCCGTCCACCGACACCACCGCCGCCGTCCCGCCGCCGTCGATGCTGCCCAAGTCCGCGCTGTCCCCCTCGCCGCCACCCTGCCCCCCGGACGGCATCTCGATCACCTCGGACATCCCGGACGCCGCCCTGGGCCTGCGCGCGATGCGGATCAAACTGGTCAACTGCGGCACGAAGCCCTACACCTTGAACGGCTACCCGGGCCTCACCGTCCTGGACGCCTCCCGCAAGCCGGCCCCGATCAGAATCGTTCAAGGCCCCACAGAGGTAAAAGACGCAGGCCCGCACCCCCTGACGATCACCCCAGGCAAGGCAGCCGAAGCGGTGGTCGTCTGGCGAAACACGGTCGCCGACTCAGTCGACCCACCGATCAAAGGCATCTACCTCCAAATAGTTCCCGCCCCAGGCCGCCAACCCCAAACCATCCAGCCGTCAGGAACCCTGGACCTGGGCACCACAGGCACCCTGAAAACCACAGCCTGGACCCTCTCCCGCTAGCCGCGTCAATAGCGTTCGCAAATAAGGTTCCCGGATATCTCGTAACCGGGTCCGCTGGGGTTGACCCCCGTGAGCTTCCAGTCGCTCTTGCCGGTGGCGTGCGGCCTGCTGGACCTCAGGAAGGCTTCCCAGCTGAAGAAGCCGACACCGACGCTGCTCGTGCCGCGCGGGCAGGCCCAGGTGGGCCCGTCGCCGTTGAGGTAGGAACCCCGTTCTTCCTTGTACCAGTCGGCGCTGCCGTCGGAGTTCTCGATGCAGATCACGTAGAGGTCGACCTCCACGGTGTCGGAGTCGGTTCGCGCGCCCCCGGCGAAGCCGCGGATGTAGGTGCGGGACGGCTGGTACGACATATTGGCACCGGTCAGCGCCGCAGTCGGCCCCTTGGCCTCGCCTCCGACATTCACCATGTGTTCGTAATGGGGGTACGGGGGTGCGTCGTTCCAGCACTCCATTCCGACTCCATGCCTGTTGGGAACGACCCCCGAGTTCTTGATGATCCTGTAGCCGGGCGACGGGGTCGCGCACATGGCGTACCAGGTCATCTCGAACGGGGCGGTGTCCCCGTTGTCGGAGCGGGCCTTGACCAGCCACCCGGAGTCGGCGACAGGGAACGAGGCGGCCACACTATGGCCCTCGGGCAGATCGAAGCCTCCTCCCACGGGTTGCTTGCCCTCGGGGCAGTGGGCGGTCCTGGCCTCGTAGGGCGAGACCTTCCCGCTCTCTTGCACCATTTCCAGGCCGGACAAGCGATGCCGAACGGTCGCACCGGCCGGGGCGGGCGAGACACCGGCGACCGCCACGGTGAGCGCGGCCGCCATGACACGGCGGCGCGCCGGGGAGCGTCGAGACAGCAAAACGGTCTCCTTTCAGGAAGGCACCCTCCGCTGGGGCCGGGTGGGCGGTGAGCGTCTCACCGCCCACCCATGTCGCCAAGGGCCAAAATTCCCGACCTTCGCCACCATCTGAAACTCTGGCCCACCCGAGACGGTTGCGACCCTTTGACGACCACGCTGACATGCTGGACGCCCTCGAATCACCGCCGTCTCGCGACCGGTCCGAAATCACCGATGCAACGGGCCAACCGGTCCTCCGCGCTCAGCGCCCATAAGGAAGGCAGATCCCCAGACCCTTCCGGTCCCACCCCGGCATGCCGCCCCACCCTTCGGACTGTTCCAACCAGACAACAACCAAGTGCCAAATCTCATCCATTTGCAATGAATGGACAGCAAGTCCCCATTGAGCCGCAACCTTGTGATCAATAAATGGCACCTGCTAACTTTTGACTCGCGCAACAAAGATCCACGCGATCGGCCGCCCACGCCAACAAATATGTACACATAGCGGCGCATCATCGATGCTCACGACTGACCACACCGCACGAGAATGCGCTGCCACGAACCCCTCCTCGCTTCTCAACGCAAGAAAGGGAATCCATGCTGGCCCAGAGAGCCGCCCGATGGCTGACACCACTCGCCGCCGCCGCCCTGATCACCGGCGCCGCTCCCGCCGCCTCGTCCGCACCGACCCGCCCGGCACCATCAGCCCCGGCCTCCGAATCGTGGACACGCGGCTTCCCGATGTGCAGCAACCCGCCCACCGCCATCGCCAGGTGGTGGAAACGCAACGGCTGGGTGCGCAACGGAGATGTCAACAAGCAGTACCGCATGGACGAGGGCGGGCGCGTCGCCTTCATCTGGGGCGGAAGAACCTACAAGAACGTCAGTACACCGCGACTGCCGTCATACGGCACCTACAACGAGTACGACGTGCACCCGAGCAGTAGGCCGAATGCGCCGAGAGACAGCCATCGCCTCGTCCGGAGACTCAGGGGCGGCAACCTCTACTACACCGCCGACCACTACAGAAGCTTCTGCTACATAGGCGCCGGCTGGTAGGCGACCCTGATCATCTCCAAGCTAGGCCCCGACCTGTCGCCACGAAGTGGATCAAGACTCTTCAGCGACACACCGGCCTCGCCAACACGACCGGCGGACCGCTGAAGAGCCCATATCCAGCGAGCCCCACTTCCCTTCTCAGGTCTACGGCTTTACCGTGGGGCCCTCATCGCCCCCAGCAGGGTTCGCAACCTTCGCCGCGGTGGCCGGGTCGCCGAACTCATACACGTCCTCATCGCCCCCCCACAGGGTTCGCAACATTCAGCAGTGCGACGAATTCCCTTCGCATCGACCTGTCCTCATCGCCCCAGCAGGGTTCGCAACGCCTCCGGAATGGTCCCTGGCGGACGGCTGGGCGACGTCCTCATCGCCCCGAGCGGGATCGAAACTCGGGCGTCAGCGGCAGGCGGAGCAGCGCTTGCAGGTTCTCGTCGGCCCTAGTTCTGGGTTGAGGCGAGTGGGATGTTGTATCCGAGGCTTCGCACGACCCGGGTCGTGCTGGCCACGGTGGCCTGGCTTCCTGAATCACTGCTCAGCGCGCGGAGTCTGATGGTGCCGGGCGTGACGAGCGTGGGGACGAAGGAGGGCTGCGTCTTCCACCGGCCCTGCGAGTTGCGGGTGAAGGTGACCTTCGCGACGATCCCTTCGTGCGTGGCCTGGGTGTTGGCGGTCGGGTTGGCGACCACGTTCCCCATGCCGTACACGACCCATTTGCCGTTGATCCGCTCGTAGGGCTGGACGACGTGCGCGTGGCAGCCGAGGATCAGGTCGACATCGGGCGAGCGCATCAAGGTCTTCGCCAGGTTGCGCTGCTCGGCCGTCGGCTCGTGCTTGTACTCCTCGCCCCAGTGCAGGCTGAGGATCACGATCTCGGCGCCTGCCTGTTTGGCGCGGGCCGCGTCGGCGAGGATCCTTTTGGGGTTCAGAGGGGAGTTCACGATCCAGGGTTTTCCGGCGGGCTTCGGGATGCCGTTGGTGCCGAAGGTGTAGGAGAGCTGGGCGACCTTGACCCCTTTCACGTTCAGGATGTTTATCCGCTCCGCATCTTTCGCGCTGAGGGCTGTGCCCGTGTGCCGAATGTCCGCCTTGTCCAGGTCGTCGATGGTTCGGCGCACGCCCGGTTCTCCTTGATCAATGGAGTGGTTGGACGCGGTGGAGCAGGTCTTGTAGCCGAGCCCGCGGATCGCGCTCACGATCTGCGGCGGTGAGCTGAACATCGGGTAGCCCAGGAAGGGCCCCGATGGCGGGGCCAACGGCGTCTCGACGTGGCAGACTCCCAGGTCCGTGTCACTGATGATGGGCTTGAGCTGGGCGAGCATCGGACTGAAGTCGAACCCGCTCTTCCCCCTGGCCTTCGCATCCGATGCGGCCTGTTTGGTCACGACCTCGTGCAGGAGGAAGTCGCCGGTCCCCGCCACGGTGAACCGAGCTTCCTGCCGTCCGCCCGACTCGGTCGCCCCGCGCTGCCCCGCAGGGTGGTCGTCGTCGCCACCGCACCCCGACAGCACGGCGAGCCCGAGCGCGCCGACGAGCAGACCGCCCATAGCGCACCGACCCCGGGTGATCACGGCCTTTCGAACGGACGCTGAAGTTCCCATGCATACGGGTCTTCAACATCTCAATTCCCTCAAACGACAACTTACCAGAATGTGGATCATCGTTAAGGATGCCTTTGTCGGAATCCGCCGGATTCTGGACGCATCTTTGCAAGCGCACAAGCCTCGCGTAACAGGCATATTGGCGACGCCATCGCGCGGAGCGGCGCCCGGCGCGTCACCGCCATCGGCAAGGCCGGCAGACTGGAAGAACCTCCGACGGCACGCCAAGTACGCGTACGTCAGGCGCGTCACGGTCTCGGCGAAGTGACCCCGACCAGCGGAAGACGCCACCCCCAACCATGCCCGCGATTTTCGGCGTCCGGCTGAGCACCGCCGACTTCGGGCCAAGGGCTCGCCTGTGAGTGCAAGACAGGCGTCGACGGTTGCCAAGGGCACGGCGCCGCAGCGGCTACTGGAGTAGCTACGCCGCTCGCACACCCAGCTGACCTCACGCACGTCGGGCCGACCGGACGTCACCGAGCTTCGCGAGGCCCTACGCTGAACCTGCGATGCACCGCCGTCATCAATGCCTCGTAACCTCTTCATCCACCCGGGTCGCCGATACAAGCTTGATCAAGGTTTTTCAGTGACACGCCAGGGTCAACGACACAACCGGCGGATCACTGAAGATTCCGCTTCGAGCAGGCCGTGCTTCCCCTCACAGACCTGTGGCTTTACCGTCGGGTCACCCGTCCTCATCGCTCCTACGAGGGTTCGCAACCGGACGGCCGCCCGCGCGGCCGCGGTGATGTCCGGGTCCTCATCGCTCCTACGAGGGTTCGCAACAGGTGTCTTGCCAAGGCTCGGCAGGGTGCCCCTGGTCCTCATCGCTCCTATGAGGGTTCGCAACGTGTCGACTACGGGCGCGTGCTTCAACGCCCAGATGGTCCTTATCGCTCCTACGAGGGTTCGCAACGCGACGATGCGGAGCAGTTCCAGCGGCCTGCCCTCCGGTCCTCATCGCTCCTACGAGGGTTCGCAACGCGCTGGTGATGCGCGCCTCGGACACCTTGATCGGGTCCTCATCGCCCTACGAGGGTTCGCAACCGTCGCATGGCGACCATGGCGGGCACATCGTCCTGTCTTCATCACCCCTACGCGGGTTCGCAACTCGAAGTTCATGTCCGCGTCCGTCAGGCGCTCGCGCGTCCTCATCGCCCCTACGCGGGATCGCAACATCCGCAGCGGCATTCTGACCCGGGTGGACTGTCCATCGGCCCTAGGTGGGTTCGCAAGGTGCGCGTCGTGCGCTCCGTGACCGCGCCCATCGCGGTCCTCATTGCCCCTCCGCGAGGGTTCGCAATCTGGGGCGCTGCCACGGCCGCGCTCGTGGGGCGCCTGCGTTCTTATCGCCCCTACAGGGTTCGCAACCTCACCAGCAGCCGCGCCTGATACTCCACGTCAGGTTCTCGTCGTCCTTGGAGGTTTCGTTACCGCACGCGGATGGTGGCGCCCTAGCGCTCAGAGGGTGGGGTCCGCCTTATGTGCTTGGTGAAAGCTCGCCAGGCAGCGGGGGTGAGCGCCAGCCGAGGGCCGTCCGGGTCCTTGGAGTCTCGCACCAAGATCACGGACGCCGCATCTGTGACCTCGACGCAGTTACCACCCTGGCCGCCGCTGCGGCTGCTCTTGCGCCACCGGCCAGCTTCCACGCAAGCACCGCCTTGGCCGCCGCTGTGACTGCTTTTGCGCCATCGGACGTCCGATGCGTCCATAATTAACCCCACAGGTCGAACACATCCGCCTTCACGTGTTGGGCGAATACTCGCCAGGCGGCGGGGGCGAGCGCCAGCCGAGGACCATTCGGATCCTTGGAGTCACGAACCAGGATCGCGGATGTAGTGTCCGCTAGTTCCACGCAGTCGCCACCCTGACCGCCACTACGGCTACTCTTGCGCCACTGGCCCACCTCGACACAGTCGCCACCCTGGCCACTGCTGCGGCTGCTTTTGCACCATCGGACGTCCGAGGCAACCACAGTTACCCCCTCAGGTCGTATTCGTTCACCTTCACGCGCTGCGCGAAGACCTGCCAAGCAGAAGCATCAAAGATCAGCTTTGGACCGCTCGCGTTCTTAGAATCTCGTACGGCCACCATTGGGCCGTGTGGCGCGACTTCGACACAGGCGCCACCTTGACCACTGCTGTAGCTACTTGTACGCCAGCGAAGGTCTTGCAGGTCAGAGGCATTCACGAGTAGTCCTCCAGAGCCATCTTGATCATCTTGAGAGAGCTTCCAGTCGGAAGCGACTCTCCCATCACCAGGTCGAAGCGCACTCTGTATTCGGCGACCGTGGCCGCATCCTCTATTATCTGGCTGACCTCAGGACCCTCATGATAGGCGACATCTATGCCCATGGGAAGACTCAACACAAAGAACGACCCATCAAGGCCAGCGTAAGTAACTGAGGAGAATGGCAGCATTCGGACTTCTATTTTAGGGTTCGTTTCAGTCACGTCAATCAATCGATCCAGCTGCTCCGCCATGACCAGCGGCCCGCCGACACAACGATGCAGGATGGCCTCGTCGAGGACGTACCACATGCGAGGCGCATCGTCCCGGGCGAGGATCTCCTGACGCTCCATACGCGAGGCGACGCGCTCTTCGAGCATCTCAGGGGCCAGTCCCGAGTTCAGGACCGCCCGCGCGTAGGCCGGTGTCTGAAGCAGGCCGGGCACTACCTGGGCTTCGAAGAAGCGGGCCGCCACAGCCTTGGCTTCGATCTCGGCATACCTGGAGAATCCCGGAGGCGCTGCGACGTGCTTGCCCTCGCGCTTGATCTCAAGCCACATCTTCCAGAACACACGCTTCGGGGTCTGGAAGTAGACGTCCAGGTCATCGGCGGTGGCTTCGGAGCAGGGCTTCTGGGCGGTCTCCAGTTTCTCGATCCACCCTGGCTGACAGCCGAGCGCCTGCGCGAGTTGGGGACGCGAGGCGCCCGCTGCCTCCCGGTGAGCGCGCAGGACCGCGCCGAATGTGCAAAGGAGCGGGTCTCGGGTGTAACCGGCTTGTTCGTTCGGCATGGGGAGGCTCCTCGGGACAGCTGGGGTGAAGCCTGGGGAGTGTTGAGGCTGTAGCTGAGAGTAGTCGAGCGTGTGAAGGTTGTCGCACGAAATCGGGCAGGTGAGCGAGCAAGGGGTCGGTGATGGACGGGCGAGCGCGGGACGAGCGGGAGCTGGAGTCACTGCGGGGCGACTTCGGTGGGTGGCGGATCTGGCGGGCCGTGCGGCAGGACGGTCGGCTGGGTGAGTGGGTCGCCAGCCTGCATGACCCAGGAGTGGGTGTGGAGCCGACGCTCATGCATCCCTCTGCGTCGCTGCTGCGTGAGGCCCTCAAGCAACAGGCTCGGCGGGCGCGTAAGGGCTCGTCGGGGCCTTCATGAGCGCGGCGCGGTCGGTGTCATGCCCCCCGGACCACCGGCCGCGCCGCTTCCAATCGACAACTGCGAGGTGAACCGTCATGGGTGTGTCATGGGTGTGAGCTGGCAGGCGTTTCCCGCCCCCATGAGCGACCGGCAGACGCATCTGAGTGCGCTGCGAGCCGTCCTCGACCTACGTCCGGAACTGGCGTGCGGGGTGGTTGAGCGACGTGGGGCGCCGGCGGGGTTGAGTGTGGTGTGGCGGGGGCGGCCGCACAGGCTTGTGGAGGTCGGGTGCGACTTCTTCGAGGGGGCCTGGTGGTTCACCTGGGGTGACGGGCGACGTATCACTCCGGTGAGTGACGTTCAGTATGCCGTCGCGCTCGTCGTTCGGGAGCTGGCTCGGGCTTAGGTGAGGTTGGGCCTGCACTTGGGCCCGCCTCGTCCTGGCGGCGGGTCAGGGGGTTGTCAGGCTTTCGACCTCGGCCTCGAATAGGCGGGCGGGGTCGAAGCCCATGGGGGCGAAGTGGCCGGCTAGTTCCAGGGAGAGGACGCCTTGGACGCGCGTCCACGTGGACAGGGCGCGGTGCAGCGCTTGGGGTGGGGCCGGGTGGTCCTTCGCCCAGTGGCGGGACGTCGCCAGGTGTTCCTCGAAGTCGGTGGGCGGGTCGGCGGCGGGGATTTCCTGGCAGGCGTCCAGTACCAGGCGCATGACCTCGTCGGCTATCGCGGTCGTCTCATCGGGGGCGTGGTAGCCGGGGATCGGTGTGCCGTGCAGGAGGAAGTAGCGCTGCGGGTCGTCCAGCGCCCAGCGGCGCAGGGCGTGGGCGAGGGTGGCCAGGTCGGGGTCGTCCGCCACGGCGGCCTTGAGGGTGTCGGCCTGGCTGCGGTAGGCGTCCTTGATCAGCTCGGTGATCAGCTCGTCGCGTCCGGCGAAGTAGCGGTAGAGGGCGGGGCCGCTCATGCCCATCTGTTTGGCGATCGCGTTGAGGGACAGCGCGGACGCTCCGGCGGTGGCGATCTGCTCCCACGCCCGTTCCTTGATCTCCTCGCGGACCTGCGCCCGGTACCGCTCGCGGGGAGACGTCGCGCTCTTCGCCATGTCACCACCCCTTTCCACCGTGGGTTAAAGAGTATCGCCGACAGTAGTGCTTCTAACTCGCGGCCCCTGCCCCTTGACGAGGCGACTGTGAGGCTGTCAACTTGGTTATAGCTTCTAGCGTACATAACTGCTTCTAAGGGGTTGGGTGTGGGCGGAGTCTTCGGGATGCGGGTGGGGGTCGTCGTTTTGGCGGGTGGGGTGATGTTGGCCCCTGTGCTGGCCGCGCCCGCGCAGGCCGCGCAGGGGATCGCGTGGCGTGCTTGTGCCGACGCCGAGTTCGCGGGCATGCAGTGCGGCACCATGCGGGTGCCGGTGGAGTGGTCCACGCCGCGTGGCGCGCAGGTCGAGCTGGCTCTTGTTCGGCGGGCGGCCGGTGATCCGGCGCGCCGGCAGGGGACGCTGGTGCTCAACAACGGGGCCGGGCGGTCCGCGATCGAGCAGTTGAGGCTCGCGATGCGCAGCGGGTTTCCCGAGCTCGCCGGGGCGATGACGCAGCGGTTCGACATCGTCGCGATCGACCCTCGGGGGGTGGGGCACAGCGCGCCTGTGCGGTGTGCGGTGCCGATGAAGGGCGAGGGGGTCACTCATTTTCCCCAGGATCGTGGCGCTTTCCGTAGGCTCGCCGAGCACAACCGCGGATTCGGCGAGGACTGCCTGCGGCGCAATGGGCCGCTGGTCGCCAATGTCGACTCCGTCAGCGCCGCCAGGGACTTCGAGGCGTTGCGTGTGAAGCTCGGGGAGCGGCAGCTGAACTGGTACGGGATCATGCACAGCACCCTGCTCGGACGCACCTACGCCGCGCTCTTCCCCGGACGGCTCCGCACGCTGAACGCCGACACCGCGCTCGACGACACCGTCTCGCCGCTCGACCAGGCGCTGAATGAGGCGTCCGCCGCCGAGGATTCTTTCAACCGGTTCGCCGCCTGGTGCGGCACGGATGACAGGTGCGCCTTGAAGGGGCACGACGTCGGCGCCGAGTACGACGCGCTCGTCGCCCGCGCCGATCGTGAGCCCATCCCCGTCAAGGACGGGCGGCCGCTGACGGGTGAGGACATCCGCGAGGCCACGCAGGAGAGCCTGGACCTCAAGGGATTCTTCTGGCCCCGGCTCGCGGGGGCGATCGCCAAGGCGCGGGGCGGGGACGCGTCGGGGTTCGCCACCGCGGCCGACCGGACGCTCGACCCCGTCCAGGAGCAGGTAGGCGGGTGCCTCGACACGCCCCGGCAGATCCGGACGTTCAAGCAGGCCGAGCGGGCGCAGAAGGCGCTCAAGGCGCGTTCGCCTCATCTCGGCGGGGCCGTGTCGGGCTGGGCCAAGCTCATCGGGTGCGTGGGCTGGCCGGTGCCCGCCAAGCCCGCGCGTGCCGGTGGGAAGGTCCCGCAGGGCCCGAAGGCGCTGGTCGTCCAGTCGACGCACCAGGCGCACGCGCCGCACTCGGCGGGCCGGGCGTTCGCCGGCCAGTTGCCCGGGAGCGTCGTCCTGAGCCGGGAAGGCGACGACTACAGCATGTTCCTGTCGTCGGCATGCGTCCGGGACGCGACCAACCGGTACCTGACCGACCTCGTGCTGCCCGCGCCCGGCACCGTCTGCACCGACTGACCGCCGGGCCCGGTCGCCGACCGGGCCCGGCGGTTCAGCGTGCGGGCAGGACGCGGCCCCGGACCTCGCCGAAGGAGATCGAGGCGCCGGACGCGCCCGGCGCGGTCGCGGAGATCGTGACCTCGTCGCCGTCCTCAAGGAAGGTGCGGGGCTCGCCGTTCACCTCGACGGGCTCCTTGCCGCCCCAGGTCAGCTCGATGAACGCGCCGCGCTGGTCCTTCTCGGGGCCCGACACCGTCCCGGACGCGAACAGGTCGCCGGTGCGGGACGAGGCGCCGTTCACCGTCATGTGCGCGAGCATCTGCGCAGGCGACCAGTACATCTCCCGGTAGGGCGGACGGGACACGACCTGGCCGTTCCACTCGACGACGAGGTTCAGGTCGAGCCCCCATGCGTTCTTCTCCTGGAGGTACGGGAGAGGCTCGGGGTCCTGCGGCGGAGTGGCCACGCGGGCCGATTCCAGCGCGAGGAGGGGGACGACCCAAGGGGAGATGGACGTCGCGAAACTCTTCCCCAGGAACGGCCCCAGCGGGACGTACTCCCAAGCCTGGATGTCACGCGCCGACCAGTCGTTCAGCAGGACGGCCCCGAAGACGTGCTCAGAGAACTCGTCCGTGGGGACGGGTGTGCCCAGGGGGGAGGTGGTGCCGACGATGAAGCCGACCTCCGCCTCGATGTCCAACCGGCGGGACGGGCCGTAGGAGGGCGTGTCCTCGGACGGCGCCTTGCGCTGGCCGCTCGGGCGGACGATGTCCGTGCCGGACGCGACGACCGTCCCGGCGCGTCCGTGGTAGCCGACCGGGAGGTGCTTCCAGTTCGGCATGAGCGGCTCGGAGTCCGGGCGGAACAGGCGTCCGAGGTTGGAGGCGTGGTGCTCGGAGGCGTAGAAGTCGACGTAGTCGGCGACCTCGATCGGCAGGTGCGGGGTGACCGCGCCGACCGGGTGGACGGCCGAGCCCGGCACGTCCCCCGACACCAGGTCGATGATCCGCTCGCGGACCTCCACCCACCGTCCGTATCCCTGCGCCATGAACGGGTTCAGCGACGGCCGGGCGAAGACGTCGTCGCCGAGCGCGGCGGCCAGGTCGACCACCGTGTTCGCGACGCGGACGCCCACGCGGGGTGAGAGCCCCGGTGTCGAGAACACGCCGTAGGGCAGGTTGGCGAGGCCGAACGGAGAATCCGCCGGGATCGCGATACGGGTCACAGATCCTCCTGGAAGAACTCGTCTGGGAGTAGGCCGAGACCCGCGAGGTCGCCCAGCGGCTCGGCGATGCTGCACGTCCCGAAGGACAGGAAGGCCGAGCGGATCTCGGCGGCCCGGTCGGCGAGCGCGGGGACGGCGCCCGCGACGAAGAACGGGTCGCGCTGGTCGAGGATCTTGGCCAGCTCGGCGGCGGTGCCGCCGTCCAGCGCCGCGTCGGTGGCGAGCAGGATGTTCAGGTAGCCGTGCTGGTCGAAGCCCGTCGCGCGCTCGGTGTGCCGGACGGGGTTGTGCAGCCCCGCCGTGGCCTTGAACGGCACGCCCGCGATGACCGCCGACTTGATCGCGTCGGCCAGCTCCTCCACGGAGGGGTACAGGTCGGCCGTCACGCCGCCGGTGCGGAACTTCGCGCGGTGGCCGGTCGCGGCGAGGCCCCGGATGATCTCGGAACGGCGCTCGTCGCGGGGCACCTCGACGCAGACGGGGACGTCCTCGCGTCCGGCGTGGGCGCGGTCGAGGGCGCGGAAGAAGTCGCCCGGGGACATGCCGGGCGGGACGGCGACCTCGATCCCGTGCAGCTCGACCGGGATCCCGGACGCGGCGGCGAAGGTCTCGGTGACGTCGTCGGGGCCGCCGGGCGCGGTCACCGAGATGCCGATCTTCTCGCGCAGCATCGGGCCGAGGTCGCCCAGCGCGTTCACCGGCAGGACGAGCGGGCCGACCATCGGCGCGTAGGCGGCGGCGCGGTGCCGGCGGTGCGCGGGAACGGCCTCCGCCAGCGGCGCGAGGCCGGGCGGGAACACGGCCGCGTCGTCGCACAGCCCGGTGAACAGGGCGGGAGGCTCGATGGCGGGGGCCACGGCGGCGAGGGGCTCGGTCATGACCGCCTCGCCCAGGTCCACGCGTATGCGGGATCCTCACTGACCAGACCGCCCTCGCCGATCTCCAGCGGACGGAAGGTGTCGACCATCACGGCCAGCTCGTCGAAGAACTCGGCGCCGATGCTGCGCTCGTACGCGCCGGGCTGCGGGCCGTGCGCGAGGCCGCCGGGGTGGACCGACACCGAGCCCTGCCCGATGCCCGACCCCTTGCGGGCCTCGTAGTCGCCGCCGCAGTAGAACATGACCTCGTCGGAGTCCACGTTGGAGTGGTAGTAGGGCACCGGGATGGACAGCGGGTGGTAGTCCACCTTGCGCGGGACGAAGTTGCACACGACGAAGTTGTGCCCCTCGAACACCTGGTGCACCGGCGGCGGCTGGTGGACGCGGCCGGTGATCGGCTCGAAGTCGTCGACGTTGAAGGTGAACGGGTACAGGCAGCCGTCCCAGCCGACGACGTCGAACGGGTGCCGCGCGTAGGTGAGCCGGGTGCCGGCGACGCCGCCGGGGCCGCGGTGCTTGACCAGGACGTCGACGTCGCTGCCGTCCACCTGGATGGGGTTGCCGGGGCCGTGCAGATCGCGCTCGCAGTAGGGGGCGTGCTCCAGGAACTGGCCGAAGCGCGACAGGTACCGCTTGGGCGGCGTGATGTGCCCGGTCGCCTCGATGACGTAGGTGCGCAGCGGCAGGTCGCCGTTGGGCAGCCACCGGTGCGTCGTGGACGTGGGGATGACCACGTAGTCGCCCTGCCGCGCCGAGAGCGCGCCGAAGATCGTCTCAACCGTCGCGCTGCCGGACTCGACGTAGACGATCTCGTCGCCGGTCGCGTTGCGGTACAGCGGGGACGCGGCGCTGGAGACGGCGTAGGACAGCCGGACGTCGGCGTTGCCGAGGATCAGCCGCCGCCCGGTCACCGTGTCGGTCTCGCTCCAGGTCTCCTTGGGGAAAAGCTCGTGCAGCTTGAGGTGGCGCGGTTTGAGCGGGTGGTTCGGCGTCGTCGCGGCGTCGGGGGTCTCCCAGACGCGCGAGTCGACGATCGCCGAGGGGATCTCCCGGTGGTAGAGCAGGGAGGAGTCCGAGGAGAAGCCCTCCTCGCCCATCAACTCCTCGAAGTACAGCCGCTCCGCGCCGTCCCTGTGCTGGGTGTGGCGCTTCGGCGGTACGTCGCCGGCCCGGCGGTAGTGGGCCATGGTCTCGTTCGCCTCCAGCAAATGATTAACGTGTTTACTACTTTGCGTCGACATTACGACGCCGGTCGGGATCAGGGAAGGGTCGCCCCCCGGGCCGGCCGCCCGCCGGGCTAGCTGCGCTCGCGGACGTCGAACCGGTCGCGCCCGGCGATGAGCTTGTCCAGCAGCATGATCAGTATCTGCTGCTCGGCCTCGGTCAGCACGCTCGCCCACTGCCGCTCGCGCTCGTTCTGCCCGGTGAAGATGTCCAGCATCGCCTTGCCGCCCTGATCGGTCAGCGACAGGATCACCGACCGGCCGTCGCGCTCGCCGGGCGTGCGGACCATCATCCCGTCCGCGACGAGGGTCTTGGCGAGGTTGGAGACGGCCGCCCTGCTCATCCCGGCCAGCGTGGCGGCGCGTCCGGGCTCCAGCGGCCCGGCGAGCCAGGTGACGAACAGCAGCCGGAACGCCGACCAGGAGTGCCCGCGCGGGCGGTGCACGGTGGACTCCAGGTCGTAGGTGACGATCGCGGACGCCCGGTTGAGCGTCAGCAACAACCGTGTGGCGGCGCGGTGCGGAAAGCCGAACTCTTCCGACAGACGGCGGCCGGCGAGGTCGACGAACGACCAGAAGTCCAGTTCCGCGTCGCCATCAGCGTCCATGACGCCACCCTAGTCCCGCCGGATCTAATTGGTTCACATTTTGATTACCTGCGGGTTCACCGTGGCGGTCCCCGGGCATCTCCCCTCTGACGATCACCGGGGACGTGGGGGGACGATGGCGACGGTCGCCGACCAGTTCATCGAGGTGCTGCGGCAGGCCGGGGTGCGGCGGATCTACGGGGTGGTCGGCGACAGCCTCAACCCCGTCGTGGACGCCGTCCGCCGGACGGACGGCATCGACTGGGTCCACGTCCGCAACGAGGAGGCGGGCGCGTTCGCGGCGGCGGCCGAGGCGCAGACCACCGGACGGCTCGCCGTGTGCGCCGGAAGCTGCGGGCCCGGCAACACGCACCTGCTCCAGGGCCTGTACGACGCGCACCGCTCCGGCGCGCCCGTGCTCGCGCTGGCCTCGCAGATCCCGAGCACGCAGATCGGCAGCGGCTACTTCCAGGAGACCCGTCCCGAGCGGCTGTTCGCCGAGTGCAGCCACTACTGCGAGATGATCAACGGCCCGGCGCAGATGCCCCGGATCCTGCGGACCGCGATCCAGCACGCGGTCGGGCTCGGCGGCGTCGCCGTGCTGACGCTGCCGGGCGACATCGCCAGCCGGGACGCGACCGAGCCCACGGGCGAGCACGACCTCCTCGTCCGCAAGGGCGTGGTGCGTCCGCCGCCCGACCAGGTGGAGCGGCTGGCGGGCGCGCTGAACCGGGCCCGCAGGGTGATGCTGTTCTGCGGCGCGGGGGTCAGGAACGCGCACGCGGAGGTGATGGCGCTGGCGCACAAGGTCCTGTCGCCGGTCGGGCACGCGCTGCGCGGCAAGGAGTGGATCCAGTACGACAATCCGTTCGACGTGGGTATGAGCGGGCTGCTCGGCTACGGCGCGTGCTACGACGCGACGCAGGAGGCCGACCTCGTCCTGCTGCTCGGCACCGATTTCCCCTACGACCCGTTCCTGCCCGGCAAGAACACCATCCAGGTGGACGACGACCCGTCCCGGCTGGGCCGCCGCACACCCCTGGACCTGGCCGTGCACGGGGACATCGGGGAGACGCTCCGGCTCGTCCTGGAGAAGGTGGAGCAGAAGCACGACCGCTCCTACCTGGACGACATGCTGCGCAAGCACGCGCGTGCCCTGGAGAACGTCGTCTCCGCGTACACGCGCGACATCGACCGGCACATTCCGATCCACCCCGAATACGTCGCGAGCGTCCTGGACGACCTCGCCGCGGAAGACGCCATCTTCACCGTGGACACCGGCATGTGCAACGTGTGGGTCGCCCGCTACATCACCCCCAACGGACGGCGCCGCGTGATGGGGTCGTTCGTGCACGGCAGCATGGCGAACGCCCTCCCGCACGCGATCGGCGCGCAGTACGGGGCGCCCGGCCGCCAGGTCATCTCGGTCTCCGGCGACGGCGGCCTCGGGATGCTGCTCGGCGAACTGCTCACCGTGCGGCTGCACCGCGTGCCGGTGAAGATCGTCGTCTTCGACAACGCCTCGCTCGGCATGGTGAAGCTGGAGATGCTGGTGGACGGCCTGCCCTCGTTCGAGACCGACCACGAGGCCGTCGACTACGCGGCGATCGCCGAGGCGGCGGGCATCGAGTCCGCGCGGGTGGAGCGCCCGTCCGACGTGCGCGGCGCGCTCGGCAGGGCGCTCGCCTCGCCCGGCCCCTACCTGGTGGACGTCGTCACCGACCCGAACGCGCTGTCCATCCCGCCGCGCGTCACCGCGCAGCAGATCAGGGGCTTCGCGCTGGCCGCCGGGAAGACCGTCCTGACCGGCGGCGTCGGCAGGATGCTGGACCTGGCCCGCAGCAACCTGCGCAACATCCCGCGGCCCTGACCCCTCAGCCGAACGGCCGGGCCATCTCCTGCAGCAGGTCGTCGGCGATCTCGGCCAGCGGGCGGGGCGGCCGCTCGTCCGTCCAGACGATCGCGGCGATGCGCAGGGCGGCCATGAACGCGCCCGCCATCGCGCGGGGGCGGGCGCCGCCGGAGGGGAGGCCGTCCCGCACGGCGATGAGGTCGGCGAAGGTGCGCTCCAGCGAGGCCCAGTGCGCGAGCTGCTGCGCCATCACCGAGGGGTGCTCGCGCGCCAGCCGCGCCTGCGCCACCCAGCGCGGATCGCGCTCGCCCTCTTCGGCGAGCATCGCGTGCAGCGAGCCGCGCAGCGCGGCCCACGACGACTCGTCGCACGGGCGCGCGATGAACCGCTCCAGCAGGTTCTGCATGCGCCGCTCGTCGCCGTAGAGGAGCGCCTCCTCCTTGCCGCCGAAGTAGTTGGAGAACGTGCGCCGCGACACCCCGGCCGCGTCGGCGATCGCCTCGACGGTGACCTCCTGGAGACCGTGCTCGACGGCGAGGCGCATCGCGGCGTCGTGCAGCGCCTCGCGCGTCGCCTCCTTCTTGCGCTCGCGCAACCCGCCGGACGTCGTCTCCATGGTCGATCCAGACTACCCATGCCGGACGAACCGCCGCCCAGGAGACGATCTGCCCGCCGCCCCCCGGTCTCAGGCCCCCGCGGACACCCTGGCGGCGTCGACCTCGAACCAGAGCCGGGTGCGGCGGGGCGTCTGGTCGAGCCCCCACTCCTCGGCGAGCGCGTCGATCACGGTGAGCCCGCGCCCGTGGTCCAGGCGGCACCGCCGGTGCTGGTCGGCGCCCGCCGGACCGTCGTCGGCCACCTCCACGCGCAGCCGCCGCCCGTCGGTCTCCACGGTCACCCTGATGAGCCCGGTCCCGTGCAGGACGGCGTTCGCGATGGCCTCGGCGCTCATCAACTCGACGTCGTCGAGCAGCGCCGGGTCGGCGACGACCTTGCCCGCCCGCTCCCGGACCGTGCGCCGCGCCCGCCGCGCCTCCTCCGGGTCGGCGGTGAAACCGAGCGGGTCGCCGAGCCGCTCCATCCCGCTCACGTCGCGGCCCGCCGAGGGCCGCCACGGTCGCGGGAGCCTGGGTCCGTCGTGCCGAGATTCACTGCATCACCACACAGAGGGTCGGAAGCGCATCGCAATCATTCACCTGCGGTAAGTGATCGGGCAACGCGCCGGACGACTTGATCTTGACCTTTCCGGGACACGCTCGGCGGCACGGGTACCGGGCGGCACCGGCCCCGCGCGGGCGAGCGGCGGGCCCGGGCCACAGGGGGTCCGGTGGGCAGGCGCCGTCCGGCGGGCGGAACCGGACCACCGGCGGCCCGGGACGGGTCGCTGACGGTCTGGGACCGCTCCAAACCGACCCGACGGGGCGCGCGGCGGGTCGGAGCGGCGGACGGTTTCGGCGGTGCGTTCGAGGGCTTCCAGGTCGGGCTCTGGGGCGGAGCCTACGGTATGACTTAACGTCCCATCCGCCGATTGCGCCAAAAGTAAACCGCGCGTCGCCGATTGCTCACCCGGACGGAGAATCACAGGTCGAGGCCCCCGCGAGCGCCCCATAACGATCATGCGATGCTGTGCCCAGCCGACCTGAGGAGCCCGACATGACCGACCCGAGCCTGGCCCGCCGGATGTGGCACCAACTCGAACCCGTCCACGCCCCGTTCTGGTACGCGCCCGAGATGTTCGCCGAGGCCGCCGCCCTCGGCTTCGACGGCGAGGACCGCTGGGCGAGCTACTTCGCCTGGCGCGCCGCACCCCTCGGCGCGGTGGGCGCCGAACGCGTGGCGTCCGCCTTCTACAGCTTCAGCCCGCGCCTGATCGCCGCGCACTTCCCGGCCGACTGGGAGACCGCGTCCCCCGACCGCGTCCTCGCCGCCCGCACCCGCGTCGTGGACCGCCTCTACCGCACCCTCCTCGGCGACGCCGTCGGCGAACTCTCCGAGGCGGCCGACCTCGCCCGCGAGGCCGCGCTCGCGGCCCCCCTGGCGGGCCGCCCGCTCGCCGCCGCCTACGCCGCCGTCCCCTGGCCGGACGAGCCGCACCTGGTCCTCTGGCACGCCATCGGCATCCTGCGCGAGCACCGCGGCGACGGCCACATCGCCGCCCTGCTCACCGCCGGCCTCGACCCGGCCGAGGCCCTCGTCTCCTTCGCCGCGATCGGCGCCGCGTCCCCCGCGACCTTCGCCACCCGGGGCTGGACGGACGCCGAATGGACCGCCGCCCGCGACCGCCTCATCGGCCGCGGCCTCCTCACCCCCGCCGGCGCCGCCACCGACGGACTCCGCGCGCTGCGCGACGACGTCGAGCGCACCACCGACGACCTCGCCTACGCGCCCTGGCAGGCCCTGGGCGCCGACAAGGCCGCCCGCCTGGCCGAACTGACCACGCCGCTGCTGGTCAAGGCACTCGAATCCGGCCTGCTCCCCAGCGAGAACGCCCTCGGCATAGGCAAGATCCCCGCGCCGTCACGGTAGGGGGCGCAGGCGGAAGGCCATGAAGCCGGGGGACTGCTCCAGGCGCGCGTGGTCGTCGGGGTAGCGGGTCGCCATTTCGGGGGCGGGACGGGGTTCCAGGAGTTCGTCGATGTAGAAGCCCGCCTCGCGGAACTCGGCGACGGTGACGGTGAGGGGGCGGCGCCAGGCGCGGATGGGCCACTCGTGCTCCGCGCTGAGGGACTCCTCCACGGGCTCGGTCGTGAAGTAGGAGCCGCCCAGGCGCAACCATGTCGCCATCGGGTGCTCGGTGGACAGGACGAGCGCGCCCGACGGGGTGAGGACGCGGCGGAGTTCGCGCAGCAGGGCGACGCGGTCGTCGAAGTAGTGGACGGCCAGCGCGAGCACGACCAGGTCGGCCGTGCCGTCCTCGACCCAGGTCAGGGGCTTGGTCAGGTCGTGGACGCGCAGGTCGGCCCGGCCGCCGGTGCGCTCGCGCGCCAGCTCGACGAACGTCGGGGACGCGTCGCAGCCGAGGACGCGCGCTCCCCGGTCCAGGAGTTCGCGTGCGTACAGGCCGGGGCCGCACGCCGCGTCGAAGACCGTCAGCCCCGCGACGTCGCCCGCCAGGCCGAGGAGGGCGGGCCGGTCGTAGTAGGCGTTGTAGGCGCTGTCCTCGGCGTGGGCGGCGTACTCGTGGGCGAAGCGCTCGTACATGTCCCCGGAAGTCATGCCCCCGATCGTGCCAGACAAGATCAACGGGGAGGAACGGCCGGTCAGGGCTCGGTGGGCGCCTCCGGCGCGGACGCCTCCGAGGTGGACGCCTCCGAGGTGGACGCCTCCGAGGTGGACGCCTCCGGTGCGGGCCGCTCCGCGTGGCGCTGGGCGTCGCGCTTGGCCTCGCGGTGCTCCTCGCCGAGCCGTCCGAGTTCGGCGACGTGCTCCTCGTCGCGGGTCAGGTTGTCACCCGTGGACGGGTCGAAGATGTGGATGCGGGACGTGTCGATCCACAGCTCGGCGTCGCGCCCGGGGGTGATCGGGCTGGAGGCGTCCAGCGCGACGACGGCCTGCGTGCGGAGCTGGTCGCCGTCGAGCTCGCGGGACAGCTCGCGCAGCTGCGCGGCGAGGTCGTCCGGGGCCTCGTAGGGGACGTAGGCGTACAGCTCGTTGCCCAGCCACTCGGTCACGTCCACGTGGGCCGCGACGACGCTGCCGTGCGCCTTCTTCTCCTCGCTGACGAGCGAGGCGTCCTCGAAGTGCTCGGGACGGATGCCGACGAGCACCACCTCGCGGCCCTCCAGCGCGGCGGCCTTGCGCTCGTCGCGCACCTCGAAGCGGCCGAGCGGGGTCTCCAGCGTCGTCCCGTCGACGGAGGCGGGCAGGAAGTTCATCGACGGCGAGCCGATGAACCCGGCGACGAACAGGTTGACCGGCTGCTCGTACAGCTCGCGGGGGCTCCCGACCTGCTGGAGGACGCCCTTGCGCAGCACCGCCACGCGGTCGCCGAGCGTCATCGCCTCCGTCTGGTCGTGCGTGACGTAGACGGTCGTGACGCCGAGCCGCCGCTGGAGCCGGGAGATCTCGGTGCGCATCTGGCCGCGCAGCTTGGCGTCCAGGTTCGACAGCGGCTCGTCGAACAGGAACGCGTCGGCCTGCCGGACGATCGCGCGGCCCATCGCGACGCGCTGCCGCTGCCCGCCCGACAGGTTCGCGGGCTTGCGCTCCAGGTGCTCGGTCAGCTCCAGCAGCTCGGCCGTCTCGTTGACGCGGCGCTTCACCTCCGCGTCGGGCGTCTTCGCCAGCCGCAGCGGGAACGCGATGTTCTCGAAGACCGTGAGGTGCGGGTACAGCGCGTAGTTCTGGAAGACCATCGACAGGTTCCGCTCGCGCGGCGCGACCCGGTTGACGACGCGGTCGCCGATGACCATCTCGCCGGAGGTGATGTCCTCCAGCCCGACGATCATCCGCAGCAGCGTCGACTTCCCGCAGCCCGACGGCCCGACCAGGATCATGAACTCGCCGTCCCGTACGTCCAGGGACACCTCGTTCACGGCCGGGAAACCGTCACCGTACCTCTTGACGATCTTCTTCATGGTGATGGCGGCCATGGTTCTCCCTAATCCCGGTGGGCTCAGCCCTTGACGGCGCCGGACGTCAGCCCGGCCACGATGCGGCGCTGGAACGCCAGGACGATGACGACGACGGGGACGGTCACGACGACCGCCGCCGCGCAGATGGCGGTGGTGGGCTGCTCGAACTGCGACGCGCCGGTGAAGAACGCCAGCGCCGCCGGGACGGGACGGGCGTTGTCGGAGGAGGTCAGCGAGATCCCGAACACGAAGTCGTTCCAGCAGAAGAAGAAGGTGAGGATCGCGGCGGTGAACACGCCGGGCGCGGCCAGCGGGACGATCACCTTCCGGAACGCCTGCCAGGCGGTGGCGCCGTCGACCTGCGCGGCCTGCTCCATCTCCCACGGGATCTCGCGGAAGAACGCCGACAGCGTCCAGATCGCGAGCGGCAGCGCGAACGAGATGTAGGGGATGATCAGGCCGAGCCAGGTGTCGTACAGGCCGATGTCGCGCCACAGGTTGAACAGCGGGCCGACGAGCGAGACGACCGGGAACATCGCGATCGCCAGCGCGAACGACAGGATCAGCTTCTTGCCGGGGAAATCCAGCCGGGCGATCGCGTAGGCGACGAGCGTCGCGAACACCACGCCGACGAACGTCGCGATCACCGAGATGCCGATCGAGTTGATCAGCGCCGAGGTGAACAGGTCGGTCTTGAAGACCGTGCGGTAGTTGTCCCACGTCCAGTGGTGGGGCAGGAAGCCCTTCTGGTTGCCGATCTCACCGGGCTGCTTGAACGACAGCATCACGATCCACAGGATCGGGAAGACCGTCCAGACGAGGATGAGCAGGGACGCGACGATCCACAGCCATTTGGAACGGGCGCTCTCCATCACCGGTCACCTCGCACTTGGGACAGGTCCACGCGGAACCCGCGGATGAACACGACCGCGATCAGGACCACCGACAGGAACAGCAGCACGCCGACCGCGTCGCCGAGGCCGATGGCGGTCCGGGTGATCGTCTGCTGGTAGGTGAGGAACGACAGCGTCTGCGTCTTCTGCTGGCCGGAGGTCATGATGTAGACGTTGTCGAAGATCCGCCACGCGTCCAGGGTGCGGAACAGCACCGCGACGAGGATCGCGGCCTTCATGTTGGGGATCGTCACCCGGCGCAGCCGCTGCCAGGCGGTCGCGCCGTCCACGGTCGCGGCCTCGCCGAGGTCGTTCGGCACCTGCGCCAGCCCGGCGAGCAGCAGCAGCGACACGAACGGCGTCGTCTTCCAGATCTCCGACAGGACGATCACGAACAGCGACGACCAGCGGCCGGAGAACCAGGCGTAGTCGCCGAGCCCGAACCAGGAGTTCACGAACCCCGACTGGAGGTCGAAGGCGTACCGCCAGGCGAACGCCGAGATCACGGTGACGATGCCGTACGGGAGCAGGATCGCCGTCCGGACGGTGCGCCGCGCGAACAGCGCCCGGTGCATCACCATCGCCAGCCCGAACCCGATCACCAGCTCCACGGCGACGGTGGCGAACGTGATGATGAACGTGGTGAACACGTTCTGCCAGAACAGCGGGTCCGACAGCGCCGTCCAGTAGTTGGACAGGCCGACGAACTTCTTGTCGTCGGGCGCGGTGATCCGGTACCGGAACAGCGACAGGTACAGCGCGTTGAGCAGCGGGTACGCGGTCACCAGCAGCATGACGATCACGGCGGGCGCCGACAGCAGCAGCCCGAGGCGGCGCTCGCTGCGGCTCCGGTCGGACAGCTCCGCGCGTCCCGCCCTGCGTTTCGTCGCGGCGGGCGCGCTCTGTACTGCGGCCATCATCCGTCCCTTCAGAGCAGCGCCTGGTCGCGCAGGACCTGGCGGATGAACGTCTCGGACCTGCGCGGCGTCGAGTTCGGGTCGACGGAGGCGGGCGGGTGCCAGCGGCTCTGCACGGCGCCGGACACGTCGGTGTAGTACGGCGTGATGGGACGCGGCGACGCGGCGTTGATCGAGTCCCGGATGAGCCCGGCCATCGGGAACTCCTTCTTGATCTGCGGGTCGTCGTAGACCACCGCGCGGGCCGCCGGGTTGCCCGTGTCGATCATGTACTGCTTCATGTTCTCGGGGGTGGTGATGCACCTGACCGCGTCCACCGCGAGCGTGTCGCGGTACTTGCCGTAGCCGCCGATGCCGAGTTCGATGCCGCCGAACGGGGGCTTGCTGTCCTGGTTCGCGTTCACCTTCGGGTAGCGGGCCCAGCCGAGGTCGGCGGGGATGTTCTTGTTGATCACCCCGGCCTTGGCGTCGCCGTTCTCGGCGCGCCAGATGTACCCCCAGTTGATCATGAATCCGCCGCGCGACCCGTTGAGCACCGACCTCGCCTGCTCCTCGATGTCGGTGGACAGCGTCGGGCTCGCCGCCTTCGAGCGGGCGAGCTTGCGGATGATCGTCGCGGCCTGGCGTCCGGCCGGGGAGTCGATCTCGATGGTGGCGTCGGCGCCCTTCTCGGCGTCGCTGATGATCCGGCCGCCCGCGGACGAGATGAGGGCGTTGATCCACACCATGTAGCCCTCGTACCGGTTGCCCTGCGCGGCGACGGTCGTGTTCGTCCGGACGGCGGCGTCGATCATCTTGTCCCAGGTGAAGTCGGGCGCGCTCGGATCGACACCCGCCTTCTGCGCGGCCGACTTGCGGTACCAGAGCAACTGGGTGTTGGCCCAGAAGGGCGCCGCGTAGAGCTTGCCCTCCCACGTCGAGCTCTGGACGGCGGGCGGGAACACCCCGTCGGTGAACTGCTTCGACTCGGCGGCGGTGAACGGGCGCAGGAACCCCGCGTTGGCGACCTCCGCGACGAACACCGGGTCGAGGCTCATGATGTCGAGCCCGGAGTCCTTCGCGGCGAGCCGCCGGACGAGCTGCTCGCGCTGCTGCGTCGCGTCGTTCGGCAGCACCGAGGTCTTGATCTTGTACTTGCCGCCGGACGCCTTGGTGCAGGACGCGGCGAGCTTGGCCTGGCCGCCGTCGTCGGGGTTGATGTACCAGTTCAGCGTGGGTGTTCCCCCGCCGCCGCCCGAGCACGCGGCGAGGCCGCCGGCCAGCAGGGTCAGGGCCACGGCGGCGCGGAGCGCGGGGAGGCTCCGCCGCATGCGCCGGTCGGGCGGGGCGTGCCGGTCGGGCGGAATGGCTCTCCTCCGTGCGATCCGTTCAGCGCGCATGACGCGGCCGGGTCGTCGTCCGATCCGCTCGACCATCGGGCCTCCTGAAGCCACCCACCAAGCGCGGGCACTTCGCCGGGCCGCATCCATGGCGGGACCGTGTTCATTCGATCACTGGAGCGGGTGCCTGTCGAGGTCCGGAAAGGGATCGTGATCATAAAGCGGCCCACGCCTAACAATGTCCCCGCCCATACCACGGGATACCAGTGGTACGGATACGGACTTGTTTCGATAAAGGGGACTCGGGGGAACGTCGATGGCGTAAGCAGAGCAAAGAAGACGCGGGAGGCTCGCGGGCCCCGACCGACCCACGAACCTCCCGCGCCTTCGCCCGTGGGGGCGGATCAGGACGCGGACGGCCGAATTCAGTAACCGTTACCGTTGCCGGTCGCGGACATGACCTTCCTGCCCTCGGGGGTCGTGGCCCACCAGACCCCGCCGACGCCCTGCCCCTTGGTGTCGCCCGGACGCGCGTCCTTCTCGTAGAAGTACATGGGCCAGCCGTTGATCGTGAGCTGGCACTTCCCGTCGTCCTTGCGTTCGATGAAGTTGACGGCCTTCTTGCTGACGCCCTCCAGCTTCAGATGCTTCCAGCCGTTGAACACGGCGGGCGGCCACGCCTTCTTGCAGGCGCCGAAGCAGACGGAGTTCGGCGGCCTGCTGGTGTCCTTGTCATAGCGGTAGAGCGTGCGGCCCCGCCCATCGGTGATGATCAGTCCGAGCCTCGGATCGCGCTTGGCCCTGACGACCGTCCAGCCCTTCCAGCGGTCGTTCGCGGGCTTGTTCCCGGTGGGCGCCTTCTCGGTGGGCGCCTTCTCGGTGGGCGCGGCCGTCAGGGCCTTCTTGCCGGTCGGCGCCGCCGCGTACCAGGTGCCGCCCACGCCCTGGCCCTTCACGTCGCCGGGGCTCGCGTCCTTGGCGAACCGGTACAGCGGCCAGCCGCCGAGCGTGACCTGCCACCTGCCGTCCGGCCGCTTGACCTTGCCCACCAGCGACCGCCGGACGCCCTTGACCTCGGTCTCGGCCGCGCCCGCCCACACCGGCGGCCACGCCTTGGCGCACGCCCCCTCGCAGGTGGAGGCGGGCGGACGCGCGGTGTCGTTGTCGAAGCGGTACAGCGTCATGCCCCGGCCGTCCGTGACGACCTTCCCGAGCCTGGTGACGCTCGCGACCTCCAGCGTCGTCGGTTCGGGCTCGGGCTTCGGCGCCGCGGACGTCGCGGCCGCGGCGGGGCTCTGCCTCGTGCCCGCCGCCGCGTTCCGCTGGGCCCCGGCCTTCTCCTGCCCGCACGCGGTGACCACCAGCCCGGTCGCGGTCAGGGCGGCCGCCGCGGGGATCGCCCAACGTGGGAATTCCATGTCGTGTCCTCCAGGTCGATGCGGGCCCCGGGTCGGCCGGGGTCCCTGCGGCGATCGAGGCGAAGCGGCCGCACCGCCCTCCTTGATCAACTAGCAGTACGGTGGAGGGGACCCGACAGGTTCAAACCGGGTGCGACCGGGGCACGACCGGCACGACCGGCTCAACCGGCTCGACCGGTACGGCGGCGCGAGGGAACCGTTCGCCTTCCCAGCAGGTCTCATTCCGGACGAACTGCCCCGACCCGCCCCGAGGTGCGATGTGGTGACCGCCGGACCCCCCACGGACGGCCGCGGCGCGCGCGAGGGCGACCGCGTCAGCCTCGGCAAGGGCGCGGCGCCCGCACCCGGCATGCGGCGCGAACCTTCGGCGGGGCCGACGGGTCCGGCGTGGATCGTCGTGCCCGCGCGGGCGGTCGCGCTGGTGGTCGTGCTCCCGCTCCGGCTCTGCTACGACCTGCTCCGCCTCGTCGGACGCGGCGTCGCGGCGGTCTTCCGCGCGGTCGGCGGGGGTGTGGCGTGGCTGCTCGACCTCCTCATCACCCGGCCGCTGCGGTGGCTGGTGGTCGTGGTCGTGATCGGCGGCCTCCGGCTCCTCGGACGCGGCGCCGTGCACCTGGCCCGATGGCTCTACCGCCGGCTGCTCCTCCCGGTGGGCCGCCTCCTCGCCATGACCGGACGCGGGCTCGCGCTCGTGCTCGACTTCGTCCTGCTGCGGCCGCTCCGGCTGGTCGGACGCGGGCTGGCCTGGCTCGGATCGGGCATCGCGACGGTCGTCGGCCGGCTGATCGGCGTCCTGGTGGTGCTGCCCGCCGTGCTGGTGTGGCGGTACGTCCTGCGTCCGCCGCTCCTCGGTCTGGCCTGGCTCTTCCTGACCGTGGGCCGCGGCATCGCGTGGGTCGCGCGCGGAATCGGCCTCTTCTTCGTCGCGGTGTGGGACGTGCTCGCCAGCGGCTGGAAGGCGTTCGCATCCGCCGTGGCATGGACGTGGCGGTTGCTGGGCCGCGGCCTGGCGTGGCTGGGACACGTCCTGTTCGTCCTGCCGGCGCGCTACCTGCTCGTCCTGCCCGCACGTGCCCTCTACCGGCACCTGCTCACCCCCATCGGACACGGCGTCAGGGGGACGTGGCGCCTCGCGGCCCGGCTCCTGCGCTGGCTCTGGCGGACGTTCGTCACCGTCCCCCTCCGCTGGACGGGCCGCGTCCTGATCGTGGCACCGTCCCGCTGGGTCAGGACGAGCGTGCTGCGCCCCGTGGGGCACGGCATCCGCACGAGCTGGCGCGTCACCGTCGGCGACCCCGTCCGGGCGGTGCGCGCGACCATGCGGGAGACGAGCCGCGAGGTCCGCCTGACGCTGCGCCGCACCTTCCGGGGCCACTGACCTTTCCGGGCGAACCGGCTGGGATACTGGCGGGCGATGTATCGACTCCTGTTCTCACTGGTCATCACGCGGGTCCCGGCGGAGACCGCGCACCACCTCACGCTGGCCGCGCTGCGGGCGGTCCAGGCCGTGCCCGGCCTCGCGCCGCTGCTGCGCCGCGTCCTCGCGCCCCGGGACCCGGCGCTCGCCGTCCGCGCGCTCGGGCTGGACTTCCCCGGCCCGCTCGGCCTCGCCGCCGGGTTCGACAAGGACGCCGTCGCCTACGACGCGCTCGGCGCGTTCGGCTTCGGCCACGTCGAGATCGGCACCGTCACCGGGCGCGCGCAGCCGGGCAACCCGCGCCCGAGGCTGTTCCGGCTCGTCCCCGACCGGGCGGTCATCAACCGGATGGGCTTCAACAACGAGGGCTCCGAGGCCGCCGCGCTGCGGCTTCGGCGGCGGCGTCCGGGGACGATCGTCGGCGTCAACATCGGCAAGACCAAGGCCGTGCCGGAGGCGGAGGCCGCGGCCGACTACGTCGCGAGCACCGAGCGCCTCGCCCCCCACGCCGACTACCTCGTCGTCAACGTCAGCTCGCCCAACACCCCCGGCCTGCGGAACCTCCAGGCCGTCGAGCACCTGCGGCCGCTGCTGACCGCCGTGCGCGAGGCGGCCGACCGGGCGTGCGCCGCGCGCCGCGTTCCGCTGCTGGTCAAGATCGCCCCCGACCTCGCCGACGACGACGTCGACGCCGTCGCCGACCTCGCGCTCGACCTCGGGCTCGACGGGATCATCGCCACCAACACCACGATCGGGCGCGAGGCGCTCCGCAGCGCACCCGGCCTGGCCAAGGAGACCGGCGGGCTGTCGGGCGCCCCGCTCAAGGAGCGCTCGCTGGAGGTCCTGCGCCGGCTGCACGCCCGCACCGGCGGACGCCTCGTCCTGATCTCGGTGGGCGGCGTCGAGACCGCCGACGACGTGTGGGAACGCGTGCGGGCCGGGGCCACCCTCGTCCAGGCGTACACGGGAATGATCTACGGCGGGCCGCTGTGGGCGCACCGGGTGAACCGCGCCCTCGCACGCCGCCTGCGCGGCAGCGCCTTCCGCACGATCACCGCCGCCCGCCGCGGCTGACCCCTACGGGACCTCGAAGAAGCCGTCCGCGATCAGCTCGGGCAGGACGGTCAGCGCGTGCTCGCGCACCTGCTCCGGGGGCATGCCGGTGAGCTGGGCGATGGCGTCCAGCAGCGGTTCGAGCGGCAGCGTGCCGTCGCAGACCCCGGCGAGCCCCGCCTCGACCGTCCCGACGCCGGCGGCCCGCCCGAGCCGCCCGGTCTGGCGCAGGACGATCCGCTCCGGGTCCTCCGCGCCCGGCGCGCCGATCTGCTCCTGGACGATTCCCTCCGCCGCGCGGAGCAACCGCCGTCCACAGCCTGTGGAAAACTCCGCGGCCGCCGCGAGGCCGTCCAGCACGTGATCGACATAGGCTCCCACGGGCTGCTCGACGGCGTGCCGCAGCTCCTCGACGCGCACCCCCGGACGCCCGCCGGTGCGCCGCAGCGTGATCCAGCCGAAGCCGATCCCGGTCACGTTCCGGCGTTCGAAATGCGCGAGCCACGCCTCGTACCGCGCGCGGTACTCCGGGGTCCCCGCCTCGCACGAGTCGCGCAGCCACAACTCGGCGTACTCCGCCGGGTCCTGGACGTCCCGCTGGACGATCCACGCGTCGCAGCCCGACTCCTCCGCCCACGCGCCGACCCGCTCCTCCCAGGGCGTCCCGTCGACGTGCAGCCAGTTGGCCAGCAGTTGTGCATGCCCGCCGTCGTTCAGAAGGTGTGGCGCCTCGGTGACGATCCGGCGGCAGAACTCGTCGCCCGGCAACCCGGACTCGCGGTAGGTGAAGCGCGGATCCCCCTCCCCTGACGGCGCGACGACGAACGGCGGATTGGACACGATCAGGTCGAAACGCCGCCCCCTCACCGGCTCCAGAAGCGACCCCTCGCGCAACTCGGCGCCCTCCACTCCGGAGAGCGCGAAGCTCATCGCGGCGAGTCGCAGGGCCCTCGGGTTGACGTCCGTCGCGGTGATCCGCGCGGCGGGGTCGCGGTGCGCCAGATGGACCGCCTGCACCCCGCATCCCGTCCCGAGATCGAGCACGTTGTCCACAGCCCTGTGGACAACCAGCCGGGCGAGGCTCCCCGACGCGCCGCCCGCGCCCACCACATGATCGGACGGCACGACGCCCCCGGATCCGGGCCGCACCTTCAGATCCGAGACGGCGTACCCGACATGCCCGGTGGCTTCGAGCGGCTCGACGTGGAGCAGCGGCCGCACCTCGTCCACGGAGACCTCGGCCAGGCCCGCGCGGACGAGGTCGTCCACCGGGACGGTGTCCGCCGCCACCGGGACCTGGAGCCAGAACAGCCGGGTCAGCGCCTCCAGCGGCGACCCGCCGCGGGTGGCGCGCAGCGCCGGGACGATCTCGTCCCGCGCCAGCGCCCCGCCCGCCACCGGCCCGAGCAGTCCGCGCACGCCGTCCACGGTGTAGCCCGCCCCGTCCAGGACGGCGCGGACGCGTTCCAGGGGCGCACGAAGATCAGGCATCCGCCCATCCTGCCCGCTCCCGACACTCCGCGGGCCCGGAAATCACGGTGCGTCATTACCCATTGACTCTACCGTTTTAATCGGAAATCCTGAGGTCCCGAGCGAACGGAAGGCCGCCATGAGCGTGACAGACGAACTCCTCGCCAACGCCGAGCGATACGCCGCCACATTCGACAAGGGCGACCTGCCCCTCCCGCCCGGCAAGGGCGTCGCGGTCGTCGCCTGCATGGACGCGCGGCTCAACCCCTACGGGGTCCTCGGCCTGAGCGAGGGGGACGCCCACGTCATCCGCAACGCCGGCGGCGTGATCACCGCGGGCGAGCGCCGCAGCCTCGCGATCAGCCAGCGGCTGCTCGGCACCCGCGAGATCATCCTGATCCACCACACCGACTGCGGCATGCTGACCTTCACCGACGACGGGTTCAAGGCCGACATCCAGCGGGAGACCGGCGTCAAGCCCGACTGGGCCGCCGAGGCGTTCCCCGACCTGGAGGAGGACGTCCGCCAGTCGATCCGGCGCGTCACGTCCGACCCGTTCATCCCGCACACCGACCAGGTGCGCGGCTTCGTCTACGAGGTCGAGACCGGGCGCCTGCGCGAGGTGAAGCCCTGAGGTGACACGCGGCGCCCCGGTTCAGGGGACGGGGCGCCGCGGAACCGCCGGGCGTCGCGGTCAGCGGAAGTAGGCGTCGAAGCCCTTGGCCAGCGACTCGGCGATGCGCTGCCGGAACGACGAGCTGGACAGCCTGCCCGCGTCGCCCGCGTTGCGCATGTTGCCGCACTCGATGAACACCTTCGGCACCGTCGACAGGTTCAGCCCGCCGAGGTCGCTGCGCCGGTCGAGCCCCTTCTCCCCGATGTAGTTCGAGTACGGGACGTCGGTGCCCGAGCGGTAGGCGTCCCGGAGGTTCCGGCCGAGCTTCAGGGAGGCGGGGACGGCCTCGGTGTTGTGGCCTTTCACGCCGATCGGCTCGATGATGTGGAAACCGTGCCCGGACGCGGACGCCCCGTCCGCGTGGACGGACAGCGCCGCGTCGGCGCGCAGCCGGTTGCCGACCGCCGCCCGCTCGGTGATGCACGGCCCGACGCTCGTGTCGTTCTTGCGGGTCAGCGTCACCTTGGCGCCCCCGGCGCGCAGCAGCTTCGCGAGCCGGTTCGAGACGTCCCAGGTGAAGGCGTGCTCCTCGTATCCGGCGTTCGTGCTCGTGCCGGACGTGTCGCACTCCTTGCTGCCGTTCCCGATCGGCACCTGCTTGTTGATCTCGGACGGGTGCGAGGCGTTGCCCCCGTTGTGCCCGGGGTCGATCACGATCACCTTGCCGCGCAGGGCGGAGCCGTCCAGGGAGCCCTCTGGCGAGCCCTCCGGGGACCTCGGCCCCTCGGAGCCGGTCGCGCTCTGCGGGGCCGTCCCGCGCACCGTGGGGGGCGCGGCGGGGTCGCCTGAGGCGTCGTCGGACGATCCACCGCAGGCCGCCAGGACGCCGAGGCACAGCGCGAGACCGGCGGCCGCGGGGCCGCCTCGATGGATGCGCACAGACCCCGCCCTCCGTGACGACTTCGTGACCGACCCTGACAGTCTGCACACGGACCCGGGTTCGTCAAACGAAGTTCCACGAAATGGGCAGGACTCAGCCACGCGCGGCGCAGGCGGGCGGGCCCGCCCGAACGGGCCGTGCCGCCTACCCGGGTGGGCCTGCCGCCTACCCGGGCGGACCGTGCCGCCTGCCCGAGCGCGTCAGGCCGCCTACCCGAGCGGGCCCTCCTTGCCGAGGAGCGCGGCGAGCGCGCGCGCCTCGTCCGCGTCCAGGCCCAGCACCACCCGGGGCTGCCCCCACGGATGGTCGATCGAGTGGGCCACGTAGCTGGCGACGGACTCCGAGACCTGCTCGGCGAGCCCGCGCGCATGCCGCCACTCCGTCCACGCGCGTTCCAACTCGTTCGCCGCGCGCTGCGCGCACGACACCAATTCCGGATCACGCATGAGCCGACCCCCCTGGGTGAAGCTTCCCCGTGTCACGCAGGACGGAGCCGACACGGGCGGCCTCACCCGAGGCCGCGCCGGAACCGGGCCCCGCCGAACGGTTGCGTCCATTAACCCTCCGGCGGCGGCCCGGGATCCGGCGAATACGGCAGGCTTGGCCGGGCCCTTACCCGGGGCGCACCGGTCCGAGGAACGATCTACCTCGGGAACACGTGCGGCCCCTACGACAGATGGGGAGCTTGGAGGAGGCGGGGGGCCTGACCGTGACCACCGGGAACCCGGCCGTCGGTACCGGGGCCGGGCCGTGGCACCGGGACCTGGCCGTGGCCACTACAGGACGGGCACCGGGCCCGTCGTCGATCGGATCACCAGGTGCGGGACCACGAGGTTCTGCCGCGCGATCCGCGACGGGTCGCCGATCCGCGCGGTGAGCAGCTCGGCGGCCACCCGTCCCATGTCCCGGCGCGGCTGGTCGACGCTGGTCAGCGAGATGTGCCTGATCGCCGCGAGGTGCGTGTTGTCGTATCCGACGATCGACAACTGCGTCGGCACCGGCGTCTCCAGCTCGTCGGCCGCCGACAGCGCGCCCGTCGCCACCAGGTCGTTCGGCGCGAAGATCGCCGTCGGCCGGGGGTCGCGGCGCAGCAGCGCGCGGGTGGCGCGGTAGCCGCCCTCCTCGGTGAAGTCTCCGGGCTCGACGACGATCTCGTCCGTCAGGCCGTGCCGTCGCATCGCCTTCTCATAGCCCGCGCGCCGGTACCGCGCGGTGGTCGAGCGCGCGCCCTCGATGTGCGCGATCCGCCGGTGCCCGAGCTCGACGAGGTGGTCGACGGCCAGGCTCGCGCCCAGCTCGTCGTCGTCCACCACGATGTCGACGCCGACGACGTCGCGCTCGCCGACCACCACCACGGGCACGCTGGCGGCGGCCTCCTTCAACGACTCGGGGACGACGCTGAGCAGCACGAGGCCGTCCACCCGCATCTCCAGGAACGCCTCCACCGCCTCGGCCTCGAACAGCGGATCCCACCGCCCGCTGCCGACCAGCATCCGCAGGCCCTCACCGTGCAGGCTCTCCTGCAACCCGTCGAGGAACTCCGCGAAGAAGGGGTTGTGCAGGTCGGCGACGATGGCGCCGATCAGCCTCGTCCGTCCTTCGACGAGGCTGCGCGCCACGGCGTTCGGCCGGTAGCCGAGCTCCCGCGCCGCCTGGAGGACGGCCTGCCGCCGCCTTTCGCTCACGTGGGGTGACCCCCGCATGACAAGCGACACGAGCGACTTGGACACGCCGGCTCGCTCGGCGACGTTGCGGATGGTCGGTTTGGGCGCGGGTACCGACCTCCCTTCGCCGCGCGCCGAATGAGGGCCGCCGTCGCGCGGTGGGGGAACCGCGCCTTCTCCCATCACCGGCCTGTTGTGCGGGGGGCTTCCTTCACCAGATGACATGGCACTCCGTCCAGGAGGGGGGCCTGCAGGACTTGCCGCGATGGCGCCCCGGGGATCCACTGCAGGGAAGTCTCGGCGCGCCCGCCTCCGCGCGGGAGGAGATGCCATGATGCCTCGGCTTCACCCCATATCGTCGCAACAGTCAGTAACGGGCATCCGTGAATGGCAGTTCGGGGCTATGGTGTTTCGGGCCACAGCCGTATTCTGGCGTGATCAGGACCCGGCGAAAACGGCGCCGGGCCCCGCCCGCGGGCGGCGGGTGGCCGTTCACGCTCGGATACGCTGCCCAGGTGGGAGATCATGCCGTGGCCGGTGGAAAGGCACGGAGCCGGGAGGGCACCCGCCCCGGACGCCGCAGGCTCAGCGTCGACGAACGGCGCGACGAACTGATCGAAGCGGCGCTGCAGTTGTTCAGCACCCGCCCGCCCGAGGACATCTCGATCGACGATGTCGCGGCCGCCGCCGGCGCCTCCCGCGCATTGGTCTACCACTACTTCGGCGGCAAGTACGAGCTTTACCTGGCCGCTCTCGGAAGCGCGGCCAAGCGGCTGTCGGTCCTCCTCGAACCCCCCGCCGAGGGCGCCCCCCTCGACCGCCTGCGCATCTCTCTCGAACGCTACTTCGACTTCGTCGAAAGCCACGCCGCCGGCTATACCGCCCTCCTTCGCGGCGGCCCGGCCGACCGTTCCGGCGAAGTGGGCGAAATCGTCGACGGCATCCGCCGACTCCTTCTCGACCGCATCCTCCACTCCTTGGGAGTCGCGTCTCCGCAGCCCATCCTGCGCATCACGCTGCGTTCCTGGATGGCCGCCGTGGAGACCGCCTGCCTGGACTGGCTGGAGAACCGCGACGTCCCACGTCCTGACCTGGAGGGACTCCTGGCCGACCAGCTCGTGGTCATGCTCGACGCCGCCGGTCGCCGCGACCCCGACACCGGTGCCCTCGTCGACCGCCTGGCCCGAGCGGAACTCCACCCGAGCCCCTGAAGATCTGTCCTCTTGTGGACGCCGCGTCCCAAACTCGACGACTCACGTCCCATGGGCCACGAACACCCACACGCGTCCATGCAAACAGACGCGACCGCACAGCGTGACCGAAGGTCAGACGACGTCACCACCGCGGCCACCCACAAGTGGCCGCGCCGAGATGTGGCCCACGGCCGCCTCCGCTCTCCCGCCCGCCACCGAGAAGTGGCCCCCGAGGTAGGCCGGCCCTACCCCGCCGCACCGGCCGTGCACACACAGCGACCACGTGACCGGATGGCGGGTGAGGGCGTGCGGATGTCCCGCCCGCGGTTGGTCGCGGACGGGACATCCGGTCGAACGATGCCGGTCCGGGACCGCGATTCTCGGATGACCGTGGTCCCGGCCCGTTGTTCAGGAGACCTCTGGCGTGTCCTCGCGCGAACATGGACGCGCGAGGTCGTCCAAGGGCCTCCTGACCCCCCTTGCGTTCCGCCGGGTGACCGGCGGTTCCGGCGGTACGCCGCCGGATGGAGCGACTACTCCGAGCGGAGTCGCTACTCCGACCGCTGCTGCGGGATCCCCGCCAGCAGCGCCCGCACCTCTGCCTCGCGGTAGCGGCGGTGCCCCCCGAGCGTGCGGATGGACGTGAGCTTCCCGGCCTTCGCCCACCTCGTGACGGTCTTGGGGTCGACGCGGAACATCGTCGCCACCTCCGCCGGCGTCAGCAGGGGCTCGGCCTCTGGCGTACGTGCTGACATGTTTGCGGCCTCTCCTCCGTGGACCGATCCTGCGATTGATCCTCGCGGTGTCACTGATGTCCCCTATGGCCCGAAAGAGCCACTATGACATCACAACGTGTAACCTTGCCACCACTCAGCGCAACAAGCAAGTTCCTGGCGGTAGTTGCGTGCAAACATCCCTGCGGACGCCGGGAGCAGCGCGTCTTCGATGGCCAGCGGGTCACGCTGCGTGATTCTAGCGACACGTATAGTCGTATCGCCCGCTGATTCGGGAAATTTGTTTTAGTTCGCCGTTTCGAGGGCCCTGACCGGCCTCCAGCGCGCGAGGAGCCGCTTGTACATCGCGACGGCGAGCTCGGCCTCACCGCGCTCCATCGCGGCGAGCGCCACGGACATCTCCGCCACCGACTCGTCCGCCTGGAGCGTCCGGTCGTCCAGGAGGTGGACGAGGCCGCCGTAGTCCAGCTCGACCAGCGCCCGCGGATGGAACTCCTCCAGCCACCGGCCGAGGGCCTCCAGCCGTCCGGCCGACAGCGGGACGGCGTCCGCGGCCCCCTCGCCGAGGTTGGCGCGTACCACCGGCAGCGCCGAGGCGACCCTGCGGCGGGCCTCGCCCATCGAGGTGACATAGATGAGCGTACGCGCACGAGCGGCCGTCGCAGGCCCATGACCTGCATGTTCCTGCAAAGCGTCGGACGTCGTCCGGTATCCGGTACCGGGCGCGCCGAGCATCAGACACCGCTCCGAGCGGGCGAACGGCACGAACCAGGCCAGCGGCACATGCCAGACATCCGTCAGGATGTGCGGGCGCAGTGATCGGCCCGCCCGCTTCCAGCGCTCGAACTCGCTCGTCGCCCGCTCCGCCACCGTCGGCGGGACGAACGCCGCCGCGACGCCCGCGGACCGCTCGTCCCGGAAGCGCTCGAAGGCCAGCCAGGAGCGCAGCCGCGTCTCCCAGGGACAGATGAAGATCATGTCGTCCGAGCGGCGGACGTAGGCGTCGCGGCTCTCGCGGTCCGGCACGACCTCGGGCGGCGCGGAGGTGAGGCGCCGCGCCGCCTCCCGGTGCTCCGCGGCGAGGGCGTGGATCCGCCTCGGGCGCCGTCTGGAGTCCGCGTAGGCCGTCCACAGGGTCCGCGCGGGTTGCGGGAAGGCGGTCACCGGCTCATATACCCGCAGGTACGCGGCGTACGGAAACACAACCGCATCGTGACATGAGACTGGCCCCGGCGAGGGCCTGTCAGGGCCACCGAGACGGGCGCGTTACCTCGCCCGTCCGTCTCTGATCACGTCCCGGAGGAAACGCGCATACGCAGGCGGCCAGGCATGTAGCCCCCTTAGGCTGATCTAGAGACAGAGAGGAGGGCACTACCGTGCCTAATGTCTTCGGGTCGCCTCACAAGGGCTCAGAACCCCGACACGAGCAGGTCGTCTTCTGCCAAGACGAGGCCAGCGGCCTGCGCGCCATCATCGCGATCTACTCCACCGCCCTGGGCCCGTCCCTGGGAGGCACCCGGTTCTACCCCTACGGGTCGGAGGAGGAGGCGCTCACCGACGTCCTGAACCTGTCCCGGGGGATGGCGTACAAGAACGCCTTGGCGGGGCTGGACCTCGGCGGCGGCAAGGCCGTCATCATCGGCGACCCGGCGGTGGACAAGTCGGAGGCGCTGCTACGGGCCTACGGGCGTTTCGTCCAGACCCTGAACGGCCGCTACTACACCGCCTGCGACGTCGGCACCTTCAGCGAGGACATGGACGTCATCGCGCGCGAGTCCCGTTACGTCACCGGCAGGACGGTCGCGCACGGCGGGGCCGGCGACTCCTCCATCCTCACGGCGTTCGGCGTGTTCCAGGGCATGCGCGCCGCCGCCGAGACCGTGTGGGGCGCTCCCACCCTGCATGGCCGCCGCGTCGGCGTCGAGGGCGTCGGCAAGGTCGGCCACCGGCTGGTCGAGCACCTGCGCGATGACGGCGCGGACGTCGTGATCTGCGACGTGAACGAGGCCGCCGTCGAACGCGTCCGGGCGCAGCACCCCGAAGTGGAGGTCGTCCCGGACAAGGACGCCATGGTCCGCACGGAACTCGACGTGTATGCGCCGTGCGCCCTGGGCGGTTCCCTGAACGACGACTCCGTCCCCGCCCTCCAGGCCCGGATCGTCTGCGGGGCGGCGAACAACCAGCTCGCCCACACCGGCATAGAGAAGAGCCTCGCCGACCGGGACGTCCTGTACGCGCCCGACTATGTGGTCAACTCCGGTGGCGTGATCCAGGTGGCGGACGAGATCGACGGCTTCGACTTCGACCGTGCCAAGGCCCGCGCCTCCGGCATCTTCGAGACCACCCGCAAGATCTTCGCGCTCGCCGCCGACGAGGGCGTCCCCCCGGCGGTCGCCGCCGACCGGCTCGCCGAGCGCCGGATGTCGGAGATCGGCCGGTTGCGCGGCATCCTCGTCTGAGCGACCCGTCACGAGGCCATCACGGGGCCGTCATGGGCTGTCCGAAACTTCCCATGACGGCCTTGGTGATCTAAGTGTCCGGGTGGGTTACGAGACCCTGTCTTCCCTAGCCAGGGCCTAGATAGACTGGTGTTCCAAGCAACATGAGCGCCGCCACGTACCGTCGATGTACCGAGCCGGGCGCAAAACGGGTACGGTTGTATCCGTGACTGACGCATGGCTCATCAGGCACCGGTTCGTGTGGTACACGCGCGCGTTGATGGGCCCACGAAAGCCCTGACCATCGAGGGGGTCGAGCCAATGGGTCGCGGCCGAGCCAAGGCCAAGCAGGTAAAGGTTGCCCGACAGCTCAAGTACAACAGCGGCAACACGGACCTCGACCGCCTGAAGAGCGAACTGGGAGTCAACGACTCCGGCGACGACTCCTATGACGAGCTCGCCGAGAAGTACGCGGACTTCGCAGAGGACTACGGCACGGAGGACCGTAAGGACGGCACCTCCGGTTGACCGGCTGACATGGCGCCACTGCCCGGATCCCGGGCAGTGGCGTTTGTTTGCCCCCTCAGGGGGAGGCCAGGGCCTGCTCCACCCCCGGCTCCTTCCGGCCGAGCAGCGCCGGATCGGGCCGTAGCGTGAGGCTCCGCATCGCCTTCAGCATCGCGAGCGGTTCGCGCACGTAACCCCGCACGGTGGCCTGCGTACGCGAACCGCCCATGCTGTCGTCCCCCACGCCCCAGGTCTCGATCCCCGCCGCCCGGCAGAGCGCGACCGCCCGCGGCAGGTGGAAGTCCTGCGTGACGACGGTCAGCTTCGTGACGCCGAAGATCCGTCTGGCGCGCGTGCAGGAGTCCCACGTCTCCAGCCCGGCGAAGTCCCGGACGATCTTGCTTTCGGGCACGCCCTTCCCCATCAGGTAGGCGCGCATCACCGTCGGCTCGTCATAGCCCCGGAACCGGTTGTCGCCGGAGACCAGCACCACCTTGACCTTGCCCCGCCGGTAGAGGTCCACGGCCAGATCCAGCCGCCGCGCGAGCAGCGGCGACGGCTGCCCGCTCCAGACCCCGGCCCCCAGCACCAGCGCGACCGGCGTCTCCGGCACGCCCTCCACCGAGTACCGATATCGGGCGGTGTCCGCGTACGCCCACCCCATCGGCGCCAGCACGGCGTACGCCCCAAGGCCGCCGAGAACGCCCAGAGGCCCCGCCCAGCGCCTCACCCATCCCCAGAGCCTCAGCAGCCTTCCCGCGCCCTCCTGAGCCCCCTCAGCCCGCCCCCGCATGAAGATCACACAACTAGGACGTCCCCACCACCACCGAAGTTCGCGCGTTATCCACAGAACGCGATTCCACTTCCCCGCCCCCACCGCCAAGAAGAGCATGAAGCCGACAGACCACCCGCCCCCAACCGGCGCACCCCCGAGGCCGCGAAACGAACCGAAGCCGGACGGTCCGACAAGCTCGCACGCCCACCGAGACCGGGATCTCAACAGCAGCCGAGGACCTGCGGCACACCAGCCACGAGAAGCCGCCTCACACCGAACACACAGCCCAAGAGCCCCAAACGGACCATCCGCCCACAAGGCCGTCGAACTCAGCAGAACGGAGGTGCCAGCGATGGCCGACAACAAGCCGCCAAGGCGGCCCCCAAACGGGAAACGTCAGCACACGAGAGCGATACCGGTACAGCGATGACCGACCACGCACTGTCGAGACGACTCTCCAAGCTGGAGACGTCAGGGCAGGAGGGCGATACCGACGTGGCGCCGACCGACGGCACACCGCCGAGACAGCCCCCCAAACGGGAGACGTCAGGACAGGAGGGCGGTACCGGTGCCCGGAACGACCTCACCGAGTTGCCAGGCGGGGACGCCACGGTCGGCGAGGACGCGGAGCGCTTCGTCGGCCGTGTCGGGGGCGACGATGGCGGCCATGCCGACGCCGAGGTTGAAGGTCTTGTCCATCTCCGCTTGGGGGACGTTCCCGTGGGCTTGGAGCGTCCGGAACACGGGTGGGACCTCCCACGAGGACCGGCGCAGCACGGCGTCCACGGTCGCGGGCAGGGACCGGGCCAGGTTGGCGGCCAGGCCGCCGCCCGTGATGTGGGCGAACGCGCGCACGCCGCCGAGCGCGGTGAGGGCGAGGCAGTCCTTGGCGTAGATGCGGGTCGGGGTGAGGAGCTCCTCGCCGAGCGACCGGCCGAGGTCGGCGGGCTCGGACTCCAGCGTGAGATCGGTCGTCGCCAGGATGTGGCGGACGAGCGAGTACCCGTTGGAGTGGATCCCCGACGACGCCATCGCGATGACGGCGTCGCCCGGCCGCACGCGCTCGGGCCCGAGCAGCTCGTCCGCCTCGACGACACCGGTCCCGGCGCCGGCGACGTCGAACTCGTCGGCTTCGAGGAGCCCGGGGTGCTCGGCGGTCTCGCCGCCGACCAGCGCGCATCCGGCGAGGGCGCACGCTTCGGCGATCCCGCCCACGATGTCGGCGACGCGCTCGGGAACGACCTTGCCGCAGGCGATGTAGTCGGTCATGAACAGCGGTTCGGCGCCGCACACCGCCAGGTCGTCGATGACCATGCCGACCAGGTCATGCCCGATGGTGGTGTAGACCCCGAGGCGCCGCGCCAGGTCGACCTTCGTGCCGACGCCGTCCGTGGACGTCGCGAGCAGCGGGCGCCGGTAGCGCAGGAACGCCGACGCGTCGAAGAGGCCCGCGAACCCGCTGGCGTCGTCCACGACCTCGGGCCGCCGCGACCGCGCGACCCTGGCCTTCATCAACTCGACGGCACGCTCTCCCGCCGCGATGTCGACTCCGGCGGCCTCATACGAGGTCATCTCGTCCTCTCGACGTGCACTTGCGCATCCAGTCCATCACCCGGCAGATCCCCCACCCTGGCATGGAAGGAGATCGACCACAGCCGCCCGTGGCCCCTCAGGAGCGGGTCACCTCAAGGAGGTGTTTCCCGCGTGCCGCCTCCTCCACCTCGATCGGGTAGACGCCGTCGAAGCAGGCGCGGCACAGGTTGTCCTTGGCGATGTGCGAGGCGGAGATCAACTCGTCCAGCGAGATGTACCCGAGCGAGTCGGCGCCGATGGAGTCGCGGACCTCCTCGACCGACAGGTTCCCGGCGATCAGCTCGGCGCGCGTGGCGAAGTCGATCCCGTAGAAGCAGGGCCAGGCGACGGGCGGGCTGGAGATCCGCACGTGGACCTCGGCCGCACCCGCGTCCCGCAGCATCGAGACGATCGCCCGCTGGGTGTTGCCGCGCACGATCGAGTCGTCCACCACGATCAGGCGCTTGCCCTCGATGGCCTCGCGCAGCGGGTTCAGCTTGAGGCGGATGCCCAACTGGCGAAGGGTCTGGGACGGCTGGATGAAGGTACGCCCGACATAGGAGTTCTTCACCAGCCCCTGGCCGTAGGGGATCCCGGACGCCTCGGCGTATCCGATCGCGGCCGGCGTCCCCGACTCCGGAGTGGGGATGACCATGTCGGCCTCGACGGGATGCTCGCGCGCCAGCCGGCGCCCGACCTCGACGCGGGTGGCCTGGACGCTGCGTCCGGCGATCGTGGTGTCCGGCCTGGCCAGGTACACGTACTCGAACAGGCAGCCCTTGGGCCGGGGCTCGGCGAACCGCTCGGAGTGCACGCCATCGCCGTTGATCGCGACCATCTCGCCGGGCTCGATCTCGCGGACGAAGCGGGCCCCGACGATGTCGAGCGCGGCGGTCTCGGACGCGACCACCCAGCCGCGGTCCTCAAGGTTGCCCAGGACGAGCGGGCGGATCCCCTCGGGGTCGCGCGCGGCGTACAGGGTCCCCTCGTCCATGAAGACAAGTGAGTAGGCACCCCGCGTAGCAGGAAGGATCTTCCGTGCCGCAGCCAACGGCCCCTCGTCGACCCGCGCCACCGGCTCATCGTGACCGTCATGGAGGAGCCTGGCCCCACCGTTCACCGAGGCGGCACCCTGCCCGAGGGAACGAAGATCTTCGGACGGGGCGGAAGTGTGGCCATTGTCACCACGCGCGTCCACCGCCCCGGAGGTCTCCGCGCGCTTGCCCTCGGTGGCGAGCAACGCGGCCAGCACCTCGGTGTCGCTGGTCGCGGTCAACACCCCGGGCTCCAGCCGCGCGGCGAGTTCGGGCGTGTTGATCAGGTTGCCGTTGTGGACCAGCGCCAACCCGCCCGAGTCGGTCGACCTGAAGGTGGGCTGCGCGTTCTCCCACGTGGGCGAGCCGGTCGTGGAGTACCGGCAGTGTCCGACGGCGATGTGACCACGGAGCGTGTTCAGCACCGACTCGTCGAAGACCTGGGCGACGAGGCCCATGTCCTTGAAAACGACGATGCGGGACCCGTCGCTGACCGCGATCCCGGCCGACTCCTGCCCGCGGTGCTGAAGCGCGTACAGGCCAAAGTAGGTGAGCTTGCTCACTTCTGCTCGCGACGCCTGGTCAGCGGGGACCCAGACGCCGAACACACCGCAGGCGTCCTGCGGGGAGCGGTCGGAGGGGTCGAGGTCGTGGCTCAGACGTCCATCACGGAGAGGCACGCGAACCAGTCTAGATGCCCCCTTCACCTGCTCCGATCGGCGCATCTCCTTAACCGGCCTTTACCCCCCGCACCCACCGGTTTCCCACGCCCGCAAAACCGCGGCCCCCAGAGGGGAGCAACTCTCACACCACCTCCCGAACACCGTCCCCAGCCCCCAGGCAGGCCACAAAACACAAACACCCACCACCGGCCTCACGCCCTACGCCCCGGCCAAGCCGCTCGGCCTCGCCGCCCGACCGACCTCCCCGCCCACAGCAACTCCGCGCACAGACTGACGGCACCAAGCCACCCTGCCCTGCCGCCCCACCCGGCTACGGCCCCTATCCCCGCCGATCCGCCGACGATGGCGAGCCACGCCAACTCGCTGGCCACGCATCCCTTGGGACCCTGGTCCGGCCCGACTCCCCAGACCGCAAGGCGCGAACGCCCGCCGCCGAAACCGCGCTCTGGGCCTCACGCCCCTGCCAGGAAGCTCGGGTCCCCCGCCCAGCCGACCTTCTTGCCCACAGCAACTCCGTACACAGGCGGACAGCGCCAGATCACACTGACCTGCAACCCCCCCATCTAGAGCCCCCTTGCGCACTCCGATTCCGCCCAGGCGGACGAGGCCGGGCCACGCCCGCTCGTCGGCCGCCCGCCCAAGACTCCCTGACTCACCCAGGTGCCGGGGGCAGACCCCCAGTGCCGAGACGCTCCCGTCTACTGGCCGCGAACCCTCGGCTCCCGCACAAGCTGACGAGGCCGGGCCACGCCCGCTCGCCGGCCACCCGCCCAGGACTCCCTGACTCACCCAGGTTCCGGGGGCAAGCCCCCAGCGCCGAGACGCGCCCGTCTACTGGCCGCGAAGCCTCGGCACTCTGGCTCACAGCGATTTGGGGCACGAGCAGGCGGCGTCTGACTGCGCTTGGCGGTGCTTGGCGGCGGCTGGCTGCGTCCCCACAGATCCGCAACCCCACAGCTCCGTGTCCCTGCGGCGCGCCCAGGGCGGGGTAGGCGTAGCGGCGCGGATGCGACGGCCATGACCGCGCGTTGCGTCACTGCATCTGCTGGCCGGCGTGCCTGACTTCGGCTCTGTGGCGCTGTCCGGCTCGCTCAGCAAGGCAGCATCCTGCGGCGGCGCGCTCGCGCCGGTTGGCCCCACCGCTGAGCCTTTGTCTGGAACTCCGTCCTGCTCTGCTGACGTGTTCGTGCGAGGTTCTCGCACGAACCTGGACCACAGGTAGAGGCGGCACGCCCTGCATGTCCTCGACTGTGGCGAGGAGATGTTCGCGGGACAGGCGAAGGTTGGTGTCGGGGTCGCTGGGCTGGGCTGGGCTGCCGAGTGGTGAGCACGGGGGTTGCGAGCGGTGGGCCTGGGCAGCGGCTTTGAGGGGGAGCGTCGGCTCCGGTGGTCGCGTCCGGGGTTGGGGCTTGGAGCCGCTCTGGTCCGGACGGTCTTGCCTCGGGCACCTCGCCCGATGTTCTTCCTGGCACGGTGGACCCGGGATAGAGGCGATTCCTCGGGGTGGGCGGCTGGCGTCGCGGGGGCGGCGCTCGTTTTGGCGGGGGCGCCCTGGCCTCTCCTTCCTGCTGGCGGCGTCACGTCCAGGATGTGGCGGGGGTTAGTCGGTGGGGAGGGGAAGGTGGGCGGAGAGGTCTGCTCTTGAGCCGCTGGCGCGGACGGTGCCGTTGGCTACGGCGTCGGGCCAGGTCAGGCGTCCGGTGGCGAGGGCGATCCAGGTGGTGGCGTCCATCTCGACCACATTTGCCGGTGTTCCCCGGGTATGGTGCGGGCCGTCGATGCACTGAACGGCGGCGTGCGGGGGGACGCGGACCTCCACCGACCGGCCGGGCGCGAGTTCCGCCAGGCGGTCGAGCAGGAACCGCACCGCGCCCTGGACGACCGGACGGGACGGCACGGCGGCCGCGGGACCGGCATCGAGCGAGGCCAGCACGGTGTCGAGGGCCGCGCGGCGCAGTTCGGCGGGCTCGTCCGGGCCGGTGTAGGGCGGCAGGCCGAGCGCGGCGCGCTGCTCGGTGAGGACGGCCGGGGACAGAGGTGTTCGGGGCATCGCGACCGACGCTACCGGGTCGTGGGCTAGGGCCGTCCGGCGGCACAACGCCACCGGGGCGGTAACAATGGACCCCGGTGCGAGACATGGGGGCGAAGGGGAACGGACGGCCGGGGACACGGGTCCCCGCAGGACACGGAGGTTCGTCAGATGCCCGAGGCGCTGCCCCTGCAGCCGGGTGACCCGCGAAGACTCGGCGCGTACGAGATCACGGGACGGCTCGGCGTCGGTGAGCAGGGCGCCGTCTTCCTCGGCAGGGACGCGGCCGGCGGTGTCGTGGCGGTGAAGCTGCTGCACGCCCGGCTGAGCGGGGAGCCCGTGGCGCGCTCGCGGTTCGCGGGTTCGTTCACGGCGGCGCGGAAGGTCTCCGGTTTCTCCACGGCCGCGATCCTGGACGCCGACGTGGAGGGCGACCGCGCCTACGTGGTGAGCGAGTGGGTGGACGGCCCGTCCCTCCAGCAGCTCGTGGAGGAGGAGGGCGTACGCGGCGGTGCCGTCGTCGAGCGCCTGGCGGTCGGTGCCGCGGTGGCCCTCGCCGCCGTCCACCGCGCCGGTGCCCTGCACCACGACCTGAAGCCGGGCAACATCCTGCTCGGACGGGCCGGGCCGAGGATGTGCGACTTCGGCATCGCCGGCGCCCTGGAGGCCGTCAACGCCACTCCCGCCGGACGGGTCGCCGAGGACCCCGCCTACAAGGCGCCCGAGCAGCTCAGCGGCCATGGCATCGGCGCGCCCGCCGACGTGTTCGCCTGGGCGGCGACGATCCTGTTCGCGGCCACCGGGAAGGCTCCGTTCGGGGACGATTCGCCGTCCGAGGTCATGCAGCGGATCGTCTACGACGACCCCGATCTGTCGGTCGTCCCCGAGTCGCTCCGCGAGGTGATGGCGGACGCCCTGGCCAAGGACCCCGCCCAACGTCCGACCGCCAAGATCCTGCTGGAACGCCTGCTGGACGACGGCGCGCCGCTGGCGGGACGCATGCCTTCCGCCACGGTCGCGGAGGGCCGCGCGCTCGCGTCGTCCTCCCAGATCATCGCCGGGACCGGCGAAGCGGCCGGTCAGGTGGGCTCCGGAGACCGCGTGCCCGATCCGACCGCGCCCGAGCCCGTGGTGTCCGACTCCGAGGGTTCCGGATCAGGAGCCCCCGACACCGGCTCGGCGGTGACCGCCCCTGGCGGGACGGGCATCGCCCCTCCCGCGCCGCCGTTCGGCGGTTCCGGCGGCGCGCCGGAGTCCGGCCCAACGAACCTCGGCCCCGTGCCCGGGCCGGGCGGCCCTGCGAATGCGCCCGGGCCCGGCAACTTCGGCGCCGTGCCTGGGGGTGGTGCGGCGGGGCCGTGGACGGCGAACTACGGTGCCGGGCCCGCGGGCGGTCCGCTCGTACCGCCGCGGTCACCCATGGGGGCTCCGCCTCCGCCGTCCGGAGACGCTCCCAAGAAGGACGAGCCCTCGCCGACGGAGCTCGACCCGGCGGCCTTCGAAGCGACCGCCGCGTTCTCCCCGGTGGGCGGGGGCGAGTCGACGACGGTGCTTGAGATCGGTTCACCGAACGACCAGACGGCCGCGTTCACGTCGGTCGAGCCGGACGGCTCGCACGACCGCACCCAAACGGGCCCGCACCTCATCCCGGGGCTGAAGCCCTCGCGGGAGAGCGGCGAGCAGCGGCGGTTCAACCCGGGGCTCGCACTCGGGAAGCTGCGCCGTCCGAGCAACCATGTGCTGGGTGTCGCGCTCTCCCTGACCATCGGCGTGGGGGTCGGCATCGCGATCATCGCGCTGGTGCTGTGGCCGCAGCTCAAGGGCGACGACGCCGGGCCCACGGTGGACAAGACGACCTCCGACCGTCCGGTGACCGCGATCCCGCCCTCGTTCGCCGGGACGTGGAAGGGGACGGTCGTCAACACCAACCGCAACGCCTCGTTCCCCATCGAGGTCACGTTCGAGACGGGCGGCAGGACCGCGCGGGCCGTCTATCCGCGGGAGAGGTGCACCGGAACGCTCACGCTGAGCAAGGGGACGGAGCAGACCCTCAACATGGACCTGGTCATCCCCAAACCGTGCACGAACGGCATCGTGCGCGTCCTCCGCGAACCGGACGGGACGCTCCAGTACACCTGGAGCAAGCCCGGCACCCAACTCGGCTACGCGGGCAAGCTGAGCCGCGGCTGAGGCCCCGAGCCGGTGAGTCCGTCGCACTCGCCCGGCAGGTCGCCGCTGGTGGAGGTCCCCGCGCCCTCGGCAGGGCCGCCCCACCCGGCTCCAGCGCCCGTTCGCGTGGAGGGGACGGTGTCCGGCTGTAAAGGGCGGCGTCCGGCGGCGGATCGAGGATGACCGATTTACCAGTCATGTCGTGATAGATCCGCTAAGGTTCCCCTCGGCTAGCCCCCCGGACGTGGCGGTCTGGCCTCCGAGAACGCCGTTCCCCGGGCAGAAGGAGACGTCTTGCGGGCTGTCCACCGAAGGCTCTTGCTGGTCGGCGCGGTCGTGGCGGGTGTGGGCGGCGCGGCCGCACCGCCGGTGCTCGCCGATGACCCCTCACCGTCGTTGGTGCAGGTCAGGGCGGCCGAGGGCACTCCGCTGCCCGGCCGGTACATCGTCACCCTGAAGGCGGGCGCGTCCACCGGCGACGCCGCCGAGAAGGTCGACGCGACCGGGGTGCAGAGGTTCGACGGCGTGCTGAACGGTTTCGCGGCGCGGCTGAGCGACCGGCAGCTCGGCGAGCTGCGCCGGGACAGGCGGGTCGCCGCGATCGAGCAGGACCAGGTCGTGAAGATCGCGTCCAGGACCCAGCGCGCGCCGCTGCCGTGGGGGCTCGACCGCATCGACCAGCGCGGGCGGAAGCTCTCCAAGTCCTACACCTACAGCGCGACCGGCAGCGGCGTGACGGCCTACATCATCGACTCCGGGCTCGTCACGACGCACAAGGAGTTCGGCGGGCGCGCCGCGGTCGCGTGGAAGGCGGCCGGGTTCGCCGACGGCAACGACTGCAACGGGCACGGGACGCATGTCGCGGGCATCATCGGGTCCAAGTCCTACGGCGTCGCCAAGAACGTGAAGCTGCGGGCGCTGCGCGTGCTCGACTGCAAGGGCGAGGGCTCGTTGTCGAGCCTCGTCGCCGCCGCCCAGTGGCTGCGCACGCACGCCGCGAAGCCGGCGGTCGCCAACATCTCGATCGGCGGGCCGAAGTCGGCGGCGCTCAACACGGCGGTGACGAACCTGTCGAAGTCGGGCGTGTTCGTGTCGGTCGCAGCGGGCAACGAGAACGTCGACGCGTGCCGGACGTCGCCCGCCAGTGCGGGATGGGTCATGACGGTCGGCGCGACGACCGTCTACGACAACCGGGCGTCCTGGTCCAACTGGGGCAGGTGCGTGGACATCAGCGCCCCCGGCTACGGGATCACCTCCACCTGGAAGAACGGCGGCCACAAGTCCCTCAGCGGGACGTCGATGGCCGCGCCGTACGTGAGCGGCGTCGCGGCGCTCTACCTGACGACGCACCGCAAGGCCACGTTCCCGACCGTCCAGAAATGGCTGAACGACAACTCCACCAAGAACTCCCTGGGGCACCTGCGGGGGCAGGCGAACAGGCTGCTTTACAAGGGCAAACTATGAACCTCATCACATAAGTCGGCCCGGCTCCCGGCAGGGAGCCGGGCTTCTCGGGCTTCGAGCCGTCGCGGCGGCCCGCTGGGTGTTTAATCTTGGCGGGGCGACGGACGGCCCCACCCAGTCCGATGCCATGATCGGTCGGCGCGACGCCCGGAGATCCCGGGCACGCCGGTCGGCGGGCCGAATCCCAGGGCGCGCGCCCGGGAACCGGGGACCCACCAGCCGGGACGACCCGGCCGGGGTGAATTCGCAGGCCGGGAGGCCCGCGATAGGGCGCACTCCAGCCCGAACCCGTCAGCTAACCCGGTAGGCCAACGAGGAGAGGAGCAGCCGTGGAGACCCCCACCTCCACCCTCCGGCGCGCCGCGGTGGCGCTGGTGGCCGTCGCCACCGCCGGACCCCTGGCGAGCGGCGCGGTCCCGTCCTCGGCGGCCGAGCCCTCCGCCGCCGCGCTCGCGGCCGACCCGGGCGACAGCGGCAAGTTCGGCAGGCTCAACGCCCAGATCGAGCGGCTCGACAAGGCCTACGGCGGCGACCTCGCCAAGCTGAAGGACGCCCGGTACGCGGCGAAGAAGGCGCTGGACGAGTCGAAGGTCCTCCAGTCCGACCTCAACGAGGCCCGCGACCTCGTCGCCCAGATGGCCGCGTCCCAGTACATGACGGGCGGGCAGGACCCCGCCGTCTCGATCATCACCAGCGGCAACCCGTCCGACTCGCTGAGCAACGTCAGCCTGGTCAGCCATCTGGCGCAGAACAAGGCCGCCAAGGTCGCCCAGATCCAGACGCTCGTCTCCAAGCAGGACAAGGCCCGCCAGGAGGCGCAGCAGAAGATCACGGAGTTGCAGAAGGAGATCAAGGAACTCCTCGCGCAGAAGAGCCGCATCAGGAGCCTGGTCAAGAAGTACAAGCCCGAGTCGCCGAGCGTCGGCATGGGCGGTGTGACGCCCCGCATGCTGAAGGTCAAGAACACCATCGACATGGAAGAGGGCCCGTTCCCGACGATCGGCTGCGTCCGCAGCACCGGCGACCCGCAGGACCACGGCACCGGGCACGCCTGCGACTTCATGGTGACCACCGGCGGGCAGATGGCCAGCGGCAGCGCCCAGTCCCTCGGCGACCGCACCGCCGCCTACGCGATCGCGCACGCGAGCGCCCTCGGCATCAAGTACATCATCTGGCGGCAGCGCATCTACGACCTGCGCAGCCCCGGCTGGCGCTCCATGGAGAACCGGGGCGGCGTGACCGCGAACCACTACGACCACGTCCACATCTCGGTCTTCTAGCCGGACTCCTGTCAGGGGGGCTCGGTAGGGTGGCGCGCATTGGAGACCGGTCTGAGCACCCGTCAGGGTCCGCGGCTCAGGGAGGGTGGGTACGGAACCGCTCCCGGATACGTCCCGGAGTCGGCAGAATCCCGTGACCCCGCCCTCCTTCCCGTCGCCGGACGCGGTCAGGGAATGCCGGAGCGGTGCGGAGGGACGGCACGGTTCCGCCGGAAGGAAACGCGGCGGCGGGGCTCCACGGCCGTTCGTATGAGGGCGCGGGCGGCGCCGGGTACGGGTTCGAACACGGCGATGGCCGTGTAGTCGTCAGTGCACACGACCCACGGGTGCGTGTCCCATGTGTTCACCCCGAACGTCGCCCCCGGACGCAGATGCTGGTACGGCTGGCGTTCGCCGTCGAAGTCGATCCAATAGATCCACACGTGGTCGTCGCGGAGATTGACGAACCTCACCTGCGCCTCGGCGCCGCCGTCCTCCGAACGCGACGACCCCTCGATCGCGGGCGGCAGCGGCTTCAGTTCGGCCGGGCCCTTCCTCGACCGGTGGCCCTGCGCCCAGCCGAGTCCGGTGGCGGCGAGCGTCATGGTGCCCCAGAGCGCCGCGACCCAACTGGCCCGCTCGACGCCGTCCCAGTTCCGTTCCGAATACCAGGCCAGGAAGGTCGCCAGAAGTCCGGTCATCAGCCAGCAGACCACCAGCGTCCATCGCCACCCGTTGCCCCGTCGGCCACTCATGGCTACATCGTGGATCCGTCCGGCATCCGGCTTAGGGGTTTGTCCACATGGGGACGGAACGCGAAAGGGCGCCCCGATCGGGGCGCCCTTTCGGAGCGGATTCGCCGGGGTCAGTTGGCGTAGCTCGGCAGCATGCGCTCGTGCGCCTCGCGCAGTTCGGCCAGCGGGATCGAGAACAGCTCCTGCTGCTCGCCCTCGGCCCCCCTGCCCGTCACGCTGAGCGCGTCGCCGCCCGCGACGCCGATCTGGGTGACCGGGACGCCCGCGGCCTCGCACAGCGCCGCCAGGCGCGCCTCGGCGCCGGGGCTCACGGCCACCATCGCGCGGGCGACCGACTCGCTGAACAGTGAGACGAACGGGTCGCCCGGCAGGGTGATCCGCGCGCCGAGGCCGCCGCGCAGGCACGACTCGACGAGGGTCTGCGACAGGCCGCCGTCCGACAGGTCGTGGACGGCGGTGACCAGCCCGTCGCGGGCGGCCTGGATCATCACCCCGGCCAGCGCCGACTCCGCCTTCAGGTCGACCAGCGGCGGCAGGCCGCCCAGGTGGCCGTAGACCACGTGCGCCCATTCCGAGCCGCCGAACTCCTCGCGCGTCTCGCCGAGCAGCGCGATCGTGGCGCCGTCGGAGGTGAGCGACATGTTCACGCGGCGGCGCACGTCGTCGTGGACGCCGAGGACGCCGATGACCGGGGTCGGGTTGATCGGGGTCGTGCCGGTCTGGTTGTAGAAGCTGACGTTGCCGCCCGTCACCGGGACGCCGAGGTACTGGCAGGCGTCCGCCAGGCCCTCGACCGCGCGCGCGAACTGCCACATGACGCCCGGGTCCTCGGGGGAGCCGAAGTTGAGGCAGTTGGTGACGGCGAGCGGGCGGGCGCCCGTGGCGGCCACGTTGCGGTAGGCCTCCGACAGCGCGAGCTGGGCGCCGGCGTACGGGTCGAGGCGCGTGTAGCGGCCGTTGCCGTCCAGCGACAGCGCGATGCCCAGGCCGGACTCGTCGTCGACGCGGACGACGCCCGCGTTGTCGGGCATCGCCAGCACCGTGTTGCCGAGCACGTAGCGGTCGTACTGGGACGTCACCCACGTCTTGCTCGCGAGGTTCGGCGAACCGGCCAGCCACAGGACGGTGCGGCGCAGCTCGTCCCCCGAGGTCGGACGGGTCAGCCGCCCCGGCGTGTCGGACTGGAGCGCGCCGAGGTCGTGCGGCGGCGCGTACGGGCGCTCGTACACCGGGCCCTCGTCGGCGGCGGTGCCCGGCGGGATGTCGACGATCGTCTCGCCCCGCCAGGTCATGACCAGCCGACCGGTGTCGGTGACGGTGCCGATGACCGTCGCCGGGATCTCCCAGCGGCCGCAGATCTCCATGAAGCGGTCGACCTTGTCGGGCGTGACCACCGCCATCATGCGCTCCTGCGACTCGCTCATGAGGATCTCCTCAGGGCGGAGCGTCGCGTCCCGCAGCGGGACCGTGTCGAGGTCGACGTGCATGCCGCCGGTGCCCGCGGCGGCCAGCTCGGTCGTCGCGCACGACACCCCGGCCGCGCCGAGGTCCTGGATGCCGACCACGAGGTCCTCGGCGAACAGCTCCAGGCAGCACTCGATGAGCAGCTTCTCCATGAACGGGTCGCCGACCTGGACGCTCGGCCGCTTCTGGTGCGACTCCTCGTCGAAGGTCGCCGAGGCCAGCACGGACGCGCCGCCGATGCCGTCGGGGCCCGTCGTCGCGCCGAACAGGATCACCTTGTTGCCGGGGCCCGGGGCGATCGCGCGCTGGATCTCGTCGTGCTTCAGCACGCCCACGCACAGCGCGTTCACCAGCGGGTTCTGCGCGTAGCAGGCGTCGAACACGGTCTCGCCGCCGATGTTGGGCAGGCCGAGGGAGTTGCCGTAGCCGCCGACCCCGGCCACCACGCCGGGCAGCACCCGCTGGGTGTCGAGGGCGTCGGCCGGGCCGAAGCGCAGCGAGTCCATGACGGCGATCGGACGCGCGCCCATCGACATGATGTCGCGGACGATGCCGCCGACGCCGGTCGCGGCGCCCTGGTAGGGCTCCACGTAGGACGGGTGGTTGTGCGACTCGACCTTGAACGTGACCGCCCAGCCCTGGCCGATGTCGACGACGCCCGCGTTCTCGCCCATGCCGACGAGCAGCGCGTCGGTCTTCGGCGCCTTGTCGCCGAACTGGCGCAGGTGCACCCTGGAGCTCTTGTAGGAGCAGTGCTCGCTCCACATGACCGAGTAGATCGCCAGCTCGGACGAGGTGGGGCGGCGGCCGAGGATCTCGCGGACCCGCCGGTACTCCTCCTCCTTCATGCCGAGCTCGGCATAGGGCTGAGGACGCTCCGGAGAGGCGGCGGCGATCGCGACGGTGTCGGTGCCCGGCTCGACCGGGACGACCGCGGGCTGCGGCCCGGTGCCGGGACCGGGGCCGAACCCGGGGCCGTCGACCACGGGCTGCGGACCCGTGCCCGTGATCGCGGGCTGCGGGCCGGTTCCCGGCCCGTTGACGGCGGGCTGCGGGCCGGTGCCCGGACCGTCGATCGCGGGCTGCGGGCCGGTGCCCGGACCGTCGATCGCGGGCTGCGGGCCGGTTCCGGGGCCGTTGACGGCCGGGTGGGGGCCCGTTCCGGGGCCGTTGACCGCGGGCTGCGGGCCCGTGTTCGGTCCGACGGCCGGCTGCGGGCCGGTTCCGGGGCCCTCGACGGCGGGCAGCGGGCCGGTTCCGGGGCCGTTGACCGCGGGCTGCGGGCCCGTGTTCGGCCCGTCAGACCCGGTGATGGGCTGGACGTACTGCGGACCGGTCCCGAGGGCCGGCTGCGGGCCCGTCCCCAGCGGCCCCTGGGCCAGCGGATCCGACCCGGGGTCGAGGGACGGCTGCGGACCGGTGCTCACCACGGGCTGCGGGCCCGCACCCGTGCCGACGACGGGCTGCGGGCCGGTGCCGACCGCGGGCTGCGGGCCGGTGCCCGAGACGCCCGGCGCGTCCGGCACGGAAGGCTCGGGTGCGCCCGACCCGTTCAGGTCGGGCGCGGTGTAGGCGGGGTCGCCCGCGGGAGACGCGGGAGGGGACGGAGGCGCCGGCACCGACGTGCCCTCCTCCGCGAGCGCCCGCGCGAACTCGGGCGTGACCTCCATGGGCGGCTGCCCGCCCATGGACGGGTCGCCTGGCCCACCGAACGGCTCCACGAAAGGAGCGGGGGCGGGAGCGGGCACGGGGGCGGAGGCCGGAGCGGGCCGCTCGATCCGCTCGCCCTCCTCCAGCATCGCCTCGAACGCCTGCGTCACCGCCGGGTCGACGGGCGAGAGCTCGGGGTCGTCGGCGTCGGACTTCAGCTCGCCGAGCCACTCCAGCGACGGCTCGTCGGAGTCGCGTCCGGCGCCGCCGGAGCCGTTCTCGACGAAGTCGTCCGCGGGCCCGGGGCCGGGCGCCGCGTCGCGGGCGCGGTCGGTCCGTCCGGACGCGTTGGGCCGTTGCTCGCTCATGCGTTGACCAGTCTCTTGATGATCGAGGTGAAGAAGCCGAGCCCGTCGGTGGACGGGCCGGTCAGCGACTCCGCGGCGTGCTCGGGGTGGGGCATGAGCCCGACCACGTTGCCCGCCTCGTTGCAGATCCCGGCGATGTCGTCCAGGGAGCCGTTGGGGTTCAGGTCGAGGTAGCGGGCGACGATCCGGCCGGAGTCGGCGAGCTCGGTCAGCGTCTCCCGGTCGGCGACGTAGCGGCCGTCGACGTTCTTGATCGGGATCACCAGCTCCTGGCCCTCGCGGTACTCGCTCGTCCAGGCGGTCTCGGCGTTCTCGACGCTGAGCCGCTGGTCGCGGCACACGAAGTGCAGGCCCGCGTTGGGCAGCAGCGCCCCCGGGAGCAGGTGCGACTCGCACAGCACCTGGAAGCCGTTGCAGATGCCGAGGACGGGCAGCCCGCCCTTCGCGGCGTCCACCACCTCGGCCATCAGCGGCGCGAACCGGGCGATCGCTCCGGCTCGCAGATAGTCCCCGTAGGAGAACCCGCCGGGCAGGACGACGGCGTCCACCCCTCGCAGGTCGTGGTCGCCGTGCCAGAGGGCGACCGGCTCGGCGCCGGCCAGCCGTACGGCCCGTGCGGCGTCCTTGTCGTCTAGGGAACCAGGGAAGGTGATGACCCCTACCCGGGCAGCGTCCATCTCTACTGTTCCTCCGAAATGAGGTGTCGCCGGAACGAGCGGGTCTCCTCCGCTGATCACCCCGCCGCGCGTAACATTCCCCCCGCGCGCGTACCAATCTACCCGGCGCTGTGCATGAGCCTGCGTTCGAGGCTCCCCACCGGTGCCTCGTCTTGCCAGGTCAGCCGCTTCTGCAGGTGGACGACGGTGCCCCGGTCGGGTGAGGAGTCGATGCTGAGGTCGTCCACCAGCGCCCGCATGATCCTAATGCCGCGCCCCGACTCGCTCAAAACGCCGGGGTCGCGCGGGGCGGGACGCGGGCCGCGTCCCCAGTCGGTGACGGTGAGCGAGCAGCCGTCCTCGTCCACGTGCCCGGTGACCTCGTAGTCGCCGGTCGCGCGGGCGTGCTGGATGACGTTCGTGCACGCCTCGGACGCGGCGACGAGAATGTCCGCGACGCAGTCGTCCGCGACTCCGAGCCCCCGCAGGGAGTCGCCCACCACCCGACGGACCACCGGAATGCTCAACGCCTCCCGCGGCAGCGCGAGCGAGATTCTCATTTCCACCGGAGACACCCCGTGTTTGCCCCGGCTCCCTGGTCAGGCCCCCGGTACCGGAGCGTGCTCGACGGACTCGACGCAGCTAACACTTCCCCGGCGGAATCTTCCGTAATCGCTATAGTGTCGGCTCTTTCGCGTAAAGCCGGCCGCCGCGAAGCCCAACGTGAAATGGCACACGTCCCCTGGAACGCACCAGCCACGTTGCGCAACGGGACATCACCGAGCGATATATTCCACGCTATTCCCGACTAGAGAACGCGGATTTCGAAGTTCTCGATGACCGGGTTGGCCAGCAGCGTCTCGGCGATCGTGTGGACGCGCTCCAGCGCCGCCTCGTCGGCGGGCCCCTCCACCTCCACCTCGAACCGCTTGCCCTGCCGGACGGCGACGACGCCCTCGTACCCCATCTGCGGGAGTTTCCGCGCGATCGCCTGACCCTGCGGGTCGAGGATCTCCGGTTTCAGCATGACGTCCACGACGACACGCGCCACGACCGCCCCCTCACTGGTCTGCGCTTTCTTTGCGTTCCTGACGTACGACAACGATCCTGAAGCGTACGGCAACGATCCCGAAGCGTACGGCACCATGGCTTGACGGACCCCATCCCCTCCCCCGGAGCCGCCCGATGAACATCGAGGATCTGACCCCCTCGGAGCGCCGCCTCTGGGAGGCGTTCCCGCGCGGCGAGTCCGTCGACCTGGGCACGGGCGACCCGGCGCTGGACGATCCGGGCGGCACCGCCTACTGGGGGCAGGACCGCTCGGTCAGGGCGGAGGTCCTCGTCGCGCTGCTCGTCGGCGCCGTGGACCCCGTCCCCGGGCAGGTCCCCGCCGTGCGGCTCAGCGGCGCGCGGGTCACCGGCTCGCTGAACCTCGGCCACGCGGAGGTCCACGTCCCGCTGGCGCTGACCGGCTGCGCCTTCGACGAGGCGCCGCACCTGTACTGGGCGAGCATGAACAGCGTCCACCTGATGCGCTGCCGCCTGCCGGGCCTGATCGCGTCCGGCACGCGCGTGGACGGCCACCTGTGGCTGGAGGGCAGCCGCATCTCCGGCGGCCTCTGGCTGGACGGGGCGAACATCACCGGCATCCTGAACATGTCGGGCGTGCACCTGTCCAACCCCGGCGGGGACGCGCTGCTCGCCGACCGCCTCACCGTCGAGGCGAACGTCTACTGCGACCAGGGCTTCGTGGCCAACGGCGAGGTCCGGCTGCCCGGCGCCCGGGTCGGCGGCCAGCTGATCTTCCGGGAGGCGCGGCTGCACAACCCGTCCGGGTCCGCCCTGTACGCGAGCCGCCTGGACGTGGCCGCGAACGTCTTCTGCGACGGCGGGTTCAGCGCCGAGGGCGAGGTGCGGCTGCGCGGCGCCCGCGTCGGCGGCTACCTGTCGTTCGTCGGCGCCCACCTCACCCACCCCGACCGGACGGCGCTCAACGCCGACGACCTCGCCGTCGAGACCGACGTCTACTGCTCGGACGGCTTCACCGCCATCGGCGCGGTCAGCTTCGCCGGCGCGCGTGTCGCCGGGCAGCTCAGCCTGCGCGGCGCGCACCTGCGGCACGAGAAGGGCACCGCGCTCAGCCTCCAGCGCCTCCAGGCCGAGGAGCTGCTGCTGCGTCCCGCCGAGCCGATCAGCGGCGTCGCGGACCTCTCCTACGCGCGCATCAACCTCCTGCGCGACGACGCGAAGACCTGGCCGGACCGCCTCCAGCTCGACGGCCTCCAGTACGAGACGCTGGAGCCGCCGCTCACCGCCCGCGACCGGCTCGCCTGGCTGCGCCGCGACACCGACGGCTACGCGCCGCAGCCCTACGAGCGCCTCGCGCAGACCTACCGCGCCCTCGGCCTGGACGCCGACGGGCGCTCGATCCTGCTCGCCAAGGCCCGCGACCGCCGCCGCACGCAGGGCGTCTCCCGCAAGATCGTCGGCTGGTTCCAGGACGCGCTGGTCGGCTACGGCTACCGGCCGTTCCGCGCGGCGAGCTGGCTGGTCGGGCTGCTCGCGTTCGGGACGATCGTCTTCTCGCTGCACAAACCCGACGTCCTGGACGACGGCCACAAGCCGCATTTCAACGCGTTCTTCTACACCCTCGACCTGCTCCTGCCCATCGGCAGCCTCGGCCAGGAGGTCGAGTTCGCGCCGAAGGGCGTCTACCAGTGGATCGCCAACTTCATCGTCGCGGCGGGCCTGCTGCTCGGCCTGACCGTCGCCGCCGGGGCCACCCGCGCCCTCTCCCGCGAGTGATCCGCGCCCGGCCCGCCCATGTGATCCACGTCTCCCATCCGAGGCTTTAGCGGGGATTTGGCCCGGAGTTGGCGGGGAGGATGAAGGTGGACGTGGTGCGGATCACGTCGGAACCGGCTGACCGGGGGAAAGCGGGACGGTACGTCCCCGGGTGACCGCTCCACGTGACCGCGAGCGCGTTGCGCCGGAACCCGAGGAAACCGGGCTTGCGTGGCGGGGTGTGAGGTCTGCCACCATGGCGTTAGCGGCTTTTGTCCCTTACCGGGGGCCGGGTCGCCGAAGTCGGCCGGTGGACGGCGATCCCGTGTACCGGCCCCGAACGAGGAGTGTCATCGATGACGATCGACTCCGTGCGCGGCGCGCCAGACACCCCCGGGCTCGCCGAGCCCGAGCTCGTGCAGCTGCTCACCCCCGAGGGTGAGCGTGTCGAGCATCCCGACTACCCGCTCGACCTCAGTGCCGAGGATGTCCGCGGGCTGTACCGCGATCTCGTGATCACCCGGAAGCTCGACCTGGAGGCCGTGGCGCTGACCCGCCAGGGCGAGCTGGGGCTGTGGGCGTCGCTGCTCGGCCAGGAGGCCGCGCAGATCGGCTCCGCGCGGGCGCTGGGCGAGCACGACATGGTGTTCCCGACGTACCGCGAGCACGGGGTGGCGTGGTGCAGGGGCGTCGATCCGCTGCGGCTGCTCGGCATGTTCCGCGGCGTGAACCACGGCGGCTGGGACCCCGCGGAGCACAGGTTCCACCTCTACACGATCGTGATCGGCAGCCAGACGCTGCACGCCACGGGGTACGCGATGGGCATCCAGCGGGACGGGGTGCTCGGCACGCCGTCCGCCGGGGCGACGATCGCCTACTTCGGCGACGGCGCGACCTCGCAGGGCGATGTGCACGAGTCGTTCGTGTTCGCCTCGGTGTTCAACGCGCCGATCGTGTTCTTCTGCCAGAACAACCAGTGGGCGATCTCCGAGCCGCTGGAGCGGCAGTCGCGGATCCCGCTGTTCAAGCGCGCGCAGGGCTACGGCTTCCCCGGCATCCGGGTGGACGGCAACGACGTGTTCGCCTGCCTCGCCGTCACGCGGAGGGCGCTGGAGAACGCGCGGACGGGCCAGGGCCCGACGCTCGTCGAGGCGTTCACCTACCGGATGGGCGCGCACACCACCACCGACGACCCCACGCGCTACCGGCTGAAGGCCGAGGAGGAGGCGTGGAAGCTCAAGGACCCGATCGAGCGGGTCAAGGCGTACCTGGTGCGCGGCGACCTCGCGGACGCGGCGTTCTTCGAGGCGGTCGACGACGAGGCGAAGGCGACCGCGAAGGACCTGCGGGAGCGGTGCCTGGCGCTGCCCGACCCCGGCCCGCTGACGATCTTCGAGAACGTGTACGCGGAGGACCATCCGCTGATGACCGAGGAGCAGGAGCGGTTCGCCGCGTACCTGGCGTCGTTCGAGGAGGAGGCGTCGTGACGACCCTGACGCTCGGCAAGGCGATGAACACGGGCCTGCGCAAGGCCATGGAGAACGACCCGAAGGTCCTCGTGATGGGCGAGGACGTCGGCAAGCTCGGCGGCGTCTTCCGGATCACCGACGGGCTCCAGAAGGACTTCGGCGAGGAGCGGGTCATCGACACCCCGCTCGCCGAGTCGGGCATCGTCGGGACGGCGATCGGGCTCGCGCTGCGCGGGTACCGCCCGGTCGTGGAGATCCAGTTCGACGGGTTCGTGTTCCCGGCGGCCGACCAGATCATCACCCAGCTCGCGAAGATGCGGATGCGCTCGCTCGGGGCGCTGTCGCTGCCGGTCGTGGTGCGGATCCCGTGCGGCGGCGGCATCGGCGCGGTCGAGCACCACTCGGAGTCGCCGGAGGCGTACTTCACGCACACGGCGGGGCTGCGGGTGGTGAGCTGCTCCAACCCGGTGGACGCCTACTCGATGATCCAGCAGGCGATCGCCTCCCCCGACCCGGTGATCTTCTTCGAGCCCAAGCGGCGGTACTGGGACAAGGCCGAGGTCGACACCGAGTCGACCGACTGGACGCCGCTGCACGCGGCGAAGGTCGTCCGGCCGGGCGAGCACGTGACGGTGCTGGCCTACGGGCCGTCGGTGAAGACGTGCCTGGAGGCGGCCGCCGCTGCCGCCGAGGACGGACGCTCGGTCGAGGTCATCGACCTGCGCTCGCTCAACCCGCTCGACATCGACACGGTGACGGCCTCGGTCGACCGGACGGGCCGCTGCGTCGTCGTCCACGAGGCGCCGGTGTTCAACGGCTACGGCGCCGAGCTGGCCGCGCGGATCACCGAGCGGTGCTTCTACCGGCTGGAGGCCCCGGTGCTGCGGGTCGGCGGCTTCTCCACGCCGTACCCGCCGTCGCGGGTCGAGGAACAGTACCTGCCCGACCTCGACCGCATCCTGGACGCGGTCGACCGGACCTTCGCGTGGTGACGCCGGTGAGCCCGAAGCAGTTCCGCCTCCCGGACGTGGGCGAGGGCCTGACGGAGGCCGAGATCGTCAGGTGGCACGTCCAGCCGGGTGACGAGGTCGAGATCCACCAGATCATCGTCGAGATCGAGACGGCGAAGGCGATCGTCGAGCTGCCCTGCCCGTACGAGGGCGTGGTGACCGAGCTGCTGGTCTCCGAGGGGCAGACGGTCGATGTCGGCGTCCCGATCATCACGGTGGACACCGGCGGCGACGGCGCCGCCGCGCAGCCCGGCCAGGCGGCCGAGCAGGCGGCGCCCCAGCAGGCGGACGCACCGGCCATGAACGAGCCGGGCACGGTCACGCCCGACCAGCCCAAGCGCCAGCCCGTCCTCGTCGGGTACGGGGTCCGCGAGGGGGCGACCAAGCGCCGTCCCCGCAAGGGCTCGGCCCAGGGCTCGGCCAACGGCGCGCCGCCCCCGCCCCCGCCGCCGACCACCGCCCCCGTGGCCCTGGCGCCGCCGGCCCAGGCTACGGCCCCGAAGGTCCCCGCCCAAGGTTCTCCACAGCCTGTGGACAACGGCCTGCCGCTGGCCAAGCCGCCGGTCCGCAAGCTGGCCAAGGACCTCGGCGTGGACCTCACCGCGATCGTCGGGACGGGTCCGCAGGGCTCCATCACGCGCGACGACGTCCAGGCGGCGCAGGCCGCACAGGCCGCACAGGCCGCACCGCAGGCCCCGCAGGGCGCCCGCGAGGAGCGGGTGCCGGTCAAGGGCGTGCGCAAGGCGACCGCCGCCGCCGTGAGCGGTTCGGCGTTCACCGCGCCGCATGTCACCGAGTTCCTCCAGGTGGACGTCACGCCCACCATGGAGACCGTGAAGCGGCTGCGCGACCTGCCCGAGTTCGCGGACGTGAAGGTGTCCCCGCTCCTGCTGGTGGCGCGGGCGCTGCTCACCGCCGTTGCGCGGCACCCGATGGTGAACTCCTCCTGGTCGGACGGCCCGGACGGCGCCGAGATCGTGGTCAAGCACTACGTGAACCTCGGCATCGCGGCGGCCACCGACCGGGGCCTGATCGTCCCGAAGGTGAAGGACGCGCAGGCGCTGGGCCTGCCGGGCCTCGCGCGCGCGTTGAACGAGCTGACCGCGAAGGCGCGCGCGGGCAAGGCGTCCCCCGCCGACCTGACCGACGGGACCATCACGATCACCAACGTGGGGGTGTTCGGCGTCGACGCCGGGACCCCGATCATCACCCCCGGCGAGGCCGCGATCCTGGCGTTCGGCCAGATCAGGGACATGCCGTGGGTGCACGAGGGCGAGCTGGCGATCCGCAAGGTGACCACGCTGTCGCTGTCGTTCGACCACCGCGTCATCGACGGCGAGCTGGGCTCGAAGGTCCTCCGCGACATAGGCGACCTGCTGGCGGACCCACTCCGCCTGCTGGCGGTCTCTCCGTAACATCGCCCCAGCTCAAGGTGCGGGCCGCCGAACCAACGACCGGCCCGCACCTTCGGCCTTCCGCCTGACCTCGCGCTCGCGGGCGGCGAGACGTTCGATGATGTTCCCCAGATAGGCCATCTTGTCGGGATTCTCGCGCTTGCCCTGAAAGTAGTACTGCGTCTCAGTGGCGACCTCGTCCGAGAACTGCCGGCAGGCGGCGAGGGCGTCATGGAGGGTGGCCGGCTCCTCAGGAGCTTTCACGGGCCCACCCTTCCGGGACGCGGCGGCAGGGGCACGGGGGAAGGACCGTGCCGCCGCGTCGTCGGAGTGCAGCCCGCCCGGAACTGACGGTCACCGGGTAGGCGGCGGGCACGGACCTGCCCGAGGCGGCGAGTCCGTGCCTGTCGTGCGGCGAGTTCAACGACGCCCCACGGCGGTGGACTCAGCTCCTCGACCGACTCATTTTGAAGATCACCTTAGAGATCGCCGATGACCCAGTAAGCTCACCCGAAATCGGGACCAGGTCGGTCGAATTCGTTATGCCTGGCCAGAGGGCGATGGTGAATATGGAAGCGAACATGAGCCCGGAGGTGCGACGTCTCGGTTCGCCCATCCTCGCCAGAGAGCCGGACGTGCGGACCGCGCTGAACCTGCTGGCCGCCGGCCCGGCCGGGCTTGTGATCACCGGGGAAGCGGGGGCGGGCAAGAGCGCCCTGGCCCGCCAGGTGCTCGGGCGTCTTCAGGCCGATGGCTGGGGAGTAGCCGCCGTCGTGGGCAAATGGTCTCCGCAAGAGTTGTTCCGAGGCGTCAGAGAGGCCTTCTTCGGTTGGGGCGAGGAACTCCCTCCGGAGCTGGCGCGCATGATGGAGACCCTCACTCTGGCTCCGTCGGACGACGCCATGTTCGACACGGCCTGCCGACTGCTGAGCAGGTTCCCTCTGGTCCTGCTCTTCGACGACCTGGGCCAGAACCTGGGTGGCACGGGCTGGCTGGATCCCGGCTTCGGCGAGGCGTTCGACCGGCTGTGCCAGGCCGCCGATCGGGGCCGGGTGCTGGTGACCAGCCGGACGCCGCTACCGCCGTCGACCATGGACAAGCGGCTCGGTGTCCTACGGCTCGGCCCCTTGGACCTCACCGCGGGAACCGAGCTGGCCGCTGGACTGCCCTTCCTGTCCACGCTGGATCCGGCCACCCGGGAGCGAGTGGTCCGCACGTCCACGCCGCACCCGCGGTCCCTGCAACTGGTCGACGATTGGCTGTCGGCGAACCCCGCGGGGGCGGAGGCGCGGCTCGCGGCCGTGACACCAGGGGCCGAGCCGCTCGGTCTCGTCCTGGCCGAGCTGACTGGGCAACAGCGGGAGACATTGCTCCAGGCCGCGGTCTCCACCGTCCCGATCACCGCACGCGACCTGGCCGTGGCCTGCGACACCGGCGATCCGGACGTGCGGCACCGCCCGGAACCCGAGCGGATGGCGCTCAACAGCGTGCGGGCCACCGTGGCCCGGCTCGCCGAGCTCGGGTTGCTCAACGCGTGGGAGGGGTGGGGCGGGGAGACCGTCTACTTCGCCGACCGCTGGATCGCGGAGATGCTGGCGCCGTACCAAGGCCCCGCAATCGCCGACCGCCACGAGCGCGCCCTGAACATGCACTACAGCCGCACACACGACGGCGGCACGTTCGGCGACTACGTCGCGGTCTGCCGGCATCTGGTGGCGGTCCAGGGGATGGGCGATCTGACGGCCTTCGTCCTCGGCGTGGTCGAGAGCCTGGAGACGGACGCCGAGTACGCGGGAATGGCGCTGCTGGGGGAGATGACGCCGTACGTGCCGGGAGGGAACGGCCATCACCGTCAGATCCGTGACCACCTGGTCGCCATGTTGGGCCGGCACGGCTTCCCACGCGCCGCACGGGAGGTGGCCGAACGATCCTTGTCCTCCGTGGCGGAGTGGGCCGCCACTCACCCGCAGCGCGACGAGGCCCGGTTCTGCCTCGGCGCCGCATACGACACCTGCGGCCAGGCCCGGTTCGCCGACGGCCGGCTGGCGGCGGCCGAGGACGCGCTCACGGTCGCCGTGAACATCTACCACGAGCTGGCAGCCGAGCATCCGACCTTTATGGAGGCAGACCAGCGGCTCGCCAACTCGCTGCAGCACCTCGGCGAGGTGTACCGCGTGCTCGATCTGCCGGAGCACAAAGACAAGGAATACGAGATCTGGGCCGAGTGCTCAACGATCCGTACCCGGCTCTTCCAGGCGAATAAGGGCCCGGAAACGGCCATGGAGGCGAGCCTGGCCTTCCAACGCCTCGCCGGCCTGGCCAAGGGCGACGGCGATCGGGACAACGCACTGAGACTGCTGAGCACCCGCCTCACGATGATGGAGGCGGTGGCGGAGATGTATCCGTTCGACGAGGAACTCGCCGCAGAACTCGCCGGTGCCAGGGAGGGGGTCGCCGCCCTCAACACGCCCGTCGCCTCCACCACCGGTGGCCCTGAGCAGGCGGGACGTCTCGGCGGGGAGGCGGACATGCCAAAGGGGGCGGCGAGGGTCATCGAAATCCTGAGGCAAGGGCCGTTCGCCTTCAACCAGTGGCGTGCCGACAACGCGGAGGAGGAACTCGATCTTTCCGGTGCCGATCTGCGCGGATTGGACCTCGACAAGATGGCGTTCGCCGGCGCCAATCTCGCCGGTGCGGATCTGTCGCGCGCCTCCGCACGCGGCGCGGTCTTTTCCGGTGCCGACCTGACCGGCGCCAATCTCGCCGGTGCCGACCTGACCGAGGCGGGGTTCGGCTACAGCGAGATGGTCAACGCGACCATCGCCTTCACGCGGCTGGGCAAGGCGATGATCCAGCCGGCGATCCTGGACGGCGCGGTCTTCACCGGCGCGACCCTCGACCACACCTCGTTCCGCGAATGTGACCTGGCCGATGTCGACCTGCGCGAATGCGACCTGAGCACGCTGGATCTCCGGCGCACCAGCCTGGACGGTGCGATCACCGACACCGCCTGATGACGGCGGGAATCGCCGCCGAATAGGCCGTTCTCACCGGATGGCTCCACGCGGCGCTCGCCCGCGAAGGCAAGGCCGGACTCCCAGCCGACCGACAGGGCGCCGAGTGGGTCACCGAGTTCGACGAGATTCTCGCGCGGGATCGAAGCGAGGGCACGCCGCCCGGCGTGGCGCCGTAGCGGCACCTTCACCAAGAGCCCGCGGGACGGCCTCAGGACACGGGGACGTTGTTCACCTTGCCGAAGGGGCCGCCGTCGAAGACCACGGACGTGGTGTTGCCGGGCGGGGCGGGCATGTAGACGACTACGCGGACCGGCTCGTTGACGGCCGTTCGGTAGGCCGCCGAGCCGGACGCGACGTATGACGCGGACGCCCCCGCGGTCGCTGGGCCTATGCGGACGGCGCGGAACACGTCCTTGCCGCCGGGCGCGAGGATCGAGAAGGACGTGAAGATCCCGCCCGGGTAGTCCTTGTGCGCGTAGGTGGCGTTCGCAGGGGTCTGCCCGGGGCCTTCGTTGACGATGTCGAAGACGCCGACGATGTAGGCGCCGTCCCGGTAGAAGGGCTTGACGTCGAGCCGTCGCTTGTCGGCGCCGAAACGGCCGTAACGGCTGGCGACCTTCGTGCCGTCCTGGGGACGGAAGGGGGCCGGGGACGCGGTTCCGCCGCGTCCGTCGGCGGGGGCGGTGGGGGTGCCGCTGGTCCCGGGGGTCTGCTGCCGGACGTCGTAGGAGATCTCGACGCGGCGGTTGCGGGCGCGGGCCTGCGCGTCGTCCTTGCCGCCCTCCTTGGCGATCAGTTCGGCCTCGCCCTTGCCGTGCGCGGAGTACTTGTAGGAGTCGCCCAGCCGGTTCTTCAGCTCCTTCATCACCGCCTCGGCGCGGTCGCGCGACAGCTTGAGGTTGTAGGAGTCGCTGCCCTTGCTGTCGGTGTGGCCGTTGAGGGTCAGCGGCCGCCGGGTGGGGTCGGCCTTCTCCTTGATCTCCTTGGCGGCCTCGTCCAGCACGCTCTTGGCGTTGCCCGACAGCTTCGCCGAGTTGGACGCGAACAGCACGTCGGTGCGCAGGTTGACGGTCATGTCGGACCCGCTGGAGGTGACGTCCTTGATCTCGCCCTCGGTGATGTCGTAGAGGTCGACCGGCATCCCGGGCGAGCTTCCGGTGCCCGGCATGGTCGGCATCCCGGACGGCGCGCTCGACACCGACGACGACACCGACGGCGAGGGCGAGGGGTTCGGCGCCGCCGCGAGGTATCCGGCGGGCGCCCCCGAACCGCCGGTCCCGGTGGAGCCCCCCGACCCCGGCACGCCGCCCGGCACGCCGCCGGGCGTGTTCTGGGGGGAGCCGCCGCCCGCGCCGCCCGAGGTCACGGGGATCCCGGTGAACTCCCCCGTCGTGCCCGGCGTGAGCACCGTGACCTGCTGGACGGTCGGCGGCAGCGGCGGGATCTCGGCGACCAGCTCGCGCGTCGCGCCCGGCGCGAACTGGTCGCCGCCCGCGGCCGCGGCGGCGCGGTAGAACTCGCGCCCGACCGGGTCGATCACGCTCATCGGCATCGGTACCGACTTCGCGGCCGTGTCCAGCGACGTCACGCTGTAGCGCACCACCGACTTCGCGGCCTGCCGCTCGACCGCCTTGATCTCAAGGCGCGCGTGCAGCCCGCTCGTCCCGCCGCCGAACCAGCCCTCCCTGACGTACTTCCCGGCCGGCTGGGCGCTGCTGGGCCGGGCACCGCCGCTCCCCTTGGCCGTCGGCGGATCGCTGGTCTCGGCCTTGCCCGCGTCCGAGCAGCCCGCGGCGACCAGCACCGCGGCGAGGGAGAGGGCTAGGGGGATCCTCGCAGAGGCGGGGACGCTCGCTGGGTCGGCGCGCATCGGCACTCCGGTTTCGCTGGGGGAGGCGGAGGGACGCGGCCCACAGTAGTGACACCGCGCCCCGCACGCAGGGGCCCCGGCGCGCGAGTCCACCGGGGTCCCCGCCGCTACCTGCGCCTCCGCGCCGCGCGGAACCGGAAGCGGTCAGAACGCCTCTTCGGGAAGCTCCATGACGTCCAGCGTGGTGGCCTCGGTGACCGCGCGGTCGGCGGCCAGCCGCGGCAGGACGGTCTGGCAGAAGAACTGCGCGGCGGCGACCTTGCCGGTGTAGAACGCCTGGTCGGACTCCGAGACGCCGTCGCCGCCGAGCGCGTTCAGCGCGATCTCGGCCTGCCGGCACAGCAGCCAGCCGACGATCAGGTCGCCGAGGGCGAGCAGCAGCCGGGTGGAGTTGAGGCCGACCCGGTACAGCTCCTTCGGGTTCTCCAGCGAGCCGACCGCCCAGCCGACCATCGGCTCCAGGATGCCGCGGACGTCGTCGAGCCCGCGGCCGAGCAGGCCGCGCTCGTTCTTGAGGCGGCCGTTGCCCGCCTCGCCGCCCGCGAACGCCTCGATCTCGCCGAGCAGGGCGTTCAGCGCGGCGCCGTTGTCGCGCAGGATCTTGCGGAAGAACAGGTCCTGGCCCTGGATGGCGGTGGTGCCCTCGTACAGGGTGTCGATCTTGGAGTCGCGGATGTACTGCTCGATCGGGTAGTCCTGCAGGAACCCGGAGCCGCCGAGGGTCTGGAGCGACTCGGCGCCGAGCAGCGCGTAGGCCCGCTCGGAGCCGAAGCCCTTGACGATCGGCAGCAGCAGGTCGTTGATCTTCTCGGACCGCTCGTCGGCGCGTCCCTCGTGCTGGGCGACCTGGACGGCGTCCTGGTAGGACGCGGTCAGCAGCACCAGCGCCCGCATGCCCTCGGCGTACGCCTTCTGCGTCATGAGGCTGCGCCGGACGTCGGGGTGGTGGGTGATCGTGACGCGCGGCGCGGTCTTGTCGGTCATCCGCGTCATGTCGGCGCCCTGGACGCGCTCCTTCGCGAACTCCAGCGCGTTGAGGTAGCCGGTGGACAGCGTCGCGATGGCCTTGGTGCCGACCATCATGCGCGCGTACTCGATGACCAGGAACATCTGCCGGATGCCCTGGTGCACGTCGCCGACCAGGTACCCGACCGCGGGCTCCTTCTCGCCGAAGGTCAGCTCGCAGGTCGTGGAGACCTTCAGGCCCATCTTCTTCTCGACGCCGGTGACGTGGGCGCCGTTGCGCTCCCCCAGCTCACCGGTCTCCAGGTCGACCAGGTACTTCGGGACGAGGAACATCGACAGCCCCTTGGTACCGGGCCCGGCGCCCTCGGGGCGGGCCAGCACCAGGTGGAAGATGTTCTCGGCCATGTCGTGCTCGGCCGAGGTGATGAAGCGCTTGACGCCCTCGATGTGCCAGGTGCCGTCGGGCTGCCGGACCGCCTTGGCGCGTCCCGCCCCCACGTCCGACCCGGCGTCGGGCTCGGTCAGCACCATCGTGGCGCCCCACCGCCGCTCCAGCGCCAACTCGGCGAACCGCTTCTGCTCGGGTGTGCCGATGTGCCAGAGGATCTGGGCGAAGCCGGGCCCGGAGGCGAAGGTGTAGACGGCCGGGTTCGCGCCGAGCACCTGCTCGGCGACCGCCCAGGTGAGCGAGCGGGGCGCGCCGCTGCCGCCGAACTCGGGGGCGAGGTCGAGGCGGTACCACTCGGAGTCCATCCACGCCTTGAACGACTTCTTGAACGACTCGGGCATCGTCACGGTTCCCGCGGCCGGGTCGAACACCGGCGGGTGCCGGTCGGCGTCCTCGAAGGACTCGGCGAGCGGGCCCTCGGCGAGCCGGTTCACCTCGTCGAGGACGCTGCGCGCGGTGTCCTCGTCCAGTTCCGCGTACGGGCCGCTGCCGAGGAGGTCCTGGCGCCTGAACACCTCGAAGAGGTTGAACTCCAGGTCCCGGAGGTTGCTCTTGTAGTGCCCCATTCGAGACTCTCCGTCCGGTCCAGCGGCGGCCGGGGGCCCCGCGCGTCGGTACTGGTCAGTAACTCACCCTCATGCTACCCGCTGGTAACCAGTCGCAACCACCCAGAACCGAATCGAGCTCGGGACGCAGACCACATCTCTACACGTAAACGGGGCCTAATGTGACGCAATTCACAGCGACAGTGTGTCACACCTACCTGACAGTACCGACAAACGGACAAAAAGCTATGAACAAGACATAGAGCCATATACACCACAGTTGACTGTCAGTCGGGTGTGTCGGAACCGTGGCGAGTGCCCGTCCCAGGGATGTCTTATGTCTCTTTTTTCGCTTGTGCGCACTAGAAGCCCTTGACACACGCCCGAGGCGACCGATATCGCGCCTGACCCCTCTGACCTGGTGATCTTGGATGGCCGAATATGGAAATAACGGTCCAACCACCGCTCCGGCGCATCTAACTATGTGGTGGTGCGGGGGTCACCTGAGGCGGATGTTCTCCCCCGTGAGAACACGGGAGAGGGAGGACCGAGTTGTCATCTGTCACGGGGTGGCTGAGCGACGCCTGGGATTCGATCTCGGCGGCGACGGCCGGGGGCGACTGGAGGAAGTTCGTCCCGCTGGGCTTCGCGGGGCTGCTGGTGTGGGGGCTCTGGCTCTACCGCGTCGTGCTGTCCCGCCTGGACAGGCCGGTGGTCAACAACTTCCGGACGACGGTGTCGGTGGTCGTCCCGTCCTACCGGGAGGACCCGGAGATCCTGGTCCGCTGCCTGGAGAGCTGGCTGGCCCAGGACCCGAGCGAGGTCATCATCGTCATCGACGTCGGGGACACCGAGGGGCACCGCAGGCTCGCCGAGGTCGCCGACCCCCGGCTCCAGGTGCTGGTGTACGAGCACTCCGGCAAGCGCTCGGCGCTCGGCGTCGGCATCCGCGCCGCGCGGGGCGAGATCGTGGTGTTCGCCGACTCCGACACCTGGTGGCAGCCGGGGCTGCTGGACGCGGTGCAGATGCCCTTCGAGGACCCGCAGGTCGGCGGCGTCGGCACGCAGCAGAACGTCTACCAGCGCGAGACCAGCGTGTGGCGCCGCATCGCCGACTGGCTGGTCAACCTGCGCTACTACGACTACGTCCCGGCGATGGGCTCCAAGGGCGGCGTCGCGTGCCTGTCCGGGCGGACCGCCGCCTACCGCCGCTCGGTGATCCAGCCGGTGGTCGAGAACCTGGAGAACGAGTTCTTCCTCGGACGCCGCTGCATCGCCGGTGACGACGGGCGGCTGACCTGGCTGACGCTGTCGCAGGGGTACAAGACCGTGCACCAGTCGTCGGCGCGCGCGATCTCGATGTTCCCCGACTCCTTCCGCGCGTTCTTCAAGCAGCGGATCCGCTGGAGCCGCAACTCCTACCGCTGCTACCTCACGGCCCTGTGGAAGGGCTGGCTGTGGAAGACGCCGTTCGTCACCAAGGTCACCGTCCTGCAGATCCTGCTGACCCCGGTCACCATGGGCGTGACGCTCGGCTACCTGATCTTCAGCCGGATCCTGGACAACCTGCACCCGCTCGGCATCTCGCTGGCGATCGGCTGGGTGCTGTTCGGACGCGGCGTCCGCGGCTACTCGCACCTGCGCCGCCACCCCGGCGAGATCCTGCTGCTGCCGCTGACCGCGCTGGTCATCATCATGATCTCGCTGCCGATCAAGCTGTACGCGTTCGCGACGATGAACAAGCAGGGCTGGCTGACCCGCACGTCCGACCAGGTCGGCGGCGCCGGGCAGAGCGCCAGTTCGCTCCAGGGAGTGGGCTGAGATGGACCGGACGCCGAGGCTCCCCGGCGTACTAAGCGACACCTTCCGAATAACCCGAGGCCGGACACGCATGTTCCGCATGGCGCGCACACCTCGCACCACGCGCACGTCCCGCACGACACGCACGCTCCGCACGGCCGGGCGGCGGGCCTTCCGCGCCGGGCTGGTGGCGGCCTTCGGGCTCGTCCCGGCCGTGCTCCTGCCGGTCCAGCACCTGCCGCGCGCCCACGCCGACACCCCCGCCGACGCCGCGCGCCAGGCCGCGCTCGTCGACCAGGAGGACCAGCGGATCATGCAGACGCGGTCGGTGCTGACCGCGATCCTGCAGATCGGCGGGCAGGCGACCGCGCAGTGGAAGCGGCCGCAGATCTTCGGCTCCAGCCAGGGCAAGACGCTCGTCCTGCCCGCGGTGAACACCGGCAAGCCGTACACGGTGGAGGACCTGCGCCGCTACGGCGGCCGCTACTTCCAGCGGCTCCCGGACGGCTCGTACCTGCTCGGCATCCACGTGTTCGTCGCGGACGGCGCGGGGCTGCTGCTCCAGAACCCCTCCGGCGGCCCGCTGGTCATCCGGATGGGCAGCACGGGCGGCGCGTTCAGCTCGATCGTCAGCTTCGGCGGCAACATCCGGATCGAGGGCAACGCCCGCTACCCGGCGCGGATCTTCAGCTGGGACCCGCGGACCCGCAGGCCCGACACCAACGTCGCCGACGGGCGCGCCTACCTGCGCGCGGTCGGCGGCGAGTTCCGGATGAAGTACGCGCACGTGTCGCAGCTCGGCTTCTGGAGCGGGCGGACCGGCGGCATCGCGCTCACCGGCACCGACCGTCCGGCGAGCGCCGCCAAGCACCTCAACAAGGAGCAGCGGCACGCCAACAAGAAGAAGCGGCTGGAGCAGCAGCGCAAGGGCGGCTCCGGCGGCGGCCCCGGCGACATCGAGATCGAGCGTCCGGGCGGCACCGCGACGCACGTCCCGGCGGCCGACCTGGTCACCGGGTCGATCGACCACAGCACGATCATCGGGGACGCGTTCGGGCTGTTCGTGTCGGGCTCCAACCAGACGCAGGTCACCAACAACAAGATCATGAACAGCCTGGTGCACGGGCTCGTCATGCACCGCTTCGCCAAGAACGCCACGATCGAGAACACGATCGTGACCGGCAGCAAGGGCGACGGGTTCGTGCTGTCGCGGGCGACGGAGAAGGTGCGCGTCACCAACTGCCGCTCGGAGAACAACGGGCACAACGGCTTCACCGTCAACGGCCAGGCGCTCGCGGACGGCCCCTCGGCCTCCGGCGAGTCGCTGGAGAGCTTCGGCGACAGCTCGATCAACAACAGCCTGGCCCGCAACAACGGCCACTACGGCATCGAGCTGCTCGGCGGCGACAAGCTGTCGGTGCAGAACAGCCAGGTCATCGGCGGGGACATGGGCATCGTGGTCCGGTCGGCGGCGACCCAGGTGCAGGTGTCGGGCAACCGCCTGTCGGGGCAGATCCGGCAGGGCATCTCGCTGCGCGACGGGGTGCGGGACGCGAGCCTCGCCGGCAACACCGTGGACGGCGCGCGCACCGGCATCTACCTGCGCGGCTCGTCGGGGACGCTGGTCGGCAACGTCATCAAGGGCGCGACCTCGCACGGCATCACGCTGGTCGGGAACGCGGGCGGCTCGGAGATCCGCGACAACCACCTGAGCGGCTCGGGGACGAGCGCGGTCAGCACGTCCCGGGCGCACGGCGGCATCGAGAAGTCGGGCAACGACACCGGCGGATGGAACGACACCGCGTCCCTGTGGATGAAGGCGCAGCGGTACATGACGCCGCTGAACATCATCTGGACGTGCGTGCTCCTCATGGTCATCATCACGATGATCCGGGCCCGCACCGGCGGGCTGCGGATCGGGCGCCGCGGCACCCACCCCTACGTGCTCCAGCAGCCGATGGAACTGCGTCCGGTGTGGAGGCTCCCGCGCATGCCGCGTCCGGGCCCGCGCCAGGCACCGGCCCAGGGGCCCGCGCAGGCACCGGCACCCGCGCACGCGCAGGGCCCCGGCCAGCAACACGGCCAGCCACACGGCCAGCCACACGGCCAGGGACACGTGCAGGGGCAGGCCCTGGGGCAGCCGGCGCGTCCGGCACCGGCGATGGCGGGCGCCGCGCACCCGCCGGCGCCCCACCCGGCGCCGCCTTCCGCGCCGCCGCAGGGGCTGCCGCAGGGAGTGCCGCTCGCGGCGCCGCATCCTCCGATGCCCCAGCCGCACGCGGCGCCGCCCGCCCCACCGCACCCGACCCCGTGGCCGGGCGCCGCGCGGCCGGAACCAGGAGGCGCCTGACATGAACGGACCCGATCCGAACGTCACCCGGCCGACCCCGATCCCGATCCCGGCCCGGCGGCCCCCGGCCCGCCACAGCGCGTCGGCGCAGGCCAAGCCGCCCGTGCCCGTGCCCGCGCCCTCCCCCGCTCCGGCCCCGCCCAAGAAGAAGCAGGGCCGGATGGGCAAGGTCGTCACGACCCTGCTGGTGCTCGGGCTCGCGGGCGGCGGCGCCTACGCCTACCGCGTCTACATCGCCGACGACTCCGGCATGCCCGACGTCAACGACGTGTCCGCCGAGTCGGCCAAGCAGCAGGCCACGCTGGTCGACCAGGAGGACATGCGGATCATGCAGATCCGCGCCAAGCAGGAGTCCGACCTCGCGGGCGGCGGGGCGGCGGCAGCGGCGGCGCGCGTCCCGCGCGTGCTCGCGTCCGCGAACGGCCGGACGCTGATGCTGCCGCAGCGGCGCCAGCCCTACTACGTCGCCGAGCTGGCGAAGCTCGCCGGGCAGGACTTCCAGAAGCAGAGCGACGGGTCCTACCTGCTCGGCGTGAACATCATGGTCGCGGCGGGCGGCAAGCTGATCCTGCAGAGCTCGACCGGCCCGCTGACGATCCGGATGCGCAGCATCCCGGGCCAGTTCACCTCGATCGTCAGCGCGGGCGGGACGGTGCGGATCAACGGCTCGGCGCAGAACCCCGTCCGGTTCTCCAGCTGGAACGACAGCAAGCGCGTGCCCGACACGCAGGTCTCCGACGGCCGCGCCTACATCCGCGCGATCGGCGGCCAGTTCGACATGAAGTACACGCAGGTCTCCGACCTCGGCTTCTGGAGCGGGCGGACCGGCGGCGTCGCGCTGACCGGCTCGGACCGCCCCGACTCGGCGGCCGAGCCCGCCGGGACGCCGGGCCCGCAGCGCGCGGTGCGGCTGCCGAACGGCACCAACGAGGGGACGCGCGGCAACCGCGAGGAGGTCGAGGTCACCCCCGCCGGCGGGCGCGGCGGCGGCACGTTCTACGTCCCGGCCGCCAACCTCGTCAGCGGCGCGATCGAGCAGTCCTCGTTCACCGGCGACGCCTACGGCCTGTTCGTCACCGCGTCCAACCAGACGCGGATCGCGAGCAACACGATCAAGGACAGCCTGGTGCACGGTGTCGTGCTGCACCGCTTCGCCAAGAACGCCACGATCGAGAACACCACGGTCAGCGGCAGCCGGGGCGACGGGTTCGTGCTGTCGCGCGGCACCGAGGGCGTCCGGGTGACGCACTGCACGTCCGAGAAGAACGGCGGCAACGGGTTCACGCTGAACGGGCAGCCGCTCGCCGACGGGCCGTCCGCGTCCGGTGAGGCGATCACGCCGTTCGGCGGCAACCTGATCAGCAGCAGCGTGATCCGGAACAACCGCCGCTACGGGGTCGAGCTGCTCGGCGGCGACAACGTCACCGTGCAGACCAGCCAGATCATCGGCGGCGACATGGGGATCGTCATGCGCGCCCAGGCCACCCGCGTGCAGATCACCGGCAACCAGGTGAGGAACGCGAAGCGGCAGGGGATCGTGCTGCGCGACGGCGCCCGCGGCGGCACCGTGTCGGGCAACGTGATCGTCGGCGGGAAGACGGCCCTGTACGTCCGGGACGCGAGCAGCCTGATCTCGGGCAACACCGTCCAGTCGGCGCACCGGCACGGCCTCACCTTGCGCGGTAACGTCACCGGCACCACGATCAGAGGGAACACGATCAGCGGCGCGGGGACGAGCGTCATGGACGTCGACCGCGCCACCGGCAAGTTCGCCGAGACCGGCAACAACACGTCGGGATGGCACAAGACGGCCGGCTTCTGGACGTGGGTCAAGCGCGTCTTCAAGCCGATGAACATCATCTGGGCGGGCGTGTTCCTGCTCGTCGCGGTGTCCATGTTCCGCTCCCGGGGCGACGGGATGCGCATCGGACGCCGCGGAGCCCACCCGTACGAGCGGCAGACCAAGCTGGAGGAGCGTCCCGTCCGGCTGCTGCGCCGCGTAGTTGACGACACCGAGGGAGTGGTCCGCCGATGACGGCGAGGATCGACATCAAGTTCGTGCTGGGCCTGCTGGTCGGCGCGGTCGTGGTCGGCGGTCTGGTGTTCCTGGTCACGGGCCTGGGCGGGGACGACGGCGATTCGAAGAAGACGGCCGGGTCAGAGCAGGTGAGCCCCGCGCCGACCGGGGGCGGGGACGAGGGGGACGGTGGGAACGTGGACGGCAGCGGCGACAAGGGCGACGACGAGGGGTCGGGCGGCGGCGCGCCGAAGGGCGAGCCGCTCAGCACGCCCGTCCCCGACGGCCCCGGCAAGATCGAGTGCCCGCGCCCGACCAAGACCGTCAGCGACGCCAAGGGACTCCAGCAGGCGCTCCAGGGCGCCGGTCCGGGCGATGTCATCAAGATGAACCCGGGCACCTACCAGGGCAAGTTCGTCGCCACGGCGTCCGGCACCCCGCAGAAGCCGATCTACCTCTGCGGGACCGAGGAGTCGGTCATCGACGGCGGCGGCATCAAGAAGGGCTACGCGCTGCACCTGAACAAGGCGTCCTACTGGCGGCTGGTCGGCTTCTCGGTCCAGAACAGCCAGAAGGGCGTGATGGCCGACACCACCAAGGGCTCGGTCATCCAGGGCCTGAACGTGCACGACATCGGTGACGAGGGCATCCACCTGCGCAACTTCTCCACCGGCAACACCGTCCAGTACAACAAGGTCTACAACACCGGGCTGCGCCGCGAGAAGTTCGGCGAGGGCGTCTACCTCGGCACCGCGCAGTCGAACTGGGAGTCGGTCACCGGCGGCCGGATGGACAACAGCGACGGCAACATCGTGCGGGGCAACCTGATCCGCGCCACCGCCGAGGCGATCGACATCAAGGAAGGCACCAGCGGCGGCAAGATCCTCAACAACGTCTTCGACGGCTCGAAGACGGGCGGGGACAAGCACAACGACTCGTGGGTCGACGTCAAGGGCAACGGCTACCTGATCGAGGGGAACAAGGGGACCAAGACCCCCCTCGACGGCTTCCAGACCCACGAGATCGTGGACGGCTGGGGACGCGGCAACACGTTCCGGAACAACATCATCAACCTCGCGGGCGGGGGCGGGGTCGGCATCAACGACACCACGGGCGGCAACACGATCGGCTGCGGCAACAAGGTCACCGGCGGCAAGCTGACGAAGAAGGGCACCTGCTCCTAGCAGGGGAACGTCCGTCAACCACCCGACATGAATCAAGGAGAAGCGCGAATGAACGCGACGGAGTCCCCACGGCTCACCGTCATCGGCACCGGCTACCTCGGTGCCACGCACGCCATCTGCATGGCGGTACTCGGCTTCGACGTCCTCGGCGTGGACGTCGACGAGCGCAAGATCGCCAAACTGGCGTCCGGCGAGGTGCCGTTCTTCGAGCCGGGGCTGCCCGAGCTGCTCACGAAGGCGCTGGAGTCGGGGCGGCTGCGCTTCACCACCTCCTTCGAGGAGGCCGGGAAGTTCGGCGACGTGCACTTCCTGTGCGTCGGCACCCCGCAGCGGCCGGGCTCCGACGCCGCCGACCTGACCTACGTGGACGCCGCCGTGCAGGCCCTCGCGCCGCACCTGGACCGGCGCGTGCTGGTCGTCGGCAAGTCCACCGTCCCGGTCGGGACGGCCCAGCGGCTCACCGGCGTGCTGCACGAGCTCGCCCCGGCGGGCGACGAGGTGGAGCTGGCGTGGAACCCCGAGTTCCTGCGCGAGGGCTTCGCGGTCGACGACACGATGCGTCCCGACCGGCTCGTGTTCGGCGTCGCCTCCGACTGGGCGGACGAGCGGCTGCGCGCCGCGTTCCAGCCGATCCTCGACATCGGCACCCCGGTCGTGCGCACCGACCTCGCCACCGCCGAGCTGGTCAAGGTCGCCGCGAACTCCTTCCTCGCCACCAAGATCTCCTACATCAACGCGATGGCGGAGGTCTGCGAGGCGGTCGGCGCCGACGTCAGCGACCTCGCCGACTCGCTCGCGCTGGACGACCGGATCGGCGGCAAGTTCCTGCGCCCCGGCCTCGGCTTCGGCGGCGGCTGCCTGCCGAAGGACATCCGCGCGTTCGCGCACCGCGCCGAGGAGATCGGCGTCGGCCAGGCCGTGTCGTTCCTCCGCGAGGTGGACGACATCAACCGCCGCCGCCGCGCCCGCACCGTCGACCTCGTCCGCGAGCTGCTCGGCGGCCAGATCTCCGGCCGCCGGATCGCCGCCTGGGGCGCCGCGTTCAAGCCGAACTCCGACGACATCCGCGACGCGCCCGCGCTGGACGTCGCGCGCACCATGCACGGGCTCGGCGGCCACGTCCGCGTCTACGACCCGGCCGCGCTCGACAACGCCCGCCGCGCCTACCCCGAGCTGCGCTACGGCGACAACGCGCTGGACGCCGCCGAGGACGCCGACGTCGTCGTCCTGCTGACCGAGTGGGCCGACTTCCGCGAGATCGAGCCGGACGCGCTCGCCAAGGTCGTCCGGCACAAGCGCATCGTGGACGGCCGCCACGCCCTGGACCCGGCCCGCTGGCGCGCCGCCGGCTGGGAGTACCGCGCCCTCGGCAGAGCTTAGAGAAGTCCCGGCCCACGACCCTCGCCTAGCGGCTCGGGCCGTGACCGTGCCTTTGCGAGCGCGGAATCGCTTCGCGATCTTCCCGGTGGGGCCCCGCCTCCTGCGTCGGCCCCACCGGTCGGCTACGCCCCCGCGTGACGGCTGAGGTCGCTTGCGAACACGCCCGGGGGTCGCGGCGAGTCGTCGCGGCCCTCCGGGGAACACCCGGGGGATCGGGGGCGTTGTCGCTGGGTGAGGGCCCCTTCCGGGGTCCTCCCGGACGAGGTGCGCCGTACCCGGTGGGCGAAGACGACGCGTGACCGTGCCGTCTCACCGTCCGGGAGTGACCAATGGCTTGGATCCTCGTCATCGTCGCGGGCCTGTTCGAGGTCGCGATGGCCCTGTGCCTGAAGGGCAGCCGGGGCTTCACCCAGCTCTGGCCGTCGCTCGGCTTCCTCGTCTTCGCCGTCACCAGCTTCGGCCTGCTCAACCTCGCGCTGAAGGACCTGGAGGTCGGCACCGCCTACGCCGTCTGGGTAGGCATCGGCGCCGTCGGAACGGCCGCGCTCGGCATGCTGGTGCTGGGCGACGACGTCTCCGCCGTCAAGATCGGCGCGCTGGCACTGATCATCGTCGGCGTCATCGGCCTGAACCTCGCGGGCGGCGCGCACTGATCGACCCGAAGTGGCCAACGAACCTGCTAAATCGCAGGTCAACCACCCTTGATGGAACGTACCCTCCCGTAAGGGCGTCTATGGGACGAGAGAGCTCGTACACGGAGGGGTAGACCTTGGTCTTCAAGAAGCTGCGTCAGGCGATGGGCATCGGCGGGCCGTCGATCGAGACCGTCCTGCACGACCCGAACACCACGCCGGGCTCGGTCGTGACGGGTGAGATCACCATCATCGGCGGCCAGTTCAACTCCGACATCACGTCGGTGAACCTGGCGCTGCGCACCCGGGTCGAGGTCGAGTCGGGCGACAACGAGTACACCTCCAACCTGGAGTACGCCAAGACACCCGTCGCGGGGAACTTCAGGCTGGAGGAGGGCGCGCGGCACAGCGTCCCCTTCCAGTTCCCCATCCCGTGGGAGGCGCCGCTCACCCACATGTACGGGCAGCCGCTGCGCGGCACCACGGTCGGGATCGCGACGGAGCTGGAGGTCGCGGGCGCGCTCGACCCGGGCGACCTCGACCCGATCGCCGTCCACCCGCTGCCCGCGCAGGAGCGCATCCTGGCCGCGTTCTCCAACCTCGGCTTCCACTTCCGCAACGCCGACTGCGAGAAGGGCCGCATCTGGGGCGTCCACCAGGAGCTGCCGTTCTACCAGGAGATCGAGTTCACGCCGCCCCACCAGTACGCGCGCGGCATCAACCAGCTCGAAGTGACGTTCGTGTCCTACCCGCAGTCGATGGAGGTCGTCCTCGAACTCGACAAGCGCGGCGGCATCCTGTCCGAGGGCCACGACGCGTTCAGCCGCTTCACCGTGGACTACGCGAGCGTCCACGGCACCGACTGGGAGCGCCAGCTCGGCGGCTTCCTCGACGAGGCGTCCCGCCGCCGCGGCTTCTTCTGATTCCTGGGGGGACCTCAGCGCGGTCCTCTCCGGCTTGATCACGGAGGGGACCGCCCCGTAGAAAGGGTGACCGTGCCCCAGCCCCCCGGACTCAACGACGCCGAACGCCGCCTGTGGGCCGCGTTCCCCTCCGGCGACACGGTCGTGCTCGGCGACGACCGCCCGGCCGGGCCGCTGCCCGACCGGATCGTCCGCGCGGAGACCATCACCCGGCTGCTGCTCGGCGCGGGCGAGACGCGGGCCGGCGCGGTGTCGGCGGTCCGGCTGCGCGGCGCCTACGTCATCGGGAGGCTCGACGTCTCGGGCGGGACGGTCGAGCACGAGCTGCGCCTGGAGCGGTGCCGCCTCGTCGAGGAGCCCGACCTCTCCAACGCCAAGACGCGGCAGCTCCGGCTCTCCGACTGCCGGATGCCGGGGTTCGACGGCGGCGGCCTCCAGGTCGACGGCTACCTCAGCCTGTCGGGCTCGACGGTGGACGGCGAGGTGCGGCTCCCGCGCGCGCAGATCAGCGGCGGCCTGCGGATGAACCGGATGACGATCACCGCGTCCGAGCCGGACAAGTGGGCGGTGTTCAGCGGCGCCCTCGTCGTCGACGCCGGCACGTTCATCCAGGACTCGCACATCACCGGCGGCGTCCGGCTCGTCGGCGCCCGCATGAACGGCGGGCTGTTCATGCAGGGCACGACCCTCGACAACCCCGGCCGGATCGCGCTGGACGCGCTGAACATGATCGTCGAGGATGCCGCCGAGTTCAGCCGGGACTTCGTCGCGCGCGGCACCCTCCGGCTGCGCAGCGCGCGGGTCAACGGCATCCTGTCGTTCTCCCGGGGCGTCCTGGACTCGGGCGATCCCGCCCGGATGGCCCTGCACGGCAGCCACATGCAGGTGGACGAGCTGCTCCTGTGGCCGCTGGAGAAGATCCAGGGGCGGGTGTCGCTGTCCTACTCCCGCATCAACCTGATCATGGACAGCCCCGACACCTGGCCCGACGAGCTGTACCTGAACGGCCTCACCTACGAGACGCTGCGCTTCAACGGCACGTTCAAGGACCGGCTGAGCTGGGTGTCCCGCGACCCCGAGTTCCACCTCCAGCCCTACGAGCAGCTCGCCGCCTGGTACCACGGCGTCGGATCGGACGACCTGGCCCGCAAGGTCCAACTGGCCAAGATGCGCGCCCGCCGCCGGCGCCTGCACCCGGTCGGGCGGGCGTGGAACCACCTTCTGGACTGGACGGTCGGCTACGGTTTCCGCCCCTGGCTGGCCTTCGCGTGGTTCGGCTTCCTGCTCGCGGTCGGCACCACCGTGTTCTCGGCCGACCCACCCAAACCGATCAAGCCGCCGGACGAGCGGCCCGTCTTCCACTCCCTCGTCTACAGCCTCGACCTGCTGATCCCCCTGGACACCTTCGGGCAGCAGCAGGCGTTCGACGCGATGGGCTGGTCCCGCTGGGTCGCCTACGCGCTGGTCGCGACCGGCTGGGTGCTGGCGACCGCGTTGATCGCCGGGGTCACCCGGGTGCTGCGTCCGAACTGATCCGCGCCGCGGAGCGTCCACCCGGTTAGGCGGGCGAGTCGAAGATCCACGAGAATGGGGCGCCATGGGCACGTATCTCATCACGGGGGCGACCGGCGGCATCGGCACCGCGGTCGCGGAACTGCTGCGCGAGCGCGGCCACGACCTGGTCCTGACCGGCCGCTCACCCGACCGGCTGGACAAGCTCGCCGCGACGCTGCGGACCGGCGCGCACGCCTCGACCCAGGTCATCGACCCGAAGGCGCCGCGCGTCGGCCCCTCCACCCGGACGATCCGGACCATCCCGCTCGACCTCACCGAGCCGCGCCGCATCGAGGCGGCCCTGGCCCTGGACGACCTCCCGCCCCGGCTGGACGGGCTCGTCCACGCGGCGGGGGTCGTCCACCTGTCGCCGGTCGCCGACCTGGAGGCGGACGAGTGGATCGACCACCTGTCGGTCAACCTCGTCTCGGCCGCCGAGCTGACCCGGCTGCTGCTGCCCGCGCTGCGCGCCGCGCAGGGGCACGTCGTCTTCGTCAACTCCACGGCGGGCCTGCGCGCCAACCCCGAATGGGCCGCCTACGCCGCGAGCAAGTTCGGCCTGCGCGCCCTGGCCGACTCCCTGCGCGCGGAGGAGCCGTCCCTGCGCGTCACGACCGTCTATCCGGGCCGCACGGCCACGGAGATGCAGCGCAGCGTCCGCGCTCAGGAGGGCCACCCCTACGCCGAGGACGACTTCGCCGCCCCGTCCACGGTGGCGCGCGTGCTCGTCAGCGCCCTGGAGACGCCCCGTGACGCGGTGGTGTCGGACGTGACCGTCCGTCCGAGCTAGCGCCGCGGCGCAGGAACCACGCGCCGAGCACACCGCCGATCAGCCCGAACAGGTGGCCCTGCCACGAGATGGCGGGGTCATCGGGGATCACGCCGACGAGCATCGTCCCGTAGACGGCGACGACGCCGACCGCGATCACGATGTCGGCGAGCCGCCGCTCGAACAGCCCGCGCCCCACCAGGTAGCCGAAGAACCCGAAGATCAGGATGCTGGACCCGAGCGTGTTCGCCGGGCTCGTGAACCACACCCCGAGCCCGCCCACCACGATGACGATCAGGCTCGACACCAGGAACTTCGCGATCCCCCTGACCGCCGCCAGGAACCCGAGCACGAGGAACGGCACCGTGTTGCCCATCATGTGCCCGATCCCCGCGTGCACGAACGGCGCGGTGAAGATGTCGGGCAGGTCGCCGACGTCGCGCGGCTGGATCCCGAGCCGGTCGAGCCGGTCGTGGTCGACGTAGACGTCGAACAGCTCCACCACCCACATCAGCGCGGTGATGCCACCGACCAGCAGGGCCGCCGAAAGAGCCCGCGCGCCGGCCTGGACGAGCCCTTCTGACCGCTGGGAATCGCTCATGGAGGCCACCGTAACTCTGGACGCCGTCACCCGGACAACGTCCCGGCCACCGGAAAGGTGCCTAGGCGGCGGACGCGTGCTCCGGCTCGGAGGCGTCCCCGCGGACCACGATCACGGGCAGCCGCCTGCGCTCGGGCGCGTCGGCCGTCCGCCTCAGATAGCGCCGCTCCTCCGGGGTCGTCCCGCCCCAGATCCCGTCGGGCTCCCCGACCCGCAGCGCCCACGCGAGGCACTCGGCCGCGACCGGGCAGTTCGAGCAGATCGCCTTCGCCGCGTCCTCCTGCTCACGCAGGACGAGCGCGGAGTAGCCGATCGGGAAGAAGAGGTCGGGATCGGCCCCACGGCAGATGGCGTGGTCGGTCCAGTGTTCCTCGTTCTCTTCGCTGTGCATGGATTCTCCCCCTGCGGCGGCCTGCGGCCACCGGCAGACACACGGGTGGTCGTCCACCCAACGTAGTACTACGAGCCGTAGTACTACAAGTCATCGCGAACTTCGCAACCTAACGGCCGGATAACCTGTGGATGTGCAGCGTGACCAAGAAGTGACCTTCCGCGAGGCGACGCTGGACGATCTGCCCCAGATCGTCCGACTACTGGCCGACGATCCCCTCGGCGCCGCCCGCGAAACACCCGACGCCGAAGCGGCTTACATCGCCGCCTTCACCGCCATAACGGACGACCCCAACAACACCCTGGTCGTCGCCGAGATCGCGGGCCAGGTCGCTGGAACGCTCCAACTCACGTTCATCCCCGGCCTCACCTACACGGGCCGCGAACGGGCCCAGATCGAGGGCGTCCGCGTCGCCGCCGACCACCGCGGCCGGGGCGTGGGTCAGGCCCTCATCACCTGGGCCATCACCCGGGCCCGCACCCGGGGCTGCCGGGTGGTCCAACTCACCACCGACCGCCAACGCCCCGACGCGATCCGCTTCTACCAGCAAATAGGCTTCCGCCCGTCCCACATGGGCATGAAATACCACCTCACGGACGGCTGACGAAGGGGCCCGTCGGACTCGACGCCTCCGGGGTGAGCACGGTGTGTCTTCCGTCGCCCGGGTCGGGCGCCCACGTGGGGAGATGCTCGTCACGCCGCGGGGCCCGGGGCGGGGTCGCTTTACCCGCGCCGGTTCAGGGGATTGTCAGGTCAAGGCGACTCTGGGGCCGACATTCGGGTTTCTGTATCTGTTCACCTTGGCGTGGAATGCTGGCCATCTGGGTGTGCTCGTCGCCGTTGGAACCCCGTGGAGGAGCAGATCGTGGCCTTGAAGCATCTGGAGATCGAGCACAAGTTCGACGCCGCCGCCGAGTTCGTCCTGCCCGAGCTGGACGGGCTGCCGGGGGTGGCGTCGGTGGGCGAGCCGGTGACGTACGAGCTGCACGCGAGCTACTTCGACACCGAGGATCTGCGGCTGGCCGCGCAGGGGATCACGTTGCGGCGCAGGAGGGGCGGGACGGACGCCGGGTGGCACCTGAAGATGCCGGTGGGGCCCGACAGCAAGCAGGAACTGCGGGCGGCGCTCGGGCGGCCGCGGGTGGTCCCGGTGCGGCTGGCGGGTCTGGTGGCGGCGCACACACGGGGGGCGGCGCTGGACCAGGTGGCGACGCTGGACACCGAGCGGACGGTCGTCCGGCTGTACGGCGAGGACGGGACGATGCTCGTCGAGGTGGCCGACGACCTCGTGACCGGGCAGGACGCGCGGGGCGGCGCGCCCCGGCAGTGGCGCGAGGTCGAGGTCGAGCTCGGGGACGGCGCGCCCGAGCTGCTGAAGGCGGTGGGGAAGCGGCTGCGCAAGTCGGGTGCCAAGCGGGCGGCGTCGTCGTCGAAGCTGGGGCGGCTGCTGGACGGGGCGGTCGTCCCGTCGGAGGCGAAGGCCGCGCGGGCGGAGACGCGGGCGCGGCTGGTGGCGCTGACCACGAACGGCAAGGCTCCCGCGGTGACGACCGGGGACGCGGTGATGGGCTATCTCGCGGCGCAGGTCGAGGCGGTGTTCGAGTACGACCCGAAGGCGCGGGTCGGGGAGGACGACGCCGTCCACCGGATGCGGGTGGCGGTGCGCAGGATCCGCAGCACGCTGAAGACCTACCGGCCGGTCCTGAACGTGGACGGCTCGCTCGGCGAGGAGCTGAAGTGGCTCGCGGCGGTGCTCGGGGAGGTCCGCGACCTGGAGGTGCTGCGGATGCGCTTCCAGGAGCGGCTGGACGGCGCGGCGTCCGGGTGGATGGAGGAGCTGGCCCGGCGGGAGCGGGGCGCGTACCGGCGGCTGAACGCGAGCCTGAAGGAGCCCCGGTACTTCGCGCTGCTGGAGACGCTGGAGGAACTGGTCGCGCATCCGCCGCTGGGCCGGGCGGCGGAGAAGAAGGCGCGCAAGGAGCTGCCCGTCCTGGTGACGAAGGCGTGGGAGCGGATGGCGAAGGACTACGCGTCCATCGCGGTCGCCGAGGACGAGGACGTCGCGCGGCACGACACGCGCAAGGCGGCCAAGCGCGCGCGCTACGCGGCCGAGGTCGCGGTGCCCGTGCTGGGCGTGGCGGCCCGGCGGGTCGTCAAGGACGCCAAGCGCATCCAGGAGGTGCTGGGCGAGCACCAGGACGGCGTCATCGCCATGCAGCACCTCGAAGAGGCCGCGCGGCGCGCGCGGGCGGTGGCCGACGCGTTCGCCCTGGGCGTCCTGTACGGGGCGGAGCGGTGTGACGCGGAGGCGGCGCGGGACCGCCTCGCCGTCACCTGGTCGCAGACGCTCGGCCCGTCCTTCTGAGCGGCGTGTGACGCTCCAGCGAGGCGATCGTTGACCCGTCCAGGTGGACGACCCAGAACTCGCTCTTGCGCAGTCCTGGGTCGTCCGGGGGGTTCTCGCCCAGTTCCTTGCACAGGCCCGTGACGAGATCGGAGACGACCTCGCCGTGCGTGCACAGGACGGTGGGGAGCCCCTCGGCGACGATCTCCAGCACGCGCTCCATCGCGCGGTCCGCGTCGGTCTCGCCGACCGTGAACGCCGCGTCGGTGGTGATCGGCGTCCGGACGAGCCGCGCGTAGGGCAGCACGGTCTCCACGCAGCGCGCGGTCGCCGAGCTGAGCGGCCGGGACGGCCCGTAGGCGTGCAGCAGTGCCGCCAGCTCGGACGCCTCGGCGCGGCCCTTCCCGTCCAGCGGACGCAGTTCGTCGGGCTCGTGCCAGGCGTGCTTCTCCCCGGCGGAGCCGTGCCGCAGGATCACCAGCGGCCACGTGGTCAGGGGGCCGCGCAGGAAGTCGTGCAGCAGGTCGACGTCGTGCCGGTAGCTGAGCCTCGCCTCGGCCTCGGCGGCGGGGAGCCAGACGAGCCGGTCGACCTCGTCGTTCACCGCGAACGCGCTCTCGCCCACGCCGCGCGCCGACCAGTAGTCGACCTGCTTGGGCCGCCCGTCGACCGGATATCGGACGGTGGGCAGCCGGCGGCCGAGGCGGGCGGGCACCCCGGTCTCCTCCTCGATCTCCCGGACGGCGGCGCGCAGCACGTGCTCGCCCTTGTCGACCTTGCCCTTGGGGAACGACCAGTCGTCGTAGCGGGGACGGTGGATCACCGCGAACTCCGGGCCGTCCCGCCAGAGCACCGCTCCCGCCGCGTGGACGGGCTCAGCCATCGACGGTCCTCCACCGGCGGCTGCGGACCAGGTGGGTCTGGATGTCCAGCAGGGCCTCGCCGGGCGGCGCCGTGGCGCGCGTCCAGGTGCCGTCGCCGGCCAGCGTCCACGCCTGGGTGCCGTCGTCCATCGCGGTGTCGAGGAGCGTGAGCAGCTCCTCGCGCTGGGCGCGGTCGTTGACCGAGACGAGGGCCTCGACGCGGCGGTCGAGGTTGCGGTGCATCAGGTCGGCGCTGCCGAGCCACACCTCGGGCTCGCCGCCGTTCTCGAACGCGAACACCCGCGAGTGCTCCAGGAACCGGCCGAGGACGCTGCGCACCTTGATCGTCTCCGACAGGCCGGGAACGCCGGGACGCAGCGCGCAGATGCCGCGCACCCAGACCTCCACCGGCACGCCCTCCTGGGACGCCCGGTACAGCGCGTCGATCACGACCTCGTCCACGAGCGAGTTGCACTTGATCCGGATCCGCGCGGCGTGCCCGGCGCGGTGGTTCTCGATCTCGTGCTCGATCCGCTGGACGAGCCCGGACCGCAGGCTGTTCGGCGCGACCAGCAGCCGGTGGTAGGAGTTCTGCCGCGAGTAGCCGGTGAGGTGGTTGAACAGGGCGCTGACGTCCTCGCCGACCTCGGGGTTCGCGGTGAGCAGGCCGAAGTCCTCATACAGCCGGGCGGTCTTCGGGTGGTAGTTGCCGGTGCCGATGTGGCAGTAGCGGCGCAGGGTGCCGTCGGCGTCCTGCCGGACGATCAGCGCGATCTTGCAGTGCGTCTTCAGCCCGACGAAGCCGTAGACCACGTGGCAGCCCGCCGTCTCCAGCTTGCGCGCCCAGGCGATGTTGGCGCGCTCGTCGAAGCGGGCCTTCAGTTCGACGACCACGACGACCTGCTTACCCGCCTCGGCCGCGTTCATGAGCGCGTCCACGATCGGGGAGTCGCCGCTGGTGCGGTAGAGCGTCTGCTTGATCGCCAGGACGCGCTTGTCGGCGGCGGCGTCCTCGATCAGCCGCTGGACGCTCGTGGTGAACGAGTCGTAGGGGTGGTGGACGAGCACGTCCCGCTCACGGATGGCCGTGAAGATGCTCACATCCTCCGGCAGCGCCACCTTGGAGGGGACGAAAGGGACGTACTTCAGCTCCGGGCGGTCCAGGTCCGCGATCGCGGCGAGGCCGCCGAGGTCGAGCGGGCCGCCGACCCGGTAGATCTGCGAGTCGTGCACCTGGAGCTCCTCGGTGAGCAGCTCCAGCACGCCGTCGGAGATCGACTCCTCGACCTCCAGCCGGACGACGGGGCCGAACCTGCGGCGCAGCAGCTCGCGCTCCAGCGCCTGGAGGAGGCCCTCGCTGATGTCGTCGTCGATCTCCAGGTCCTGGTTGCGGGTGACGCGGAACGCGTGGTGCTCGACGACCTCCATGCCGATGAACAGCTGACCGAGGTGCGCGGCGATCACGTCCTCCAGCGGCGTGAACCGGTCGGCCGACGCCTCGATGAAGCGCGGCAGCAGCGGCGGCACCTTGACCCGGGCGAACATCGTCGCGTCCGTCTCCGGATCGCGGACGATCACGGCGAGGTTCAGCGAGAGGCCCGAGATATAGGGGAAGGGGTGCGCGGAGTCGACGACCAGCGGCGTCAGGACGGGGTAGATCCGGTCCCGGAACAGGCGCCGCAGCCGCTCCTGCTCGGTCTCGGCCAGCTCGTCCCAGCGCAGGATGTCGATGCCCTCCTTGCCGAGGGCGGGACGGATCTCGTTGCGGAAGGCGGCGGCGTGCCGCAGCATCAGCTCGTGGGCGACCCCGGCGGTACGTTCCAGCACCTCGCGGGGCTGGCGGCCGCTCGCGGACTGGACGGCCAGGCCGGTCGCCATGCGCCGCGCGAGCCCGGCGACCCGCACCATGAAGAACTCGTCCAGGTTGCTCGCGAAGATCGACAGGAACCGCACGCGCTCCAGCAGCGGCAGCGCGGGATCCTCGGCGAGCTCCAGGACCCGCTGGTTGAACCTGAGCCAGCTCTCCTCACGGTCGAGGAAGCGATCATCGGGCAGCGCCTCATCGCTATGTGGCAGATGTCCTGGATTGACTGTCATGTCCGTAATTTTCCCCGACCAAGATGAACGGCAGTCGAACTCGGTTGATGTCGTCGATTTTCCGAAGTATCAGACACGTGGATCATGCCCCGGGTTCCCGCTGATCACTCCGCGTTCGGGGCAACCGGTGATCCACATCTCGGCGGGCGCGGAGGCGTGTCCGCTACGCCCCGTACGCCCGGTGTGGCGAAAATAACGGACCGTGTCGGGTTACTGCAAAGGGAGTATCGACCTGTCCACATGGAGACCTTCCCGTCGGAAGGTGACATCGGTAGAACGAGAAAGGTGACTTCCCACGAGTCTTCGCAGCCGCCCCTGACCACCGTGCTCTGGCCGCGGTGCACGGCCGTGCACGGGTGCACCGGGCGCGCCGTGGAACGTCTCGGGGGCTGTCCCGCGCACCTGCGGCCGGACGAGTTCGACCGGTTCGTCGCGGGCCTGCGTCCCGGGGCCGACCTCGACCTGCGCGGCGTCACCGTCCCGGCGTGGCTGCTCGACGCCCTCCTGGACGCCCTCACCGGTCCCGACGGGCGGCCCCACATCGGCCGGACGCGCTTCGACGGCGCCGTCCTGCCCGCCCACGCCGTCCTGCACGGAGCCTGCGTCGAGGGCGACAGCTCGTTCGACGGCGCCTGCTTCCTCGGCGGCGCGTCCTTCTACGACGCGCGGTTCTTCGGGAACGTCTCCTTCCGGGGGGCGCGCTTCGGCGGGAACGCCTCCTTCCACGCGGCCCGCTTCCACCGGCACGCCTCCTTCGAGGAGGCCGTCTTCGCCGGGGACGCGCTGTTCGGCGAGGCCGCCTGGCACGCCGACGCGTCCTTCCGGCGCACCGTCTTCATCGGCGCGGCCTGCTTCGACCGCGCCCGCTTCGGCCGCGACGCGGCGATGCAGGCGGCCTGCTTCGGCGCCGCCGTGTCGTTCAAGCGCGTGCACGTGGCCCGGCACGCGCGCTTCGAGCGCGCCCGCTTCCGGCACGGCGCCTGGCTCGGGCCGCTGGTGGCGGGCGGCCGGATCGGGCTGGCGGACGCGAGCGCGAACGGCGGCCTGCGCGTCCACGCGGCGGCGCGGCAGGTGAGCGCGCGGGGGGCGACCGTCCACGGGGCGGCCGACTTCCGGCTCCGGCACGCCGAACTCGACCTGGAGGGCGCGGGGGTCGGCGGGACGGTCACCGTCCGGTCGCTGCCGCAGCCGATCCAGGGCGTGGCCGAACCTGTGTGGATCGGTCCACCCACGGTGCGGGTCCTGTCACTGCGCGGCGTTTCCGCGCGCGGCCTCCACCTGGCGGACGTCGACCTCAGCGGCTGCGGGTTCCTCGGCCTGCACCGGCCCGATCTGCTGCGCATCTCCGGCGACTGCCCGTTCGCGACCGTCCCGGCGCGGCACTGGCAGCCGTTCGGCGGTCCGGCCCGCCGGGGCCGCGCCGTCCTCGCCGAGGACCTCGCCCGCCGCGCGGGGGCCGGCGGAGAGCCCGGCCGCGGACACGGCCGCGGTCACGGCCGCCGGCACGGCGCGGCACGCGGGCGCGTCAGGCGCGGGGGCGTGGACGCCGCGCGGCTGGAGGCGCTCTACCGGGAGCTGGCGCGGGCGTCGGCGGGCTGCGGGCAGGCCGCGCTGGCCCGGGACTTCCGCTACGCCGCGCTGGAGCTGCGGCGGCACGGCGACCACGCGCAGTGGCGCCGGCTGACCCTGCACGTCCTGTGGTTGACCAGCGGATACGGCCTGCGGACGAGCCGGATGATGGCCTGGTTCGCGGTGCTCATCGCGCTGCTGTGCTGCGGCGCCACCTACGTGCGGCACGGGAGCCACGAGACGTCGGCGGCGCACACGCCCGCGCTCGACCGGGTGTGCTCCGCCGGCCGCCGGGGGCTGCTGCCGGCCGTCCGGAAGGCGGCATTCGCCGGACGCGGCGCCGCCCCCGGCGCCGTGATTGAGGACGACCGCAACGTTACCGGCTGCCTTCAATAGGGCACGTGAGGAGGCGCCGCCTCTGTTTTGTCAGACCTTTGGGTAATCATTCTTGTTATGAGCAGAGACACCCATCCGGGAGTGCGGTGCCCGCACTGCCAATCCCATCTCGCGCTCGTCCCCGTCCCCCTCCCGACCGCCTCCACGACCCCGACCGTCCTGCCCGCGAACCCCCTGCCCGCCGGTGCCCCCGCCCCGGCGCCGCACGCCGCCGCGATCAAGGAGGAATGGTCGCCCCCTCCGGTCGCGGAGGTTCTCGCGGTTTACGCCGGCCGCGTCAAGGACACCGCCACCGCAATGCGCGGCGCCGCCCGGGTCAGGGAAAGCCTGAACCGCGCCAGGTCCGTCGCCGCGCAGCGCAAGGCCGCCCAGAAAGCCGCCCGCCACACCCCGAAAAGCGCCTGATCACAAGCCGATCACGGCACGCCGCGCGGGGACGGCGCCCGGCCGGTGAGGCCGGGGCACCGCCCCTGCGGCGAAGCCGTCCCGCGGGCGGTCAGCGCGGGACCGTGTTCGTCCATTCCATGGTGATCACGGTGGTGGAGTTCAGCAGCGAACCGGCGGGCGCGCTCTCACCGCCCGACGGCTTCAGCAGCACGTTCTCATCCGCCAGCGCGTTGCCGTTGGCCCGGTCGATCACGAGCCGGTGCCGCAGGACGCCGCGCGGCGTCTTCTCGTCCATCGCGATCGCGTCGCCGGTGCGGCCCGCCGCGTCCCTCACCTTGCCGATGCCCTCGACGCTCTTCAGCCCCGCCAGCATCCGGAACGCCGCCGCGCGCACCTTCGGGCTGACCGGCAGGCTGGTCACGACGTTCCCGCCGACGCGGTAGAGCCACGCGTCCGCCGACATCGGCACGGACTCGGCCTCGGTGTCGTGCCCCCCGTACCAGCGCATCAGCGTCGCCTTGAGCCGCTTCGGGTCGGCGGGCAGGTCGCGCAGGTCCTTCATCGTCACGTTCCGCCCGAGCCAGAACACCTTGTCGCCGTCGACCAGCGGCATGCTGCTGACCGTCTGCCGGCCCGGCGCCGTCCGCAGCTTCATGCTCTTGTACCGCCCGCCGCCGGGCGTGACGCTCACCTTGACCTCGAACTCGGACGGGGATCCGGCACGCCGCCAGGCCTTCTCGTCCGCCGGGGTCGCGGGCTTCGCGCCGAGCGACTGCTGGCGGCCATAGGAGCGGCCGCCGGGCTTGCCGGGCGTCCAGCCGTCGTCCTTGTCCGCGGTCACGACCGTGTAGGCGGGGTTCCCGACCCGGTAGAAGCTGTAGGACCTGGTCGCGATGTGCCAGTACGCCCCGGTCCCCTCGGTCTGCCCGTCCAGCTTCTCCGCCGCCGCGAGCAGGACGGTGCGCGCGTCGCCCGGCTGCTCCGGCTCGCCGCCCGCCTGGGAACGCGGGCCGGCCGCGCCGCCGCCCCCGCCCGAGGGCAGGGCCGCCACGACCAGCGCGGCGGCCGCCGCCGCGCCGACCAGCCCGATCCCCCACGCCGGACGGACGAGCCGCCGCCGCGGGGCCGTCCTCTCCGCGCCCGCCGCGTTCCGCGGCGTCGCCATCGCGCGCGCCAGCTCCGCCGCCCGCACGCCCTCCTCGACCCGGACGTCCGGGTCGAGCTCGCCGGGCCGGGCCTCCCGCAGGGTCCTCAGCACGTCGTCACTCATGGCCTCTCCTCACTGATGATCCCGACCGGACGCATTTCAGGCCGAGCCCCATGCTCGGCGGGGTGGCCCGCGGGCCCCGCGGAGCGGGCCGCGCGCTCGGCGGGGCGATCCTCGACCGCCCGGACGAGGCGGCGCCGCGCCCGGTGCAACCGCACCCGCAGCGCCGCCGCCGAGCACCCGACGACCCGCGCCGCCTCGCGCGGCGTGAGCCCCTGCCAGGCGACCAGGATCAAGATCTCCCGGTCGCCCTCCGGCAGCGCGGCCATCGCGCGGAGCACGGCGAGCCGCTCGGCGACGTCCTCCGCGATGTCCCCGGCCGGTCCGGGGTGCGCGGGGTGCCCGCCCCGCCCGGCGTCCGCGCGCTCGGCCCAGCCGCGCAGCTCCGCCGCGAACGCCTCGCGCCGCGCCTCGGCCCGGTACCCCTCGCGCAGCACGTTCCGCGCGACGCCGAGCAACCACGGCAGCGCCGGGTCGGGGACGTCGCGGAAGCGGCGCCAGGCGACCGCGAAGGTCTCGCTCACCACCTCGTCCGCGACCTGCCGGCCGGCGCGGCTCACCGCGTACGCCCACACGCGCTGCCGGCACGCGTCGTACATCGCGGTGAAGCGTTCTTCCTCGGAGGCCTCGTCTGCCACCGCCTGCCCCTTCGTCCGTCCAGGTGTGTCCGTCACCAGGTAGTGGCGTGCGAGGATCCATCGTTACCGGACATCTCAGGAAACCTCCCGGCGGGCCCCGGCGACCCGCGCGGCGTCGGGTCTGGAGCCAGGCTCCGCTTTCATCCGCTTTTATCCGCCCGATCCTTTAATTGCCCGGCAAATCAGACCATTAATGTGTTTTGGTGGCGCGGCGAGAATGACCGGGCCTGTTTTTCCGCCATTCCGCGCACAGGCGGCTCCGCGCCACTAATATCCGGCTCATGGCGACCATGAATACCCGGGCGAGACGCGTCCGGACGGCGGGCGCGCTCGCTCCGGCGGCCGCCGCCGTGCTGCTGCTCGGCGGGTGCGGGGGCTCGTCCCCGGGCGAGGCGGCCTCGGGCGAGCCGTCCGCGGGGAGCGGGTTAGGCGGCCAGGCCGGCCCGTCCGCCGACCGGCCCGACGGCGTGAACGCGCCCGCCGCCACCACGTTCGCCACGGTGCCGGGCGCCCCGAAGGACGAGGGCGCGCAGTCCGCCACCGACGGCCTGGTCGTGCACCCCAGCGCGGCGGTGCCCGTCCTCGACCGGCCCGGCGGGCGCACCGTCGCCACGCTGCCGGCCGAGCAGCTCGGCGGCCCGACCTGGGTGCCCGTCGTGGAGACCTCCGGCGGCTGGCGGCGCGTGCTGCTGCCGAGCCGTCCCAACCGGGCGACCGGCTGGATCTCCGCCGCGACCCCGGGGCTGCGGACCGCGCACACGCCCTACACGGTCAGGATCGACCTCGCACGGCGCAGCCTGACCCTGCTGGAGTCCGCGCGGCCGGTCGGCCGCTGGAAGGTCGCGGTCGGCGGCACCAGGACCCCGACCCCGCCGGGGCGGACGTTCGTCATGGCCTCCCTGGCCCCCGCGAAGCAGACGCCGAGCCCGATCGTCCTGCCGCTCGGCACGCACTCGGCCACCCTGGACACCTTCGGTGGCGGCCCCGGCACCGTCGCCCTGCACGGCTGGCCCGACCGCGCCGTGTTCGGCAGGGCCGTCACGCACGGCTGCGTGCGGGTACCGGCGGACGCGCTGCGCCGCCTCTCCAGCGTCCCGCTCGGGACGCTCGTGCTCATCAACGGCTGACCGGCGCACCGCCGCTCGGCCCCTCCAGTATCTGATCGGAGACACACATATGCGCCACGTCCTGCGACGCCTGACCACGGCCGGGCTGCTGGCCGCCGGGCTCGTCGCCGTTACGAGCCCGGCCATGGCCGCGCCCGCCGAGCACTCCGGCACGGCCCGCGGAGAGGGTTCCGCGTACGGGCTCACCGCGATCGGCGCGGTTCCGCTCGCGCCGGTCCCCGCCGTCTCGTCCCGCTCGGGCGCGGCCAGGAAGAGCCTCCTGCGCGAGGACCGCACCGAGTACGTCCAGGCGTCCGCGCTGGACGTGATGGCCCGGGCCGGGCACGCCAGCTCGTCGGTCGCCCGGCTGAACGTCCCGCCGGCGGGCCTCACCGCGGGCGCGGTCACCGCGACCTGCGACGGCGGACGCGGCGCGACCCACCTGACCGACGCCCTGGTCGCCGGGCGCCGGCTCGACGCGGCGCCGCCGCCCAACACCACGGTCCCGGTCGACGTCGAGGGCGTCGGGCGCACCTCGCTCATCCTCAACAAGCAGCAGCGCATGCGCGACGGCCGCCTCGCCGTCACCGGGATGGAGCTGAACCTGCCGCTGTCCAAGGTCGCCAAGGACTCGACCGTCCGGATCGCCTCCGCCACCTGCGGCCAGGCCGCCGCGCCGCGCCCGCATGCGCACCCGCGCCCGCGTCCCGCCGCCGAGGCTCCCGCGCCGACCCCGGTGAAGCGCGACCTGCCCGTCGCCGGCTGACGCTTTCACGAGGAAACGGCCCGGGGATTCCCCGGGCCGTTTTTTCGCGCGCGTATCGGGCCACCGGGCGCGGCGGGCCCGCACCGCTCAGCTCGCCAATGATTTCTCGAAATGCACGATCGCCCCGTTCCGCGAGACGCGATCCATGATGTGCACCTCTTCCATAAAGGCGCGGATCAGTTGAAGCCCGCGCCCGCTCTCGGCATGCGGCGGCGCCTGCCGTGCGTCCCACGACGCCTGCCGCGCGTCCTGTGGCGCCCGCGGCTTCTCCCACGACGCCGGTCCCGTTCCGCCTCCGTCGATGACCTCCACCACACAGCGCGCCCCGTCCATACGCGCGCGGACCTCGTACTCACCCGCCACCGCGTGCTGGATGGCGTTCGCGCACGCCTCACCCAGCGCCAGGGAGATGTCCGCCCTGATGTCGGACGTCACCCCGAGACCGCGGAGGGAGGCGTCGAGCGTGTGCCGTACCAGGGGCGCGCTCTCGGCGTCCCTGGGCAAGGTCATTTCAAGGACGACCTCCATGCGAACCGCCTCCGTTCCTCTAGGAGGCAGATTTCCCATTACCACACGCCGGAAACTTCCGCCACCCCCACCACGTGATACCCGGCAGGTCAGGGGCCTGGTCAACCCTTCGCGATCTTCGCCATCACCTCGGTGCTCCCGCCGCCGAGATCGCTCGACGCGAAGCGTTCCGCACCACGGTCCATTGCCGCCCTGGCGGTGATCATGCACCCCGATCGCGTCGAACACGGCGCGCGCTTCGCGGGCCGCCGGAGGTGCCCCTTGTTCCGGTGGACGGAGGCGTCCGCGCTTCGGTGCGCCATCACGGCCGTCCCGGCTCTGACCCGCGAGGTCTCGGTTCACGCCCCGTCGTCGACATCCCCCGCCAGGGCGCGGGCGGCGGCCGTCTGATCCTCGTCGAGGCCCTCGTAGCCGGTCTCCCGGTTCTGCTCGGCCTGGTCGTCGATCCACCGGCCGTGCGCCTCCCAGGCGGCCTGCTTGCTGATCCCGAGCGCGGCGCCGATCTGCGACCAGGAGGCGCCGGAAGCCCGCGCGCTCCGCACCGCGAGCTGGCGCCCGTAGACCGCCTTGCGGGCGATCACCTCCCCGAGCGCCAGCAGTTCCAGCGCCTCGTCCCGGCGCAGCGGCGACTCCCCGACCGCGTCCCGCATCCAGAGGTCGTCGTGGCGGGCCGCAGCCCCGGGCAGCGTGACTTCCTTCTCCAACGCGTCAGCAGTGATCATGTCTCCGAGTCTCAGGGTCAAGACAACCTGACGTCAAGTATCCCTGACGAAGTTGCGACCACCAGCGAAACTCAGCAGCGTTCGCCCGACTTGCCCCTTACGATCCGATCATGCTGAACACGATCCGATCATGCTGACCGCCGCGATCGCCTTCGCCGGGGTCGCCCTCCTGATCAACATCACCCCGGGCGTGGACACCCTGCTCGTCCTGCGCACCTCCATCTCCGACGGCAGGGCGGGCGGGGTCATCGCCTCCCTCGGCGTCATGACCGGCTGCCTGGCCTGGGGCCTCGCGGCCGCGATCGGCCTGACCGCACTGCTCACCGCCTCCCACGTCGCCTACGAGACGCTGCGGATCTGCGGCGCCCTCTACCTCCTCTACCTGGGCGCGTCCGCCCTGTGGCACGCCCGCCGCAAGACCACGGCGCGGACCTCGGAACCCGAGATCGCCGCCGAGCCGCGCGGACACTGGGCCGCCTTCCGCGCCGGGGTGGGGACCAACCTCCTCAACCCCAAAGCGGGCGTCTTCTACATGAGCCTCATCCCGCAGTTCATGCCCGAAGGCGCCCCGACGTTCAGCACGACGCTGCTGTTCACGGGCATCGACCTCGCCGAACTCGTCGTCTGGTACTGGTTGGTCTCCGGCGTGGCCGCCGCGCTGGCCGAGCGGCTGCGGCGCCCCTCGGTCCGCCGCCGCCTGGAGCAGTTCACGGGCATCGCCTTCCTCGGCTTCGCCGCCAACCTGGCCACCGAACGCCCCTGACGCAGGGCGCCTCCACCGGGTCGCCTGGACCGCCGCAGGGGCGCCCGGTGGAGCCGTCCCCTCTCAAGTGAGGCTCAAGGACGGCTCCGCCTTCGCCTCCAGAGGGTGCCGTCCGCCCCCGAACGGGCCATTCTCGGCTGCGCTGAGCGGCCATTCTCTTCTGGGCGGGCAGGGCGCAGAGAATTGCAGGTCGCCGCGACATTTTCAAGATCACTTTGACCAAACCCCGGAGCGATGTCCGACAGCGGTCATCGTCGGCACCGGGCGCCGGGATAGCGGACGATCGGTGCCAAAGCGGAGCCTACGTCCGCACGAACCGAACATGGTTCTCACTGATCACCGGGATGGCACCGGGCGGCGAATGCGCTGGTCATCAGCAAAAGCCTTGGTCGCCGTTCTCGCTGAAGTCGTCCTCGCCGCGGACGTCGTCCGCCGTACGGCCCCCCGTTCTTCTCGGAAGTTATTCTGCGAAAGGAGCGGCGGCGCCCCGCCGTCGCCGACTCGGGGGGTAGCGAATGCCGGCTGAGCATTGTGGGCGGACCAGGGCGAGAGGGGAGGTCAGACAGCGGCTCCTCTGCCGGGCCCGCCGCGCGCTGGACGCGCTCGAACAACTCGTCGGCGGTCTCGGCACGGCGATCCTGGCGGTGATCGTCCTGATCGCGCTGGCCGCCGCCGCGCTCGCGTCCGCACTCGGGATCGGAACGTTCCTGAGGTCGGCCGCCCTGCGCGGGCTGCGCTTCGTCGCCGACCGCGAGCGGGCCCGGCTCTCCCACTGCGGCCCGGAGATGATCGACCCGCGCCCGGCGCCCGCCGGTGTCCGCGCGGCCGCGGCCGACCCGTCCGTCCGGCGGGAGCTGAGCTGGCTGATCACCCACTCCACGTTCGGGATGGCCGTCGGGCTCGCCGGGGCGCCGGTCCCCTACTACGTCGTGCGCGACCTCACCTATCCGCTGTACTGGTGGGCCGTCCCGGGCGACGCCTCCGAGCGCTCCCCCGAGTTCTGGGACGTGCACGGCTTCGCCGACGCGCTCTGCGCGCCGCTCGCGGGCCTCGGCTGGGCCGTCGCGTTCATGGGCCTCGCCCCGGCCATGGCCCGCCTCCAGGCGTGGCCGGGTCGGCGGCTGCTCAGCCCGGTCCCCGTCACCGACCTGTCCCTGCGCGTCGCGCGGCTGTCGGCCACCCGCGCCGCGGCGCTGGACGCCCACGCCACCGAACTGCGGCGCATCGAACGCTCGCTGCACGACGGCACGCAGAACCGGCTCGTCGCCGTCACCGTCATGCTCGGCGCGACCCGCCGCGCGCTGGCCCGCGACCCCTCCGGCGCGGCGGCCCTCCTCGACCGCGCGCAGGACGCCTCCGAGCAGGCCCTCGCCGAACTCCGCGAGGTCGTGCGCGGCATCCTCCCGCCCGTGCTGGACGACCGGGGCCTCGCCGGAGCGCTCGCCGGCCTCGTCGCGGCCTGCGCCGTCCCCTGCCGGCTGAACGTCGACGTCCCCGGGCGGTGCGCCGCGTCCGTCGAGGCCACCGCCTACTTCGTGGTCGCCGAGGCGCTCACGAACATCTCCCGGCACAGCGGCGCGCGGCGCGCGGCCGTCACCGTCCGCCGCCACCGCGACCGGCTGCTGCTGTGGATCGGCGACGACGGCGACGGCGGCGCCGACGAGACCCGCGGCTCCGGCCTCGCGGGCATCCGCCACCGCGTCCAGGCGCTGGACGGCCGTCTCATCGTGACCAGCCCGCCCGGCGGGCCGACCACCCTCGAAGCGGAGCTGCCATGCGGATCGTGATCGCCGAGGACGACCCGCTCCTGCGCGAGGGGCTCGCCCTCCTGCTGCGCGCGGAGTCCCTGGACGTGGTCGCCACGGCCGACCACCCCGCCGACTTCCTGACCGCCGTCGACGTCCACGCCCCCGACGTCGCGATCGTCGACGTGCGCATGCCGCCGACGCACACCGACGAGGGCATCGTCGCGGCCGTCGAGGCGCGCCGCCGCCGCCCGGACCTCGCCGTCCTCGTCCTGTCCGCCCACGTCGAGCAGGCGTTCGCCACCGAACTGCTCTCCGGCGGCGCCGCCCGGCTCGGCTACCTCCTCAAGGAGAGGGTCGGCCGCGTCGCCCATTTCCTGGACGCGCTGCACCGCGTGGCCGGCGGGGGAACGGCCATCGACCCCGACGTCGTCGCGCAACTCCTGCGCCGCGACACCGCCCTGGAACGGTTGAGCCCGAGGGAACTCGACGTCCTCTCCCTCATGGCGGAAGGGCTCGGCAACACCGCGATCGCCGAGAACCTCTCGGTCACCGAGGGCGCCGTCCACAAGCACATCCGCAACATCTTCGCGAAACTCGACCTGGCCCCCACCGACCGCGCCGACCGCCGCGTCGCCGCCGTCCTGCGCTATTTGGAGAACACGCCCGCCCCGCGCCCGGACGCGGCTTCCCCTCCCTTTCTGGATTCCCCCGCCCGTTACTGAGGCACCGGCGTTCGGTGCGGTGTCAGGGGCGAGTCCAGCGCTGGTCCTGCCACGCGTCGTCCAGCCGGGTGTGGGCGATGTGGTTGGTGTAATTGGAAAGCGTCTTCATCCCGACGCCGAGGACGACGTCCATGACATGGCGGCGCGTGTAACCGGCGTCCAGGAACGCCTGCACCTCGGCGTCGTCCACCCAGCCCCGGCCGGAGACCACAAGTCGGGTGAAGCGGCGCACGGCCTCCAGCTCGGGGTCGTCCAGTTGCTCGCCCGCGCGCAGCGCCTCCACCACCTCGGCCGGAACCTTGGTGCGCAACGCGATCGTGGAATGGGCCGCGACGCAGTATTCGCAGCCGTTCTCCACGCTGATGGTGATCAGCACCACCTGCTTGGCGCGCGCCGGGAGCGAGGACTTGCCGAACTGCTCGGCCAGCGCGTTGTAACCGGCCAGCAGCTCGGGCGACTCGCCCATCACACCGTTGAGGGTGGTGACGAAGCCCATCCGCTTCTTGGCCGCTTCCAGATAGGGGCGGGACTCCTCGGGGGCGTTGGTCTCGTCATAGACGGTGAACTCGGCCATTCTCACTTCTCCTTGGCAGGGATTTCAGCGGACAAGGTCTCCAGGAGCGCGGTGACGGTCGCTCGCAGGTCGGCCGCCGGGGCACCGGCCCGCGACCGCAGATTCACCCCGTAGGCCAGCAACGCCAGCGCTTCCGCGGTGGACTCGACGTGGAGGCCGGGGCGCAGCTGCCCGCGCGACCGGGCGCTTTCGAGTGCGGAGCGCATGGACGAGCGCAACCGCTCATGGTGGTCGTCCAGTATCTGGCGCACGTCGGCGTCCACAACGGTGTCGGCATGGGCGTTGGACACCATGCAGCCCCAGCGGGCCTGCGGCCCCGCACAGCGCGCCTGAACCAGCCGGTCGAAGAATTCGGCGATGACCGGAAGCCCCCGGCCGTCGGAGGCGAGGGCGTCCAGTACGGGGCGGGACCGCCGGTCGACGTAGCGGCGCAGTGCCGCCAGGTACAACTCCTGTTTGCCACCGAACGTGGAGTAGAGGCTGGAGCGGCTGAGCCCCGTCACGGCCACGACCTCACCGACCCCGGTCGAGGACGCGCCGCGCCGCCAGAACAGCTCCACCACCTCGTCCAGCACCCGGTCGGGATCGAAGTGCTTGACGTCCGGCATGGCCCCTCGCAGCTATCTTGGAACGCTCATTCCAAGATAGATGCTCCCCCTCTTCGTGACAACCGTCCGCGCCGGGGTTCTAGGCCGCCGACCTCCTGGCGAGCTGCTGCAATTCGGCGGTGCACATCATCAGCCTTCGCGTCGGAAGGTGCTGGACGTAGTGGTCGAGATCGGCGCCGAGCGCGAACACGTGCACCGGGACATCGGCGTCCCGGCCGGCCTCGACGGCCTGCCGCAGCGCGGCCAGGACGGCCGGATGCCGGGTCTGGTAGATGGAGGAGACCAGATGGTTGCCCCGGTCGGCGGCGAGATAGAACTGGATCAGGTCCTTGGTGCCGACGAACAGCTCGCCCGCCCCGGCGGCGCAGAAGTCGGCCGCCGAGTGCACGGCGGCCGGGGTCTCGACGAAGACGCCGAGCGGCGTCTCCTCCCCCAGCTCAAGGCACCGCCGCAGCCGCACGAACTCGTCGCGGTCGTTGATGAACGGGATCGCGAAACTCAAACGGTCGGCGTCGGTGCCGAGGTGTTCCAACACATAGGTGCGAAGCGCCCGGAAGGCGTCGGCATAGTGGGGTTCGCTGAGCAGCCACCTGGCGCCGTGGAGGCCGAGTTCGGGATTCGGCTCGTCGACGACGTGCATGTCGGTCGTGATCTGGGCGGCGTCGTCCGAGCGGAGGTCGAGCAGCCTCATGACCAGGCGCTGGCCGGGGAGGAGCTCGTCCACCATCGAGCACAGTTCCGAGGCGATGGCGGCACCGTAGCGCTCGGCCTCACGCGCTCCCGCCCGAAGCGAGTCGATCGGGCTCAGTCCCGCCGCGAAACACACGAACTCCTCGCGGATGAAATAGGAGTCGACGCGCTCCACCCGCGGGACGAGGGCGTTCGTCGAGCGGACATCGGTGGCATCGGCGATGACCACGCAGATCGACTCGATGTCGTCGAAGGCGACGGCCGCGGACTCGGCCGCCGGAGCCGCGGGCTCGGCCTCGCCGAGCACGACCGACTCGCGGTCGAGCACGATGGTGACCTCGCCGGTGAACGCGTCCAGCTCCGACGAGTCGACCCGCAGGACGGGGATCCCACGCGAGCGGCAGAGGGACTGCATATGGCCGGTGCGCCCACCCTTGGCGCAGATCACCCCCGCGCAGACGACAATGGCGTCGTAAAGTTCAGGGCCGAGCCTCTCGACGACCAGAACGGCGTCATCGACCGGTTCCCCGGTGCGGTTGCAAGGCCCCTTGACGTAACGATGGTGCGAACCGACGAGCAAAACCCCTGGTATTTCGCGAGGGCTCACGAGTGTCCTCTCCGCCAATTCCGGGTCGGCCCGCCCGGGGAGCTCGACGCGCCTCATCCGGGCAGAGCATGCTTGGATGCTGGCAGCCGCCGGGGCCGCCGCGCACCTTCTCGAATGCCCAGGTGTGTTTCTCGCTAATCCGACCCGGGCGGCACAGCGAGCCCGAGCAGGTGGCGCAGCTCCCGTGGCGTCACGGACAGGTCGTTGAGCCTCGTCACGGCCGCCCTGTTCACGGCGAACCGCAGCGCACGGTCGTCAACGGGAGCCGGGAGGGCCCGGCGGACGGCCCCGAGCCCCTCCTCCAAGGAGGCGCTCAGGGCGTCGCGGTCACGGCGGCGCCGAGCGGCCATCCGGTGCACGTCGAGCGCGACCGCGCGGTCGAACGCCTCCCCCGCCATGGCCGTCTCCGCGGCTCCGGCCCGTTCGGCATAGCAGGATTCGAGATGGTGCAGCACGGTCGCGGCGACGCCCACCGAATGGTTCTTGATCGCGGCGAGATTGAACGCGAACGCGCCCACCCGCCCGTACCGGACGATCTCGTCGCCCTCGCGGGGAGTGCCGACCACGGAGATCGGACCGGGGCGGACACCGTCCGGTCCGAGGAGGAAGCCGCTGGCGTCCACCTCGACGCCGCGCCCCGTCCGCCGGTGCTGGGCGGCGATCCCCTTCCGCAGCAGGTTCGCCCACAGCGCCGAGCCGGCGCGCTCATAGTCCGGTTCACGTCCGAAGTTCGAGATCACGAGATCCGCTTCGATCGTCCGGGTCGGGCCTGTGGAAGACACCGTCAGTTTCAGCGTGCCGTTCCCGGTGCCGACGATCCCGTCGACCTTCCCCGCCGTGAGGACGAGCCGGCTGCCGTCCGCGATCGCCGCGTCGACGATCTCGGTGGTGTAGGCGACGGCGCTCACCCGCAGCGTGGCCATCAGGCTTCCGTAGGCGTCGAGGAGCGCGCGCAGGTCGGATGAGGGAATCCGCTCCAGAACCGCGGGCAGAAAGGGCTCCCACGATTTGGTGACCCGTTCGGTCATCACCGCGGGGGCCACGTCGGGATGCTCGCGGGTGACGATGGCGCAGGCCCGCTCCCACTCGTCCCTGAACCGCCGGACGAGTTCGTCACGGCCTTCGTATGTGTCGGCGTGCAGCCGCGGAGCCGGCAGGTCGAGCACATGATGCCGGTGGTCCGAAGGGTAGGTGCGGAGCGTCAACCCGGACCGCGAGATCATGTGGATCTTCCCGGTGTGCCCGCGCCGCAGAAGAAGCGAAGCCGAGTCGTAGGCGCTCAGCAAGGTGCCGACGATGGCGACGACCGCGTCCTTGCGTACGCCGAGGATCTTCTCGATTCCCGCCGCTGAATAGGGGTGCCGCAAAAAGGAAGGGTGGTCGCGCACGGCGGCCGCGAATGGAAGGTCCCGTTCCTCCAGGCCCGTCGCCAGGACGACGTGGTCGGCGTGGAGCGTCGTCCGTCCCGGCGGCCCGCCCGCCAGGGAGCAGTTCTCGACCACGACCCCCACGCCCCCGGCGCCGACCTCCAGGTCGACCACCTCACCGTCGGCGTCGAGCAGCGTCACCCCGTCCGACGCCTCACCCGCGGCGTCGGCGAGACGGGTGGCGAGGTAGTCGCCGTAGATCCGGCGCGGCGCGGGGCCGGACTCGGTGAAGGTGAAGCCGCTCCATTCCGCGGGCCAGCCGTCCCGATCGGCCTCATCGTTGGCCCAGGAGACGAAGTCGTCGACGTCCTCCCGGAACATCGACATGCGTCCCGCCTGGATGTTGAAGACGTGCTGCCAGTGGTTGCCCGCCCGGTGGTAGGCCACACCGGCGTTCCGAAATTCAGGGCGCCGCTCCAGCAACACGACCTGCAACGGCTCCCGGGCGAACTGCAGGAGGCGGATCGCGGTGGCCGTACCTGCCAGACCCGCTCCGACGATGACCACCCTTCGGGGCGCCAGGAAACCCACCGTGGCCACTCCCCCACGCGTCGGATCGGTCCATAACAGAGTTATTGCTGCTCGAACGTATCTTGGATCACCGCCCTGCTCAATGGCTCGCCCCACCCCACAAGTGGCACAGACCGGACGCCACCAACCCTTGCAAAACCCGACTCCCGCCCCCCGACCGAGAGGCCCGGATTAGAGCGTCCAAGAAAGGCGTACACGAAGGTCCACTCCGCGTGACCATGCCCCGAGACGGCCCTGGGCCCGGACGTCGCCGACGAGCTGGACAGGCGACCGCCCGGCACCTGGATCGCCTTCGGCATCGCCGACCGATTCCCGCCCGCCCCACCGCTCTCCGCTGACGCAGCGCGAACCCCCGACCACCAATGGCCCGCTAACGCCTGGCCCCGGTCGCGGAGGTCGGCCCCGCGATCGGGTTGACCCCCAGGCCCGTACATGTAACTGTCATCCTGTAGCCAAAGCTGGTGTCTGCAAGGCGAGTGCCTCCACCCGACGCGCTCGTTTCGCAGGTGCCGCAGCCCACGGTCCCGGAGGCCCGTGATCTGCGGTATTCCCGGACCAGCGATGGGCCCACCTGTCGAAAGGCGGTCTGTCGTGCCAGTCGTCTATATCGCGCTGATCACAACCGTCGCGTGGCTCACGCTCGGCCTCGTCGCGCTCTTCCGGGCTCACCCCGAGGACATCCCCGACGTGGTACGAGCCCTGTCCCGCTGGGGCCGGCGCTGACACCGGTTCCCGGACCTCATCCAGGCGATGTGCCGCTGAGCGAGAGCCCGGCCCTACCCTACTTACATTCCTTCCAGATCAAGTTGTAGAACGTTTGAGGGCCGTCACTCAGAGAGTCAGCGGCGATGAAATTGACCACCGCCGGATCCGACGTTCCCTGGTTGACCCGCAACTCCGTGTCCAGCCACAAATCGCGATCTTCACCGCAGGACCTCCAGACGACCTGGTGCGGCGGCGTGGTGTCGGTGAAGTACCAATCGTCCTCGAACGGACCTGCCAGCTCGAACGTCGTCTTCCTGGCGGCACGGATGCCCTGGAAGTAGTAGAAGCCCCTGTGGGTGGCACTTGCGCCGTCCTGCAGTTGAGCCCAGCCGGTGTAATTCGCTTTTGTGACCGCGTAGGTGAAACCTGGCGGGACGTTGACCTTGAGCCGAACCTGGCAGTTCTTGCGCGCGTCGGGAAGGGGCGACGAATCACCAGACTGGGCTAGGTATGCGTTGTAAGTGACCACAAAGGCATCTTTTTCAGCTTTGAACCATGCCTGGGCGGTGTGGACCGGGCACCCGGAGCCGTAAGCGGCCACGACCTCGATGGTGGCCCCGTCCGGAGCATGAACGAGGCGCGAACCAGCACTGGCAGGCATCGCGGTCACGGCAACCGCCGCGACGGCCACGCCGAAAACGAACGTCCCCTTACGCACGCGATTCCTCCAACCTGATAGCGGAACTCGCCTTCCAACAGCCGGCACACTTGCCCGCCGCCCACGCACGCGAATCCAGAAACTGGACGAAGAGTAACTTTCACACCAATCACTGTCAAACCTCAATTTTTAACTCAACATTCGAGCGCACACCATTGAACCCGGCCATAACGCCCAGCCGCCCACCCGACGCCGCCGCGACATGCGCCACAACCTGCACCGTGCCCTCGCTGGCCGGTTCCTTGAATCCGGGAAGCGTGTGTATCGCCCGCATATCGAAAAGCGCATACACGACCACAACACTTTTCGGTCTTCGATGGGAGGCGATGGACCGCCACGGTCCGTGCCGAGGGCATGGCGCCCCGGCTTCGGAAGGTGACCAGAAGAGGAGAAGGCCATGGTCGACGACGGCTCGTGGGACCGGCGTGCGCTGTTGCGAGGCGCGGCCGTGGTGGCCGGTGCCGCCGCGACGGCACCGCTGGTAGGCGGAACGGCCAAGGCGCGCACCCGCGGCGACGACGCGGACGCGTTGTTCAACGCCGGGAAGTTCGACCAGGCCGCCCGCGCGTACGAGGAGATCCTCAAGAAGGACCCCACGAACCTGCGCGCGGCTCGCCAGCGCGGCTATATCGGGCTCCTGGGCAACAGGTTCCCCGAAGCCGAGAAGTACCTCACGATGGCCCTCAAGTCGGCGCCCGACGACAAGGAGGCCAACACGCTCCTCGGCGACTGCTACATCCGGCAGGACAAGTTCTCCCTCTCCGTCCCGCACTGGCAGGCGGCCGGCGAGGTCGCCTACGCGAAATGGTTCGCGGCGGTCGGCGGCGACGCGTACCAGGTCCACGGCGACATCGGCCGTGTGGAATGGGAGCAGTCGGACCCGGACCCGCAGATCGAGGTCTCGGTCAACGGCGGGCCGCCGAAGCTCTTCAGCTTCTACACCGGCGCCGGCTGGCTGGGCATGTCCGCGGCGGTGGCCAAGGAGGCGGGGCTACGCCCCGTCTACCAGGAGGAGAGCGACTTCGAAGGCCACAAGATGGTCTCCTACTACGGGGTGCTGGACTCCTTCAAGCTGGGCGGCATCGAACTGCGCAACGTCCCCGTGAACTGGTCCGAGGCGGAATCGGCCGAGGACGCGCCCCCCAAGCGCAACGACGGCCTGATCGGCACCTGGGTCTTCTACCACCTGCTGACCACCTTCGACTACGCGGGCGGGTCGCTGATCCTGCGCCGTCCGACCCCCGAGGCGGCCAGGAAGGTCCGCACCGACGCGGCACGGGCGGGCGTCAAGCCCCTGCCCCTGTGGATGTCCCGCGACCACGACCTCAGCAGCATCGGCAGCATCGCGGGCTCCGGCACCCGCGTGGTGGGCGTGAACCTCGGCGGAACCGGCGAGATAGCCGCGGGCATGCCCGGGGACGTGGCCAAGCGGCTGGGAATCCGCACCGACTACGACCGCCCCCTCCAGACTTCCGGGCACGGCCACGCGACCGTCACCTACCCCTGCTACCCGAGGGAGCTCCGCCTCGGCGACGCCGCCGCCACCGACGTCTACTGCGAGATGGACCCGAACATGCAGGTCAACGTCCCCTTTCCCTACGGTCCGGGCTACGACGCGACCGGCTACTTCGCCCACTGCTTCTTCAAGCCCTTCAACGTCACCGTCGACTTCACCAACATGAACCTCTACATAGCCCGCGGCAAAGCCACCTGACCACCGCCACCGGACGGCGACGGCCCCAACCGACACGAAGCCGCCCAGCTCATGCCAGGCCGAGGCCCGGCGTTCCCGGACAGCGCAACAGCACAAGCCGGGCCTCGGCACAGACCCACAACCCCCCCAGCGCAACCGGCGAGCGAGCACGCCCTGTCCTGGCGGGCCAAGGAGAGAAGTCCGGCCATGTCGCGCCCGGATCAGCACGGTCTCCACGGTGCCCTGCGCGGCTGGGAATGCCGGACCGCCGAACCACCGGACGTCGCGCCCCCGAAATCCAGTTGGAGGGCCCCACGACGCCCAAGCCGCGGCGGCCGTGGCCAGGCACGCCCTATCCTCGCTGGAACCGCGGCCGCTAGCGCCAGGGGTCGAGTGCGTGCTTGCCCTGGGTCTGGCCGGTTTCGAGGTCTTGCAGCACCGTCGGCCCCTCCTCCAGGGGGTGAACGTGGGGGTTGCCGGGCGGGTACACGCCCTGGGCGATGAGCGCCTCGATCTCGACGAGCAACGACTGGTAGAGGGCCGGGGCCGCGGCCGCCAGCGCGCCGATGTGCAGGCCCTTCACCTGAGCATGATGGGTGAAGACCAGGTCGGCCGTGGTCAAAGTGGCGTCGCCGGAAGCGGCACCGAACACGATGACACGTCCGGTGAAGGGCTTGGCGACCGACAGGCTGGCCTCGAACGTGGCCTGCCCCACCGATTCCAGGACCACATCGACGCCGCCGGTCAAGCGGGTGATCTCCGCCGCCAGATCGGGACGCCGACCGTCCACGACCTCGTCGGCACCGAGCGCCTTGACGGTGTCGTGCTTGGCCGGTGACGCCGTCGCGATGACGCGCGCCCCGTAATGGCGTGCGAGCCGGACGGCGGCCTGCCCCACACCACCCGCCGCGGCATGAACGAGCACCACCTCACCCGCCTTGACCTCGCCCAGCGGCTTCAACGCCGCCAACGCGGTCGCCCAGTTCAGTACCAGGCCGAGAGCCTGGGCGTCACTCCACCCGGAGGGCACGCGAAGCGCACCCGCCGCCGGCATCGTCATGTACTGCGCGAACGCTCCCCGCCCGGCGCCGATGACATGTGTACCGACCGGAAGCGGGTCTTTCACGTCCGGGCCCACACCCGCGATCTCGCCGGCGGCCTCGAAACCCGCCACGTACGGCGCCCGCGGCCCGCCTCTGTAGGTGCCATGGGTCTGCATGACGTCCGCGAAGTTGACCCCGGCCGCCCCCACCCGGATCAGGTACTCACCAGCCCCAGGGGTGGGGCGCCGCCGGTCGGTCGTCAGGACCAGATCCTTCGGCCCCCGGTGCGACCCCTGGACCAGTGCCCGTACTTCGAGATCCTCGCTGCTCTCCATACCCGCAGCCAACGTCCAGACGCCCCACGATCTTCCAGTGACCACCGCCGCGACGCCCCGCCGAAACCAGAGTCAGCGATCGCGGACCTCGTGCTTCAACCTCAGCACGAATGACGACGCGACCACGCCCCGGAGCGCAGGACCACCCAGGACCCCGCGCTCCGAAGCTCATGCCGGCCTGTGCCTCATCACGCCTGCTTACCGCGCGCGCACCACCGGGCCGGCGGCCGGGTAGAGGAAGTTGTTTCCTTCGAAGCGTGCTCGGAAGTACCCCTCGCGCGAGGGGAACGGGTCGCTGTCCGATTCCGGGAGACCCCGGTCACGAGTGCCGAAGACCCCGCTGCTGCTCAGGGAGGTCAACCGCCCGAGGTGCCGCCAGTGGTTTCTGCCGTTGCGCGACCACTCGATGACGATGGGCAGATTCTCCATGTCGGAGAACAACACTTCGCCGTTCGGTCCCAGCGGGCTCTCGATGGCCCCGAAGACGCCCGCTCGTCCGGGCTCGTTGAACGCGACACTGAAGTTCACGAACCGCGGCTTCCCGGGCGCGAGGACAACCGGGACCTTGCCCTCGGAGTTGCCGCAGTTGACCGGGTAGAAGTAGAGGTCGTCCGACGGAATGTCGGGTGCCACGTAGAGGGGGTGGTAGCCCGGGTCCGCCGTGATCGGCACCGTGGCACTGAATGCTCCGGCGGCGTTCAGCGGACCGGTTCCCAGCCTCTGGTAGTTCTTGTCATCCCTTACCACGACGTTTCGACCGGTCAAGGGCACGGGCCCGGCGCCGGTGTCATAGGTGACGGTGCCGGTGACCGTGATGGGTGTGGTCCTGGTGACCCGGGCGGGGGTGACCTCGCAGGACTGAGCACTGGCCGCGGTCTGCCGGACCTCCAGCCACAGTTGCGGCGCCCTCGCCGCCGCCACCTGATCGGTCTCCTGGATCGCCGCCTCCACGATCGTGTACCGGTCGTCCGGGGTGACGGCCAGGCTGAAGTGTCCGTCGCCGTCCGTGGTCAGCGTCTGTGGCTGGCTCGCTCCGACATCGGGGGTGACCTCGACCTGCTGGTCGGCGAGCGGCCCGGTACTCCCATCGGGCATGGTCGCCGTGACCGTGCCGGTCACGACCGCCGTCCGATGGCCGACGTCGAGCGGGTTCCTGTCCGCCGCGAGCGTGATGGTCGGCCGGATCTTCTCCGTGGCGTCGGCGCCGCGGACCGTGACGAGGTTCACGGTCAATGCGATCGCGAGAACGAGAACACCAGGCCCGAGCAGAGGTTTTCGTCGCAAGATGAGCACCTACCTAGAGTCGATGAAGAACCATCGCATGTTCGATCTGCACAATGAAGACGCCCCAGCCGACGCCGAATTTGCCCGAATGGCCAGATGTGGACCGACTCCAGGGGCGGCCCAGCCCGGCAGTCACCCACGAGCCCTTCCAGCTCAAGAGGTCTTGAGACGCAACCGCCCGCTGGAATCGAACCGACGACCCATTCATCACCAGCTGCCGAACGAACTTCGCACCGGCCCAGATCCGACGTGCCCAGCACCCACCCAGGCGCCGCGCAAGGCATAGCAGCCCGTCTCACGCATCGCGTGCCCCCGACCCTCGGGGCCGAAGGCTAGGAAGTACCGACTGCACTATCGAGTCGAGGACGGCGCCATGCGAGGCTTACAGGCCCTCGCGACACGTACGCAGGCCGAGCAGGCCAGCGAAAAAGCTGACCGATGCTGGGCACGTGAACGCGGCCCAAGTCAACCGGCTACGCGCCTTCAACCTGTTCGCCACCTTCGCGAATCCGCGGTTGGACGAGAGCACCGGGAAACAATCAGGGCCGCGGGGTTACCGAGGGTCGTTGCGCGCCATTCGGGCGGCGCGCATCTCGGCGTACATTTCCCATGGCCCCTGCGGGAGGACGTGCCCGGTCTCCAGGAGGCTCTTGAGGTTGGCGAGCACGGACGGCCATCCCGCGGAGACCGAGACGTGTTCGTCGTGGTCGGCCAGGTTCTCGTGAGTGACGGTGAGCCGGACGATGTCGCCATGCGGCTCGATGTCGAATGTGACCCGGCCGGGACCGTCGGGCCGCTCCTCGTTCGGACCGGTCCGGGTGATCATCAGTTTCCTGGGTGGCGCAGCCTCCAGGACCGTGCCGACGAGGTCGACGATCCCGGAACCGTCGGTGCGCGGGTGCTCCCAGGCCGAGCCGACCTGCCAGTCGGAGACGTTGCTGTGCTCGGCCCAGTATTGGGCGGTCACATCGGCGTCGGTCAGCGCGTGCCAAACCTGTTCCGGCGTGGCTTGGATGAAGGTGACATACACAAAAGTCGGCCTGTCAGACATGTCATGCTCCTCTGCTCGTCGAATCGGTTGCTCAGTGCACGAGGACGCCGCCGCCGGTCGGAGATTTCCTGGAGCCGGCACTTTCAGGCCGTACGGACACGACACACACCGGACGTGAAGACGGCCTGGGAGGCCTACCGCACCCAGGCCATCGACCACGATTCAGCGAACGGTGCTGCCGGATCGCTTGGGCATCAGACCATGACCATGCAGGAGCAAGTCAGATCGACCAGCCCCCGCCCAGGGCGAGCCGACCACTTCATGGGTCGAGCATGTGGTTCACCAGATCCCGCCACCAGGTGAGGGTGTCCGCCGTGTCCTGCTGGGATGGTCCGGTCAGGCCCGCGCTGCGGCGGAACTGCCGGCCGACGATCGGTTCCATCGCGAGTGCCTGATGAAGGGCGGCGACGGTGAGCTGAGTGCGGCGGCGGTCGGGCAAGGGGCGGTGGCGCTGCCGTGCTCTGGCGGTGACGCGTTCGTGGAGTGCGTCGACGACCTCGTCCAGCATCCCGCTTCCCGGGTCGCGCCATCCTGACTGGTGCAGTGCCAGGGCCAGTTCGGCATAACCGTCGGCGTAGATCTCCGCGAGCGCCTGGACGAGTTCGCCGATGTCGGCGTCGGCGCTGATCCAACCCTGGACCACCTGACCGATGCGTTGCCGCACACGGGCACCGCCATGTTTGAGCAGCGCGGCCAGGAGCTGATCGCGGCCGCCGAAATGATGGTTCACCGCGGCGTCGGTGACACCGACCTTGGCGGCCACAGCCCGTACCTGCACGGCGCCGAGCCCACCGTCGGCCAGCAGTTGCTCGGCCGCCTGGAGAATGAGCCGCTTGGCCTCGCCGGGATCACGTCGCACTCGTCGCTGCATCCACCGACCCTACCTTGACACTCCAAAGTTAACGAGTACCTTGGGGGGTCAAAGTAGTGCAGAAAGGGTGGCCCGTGCTGACGCTCAAGCAGATCGTCCACGACCTGCCGGGGACTTCCACCCCGGCGTCCCTCACCCCCTTGTTCCGGGGCGTGTGGCGACCGGCTCCCTACGCGACCCTCGGCGGAACACCCGCGGGCACCCGGGTCATCATCGACCTGACAGACGGGATCATCGAAGGCCGTGGCCTCACCGCCCGCCTCCAGGGGGCAGCCGCCGACTGGTTCGTCATCGGTCCCGACGGCACCGGGACACTGGATTGGCGCGGCCGGGTCGTCACCGAGGACAACGCGCTCATCTACATGTACGGGACCGGACGGATGAACACCTCGCCGGGCTTCGGCGGCAAGATCGTAGGAGCGTGCATGTTCGAGACCGGGGCCGAACGCTACCGGTGGCTCAACAGGTTGCAGGCGGTCTACCGGGCCGGCATGACCGACCAAGGCACCGCCGACGCCCTGTACCACGACGAATACTTCGAGCTGAGATGAGGAAACCGCACGGTCAACATGGCTCGACCAGCAACGCAGGTCGAAACACAGCGATCCGAGCGTGCGCTTACGGCCGCGTTTGCGCTACACCAGGCCCGGCCCAGCCGACCTGGTCGATATCGCGTTGGGCTGCTACGAGTTCTCGGCAGTCCAGACCATCGACGACATGGCCACCGCGATCCCGAACCAGGGTTTTCGCGACGGTTCCGCTCGGACGGTGCCAGGTCGCTACGCTGCCGCAGCCCCGCCCCAGTCGCCGCGCTGCGAAGTCAGCGTGCCGCCACCGGCCAACCACAATTCGCGGACTTTCGCTCTGATGATCACGAACACCGACAGGCGGCGGTCCCGTGCCGCCGGAACAGGCGAGGAGTGCGGGTGCAACCGAATCCACCGCAGCCCGGGTTTCCTCAGTATGGTCAGCCGCCGATGCCAGGCGGACCCGCGCCGCGAAGTGGCGGACCAAGCCCGTTCGCGGGGCCGCCCAAACCGAGGGCGAATGCCGCGGCGGCGATGGCCGCGGGCAACCTGGCGCTGCTCAGCGCCGGCATGCTCATCTGGTTCGCGCTCTACAACGTCGCCACCGTCGGCGGGTCGGCCGACTCCTCACCGAGCCCGGTGGTGGAGAACGTGGTCGGCGGCGTCATCGGCGCCGGGTTGCTGTTCATCGCAGCGGCGTTGGCGTTCGCCCGCAGGATCGCCGGCGTGTGGGCACTGTAACGCTCTGCATGCTCTACGTAGTGGCGATCTTGTTCGTACAGCCGCTAGGGGGGACCACGACCTTCGGTGGTCAGCTCAAGTGGCTCTTCGGCTTCCAGAAGGGCAACGGCGCCGCCATGGGGATGACGGTCATCTTCAGTGTTTTGACGGCGATCATGGCGGCGATCGCCGGCACCGTGAAGTCGCAGGCCCCGACCAGCACCGCACCACCTCGTCCGTGACCACCTCGCGGCTCGGCCGGTGCGCTCGCGCATCGAGCCCACCGCGAACGAATAGGCAACCAACACACATTCCCGGTCGGCTAATGCGCTAGTGCGAGCCAGGTTCTGCGTGAGACCGCTGGTTCGTCGCAGGCGTTTAGCGCTCCTCATGGGTCCGGCAGTCGCTACGGGGGCACTGCTGTGGCCAAAGGCCCACAAACCGACACACAGGACGGCGGGACCGGCCCGCAAAGGCGGCACGCCGCCGTCCCGGGCTGGTAACGGCGGCCGCGCAGCGGGCGCCTTTGAAGACGTAGGGAAAGTTCTCTCCGGCCCGGTTCTCGGGGCGTGACGTCAGGGTTCGTTCGCGTGGATGGGCACCTCAAGGGCCGCGACGGTGGCGCGAGCGGGGCCTGGCGCCTGGGGGCACGCTCGGGGGAGGGCGCCCCTTGGCGGGTCTTCGGAAGACCGCGGCCCAGGGGCGGAGAGCTAGTCTCTGGCCTGGGCCTTTGCGGTGGGAGCGGGTGGCGGGAATCGAACCCGCGCTGTCAGCTCGGGAACCAACCCGATCTAAGCCGTCATGGCGGCTGACCTGGCCTCTGCTCGCACCACGAGTGGCCGCGACCGCCCCTTGACACCCTTTTATTTGCATGCCTTTCGCTCCGCTGACCTGCATCGGGCTGGCCCCTGGCTTCCCTGTCGTTCTTCGACGCCTGGCCGCACAGACGCGCATCGCTCCGGGGTGATCGTTCGCGCGAACGGGTGACTTCCTCGGCGGGTCTGGGAACCACGGGGTTCCCCAGTCACGCACGCTCAGCCGACCCTGGCCGTCCGCTGGAGGAGAATTCGTCGTAGTACTCGCCGTCATCACCCTGGACCCGAGCGTTCAGCCTCCGGGCTATCTGACGCATCTTCTCCACCAGGAGGTCATCGGGGTTCTTCACGTCGATGCGGCCGTTCGACCAGTCGAGCCAAGCGCCCTTCTCGTCTCGTTCGGGGTGGGTCACCATCTGAGCCAACCATCTGTGCTCGTACGTCAACTCCTGACCATCCACGACCGCCTGCGCTGTTCGGCACATAACCAGGTCGGGATCAGCCACAACCACCTCAGCCCACTCGGCGGTGCTGATCTCCGCTCCGAGTTCCTCTGACCAGTTGTCTTTCCGCGTGATGTGCAGGTCGTAGCCCATGCGGTGCACATTACGGTTAAGTACTGACGCTCGGTAAGTGACGGCCCAGGGCGCAGATGCACGCGGCGGGCCTGCCGGACGGCCGGGTGAAACGCGAGCGACTCCAGGACGGCGTCGAGCCCGCGGGCAAGGGCGAGAGGGAGCACCCGCCGGATCTTCGCCGCCGCCATCTCGCTCGCGGTTCCGAAGCCCGCAGGCGAGGCGGTACCCGCCGTAGCGGCCGCGCACCGCCTCGACGGGCACGCCGAGGTCGAGCAGCTGATCCGCGTACCGCCGGACGGTCTGGCCCTCGCCGCCGGGGCGGTCGGCGATCGTCCGGGTGCCGCCGGACCGGAGCAGATCGAGGAGGGTGAGCACGCGGCCGGCAGGTTGGGACACGTTTCCCATCGCGAGCACCCCGCACCGGACCGCTGTTCGCGCCGAGCTCGTCCAGGCCCGCCGACAACGTGGACCGGACGCACGGCGACCTGACCGGATAGCTCGGCGAGTTCGCCACCGAGCCGACCACGATGCCGTGGGGGCAACCGGGCGCTGCCGTTCCGCGACCCCGACGGCAACCTCGTCAACTTCTTCACCCCGGAGGCGATCGCCGAGTTCGGCCGCTGACTCCAGGCGGTACTTCTCTCGGGACCGCGCTGAGCGTCAGGTTCCGATCAACGACACCGTAGGCGCTGCTCGCCGTATGGCGCGACATGTCTGTCCGAACGGGGCCTGGTGTACTGCCCTGGGAGGTCAGGTACGCGGCCGGCGGGCGTGTCGCCGATGCTGGTGTGGTGACATGGATCGTGCCTGTCCAGCTCGCGTCCGAGTAGGCAACTCAAGCGCCGGGCGGACGATGCCGCTTCGGGTGCTGCCCGGCAAGTGGCCCGCGACGGCATCTCCTACCTCAAGGGAGTGCGGATCATCCGCATCAGCGTGACAGCCCAGGTCGGTTCGGCACCGCCCCAGAGTGCTCAAGAAGCCGAGCCGATGGCCCACCCTGCACCCCCGAGCCGGACGCGACCGGATCGCCCCGGGCCGGCGCCCACCACCAGGGACGACGAAGTCGGCCGACCGATCTCCCCAACACGCCCGCCGCTCTCTCCCAGGCGCCATGAGGACCCATGCCAAAGCCGCTGGCTGGACGGCGCGCGGGCGGGCTGGTCGCTTCCCGGCTCGGGCGTGCGCCACAGTGGTCGACATGGCCCTGAGCCGAAGTGTTGACAATCTATTCTACTTTTCCTATCGTTTTTGTTCGTATCGAAGCCGCTTCAGACGGCTTCCGGAAGGCTGCGCGAGCGCCTGGCCGAAGGGCTGGCGCGTCGGCCGTGCTCGAATCTGCGGGCACCCGCCAAACTCTGCGCGAAATCGCCAATGCGCATAGCCGCCCCCTTGTGACGTTAAGGCGTAGGCGTGCGCCGTCTCAACATTGGCCCATGGTCGCGGGGCCCACCTTCTTCCGGAAATAGGTCAGCTCGCGGGATTGACGCGGCGGGGGGCAGTTCATTACCGTTCGCTTATGACTTCGGGTGACTTTTTGGTCGCTCGCCTGCATGTCGATTTCAAGCGGCAGGCGAGCGCGCTCTGTCCGCCCTTCGCCCTATAGCAGTCGGAACGGCAGCGCATTGCCATGCCGCCGGCCAGGCCCCCTGTGATTTCGCATCCAGGGCTCCAGGTTTGAGATCACCTTCCGATGCGGCTCGAATTTCTTCGTGCCGCAGGCCCGTTTTCCCTTTCTCTTTCTCGGCGTCCCGTGCGTCTATCGAGTGATTCATTTCCGTCCGGAGGCGGCAGGCCGCCGTCAGCGAGAGGAGTGGGGAACATGAACGAGGAACAGCAAGAGCGCGGAAGCGGGGTCGGTCGGCGGCAATTTCTCGCCGGCACCGCCGCGGCGGCCGCGGTGGCGGCCGCCTCCTCGGCGCTTCCGGGGATCGGCGGGACGGCGTCCGCGGCCGCCCGTCCGAACATCCTGCTGATCGTGACCGACGACAATCCGAAGCAGACGAACTGGGCGATCCAGAAGACCATCGCCTGGCTCGGCGGGCACGGCGTGACCTACAACAACGGCCACGTCACCACGCCGCTGTGCGCCCCCTCGCGGTCATCGATCTTCTCAGGACGCTACGCGCACAACCACGGCGTGCGGAACAACGCCGCCTCTCACAGCCTGGACCAGAGCACGACGGTGCAGCACCACCTCAAGCAAGCGGGCTACCGTACCGGGCTGTTCGGGAAGTACCTCAACTCCTGGACGCTGGCCGACAACCCACCGCACTTCGAGGAATGGGCGCTGCTCCAGCCCGGATACGTGGACGCCCAGTGGAACGTCAACGGCACCGTTCAGACGATCAACGGGTACACGACCAACATCGTCAAGAATAGGACGCTGGCCTTCCTGAGCAAATCCACGACCGACACGCGCCCGTGGTTCGCGTATGTCACACCGTACGCCTCGCACGAGCCCAACATTCCCGCCGCCCAGTACGCCGATACGGTCGTGCCGTCCTGGAACGGCCGTCCTTCCGTGCCCGAGGCCGACCGGAGTGACAAGCCGGCCTATGTCAAGAACGCGTCCAACACGCTGGCCGACGGCCGGGCGGTGCGGCAGCGGCAACTGCGGACTCTGCTGTCCGTAGACGACGCCGTGCAGGCGTTCAAGGACAAGCTCACAGACCTCGGCCAGCTCAACAACACGCTCGTCATCTACATCGGCGACAACGGATTCCAATGGGCCGATCACGGCCTCCTCGGCAAGGGGACGCCCTACTCCCCGGCCCACGAGGTGCCGTTCTACCTGTCCTGGCCCGCGGGCGGCCTGGGCTCGGGGACCACGGACAACCGAATTGTCGCCAACATCGACATCGCACCGACCATCCTGGCCGCCGCCGGGATCACCTCCCCGACGTCGCAGGACGGTGAGTCGCTGCTGTCCGGATTCAACCGCGATCACCTGCTGGTCGAATGGTGGAAGCAGGGCACCGCGGGCGTCAAGGACAGTTGGGCGTCCTACGTCGCCAAGAACCGGCAGTACGTCGAGTACTACGACCTGCACACCGACGCGAGCGGCAGCGTCTCCGGCACCGGACAGGTCACTTTCCGGGAGTACTACGACCTCGTCAACGACCCGTACCAGCTCACCAACAAGCTCTACCAGGCGAGCCCCGCCGACGAGCAGAGCCTCGGCATCCCCGCGCTGGCCACTCAGCTCGCCGCGGACCGCCAGAGCTGACCACACAGCCAGGACCGCGGCCCGCGTTCGCGGGCGGGCCGCGGTCACCTGGCCGAGCGGAGAGAACCCATGTACGACCTTTGCTGCACCCCCGGCCGCGAGCCGGCGGGCACCCTGCCGACCGCGCCCCCGCGGTCGGCCACGCCGCGCCACAAGCACATGGTCCAGCTTTCCGGCGGGCCCTTCCTCATGGGCACCGACGACGAGGAGGGCTACCGGGCCGACGGAGAGGGACCGGTCCGGCAGATCGAGCTGACCCCCTTCCGAATCGAGACGACCACGGTGACCAACACCCAGTTCGCCGCATTCGTCAAGGCCACCGGCCATGTCACCGAGGCCGAACGATTCGGGTTCTCCTTCATTTTCGAGAGCTTTCTCAGTGAGAAGAACACGCGCGCTTCCCAGGTTGTCCACGCGACTCCTTGGTGGCGTGCCGTACCGGGTGCTTTCTGGAAGCGGCCAGAGGGGCCTGGCTCGTCCATCACCTCCAGGCAGAACCATCCGGTCGTGCACGTCTCGTGGAACGACGCACAGGCGTACTGCGCCTGGTCGGGAACCCGGCTGCCCACCGAGGCGGAATGGGAGTACGCCGCGCGAGGCGGACTGGAACAGCGCCGCTACCCCTGGGGGGACGAACTGACCCCGGGCGGACGGCACATGTGCAATGTCTGGCAGGGAGACTTCCCGAATCTCAACACCGGCGAGGACGGCCATCTCGGCACGGCGCCGGTGAAGTCCTACCGGCCTAACGGCTACGGCCTCTATAACGTCGCCGGGAACGTCTGGGAGTGGTGTGCCGACTGGTTCAGCGCCGATTTCCACCGCACCGGGCCACGCAGGGACCCGGTGGGTCCGCCTGAGGGCACGACACGGGTGATGCGCGGTGGTTCGCACATGTGCCACGCGTCCTACTGCAACCGCTATCGCGTCGCGGCCAGGTCGTCCAATACACCCGACAGTTCCGCAGGCAACATCGGCTTCCGCGTCGCTAGGGGACTTTAACGGGAGACCTTCGCCGACGGTGGTGAGCGGCGATCGCCATGGCTGCAAACCACTCCGCCGGCTCCCGTGCCACTGCTTCGCCAACCGCTGCCGTACAGCCGACCTGCCCTCCGCCCGTTGACCCAAGGGCAAGCAGACCCAGAGCGCAGGGCCGGCCACGGCCCGAGCACCAGAAGCCGCGCGGCAGCGATCGCCCGCAGTGGCGCACCGACCTCAACCACGCCGTGGCGATCTTAGGGCTGAGCCGGGGAGCGTTTGTCCCCTGACCTGCGCGGGAACCCTCCCCTGATTTCGCCGGCTCCACAACCGTCCAGGATCGTCCGAGCCCGTTTGTTAGCACCGGAGTTTGCAAGACCACTTCGTCCCAGCATGGCCACCGCAGACCCGATGCCCGGCTTGTAGGCCACCAACTTGATCGCGGCCATCTCGTTGTCGTACCGCGGACGCACCTCACGCTGCCGCAACTCAGGAAAGTAGGGGGCTTCCGTGCCATGACTCGATCATCCGCTCGATCAAGTCTCCAACGAACCCGGGCGGCTCAAGACGTACTGGGGCGTCTCATCAGGAGTCTCGGATATCGCGGCTCACGGCGTCGAGGTAGTCGTTGATGGCTCGGTGGTTTTTCGTGAGGCATTCGATCTTCTCTGCCATGCGGTCGCGTTCGTGTTCGAGTGTCGCGATCATGTCCGGGGTGACGTACGGCAGGTATATCGCCCTTGAGCTGTCCAGGCAGGGAAGGATCTGCTTGATGATCCGGGTGGGCAGGCCGACTTCGAGGAGGCCCCGCACTTGCCGCACCCGGTCGACAACGTAGTCCTCGTAGATCCGGTACCCGTTGGGCAGCCGTTCGGAGTGGATCAGCCCCTGTTCCTCGTAGTAGCGGAGCATCCGCACCGGCGTGTCCGTGCGCTGGGAGAGCTCACCGATCTTCATCCCCACACCCTTCGCGTCTGGGCTGCGATGCAGCCGGACTTGACCCTCACACCAATGTCACACATTGATGATCGGGTATGCCACGAACGGATACATCACCACCCCCTTCCGCCGCTGACGCACGGTTCCCGCTCGCGGGTCTGCTGGCTCTGGCTGCCACGGGGCTCATCACGCTCCTGACGGAGACGATGCCCGCTGGGATGCTGTCGCAGATGAGCCGCGACCTGGGAGTGAGCGAGGCGGCTGCGGGGCAGAGCGTCACGGTCTTCGCGATCGGGGCGATTCTCGCGGCGGTCCCTCTCACGAGAGCCACGATCGGCTGGCGGCGCAAGCACCTCCTGCTGTTCGCGATCTCCGGGTTCGCGGTCGCCAACACGGTCACGGCCCTTTCCGACAGTTTCGCGCTCACCCTGGCCGCGCGGTTCCTCGGCGGGATCGTCGGCGGCATGCTCTGGGCGCTCCTTGCCGGTTACGCCCGGAGGATGGTTCCCGCGCACCAACGCGGCAAGGCCATGGCCATCGCGATGGCGGGCGGGACCGTTGCACTGTCCGTCGGTGTCCCGGCAGCCGCGTTCCTCGCCAAGGCCGTCGATTGGCGATTCGCGTTCGGGGTCATCACGCTGGTCACTCTCGCGCTGATCGTGTGGGTGACCGCCACCGTTCCGGACTTCCCCGGCCAATCCAAGGGCGCACGACTGCCGCTGGCCCACACGTTCCGTCTGCCCGGTGTCGCCCCGATCCTCATCGTGACGATGACGTTCGTGTTCGCGCACAACATCCTCTTCACCTACATCGCCCCGTTCCTGGCCCCGCTCGACATGGAGGGTCAGGTCGACTCGGTGCTGCTCACCTTCGGCCTGGTCTCGCTCGTGAGCATCTGGCTCACCGGCGTGCTCATCGACCGGCACCTGCGCATGCTCATGATCCTGGCCTGCGCGCTCCTGGCCACAGCCGCTCTCATCCTGAGCGTCTTCTCTGGCAACCCCGCCCTCGTGTACGCCAGTGCAGCCCTGTGGGGACTCGCGTTCGGCGGCGCCTCAACCCTGCTGCAAACCGCGATCGCTGACGCCGCAGGCCCAGCGGGCGACGTCGCACAAGCACTCCTCACCACATGCTGGAACATCGCGATCGCCGCAGGCGGGATCATCGGCGGTATCACCCTCAACGTGCTGGGACCCCCCTCCTTGAGCTGGATCACACTCGCGCTCCTGCTCCCGGCGCTCGCTATCGTCATCGGCGCACATCGACACGGATTCACCGGCCGCACATTGGAACGCGAGACCGCCCCCGAACCGGACGCGCGAATCCAGACAGCCGAAAAGGGCGCGCTGCCGTGATCACTGGCGTTGCCTCTCGCATCCGCCTTGGGGCGAGCAACAAGCCGCAAGACCTTCGATTTTCCCGGTAGAAGCCGCGGAGCGGCACCGCGCTCCTAACGCAGAACCACGGAGCTGCGACGATTCCGACAACTCCCTGCGCTTCAAAGCTGGACGGTTCCGGACTTGTGCGGGGGCGGGGGCCCCGGCGGACGGGCAGCACCTGCCTGCCCGCAATGGCCCGTCGCGAGGCCCCGCGCGGGCCCCGTACAAGTCGGGAACCGGCCAGCGGCATCGATCCCGGCCATCAAGCGGCTCGACAGAACTGACCTTGGCACCGGAAGCGGGGAGGCTGCTCGACCGGTTAAAGCCTGGGCTTCAGGGTCCCACTGGCGCTGGGGCGACCGCGCACGGGCTGCGCGCCGGGACCGGACGGAACAGGCCGCATGCCCGGCGCGCAGAGCCGGGCACGGCCGTCGGCGACCGCCAAGCGGGTGCCTACAAGGCGGCGTAGCCCCTAGTTCGAGCTCGCTCAAGCGACTTCCGACTCGTCCTGGTGCGGTTCTGAGATCCCTCGTAGAGGCAATGAGGACGGGGGGTGGAGTGGGAGCAGTTGCGCGAAGCCGCGCACGGTTGCGAACCCTCGTAGGGGCGATGAGGACCTGTCCACGCCCCGCAGGGACCTCATGGCAATGACGATGTTGCGAACCCTCGTAGGGGCGATGAGGACCCCATGGTAAAGCCGCTGGCTGGGTAACGCACGGGCGGCCGTGCATGGGCTGCAATTTCAGCAAGCCTCCGGTAGTGCATGAGTCCCCGGCGTGTCGCTGAAACGATCAAGACCGCTTCCGATGGCGGGCACATCCGAAGCATCCCAGAGCGGCCCGGTCGCTCGCATTCTCTTGCGCTCGGGCACCCTGCTGCCAGGGGCAGCGCGGGACGGCGGGACCGGCCCGGAGAGGCCGCACGCCCGCCATCCCGCGCTGGCCCCGGCGGCCGCGGAGCGTCGGGCGCCTCGCTCGCCGAGTTGATGAGCCGGATGGGCCACTCGTCCACGCGGGCGGCGCAGGTCTACCTGCACGCGCGGAAGGAAAGTGACCGGGAGATCGCCTCGACGCTCGGGAAGACGGCCGCGCGCGAACTCAAGAAGGAGAAGAAGGCCAAGAAGCGCCGGAAGAAGGGCGACGGCTCCGATGAGGCATCGGGCACGTAGCGGGCACGGCGGCCGATGAACGCGAAAGGCCCAGCGTCAGTGATGAGTCACTGGCCTGGGCCTTTGTGTGGGAGCGGGTGACGGGAATCGAACCCGCGCTGTCAGCTTGGGAAGCTGAAGTTCTGCCATTGAACTACACCCGCGTGGGCGGTGTGGGGGCCGCCGTCGTTCGGACATCGTACCGGATCGGCGGTGTGCGCGTGCGGTGGGCGGGGGCGGTAGCTTTTGGACGTGCTGCTCTCCGATCGTGACATCAGGTTCGAGATCGAGTCCGGACGGGTGAAGATCGACCCGTATGAGCCGGGCATGGTTCAGCCGTCCAGTGTGGACGTGCGGCTGGACCGGTACTTCAGGGTGTTCGAGAACCACCGGTATCCGCACATCGACCCGGCCGTGGAGCAGAGGGATCTGACGCGGCTCGTGGAGGTGGAGGCGGACGAGGCGTTCGTGCTGCACCCCGGGGAGTTCGTGCTCGCGTCCACCTACGAGGTGTTCGCGTTGCCGGACGATCTCGCGGCGCGGTTGGAGGGGAAGAGTTCGCTCGGGCGGCTCGGGCTGCTGACGCACTCGACGGCGGGGTGGATCGATCCTGGGTTCAACGGGCACGTGACGCTGGAGCTGTCGAACGTGGCGACGCTGCCGATCAAGCTGTGGCCGGGGATGAAGATCGGGCAGATGTGCCTGTTCCGGACCAGTTCGCCGGCGGAGTATCCGTACGGGTCGGAGAAGTACGGGTCGCGGTACCAGGATCAGCGGGGGCCGACGCCGTCGCGGTCGTACCTGAACTTCCATCGCACCAGGGTGTGATCGTGACGCGGATCACCAAAAGATGAAACATCTTCGCGATACGGGTAGTTTCGACCGACGTCTGACATCGGCGTCCGGTTGGCATCTCTTTGCGTGAGTTGAGTCCTGTCCGGGCGTGAACCCGTTCTCACCCCGGACGTGGGAACACGGAAGGAGATCGTGTCCATACTCCGCGCGCGAAGCGTCACCAAGCTCTTCGGCCGCAAGGCGGTCGAGGCGCAGCGAAGACTCAGGGCTGGTGCGACGCCGGAGGAGGTCCGGGCGCTGGGTGTCACCCCCGCCGTCCTCGACGCCGACTTCGAGGTCGAGCAGGGCGAGATCTTCGTGGTCATGGGCCTGTCGGGGTCGGGCAAGTCGACGTTGATCCGGATGCTGAACGGGCTGCTGGACGTGTCGGACGGGTCCGTGGAGGTCGACGGGCAGGACATCGCCAAGCTGTCCCCCAGGGCGCTGCGGGCGCTGCGGCAGGACAAGATCAGCATGGTCTTCCAGCACTTCGCGCTGTTCCCCCACAGGTCGGTCCTGGCCAACGCGGCGTACGGGCTGGAGGTGCGCGGCGTGCCCAAGGAGGAACGGGAGCGCACCGCCCGGGAGTTCCTGAGGCTGGTCGGACTTGAGGGGTGGGAGGACAGGCTCCCCGGTCAGCTGTCCGGTGGCATGCGGCAGCGGGTCGGGCTCGCGCGGGCGCTCGCGGCGGGCACCGACATCATCTTGATGGACGAGGCGTTCAGCGCCCTGGACCCGCTGATCCGGCGCGAGGTGCAGGACCTGCTGCTTGATCTGCAGGGGCGGTTCGGGAAAACGATCGTCTTCATCACCCACGACCTGAACGAGGCCATGCGCATCGGCGACCGCATCGCGGTGATGCGGGAGGGCCGGATCGTGCAGATCGGGACGGCAGAGGAGATCCTCACGGACCCGGCGAACGACTACGTCGCCCGGTTCGTCGCGGATGTGGACCGTACCAAAGTGCTGACGGCCGCCTCGGTGATGGAGAAGCCGCTGGTCACCGTCCCGGCGAACACCGGGCCGCGGACCGCGCTGCGGACGATGCGCGAGCACCAGTCCAACGCGGCGTTCGTGGTCGGGCGCGACCGCAGGCTGGTCGGCAAGGTCAAGGCGGTGGCGATCACGGACGCGGTGCAGGACGGCGTCCAGTCGCTGGAGAGCCTGCTCGACCCCGAGGACTTGGCGCCCGTCGCGCCCGACACACCGGTCGCCGACCTGTTCGCGCGGTGCGCGGAGAGCGACCTGCCGGTGCCGGTCGCGGACGCGGAGGGGACGCTGCTCGGCGTGATCCCCCGGGTGACGCTGCTCGCGGCGCTCGGCGCGATCAGCGCCCGGCCGCCGGTGAAGGCGGCCGTCGATGAGTGATCTTCCCCGCGTGCCGGTGGGCGAGTGGTTCGACGACCTGGTCACCTGGTGCACCGACAACCTCGGGTGGCTGTTCGACGGGATCGGCTCGGCGGTCGAGACGACCGTCGACGGGCTGACCGACGTGCTGACCGTGCTTCCGCCGCTGGCGCTGACCGTCGTGTTCGCGCTGCTCGCGCTGTTCCTGCGCGGGTGGAGGCTCGGGCTGTTCACGCTGCTCGGGTTCGGCCTGATCGAGAGCATGGAGCTGTGGGAGCCGGCGATGGACTCGCTGGCGCTGGTGCTGGTGTCGGCGGTCGTGTCGGTGGCGGTGTCGATCCCGGTCGGCATCGCGGCGGCGCGGAGCGACGTGGTGAGCCGGATGGTCCGGCCCGCCCTGGACCTCATGCAGACGATGCCGGCGTTCGTGTACCTGATCCCGGCGATCTTCTTCTTCAGCATCGGCGTGGTGCCGGGCGTGGTCGCGACGGTGATCTTCTCGCTGCCGCCGGGCGTGCGGCTGACCGAACTCGGCATCCGCGGCGTGGACCCGGAGATGGTCGAGGCGGGCAAGGCGTTCGGGACGCCGCCGGGCCGCATCCTGACCCGCATCCAGATCCCGCTGGCGATGCCGTCGATCATGGCGGGCGTGAACCAGCTGATCATGCTGTCGCTGTCGATGGTGGTGATCGCGGGCATGGTCGGCGCGGGCGGGCTCGGCGGTGAGGTGCTGGAGGGCATCAACCGGGTGGACGTCGCCAAGGGCTTCGAGGGCGGCGTCGCCGTGGTCGTGCTGGCGATCTTCCTGGACCGCGTCACCGGGGCGCTGGGCGACCGGACGACCGTGTCGCGCGCCATGGCGAACATCTTCTGACCACCGGTCATCTTCCCGGCCGCCGCTCGCGGCCGGCTTGACCCTGGTCGGCTTTCACGCAGGACGAAGAAGGGAAGGGCATGCGCTTCACGTTCAAGGGATCGGCGATCGCGGCGGTCGCACTGGCCATGGGAATCGGGGCCGCGGCGTGCGACTCCGGTGACAAGAAGGACGACAAGGAGGTCACCATCGGCGTGGTCTCCGGCTGGGCCGAGGGTGAGGCCGCCACGGCGCTGTGGAAGCGCCTGCTGAGCGACAAGGGCTACAAGGTCGACGTCAAGACCCTCGACACCGGGCCGCTCTACACGGGAATGGCGAAGGGGGACGTGGACCTGTTCATCGACTCCTGGCTCCCCGGCACCCACGAGGACTACTGGAAGCAGTACGGGAAGAAGCTGGAGAAGATCGGCGTCTGGTACGACAAGGCGCCGCTGACGATCGCGGTGCCGGACTACTCGCCGCTGAGGTCGCTCGACGACCTGAAGGGGAAGGGCGGCCGGTACGGAGGCAAGATCGTCGGCATCGAGAAGAGCTCCGGGCTCTACCGGGTGTCGCAGGAGAAGATGCTGCCCGCCTACGGGCTGAAGGACGAGTACGAGGTCACGACGTCCTCGACGGCGGCGATGCTCACCGAGCTGAAGAAGGCCACCGACGCCAAGAAGGACATCGTCGTCACGCTGTGGCGGCCGCACTGGGCGTACTCGAAGTTCCCCGTCCGCGACCTCGCGGACCCGAAGGGCGCGATGGGCCGGCCGGACGGGATCAACACCGTTGCCCGCAAGGACTTCGGCGACGACAAGCCCGAGGTCGCGGGCTGGCTGAAGAAGTTCCGGATGGACGACAAGCAGCTCGGCTCGCTTGAGGATCTCATCGAGAACAAGTACAAGGGGCAGCCGGACCAGGCCGTCACGGAATGGCTGAAGGCGAACCCCGGTTTCGCCCGGTCCATGACGGGCTGACCCCCGTTCGGAACGTTCCAAACAGGAAGTGGCAGAAGGGCCGTCCGGGTCTCCGGACGGCCCTCCGCCCTTCTCAGCCCGCCACTCCCACGCTGAAGACGACGGCGAGCAGGCCGATTCCGGTGGCGCACAGCGTCATCACGCGCGGGTGCCCGCTGTGCGCCTCGGGGAGGATCTCGGAGGCGGCGAGGTAGAGCAGGACCCCCGCGAACACCCCGAGATAGGGGCCGAGGACCGCGTCCGGGACCGAGACCAGCAGCGTGAGCGCGGCCCCGACGATCGGCGCGGCGGCGTCGGCGAGCAGCATCAGCAGGGCGGGACGGTTGTTCTCGCGGTTCAGGGACGCGGCGGTGAAGGTGTTGAAGCCGTCCGCGAAGTCGTGCGTGATCACGGCGAGGGCGACGAACACGCCGGTCTCCATCCCGGACTGGAAGCCGAGGCCGATGCTGAGGCCGTCCACCAGGCTGTGCCCGACGAGCGCGGCCGCGGCGAGCAGCCCGGCCCGCCCCTCGGCCGGGCCGTGCGCGTGGCCGCCGGGATGGTCGTGCGGCGCGTACTCGCCCTCGTGCCCCCGGTGGATCGCGACGGCCTGCTCCACCACGTGCAGCAGCAGGAACCCGCACGCGAAGCCGATCATCGGGGCGGGGACCCCGAGCGGCCGGTCGTGGGTCATCTCCAGCGACTCGGGGATGAGGTCGAACGCCACGACGCCCAGCATCAGCCCGCCCGCGAGCCCGAGGACGAGGTGCCGGTGGTCCCGGACGCGCATCGCGGCGAGACCGCCGGCGAGCGTCATCAGGAACGCCAGGAGGGACACGAGCACGGCCATCCCCTGGTCATACCAGTTCGGCGGCCTTCCGAGCATCATGGACCGCTATGGGTCGCTTGACCGCGACATGAATTCGAGGCCAGGCGGCCCCGGGCGTCACTCCTGCACCGCCCGCCCCGGGCGTCACTCCGCCGCGACGGCCTCCTTCGCGGGGGCCGAGCCGCCCTCGCCCTTGATGGAGCGGATCAGGAGCTGCGAGACGTCCACGACCTCCAGCGACTCCTTGGCCTCGCCGGAGTTCTTCTTCTCGTTGATGGCGTCGCCCAGCATGACGAGGCAGAACGGGCAGGCCGTGGAAACGGTGTCGGGATCGGTCTCCAGCGCCTCGTCCACGCGCTCGGTGTTGATGCGCTTGCCGATCCGCTCCTCCATCCACATGCGCGCGCCTCCGGCGCCGCAGCAGAACCCGCGGTCCTTGTGGCGGTGCATCTCCTGCGTCCTGACACCGGGCACGGTGGCCATGATGTCGCGCGGCTGCTTGTAGACCTTGTTGTGGCGGCCGAGGAAGCAGGGGTCGTGGTAGGTGATGTTCTCCTCGATCGGGGTGACCGGGGTGAGCCTGCCCTCCTCGACGAGGTGCGCGAGCAGTTGCGTGTGGTGGACGACCTCGTAGTTCCCGCCGATCTGCGGGTACTCGTTGGCGAGGGTGTTGAAGCAGTGCGGGCAGGTCGCGACGATCTTCTTGGCGCCCGCCTCGTTCAGCGTCTCGACGTTCTGCTGGCCGAGCATCTGGAAGACGAACTCCATGCCGAGCCGGCGCGCGGGATCGCCGGTGCACGCCTCCATCGGGCCGAGGACGGCGAACCTCACGCCCGCGATGTGCAGCAGTTCGGCGACGGCCTTGGTCGTCTTCTTGGCGCGGTCCTCAAGGGCGCCCGCGCAGCCGACCCAGAACAGGTACTCGGTGTCCTCGGGCAGCTTCTCCTCGACGACCTCGACCTCGAAGTCGAGTTCCCCGACCCAGTCGAGGCGCTTCGTCTCGGACATGCCCCACGGGTTGCCCTTGTTCTCCAGGTTCTTCAGCATCACCCCCGCCTCGGACGGGAACGAGGACTCGATCATGACCTGGAAGCGGCGCATGTCGAGGATGTGGTCGATGTGCTCGATGTCCACCGGGCACTGCTCGACGCAGGCGCCGCAGTTGGTGCACGACCACAGGACGTCGGGGTGGATGACGCCGTTCTCGCCGACGAGCTCCTTGTCGACCTGCATGTCGAGCTTCTGCTCGTCGGTGAACCTCTCCCGGGCCTCCTCGGAGGCGGTGAAGTAGGGCGCCTTGGCGAGGGCGTGGTCGCGCAGTTCGAGGATGACCATCTTCGGCGACAGCGGCTTGCCGGTGTTCCAGGCCGGGCACTGGGACTGGCAGCGCCCGCACTCGGTGCAGGTCGCCATGTCGAGGAAGCCCTTCCAGGTGAAGTCCTCGATCTTGCCCCGGCCGAAGACGTCCTCGTCGGGGTCGGCCTCCTCGAAGTCGAGCGGCTTGCCGCCCGACATCATCGGCTGGGCGGCGCCGAGGCCGTCGGGGCGGCGCTTGAACATGACGTTCAGCGGCGCCAGGAAGATGTGCAGGTGCTTGGAGTGGACGACGAACACCAGGAAGACCAGCGCGACCGCGATGTGCAGCAGCAGCCCGACGGACTCCAGCACTTCGAGGGTGTCGTGGCTCATCCCGTCGAACAGGTGCCCGACGGCGTAGGAGAAGTAGGCGCCCTTGCCGTAGTCGAGGTTGCCGCTCGCCCACTCGACGCCGCGGAAGAAGAACATCGTCCAGATCACGTTGAAGATCATGAACAGCGTGATCCAGGCGCCGCTGAGGTGCGAGCCCTTGAAGCGGGAGTCGCGCCCGATGCGCCGCGGGGAGTTCTTGATCCGGATCGCGGTGAAGGTGAGCAGTCCGGCGGCGCAGGCGAGCGCGATGGTGTCCTGGACGAAGCCGATCGGGCCCCAGGTCTGGAGCCCGGGGATGTGCTCGTCCAACCCGAACAGCAGCGCGACCGCCGCCTCCAGGTAGACCGTGATCAGCAGGATGAACGCCCACATGACCGCGGCGTGCGCGAGGCCGGCGACGGTCCATTTGAGTAGCTTGCGCTGGCCGAAGACCTCGGTGACCTGGTCCTCGACGTCGCTCTTGGGGTCGCGCCTGACCTGGAGCACCCGCTCGGGGTCGGGCTGGCCGCCGCGCGCGATCGCGTAGAGGAACAGCACGCGCCGTCCGGCCAGCGCCAGCGCGACCGCCGTCCCTGCGAGCCCAATGATCAAAGTGGTCCAGAACACGGTTCCGTCCTCCTGCTACGGGCGATGGCAGTCAGCGTAGGACTCGCCGCATACCGCGCATCATCCGGGGGCCGAATACTACTCGGTAGTAGCTTATGCGCCGCTCCGCAGGTCAGCGCTCGGCCGCTCCCGGCCACCGTGATCCGCTGCCGATGCTCGCGTCATCCCCACACCATAGAGATCCGGAGAGGCGATGAGAATCGTCCCGTCCAGGAGTCAATATCTACGAGGACCAATCAAGGAGCGCCCTGTGAGCACCGATACCGGCACGACCTCTTCCCCGGACCTGGCCCCGGCGGCGCGGCGGCTCGGCCGCCTGATCGCCGGCGTCCCCGACTCGGCGCTCGGCGCGGCGACGCCGTGCGAGGAGTACACGCTGGGCGACCTGATCGACCACGTGAACGGGTTCTCGGTCGGCCTCGCCTGGACGGCGGCGAAGGCGTGGCCGGCGGACAAGTCCGCCCCGCCGTCGGGCGACGCGTCCCGGCTGCCGGACGGCTGGCGCGAGAGCATCCCCGAGCGGCTCGACGCGCTCGCCGCCGCGTGGGGCGACCCGGCCGCGTGGGAGGGCATGACCCGCGCGGGCGGCGTCGACCTGCCCGCCTCGGTCGCCGGCAGCGTCGCGTTGAACGAGCTGGTCGTCCACGGCTGGGACGTCGCCAGGGCGCTCGGCCGGCCCTACGAGGTCGACGAGGCGGAGGTCGACCTGTGTCTCAACTTCGTCGGCGCGGCCGTCGAAAACAGCGGCGGCGCGCCCGTCGAGGGGCTGTTCGGCGCCGCCCACACCGCCCCTGACGGCGCCGGGCCCCTCGACCGGATGATCGCCATGACCGGGCGCGACCCGTCCTGGACGCCGCCCGCCTGACCTCGGCTCAGACCCGCTCGAACACCGCCGCGAGGCCCTGGCCGCCGCCGATGCACATGGTCTCCAGGCCGTAGCGGGCCTCGCGGCGGTGCATCTCGCGGGCGAGCGTCGCGAGGATGCGGGCGCCGGTCGCGCCGACGGGGTGGCCGAGCGAGATGCCGGAGCCGTGGACGTTGACGCGGTCCCAGTCGGCGTCCTTGAGGTCCCACTCGCGGGTGACGGCGAGCACCTGCGCGGCGAACGCCTCGTTCAGCTCGATCAGGTCGAGGTCGGCGAAGGCCAGCCCGGCCGCCTCCAGCGCCCTGGCCGTGGCCGGGACGGGCCCGATGCCCATCGTGCGCGGCGGCACGCCCGCGCGCGCCCACGAGACCAGCCGGACGAGCGGGCGCAGGCCCAGCTCGGCGGCGCGCTCGGGGGTCGTGACGACGCACGCGGCGGCGGCGTCGTTCTGGCCGCTGGAGTTGCCCGCCGTGACCGTGGCGGCGTCGTCGCTCTTGCCGAGGACCGGACGCAGCCGCGCCAGCCCCTCCAGCGTGGTGTCGGGGCGCGGGTGCTCGTCGGTGTCCACGACCGTGTCGCCCTTGCGCGACCGGACGGTCACCGGGACGATCTCCTCCGCGAACACGCCCGAGTGCTGCGCGGCGACCGCGCGCCGGTGCGAGCGGACCGCCAGCTCGTCCTGCTCCTCGCGTCCGATGCCGTACTCGCGGCGCAGGTTCTCGGCGGTCTCCAGCATCCCGCCCGGGACGGGGTGGTTCGCGCCGCCCGCGGTGACGCGGCCCCGCGCGAGCGAGTCGTGCAGGTTGAGGCCGGTGCCCCGGATGCCCCAGCGCGCCTCGGTCGTGTAGAACGGCGCGTTGCTCATGCTCTCGGCGCCGCCCGCGATGATCACGTCGCTGACGCCGGTCTGGATCTGCATCGCCGCGTTGACGACGGCCTGGAGCCCGGACCCGCAGCGCCGGTCGATCTGGATCCCGCCGACCTCGACGGGGAGCCCGGCGTCGAGCGCGGCGACGCGTCCGATGGCGGGCGCGTCGGAGGTCGGGTAGCAGTGGCCGAGGATGACCTCGTCGATCGCGTCGCCGGGCAGCCCGGTGCGCTCGACCAGGGCCCTGATGACGGTGGCCGCGAGCTCGGTCGGCTGGACGGTCTTGAACACCCCGCCGAACCGGCCGATCGGGGTACGCAGCGGCTCGCAGATCACCGCGTCGCGCATGGTGTGCTCCTCTTTCTCCGGGTTTGGCGGGTACTTGGCAGGCTACGACGTGTCCGATCGCGACTCACGGGCGGGTTTCCGCCGAGCGGACTCTTGTTGAATGTGCGGACGAGCGAGGAGGTCTGGATGCAGCAGTGGGCAGGGCGGGCGACGACGGTCCGGGTGATCGGCACCGGGGCGATGGGACGCGGGATAGCGCAGTGGGCGGCGGCGGGCGGGCTCACGGTGGAGCTGGCCGACGAGCGCCTGGAGGCGGTCGCGGACGCGGTGGAGCACATCGGCGCGATGTTCGACCGGCTCGCCGCGAAGGGGCGGACGACGGCCGCCGAGGCGGCGGAGGCCAAGGCGCGGCTGCGCCCGGTCGGGGAGCCGCTGACGCCGCTCCAGGACTGCGACCTCGTGGTGGAGGCGATCCGGGAGGACCTCGCGGCCAAGCGCGAGCTGTTCGCGGCGCTGGAGAAGGTGTGCCCCGAGCACACGGTGCTCGCGACCAACACCAGCTCGCTGCCGGTGACGGCGATCGGCGCGGCGCTGGCGGACCCGTCCCGGCTGGCGGGGCTGCACTTCTTCAACCCGGTTCCGCTGATGCGGCTGGTCGAGGTGGTCCCCGGCGCGCGGACGGCCGGATGGGTGCCGGACGCGCTGGCCGATCTCGTCCGGCGCCTCGGGCACGAGCCGGTCCTCGCGCCGGACGCGCCCGGGTTCCTCGTCAACCACGCCGGGCGCGGGCTGGTGACCGAGGCGCTCCAGATCCTGGCGGACGGCGCGGCGGAGCCGGTGGACGTCGACCGGATCGCGCGGGACGTCCTCGGCCTGCGGATGGGCCCGTGCGAGCTGCTCGACCTCACCGGCCTGGACGTGTCGCAACCGGTGATGGAGGGCATCTGGACGGGCTTCTACACCGAGCCGCGCTTGCGTCCGTCCCGGATCGCGCGGGCGCGCATGGAGGCGGGCCTCCTCGGGCGCAAGACGGGTGAGGGCTTCTACAAGTACGTGGACGGCGCCAAGCAGGAGCCTGACGAGGTTTCCGCGCCGGACGTGGCGCCGCGCCCGGTCTGGATCCACGACGCGGAGCCCGGCGTAAGGGAGGGGCTGGGCGCGCTCCTGTCCGAGGGCGGCGTGCAGGTGGAATCGGGGGACGAGCCGTCCGGTGAGGCGATCGTGCTGGTGGCGCCGTTCGGACGCAGCGTCCTGGACGTCGCGCGGAGCGTCCCGGACGGCCTCCCCCTGGAGCGGACCCTCGGCGTGGACCCGTTCGGCGGGTTCTTCACCCGTCTCACCCTGGCCGTGCATCCGGGGGTCGACCGGGACGCGGGGCGCGCGGCGCTGGCCGCCCTCATCGCGACGGGGCGGGCGGTGAGCGTCGTCCGGGACGCGCCCGCGAGCGTCGCCCAGCGGCTCATGGCGGCGGTGGTGAACGTCGGGTGCGGCATCGCGGAGCAGCGTCTCGCCCGTCCGGCGGACATCGACACCGGCGCCCGGCTCGGCCTCGGATACCCGCGCGGCCCGCTGGAGTGGGGCGACGGCGTGGGGGCCGCGCGGGTGCTCGCCGTCCTGCGCGGGCTGCACGAGGCCACCGGCGACCCCCGCTACCGTCCGAGCGGATGGCTGGCCGAGCGGGCGGCGCTCGGCCTGCCGCTGGCGGAGACCGGCACCGGCCCGCTCGACCTGGTGGGCTGACGTTCAGGGAAGGGCGGGGATCCGCGGGCCCTCGTCGGTCCAGCCGACCTGGAGGTGGATCAGCGTGTGGCCCTTGACCGGGAGCGGCGCGCCGCCGGGTTCCCGCGTCTCGGCCAGCACGAACGAGGTCTTCGGGTCGATCGTCAGCCGGGTCCCGGCGCCGCCGCGGTCCTGGATGAGGATGCCGACGCCCGCGCGTCCGGTGCCGTCGTCGGCCGCGCCGGTGGCCTTCACCCCGGGCATGCCGGCGAGGGCCCGGTAGGCGGCGGCGCGCACCTTCGGCGGGGCGGGCACGTCGGAGAGCAGCCCGGTGAGGCACTCCCTGACGAAACCGGTCTGGGCGTCGGCGGGCACGGGGCCGTCGTCGTTGTGGAGCATCGCGTTCCGGATGGCGTCCCGTAGCCCGGCGGGGTCGGTCGGCAGCGCCCGGACCTGCGTGAACGACATCTCCTTGTCGCAGACCGTGAACGAGCGCGGCCCGCGCGCCTTGATCACCGTGCCGGGTCCGGGAGCGAGCGTGAGGCGGCCGCCGCCGAGCCTCGACCGGCCCTTCCAGCCGGTCGGCCTGCCGTCGCGCTCCCAGGCCGCCTGGTCGGCGGCGGTGCGGGGGCGCGCGCCCGCGTCGCGGTCGGCGATCCAGACCTGGCCGTCCGGGCGGGCCCAGGTCTCGCTGACCCGCCGCTGCTCCACCTGGTACCGTCCGCCCTCGGGGCCGACCTCGACCGACGTGGTCGCGAGCGTCCGGCGGTGCCAGTAGCGGCCGATGTCGGGCGAGGACTCCGCCCGCTCCGCGGCCGACAGCAGCACCTCCCGCGCCGACACCGGCCGGGCGTCCACGGGATCGGGCGCGCGCGGCGACGTGCCCGACGACACCAGCACCGCGCCCACGACGGCCGCCGCCGCGACCCCGGCGAGGCCCAGGACGGGCCACCTCGACCGGAGCGGACGGCGGCGCGGCCCGCGGATCCCCTCGGTGAGGCGGCGGCGTCCGGCGGCGGCCGCCTCGGGCTCCGGCGGCTCGTCCAGCATCGTGGCGATCATCTGGTACTCGTCCAGACCGTCCATGTCACCGTCCATGTCACCGTCCATGTCAGGGTCCTTCCGTGCCGTCGAAGGGCAGGTCGGCGCGCAGCTTGCGGCGCGCGCGGTTCAGGCGGGAGCCGACCGTCCCGTACGGGACGCCGAGGACGGCGGCGATCTCCTCGTTGCCGAGCTGGCCGAGCGCCTTGAGCAGGACGACGTCGCGGTCCTTGCGCGACAGCCCGGCGAGCGCGCGGGCCAGGTGCGGCTGGAGGCGCTCGGCGGTCACCGAGCTCGCGACGCGGTCCTCGTGGCCCGTCTGGTCGGGCTCGGTGCCGATGCGGGCGAGCGCCTGGTAGCGGCGGGTCTCCGTCCGCCGGTGCTGCGCGATCAGGTTCGTCGCGATCCCGTACAGCCACGGCCGGACGGCGCCGCGCGCCGGGTCGAACGCGGCGCGGCGGCGGAACGCGGCCAGGAACGTCTCGGCGACGACGTCGTCGGCCGCCTCACGTCCGAGACGTCCCGCGACGTACCGGTACACCGCTGGGAAGTACCGGTCGTACAGGGCGGTGAACTCCTCGCCGTCCTGGAGGGAGGCGGCGAGCAGCGCCGCGTCGTCGCGCGCGGCCTCCGGCTCGGCGAGTTCGGGCGGGGCCGTCACCCGTCGGCCCCTCGGCTGGGGTCGGGCATGGGCTACCTCCGGGAGTTGGTGTCATCATCTACTCCGCTCGGCCCCCGGATCGCTTTCACGCGTGCGGGACGGCCGCCCGCGTCCGCCCCTCCGCCGGACGGTCCGGCGCGCGGCCGCCGCGCAGCACGACCAGCGCGAAGACCGCGGCGGCCAGCATCGTCGCGGCGGCGGTGAAGGAGCCCGCCGACTGCGCGTGGACGAAGGCGTCCCGCGCCGCGGCGGCGAGGCCGGGGTCGCCGATCGCGAGCGCCTCGCCGAGCGAGTGCCGCGCCGGGGCGGGCACGCCGCCCGGGAGGCCGCCTCGGTACGCGGCGGAGATGATGCTGCCGATCACGGCGACGCCGAGCGCGTTGCCGAGCTCCTGCCCGGCGTCGTTGACGGCCGAGCCGACCCCGGCCTCCTCGCGCGGGACGGCGGCCATCAGCGTGTTGTAGGCGGCCGGGGTGCCGAGCCCGGCGCCGAGACCGAACACGGCGAGCCCGACGACGATCACGCCGAAGCCGTCGCCGGGGCCGACGAGGCCGAGCGCCACGAAACCCGCGGCGGCGATCGCGAATCCGGCGGCGATGGCCTTCGACCCGCCGATCCGCGCCTCCAGCGCGGCGCCGAGGCCGTTGCCGACCCCGGCCGAGACCGCCACCGGCAGCATCGCGAGCCCCGCCCTGAGCGGCCCGTAGCCGAGGACGAGCTGGAACATCTGGGTGAGCGCGAACATCGTCCCGGCCAGCGCGAACCCGAACATCGCGATGACGGCGGCGGCGCCGGAGAACCGGCGGTGCGCCAGCAGCCGCAGGTCGAGCATCGGCTCGGGGTCGCGGTGCTGCCAGAGCACGAACAGGCCCAGCCCGGCGGCCGCGACGGCGAGCCCGCCGAGCGTGCGCGGGCCCGTCCAGCCGTGCTCGGGGCCGGAGATGATCGCCCAGACCAGCGCCGACATGCCGAGCGTGGACAGCGCGGCGCCGAGCACGTCCGGGCGGCGGCGCGGCCCCCGCGACTCCGGGACCAGGACGACCAGCCCCACGACGGCGACGAGCGCGACCGGCACGTTCACCAGGAACACCGACCCCCACCAGAAGTGCTCCAACAGGAACCCGCCGAGCGTCGGCCCGGCCGCGATGCCGACCATCGACGTCGCGCCCCAGATCGCGAACGCCTTGGCCCGCTCGTCCTCGCCGAACACCTGCGCCATGATCGACAGCGTCCCGGGCATGAGGAACGCGCCGCCGACGCCCATCAGCCCGCGCGTGGCGACGAGTTGCGCGGGGTTCGCGGCGAACGCGGCCAGCAGCGAGCCGGCGCCGAACAGCGCGAAGCCGATCAGCATCGCGCGGCGGCGGCCGTACCGGTCGCCGAGGCTGCCCGCCGTGAGCAGCGCGCCCGCGAAGACCAGCGAGTAGGCGTCGATCACCCACTGGACGTCGGACGTGGTGGCGTCCAGATCGTCCAGCAGCGACGGGATCGCGACGTTCAGGATCGTGTTGTCGACCACGACCGCGAACAGGCTCAGGCAGAGCACGGCAAGTATCCGCCAGCGCCTCGGATGCGGGCTCATGGCACCCTCCTCGTACAGTGTTCGAGTAGACCGGCACACTGTACGAGCTACCTCGCACAGTGTTCAAGTCCCGGTACCCTGTACGAGACGACACGAGCCGCGAGGAGGAGGCCCATGGCCAAGGCACCGGCGGGGCCGACATCGGTCTGGACCCGCCCGCCGCGAACGCGGCGCGAGCAGCCCACGCTCACCCGCGACCAGATCGTGGACGCGGCGCTCGGCCTGCTCGACGCCGAGGGCCTGGACGGGCTCAGCATGCGCCGCCTCGGCACCCGGCTGAACTCCGGCGCCACATCGGTGTACTGGCACGTCGCGAACAAGGACGAGCTGCTCGAACTCGCCCTCGACCGGGTCATGGCCGAGGTGGAGGTCCCCGCCGGGGACGGCTGGCGCGCGGCGGCGGACGGCTACGCGCGCAGCCTCCGCACGATGATCCACCGGCACGCGTGGACGGTCACGCTGTTCGGCAGCCGCCCCATGATCGGCCCGAACGCCACCCGCGTCCTGGACGAGGTGCTCACCGCGTTCGGGTCGGCGGGCTTCACCGGCTTCGACCTCGAATACGCCTGGTCGGCGGTGGTGGACTACGTCATCGGCGCGGCGGGCAGCGAGGCGAGCTGGCAGCGCGAGCAGCACGGCACGTCCGCCGCCGAATGGGTGGAGAACCTCGGCCCGTACCTGGACCGGCTGGACGCGGAGCGCCCCGATCTCGCGGCCCACATCCGCGACATCTGGATGAAGGAGACCCGCGCCGTCCTGGAGGAGCGCTTCTCCTTCGGCCTCGGCTGCGTGCTGGACGGCCTCGAATCCCGCAGACCCTAGGGCCGGGACGGCGATGCCCTCCGCCCCTGGTCGGGGCGGAGGGCACCGGCGGGGCGGCGGTACTCACCGGGGGATAACGGCAGCGGTCGCCGGCCCCGTGCACAGGAGGGTCAGAAGGGCTGCTCCGCCGGGGGCTGCCGCTTGGTGTCGCTCCAGCCCGTCGAGCGGATGGCCACGTAGTTGATGACGAAGCCCGGCCCCATCTCCGCGTACGGGCCGCCCGGCTTGGTCAGCGTGTCCTGGACGGACAGCACGTCACCGGTCTTCTCGTCGAAGACGATCACCGTCCGCGACGCGTAGGTCCCCTGGTGGTCCTTCGGCGTGCCCCACTCGCCGGTGATCGTCGCGGTGCGCTCGGCGGAGGCCAGCGCGACGCCCCGTCGGCCCAGCGGGTCGGTCGCCTCGCCGATCGCGGTGATGCCCCGATGTCCGGCCAGCGCCCGCATCAGCCCCGCCCGCACCTTCGGCGGGACGGGGGTGCCGCCGAGGATCGACGCCGTCCGCCAGATCCCGCCGGAGGCGGACGCCGAGTCCCGCAGCTTCAGCGCCTTCCCCGCCGGGCCCCCCGCCCGCCGCATCTCCTGCTCGCTGAGGAACCGCTCGGCGAGCTTGGCCGGGTCGGTCGGCAGGTTCCGCCACTCCTCGACCGGCTTGCCCAGGAACTCGCCGCCGCCGCGCGGGTCGAGGCCCACCCCCGGGCCGCTCGACGTCCAGTTCGTGCCCTTGGCGGCGTAGGTGGCGTAGTGGTCGTTCGACCAGACCCGGAAGCTGGACGGCGACCCGGCCTTGCGCCACAGCGCCCCGTCCCGCTTCGTCAGCGGCCGGGCCGGGAGGTCGCGGCCGTAGTACGCCTCGCCGTCCCCCTTCTTCATGCCGGCCCAGTGGAAGGACTCGCTCGCCGCGCCGACGATCGCGTACGAGCCGGTCTTCGCCCGGACGACGTAGGACTGCCCGTCGATCCTGTCGCTGTACCAGTACTCGCCGACCGGCGTCCGCTCCACCTTGGCGGCCGCCGCGAGCACCGCCTGCTTGTTCAGGTCGACGTTCCCCGCCGCCTCCGGCGAGCCGGACGGGCCCGCCGGGCCCTGGCCCGTGAGGGCGATGGCCACGGCCGCCGCCGCGCCCGCCGCGACCAGCCCCGCGCCGAGCCCGACCGGCCAGGCGATCCGGCGCCGTCCCGTCCGCGCGCCCCTGCCCGCCGTCCTGCCCGCCATCTCGTCCTCCAGCATCGTCAGGGCCTTGTTCGTCGTCCTCGCCGAGGGGGCGGGCGGATCACCCAACAGGCCCCTGACCTGGTCCATCTCGTTCCTGTTCACGCGGGCGTCTCCTCAACGATCAAGGTGGGGTTGGTGCCGCCGAGCGACTCCCGGAGGCGGCGCCTGGCGCGGTGCAGGCGGGAGGCGACCGTGCCCGTCTTGATGCCGAGCGCCTGCCCGACCTCCTCGTAGGACAGGTCGGCCAGCGCGACCAGCAGCAGGACGTCCCGGTCCCCGCGCGGCAGCCGGGCCAGCGCGTCCGCGAGTTCCGCCCCCGCGCCGCCGGCGGTGACGCGCGCGGTGACGACGTCCTCGTGGCCGTCCTCGAACGGCTGGGCGGGCGTGCGCGCGAGGGCGCGGTAGCGGCGGCCCTCCGAGCGCCGGTGCAGCCCGATCAGCCGGGTCGCGATGCCGTACAGCCAGGGCCGGACCGTTCCACGCGCCGGGTCGAACCGGTCGCGCTTGCGGAACGCGGTGAGGAAGGTCTCGGCGGCGATGTCGTCGGCCGCGTCCGCGCCGAGCCGCCGGGCCACGTACCCGTGGATCGCGGTGAAGTGCCGGTGGAAGATCTCCGCGAACGCGGCGGGCTCGCGCCGCGAACGCGTGATCGCCGCCGCGTCGGACGCGTTGGCGGCGGACGCGCCGGACGCGGCCGCCGCCTCGAAGTCGGCCCCACCGGAATCCGGCGGGTCGTGTAGGGCCATGGGGTAGATCCTCGCTGTCGGGGGAGTGCACGATCACGGTCACCCCGCTCTCAACCGATCCCCCGTCCCGCCTTCACGCGCGAGCGCCCCCGCCCGGAATGCCGGGCGGGGGCGCTGGTGAAACGGCTCAGAAGGGCAACCGGGCGGGCGGCACCGGCTTGGCGTCCGTCCAGCCCGCGTCCCGGACGGCCTCGTAGTTGATCACGAAGCCCGGCCTGCGGTCCCGGTACGGGCCGCCCGGCCTGGTCAGCACGTTCTGCGAGGCGATCAGCCGACCCGTCCGCCGATCGAAGACCAGCTCCTGGCGGGAGTCGTAGTCACCGCGCTCGGCGGCGGGCGCGCCGTCCTCCGCCGTGACCGTCGTGGTCTCCATGGTCCTGGCCAGCGCGGGGCCGGTCCGCCCCAGCGCGTCGGTCGCCGTGCCGATCGCCGTCACCCCGGGCAGCGCGGTGAGCACCCGCATGAGACCGGCCCGGACGCCCGGCGGGATGGGCGCGTCCCGCAGCAGTTCGCCGGCCGCGACGAAGGTGTACGCGGGATCGACCGGCCGCTCCTTGATCCCCTCCTCAAGGTTCCGGCGGCCGGCGGCCGGGAGGTGCGGATCCATGCGCTTCAACCGGGCCTCCGCGGAGAACAGCTCCCTGGTCAGCCCCTCGGGGTCGGTCGGCAGGTCCTGGAGCTGCTCGGCGGTCATGCCGCGCCACCTCCCGCCGCCCTCCGGGGACGGCGGGTCCATCTCCCACTTCGAGGTGCCCAGGCCGTAGGTGCCGTAGTGGTCGTTCGACCAGACCCGGAACCTCGACGGCGACCCGTCCTTCTTCCAGAGCTCCGCGTCCTCCTTCGTCAGCGGCCGGGACGGGATGTCGCGGCCGTAGCTCCCCGCGCCCATGCCCGGCTTCGCCCCGGCCCAGCTGTAGAACTCCGTGTGCGCGCCGACGATCGCGTAGGCGCCCGTCTTGGGCCGCACCAGGTACGACTGGCCGCCGACGCTGTCGGAGTACCAGTACCTGCCGCCCGGCTGGGCGGCGGCCCTGCCCGCCGCCGCCAGCACGGCCTGCCTGCCCAGGTCGACCGAGGGGGCGGGCGAGGTCCGCGAGGGCGGCGCGGGCGAGCCGGAGCCGGTCACGGTGATCCCGACGGCGACGGCCGCGCCGGCGGCGGCGACGCCGATCCCCGCCTTCAGCCGCCGGCCGAGGCCGGAGCGCCGGGGCGGCCGCTTCCCCAGCACGCGGGCGCGCGCCTCGGTCGTCTCCCGGAGCGTCGGCGGTGCCGGCTCCCCGTACGCCTCGCGGATCGTCTCCAGCTCATCCATGGTCGTCCTCCACCTCACGCATCGGATTCGTCCCGCCGAGTGCCTCGCGCACCCTCTTCCTGGCCCGGCTCAGCCGCGACCCGACCGTCCCGTAGGGGACGCCGAGCGCCGCCGCGACCTCCTCGTGGCTGAGGTCGGCGAGCGCGACGAGCAGCAGCACGTCCCGTTCGCCGTCCGGCAGCCCGGCGATCGCCCCGGCCAGCCGTCCGCGCAGGCCCTGCGCGCTGACCCGGGCGTCCACCCGGTCGGCGTGCCCCTCCGCGCCCGGGGCGGGGAGCCGTTCGCGGGCCCGCAGGCCGCGCACCTCCGCGCGCCGGTGCTTGCCGATGAGGTTGGTCGCGATGCCGTACAGCCACGTCCGCACGTTCGCGCGCGCCGGGTCGTAGCGGTCCCGGTTGCGGAACGCCTCCAGGAACGTCTGGGACGCGATGTCCCCCGCGGCGTCCGGGCCCAGCCGCTTGGCGGCGTACCCGTGGATCTCGGCGAAGTGGGCGTCGAAGACGTCGCCGACCGGGTGGGGGTCGTGCAGGGACGACCGCGGCGCGGCCGGACCGGTGTCAGGCCGGTCCGGCCGCGCCTCGGTGAGGGGCTTCCCCGTCATGTGGTGCCTTTCCGTCGCACGGATGGCGGTCACAGACGTATCACCCGGAAGCCCCCGCCGCTTTCGTGCCCCGCGGCCCCCGGCCTACCGGACCCGGTAGGCGCGCAGGACGCGCTGCTCGATGCCGCTGCCGCCCGCGTCCTTCGCGCTGACGCGCAGCGACACGGCCTGGCCCTTGGCGGGAGCCGGGAGCGGGGCGCTGAAGCGCCCGCCGCCGAGCGGCTTCACCTGGGCGGCCTGCCAGGTCCCGCCGTCGTCCACGGACGTCCAGAACTCCAGCCCGGTGACCTTCGCCGTGCCCGAGCCCGCCATCCGCGCGACCGTGAACTCGGCCGGTTCGCCCGCGGGCTGGTTGTTCAGGTCGAGCTTCAGGTCGTAGTCGACGAGCAGCAGCGGGAGGCCCGCGCTCCCGTGGCCGCGCGGCTGGCGGCTCCGGAACCGCCACGACGTGAACGTGTGGGTCGACACCGGCAGGAGGGCCGACGCGTCGTTCTCATAGGTCAGCCGGTAGTCGCCGGTACCGGCCGGGACGGTGAAGTCGCCGAACGGGCCGTCCTTCTCACCGATCTTCCTGTCCCCGTCGAACAGCTCCAGGTGCCTTCCCCTCACCTCGTGGATGTCGCAGTCGAAGCCGTCCGGCCGGGTCTGGAGGTCGACGAGCGAGACGCGGATGTTCCGGCCGGTGCGGGTGGTCGGGTAGCGGTTGCAGCCGCTGGGCGTGACGGCGGTGCCGGAGAGCGGGCCCGGACGCAGCGGCTGGCGGCCCCAGCGGTTCGAGGTCCGCTCGCCGGCCTTGAGCGCGGTGAAGCCGCCCTGGTCGACCCAGAGGTCCTCGCCGAACTTGACGAACGCCTCGTCGCCCCACAGCCATCCGGCGTCGGTGGAGACGTAGTCGGTGCGGGTCGTCCCGGGCTTGACCCAGTCGCTCCCCTCGAACGACAGCAGGCCCTCGGGGCTGATGCCGTAGCGCTTCTCGCTCATCGGGATGGACGGGTCGCCGTCGAACGCGGCGAACCGCTGCTCCACCCGGGCCATCCGCTGGACATCGGCGGGGGTGACGACCTGCGTCAGGTCGGCGGGGATCCCGTCGCCCAGCGGGCGGACGACGTCGTAGACGGTGCCGGGCCCGGTCAGCCGGTTGCCGGTGTAGGCGTGGAACGTCCCGGTCCGGACGCCGCCCATCGGCTGGGCGTACACGGGCATGGCCCCGGGATCGGACGAGTACACGCTGTAGGCCCACAGCCCCTGCCCGGCGTCGCGGACCAGGTCCATGGTCGCCGTCGTCTGCTCGGCCTCGACGCCCTCGACGCTCGCCTTCATCGGGACGGCGGCGGCGCCGTCCAGCGTGACGGCCGTGTCGCCCTCGACGACGACCTCGGGGTCGCCGACCAGGGCCGACCGCCAGCCGCTGAAGTCGTCCACGTTGCCGAGGACCGCGTAGACGCCGTCGGGGACGCGGACCTCCGCCGTGCCCGGGACGTCCACCCACTGGGAGAACACCGCCATGTCTTTCATGTTGACCACCGTGGCGGTGGCGCCGAAGTTCGCGGGGTCGGTGCCGGGCAGGGGCGTGGCCTTGACCGTGAGGGTGTGGGCCGGGGGCTCGACGTAGAACGTGACGGGCGTGCCGAGCGCGGCGCCGCCGCCCTTGGCGGTCACCACGGCCGTGTAGAGGCCGGGGCGCGCAGCCAGCTTGGACGCGTCCACGGCCAGCGAGGCCGAGCCGGTCCCGCCGGCGGGAACCTCCGCGCTCGGCTGGAGGCTCGCGACGCCGTCGGTCTTCCGGCCGTGCCGGTCGACGACCTCGACGCTCAGCCCCAGCGAGACGGGCTTGGACGCGGTGGAGGTCCAGGCGAGCTTGGTCGACAGCGCCCCGTGCTCCGGATACCGCGAGGTGCCGAGGTCGACGACGCTCTGCGCGGCCAGGACCGGGCTGAGCACGGCCGCGCCCGCGTCGAGCCGTCCGGCGCCGCGCTCGTAGACGTCGCCGCCGGTCGCCGGGGCGGCCGTGCCGACCAGGGCGGCCTTGAGCCGGGGCGCCTTCCAGTCCGGATGCCTCGCGGCCAGCAGCGCGGCCGCGGCCGCCACGTGCGGCGCGGCCATCGAGGTACCGGAGGACTTCGTGTACTCGGCCCCGATCGGGGTGCCCATCGAGGTGCCCTCGGCGCGGGCCGCGATGGTGTCGACGCCCGGCGCGACGATCTCCGGCTTGGCGGCGTGCCCGCGCGGCCCCCGGCTGGAGAACTCGGCGAGCCCGTCGTGGTCGTCGACCGCGCCGACGGTCAGCGCGGTGTCGGCGGTGCCGGGCGTGCCGACGCTCCCGACCAGCCCCTCGTTGCCCGCCGACACCACGAACAGCGTGCCGTACTTCTTGGTGAGGCCGTTCAGCGCCGTGGACAGCGGGTCGGTGCCGTCGGTCGCGTCGCCGCCGAGGCTCATGTTGACGACGCCCGCGCGCGGCGCGGCCCACTCCATCCCGGCGATGACGCCGGAGTCGGTGCCGAAGCCGTCGTCGTCGAGGACCTTGCCGACCAGCAGGCTCGCGTCCGGGGCGACGCCCCGGCGCTCACCGTGCGAGGCGGCGCCGGTGCCCGCGATCGTCGAGGCGACGTGCGTGCCGTGCCCCACCCGGTCGACGGTGTCGGCCGCCTCGGAGAAGTTCTTCGACTCGGCGATGCGCCCCTGGAGGTCGGGATGCCCGGCGTCCACGCCGCTGTCGAGCACCGCGACCTTCGCGCCCTTGCCGGTGAACCCGGCCTTCCACGCGGCGGGCGCGCCGACCTGCTCCAGGTTCCGGTCGAGCCGGTGCCCGGAGGGCGCCGCCGGGGTGCGGGTGAGGGTCGCCGGGGTTCGGCTGAAGGTCGCCTCGACCCTCCCGTCCAGCCAGATGTGCCGGATGTCGCCGGTGGACCTCGCCGACGGCATCCCCGCCAGCGCGGCGCCCAGCCGGCGGGCCTCGCGCTTGGGCTGCCGGACGGCGACGGCGCCGAGGCTCGGCAGCTCGCGCGTGGTCTCGAACGTTCCACCGAGCGACTTCGGCGAGCCCGACCCCGGCGCCCGCTGGACGATCAGCCGCACGTCCTCGCTGCGCGCGTCGTCGTACCTCTGCGCGATCAGCGTCGTGACGTCGAACAGCCTGGGGTCGATGACGCGGCCGACCAGCCCGGACACGTCGGTCGGGGTGACGACGACGTGCCCGTCCGGCCGGATCTCCTTGCGGAACGAGCGCTTCTCCCTGCCGGGCGCCGGGGTCACCGACACCAGCGGGGGCTTGCCCTTGACCGTCCGGACGTCGACGACGTCCCCGGTCAGCAGCGTCACCTTCCAGGATCCGCCCTGGTCCAGGCCGCCGGGCGGCGGCGAGGCATGGGCGAAGGGCGCCGGCGGAACCGCCAGCGCCCCGGCCGTGAGCGAGATGCCGAGCAGCGCCCGGCTCCAGCGTCTGTGGGTCATCGAGTCTCCTCTGCCACGACCGCCCCGGTTGGACGGTCGCTATTGATCGCCCAATGCGGGTGATCGAATTCACGGCCGAGGCCCCGGTGGATTCCGGATCGCGCGGAGGAGGCGCTCCTCCCGCCGAGGGACGGCGGCGGGGAGGTCCTCCTCCGTGCAGACGATCTTCGGGTCGCCGGGAACGTCACGGGAACCGGAATAGCCCGCTCAATCGTCCTGTTGTAGAGGTCGTCAGCAAAGTTGAGTCCGCTCGACTCAAGTCATTTGACAAGAGGAACCGACGGACGGCAGTCTTGCTGGCAACGGACCGACCGGCGTGACCCAGGGGGCGACGCCGGGCAGCACGACAGACCGGCAAGAACGACGGAGGACGAGAGACATGGCACGTGCGGTCGGCATCGACCTCGGGACGACCAACTCGGTCGTCGCGATCCTGGAGGGCGGCGAGCCCACCGTCATCGCCAACGCGGAGGGGTCGCGGACCACGCCGTCCGTCGTCGCCTTCGCCAAGAACGGTGAGGTGCTCGTCGGTGAGGTCGCCAAGCGCCAGGCGGTGACCAACGTTGACCGGACGATCCGCTCGGTCAAGCGCGAGATGGGCACCGACTGGAAGACCACCATCGACGGCAAGGACTTCACCCCGCAGCAGATCAGCGCGTTCGTGCTGCAGAAGCTGAAGCGGGACGCCGAGTCCTACCTGGGCGAGACGGTCACCGACGCGGTCGTGACCGTCCCGGCCTACTTCTCCGACCACCAGCGGCAGGCCACCAAGGAGGCCGGGCAGATCGCCGGGCTGAACGTCCTGCGCATCATCAACGAGCCCACCTCGGCGGCGCTGGCCTACCACCTGGAGAAGGAGAACGAGGCCACGATCCTGGTGTTCGACCTTGGCGGCGGCACGTTCGACGTGTCGCTGCTGGAGGTCGGCGACGGCGTGGTCGAGGTCAAGGCCACCAGCGGCGACAACCACCTCGGCGGCGACGACTGGGACAACAAGGTCGTCGACTGGCTGGTCGAGAAGTTCAAGAACGCCAACGGCGTCGACCTGTCCAAGGACAAGATGGCGCTGCAGCGGATCCGCGAGGGCGCGGAGAAGGCCAAGATCGAGCTGTCCGGCTCGTCCGAGACCACGATCCACCTGCCCTACATCACCGCGTCGGCCGAGGGGCCGCTGCACCTGGAGGAGAAGCTCACCCGCGGCGAGTTCCAGCGGATGACCTCCGACCTGCTCGACCGGACCAAGGCGCCGTTCCACTCGGTGCTGAAGGACGCGAACATCTCGGTGAGCGACATCGACCAGGTCGTCCTGGTCGGCGGCTCGACCCGCATGCCCGCGGTGTCGGAGCTGGTCAAGGAGCTGACCGGCGGCAAGGAGCCCAACAAGGGCGTCAACCCCGACGAGGTCGTCGCGATCGGCGCGAGCCTCCAGGCCGGCGTGCTGAAGGGCGAGGTCAAGGACGTCCTGCTGCTGGACGTGACGCCGCTGAGCCTCGGCATCGAGACCAAGGGCGGCATCTTCACCAAGATCATCGAGCGCAACACCACGATCCCGACCAAGCGCTCGGAGACCTTTACCACCGCCGACGACAACCAGCCCTCGGTCGAGATCCAGGTCTTCCAGGGCGAGCGCGAGATCGCCGCCTACAACAAGAAGCTCGGCACGTTCCAGCTCACCGGTCTGCCGCCGGCGCCGCGCGGCGTCCCGCAGATCGAGGTGACCTTCGACATCGACGCCAACGGCATCGTCAACGTCAGCGCGAAGGACCAGGGCACCGGCCGCGAGCAGTCGATGGTCATCACCGGCGGCAGCGCGCTGCCCAAGGACGACATCGAGAAGATGATGCGCGACGCCGAGCAGTACGCCGAGGACGACCGCAAGCGCAAGGAGGAGGCCGAGGTCCGCAACCAGGCCGACACCCTCGCCTACTCCACCGAGAAGTTCCTGCGGGAGAACGACGAGAAGGTCCCGGCCGAGCTGAAGACCGAGGTGGGCGACGCGGTCGCCGAGGTCAAGAAGGCCCTGGAGGGCACCGACGTCGACCTCATCAAGACCAGCGCGGAGAAGCTCGCCCAGGTCAGCCAGAAGATGGGCGCGGCGATGTACGCGCAGAACCCCGAGGGCGCGCAGGCGGGCGCGGACGACCCCGGCCCCACGGCGGGCGCCCAGGGCCAGGCCGACCAGGACGACGAGGTCGTCGACGCCGAGATCGTGGACGACGAGAAGCCGAAGGGTGACGCATCGTGACGACCTCCCCCAACGAGGGCGAGGAGCGGGAGGGCCCGGTGATCCGCGACAAGCGGCGCATCGATCCCGAGACGGGCAAGGTCCGCGAGTCCGGCGGGACGGGCGAGCAGCCCGCCGCGCCCGCCGCGCCGGCCGCCGGTGCCGAGGGCGACGCGGACTCCTCGCTGAAGACCCAGCTCGCGGAGCGGCTCGCCGATCTCCAGCGGCTGAAGGCGGAGTACGACAACTACCGCAAGCGCGTCGAGCGCGACCGGGTCGCGGTGCGGGAGCAGGCCCTCGGGCAGGTGCTCCAGGAGTTGCTCCCGGTGCTGGACGACATCGGCCGCGCCCGTGACCACGACGAGCTGACCGGCGGGTTCAAGTCCGTCGGCGACCGTCTGGAGGCGGTGACGGGCAAGCTCGGCCTGGAGCGCTACGGCGCGAAGGGCGAGCCGTTCGACCCGACCGTCCACGAGGCGCTCATGCACGCGTACTCGGCGGAGGTGACGGAGACGAGCGTGGCGGACGTCCTCCAGCCCGGCTACCGCATCGGCGAGCGGATCCTGCGTCCGGCGCGCGTCGCGGTGGCCGAGCCCGACCCGAACGCCGAACCGGACGCCGCGTCCGACGCCACGCCGAACGGCGACGAGAAGACCGACGACGACGAGTGACCCCTCCGGCTTCGGCCCGGGAGGGATCCGGGGGTGACTCCGGCACGTTCCAGAGGTGACCCTGGAACGGCTCGCGGGCCTGCGCCCCGGGCGGCACCGAGCGGTGCCGCCCGGGGCGGGCCCCCGGGGCGTGCAGAAGACATGTGGCAAGTGGCGATAGCAGAGAGCGGGGCGCCGTGAGCACCAAGGACTACCTGGAGAAGGACTACTACAAGGTCCTCGGTGTCGCGAAGACGGCCTCGCAGGAGGAGATCAAGAAGTCGTACCGGAAGCTGGCCCGCAAGTACCACCCGGACGCCAACAAGGGCGACACCGACGCCGAGGACCGTTTCAAGGAGGTCTCGGAGGCCTACGACGTCCTCTCCGACGAGAAGCGCCGCAAGGAGTACGACTCGGTGCGCTCCATGCCGGGCGGGTTCCGGGGCCAGCAGGGCGGCGGCTTCCCCTTCGACCTGGGAGACCTCTTCGGGCAGCAGGGGGGCACGCAGCCGGGCGGCGCCGGGGAGCGCATCGGCGACCTGTTCGGCGGGCTGTTCAACCGGGGCGGCGGCGGCACCCGCACGACCGGGACGCGGCGGGCCAGGCGCGGCGCGAACGTCGAGACCGACGTGACGCTGTCGTTCGGCCGCGCGATGAACGGCGTGACCGTCCCGATCAAGCTGACCAGCGAGGCGCCGTGCGACGGCTGCCGGGGCACCGGCGCGAAGGCCGGCACCGTCCCGCGGGTGTGCCCCAACTGCGAGGGCACCGGGCAGGAGACGCGCAACCTCGGCAACTTCGGGTTCCAGGAGCCGTGCAAGCAGTGCCACGGGCGCGGTCTCGTCGTCGACGACCCCTGCCCGATCTGCCACGGCAGCGGCCGCGCGACCGGCACCCGCACGATCCAGGCGCGGATCCCGGCGGGCGTCGCGGACGGCCAGAAGATCCGCCTCAAGGGCAAGGGCGCGCCGGGCGAGAACGGCGGCCCGAACGGCGACCTGTACGTCAACATCAAGGTGCGACCGCACCAGGTGTTCGGCCGCAGCGGCGACAACCTGACGCTGACCGTCCCGGTGACGTTCCCGGAGGCGGCGCTCGGCGCGGAGATCCGGGTGCCGACGTTCCAGGGGCAGCCGGTGACGCTGCGGCTGCCCGAGGGCACGCCGAACGGCCGCACGTTCCGGGTGAAGGGGCGCGGCGCGTCCCGCCGCGACGGCACCAAGGGCGACCTGCTGGTCACCGTGGACGTGCAGGTGCCGCAGAAACTCGACGACCAGACCCGCGAGGCGCTCACCCGCCTCCGCGAGTCGGGCGCGGGCGACGACCTGCGCGCCGACCTGCTCCAGCAGGCCAGAACGGAGTGACCCGGTGAACGATCGGCGGGCGGAGGCGCGACCATGAACACCGATCCCTTCGGCGACAGCACCCCGGTCTATGTGATCTCGGTGGCGGCGCAGCTCTCCGGGCTGCACCCGCAGACGCTGCGGACCTACGACCGGCTGGGCCTGGTGTCCCCCGGCCGGACCGCCGGGCGCGGGCGCCGCTACTCGATGCGCGACATCGTGATGCTCCGCGAGATCCAGCGGCTCTCCCAGGAGGAGGGCATCAACCTCTCGGGCATCAAGCACATCCTGGAACTCCAGCGCGACAACGTCCGGCTCCGCGAGGAACTCGCGAAGGCCCACGCCGCGCTGGAGGACCTCGCGAACGAACTGGAATCGACCCGCTCCGTCGCCGCGCGCCTCGCGCAGCAGCGGCGGCGCGGGGACGCGGGCGGGACGCCGGGCTCCGACCTGGTGCCGATCAGGCACACCAGCGTCGTCGTGTGGCACGAGCGCAACCGCGACTAAAAGCAGTTGCCGGGGGGTCTGGGGGGTCGTCCCCCCAGATCGAGAGGGGAATCGTGGACATCAAGCTCACGCAGAAGAGTCAGGAGGCGGTGTCGGTCGCGGTCCGCAGGGCGGCGGCCGAGGGACATCCCGAGGTGGAGCCGCAGCACCTGCTGGTGGCGTTGATCGGGCTGCCCGAGGGCACGGCGGTGCCGCTGCTGGAGGCGGCCGGGGCCGACTGGCAGGCCGTCCGGCGGCAGGCCGAGGAGCAGCTCGCGGCCAAGCCGCGGGCGGCGGGCTCGACGGTCGCGACGCCCCGGCTGTCCGGCCAGCTCCAGCGGGCGATCAACACCGCGGGCAACCGCGCCCGGCAGCTTGAGGACGAGTACGTCTCGACCGAGCACCTGCTCGTCGGCCTCGCCGCCGACGGCGGTCCGGCCGCCGGGCTGCTCAAGGAGGTCGGCGCGACGCCCGAGGCGCTGCTGGACGCGTTCGAGAAGGTCCGCGGGCACGCCCGCGTCACCAGCGAGAACCCCGAGGGCACCTACCAGTCGCTGGAGAAGTACGGCGTCGACCTCACCGCCGCCGCCCGCGACGGACGGCTCGACCCCGTCGTCGGGCGGGACGCCGAGATCCGCCGCGTCGTCCAGGTGCTCTCCCGCCGCACGAAGAACAACCCGGTGCTGATCGGCGAGCCGGGCGTCGGCAAGACCGCCGTCGTCGAGGGCCTCGCGCAGCGGATCGTCGCGGGCGACGTCCCCGAGTCGCTGCGCGGCAAGCGGCTGGTCTCGCTGGACCTCGCCGCGATGGTGGCGGGCGCGAAGTTCCGCGGCGAGTTCGAGGAGCGGCTGAAGGCCGTCCTGAACGAGATCAAGGAGAGCGGCGGGCAGGTCGTCACGTTCATCGACGAGCTGCACACGGTCGTCGGCGCGGGCGCCGCCGAGGGCGCGATGGACGCGGGCAACATGCTGAAGCCGATGCTGGCCCGCGGCGAGCTGCGCATGATCGGCGCGACCACGCTGGACGAGTACCGCGAGCGCATCGAGAAGGACCCGGCCCTGGAGCGCCGCTTCCAGCAGGTGCTGGTCGGGGAGCCGTCGGTGCAGGACACGGTCGCGATCCTGCGCGGGCTGAAGGGCCGCTACGAGGCGCACCACAAGGTGCAGATCAACGACTCGGCGCTGGTGGCGGCGGCGACGCTGTCGGACCGCTACATCACCTCCCGGTTCCTGCCCGACAAGGCCATCGACCTGGTGGACGAGGCCGCCTCCCGGCTCCGCATGGAGATCGACTCCCGTCCCGTCGAGATCGACGAGCTGCAGCGCGCCGTGGACCGGCTGAAGATGGAGGAGCTGAACCTCGCCAAGGAGACCGACGAGCCGTCCAGGCAGCGCCTCGAACGGCTCCGCGCCGACCTCGCCGACAAGCAGGAGCAGCTCAACGGCCTGGTCGGCCGGTGGGAGCAGGAGAAGGCCGGGCTGAACCGCGTCGGCGAGATCAAGGAGCGCATCGACCAGCTGCGCGGCGAGGCCGAGCGCGCCCAGCGCGACGGCGACCTGGAGACCTCCGCGCGGCTCACCTACGGCGAGATCCCCGAGCTGGAGAAGCAGCTGGAGGAGGCGTCGGAGGCGGCCGAGAACCGCGACGCGATGGTGAAGGAGGAGGTCGGCCCCGACGACGTCGCCGACGTCGTCGCCTCCTGGACGGGCATCCCCGCCGGGCGCCTCCTCGAAGGCGAGACCGCCAAGCTGCTCCGCATGGAGGACGAGCTGGGCCGCCGCCTCATCGGCCAGCACTCCGCGGTCCGCACGGTGTCGGACGCGGTGCGCCGCGCCCGCGCCGGGATCTCCGACCCCGACCGTCCGACGGGCTCGTTCCTGTTCCTCGGCCCGACCGGCGTCGGCAAGACCGAGCTGGCCAAGGCGCTCGCGGAGTTCCTGTTCGACGACGAGCGGGCGATGACCCGCATCGACATGAGCGAGTACTCCGAGAAGCAGAGCGTCGCCCGCCTGGTCGGCGCGCCCCCCGGCTACGTCGGCTACGAGGAGGGCGGCCAGCTCACCGAGGCCGTCCGCCGCCGCCCGTACTCGGTCATCCTGCTGGACGAGGTCGAGAAGGCGCACCCCGAGGTGTTCGACATCCTCCTCCAGGTGCTCGACGACGGCCGCCTCACCGACGGCCAGGGCCGCACGGTCGACTTCCGCAACACGATCCTGATCCTCACCTCCAACATCGGCTCGCAGTTCCTCGTCGACCCGACGCTGGAGAACGGCGCGAAACGCGAGGCCGTCTGGAACGCCGTCCGCGGCTCGTTCAAGCCGGAGTTCCTCAACCGCCTGGACGACGTCCTCCTGTTCGACGCCCTCTCGACCGACGAGCTGACCCGCATCGTGGACCTCCAGGTCGACAAGCTCGCCGAACGCCTCGCCGAGCGCCGGCTCGCCCTCCGCGTCACCGACGCGGCCCGCGAATGGCTGGCCCTGACCGGCTACGACCCGCTGTACGGGGCGCGGCCGCTGCGGCGCCTCGTCCAGACGGCGATCGGCGACCAGTTGGCCCGCGAACTCCTCGCGGGCGAGGTCAAGGACGGCGACGAGGTGGTCGTCGACCTGGACGAGCCCGCCGACCGCCTGTCGGTGACCCCGTCCAGCGGCCTGTCCCTGACGAAGTAATCCGTCTGAATCCTTTGGACGGCTTCACCCCTCTCATAGGCGAACCGCGTGCAGCGGCGAACCGAACTGGGAGGTCGTCATGATGGTCATCGGTGCCGGAATCGGCGTGGCCGTGCTGATCTGCGCGTGCACGGTCACGGTCCTGCGGCGGCGGAGCCGCTCCCGTGGCTGAGACGACCTGGCCGGGCGAGCGGCTCATCGCCGCCGCCCGGCGCGGCGACGTGGAGTCGATCACCGCTCTGGTGTCGGGCTCGCACCCCCACGTGCGCAGATTCGCCCGCACCCTCTGCGCCTCGCCGGAAGACGCCGAGGACGCCGCACAAGAAGCGCTGATCATCCTCTACCGGAAGATCGGCACACTCCGCGCCTCCAGCGCGCTCGCCTCGTGGATGTTCCGCATCGTCCGCAACGAATGCCTGCGACGCCTACGCCGCGACGTCCCGGCCGACCTCGGCACAGCCGACATCCTCACGGACTCGGCCGAGGACGAAGCCCTCCAACGCCTGGAGGCCGGACGCATCGCCGCCGCGATCGCCGCCCTGCCCGCCGACCAGCGCCAGGTCCTGATCATGCGCGACGTCCAGGGCCACAGCGGCCGCATGGTCGCCGACGCCCTCGGCCTCAGCCTTCCCGCGATGAAGTCACGCCTCCACCGCGCCCGGGCGGCCGTCCACCACACACTCCACTCGGCGGGACAATGACCAGCAGCTTCGCAAGCACATCACTCCCCCGGCACCTGCTACGCGGCGCAGTGGGCTTCGGCGCCCTGATCGCCGCCTTCGCCCTCATACCGCTGCTCGGCCCGGCAACCCTCCTCCTGGCACCGCTCGGCCTCCTGGCCCTGCGCGGCTGCCCGACCTGCTGGACGATCGGCCTGATCCAAACCATCTCCCGAGGCCGCCTGCAACGCACCTGCAACAACGGCCGCTGTGAACTGACCACCGCTGGAGATGCCCGTTCAAGAGAGTAAGCGGACCGTCAGCGGGTGCGGACGGAGTGCCGTTCATCGAGAAGAGCCCCTGACGGAGGTTCGACCATGAACAAAGCGGCAGCATGGTCATCGTGAATACTCCGCCTCAAGTCCTCCGGAAAGCCGCCTCCACTGGGGTCGGATAGCGGGGCGGTTCGTCACTTGGGAGCGGGCCATTCCTCGGCCAGGAGTGCGTATGAGAGACCGTCGAGCCATCCCCTGGCGCGGTGGAGAGAGTCCTTCACCGTGTGCTGTTCGCGGCGCATCCCGACCCGTTCCATCAGCCGCCACGAGGGTTCGTTGTCGTAGAAGCAGTCGGCGCGCAGGCGGCGCAGGCCGAGCCTCCCGAAGGCGAGGTCGATGAGGGCGCGCACCGCTTCGGTCGCGTAGCCCTTGCCGCCGTAGGCGGGGTCCAACGTCCAGCCGAGCTCTCCTTGAACGCCTTTCGCCTGGTCGGCGACCTCCTTCTGGGCCCAAGCGTCCTGGACCCGCAGCGTCAGATCGCCGACTACCCGGCCGTCCAGTTCGACGATGAGCAGCTCCGCGAGCCGCTCGTCGTGGAGAAAGTGCTCACGGTAGTCGTCGTATGCCGTCAGGGCGGCCCCGATCCATTCCTGGGTCTCCGGCAGTTGCCGGAAGGTCCAGGTCGCTTCCAGGTCGTCGGGGGTGGCCCGGCGCAGCAGGAGTCGGGCGGTAGGGATCGGCCAGTCCAGCGTGTCAAAAGGGTGGCGCATGGGCTTCATGCTGGCAGAGGGCCGTGGTCACCCGAAACGGATTACCGCGGGCGGCGTCCCCACAGCGACGTGGCGAGGCCATCGCCACGTCCGCGGGCCGTAAACCCGGCCAACGGCCTCCGCCGCGTAAGCTCGCCTGTCCGCCCAACCGGTTCGTGGAGGTCGGATGAAGGTTGCGTTTCTCGGTGATGTGCATGGGTGTGTGTTGCACGCGTTAGGGGCGGCCGTGTTGCTGGCCCGGCATCGGCGGATCAGGCTCGACGCTGTGATCCAGGTCGGGGATCTGGGCGCCTTTCCCTCGGCTGAGCGGTGGGACGAGCCCAGTCGCCGGTTCGGTGCCGAAGGTCCGGCACAGAGTGATTTCTTTCGTCTGTTGGATCCCTCTTCGCGGCTGGGTGAGGGTGTTCGTATGGCGCTTGGGGAGATTCCCCCGCTCCTCTTTCTCAGTGGTAACCATGAGGACCATGAATGGCTCGCGGGACTGCATCGGGGGCGCGGTGCTGTGACGCCCGTGGACCCGTTGGGCGTCTTCCAGCACGTCGTCTGCGGGCACATCGCCGAGGTCGCGGGACAGCGAGTGGCCTTTTTGGGGAGGGTCGAGCTGGACGGCTATATGGACCTCGACCCGGACGCCCATGACCGCCTCCTGGCCGCCGAGCCCGGGAGCGTGGATGTTCTGGTCACCCATGACGGACCGTACGGCATGTCCTCCTGGCGCGGGGTCACGCAGGGGTCGAGGAAGCTGAGTCGCCTCATCGAGCACCTTCAGCCCCGCCTGCACGTCAGCGGGCACTACCACCACCAGAACGGGCCACGCCGCTATGGGGCGACGGTCTCCTATGCCCTTGCCCAGCTCATTCCGCCCAAGCGCGACCTGAGGGACTCGACGCCGGTCAATCCTCGCCAGCAGGTCGCGCCGGGCAGTATCGGGCTGTTCGACACGCGCACCCTCGATTTCGAGTACGTCCACGACTCGTGGCTCGCCGACGTTCGCGGCGATCGGCTCGACCTGGCCGCGTTGATCGGCGGCGCGTCGTCGGGTTAGAGGGAGAGGTCGGTCATGTCGTAGGGGTGGCGGTATTCCAGGTTTTCGGCGGCGATGCGGTCGGCGGCGCCGCGTTCCAGGATCGTCGCCACGGCCACCACTTCGGCGCCGGCCTCGCGGAGGGCCTCGACGGCGGTCAGGACGCTGCCGCCCGTCGTCGAGGTGTCCTCCACCGCGAGGACGCGGCGGCCCTCCACGTCCGGGCCCTCGATGCGGCGTTGCAGGCCGTGGGCCTTGCCCGCCTTGCGGACGACGAACGCGTCGAGGTGGCGGCCCCGGGCGGCGGCGGCGTGCAGCATCGCGGTGGCGACCGGGTCGGCGCCGAGGGTGAGGCCGCCCACGGCCTCGTAGTCGAGGTCGGCGGTCGCGTCGAGCATCACCCGCCCGACGAGCGGCGCGATCGCCCCGTCCAGGGTCACGCGGCGCAGGTCCACGTACCAGGACGCGCGCTTGCCGGAGGAGAGCACGAAGTCGCCGTGCACGACGGCCTTGCCCTTGATTGCGTTCAGCAGGTCATCACGATCGCTCACGGAAGGAAACCCTATTGGGCCCGCCGGGGTTCGCTACGGTGAGGGCATGACGAGGATGTGGACGTGACCCCCGGTTCCCTCGTCCTGCTGCACGCGCCCGGCGCGTCCGCCGCGTCCTGGGGCGACCTGCCGGAGATGCTGCGTTCCTACGGGCTCGACGTGATCGCGCCGGACGTGGCCGAGACCGGGTCCCGGTACGTCGCGCGGGTGTCGCTGATCATCACGGCGTCCGGGCCGGAGGTGCCGCTCGTCCTGGTGGCGCACGGGGACGCGGGGCCGCTGCTGCCGGCGGTCGCGCTGGCCCAGCGGGCGGCGCACCGGATGGTCGGCGGGTATGTGTTCGTCGACGCCGCGCTGCCCCGCCCGCAGGGCGCCCATGATCATGAGCAGGTCCCCATCCCGCCCGACTGGCCCGAGGCACCGTGCGGGTACCTGCGGACGCACGCCGACCGGAGTGCCTCGTCCGGACATGACCAGGCGGTCAGGCAGGCGGGGCTGCGGGGCTGGACGGTCGTGGAGCACGAGCCCCCGGCCGCCGTCGCGCAGTCGCTCAGCGAGCTGGTCAGCACGCTCTGATCAGGCGTCGTTCTTCAGCAGGTCGTCCAGCAGCGCGTCGTAGTCGTCCTCGGCGCGGCCCAGGTCGATGCGGGCGCGGTAGCGCAGCCGCAGGAGGGCTTCGAGGCTGTCCTCGGCCAGGGCGACGTCGTCGGGGCCCGGCGTCAGCGACTCGGGCGGCGGCGCGGGCGCCTCGTCGGGCCCGCCGCCGATGCCGGTGCCGACGGCCCGGTCGCGCAGGGCGAGGACGACGTCGGCGCCGCTCGTGGCCCATTCGTGCGCGCCGGAGGTGTCGCCCTGCGCGTACAGCACCTCGGCGACGGCCCGGTACACCTCGGGATCGCGGGGCCGGTCGGCGCGGATCTGCTCGACCAGGCCGCGCGCCTCCTCGACCCGGCCCAGCTCGAACAGCGCGTCGGCGAGGTAGGCGCGCGGGTCGCCGTAGACCTCGCCGCCGTCCTCCAGCGCCCTGCGGTACAGCTCGGCCGCCCGCGCGTGGTCGCCCGCGTGCTGCCACTGCTCGCCCGCGCGCAGCAGCACGTTGGCGCGCGAGACCCCGCCCGACACCGCCTCGGCCAGCTCGGACAGCCGCCTGGCAGCCGAGATGTGATCGCCGGTGCGCAGGGTGTCGAACTCCAGATCGTCGAGATCGTCTTCCGTCACATGCGTCACGCTTCAACGCTACCCGGCACCCGGCGGCCGAAGCGGGCGAATCGATGATGATCGTGAATTACCTACGCGAACCCGCCGGACGGGCGGGGTTCACCTGCGGGAACGTTCGAGGGCGTCCCAGAAACCACGGCGCAGCGCGTGCCGCACCTCGTCGTGCAGGAGGAAGTCGATCGGCAGCGAGGAGCCCTGGAGCAGCCGGGCCTCCAGGTCGGACGGCATGCGCGGCTTGCGCGCGAGCACCGCCTCCAGCCACAGCGCGGGCGCGTCCCGGGCGACGGACTCGCCGAAGTCCTGGCCCTCCTGGTGCGCGGCCTTGACCGCGTCGGCGAGGGTGGGGGCGTTCTGCTGCGCCGGGACGGGCGCGATCTGCTGCGGGCCGGTGTAGGGCCCCGGCGACGGGCTCTGGAGCCCCGCGGACGGCGCCGGCATCGGCTGCGAGGTGTTGGACGGCAGCGGCGAGGGCTGGGAGGACAGCGGCGACTGCGGGGGCGGCGGCGGGGACGGCGCCGGGATCGGCGGGTTGTAGGGCGGCGACGACGGCGCGGGGCCCGGCGCGGTCGTGGACGGGGGGCTGGGCGTCGGCGCGGCCTGGAGCGGCATGGGCGGCTGCGTCGTCGAGTTGCCGAACGAGGAGCCGAGCGAGCCGCCGCTGCCGCCCGGCAGGGGCAGCGGCAGCGGGCCCGTGCCCATCGAGGAGCCGGACAGGGGGGAGTTCGAGGTCATCGCCGGGCCCAGGTCGCGGACCGACGGCGACACGAGCGGCGCCGGCGGCCGCCCCACGACCGGCGTCGAGGGCGGCGGCCCGGGCTGCGAGGTGGGGCGCAGCGGCCCGATCGGGCTCGTCCCGCCGCCGTGCCCGTTGGACAGCGGGCTCGTCCCGAGCGAGGACGGGGACGAGGACTCCGCGCCCGAGAGGAGGTTGACGTAGGGGCGCAGGTGGCCGGAGCCGATCTCGATGAGGTCGTCGCACTCCTGCCGCAGCACGCGCGAGATCGTCCAGTTGCCGTCGACGGCGACGTGCACGACGGTGACGCGGACGCCGAGGTCCTGCGCGTCGGCGACGACCTGGGCGAGGTCCTCGTCGCCGCTGACGACGACGGCGTCGGCGAGCGCGCCGTTGCGGGCGAGCGTCATCAGGTCGCGGTGGATCTCGATGTCCACGCCCTCGCGGCGGCCGGGCCGGACCCGGCCGAGGCGCAGTTTCAGGCCCGGCAGGTCGGCGAGCGCCTCATGCTCGGCCGAGCGCCTGCCCTCGATCGTGGCCTCGTACCAGTAGCAGCGCAGCAGCGGCACGCCGGTGCGTTCTCGCGCGAGGTTGCTCAGCAGTTGCAGGAGGCCGCCGAAGTCCCAGGAGACGGTCTCGCGGTGGCGGGTTCCGTGTACCGCCATGGAGCCGTCGGCCAGGAGGTAGCCGGCGTCTACGAACAGGGCGCAGCGATCCATGCGGCACCGCCCTTCCTCAACACGGGGCCGTCGGGCCGGCGAGAGTGACCATCGTGCGGCGGCCGCCTTCCTGCGCTCGGGGATGCTGGCCGGCGTAGCGGCCCCGGGCGCCTCTAGCGTAGTGAAGCCCACCAGCCCCGTAGGTCGATACGGCGATTCGCCACTCTTTCATGACGCCCCGCCGGTTCGCGACTCCCCGGTAACAAAGATTGGCGGGCCGCGGCGGACGCTACCAGCCGGGCCCGCCGGCCCTCCCGGATCCACATGATCTTTACGGGAAGCAGCAGGTGAACGCTCGGCCAGGGAGATCCTTACGACCTCGCCTTCAACCGCGCATGGCGCGTCACGGGGTGATGGACGCGCGGCCCATCTCCCCCAGCGTCGTCGCGTCCCGGGGCGTCTCCCAGCGCACGTCGCATTCGCGTCCCGACAGCGTGACGGTCGCGATGGCGTTGTCGAACCACGGGCCGTCGGTCATCCGCCAGCGCAGCGGCGGCGCGGGCACCTTCGCCAGCATCGACAGGACCCGGAACGGCGCGGCGGCGGCGCGCGAGCACACGATCTTGTTCGCCCACCGGAACTTGCCGATCAGCGGGTTCCGCAGCGGCGAGCAGACGATCTGGGTGATCTCCGACCGGGCCTCCGGGGCGACGACCCGCGCCAGGTAGGAGTAGTGGATGTCGCCGGACAGGAACGAGATGCTGGCGGGCGCGGGCCCCCGGTCGCCCTGGCCGACCGCGACGACGTCGCCCGCGACCTCGCGGAACGAGCGCTCGAACGCGGCCCAGTGCTCCAGGTCGGCGGCCTGCCGGATCTTCTCGCCGAGCGCCGCGCCCCGCCTGCCCCACGCCCCGCCCGCGACCGCCTCGTTCCACGCCTCGGCGTGGTGGATCGCGCGGGGCAGCAGGTAGGGCAGCGAGCTGGCGATGAGCAGGTGGTCCATGCCGCCCTGGCACTGCTCGTCCAGCCAGCGGAACTCCTCGTCGTCCAGCATGCCGCGGCGGTCGGCGGTGAGCAGCCGGGAGCAGCGGCTGTCCACGACGATCAGCCGGGTGCCGCCCCAGTCGTGCGCGTAGCTCCACCGGGTGCTCGCGGGCTCCTTGTCGGCCTGCTCGGCGAACTCGTCCAGGATCGGCCCCGCGTCGCCGGACGCGTCGAGCACCGCCTTGTAGAGCGGGTCGGACGCGCGGTCGCGCGGCGACATGTTCCCGAGGTGCTGGTAGACCCAGTACGAGCCGATGCCGCCGGTGATCCGGGCCTTCCACCAGGGCTGGGACCACATCTCCTCGCGCCAGGCGTAGGAGGTGTTCCAGTCGTCGCGGATGTCGTGGTCGTCGAAGATCGTGAAGGTGGGGACGGTGGACAGCAGCCACCGCACCGCCGGGTCGCGCAGCCAGGCGAGCTTGTAGAGGTGGGTGTAGTCCTCGAAGTCGGCGGCCTCGTCCACGGGCGGCTCGTCCGGGCCGCGCCTGGACCGGATGAACTCGCGCATGTCGTCGCTCAGCTCGTCGGCGTACACCTGGTCGCCGACCATGAGCAGGATGTCGGGCCAGGCGACGTCGGCGCCGCCGGCGCGGAGCCGGTGGGCGAACGCGGCGAGCGCGTCGTGGCCGAACTCCTCGGGCGTGCCGGGCGAGCGGCGGCACGACCCGAACGAGATCCGCAGCTCGCCCTCGGGGTCCAGCGTCCGGATCTGGCTCGGCGGGAAGCCGTCGCCGGGCTCGGGCCAGACGGTCTCCTCGTCCAGGACGACGGCGTAGGGGATCCGGGCGCCCGCGTCGAGCCCGTCGATCTCCACGAGCCCGTAGTGGTGGCCGTGCGCGGTGAAGGTGCGGGCGGCCGCGTCCAGGCCGTGCTCGGCGTTCACGACCCGGACCTCGCACGGGCCGTCGGTCTCCACCCAGATCGTCGCGGTGTGCGCGCTCACGTGCCGGAGGTGCGGCCCGAGTACCAATGCGGTCATACCACGTCTCTCTAGCGGACTCGGGGGCGCCGCGTCCACCGGACGCCGGTCCGGCTCAGTGGAGGCGGACGAGCATCTTCCCCGTGTTCGCGCCGCTCAGCACGCCGATGAGCGCGGCGGGCGCCCGGTCGAGACCGTCCAGGACGGTCTGCTCGGTGCGCAGCGATCCGTCGGCGAGCCAGCCCGCGGCCTTCCCGATGAACTCGGGCAGGAGGCCGACGTAGGAGGAGACCAGCATCCCGCGCAGCGTGAGCTCGCCCTGCACGATCCGGAACAGGTTGGACGGGCCGGGCGCGGCCTCCGTCGCGTTGTACCCGCTGATCGCGCCGACGAGCGCGGCGCGACCGCCGGGACGCAGCGCGCCGATCGCGGCCTCCAGGTGGTCGCCGCCGACGTTGTCGAGGTAGACGTCGATGCCGTCCGGCGCGGCGGCGGCGAGTTGGGGCGCGATCGGCCCGGCGCGGTGGTCGAGCGCCGCGTCGTAGCCGAAGCGGTCGAGCAGCAGCCGGTTCTTCTCCGGCCCGCCCGCCGACCCGATCACGCGGGACGCGCCGAGCTTGCGGGCGATCTGCCCCGCGAGGCTGCCGACCGCCCCGGCGGCGGCCGAGACGTAGACGACGTCGCCCTCGCGCACCTCCGCCACGTCCGTGAGCGCGGCGTACGCGGTGAGGCCCGGGACGCCGAGGGCGCCGAGGTAGGCGGGCTCGGGCGCGAGGTCCGTGTCGATGACGGCGGCGCCCGCCGCGTCCATGACGGCGTACTCGCGCCAGCCGAGGAAGTGCGAGACGCGGGCGCCGGAGGGCACGTCCCGCGACCGGGAGGCGATCACCTCGCCGACCGCGGACCCGTCGAGCGGCTCGCCGACCGCGAAGGGCGGGAGGGTGCCGGGGACGTCGTCCATGCGTCCGCGCATGTAGGGGTCCACCGACATCCAGGTGTTGCGGACGAGGATCTGCCCGTCCGCCAGCTCGGGGATCTCGCTCTCGGCGGTCTGGAAGTTCGCCGCGACGGGGGCGCCCACCGGACGCGACGCCAGCCGGATCTCACGGCCGACCGTGGGTTGTGAAGTCATGCCGCCAGCGTGCCCGCGGGCGCTTCAGGTCCCCTTCGGGTTCCCTGTAGGCCGGACGGCTTTCACGGGCGCGCCTTTCGCGGGCGCGGATTTTCGCGGGCACGTTAGTCTGCGGACATGCGTTTCGGGGTGCTCGGCCCGCTCGCGGTCTGGGCGGCGGACGGAAGGCCCGTGCGCGTCCCCGAGCTGAAGGTCCGCGCGCTGCTCGCCGACCTCCTCGCGCACGAGGGCCGGGTCGTCTCCTCCGACCGGCTGATCGAGGACGTGTGGAACGGCGACCATCCGCCGCGCAACCCGATCGCCACCCTGCACACGCGCGTGTCCCAGCTCCGGCGCGCGCTGGAGGAGGCCGAGCCCGGCGGGCGCGACGTCGTCGTGTCGCAGCGCCCCGGCTACCGGCTGCACCTCGACCCCGCCGACGGCGGCGCCGAGGTGGACGCGTTCCGGTTCCGGGCGCTCGCGGTGCGGGCGCGGGCGATGTCCGACCGGCGTGCGAAGGTGGAGCTGCTCGACGAGGCGCTGGCGCTGTGGCGGGGGTCGGCCTACGCGGACTTCGGCGACGCGGACTTCGTCCGCCCGGCCATCGTCGAGCTGGACGAGGAGCGCCTGGTCGCGGAGGAGGACCGCGCCGAGGCGCGGCTTGAGCTGGGCGAGCACGCCGCGCTGGCCGTCGACCTGGTGAACCTGGTCGCGGCGAACCCGCTGCGCGAGCGGCTCCGCGCCGTGCACATGCGGGCGCTCTACCGGGCCGGGCGCCAGAGCGAGGCGCTCGCGGGGTTCGCCGAGCTGCGCGCCCGCCTGGACGCCGACCTCGGCCTCTACCCCGGCCCCGAGCTGGCGGCCCTGCACGAGGCGATCCTGAAGCAGGACCCCGACCTCGACCTGTCCACCTACGAGCTGCACCACTCCGCGACCCGGCCGCGCACGAACCTCCCCGCGCCGCTGACCGGGCTGATCGGGCGAACGGCGGCGATCACGTCCGTCCTCGACCTCATGCGGACGAGCCGCCTCGTGACGCTGACCGGGCCCGGCGGCGTCGGCAAGACCCGGCTGGCGCTGGAGGCCGCCGCGGCCGAGAACGAGGACGAGGACGAGGTCTGGCTGGTCGAGCTGGCCGGGTTCGACCGCGGCACGGCCGCCCTCGCCGATCTCGTCGCGGGCCTCGCCGCCCTGCTGGGCCTGCGCGAGGACGGCCCGCTGCCGGGCGCCGCCCCCGATCCGCTGCGCCGGCTGGCGGCCGCGTTCCGCGCGCGGCCCGCGCTGCTCGTGCTGGACAACGTCGAGCACGTCGTCGAACCGGTCGCCGAGCTGGCCGCGCACCTGCTGCGGGAGGTGCCGGGCCTGCGGATCCTCGCCACCGGGCAGGAGCCGCTCGGGATCTCCGGCGAGCGGCTGTGGCCCGTCCCGCCGCTGGACCCGCCCGACGCCGAGCGGCTCTTCGTCGCGCGCGTCGCCGCCGCCGTGCCCGGTTACGCGCCGTCCCCGTCCGAGCGGGCGGCGATCACGGCGATCTGCCGGAGCCTGGACGGCCTGCCGCTCGCGCTGGAGCTCGCCGCGTCCCGGGTCCGCGCGCTCGGCGTCCACGAGCTGGCTGGACGCCTGGACGACCGGTTCCGCCTGCTCGTCGCCGGGCGCCGCGACGCCCCCGCCCGGCAGCGGACGCTCCGCGCGATGATCGACTGGAGCTGGGAGCCGCTGCCCGCCGCCGAGCGCACCGTGCTGCGGCGGCTCGCCGTCCACGCCGACGGCTGCACGCTGGAGGCGGCGGAGGCGGTCTGCGCGCAGGACGGCCTGGACGTGCTCGACGTCCTCGCCCGGCTGGTCGACCGGTCCCTCGTCGTCCGGACCGAGGAGGGCCGCTACCGGCTGCTGGAGTCCGTCCGGGCCTACTGCCTGGACCGGCTCCGCGAGGCGGGCGAGCACGACGCGGTCAGGATGCGGCACCTGCGCCACCACACCGACCTCGCCGTCCGCGCCGCGCCCCGCCTCTACGGGCACGACCAGCGGCGGTTCCTCGACCTGCTGGACGCCGAGACCGCGAACCTGCGCGGCGCGCTCGACACGGCCGCCGCGCTCGGCGCCGTGGACGACGCGCTCCGGCTGGTCGACGCGCTCGCCTGGTACTGGCTCCTGCGCGGCAGGCTGACCGAGGCGCGCCGCTCCCTCGACCTGGCCCTCGCGATCGCGCCCGCCGACGGCGACCGCGCGCTGCGCGACCGCGCCGAAGTGTGGCGGACGGGGTTCACGCTGCTGTCCGGCACGGTGGTGGAGTTCGACGTCCCGGACGCCGACCCGTGGGCGCAGTGGTTCCTCGCCCTCGCCCACCGCGGCTGCGGCGACCTGGCCCTGACGATGTCCATGGTCGAGCGGGCGCTCGGCGACTTCCGCGCACGCGGCGACCGGTGGGGCACGGCCGCGGCGCTGAGCGTCCGCGCGTCCATCCACCGGGCCCGCGCCGACCTCGCCGCCGCGCGCGCCGACGCCGAGGAGAGCCGCGCGAGCTTCCGCGACCTCGGCGACCGCTGGGGCGGCGTCAAGACCGCGAACACGCTCGCCGAGCTGGCCGAGATCCACGGCGACAACGCCCGCGCCGCCGGGCTGCGCCGCGACGGCCTCCGCATGGCCGAGGAGCTGCCCCTGTGGACGGAGGCGTCCTTCAGCCTCTCCGGCCTCGGCCGCGTCGCCCTGCTGGACGGCGACCCGGCCGCGGCCGAGGACTACCACCGCCGCGCGCTCCGCCTCGCGGTCGGCGCCTCGGACCGGGTCGCCGAGCACTTCGCCGAGGTCGGCCTGGCCCTCATCGCCCGCCACCGCGGCGATCTGGACACCGCCGAGGCGCACCTCCTGCCGTGGCTGCGCTGGATCCGGACTCAGAAGGGCGAGCCGGGACTGGCGCTCGTACTGGCGGAGCTGGGATTCATCGCCGAGCTTCGCGGCGACGCGTCCGCCGCGCTGGCCGCGCACCGCGAAGGTCTGGAATCGGCGCGCGAGGTCGGCGATCCGCGCGCCGTGGCGCTCGCCCTGGAGGGCATCGCGGGGGCGCGCGTCCTCGGAGGGGCGCCGGACGAGGCCGCCCGCCTCCTCGGCACGGCCGCGGCGCTGCGCGCGTCCGTCGGCGCGCCGCTGCCCCCGGCGGAACGCACCGACGTCGACCGGATCGCCGCCCGCGCGCGTTCGGTCTTGGGCGAGGCGCGTTATGAGGCCGAGTTCCGGCGGGGCTCGGCGACCTCGCCCGATTCCGTGTGAGCGAGGAATTCTCTTTCCTTTTCCGGATCCAATCCGAGTTTCGGACGGTCGGGGCGGTGCGGGGCCTGTCCGCCGATGCTCCGCAGCCATTCCCAGGTGTCGGCGACCGTGTCCTGTATCGGACGGCTGCGAAGGCCGGAGTCGAGCGCCCTGCTGACGTCGGCCCGCATCATCGTGTCGTAGACCTCGCCGGGCTGGAGCCAGACCGGGAGGTCCATCCACGGTTCGATGCCCGCCGCGAGAATCGATTCCGGATCGGCCCAGACCAGTTCCGCCTTGTTCCCGGTCACGTCGGCGCAGGCTTGGAGGAATTCACCCATCGTCGTGTGGTCGACCGGGCCGGCGAGATTGTACGGGCCGCCGAGTCCTCGCTCGATAGCGTCCAATGTCCAGGCCGCGAGGTCGCGGACGTCGACATATTGCAGGCCATGGTTCCGCGGCCCGGGGGCCAGCACCTTCCCGCCCCGGGCCATCCGCGTGAGCCACCACGGCAGCCGCCCGATGTTCTCGTACCGCCCGATGATCAGCCCCACCCGGGCGAGCAGCGCCCGGTCACCGAACGCGCCCGTCGCCGCCAGCTCGCCGCCCCGCTTGGCCTGCGGGTACTCGACCTCGCCCGCGTCCGCGGAACCGTCGACGACGGGCGCGTCCTCGCCCAGCCCGGGTGCCGTCGGGAACGGGTAGACGGACCGGCTGGAGATGTAGACGTGGCGGCCGACGCGGTCGGCGAGCAGGCGCGCCGCGTCCCGCACCGCGGACGGCGCGCCCGACCAGGTGTCGACGGCCGCGTCCCACTCCCCCTCGCCGAGCGCCTTCAACCCGCCGGGCTCCACACGATCACCGTGGAGCGACGCCGCCCCGGCCGGTGGATCGTGGCGTCCCCGGTGGAAGACGGTGACCTCCCAGCCGCGCGCGAGCGCGTCCTCGGTGATGGCGCGACCTGCGAACTCCGTCCCACCCAGCATCAGAAGCCTCATGGGTCCACCTTGCCAAACGTACGTAACGTACGGAACGTACTCTCGCTGATGGCGGAACCCCTCGCGCTTGACCTGGAGTTCACTCCAGCTCCTACTTTCGAGCCATGACCACACCGCAGCACAAGATCGGTTCGGGTTTCGGCGCGCGGAGCACCACCGCGGACGTCCTCGCGGGCATCGACCTCTCGGGACGGCTCGCCGTCGTCACCGGCGGAGCCTCGGGCCTCGGGCTGGCGACGACCCGGGCCCTCACCCAGGCGGGCGCCCGAGTGATCGTCCCGGCGCGCCGCCGCCCGGCCGCCGAGGAGGCGCTGAAGGACGTCCCCGGCGTCGAGATCGAGGAGCTCGACCTCGCGGATCCGCGGAGCATCGAGTCGTTCGCCGAGCGCTTCCTCGCCTCCCGCCGCCCCGTCGACCTGATGATCAACAACGCGGGCGTCATGGCGTCCCCGGAGGCCCGCGTCGGCCCCGGCTGGGAGAGCCAGTTCGGCGTCAACCACCTCGGGCACCACGCCCTGGTCAACCGCCTCTGGCCGGCGATCGCGGACGGCGGCGCGCGGGTGGTGTCGGTCTCCTCCAACGGCCACCAGCTCTCCGACATCCGCTGGGACGACGTGCATTTCGAGAACGGCTACGACAAGTGGCTGGCCTACGGCCAGGCGAAGACAGCGAACGCCCTGTTCGCCGTCCATCTGGACGCTCTCGGCCGCGACGCGGGAGTCCGCGCGTTCTCCGTGCATCCCGGAACCATCGCGACCTCCCTGGGCCGCCACATGTCCGAGAGGGAACTGGCCGACCTCTCCGCGATGATCGAGGCCAGCCCCACGAACACCGGCTGGAAGACCCCCGAACAGGGCGCGGCGACCCAGGTGTGGGCCGCGACCTCACCCCTCCTGGACGGTCTCGGCGGCGTCTACTGCGAGGACGGCGACATAGCCGAGCCCGCCGAGCCGGGCGCCGTCCTCGGCAACGGCGTCGCCGCCTGGGCCGCCGACCCGGAAGCGGCCGCGCGCCTCTGGCGGCTCTCCGCCGACCTCACGGGAATCCCCGCCTAGGGCCCTAAGGCCCTGCCGCCAATGGGGCCCTAGGGCTCTGACCTGCGCACCCGTCCCGGACTTAGGTTCCTTTCGACGCACCAGCCACAGTCGGAAGGACCCCCATGACCCGCAAGGCAGTGAAGATCGCGATGATCGCGACCGCCGTGACCGCCGTCGGCGGGGGCGGCCTGGCCACGGTCCTCCAGGACGACCCGGGCAGCAGCAAGGTATCCACGGTCTCGGCCGGGACGCACGTCGCCGCGAAGAAGGCCAAGGTGCCCTGCGTCGTCCCGAACTCCAGGGTCGCCAAATACCGCCACTTCGAGCGGACGCAGTACGTCTGGAACAACAACTATCCGTGGCGCACCTCGGCCTGGGGCCCGAAGAACGTCGAGATCAAGAAGGGCGAGAAGGTCTCCAACGTCGTCACCGCGACCCTCGGCGCGCCCATCAAGTCCATCAACCTGGCCGTCGGCTTCCAGGTGACCCAGGAGAAGTCGACCGACATCTCGATGCGGTGGCGCCTCAAGACGCGCCGCCACTTCACCCTCCGCGTGGGGCAGGGCTTCAAGGTCTACAAGTTCAACGTCTACGACGCTCTCGGCTACATCCAGGCGGGCGGCGGCGGCTACTGCGTGTTCAACGGCAAGTACCGCTACGTCGGCTCCGCCTACGCCAAGAACTTCTGGACGCTGGACGACAAGTGCACCTACAACAACAAGGGCAAGCAGACCCTCTGCAAGAAGAGCGACGTGACCTACTGACCCCCGGGCGCTTCCGCCGGCGGACGCCCCCGCCGGCGGGAGCCCGCACCTTGAATCCGGTACCGAGGTACAGCCTTACCGTCGTTCCATGGAGTTCAAGCAGCGGACCGGTCCGACTCCGGCGGTTCAGGACGAAGGGTGGGCCCCGCCGTCGTGCACGTTGCCCACGGCCCAGAGGCCATTGCGCGTCGCCGAGTTCGACGCGCTGTTCGCCGAGGCGGCCACCGAAGTGACGTTGGTCGCGCCAGGGCGAATGCGGCTCCGCATGCGACCCGAACCGGAACTGGCCGGACGCGCCGCCGAACTCGCGGCACGGGAGACCGCGTGCTGCTCGTTCTTCACCTTCACGATGACCGCGGCAGGCGGCGCGCTGACGCTGGAGGTCGCCGCCGACGACGGCCACGCACCGGTCGTGGCGGCGCTCGCCGAACGGATCGGCCCAGGCTGACCTGGTAAAAGTCCTCGCATCCGGTACCCCGGCCAGGGTTTGCCGTCGTAGCGTGGACGGCCGGAGTCTGAGGAGGTGTCGGGATGGTGGGAGCCCGGTTCGGATACGAGGGGCTGCGCTCCAGCCAGGTCGCCGAGGCGGCCGGGGTGAACCCGCAGACCCTGCGCTACTACGAGCGGCGGGGGCTGATCGCCGAGCCCGCGCGGAGCCTGGGCGGCCACCGCCTGTACCCCGCCGAGACCGTGACCCTGCTCCGGGTGATCAAAACCGCGCAGCGGCTGGGCTTCACTCTGGAGGAGATCGGCGAGCTGCTGGAGACCGGCGCCCACCGCCACCGGCCCCCGGAAACCGGTCTCGCGGTGCGCGCACAGGCCAAACTGGCCGAGGTCGAGGCCAGGATCGCCGACCTGGAGGTCATCGCCGGCAGCCTGCGCGAGGCGCTGAACGCCGGATGCGACGACCTCATGGCCTGCTCACGCGAACCCCGCTGCCCGCTCCCCTTCGCCGCGCTGGCCACCGACCACCGCAAATCGCGGGAAGGGTCTTGAGAAATCCTCACAGCGGTCGGAGCCGTGCGGTGGCGCCACGGCACGGCTCCGACCGCTGTCCAGGTCAGCAGGTGACGGCGCGCGTCACCTTCGTGAACCGCTTCATGCCCCTGTTGTAGTTGAAGTTGTAGACCCCCCGGTAGGTCTTGCCGCGGGCGCAGCCGCGCAGGCCGGTGTCGCTGACGGCGTGCTCCCACCTCTCGACGCGGGGGCCCGTGTAGACCGTGACCCAACGGCGCCCGTCCTTGCGCTGGACGCGGGACTGGACCGCCACCCGGACCCTCTTGTTCCTGGTCGTGTCCGTGATCTCGCCCCGTGCGCGGATGCGGTGGGTCCTGCGGTTCACCGTGAGTCGGATGTTCCACTTGGCCGTGTACCGGGTGTTCGCCACCGCCCCGTTCTGGGCGGCGTCGGCGGCGTCGGCGCTCTCGGCGTTCGCGCTGGGCCCGGCCACGAGCATTCCCGCGGCGAGGACCGCGCCCACTCCGGTCACGACGACCCGGCGGCCGGGGAGCATCGGCATGGTCATGTAAGCCTCCTGTGACGACGCGACATGGTCGGCCGCGTCCGCATGGATCACCGCTCCGGACCGAGCGGCTCACGCATCACCGTGACCGATCGGGAAGCCATTCGAAAGGGGTTCACCGCAGCCCCGCCGAACTGGTGGACGAGAACGCGCGAACTCGCGCGAACTCGCGCGTTCCCGCGTTTTGGCACAGTCCAGAAGGGTCCGGTCCCGCGTTTGCGCGCATAGTGTTTGCGACCAGTCCAACGGCGGGGCACACTTCTGGCACGGGAGCAGTAACAGGGGGAGTGATCAACGTGGGCAGCGATCCGATCAACGCCTTCTACGGCCGACTCGCCGCAGTTTTCGGTAGGTGCGGGCGCGGCACGTACAGCAAGTTGGAAACATACGGGGAGCAGCTTGAGGTACCGGTCCGATTGCCGAAAGGAACCGTCCGGGGTTGGCTCACGCAGCGCAGGGCGCTGCCCGACGCCGTGCAGTTCGCCACGATGCTGCGCTACTTCGAGTCCACTCCCCACGCCCTCCAGGACGACGACCTGGAACTGCTGCCGCGGCTCTACCAGGACGCCCTCGAACACAAGAACGGCGCCTTCTACTCCCCCAGGCCCCCCGCCGAGGACCCGCCCACCGACGACCCGCCGCCGGTGACCGGCGTCCCGATCGTCCTGCGGGTCGAGGCGCACGCGCGGGCCCAGGCCGACGGCGGCTTCCGCGTCGCACGCACCGCGATCTGGGCCGGCGCCGCGTTCGGCCTCGGCGTCGTCTTATCCACGGCCACCGTCGTCTCGGGCTCCTCGCAGGCCCGCTGGGTCGACCAGTCGGCCCCCGCCCCGCCGCCCTCCGCGCCCCAGGTCGTCGCCGCCACGCCCGACGCCCCGGACACCACGTCGCCCGAGCCGAAGCCGGAGCCGAAACGCTCCACCCAGCGCCCCGCGCCCGCGCCTTTGCCGGCGCGCCCCGTCCCCCGCCATGTGCGTCCCGCGCGTCCCAAAGCCCGCAAGCCCCCGGTGCCACCCACCTCGACGCCCGAGAAATGGCAGTGCACCAGCGTGACCGCCGAGACCGCCGCCGTCTACGAATACTCGGACACGGGCAGCGAGGTCATCCAAGAGAAAGCGCGCGGCGAGGTCATTGAGGTCGTCCGCTGGACGGACACCCCACAGGGCTGGGTCATGGTGGCCATCTGGAAACCGCACCAGTCCCACTACTGGATGCAACGAGGAACGCTGGGCCCATTCCGCCCCTCCCCGACCCACTGCAAAAACGACTGATCGCTTCGGCCTCAGTCGAAAAGTTCCTCGGCGGTTTCAACGGAAGCGGCGCGCAGGATCCAGCGCTCAAGCTGGTCGAGGTCCTTACACGCGCTGATCCGCTCACGAACCCCGTCGGACACCGGAACCCCCCGCGCCCCCAACATGAGCAGCAGCGCCTTAGCCTCCCCCTTGGCCTCGCCCTTGGCCACTCCCGTAGCCTCGCCCTTGGCTTGGCCTATGGCTTCGCCCTTGGCCAGGCCCACGGCTTCGCCTTCGGCCTTGTACTTGTTCGCGTAGTCCTCCAGCGTTGGGAGGCCGGTCTTCCTCATGGACTCCTCCAAGAGCTTGCGAGCGACTTCGGAGAGTTGTGGCGCGACGTGTTCATGGTATAGCTGGCGGGTGTCCTCGGGCAGGGCCCCCAGCGCTATGGCCAGGCTGTTCAGGACGGTTTCGGCGCAGGGGCCGTCCTGGTGGGCGACGGCGCTGAGCACGGCGAGTTCGGGGAGGCGCCGGGCCGTGGCCTCGTCGGCGACCGGGGGTACTCCCTCGGGGGACAGGGTCAGGGGCTTCAGCACCCAGCCGGGATGGCCCATGTCGATCGGGACGGCGCAGCCGCGCGCGGTGGCCTGATCGGGGCAGATCACCAGGAGGAGGACCGGGCACTTGCGGCGCAGGCGCAGCGAGGCCAGGTAGGCGGGCCAGCTGTAGGACTTGGCCTCCTTGACCCGTAGCTGCGACTCCACCACGACGCCGAGGGTCGGGGCGTCCGGCTCGCCGAGCAGGACGGTGGCGTCGCAGCGGAGTTCGGCCGGGTTGGTGTCGGCGTAGGACTCCGACGTCAGCGTGGCCGGGCTCTCCTCCGGGACGTCGATGTGGAAGACGGTCCGTAAGAGTTCGGGGACGAGTTCCGGCCGGTTGCGGACCATCTCCAGCGGGAGCTCGTGCAGCTTTGTAGGCACGGCCGCAAACTAGCAGTAATCAAATGACTACGCAAAGTTTGCGTCACCGGCGGTAACGGTTGAGGTGTCCGGCCAGGCGGTCGCGGCGGGCGGGATCGTCGACGCCCTGGCCTTCGGCGGTGGCGGCGCACAGGACCGCCACCTTGCCGACGTGCTGGTTCGTCTGGACGGCGCGGGTCGCCTGCGGCGCCTCGTCCAGCGGGAACACCGTGGAAACGGTCGGGTGGAGCATGCCGAGGGCGATCAAACGGTTGGTCTCGACGGCCTCGTGGTAGTTGAAGCCGTGCGAGCCGATGATGCTCTTGAGCCGCATCCAGAGGAAGCGGTTGTCGTACTCGTGCCGGTAGCCGGTCGAGGAGCCGCAGGTGACGATCTTGCCGCCGCGCCCGGCGACGTAGACGGACGCGCCGAACGTCTCGTGGCCGAGGTACTCGAACACGATGCCGGGGTCCTCGCCGACGAGGCGGCGAATGGTCTCGCCGAGGATCCGGCCCGCCTTGGGGTGGCGCAGGCCCTGCTCGCCGAGGTCCAGGTCGGTGCGGTTGATGACGTGCTCGCACCCCTGGGAGCGGACGAGTTCCGCCTTCTCCTCGGACGAGACGACCGCCACGGGGATCCCGCCGCCGTTGCGCACCAGTTGCGTGGCGTACGAGCCGAGGCCGCCGGTGGCGCCCCAGACGAGGACGATGTCGCCCTGTTTCATCCGGGCGCCGTGGCGGCCGACGAGCATCCGGTAGGCGGTGGCGGCGCACAGGGTGCTCGCGCCCGCCTCCTCCCAGGTGAGATGGGCGGGTTTGCGGATGAGCTGGTTCGCCTTGACCACGCAGAACTCGCCCAGTGAGCCGAAGTTCGTCTCGAATCCCCAGGCGAGCTGGGATTCGCTCATCATGCCGTCGTCGTAGGAGCCGTGGTCCTGCTCGTCCACGTAGGAGGGGGAGAGCACGACCTTGTCGCCCGCCTTCCAGCGCCGCACGCCGGGGCCGGTGCGGACGACGACGCCCGCGCCGTCCGAGCCGAGGACGTGGTAGGGCAGGTCGTGGCGGGCGCCGTGCCGGCCCTGGCGCCCGAACCTCTCCAGGAACGCGAACGTCGGGACGGGCTCGAAGATCGCCGACCAGACCGTGTTGAAGTTGATCGCGGCGGACATGACGGCGACGACGCACTCGTCCGGGGCGAGTTCGGGCATGTCGACCTCGCCGACGTGCAGGGAGCGCCGGACGTCCTTGTCGGCACGGCCGTCGAAGATGCCGACCTCGTCCTTGCGGGTGAACGCGGCGCGGAACCGCGCGGGGAGTTCGATCTCCCGCAGCTCGGGTCCGCTCGCTCCGGACCGGACGGCGTCGAGCAGGTCGTGCGAGGAGCAAAGGTGGACCATGGGGGGTTCCTCCGTGGGGGTTTCCTCAGCGGGTGGGGGCGGGCCGCGCGAGTTCCTGCTTCAGGTGCGCGGCGAGGGTCTCCACGGCCGGCGGGTCGAGCAGGTTCAGATGGTGCGCCCCGGGGATCGGGACGACCTCAAGGTCCGGGCAGTACGCGCCGAAGCCGTTGGTCCCGTCGAGGACGTACCGCGCGTCCTTCACCGTCCAGGGCGTCTCCTCCGGTGCGCGATAGAGGATCACGCGTCCGGAGTAGGGCTTCGGTTCGTACGTTTCCAGGGATCTCGTGTCCTGGTGGGACGCGAGCTGGTGGACGAGGGCCTCCGGGGGAAGGCGGTCCGCCAGCGGCGCGGCGCGCTCCATGACCAGGGCGAGTTGCGCCCGCTCGTCCAGCCCGGCGAGTTCGTCGTAGGAGAGGGCCACATCCAGGCCGTAGGTGGCGTTGATGTGGCGGACGAACAGGGCGAAGCGGCGGGCGAGGGCGTCGGACTCGTCGGCGACGGGGAGCGGGAGGCCCGCGTCGAACAGCGCGACCAGCTCGACCTCGCGTCCGGCCGCCGTGAGCTGCCGTGCCGTCTCGTAGGCGAGGACGCCGCCGAACGACCAGCCCCCGAGCCGGAGCGCTCCGTCGGGCCGGACGTCCCGCAGGTGCCGGACGTACCGGGCCGCGCGCTCCTCGACCGGCGGCGCGTCCTCGAACCGCTCCAGACCGTGGATGCTCTGGCCTGGCCCAAGAAGACCGGCGAGCCCGCGGTAGCAGGCGGTCGTCCCGCCCGCCGGATGCGCGACGAAGAGGGCCCCGCCCTCACTCGCTGTCCGCCCCGGCGCGATGCCCTCCCGCGAACTCGGACCGTCCGCCTTCTCGGGGGTGGTCAGGGCCAGTCGGGCGGTGGTCCAGTCCGCGAACGTGTTCACGCTCGCGCCCTGGAGCAGGACGGACGGGGGAACCGTCAGCCCCAGGTCGTGTTCGACGGCGCTTTTGATCCGGACGGCGAGCAGCGAGTCCAGGCCGAGGTCGGTCAGTGGGACGGCCGGGTCCAGGTGGGCCGGGGCGTAGCCGAGGATGGCGGCGATCCGGTCCCTGAGTCGAGCGGCGATCATCGTGCGGGCGGTGGCGGGGTCGAGGCGCTGGAGTGCGGCCGCGCCCGGCCACTCGCTCGGGGAGGGCACCGACGCGAAGTACGGAATGGACCTGATCTCGGGGAAAAACTCGACAGCCGCGTAGGCGCCGAAGCGCAGGACGCCCGTCGCGGGCATCCCGTGGACGATCAGCGCCTCCAGTGCCTCCGTGCCCTCCGCCGGGCTCATCGGTTCGAGCATGGGGACGGCGGTCCCGTGGGGTGACCATGTGCCCCAGCTGATGGTGGTTCCGGGGCGGCCGTTCGCGCGGCGGTAGGCCATGAGCGCGTCGACCGCCGCACCGGACGCCGCGTGGGCGGCCCGGCCGGGTGCGGCGAGCAGCGCCGCCGCGGAGGAGTACGCGACGAGCCAGTCGAGGTCGAGGTCCCAGGTGGCCTCGCTGATCCGGCGGGCGCCCTCGGCCTTCGCCGTCCACACCCTGTGGAGAACACCCGGGCCGGGAGCGTCGTCGCCCGCGGCGTGGACCACCCCGCGCAGCCGCGCGCCGCCCTCGCCCGCGACGCGGATGAGGCGTTCGGCGGTGCCGGGGCGGGCGATGTCGCCGAGGACGACGCCGACGTCCACGCCGTCCTCGCGGAGGTGGGCGATCACCTTCTCGGCGTCGGCGCCGGGGCCAGAGCGTCCGGACAGGACGATCCGCCCGGCGCCGCGCTCGGCCAGCAGTCGCGCGGTGAGCAGGCCGAGCCGTCCGTAGCCGCCGGTGATCACGTAGGCGCCGCCGCGCCGGACCATGCGTCCGCGCCTGCCGTCCGGCGGCGGCAGGGCGGCGCGCGCCAGCCGCGCCGCGTACCGGGTGCCCGACCGCCAGGCGACCTCGCGCGCCGCGTCGCCCGCGAGCAGTTCGGTCACCAGGTCGGCGGGGCGGTCGGCGTCCACGAGCGTCGTCCGCTGGGCGGGCCGCTCGGACGCCAGTACGCGGGCCAGCGCGCCGACGCAACCGTGGCCGGGTTCGCCCGCCTCGCCCTCCAGAACAGGAAGCGCATTGCGGGTCGCTATATATAGGCGCGGCCCCTCGGGGAGGGAGCGGCTGATGTCCGCGATGGTGAGGACGAGCCGCTCGTCCACCAGATCGGCGGACGGGATCAGCACCACGCCGTCCGGCAGGCCGGTGGTCGACCGTTCGCGGGTGACGTGGCGGCCCGCCGCCTCCAGGCCGGCGGTGGTGGCCGCGGCGAGCGCGTCGTCCTCGTCGGAGAGGATGAGCCAGGTGCCGCCGGGCCGGGGCGGTGCCGGGAGCGGCGCCCTGACCCAGGTGTGTTCGACCAGTTTGTCCGCGACCGGCACGGGCACGTCGTGGCGCTCGACGCGCCGCAGGACGATGCCGGTCGCCTCGGCGAGGATGCGTCCCTCCGGGTCGAGGAGCCGCAGGGAGCCGGACATGCCGTCGTCGTCCTGGACGACCTCCGCGCGGACCCGGCCGCCCCGATGGGTCGGCCCGTGGACGCGCAGCACGTCGATGGTCTCGGCCAGCCACACTCCGGGCTCGACGGCGCCCGCCTCCGCGGACAGCACCGCGAGGCAGCGTCCGAACACCTCGGGATGCAGGCGGTAGCGGCCGCGCTCCGCTCCCGCGACCTCGACGCCGCCCGCGCGGGCGGGGAGGGCGGAGACGAAGGGGGCGCGATGGTCCTCGCCGACGTCGGCGCTGGCCAGCCGCACCCAGGTGCCCGCCGGGGTCTGCGCGTGGATCTCCACCCGCTGCTCCGCCTCGGCGAACGTCGTGGTCACGGTCGTGTGGTCGGCGAGCGCGAGCGGACGCTCCATCCACAGGCCGTTGACGCGGACGTCGCCGGTGCCGAGCGCCTCGGCCCCCGCCGCCAGCGCCATCTCCGCGAACGCCGCGACCGGCAGCGCGTGCAGACCGTGGACGGCCGCGTCCCGCAGCCAGGGCTGGACGGCGAGGCCGACGTCGGCGCGCCAGGCGTGCCGGTCCTCGCCGGGCAGTTCGACATGGGCGCCGAGCAGCGGGTGTTCGTCGGACGTGGACACGCGGCGGCGCAGGTCAGCCCAGTGTCGGGTGTGTCGCCACGGTGGGAGCGGCACGTCCGTGACCCGTCCGCCGGGGGCGGCGGTCGGGTGGCCGTGCGCGGCGAGGAGGGCCAGCCGGGTGTGGAAGGTCAGCGTGTCGTCCCGGGCCCGTTTCAGCGTGTGCGTGACGAGCGCGCCGGTGCCCTCCAGTGTCTCCGTCATCGCGTGCGCGAGGATCGGATGCGCGTTGACCTCGATGAACGTCCGGTGGCCGTCGCCTGCGGCCGCCGCCACCGCCTCCAGCAGCCGGACGGGTGCGCGCAGGTTCGCGGCCCAGTACTCCGCGTCGGGCACGGGCGCGGAGCGCGGGTCGTCCAGCGCGGTGGTGTAGCGGACGATCCCGTCGGCGAGGGGTGTGCCGGGGTCGGCGCCGACGCCCGCGAGGAGTTCGCGCAGGTCGGGCAGCAGCGGGTCGACCTGCGGCGAGTGGCCCGCGCCCTCGGCCTGGACGGGCCGGGCGAGCCGTCCCTCCGCCTCGGCGCGGGCGACGACCTCGGCGACCTGCGCGGCGTCGCCGGTGACGACGGTCTGGCCCGGTGCGGCGTGGACCGCCGTGTGGACCTCGGGGAGCCCGGCGGCGAGCAGGCCGGTCTCCCGCGCGGACGCGCCGATCACCGCCATCGCGCCGCCGGACAGCCGCGCCAGCAGCCGGGACCTCCGGCAGATCACCTTCACGCCGTCCTGGAGGGTGAGCGCGCCCGCGACGACCGCCGCCGCGACCTCGCCCATCGAGTGTCCGATGACCGCGCCGGGCGTCACGCCGTAGGACGCCCACATGCGGGCCAGCCCGATCTGCACAGCGAACAGGACCGGCATCGCGACGGACGGCCCGTCCTGGATGCGACCCTGTTCCAGCAGCGTCCACAGGTCGGGGCCGTTCTCGTCGGCGAACAGGGTGTCGAGGTCGTCGATGGCCTCGGCGAACGCGGGCTCCTCGTCCAGCAGCCGCCGCGCCATGCCCGGCCACTGCGCGCCGTACCCCGAGAACACCCATACCGGACGGCCGGGAGCCCCGTCCGCCGTGCCCGCGACGACGTCGGGGTGCGGGCGGCCGTCCGCGAGCGCGGTCAGGCCCGCGACGAGCCCGGCCCGGTCGCGGGCGGTCACGGCGGCGCGGGAACGGCCGCGTCCGGTGCGCCTCCCCATGGTGTGGGCGACGTCGGCGAGGGCGGCGCCATCGCGGGTACCGAGCCATCCGGCGAGGACGGCGGCGTGCTCGCGGACACGGGCGTCGTCGATGTCCGACAGCGGGAAGGTCCGCACCGCCGCACGCTCGGTGGGCGGCTCGGCGGCAGGCGCCTCCTCCAGGATGACGTGCGCGTTCGTCCCGCCGAACCCGAATCCGGAGACCCCGGCCCGCGCCGGTCGGCCGCGCTCCGGCCACGGTGTCCCGGCGGCGGCGACCGCCAGCCGCAGCTCGCCGAACGGGATGTGCGGGTTCGGTTCGCGGTAGTGGACGGTCGGCGGGATCATCCGGTGGTGCAGCGCGAGGACCGCCTTGATGAGCCCCGCGACGCCCGCCGCGGATTCCAGGTGCCCGAGGTTCGACTTCGCTGAGCCGAGCAGGAGCGGCTCGCCGGGCGGACGGCCCGCGCCGAGCACCGCGCCGACCGCCCCCGCCTCGATCGGGTCGCCCAGGAGCGTGCCCGTCCCGTGCGCCTCGATGTAGTCGACGTCGTGGACGCCGACGCCCGCCGCCGCGTACACCTCGCGCAGCAGCGCGCGTTGCGCGCCGGCGTTCGGCGCGACGAGCCCGTTGGAGCGGCCGTCGGAGTTCACGCCGGAGCCCCGGACGACGGCGAGCACCCGGTCGCCGTCGCGCGCCGCGTCGCGGAGGCGCTTCAGGACGACCGCGCCGCAGCCCTCCGCGCGGACCATCCCGTCGGCGGACGCGTCGAACGGCTTGCAGCGCCCGTCCGCCGCCGTCCCTCCGGCGAGGTCGAAGGTCCTGGTGACCATGGGCGACAGCAGCACGTTCACGCCGCCCGCGAGCGCCACGTCCGCCTCGCCGCCGCGTAGCGCCCGCGCCGCGAGGTGCACCGCGACCAGCGACGACGAGCACGCCGTGTCGACGACCAGGCTGGGTCCGCGCAGGTCGAGCAGGTAGGACAGGCGGTTCGCGACGACGCTCGGCGCCGCGCCGGTCGCCGTGAACGGTTCGAGCGAGCCCGGGTCGGACGCGGTGAGCGCCGCGTACTCCGGCGCCGACACCCCGACGAACACGCCGGTGCGGCTCCCGCGCAGCGACGCCGGGGCGATGCCCGCGTGCTCGAACGCCTCCCACGCCACCTCCAGGACGAGGCGCTGCTGCGGGTCCATCGCCGCCGCCTCGCGCGGGGCGATCCCGAAGAACGCCGCGTCGAAACCGGCGATGTCGGACAGGAACCCGCCGTGCCGCGTCGTCCGCGCGAGCAGGTCGCGGGTCTCGGGGGAGCCGTCGTCGAAGGCGTCCCAGCGGCCGTCCGGGACCTCGCGGATCGCGTCGCCGCCTCCGGTGAGGAAACGCCAGTAGTCGCGCGGGCCGGTGAGGTCGCGGTCGCCGCCGGGGAAGCGGCAGCCGATCCCGACCACCGCGATCGGCTCGTCTCCGCCGGGCGCGCGGCCGCGTTCCGGCCCTGGTGAGGCGGTGGGCGGGTCGTCCGCCAGGGCCTCGGCGAGGCCGGTGATCGTCGGGTGCTCCCAGACGAGCGTCGCGGGCAGGGCCCGGCCGAGCATCCGCTCCAGCTCGCCCGCGATCGCGACCGCGTCCCGGGACGCGAGGCCGAACTCCTCCAGCGGGCGGTCGGTGTCGACCTCGCCGCCGGGGATCCCGGCGCGGCGTGCGACCTGCTCGACCAGGTGCCGGCGGATCGCGTCCGCGCGGGTCCTGGCGGCTCCGGAAAGATCATTGCTCTGCATGCGGCGGGGTTCCCCTTGTGAAAACCGGGATCTTTCATCAAGGCAGAGGGAGAGGCGACTTGTCCTAAGTTGCCCGTCTTATGATCCGGACCCGAACCACCTTTCCCCCTTCGCGCCGAACACGGTGATCACAGGACTCCGAAGTGACCATTTCGGACCGATGGGATAGTTCACCCACTCAGCAGGTCGCTCGGAAGCGTGTGACCGGTTACAAACCTGTAGTGACAATAGCGAATGGTGGTTTTAGGGGGAAGCGGCGAATTTCCCGGGAACACGGGGACGGGTGGGCCGGGTGACGCGCGGCGGGTACCGGTGGACGCTCGCGGTGGTCGCCGTCGGCGCCTTCATGATCACGATGGACAACACGGTCGTCACCGGCGCGCTGCCCACGATCATGCGCGAGCTGCGCCTGTCCGACGCCGCGCGGGACTGGGTCGCGACCGGCTACATCCTGGCGTTCGCCTGCCTGCTGGTCGCGGGCGGGCGGCTCGCCGACGTCCTCGGCTGCCGCGCCACGTTCGTCGCGGGCATGGCGGTGTTCACCGCCGCGTCCGCTGCCTGCGGATTCGCCACCGGGGCCGGTCCGCTGATCCTCGCGCGCGTCGTGCAGGGCGCCGGGGCCGCGCTCGCGCTGCCCGCCACCCAGGTCATGATCACCGTCGGGCGCGACGACCGGCGGCGGACGGTCGGCACCATCGTGTGGGTCGGCGCCGCGTCCGTGGCGACGGCGGCAGGCCCGGGGGTGGGCGGCCTGATCGTCCAGCACTGGGACTGGGGATGGATCTTCCTCATCAACCTCGTCCCCGGGGTGCTCGTCATACTGCTCGGGCTGATCGTGCTCACCGGGAGGGAGGGGAAGAGTGGCGCGCGCGTCGACCTGCCCGGCCTCCTCGTCTCCGCGGTGACGTTGTTCTCGTTGACGTTCGCGCTTGAGCACGGCGGGCGGCACGGCTTCGGCGACCGGGCGGCGCTCGGCGCGCTCGTGGCCGCCGCCGCCGGGACGGCGTGCTTCGCCTGGGTCGAGCACCGGGCCGCCGACCCGATGATCGACCCGCGCCACCTGCGCGACCGGGTCTTCGCGGGCGGGCTGGCCTCGCAACTGCTCTACGGCGCCGGCTTCAACGGGATGATCTTCTACTCGGCGGTGTTCCTCCAGCGCTACCTCGGGTTCTCGCCGCCCCGGGCGGGCCTCGTGCTGCTGCCCCCGGCCATCGCGGTCATGCTGCTGACGCCGGTCGCGTTCCGGCTGGCCGACCGGTTCGGCCCGCGTCCGGCGATCGGCGGCGGGCTCGCGGTCATGGCGTGCGGCATGGTCTGGTTCTCCACGATCCGGCAGGGCGACGGCTACACCGACCTCATGCCCGGCGTCCTGGTCGTCGGCGTCGGCGCGGCCATGGGGATGCCGCTGATGGTCTATGTGCTGAAGGCCGTCCCGGAGGAGCGGGCGGGCGTCGCGAGCGGTGTCGTCAACCTCGTCCGCGAGGCGTCCGGCGCGTTCGGCATCGCGATACTCGGGCTGCTCGTCCAGCACGTCCCCGCGCCGGGCGCGAGCGCCGCCGAATTGGAGAGGTTCCGTGACGGAACGGCGTCGGGTCTGCTGCTCGCGGCCGTTCTCGTCCTGGTCGGCGGGCTGATCAGCGGCCTCACCCTACCCCGGCGGCGCGCCTCCGAATTCTGAGGAAGTCCGCCGTTCGGACGCCGCACGAAATCCCGATTCCGGAGAACGGCGCCGCGTTCTTCATTCCAACCCGGGAGGCTTTTCCCAATGGAGGTCGAGGGGGCCGGTGGAATCGCGTTCGCGTAGATCCATATGGGCGTGCAGGGCGGCGAGCGGACGCGGCAGCCACCAGTTCGCGGCGCCCAGGAACCGCATCGTCGCCGGGACGAGGAGCGAGCGCACGAGCGCCGCGTCCACCGCCACGGCGACGAACATGCCGGCGCCGATCAGCTTGACGACCGTGAGGCCCGCCGTCGCGAACCCGCCGACGACGACGAGGAACAGCAGCGCGGCACCGGTGACGACGCCGCCGGCGCGCTGCATGCCGGACGCGACGGCGGCGCGGTCGTCGCGGGTGCGGTCCCACTCCTCGCGGATCCGGCTCAGCAGGAACACCTCGTAGTCCATGGACAGGCCGAACACGACCGCCAGGACCAGGATCATGCTGGTGGCCTCGACGCCGCCGGTCGGGGTGAAGTCCAGGACGCCCGCGAGGTGCCCCTCCTGGAACCCCCACACGATCGCGCCGAACGACGCGCCGATCGACAGGACGTTCATCGCGATCGCCTTCAGCGGCAGCACGATCGACCGGAAGAACATGAACAGCAGGACGAACGTCGCGAGCCCGACGACGATCGCCATCTTCGGCAGTGTCCGTGCGAGGCCGGCCATCAGGTCCATCCGCGTGGCCGTGCCGCCGCCGACGTCGACGTGCATCGGGTAGCCGTCCCTGGACAGGCTCATCCGGCGGACCGTCCGCACGAGGTCCCGCGCCCGCGCGTCAAGCGGGTCATAGCGGTGCGTGATGGAGATCCGCGCGCCCCCGTACTCGCCGGAGTAGCCGGTGAACCGCGCGTCCGTCACGCCCGGCAGCGCCCCCAGCCGCCTGCGGAAGTCCTCCAGATAGGGAGGGACGGTCGTGCGGCGGCCGGGCTTCCACCCGCGCGGGACCAGGTCGCCGGACACGACCACGTCGATCGGCTCGGCGGCCCCGCCCGGGAAGTCGCGCTCGACCGTCTCCGCGACGGTTCGCGCGCCGCTGCCCTCGGGCAGCACCCGAGCGTCGATTCCCACGAACCGGACGCCCAGGAACGGGACCGCCATCACCCCCAGCACGACGAGCACCGCCGCGAAGTACGGCAGCGGACGCCTCATCACGCTCCGCGCCAGCCGGTACCAGAAGCCGCCGTCCGGGTCGCGCCGCGCTCGCCCGGGGCCGCGCCAGGGCATCCGCCCCCATTCGACGCGCGGGCCCAGGAGCGCCAGGCAGGTCGGCAGCAGGACGGTCGCGCCGAAGACCGCGACGGCGACCGTGGCGATCCCGGCCAGGCCGATCGTCCGGAGGAACATCTGGGGGAAGAGGAGGAGCCCGCCAAGCGCGGCGGACACGGTGACGCCGGAGGCCACGACCGTGCGTCCGGCGGTGGCCATGGTCGCGCCGAGGGCGTCCTCGCGCGGCGCGCCGGGCCGGCGGGCGAGTTCCTCGCGGAACCGGCCGACGACCAGCAGCGAGTAGTCGATCGCGAGCCCGGCGCCCATCATCGTGACGACCTCCGGCGCGAACGAGGTCACCTCCGCCGCGTAGGTCACCGCGTGCAGGACGGCGAGCCCGCCGAGGATCGCGAACATCGCCACGAGCAGCGGCGGCACCGCCGCCGCGAACGCGCCGAACAGCATCGTCAGCAGCAGGAGCAGCGGCAGCGCGGTGATCGTCTCGGCGTGCACGATGTCGGCGGCGGCCTGCTCGCCGAACTCCTTCGCCAGCGGGACGGCGCCGCCGAACCGCGCGGTCAGCCCCGGCGCGCGCAGCCGGTCCCGCACGGCCTCGTAGTTCTTCAGTTTCGCGGGCTCGTCCGCGCCGCGCAGTTCCAGCGCGACGAGCGTCGCGTGCCGGTCGCGGGACACCAGCGAGCCCGCCCTCACGCCTTCGGGGGCCCAGTAGGTGACCGCCTGTTCGACACGGTCCCTGGGCAGCCGCGCGGTCGTCATGGTGATGGCGCGCTTGAAGCGCGGATCGTCCGCCTTCATGGTGTCGCTGCGATACAGGACGAGGACGTCGGGGTCCGTGCCGCCGAAGTAGGCCCGGCCGAGCCTGTCGGCCAGCGCCGACGACGCGCGCGGGTCCTCGAAGCCGCCGGACTTGAACCTGGCGAACACGCCGGGCCCGAACAGACCGGGCCCGAACGCGCCGGCCGCGCCCGTCAGCACGATGACCAGGAGCAGGAAGGCCCATCGCCGCCGGTGGACGAGCCGCCCGAGCCCCTCAAGCATCCGGACGGGCCGCGAGGCGCGCCCGCGTCGTCGGCAGCGCGCCGGCGAGGTAGCGCCGCCGGGTGGCGTCCCGCGCGACCTTCCCGCTGGACGTGCGGGACACCCCGCCCGGCTCGACCAGCACGAAGTCGTGGACGCTCATCTCGTGCCCGGCGCTGACGGCGCCGCGCACCGCCGCCGCCACCTCGCGCGGGTCGAGCCGTCCGAGCGGGACGCGCCGGTTGCGCTCGGCCACGACCACCAGCCGCTCGGTGTCCGGTCCGGGCAGGGCGAACGCGGCGACATGCCCCGGGCGCACGGCCGGGTGCGCCTCCTGCGCGGTCATCTCGATGTCCTGCGGGAAGTGGTTGCGGCCGTCCACGATGATCAGGTCCTTGATCCGTCCGGTGACGTAGAGCTCACCGTCGTGGACGACACCGATGTCCTCCGTCCGCAGCCACGGCCCCGGCGGCAGCCCGCCGGGGTCGGCCAGCTCGGCGCCGAACGTGCTCCGGCTCCGCTCCTCGTTCCGCCAGTACCCGCGCGCGGTGTTCGGGCCGTGCACCCAGATCTCGCCGAGCCGGCCGTCCGGACGCTCCACGCGCGTCTCGGGATCGACGATCGCGACGAGCTGCCCGGACGGGCGTCCGCACGACACCAGCTCGCCCGTGCCTCCCGGGCGCAGTTCGTCGCGGGTCAGCGCGTCCCGGTCGACGGCGACCACCCGGGGCGGACGGTCCTCGGCGGCGGCCGTCACGAACACCGTCGCCTCCGCCAGCCCGTACCCCGGGGCCTGCGCGCCCGGACGCAGCCCGGCGGCGGCGAACACGTCCGCGAACCTCGCCAGCGTGGACGGACGGACCGGCTCCGCGCCGTTCAGGCACGTCGTCAACCCCGACAGGTCGAGCTTCGCGACCCCCTCCGGCGACGCCGTGGACGCGACGTACTCGTATGCGAAGTTGGGCCCGGCCGTATAGACGTTCCTCCCGGGACGCCCCGCGACCAGCTCCAGCCACCGCAGCGGATTCTTCAGGAACGACAGCGGATCGGTGTAGACCGCGTGGGCGCCCCGCACCAGCGGCAGCGCCAGCGTCGCGACCAACCCCATGTCGTGGAACAGCGGCAGCCAGCTCACCAGCTCCGGATCCGGTCCGCGGGGCGCCCACCGCGCCCACAGCTGCGCCGCGTTCGCGGTCATGTTCCCGTGCGTGATCTCCACCCCGGCCGGGCGGCGCGTCGACCCCGACGTGTACTGGAGGTAGGCCAGATCGTCGAACCCCGTGGGCTCGTCCTGCCAGCTCCCCGGCCCGGTCTCGTCGGCCAGCAGGATGTGCCCGGGACGCGGGACGTCGTGGTCGGCCAGGAACCTCTCCACGTGCGGGAGCGCGCTCCGCGTCGTGACGGCGATCGCCGGCTCGGCGTCCGTGTACGCGCCGAGCAGCCGGTCGGCGTGCCCCGGCAGGTCGGGCGAGAACAGCGGAACCGCGATGACGTGCGCGTACAGGGCGCCGAGCATCGCCGTCACGTACTCCAGGGACTGCGGCAGCAGCAACGCCGCGCGCTCCCCCGGGCCCGCCGCCCGCCGCAGCCCCGCCGCCGTCGCCCGCGCCCGCCGCTCGGCCTCCGCCCAGCTCAGCGTGCGCGCCGCGCCGGACGGGTCGAGCGCGTAGTCGACGAAGGTGAAGGCCGGGGCGTCCGGCCGGTCCCGCGCCCATCGCGCCAGCCGCTCGATCAGCGGCGTCCGCTCGGCACCGCCGGGGAGGAGTTCGGGAAGCAGCGAGCCTAAGGCCATCAGTCAGCTCCGGGGGGACGGGCCGCCATGATCGTGAGCCGCCCAGGGGGTGGACACGGCGCGATAGTAGCCCGCGATCACCGGGCGCGGCGGCCCTTTGGTCCCCTCATTGCTGCCGAAAATCCAGCAGATAGCCGGACATTTCCCCATGTCCCAGGCGGTCAGTCCGACGCGAAGATCCGCTCCATGATGCCCCTGCGGTGCCGTCCCTGATAGGTCGTGTCCGGGTTCTCCCCGTCCGGCAGCGTGGCGAGGTACTCGCTCTCGGCGTCGATGAGCTGCTCCAACTCGCCCCGGTCGAGGAAGACGCCCTTGCAGCCCGGACACTCCTCGATCACGACCCCGTGCCGCTCATGGGTGTCGAGCCCCGCCCCGCACTTCGGACACAGCAGCGTCGCCTCAGACATACCGGACCCCCTGTCGGTAACGACTACGTTCACCGTCAGTCGGTCAGCTTAGTGACACCATCGTCCAAACGGCATTCCAGCAGGACATTCCCCCGCCGAATCGCGTGTCCGGAACCGGCGTGCCCCGCCCGCGCGCTACGCGTCGGCGCCCTGGTCGGGCGTCCGCCTGAACAGCAGGCGCCGCCTCCACAGCCCGACGCACGCGGCCCCCCACAGCAGCCCGATCTCGGCGATGAGGACGATCCCGAGCACGAGGGCCCAGTCCGTGCCGTCGCCCTCGTCGTCGGTCGCGGCCGGTGAGACCAGCGTCATCTGCTCCCCGTTCGGCCGGGGAGCCTGCTGCTGCTGCGCGGTCACCGGCGGCAGCACCACCGCCTCCGGCGGACGGGGCGCTACCGACATCTGCGGCGCGACCCCCGGCGCCGCATGCGTGGACGGCGCGGCGTCCTCCTCCAAAGGCCCTGTTTCCAGAGGCTCCCCCTTGGACGAGGGCTTCTTGAAGGACGGCTTGCCGCTGGACGCCGTACCGGAACTCACCTTCGGCTTACCGCCGACGGACGATTCGGGCTTCCCGCCCACCGCCGGTATGCCGTTCCCCTTGGGCGTCCCACCAGCGGACGGTTTGTGATGCGACGTGGCCGGTCCCCCATGCGAGGTCGGCGTTTCACCGGAGGCCGACGGCTCGCTGGACACCGGCGGCTTCCCACCGGGGTCCGGCTCGGCGGGCGGCGCGACCCCTTCGGACTGCGCGGGCTTCTCCGTAGCGCAGGAATGGTCGTCATGAGTCGCCTTGCCATGCGTGCCGGGTCGAGTGCCGCCGGGCTTCGCTCTCGGCTTCGCCTTGGGCTTCGCGGCCGAGAGGTTGATGACCGTGCGCACGGTCCGCGTGGAGGCGTTGTTCGCGGACGCGACAAGGGACACGTTCAGCGCCTTGGACGTGAGCGCCGACGCGGGCACCCGCACGACCGCGACGCGCTTCACGGCCGACTTGCCGACATCGCCCAAGCGGCAGTCGACATCCTGGCCCGACAGCGCGCAGCCCTCCGAGTGCCTCGTCCATGACATGGGCCGGTCGGCGGTGAGGCGGACGGCGGTGCCGTGCGCGGTCCCGCCGGTCGCGCGGACGAGGGCGATGTAGGTCATCGCGTAGTCCGGGCCCTTGCCAGGGGCGGGGACGGCGGTGAAGTCCGCGACCAGGCGGACGCCCGCTCCCGTGCGGGCCCCCGCCGCCGGGGCCGCGATCGGTACGACGGCGAGCACCCCGCCCGCGACGATCGCACCCCAGCGTCTCTTCCGTGCCCCCCTGCGCACCCGTTCCCCCTCGCGGTCGTACGTTGCCAGGGGGGCGGCGGCTCCGGGCGCCGGGCGTAGACAGTCCTGCCCGATCATGACCATGAGTAACGCGGCACCCGCGTTTCGTATACCGAAATCAGTTCTCCGTAGAATCGGGTGACCGAAAGAAGGGGGCGCAGGTGGCGGAGGCCGTACGGTCGCTGGAGCGCGCGTTCGACCTGCTGGAGCATCTGGCGGACGCGGGCGGCGAGATGGCGCTCTCGGAGCTGACGGAGGCCTCGGGCCTGCCGATGCCGACGATCTACCGGCTGATGCGGACGCTGGTCAACCACGGATACGTCCGGCAGGAGCCGTCCAAGCGCTACGCCCTCGGCCCCCGGCTGATCAGGCTGGGCGAGGGGGCGAACCGGCTGCTCGGGACGTGGGCGCGACCCGTCCTGGCGAGGCTGGTGGAGGCGACCGGCGAGACCGCGAACATGGCCGTGCTGGACGGCGACGAGGTCGTCTACGTCGCCCAGGTGCCCTCCAGGCACTCCATGCGGATGTTCACCGAGGTCGGGCGCCGCGTCCAGCCGCACTGCACCGGCGTCGGCAAAGCGCTGCTGTCGCAGTTGCCTGAGCGGAGGGTCAGGGAGATCCTCACCCGCACGGGCATGGACGCCCACACCCCCCACACCTACACGGACCCCGACGTCCTCGTGGCGGAACTGGAGCGCATCCGCGAACAGGGCTATGCGCTGGACGACGAGGAGCAGGAGATCGGCGTGCGCTGCATAGCGGTCGCGCTGAGCGGCGGCCCCGCGCTGACGGCGCTCTCCGTGTCGGGCCCGTCCGCGCGGATGACCCGCGAGACCGTCGCCGACGTCGCCCCCATCATGCTGGCCGCCGCCGAACGCTTCGCGAACGAACTCCGCCCCGCCTAGAGCGCGCCGCGAAGTGGCCTCGGCCATCGCGCGGGCGCGTTAGCTGACCGGTGGGGGCGAAGCCGGAGGCGAGCCCCCACCGGGAAGATCGCGAAGCGATGCCGCGCCCGCCAAGGCGCGGTCAAGGTACGAGCCGCCAGGCGAGTGGCTTGGGCCGGGACTTCATGAACACCGTCTAGTCGACGGGCTCGCCGACCAGGACGGTGGGGCGGCCGGCGCGTTCCCAGATGACGAAGTCTCCGGCGGCCTTGACGAGGGCGGCGGCGAGCCACAGGGCCATGCCCGTGTCGTCGACGATGCCGACGACGGGAAAGACGTCCGGGATGGCGTCGATCGGGGACACGATGTAGATGAGGCCGAGCACGAGCAGGCCGAGCGTCCCGAACGACATGCCCTTGTAGCGTCCGCGCAGGACGGCCTTCAGCATCCGGGGGACGGCGCGCGTCCGCTCCCACAGGCCCGGCGCGTCGGGGCGAAAGGTCTCGCTGTAGATCTGCCAAGCCTGCCCGGCGGCGGCCGCGCTGCGCTTCCTGTCCACAGGTACTCCTCGGGCTAGGGGGGCGCGCCCCCGCGGCGCCCACGACTCTTTACGACGCGACAGGCGCCCGAATTGTTCCAATAAAGGGCCCATGAGGTCGGCCACAGCCCGCTCGCGTTCAGGTCCGCCCGGCGTTTCGCAGCGGTTTTCAGTTACCCGAAGTGAGTTCTACGTCACTCTGGTGACGATCCGGCCACGGTTCGCGCGGTCCGCTGCGAGGATGGACGCGGGAACCTCGCTCGGTTCGCGGGATTCGCGGGAGGAGCGCCGCCTCCCTGGCCCGGCCGTCCAGCATCGTGGGAGCTGACCGACATGAGCGGCGACCATCCGCACGACCTGTCCCTGCCCCTGTACGGCAGCGCGGCGGGTGTCAGCTATGTGGCGCTGCCGCCGACCGCCGTCGACGTGGTCGCCTCGGGGCCGACCCGCCTGATCGTCGCGTGGCCGGGGTTCGACCCGCCGCGCACGGCCCGCGCGCTGGCGGCGGCGGTGCCGATGACCGGCGTGCCCGCGTGGCGCGTCTTCCTCGACCTGCCCGGCGGCCCGCCCGGCGGCCTGGGCTCCGGCGCGATCCTGGAGAACGAGGCGATCGAGGGCTACGGCGCGGCTGTGGAACGTGCCGTCGAGACGCTGCCCGCCGTCGTCGCCGAACTCCGCGACGTCCTCGGCCTGCCCGGCGAGGCCGGTGGGCCGGGCGGCCCGCTCGGGCTCGCCGGGTTCAGCGCGGGCGCCGCCGTCGCGCTGCTCGCGCTGGCCCGCGACGTCGTCCCGGTGACGACCGCCGCGCTCGTCGCGCCCGTCATCGCCCCCTCGCGCGCCGCGCGCGCCGTGGAGAAGCGCGCCGCCCGCGAGCGGACGTGGAGCGAGCGGTCCCGCGCCCTCGCCGACCGGCTCGACCTCGGCGCCCTCGCCCCCGACATCGCCGCGCGCGAGACCGCGCTGCTGCTCGTCGCGGGCGGCAAGGACCGGGTCGTCCCGCCGGGCGAGGTGACCGCGCTGTGCGACCGGCTGCGCGAGGCGGGCGCGCCCGCCGCCGAGTCGGTCACGCTGCGGATGGGGCACGCGCTGGCGCCCGAGCCCGGCACCGAGGCGCTGCCGCCGATCACCGAGGCCGTGCGGGTGGACGGCGTCCTCACCGACTGGTTCCGCGACCGGCTGGCCGAGCCCCGGCCGCGGCCGCCCGCCGACGTCCCGCCGATCAGGCTGCGCCTCCCGGAGACCCCGGCTTCCGCGCCGGTCCCCGATGACGAGCCGAAACCGCGGGCGACGGCCGTCCACCCGAACTGACCGTCAGTCGCGCGCGAGCACCTGGTAGCGGACGGGGATCACGCCCGCGCCCGTGCCGCCGACCTTCTGCATCGCGGCCTTGGACAGGTCCAGGCAGCGGCCGCCCGCGTAGGGCCCGCGGTCGTTGATGCGGACGATGACCGACCGGCCGTTGCCGGTGTTGGTCACGCGGACCTTCGAGCCCATCGGCAGCGTCTTGTGCGCCGCCGTCAACTCGTTCGGGTTGAAGGGCTCGCCGCTCGCGGTCATCTGCCCCTCCCAGTAGTAGGAGGCCGTGCACGCGCCCGACTTGAGGACCTTGTAGGTCTTCTTCGCCGGCTTCTTCGCCTTCTTCTTCACCGTGTGCCGGGGCTTGGCGCTCTTCTTCGGAGCGGGCTTGGCGGACGGCTCGGGAGAGCGCGCCCCGCCCCGGCTCGCCCGGGTCGGCGTGCTGCGCGGTGGGTCGGCGACCGGCGCGCTCACCTGCGGTGACGTCTGCGCGGCAACGGCCGAGTCGGCGGAGCCGCCGCCGTTGAACAGGGCGAACGCGCCGGCCGCGAGAACGGCCACGGCGACGCCGGAGGCGATCAGGATCGTGCGAAAGCGAAATCGAGGGCTACCCACGAAGGAGTCCTTTGATCGGGGACAGGGCCCCGGACGCCCGGCGTTGGTCACCACCGTGTCGCGGCGGGCACGGGCGACCTCTCGTCCCCGTTTCCCCTTACCGCTCGCCTGCTCATCAGGCGTGTCCGCGTCATCGCGGATCCGGCGTCCGGCAGGTGCGGCGGGAACGCTTTTTCATTTCTGGTCAACTGCGACGCCGCACAAGTCCCAGACCGTACGGCGTGTCCGGCCTAGATCACGACACTCGGCCCCACTTTGTGGGGTTTATCACCCTCTTCTTTGCCCTCCGAAGCTGATCAACTCCATTGGGTCATCGTTTTTGAAGATCGACTTTACCCGCCATGGAAGACATGATCACGGGGGAATAACGCGCACTCCGGGAGAAGCGAAACGGGGCGTTCCACGCAACGTGGAACGCCCCGTTCGGCGGTTCTCGCAGGCCCTCCGGCCCGCCCGGAGCCCGTGAAAGGCCGGGCGGGACGCGGGTTCGCTAGGTCGCCTTGAGCACGGTGACGACCTGCCCGACGGACTGCTGGACGCCGCCGACACCGCCGGTCGCGGAGTTCGCGGTCTGGCCGACCTGCCCCAGCAGGTCGCCGCCCGGCGCCGGGTCGCGCAGCGCGCGCCGTCCGGCGGGCGGGAACAGCATCGAGGAGCCGACCGGGAGCCCGGCGGCGTCGGCGGAGCGGACCACGCCCGGGACGTCCGGCGCGCCGAGGATGCCGCCGCCCTGGCCGAGGCTCCCGTTCACGAACCGCCCGCCCGGCAGCGCGGGGGCGCCGCCGACCTGCGCCTTCCTGGCGTTCGCATACCTCCCGACCGGGGCGGCCCCGGCCACGCCCAGCCGGTTGGTGACCTTGCTCGCCGTGTGGGTGACCTTCTGTGTCGTCCTGACGAGCTTCCCGGCGGTGTCGAGCGGGGAGGGCGCCGGCTTGCCCGCCTGCCGGCCCGCGTGCCGGTCGGCGCGCAGGCAGTCGCCCGGCCGGTCGCCCAGCGCTCCGAGCGGGAGGTCGGCGGCGCCGTCCAGCGCGCAGCCGACCGGACCGCCGCCGGGGGCGGGCGGCGCGGCGTGCGCGGGCACGGTCGAAAGGGTGAGCGCGCCGGCGAGGACGGAGACGCTGAGCATGCTTATGGCGGATCGCTTCATTGTTTCCCCCGGTTGTCGGATGGACCCTGCGCGGTGTGCGTGCGCCCGCGACTCTCCGGCGCACCGTCGTCGGGGGACGTTAGTACACGAAGGCCCCGCGCACCGGCGTTACACGAATCCGTTGGGGGAGAAATAAGAATCCAGGTGAACGAACCGGTGGCATTCCGCCGGGCGTTACATGGCGATAAGACCGGCAATTCGGCGGCTCTTACCGGAGGAAAAGCGGACGGCGCCGGACATGCGTCGGGGCGCCTCCGGAGCACGCTCCGGGGGCGCCCCGCTCGGGCCCGCGCGGCGCGCTAGCCCGTGCCGCCGACCGCGATGGCCTCGTCGATCTCGTCCTTGCGGGCGGCCACCTCGGCCGCGTAACGCTCCTCGTCGATCTTGTCGGCGATCTCCTCGTCCTGGTGCATCAACTCGTCCAGGCTCGCCTTGGCGTGGTCGAGCACGCCCATGTCGGTGTAGGCCGCCTGCACCTTGTCGCCCCACAGCCCGATATCGCGGACGCAGGGCACGATCCGGGTGAACAGCAACGACTGGTAGAGCTGGTACATCGGCGCGTTGTCCACATATTCCAGGCACCGGTCGACCGGCATGTCGAGCTGCTCGAAGATCTCGCGGCCCTGGAACCGGTCGCGCATCAGGTAGCAGCCCTCGACGACGAACTCCTCGCGTTCCGCGCGCTCCTTCTCGGTCAGCTCGGCGTAGTAGTCCTTGAGCGCGAGCCGGCCGAACGCGACATGCCGCGCCTCGTCCTGCATGACGTACGCGAGAAGCTGCTTGACCAGCGGGTTCGTCGACAGGTCGCGGTAGACGCCGAACGCGGCGAGCGCGAGGCCCTCGATCAGGACCTGCATGCCGAGGTAGGGCAGGTCCCAGCGGCTGTCCTCCAGCGACTCCGCGAGCAGCTTCGCGAGGTCCTGGTTGATCGGGTAGTACATCCCGATCTTCTCCTGGACGAACCGCCCGTACAGCTCCACGTGCCGCGCCTCGTCCATGACCTGGGTGGCGGCGTAGAACTTGGAGTCGAGGTCGGGGACGGACTGGACGATGCGCGCCGACACGTTCAGCGCGCCCTGCTCGCCGTGCAGGAACTGGCTGAACAGCCACGAGCCCTGGTGGCGGCCGAACTCGTCACGTTCCTTCTGCGACATCTTGTCCCAGATGTCGGAGCCGAGCAGCGGGTTGAACTCGTCGGGGAGCCCGGCGACGTTCAGCGGGTCGACCTCGATGTCCCAGTCGATGCGCTTCTGCGCGTCCCACTGCTTGTCCTTGCCCTTCTGGTACAGGCCGAGCAGCCGGTCGCGGCCGTCGTCGTACTCCCAGGAGAAGCGGGCCTGGCCCGCCATCTGGACGTTCCACGTGTCGGTCGGCACCGGCGTGGTGTACAGGTCATGGGAACTCACGGGGGAAGCCTCCTCCGGGCGTGACGCCGCTCGGTCGCGACGCCGGGGGACGCGGGGTTGCGGGCTGTGTTCCACCCTAGATGCTTTACATGCTTTCGTAACATGTAAAGCCGGGTGAGGCCATACCCGCGCGCGGCCGTTTCGCCTCCCGCGCCGTCCCCGCTCCATCGGGGCGGCCCGCCCGCTCAGCGCGACTGGAGGGCGTCCAGCGCGATGGCCTGGGCGATCACCAGGCGCCGGTCGAGGCGCGGGTCCCGGATCTCGACGAGGTAGCGGTCGCGGAACCCGAACTTCTTCTCCACCGAGAACACGGCCTGGTCGCCCGCGTAGAAGTCGAAGTGGTACGGCCAGGCGAACGGCAGCACGTCCACGTACGGGATCAGGTCCCAGACCCGCCGCAGGACCGCGACGAACTTGTTGCGCTCGCTGCCGGTCGTCACGCCGAGGCCGGGCTGCTCCAGGTGCCAGGTGGAGGCGAGCAGCGACTTCTTGAAGTCCTTGCGGAAGACGCCGATCGGCTGCCCGGCGGCGTCGGTGACGTCGTAGGCGGAGGCGAGGTCGATGCGCTTGCGCGCCTTGAACCCGAGGAGCGGGCGCGTCTTGCTGTCGTCGGCGTACAGGGTGACCTGCTCCTTGAACGCCATCCGCTTCTGCTGCGCGAACGCGAGCAGTTCGCCCTCCGACCCGTCCGGGTTCTCGGCGTGCACCTCGTACTGGTTCACCATGAACCGCAGCCGCTGCCGCACGAGCAGCCGGTGCTGCGTCTGGAGCCGCTCGTCGTCCAGCGAACTCACCCATCCTGATCGTGATTTTGACGAATCAAAGGCGGAGTCTGCCACAAATCATCCGTTTAAGGTGACAATTCGGCCCACGCAGGACAGGGGTGCTCCGCCGCGCCGCCAGGGCGGCGCGGGGTCAGGACTCGCGGATGTGGGAGGCCAGGTACCCGTGGATCAGCCGCTCGGCCTCGGCGACGATCTCCGGATCGCCGTCCGGGTCGCGGCGGAAGGCCATCTTCAGGACGGCGTCGCCGGCCTCCACCGCGATCGCGAGCGCGGTCGCGAGGCCCGGGGTGTCCTTGACGCCGAACGTCTCCACGATCATCGTGCGGAGCCGCCCGGCGACGACGGCGTTGTTGTCGGCGTCGGAGTCGAGCAGGTTGACGTCGGCGACGTCGCCGAACCGCAGGACGCGGAAGCCGGGAACGGTCCGGTGCATCTCCACGAAGATGTCGATGATCGCGCCGACCGTGTCGGACCAGTCCGCGAAGGCGCCCTCGGTGAGCGTCCGGGAGATCCGGTCGCCGAAGACCTCCAGGTTGCGCAGCGCGAGCGCCTGGGCGACCGCGCGCTTGTCGGGGAAGAACTGGTAGACCGAGCCGATCGCGACCTCGGCGCGCTGCGCGATGCGCGTGGTGGTGAGGCCGTCGTAGCCGTCCTCGTCGAGGATGTCCGCGCACGCGTCGAGCATCCGTTGGACGCGTTCGGCACTGCGGCGCTGGGCGGGGAGGCGGCGGAGCGGGGTCCGGATCTCGGTCACCGGACCATTGTCACCCGAGCCGGACACGCCGCGGCAGGCCACGGACCACGATCCCCTCCTCGCGGACACCGGACTCTTCCGCTCAGAACACCACAAGCCCAAAGATCCGAACGATATTCGTATTTAGTGGGGATTGCGGATACCCCTGAGACGGGGGATGCGGGCGTCGGGCGAGGGCGTGGCGGTGCGAGGATGGCGGCATGGAGACATTGGACGAGGTCCGCGCGCGGATCGACGCGCTCGACGGTGAGCTGGTGCGGCTGCTCGCCGAGCGGCAGGAACTGGTGCGCGCGGCCGCCGCGTTCAAGCGGGACGAGCAGGCCGTGCGCGCACCCGGCCGGGTGGAGGCCGTCGTCGCGCTGGCACGCGAGCGCGCCGAGGCGGGCGGGCTGGCGCCGGACGTCGCCGAGGCGGTGTGGCGGGCGATGATCGGCGCCTTCATCGAGCTCGAACTGGGTGAGCACGCGGCGCGGACCGAGCGCTGAAGGTCCGCGCCCTCAGGCATCGAGGACGGCCAGGTCGACGCGGCTGAGCGCGTCCGGGTCCTTGACCGCGGTGAACGCGGCGACCCGTCCGTCCCTGACCTCGACGCGCAGGACGAGCAGCAGCCGCCCGCGCGGCGCGACGACGAGCCCGACCGCCCCGTCCACGAGCGCGGGACGGGCCACCCGCGCCAGCCCGCCGTTGGTGAGCGTCTCGCGCGCGACGCGTCCGGCGCCGCGCATCACGGTCGCGCCGTCGCGCCTGACCACGTCGGGTGCCAGCACCGCGAGGAGGCCGTCGAGGTCACCGGCGCGCGACGCGGCGAGGAACGCCTCCACGACCTCCCGCTGCCGGCCGAGATCGTCGACCGGGACCGCCGCGGCGCCCTGGACACGGGCGCGCGCCCGGCTCGCCAGCTTCTTCGCGGCGGCCGGTGACCGCCCGACGATCTCACCGATCTCCGCGAACGGCACGGCGAACAGGTCGTGCAGGACGAACGCGACCCGCTCGGCGGGCCCGAGCCTGTCCAGGACGACCAGCAGCGCCAGCCCGACCGAGTCGGCCAGCACCGCCTCGCCCTCCGGGTCGGCCGCGTCCGGGACCGTGACGAGTTCGGCCAGGTCGGAGGGGTCTTCGGGACGGCGCTTGCGCGCGCGCAGCACGTCGAGGCAGACCCGGCCGACGATCGTGGTCAGCCAGCCGGTGAGGTTCGCGACGCCGTCGGCCCCGGCCCGGTCGGCGCGCAGCCACGCCTCCTGGAGCGCGTCGTCGGCCTCGTCCGCCGAACCGAGCATGCGGAACGCCACCGCCCGCAGATGCCCGCGCGCACGGTCGAACTGCTCGGCCAGTTCGGCTCGCTCGTCCATCGGTCACCTTCCCTCGCCACCCGCCGTCATATCAATGAGGAGAACGACGAACGGACGAGGAAGCCGACCCGCCCATGCTAGCGGCGCCCGCCGGGCACGCGGGTCGGCCGGGCACCATTGCGCGAGGACGAGATGACCCTGCTGCACCTTGATTCAAGCCATTCCGGCGACTCGATCACCCGGAGGCTGACCGGGCTCTTCGCCGACACCTGGACGGCGGCGAACGGCCGCGCCGGATACCGCTACCGGAACCTCGCCGCCGACCCGGCGCCGCCACTGACCGCCGCCTACTGCGCGCTCGGACGGCGCGTGGAAAGCCGCGGGCTCGTCCCGCCGGAGAAGGTCGCCGCGCTGGTCGAGGACCCGGCCGAGGAGCGCGAGTGGGCACTGACCCTGCCGCTGATAGAGGAGGTGCACGCCGCCGACACCATTCTGCTGGGCGTCCCGATGTACAACTACTCGGTGCCCGCGTCCCTGAAGGCGTGGATCGACCGGATCACCTTCCCGGGCGCCTACATGGAGGACGTGCTGCGCGGGACCCGCGCCGTCGTCGTCACCGCGCGCGGCGGAGCCTACGGCCCCGGCACGCCCAATGAGGCCCTCGACTTCCAGGAGCCCTACCTGCGGGCCTATTTCGGAAGGCTCGGGCTCAGCGAGGACGACGTGCACTTCGCCAACGCGGAGATGACGCTGACCGGCCTCGTCCCGCACCTGGCCCGCTTCAAGCAGATGACGGCCGATTCCCTGGCAGCGGCCCAGGAGAAGGTGAAGGCCCTCGGCGCGGTCCTGTGAGCGCGCCGCCCTCGGGCCGCGGGACGGCGGTTCGCAGGCTAGGGACATGTCCTCCAGGCAAGCCGGTAGGTGGTTCCAGCGTCTTGATCCGTGGAATCCATGCTGATGAAACTGACCTTCGCCGGATCCGATGTCCCCTTATCGACCCGCAACTCCGTATACAGGATCAGATCGGGCTCTTCCCCGCATCGCGTCCAGTCGAGGACGGGCAGGGTGTCAGTGAACCGCCAACTGCCCCTGAAGGCACCCTTCAACTCATGCGTGATCCTCGTTCCGTCAAGGACGCCCTGGAAGTAGAAGGCACCCTTGTGCAGAGCGTTCGCGCCATCCTGCAATTGGGCGTAGCCGTGGCTCCGCACCTGCGAGATCGCGTAGCTGTAACCGTCAGGTACACGTACCTTCAGAAGAATTTGACAGTTCTTACGCGAATCCGCAGGGCTCGACGAGCCTCCGACCTGGGCCATGTGTTGGGAATAGACGACCTTGAAGCCGTCCCTGTCGGGGTCGAGCTGAGTCCGGACGGTGCCGGGCGGGCACCCGGAGCCGTTGGCGGCCGCGATGACGATGGTGACGCCGACCGGGCCATGAGCGGGGCGCGAACCGGCGCCGGCCGGGGTCGCGGCCGCGGTCAGCCCCGCGACGACCGCGCCGAGAACGAGCATTCCCTTATGCACGCGTTCCCTCCGATCCAGAAATTTCACGAAGGGTAACTTTCGCGCCAATCACTGTCAATCGTCAGTTTTCAACTCAACCCTCCGAATAATTTCGAGGGTTGGGTACGCGCAATTCGCGCTGATCATAAAGGCCGATCGCGCGGGCCTCGCCGCCTGGTAGGCGAATCCGCCGACGGCACTCGGCTCCCCCGCGCAGAACGGCGTCACCTCAAGATCCGGGCATCACACCGGGCCGTTGAGCATCAACGTCCGCCGCGTTCGCTCGGGCCCTCGCCCCCGAGCGAGGACCCGAGACCGCGCCCGGCCGCCGGTCAGATCAGCGAACCGCCGGTCGCGTCGATCACCTGACCGGTGATCCAGCGCGCGTCGTCGGAGGCGAGGAAGGCCACGATGTCGGCGATGTCGCGCGGCTCCCCGACGCGTCCGAGCGCCGAGACCGCGGCGGACCGCGCCCAGGCCTCCTCGTCGTTGCGCAGCCAGTCCGCGTTCATGTCGGTGTCGACGAAGCCGGGGGCCACCGAGTTCGCGGTGATCCCGCGCGGGCCGAGCAGTTTGGCCAGGTGGAGCGTGAGGTTGTCCACCGCGCTCTTGGTGGGCGCGTAGGCGATGATGTTCGGCATCGCGAGCCGGGTCGCCCCGCTGGAGATGTTGATGATGCGGCCGCCGTCCCGCATCCGCTCGACCGCCTCCTGGATGATGAAGAACGGCGTCCGGACGTTCACCGCGAAGACCTTGTCGAACTCCTCCTCGGTGACCGAGGCGAGGTCCTGGTTGCTTCCCCTGGCCGCGTTGTTGACGACGATGTCCACACCCGGCTGCGGCGTCCGCGCGTCGAACGCCTCCCAGAGCCGGGCCGCGTCGCCGCGCTGCCCGAACTCGGCCTGGATCGCGAACGCCTCGCCGCCGTTCGCGCGGATCCGCTCGACGACCTCGTCGGCCTCCTTGCTCGCCTGGGCGTAGGTGAGCGCGACCAGCGCGCCGTCGCGTCCGAGCCGCTCGGCGATGCCCCGGCCGATGCCCCGGCTACCCCCGGTGACCAGCGCGACCTTGCCGTCCAGTGCTCCCATCACGGGCCTCCCTGTTTCTTGAACGACCACTCAAGAAAGACCGTAGCACACTTTTTTGAGTGAACGCTCTACAATGAGGTCATGAGCAGAACAGGCACCGCCCGGGGCCGCCCCCGCGGCTTCGACCGCGACGCCGCGCTCGCCCAGGCCACCCGGCTGTTCTGGGAGCGCGGCTACGAGGCCACGTCCGTGGGCGAGCTCACCGCGGCGATGGGGATCAGGCCGGGCAGCCTCTACGCGGCGTTCGGTGACAAGAAGTCGCTGTTCAAGGAGGTCGTCCTCGCCTACGGCGACTGCCCCAGCGGAGCGTTCATGAGGACCGCCCTCGCCGAGGAGCCCACCGCCTACAAGGCGTTCGAGCGCATCCTGCGCGAGGCCGCCGAGCTGTACACCGACCCGTCCCACCCGGCGGGCTGCCTGACGATCAGCGCGGCCACCAACATCAGCCCCCAGGACGCGGAGGTCGCCACGTTCCTCCAGGGCCTCCGCGCCCTCCAGCTCCAGCGGTTCGAGAATCGATTCCGCGCGGCCCAGGAGGACGGCGAAATCCCTCCGGACGCCGACCCCCGCGCCCTGGCCCGCTTCTACGCGACCGTCATCCTCGGCATCTCCCAACGCGCCCGCGACGGGGCCGACGCCGCCGAACTGGCCCAGACCGCCGAGTTCGCCCTGGCGGCCTGGCCCACCTGAGACTCAGCCGGCGACACCGAACGGGTTGTCGACGACGTACCGCCAGTACCCATCGGCCCCGCGCCGGGCGACATCGGTCGCGGTCCCCTCGATGTTCACGGGACTCCCGTCCGTCGCGGTGCCCTCGATGACCCAGTCCACGATCAGCAACGCGACATCGCCCGCCGTGTAGACGTGCCGGGGCCGCACCTTGATCGGCACTCTCATCTTGACGAACTGGGCATTGGCGTCGTGTGCCAGCTGCCCGGTCACCGGCGCCCCCGGCCCGGGGACGAACACCGCCCCCTCCTCGTAGACCTCCGCCACCGCGTCCGTGTCACCGCTGTTGAACCGCTCGGCGAACACCGCGGGCACATCCTCGGGCCGAACCGCAAGACTCCGCGCCATCAGCGCACACGCCCTCTCACCAGGTAGAAATCATGGGGACACGGCAAACGCTAGGAGCCCCCCTCGTGACTCACCAAACGGTTGGCCGCCCCCGTCCGGGCCTGCCCGACGACCCGCACGGGCACACCACGGAACCGTCCCCGTCCTGCCCGGTGGAGATCGCCCTCGCCGCCCTTAAAGGCCGCTGGACGACGCTGGTGATCCGCGAACTCCTGCGCGGCGAGCACACCTTCACCGAACTCCGCGACGCCCTGCCCGCGCTCTCCGACAAGGTGCTCTCCGACCGTCTGTCCCACCTCGCCGAGACCGGCGTGGTCACCCGCCACCGCGAACCCGCCTGGCCGTCCCGAACCCGCTACCGCCTGACCCCGAGCGGCCACCGCCTGGGCCCCGTCCTCCAAACCCTCTGGAACTGGGGCACCGACCACGCCGCCGCTGACCTGTAGGAAACAAAGCTCGGGGGTCTCCTCCAAGGCGACGCGGGGGCCGCGCCAGTGCTGGACGTGCGCCTGACCAGCGGCGGGTACGGTTCTGATCATGACGGTCGTCCGATCCCTGGTCCTGTTCGCGCTGGCGGCGGTCGCGGAGATCGGCGGGGCCTGGCTGGTCTGGCAGGGGGTGCGCGAGCACCGGGGCGTCTGGTGGATCGGCGCCGGGGTCATCGCGCTGGGCCTGTACGGGTTCGCGGCCACGTTGCAGCCCGACGCCGACTTCGGCCGGATCCTGGCCGCCTACGGCGGCGTCTTTGTCGCCGGTTCACTGGCCTGGGGCATGGTGATGGACGGCTTCCGCCCCGACCGCTGGGACCTCATCGGCGCCGCCATCTGCCTGGTCGGCGTCCTCGTCATCATGTACGCCCCACGCACCTAGCCGGAACGCCGAGGATCAGCGGTCCGGCTCGTCCCGCTTCAAGCGGGCCACGAGGACGGCGAACGCCTCGCGGGTGATAGACAGGTGACCTGCCTCGGGCGCCTTGCTATCCCGGACGCCGACGGTGCCCGCGAGCCGCGCCACCTCCACGCAGTCCTGACCCCCCGCCGCACCGCTGCCGCTGTAACTGGACTTACGCCAAATGATCATGCAAACCGCTCCATCGCTTGATCGATGAGTCCCAGGCTGGCGTCTCGGGGTAGGGCACATGCCCCGATTCGCTCCCAACGTACCCCGAACCCGCGCACTTCTGCGGTCTCTTGTATCAGCCTGCCGCCACCGGGAGCCTCCACGAAAGCGAGGTCCTCGGTCTCCATGGCCAGGCTGTTGAACGAGCCGTCCAGCCCCACATAGGAGCCCACGGACAACGGAACCGTTCGGACCGTCACATGGGGCAGTTCGGCCGCCTCCCTAAGGCGTGCGAGCTGCTGATACATCACTTCTGCGCCACCCATCGGGCGATGGAGGATGCCCTCATCGAGCACTACCCAGATAGGCGGCGGCTTGGGGCGAGAAAGCAGCTCCTGCCGCTTCATACGACTCTCCACCGCCGCTTCGACGTCCTGCACCAGCCCGGACTCTTTGATCATCGCGCGGGCGTACTCGGGGGTCTGGAGGAGGCCGGGGATCAGGGAGAGGCGGTAGAGGCGGACGACCAGGGCCTTTGCCTCGTACTTGGCGTATTCGGCGAACCAGTCCGGGTCGTGGGCGGTGCGGGCGTAGCGGACGAGGCGTGCGAAATGGCCGTTGAGTCGTAGGTGGACGTCGAGGCGGGCGGCCTGCTCCTCGTTCATGTTCCAGCCGTCGCGGGCGTGCTCGATGTTCGACACAGTGTGCCTGCTGCACTTCATGACCAGGCCCATCTGGGAGAGCGACAACTCCTCTCGCTCGCGGAAGAAGCGCAGGTCAGAGGCGATCCAGTGCTTGAAGGACGCGTCGGGGTTCAGGTAGTCGATCGGAGCCACCGGATCTACCTCCGCTGTGTCGGGTCTTTATTCGACACACGACAAATTAATCCGGGGCGGTCACCCTTGTCTTGGGAACGGCAAAAGAAAGGGGCCGCCAGGTGGGGATTAATGCCATTAGCTCGGATGAATTGGACATGACCTGCCTGGCGGCGCCTACCGGCCCCGGGCTGGAGCGGACGTTGATCGGGTTCAGGCTCGACGAGTGGGGCCTGAGCGGAATCGCCGGCGATGTGGTTCTGATCGCGGGCGAACTGGTCGCGAATGCCGTGGCGGCCGCGCCGTCCAAGGAGATCCGGGTGTGGGTCAGCCGGGAGCCGCACTCGGTCGTGCTGCGGGTGTGGGACTCCTCCGAGTGCATGCCCATTGCCCGGCCCGTCAAGGAACTGGGCCTGGACGACATCGTCCCGGACGCGCGGGCGCTGGAGCGGGGGCGCGACGGCGGGTGGGGCCTGCCGATCGTGGTCGCGCTGTCGTCGGAGTGCGGGGTGCGCAGGACGCCTCCGTCCGGCAAATGGGTCTGGGCGCGTTACACGTTCTAGGGCAGAAGGTCAGCCCTTCGGGGCCGTGATCACTGCTGTTCATAGAAAGGGAGACCGTGGGTTTATGGGCCGGGTTCGACAAGCGGAGGTTCTTCTGCGGAGAGGAGGGGTGCATGAGTTGGCTGCGGCTCGTCGGTGGGGGGCCGTGGTCGGGACGGATAGAGTCCCCGCAGGGCGGGGGCACCGTGTGCCGCAGCGTGTGGCGGCCGTGCGTGCTCGACGACGGAAGGGACGTGTCTGTGGCCGGGACGGACGGGCATTGGGTCGAGCGGATCGTCGAGGCCGACCAGGAGTTCCCCGAGGTGGTGTCGCAGACGTGGCGCTGGTACGCGCGCTCTGCCACGCGGGCGCGGTTCAGCTATTACGGGCTCGAACTGTCCAGCCTCCTGGTCGCGGCGGCGATTCCCGTCTCGGCCGTCGTGTGGAAGAGCGCGACGGCCGCGGCGATCCTCGGCGCGGTACTGGTTCTGGTCACCGGAATCCGTCAGGTCGTCGGGTGGCATGAGAACTGGATGAGTTTCGCGCAGGCGCGGCACCAGATCGAGAAGGAGATCGCGCTCTACGGAATGAAGCACGGCCCCTACGGGGAAGCCGGGGATTCGCGCGGGCTGCTGTGCGCGACGGTGCTGGAGATCGCCGAGGGCGAGGGGCAGCGGTGGTCGGCGCGGCGGGCGCAGGTGGCCGCCACGCCGCCGGTCCTGCCGCCCGCGCCCAATCAGCCCCAGTGAGCCCGGAGGGAGTCCTCCGTGGTGCCCTGCCAGGCCACGAAGCCGTCGGGCCGCACGAGTACGGCGCCGTCGATGTCGAGGGCGTGGACCTGGGGGTCGAGGCGGGCGGCCGCCGTCCGCCAGCGGTCCAGGTCCCGCGCGGCGAACAGGGTCCAGCGGGAGCCGATCAGGTCGAGGGTGGAGTCGGACCCCACCCAGCGGTGCGGGAATCGGCGGCCTGGGCGGATGGCGTCGTCCAGGACATCTGATTCCGTGTCGTGCGGAGGGTAGGCGTAGCACATCATGCCGCGCAGGTAGGCGATGGCGATCTTCTCGTACAGGGCGTCCGGGTCGCCTTCCAGCGACTGGTAGCCCCGGTGGAGTGCGCGCGAGAGGGCGAGGGACGCCTTGGCGGCGGCCCGGCGTTCCGGCTCGTAGCCGTCCAGGAGGCCGGGCGCGGCCTGCCCGTTCAGAACGGCGGCGATCTTCCAGGCGAGGTTGTGGCCGTCCTGGATCCCGGTGTTCATGCCGAGACCGCCCGCCGAGCTCTGGACGTGCGCGGCGTCGCCCGCGAGGAAGACCCGGCCGTTCCGGAAGGACGACGCCGTTCCGATGGCCGCCTCCCAGGCGTTGACGGTGTGCAACTCGATCGGGACCGTGTCGTCGCCGATCGCGGCCCGGAGCAGAGCGAGCGTCTCGGGCTCCGACAGGCGCGACGCCCGATCCTTGCCGGGGTGGTCCATGATGTGGGACGACCACTGGTCGCGGCCGTTCTTCGACATCAGCGTCGCGTAGACGGCGTCGTTGCGCACGAAGCACATGTGCGTGCCCCATTCGGTCAGGACGGGCCCGAGGTCGGCGCGGAAGAACGCGGTGTCGAGACGGGCGATGACCTCCCGGTCGGGGACGGTGATGCCGAGGTACTCGCGGACGTCGCTGCTCGCCCCGTCCGCGCCGACCACGTACTCGGCTCTGATCTGCCATTCCTCGCCCGTGGCGACGTCGACGACCTGGGCGCGCACGTGGTCGGTATCGGGGACGAGGCCGGTCAGGCGGACGCCGAATCGCACGTCACGGCGGCGCAGTTCCCGCAGGGCCAGACCTTGGATCTGGTCGTGCGTCAGGATCAGCCGGGAGTTCACCGGGCTGCAACTCTCCAGCATCGCGGCGTAGCGCGCCGGTGGGCCCGACCGCTGGAGGGTGGCGCCGAGACCGCTCGTCTTGAAGACCGTCCGCATCGGGGGGCCGCCTTCGAAACCGAGCTCGTCCAGCGCCGGGCCGAGGCCGATGGAGCGGAACACCTCCAGCGTGCGGAGGGAGGTGCTCGCCCGAGGCACCGTCGATATCCCGTCCCGCTTCTCGATGACCAGCGGCCGGATCCCCCAGTGCGCGAGGAACAGTCCCGTCGACAAGCCGACCGGTCCGCCGCCCACCACCAGCACGGGTACATCGTCAATACGCATCCGCCTGCTCCTTCGCGATCGGCGTCCACCCTGCACGCTCAAGTCCACTTGAGTGCAAGATGGGGCCATGACGGACGAGCGCTACTCGATCAGCCAGGTCTCGCGCTGCTTCGGCGTGCCGATCTCGACGCTGCGGTACTACGACGAGTTGGGCCTGCTCCCGTCCGCCGGGCGCAAGGGGAACGTGCGCCTGTACGGCCCCGCCGAACTGCGGCGGCTCGCGCTCATCCAGCGGCTGCACCACCGCGGGCTGGTCAGCCTGGCCGACACCGCCGCGCTGATCTGCGAGGCTCCGGCGGACGACCGGCCGACGGGACGCGAGGTGCTGGAGGCCTCGATCGAGACGATCAGGGGCAGGGTCGAGGACCTGCGGGCCGCCCAGCACCTCCTGGAGCACATGCTGACCTGCCCCAGGGCAGACCCGGTGCGCGACTGCACCGAGCTGCGCGTCGAACTCGACCAGGCCGTGGAGGACGGACTCGGCGCCCTCGACGTGTGAACCACTGGACGCGGCGCATCGACCTTGGTCGCTATCGGGGGCCGGACGGCGTCCCTACGTTGGCGGGTATGAACAGTCCGAAGTCCTATGACGGGTTGTCGGCGGTGGTCTTCATCGTCGGGCTCCACGAGGGCGTGATGCCGTTCGTCGCGAAACTGTGGGACGGCAAGCCGACGCTGTCGCTTCCGACGCGCCTGCCGAGCCCCGCGTGGTGGCTGGTGTCGTCGTCCGTCATCGTCGTCGGATTTCTGCTGCTGTGGTGGATCGACTCCGCGAAGAAGCGCCGTTTCCCCGACACCTGATGGCCGGCTCACATCCCCGGAGGTCTCGGGGCCCCGACCTTGAGCGTGTGGTCGGCGGCATCCCACAGAAAGCGGACCGTATGGACGGGATCGACGCCGAACGTCCCGCCCGCCATGAAGACGAGGTTGCAGTAATGGCAGTAGTCGAGCAGCGGCCATAACCGCCGGACGGTCTGGTACACCCATCCGGCCGTCCGCCACTGCCTGCGCACCTCTCCCGAGGACGCCAGCAGGATCAGCCCGACGATGAGCACGAGCAGCCCGATCGTCGACATCGCCGCCCCGACCTGGACCGCCACCGCGTCCCGCTGGTTCTCGGAGTCGGACGTGGAGCCGAGCCCCGCGAGGAACAGGAGGAGCCCGACGGTGACGCAGGCCCGGTACGCCTTGATCCGGCCCGGCATGGGCGGAGGGGCGGGCAGGCACAGGAGGCCGGAGAGCGGCCGCGTCCCGCGTCCCACGATCGCGTGGGCCCGCTCGACGGGGTCGGCCGACCGGCAGCGCGGGCAGGTGTCCATCTGGGTCCCTTCCTGCCGGTGCCCGGCGTCGGATGGGAGCAGCCTCACATGGACGGCCCGGGACCCGTCCCGCCAGGTGCACGAAGGCCAGGCGCACCCTTCCCGCCCGGCCCTCGCACGCGCCCTTCTAACCCGGCCTCCCCGCCCGGCCTTCGCGTCTGGCCTTCGCGCCCGGCCTTCGGGCCCGGCTTTCGCACCCGGCCTTCGCACCGGGCCTTCTAACCCGGCCTCCTCGCCCGGCCCTCGCGTCTGGCCCTCGCATCTGGCCTTCTCACCCGGCCCTCGCACCCGGCCCTCGCACCCGGCCTTCGTGCCCGGCCTTCGTGCCCGCGATGTGCGCTAGCGGGGCTGGAGTTCGGCGCGGAGGCGGTCGCCGGCGCGGCGGCCCGCGCGGGCCAGGGCGCGCGTCGCCGACGGGGACACGCGGGCGAGGACACCGGCCGCGTGCGCCTCGACGCCGACGGGCACGACCGGCGCGTCCCGCCGGACGGCGCGCAGGATCGCGGCCGCGACCTTCTCCGGCGGGTGGCCCCGGCGCTCGAACGCCCCGGCCATGCGCTCGCGGACCGCGGCGGCGGCGCCGGGCGGGAGGCCGACGAAGTCGGTCCGGCTGATCAGGCCGGTGTCGATCACGCCGGGGCAGACCGTGGACACGCCGATGCCGTGCCGCTCCAGGTCGGAGCGCAGGCACCCGCCGAGGTGCAGGACGGCGGCCTTCGTGGCGCTGTAGGCGGGGGTGTCCGCGCTCGGGCCGAACGCCGACATGGACGCGACGTTGACCAGGTGACCGCCCTCGCCGCGCTCGACCATCTGCCGTCCGAACAGGCGGCAGCCCCGGTAGACGCCGTCCAGGTTGACGGAGCGGACGCGGGCCCAGTCGTCCTCGGACGTCTCCAGCAGCGAGCCCGCCATCGCGATGCCCGCGTTGTTCACGACCACGTCGGGCACGCCGTGGGCGTCGCGGACGTGCGCGGCGAAGTCCTCCATGGCGGAGGCGTCGGCCACGTCCACCCCGTACGGGTGGGCCCGGTCGCCGATCTCGTCCGCCGTGCGCCGCGCGGCGACCTCGTCGATGTCGGCGACGACGACGCGGGCGCCCTCGGCGGCGAACGCGCGGGCGGTCGCGCGGCCGATGCCGTGGCCCGCGCCGGTCACGACGACGAGGTCGCCGCCGAAGTCCAGATCGGGCTCCCCGGCGGCGCGGGCGGCGGCGAGCGCGGGCGTCTCCGGGCCGCCGCCGATGTGCTCGGCGAACTCGGCGACCCAGCGGGCGACCAGGTCGGGATGGCTGCGCGCCACCCAGTGCCCGGCGGGGGCGCGCCGCACGTAGAGGCGGGCGACCGGGCCGCGCGCCGACAGCAGGAGCGACGGCGAGCCGTACCGGTCCTTGATCGGGACGATCAGCTGGACGGGGACGTCCGTGCTCCCGTCGCCGTCCGCGCCCGCCTTGGAGCCGCGGCCCAGGTTCACGCGGTACAGGCCGAGGCCGTTCACGGCGTCCCGCGGCAGCGTGTCGGCGGGGTGGCCGGGGCGCGGCTCGGCGCCCTCGCGCGCCCGCATCCCGCGCGCGAACGCCGCCGCGAGGCCGCGCGCCATCAACTCGCCGACGCGCGGCGCCCGCAGGACCGGCATGTAGACGCTGCGCCGCGCCTGCCCGGCGACCTCCGCGACACCGCGCGGCCCCGACCGCAGCGACCGGTGCACCCACCGGGCCATGTGCCGCCGGTCGGGGCCCGAGATCGAGGTGTAGGACGCGATGCGGCCGCGCAGCCGGTCGCCGATCACGGCCTCCCAGCCGAGGACCGAGCCCCAGTCGTGGCCGACCAGGTGGACGGGCTCGTCCGCGCCGACCCCGTCCAGGACGGCGCCGAGGTCGCCGACGAGCGCGTCCAGCCCGTAGTCGAGCGGGTCCCGGGGCGCGGACGAGGCGCCCGCGCCGCGCACGTCGTAGGTGACCACGCGGAACCGGGGCGCGAGCCGGTCCGCGACCTCGTCCCACACCGCGCCCGTATCGGGATACCCGTGGACGAGGACCACCGTCGGACGGTTCCCCTCCCCGCGTTCCCGCACCGCCAGCTCGATCTCCCCCGACTTGACCCGGAAATCCCGCACAGCCCTCTCCCGTTCAGAAGGTGCCGCCCAGGAGAAACCTACGCCCGCGGGGTCCGATCGGTGTTCACCGGACGGGCTGCCGGAGGATCACGCGGATCTTCTCCGGGTCCTCCTCGCGCGGATCGGTCAGGTAGACCTCGTGGTGCAGCCCGTTCGGAACGAGCCCCTCGGCCTCCATCAGCGCGTGCATGCGGGTGAGGCTCGCGGGCTCCTCCGAGTACGGTCCGCTGTGCAGCATCTGCACGCAGCGCCCGTCGGTGAACGCCACCCGCTGGACGCGCGCGGCGGCCGGCACCCCGGCCCGCACCTGCTCCCGCGCCCGCTCCACCGCGCCCGGCGCGACGTCGCCGGTGAGGCGCAGGAACAGGTGCCACCGCCACTCCTCACGCGGGACGTCGAACGGCGACCGCTCGTCCTCGACCCACCAGCGTCCCTCCAGCGGCACCATGGGGGCGTCGAGCGCGCCCATCACCGCGTAGAGCGCGGCGACGCTCGCGGAGTAGGCGGCGCCGCCCGGCTCGCCCTGCCCGGAGACGGACAGGGCCGAGGCCGGGCCGAACTCCGCGATCTCCGGCTCCCCGGCCGCTTCGTACAGGTTCATCACGCGTCCTCCAGTCGGATCAGCACCTGGGTGCGCAGGCGTTCGGGCTCGGTGGCCGCGGGGTCGTCCAGATAGACCTCCCGGACCGGACCGCCGGGCGCGTGCCCGTGGTCGCCGATCCACGCCAGCACCCCGTAGACCGTGAGCTGGATCTCCTCGTAGGGGCCGACGTGCGTCGCGGCGGCGAACAGGCCGCCGGGCAGCAGGTCGGCGCCGTCCGCCGCCTCCATGGCCACGCGGACGTCGAACCCGTCGGTCATGTCCAGGGGGAACAGCCCGACCAGCGCCCCTTCCAGCGTCCCGCCGGAGAGGAGCCGCGCCACGCACGCCGAGGTGGCCCTCGCGATCGTGGTCGGCGTCGCCGCCTCCGCCGCGACCCGAACCCGCCGGGCGGGCTCGCGGACGGTCCTCACCCGCGCCTCCGGCAGTCCCCCGGCCAGCACCCGGTCGAGGAGGTGCAGCGCCCGGCGGCGGCGCAGCAGGTCGTCCTCGATCCGGTCGCGGGCCTCGCGCAGGGCGTCCGCCGCGTCCCCGGACAGGGCGCGCGCCACCGCGGGCAGCGGCACCTCCAGCGTCCGGAGCAGCCCGATCGACAGCGCGTCGCGGGCCTGGTCGCGGCGGTAGTAGCGGTAACCGGACGATGGGTCGATCCAGGCCGGGGCGAGCAGCCCCAGGTCGTCGTAGTTGCGCAGCTGCTTGACGCTCAGCCTGCACAACCGCGCGAACCGCCCGATGGGCAGGAGATCTTCGCTCACACCCTCAGCCTCGCCCCTCCCCTAAGGGGAGAGTCCAGTCAGGGACGCGCCTGTAGGCCGGCGCAACCGCGCAGGCCGTTCCAGCGCTTGGCCTCGGCCGCCGCGGCCGCGCCCGTCAGCGGGATCGGAAGGCCGCCGGAGATGCGGGCGGGCTTCCACCTGTCGGCGGTGATCTTGCCGTTCTGGACGCGCAGCAGCAGCACACCGGAGTTGGCCGTCTGCCCCGACGCGGACGAGAACACGAAGTTGCCCATGCCGTAGTGGACGTACTTGCCGTTCATGTAGCCGCCGCCCAGCGGGACGTGCGCGTGGCCGCCGACGACGATGTCCGCGCCCGCCGCGACGAGCTGCCGCGCGAGTTCCTGCTGGCGGGGCAGCGGGCACGACTTCAGCTCCTGACCCCAGTGCAGGTGGACGATCACGACGTCGGACCCCTTGCGGGCCTCCTTCACCGCCTGCACCATCCGGGGCACGTCCTTCGCGGAGGCGAGGCCGCCCTTGGTGTCGGTCGCCGTCCACGCCTCGATCAGGTTGTCGTCGAGCACCTGGGTGGCGCCGACGATCGCGATCCGGTTGCCCTTCACCGTCGTCCGGTAGGGCCGGTACGCCTCGTCGGCGTTCTTTCCGATGCCGACGACCGGGAACCCGGTGCGCTTGATCGCGGCGAGCGTGTCGCGGAGGCCGCCCTCCATGTAGTCCATGCCGTGGTTGTTGGCCATGGACGTCACGTCCACGCCCGCTCCCCGGAGCGCCGTGAACGCCGACGGCGGGGCGCGGAAGGCGAACTCCTTGCCGGGCGCGGGCGTCCCGCCCGTGGTGATCGCCGTCTCCAGGTTGACCATGGCCAGGTCGGCGCGCCGGAGCTGCGCCGCGACCGGGCCGAGCGCCGTCCTCGGGCTGCCGAGGCGCGAGCGGAGCTGCCCCTCGAAGTGGGTGTCGCCGCCGAACGCGATGACGATCGGCTTCTTGGCCGCCGCCGCCTTCGGGCTCGCGGGCCCCTCGGCCGGACGGGACGCGGCGGGCGGCGTCGCGCCCCGTGCGTCCGTCTCCCCTGAGGACCCGCCGGAGCCCCCGCACGCGGCCGCGACCAGCACCGTCACCCCGGCGACGGCGGTGACCGCGAGCGTTCTCCCGCGCATCGGACCTCCCTGTTCGGCTGGGGCCCAGCATGACAGAAACCGCCCGTAGCACCCAGAGGGCCCCGGATGTAACAACCGTCCGATGATTCACATGAAACCCCCGCTTAGCGGGAGGACGCCGCACCCGCCCGCCGGCAGGGATGATCATGGGCGCGCCTTGACGCCCGCGCGGTGGGCGAAATCAGGGGGTTCGCCGGAAGGTCGGCCCGGCGAGCGGGGTCAGGGGGTCGCCGTGACGTCGGCGCAGCGGCGCAGGCCCTCCCACTGCGCGCGGGCCTCCTGCGCCGCGGGGCCCGACAGCGGCCGCGGAACGCCGCCGGAGATCTCGGCCGGGGCCCAGTCGGCCCGGGTCACGCGCCGCGTCTTCGCGGACGGGTCGAACGTCAACGTCAGAACGCCGCTCTGCGCCGTCCGCCCGGAGGAGTTGTAGAACACGAAGTTGCCGAGCCCGTAGTGGACGTACTTGCCCTTCAGGAATCCCCCCGCGAGCAGGACGTGCGCGTGGCTTCCGACGATGGCGTCCGCCCCGGCGTCGGCGAGCTGCGCCGCGAGCTGCCGCTGGACGGGGGTCGCGCACGGGTTCAGCTCCTGCCCCCAGTGCAGGTCGACGATCACGACGTCGGCGGCCTCGCGGGCCTTCCGCACGGCCGCGACGAGGCGCGGCGCGTCCTTGGCCGAGGCGAGGCCCGGCCCCGCGTCGGTCGCCGTCCACGCCTGCACGAGGTTGTCGTCCAGCACCTGGGTCGCGCCGATCACCGCGACCTTCGCGCCGTTGACCGCCGTCCGGTAGGGGCGGAACGCCTCGTCGGCCGTGCGCCCGATGCCGACGACCGGGAACCCGGCCTGCTTCCCGGCGGCGAGGGAGTCCTGGAGGCCGGTGACCCCGTAGTCCATGCCGTGGTTGTTGGCCATCGTCGCCACGTCCACCCCGGCGGACCGGAGCGCGCGGAACGCCGACGGCGGCGCCCGGAACGTGAACTGCTTCGGCGCCGGGGTCCCGCCCTCGGTGACCGCCGTCTCCAGGTTGACCATGGCGAGGTCGGCGCGCTTCAGGCCGTCCGCGACCGGGCCGAGCGCGGTGTCGGGGGAGGAGTCGAGCCGGGCCCGCAGCTCGCCCTCGAAGTGCACGTCACCGCCGAAGGCGACGGTGAACGGCTTGCCCGCGGGCCGCTTGCCGTCCGCCGACCCGGAGGCGTCGGCGAGCGCCCCGCACCCGGCCGTCGCCAGCGTCGCCGCCGCCACCGCCGCGAGCAGAGGCGACTTCGGCAGGGCGAACGCCCGTCTCGTCCCACGTCCGGTCCCCATGTCCGCCTCCCGCTCGTCGTGCCTGCTTGGACTCGGGTGATCAAGCGAAGGTTCGCGGATCACCCGCCACCGGACCCGAGGCGACCAAAGGCGCAAAGTTCCTAAACTTGAGCCATTCAAGTTAAGCGGATAGGTTGGGATCACTCAGACACCGCTGACCCAGACGATCCAGAGCGCCCACGGAGCGAGGAGAACCGCGCCATGTCCGACAGGCCCACCACCACGAACGACTCCGGGAACCCCGCCCCGAGCGACGAGCATTCGCAGTCCGTGGGCCCGAACGGCCCGCTGCTGATGCAGGACCACTACCTCATCCAGAAGATGGCGCACTTCAACCGCGAGCGCGTGCCCGAGCGGGTCGTCCACGCCAAGGGCGGCGGCGCGTACGGGGTCCTGGAGATCACCGAGGACGTCAGCCAGTTCACCAAGGCCAAGCTGTTCCAGAAGGGCGCGCGGACCGAGTCGATCGTGCGCTTCAGCACGGTCGCGGGCGAACTCGGCAGCGCCGACACCGCGCGCGACCCGCGCGGCTTCGCGATCAAGTTCTACACCGAGGACGGCAACTACGACCTCGTCGGCAACAACACGCCGGTCTTCTTCATCCGCGACCCGCAGAAGTTCTCCGACTTCATCCACTCCCAGAAGCGGCGCGCCGACACCAACCTGCACGACCACAACATGCAGTGGGACTTCTGGACGCTCTCGCCCGAGAGCGCGCACCAGGTGTCGCTGCTCATGACCGACCGGGGCACGCCGTACTCCTGGCGCCACATGAACGGGCACGGCTCGCACACGTTCCTCTGGTACAACGCCGCCGGGGAGAGGTTCTGGGTCAAGTACCACTTCAAGACCGACCAGGGGATCAAGAACTACACAGCCGACGAGGCCGCCGCGCTCCAGGCCGTCGACCCCGACGCGCACCTCCGCGACCTCCACGAGGCGATCAGGAAGGGCGACCACCCGTCCTGGACGGTCCAGGTGCAGGTCATGCCGTTCGAGGACGCGGCGGACTACCGGTTCAACCCGTTCGACCTCACCAAGGTCTGGCCGCACGGCGACTACCCGCCGATCACGATCGGCCGGTGGACGCTCGTCCGGAACCCCGAGAACCACTTCGCCGAAATCGAGCAGGCGGCGTTCGAGCCGTCGAACTTCGTCCCCGGGATCGGCGCCTCCCCGGACAAGATGCTCCAGGGGCGGCTGTTCTCCTACCCCGACGCCCACCGCTACCGCGTCGGCGCGAACTACCTCCAGCTCCCGGTCAACCGCCCGAAGAGCCCCGTGCACTCCTACAACAAGGACGGCGCGATGGCCTACGCCAACTCCGGCGACCCGGTCTACGCGCCGAACAGCGCGGGCGGGCCGGCCGCCGACCCGGCGCGCTGGGAGGGCGAGGGCCACGGGGTGGCAGGCGAGATCATCCGCAGCGCCTACACGCTCCACGCGGAGGACGACGACCACGGCCAGCCCCGCACGCTGTGGGAGAAGGTGCTGTCCGGCACCGACCGCGACCACATGGTCTCCAACATCGTGGGCCACGCCTCGGCCCCGGAGGTGACCGCCGACATGAGGAGGCGCGTCGTCGAGTACTGGCGCAACGTGCACAAGGACCTCGGCGACCGCGTCGCCACTGGCCTCGGGATCAACGGCACCTGACCAGCGGCGCGAAGGGGCGGCCCCGCTCGGGGCCGCCCCTTTTCGCCGCCCGGACCGGAAACGTCGGCGGCGGCCTCCTGGCGATCGTGGACGCCGGCGGCTACCGTGCCACTGTGGGCTCGACCGCCGACGGCACGATCACGTCGTGGCGAGCCCGCCCGACCGCCGACGGCGGTCCACGGCATTCGCGCCCTCCGGGGGCACAGGGAAACTCGGGTCCCTGTGCCCCCTCAGGCGTCTAGCGCGCCTTCCGGTCCGCGACGCCGTGGGGTTCGCCCGGCGCCAGCTCGTAGGGCGCCACATCGTCGCCGGACAGCTTCCGCCGCTCCGCCTGCGCCGGGACGTCGGGCGAGGGACGCGCGGCGCGGGTGATCGACGACGTGACCTCGTCCAGGGAGCCCTCGAACGCCTTCGAGACGGACTGGAGCGCCGCCGTGACCTCGCTGGGGATGACCCAGAACGTGCTGCCCTGGCCCTCGGCGAGCTTCGGCAGCGTCTGGAGGTACTGGTAGGCGAGCAGCTTCGGGTCCGGGTCGGCGGCGTGGACGGCCTCGAAGACCTGCGCGATCGCCGCCGACTGCCCCTCGGCCTCCAGGATCGCCGCGCGCTTGCCGCCCTCGGCCTTCAGGATCGCCGACTGCTTGTCGCCCTCGGCGGTGAGGATCTTGGACTGGCGGGCGCCCTCGGCGGTCAGGATCGCGGCGCGCTTCTCCCGCTCGGCGCGCATCTGCTTCTCCATCGCGTCCTTGATCGAGGGCGGCGGCTCGATCGCCTTGATCTCGACCCGGGTCACCCGGATGCCCCACTTGCCGGACGCGTCGTCCAGCACGCCGCGCAGCGCCGTGTTGATCCGGTCGCGGGAGGTCAGCGTCGCCTCCAGGTCCAGCGTCCCGATCACGTTGCGCAGCGTCGTCGCGGTGAGCTGCTCGATCGCCTTGATGTAGTTCACGATCTCGTAGTCGGCCGCGCGCGGGTCGGTGACCTGGAAGAACAGGACCGTGTCGATGTGCACGACGACGTTGTCCTCGGTGATGACCGGCTGCGCCTTGAACGAGACCACCTGCTCGCGCAGGTCGATGAGCGGTTTCACGCGGTCGACGAACGGGACGACGAAGGTGATCCCCGGTTCGAGCGTGCGGTGGTAGCGGCCGAGCCGCTCCACGTTGCGGGCCCGCGCCTGCGGGATGATCCACACCGCCCGCATCACGGCGGTGGCCAGCACGACCACCCCGGCGGCCAGGACGACGAGGACGGCTATCGCGATGTCGGTCATGACGGCTCCCCGAGCGGGTACAGCAGGGCCGTGGCCCCTTCGATGGCGAGGACGTCGGCGGGCGTGCCCGCGGGGATGACCAGGTCGGGGTCGTAGGGGCGGGCCGTCCACTCCTCGCCGCCGATCCTGGCCCGGCCGCCCGAGCGGCTGACCTCGGTGAGCGTGAGCGCCTCCCGCCCGACCAGCGCGGCGGTGCCGCTGCGCAACGCGGGCGCCTGCCGGATGTGCCGCCGCGCGAGCGGCCGCACCACGGCCAGGCCCGCGACCGACCCGGCCGCGAACACCGCGGCCTGCGCGCCGAGCGGCAGGCCCAGCGCTCCCGCCAGCCCGGCGGCCAGCGCGGCGGCGGCCAGCAGCCCGAGCGCCAGGGTCAGCGTCAGCAGTTCGGCGAGCCCGAGCAGCGCCGCCAGCAGCAGCCAGGCGATCCACGCCTCCATAGCGGCTCCCTGAGGCGGCCGATGTCCTCACCTCTCACGGTAACCCCGGAACGGACGGCGCGACAGGCCCCGCGGCCACTGCGCATTTCGACCGGTTTAGGCCCTCTACCTGCAGGTAAGCTCACCAGAACGGCCGCCGGGGAACGCGGAGGCTAGGGTGTGTCGTGAAATGGCCTGAGCCGTCGCGCGAGCGCGTTACCTTCTCGGTGGGGCGACGCCGGAGGCGGGTCCCGCGGGGAGGATCGCGAAGCGTCGCCGCGCTCGCCGGGGGACGGTCACGACCCGGGCCCGCCAGGCGCGGGCCGGGGCCCGATGACACCGCCGTGACTTCGTGAATATGCACGCACCCGAGGAGGGACATGAACCGACGGGCGAGCAACATCTTCCGGAGGCCGGGGCCGCAGGCGTCCCAGCGGCTGGTGGACGCGGCCGAGGGGCTGGAGCACGCGCGGGGGCTCGACCACACGATCCGGCTGATCTCCTCGGCCGTCCGCCGGACACTGCGTCCCGGGCCGGTCAAGGACACGCTGCACGGCGTCCCGTTCGGGCATCCCGCCCACCCCCCGCTGACCGACGTGCCGGTCGGCTGCTGGATCTCCGCCGGCGTCCTCGACCTGCTGCCGGGCACCGGCCGCGCCGCGCGGATCCTCGTCGCGGCGGGCCTGGCGGGCGCGGTCCCGACCGCGCTCGCCGGGCTCTCCGACTGGTCGGCCCTGCACCGCGAGCAGCAGCGCGTCGGGCTCGTGCACGCCTCCGGGATGCTGACGGCGAGCACGCTGTACTCGGCGTCGCTGGTGGCACGATCCCGGGGCCGGGAGGGCACCGGGCGGGCCCTCGGGTTCGCGGGCCTGGCCGCGCTGCTGGCGGGCGGCTACCTCGGCGGGCACCTGGCGTTCCGACTGGCGGCGGGCGCCAACCACGCCGACCAGGTCGCGCACCTGGTCGCGCTCGGCTGGCACGACCTGTGCCCGGCCGACGACCTCCCCGACGGCTGGCCGGTGCACCGGCGCCTCGGCTACATCAGCCTGTTCGTGCTGCGGACCGGGGACGAGATCCACGTCCTCGCCGACCGGTGCAGCCATCTCGCGGGCCCGCTGCACCAGGGGCGCATCGTCACCGACGACGACGCGGTCGTCTGCGTCGTCTGCCCCTGGCACGGCAGCACGTTCCGCGTCGTGGACGGCTCGGTCGTGCACGGCCCCGCCACCGGCCGCCAGCCCTCCTTCGAGAGCCGCGTCACCGAGGACGGCCTCGTGCAGGTGCGCCCCATCGGCTGAGCGGGGTCAGTCCGTCTCGTCGGGCTGGGCGGCGTCCGCGCTCGGGTACTCGACCAGGGCCAGGACGCGGCTCGCCATGAACCGCGCCGTGCGGACGGCGGTGCCCGTGCGGGTGACCTCGCTGACCTCCACGACGCCGCGCCTGGTCGCCACCTCCACCCGGCGCCCGGCCCGGGTGGCGAGGACCTCGTAGGTCCGCGTTCCCTCACCGCCGGCGTCGATCATGATCTCGACCCTGTCACCCTTCATCGGCGACTCCTCCGGTAGTCGAACATATATTCGACTTATACCCGCGAACCGGCTCCGGCAACCCTTCCCGGGGCCGCCCGAGCGGCACGAAACCGCAGGTCAGAGCAGAAGATTGGCGATCGCGACCAGGCCCACCGCGACGATGACGCCGCGCAGGACGAGCGGCGGGATCCGGCGCCCGACCCGGGCCCCGACCAGGCCGCCGAGGATGGACCCGGCGGCGATCAGCAGCACCGCGAGCCAGTCGATCCGGGTGTCGGCGAAGAGCCACATTCCGATGAACACGATGGCCGCCGAGCCGTTCACCACGGCCGACAGCACGTTCTTGGCCGCGTTGACGCGCTGGAGGTCGTCGTCGAGCGCGATGCCGAGCAGCGCGATCAGCACGATGCCCTGCGCGGCGCCGAAGTAGCCGCCGTAGACGCCCGCGAGCAGCACACCCGTCCACAGCCAGGGGCCGCCGTGCGCCCGGCCCTCGCCGTCGCGGCGGCGCAGCGTCCACGCCTGGAGCCTCGGCTGCACCACCACCAGCACGAGCGCGATCACGATCAGCACCGGGACGATCACCTGGAACGCGCCCGCCGGCAGCCCGAGCAGCAGCGCCGCGCCGACCAGCGCGCCGACCACCGACGCGCTGCCGAGCCGGACGAGCCGCTCCCGCTGCCCCTTCAACTCCTCGCGGTACCCGTAGGCGCCGGTCACGCTGCCCATGACGAGCCCGATGTTGTTCGAGACGTTCGCGACCACCGGCACGTAGCCGAGCGCCAGCATGGTCGGGAACGTGATCAGGGAGCCCGACCCCACGATCGTGTTGATGCCGCCGGCGGCGACCCCGGCCGCGAACACCGCGAGCGCGTCGAGCACGTTCAAGGGCGTCCCATCCAAGCGCTAGCGGTTCCTCAACTGCGCTCCCGATGGTAGAGACCGCGCGCCACGCGATGTGAACGGGGGGTCACTCCCGCGCGCGAACCCCGGGTCAGAGGGCCGCGCGACGGTTCGCCGGGTCAGCGGACGGCGCGCGCGTACCAGCGGCCGTTCTGCCGGTCGATGGTCAGCGGCAGCCCGAAGCACGACGTCAGGTGCTCCTCGGTGAACACCTCGTCGACCTTGCCCTGCGCCACGACCTCGCCCTTGCGCAGCAGCAGCGCGTGGGTGAACCCGTCCGGGACCTCCTCGACGTGGTGGGTGACCATCACCATCGTGGGCGCCGCCGGATCGTCGGCGAGGCCGGCCAGCCGGGAGACGAGGTCCTCGCGGCCGCCGAGGTCGAGCCCGGCGGCGGGCTCGTCCAGCAGGAGCAGTTCCGGGTCGGGCATCAGCGCGCGGGCGATCTGCACCCGCTTGCGCTCGCCCTCCGACAGCGTGCTGAACGTGCGGCGGATCAGGTCGGAGCAGCCGAGCGCGTCCAGCAGCGCAAGCGCCCGGGTCAGGTCGGTGGACTCATACTCCTCCTGCCAGCGGCCGAGGATCGCGTACGAGGCGGTCAGGACCAGGTCGATGACCTTCTCCGACGTCGGCACCCGCTCGGCCACCGCCGAACTCGCCAGCCCGATCCGGGGGCGCAGCTCGAAGACGTCGGTTTTGCCGATCTCCTCCTCCAGGATCTCGACCGACCCGCGCGTCGGATGCAGCATCGCCGCCGCGATCTGGAGCAGGGTCGTCTTGCCCGCGCCGTTCGGGCCGACGATCACCCAGCGCTCGTTCTCGTTCACCGTCCACGTGACATCGCGCAGGAGGTCGGCGCCGCCGCGCGTCACCCCGACTCCGTGGAGCTGCAGTACCTCGCCGGTCATCGCGCGCCCTCGACCTCGATCCCGCAATCCAGGTGGCCTGTTTCTCAGGAAAGAACCTATGCGATCGGCGGCGCGCATGGCCCGGCGGGCTCCCCTCTCCGTGGGGCCTTGCGCACACGTGCGGTGGCGCCGGCGACGGGAGCGCTTATCGTGGATCGCATGCCCACTGGGGATTTTCGGGGATGGATGAGCAACGACGTCGCGACCGCGCTGGTGGCGTGGGGAAACGCATGGCTGACGGGGCACGTCGGTCTGGACGAGGCCGTCGACGCCGTCGAGAAGGCGGCGGGGCCGCAGATCCTCGGCGGCGAGCCCGCCGAGGTCACGCTCCGGCGCGGTCTCGGCGACCTGCGCGTCGCGGGCATGAGCGCGTTCCGGCTGGCACTGCCCGCGCCGGGTGACCCGCTCGGGCTGACCGGCCCGCCCGACCTCAACCGCGCGGCGATCGAGGCGGGCGCGGCCGTCGTCGTCCAGCTCGGCGAGCGGGAGCTGCGGGAGCGGGCGATGGGGCTCGTGCCGTCCGAGGACCGGCGCGGCTCGTCCTACGTCGGCGTCCGCTGGACGACCTGGGGCGCGGCGCCGGGGCTGCCCGACGTCCCGTCCCTCGCCGACGCCGACCGGCAGCTCACGCTCGCGATGCGCGACGCGACCGAGGCGCTGCTCACGGTGGACGGCGTGTCCGGCGTCCCGCCCGAGATCACCGACGCGCTCGCCGACCTGCGCGACCCGCACCGCGGCGACCACCCGCTCGCGCCCGGCTACCCGCCCCGCGCGCACCGGCTCGCCGCGCTCGCCGGACGGCTCTCCCTCGTCGTGGACCTGGCCCGGCGGCTGGACGACCATGGCCTCACCGCCGACCAGATGTTCCGTCGGGGTGAGGCGCTGCGGCTGCTCGACCGCGCCGTCCGGCGGGCACTGGTCGCCGCGTGCAACAGCGCCTTCGACCCGGTGCCCTAGGACCGGTCCCGGACGCACGAAAGCGGGGCGTCCCCGATGGGAACGCCCCGCTCGTACCGTCGGGCGGTCAGGCGCGCACGACGATGGTGTTCACGATCTTGTCGGCGAACGTCTGCTTGCGCTCGTCCCACAGCGGCCAGAAGAAGCCGAGGTAGCACAGGAAGCTGTCGGCGATGTGCGCGAGCTTGCGCACGAACGCCATGCCGAAGCCGATCGGCTGCCCGGTCTGCGCGCTGATGAGGCGGATGCCCATCTGCCGCTTGCCGATGGACTGGCCGGTCGTGCCCTCCTGGTAGCAGATCCACAGGCCCCCGGCGAACGACATCAACCCGCCGACGAGGATGAGCAGCAGACCGAGCACCGCCGCGCCGCCGCCCGAGCTGCTGAGCAGCGCGCCGAGCAGGTAGAGCACGAACAGCGGACCACCGAAGATCAGGTAGTCGATGATGTAGCCGCCCGCACGCGACCCCCACTCGGCGAGCTGGCCGGTGGAGCCGTAGTGGTGGTGGTGCACCTCCTGGTAGGGCTGCCCGGGGGGCTGCGCCGGAGGCTGGCCGTAACCGGGCTGCGCCGCGGGCGGGTACCCGGGCTGCGCCGGAGGCTGACCGTAACCAGGCTGGGCCGGGGGCTGGCCGTATCCAGGCTGGGCGGGAGGCTGACCGTAGCCCGGCTGCGCCGGGGGCTGACCGTAACCGGGCTGGGCGGGCGGCTGGCCGTACCCGGGCTGCTGTTGCCCGTAGCCCGGCTGCTGACCGTAGGGGTCGTAGGGGTTACCCACACTTGCTCCTTATTGATTGACCCTGTGGATATGTGACGCCCGCCGGACCCGGAGGGCTCCGCAAGTCTGACCGACGACGGACATCGGCTCAAACTCGAAGAACACCGAGCCGGACGAGCTGCCACAACTCCGACCCCACGAGGGCGGAGCCGAGCAACCAGGCACGGGTCCTTGGCTGGAGTGCCCACCACCGTCCACCCAGTCCCAGCGGCGCTAGGGCCACGCCGGCCGCGGCGGTGAGCGCCACCGGGTTCGCGAGCACGGCCTCGGCCGGACGGCCCGCCCCGAACTCGATGAACACGGTGGTGCCGCCGCAGACGGGACACGGGATGCCGGTGAGCGCCCGGAGGGGGCACAGCACGCCGGGGTCGTTGACACGGTGGATCCATGCCGCGCCGACGGCCGCGATGGCCATCGCCGCGACGCGCAGAAGTACCCCCACGGGGCCGTGCCGCGCCGCGGTGAGGGTCCGGCTGACGATCCCGCCGAGCGCACCGTCCGGTACGCCCGCAGCCGCCGCCCCGGGCACTCCCCCCAAGGATTCCTCCGCCTCGATGACATTCGTCCGAGTGACCCATATACCGGGTTCACCCCGAGGTGGGTCAAGTCTCCGCGACCATCCGCGATGGGACCGTTACCAAGAGCGTGAGGACACCACCTCACGGCAAGAGTAGGACAAAGTGCCAGCTACATGGGCACCTTTCCTGCCCCATCTACGAGCAAAACGTCCGGACCGCCCCGCTGGATCATCCACGACGCGCGCACCGCCACCACCCGACGGCGAACCCGGAGACAACCCCGCAGGTCACAGCAGAGGACACGAACCACAAACCAGACGACGCGACCCGCAGAAGGTCGCAAGCACAGGAACAACGCGAAGCGAACGCCGCGCGCGGCGCAACCTGAGCAGGAAGGGCGGCCGCGACTCGCGAAGCGGAGGCGGCACGAAGCACTGGAGCACGCGCGGTCGCGCGAAGGACGACCCGGCACACAGGACGAAGCCGCACGAAGGACGGCGCAGTACGGAAGACGACGCAGCGCGGCGCCGGGGACGGCTCGGTCACACAGAAGGCGCGGTCACACAGAGGACGGCACGGTCGCACAGCGGCGCGGTCGTGCGGAGGACGGCGCGGGGTGTGGCGGGGGTCGGCGGCGCGCGGAGGAGTGGTGTTCGCGTCCGGGACGCGCGCCGGGTCGGTGTGCGGCGTCAGGCGTTCGCGGCGGCGCCCACCACGCGCGGCGCGTCGGGCTCGCCGATGTGCTCGGACTCGACGACGTCCGCGACGACGGCGGTGATGTTGTCGGGGCCGCCGTTCTCGCGGGCCAGTTCGATGAGCCGGTCCACGGCGCGCTGCGGGTCGGCCTCCGCCGAGAGGATCTCGTAGATCCGCTGGGCGTCGACCGGGCCGCTGAGCCCGTCCGAGCACAGCAGGTAGCGGTCGCCGAGGCGGCCCTCGCGCAGCCGGAGGTCGGGTTCGCGGTCCTCGCGCCCGTCCAGCACCCGGTACAGCACGTGGGACAGCCGGGACGTCTCCGCCGGGTCGGCGGTCTGGCCCGCCTGCTCGGCCTCGGCCTTGAGCAGCTCGTCCATCGTGTGGTCCTGGGTCATCTGGAACAGCTCGCCGTCGCGCAGCAGGTAGCCGCGCGAGTCGCCGATGTGCGCGAGCGCCACGGACTCGCCCGACCACAGCATGGCGGTGAGCGTGGTGCCCATCCGGCTGAGGTCGGGGCGTTCCTCGCGGACGATGCGCAACTTCTCGTTGGCCTCCGCGACGGCGCGTCCCATGATCTCGACAAGGTCGTCACTGTGGGCGGCGGTGTCCAGCGAGCGCAGGGAACCGATGACGGTCGAACTCGCGACCTCGCCGCCGGCATAGCCGCCCATGCCGTCCGCGACCGCGATCAACCGCGCACCGGCGTAGCCCGAGTCCTCATTGTTCTCTCGGTTGCACCCGATGTCGCTGCCTGCTGCGTACCTGATTGCTACGTTCATACCAATTTCGATGACGATCCTGTCAGAGGAGTTCTGTCAGTCACGGGCGGCCTCCCCGGCGGCTCCGACACCGTGCCGGACGGCATACAGCGCCGCCTGCGTCCGATCCTGCACTCCCAGTTTCATGAGCAGATTACTCACGTGCGTCTTGACCGTCTTCTCCGAGACGACGAGCGCGCGGGCGATCTCCCGGTTGGACCTGCCGCGCGCGATGTGCACGAGCACCTCCCGTTCCCGTTCGGTCAGCGCGGCCAGGCCGCGGTTCTCCTCCGTCGCCGGATCCGCCCGCAGCATCGCCTCGGCCGCGTCGGGCGCGAACAGGACGTGCCCGTCGTGGACGGCCCGGATGGCCTGCACGAGCGCCTGCGGGTCGACGTCCTTGTACAGATACCCGGCGGCTCCCGCCTGTACTGCCGGCAGCACGTGTCCGCGTTCCGTGACGCTGGTCAGGATCAGGACGCGCGCGGCCACCCCACGAGCCCGCAGCTCCGTCAGCGCGGTCAGGCCGTCGACGCCCGGCATCTTGAGGTCCATCAGCACGATATCGGGCTTCAGCGATTCGGCCAGCGTCACGGCCGCCGTGCCGTCGTCGGCCTCGCCCACGACGTCGATGTCGTCCTGGATGCCGAGGAAGGTGCGCAGGCCCTGCCGGACGACGGGGTGGTCGTCGGCGATCAGCACCTTGATCGGGGTACCGCGGCGCGCGCCGGTCACAGCGGCACCTCCAGCCGGACGGTCGTGCCGCGTCCGGGCGCGGCGTCGATGGTCAGCGTGCCGCCGATCGAGCAGGCCCGCTCGCGCATGGACGCGAGGCCGAGGCCGCGGTCGTCGCCGTTCGACCGCCCCGCCTCCGACGCCTCGAACCCGGAGCCGTCGTCGGCCACCTCCAGGACGACGTGCTCGTCGCGCGCCGCGAGACGGACGTCGACGGTCCGCGCGTCGGCGTGTCGCAGCGCGTTGTAGAGGGCCTCCTGCGCGATGCGGTAGGCGACGGTCTCATGCTCCTCCGGCAGCACGTCGGCGCCCTCGGCGGCGAACCGCACCGACGTCTCGTGCGCCCGGTCGAGCACCTCGACGTGCTTGCGCAGCGAGGCGACCAGCCCGTCGGCAAGGTCGGCGGGGCGCAGCTCGAAGATGACGGCGCGCAGCTCGGCGAGCGCCTCGGCCGCGAGCCGCTCCACCTGCTCCAGCTCCTGGACGGTGCGCGCCGGGTCGCGTTCGGCGAGCGCGGACGCGGTGCGCGCCGTCAGCCGCAGCGAGAACAGCTTCTGCGCGACCGCGTCGTGCAGCTCGCGCGCGAGCCGGTTGCGCTCGGCGACGACGGTCAGCTCGCGGTTGTGCTCGTGGAGGCGGGCGTTGATGATCGCGATCGCGGCGTGCGCGGCGAACAGCGACAGCAGCTCCTCGTCGTCTTCGGTGAAGCCGCCCGGGGTGCGCTTGTTCGCCAGGAAGATGATGCCCAGCACGTCCTCGCCGTCCTGGATACGAACGCCGAGGAAGTCCTTCAGGACGGGATGCGCGACCGGCCAGCCCTCGAACTCCGGCTCGCGGCGGATGTCCTTGAGCCGCTTGGGCGTGTCGCCGTGCAGCATCGCGGCGAGCATGCCGTGCTGGCGGGGCAGCGGGCCGATCCGGTCCCACTCCTCGTCCGAGACGCCCTCGACGACGAACTCGCCGAACGATCCCTCGTCGTCGGGCACGCCGAGCGCGGCGTACCGGGCGTCCAGCAGCTGCGCCGCCGCCCGGACGATCACCTGCAGCACCTCGTGGACCGACAGGTGCCGGGTGACCGCGAGCACGGCGGAGCTGACGGCGTGCAGGGTCGCCCCCTCACCCCCGCCGCCGGCGCCTGCCTCGGTGCCCATTCCGGCCTCTCGTGTCCGCGGTGGACGCCCGCCCGGCGTCCACATGTGGAAACCGTACTCTCTGGCCAGGTCATCCCGAATCAGCCCTGGGACTTAGGTTCCGGCCGCGCGCCTACTCCCGGGGGCGGCGGGGCGTCCTCCGCGAAGGCGGGGGACGCCGGTCCTACGACCATTTGCGGATCCGCCCGGGCCCCGACGGCCGATGCCGTGAGCTGCGCCGATCCTTAGCGTCGCTGATATGAAGACCGCATTGATCACCGGAGGCTCCCGAGGACTCGGCCGGGCGCTCGCCCGCGAGCTGGCGCGGGACGGCTGGAACCTCGTCCTCGACGCGCGCGACGCCGCCGCCCTGGACGAGGCCGCACGCGACATCGGCCCGGTGACCGCCGTCGCGGGCGACGTCACCGACGCCGCGCACCGCGCCGCGCTCGCCTCGGCCGTGTCCGGCGGCCTTGACCTGCTCGTCAACAACGCGGGCACGCTCGGGACGACGCCGCTGCCCCGGCTCGCCGACCAGCCCGTCCAGGAGCTGGCGGACACGTTCGCGACCAACGTGCTCGCGCCGCTCGCGCTGATCCAGGCCGTCCTGCCGAGCCTGCGGGCGCGCGGCGGGGCGATCCTCAACATCAGCTCGGACGCGGCGGTCGAGGGCTATGAGACGTGGGGCGGCTACGGGTCGAGCAAGGCGGCGCTGGAGCAGCTGTCGCGGGTGCTGGCGGCCGAGGAGCCGCGCCTCGCGGTGTGGTGGGCCGACCCCGGCGAGATGGCCACCGACATGCTGCGCGCCGCCGGTGAGGACGCGGACGCCGCGCCCCCGCCCGCCGAGGCCGCCGCCGCGCTGCACCGGCTGATCAGCGAACGCCGTCCGAGCGGCCGCTACCGGGCCGACGAACTCGCCGCGCGATGACCACCGTCCTGGAGCCGGACGCCCCGACCCCCGTGCGGGGCCTGCTCGGCGGCGGGAACCGGGCCGTGACCATCGGGATCGTCACGCTGGTCACGCTGCTCGCGTTCGAGGCGATGGCGGTGAGCACCGTCATGCCGGCCGTCGCGCGCGGCCTCGACGGCCTGTCGCTGTACGCGTGGGGGTTCAGCGCCACGCTGATCACCAGCCTGCTGTCCACGGTGGTGGCGGGCGGCTGGGTCGACCGGTCGGGCCCGGCGCGCCCGTTCCTGGTCGGGATCGCCGCGTTCGTCGTCGGACTGGCGATCGCGGGCACCGCGCCGACCATGTGGGTGTTCGTCGCCGGGCGCGCCGTCCAGGGGCTCGGCACCGGCATCCCCATGGTCGCGCTGTACGTGCTCATCGCCCGCGCCTACCCCGAGGAACTGCGCTCGCGGGTCTTCGCCGCGCTGTCGGCCGCCTGGGTGCTGCCGTCGCTGGTCGGCCCGGCGATCGGCGGCGCCGTCGCCGACCACGTCGGCTGGCGGTGGGTGTTCCTCGCCCTCGTCCCGCTGGTGGTGCCGCCGACGCTGATGCTCATCCCCGTCCTGCGCGGGCTGCCCGCGCCCACCGAGGACGCCACGGCACCGCTCCGGTCGCGGCTGGTGGCGGCGGTCGCGATCACGGCGGGCGCCGCGATCCTCCTCTACGGGCTGGACGGCGCGGGCTGGACGATCGTCCCGCTCGCCGCCGCGGGCATCGCGGGCCTCGGCTTCGGGCTGCCCAGGCTCCTGCCCGCCGGGGCGCTGCGGATGCGGCGCGGACTGCCGAGCGTGATCCTCGCCCGGGGCCTGCTGGCGGGCGCGTTCTTCGGCGCCGACGTGTACATCCCCCTGACCCTGACCTCGCTGCACGACTTCACCCCCACCATGGCGGGCGTCGTCCTGACCGTGGGCGGGCTCGGCTGGTCGGCCGCGTCGCAGATCCAGGGCAGGTCCGAGCGCTCCCGCGAGTTCTTCGTCCTGCTCGGCGCCGTGCTCGTCACCGCCGGCATCGTCAGCGTGACGGTCGCGCTCCAGGTCTCCGGATGGGCCGCCGTGCCCGCCTGGATGATCGGCGGCGCCGGGATGGGCTTCGCGAACGGCAGCCTCAGCGTCCTGACGCTCGACCGCTCCGCCGAGAGCGAGCAGGGCCACAACTCCTCCGCGCTCCAGATCAGCGACACCCTCGGCGCGTCCCTCGTGGTCGGCGTCGCGGGCGCGCTGGTCACCGGCTTCGGCGAGGACCGGCTCGGCACCGGGCTCGCCGTCGCCGGGACGTTGTTCGCCGCGATCGCCGTCCTCGGCGTCATCGCCGCTCTCCGGCTGGAGGCCGTGAAATGACCGACACCTTCGACTTCGTCCTGCCCGCCGCGCTGGAGGCCCGCGAGCCGCCCGAGGCCCGCGGCCGCGGCCGCGACGGCGTCCGGCTGCTGGTCGGGCGCCGCGCCACCGGCGAGGTCTCCCACCACGGGTTCGGCGACCTGCCCGCCCTCCTCGACCCGGGCGACCTGCTGGTCGTCAACACCTCGGCGACGCTGCCCGCCGCCGTCCGGCTCGACCGGATCAGCGTGCACTTCTCCACCCCGCTCCCCGGCGGCGACGGCGACCGGCTCTGGCTCGTCGAACTGCGCCGCCGCACCGGCAAGACCAGCCTCCCCTACGGCGGCGGCTGCACCGGCGAGTGGATCCCCATGCCCGGCGGCACGACCCTCACCCTCGTCCGGCGGCGGACCGCCCGCCTCTGGGAGGCGCGGCTGAGCACCGACGTCGTCCCCTACCTGCGCCGCCACGGGACGCCGATCCGCTACGGCTACGTCCGCCGCGACTGGCCCACGGCCACCTACCAGACCGCGTTCGCCTATGACAGGACGACCGGGAGCGCGGAGATGCCGTCCGCCGCACGCCCGTTCACGCCCGAACTGGTGACCCGGCTGGTCTCCCAGGGCGTCCTCGTGGCCCCGATCACCCTCCACACCGGCGTGGCCTCCCCCGAGGCCCACGAACCGCCCTACGCGGAACGCTACGAAGTCCCCGCCCCGACCGCCGCGCTGGTGAACCACGTCCGCAATCAGTCGGGCCGTGTGATCGCCATAGGGACCACGGTCGTCCGCGCCCTGGAGACGGCCGTGGACGGCGCGGGCCGCGTCACCCCGTCCTCGGGCTGGACGGAGCACGTGATCACCCCCGAGAAGGGCGTCCGCGCCGTGGACGGCCTCCTGACCGGCCTCCACGAGCCCCGCTCGTCCCACCTGATGATGCTCACCGCCATAGCAGGCCGAAACCTCCTGACAACGACCTACGAAGCCGCCCTGAAAGAGAACTACCTCTGGCACGAATTCGGCGACACCAACCTACTGCTCCCCTAATAGCGGAAGAATTGTATTCAATCTGTGGTTCGACTGCCACGTGGAAGTCATCACCGGGGACGGCGAGCTCGGCTACCCGGCGAACGCGCCCTATGACCGCGTGGTCTCTACGGCCGCCGTGTCGAGCCTGCCTTAGGAGGGGCAGAGCATCTGGCTGGACTCCCCCGCCAACCCGTCCACTTGTAGTCGAGAAAGGTGCGGGGTCACTGCGAGTTCCGGGTCCACCACCAGGCGATGGCCGGGATGGGCAGGGGGCTCATGAAGTCGTCGTCGTCCGGAGCGTCCTTCCATGAGGCCGGCGGGGCTTTCTCATTGGCTGGAGCGTCATTTTCTGGGGGACGAACGTTGGCGTATCTGTCGCACGACAATGCCCAGTCCAGGTGGCCCCGTATGTAGTTCGCCAGGCCATCCGCGTATTTTCGCAGGTTCTGGTGGGTGGCTGGGCGTGACGTCAACCGGTCGTGCGTGTGAAGGAACAGGCACATCACTCGATCGCGCATCGCCGTGGCCGCGTCCAATGCCTGGACAGGCTCGACTCCCCTCTCGGCGGCGATGACGTCGACGATGTTGAGGCGGTCGTGGGCGCGTTGGATCTCCTTGGCCCGCGAGATGAAGTCGTTGTCCCATGCCACCAGGAAGTGGGCCATCTCCACCAGAGCCTGTGTTTGGGGGTGCGCCAGCTCGGAGGAGGGCACTTCGTATCCGCCGACCGTGTCGATGAGGGCGAGGACCGGGCTCATGCCGATCGCGCGCATCCACATCGCGACATACTCGTTGAGCCTCGGCAGTTCACGCCCATGACGATGGACCGCCTCCCAGGTGACGCCGAAGAAGAACGCACGCATCCCTTCGACCCAGCGCTGGAACTGCACGGGTGACGCGATTTCTTTCCATCCGTTCGCAATATCGCGTGAGGCGGTGACGTAGGCGTCCTCGCCGGGCCAGCGGGTCTCCGGATGCTGGATGGCGCTGAGGATGATCGACTGTTTCCTCGTCAGCCTGCCCAGCGGCATGGGCGGTTCGTCGAAGCAGGCGTCGTCCAGGGCGAAGAACGCGACGTACTGGCGGGTGGCGTTGGCCAGCGCGTTCTTGTGGCCGTCCGGCATGGTTCTGGCCGCGAGTTCCCCGAGGTTCGCTCGGGAGAGGCGTTCCCGCTGCTTCCAGTCCGGTTCGAAACCCTGGACCGAAAGCCAGCCTTCGGCCAGGGTGTTGAGTTCTGCGGCCCAGGGCGAGGAGGCGGGCTTTATGGGGCAGAAGAACGGCCGCACGGCGAGTATCTCTGCGTCCCGGGCTTCGTTGGCGCTTGTCACTGATCGCTCCGTGGTCTCACTCTTGGCTTCTCATGTCCGCGCGACGACCCGCATCCGGAGACCGTGGGGATTCAGGGACATGGCGGTGCGGACGCGGCGCCCCGGCACGGATTCAAGGTGCCAGCGGGCGGTGATGGTGGCGAGAGCGAGGGTGGCCTCGGTCATGCCGAACTGCTCCCCCACGCACTTCCGGGGCCCGGACCCGAACGGCACGTAGTCGCCGCGCGCGGGCGGCATGGATTCCCACCGGCTCGGATCGAAGCTCTCGGGGTCATCGTGAAGGTCGGCGCGATGGTGGATGACGTACGGCGAGAAGACGACTGTGGTGCCCGCCGGAAGCCGATGTCGGCCGAGTTCCGTGTCGGTGGTCGTGATCCGGGTGAACATCAGCGCGGGCGGATAAAGGCGCAGGGTCTCGGCGATGACGCGTTTGGTCAGGCCGAGGCGCGGCAGGTGGTCGTATCCGGCCGGGCCGTCTCCGAGCACCTGGCGCACCTCGGTGTGGAGGCGGTCCTCGATTCGAGGGTGCCGGGCGAGCAGGTGCAGGGCCCATGCCAGGGCGTTCGCGGTGGTCTCGGAACCGGCGACGAAGAAGGTGATGACGTTGTCGGCGACCTCCCGGTCGGTCAGGCCGTGGCCGCCGTCGGCGACGTCGCGCGCCGACAGCAGCCGGGACAGCAGGTCCTCACCTTCGCGCGGTGCGGCGCGGCGGTCGGCGATGACCGCGTCGAGCGTGGTCCGCAGGTGGGCGAGGGCGCGTTGGTAGCGCCGGTTGCCCCGGGTCGGGATCTGGTTCAGCGGTGCGGGCACGACCGACCGCCGGAGGATCCCTCTCATGATCACGACGAGGTCCTCGACCGTCTCGCCGAGGGCGTGCCTCGGTAGGGCGCTGGAGAACATGGTCTCCGTCAGCACCCGCATGGTGAACCCGAGCATCTCGGCCGGCACATCGAGGACCTGCCCGTCTCCCCAGCGCTCGGTGAGCGAGTCGATCTGGCGGGTCATGGTCCGCGCGTAACCGGGGAGGTTGGCGCTGTGGAGCGCATGCCCGGTCAGGCGCCGCTGCCTCCGATGCCGATCGTGCGTGCTGGTGACGAGACCGTCCCCGCCCAACTCTCGCAGGCGCCTGTAGATGACACCTCCCTTGTCGAAGACGCGATCTCCCCGCAGTACCTGTCGTGTCAGTTCGGGATCGCAGACCACCACCGCCCTGACAGGGCCGAGGCGGATTTCGACGAGATCCCCATAGGCGGGAAGCCCCGTGAGGAATTCGTGGGGCCGGTGGAACAGCCGCGGCGCGTGCCCGACCAGCGGCAGTGCGCCGCGCGCCTTGGGGATGTCCGGAGACTTCATGACTCCTCCGTCCGAACTCTTCTGGCCGTTCTCCGCCCATGGAGACGGCGGGTATCGCGAGCGATGCCGAGTGTCACATCGGCAGGTCGGGACCGGTCCCGACCTGTCCATGAGGCAGGGACGGCAGGAACCCGGCCCGTCGCGATGGCCGCGGTCACCGGGTCGCGGGTGCTGCCCCTGGCCTGCTGCGGGCGGGGGTCTTGTGGGGGTGTCTCAAAATGTGGTTAAGGTTGGGATATATGGCCGGGTACGGTGCGGAGTGCCCGTCCGGCTTGAGGGGGTGGGTCCTGCCATGGGGTTGACAGGGGGATCCATCCGAGTTCGGAGGCGCGGTCAACCTTCTGGTTCCGTGATCGTAAAGACCTTGTCACGCACCCGACGTCTTGCATGGTGGACCTCACAGGCCATCCACACGCCCCGCCCGGTACCGTTGTGAACAGCATGGACGGCCCAGCACAGCGCACGCTGCTCATCACCCTCACCGGCCGTGACCGCCCCGGCGTCACGTCCCGGCTGTTCCGTACCCTCGCGGAGTTCCCGCTGACGGTCGCCGACGTGGAGCAGGTCGTGATCCGCGGCCGGCTCGTCCTCGGCGTGCTGCTCGCCTACACCGAGGGCGCCGACATCGGACGGGTCTGGAACGCCGCCGAGAAGGTCGCGACGGACCTCGACATGGAGGTCGAGCTGTCCACCGGCCGCAACAAGCGGATGCCGAAGCGGCGCGGGCGGCTGCACGTCACCGTGCTCGGCGCGCCGCTGGCACCGGCCGCGATGGCCGGGATCGCCAGCCGGATCGCCGCCAACGGCGCCAACATCGACCGGATCGAGCGGCTCGCCGCGACCCCCGTCACCTGCATCGAGCTGGACGTCTCCGGTGCCGTCCCCGAGGAGCTGCGGGCCGGGCTGGCCGCCGAGGCCGCCGAGCAGCAGGTCGACATCGCGGTCCAGCGCGGCGGCCTGCACCGGCGGGCCAAGCGGCTGATCGTCATGGACGTCGACTCCACCCTCATCCAGGGCGAGGTCATCGAGCTGCTCGCCGCCCACGCGGGGTGCCTGGACGAGGTCGCCAAGGTCACCGAGGCCGCCATGCGCGGCGAACTGGACTTCGAGGGGTCGCTGCGCGAGCGCGTGGCCCTGCTGGCCGGGCTCGACGCCGCCGCGATCGACCTCGTCCGGGGCGAGTTGCAGCTCGCGGCGGGCGCGCGGACGATGGTCCGCACGCTCAAGCGCCTCGGCTACGCGTTCGCGATCGTCAGCGGCGGGTTCACGCAGGTCACCGACGCCCTGGTGGACGATCTCGGCATCGACTACTCGATGGCCAACACCCTGGAGATCAAGGACGGCAAGCTCACCGGCGGCGTCACCGGACCGGTGATCGACCGCGCGGGCAAGGCCGCCGCGCTCAAGCGCTTCGCGCGGCAGGCCGGGGTGCCGATCAGCCAGACGGTCGCGATCGGCGACGGCGCGAACGACCTCGACATGCTTCAGGCGGCCGGGCTCGGCATCGCCTACAACGCCAAGCCCGTCGTGCGCGAGGCCGCCGACACGACGGTCAACGTGCCCTATCTCGACACGATCCTCTTCCTCCTCGGCATCTCCCGCGAGGAAGTCGAGGCCGCGGACGCCGGAGCCTACTGAGCCCCCCTCGTGGGTATTGGTGATCAGATAGCGGGTCGCCGGACAGCGGAGGCAGCGTGCTCAAGCGTGCGCGGGACGCGTACGCCCAGGTAGAAGGGCATATCACGCCCTTCTATGGGCTGGCCGCCGCGCTCGCCATGGCGGTGCCGCTGCTCGCCGGGTCGCTGACGGGCCACGCGGCGGAGGGCTCGGTGATCGCGCTCGGCGCGTACCTGGTCGCGCTGCGGGCGCCGGAGGGGCCCTACGGGGCCCGCGCCCGCGATCTCGCCGCGGGCGTCGTCATGGTCGCGGTCGGCGCGGGGGTCGGCGGGGCGCTGTCCGGGCACACCTGGCCCACCGTGATCGTGGTGCCGCCGCTGATCGCGCTGGGCGTGGCCGTCCCGCGGATCGGGGCGACGGCGGGGCTCGCGGTGCTGCTCAGCGCGGTCCGCCCGCCGTCCGCCGACGTCGTCCACACCGGGGCACTGGAGCTGGTCGGCGGGCTGCTCACCACCGCCCTGCTGCTCGCGCCCTGGCCCGCGCGGCGGCTGCGGCCGCTGCGGGAGGCGCTGTTCGAGGCCGCCGACAAGGTCGCGATGACGCTGGACGCCGTCGCGCAGGACATCGGCGCGTCCGACGAGAGCCCCCTCGACGACGTCCATCCCGACCTGATCGCCGTCACCCGCAAGCCGGACTGGGAGCGGTGCAGGCGCGACGCGTCCGAGGCCCTCACCTCGGCGCGCGCCACCTACGCCCTGTACCGGACGGGGCGCGGCGGCGGCGACCCCACGCGTCCCGAGCGGCTGATCGAGGCGCTGTCGCGCGTCCTGCACGAGACCGTGACGTTGCAGGCCGTGCTGGAGGCGGCGCGGAACTACCCGCCGGACCGCGAGTGGGAGCTGGAGGCGCAGACCGCCGTGTCCGCGCTGGCGGCGCGGCTGCGGCTGCTGGCGGGCGCGATCGAGACGTGGGGCGAGGCGCCGCTGGGAGGTGAGGAGTCGGCGGCCGTCCGCCGGATGGGGCGGGCCGCCGAGACGATCAGGCGCGCCGGGCTCGCCGGGGACGAGGACCTCGTCGCGGTCTCGCTGATCGGCCAGGTACGCCGGTCGATCGACCGGATCGCCGGCGAGATCGCGTCCGCGCGGCGGATCGTCGCGGGCGGGCTGCGGATCGGGCTCGGCCACCCCAGGATGCCGGACGCGCCGCACCCCGTCTCGGCGCTGGAGCGGCTGCGCAAGGCCGTCCGGACGCGGTCGCCGAGGTTCCGGCAGGTCTCGCGCGTGTTCGTGACCGCCCTGGTGTCGATGACGCTGGCCGCGGCGCTGCACCTGCCGCACGGGCACTGGATGACGATCACCGCGATGCTGAGCCTGCGCGCGAGCTACGGCGAGACCGTCGACCAGCTCGTCCAGCGCGTGGGCGGCACGGCGGCGGGCTCGGTCATCGCGGCGCTGCTGCTCACGCTCGCGCCCGGCCGCCCCACCACGGCGCTGATCGTCTTCTGCTTCGCGCTGGCGGGGTTCGCGCTGCGCCCGGTGAACTTCACCTACTGGGCGCTGTTCGGGACGCCGCAGGCGATGCTGCTGCTGGACTTCACGGTCCCGGCCGACTGGCGCACGGCGGGCGAGCGGATCGGGCTCACCTTCGCCGGGACCCTGCTGTCGTTCCTCGCGATCTCGCTGCTGTGGCCGACCGGGCACCGCGAGCGGCTGCCCGTCCAGCTCTCGCGGCTGCTGGCGCTGCACGCCGACCTCGTCCGGGCGGCGGCGGACGTGACCGGCGGCGAACGCGTGCGGCTGCCGCACGAGAAGATCGTCGCCGCCGAGGAGGCGGCCGAGGCCGTCGCCGAGACACGGACCCGGCTCTGCCACGAGCGGGTCCCCGACACCAAGCTGATCAACCGGCTCGACACCGTCGTGCGCGCCTCGCACCGGATCCGCGACCACCTGATCGCGGTCGCCCGGATCTCCCGCGAGAAGGCGCCCGACACCGGGCCCGTCCCCGAGATCCTCGACCGGCTCGCGGACACGCTGGAGGAGGCCGCGACCGCGGTGAAGGAACCGCCCGAGGACCGCGAGGCCCCGTCCACGGTCCTGGAGCTGGACGACGAGCTGGCCGGGCTCGACGACTACCTGTCCACGCTCACGCGCCGCCGCCGCGCGGAGATCAAGTCGGGCGTCGACCGGGACGAGCTGACGCCGCTGCGGCACGCCCTCCTCCAGGTGTCGGGCACCCGCTACACGATCAGGGCGCTGCGCCGCGACACCGGACGCGTCATCGACGGGTCGCTGGCCGCCGGGTGGTCCTAGTCCTTCGGGGTCCGGACGGTGACCAGCGTTCCGGTGCCGGGCCGCGCGTCCGCCCACGCGCCCGGCAGCCCGATCACCGCGAGCGCGCAGGTCGGGAACGCGTCGGGCGCCTGCCCGGTCAGGTCGTGGACGAGGTGGTGCACCGACGGGTTGTGCCCGACCAGCAGGAGCCTGCCGGCCTCGGCGGGGGTCTCGGCCACCAGGGCGAGCAGCTCGTCGGGGTCGTTGTCGTAGATCTTCGGCTCGACGACCGTATCCGCGTCGATCTTGAGTTGGTCGAGGGTCTCGCGCGTCCGCGTCGCGACCGAGCACAGCACCCGGTCGGGGACGAGGTCGTTCGCGCGCAGCCACTCCCCGGCCGCGGCGGCGTCGCGCCGGCCGCGGTCGGTGAGGGTGCGGTCGATGTCGGGAATCTCCAGGCCGGAGACGGCCTTGGCGTGGCGGAGCACGATGAGCGTCGGCATGGCGCCACCCTAGGCGGTGTCCCGTCCCGGGCGGCATCGGCCAGTCGGCTGCACGCGTGTGCGGCCGAGGTCAGTGGAGGCGCTCGGCGAAGGGCCTTTTCGCGTAGCCGGACGGGTTTCCGGTGTCGCGACAGGTGATCTGGCCCACCGCCATGACCGTCCGCGTGCCGGGCACCCTGGCCAGGCTCATGACGTCGGCCCGCTCGTCGGATTGGCGCGAGGGGCCTCTCAGGACCGTCCAGCCGCCGTCCCGGAAGTGTCCGTAGCCGGAGGACCCGTAGTCTCCGCCCCCGATCCACACGCCGCCCCGGCCGTCGTCCGCCAGGGCCCCGCCGGTGTAGGGGACGTCGTCGGGGAGCGGGAACTCCTGCCAGGAATCGCCTCCCGTCCAACGGAGCAGGGTCCGCCGTGTGGGCATCGCGTCCCAGCTCCGGTAGGCCCAGGCGAGCGACCTGGAAACGGGGAACAGGTGCTTGATGGTCTGGCCCTCGCGGGGCTGGTCGGGCGGCGAGACGGCCACACCGGTCCAGGAGCGTCCGTCCCAGTGGAGGCTGAACGGCATCCGGTTCCCGCTCCCGCCGCGGTACCACCCGCTGATCCACACGTCGCGGGACGACCGGACGGCGACGCGCTGCGCGACGCCCCGGTCGGGCACCGGCACGGGCACCCTGGCCCACGCGCCGTCCTCCCAGCGCACGGCGGCGTACCGGTCGTTCACCACGTCCACGAGGACCGCCCAGGCCGTCCCGTCGCGCGCCGCCGAGATCGAATACGGGCCGACCTCCACGGGGAAGCTGAAACCGGGGTCACGCGGGATCTCCGCCTCATGCCAGGCGGAGCCGTCCCAGAAGGCGCTGTAGTAGGTGCCGTACCCCATCAGCCACAGGTGGCGGCGGTCCGCCGCGGCCATGACGACGCCTCCGCCGCCGAAGGGCTCGGGTATGGGGAAGCGGCTCCAGGCACGTCCGTTCCACCTGGCCAGGGCGAGGTTGTAGGCCGTCCCCGCCAGCTCGCCTCCCGCCCACCCCCAGTGGCGGTCCACGAGGGCGAGCGCGTCGAGGGAGGCGACGTCCGCCCCGAGGGAGACCGGCACGTCCTGCCAGGTCGGCACGTCCGCCGAGGCGGCCGTCCGGCCCAGGACGGGGGTGAGGGCGACGGCGGCACCGGCCGTGAGCACGGTCCGGCGGCTGAGATGGTCGGACGACATCCGGGCTCCTGACATCGGACGGGGGAGCGTCACCCGCCACGGTGCCCACCGCGCCGGCGGCCCCTCAAGGTCCGCATCCGGCACGACCGGAAACGGCAACCCCGGTAAACCCGGCCTCACCTGCGAGGCCCGGTCGCCCTCCAAAAACGGACACGCCTGATGGCGGTTTTGTCCAGGAGTGCTCAGGGGGCGACGAGCGCCGCGAGGCCCCAGAGCAGGAGCATGATGCCGAGCATCCCGCCGAGCACGAGCGCGAACCCCTTGGGCCCGGACATCGCCGACTTCCCTCCGCTCGCCACCGTCCACCTCCACGCTTCGCCGGTCGGCCGTCCTCCCGGCACGTCCGTGTACAGCGTATGGCCGGGCCCGCATGCCCGCGACACCACCCACCGATGCGGAAGGGCCGGCGGCGCCTCGCGCGCCACCGGCCCTCGATCTCGCCTCTTCCGGACGGTCAGCCCTTGTTCGCCGCCGACCCCTCACCCGCGCGTTCGGCCTCGGTCTCGCCGTTGCGCGGCTCGACGACCGTCGCGCCGCCGATGGACCCGGACGACCCGGAGCCCTCGGCGGCGGGCGGCGCGGTCGGGGCCTCGGCGATCGGGTCGGCGCGCCGCTTGGAGACCACGATCGCGGCGACGACGATGCCCACCGACACGACCGTCACGCCGATGCGCAGCGGGACGTTGCCCGCGTACGTGACGACGGCGTCCGCGACCAGCAGCGCGACCAGGTTCATCACCTTGATCAGCGGGTTGATCGCGGGGCCCGCCGTGTCCTTGAACGGGTCGCCGACCGTGTCGCCGATCACCGTCGCCTCGTGCGCCTCGCTGCCCTTGCCGCCGAGATGCCCCTCCTCGACGAGCTTCTTGGCGTTGTCCCAGGCACCGCCGGAGTTGGACAGGAACACCGCCATCAGCACCCCGGCCGCGATGGCGCCGCCGAGGAAGGCGCCGAGCGGCGCGTACCCGAGCGCGAAGCCGACCGCGATCGGCGTCATGATCGCCAGCAGCCCGGGGGTGGCGAGTTCGCGCTGCGCGTCCCGGGTGCAGATGTCCACCACCCGGTCGTAGTCGGGCTTCTCGGTGTAGTTCATGATCCCGGGCTTGGTGCGGAACTGCTCGCGCACCTCCACCACGACCCGTCCCGCCGCCCGTCCGACCGCCATGATCGCCAGGCCGGAGAACAGGAACACCACGGCCGCGCCGATGATCAGCCCGATCAGCACGTTCGGGTTGTCGATCGACAGGCTGAACACCTTGAAGTCGCCGAGCGCGTCCTTGGCGTCGGCCGAGGCGTCGCCGAGCGCCTCCACGACCGTCGTCCGGAACGAGCCGAACAGCGCGGTCGCCGCCAGCACCGCCGTCGCGATCGCGATGCCCTTGGTGATCGCCTTGGTCGTGTTGCCGACCGCGTCCAGCCGCTCCAGCACCGCCGCGCCCTCGCCCTTGACGTCGCCGGACATCTCGGCGATGCCCTGCGCGTTGTCGGAGACGGGCCCGAAGGTGTCCATCGAGACGATCACGCCGACCGTGGTGAGCAGCCCGGTCCCGGCCATCGCCACCGCGAACAGCGCCACGGTGGTGTTGCCGAAGCCGAGCAGGAACGCCCCGTACACCGCCGCGCCGATCACCAGCGCGGTGTAGACGGCCGACTCCAGCCCCAGCGAGATGCCGGACAGGATGACGGTCGCCGGGCCCGTCCTGGCGCTGCCCGTCACCTCCTGGACGGGCTTGCGGTTCGTCTCGGTGAAGTAGCCGGTGAGCAGCTGGATCGCGCTCGCCAGCACGATCCCGATGATCACTGCGCCGAGCGCGACCCAGCGCGGGTCGGCGTCCAGGTCGCGGATGTCGGGGTCGGTGACGCCGGACAGGTCGGCGAACGAGGAGGGCAGGTAGGCGAACGCCGCGATCGCCACCAGCACCGCCGAGATGATCGCCGAGATGAAGAATCCCCGGTTGATCGCGGACATCCCGGAACGGTCGCCGTCACGGGGCGCGACGGCGAAGATTCCGATCACCGCGGTGATCACGCCGATCATCGGCACGATCAGCGGGAACACCAGGCCCTCGGTGCCGAACGCCGCGGTGCCGAGGATCAGCGCCGCGACCAGCATGACCGCGTAGGACTCGAACAGGTCCGCCGCCATCCCGGCGCAGTCCCCGACGTTGTCGCCCACGTTGTCGGCGATCGTCGCCGCGTTGCGCGGGTCGTCCTCGGGGATGCCCTGCTCGACCTTGCCGACCAGGTCGGCGCCCACGTCCGCGGCCTTGGTGAAGATGCCGCCGCCGACCCGCATGAACATGGCGAGCAGCGCGGCGCCGAAGCCGAAGCCCTCCAGCACCTTGGGGGCGTCGCCCTTGTAGGCGAGGACGACGACCGCCGCGCCGAACAGGCCGAGCCCGACCGTGAACATCCCGGCGACGCCGCCGGTGCGGAACGCGATCCGCATCGCCGTCTTCTCGCCGCCCTCCTCGCGCGCGGCCGCGGCGACCCGGACGTTGCCCCGGACCGCCAGCCACATGCCGGTGAACCCGGTGACGGCCGAGAAGATCGCGCCGATGACGAAGAAGACCGACCGTCCTATCCGTTCGGACGTCGAATCGGCGGGTAGGAGCAACAGAACAAGCGGGATGAGCACGACGAAGACGCCGACCGTGCGGAACTGGCGTTTCAGATAGGCGCTCGCGCCCACCTGGACCGCCCGCGCGATCTCCTGCATCTTCTCCGTGCCCTGGCCCGCGGCCAGCACGTCGCGTACCAGACCTGCGGCGACGGCCAGTGCCAGCAGTGCGATCACGGCGACGACGACGACCAGGGTGAGGTCGCCGCCGCCGAGATCCACGTCTGCGCTGGCCGGGCTTGACAGGGAAAGCCCAGACATCCGTCCTCCTCGACAGGGGCGTTGCGCTCTCAACCGTCCAAAAGACGATCTTTACCGCGTACCCCGCGAGTCATGATTTCGAACGCCTCGCACGGCAGCGCGGGTTCCGGGAGTCTACGCAGGCGGCATGCGAATGAGAAGGCCGCGACCTCCTTTACAGAGATGTCACGGAAAAGCAATGAGCGTTACGCCGGAAATTGACCTTTAAGTGCCGTGGTTCATCATCGCCGCAGGTCAGCAGCGGTCAGTAAGTTCTTGCCCGGCGGATAGCTTGACACGTCCACGCCGCACCCCTCCGCATCAGAGTCACCGGCGTTCCCCATTTAAGCTAGGCATTATCATGGGAAATGTCCAGACCCAAAATCGGGATATATCAAGATCGACCTACAGAAGATCCCACATGCCGCTCCGGCACCCGACAACCGCCCCCACCTGAAACACGGGTCCGTCCGGAAGACCCAAGAACCGCCCGCAATCCCACCCGCCCCACGCCTCACACAAGGCGGAGGAGCGACGACCCGGCAAGGAGCGGCCGCGCCTGGCGCGCAGGAGGCGGCCGAGGGCGACCCACGCGCGGACGGAGAATCGCCTGAGTCCCCTCCACAGTGACCTGAGCGGTCGCATGCACCAGCCCACCGGAGGCGGACCATCAAGAAGCGATGCCGCCCTCACCCACAACAGCCCGACCCACCAGGCACGGAACGCGAGAACACGGAGAGCGAGAGCGGGCCCGCGAAACGGGACCCGGAGGCGCGGACCACAGGCCCCCAGAGCTGAACGCCGAACGCGGGAGCATGGAGCGCGAGACACGGAGCGCGAGGCACGGGACGCGGAGTGCGGAACGGGGGCGCGGGGCGCGGGGCGCGGGCACGGAGCGCAGGACGCGGAGCGCGGAGTGCGGGACGCGGAGTGCGGGACGCGGAGTGCGGGACGCGGAGTGCGGGACGCGGAGCGCGGGAGCACGGGGCACGGAACGCGGAGTGCGGAACGCGGAGTGCGGAACGCGGAGTGCGGAACGCGGGGCACGGAGCGCGGGAGCACGGGGCACGGGACGCGGAGTGCGGAACGGGGACGCGGAGCGCGGGGCACGGAACGCGGGCACGGAGCGCAGGACGCGGAGTGCGGAGTGCGGGACGCGGAGCGCGGGAGCACGGGGCACGGGACGCGGGCACGGAGCGCAGGACGCGGAGCGCGGGCACGGAGCGCGGGCGCGGGGCGCGGGCACGGAGCGCAGGACGCGGAGCGCGGAGTGCGGGACGCGGAGCGCGGGAGCACGGGGCACGGGGCACGGGACGCGGGGCACGGGACGCGGAGCGCGGGGCGAGCAGGAGCCGGGAGCGGGAGCAAGCCTGCGGAGTGGGTCGCGGGGAACAGGAGCAGGGGGCCCGAGCGGCGCAGGGGAGGTGGGAGGGGGGTCGGACTTCGTGGGCACGGTCGCCGAGCGGAGCGCCTACCTCATTGACGCAGCCGTCAGGCGAGGGGTTCGGGCGGTTTCAGCCGCCGCCTGAGTGCTTTGGCGGGCCCGGGGTGAGGCGGGGCCGGAGGCGTGCCTCACCCCGGGGATGATCGCGAAAGGATGCGGTGCCGGTGCGATCACGGCCGACGTGCGGGCCGCCGGGCGTGCACGAGGGGCCGGGATCGCGGAGACACCGCCGCCGGGCGTGCGGTGCCGGGCCGGGCTGGGGCCGGCACGGCCGCCGGGCGAGGCCCTTGCGGGCCTGGGTCGGGACGGGTGCGCCTCAGATCGTCGCCTCGGCCTCGGCGGGCCAGCTCATCCGGATCTGGACGCCCTTGGGCGTGGCCTCGATGTCCACGTCCTCGGCGAGCCCGGCGATGACGGCCAGTCCAAGCTCCGCGGTGCCCTCGCCAAGGCCGTACTCGAATTCCTCCGCGTCGTCGATCGTGGGGAGTCCGCCCGCCGCGTCGTCGCCGGGGACGGTGTCGCTCACGATGACCTCGAAGCGGTGCTCGGTACCGACCAGTTCGAGCCGCACGGGCTCGTCCGGGCAGTGCCGGCGGTGCGCCTCCACGGCACGCGAGCACGCCTCGCCGACCGCGAGCCTGACCTCGTCGAGCAGCGTCTCGGCGACGCCGCTGCGACGGGCTACGGCGGTCACGATCAGCCGAGCGGTCCGGACATGGACGGGCAGCGCACTGAAGGACAGTTCAACGGTCGCCATCTCAGATTCAGGCCGCCTACCTGGCGCCCCTGCGCTTCTCCTCGGCCTCCGCGATCGTGTCGTGAATGCCGAAGACCTTGGTCAGCCCCGTGATCCGGAAGATCTTGAGGATGCGCTCCTGGGTGCACACCAGCTCCAGGGAACCGTCGTGGGCGCGCACCCGCTTGAGCCCGCCGACCAGGACGCCAAGGCCGGTCGAGTCGAGGAACTCCACCTTCTCCATGTCCACGAGCAGGTGGAACTTGCCCTTGTTGACCAGGTCGATGAGCTTCTCGCGAAGCTTGGGCGCCGTGTAGACGTCGATCTCGCCCTCCACGTTGATGACGGTGAGGCCATCGTCGGTGGTGTAGTCGTTCACCTTCAGGTCCACAGATCCTCCAGCGCCGTGCAGCACAATCTGATCTCGCATTGTCCGACCCCGGAGCGGCGTTCGGTCGGCGAGACTTAGCCGTGATTCAACCACGCCCCGGCGACGTGCACGCACGTTATCGCCCACTCGGGCGAAAGTTCGCGCCATCCCGTCTGACCTGCTGATCTAATGGTCAGGGCAGGGGGGAAGGGCCCTCCGGCACCGGGGCGTTCCCGTAGTATTGCCCCGGCTGGCAAACTGAAAACCTGATGGGCGCCCAAAGATCCTCACCTCCCCTCGACCGGCTCCTCGCCGACCCCACGCGTCGCGACCGCATCACCCATGTGGAGAGCGTTCCCGCACGTGAGGGCCGTCGCGCGGCATGGCCGGCGTGGTCCACGCCGCTGCTGCTGGAGCGGCTCGCCGTCCAGGGCATCGACGCGCCCTGGCAACATCAGGCGGTCGCGGCCGAGCACGCCCACGCCGGCCGGTCTGTGATCATCGCCACAGGCACCGCGTCCGGCAAATCGCTCGCCTACCTGCTGCCTTCCGTCGCCGCGATCTACGACGGCGAAGAGAACCGCCATCAGGAGGGGACGACCCTCTACCTGTCGCCCACCAAGGCCCTGGCCGCCGACCAGCTCCGCGCCCTGCGCGCCCTCCGGCTCACCCGGGTGCGCGCGGCGACCTACGACGGCGACACCCCTCGGGACGAGCGGACGTGGGTCAGGCAGCACGCGAACTACATCCTGACCAACCCGGACATGCTGCACCGCTCGATCCTGCCCTCCCACGCGCGCTGGTCGTCGTTCCTGCGCCGCCTCCGGTACGTGGTCGTCGACGAGGCGCACGGCTACCGCGGCGTCTTCGGCTCGCACGTCGCGCACGTCCTGCGCCGCCTGCGCCGGTTGTGCGCCCGCTACCACGCGCACCCGACGTTCGTGCTCGCCTCGGCCACCACGTCCGAGCCGGCGAGCGCCGCGTCCCGGCTCACCGGCCTGGACGTGGTCGCCGTCGATGACGACGCGTCCCCCCGGGGCCCCGCCACGTTCGCGCTGTGGGAGCCGCCGCTCACCGAGCTGCGCGGCGAGCGCGGCGCACCGGTCCGCCGGACGGCGACGGCCGAGGCGGGCGACCTGCTCGCCGACCTCGTCGTCGAGGGCGTCCAGACGCTGGCCTTCGTTCGCTCTCGCCGGGGAGCCGAATCGGTCGCGCTCGGGGCGAAGCGGGCACTGCACGAGGTGTCCCCGGACCTCGCCGACCAGGTCGCCGCCTACCGCGCGGGCTACCTCCCCGAGGAGCGCCGCGCCCTCGAAGCCGCCCTGCGCTCCCGCGACCTCGTCGGCCTGGCCAGCACGAACGCGCTCGAACTCGGTGTGGACGTCTCCGGGCTCGACGCCGTCCTGGTCTGCGGCTGGCCCGGCACCCGCGCGTCCCTCTGGCAGCAGGCCGGACGCGCCGGACGCTCCGGACAGGCCGCGCTCTCCGTCCTCGTCGCCCGCGACGATCCGCTCGACACCTTCCTCGTCCACCATCCGGAGGCGATCTTCGGGACACCGGTCGAGGCCACCGTCCTCGACCCGGACAACCCCTATGTCCTCGAACCGCACCTCTGCGCCGCCGCGTCCGAGATGCCGCTCAGCGAGGACGACCGCGACCTCTTCGGCCCCGCGACCGCCGACCTCCTGCCCGACCTCGTCCGCCGCGGCCTCCTGCGCCGCCGCCCCGCCGGCTGGTACTGGACGCGCCGCGACAGGGCCGCCGACCTGGCCGACATCCGCGGCGCGGGCGGCGCTCCCATCCAGGTCGTCGAGGCGATGACCGGACGGCTGCTCGGCACGGTGGACGAGGCGTCCGCCCACACGACCGTCCACGAGGGCGCGATCTACATCCACCAGGGCGACTCGTTCGTCGTCCAGACCCTGGACCTGGACGACTCCGTCGCGCTCGTCGAACCCGCCGACCCCGACTACACGACCACCGCCCGCGACGTCACCGACATCACGATCGCCGAGCGGCTCCGCTCCACGTCCTGGGGCGAGGCGACCCTCTGCTTCGGGATGGTCGACGTCACCCGCCAGGTGGTCGCCTACCAGATGCGCCGCGTCCAGACGGGCGAGATGCTCGGCGAGAAGCCCCTCGACCTGCCACCCCGCACGCTCCGCACCCGCGCCGTCTGGTGGACGCTCTCCCCGTCCCAGATCGACGCGTTGGGCGACATCGACCTCGCCGGATCCGCGCACGCCGCCGAGCACGCCTCGATCGGCCTGCTCCCCCTGTTCGCGACCTGCGACCGCTGGGACATCGGCGGCGTCTCCACCGCCGTCCACCCCGACACGGGCCTGCTCACCGTCTTCGTCTACGACGGCCACGAGGGCGGCGCCGGATTCGCCGAACGCGGCTACGGCGACGCGGCCGAATGGCTCCGCGCCACCCGCGACGCGATCGCCGCATGCGAATGCGACTCGGGCTGCCCGTCCTGCATCCAGTCACCCAAGTGCGGCAACGGCAACGACCCCCTGGACAAGCACGGCGCCCTGGACCTCCTCGCCGCGCTCCTGGCGGGGGCCCCTAACTAGGCGCGACCCGCTGAGCGGGGACCGGCGCCTCGTCCATCTCACGCCGCGCCTGGGCGAGCGCCTGCTGAAGTTTGCGGCGCTCCATCTCCAGCGTCTGCAAGGACTGCTCGTGCTCGTCCCGCAGATCCCGCAACTCCCGCCGCATCCCGATCGCCCGCTTGTATCCGAGCGCCGCCACCCCGGCCCCGGCCACGAACACGATCGCCACCACGGCACCCGCCATGAACACGTGCCACTGCTCGGTGACCCCCGGCACGCCGTCCCCGAACAAGGTCAACTGCGCCTCGCCCGTGTCGTCCAGCACGACCGCCGTCCCCACCACCACGGCGGCGAGCGCGATGACCAGCCCCAGGAAGATCATGCGGAGGATCTCCTCTCCATCTGCCGGACGATCCGGGGGGATCCGACTGGCAAGGCAGCCTAGACCCGCCCCCAATCCACCCGCCACCCCCACTCATCCACCCCGCAAAAGCCTCCCCCGCCCCATAGCGGACGGCCCCCGCAGCCGAATCCAGGCGGGCCAGGACGCCGCCGCGAGGTCAACCAGGAGCACCGAGCACCAGGGCTCCGCGCAATCCGTCGCGATGACGATGACCGGCCGCCCTCACACCGCGGTACGAAGCTGGCCGCCGGACACTACTTCCGGCGGCGCCCGCGCGAAGGACGGCGACGATCGCCGCTCGCCTCCTCGGAAGAGGGCTCGGCGATACGGACGCTCACGCCGCTGACCGCTCCCTTGGCACCGGAGGCGGGGCGACGTCCGCCCCTCGCCCCCCGCGAAGGGGCGGGACGTTCGGCCTCTCCAGCCGTAACGGGAGTCGTCTTGGCGATGGCCTCGGCACGGGCGATCTTCTCGCGCGAGTTCTTGACCCGTTTGCGCCCGGTCCCGCCGCGCGCGACCCGGGCGGCCATGCCGCGGCTGCTCGTCCCGGCCTGGGCGACGCGCAGGCGACGCGTCCAGGTGCCGAGGTGAGCCGCGACGACCAGCAGCACGAGCGCGATGCCGACGCTCCTGCCCCATTGTAGGCGGTCGGTCGCAGCGACGTTCTGGGCCTTCGGGGCTTCGGCGAGCTGCGGCGTCGGGTAGGCGAAGCCGGGCGTCGCCCCGTCGGGCTGGACGGACGGCAAGGTGATCGGCGAATCGGTGTTGAACGGGGTCAGCGGGTTCCCGCTGCTGGAAGGTGCGGAGCCCGCGGCGCCCGATGGGAGCCGACCCGTGGACCCGGCCGGCGATGAACCGGTCACGCCCCCGTTGACCGTGGCATTCACGGAGGCCGCCCCCGAATAGACAGGGCCGGGATCCCCGCCGGGGCGCTTCGCTCGGATGCCCACCGAGACGGGCCCGCTCGCCTGGGTCACCGGAAGGCTGGCGGAGCAGCGCGCGCCCGAGCAGAACGAACCCACCGATCCCGACTTGGACTGCACGCCCGTCCCGGCCAACGCGTAGCCGTTGAGGTCCTCCTCGGAGCCGCGGTTCCACTTCACCACGAGCTTGCCGCCCGACACCTTCGCGGTCGCCCCGCTGGGGACGGCCGGCGGGATACGAACGGTGAAGACGCTGGAGTCGTAGACGCGGTGGGTCACCGCCCCCTTCAACTGGACCGTGTACTTCCCGTTCCTACTGATCTGTACGGGGGCCGACATGGTGCCCGACAGCAAACGCTCCTTGAGCAGCCTGTCGCCGCTCCCGGGCGCGATGACCCGCAGTTGCATGCTGACCGCGAAGTCGAAGTGGGCGCTGGCGGTGACCTGGGAACCGCTCGTGATGACGGTGCCGCTGGCCGGTGCCGTGACGCTCGATTCGGCGGCCTGCGCGGGAAGCGCGGTGAGTACCGGGAAGCTCATCGCAAGGGGCGTCGCGAGGGCGACCACGCCGATCCTGCGGATGATTGTCACGGCCCCAATCCCTTCATCGAGCAACCCGCCGCCGGGCTCTCCCCGCTTCGCCCAGCCGTTAAACAGCTGGGGGCGGGGGACCGATGCGGCCACCGTGTCGAGTGATGACTGTGCGCTTAGGCAGCGTAACGTACCAGCCGGTAGCAAAAGTCACAGCTCGATGACAAAGCAGCGCAAGAACCATGCCCGACCTCGTACCTCTCCCTCCAAAGCACCCGTTTCCCCACCATTCGCCAACCCACCCCCACCCGGCTCGGGAGAGGGCTCCTACTCGACGGGGCCGGCCCTGGCCCGGGACCCGACACGCACCGCGCCGACGCCCAGCGGCACTCTCAGCGCCAGCGTGACGGAGACGTCGACCGTTCCGTCCTTGACCGCGCATCGCGCGACGCGCGCCCCGGATTCGGCCGCGATGCTCCGCGCCCTCGCACACGCGGCCGCGGCCCCCTCCGGCACTCGCGCGGCCGCCGCCAACGCCGCGAGATCAGCCGCCGCGTCCGCGCGGTGCCGGGCCGCCCGCACCCCACCCACGGCCATGGCACTCACCCCGACCAGCCAGATGATCGCCGTGAAGGTCAGAACCCACAACGTAGCGGCCCCCCGATCACGCTCCCCGCCCTTCAGAACGCGCACGCCACCCCTCCCTCAGCCGCACAACGGATCTCCCGACTTCCTCACCCACTCCCGCCCGGGTCGCTCCCTGCCTGCGACGAGCTCCTACGCTCAGTCGGCCGCCGCCGTAGGCGCGTCGCCAGCAGTCCCCGCTCGGGAAGTGCTCCTTCCTGAAGAGTGCTCTCCGTCGCCGAGCCGCACTCCCTAGCCAATCTGCTCCTGCTCGCAATGGGTGAGCACTGCGGCTACAGCGGCCCCAACCACTGAAGCCGCAGCATCAGCCCGCCCAGCAGAGCCACCTAACTTCGTAAGAACCTCCTTCCACAGCACCAGAAGGAGCGGCGGCCGAGCAGGCCGGACGACGCCTTCCTTCGCAAGAACGCCTTCCACCGCAGGCATTCACCTCACCGCGGACGTAGGCCCGCTGGGCCGCGACCCTCGCGGAACGTGCACCCCACCGAGGCATGGGCCCTGCTGGGGCGCGGGCCAGACGGAACGGAGCCCACCGGAGCGGGCCCAGGCGGAGCGTGATCCTGCGGCTTCAGCGACGCCAAACACTGAAGCCGCAGTGCTCAACCAGCCCGGAAGAGGAGTCTTCCTTTCGCTAGGACGCCCTTCCGCACACAGGCCTCCACCTCGCCCAGAAACGTGGACCCGTCGGGACACGGCCCTACCGAGACGCGCCCCCCGCCGAAACTCGACCCCTGCCGAGACGCTGCCCCCGCCGAAACGCGACCCCCGCCGACACGGGGCCCCCGCCGACACGGGCCCCTGCCGACACGGGGCCCTCCTGGGCGCGCTACCCAGGCGGGACGTAGACCTCGTGGAACATGTCCCTGCCAAGCGTGGGTCCTGCTGGGGTGCACCCCTGGCGGAACGGGGCCCGGCGGAACGTGACCCGGCGGAACGTGACCCGGCGGAACCTGGCCTGGTGGAACCGGGCCTGGTGGAACCTGCCCCGGCGGAACCCGGCCCGGCGGAACCTGGCTCGGCCGCACACCCGGCGGAACGTGGCTTGGTGGAACATGCCCGGCGCCGCGTGGGCCCGCCAGAACGTGCTGGCAGGGCGTAGGTTGGCGGAGTGTGGGCCCTGTTGGGACGCGGCCCGGCGAGGCTCGGCCCGGCAGAACCCGGCCCGGCCGCACACCCGGCGGAACGTGGCTTGGCGGAGCCTGCCCGGCGCGGGGTGGACCCGCCAGAACGTGCTGGCAGGGCGTGGGCCGGCGGGGTGTGGGCCCTGTTGGGACGGGGGCCCGGCGGGGCTCGGCCCGTTGGGACTTGGCCCACGGGGGTGGGGGCTCTGGTGGGGTGTGGGTTAGGTGGTTGCCTCCTCTAGGGCGCCTGGTTCGGTGGCGGCGGTGGCGTGGGCGTGGATGACCAGCGGCGGCAGCCTGGACGCTGCGGGGGCCTGGACCGGGGCCGAGATGTCGACCTGTACCGTCGCCGCGTCTCGCCGGACCTCCACTGAGGCGCCGGCGGGTACAGCTTCGACGATCAAGGCGCGGACGGCGGCGAGAGGTTCGCCTCGTGCCGCCGCGCGAGCGCCGGCGCGGGCCGCGTCCACACATGTGAGCTGGACGGACGCGGCCAGCACTCCCCACAGCGCCAGCGCGGTGATCAGGACCAGGCTCGGCAGCGCCACGGCGATCTCCGCCGTCGCCATGCCCCGCTCGCGCTCGGCCCGGTCGCTCAGCCGGCGAGCTGGAGCGCCTTCTCGATGATTCCGGTCAGCATGTCCTTCACCTCCGAACTCGTTACGATCTTGAAGAGCAGACCGGCGAACGCCGCCGCCGCGATCGTGCCGACGGCGTACTCCGCGGTCGACATGCCTTCGTCTCTGGCCGTGTTGCGCCACCGTCGCACCACCATGTCGATCGCCCGCATCAGGTTCCTTTCCTTGCTGGTGGACGCTCGATCGCGTCCGTTCTCAGCCTGCTGGGCCGCGACGGTGAGTGACAGGTGAACGTCGTTCTGTGGATAACCGCGCTACGGGATGAGGATCGTCGAGGCGATTCCGGCGATGGCCGGCACGACTCCGAGGAGGACGAACGCGGGGAGGAAGCACAGGCCGAGCGGGGCGAGCGCGCGGATGCCCGCTGCTCGGGCCCGCTCGGCGGCGGCCGTGCGGGCGACGCGACGCTGGTCGCGCGCGAGGCGGCTGAGGGACGGGGCCAGCGCGGCGCCGCTTGAGGTCGCGCGGACCGCACTGCGTGCCAGGGGCGCCAGCGTCGGTTCCTTCGCCAGGGCCTGCCAGGCGTCTGTGGGATCGGCGCCCAGGCGGATCTGGATGGCGACGCCGCGCAGTTCGTCCCCGAGCGGCCCACCGACGGCGTCCGCGACTGCTTCGACCGCGTCATGCCAGGGCGTCCCGCCTCGCAGGCAGGCCGCCAGGAGGTCGACCGCAACGGGAAGGTCCGCGACGAGTCGCGCCTGTCTGCGCTTCCGCTCGGCGCTTCCGAGACGGGTGAAGGAGTGCCAGACCCCCAGACCGGTCAAGGCGCCCAGCACCATGCCTGGGAGGCCGCCGAACACCACGACGCAGAGCAGGGCCGCGGCGGCGGACGCGGCGCGCCGCAGGAAGAGGTCGCGGCGTTGAGCTTCTGCTTTGCGGCAGGTGATTCTGCCGGGGGCGGGTGCGGTGTAGCGGTTGTCAGGGGGTGGACGGCTGGAGGCTTGGGCGTCTCTTCGCTGTGCTTCGAGAGGGCACGTATCTGGTCGCGTGCTGGGGTCGCAGCACCTTCTGTCGCCTGGTTGCCGGTCAGCGCGCTTGCTCGGGGCCGCATGCCTGGGTGAGGCCCGGGACAGTTGGCCCGCGAGTCTTCGGGTGGCGGCGCTTGTGGTCTTGGGCCAGAGGAAGCCGGCCCCGGCCGCGCAGAGAACGATCACGAGGACTGTCATCGATTCGCCTATCTCCTTGAGGTGCGAGAGGGCCGACCTGGAGATTCGGCAGCTCTGGCCAGGCGCCGCGTCCACCACAGGCCCGTCGCGTTGAGGCCCACGCCGGTGGTGAGACATGCGAGGCCGGGGAGCGAGCCGCAGAGGAAGGAGATCGGGTGTGCGCCGAGGGCCGCCGCCATGGCGACACCGAGCAGGGGCAGGGCCGCCAGGAGGCGCGCGGTTGCACGCGGGCCCGCCAGTTGGACGGTCACGTCCTGGCGCAGGGCTTCCTCGTCGCGGAGGGCGGCGGCCAGGCCGTCCAGGACGGTGGCGAGCGTGCCGCCGCGCTCGGCGCCGATGCGCCAGCAGGCCGCGAGGAGGCGCAGGCCCTCCGCTCCTGGTTGGTCCGCTGAACGCTCCAGGTGATCGGGCATTTCGTCGTGGCCGGAGGGAGGTGGACGCGGAGGGTTGAGGAGGGTCTTGGAAACGTGCGGGTCCAGGGAGGTCGCGGAGGCTCTGAACGCCTCGTGCGGGGTGCGTCCGGCGGCGAGTTCGGCGGCCATGCCGTCGCAGAGTTCGATGACCGCGGTCCGCCATCGGTGGGGGAGGCTCCTGCGCTCCCTGTACTCCTTGATCTTGGATCTGAGCAGGTTCTCGGCGGGCGGCCGCGCGGGGGTGAGCAGGCGGTCAAGACGCCGGGTCGCCTGGGACGGCGTCAGCAGCGTCCAGACGGTGGCCGAGGAGAAGAGCGCCGCCAGCCCTGTCGCGCTGATCATGCGGCCCTCCCTCGGGCGCGCAGGCGGCTGTCGAGGTCCGAGGCGCCGGTGTCCGCGACCGTTTCGCCGTCGGTGGTGAACGCCACTGCCGGGACGGCCCTGACCAGGCCGTCGGTCCCCCTGCGCAGAAGGTGGATCTCAGCCACCCGGCGTCGGCCACCGCCTGGTTCACGGACGAGGTGGACGACGATGTCCAGAGCGGCGGCGAGCTGGCTGTGCACGGCTTCGCGGGTGAGGCCCGCGGCGCATGCCAGTGCTTCGAGACGGGCTGGGACATCCGCCGCCGTGTTCGCGTGCAGGGTGCCGCAACCGCCTTCGTGCCCGGTGTTCAGCGCTTGCAGGAAAGCTGCGATTTCGGGGCCTCTGGCCTCGCCTACGACGAGGCGGTCTGGACGCATGCGCAACGCTTGGCGAACCAGGTCGTTCAGCGTCACCTCTCCTGCGCCCTCGACGTTCGGGGGCCGGGCTTCGAGCCGGACCACGTGGGGATGGTCGGGTCTCAGCTCTGCGGAATCCTCCACCAGGACGAGCCGTTCGGTGGGGTCGGCCAAGCTGAGAAGGCTGCTGAGCAGGGTCGTCTTCCCCGAACCCGTTCCCCCTGTGACCAAGAACCGGGCACGGGACTCGATCAGTGCGGCCAGGAGCGCCGCGCCCTCCGGAGGAATCGTCTTCCTCTCGACCAGCTCGTCCAGGGTGAAGGCCTGGCGGCGCGGGAGGCGCAGCGAGAGGCAGGTGCCGCTCGGCGCGATCGGCGGCAGGACGGCGTGCAGCCGGATTCCGCCTGGCAGCCGCGCGTCGGCGTAGGGAGAGGCGTCGTCCAGGCGCCGTCCGGCCGCGGCGGTGAGACGTTGGGCGAGACGCCGGAGGGTCGCCTCGTCCTGGAAGCGCAGGGAGGTGCGGACCAGGCCGCCGCCCGCGTCGATCCATACCTCCTGGGGACCGTTCACCAGGACGTCGGTGATCTCCGGAGAACGCAGCAGCGGCTCCAGGGGACCGGCTCCCACGAAGTCGGCGCGTAACTCGTCGGCCAGCGTCAGCACCTCACGGTCGCCCAGCAGCCGCTCCTCGGCCCGCAGCGCCGCCGCGACCCGTCCGGCCGTGGCCTCACCGCCGGTGTCGGCGAGCCGGTCGCGCACAGCCTCGGACAACCTGGTCATGCCATCCCTCCCCACGCTCGCGGCGTCCTGGACGTCCTCATCCGGGCCGCTCTCCGTTCCATCACTTCGTGCCATCGCGCAGCACACCTCGTCCAAGCCGGCGCACCCGCGCGCCACCCGTTCTGCCTGCGGGTTCTCGCGCCTTCCGTACGCTTCTTCGTTCGGAGCCGCTCGCCGTGGGGGCGCGCGCGTGCGCATCGCATGTCCCTCAGGCCGTTCCAGTACATGGTCACCACCTCCCGCGCCGAGCCAGGTCGCGCGTGCCTCGCAGGCGCCTCGCGGTTCCCCACTTCGTTCGGAGCCGCTCGCCGTGGGGCCTCCCGCGCGTGCACACCGCATGTCCCTCAGGCCGTTCCAGTACATGGTCACCACCTCCCGCGCCGAGCCAGGTCGCGCGTGCCTCGCGGACGACTCGCGGTTCTCCACGGAGGTTGCCCTTACGCCCGGGGCGGGGGCTGTCCGTCTGGGTTTGCCTGGACTTGTTGGGCCTTGTTGCCGGGGGGTTAGGCGGCTTCTGCTTGGTGTTCGGGGCGGGGTAGAGGGAGGTCGGTCAGGAGGTGGGTGCAGAAGTCGGCCAGGGGGCCTCGGCGGCAGGCGCGGGGGAGGTGGCCTTCGTCCAGGGCGGTGGGGAGGCGGCGGTCGCGGTCGAAGGTGCCGGCGGGTGGGAGGTCGAGCGCTCTGGCGATCATCTCGGGGGTCAGGCCGCCGGGGGCCGGGCCCTGGACGACGAGGCGGACGTCGGTGGTGTCGCGGCGGAGGGCGGTCGCGAGGCCGTCGGCGGCGACGGTGGCGCGGACCTCGGCGGGGACGAGGAGGTAGGTGGTGTCGGCGGTGTGCAGGGCCATGCGGCCGAGGTCGCCGGGCTGGCGGGGGACGTCCGCGATGATCAGGTCGAAGCCGCGGGCGGCGGCGTCGAGGACCGCGTGGGCCGCGTCCCGGTGGATCGGGACGGGTTCGCCCCGGCGCCAGGAGAGGACGGACAGCTCGCCGATGCTGGGCAGGGCCTCGCGGAGCACGCCGGTGTTGAGGCGGCCCCGGCGGTCGGCGAGGTCGTGCCAGCGGGCGCCCTCGTGCTCCTCCAGGCCGAACAGGAGGTCGATGCCGCCGCCGAACGGGTCGGCGTCGACGAGGAGGGTGCGCAGGCCGGTGCTCGCGGCGGTCAGGCCGAGGGCGGCGGCGAGGACGCTGGCTCCGGCGCCGCCTCGGGAGCCGACGACGCAGACGGTGGACCCGAGGGCGCCGTCGGGCTCGGCGGCGGTGGCGAAGGCGTTGATCAGCCAGTCTTCGTGGTCGGGGAGCCGGACGACGTCCTGGGCACCGACCTCGACCGCCGTGCGGTAGGTCTCGGACGTGGCGTCCGCGCCCGTGACCAGCACGATGCCCTGGCGGCGCGGGAGTGCCGCGGAGGCCAGCTCCGCCGCCGAGTCGGCGCCCACCAGGACCAGGGGCGGCCAGGCCCAGGCGAATCGGGCCTCGTCGGCGCCGTGGGCGACCTCGGCCCGTGTGCCGGCTGCGGCGGCGAGCCTGAGCAGGGCGTCGGCGATCATGGGGTCGCTCGTGACGATCAGCGCGGCCGGGTCCATCGGGTCCTCCTCGTCGTCCGGAGGACTCCACCCTGCGGTCCGCCCCGAGGCCCGCGGAAGAGGTCGCGCCAACTGTGGATAACCTCGCCCGCCCCCACAAGGCGGCGGCCGGGCGGCGGTGCCGCCCGGCCGCGCTCCATGTCTTGGCGACCCCCGCCGGGGGGGATAGCGGGGGTCGCCGTAACGGTCCGGCTCCGGGGGGGTAGAGCCGGCCCGTCTTTCCAAGAAAGTCTCAGGAAGATCGGGTTGTGCCGCGCAAGCTCGATCTATAGGAGAGGCAAACTCGCCGTCTCCAGTCTAGGTGGATACAACATATGCTGCCCGATCGCCGCGAGTTCCGTCGAGTCACAAACTGGAGCCGGATCTAACGGTTTTTCTCGTCCCGCTAGGGCGATCCACCTCCGTCGGGGGCGGGGAAGCGGCGCCCGCCTGCCCCGTCTCCGCCCCGTCTTCCGCAACGCGACGGGAGTGGGAGCGTACAGGAGAACTAAAGATCTTTCGCTGATCGGCGCGCGAAAGGAATCGATCACAGCGTGTGATCGATTCCTGAAGCCGCAGATAGTCCGAAATAGTTAGTTACATCCCCGTTCCCTGGCGCGGGCTGCGATGACGTCGTCGCGGGAGGCGTTCCCAATGGCGCGCCCGCTTTGCGAATAGGGGGTTGTCATCTGGGCAAACGAGGCGTAGACAAGGGCTACGGACCATGTGTCCGAGCACGGCAGCCGGGCACCCACGCGCGACCAGCCGCGGGAGGCGCGTCGAGACGGGCTTGACCCGCTCCGACGAACATGAGGTGCACGCTTGGTAACCCGGTGTGACGTGACTGGCGGCGGCGTCTCGTAGAGAGGCGCCGCTCGCTGTGCGCCTACGTGCTGCCGCTGTGCGCCGAGGTTCAGTCGCGCACGTCCAGGCCGAGCGTCGTCGCGATCACGACCGCCTGGTAGGGGTCGATCACCGCCTTCCTCAGTTCGACGGTGCGCGGGTCGACGGCGGACAGGTCGCTTCCGCGCAGGTCGCAGCGGGACAGGTCGGCCTTGTGCAGCCACGAGCCCGACAGGTCGACGCCCCGGATCGTGGCGCCCTCGCAGCGCGCGCCGGTGAGGTCGGCCTCCCGCATGCGGACGCCGGTGAACGACGCGCGTCGCAGATCGGCGCCTGGGAGGCCGGTGAACGACCAGTCGCCGCCCCGCACCTTGAGCAGGTCGTAGGTGCAGCCGTCGAACATGCTGCCCACGAGCTTGCAGCCGGTGAACGTCGTGTCGAAGAAGCGGCACCGGACGAACGTGCAGTTCACGAACGCCGAGTCGGTGTGGGTGGACGCGTTGAACCGGACGCCGCGGAACGTGCAGTCAGTGAAGGCCGCTCCCACGCCGCTGGCCTCGGTCATGTCCACATCCACGAACAGGACGCGTTCGTGCTGTTCGCCCGTCAGGTCCCGGGAGTCCCAGTCCGCGGACGAGACGGTCGTGTCGGTGGGCGCCGCGAGACGCCCGTGCATGCGATCGGCCATGGGACCACCATGACGTCTCCCACCGACAAGCGTCCCTTCAGGCGGACATCAGCCCCGCTGGTACGCCTCGCATATCGCCTGGGAGTCGCGCGCTGCGGCGGACGTGGCGGCCGCGCAGTGGGCGATCCACGCCACGACGCCCTCGGACGTGCCCGACGCGTATGCGCGGATGGCCTGGGCGTAGTCGTCGGCGAGTTCCGCATGCCCGACCTCAGGCGCGGTGAGCGATTTCGGGTCGAGACCCCGGGCCACGAGGGTGAGACGCTGCGCGGCGCGGGCGACGACGCCGTCCCCCCAGCCGAACGGACGCAGCGCCAGGATCTCGCCGTGCACGATGGCCGCGACCACGAGCGCAGGGGCGTTCGTGGGCTGGGTGAGCAGCCCGCTGAGCACGTCCAGCCGTGCCGCCACCTCGGAGGCGGGCGGAGGCTCGCCTAGGCCGAGGACGTCCCGCACAGGACGACCGTCCATGCGCGGGCGTCCGAGATCGGCGTTCTCGACGACGTCCGCTGCGGCGAGGACGTGCAGCCGCGCGAGAACCTGCCGTGGCGCCTGCCGCCACGTCTCCGTCAGCGGTCCGAGCTCCGCCGATACCCGCAGGGCACCCTGCACGACGGGGTCGGACGGGTGTTCTCCAGTGCGGAGTTCGTCCAAACCGACGGAAGCGCCTTCAAGGACGGCCGACGCCCTGGCCCCGCGCAGCGCGGACTCGGTGGAGACCTCCGCGCTGCGTCGTCGCAGGACGCGATGGCCGAGCAGGCGGTCCACCGCCGTGCGCGCCTCGGCGACGGCGTCGGCCACGCCGGGCAGGTTCGCCACGTCCGCGAAGGCGTCCCGCGCGGACGCCCCGGACGCGCCGCGTCCGGATACGGCGGGCGCTCGGCGTCCAGAGGCATCGGTCACGGCCCGACCCTAGTTGGTCGCCGTCGTACGCTGAACAGCGCGGTTCCCGTTTCGCGTGCGGGGGCACGGCCGCTGTGTCGGGCGTCACAGGGCATCCGTCCGAAGGCGGGCGCGCAAGGCGCCTTACGTGCTCAATACGTGGGAATTGGTGCTCAACACGTGGGAAGCGGCCTTGTGTGGGCGGGACCTTCCCTGGTGAAGTGGGCACACCGGGCGACCGTCGTTTCAGCTAGCGAGGAGTATGCGTTGAGCCAGAGCCAAGAGACACTGTCGAACCTCCTTCAGGAGACGCGGCGCTTCGCACCCCCGGCCGAGCTCGCCGAGTCGGCGAACGTCAAGGCCGAGGCGTATGACGAGGCGGCCGAGGATCGCCTGGGCTTCTGGGCCCGGCAGGCGGAACGGCTGACATGGTCCAAGCGCTGGGACGACGTCCTGGACTGGAGCAACCCGCCGTTCGCCAAGTGGTTCGTGGGCGGCGAGCTGAACGTCGCCTACAACTGCGTGGACCGGCATGTGGAGGCCGGGAAGGGCGCGAAGGTGGCCTTCCACTGGGAGGGCGAGCCGGGCGACAGCCGCACGCTCACCTACGCCGAGTTGCAGCGCGAGGTGAACAAGGCCGCGAACGCGCTACTGGAGCTCGGCGTCGCCAAGGGCGACCGGGTCGCGATCTACCTGCCGATGATCCCGGAGCTGCCGATCTCGATGCTCGCGTGCGCGCGCATCGGCGCCACGCACTCGGTGGTGTTCGGCGGCTTCTCGGCGGACGCGCTGCGCACCCGCATCGACGACGCGCAGGCCAAGCTCGTCATCACGGCGGACGGCGGGTACCGGCGCGGCCAGGCGTCCGCGCTCAAGCCGACCGTGGACGAGGCCGTCGAGCAGACCCCGTCCGTGGGGAACGTGATCGTGGTGCGCCGTACCGGCCAGGAGGTCGCGCAGAACGAGCGCGACGTCTGGTGGGACGACGTGGTCGACCGGCAGAGCGACGAGCACACCGCCGAGCCCATGGACTCCGAGCACCCCCTGTACATCCTCTACACGTCCGGAACGACGGGTAAGCCCAAGGGGATCCTGCACACCACCGGCGGCTACCTGACCCAGGTCGCCTACACGCACCACGCGGTGTTCGACCTGAAGCCGGAAACCGACGTGTACTGGTGTTCGGCCGACATCGGCTGGGTGACCGGGCACTCCTACATCGTGTACGGGCCGCTCGCCAACGGCGCCACCAGCGTCATGTACGAGGGCACGCCCAACACGCCGCACCAGGGCCGCTGGTGGGAGATCATCCAGAAGTACAAGGTCTCCATCTTCTACACGGCGCCCACGGCGATCCGCACGTTCATGAAGTGGGGCGACGACATCCCCGCGCAGTTCGACCTGTCGTCCCTGCGCGTGCTCGGGAGCGTCGGCGAGCCGATCAACCCCGAGGCCTACGTCTGGTACCGGGAGCACATCGGCGCGGGCAGGACCCCGGTCGTGGACACCTGGTGGCAGACCGAGACCGGCGGCATCATGATCAGCCCGCTGCCGGGCGTCACGGAGGGCAAGCCGGGCGCGGCGATGCGTCCGCTGCCGGGCATCGCGGCGGACGTGGTCGACGACCAGGGCGAGCCCGTCCCGAACGGCGGCGGCGGGTTCCTGGTGGTCAAGGAGCCGTGGCCGTCCATGCTCCGCACCATCTGGGGCGACGACGAGCGCTACGTCAAGACGTACTGGTCGCGTTTCGAGGGCCTGTACTTCGCCGGTGACGGCGCCAAGAAGGACGAGGACGGCGACCTGTGGCTGCTCGGCCGGGTCGACGACGTCATGCTGGTGTCCGGGCACAACATCTCCACGACGGAGGTGGAGTCGGCGCTGGTCTCGCACCCGAAGGTCGCCGAGGCGGCCGTCGTCGGCGCGACCGACCCGGTGACCGGGCAGGCCATCGTCGCCTTCGTCATCCCGCGCGGCAGCGCGGGCGACGTCGAGGGCGAGGACTTCCTCAAGGAGCTGCGCGACCACGTCTCCAAGACGCTCGGCCCGATCGCCAAGCCCCGCCAGATCATGATCGTCCCGGAGCTGCCCAAGACCCGCTCCGGCAAGATCATGCGCCGGCTGCTGCGTGACGTCGCCGAGAACCGCAGCATCGGGGACGTCTCCACGCTGGCCGACAGCACCGTGATGGACCTCATCTCCGAGAAACTCCCCAGCGCCAAGTCGGAGGACTGACCCGCACGCCCACGCGGACGGCCCGCCCGCATCCGCCGGACGTTCGGCATGCCGTGCATGCCGTGCATGCCGTGCATGCCGAACGCCCTTGCACACGATGGCCCGCGTCCAGGACGGCCCATACGCCCCGTCCTGCTCGCGGGCCTTCGCATGCACACCGGCAACCGCAGCCGCTCGACCGCGTCGCCGCGTGGGCGTGTGGGGCGTGAGCTCGGATGTTGTGGGTAAGGTGCGCAGAGGAGCGCCGGGAAGTCTGGTCGGCAGGGGGTCGTGCCCGTCATGGACGGGGGTCGGCCCCGATCAGGCCGTTCGTCGACTTCTCGGGGGTTTGCCCATGCCGCGCCAGTCCGCGCCGCGACACTCCACGTCTCGCCGGTCCACGCCCAGCCGTGTCGCCGCCAGCTGGCCGTTCCGCCCCACCGTCCGCTACAGCAGGCAGGTCGCGAAGGCGCTCCGGATGGAGACGGTCGGCGGCGTCATCATGCTGTTCGCGGCAGTGGCGGCGCTCGTCTGGGCGAACACCCCGTGGGGGGAGTCCTACACCGACTTGCAGCAGTACGAGATCAGTCCGGGCTGGCTGCACATAGGGCACATGGACGTGCAGCACTGGGCGTCCAGCGCGCTGCTGGCGGTGTTCTTCTTCATCGCCGGGCTTGAGCTGCGCGAGGAGCTGACGCACGGCGAGCTGCGGCACGCCCGGGACGCGGCGCTGCCGGTGATCGCGGCGACCGCCGGGGTGGTGGTGCCGGCGGTGATCTTCCTGGCCGTGAGCGCGGGCGAACCGGGGGCGGCGAAGGGCTGGGCGGTGCCGACCGCCACCGACATCGCGTTCGCGCTCGCCGTGCTCGCGGTGACGTTCTCGTCCTGCCCGGCGCCGCTCCGGGCGTTCCTGCTGACGCTCGCGGTGGTGGACGACCTGATCGCCATCACCATCATCGCGCTCTTCTACACCGACTCCTTGGAGTGGATCCCCCTGGTCCTCGCGGTGCTGCTGATAGCCGCGTACGGGGCCTTGCAGTCCAGGGGCGTGCGTTCGCCATGGGTCTATGTGCCGCTGGCCGTGGTCGCCTGGTACTGCGTCCAGCGGAGCGGGGTCCACGCCACGGTGGCCGGTGTGGCCCTGGGGATGTTGACCAGCCCCAAGGAGACGCCCGACGAGCGGCCCACGAACGCCGAGCGCGCCGACCACGCCCTGCGGCCGTTCTCCGCCGGTGTGTGCGTCCCCCTGTTCGCGTTCCTGTCGGCCGGGGTGACGCTCAGCGCGTCCTCCCTGGGCGCGGTGTTCACCGACCGGGTGGCCCTCGGGGTGATCGCGGGGCTGGTGATCGGTAAGTTCGTGGGCGTCCTCGGCGGAGCCTGGGCGGCCGTGCGGCTCGGCCTGGCGACGCTCGGAGGGGATCTGCACTGGCGTGAGATCGCGGGAGTCGCGATGCTCGCCGGGGTGGGTTTCACCGTTTCCCTGCTGATCGGCGGTTTGGCCTACACCGACCCGTCACAATTCGAGAGAGTGACGACTGCGGTCCTGATCGCGAGCGTCCTCGCCTCAGCGGCCGCCACCGTCGTCTTCCGCAGGAGGGTGCGGCAGCGCGCGCCTGGACTGACGCGGTGACATCGGGTGGCCGGACGAGCCGTCCGGCTGACAGGCTTGGACCAGCCGGGAAGCCGGGGGGCTCTGAGAGGAGAACAGCGATATGTCCGAGGCACTGCCGGGCGAGCGCGTCGAGGACAAATCCCTCGGCGAGCTGGTCGCACTGGCGTCCAGCAACATCTCCAACCTGGTCAGGGCGGAGATGGACCTGGCCAAGCTGGAGTTGAAGGCCGACGCCAAGAAGGCCGCGCTCGGTAGCGTGATGTTCAGCATCGCCGCGCTGATCGGGGGGCTGATCGTCATCCTGCTGTCGATCGCGGCGGCCTACGGCCTGGTCGCGCTCGGCATCTGGCACTGGGCGGCGTTCCTGATCGTCTCGGGCGTGTACCTGCTGCTCGCCGCCGTCCTGATCGGCATCGGCTACCTGCGCATCCGCAAGATCGACGGGGCGAAGCGGACGCGCCGGACGCTGAAGGACGACCTGAGCATGCTGCGGCACCGCGGCGATCCCGGCGACACCCCCGCGCTCAAGGACTGAGCCACGCCATGGCCGGGCACGACGCGTCGCTCGTCGAGGTGGACGGACCGTGGGCCCACCGGGCGGTCAGCGCGGGCGGGACGCGGTTCCACGTCGTCGAGATGGGCGAGGGGCCGCTCGTGCTGCTGCTGCACGGCTTCCCGGAGTTCTGGTGGTCGTGGCACAACCAGCTGGTCTCGCTCGCCGCGGCGGGCTTCCGCGCGGTCGCGGCGGACCTGCGCGGCTACGGGGGCAGTGACAAACCGCCGCGCGGCTACGACCTCGTCACCCTGGCCGGGGACGCGGCCGGGCTCGTCCGCGCCCTGGGCGAGGCCGGCGCGATCGTGGTCGGGCACGACTGGGGCGGGCTGCTGGCCTGGACGATGGCCGTCTACCACCCGAAGGTCGTCCAGCGCCTGGCGGTGGTGGGCGCCCCGCATCCGCTGCGCCTGCGGCAGGCCGTCCGGGGCGACCCGCGCGGCCAGGGGTGGGCGGCGCGGCACACGTTCGGCTTCCAGGTCCCCATGTGGCCCGAGCGGCGCCTCCTGCGCGACGACGCGGCCCTGGTGGGGCACCTCCTGCACGACTGGTCCGGGCCCGGCTGGCCGGACGAGCGCACCGAGCGGCTCGTCCGGCGCGCCGTGCAGATCCCGGGGACGGCGCACTGCGCGCTCGAATACCACCGCTGGCTGATCCGCTCCCAGCCGCGTCCGGACGGCATCCGGTACGCGCACCGCATGCGCACGCCCATCCAGGTGCCCACCCTCCAACTGCACGGGGCCCTGGACACGTGCACCCTCCCCGGCAGCGCCCAGGGTTCCGGGCGCTACGTCACGGCCCCCTACAGATGGAAGCTCATCGAGGGCGCCGGGCACTTCCCGCATGAGGAACGTCCTCGCGCGTTCGACTCCCAACTCCTCGGCTGGCTGGCCGACCCGGAGCCCGACCGCTGACCGCCGCGTCCCGTGCGTACCGTGGAGGCATGCGGGACGAGGCGGAACGCGCGAACGGGCAAGGCGAGGCGGCGCGCGGGGCGGCGCGGGACCGGGACGAGGCGGGAAGGCCGCGCAACGCGCGGCCGCGTGACGCGTACGGGCGTCCGCTGCCCCATGGCGCCGGCGGGATCCCCACGATGCCCGACGACCTCGACCTGGAGCCCGCGGAGGCGCTCGTGCAAGCACAACGCCTCCTGGACGACGACCGTCCGTTCCACGCGCACGAGGTCCTCGAAGCCGTCTGGAAGGCCGCGGCGGAGGACGAGCGGGAGCTGTGGCGGGGCCTGGCCCAGGTCGCCGTGGGCGTCACCCATCTGCGCAGGGGCAACCTGAAGGGCGCCCAGGCGCTGCTCAGCCGCGCCGCGGACAGGCTGGAGCCCTATACGGCGAACCCACCGCACGGCATAGACGTGGACGGGGTCGTCCGGCGGGTCCGCTCCCTCGCGGACCGCCCTGATGAAGGGCCCGTGGACCTGGTCCTCACGAAGCCGCGCTAGATCCGGGAGGAGCGTCAGTCCGAGCAGTCCTGGGTGTCCACGGCGGCCGTCAGGGTCGCGCCGACGCGCGCGTCCGGGGAGACCTCCTCGGCGGTGAGCGCGTAGCCGGTGGCCGGGGTGTCCAGGGCGGCGGCGAAGATGACGCCGTAGACGCGGCCGTCCGTCGACAGCAGGGGGCCGCCGGAGTTGCCCGGCTCGACCTTCCCTCGGATGGCGTAGATCTCGCGGCTGACCTGGCCGCTGTGGTAGATGTCCGGGCCGCGCGCGGTCTGCCGGGCGCGGATGCGGGCCGCGCCCGTCCGGAACGGCTGGTTCTTCGGGAAGCCCGCGATGATCGCGTTGTCGCGGGCCCTGGCCGACTCGGCGAACTTCACCGCCGGCGCGTCCAGGCCGGGGACGTAGAGGATCGCGATGTCGCGCTTGGGGTTGTAGAGGACGACCCGCCCGTGCTCGTTGGAGCCGTCCAGCGACTGGACCAGCGAGGCGCCGCGCGCACCGGCGACGACGTGCGCGTTCGTCATGACGTGGTTGGGCGCGAACACGAATCCGGTGCCCTCGATCTTGCGCTCGCACTCCGGCGCCCGGCTGACGATCTTGACGATGCTGCGCCGGACGTTGCGCAGCGCGCCGGTGTTCAGGATCGAGTCGTCCGGCGGCGGCACCTGCACGACCGACTCGCCGCCGAGGCCGTTGAAGACCTGCGGGAACTCGCTGTCCTTCACGAACCCGTTGAACGAGGACACCCAGCCCTGGGCCCGCGGGGGCATCGCGTCGTTGATGCCGTTGAGGACCGAGGAGCCGTTGACCTGGGTCCGGACCGGCTTGAACTCCGAGTGGGCGAACAGGTTCCCGAAGAACACGGCGACGATCAGCAGCGACAGCATGCTGACGAAGGTGCCGCCGACCGCGTCCGCGGTCCGCGCGTTCATGCCCGTGACCCGGTTGCGCAGGACGGCGCCCAGCGAGGACGCGACGAGCTGGCCGAACGTCGCGGCCAGGAAGGCGATGACGATGGCGAGCAGTGCCTGCTGCGCCCCGCCGTCCACGGTGAACTCGGCGATCGGCGGCGCGATGAGCACGCCCGCGACCGCGCCGCCGACGAAGCCGACGAAGCTCAGCAGGCTCACGATGAAGCCCTGCCGGTAGCCCGAGATTCCGAACAGCACGACGAGCACGAGGAGGATGAGATCGAGAACGTGGTCGTGCAGCACCGCTTCACCGTATAGGGCGCCGGGTGTCCCGCACGTCCCCTCTCCGTACCAGATTGGGGCCCCGCGGGTAGCCGTCCGGGGCGATGCGGGAACGTCACCGTCCGCTCACGGACGGGCACTCGCGCCTGACCTGCCGGACACCGAGCGCCCTGGGCGGAGGCCCGGAGGCGGGCTAGCGCCGCCCCCGCGGGTTCGCGACCTGCGGCGGAAGCTCCTCGACGTGCTCCTCGTCCCAGGGGCGGTTCCAGCCGCCGACCGTCAGCACCTGGTTGAGCAGCGCGCCCGTGAACCCCCACACGAGCATGCCGCGGACGCGGAACGCCGGGCCCAGCTTGATCCCGGACGGATGCCGGACCGTCAGCCGGTTCGCCGGATCGACCAGCTCGGAGATCGGCACCCGCGCCACCGTCGCGACCTCCCCCGGGTGGCCCGGCGCGATCTCGGACGGCTCCCGCCACCACGCCGCGACGGGCGTCACCCTGTGCTCGCTGTAGGACAGATAGAGCTCCGGAAGCGAGCACAGGACGTCCACGCCGGACGGCTCGACCCCCGCCTCCTCCCACGCCTCCCGCAGCGCCGCCGCGACCGGCCCGTCGTCCTCGGGGTCGATGCGGCCGCCGGGGAACGCGGGCTGACCGGCGTGCTTGTTGAGGGTGGCGGCCCGTTCGGTGAGCAGGACGTCCGGCCCCTCCGGGCCCTCCCCGAAAAGGATCAGCACCGCCGCGGCGCGCGCCTGCCGGGACGGCTCGAAGAACGGCGGCACCGGCATGCGCGGCGCCTCCGCGCGGAAGCAGTCGAGCCACGGCGGGCAGGTCAGTGGGGTCTCGGTCACGGCTGTCCCAACCTCGGAACGGTGGCGTTCCTTCCCGGTGAGGCATTTGGGACGGGCCGGGGAGCGTTCCAGCCGCCCGGGCGGGGCATGAGACGACCGGACGTCGGCCACGCGGGCGCGGGCACCGGCGGGGGAGGCGGCGTCGGGGCGGATGGCATCAGGAGAACGGACCCGGCTTGACCAGCTTGGCGGCGGCGGCCTCGTCGGTCGGCCCCTCGCCGAAGGACGGGCACAGGCGGGCGAGCGGGCAGGCGCCGCAGGCCGGGCGCCGCGCGTGGCAGATCCGGCGGCCGTGCCAGATCAGCCGGTGCGACAGCATCGTCCAGTCCTTGCGGGGGATCAGCTCGCCGATCTCCGTCTCGACCTTCACCGGGTCGGTCTCCTCCGTCCAGCCGAAGCGGCGGGCGAGGCGGCCGAAGTGGGTGTCGACGGTGATCCCCGGGACGTCGAAGGCGTTGCCGAGCACGACGTTGGCGGTCTTGCGCCCGACGCCGGGCAGCGTGACCAGGTCCTTGAGCCTGCCCGGGACCTCGCCTCCGTACCGTTCGCTGAGGTCGTGCCCGAGCTTCATCAGGTTGTTCGTCTTGGCCCGGAAGAACCCCGTGGACTGGATCATCCCCTCCAGTTCCGCCCGGTCGGCGGCGGCGTAGTCCTCGGCGGTCCGGTACCGGGCGAAGAGAGCCGGTGTGACGGCATTCACCCGCCGGTCCGTACACTGGGCGGACAGGATCGTGGCGACCAACAGCTCAAGTGGATTCGTGAAGTCCAGCTCACAGTGGGCGTCGGGGTAGAGCACGGCGAGCTCGCGGTTGATCCGCCGGGCGCGGCGGACGAGCGCGAGGCGCGTCTCTTCCCGGGGCCGGCGGGGCCGGGAGGGCGCCGCCGCGGGGGCGGGACTACCGTTGCGAGGCACGAGGGCAAGGGTAGTTGTTCGGTCCCGCGTTTCGGCGCGCCGTGACCCTACCTTCACGTCCGCCGTGGGACGTAGGTCACACTATGCATGTAGGTGTTCGAGGAGGAGAAAGCGTGACCGACCGCGACGTGGACGTTCTGAGCAGAGCCCCGCTCTTCGAGGCCCTCGACGAGCAGGGCGCCAAGGCGCTGCGCGCCAACGTGACCGAGGTGCGGCTCGCCCGCGGTCAGACGCTGTTCAACGAGGGTGAGACGGGCGACCGGCTGTACGTCGTCCTGGAAGGCAAGATCAAGCTGACCCGGACGGCGCCGGACGGCAGGGAGAACCTGCTGAGCGTGCTCGGCCCGAGCGAGATGTTCGGCGAGCTGTCGCTGTTCGACCCGCGCCCCCGCACCGCCAGCGCGATCGCGGTGACCGAGTGCCGGCTCGCCGGGCTCGGCCACGACGATCTCCGGCCGTGGCTGACCGGGCACCCCGAGGTGGCCGTCCAGCTGCTGCGCGCCCTGGCCCAGCGGTTGCGCAAGACCAACGACGTGATGGCCGACCTGGTGTTCACCGACGTCCCCGGGCGTGTCGCCAAGGCGCTGCTCGACCTGGCCGAGCGCTTCGGGCAGCCGTCGGAGGCCGGGCTGCACGTCCACCACGACCTCACGCAGGAGGAGCTGGCGCAGCTCGTCGGCGCGTCCCGCGAGACGGTCAACAAGGCCCTGGCCGACTTCGCGCAGCGCAACTGGCTGCGGATCGAGGCGCGGGCCGTGGTGATCCTGGACATCGACCGGCTCCGCAAGCGCTCCAAGTAGCCGCGTCCCCCACCCCCCGCACGATCACGCCATCGAAGCCGTGGTCGTGCGAATCCCCTCGTCTCCGGACGCGGTTCAGTCGCGCGTTCGCAGATACTCCAGCTGCGACTCGACGGACCACTCGGCGGCGGGCCACAGCGACCTGTCGACGTCGGCGTAGACGCGTTCGACGACCTCGCGGGCGGTCCGCGCGCCCGCCGCGACGGCCGCCTCGACCTGGGCGAGGCGCTGGCGGCGGTGGTCGATGTAGTGGTCGAGGACGGCGAGCGGATCGTCCAGCTTCGGCCCGTGACCGGGGAGGATCGCGGCGGCCCCGGCCTCCGCGGCGAACGCCCGCAGCCGGTCCAGCGAACCGAGGTAGTCCCCCAGCTTGCCCGCCAGCACGGTCGTCCCGGACCCGAGGACCGTGTCGCCGGTCATGATCGCGCCGTCGGCCGGCAGCCAGAACGTGACCGAGTCGTCGGTGTGGCCGGGCGTCTCCAGAACGCGCAGCTCCAGGCCCCCCGTGGTGATCACGTCCCCCTCGGCCAGGCCCTCGTCGCCGAGGCGGTGCCGGGGGTCGAACGCGCGGACCCTGACACCGTCACCGGCGAGCCGGGCGAACGTCGCCGCGCCCTCCGAGTGGTCCGCGTGGCCGTGGGTCAGCAGGACGAGGGCCACCCGCCGTTCCTGGGCCGTCGCCTCGTCCAGGACGCGGCGCAGGTGCCGCTCGTCCTCGGGCCCCGGGTCGATGACCACGACCTCGCCGGCACCGGGTTCGGCGAGGATCCAGGTGTTCGTGCCGTCCAAGGTCATCGCGGACGGATTCGGCGCGAGTACGCACCTCGCCCGTTCCGTCCCCATCCCGTCGATCTCGCTCATCCACCCCATACTGCCCGAGACCCGATCGGCCCGCCGGACCGGCCTCCACCGCTCCGGCCCGTCATCGCGCGGCGTAGTAGCGCTCGATGTCCCTGGGCAGGACGAGGTACACCTCACCGTCGACGATCTCCGCCTCGGGCTCGTAGGCGATGATCTCGCGGGGCGCGGCCAGGACGTCCGCGACCGTCTCGAACGCGGCCAGTTCCGACAGCGTCGCCACGGTCGGCGGCAGCATCAGCCACTCGCCCGTGCGGCCGCGCTCGGCCGCCTCCGCCGGGCGCACCCAGGCGACCCGGTCGGCCTCGGTGCTGACGTCCCCGGCGCGCTGCCCGGCGGGGATCGCGGCGACGAAGAACCGCGTGTCGTAGCGCTTCGGCTCCACCGCCGGAGTGATCCAGTGCGCCCACGGCCGGAGCAGGTCCGACCGCAGGACCAGACCGCGCCGGTCGAGGAAGTCCGCGAGCGACTGGGAACGATCCAGCAGCGCCTGGCGATCGGCCTCCCAGTCGTCCCCGCGGGTGTCGCCCACGACCGTCTCGGCGGTCGGGCCCGCGAGCAGGACGAGGCTCTCCTCGAACGTCTCCCGGACGGCCGCGCAGACCAGCTCGCGGGCGAGCGTCTCGTCGGCGTCGAACGCCGCCCCCCACGCGGCGGGCGGCGGACCGGACCAGGCGAGCGACGCCTCCCCGTCCCGCGGATCGACCGCCCCGCCGGGGAACACGTAGGCGCCCGGCGCGAACGCCATCGACCGGACGCGCCGCAGCAGGAACACCTGGAGGCCGTGCTCGTCATGATCGCGGATCACGGCGACCGTCGCCGCGGGCCGCGCGGGGGCCGGCTCGACCCGTCCGGACAGGACGTCCTCGGCCCTCGTCCACAACTCCCGGGGCAGCCGCCGGCCCCTCATCGCCGACCGGCCGCGGCCGGGCACCGCAAGATCCTCATGGCCCGCCATTCGGACATACCGCAGGTCTTCCCGTCAAGCCGGACGATCACCCGGTCAGCGGACCTCGGCGATGACCTCGACCTCGACCACCGCGTCGCGCGGCAGGACGGAGACGCCCACGGCGCTGCGCGCGTGCCGGCCCGCCTCCCCGAACACCTCGCCGAACAGCTCGCTCGCCCCGTTGACCACCTTCGGCTGGCCGTGGAAGCCGGGGTCGCTGGCGACGAAGCCGACGACCTTCACGATCCGCGCGATCCTGGACAGCTCGCCGACCTCGGCCCTGAGCGCCGCGATCGCGTTCAGCGCGCAGATCCGGGCCTGCTCGACCGCCTGCTCCTCGGTCACCCCGGCGCCCACCTTGCCGACGACGGCCAGTTCGCCCTTGACGAGGGGAAGCTGCCCGGCGGTGTAGACGAGCGAGCCCGTCCGGGCCGTCGGGACGTAGGACGCGAGCGGCGCGGCGACCTCCGGGATCTCCAGTCCGAGCTCGCTGATCCGCTCCTCGGGCGTACTCATGGCCACTCCCCTCCCCAGCGGCGACGGGCCGGGCGGCCCACGCACCGATCAAGCTTCGCACAGCCCTCGCCGCCCGGCGCCGCCCGATTCGCGACTCGTCGACGGCGCCGCGCGGTCGGCGTCAGGACTGGACTTCGCGCTTGAAGTACGCCACGAGGTTCTCCGGGTTCGGTCCCGGCAGGACGGTGACGAGTTCCCACCCGTCCTGGCCCCAGTTGTCGAGGATCTGCTTGGTCGCGTGAACCAGCAGCGGAACGGTCGCGTACTCCCACTTCTTCATGGCCATCACCCTAGCGATCGGCCCGTCCCCGACCGTCCCGAACCCACCGTCTGGAAGTGCTTTGAGAAGCCGGCCCTACGTGCGCGTCGCGTCGTAGTGCGCGCGCGCCTCGTCCACTTCGCCCATATGGCGGTCCGCCCATTGCCGGACCGCGTCGAGTAGCGGCATCAGCCGTTCGCCCAGAACCGTGAGCGTGTACTCCACCTGGACCGGCACGGTCGGTGTCACGCTCCGCGCCACGAATCCGTCCCGTTCGAGTGAGCGGAGTGTCTGCGTGAGCATCTTCGCGCTCACACCGGGCAGGGCGCGGCCCAGATCGGCGTACCTGCGCGGTCCGTCCTCCAGCCGCAGCAGGATCATCGAGCTCCATTTGTTGCCGATGATGCCGCGCAGGCGGTGCGTCGGACACTCGTCCATGTAGGCGTCGAACTCCGCCTTCGCCTCCTGCCGGCGCCGCGCCGCCGTCATCGTGGTCATGGGCTGGACTCACCTCCGGGTGCTGAACGCACTTGGCGGTAACTCCTTCCCGTCCGGTGATGTTCCGGTGAGAGTGGGCCGCACGCAGATCCCCGCTGACACAGGAGCACTGGCATGCGCGCATTCACCGTGACCGCACCCGGCGGTCCCGAGGCCCTGACGGCCGCGGACGTGGAAGAACCCGCCCCCGGGCCGGGCCAGGTGCGGGTCCGGGTGGCGGCCGCCGCGGTCAACCCGGTGGACGCGGCGACCCGCTCGGGCGCCCTCGCGGACGCCGGGCTGATGGCCGGATCCAGCGCCGACCGCCCCGTCGGCATCGGCTGGGACGTCGCCGGGGTCGTGGACGCCGTCGGCGCCGGCGTCACCCGCCTCACGCCGGGCGACCGGGTCATCGGGCTCCAGGACCGCCTCGACGCCCCCCTCGGCACCTATGCCGACGCCGTCGTCCTGGACGTGGACGCCGTGGCCCGCGCGCCGCGCACCATCGACGACGTCCACGCGGCGACGCTCCCGCTGAACGGTCTCACCGCGCTCCAGGCCCTTGACCTGCTGGACCTCCCGCCCGGCGGCACGCTGCTGGTCACCGGCGCGGCGGGCGCGGTCGGCGGCTACGCGGTCGAACTCGCCGCCGAGCGCGGGCTGCGCGTCGTGGCCACCGCGTCGGCGGACGACGAGACCCTGGTGCGCGACCTGGGCGCCGAGCTGTTCGTCCCGCGCGGCGCACACCTCGGCGACGCCGTCCGCGCCCTGGTTCCCGGAGGCGTCGACGGCGCGGTGGACGCGGCGCTCCTGGCGGCCGCCGCCCTGGACGCCGTCCGGCGCGGCGGGACCTTCGTCGCCGTGAACGGAGGCCCGGCCGTCCCGTTGCCGTTGCGCGGGATCCGCGTCCACAACGTGTGGATCCGCGCGGACGCCGCCCAACTCGCGCAGCTCACCGCCCTCGTGGACGCGGGCCGCCTCACCACCCGCGTCGCCGCCACGCTCCCCTTGGCGGAAGCGGTCGAGGCCCACGTCCGGCTGGAGTCGGGTGCCCCCTTGCGCGGCCGCCTCGTCCTGGTCCCCTGACGGCGCCCGCCCTTCCCGAGCCCGCCGAGCCGCCGCGTCCGCCGACGTCCCCGCTCAGCCCCGCTCGGCCCGGATCATGATGCGGCGCAGGAGGTCGGAAAGGGTCCGCCGCTCCTCCGCGTCCAGCGCGTTGAGCGTGCGCTCCTCCTCATGCCCGACACCGCCGATCGCGCCGCGCCAGGTGGCCCGCCCCTCCTCGGTGAGCTCCACGACGACGCGGCGGCGGTCGGTGGCGGACGGCGTCCGGCGGACGAAGCCGCGGCGCTCCAGCGCGTCCAGCCGTCCGGTGATCGAGTTGGGTGCCATCCCGAGGTCGGCGGCGAGTTCCGAGGGCGCGGCCCGCCCGTGCCGCCCGGCGAGCGCGTGCAGCGTGTCGTACTCGTGCCGCTGGAGCCCGTACTCGCTCAGCGACCTCTCACGGATGCGCTTGAGGTGCTCGACGAAGAACACCATGCGGGTGACGGCGCCCTCGATGTCCGGGTCGAGGTCGAGCATGATCGGCATCCATCGCTCCACATGGGCGTCCGTCCGATCCCGCACGTCCCCGCCTGGCTCGTCGCCCCCGGGGTGCCGGCGCGAGTCCTCTCTGTGCCCCATGCACGGATCGTAGGCCCCGCGCCCTCCCCGCATACCGTCGGTGCCGAATAATTCGCTGGCGAATAATTCTTTGACGAATTACATTGTCCGCCATGGCTCATCCCCTCCACGGCCGCGACTTCCGCCTGCTCTTCGCCGCGCGCACCCTGTCCATGACGGGGGACGCGGCGGTTCCGGCGGCGCTCGCGCTGGCCGTCCTGCGGACGACCGGCTCCACGTCCGCGCTCGCGCTCGTCCTGGGCTGCGCGATGGTGCCCCGCCTGCTCCTGCTGCCGATCGGCGGCGTCGTCGCCGACCGCTTCAACGCCCGCACCGTCGCGCTCGTCACGGACCTGGTCGGATGCGCCGCCCAGCTCTTCGCCGGCCTCGAACTGCTCAGCGGGCGGGCGGAACTGTGGCACCTCGCCGTCGCACAGGTGATCGGCGGAACGGCCTCGGCCTTCCAGGCGCCGACCATCTCGCCCCTGGTCGCCGGCACCGTGGAGGCGCCCGGTCTGCACAAGGCCAACTCCGTGCTGGGCACGACGAACGGCGCCACCCGCCTGATCGGCCCCGCCCTGGCCGGGACGTTCGTGCTGACGATCGGCCCCGGCTGGACGTTCGTCCTCGACTCCGCCTCGTTCGCCCTCAGCGGCGCCCTCCTCGCGGCGACCCGCGTCCGGCACGTGCCGATCCCGCACCGCTCGCTCCGCGCGGACCTGGCCGAGGGCTGGTCGGAGGTCCGCTCCCGCGACTGGTACTGGACGAGCCTGATCGCGCATTCCGTCTGGAACGGGGCGTCCGCCGTCCTGCTCACCCTCGGGCCCGCACTCGCGGTGGAGCGGCTCGGCGGCGAGGGGGCCTGGATCGCGACCGTCCAGGTCGGCGCGGTCGGCCTGGTCATGGGCGCCCTCCTGGCCACCAGGGTCCACCCGCGCCGCCCCGTGCTCGTCGCGAACGCGGGGCTCGCGGTGTTCGCGGTCCCCCTCGCCCTGCTGGCCGTCGCCGCGCCGGCGCCCCTCGTCATCGGCACCTACGGCCTGGCCCTCATCGGGCTGGGCCTCCTCAACCCGCTGTGGGAGACCGTCGTCCAGCTGACCGTCCCGCAACAGGCGCTGGCCCGCGTGACGTCCTACGACTGGCTGCTCTCGCTCGCCGCCGCACCCGTCGCCTACGCCCTGGCCCCGTGGGCGGCGTCGGCCTGGGGCTCGTCCACACCCCTCATGATCGCCGCCTGCCTGGTCGCCGTGAGCTGCCTGGGAACGATCGCGGTCCCCAGCGTCCGCAACCTCCAAATGCCAACCACTCCACCCCCAACCCAACCAACCCCAGCCCGCCCCCCGCACAACCCGGTCCCAGCCCCAGCCCCAGCCCGAACCCCCCACAACCCAGCCCCGGCCCCTTGACCGCCGCCCCTCCATGCGCCGATCCCCAAGCCAGCCCACACGGTCACACGGTCACGCGGCACACCTGCTCCGCCACCACCAAGCCCGGCCCGAGAAACCCACACGCCCCAGCCCTCTGACCGCCCTCCATGCACCGGCCCCCAAGCCAGCCCATGCCACCAAGCAGCCACACGACACGCCACCTCCGCCACCACCGACCCCAACCCGAATCCCGCACCACCCAGCCCCGGCCCCTTGACCGACGCCCCTCCATGCGCCGATCCCCAGCCAGCTCACGCGGTCACGCGGTCACGCGGTCACGCGGCACACCTGCTCCGCCACCACCAAGCCCAGCCCGAGAAACCCACACAACCCAGCCCCCTGACCGCCCTCCATGCACCAGCCCCCCAAACCAGCCCACGCCGCCAAGCAGCCACACGACACGCCACCTCCACCACCACCAACCCCAACCCGCGAAACCCGCATACGTCCAGCAACACGACCCAGCCCCGCAACACCAACGGGCACCTTCAGCAGCTCTCGCCCCGCCCGACCCTGCTCACGACACCTCAGTGGAACAAGCGAGCAGCCAAGGATGGGCCCAGCGAACCGAAGCCACGCCAACCCCGAGGCTGGCACCCCCGTCGACCAACCGCCCAGCCGGCAGGACTCACCAGCTCTCGCCGAGCAAGCCGAACCGGCCCACCCGCCCGAACCAGGCGGCCGTCGGCCGGCCGGGCTCGCCCCGGCTCAGCTCTGCCGGTCCTCCCCCTCGCCGCCGGAGATGCCGCGCGGCTGGTCGGCGGATGGTCCGGGGACCTCAGGCGTCTGCTCGGGCGAACCGATCCCGTGCTGCGACTTGTGCTTGGGCTCGTCCAGCCCGATGACGGGCGGAACCTCGTCGGTGGACTCCAGCGTGGACGGCTTCTCCGCCGCCTTGGCCAGTTCCTCCTCCGCCTTGGCGAGCCGCTCACCGAGCCCCAGCTTGTCCCCGCCGCTTTCGTCGGACCCAGAGGCCCCGGATCCGGCGCCGCCGACCGCGCGGTCGAAGAAGCGCAGGATCTCGACGGGCAGCGGCATGACCAGCGTGCTGTTCTTCTCGGCGGACACCTCCACGACCGTTTGCAGCAGCCGCAACTGGAGGGCCGCGGGGTCCTGCGACATGATCTCCGCGGCCGCCGCCAGGCGCTTGGACGCCTGGAACTCGCCGTCCGCGGTGATGATCCGGGCCCGCCGTTCGCGCTCCGCCTCCGCCTGCCGCGCCATCGACCGCTTCATGCCCTCGGGCAGCGACACGTCCTTGATCTCGACCCGCTCGATCAGCAGGCCCCACGGGTCCTGGGTGATCTCGTCGATGATCCCGCGCAGCCGCAGGTTGATCTTCTCGCGCTCGCCGAGGAGCTCCTGCATGTCGGCCTGGCCGATGACGGACCGCAGCGACGTCTGCGCCACCTGCGACACCGCGTATCCGTAGTTCTGGACGTTGACGATCGCCTTCACCGGGTCGACCACCCGGAAGTACACGACGGCGTCGACGCGGACGCTCACGTTGTCCTGGGTGATGCCCTCCTGGGCGGGCACTCCCAGCGTGATCGTCTGCTGGTTGACCTTCTGCATGCGCTCGGCGATCGGGATGATCACCGTCAGTCCGGGGGTGCGGACCGCCCCCGGACGCAACTGCCCGCCCCGCTGCACCTGTCCGAACCGGAACACGATCCCGTGCTCGAACTGCTGGACGACCCGGAGCGACGACGCCAGCGTGAGCAACCCGCCCACGACCACGACGAGCAAGATGACCAGGGCTACCGCTTCCATCACGGGCACCTCTCTGTACAGAGAGCCTGAGCCCAGAGGGCCCAGACGGGCCCGGCCCAAAAGCCGGGCCCACAGTTCCAGCTAACCTCGCGAACACGCTCGAAACAACGGCCGCGCGCACCGTGTCAGGGATCACTTGCATCCGGAAGGACGCCCCCTAAAGTCCTTGCCGAGTGAACGATATGGTCGTACAGGTGAGCGCGAGAGACACCGACTGGGACGGCGTGCGCCTGCACGTGGTCACCGGCAAGGGCGGCACCGGCAAGACCACGGTCGCCGCCGCACTCGCCCTGGCCCTTGCCGCAGGCGGGGGCAAGGTCCTGCTGGTCGAGGTCGAGGGCCGCCAGGGCATCGCCCAGCTCTTCGACTGCCCGCCCCTCCCGTACGGGGAACGGCGGGTCGCCGTCGCCCCGGACGGCGGGGACGTCTACGCGCTCGCCGTCGACACCGAAGAGGCGCTCCTGGAATACCTGGAGATGTTCTACAGCCTCAAGCGCGCCGGGAAGGCGATGACCAAGCTCGGCATCGTCGACTTCGTCACGACCATCGCCCCCGGCCTGCGCGACGTGATCCTCACCGGCAAGACCAGCGAGTCCGTCCGCCGAAAGAAGAAGGACGGCTCCTTCATCTACGACGCCGTCGTGATGGACGCCCCGCCCACGGGACGCATCACGAAGTTCCTGAACGTCAACGACGAGGTGTCCGGGCTCGCCAAGATGGGCCCCGTCCGCAACCACGCGGACACCGTGATGAAGGTGCTCCGCAGCCCCGAGACGGCCGTGCACTTCGTCACGCTCCTGGAGGAGATGCCCGTCCAGGAGGCGATGGACGGCATCCACGACCTCACCGAGGTCGGCCTGCCCATCGGCGGCGTGATCATCAATATGGAACATCCCCCCGTCCTCTCCGAAGAAGACCTCGCCGCGGCCGCCGCCGGCACCCTCGACGCCGACGAGATCCTGCGCGGCGTCAAGGCCGCGGGCCTCGAACACGACGCCGAACCGATCGCCGCCGTCCTGGCCGCCGAGGCGGTCGAGCACGCCCGCCGCACCGCCCTCCAGCGCCGCGAGAAGGAGCGCCTGGAGTCGATCGACCGCCCCCGCTACACCCTGCCCCTCCTCACGGACGGCATGGACCTGGCCGGCCTCTACGACCTGGCCGCCGCCCTCCGCGCCCAAGGCGCCGCATGACCCCCGAACAGCTCCCCACCCCGGTACCCCTCGCAAAACCAACCCCTTCCCCTGGGACCAGACCCTTCGCGTCCCACCCCACCCCTCGCCTCCCACACGCCGGCCTCGAACCGCGCGTAGCACGAGCCGAGCCGCGCAAGACCTGCACCGATCCCTTCGCGCCGACCGCGACGGCACCACCCGGCACACCCTCCCGTCCGGCGTCCCCGAGACCGACCGCGACAGCACCACCCGGCGCACCCTCCCGTCCGGCGTCCCCAAGGCCGATCGCGACAGCACCACCCGGCGCACCCTCCCGTCCGGCGTCCCCAAGGCCGATCGCGACAGCACCACCCGGCGCACCCTCCCGTCCGGTGTTCCTGAGGCCGGCCGCTCCAGCGCTGCGCGTCCCGACCCTCATGGCCCACGCTGTTCATAGCGGCGCTTCAGGAGTGCCCGGCGGGAGGCTCGCAAAGATGCCCTCCACCGGAGCCGAGTCACGAACGCGGGAGACGAACCGATGAGCTCGACCGGCAAGAACCCGCCCGCGCTGAACATCGACGCGTTGCTCGACGATCCGCGCACGAAGATCATCGTGTGCTGCGGTTCCGGTGGCGTGGGCAAGACCACCACCGCCGCGGCCCTCGGTGTCCGGGCCGCCGAGCGGGGACGCGACGTGGTCGTCCTCACCGTGGACCCGGCCCGCCGGCTCGCGCAGTCGATGGGCCTGTCCGAGCTGGACAACAACCCGCGCAAGATCGAGATCGACGGCGACGGCGAACTGCACGCCATGATGCTCGACATGAAGCGCACTTTCGACGAGATCGTCGAAGCCCACGCCGACCCTGACCGGGCCAAGCAGATCCTCGCGAACCCCTTCTACCAGTCGCTCTCCTCCAGTCTGTCCGGCACGCAGGAGTACATGGCGATGGAGAAGCTCGGCCAGCTCCACCGCTCCGGCGCCTGGGACCTGATCGTCGTCGACACCCCGCCGTCGCGGAACGCCCTGGACTTCCTGGACGCGCCCGAGCGGATGGGCCGCTTCCTCGACGGCCGCTTCATGAAGATCCTCGCCGCCCCCGCCAAGACCGGCGGCCGCTTCGGCGTGAAGGTCCTCAGCGCGGGCTTCGGCATGTTCACCGGCGTGATCAACAAGGTGCTCGGCGTCCAACTGCTCCGCGACGTGCAGACCTTCGTCGCCGCCTTCGACACGATGTTCGGCGGTTTCCGCGAGCGCGCCGAGAAGACGTTCAGGCTGCTCCAGACCCCCGGCACCGCGTTCCTCGTGGTGGCCGCCCCCGAGCCGGACGCGCTCCGGGAGGCCTCCTACTTCGTGGAACGCCTCGCCGAGGAGCGCATGCCGCTCGCCGGGCTCGTCGTCAACCGCGTCCACGAGTCCGCGGACGGCAGCCCGTCCGCGGCCCGCAGCCAGGCCGCCGCCGAGACACTGGAGGAACGCGGCGAACACCGGCTGACCGCCGCCCTGCTACGCCTGCACACCGACCGCATGCAGTTGGCGGCCCGGGAGGAACGCCTCCGCGACCATTTCGCGTCCACGCACCCGAACGTCCCGGTCACCGCCGTCCCGGCACAGGCCGAGGACGTTCACGACCTCGACGGCCTGCGCAGGGTCGGCGAAGACCTAGCCGCCCCGACCACCCCGACCGCCGCATGACACGCGTCGCATCGCAACCTCCCCCTCTCATCGTCTGACCAGCACCATCGTCCGCCCTCCAGCCGGACAAGGTAAGTCGAACGACGTTCTGTGGATAACCCTCTGCGACGAAGTCCGGTGTCACTGGGCCGGAACCGGCGGACCACCGCCGCCAGGCGTGCGGGAAGGCGGGGACTCCGAAACAGCATCGAGGCGGGGATCGCGGCGGACGACCGTCCAGCAACATGCTCGACCGACCCACCAAACAGGGCACTGACCTGCGAATATGCGTCCCGCGACGCTGATCAGCCGGCGCCACTTCGCGGGCGCCGCTGATGTTCATGCGGGCGCGCCAACCACGGTTCGGCTCGCGATCGCCGCAGCGTGCAGGGATGCCCTCACGCACAACCTACGGATTAGAAGTCCGGAGCTCTGCCACCTCGGCCGAGCCTCGACCAAGCACCAACACCACCAAAGCCCTCCCGCCAACCCGACCGATGATCACTCAACGTGGCGCGGGAACGACAGCGAGCAGCATGAGGCGGCCTGAAAGCACGCAGCAGCGGGCCCGCACCCAACAAACGGTGCAGGCCCGCAGCCGCGCTTGCTTCTTAAGCCCTTGCCTGAAGACCTTGCCCAGCCCAGAGACCTTCCGCCGGACGGGCCACCTCCCGCCACCCGGCTACCAGCGATCACCCGGACGAACCGAACCGACTCACGACGGACCGACTCACCAAGCCGACCATCCGAACGAGTCAACCACCCGAACGGATCAACCACCCAAAAGGGTCAGCTGGCGACGAGTTCCTGCTCCTCGATGTCCACTGATCGCTCGTACTCGTCCTTGGCCGTCTCCAGCAACTCGCGCCATGATTTCACGTCCGGCCGCCGACGCAGCAGCGCTCGGCGCTCCCGCTCGGTCATCCCGCCCCAGACGCCGAACTCGATCCGGTTGTCGAGGGCATCGGCTAGACACTCCGTGCGCACTGGGCAACCGCGGCAGATGAGCTTGGCTCGGTTCTGCGCGGCGCCCTGCACGAACAGGGCGTCCGGATCCGCGTTACGGCAGGCGGCGCGGGCGGTCCAATCCGTGATCCACATCTTGGCCCCACTCCCCTAGGGTCTGTGTCGATTTGCGCTCCTTGGCCAGACGGGCGCGGACGTCAGGCCGCCAAACGAAAGCCGTGGGGAAGAACTTACGGAAGCGAGGGACGATTCAACAGTCCCCGATGGGCCCATTCTCGATATAGCCCACCGGGGCCATACCGCCGGAACGGACTAGTTACCTGTAGTTGACGCGCCAGACATGGCGCAGGTTGTCACGATGGGGACAGAACGGACGCGCGATCGTCGATCGATGTTGCCCGCCGGGGGACCTGTCCCGAATGCACTGGTCGTCCCGCGTACTCTAGAGCCCGTGCGCGTTGCGAAATCAGATCGGGGTAAGGCCCTCTCCACGCTGTTCAGGCTGCTGGTTGCGGGTGTCGTCGCGGGGGTCCTGGTCGCGTTCATCGCGCTGCCCGGTGTCGGGAGCGCGGGCCTGACCGCGCGCGACGCCGCGAACAACTTCGAGGACATGGACAGCCAGCTGAAGACGACACCGCCGTCGGAGAAGACGGTGATGTACGACGCCGGGGGCAAGCCGGTCGCCACGTTCTTCGACAAGTACCGCGAGTCCGTCCGACTCGACCAGGTCGCCCCCATCATGCGGACGGCCATGATCGACATCGAGGACTCGCGCTTCTACGAGCACGGCGCGCTCGACCTGAAGGGCACCATCCGCGCGTTGGCGTCCAATGTCGAGTCCGAGCAGACGCAGGGCGGTTCGACGCTCACCCAGCAGTACGTCAAGAACCTCCTCGTCGACAGCGCGACCACGCAGGAGGAGTACCGCGAGGTCACCGCGCCCACCGTCGGACGCAAGCTCCGCGAACTGCGCTACGCGCTCGACCTCGAACAGCGCATGACCAAGGACCAGATCCTTGAGGGCTACATGAATGTGGCCTACTTCAGCGCCGGAGCCTACGGCGTCCAGGCGGCGTCCAAGCGCTACTTCAGCAAGCCCGCGTCCAAGCTCAAGCTCGGCGAGGCCGCGCTGCTGGCGGGCATCACCCAGAACCCCACCGCGTACGACCCGATCCGCAACCCGACGGACGCGCGCAAGAGGCGCGACACCGTCCTGTACCGGATGGTCGAGCTCAAGCACATCACCAAGGCCCAGGCCGACCAGGAGGCCGCCAAGCCGATCCAGCTGAACCGGACCGACCCGGTCGGCGGATGCGAGACGAGCAAGGCGCCCTACTTCTGCGAGTACGTGAAGTACGACATGCTCAACATCCTGTCGAACGGCAAGTACTGGGAGATGGAGCCCAAGCAGCGGCAGAACGTGGTCAACAAGCTCAACCGCGGCGGCTACACGATCCGCACCACATTGGACATGGACGACCAGCGCGCCGTCGACCAGGCCCTGCGCGGCACCGTCCAGCCCACCGGGAACCGCGTCGGCGCGGAGGCGATGGTCGAGCCCGGCACCGGCAAGGTCCGCGCGATCGGGCTGAGCAAGGAGTTCGGCGCCGGCAAGGGCAAGACCACGATCAACCTCCCGGCGGACGCCCAGCACGGCGGCGGCAACGGCGTTTCCGCGGGGTCGACGTTCAAGGTCTTCACACTGGCGGAGGCGCTCGACCAGGGCATCCCGGTCAGCACCAACATCAACTCGCCGCAGACGACGAGCGTCAACGGCTTCAATCCCTGCAAGTACACCGGGACGTACCAGGGCAAAAAGTACGACAACGACATGGCGGGCGGCGGCAACTGGACCTTGTCCAACGCGGGTGACAGCGAGGCGGGCAACTTCAACCTCAAGACCGCCACCTGGCACTCGGTCAACACGTTCTACGCCCAGCTTGAGAAGCGCGTCGGCGTCTGCAACGCCGTCAAGATGGCCGAGAAGTTCGGCCTGAAGCAGGGCAACGGGAACGCGCTCTACCCGGCTCCGTCCCAGGTCCTCGGCACCAACGACATCGACATGGTGCACCTCGCCGCCGCCTACGCGGGCTTCGCGGCACGCGGCAAGTACTGCGCGCCCATCTCGGTGACCGAGGTGATCGACTCGGACGGCAAGCGGCTCAAACTGCCCAAACAGGACTGTCACCAAGCAGTGGACACGGCCGTCGCCGACAAGGTGAACGGGATCCTCCAAGGCGTCCTCACCAAGGGCACCGCCGCGGGACGCAGCCTCGGACGTCCGGCCGCCGGCAAGACCGGCACCTGCGAGGAGTTCACCTGCGCGGTCTTCGCCGGCTTCACCCCGACGCTCGCCGCCGCCACCGCCTACTGGGACTTCCGCGGCCCCTGGCAGTACAAGGTCTACGGCGTATACGGCGCCGACATCCCCGGCGGAATGTGGCAGCAGAGCATGCGCAACGCTCTCGCCGGGACGCCCGCGCCCGGCTTCAACACCCCGTCCCGCGACTTCGGCGACACCACCAGCGTCCCGAAGGTGAAGGGCCTGTCGGTGGCCGCCGCGACCGCCAAGCTGAAGGCCGCTGACCTCAAGGTCAGCGTGGCGTCCGGCTCCGTCGACTCCAACCAGCCGAAGGGCACGGTCGTCTCCACGTCCCCGGACGCGGGCACCGAGGTCGGCCCCGGCACCACCGTCATCCTCTACGTGAGCAGCGGCCGAAAGGGAGGCGGCGGTCGCGACAACGGCCGCCCGTCATCGAACTTCGGCAGCCCTCCTTGGGGCCAGTAAATCCCACGAAGGGCCCGGCATCCGCCGGGCCCTTCTACGTCCCGGCCACGAGATCTCGGAGACGCGCACGGGCTTGCCCGAACGCGCGCAGGGCATCACACTGCTTGCCCTCATCCGCCCCGCTGATCCACGCCTCGCGGCCTCCGCCGACGGCGGGACGATGCGCCGCAGCAGCACCCACGAAACCGTTGCCCTGCGCGCCCTGACCGACCAGGGGCCGCTCAGGTGGCGAGCTGGCGCTTGACCTCCGCGGCGACGCGTCCGCCCTCCGCACGCCCGGCGACCTTGGGGTTCACGACCTTCATGACCTGGCCCATCGCACGCGGACCGGCCGCGCCCGTCGCCGCGATCGCGTCCGCTACCAGCGCGGTCAGCTCCTCGTCGGCCAGTGGCGCGGGCAGGTACTCCTCCAGCACCACGCCCTCGTCCCGCTCGGCCTGAGCCTGCTCCGCACGGCCCGCGTCATCGAACGCCGTGGCGGCCTCCCGCCGCTTCTTCGCCTCCCGGGCGAGCACCTTGACGACCTCGTCGTCCGACAGCTCGCGGGACTGCTTGCCGGCGACCTCCTCGTTCTTCACCGCCGTGAGCGCCATGCGCAGCGTGCGGGTGCGCACGCCGTCACGGGCCTTCATCGCGGCCGACAGATCGGTCTCCAGCTTCTCCTTCAGGGCCATGGTCACATCATGCCCGTCCAGACCCAGTTGCCTCATCAGGATTACCGCAGGGTGCCCGTGTCTGGAAGCATGGAGACCTGAGAAGGGAGAACCGTGCGAAAGATCTACACCGTGCCCCTGGGCCTCCTGGGCGCGGGTGCCGCGACCTTCGGGTACGCCTCGGTGATCGAGCGGAACTGGTTCCGCCTCCGCCGCTTCGACGTTCCGGTGTTGCAGCCCGGTCGTCCGTCGGTGAAGATCCTGCACATCTCCGACGCGCACCTCACGCCCGGCCGGTCACGGCTGATCCGCTGGGTCCGGTCCCTGGACGCGCTGGAACCCGACCTCGTGGTCAACACCGGCGACACCCTCTCGCACCGCGATGCGATCGGGCCGTTCCTGGACGCCCTGGGCCCCCTCCTCGACCGTCCGGGCGTCTTCGTGTACGGGTCCAACGACCTCTACTCGCCCGTCTTCAAGAACCCCCTTCGCTACATCTGGCGAACGAGCAAGGCCGACTACAAGCGGCATCGCCGCGAGCCCGACCTGCCCTACCGCGAGCTCGGCTCGTCCCTCCAGGCCGCCGGCTGGCTCGACCTGAACAACCGCATCGGCCGCCTCAAGGTCGGCGAGTTGGACGTCGAGTTCGGCGGAATCGACGACTCCCACATCAACCGCGACCGCTACGACAAGGTCGCCGGCCCCGTCGACCCGCAGGCGGACATCCACCTGGGAGTCATGCATTCCCCCGAGCCCCGCAACCTGGACCGTTTCACCGCCGACGGCTACGACCTGCTCCTGGCGGGCCACACCCACGGCGGCCAGGTCTGCGTCCCCTTCTACGGCGCCCTGGCGACCAACTGCGGCATCGACCGCCCCCGCGTCAAGGGCCTCCACCGCCACCGCGGCTCCTGGCTGCACGTCTCAGCCGGCCTGGGCACCTCCCCAACGGCCCCCATGCGCTTCTGCTGCCCTCCCGAAGCATCCCTTCTAACCCTCGTCCCCCGCTGACCCCTAGCACCCCAACCAAACCGCCACCCACTCCCCTCCGTAACCATCAGATCACCCACCACCGACAACCCCCTGTCCAGCCAAGGACCTGACAGCACCCACCCGCCCCCAGCGCCCCTGAGCGGCCCGCTCACCCTCACACGCCGCCGCACCCGACCTGCGACGATGGCTCCCAGCGACCGAGGCAGCCCCAAGACCTACGCCCCCGCCGCAGCCGTGACCAGCTTCACACCCAGCCAGCGCCCCCGATATTGAGGACGCAGCACCCCCGAGCATCCGCTAAAGTGGTCAAGGCGCCGGGAGGCACGTACGACTCCCGGGCAGCCACCACCGGGGTGTAGCGCAGCTTGGCAGCGCGCTTCGTTCGGGACGAAGAGGTCGTGGGTTCAAATCCCGCCACCCCGACAGCCGAAGCAGCAGGTCAGGGCCGATACTCCCGCCATGGGAGATCGGCCCTGAGTGTTTCTCCGAGGGTCTCTGGAGAAGTTCTGGAGAAAAGTCAGCCTCTCAGCAGCTCGTCCAGGATCTTCACGGCCGAGCGAGGGTTCATGGCCCGGCGTGCTTGCAGCGCGTCTTCCCACATGGCGGTAAGGCCCTCCAGCAGGACGTCCCTCATCCTCTGCGTCACGTGGTCATAGCGAGCCTGGACCGACCCGTCGAGGTGGCCCATCCGCTCGTCCATGAGCTTGGGCGGGATGCCCAGTTCCCGCATGAGGGTCTTGTGGGTGTGACGGAGCCCATGCGGCGTCAGGCCCGGCGCAATCGGCAGCCAGTGCAACTCTGCCCGGCGGGACGCGCCCCGGCCACGTGCCGGAACTCCCGGCCAGGGCTCAGCGACGAGGGGTACGGGGTGCGCAGGTTGCGTTCCGCGCTTGGGGTACCAGCCGGTGGTAGCTGGTTGGAAGAGCCAGGTGGCGAAACCAGAGCGCCTCCAGTGCGCTGCCAGTTCTCCTACGGTGCCGTTACGGACGTATCCAAGGTCAGCGATGGCGGCCGCCACCTTGAGGCGGGTCGGTTCGGCCACCGTGTCGGGACGATTGAGGACGTTGGACACAGTGCCCGTGGAGACACCGGCGCGACGCGCTACGTCGACGAGCTTTGCTCCCGGACTGCGTGCGGCACCGTTGGCAGTGCCGTGGCTCCGGAAGGCGTACGCCTTTCCGTGGCAGGTGCACGGCTTGGGAGCCGTACGAGTGAGGTGATCCTCCAAGAGGGTGTCCAGGAAGGACGGCAGGTCGATGTCCCGGTAAGAGTCGTCCTTGGGTGGGCAGCGCTCTAGTTGCCCGTCGTCGAGTTCGTAGAGTTGCCATTCGACCCGGATCTTGCCAGGCCGGACGAACTCCGTCTCCAGGCCGACCAGCTCCCCCCAGCGCATGCCGGTGTAGCCCTTGAGGACCACGGCAACGAATTCATCATCACGTCCGGATAGCAGCGCGACCCGCTCCGCAAGGAGCAAGATCCCGAGCGCTGACGTCACGACCTTTTCGGGGCTTCGGTTGCGCGAGCGACCAGCACGCTTACCCCGGCCACGTCGTTTCGTCGCAGGGTTGGAGGTGAGCAGCCCCTCATCCACCGCATCAGCAAGGATGAGGTGCAGCGTCGCCCGCCAGGTCTTGATGCTACTGACCTCGTAAGGCACCGCTCGCTCGCGTTTTTCCCACGCTGTGATGATGTCCTTGGTGATGTCGACCAGGAGATCGCCCTCGAAGGCCGGGAGCAAATGATCTTCGAGATGACGGCGGTAGTTTTGCATGGTGGAAGAGGCGAGGTCTTGCGCGGCATACCAGCGCCTCGCGTAGTCACCAAAAGTGATTTCGCTGGGAGGCGGCTTTTTCAGACCGGCCCTCACCTCTGCTTCCGCGTCATCGGCGGCCTTCTTCGCGGCTGCTTTGGTGCGGTATCGGATCGTCTCGCCGTCTTGGTCGCTGACGGTGAGGTACTTACCAGGGGCAGCCTTGTACCGGCCCCGCCAGTAGCTACCGAGCTTCTCGGCATAGCCCACGTGACGTCCTATCGATCGGCTGGAAGCACTCGCCCGGATGCTCGGCGAGCAGGGGTCTGGTCAGGCGGCTTTGGGCTGTCGGCTTTGCCGTGTTCTGCGAGGCGTCCGCGCCCGCAGCTCGTGAACAGGAGGGGGCGGCGAAACGGGCTCGCGGGTAGCGGAAGCTGATGGCCGGGCGCGGACGCTGGCAGCTTGCGCAGGACGGCTTTCGAAGATCCGCATGATCTCGGCGAAGTGATCAGCGGTGAATCGGTAGCCTCCCCCGACCCTGCTGAAGGGGATGCGGCCCCGACGCGCCTGCTCCTTGACCCACCATTCGGAGCAGTGCAGCGCTTTGGCGATGTCGCTCGCCAGATAGACCGGAGGCAGTGGTGGCAGGTATCGCCCGGTCATGCAGAACCCCCCTGCGACAGTGCGGGCGCTGCGAGTTCGGGCAGGGGTTTGCCGGTGAGGGCAGCGGTGAGGAGAGCTTCGCCGGGGGTCATGCCTTGTCCGAGGTAGCGCCAGTGCGCGATGACGAGGACTTGGTCGTCATCGAAGGGGAGGCGGCCGGTGGTGATGTGGTCGTGTTGGCGCTGGTTGTGTTCGATGCGGTCGGCGCGTAGTTCCCGGAGGGTTACGGAGTAGCGCCGTGATTTGGTGGAGAAGTGGCCGCGGAAGCCGAGCATGTGCGCCCATTCGGCCAACCTCAGCCCGGCGAGTTCTTCGGCGGCGCCCAAGCGCAGGCATGCGGCGATGAGTCGTCGGGCGTGTGGGGTGATGGGGAGGTCGGCTAGGTCGTCGGTTGCTCGGATGGGGCGGTCGAGGGTGCCGACGCATTCGGCGGCTTTGGTGGCGTATTTGGCGATGTAGCCCGCCACCGCACCATCGGTCAGGTCCCCGGAGGCGGTGATGGGCCGCACGTCGATCTGCGCACCCCACCGATGGGTCTTGGCCGGGACACCGGCCGCCGCCGGGGTGGTGACCTTGACCGCGCCCGCCGCGTGGTCCACGGCCGCGCGGATTTGGTCGAGGGTGGCCCAGGCGGGCGGGGACGCGTGGGGGCCGCCCGGTCCATCCAGGCGGATGACGGCATGGAAATGCACCAGGCCGCGCCGCTGGTATTCGGCGACCTTGGCGAACGACACCGTGAGAACCTCGCGCAGCTCCCCCACACGCAGCCCGGCCGACCGCGCGAGGTGGCGGCGGACGGCCATGGTGAAGCGGCGCCAGAGTTCGGGGGCGTTGGCGTTCCAGAGCACGGCGCCGGGGTAGTCGAAGCAGTCCGGGCAGATCGGTTGCCCAAGCCGCCCGTCATCTGCGGAGTGCCGGAGGGTGCAGGAGACCGGCCGTCCGTGCTCGCAGGTGCCGCCGCCGCGCCGGGGATGGCAGGGCGCGACACCTCCGCCGGCCCCTGCCCGGTGGGAGTGGACGGGACCGAAGGAGGGGGCGGTGAGGGTGACGAACGCGGCCGGGTGGGTGGTCACGGTCGCGGGGACGCCTTTGCCGCCGATCAGGCCCGCGCGGATGAGTTGGTAGGTGTCGGCGCGGTAGGTCTCGGCGCAGGCGGGGCAGCGGGAGGCGCGGCGGGTCTTGCACGCCACCCGCAGCACCCCGCCCGGCTCACGAGCAGTCGAGTAGTGGTGCAGCACCGCGCCGGTGAGCGGGTCGCGGTATTCGACGCGTCCGCGTAGGTGGACGGGTTGAGCGCATCCCCCGGTGGCGCGGGCGCGTGCGGCCCACCGGCTGAAGTCGGGCCGGTTGAACCGCATCGCCATGTCCCGTGCGGCAAGGCCGGTGATGGACGGTGCTGGGTGGGGCACGATGGAGGGGTCTCCCTATCCGGTGATGTGGTTAGCGGGGAAGGGCCCCGGCGCGGCGCCTTTTGCTTGGCGGCGAGTCGCCGCGCCGGGGCACGGTCAGAACGCTTCGATGAACCGGGAGAGGGCGTCGGCGAGCAGGGCGAAGCCGCCGCCGATGGCCTTGACCGTCTGCGCTCCGGTTTCGGGGTGGCGGATCAGGAACACGGTCAGGGCGATCCAGAAGGCGATGGACGCGGTACGGCGCAGGTACATGACGGTTCTCCTCTAGTGGTAGCCGTGGCCGTGGCAGTCGGGGCAGGTCGTCCCGTCGGAGGCGACGCCGCCCCCGCCGCAGGACCCGCACACCCAGCCCCACACCAGCGGGACCAGCAGGACGGGGAGGGGCGGCCGGTCGTCCGGGCGACCCCGTAGGGGACGGGTCGGGTGCGGTGTGGTCATCAGGCCGCCTGCCCGGCGTCGTCCTGGTCGTCGTCGGTGCGGATGTTGTCGAGGTAGCTCCGCCGCGCGTCGAATGCGCGGCGGACACGGTCGGGGATGTGAACGAGGCGGTAGGTGATCCGGCCGAAGGAACGGGCGGCGATGTAGTGCCCGCCCTGCGCACGGTCGTCCTGGACGGGCACGCCCAGGAGTTCGGCGACGTGGTCGACGACCGCAGCCGAGAGGGTCTCGTCAGCCTCGCGGGGGAAGACGTCGAAGCTGTCGCCGTACTCGGGGACCGGAACGGCCGGGTTGTCTTCTAGGAAGTCGGCCAGGTCGCGCAGGCCGGTGATGACCTGGTGACGGGCGAACAGGTCACCCGGAACAACACCGCCGGTCGGGTCGGTCGGGTCGGTCGGATCGGTGGGGTTGGTGTGGGTGGTCATGGTGCGGTTCCTCCAGTGGTCAGGCGGTGGGTGCGGTTTCGGTGCGGATCTGGCGGAGCAGGTCCGAGGCGAGTTGGTTGGAGACCCCAAGCCGTGCGCGGAGCGCGTCACGGGTGATCGGGCGCCCTTCCCTGCTCTGGTGTTCGGAGGCGACCCGCCGCGCGAACTCCACCAGCGGAGCCGCCGCTGGGGCCGGATCGGGCGAAGCAGCCGCGGATTGTTCGGCGGCCGGGACGGGGATCGTGGTTTGGCCGTCCTGCCCGTGCTCGCCGTCTTGGTCGTCCTTGGTGTCCTGGTCGTCGCCGACTGGCTTTGCGGACGAAGCGGCGGCGGCCGGGTCGGCTTCCCACACCACCCACGACGACGAGGACGAGGACGGGACGGCGGACGGGGGAGACACAGTCGAGGACGGACGGTCGAAGGTGTCCGGGGCGGCCGCGCCATCGGGGACGGGAACCGACGAGGTCCGCTCAGCCGCCGGGGCGGCCTTGCGACGCTCCAGCATGGAGACGGCGACCAGGAACGCCCCGGCCGGAGTACCGGCGGTGATCCAACCCCACACCGACGCATCGGCTTGCGCCAGGTTCGCCGCAAGGGAGAGCAGGATGCCGCCGACCAGGACCAGCGTCGGCCACGACAGCCGCCCCGTCTCCCGCCCGGTGCGCTTGTCCCGCTGGCGTTCCCCGGCCGCCATGACGCAGGTGAGGTCGATGCACACGGCGATGGCCCAGGCCATCCACCCGTCTTGGCCGTGGTCGGTGGCGGTGTCGCGGATGTGGGTGAAGGACCCCGCCGCCGCGATCCCCGCCAACACCACCACCGGCCCCGAATCGGCCAGCGCCCCGAGGAGGCGGCGGGTCATGCCGCCCGCCGCTCAGTGACGAGCGCGAGCAGCGCGGCCAACTCGGCGTCACAACGGTGGGTGTCAGCCCACCGGTCCACCTGGGCCCAGGACGCGGAGGCGAAGGAGTCGGCGCAGCGCTGACACCGGGCGATGTGCAGGGAGCGGAACTCGTCCCACTCGACCCCGACCGGCCACACATCCCAGGACGACACCGACGCCGACCGGGACGAGGACGGGACGACGGCGAACCGGGGACGAGGACGGGCAGGACGGGGACGAAGGACGCGGATGCGAGCAGCCATCGGGCTACCTCCAGGGGCGGTTTCGGGCATGGGTCGGGTAGGGACGTGGCGCGGATTGAGGGCTCACGCCGAGCCGCAGTGAAGTGGGGGCCTATGCGGCGGGTCGCACGTCCGGGACGGAGCCGACGAGGACGTTCCAGTCCGGGGTCAGGTGTGCGTAGTCGCGGGCGGCTTGCTCGGCCGCAGCTTCAGGGACGAAGACCGAGCGGGCACGGTGCCAAGCACCGTCCTGCCCGGCCAGGATGCACACGCCCGGAGTCTCGGCCGGTATCGCGCGTGCAGCGTCCAGGGCGGCGGGGTCCAGGTCGCCCAGGGTCATGTTCGCGGTCTCGGGGTCGTTGACCCGGTGGCACACCCGCCCCGACAGTTGCGCCCGCAGGGCGGTGACGCCGGGCCCCAGGTCGGAGCCGATGCGTTGCCCGCAGACGATCAGGGAGACCGCGAACGCCCGACCGAGCTGCGCGATCCTCAGTAGCGAGGTGGCGGTCTTGGACACCTCGTCCTTCTCGGTCTTGTCGGCCATCAGGAACAGTTCGGCGACCTCGTCCACCAGGGCGACGATGGGAACGGGCCGCAGTTCCTCGGGGAGTGTCCAGATGTTGCGGGCCCCGTGCGCACGGCAGGTCGCCATGCGGTTCTCCACCTCGGCCATCAGGTCGGCCAGCAGATCGACGGACTCTTTGCGGGTGGTGGCCAGCGCCGAGAGCCGGGGCGCGTAGGGGGTGAACTCGACGCCGCCTTTGAGGTCGAACCCCACCAGCGCGACCGGTTGCGGCGCCAGAGCACAGATGATCGCGTTGGCCAGGTTGGACTTACCCGACAGGGTCGCCCCGGCGATGAGCCAGTGCGGAACGACACGCAAGTCCATCACCCAGTCGCGCCCATTCTCCAGCTTCCCCGGCCGCACCCGCAACAACTTCCAGGGCTCTGGCGACACCGCCACCTCGGTCAGCGGATCGGCCATGGTCGCCCACAGCGTCACGAAACCGGGGCGCACGTCCACTACCCGTACCGAGTGCACGCGCCAGGCATGCGCGATGCCCTCCGCTGCCTTCTGGTAGTCGGCCGGAACTTGGCCGTCGTGCAGGCGTAGCCGCATCCGCCACCCCAGCCGGGTCGGCCGCAGCAAACCCAGCCGGGGAGCGCGCTCGACATCGACGCGCCGCACCCGCCGCTTGTGCTCGACCACCGCCGCCTCAGCACGGGAGGCCCCGCCGACGACCGGGACGGCGTCCAGGGCGAGCCGCAGCCGCCGCCGGTGACGAGTCAGCCTGCAACCCGAGGCGACGTGATGCCAGCTCAGGTACACCAGCGCCGCACGCGCCGGGAAAGCCACGCCGTACCAGAACGAGACCGGGTGGAACCGGCGCCAGGCCCAGAGCCCGGCCGCCGCAGCGGCCAGGACCCCGAACACCAGGTAGTCGCTCATCACCAAGGCCGCCGCTCAGGCCACGTCCGCCGCAACCGACGCGGCCGAACTGTCCGGTGCCGAGACCGGAGCGGCCAGGGTGATACGCGAGGCCCGGTAGGCGACACCCCACCGCTTCTGACCGCCGATCACCTGCTCCCACGGGAACGCCACCAGACCGACCGGAGTCACGATCTGCCCGATCGACACCTCCTGATCACCCGGCACCGACACATTCACCAGATCGACCCGACCCGTCGCATCGGCCGCCGACAACCCGACCGTGAACACCGTCTTCCCGTCACGGTCCACCTTCACCTCCCCCGTCTCCTGACTCACCAGCTTGGGACGCGGCGCCGACACGCACACGAATGTGAGCGCCGACAGGTCCACCGGGATGCTGCGCACTAGGAACCTCCAGAGTTGCGTGAACTACTTAGACAACATAGTCGACCTAGTCTTCCATGTTGTCAAGGACGCCATGGTTTCCTTAGCCGGTCGGGTGTGCTGAACTTGGGTCGAAGCCCCCGACGGAAGGCGGACGAGTGGTCGAGAGGACCGGACGGCCCGGATATCTGCAAATAGCCGATGACCTGCGGCAACAGATCCGGGATGGCCGCCTGGTGGCGGGGGAGGCCCTACCGTCGACGGCCCGGCTCCGCGAGGAGTACGACGTGTCCGCCGGGGTCGTGAAGGCCGCTATCAGCGTGTTGCGGACCGAAGGCGCGGTGATCGGCCAGCAAGGTAAGGGCGTGTTCGTCCGCGACCAGGCCGACGCCCGCCCGTCCGGCGAGGCCCCACCGACGACCGGTGACGACGACGTGACGATGAAGCAGCTCACGGAGGTACTCACCGCGATCCGTGATCTCGGAGAGCGCGTCGCCCGGATCGAACGGGCTGTGTTTCCAGAGCCTCCGAAAGCTGGTCAGTCCGGCAAATGAGTTCGTCCAGCTCTACCAGAATCAGCGCCAACTGTTCATGCGGAGTCCCTTCCTGCTCGCCGCCTTCCGGCACCGCTGATCGCCTCCCGATGTGATTCGCTCTGTCATCCGGCACTCAGCAATGTTCGCGCCAGGAGGCACCGCCAGCCCATCACTGTTCCCTCATCGGGTTCTTTCACGTTCGCTTATACGTCCACTTTCACACCCCCATGGCAGACGCTCGGGATATGCGCACATATGCCGACGTCTACGGTGAAACGGAAGGCCAGAATGAGCACGACCAAGCAGCGCCCCGGCTGGAAACCCACGAAGCTGCGCGAGCGCCGAGAGACCCACGGGCTGAGTCTTGAGGCGGCCGGGGACCAGTTGCGCACGGTCGCCGAACGAGGCGGACTCAGGGTCGCGGCGAACTTCCAGACCTTGTGGGGCCATGAGAACGGCAGCATGTACCCGGGTCCGCACTACCGGCGCGCCTACTGCCTCATGTACGAGGCCACCGAACCTGAACTCGGATTTCGCCTTCCGCTCCCCGGCGAGGCGACGGGAGACCTGACGCTGCCCCTCCCGGCGCCGCTCAGCCCGGCCGCCACCGAGGAGGCCGCCAACGCCATCACGCAGGGACTCGACCGGGTCTCCGACCAGACGCAGGGCCAGGACGCCACCGCAGGCGACGCGCTCAAGGCTCGTGTCGTCAGCGCATGGCGGGGCCGAGCCATGAGCGGCAGCATCGGAACGACGACGCTCGCCCTGGTCGGAGGCTATGCCGGGTCAGGTAAGACCGAATTTGCACGCTTCCTCGGCGACGTGTCCGGGTGGGCATTCCTGGACAAGGACTCCCTAACCCGTCGCCTGACCGAACGCCTTCTCGTCTCCATGGACGGCGACCCGCACGACCGCCACACCGACCTCTATCTGAACGAGGTCAGGCCCCTTGAGTACAAGTGCCTCATGGACACCGCCAACGACAACATTGATTGCGGCATATCCACAATCCTCGCCGCCCCGTTCATATCAGAACTGAACGACGAGGCATGGCTAGGTCGACTCACCAACCGATGCAAGGCCAAGGGCGTGGACGTCGCGGTGATCTGGGTCCGGTGCGACGTCGACTCCATGCGCGAGTACATCGAGTTCCGCGACGCCCCGCGCGATGCCTGGAAGCTCGCCCACTGGGACGAGTACGCTGCCAGGCTCAACACTGAGACCAGCCCGCCCGGTGTCCACCTCACCGTCGACAACCGGCTAGGCGCGGCGATCAGCATTGCCGACCAGACGCGCGAGGCACTGCGTAGAGTCCTGCCATGACCAGTCCGGGCGTGATCCTGTACGGCCCGCCGACCAGCGGCAAGGACACCGTCACCGCCGAACTGTCGCGCCTGGACGACCGGTACGCCCTACTGCCGAAGCTCAAGACCGGGACCGGCCGAAGCACCGGCTACCGGCTCGTCTCGGAAGCCGAGCGCGAGGCGCTCCACACCGCGGGCCGCCTGGTCGTAGAGACCCACCGCTACGGCAACGTGTACGCCATTGACCGGCAGGACATCGCCGCCCTGGTCGACGCCGACCGAGTCCCCGTCGTCCACATGGGCAACGTCGCCGACCTGCGACGCCTACGGGCCGCCGTCCCGCTTGCCTGGACAAGCGTTCTGCTCTGGGTTCCGCGCGAGGTCTGCGCCAAGCGCTCGGAACACCGAGGCGACCTCGATACCCCGAGCCGCGTCAAGGCATGGGACGAAACCCACGCCGACCTACGCGCAACCGCCGACACGCCCGTCTTCAACACGATCATCCGTACCGACCACACCGACGGGACCGAGGCGGCCCGCCGCATCACCGCCGCCGTAGCCGCCGGCCCCGGCGAGCCCATCGCCGTTCTGGCCGACCTCGCATAGAGAACCGCGCGGCAGGGCTCGTCCGCGACACCCAGCCGCCTACCCTGCCGCGCGGCCGTTCTTGGGCCAGGGCCATCCGTCCGGCACCTGAATAGCCTTGGCCAGCTCTTGCGGCGAACGCGCCTCCACCAGGCGCCATCGCCCGCACGCGGGCACCATTGCCCAATACGTCCGCGTGTACTTCCCCCGCCAACACCACACCCCGAAACGCGCCCGAAGCTCGTCTAGCGCCGTCCGGGCAGCCATCACGTACCGTCCCCACCCCGAGACCGCAAGGCCGCCAACCACGGCGAGCCCAGCGAAGCCGAGACCGAAGCCGCGGCCAGGCCGACGCGGCGGCACGGCGCTACCAGCTCGCCGGTACTCGACTGGAACCACCAGTCGCCATCCGCACGGACAACCGTGATGCTCTCCCCAAGAGATGGCGTGTGCGCCGAGTACACCCGCAGAATCACCGACCACTCGGCATACCGCCGCTCGACCATCCACCCCCGCCGCCGCAGCGCCCGCCGCAGCCGGTTGAGCCGACGACGCGCCTGCCACGGTCGAGGCGACGCGGCCAGTGCGCTCGGGGGAACCTGCACCGACCGCGCCACCTCAACCTCCCCCGGGGCCGCCCCGGACTTATCTGCGGCCCCGTCCGGTGATGGGACAGGAACAGCGGCCATCACCGGACCCGCTTAGCCGCACGGGGCACGCGCTTGCGCTCTTCGACGAGCGCCGCCCGCAGCTCGCCAGCGTTCGGCCGGATTACCGTCGGGTCGACGCCTGCCGCCGAGTCGTGCAGGGTCGCCACCCAGTCACCGGCTTGCCCGCCGCCGCGGCGAGACCTCCAGATCCGATGTCCGGTGAAGTCGTCCCGTAGCTGGCGAAGGGCTCGGTCTTCCTGCTGCGCTCGCGTTTCCATCGCGGTTGTCCTTGGTGATCGACGGCGAGCCCGGCGAGCAGGCCCGTACGGCATGACGACCAGCGTTGCGCCGTACCGCGATTAGCAAAGGAGCCTGACAGGGGGCCAGGTGTGGGCCACACTCGGTGAGGGGAGGTGGCCACACCGCATGACCACCGAGAAGCGCCAGGAGTTCGGCGCCTACCTGCGACGCCTACGGGGCAGCAGAAGCCAGACCGCGCTAGCCGCCGAGCTATGCGCCCTGACCGGCTCCAACACCCTGACCCGACACGAGATCTCCCGCTGGGAACGCGGCGACCGCATCCCCGACGACTGGTTGCCGCACCTGGCCCGCGCTCACAACGTCCCCCTCACCGTCCTGGAACGCATGGCCGCCGAAGTGCGCGGCAAGACCCCAGGCCCGGACGGCATCCCGTTCGACCTGTCGCCGTTCTTCCCCGACACCGTCCCGCTCACGACCCGCATAGCGAACGCCTGGCACGGCCGCGCCGTCGCCAACGCGGGCGGCAACCCCACGCTCGTCCTGGTGGGCGGTTACGCAGGCTCCGGGAAAACCGAGTTCGCCCGCTTCCTCTCCGACCTCTCGGGATGGGCGTTCCTGGACAAGGACGCCCTCACCCGCCGCCTGACCGAACGCCTACTCGTCTCCCTCAACGGCGACCCCCACGACCGCCACACCGACCTCTACCGCACCGAGGTCCGCCCGCACGAGTACCGATGCCTGATGAACACCGCCCACGGCAACATCGAGTGCGGAGTGTCGATCATCCTCGCCGCCCCGTTCGTCAACGAGCTCAACGACTCGTCATGGCTCCCACGCCTGACCCACCGGTGCCAGGCCAAGGGCGTGGACGTCACCGCGATATGGGTGCACAGCGACGTCGACACCATGCACGAGTACATCGAGCTACGCGACGCCGCCCGAGACGGCTGGAAGCTCGCCCACTGGGAGGAGTACACCGCCGGCCTCAACACCGAAGACCCGCCCCAGGCCGCCCACCTCACCATCGACAACCGCCTAGGCGCCGCCGTCAGCCTCGCCGACCAAACCCGCCGAGCCCTAACCAAGCTCATCCCGTAACCCCAGGTCACCCAGCCAGCACCCACACCGGATGAGAACTTTCTCTACGTCTTTAAAGGCGCCCGCTACGCGGTCGCCGGGGCCAGCGCGGGACGGCGGGCGTGCGGCCTCTCCGGGCCGGTCCCGCCGTCCCGCGCTGCCCCTGTCAACAGGGCAAACAAGCGCAGGAGAAAGCGAGCAACCAGGCCGCTCTGGGATGCTTCGGACGTGCTCGCCCACGAAATCGTCCTTGATCGTTTCAGCGACACGCCGGGGTCTCGCGCACTACCGGAGGTTTGCTGAAATCGCGCTCTATGTACGGCCGCCCGTGCACCATCCAGCCAGCGGCTTTACCATGGGGTCCTCATCGCCCCTACCAGGGTTCGCAACAGCTGGTAGCCGCGGACGTGGAGCGGGTCAGGTGCGTCCTCATCGCCCCTACCAGGGTTCGCAACGGGATCGTGCGCCAGGGGTCCCACCGTGGCGAGGGGTCCTCATCGCCCCTACAAGGGTTCGCAACCTGTGGTCCTGGTACTGGTCGGTCAGCCCTTCCCGGAGTCCTCATCGCCCCTACCGGGGTTCGCAACTAGGTCTTCAGGGCTTCCAGAGGCCGCTGGGCATGTTCCTCATCGCTCTACGAGGGTTCGCAACATGTACTACCGGCCTCGTTTGGTGATGGTCGAGGCGTCCTCATCGTCCCTGCGAGGGATGGCCAATCCAGATGGATCCAGGTGGTTGGAAGCCGCTTGAGCGAGCTCGAACCAGGGGGCTACGCCGCCCCCTGGACCCCCGCGAGCCGGGGCACTCGTTCGCGCGAAACGGTCTGTCACGGGTTGCGCGCCGTTCGCGCGAACGAGTACCCCGGTCCGTGCCAGCGGGATCGCGTAATCGTCATCTACCAAATAGCAGTTACAGATGCGTCTGCTGCCGTCGGGGCGGCAACCTAGCCGGCCAGCTAAGAACTTCGCCCCTCTCACTCCGAAGACCACCGAAGTGTCAGCGACGCTGGTGATAATCGAGTCGTGCACCCGGACACCTTCTTCGGTTACTCAGATGACGACGAGCGGTACCTAGACATGGCGCTCCTCCGGCAGTTGCGGAGAGGCCCCCTGGAGAACCGTGACGACGTAGGGGTGGCACATGGACTTGCCCGGCTCACCTACGAGACGTTCAAGAGTGCCTACGGGACTACGCGATGGTGGCTGGAGAACGACGAGATCAGGGAGATCCTGCGGACCCTGCGAGTCGTGCTGCGGCGGATCGGCATCCCATTTCAGACCGACTTCCGCGACAGGGACGGCTACTTTGACCTTTGCGACGACCGATCCATTGGCGAGCGCAGCCTCACCGCCCATATCAAAGCTCGGGACGCCTACCTGCGCGGCATCTTCGAACCAATCTTGATCCGGCTGGAGGAGATTGAGGATGGTCCGGACGGCGCGATCCGAGGCGTGGATGGCGAGGTGAAGAACATCCTGTTCGCCTCGAACGGGAGCAAACCGCGCATCGTGCTACGCGACCTGATCGAGAACAAGATAGAGGTCGTCGAGGGCGACGAGGACATCCTGACCTACGACCGCCATCTCGGCTCCGAGGGCATGAGGTGGAGCGACCTGACCGGCTGGTGGCGGGAGCGGGAGTCGTTCGAGGAGTCCGTCTCGGTGACCGAGGTCGGCGGCGCCTTGTACAAGCGGTTGTTCGCCTCATTGGCCAGCGACGCCGAGAAGCTGCTGTTCCAGACCTACGTCAAGTACTTCCCGCCCACCGAGCCGGACGCCGACTTCCCGGCCCTGCTGCCGCAGGTGTACCTGCACTATGACCCGTACACACGCAGGCAGCGTCGGAAGGAGGGCGTCGGCGACGTCCTGGAGCGCGAACGCATGGATTTCCTGATGCTGCTGCCGGGCGGCGTCCGGGTCGTGATTGAGGTCGACGGCAAGCACCACTACGCGGAGGACGAAACCGCCTCACCGCTCCGCTACTCGGATATGGTCGCCGAGGACCGCGAGCTGCGCCTGTACGGGTACGAGGTGTACCGGTTTGGCGGCTACGAGCTGACGCAGGACGAGGGCACCGCCCGCGTCATGGTTCGCCAGTTCTTCGCCGAGCTGCTGGAGCGCCACGGCGTGATGGGCGACGGCGGCGCCACCTGGTAGGCCCGCCGTCAGATCACGGTGGCGGTCAGTGACCCAGGTCTGGAGAAGTTCTGGAGAAGATCTTGAGATCGAGGGCACCTGTGACCAACGCAAACCCACGGAGAGAACGCACTGACCAGCGGCATTCGATTTACCCACAGGCTGGTGATCGCCCAGGACCTACTTCGGGACGAAGAGGTCGTGGGTTCAAATCCCGCCACCCCGACATAAAGATGCAGGTCAGAGGCCGGTTCTCCGCCAAGGAGACCGGCCTCAAGGCTTTGTCCCTGCCTTGTCGCGAACCAACCCCGACCATGGACACGACCTGTCCCGGCCTGTCCCAGCGAACCGTCACCCTCCTCTGAGCCCCACCGGCGCCGTTCGGTCGGCGTCCAGCCTGTGCTCAGGACGGGACTCTGAGGTAGGTCGAAGAGCGCGGGGGCAGGGCCGGACCTCGTCCTCGATCGTGGAGGAGCGCGCTGCCGACGACAACTCTCACTCAGAGGCGATGCCTAACAGGTCAGACCGGCCGCAAAACCACCCCGTCACGGAGAGGCCCCTGGCTGCATGGTGCGGGAAGGCAATTGTTAGGTCTGCGACAGCATTGGTGTCCGGATATCCCTAACGTCGGGCCAAGTGATCTGTGATCCAAAAGAGGGTATCCGGATTGGAGTTGTTCAGGTACGGTCGGTGATATCGGGAGGTAGGGCCCCACCGCCGGCTTGGCAGTTGGCTTCTGTCGGCTGGATCGGTTGTCGACGGGCAATGGATGGGACACTGGGATTGGTCGGCGTTGGCCATTTCGGGCATAGCATGCCGGCATGGATCTGTCGGTGATCACTCGTGAGGCCGTCCTGGATGCGATCGCCGAGTGTGATCAGGTCGGGCGGGAGCGGTTTCTTGAGCGGTACGGTTTCGAGGAAGCTCGCCGGTACTTCCTTCGCTATGGCGGGGTCTACTACGACTCGAAGGCGATTGTTGGGGTGGCTTACCGTCACGTGGCTGGACGGCCGCTGTCGGCAGGTGAGTTCTCCGGCGGGCAGCAGACGGTCGGTCGGCTTCTGGCGCGTTTGGGGTTCGAGGTGGTCTCCGATGAGCCGCCCGCGCCTGAGCAGCGTCTTCTTGAGCTCCTCGGTTCGTTGCGGGTCGCCATCACCGCGGAGGGGCCTGCTCGGCACCAGCCCATAACGCTTCTTTGGGCTCTGGGGCGGGCGGCACAGCGCCGTCCCCGGCTGGTTTCCTGGAGAAGCGCGCGACGTGAGCTGCGGGGGCTCATGCGGGAGTACGGGCAGCCGAGTTCCAGGGCGACGCCTGAGTTTCCCGTCCTGGCGCTTGCTCGTACGGACCTTTGGGAGTTGCGGGGACATGTTGGCGACGTGCCGGCGGCGCATGGCAACCCGGTTGCATGGCTTGATGAGCAGGATCCTTCATGCGGTCTTGCGGCTTGGGTTTATGAGCTTGACGCGTCTGTTCGTATGGAGGCCGTCGGCTTTCTGGGCAGTCGGTTCTTTGGTGGTGGTCTGCCCGAAGGGCTGCTTGAGGAAGTCGGTTTGGGGCAAGGGTGTGCTGACGAGTCTCCGTTTCAGGGGGCGGATTCGCGGGATGCTTATCGTCGGCTCTGCGGGACGATCGAGGCTGCGGAGGCGCGTGGGGATCACGATCGCGCCAGCACTCGGGCTGCCCGTGAACAGCCTGTGCGGTCTTCCGCTGCGGTCCGGGCCGTCCTGATGCGAAGCGGTGGGCGGTGCGAGAATCCGTTGTGCGCCGGGCAGCCCGAGGATGTCAAGGAGAACGGCGACCCCATTCTTGAGGTCGATCATGTTCTCGACAGGGCGCGGTGGGGGCGCGACCATCCGATCCAGATGATCGCGCTATGCCCCAACTGCCACGCCATCAAGACGTGGGGGCGGACGGGTGAGCGGCTCAGGGAGGTTCTGCTTTTTGAGGCTCGGGTGAGGCACTCCGCTTGGTGCTCCGAGGCATAGTGGCCTGGGGTTGGTGGACGGTTCTGGTTCGTTGTAGGGGCTGGGGTCAGGCTTGGGGGATGTAGACCTCTATTGTTCCGTTTCTTTGGCGTAGGGCCAGGCGGGGGAGGGCTGGGATCGGGGCTTTCAGGCGGTGGTAGAGGACGGTGCCGTCGGGGGCGAAATGGGCGCCGTGGCAGGGGCAGCGGAGGCCCTTTTCGGGGTGCGGGGTCAGGCGGCAGCCCTGGTGGGTGCAGACGCCGGACACGGCGCGCAGGCGGCCGTTGGTGCGGGTCACGAAGCCGTCGATGCCGCTGGCGGTGAAGCCGTGGACGGCGCCTTCGGGGAGGTCGGCGGCTGCTACGACGGGGTGCCAGATGCCCAGGTCGGGGGTCAGTTCGCCGCTGTTCGCGGTGGGCGGGTCGTTTGAGGTTGCTCGGCCTGTGAAGACGCCGGCGACGGCTCCCGCCAGGGCGCCGACGGCGGTGCCCAGGACGAGGCGGCGGCGGGCCGGGGTGGTGGAGGGGGCGGGTTCGGCCAGGTCACGGGCTAGACGGCGGTGCAGTGCGGTGATGAACTCTTCGTGAGGGGCGTCCGAGCCGGGGCGGGCCGCGCGCAGGTCGATGGCCACGCGCAGGGCTTCCGCGTCGGCGTCGTCGGCTGGAAACGGCCGGGGGCGGCCGCCGGACAGCAGGGTCTCGACGAAGCGGGGCAGTCCTCTCATGGTCACCCTCATCCTTGGAGGCTTGGGTCGTCGCGGGCCAGTTCTGCTGCGAGGCGTAAGGCGCGGTGCTGGATCACTTTGACGTTGCCGATGGTGGTCCCGAGTTCGGCCGCGGTCTGGCGGATCGTGCAGGAATTCAGGAAGCGCAGTTCCAGGACGCGTCTGTAGCGTTCGGGTAGTGCGGCCAGGAGTTGTTCGACTCGTCCTTGGGAGTTGCTGGTCTCCTGAGGGGGCTCGTCGCCTATGGCCATCTGGTCCAGGTCGATGACGGTGATTTCGCGTCCGAGGGTGCGTTTCCAGTGTGCGGCGAGAACGGTGCGGGCGGTGGCGAGTAGGTAGGCGCGGACCTCGCCGACGCTCGCGGAGACCCGTAGCGGGCGCAGGGCGGTCAGGAAGACCTCGGCGGTGAGGTCCTCGGCGTCGGGGCGGTTGCCGACCTTGGAGAACATCAGCCGGTAGATGCGGTCGACGTTGTGGAGGTAGATCGCCTCCCAGTTCGCATAGGTGTCCGCCTGGACGAGGTGCAGCGGCGCCCGGGCGTCGGGGGGTGGTGCCGCCGGTTCGGGTGGTTTGCGTCGTACTGGGTTCCAGCGGCGCATGACGATCCTTTCCGCCGTTTCTTGGAGCACGCCGAAACGGGCTTGGAGGATCACCTGGGGGGTGATCCTCCGTTCGCCGCCGTCCACGGCCGAGTGCGCCCACGTGGTGGACGCACTCGGCCGCCCTCTCCCGGGCGGGTCAGTCAGCTTGTTGTGTGGGTGAGCACGTACTGGGCGACGCGGGAGCCGAGCGTCTGGCCCGCGGTGTGGTCGAGGCGGGTGTGGATGCCGGCGTAGATGCGGCTGAGGCCGGCCTCGTCCGCCGCGTCCTGGTAGCCGGTGAACGACCGGGTGACGTCGGGCAGCGCCTCCGAGCGGACGGTGAAGTGGTCGTCCGGGCCGAAGAAGGAGGTCAGGACGGTCGCTCCGGCCTCCCCGACGACGCTGTGCGCGCCGGGGTAGGAGGGGTCGGGAGGCGTCACCGCCAGCGGGTTCCATGCCGGATCGGCGTGGGTCCTGGGGTTTCCGTCGGTGTCGGCGGCACGGACCGCGGTTACGGGACGCCAGATGCGGTAGTGGTACTTGCCGTCGTAGAAGGCGATCGCCGCGTCGGCGAACGTCCGGTCGAGCGTGGCGAACAGGTGGGCGGTGGCGGCCAGCCCGGTTCCGTGGCGTTGCGCGGCGTCCTGGGCGATCTCGTTCCAGTAGTTCCAGATCGGCGCGGCCCAGAAGCGCGCCTGGACGGTCTGGTCCGCGGTGCGCTCGGTGCTGGTGTCCTTGCCCAGGAGTTGCACCTCGTTGAGCGCCTTGGCATAGGTCCGGCTGGTCAGCGCGGGGTATGGGCGTGGCCGGAACTGGTCGCCGCGTTCCAGCACGAAGGGCCGCACACCGGACCAGTGCGTGAACACCGGCGCCGCGAACGCCGGCGGGGTGGGCCGGTAGTCGCCCGGACGGTCGCCCGGGACGAACGGCGGCGGGGTCGCGTCGGAGCCGTCGTGGGCGCGGTCGGCCAGCACGGCCGCGGCCGCGCGCTGACCTGCGCGTATACCGGCGGTCTTGGCCGGGCCGTCCGGCACGTTCGCGAGCTCGTCATGGAGCTGCCGGTCCAGGTCGGCGCGCCGGGCGGGGTACAACGCGGTCAGGCTGTCGTGACCGGCCTCGGCCGCGGCGGCATAGGCGGAACCGGACCTCGCGTCGACGGCGTCGGCGATGGCCGTGTGCATGATGGCGAAGTTGCGCGTGGCGTGGACGGTCGCCGGTTGCGCGCCGGGCGTCCGCACGATCCCCAGCAGGGTCCGGTTCCACTGGATCACCACCTCCCCCCGCGTGGCGGTGGCCGCTTGCGCGGGTCTGGCCTGCGGCACGTACGCCATGGCCGTCGACAACGCGGCACCCACGGTGGCGGCCATGACCACCATTGCTTTCCCCATCTCCCCGTCCCTTCTCCGACAGTCGGGTTCGACAAGGGATAGGCACCCGGGTTACACGGCCCCTGTAACCCAGGGGTCTATCAACCGGACGAGCCGAACAGAGGAGGAGACCTCGATGCGTATGCGAATAGCAGTAGGACTGTTGACCTCGGCGGCGCTGGCGCTGACCACCGCCGCGGCGACGGGCACCGCCGCGCAGGCGAAGGAGCGTCCGTGCGGACGTCCCGTGATGGCCGCCGGCACCGGTTCGCAGGGCACGCCGTGGACGCTGAAGTCGCAGTACGACGACGACGGCACCCCGCCGAACCAGCTGGTCGCGGGCGAGGAGTTCGAGATCGCCACCACGGCGGCCGGGCAGCGCTGGTCGGTCAGCTTCACCGACAACGGCACGGAGTTCTTCCGGAACGACAACGACATCTCGACCGCGACCGGGATCCGGGAGGTCCACCCGAATCCGGTCGCTCGGGGGGTCTCGAACCATATGGCCGCGCACGCCGTCCGCCTGGACGCCGCCGGCAACGTGATCGAGGTCATCGACGGCGCGGTCGATCTGGCTCCGCCGCCCGCCCGCTGCGGACGCTGAACCGTTGCGGTGCCCGGCCGGGTGTCCGCCGTGGGCGGGTGCCCGGCCGAGTGGCGCTCAGGGTCAGTTCGCAGGCGATATCCGCGTCTCGTCATCGCGAATCTCGTGTTTCTTTTTGATCAGCCTGGGGCTGATCGGTGATTGCCTGGGCATTGGGCGGCGGTTAGGTTTCGAGCGTCAGCGGCTTCGGGACCGGGGGGACGGGGCATGGGGTGGCGTGGATGGGTTCTGGCTGTATTGTGCCTGGTCGGCGGGTGTTCTTCCGGAGGTGACGGCGAGGTGGGTTCGGATAGGGCGAGCCCGGCTTCGCCTTCCCCTTCGCGTGCCGGGATGAAAGGGAAGGTCATTGTGCTCGACCCAGGGCACAATGGCGGAAATGCCCGGCATTTGAAGGAGATCAACAAGAAGGTCTTCATCGGGAACGGCTACAAGCCCTGCAACACGACCGGGACCGAAACGGCCGACGGCTACACCGAGCATGCGTTCACCTGGGATCTGGCCAACCGGCTGGCGAACGTCCTGCGAGAGGCGGGTGCCCGGGTCGTGCTGACGCGGAAGAACGACAAGGGCGTCGGCCCCTGTGTCACCGAGCGGGCGGCGATCGGCAATCGGCTCCACGCCGACGCCGTGCTGTCCATCCACGCCGACGGGGCTCCGCCCAACGGGCATGGGTTTCATGTGATCCGGCCCCTTCCGGTGGGGAAGAACGCCTCCATCGTTTCCGAGTCGGGGCGGCTCGGCACGGTGGTGCGCGATGCCTACCGGACGGGAACGGGCATCCCCTATTCCACCTATGTGGGGCGGAACGGCCTGGACCAGCGGGATGACCTCGGCGGCCTCAACATGTCCACGGTTCCGGTCGTGTTCATCGAATGCGGCAACATGGGCAATCCGGGGGACGCGTCGACGATGTCGGACGCCACGTCCCGGCAGCGTATGGCCGTGGCGCTGGCCAGGGGGTTCGAGCAGTTCCTGCGTTGACGGCGTCCACGGTCAGACCGTTTCGCGAGCCTCCGCCGGACGGGTCCCGAACGCGCGGGGCCCGGCCCCGGTTCTGCGGGGCTCGGCCGTGCGGAAAGTGTGGCGGTAGGCGGACGGCGGAACGCCGATCGTGGCGACCAGGTGCTGGCGGAGAGAGGCGGCGGTGCCGAATCCGGATTCGGCGGCGATGCGGTCCACGGGCAGGTCGGTGGTCTCCAGCAGGCGGCGGGCGAGTTCGACGCGCTGCTGGGTCAGCCATTGGCCCGGGGGCATGCCGACCTCGTCCCGGAAACGGCGGGAGAACGTCCGGACGCTCATGCGCGCGTGGGCCGCGAGTTCGGTCAGCGGAATAGGGCGGTGCAGGTGCCGGAGCGCCCAGTCGCGCGTCGCGGACGTGGTGGCGGCGGACGGCCCGGGAATGGGCCGCTCGATGAACTGGGCCTGCCCGCCCTCGCGCCACGGCGGGATGACGCAGCGCCGCGCGACGCCGTTGGCGACCTCGCTGCCGTGGTCGCGGCGGATGATGTGCATGCACAGGTCGATTCCGGCGGCGACCCCGGCGGAGGTGAGGACATCGCCGTCGTCCACGAAAAGGACGTCCGGATCCACCTTGATCTCCGGGTGCAGCCGCTGGAGGTGGTCGGCCTCCTGCCAGTGGGTGGTCGCGGGGCGGCCGTCCAGCAGGCCGGCGGCGGCAAGGGCGTAGGACGCGGTGCAGATGGAGACGATCCGGGTTTCCGGACGCAGCCGGGAGAAGACCACGGCGAGCGGCGGCGGATACCAGTCCGTCTCGTCCGCGGGGCCGCTGCGGCCGAACGGCGGGATGATCAGCGTGTCGGCCGTGCCGACCAGCTCGGCCCCGTGGTCCACGGTGATGGAGAAGTCGGCCGACGTCCGGACGGGACCGCCGTCGATACTGCAGGTGAGGACCTCGTAGAGCGGCTCGCCGGCCGCCGACCGCGCGGACGCGAAGATCCGCGTCGGGATGCTCAACTCGAACGGGTACACGCCCTCCAGGGCCAGCACGACGACACGATGCATGGCCAAATTCTGACATATATCCTTATTCTGGCCATCCCCGAAATAGTCCGTCGAGCGTCCGTGAGCCGTGGGAAGATTGTTCCAATGCACGTGCATATGCACGTGCTGTGACGATCTTGAGGAGCGCCGTTGATGGCTGCGGGGCCGGCCGCCCACGCCCGGGGGCCGACGGTCAGGCGCATGCTGCTGGGCGCCCGGCTGCGCAGGCTCCGCGAGCTGAAGGGCCTGTCCCGCGAGGAGGCCGGGTACGCGATCCGGGGCAGCCACTCCAAGATCAGCCGGATGGAGCTCGGCCGCACGGCGGTCAAGGAGCGCGACATCGCGGACCTGCTCGTCCTGTACGGCGTGACCGACGACGCCGAGCGCCGCAACCTGCTCCGCCTCGCGCGCGAGGCGAACGCCCGCGGCTGGTGGCACCGCTACAGCGACATGATCCCGTCCTGGACGCACCCCTACCTGGACCTGGAGGAGGCCGCCGGGTCCGTCCGGACCTACGATCCGTGCCAGATCCCCGAGCTGCTCCAGACCGAGGAGTACGCGCGCGCCAGCCTCGCCATCAGGGACGGGATCCGCGAGGGCATGCCGCCGATCGAGATCGAGGGCCGGATCAGCGTCCGGCTCATGCGCCAGCGGATGTTCGCGCGATCCCGGCGCAGGACGCTGGCGGCGATCGTCGAGGAGGCGGCGTTAAGACGTTTCGTGGGCGGTCCGGAACTGATCCGCGGGCAGTTGCGGCACCTGTCGAGGGTGAGCGAGGCCGCCACCGTGGACCTGCGGATCATCCCGGCGGACCGGGCGTCCCTCGCGCCGACCGGCCGCGCGTTCACCGTGCTGCGCTTCGACGAGCAGGCCATTCCGGACGTCGTCTACGTGGAGCTGCTCACGACGGCGCTCTACCTCGACAAACCAGCCGATACACACGCGTTCGAGCGGGTCTGGAACAGGCTGGAACGTGAGGCGCTCTCCCCGGACGCGAGCCGCGCCCTGCTGTCCCGCCTCATGGAACATCTTGCGGAATAGATCCTTCCGTTCTGATAGTAGGGCCAACCCTACGGATCGTCGCGGGGAAGACTCCACCTTGGATAGGGGTTTTCCCCGATAGCGATGACTCGCGCCAACCGTCAGAGTCGTAAGTAGCAAGCAGGGGAATGAGGAGCCCCTCCGCAGGAAGAAGGCGCACGATGTCACACAACACGCTGAGCCTCACCCCGTTGAGCACCTCCGACCTGGCCCAGATCCTGTTCAGCTCCGTGCTCCAGGCGTCCGACGACCCGTCCGCCGAGCAGGTCCGCACCGCCATCGACGCGCGGCTCTGCGCCTGCGGCGGGGACCGTTCGATATGCACCGCCGTCGTCGCACAGGAGGCGGGCGACCACCCGGAGACCTACACCACCCGCATGCGCTGGGCGCTCACCACGGTGTCCGCCGCATACGCCGCCGCGGCCTGAGACCGCCCGTCCCAACGAGCCTGGCACCCGCCACATCCGAGCACGGCCCGCAAGAGGAATCGCACCCAGGACTTCTGCCGAGGGAGAGATCCGATGCGTTCACCGTTCACCGACCGCCGCGAGGACATCCTTCCCCGCTCGCTCCGCGAGCTGATCGCCGCCGAGGCGGCACAGGAGAACGACGAGAAGCGGCGGCGCCGACCACGCAAGGTCATAAGCACGAGGCGCGTCACCTAGGCCGACGCGGGGGTACGGCACGTAGGCCCGCGCCGTGGGTCATGTGGAGGGCGCCCGCATGCGTCAGTTCTTCTTCTTGGACTTCTTGGACTTCTTGTGACTGCTACCGGACTCCCACTCGTATCCGGGCGTGCCGTTCTTGCAGTAACGGTCGCTCACCTTGGTGTCGGTCGCGTCGTGCTCGCACCAGCGTTTCTCGGAGCATCCGGCGAGGCCCAGCCCTGCGACCAGAACGGACGTCGCGAGCACGACGGAGGGGAACTTCCGCATCAAATGCCTCTTTCTTCGCGGATGCCGGAGCCCGGCCGAGGGTAACGCAGGTCTGACGTGCGCGATCATGGAGGCGTTCCGCGTCCACGGCATCGCCGCCGCCCGACCGCGTTTGGCCGCTGCCCGACTCCGGCCACGCTCTTGCCCGCCCGCTCCCCCGGCGCGGCCCTGGTCGTCCCCGCGCAGGTCTGGGCGTCTCCCCTGTCCGACCCTCGCCCGTCCCTAGGGCGTCCCGGGCACGGAGGGTTGCCGTTCGTCACGAACTATGCTGGCGGCCGTGACTGAAGAACCGGCGCGAGGCCGGGACGGCGTGCAGGGCCGCTGGCCCGACGCGACCGGTGACAGGCGCGAGTACCGTATCGGCGAGCTCGCGGAGGCCGCCGGGGTTCCAGTACGGACACTGCGCTACTACCAGGAACGCAAGCTGATTCCGCCGCCGCGACGCTCGGGCCGTGTCGGCCTGTACTCGGCGACACACCTGGCGCGGCTGCGCATGATAGGCGGCCTGCTGGAGCGCGGGCACACGCTGGAGGGCATCCGCGAGCTGCTGTCCGCCTGGGAGCTCGGCCGCGACATCGGCGTCGTGCTCGGCGTCGAGAAGGCGGCGACGACACCGTGGTCGCACGAGGTCCCGGTGACGATGACGCTGGACGAGCTGGCCGCGCTCTTCCCGGACGAGGACGATCCGCCCAGCGTCATCCACCGCGCCGCCTCCCTCGGCTTCGTCGAGATGGACGGCGACCGCGTCACCCTCTGGAGCCGCCGCCAGCTCGACGCGGCCGTCACGCTGGTCGGCGCGGGGGTCCCGCTGGAGGAGGTGCTCACGGCCGGACGCGAGATCCAGCGCACGATGGACGATCTCGCCGCGCTGTTCGTCCGGCTGATCGCCAAGCACGTCGTCGGACGCGTCGGCGACACCAGCCTGGGCGACCTCACCGACACCCTCACGCGGCTGCGTCCCGGCGCCGAGATCACCGTCGAGGCGGGCTTCGCGCGGGCCATGGACCGGCAGGTCCGCGTGGCGATCGACCAGTTCGTCGGACGCCTGGCCACATCCTGACGGTTCCGTAGGGGTCCGTTGCCGGTCATGTCCGCGACTTCCCGTCCAGGGGTCGTTACCGTGACGGCGTGCCAGGACTCCGCTCCTCGACGCTGCTACCGGTCGCCGTGCTCGCGACCGGCGCTCTGCTACCGGTGCCTGACGCCTCGGCCGCCCCGGCCAGCGTGTGCGCGTCGTCCGCGCATCCGACGATGGCGAAAACGCTGGGCTCGCGCATCCGGATCGCGCTGGCCGACCGCGCCGGGACGGAATCGGTAGCGGTTCTCGACCGGAAGCGCGGCATCCGTTGCGCGGTCGCCGCCGGCCGCCACTACGACTCGGCGAGCGTCGTCAAGGCCACGATCCTGGGCGGGCTGCTCCGCCAGGCCGCGGACGAGGACCGGTCGTTGACGGCCACGGAGAAGTCCCTGGCCCAGAAGATGGTCACGCGTTCGGACAACGACGCCGCGTCCCGGCTGTGGCGCTCGGTGGGACGGGCCCGGATGGCCCGGTTCCTGAAACTGGCCGGGATGTCGCACACGACGCTCGGCCCGTCCGGCTACTGGGGGCTCACCCAGATAACGGCAGAGGACGAGATCACGCTGCTCAGCCGCTATACCCAGCACAACGAACTGCTGCCGGACAAGGCGCGCGCGTATGCGTTGGGGCTCATGAACGACGTCATCGCATCCCAGCGGTGGGGTGCTCCGGCGGGGACCCCGGCGAAGGTGACGTGGCACGTGAAGAACGGCTGGCTTCCCAGGAAGGGCCGCTACTGGCGCGTCCACAGCATCGGCGCGTTCGACGGGCACGGCGAGGACTACATGATCGTGGTGCTGACGCAGGACACGCCCTCGATGGCGTACGGGGTGACCACGATCGAGCGCGTGGCGCGGGCCGTCCACCGGACGCTCAACCCGGGTTCGCGGTCGGCGGAGGTCAGGAACGTCCCGGATGGCGTTTGGGAGGAATCGGACGGTTCCGTCCCCCTTGATCGCTGAGGGTTGTCCACAGGTGCACCGGGTTTCGTCCGAGGCGGCCGTGAGCGGCGATACTGGGGTGCATGGTCGACGAAGAGCGCTGGCGGGCGCGGTTCCGGGCCGCGCGGATGAGCCTCCCCCGGTGGGCGCGCGACGCCCCGAGTCGCAGCATCTACCAGTCCAATGTCACGGGGACCTGGGAGATCTACACCTGGGATCGCGAGTCCGGTGAGCGGCGGCAGGTCACCGAGCGTCCCAACGGGACGTGGACGGGCGCCGTCGATCCGTCCGGCGCGTGGGTGTGGTGGTTCGCCGACACCGACGGCGACGAGTTCGGCGTGTGGAAGCGCGTCGCGTTCGACGCGCCGGAGGGGGCGGAGAGCGTCCCGGCCGTTCCGGGGCTGGAGCCGTCGTACCCGTCGGGGCTGGCGCTGGGCGCGAGCGGGCTCGCCGTCGTCGGGCGGACGAACGAATCCGGCAACTCCGTCCACCTGTGCCGCCCCGGCGCCGAGCCCGAGGTGCTCTACCACCACGCCGAGGACGCGCACGTCGCGGGCCTCTCGCGGGACGAGGCGCTGGTCGCGATCGGGCACAGCGAGCACGGCGACAGCCGCCACATGGCGCTGCGGGTCGTCCGCGCCGACGGGTCCGCGGTCGGCGACCTGTGGGACGGGCCGGGCAAGGGCGTCTACGGCTCGGGGTTCGCGCCCGTGGAGGGCGACGCGCGCCTGCTGGTCGGCCACGAGCGGCGCGGCCGGGACGAACTGCTCATCTGGGACGCGGTCGCGGGAGTCGAGCAGGAGATCGTCCTCGACCTGCCCGGCGAGATCGGCGCGAGCTGGTACCCGGACGGGTCCGCGCTGCTGATCTCCCACTCGCACGAGGCGCGGGACGAGCTGTACCGCTACGACCTCGGCACCGGCGCGCTGGAGCGGATCGAGACGCCGCGCGGGGTGATCGGCGGGGCCGCCGTCCGGCCGGACGGGACGGTCGAGTTCTCCTGGTCGTCCGCCGCCGAGCCACCGGTGATCCGCTCGACGTCGGGCGCGGTCGTGCTGACCCCGCCTGGTCCCACGGCGCCGCCGTCCGTGCCGGTCGAGGACGTGTGGGTGGACGGCCCGGGAGGCCGCATCCACGCCCTGATCAGCAAGCCGGAGGGCGATCGTCCGTTCCCGGCGGTGTTCGACATCCACGGCGGGCCGACCGCGCAGGACGAGGACTCGTTCGTCGCGGCCGTCGCCGCGTGGGTCGACCACGGCTTCGCGGTGGTGCGCGTCAACTACCGGGGCTCGACGGGATACGGCTCGACCTGGCGCGACGCGATCGAAGGGCGGGTCGGGCTCACCGAACTGGAAGACGTGAAGGCCGTCCGCGACTGGGCGGTCTCCTCGGGCCTCGCCGACCCGGAACGCCTCGTCCTGACCGGCGGGTCATGGGGCGGCTACCTGACGCTGCTCGGCATCGGCACCCAGCCCGACGACTGGAGCGTCGCGGTCGCGGGGGTCCCCGTCGCCGACTACGTCGCCGCCTACGAGGACGAGATGGAGGGCCTCCAGGCCTTCGACCGCTCCCTGTTCGGCGGCTCCCCCGACGAGGTACCCGACCGCTACCGCGAGTCGTCCCCGATCACCTACGTCTCCCAGGTCAAGGCCCCGGTCCTGGTCCTGGCCGGGGAGAACGACCCGCGCTGCCCGATCCGGCAGATCGACAACTACCTCGGACGGCTCACCGACCTGGGCCTCCCCCACGAGGTGTACCGCTACGACGCCGGCCACGGCTCCCTCGTCGTCGAGGAACGGATCAAACAGATGGCCACCGAAATCGCCTTCGCCCGCAAACACCTCAACATGCCCTGACCCACCCTCCGGCGGCGGGCGGGCCCCGGGCCCTGACCCGCCGCCCGCCCCCGGCGATGATCGCCCGGCGTGCGCGACGGCACCGATCGTGTGCGGACGGTCGTGGGCGGACGGTCGTGGGCGGACGGTCGTGGGCGGACGGTCGTGGGCGGACGGTCGTGTGTGGCGGTACGCGAGAAGCAGTCCGCAGCTGGGAGCTGGCGCCTCGCATGCGCATAGGCGGTCCGTTGTTGCGCATTGGGGGTCGGGGTTCCGGCCGCATGCGTCTGCGCGGGGTCGCCGTGCCGGGTGCGTAAGTCGTGGTTCGTGCCCGCAGGCGGAGAGGCGGGGAGGCGGGGTCTCGTTTGTACTGCGCGTAAATGCGTGGGCAGCCACCCGCGAGTCCACAGGGCGGCTCTCGTGCGGTCGACCAATGGAACGTCCGGCACACGCTTTCCTGCGAGGCGCCGCTCCGGCTGCGGGTGGGGTCTGGGCTGCGGGTGGAGTTTGGGCTGCGGGTGGGGTCTGGGCTGCGGGTGGGGTTTGGGCTGCGGGTGGGGTCTGGGCTGCGGGTGGAGTTTGGGCTGCGGGTGGGGTCTGGGCTGCGGGTGGAGTTTGGGCTGCGGGTGGGGTCTGGGCTGTGGGTTTACAAGATCGAAGTGGGGGGCATCCCTTCGAACGGTCGCCAGTGAGCAGGAGCCGGTCCACGTGATCGGCACCCCCCGGCGCCGTCGTCCGACGCGGCGGCGCAGCGCTCGAACCGTCGCTCTCCGCGCCGGAGAGCCGAAGCGGGGGGGATGCATGGCACGGCTCGACAACGCCCCTTCCCCCGAACGCAACGCGGCGTCCGATGCGGCGAGACCCGACGGCGCGTCTGAGGTCCGAGGCTTGGGCGGTCGAGCAGCCGGCGCCGGTGGGCGGTCGGGGAGTGGGCGAGGGGGTGACATCGGGGCGGTCGAGGCCGGGGTCGCAGATGCTCCAGTGGTCGATGTTCGGGTGGGTGATGGGCTGGAGGTTGGTCGGCGACGAAGTGGTGCGGGGCTTGGGGGCCGGTCGGCGGTTGGCGTGACGGTTTTCGCCGTGGCCGCTGCGGTGTTCTTTCTCGGGTCTCCGTCGGCCTCCGCGTCGGCGGAGCCTCAGCCCATGTCCCGTCGGAATGTGTCGGGCACGCCGTATCGGACCGTCCCGCCGCGTTCTGAGATCGAGGATCTGCCCGCTTCGATCCGGGTGGAGCAGCAGTTCGCCGAGTACGTCCTACGGGCCAAGGGGATCGATTGGCGTTCGACCGGCAATTGTTCCGACGCGGCGATCCCGACCTGCACGTCCTTCGAGGGGCTGCGCTGGGGCTCGCTCAAGGGGCTGCTCGTCTTCGCCAGGGGGAGCGGCTGTGAGATCACCGTCACCGGCGGGACGGAGCGCGGGCACGCGGGCGGGCAGTACAGCCACGAGAACGGCTACAAACTCGACATCGCGACGGGCCCCTGCGTCGACGGTGCCGTCACGCGCTATCCGTTCGTGGGAGTGCGGAGGGACGGCGCCAAGCTCTACCGCTCACCGGCGGGCGCCCTGTTCGCCCGCGAGAGCGACCACTGGGACATCCTGTTCCGCTGATCCCGGGCGTCAGGCCCGGACGTCGCGAATGATGTCGACCAGCTCCCTGGTCACCGACTTGAAGCCGGGGATCCGCGACATCGACACCATGCGGTTGACCAGCGGGACCGTCCGCTCGACGAGGAGGTAGGTCTTGCGGCAGCCGGGCGAGTTGTCGTGCACCCAGTACAGGACGATGCCCATCGAGTACAGCCACAGCAGCTCGGGCAGCTCCTTGCGGAACTCCTTGTCGACCTTGAGGCTGGAGCCGTCCACGACCTCGCGGTAGATCTCGACGGCGGAGTTGCGGGACGGCCCGGACTCGGCGCTGAACGGGTTGAGCGGGCTGGTCGGCTCGGCGGCGAACTTGAAGAACTTCCCGGCGAACTCGTGGTAGGGGACCATCGTGTCCACCCGGGCTTTCAGGACGCCCAGCAGCCGGGGCGCGAAGTCCTTCTCGGCGGCGAGCACGGCCCGGCAGGCGGCGGCGTGCGCCTCCTGGAGCTCGTCGTAGTACGCCTGGATCAGCGCTTCCTTGGAGCCGAAGTAGTAGTAGGCGTTGCCGACCGAGACGCCCGCTTCCTTGGCGATGGCCCGCATCGTCGTCGCCTCGTACCCGCGCTCGCGGAACAGCCTCAACGCGGTCACGACGATCAGGGCGCGCGTCTGCTCGGACTTCACGGCCTTCGTCTCGGTCACCCTTGCCACCCTAAAGGCCAGTCGCGCGGTCTCGCTCCCGCCGTCCAAACCCGCCTGGACACCGTCCAACCTCACCAGAACCCCGTCCAGAACCGACGTTGATCGCGTGGACGTCGTCCGGTGCACGCGGATGTGATCTGCACCTACAGGCACGCGCCCCAGGTCGATACCTGCGCCAAGCGGGCCCGGCCGAGCGTGACCACGCGGAGGTGGCTGGGGCAACGCCGACCGGTCATGGGGAAGTGGTTCGTGGGCGCGGCACCAGGTGATGTGGTGGGTGTTTAAGCCTGCGCTCGGGACGGGCGGCGGCGCGGATGTCCGTCCTGGGGGACGTCAGAGCTCGGTGGCGATCAGTTCGGCTATCTGGGCGGCGTTGAGGGCGGCGCCCTTGCGGAGGCTGTCGCCGCACAGGAACAGTTCGAGCGCCTTCGGGTCGTCGAGCGAGCACCGGACGCGTCCGGCCCAGGTCGGGTCGGTGCCGACGACGTCCGCCGGGGTGGGGAACTCGTGCGACTCGGGGTTGTCGCAGAGGACGACGCCGGGCGATCCGGCGAGGATCGCCTGGGCCTCGCGCTGGTCGACCCGGTCGCCGAACACCGCGTGCACCGACAGCGAGTGCGCCTTCGTCACCGGGACGCGGACGCAGGTCGCCGCGACCTTCAGGTCCGGCAGGCGCAGGACCTTGCGTGTCTCGTCCCGGATGCCGAGTTCGTCGGAGGTCCAGCCGTCGGCGCCCAGCGAGCCCGTCCAGGGGACGACGTTCATCGCGAGCGGGGCCGGGAACGGTCCGAACTCACCGACGGCGCCGCGCACGTCGCCCGCGCGGTTGCCGAGCGCGCGGTCGCCGCCGACCTTCTCCATCTGCGCGTACAGGGTCTCGATGCCGCTCCGGCCCGCCCCGGACGCCGCCTGGTAGGACGAGACGACCAGCTCGCGCAGCCCGTAGCGGTGGTGCAGCGCGCCGATCGCCACGATCATCGACAGCGTCGGGCAGCCGGGGCTCGCGATGATGCCGCGCGGACGGTCGCGGACGCGTTCCGGGTTCACCTCGGGGACGACCAGCGGCACACCCGGGCTCGTCCGGAACACGGGCGAGGCGTCCACCACCACGGTGCCGCGGGCCGCCGCGACCGGTGCCCACTCCGCCGCGACCGGCGGGGGCACCGCGAAGATCGCGATGTCGGCTCCGTCGAACACCTCGGGCCCGAGCGGCACGACCTCGGACGGCTCGCCGCGCACCGTCAGCGTCCGGCCCGCCGACCGCGGCGAGGCCACCAGGCGGATCTCCCCGTAGACGTCCAGGCGGGTGGACAGCAGGTCGCGCAGCACCGCGCCGACCGCGCCGGTCGCGCCGACGACGGTGAGGGTGGGTCTGCCCTCTCGTCCGTCCGTGCTGTTCGGCCCGGCCGTCGAAGCCATGGTCGCACCCGCCCTCTCGTCATCGAGTCGCGTACGCAGGTCCACACAACTGAACTCTCACCGGCTCCGGCCGGTTCCCACGATCACGGTGACACCGACGGGCCGCGTCACGCGACGCAGCCCGGACCGCATGCCGCTGACCGGGGCTTTTACACCATTCGTCGGCTTTGCCCCTTATCAAGGACGCCATCACGCTACGGTCCCTGGGAGATCGTCGACCAGGCGCCCAGGCCCGGGCGCGCGGAAAGGGACATCGACATGACCGCCATGGACGAGGACACGACGGCGGGCCACGGCCCGCCCGTACCGCCCTTGACGTGGGCTCAGCGGATCCTGGCGGTGATCGGCGGCGTGTTCTTCGCCGGGCTCGCGGGCCTCGGTGGTTACGGTTCGTACGCCTCCGTCCGGGATGTCGCCGAGCCCTGGTTCGGCGGGCACGCGTGGATCGTGCCCGCCGGGGTCGACCTCGGCATCCTGGCGCTCGTGTCCGTGGCCCTGCTCCTGGAATGGCTGGCCATGCCGATGCCCGCGCTGCGCTGGATGGCGATGGCCTTCACCGGCGCGACGGTCTGGCTGAACGTGTCCGCCGCGCATGGGGATCCGGCCGGTGTCGTGATGCACGCGGCCATGCCCGTGCTGTTCGTGACGTTCGTGGAGGCCGTCCGCCACGCGATCCGGCGGCGCGCGGGGATCGCGGCCGGAACGGTCCGCGAGGGCGTCCCGCTGGCCCGCTGGCTGCTGGCGCCGATCTCGACCTTCCGCATGTGGCGGCGGATGGTGCTGTGGCAGATCACCTCCTACCCCCGGGCGCTCACCGCCGAGCAGCGCCGCCGGCGCGCGCTGGCCCTGCTACGCGACCACTACGGCCGCGCGTGGAAGAACAAGGCCCCGGCGGACGTCGTCTGGATGCTGTCGGACGGCGTCATGCTCGACCAGGCCCTGGCCCGCGTCACCGAACTGACCACCCCCACTCCCGGCCCACCGGCTGGAACCGCGCTGGAGGAGGCGCCGCCGGTCGGGACCGCGCTGGGCGGGGCTCTGCCCGAGGTCACGGGCGCTGCGTCCGCCGAGGAACCGTCCACGCTCACCAAAGCACAGGCGTCCGACACTCCGGGCGAGGAGACCTCGATTGCGCCGGGACGGGCTGCCGGGGGACGCGCGCCGCGTCCGGCGCCGGCGCGTCCCGCCGCCGAGCGGCCACGGAATCAGTCCGCGCATGGACAACCGCACGATCCGGGTGCGCCCGCGGAGCCTCGCAGCACTGCGGTGTCTGCACCAGAAGGCGATCGGGTCGCGGCTCCGGAACTGCGCGACCCCGTTGTACCAGCGCGGCAACGTCCACCGGCCGCGGCAGCGCAGCCGGGCAGCCCGGCCGTCCAGCCTCATCTTCCGGCGGCTTCGGCGCAACCGCGCGAGCCGGCCGCGCCCGTGCGGCAACGCGGCCCGGCCGCGGCCGCGCAGGCGCGCGGTTCGGGTGCGCCGCGGCGTGGCCTCACGTCGGCGACCGCCGGGACCGAGGCGCGTGCGCAGATCATCCTGGCGGCCGATCCGAACATCACCGGCGCCGAGTTGGGACGGCGGCTGAACCTCAGCCCGCGGCAGGGGCAGCGGCTGCTGAGCCGGCTGTCCCGTCCCGCCCCGTCCTCGGCGGTCTCCTAGGAGGACGGGGCGGTCCGCGATCAGCGGCCGGTGCCGCCGTAGACCACGGCCTCGACCTGGTCGGCGTCGAGGTCGAACGCGCGGTGCGCGGCGGCGACGGCGGTGTCGATGTCGTCCTGGGCGACGACGACCGAGATCCGGATCTCGGACGTGGAGATCATCTCGATGTTCACCCCGGCGTCGGCGATCGCGGCGAAGAACGCGGCGGTGACGCCCGGGTGCGAGCGCATGCCCGCGCCGATCAGCGACACCTTTCCGATCCGGTCGTCGTAGCGCAGCGACTCGAACCCGATCCGCTCCTTCAGCTTGTTCAGCGCGGTCAGCGCGCTCTGCCCGTCGCTCGCGGGCAGCGTGAAGGAGATGTCGGTCCGCCCGGTGGACGCGGCGGACACGTTCTGCACGATCATGTCGATGTTGATCTCGGCCTCGGACAGCACCGTGAAGATCGTCGCCGCCTCACCGACCTTGTCGGGCACTCCGACCACGGTGATCTTGGCTTCGCTCCGGTCGTGCGCGACCCCGGAGATGATCGCCTGCTCCATGTCGTGCCCTTCGATGTCGCTGCTGTCGACGACCCACGTGCCTTCCTTCTGGCTGAACGAGGACCGCACGTGGATCGGGATGTTGTAGCGGCGCGCGTACTCCACGCAGCGCAGGTGCAGGATCTTCGCGCCGCTCGCCGCCATCTCCAGCATCTCCTCGTAGGAGATCCGCGGGATCTTGCGGGCGGGCGGGACGATGCGCGGGTCGGCGGTGAACACGCCGTCGACGTCGGAGTAGATCTCGCAGACGTCGGCGTCCAGCGCGGCGGCGAGCGCCACGGCGGTGGTGTCGGAGCCGCCGCGGCCGAGGGTGGTGATGTCCTTGGTGCCCTGCGAGACGCCCTGGAACCCGGCGACGATGCAGATGGAGCCCTCGTCCAGCGCCGTCCGGATGCGTCCGGGCGTCACGTCGATGATCTTGGCTTTCCCGTGGGAGCCGTCGGTGATGACACCGGCCTGGGAGCCGGTGAACGAGCGGGCCTCGTGGCCCAGGTTCGCGATGGCCATGGCGAGCAGCGCCATGGAGATCCGCTCACCGGCGGTGAGCAGCATGTCCAGCTCACGGCCCGGTGGCAGGGGGCTGACCTGCTTGGCCATGTCGATGAGATCATCCGTCGTGTCACCCATGGCGGACACCACGACGACCACGTCGTTGCCCGCCTTCTTCGTCGCGACGATGCGCTGGGCGACCCGCTTGACGCACTCGGCGTCGGCGACGGAGGAGCCACCGTACTTCTGCACGACTAGAGCCACGGGTGGGCGCTCCTCGGATCGGGGTCAGGCGTACCGATCAGCGAGTCTACCGATCCGGTTCCAGTGGATTACGACCAGGTAACACCTGTCACGGATAGCCAAGATCACGGCCCTGCCGCGGAGGGCGCTCAGCCCCTCCGCGCGGTGGCGTTCCAGAAAGAAGGCCCTGTTGAGGGGTTGTTTCCGCTGTCGGTGGTGGTCGTGGCGTGGGGGCGGGGTTGTCTCGGCGGGTTTCGCCTGAGCCGTCCGAGGTCACGGGACTTCGCCGCCATCAGGGGTTCCGTCACCCGGGGCTCCCGTGCTCGTGGCACCGCCGACCGGCGCCTTCCGCCGGTGGGTGACCAGCCAGGCGAAGCCGCCGCCGCTGCCCAGGACGAGAACGAGGACGATTCCGGCGGGCAGCCAGCGCCACGCCTGCGACGTGGACGTGTGTCCCGTGACCCACGGCCCGAACCCGGGACTCTGGCTCGCGTCGACCGCGGGGAAGGAGCGCGGCACCATGATCATGTCGTCCTCGCCGAAGAGGCGGTTGTGCGCGCGGAAGTCGTCCAGGTCGTCGTAGGAGCGACCGTCGGAGTCCACGATCTTCACGAACCGGTTCTGCTGGCAGACGAGGAACAGCGCCTTCGCCTCGGACGGAGCGTCTCCGTGCTTCACGAGGATGTTCGCCTGATACACCTGGCCGGGGGACGAACAGCCCGTCGGTCGTGCCGCCGCCTGCCCGGTGGACGCGTTCGAGGCCGTCATCAGCAGGACGAGAGGGATGGCGGCCAGCGCGCCGCGTAATGTCGTCCCCACGCCGTCCACGCGCGGTCTCCCTCCCCATCCGCCGATAGGGAGCACAGCGTGCCAGCGACCGCCCGGGACCGGTCCCGGATATAAGGGACGGACGTCACCCTGGATATCGAACGGGCCGGTTGGGGAGGGTGGGGCGAACCGAACGCCGCGAGGCGTCCGGCTAGGTCAGGCGGTGGCGGTCTCGTGCGCGACGTCCAGGCGGGCGTTCGCGACCACCGCGTGGAGGGCTCGCAGGGACGCGCCCGCGTGGTTGCCCCAGTGGTTGAAGTAGGAGTACTGCCACCACCAGAGCGCCTCCAGCGGACGTTCCTGCTGGTAGTGGCGCAGCCCGTGGACGAGGTCGCTGGCCACGTCCACCAGGTCGTCCGAAAGCCGGTAGGAGGTGGGTTCGGTGTCCTTGTAGGGGTCGAAGACCTCGACGTACTCGTCCAGCCCCGCGAGCCGCTCGGCGAGGCCCTGCCGGACGGCGTCGAGGTCCGGGTCGGGGCCGACCTCGGGCTCCCAGTTGTCGGGCAGGATCACGTCGGCGCTCGCGCCGAGCTGCGCGCCGGCCAGGATGACCTGCGACACCTCAAGCAGGAGCAGCGGGATCGTGTGCTCCTCGCCGTCGCCGCGCGCGACGGCCTCCAGGCCGTTCAGGTAGTTCTCCACATGGCGCGCCACGCGTTCGGCGAGGACGTTCCAGTCCTGTGGGCTGTTGGCTTCAGACATCGAGCAGCCTCCGTCCTTCGAATGCGCGGCCCAACGTCACCTCGTCGGCGTATTCGAGGTCGCCACCCACCGGCAGGCCGCTGGCCAGGCGAGTGACCGTGAGGCCCATGGGCTTCACCAGTCGGGCGAGGTACGTGGCGGTCGCCTCGCCCTCCAGGTTCGGGTCGGTCGCGAGGATCAGCTCGGTCACCGTGCCGTCGGCGAGCCGCTGCATCAGCTCCCGGATGCGCAGGTCGTCCGGGCCGACGCCCTCGATCGGACTGATCGCGCCGCCCAGCACGTGGTAGCGGCCGCGGAACTCCCGCGTCTTCTCGATGGCGACGACGTCCTTGGACTCCTCCACGACGCAGATCACCTGCGGGTCGCGGCGCGCGTCACGGCAGATCCGGCATTCCTCTTCTTCCGCGACGTTCCCGCACGTCTTGCAGAAGCGGACCTTGTCCTTGACCTCCTTGAGCGCCTTGCCCAGCCGCTCGACGTCGGCCGGATCCGCGGCGAGGAGGTGGAAGGCGATCCGCTGCGCGCTCTTGGGGCCGACGCCGGGCAGCCTGCCCAGCTCGTCGATGAGGTTCTGAACCACCCCTTCGTACAACGGACCCTTCCTTTCTTCGCGTCCAACTACCTTCTAGGACGTTCCACCGGGGCGCGTCCTTTCGCCCTGGCCGCCTCGCGATCAGGCCCCGGGCTCGCCGCCCTGCTGCCCACCGGCACCGCCCGCGCCGCCCGCGCCGCCCGCACCGGGGCCGCCGCCGAGGCCGGGGAAACCGCCCGGAAGACCGCCGGGCAACCCGCCGCCGCCAAGGCCCGGCATGGCGCCGCCGAGGCCCGCGGCGAGCGGACCCATCTTCTCCTGCTGCAGCTCGCGCGCCTCGCGGGCCGCGTCGCGGATCGCGGCCAGTACCAGGTCGGCGATGGTCTCGGCGGTGTCGGCCGGGTCGTCGGGGTCGATGGCCTTCGGGTCGATCGAGAGCCCCGTGACCTCGCCCTCACCGTTGACGGTCGCGGTGACGAGCCCGCCCCCCGCGGTCCCCTTCACCTCGGCCTCCGCCAGCTCGCGCTGGGCGGTGAAGAGCTGCTCCTGGACGGCCTGCGCCTGCTGGAGCAGCTCCTGGATGTTCAACTGACCACCGGGTTCCACGGTCCACTCCTTATTCCGGCGTTGTTCCGGCCCTCTCGCGAGGGCCTTCTGTCTGGCGACCAGCCGACCACCGGACGTCCGTCCTCCCGAGACTACGGGGTTCGACCATGATGCGGTACGTCCGGCCCCGCCCGGTGCGCCGCCCCCCTCCGGCCTCCCCCTCAGCCCTCCGCGGGCCCGCCTCAGGTGTTGTCGATCTCCTTGATGATCTGTCCGCCCAGCTCCCGCTGGATGAGCGCCATCCCGCTCATCTCGGCCTCGGTGCCGTCCGCGTCGGCGTCGCCCTCGGGGTCGACCTCGTCGCTCTCGTCCACCGGGCCCGGGTCGGGCGGCGGGGGAGGCTCGTCCGGAGGCGGGGGCATCGGCCCGGGATCGCCCTGGGCGGTCCGGGGCGCGGGAGCCCGGCCGGGCTGCGCACCGGCGGACGGCGCCGGCGCTCCGCTCGGCGCACCGGCCGGGGCCGCCTGGTCGGACGCGCCGCCGAACCCGGCCGCGGGGGAGGAACCGAAACCGCTTCCCGTTCCGCCATTGCCGCTGCCTTGGCCGCCCGGCCTGGTTCCCTGGCCGCCGCCCGGGTTGCCGCCTCCGCGGTTGGGCGGGCTGCCGCCGCCTCCCGGCCGTCCGCCGGGACGTCCGCCTGCGGGGGGTGAGCCGCCGCCGACGACGGTCTCGATCCGCCAGTCGACGCCCATCCGCTCCTTCAGGACCTCGCAGAGGATCACGTCGCGGTTGCCGTTGACGAAGCCCAGCCGGGACCCTTCGGCGTCGAAGGAGAGCGTCAGCACGCGTCCGTCGAGGGCGACGGGCCGCACCCCGGACATGATGACCATCCAGGTGGCGCGGCTGACCTGCTTGACGGCCTCGACGATGTCCGGCCAGTACTGCTGGACGGTGCCCACGTCCATCCCGCCGCCCGGAGCGGCGGTCTGGGGGGCGGGTGAGACGGGCGGAGCCGGCGAAGTGGGCGCAGCGGGTTGGCTCGGACGGTTGTCCGGACGGTTGTCCGGACGGTGGTCCGAGCGGTCGTCGGGGCGGTTGTCCGCAGGGGTGTTCGAGCGGTTATCCACAGAACCGCGTTCCGCTTCCGGAGACCCGGGGCGGCGGTTGACACTGGAAGTGGGGTCGCCCCCCTGGGCGGGCGGGGGCTGTCCCGCCGGGTTTTGCTCGGAACCCTGCGCGGACCCTTGCGCGGGCCTGGGGGCAGAGCTTTGCGCTGGTCCAGGGGCGGATCCTTGCGCGGGACTCTGGGCAGGGCTTTGCGCGGAGCCCTGCGGAGGTCCTTGCGCGGAGTCCTGCCCCGGCCGTCCACCCCCGCCAGGCGGCGTCGCCCGACCAGGCGCCCCCGGGACAGGTGCTCCCTGCCCGGCCTGGAAGGCGGGCGCCAACCCGCCGCCCCCTTGGGCGCCGCCCTGGCCGCCGCCGGCGAACCCGCCCTGCGCGGCCGTTCGCTCCAGCCGGTCGAGCCGCGCGAACATCGACGCCTCGTCCTCGTACGCGGCGGGGAGGAGGATACGTGCGCTGATCAGCTCAAGCAGCAGGCGCGGGGACGTGGCGCCGCGCATCTCCGTGAGCCCGGTGTGCAGCAGGTCCGCCGCGCGCGTCAGCTCCCCCGGCCCCATGGACGAGGCCTGCCGCCGCATCTGCTCCAGCTCGTCGGCCGGAACGTTGAGGAGACCGGAACCCCCGGCATCCGGGACGTTCGACAGGATCACCAGATCCCGGACGCGCTCCAGCAGGTCGGCCGTGAAGCGCCGCGGATCCTGACCGCTTTCCACAACCCGGTCGATCGCGGCGAACACGGCCGCGCCGTCCCGGGCCGCGAAGGCCGCGACCACCTCGTCCAGCAAGGCGGAATCGGTGTATCCGAGCAGCGAGACGGCCCGCGTGTAGGTGATGCCCTGTTCGTCCGACCCCGCGAGAAGCTGGTCGAGGATCGACAGGGTGTCACGGGCGGAGCCCGCCCCGGCCCGCACCGCGAGCGGCAGCGCCGACTCCTCGTAGGGCACCTTCTCCGACCGCAGGATCTCCTCGACGAGATCTTGGAGGACGCCCGGCGGGATGAGCCGGAACGGATAGTGGTGGGTCCGGGACCTGATCGTCCCGATGACCTTCTCCGGCTCGGTGGTCGCGAAGACGAACTTCAGGTGCGGCGGGGGCTCCTCGACGAGCTTCAGCAGCGCGTTGAAGCCCTCGCGGGTGACCATGTGCGCCTCGTCGATGATGTACACCTTGAAGCGCGCCGACACCGGCGCGAAGAACGCACGTTCCCGCAGGTCACGGGCGTCATCAACGCCACCGTGCGAGGCCGCGTCGATCTCGATGACGTCGATGTGGCCGCTGCCCGACGGACCGAGCGCGACACACGAGTCGCACTCGCCGCACGGATCCGCGGTCGGCCCCTGCTCGCAGTTGAGCGAACGCGCGAGGATACGGGCGCTGGACGTCTTGCCGCAGCCGCGCGGACCGCTGAACAGGTAGGCGTGGTTGATCCGGCCGTTGCGCAGCGCCTGCCGCAGGGGCTCGGCGACGTGTTCCTGCCCCTTCAGTTCGGCGAACGTCGCTGGCCGGTACTTGCGGTACAGAGCCAGACTCATCGGGGGCCCGCCCTCCCTCAAGAAGCGGAGCGTCAGAAGCGAAAAGGACCCCCCGCACACCCGCCAGAGCCTGCTTATCCTTGCTGCCTTCCGGCCCTGGGGAGGTTCACAGGGTGACGCCGTGCGAGGGGTCTGCCCAGAGTCTATGGCATCCCCGCCCCAGGATCGGCCGGATCCCCAGATAGCCACGCCGCAGCCACCACACCCCACCCACCCCCGCCCCAACCACGCCGTTCACACCCAGACCCTCGACGCCCACGACCTAAGCCCCGGCAATACCGACATCGACAACCAGCGACGACCTTTCACGACCGATCAGGCGCCGCTCGACCCCGTCATCCGGGCATCCATGTCAGAGTCGCTGCCGGCCTACGGGCCGACAAGGCCAGCCAGAAGCCCTCGGGGCGCGACGCCGCCGTCCGCCTCTCCCATATCGCGGCCGGTGGAACACGCTGCCTGACCGCTGGGCGTTCCACCTGGAGGCCAATTATCCGGCCAGAGTTCTCCGCAACCACGTTCCCGCGGTGGTCAAGGCTCATGGGTTCCGGTCATCCACCACCGAGCGTCACCAACTTCACGCACAGGTGACATGACCTGCGAGAACGTGAAACCCTGCACCGTCTCCGAGAGCAGGTGGCGCGCATGGACGTAAATAAGATCAAGCTCATCCAGTGCACCCGTTATCGGGGCGCACCGGCGGTCAAACTTGAGCAGCAGACGAGCCTAGCCTTGATTCGAGTTGACCGGATCTCGCCAAGATCGAGTCGCTTCCAGGGGATACGCTGAGAACAGTTTCTCCCCCAGGTCTGGAGGCCCCAATGGGTTTCTTGGAGAATGCCGGAAAGACTATTGGCGCGCTCGCTCGCGCCATGGGCGACTATGAGGCCGCCAGGCAGCAAGCGGAATACCTGCTCACCATGAGCGAGGACCAGGCAAGGCTGCGACTGCACGAGAAGGCCCGCCAAGACCGGGACCCGGTGATTCTGATGAGTCGCGCGCTGAAGGAGATCGCACGATCGGAGTCCGGCGACCGCGCGGACCTGGCAGCCCGGCTCGCCCTGTTCGCCGACGGTCTCGTCAGCTAGATCACGAAATCGAGCGCGCCGCGCGGGCCCGGAGGAAGTGATCTATTCCTTCGGCCGCGCCCTTGATGTCGCCTTCGCAGGGGGAGAGGAATCCGCGCCGTCCGCGCGCCGCCTCGTGGAAACCCCAGCGGCCGCCAGGGACGGCCATCACGTTCAGCGTGGTCACCGGACCCAGTTCGCCATAGACCCGCAGCAGCGGAGGGCGCACCGGGATCACTTCCGGGTAATACGTCCGGACACAGCGCCACCCATATGCCTCCAATTCCGGCGCTAGCGCGTCCAGATACTCGATCGCCGTTTCTCGCTGTAGTTCGGTACGCCACTTCAGATAGCGGACGTGGAGCCTGCGCCTTATCTCGTAAACCGTCAGCGAAGCTCGAACCATGTGATCTTTCCTCCTTCGTTCAGCGGGCGCACACCCCATGCCCGCGTCATCTCCGCCAGCAGGAACAGGCCCCGGCCCGACGTGCCCGCGCAGTCCTCCGGGACGATCTTCGGACGCCCCAAACCGGCGTCCCAGACCTCGATCACCAGCCGGTCATCCCGGAGTATCCGCACCACGATCGGGCCCTCGCCGTGCAGATAGGCATTGGTGACCAACTCGCACACCGCGAGCCGTCCGACGTAGTCGTCGGCGATCTTCCATTCGGCGAACACGTCCGCCACGAACCGTCGCGCTATCCCTGGGGCCTTATCGGTGGATTCAAGGACGAGGGTGGGAATTTCGGGCGCCGCGACTGGAGAGGACATCGGGAATCACCTCGGAACATCTGCGTTTTTCCTGTGTCCGAGCTTGACTCAGGCAAGAATGGCGGCACAGACAAAGCGCATCGTCGCGGACGTCACTCACGACTTCCCGCACGCGCCCGGTGATCATCGGTCATGAGGAGGCCGACATGCCGCAACGCCCCAAGCGTCTGACCCCCTCGCGCGGCCCGATGGATTTGTTCGGGTCCGAAGTACGTCGATACCGCCAGTTGGCGGGGCTTTCCCTCGCCCAGCTCGCGGACCAGATCCCCTACGCGGCGTCCACCATCGGAGACATCGAACTCGGCAAGTCCGGCTGCGACCGGGTGTTCGCCGTGGAATGCGACCGCCTTCTCAACACCCGGGAGGCCCTCGCCCACCTCCACGACGGCCTCTTCGACGGCCGCTCCGCCAGGTTCCCCGTGTGGTTCGAGGACTGGCCGGACACAGAAGGGATGGCCGAGCTGCTGCGCGTTTATGAACCGCTCGTAGTCACCGGGCTCTTCCAGACGCCCGCTGTCGCCGAGGTCCTGCTGTATGGCGACCAGCAAAAGATCATGGGTCGTTTGGAACGCCAGGCGGTCCTGCTCCGCGAGGACCCGCCCCCACCGCGTGTGGTGTATGTCCTACCCGAGCGGGTTCTGCGATCGCGTGTGGGCACGGCCGCCGTTATGTACGAGCAACTCCACCGCCTCGCCGATGCCGTGTCGGCGACCGTCAGCATCCAGGTCATCCCGGACGGCGAGCCCCACCCCGGCAACAGCGGAGCGTTCATGATTGCGACGTTGCCAGCAGGCGATCAAGTGGGGTACACCGTCAGCGAACCGCATGGAACCATCAGGGACGGCCGGTCTGACGTCGAGAAGCTGAACCGGCGCTTCACCGACATCAGCACGTACGCGCTCCCGGCGACCATGTCGGCGGCGCTGATCAGGGAGATTGCAGACGAAGTATGGAAGCAATGACGCCTCGCCCCCCATGGCGGAAGAGCAGCCACAGCAGCTCGCAAGGGGATGCCTGCATCGAACTCGCCGACCTCGGCGCGGTCGTGGGCGTCCGAGACTCCAAGGACCCCGACGGGCCCAGGCTGGTCGTCTCTCGCGACGCCTTCGCCTCGCTCGTGGCCGACCTCAAGCGATAGCCCCCTCCAGCATGAGCCCCGGCCTGGCAAGGGCCGGGGCTTTCGCGTTCGCTCAACGCTCCTGGCCCTCACGGGGGCTTTAGGCTCCTTGTATGTCCGTGCCTCGGCAGGAGACGCTCCTGCATATCGCCGAACGGCAGCACTGGGAACCGGTCCGCGACGCCGGTGCGCCTTACACCATGTCCACGCTGGGGAGGACGCTGGACGAGGAGGGCTTCGTCCACTGCTCGTTCGACATGGCGCAGGTCGAGGGCGTGCTCGCCAACTTCTACACCGGCGTGGCCAGGGACGGCCTGGTGCTGCTGGTCATCGACGTCGCGGGCCTCGGCTCGCCCGTCCGGTACGAGCCTGTGGGCGATCAGGTGTTCCCGCACGTGTACGGCCCGATACCCACCTCGGCGGTTATTGAGGTCCTCCCACTGCCCAGGACCCGGTAGGCTCTCCCGTGGAGGATTCGCCTAGTGGCCTAGGGCGCACGCTTGGAAAGCGTGTTGGGTTCACGCCCTCACGAGTTCGAATCTCGTATCCTCCGCTCGCCTGACCAGGCAACAACAGCCGGTGCTCGCCAGAGCACCGGCTTTTTGTCGTCTTCGTCATCGTTGCCGGCAGCCGGGTCGCCCTGGGTCTTCGGGCTTGTGTGCAGCGGTGATCACGGTCGGCTGAGCCGTGGGGCCGGGTCGCGGCGGTTCTCTTGATGGTCTTCGTCGTGTGTGCGAGGCTGCTGGAGTGCTACTGCGCACACTGTACTAAGTTTGATAATCTAAATGTGTGATGGCCGAAGCAGTTGAGCCGGGCGTGGTGGTGGCCGCGCTGGCGAAGTCCGTTGAACACGCCCTGCTCCGCGTGGAGTTGACGCTGCCGCAGTACCGGATGCTGTCGGTGCTCACGGTGGAGGAACCGCCGACGGCGTCGCGCGTGGCGTGGATGTTGTCGGTGATGCCGGCGACCGTCACCGCGGTCATGGACGGTCTGGTCGCCGGAAGGTACGTGCGGCGTGAGCGGGATCCGCACGACCGGCGCAAGGTCACGCTCGTGATCACGTCCGAGGGCAGGCACCTGCTGGCCACGGCCAACGAGGAGATCAACCGCAGGTTGGGCGAGCTGGCCTCGTTCCTCGACGCCGAGCAGGCCGAGCGGGCGATGGCCGCGCTGTCGCTGTGGCATGAGGCGCTGGCCGGTGAGAAGCAGGCCGAGTGGGCCGCCCGCGAGGGCGCGCGGAGGAAGGAGTCCAGGTGAGCAAGGTCCATCCGCCGCCGAGCGCGGCGATCGACCCGGATCCGAGTCGCTCCTGGTTGCGGCGGGCGTGGCCGCTGGTCCGGGCGCACAAGTGGATGTTCGGGACGGCGCTGGTGACGTCCGGGGCCAGCACGCTGGTGGCCGTCCAGGTGCCGAAGGTGATCCAGGAGGCGCTCGACAACTCGGTCGTGGCGGACCGGGTGCCGCTGTCGCACTACGTGTGGTGGCTGGTCGCGCTCACGGTGATCATGCTGGTCGTCGGCTACCTGTCCAAGCAGTTGCTGTTCCGCGCCGCCGCCAGGATCGAGTACGACCTGCGCAACATGGTGTACGCGCATCTGACCGGGCTGTCGTTCCCGTTCTACGACCGGGTGCAGAGCGGGCAGCTGATCTCCCGCGCCAACTCCGACATCCGCACGGTGCAGATGTATCTGGGGTTCGCGCCGTATCTGCTGGTGCAGTGCGGTGTCTCGCTGGTGGCGTTCGTGTACATGCTGGCGATCAACGTGCCACTCGCCGTCATGGCCATGCTGCCGATGCCGCTGTTCTACGTGGCGAGCAAGCGCATGCAGCGCTCGATGTTCCCGGTGTCGTGGCTGATCCAGGCCCGGCTGGCCGATGTCGCGACCGTGGTGGACGAGAACGTCAACGGCGTCCGCGTGGTCAAGTCGTTCGCGGCCGAACGGAACCAGCTGTCGCTGCTCCAGAAGGCGGCGACGAGGGTTCGCTGGGCCTATGTGAAGGACGCCGATCTGCGTGCGCGGTGGACGCCCCTGGTGCAGAACCTGCCCAGCATCAGCATGGCGATCGTGCTGCTGTACGGAGGGCACCTCGTCATCGAGGGAAGTCTGGGGATCGGCGCGATCGTGGCCTTCAGCTCGTATCTGCTGATGCTCCAGGTGCCGTTCCGGGTGCTCGGCAAGCTGATCACGTTCGGTCAGCGGGCGTCGGCGGCGGCCAAGCGGCTGTATGAGGTGCTGGACGAGAAGCCGGAGATCGTGGACGCCCCCGGCGCGCTGGAGCTCACCGGGGCGCGCGGTGACGTCGAGTTCAAGGACGTCCGCTTCGGCTACGGCGACGGGCCCGATGTGCTGGACGGGTTCTCGCTGCGGCTACGCGGCGGCGAGACCGTGGCGCTGGTCGGCCGGACCGGCTCCGGGAAGTCCACCGTGGCCAGGCTTCTGCCGCGCTTCTACGACGTCCGCGAGGGGGCGGTCATCGTGGACGGGCATGACGTGCGGGAGCTGACCCTGCACAGCCTGCGCGACGCCGTCGGCATCGTCCTGGACGAGCCGTTCCTGTTCTCGGCGTCGGTCCGCGACAACATCGCCTACGGGCGCCCGGACTCGGGCATCGCCGACATCGAGCGCGTGGCACGGCTGGCGGGGGCGCACGGGTTCATCGGCGAGTTGTCCGAGGGGTATGACACCGTCATCGGCGAACGCGGCTACACGCTGTCGGGCGGGCAGCGGCAGCGCATCGCGATCGCCCGGACCCTGCTGGTGAATCCGCCGGTGCTGGTGCTCGACGACGCCACCAGCGCCATCGACGTCCAGGTCGAGCAGGAGATCCATGCCGGGCTGCGGACCCTGTTCAGCGGCCGGACGACATTGATCATCGCGCACCGGCCGTCCACGATCAGCCTGGCCGACCGCGTGGTGCTGCTGGACGGCGGGCGCGTCGTCGCCGACGGCACGCACACGGAACTGCTGGCGAGCACGCAGCTGTATGCGGAAGTGCTCGCGCAGGCGGACGAGCGCGTCAAGGAGCTGGAGGGTACGGGCCGATGACGTTTCCCGGAGGTGGTGGCGGAGCGGCGTTCACCGGCGGTAACGCGGGCGCGTCGGCCCACCCGTTCGCCGGTGTGCCGCCGGAGATGCGGCCGGGTGTCGAGCGGCTGCTGGAGACCGAGCCGGAGCATCCCGAGCCCGAGGTCGTCTTCGAGCACGGCACGCCCGATCCCGACGGCGCCGGGCTGAGCCTGCGGCGCCTGGTCCGCCCGTACGGGGCGTTGGCGCTGCTGGCCGGTGTGCTCGTGATCGTGGAGGCGGTGACGCTGCAGGCCGGTCCGCTGCTGACCCAGATCGGCATCGACGACGGCATCACGGCGAAGGACTTCGGCGTCCTGGTGGTGGTCGCGGGGATGTACCTGGTCAACCTGGTGGTCACCGGCCTCACGCAGGCCGCGCGGGTCAAGGTGACCGGACGGATCGCCGCGTGGGTGATGAACGACCTTCGGGTCCGGGTCTTCACCCAGTTGCAGCGGCTGTCGCTGAGCTTCTACACCGGCGAGAAGGCCGGTGTGATCATGACCCGGATGACCGCCGACATCGAGAACCTCCAGGCGCTGCTGCAAGAGGGCCTGGTGCAGTTCGCGATCCAGGGCCTGACGATGGTCATCGTCTCGGTGGTGCTGTTCACCTACGACGTGGAGCTGGCGCTCATCACGATCGTGCTGGTCGTGCCCGTCATGACCGCGATGTCGCTGTGGTTCCGCCGCGCGTCCGCCAAGGGCTACCTGCGGGTGCGGGACGCCACCGCCGACGTGATCGCCGACCTCTCCGAGAGCCTCCAGGGCGTGCGCGTCGTCACCGCGCACAACCGGCAGCGGCGCAACGCCGAGCACCACCGGCAGGTCACCGGCGGGTACTTCGACGCCAGCCTCCAGACCGGACGGATCAACTCGATCTACACGCCCGGCACCCAGGTCGTCGGGGTGGCCGGGCAGATCGTCCTGCTGGCCATCGGCGCGGGCATGGTCACCGACGGGACGCTGACGATCGGCGAGCTGGTGGCGTTCCTGCTCTACCTCGGATCGTTCTTCCAGCCCATCCAGCAGTTGGTGCAGCAGTACAACACCTACCAGCAGGGGCAGTCGTCGGTCGTGAAGCTGAGGCAGCTGCTCAGCACCCGGCCGGAGGTCGCGGAGGCGCCCGGAGCCGTCGACCTGCCGCGGGTCGAGGGTGAGATCACCTTCGAGGACGTGTCGTTCGGCTACCTTCCGGACCGGCCGGTGATCTCCGATGTGTCGCTGGAGATCCGGGCCGGCGAGACGGTGGCGTTCGTCGGTCCGACCGGCGCGGGCAAGTCCACGCTCGCCAAGCTGGTCACCCGGTTCTACGACCCGTCCGCCGGGCGGATCCTCATCGACGGGCGCGACCTGCGGGACGTGCGGATCGAGTCGCTGCGCGGGCAACTCGGCGTCGTGCCGCAGGAGCCCTTCCTGTTCGCCGGGCCGCTGCGGGACAACATCCGCTTCGCCACCTCCGACGCGTCCGACGACCGGGTCTGGGAGGCGGTGCGGGCGGTCGGACTGGACGAGGTGGTCGAGCGGCTGCCGGACGGCCTGGACACCGTCGTCCAGGAGCGGGGCCAGTCCCTGTCCTCCGGCGAACGGCAGCTCGTCGCCCTGGCGAGGGCCTTCCTGGCCCAGCCCCGGGTGCTGGTGCTGGACGAGGCCACGTCCAACCTGGACCTCCGGTCGGAGGCCAGGATCGAGAGCGCGCTGGACGTGCTGCTGGAGGGCCGCACCGCGATCCTGATCGCGCACCGGCTGTCCACCGCCATGAAGGCCGACCGCGTGGTCGTCGTGGACGAGGGCCGGATCGTCGAGACCGGTTCGCACGACCGGCTCGTCGCCGCCGGGGGAGCCTACGCCCGGATGTATGCGACCTGGACCAGCCAGGCCGCCGAGGCCGGCTGACGCGACGCGCGAGTCCCGCCCCCGGATCTGGGAGCGGGACTCGTCGGTGTCAGGTGTGGTCGGTGTCGAAGGTGGTCAGCTCGGGTTCGGCCAGGGGAGGTCGGTCTCGACCGGGACGTCGTAGTCGACGCCGGGGACGTCGAATCCGTACAGCGAGCGGGCCTGGGCACGGAACCACGGGATGTCGGCCAGCTCGGTGAGGGTCTCGGGGGTGATCGTCCGCCAGCGCTCGGTCACGGCCGCCTGGACCGGATCGGCCAGCTCCCAGCGGTCGAGGCGGATGCGGCCGGACTCGTCCAGGTCGGGCCGGTCCGTCGTGAGCTGCTCCCACAGCTCGACCGACTGCTCGACGGGGGACGGGAAGCGGTCGCCCAGGACGGCGCGGAGCAGGCTGGCGTAGAGCGGGATGCCGGGGGTGCCGGTCAGCGCGTGGCTGACCGCGGCGCCGTTCACCGAGGTGTAGGCGTGGCCGCCCACCTCGGCGAGCTGCTTGGTCAGGGCGTCCGCGGTGGACTCCAGGTCCCTCTTCGCCGCGCCGATCGTGCCCGCGCGGTAGATCGGCGCGGTGATCGGCGAGCCGATGTAGGTGAGGGCGACCGTGCGGAAACCGTCGCGCAGCAGCCCCCGGTCGGCCAGCGCGGTGATCCAGCGGCCCCAGTCCTCGCCGCCCATGACGCGCACGGTCGCGGCGGTCTCGGCCTCGGTCGCCGGGAGGTGGACGGCCTCGCGCAGGGACGCGGCGCCGTCGCCGGAGAACTCCAGGCTCCAGGTCGTGTACGGCGTGCCGAGGGGCTTGATCACCGAGCGGTGGGTGGTACCGGTGCGGGGGTCGGTGCGCCGGGGCGCGGCGACGCTGTAGATCAGGTAGTCCACGCCGCCGAACCGCTCGGCCAGCAGGTCCAGCGTCTCGGCCTTGGTGGTGTCGGCGAAGGCGTCGGCGTTGCGGAAGGAGAAGTCCGACCCGGTCTCGCGGGCGATCGCCTCGGTCGCGATGGTGCGGTACCAGCCTGGCGAGGCGGTGCGGCGCCCGGCCGGGCGCTCGACGCTGACGCCCACGCCGTCGATGCCGTGGCGCGCCAGCCCCGCGACCGTGATCGCCAGGCCGTAGCCCCCGCTCGCACCGATCACCAGCGCCGTCGGACGCCGCGCCGGCGGCCTCCCGGGCGCGGACACCTCGTCCCACATCCGCGCGACGCCGCGGAAGCACCCGGCCGGATGCGATTCGAGCAGGAGATACCCATGGCCCGTCGGGCTGACGACCCGTGCGGATTTCATCATCATCTCCTCGGGTGGTGAGAGGCCCGACCCATCAGGTTTCGAGCAGGGCCTGTTTGAGGTGCCGAGCCAGCTCGCCCGGTGTCGAGTGCTGAAGAATGGACGAGGAATCCAGAAGCAGGCCGGTCGCCGACTTCAGGCGGTTCCGCAGGGTGAGAACGGACAGCGAGTCGAACCCGAGTTCCCGGAAGACCTGGTTCGGCCGCACGACGTTCGCCGGCCCGAGCCCGAGCACCTCCGAGATATGCGTGCAGACCAGGTCGGACAGCGCCTCGTCCCGGTCGGCCTCCGCCATCGCCGCGAGCCGTTGCCGTAGCGATGTCGTGGAGACCGCGCCTCCGCGCGCGGTGCGTTTGGCGGTGGTCCTGACGAGCGACCTGAACACCGGCGGCAGCGCCGTCCCGGTTCTGGCCTGCCGGGCGAGATCGTCCAGGTCCAGCCTGGCCGGGATCAACACGGGCTCGCTCGCGAGGCGGGCGGCGTCGAACAGCGCGACGGCCTCCGACTCTCCCAGCACGCCGACTCCCGCGATCCGAGCACCGGGCGGTTCGTCGCCAAGCGCCCACGGACCCCAGGCCAGCGACACCGCCGGGGCGCCGCCCGCGCGGCGGCGCCGGGCGAGCGCGTCCAGGGCGGCGGCGGAGGCGGCTTCGGCCGCGGTTCCGCCGCCCGCGGTCCCGGCGAACGAGGAGCACAGGACGACGGTGGCCTTCCCGGCCTCCCGCCCGAGGATCTCCACGGCCGCGACCGTCGCGCGCAGGGTTTCGGCGAGCGAATCGGGGGTCGTCAGGTCGCCCGGCGGCGGCTGCGGTATGTGGACGACCGTGCTCAGCGGACGGCCTGGGGGTAGGCCGTCGATCAGCTCGCGCAGTGCCGGGTTCCTGGCGTCGGTGTGCACGACCCGGTGTGTTCCATGTGCGGAGGCCAGGTGCCGCGCCAAGCACTCACCCATCGCGGTGGGTCCGCCGGTGACCACCACGGTGGTGTCAGGTTCGGTGGGCCGCTCCGTGTCGCTGCTCGGCTTGACCGGTACGAGCCTCGGCACCCTGACCTTCCCCTCGCGCAGAGCCAGGTGCGGCTCGCCGAACATCACGGCTCTCGGTAGGACTCGCCAGGAGCGTTCGTCCGCGTCCATGTCGACGAGCACGAAGCGGCCGGGGTTCTCCGCCTGCGCGGACCGGAGCAGGCCGGAGACCGCCGCGCCCGCGATGTCGACGGCGGCGTCATCGAACGCCGGTACCGCCGAGGTGGTCAGGAACACCGCCGTCGCCGAGGCCGGCGTCTCCGTCTCCAGCAGGGCCTGCACCTGGCGCAACGCCTCCCGTGCGGTGGCGCCGACCTCCCCGTCCGGCGGGACGCTGAACACGAGGTGGTCCGGCACGGCTCCGGCCAGGGCGCCGAGTTCCGGGAATGCCTCCGCCTGCACGCCTGCGGCCGCCAGCCCCGCCACGGCGAGGAGCGCGTCCGGGCCGATGACCGCCCAGCTCGCCTTGCGCGGCAGGGATCTCGCGTCGTGGTGGTCGACCCACGCCTCCCGGTACAGCGCGTGGAGCTGCGCGGCCTTGGCCGCCTGCAACTGCCCCGAATCCGTCGGGGTGATGCTGACTCCGCCGACCTCGGCGACCGGGTCGCCCACGCTGTCGGCCAGCAGGATCGACACCGACCCGGCCTGGTTCGGGCTGATCCGCACCCGCAGGATCGTCGCGCCGACGCTGTGCACCGCGACGCCGCGCCAGGTCGTCGCCAGCCCGGGGCCGTCGCCGTAAGCGGCGTGGAGTGCGGCGTCGAGGAGCGCGGGGTGGATCGTGTAGGCGTCGGGCTCGGTGGGGAGGGTGATCTCGGCGTAGACGCGGTCGTTGTGGCGCCAGATCTGGTGGAGGCCCTGGAACGTCGGACCGTAGTGGTACCCCTGGGTGGCGAGGGTGTCGTAGGAGACGTCGAGGGGGCGTGCGCCGGTAGGGGGCCAGGTGCTCAGGTCCCAGTCGGCAGGGGGCGTCCGGGTGTCGAGGAGGCCGGTGGCGTGGCTGGTCCAGGGCGTGTCGGTGCCGGTGTCGGGGCGGGCGTCGATGCGGATGGGCCGCGCCTCGTCGCCGGGTGCGGGCTCTCCGATCTCCACGCGTAGTCGCAGGGCGCCGTGTTCGGGGAGCAGGAGCGGGGTGTGGGTGGTCAGCTCGCGGATCACGCCGTGGCCGATGTGGTCGGCGGCATGGGACGCCAGCTCGATGAAGACGGCGCCGGGCAGCACGGTGATGTCGGCGACCTTGTGGTCGGCGAGCCAGGGGTGGGTGGTCAGGGAGATCCGGCCGGTGAAGACCGTGCTGGCGGCGCCTTCGGTGACGGCGGTGAGCAGCGGGTGGTCGGCGGTGGTCAGGCCCGCACTGCTGACATCGCCCCGGACGGGGTGGGGTGTGAGCCAGTAGCGGTCGCGTTGGAAGGGGTAGGCGGGCAGGGTGGCGTGGCCGCCGCTGTGGTGGTGGTCGGTGCCGGCGCCGGCGGTGAAGGCGTGTCCGGCGGCGAGCAGGAAGGTGGTCAGGTCACCCTCGTCGCGGCGGAGCGTCGCGATGCTGCGGGCGGACGCGGCGGTGTCGTCGATGGTGTCCTGGATACCGGGGACCAGCACCGGGTGGGGGCTGGACTCGATGAAGGTGTCGTAGCCGTCCTTGAGAAGCCGCCGGATGGTGGCCTCGAACTCGACCGTGCCGCGAAGGTTGCGGAACCAATAGTCGGCGTCCAACTCGGTGGTGTCGATCCGCTGCCCGGTCACCGTGGAGTAGAAGTGGACGTCGCTGGGCCGGGGGCTGATCGGGGCGAGCAGGTTCAGTAGCTCCTCGCGGATCTGGTCGACGTGCGGGGAGTGCGAGGCGTAGTCGACGGGAATGCGCCAGGTCCGGACGTCATCGGCCTCTAGAAGTGTTTGCAGCTCATCGAGGGCTTGGACGCCGCCGGAGACCACGGTGGCTCCGGGACCGTTGATCGCGGCGATGCCGATGTCACCGTTCCATTGCTTCAGGCGGGGCCGGACCTGGTCGACCGGCAGCGCGATGGAGACCATGCCGCCCTGCCCGGCCAGGGCACGGATCGCCTGGCTGCGCAGCGTCACGACGCGCGCGGCGTCCTCCAACGACAACGCTCCGGCGACACATGCGGCGGCGATCTCCCCTTGCGAATGCCCCAGCACGGCGGCCGGACGGAGGCCGTGGGATTCCCAGAGCGCGGCCAAGGACACCATCACCGCGAACAACGCCGGTTGCACCACGTCCACCCGGGTGAGGAGCCGCGCGCCGTCGTCGTCGAGCAATACCTGAAGCAGGTCCCAATCGACGTGGGCGGAAATGGCATGCGCGCATTCGTCGAGACGGTTCCGGAACACGGGGGCGGTCGCGTAGAGGTCGCGGGCCATGGAATCCCATTGCGAACCTTGGCCGGGGAACGTCAGCACGGACTTGCCCTCACCGGCCGTCCCGGTGACGACGTCGTCTGAGGGGACGCCCTCCGCCAGCGAGGTCAGTCCCGACAGCAGTTGCTCGCGGGTGGTGCCGACCACGACGGCGCGGTGCTCGAAAGCCGTGCGTGCGGCCAGCGTCGCGGCGACGTCGGCGAGAGACAGGTCCGAGTCGGCGGCTGCGGCGATCCGTGATGCATAGGCTCGCAACGCCTGCTGGGTTCGGGCTGAGAGTACCCATCCCACTGGCCCGTCCTCGGACGGCTCCTCGGTGGCCGACTCTGATTGTGGTGCCTGCTCCAGAATCACGTGGGCGTTGGTGCCGCTGATACCGAACGACGACACCCCCGCACGGCGCGGCCGATCGGTCGAAGGCCATTCGCGGGCCTCGGTGAGCAGCCGGACACCGCCGCTGCTCCAGTCCACGTGCGGGGTCGGCTCGTCGGCGTGCAAAGTGGGCGGCAGCACGCCGCGTTGCAGGGCTTCGACCATTTTGATGACGCCGCCGATGCCCGCCGCCGCCATCGTGTGGCCGACGTTCGACTTCAGCGAGCCCAGCCACAGGGGGCGGTCGAGCGAGTGTTCTTTTCCGTAGGTGGCGAGTAGGGCCTGCGCTTCGATCGGGTCGCCGAGCCGGGTGCCCGTGCCGTGGCCTTCGACCACGTCGACGTCCGCGCCGGTGAGCCCGGCGTTGGCCAGCGCCCGGCGGATCACCCGCTGCTGCGAAGGACCATTGGGCGCGGTCAACCCGTTCGACGCGCCGTCCTGGTTCACCGCCGAACCCCGCAACACCGCCAACACCCGATGACCGTTGGCGCGAGCGTCGGACAGGCGTTCGAGGAGCACCAAACCGGCCCCCTCGCCCCAGCCGGTGCCGTCGGCCGACGCCCCGAACGCCTTGCACCGCCCATCGACGGACAACCCGCGCTGCCGCGAGAACTCCACCAGCACTCCCGGCAAGGACATCACGCTCACGCCGCCGGCCAACGCCAGAGAACACTCGCCGTTCCGCACCGCGTGAGCGGCCTGATGCAAGGCCACCAGCGACGACGAACACGCCGTGTCCACCGTCACCGCCGCGCCTTCCGAACCCAGGAAGAACGCCACTCGACCCGAGATGACGCTCCCGCTGGTGCCGGTCAGAACGTATCCGTCGGCCTCCACCGAACCCTCGTGCATCGGCGGCCCGTAATCCTGGGACAGCGCGCCGATGAACACGCCGGTATCGCTGCCGCGCAACGAGCCCGGTTCGATCCCGGCGTGCTCCAACGTCTCCCACACCGTTTCCAGCAACAACCGCTGCTGCGGATCCATCGCCAACGCCTCACGCGGCGAGATCCCGAAGAACGCGGCATCGAACTCCCCCGCGCCGTCGAGGAAGTAGCCCTTGTCGACGTAGCTCTTGCCGGTGCGCCTCGGATCCGCGTCGAACAGGTCGTCCAGGTCCCAGCCCCGGTCTCGCGGCAGCCCGCCGATGACGTCCCGGCGCGACAGCGTCAGATCCCACAGTTCGCCCGGCGACCGGACACCACCGGGAAAACGGCAGCCCATACCGACGACGGCGATCGGCTCCCCCCTCCCCGCCGGGGCCGGCGCCGCCGGGGCGGCGACGTGGACGACCTCGCCCAGCAGCTCGCCGCGCAAGAGCACCGCCAGTGCCGACGGGGTCGGGTGGTCGAACACCACGGTGGACGGCAGCCGCAGCCCGGTGACGTCGTTCAGCCGGTTCCGCAGCTCCATCCCGGACAGCGAGTCGACGCCCAGTTCCCGGAACGCGACGTCCGGCTGCACGGAGCCCGCACCGGCGTGGCCGAGCACGGTGGCGGTGTGCGAGCGCACGAGTTCGAGCAGCTCGCGATCGACGTCCTCGGCCGGGCGTCCGGCCAGCCGGTCGGCGAGCGACGTGCCGGCCGCCGTGACCGAGGTGGCCGCGCGCCGCGTCCGGACGAGTCCGCGGAACACCTCGGGCAGGCTCGCCTCCCGGGCCTGTGCGCGCAACCGGTCCAGGTCGAGCGCGGCCAGAGTCGCGTTGACCTCACCGGAGGCGAGCGCAGCGTCGAACAGCGCGACGCCCTCGTCCGATGGCAGCGGTTTCAGCCCGGTGCGGGCCATCCGAGCGATGTCCGCATCGCCCAGGTCGCCGGTCAGTTCGCTGCGCTCGCCCCAGAGGCCCCAGGCGAGCGAGGTCGCCGGGAGTCCGGTGGCGTGGCGGTGCTGGGCGAGCGCGTCGAGAAAGGTGTTCGCGGCGGCGTAGTTTCCCTGGCCCGCGTTGCCGATCGTGCCCATGATCGAGGAGAACAGCACGAACGCGGAGAGCCCGAGGTCGCTGGTCAGGTCGTGCAGGTTCCACGCCGCGTCCAGCTTGGGCCGCAGTACCGCGTCGAGCCGCGCCGGCGTCATCCCGGTCATCAGCCCGTCGTCCAGGGCCCCCGCCGCGTGGACCACGCCGGTGAGGGGGCGGTCGGCGGGGATCTGCGCGATGAGCGCGGAGAGCGCGTCCCGGTCGGCGACGTCGCAGGCGGCGACCGTCGCCTCGGCGCCCAGTCCGGACAGCTCGGCGACCAGGCCCGCGGCTCCGGGGGAGTCCCCTCCACGCCGCGAGACCAGCAACAGGTCCCTCACCCCGTGCTTCGCGGCCAGGTGCCGGGCGAACAGCCCGCCGAGCGTTCCGGTGCCGCCGGTGATCAACACGGTGCCGCCGTCCAGGCGCCGGGGTACACCTTCCGCTACCCGTGGTCGGTCCTCTGAACCGGCCTTGGCCAGCCTCGGCACCAGGACCTGGCCGTCGCGCAGCGCGCACTGGGCGGCGCCACCGGCCAGCGCGGACGGCAGCGCGGCGAGCGAGCGACCATCGTCCTCAACGTCGACCAGCACGAGCCGCCCGGGGTTCTCGGTCTGCGCGGAGCGGAGCAGCCCCCAGACGGGTGCGGTGGTGAGATCGGGGGCGGGCTCGCCGCGTCCGGTCATCACCGCGTGCCGGGTCACGACGACCAGCCGCGCGTCCGCGAACCGGTCGTCGGACAGCCACACCTGGACGAGGTCGAGCGCGTCGTTCAGCACCGTTCGGGCGGCTTCGGGAACGTCCGGCGCGTCGTCACCCGCGATGCACACGACCACGTCGCGCGAGCCGTCGGGCAGCTCGGACAGCTCGGCGGCCTCATGCCGATCAACGGTCCCCGTCACCGCGCGCAGGCCGAACGGGTCATGGCCGACCAGCGCGATCCGGGTGGGCGGCTCCGCGGGCGCCGTCGGCGCGGGTACCCATTCCAGGTGCAGGACGGAGTCGTGGTTCGCGGCCGGGGCGCCGAGGTCGGCGACGTCGGCCGGAAGCATGGCCAGGGAGGTCACCCCGACGACGGGCGCTCCGGCACCGTCCGCCGCGCGCAGCCGGAGCGCGTTGTCCCCCACCGGCGACACCGCGAGCCGCAGTGTGGACGCGCCGGATGCGTGCAGCGTCACGCCTTCCCAGGTGTGGGGCAGCCGTATCCCGCCGTCGTTCGGCAGGACCTGGCCCATCAGGGCGCCGTGGATCGTGGCGTCGAGGAGCGCGGGGTGGATGTCGAAGGTGTCGGGCTCGGTGGGGAGGGTGATCTCGGCGTAGACGTGGTCATTGTGGCGCCACATCTTCTGGAGCCCTTGGAAGATCGGGCCGTAGTGGTATCCGAGGGTGGCGAGGGCTTCGTAGGAAGGGTCGAGGGGGCGTGCGCCGGGCGGGGGCCAGGCGGTGAGGTCCCAGTCGGCGGGGGGCGTCCGGGTGTCGAGGAGGCCGGTGGCGTGGCTGGTCCAGGGCGTGTCGGTGCCGGTGTCGGGGCGGGCGTCGATGCGGATGGGCCGCGCCTCGTCGCCGGGTGCGGGCTCTCCGACTTCCACGCGTAGTCGCAGGGCGCCGTGTTCGGGGAGCAGGAGCGGCGTCTGGACGGTGAGTTCGCGGATGGTGCCGCAGTCGACATGGTCGGCGGCGAAGAACGCGAGTTCGATGAATGCGGCGCCGGGCAGCACGATGGTCTCGGCGACCTTGTGGTCGGCGAGCCAGGGGTGGGTGGTCAGGGAGATCCGGCCGGTGAAGACCGTGCTGGCGGCGCCTTCGGTGACGGCGGTGAGTAGTGGGTGGTCGGCGGTGGTCAGGCCCGCGCTGCTGACATCGCCCCGGCTGGGTGTGAGCCAGTAGCGGTCGCGTTGGAAGGGGTAGGCGGGCAGGGTGGCGTGGCCGCCGCTGTGGTGGTGGGCGGTGCCGGCGCCGGCGGTGAAGGCGTGTCCGGTGGCGAGCAGGAAGGTGGTCAGGTCACCCTCGTCGCGGCGGAGCGTCGCGATGCTGCGGGCCGGGGTATCTGTGGTGTCGATGGTGTCCTGCACCCCGGGCGCCAGGACGGGGTGGGGGCTGGACTCGATGAAGGTGTCGTAGCCGTCCTTGAGAAGCCGCCGTGTGGTGGCCTCGAACTCGACCGTGCCGCGAAGGTTGCGGAACCAATAGTCGGCGTTCAACTCGGTGGTGTCGATCCGCTGCCCGGTCACCGTGGAGTAGAAGTGGACGTCGCTGGGCCGGGGGCTGATCGGGGCGAGCAGGTTCAGTAGCTCCTCGCGGATCTGGTCGACGTGCGGGGAGTGCGAGGCGTAGTCGACGGGAATGCGCCAGGTGCGAGTGCTCTCGTCCTCAAAAACTGCCTGCAACTCATCGAGGGCGTGAGCGCCACCGGAGACCACGGTGGCCCCTGGGCCGTTGATCGCGGCGATGCCGATGTCACCGTTCCACTGCTTCAGGCGGGGCCGGACCTGGTCGACCGGCAGCGCGATGGAGACCATGCCGCCCTGCCCGGCCAGGGCACGGATCGCCTGGCTGCGCAGCGTCACGACACGCGCCGCGTCCTCCAGCGACAACGCTCCGGCGACACATGCGGCGGCGATCTCTCCTTGCGAGTGTCCTAGTACTGCGGCCGGACGGAGTCCGTGGGATTCCCAGAGCGCGGCCAAGGACACCATCACCGCGAACAACGCCGGTTGCACCACATCCACCCGTGACAGAAGCGGCGCGCCGTCGTCGGCCAGCAGAACCTGCAACAGGTCCCAATCGACGTGGGCCGAGATGGCGTGCGCGCATTCGTCGAGACGGTTCCGGAACACAGGGGAAGCCGCATAGAGGTCGCGGGCCATGGAATCCCATTGCGAACCTTGGCCCGGGAACACCAACACGCACTTACCGCTCCCGGCGACCCCGGTCACGACAGCCTCCGAGGGTTCACCCTCGGCCAGAGATGCCAGCCCGGCCAGCAACTGCTCGCGGGTGGTGCCGACCACGACGGCGCGGTGCTCGAAAGCCGTGCGCGCGGCCAGTGTCGCGGCGACGTCGGCGAGAGACAGGTCCGAGTCGGCGGCTGCGGCGATCCGTCCCGCATACGCCCGCAACGCCTCCTCAGAGCGGGCCGATAGCACCCACCCCACCGGCCCCTCCGCAGAAGGCTCCAAGGTGACCTGTTCCGGTTGTGGTGCCTGCTCCAGAATCACGTGGGCGTTGGTGCCGCTGATACCGAACGACGACACCCCCGCTCGACGCGGCCGACCGAGCGAAGGCCATTCACGGGCCTCGGTGAGCAGCCGGACGCCGCCGCTGCTCCAGTCCACCTGAGGGGTCGGCTCGTCGGCGTGCAAAGTGGGTGGCAGCACGCCATGCCGCAGGGCTTCGACCATTTTGATGACGCCGCCGATGCCCGCCGCCGCCATCGTGTGGCCGACATTGGATTTCAGCGAGCCCAGCCACAGCGGCTGATCCGGCGAATGCTCGTTGCCGTAGGTGGCCAGCAGCGCGTGCGCTTCGATCGGGTCCCCGAGCTTGGTGCCCGTGCCGTGCCCCTCGACCGCGTCGACATCGGCGCCGGTGAGCCCGGCGTTGGCCAGCGCCCGGCGGATCACCCGCTGCTGCGAAGGACCATTGGGCGCGGTCAACCCGTTCGACGCGCCATCCTGGTTCACCGCCGAACCCCGCAACACCGCCAACACCCGATGACCGTTGGCGCGAGCGTCCGACAAGCGTTCGAGGAGCACCAAACCGGCCCCCTCGCCCCAGCCGGTGCCGTCGGCCGACGCCCCGAACGCCTTGCACCGCCCATCCACGGACAACCCGCGCTGCCGCGAGAACTCCACCAGCATCCCCGGCGAAGACATCACCGTCACGCCGCCGGCCAACGCCAGAGAGCATTCCCCGTTCCGCAGCGCCTGGGCGGCCTGATGCAAGGCCACCAGCGACGACGAACACGCCGTGTCCACCGTCACCGCCGGCCCTTCCGAGCCAAGGAAGAAGGCCGCCCGGCCGGACGCGACGCTTCCGGCGGTACCGGTGAGGACATATCCGTCGACGCCTCCATACGGACTGTCCAACCGTGGGCCGTAGTCACCCGCCATGGCGCCGATGAACACACCGGTATCGCTGCCGCGCAGCGAGCCCGGTTCGATCCCGGCGTGCTCCAACGTCTCCCACACCGTTTCCAGCAACAACCGCTGCTGCGGATCCATCGCCAACGCCTCACGCGGCGAGATCCCGAAGAACGCGGCATCGAACTCCCCCACGCCGTCGAGGAAGCCCCCATGCCGGACGTAGGCCCGGCCGGAGGCCGCCGGGTCCGCGTCGAACAGGTCGTCCAGGTTCCAGCCCCGGTCTCGCGGCAGTTCCGATATCGCGTCGCGCCCCGACAGCGTCAGATCCCACAGTTCGCCCGGCGACCGGACACCACCGGGAAAACGGCAGCCCATACCGACGACGGCGATCGGCTCCCCCCTCCCCGCCGATGCGGGAGCGACGATGCTCACCGCGTTGTCCGCACCGGTGAGTTCCGCGTGCAGGTATGCCGCAAGCCGCTCGACGGTCGGATGGTCGAACACCAGCGATCCGGACAGGACCAGCCCGAGTTCGCGGGAAAGCCCGTCGGTCAACTCGACGGCGGTCAGTGAGGTGAGCCCGAGGTCCTTGAACGACGTCGTCATGTCGACCGTGTCGTATTCCAGAACCGCCGCGAGGTGCCTGCGCACCTGGTCGCGCACTCCCTCGCGATCGCGGACGGGCAGCGGCTGCGCCGCGCGTTCGGCCTCCCGCGTTTCACCGATCCAATGGCGACGGCGCTGAAAGGCGTACGTGGGCAGCGCGACTCTGCGGCCGCCGTTCGTCAGCGGCGTCCAGTCCACGACGGCGCCGGCCGCGTGCATGGTTCCGAGCGCCCTCAGAAGCGTGCGGACCTCGGCCTGCCCGCTCCGCAGCGTGGAGGCCATTGCCGAGGTGTTGTCGGCGAGCGTTTCCCTGGCCATTCCGACGAGTACGGGCTCGGGGCCGAGTTCGAGAAACCGGGAGACGCCCGCGTCCCGGAGGGTGCGGATTCCGTCCGCGAAGCGGACGGCATCACGGATGTGGCGTTTCCAATAGCCGGGGTCGGTCAGCTCGGCCGTCTCGGCGAAGCGCCCGGTGAGGTTCGAGACGATCGGGATCCGCGGGGCGTGGAAGGCCAGCCCGCTGACGGCGTCGGCGAACTCGTCCAGGATCCCGTCGAGGTGGTGGGAGTGGAAGGCGTGGCTGACGTTGAGCCGCTTGGTCTTCACCCCCGTGGCCCGGAAGGCTTCCGCCAGCGCGAGCACCGGTCCGGTGTCGCCGGAGATCACGACCGAACCGGGGCCGTTGACCGCCGCGACGCCCACCCCCGAGACGGGGAGCAGCGCCCGCACGTCGTCCTCGGCCGCGTTGACGGCCACCATCGCCCCTCCGGCCGGCGCCGCCTGCATCGACCGGCCGCGCGCCGCGACGAGCGCGCAGGCGTCGGGCAGCGACAGCACCCCCGCGACATGCGCGGCGGTGACCTCGCCGATCGAATGGCCGATCAGGTGATCCGGACGCACTCCGAACGACTCCACCAGCCGGAACAGCGCCGTCTCCAGCGCGAACAAGGCCGCCTGCGTGAACCGGGTCTCCTCCAGCGGGGCGGCGTCGGACCACATGATCTCCCGCAGCTCCGCGTCCAGCAGCGGATCGAGTTCCGCGCACACGGCGTCGAGGGCCTCGGCGAACACCGGGAACTCCGCGTGGAGCCGCCGTCCCATACCGGTTCGCTGCGCACCCTGCCCGGTGAACATGAACGCCGTGCCGCCCTCGGAGACCTCGCCCGACACGACGTTCGGCGCGGGACGGTCCGCCGCGAGCGCGGTCAGGCCGCCGACCAGTTCGGCCGCGTCCGCGCCGAACACGGCGGCGCGGTGCGCGAACGCGGCGCGGGTGGTGGCCAGCGAGAATCCGATGTCGAGCGGACGGGGGGCGTCCGATGCGGCGACGTGCTCAGCCAGCCGGGCGGCCTGGGCGCGCAACGCCTCGGCGGTGGCGCCGGACACCAGCCAGGGGACCGTGCCCGCGCTCTCGGGACGGCCCCCTTCGCCCGGTGCCGCATCGGGGGCCTGCGCGAGCACCAGGTGGCAGTTCGTCCCGCCCATCCCGAACGACGACACACCCGCCACCCGCAGCCCGTCGCGCGGCCACCCGCGCAGTTCGGTGGCGACCTCGATGCCCAGCCCGGCCAGGGGCAGGTCGTCCGGCGGAGCGACGAAGTTCAAGCTCGCGGGGACCTGCCCCCGGTGGACGGCCAGCGCCGCCTTGATGAAACCGGCGATCCCCGCCGCGCCCTCCAGATGCCCGACGTTGGTCTTCGCCGAGCCCACCACCAGCGGGCGGTCCCGGTCGGCGAAGACCGCGGCCAGCGCCGCCGACTCCACCCGGTCCCCGACCGGTGTGCCGGTGCCGTGCAGTTCCACGTAGCCCACGTCGGCGGGGTCCGACCCGGCGTCGGACAGGGCCAGCCGCAGCACCTTCTCCTGTCCCGACCGGCTCGGCCGGGTCAACTGCTCGCCGCCGCCGTCGTTGTTCACCGCGCCGCCGCGGATCACGCACAGCACCTCGTGGCCGTGGACGCGGGCGTCCGCCAGCGGCATGAGGACGACCATTCCGGCACCCTCGCCGCGCACGTACCCGTTGGCGCGCGCGTCGAAGGTGTAGCAGCGGCCGTCCGGCGACAGGGCGCCGAACCCGCTCGCGGTCGCCGTCGACTCCGGCGCGAGGATCAGGTTCACCCCGCCCGCCAGCGCCCACGCCGACTCGCCCCGGCGCACGCTCTCGTACGCCTGGTGCAGGGCGACCAGGGCCGAGGACTGCGCCGAGTCCACCACCGCGCTCGGGCCGGTCAGCCCCAGGAAGAACGAGATCCGGTTCGCGAGGATGCCGCGCTGGAGCGCGGACAGGGTGAAGCTGTCGACCGCTCCCTCGCCCTGGTCGTGCACCAGCCTGGAGTAGTCGTCCCCCATCGCGCCGACGAAGACGCCCGCGCGGTCGCCGCGCACCGTCGAGGGCTCGATTCCCGCGCGTTCGACGGCCTCCCATGCCAGCTCCAGCATCAGCCGCTGCCGCGGATCCATCGCCGCCGCCTCGCGCGGCGACACCCCGAAGAAGCCCGCGTCGAAATCCGCGACCCCGCCGATCAGCCCGGCCCGGCCCGCCCGGGTGCCGACGTGCGCGGCGCGGTCGGCGGGCACCTCGCCGACGGCCTCCCGGCCCGCCGAGAGCAGGTCCCAGTACGCCCCGGGCGAGTTCGCGCCCGGAAAGCGGCACGCCAGCCCGACCACCGCGACGACGTCGTGACCATTGGATATCCCGGAGTTATCTGTCATGGCAGCGGGTTCTCACTCTGCTCTCAGGGACGGGCCGGAGCACCGGACGCGAACTCTTCGTCCATGGCAATGCGACGAAGGTTGTATCGACGCGACCCGACATGATCACCGGCGTGGGATCTTCGCCCCTGAGCGTTGCAAGCCCGGCAAAGGGCTCGGCAGAATCTGAATCGAGGCCTCGACCCATCGGACACCAGGTAAAGGATTCACCAGTGTTGCGATTCAAGGTGCTCGGCCGCCTCACCGTCACCAACGATCTCGGTGACTGCACGCCGACCGCGCCGATGGTGCGGCGTGTGCTCGGGCTGCTGCTCCTGTGCACGAACAACATCGTCACGCTCGACGCGATCATCGACGAGCTGTGGGGCGACAAACCGCCCAAGAGCGCCGTCCCCACCGCGCAGACCTACATCTACCAGCTACGGCGCCAGTTCGAACCGTGGCTGCCCGCCGATACCGTCGAGCAGGTGCTCGGCACCTACGGCACCGGTTACATACTCCGGGTGAACCCCGACCAGCTCGACCTGGAGGCGTTTCTCAAGCTGGCCGAGCAGGGGCGCACCGCGCTCACCGCCGGTGATCCGGCCGCGGCGGCGCGGCTGCTCCGGCAGGCGCTCGACCTCTGGTCGGGGCCGGCGCTGGCCGACGTGACGGCGGGACGGGCCATCGAGGCGCACGTCGTCCATCTCATGGAGCAGCGGTCGCACACCCTGGAACTGCGCATCCAGGCCGACGCGATGCTCGGCGGGCACCGGGAGCTCGTCGGAGAGCTGAAGGCCATGCTGCTGACCAACCCGCTCAACGAGTGGTACCACGCGCAGCTCATCAAGGCGCTGGCCAGCATCGGCAGACGGCACGAAGCGCTGCTCGCCTACCAGGACCTGCGCAAGACACTGTCGATCGAACTCGGGCTCGAACCGTCGGACGTGCTGCAACGGCTGCACCAGGAGGTGCTGACCGGACGCGACTCCTGGTCGGACTGGCTCACCCCGGGCGCGGCCGCGAAGCGGCTCCCGGCCGACAGCTAGGACGACGCGGCCGGACCCGGGGGCCGGGTCCGGCTGCCAGGAACCGTCCGCCGCGGAGCGACCGGCCACCGTCGATGATGACGGTGCGCCCGGTACTTCAGGGCGCGGCACACTCCAGGGCGCGGCACGCTCCGGGGCGCGGCACGTTTCAAGGTGCGGCACGCTCCAGGGCGCGGCAGCCTTCTCCGGTTTGCCACGCTCCACGGATTGTCTCTACGGATTCCAATAAAGGTCTTGCCCGGCGGGGGTGATGATGCCGCCCGCGATCGCCTTGTTGACCGCCTCAAGCCTCGTGCGGGCGCCCAGCTTGGCGAAAATGGCCCCCAGATGGCGTTTCACGGTGCCCTCGGCGATGGTCAGCCGCCGTGAGATCTGCCGGTTGCTCATCGCCTTGCTCACCAGTGTCAGAACTTCGAGCTCGCGTTCGGTGAGCACCTCTGGATAGTTCGCCGCCGAGGCGATATGGGTCAGCGCGTCCGCGGACACGTGCAGCACAATGCGGCTGTCGTCGGCGCACACCGCGCGGATACTGGAAACCAGGTCGGTGCGGCTCACCGACTTGATGAGATAGCCGCGAACACCGCAGTCGAGCAATTGACGCAGCAGCACCGGCGCATCGGTCATGCTCACGACCAGGATTCGGGCGCCCGGCGCTACGGCGCGAATGGCGTGCACGGTCTCGGTGACCGACTCGCCGGAAATATCCGCGTCCAGCAGAACGGCGTCGGGTTGTTCGGTCCGGCAGGGTTCGATACCGGACGCACCGCTGGCCGCGTCGCCGACCACGACCATATCCGGTTCCACGTCGAGCGCCTCGCGCATCATCTCGCGCAGCATCGTGTGGTCGTCGATCAGTACAATTCGTAGCTGACTGTCGTGGCCTTTCGGCATCATCCACTCCCCCAGCGGGAACGACGATTCCTACAGCGGTGCGGGCATCCTCGGGAGATCGAGCACAGAGAACTCTCCGTCGAGCAGCCGCGTTCGCGCCGGGGCGGGTGGGAGCCCGTTGCCATCCGGCTTCGCGAAGGCCGGGCGGCCTCCCGCGACACGGCCGGCGACTACAACGCTGGTGGCCTGGTCGGGTCTCTCCTCGCCGAGGTGGCTCCGCAGGGTTCGTTGGACGGCGCCGTCGACGGTGACGTGCCGGAGGTCGTGCACGAGGCGGCGGCCTTCACCGGACCCGCCCCCGCGGATGGTGTCCGGCAGAGGTCTTCCGCGTGCCCGGTGACCGAGGCCGCCCGCCGGCTCGCGCTCCGCGAGCAGACGCAGGCGGTCGAGTCCGATCGGCCGATGTTCCGTTAATTCCCGAGCCGCACAAGCTGCCACTTTCCCCATCCCCATCACCCCCCCGAACGCTCGTCTGTGACATCTGTCACTACGATTCCGTTGTTCGCAACGATGATCATCCAGAGGTTACCGCACGCCAGGAGTATGAGCAAACATGGCGCATTCAACTGAATCCAGCACCCGAACACGGACGGATCTGGTCAGCTTCGGCCACGCCGAGGGCAAGCGTCGCGCCATTCCGAGCCCTCGGGACCAAGCGGTTGCTTCAGGCACGGATGGGAGGTCACGGGTGCCTGGCCGCCGCGCCAGTACTTCCCCGGGGCGCGGGCCTGTCACCATCTGATGCGGCGAACTTCGGGCCGTAGCGCGAGCACCTGACAATAGACCCGCTAACCCTCGATTGAAACACGCCCGCCGACGTCATGGGCGAACATCCACTAACAGCCGGGAAACCGGTGTGCGGCATCCGGTTGAGCCCGAAACGTAAACCACCCAATCCCTGAAGCTTCGCAATCCGCGCGCGCCGCGGCCTCGGCCGGTCCCCGTCCCGGCGCGGGCGCCGCCCGGGAGCACGGCGGCCTCGACGCCGAGCGGCGCCGGAGCGGTGGCCACCGGCCGCGGTCGGCCCGGAGCGGGACGTGAGGTCCCGGAACGGCGGCGCCCGCCCCGTCAGGTGTGTGGCGCGGACTCCGGCAGAGCACATCGGCGCGGCCCGGGGCGGGCACGGCGACCCGGCCCGCCGACATGGGCGGGCGGCCTCGCCGCACTCTCGCACACCGGGCCGACCAAACCCGAGCACACCGAAGCCGAGCCCTCACCCGCCGTCCTCGCCCGCCGCCGGGCATGCGATAGCAAGTCGCCTTGACCTCGAAACTCAGACCTCCTGAGGTGTCACAGCGTCGAATGCAATGGCCACGTCACTTCGGTATCCGGACGATGGTCGTGTACGCGTGGTTGGTGACCATCTCAAATTCCGGATCAAGAAGCGTCTCCAGCATCACGGTGATGTCCGCCTCGGTCAGGCCGGTCTGGTTCAAGAGGAAGGACTCCATCATGGAGATGTGCATGCGGGCGAGTTTCGCGCTCGGCTCCCCGCCCCGGCCGGGCGCCTGGTAGTCCCGCACCGTGATGTCCTCGTATCCGGCGGCGGACAGCACGTCCCGGGTGCGCGACGCCCAGGCCAGATCCATTCCCGTCTGCTCGCCGAGTTTGTGCACGGCGCTGTGGAACTCATCGAAGACGCGTTCCTTGTATTCGTCCACGGGCGATCTGATCAGGCTCCCGTCAGCGCAGGCGCAGGCCCAGTCGGTGAGCACCAGCGCGCCACCGGGACGCAGGTGCTCCGCCAACCTCACCGCGATGGCGTCCCGGTCGACCAGGTGCATCAGCAGCAGCCGGGCGTGGATCAGGTCGAACTTCGGCTCCGGCCACGGGTCGGCGGTGAGGTCGTGGCGGATCGCCTCGATCCGCGGGTGGTCGGGCACGTGCTGCGGTTTGAGGTCGCTGGCCACCACGTGCCCGTTCACGCCGCCCCGCGCGGCCAGCCAGCGGGCGACCGAGCCGTCCCCGGTGCCCACGTCCCAGCTGCGGTAACCGTGGCTGACGACCACCTCGCCCAGCACGCCGAACGTCTCCCGGTTGAGGATCTGGGCGAGCAGGGCCAACTGCTCGCCCGCCACCGGCGCGTCATTGTCGAAGCGTTCCTCGTGGTCTGTGTTGTACATGGGGTTCTCCTGTCGCTCGCGCCCGGTGAACGTCCCGTCCCGCCCGGCTCCCGGGCCCCCGGGCCGACCGGGACCCTCCGGCCGACCGGGGCGGCCCCCGGGCTCCCGGGGCCTTCGGGGGGCCGCCGGTGTGCGCCTACGGCTGGACCGACGCGGGCATCAGCTCGTTGACCACCTCGACGAACTTCGTCGGCGTCGAGTCCTTGTCCGTCCCCTCGCCCGGCAGACTGATCCCGAGTTCCCGCTCGACCGAGACCACCACCTCGACCATCGCGATCGAGTCGTAGCCGAGATTGGCGAAGGTGATTTCTCCGATGTCGCCGTCCAGGTCGAAATCCTCGTCCTCACCCGCCGCCTGCCGGATGTATCCCACCAGGTCCGCCAGGGTAAAAGTCGCCATGGAAACGCCCTTCTCCTCGTCCTGAAACCCAACATCGCCGGACGGCCTAAACACTCGATCGAGTTCCAATCGACGGCGATGCGGCCTGGCCCGGGGCTCGAACGAGGCTCCGCGGGACATGACGACGCTGTCCGAATGCGCGCACCTGAATCAAGCTGTGAGAGACCCCGATGAGCCGTGCACTCTACGTCGCCGCCGCGAGTTCGTGGCTTCCCGAGCGCATGACGCTCGACGAGGCGGAACGCGCCGGTCTCGCCGACCGGTCGCGGGTCTGGAACACCGGCATCGAGTCGGTCTGCGTCTCGGCGGAGAAGTCGGCGCCGGACATGGCGGTGCTGGCCGCGCGGTCCGCGCTCGACCGCGCCGGGACGGCGCCGGAGGACCTCCACCTGCTCCTGCACGCGTGCGCCTACCACCAGGGGCACGACATGTGGCCGCCGGCGTCCTATATCCAGCGGTTCTGCGGTGGTGGCGCGTGTCCGGCCATCGAGGTCCGGCAGATGTCCAACGGCGGGATGGCGGCGCTGGAACTGGCGGCGGGCTACCTGGTCGCGGACGATCGCCCGGCCGCCCTGATCACCACGGCGGACCGGTACTGCCCGCCCGGCTTCGACCGCTGGCACAGCGACCCGAGCACCGTCTGCGGCGACGGCGCCACCGCCGTGGTGCTGTCCACCCGGGGCGGGTTCGCCACGCTCCGGGGGCTCGCCACCGTGTCCGACCCCGGGTTGGAGCGCGGGAGCCACGGCGACCTGTTCAGCGACGCGCCGATGGCCGCGGGATCACCGATCGACCTGGGCCTCAACAGCGACGCCCTGGTGCGCGAGCTCGGGCTTGAGGCCCTGCTCCACCGCATCGAGGCGGGCCAGCGGGAGGCGTTCGGCCGGGCCTGCGACCAGGCGGACGTGAAGCTCGGCGACGTCGACTGGTACGTGCTGCCCAACCTGGGCCGCACCCGTATGCGGGCGCAGTACTTCGACCCGTTCGGCATCGACCCGCAGCGCTCCACCTGGTCGTGGGGCAGGCGGGTCGGCCACCTCGGCCCCGGCGACCAGTTCGGCGGGCTGGCCCATCTCGCCTCGGAGGGCGCCCTGGAGCACGGCCAGATCTGCGCGCTGGCCAGCGTCGGCGCCGGTTTCACCTGGACGGTCGCCATTTTGGAGATCGTCGGCAGGCCGTGAGCGTACGCGCCGGCGCCTGCACCGCGACCGCGGTGCAGGCGCCGCCCGCTATGCGGCCGTCAGCACCATCGCGGAGTTGGCGCCCTCACCGCGGGACAGCACCAACGCGGTGGACACGGTCGTCTCCCTCGGCTCGCCGAGCACGAGGTCGAGCCGATCGGAGCGGACCGGGTCGGTCACGTTGATCGTGGGCGGGATGACCCCGTGCCGCATGCTCAACGACGCGGTGGCCACGTCGAGCGCCGGGCCGCCCGCGTACAGCCGTCCGGTCATCGTCTTCGGCGCGGTCACCGGAACCGCGCGCGGGCCGAACACGCGAGTGATGGCGGCGGCCTCGGCGCGGTCGAGTTCGGCGACGCCCGCCGCGTCCGCGAACACCACGTCCACCTCGGACGGGGTCACGCCCGCGTCCGCCAGCGCGGCCTCGATCGCGCGGCGCAGCCCGGGTTCGCGTCCCGAACCGGGACGCGGGTCGAAGGTCGTGGCGTAACCGGCGATCTCGCCGTACGGCCGAGCCCCGCGATCGCGTGCGTGCCCGGCCTCCTCGACGGTGAACATCGCGCCGCCCTCACCGAGCAGGTAGCCGGACGCGGCGGAGTCGAACGGCAGGTAGGCGCGCGTCCGGTCGGCCACGGTGCTCATCCGCCCGGCGGCCAGCTCGATCACGAACCCGAGCGGGCACATCGCGCTGTCCACCGCGCCGCACATCACCACCGGCAGCCCCTCGGCCACGTACCTGCGGGCATGCCCGATGGCGTCGAGCCCGCTCGTCTGGCCGGTCAGGACGCCGCCGGGCCCGTACACCCCGTGCCGGATCGAGATCTGACCCGTGTTCACCGCGTAGAACCAGGAGAACGAGAGGTAGGCGCTCACATGGTCGCCGCCCAGGCGCCACAGCTTCTCCAGCTCGCGCTGGCTGTATTCGAGCCCGCCGACGGCCATGCCGGTGACGACGCCGACCTGGTCGCCCGGCATGCCGGCCAGGTCGAGGGCGGAGTCGCCGACCGCGCCGCCCATCGCGATCAGCGCCAGCCGCGTGGCCTGGTCGGTCTGCGGCACCAGCCGTCCGGGGACGTGCTCGCGGACGTCGTACTCGGGCACCTCGCCCGCCAGCCTCACGGGGTACCGCGCCGGATCGAACCGGGTGATGCGGTCGATGCCGCCCCGCCCGTGCAGGACGGCGTCCCAGTACTCACCGGCGTCGAACCCGTTCGGCGCGACCGTCCCGAGGCCGGTGATCACCGCGCGTTGGAGCCCGCGCTCCGCGCGGGCGTCGCGTTCCGCGAAGGTCGCGGTCATCGGTCCTCCCCCTTGGTCAGCACCATGGCGCTCTGGAAACCACCGAACCCGCTGCCGACCTTGAGCACCGTGCGCAGATCCGCGCGCCGTGCCTCCAGCGGCACGTAGTCGAGGTCCAGTTCCGGATCGGGTTCGTTCAGGTTGGCCGTCGGCGGGATCAGCCCGGATTCGAGGGCGAGCGCGCACGCCGCGATCTCGACCGAGCCGACCGAGCCCAGCGAGTGGCCGATCATGGACTTGATCGAGCTGACCGGCGTCCGGTAGGCGTGCTCGCCGAGGCTCCGCTTGAACGCGTCGGTCTCGTGCCTGTCGTTCTGCGCGGTGCCGGAGCCGTGCGCGTTCACGTAGTCCACCTGCTCGGGGGTGCGCCCGGCCATCCGCAGCGCCACCTCGATGGCCTTCGCCAACTCGACGCCCTCGGGCCGCAGCCCGGTCATGTGGTAGGCGTTCGCGCGCACGTCCCACCCGCCGATCTCGGCGTAGACGCGCGCGCCGCGCTCCCTGGCGTGCTCCGACTCCTCCAGCACCAGCATCGCGCTGCCCTCGGCGAGCACGAACCCGTTCCGGGTGCGGTCGAAGGGGCGGGACGCGGTGGCCGGCTCGTCGTTGCGCGGCGTCGTCGCCTTGACCGCGTCGAAGGAGGCGACGCAGATCGGCGAGATGGGCGCGTCCGAGCCGCCGGCCAGCATCACGTCGGCCGAGCCTTCGCGGATGAGCCGCGCCGCATGGGACACCGACTCGATTCCCGCGGTGCACCCCGTGGACACCAGCGCCACGGGGCCTTCGGCGCCGACCTCCCAGGCCACGTCGGCGGCCATCGACGTCGGGATGAGGTAGTTGTACATGTGCGGCACCGCGTACTCGTGGTCGAGGAGCCATTCGCGGCCGCCGTCGGAGAGGATGCCGTACTCCTCCGCCACGCTCATCGTGCCGCCGATGGCGCTGCCGACGCTGGTCCCGGTGCGCTGCGGGTCGATCTTCTGGACGTCGAGGTCGGCGTCCGCGATCGCCTCCCTGGTCGCGGCGACGGCGAGCTGCGCGCCCCGGTCCAGCCGCCGGATCTCCCGCTCCGACAGGCCCTCCGCCACCGGGTCGAAGTCGCATTCGCCCGCGATGCGGGAGCGGAACCCCGACGCGTCGAACTGCGTGATGGCGCGAATGGCCGAGGTGCCGGACGAGATCAGCTCCCAGAATTCCTTGGCGTTGCCGCCGCCCGGGGCGCGCACGCCGATTCCGGTGATGACGACCCGGCGGCTCATCGTGATCCCACCGTCGGCACCAAGAACGCAGCGTTCAGCATGTGAGTCCCTTCACTGATAGCCCTTCACTGATGGCCCGCGCCGAAGGCGGGGTCAGGCGTCGAACGTGACCGGCAGCGATTCCAGGCCGCGGATCGTGAGGCTCCGCTGCCAGCGCAGCCGCTCGGGCGGTACGGCCAGGGCGAGGTTGGGCAGCCTGCGCAGGAGGCCCTCGAACGCGATCCGGCCCTCCATCCGGGCCAGCGGGGCACCGAGGCAGAAGTGCGCGCCGCGTCCGAAGCCCACGTGCCCGTTCTCGGCTCGGGCGACATCGAACCGGTCAGGCGTCATGAACTTCCCCGGGTCCCGGTTGGCCGACGCCAAGGAGAGGAGGACCGGATAGCCCTTCTCGATGCGGGTACCGGCGATCTCGATGGGCTCCAGCGGGAACCGCCAGGTCGCCGTTTCGAACGATCCGTCGTACCGGAGCATTTCCTCCAGCGCCGAATCGAGGAGTTCCGGTCGCTCCCGCAGCAGCTTGAGCTGGTCGGGGTGGCGGATGAGGGCGAGGGTGCCGTTCCCGATCAGATTGACCGTCGTCTCGAAGCCCCCGACCAGCAGCAGGGCGAGCATGGACAGCAGCTCCGTCTCGTTCAGCCTGTCGCCCGCGTCCCTGGCCGCTATCAGGGCGTCCACCAGGCCGTCGGCCGGTTCGCGGCGACGCATCTCGACCAGCTCGGTCAGGTACGTGAGGAGGTCGCGCAGGCCGACCGGCCGCTCGCCCGCCCCGCCGCCCGGGTCGTCGGCGGCCTTGTTCGTCCACCGGCGGAAGTCCTTCGTCCAGCGCTGGAACACGTCCTGGTCCGCCGCCGGCACCCCGAGCAGCTCGCAGATCACCGTGATCGCCAGTGGGAACGCGAACTCGGAGACGAGGTCGACGCGTCCCGCCGGCACGATCTCGTCGAGCAGCCCGTCCGTGATCTGCTGGACCTGGCCGCGCAGGCCCTCGACGCGGCGGGCGGTGAACGCGGTCGAGACCAGCCGGCGCAGCCGCGTGTGCTCGGACGCGTCGGTGGTCATCAGATGGGTCCCGAGCCCGGAACGGTCCTCCAGCGGCCGTCCCTTCCCCGCTTCCTGCCAATCGCCCGGCGCGTTGCGCGGGTCCTTGCTCATCCGGGGGTCGTTCAGCAGCATGCGCACGTCCTCATACCGGGTCACCAGCACTCCGTAGAGCCCCTGGCCTTCCAGAACGTGCCGGACGGGCTCGTGTTCACGCAGCCGCGCGTACTCGGGATAGGGATCAGCTCCGAAATCCACCCGTTCGCCTCCTCCGCATTGACAGGCATCTCGATGCCGGCCGCCACAACGCCGTTTCATCCGCTCCGCGAGGTACGGGCGAAGACGCTGTGCCGATCTTCGCGGCGGTGATTCGAGGCGGCTTCGTGTCCGGTTCGACCGGGGCCGCCCGCGCGGCGGCGCAGGAGGGCGCCCGCGCGGCAGGCGTAGGAGGGTGCTGCCGGAGGCGGTGCGATCGCGTCCGGCGGTGCGCGTCCTTGTGTGCGGTGGCGGTCGTCCTACCGGCGGCAGAGGATGCGGTCGAGTGCGTCCCGCAACTGCTGCCCGCCGGTGGCCGCGGTGTTTCGCGTCGTGGCCACACGCCAGCCGACGAAGCCGTCGGGACGGACGAGCACGGCGCCGTCCTCGCGGATGTCGGCGGCCTCGGCCCACCGGTCGACCGCGTGCGCCGTGATCCCCAGCTCCCGCGCGGCCTCCAGCCAGTGGTCGCCCGCGGTCCCCGTGATCAGCGTGAAGCCGTCCACGAGGTCGACCGTGGACCGCCCGTCCGGGAGCCAGCGGTGCGGCAGGCGGCTGCCCGGCGCCCCGTCCAGTGTGAGGCTCCGCAGGTCAGCGAGCGGTTCCGGGGCGATGATCGCGCGCGACTCGTACCGGTACCCGACCACGGGGATCATGAGGTCCGCCATGCCGACGGCCGCGCGGTCGGCGGCCCGGCCCGGATCGGTGTCCCAGTGCAGGTCGCGGTTGCGGAGGCGGATCATGGACTGCCGCATGGTGAACAGCGCGACCGCCCGGCGCTCGGCGTCGTAGGTGTCGAGCAGCCCGTCACCGCCGGCGGCCAGCTTCCACGCCAGGTTGTGGGCGTCGGCGATGCCCATGTTGAGCCCGAAACCGCCGACCGGGGGCACCACGTGCGCCGCGTCGCCGACGAGGAAGACGTTCCCCCGCCTGAAGCTGTCGGCCACCTGGGCCCGTGCCGACCAGGGCAGCAGGCTGATGATCTCCGGCTCGGCATCGGGGACCCCGGTGGCGTCCCTGATCGTCTGCCGGATCCGCTCGGTGGGCGTGTTCGGGTCGCCGTTCGGTATGTGGAAGACCCAGCGGCTCGCGTCGACCTTCATCAGGGTTCCGGACGCCCGCTCGTTGCGCAGGAACGTCATGGAGGACGGCGGGGCCGGCAGTTCGGCGCGGAACAGCACGTTGAGCATGTGGCCGGTGCCGATCGCGCCCGGCCCGGTCACGCCGATGCCGAGCAGGTCCCGGACCGTGCTGCGGCCGCCGTCGGCGGCGATCACATGGTCGGCCGTGACGGTCCTGCCGTCGGACGTCGTGACGGCGCCATCGGCGACCGCGACCACCTCGCCGCCGAACTCCACCGTGCCGCCCAGTTCCCGCAGCCGCGCCGCCGCGGCCCGGTCGACCCGGTCCTGCGGGCAGCTTCCCAGCCTCGCCGGTCCGATCTCCGGCGGCTCGAACCGGGCGGTGACGGCCTTCGCCTCGGCCAGGCTGGGACCGCTCATCAGGCCCCGGGCGCGCTCCTCCGTCTCGATCTCGATACCGGCCTCGCGCAGGATCTCCGCCGACCGGTCGGTGACGCCGAACGCCCTCGGATGGTCGTCGGCCCGCGTCCTGCGCTCCAGTACGTGGACGGAGATCCCGTGGCGGGCGAGCATGACGCCGGCGCACAGCCCGACGGTCCCACCTCCGACGATGACGACCCGCATCAGTGCCCCTCCTGAGCCGGGAACCGCGCTCCCGTCCCGCCTGCGACGCACCCGACCGGTTCCGCCGGTGGGGCGTTCTTGCCGGTCAGGGACAGGACGACGTCGTCGAGGCTCGGCTCGCGAATCCCGATGGTGCGGATCACGGCGCCGGACGCGTCGAGTTCGCGCACGATCTGCGGCACGGTCGGCACCGCGTCGACGGCGGCGACGACGATGTGCAGGCCGTCCGCCTCCGGGCACCGGCCGGTGATCCTCTCCAGCAGCGCCATGGCGCACGGCAGGTGCTCGGCGGCCTCCACCACGACGTCGATGTGCCTGCCGATCTGGGACTTGAGCTGGGCCGGTCCGCCTTCGGCGATCAGGTTGCCGTGGTCGATCACGCCGACGGCCGAGGCGAGCTGGTCCACCTCGTCCAGGTACTGGGTGGCGAGCAGGACCGTGGTCCCGTCGGCCACCAGCTGGCGGACGCTCGCCCAGATCGCCCGGCGGCTCCGGACGTCGAGCCCCTTGGTGGGCTCGTCGAGCAGGAGCACGGCGGGGCCGGGCAGCAGGCTCGCGAGCAGGTGCACCAGGCGGCGCCTGCCGCCGGGGTAGCCGCCGACCGGACGGTCGCCCGCGTGAGCGAGATCGAACCGTTCCAACAGCTCGTCCGCGCGCCGCCGGGCGCCGCGCGTGCCCAGCCGCGACCGGCGGCCGAAGATCCGCAGGTTCTCCCGGGCCGTCAGCCTGTCGTCGAGGGAGGCGTCCTGACCGGCGATCCCGATCATTTTCCGGACCTCCTCGGGGTACCGGGCCACATCGAATCCGGCGACGACGGCCCGTCCGCCGGTGGGCTTGGTCAGCGTGCTCAGGATCTGCACGGCGGTGCTCTTGCCGGCGCCTTTCGGGCCGAGCAGGCCATAGATGATGTTCGAGGGCACCATCAGGTCCAGGCCGGTCAGCGCGGCGACTTCCCCGAACTGCTTCCGCAGCCGGCTGGTGTGCACGATCGCGTCATCCATGGAGCACCTCCTGACCGAGTACAATGTACGCGGTTTCAACATAACCAGCCGCGAGCGACGCACGCAACAGGCGGAACCGCGCGCGTACGATGGTCGTCGTGTCGGACTCGGAACCCATCATCTGGATGCGGGCGGACAAGCCCACGCGAGGTCCGGCGCCCCAGCACAGCCGCGAGCAGATCGCCGAGGCGGCGATCGAGATCGCGGACGCCGAGGGCATCGAGGCCGCGTCGATGCGGACGATCGCCAAGAGGCTCGGCACCGGCACGATGACCCTGTACCGGTACCTGCCGGCCAAGGAAGACCTGTACACGGTGATGATCGACCAGGCGACGGGCTTCGAGCCGCAGGAGCCGACCGGGGACGTCCGCGCCGATCTGACGGCCCTGGCCCGCCGCCGCAGGCAGACCTTCCTGCGGCATCCCTGGCTCGCCCCGCTCCTCGGCACCCGCCCGGTCATGGGCCCCAACCTCCTGCGCGGCATGGAGCGCGATCTCGCCCTGCTCGCCGGCGGCGGGCTCGGCATGGACGAGACGCTCGACGTGCTGAACCTGCTCCACTCCTGGGTCAGCGGCACCGTGCAGGCCGAGTTGACCGAGCGGGCGACCGCTCACCGGTCCGGCGTCGACCGCCATGCCTGGCGGCTGCGCATGGGGCCGTATCTGAAGTCCATGATCGCGACCGGCGAGTTCCCCCATCTGAGCGAGATGATGCGGGCCTCGGAGATCGGCGAGCCCGACGAACGGTTCGAGAACGGGCTGGCGATACTCCTGGACGGGGTGCAGGCCCGGTTCCTGACGAAAACCGGGAACGGCGGTTCACGCCCGGCCGGGTGACCGCGTCGAAACCAGGTCGCCCGTGATGTGACGCCTCAGCCGGACGCGCGCAGCTCGACGACGGAGAGGCGTCCGGCGGGCATGATCGAGGCGATTTTGAGGCCGGTGGCCCCGGCCAGTTCGCCGAGCTGCTCGATGCTGTGCTGCCTGCCTCCGAAGTAGCAGAGCATGCGGAGGTCGCCTTCGGTCATGACGCTCTGGTCGGTGAAGTAGTCGACGACGAGCACGCTGCCGCCCGTGCCCGCGGACGTAGACGCGGATGTAGACGTGGACGCGGCGTCGGCGCAGCGCCGCAAGATGCGCGCGGCCGACGCGTCGTCCCAGTTGTGCAGGATGCTCGACAGCAGATAGCCGTCCGCCCCGGTGGGAAGCTCGTCGAAGAAGCTGCCGGCCACGGTGTCGGCGCGGTGGTCGAGACCGGCCGCGGCGATGGCCTTCCCAGCGCGGCGGACGGGGCCGGGCAGGTCGAGGACCGTCCCGCGCAGCTCGCCGTGGGCCTGGAGGATGGCGATCAGCATGCTGCCGTCGCCACCGCCGACGTCGATGACATGGCGCAGGCTTCCCCAGGGGTACGCGGTGGCCACGGCGGGCGCGTGCGCCGCCAGCCGGGCGCCCATCAGCGCGTCGAACGACTCGGCGCGCCCGTCGTCGGCCGAGAGGTCCTCCCAGAACGTCAGGCCGTACTGCTGCGGGAACGCCGGCTCGCCGGTGCGGACCGTGTGCAGCAGATGGATGAGACTCAACTCGGCGTGCCCGATGGCGCCCTCGATGTCGAGCACCGACCGCATCCCCTCGGGCTCCCCGTCCCGGAGGTGGCCGCCCATGTCCGTCAGGTCATAGGCGCCTTCCCCCGTGCTCGACAGCACTCCGGCGGTCACCAGATGGTCCAGCAGGCGTCCGAGCACGTCCTGGTCGGCGTGCACGGCCTCGGCCAGTGCCCGCGCCGTTCGGGTGCCCGCGGCGATGTGGTCGGCCAGCCGCAGCGTCGCCGCCACCCGGACGGCCATCGGCGTCAGCAGATCGGCGGCCGCCCAGATCCCCCCGCCTCTCGCGGTCGTCTCCTCGGCCATGACCCCTCCTGACTCAGCGGTTTCCTGTCGGTTCAACGGTCCGTACCCGGTCGGAGACCGGCGCGCTCCTCCGCGAACGTCTTGGTGAGGCGGAGGTTGGTCATGCTGTGGCCGCTCAGCAGGCGCCGCAGGTACCGGCGTGCGCCGTCGACCGTCCCGCCGCCGAGCTGCGACACCGCCGAGGGCTTGATCGTGCTGCTGTGCCGGGACTCGGCGACGACGCCCTCCCGCGTCTCGGTGAACCGCCAGTGACCGGTGTGCGCGTCCAGAACGGCGGGCAGCGAGATCTGCTTGTACACGATCAGGTTGGGCGGCAGGCAGATCCGCACCGAGCGGACGGAATGCGTGGTGCCGTCCGGGCTTTTGGTGTCCATGTCGAAGAACTGGACGTTCGGCACGTCCTCGGTCAGGTCGAGCCCCACCACGTGCGGGATGCGCTCGGGCCACAGGTCCGCCCGGTAGAGATATTCGTAGGCGTCCTCGACGGAGCCCGCGATGAAGAGCGGGTCGGTGAAGGAGACGACGAGGTCGTCGAGTTCGGCGCGCCGTTCCGCCGTGTCGCGCAGCGTGTCGAGATGCTCCTTGCCGTCCAGGCCGATCCCGTCCAGCAGCGGGCCGAGATCGGCGCGGGCCGGTCCCTCGATGGTGTGCCGCAGTTCGACGCGGGTCCGGTCCGGCGCCAGTTCGGTGAACACCCATTCGCCGCGAACCTCGGTGTCCGGCGGATCGGCGTCCATGTAGGAGAACGTGATGCGGCGTCCGGCCCGGTCGGAGCGGCGCACCGTCCGCCAGGTGCGGACGGTGGAGTCGCCGTCCAGCGCCCAGTGCTGGATCAGGTCGCCCTTCTCGTTGCTGTGGAGCACTTCCGCGTGCACGGCGGAAAGGTGGAACTGCGGCCAGCGCCCGACGTCGGCCACCAGGTCGAACACCGTCTCATAGCCGGCGTCGACGACCACGCCGTGGTCAATTTGCTGCTGCGTGCTCGGCACGACCAGACACCTCACAACCGTCGCGGGTTCGGAACCGTCGCCCCGACGATGTCCGGCGCCGTTCGACCTCGGTTCGAGGACCCGTCGAGCCCGCCACGCGGCCCGCGGAGGGCGCGAACCGGTCATCTATTCGTCGTCGATCCGGCGTCGAAGGCGCGAGCGCAGTCTTGGCCGCGACCTTGAAGCGAACCCCGCGGGGTCCGTGACGCGGCGCAGTTCCATCAGCGAACCGTGAGGAGACGCCTATGCCGAGCACCGTCGCCGTCGGCACGTTCGACAGTGATGACATCCCCGATGTCAAGAAGATCTTCCAGGAGTTCGACGGCGAGGTCGCGTCCGAGCTGCCCCAACTGCGCCGCAGGCAGGTCTTCACCTACAGCGATCTCTACATCCACCTACAGGACTGGGACGTCGCGGACGCGGCCGAGGCGTACCAGGCGGCGACCACCGATCCCCGGTGCGCGCGTCTGAACGAGCGCCTCTCGGCCTATTTCGGCGACTACACCGCGACCGATGAATGGGACGGCCCGCACGACCAGCGGGAGGCCGAGCGCTTCTATCTGTGGCCGGCCGAGCGGCTGGAGAACCTGGAGCAGACCTACAGCGCGATCATCGTGAACAAGCAGCTGCGGGAGCACATCCCCGAGGTGGCGCGCCTTTTCGCGGAATCGGATGCGACCGACATCCCGCAGAGCATGGGCACGCTGCGCCGCCAGATCTATCTGTGGCGCGGGGTCTACCTGCACATCCAGGACTTCTCCGATTCCAACAGCATCGAGGCGATCAGCAAGGTGTGGACGGACGGGGATCCCCGTTTCCTGCAACTCGTCGACGACCTGACGCGGATCATTCCGCCCTATGACCCGAACAGCCATTCACTGGCCACCCGTTTCTACCACTGGACCGCGGAGGCATAGCATGACGGAGCTACCGACCTTCCCCATCCGGCGACAAGAGCCCGGCGTGCTGCCGGCCGAGTACGAGACGCTGCGGGAGCGCGGCATCGGCCGGGTGACGCTGCCCACCGGAAAACTGGCGTGGATGGTGGTGCGGCCCGAGTACGCCCGGCTCGTGCTCTCCGACCCGCGGTTCAGCTCGGACAAGCTGCGGCCCGACTTCCCGAAGCTGACGCCGAGCGCGCTGAACAAGTTGAAGTACTGCGCGCCGTTCATGATCAATTTGGACGGCCCGGCGCACATGGAGAAGAAGAGGTCGATCCTCCAGGAATTCGCCCCGCGCGCGCTCGCCAAAATGCGTCCGCTCATGCGGGCCGCCACGAGCGAGAAGATCGACGCCCTGCTGGAGCGCGGGGAGAAGCCGGTCGACCTGGTGTCGGAACTGTCGTTCCCGGTCGCCTGGCGGCTCCAGGAGATGGTCCTCGGAATTCCGGCGGCCGAACTGCATGAGATGCGGGACAACGTCCGGAACCTCCTGCTCTCCAGCGAGGACGAGGAGGAGGCGATGGCCGCGCGACTGAACGGCCACGCCATGGACGTCCTGAAGGAGAAGGCGAACAACCTCGGCGACGACATGATGAGCCGCCTCATCATGAGGGAGCGCGACGAGCACGGCGAGGTCGACTGGTTCAGGCTGGCGCCCATGATGCTGGCGAACGCCCAGGGCATCCACAACTCGGTCGCCACGATGATCTCGCTGGGCGTGCTCACCCTGCTGAACCATCCGCAGGAGCGGGTGACGCTGCTCGCCGACCCGGACCGGCTGACCATCGCGGTGGAGGAGATGCTCCGGTTCTTCTCGGTCAACGACGGCACCCCGATGCGGCTGGCGACGGAGGACGTGCTCATCGGCGACACGCTGGTCAAGGCGGGCGACGGCCTGGCCCTGCCGATGTTCCCCGTCAACCGCGACCCGGCGGTGTGCCCGCACCCCAACCGGCTCGACCTCATGCGGGAGGAGCCCGTCAAGCACCTGGCGTTCGGCCACGGGCCGCACCGGTGCCCGGCCAACCGCATGGTGCCGGACCTGCTGGAGATCGTCTACACGATGCTGTTCGAGCGGATCCCCACGCTCGCGCTGGCGGTGCCCGAATCGGAGCTGACGTACAAGTACCACTCGATCCAGGCATTCGGCCCGGCCGAAATGCCGATCACCTGGTAGGCGGACCGGCCGTCGCGCGTGCCCGGGAGGCGGGCGCGGCGGCCCCGAGCAGGGTGTTCGACGCATATCGGGGCTCGCCGCCCGCCGACCGCGGCGCGCGCGCCTCCGGCGATGGGTGGTGCACCTCCGGCGATGGATCGTCAACTTCACCTTGACGCCAGCGGATCGACAACGAAGGCTGACGACATGACCCAGAGCACTCCGCCGGTCAGGCTCGACGACCTGATCACGGCGATCGCCACGGACGACACCGGCGCCCTCGACCGGTTGACCGCAGCGGTGCGGATGGCCGACCACATCGGCGAGGTCTCCGACCGCCTCCTCGACCACTTCGTCGGCCAGGCCCGCCGCTCCGGGGCGTCCTGGACCGACATCGGGCGCGCGATGGGCGTCACCAAGCAGGCCGTCCAGAGCCGCTTCGTCGCCAAGCCCCCCGCCGCCGGCCCGCCCGCCTTCGAGAAGCTCACCCGGCCCGCCCACAAGGCGGTCGTCGCGGGCATGAACGAGGCCAAGCAGGCGGGCAACGCCGAGATCGTGCCCGCGCACCTCGTCCTCGGCCTGCTCGGCACCGACGGCACCGCGGTCGCCGCGCTGCGGGCCCAGGGCGTCGACCCGGACCGGGCGCGGGACACGGCGGTGGCGACCCTGCCGCCGCGCGGCGACGCCGACCCGGTGATGATCCCCTACAGCGCCCCCGCGAAGAAGGCGCTCGAACTGACCTTCAGGACGGCGCTGCGGCTCGACGACGACGGCGTCGGCACCGGCCACGTCCTGCTGGGGCTGCTGGAGGAGGAGAACGGCACCGGGCTGCTGACCTCGCTCGGGGTCGACGCGGCGGCGGCCGAGCGGTTCGTGGTGGACGCCGCCGACGAGCCCAGCCGGTAGCGGAACCGCAGGGAACCCGCTGGCGAGGCGCCCGTACGCGGCGCCAGGGGGTCGGCCGCGCTTGGAGGGCTGTCCCGTATCTCATGAGTTCGGAGTGGATGCGATGACCATCGGAGGCTTCGCCTCGGCACGGAGCGCCCACGGCCTGTGCGGGGCGCCGGGAGCGCCGATCTGATGGCACCGCCGGGCAGCGACGGCCGCGTCGCCCTCGTCACCGGCGCCTCGGGCGCGCTCGGCGCCGCCGTGGCGCGCGTCCTCGACGAGCGCGGCTACCGGCTGGCGCTGCACCACGCCTCCGGTGAGGACCGCGCCCGCGAGGTCGCGGCCGAACTCGGCGGGCCCAGCGTGCTCGTGCGGGCGGACGTCGCCGACTGGGCCGCCACGCAGGCCATGGTGGCCCGGGTGCGCGCCGAACTGGGTCCGATCAGCGTGCTCGTCAACGCGGGCGCGATCCGCCGCGACGGGCTCATGGCCATGCAGTCCGTCGATGACTGGACGCAGACCATCGCCGTCAACCTGATCGGCACCTTCCACACCTGCCGGGCGGTGCTCCCGGACATGGTGGGGGCCCGCTGGGGACGCGTCATCAACGTCGTCTCGCCCGCCGCGCTCATCGGCAGCCGGGGCCAGACGGCCTACTCGGCCTCCAAGGCCGGAGTGCTGGGGATGACGCGGAGCCTGGCCCTGGAGTGCGGTCGGTGGAAGGTGACGGTCAACGCGCTGTCCCCCGGGCTGATGGCCTCCGCGCTCACCGAGACCGTGCCCGCCGAGGTCGGCGCCGCGCTCGTGGCCCGGACCGCGTTCGGCCGCATGGGCACCGCCGGCGAGGTGGCGCGCGGTGTCGAGCTGCTGCTGGACGCCGACTACATGACCGGCCAGGTGCTGTGCATCGACGGCGGCATGTCGATCTCCTGACCGCCGCGCCCGCCATCGGGTGCTTCGACGCGTGCGGCACCGGCACCGGCACCGGGCGGGGCGTCCGGCCCGGCTCGGGGTGCGGAAAACCGCACCCCGATGCGGGCACGGGCGCCATGGCTCCGCCATGTCCTGGGGCTTTACTGTCGTGCCCATGCCTTTCGCGCTTCACCCGCCGGAGTCCCTGCGGCGGCCGTTCCGGGAAGCGGGACGCTCGACGGCCTTCGTCGCGGCGGGCCTGCCACCGCACCTCGTCGCGGTGGCGCTGTGGGTCTGGCTGGTGGGCCTGGCGGTGGTGGTGCCGGGGTTCGCCCCGCTCCCGGCGGCGCTCCTGATCGTCTCGGCCGGGGTTCTGACGGCGGTGCAGCGGTGGAGGTACCGGATGCTGCGCGGGCCGGGCGCGCTCCAAGTGCCGCAAAGGACGGGACGGCCGGCGCTGCGGCACCCGATCCAGTGGTTGCGATCACCGGGCGCCTGGCGGCAGATCGCCTACCACGGTCTGGTGGGCCCGCTCCTCGCCCCGGTGGAGGCCGCCGTGCTCGTCCTGTGGGCGGCGGGATTCGCCGCGGCGAGCATCTACGTGTGGATCTGGGCGCTGCCGCCCGAGCAGCGGCTGACCCAGGTCGGATACACGACACAGGCCGCCTACATCACGGCGGGCGGCCTCGCCCTGATGGCGGTGATGCCGTGGCTGACCGGGCGTGTGGCGCGGCTGGAGACCGGGGTGGCCAACGTCCTGCTGGGTCAGACCCGGGCCGAGCGACTGCAACGCAGGGTCGAGGACCTCACCGAGAGCCGCGCGGGCGTCGTCGACGCGGCCGACGCCGAGCGGCGCCGGATCGAGCGCGACCTGCACGACGGCGCCCAGCAGCGGCTGGTGGCGCTGGCGGTCAACCTCGGGATCGCCAGGGCGACGCTCACCGGCCTCTCCGCGGAGGCGCGCCGGGTGATCGACGACGCCCACACCGAGGCGAAGCAGGCCGTCGCAGAGCTGAACGATCTCGTGCGCGGGCTGCACCCGGCCGTCCTCGACGACCGCGGGCTCGACGCCGCCCTGTCGGGCGTCGCGGCCCGCGCGCCCATCCCCGTCCGGCTCTCGGTGGACCTGGCGACCCGTCCGCCGGCGACCGCCGAGGCCGTCGCGTACTTCACCGTCTCCGAGGCGCTGACGAACGTGGTCAAGCACGCCCGGGCGTCGAAGGCGGAGGTCACCGTCGAGCGGAGAGGCGGGACACTGGTGGTCGTCATCGCCGACGACGGGGTGGGCGGCGCGGGACCGTCCGGAGGTACCGGGCTCGCGGGCCTCGCCAAGCGCGCCGCGTCCGTCGATGGCACGTTCACCTGCCACAGCCCCCTCGGGGGGCCGACCGTCATCACCGTGGAGCTGCCGTGCGCGCCGTGATAGCCGAGGATTCCGTCCTGCTCAGGATCGGAGTGGTCAAGGTGCTGGAGATGGCGGGCTTCGAGGTGGCCGCCCAGGTGGAAGACGGTGAGGCGCTGCTCGCGGCCGTCGCCGAGCACCGCCCCGACATCGCCGTGGTGGACGTGCGCATGCCCCCCGACTTCACCGACGAGGGCGTGCGCGCCGCCACCGTGATCCGCCGCCGGTGGCCGGACACGGCGGTGCTGCTCCTCTCGCAGTACGTGGAGGAGCGGTACGCCACCGATCTGCTCGCCGCCAACACCTCGAAGATCGGGTACCTGCTCAAGCAACGGGTCGCGGACGTCGAGGAGTTCGCCGACTCCGTCCGCCGGGTCGCGGCCGGGGGCACGGCGCTCGACCCGCAGGTCGTCTCGCAGCTCCTCCTCCGCCGCCACAGCGGTCCGCTCGACCGCCTCACCCGGCGGGAGCACGAGGTCCTGGAGCTCATGGCGAGCGGACGCTCCAACGCGGGCATCGCGGCGGGCCTGGTGATCAGCGACAGCGCCGTCGCCAAGCACATCAACAACATCTTCGCCAAGCTGGACCTGCCCAAGGCCGACGCCGACCACCGCAGGGTGCTGGCCGTGCTCCGGTTCCTCGACGTGGTGTGAGGCCGGCCGGCCCTCGTGTGCACCACGCGCCCCCGAGGCGACTCGGGGGGCGCGCTCACGGCCCTTTACGGCGGGGTGTCAGATGAGGATCACCCGGCGGCCGCGGGTGTGGCCGGAGCGGCTGTCGATGTGCGCGGCCGCGGCCTCGCCCAGCGTGTACGACTTCTGGACGGGGATGTGGAGCCCGCCGCCCGAGATGAGCCGGACGGCCTCCGCCAGCGCGTCCTTCATGCTCCCGGCCTGGTCGGAGAACCGGACACCGAGCCTGGGCGCGTCGAGGTCGGCGATGGTGACGACCTTCCGCGGGTCGCCGGTCAACTCGACGAGGTCACCGATCACGCCCGCGCCGGCCAGGTCGAGCGCGGCGTCGGGCCTGCCGAGCCCGCGCACCCGCTCGACCCAGCCCGCGCCGTACGTCGTGGCGACGGCGCCCAGGCCGCGCACGTAGTCCTGGTTCTCGGCGCCGGCCGTGCCGATCACCGTGATGCCCCGGTCGCGGGCGATCTGCAGCACCGCGGACCCGACTCCCCCGGCCGCGCCGCTGACCAGCAGCGTCTGCCCCGGTTGCACGCCGACCTCGCGGATGACGCGCAGCGCGGTCTCCACCACGGAGGGGTAGCCGGCCGCCTCCTCGAACGTCAGGCCCGCGGGCATACGGGCCCAGCCGGACAGCACGGAGAACTCGGCGTAGGTGTCGGTCCCCTCGCCGAACACCTGGTCGCCGACCGCGACGCCTTCGACGCCGTCGCCGACCTCGTCCACCACGCCGGCGGCGTCCAGCCCCACACCGGCGGGCAGGGTGATCGGGTGGGCGCCCAGGACCTGGCCCTCTCGGAGCCGCCAGTCGACGGGGTTCACCCCCGCCGCCCGCACAGCGACGCGCACCTCGCCGGGGCCCGCGTGGGGCTCCTCGGCGTCCAGGAGTCGCAGGACGTCAGGACCGCCGAACTCTGTGTAGATCACTTTCTTCATGCGGCCGACGATAGCACTAACGGTTAGCTTTTAGCACTTGGTTCAGTTTTGGATCTGGTAGCATCAGGCCATGACGGTGCCCGGACGTCGCGAGCGCAAGAAGGCCGCGACCCGCCAGAAGATCGCCGACGCGGCCCTGCGGCTCTTCCTGGAGCGCGGTTACGACGCGGTGGGCATCCGCGACGTGGCCGCCGAGGCCGACGTGGCCGTCACCACGCTGTTCTCCCACTTCGCCTCGAAAGAGGCCCTGGTGTTCGAGCAGGACGAGGACTTCGAGCTGCGCCTCGTCCGGGCCGTCACCGACCGGGCGCCGCACGAAGGGCTCATCCCCGCGCTGCGCCGCGAGATCGAGGCCCTGGTCGCGCACTGCGGGGCCGAGGGCGCCCTCCCGATCTGGGAGATGATCGACGAGTCACCCGCCCTGCGGCAGTACGAGAGCGCGATGCGGCTGCGCCACGCGGAATCGCTGGCGGCGGCCATGGCCGCCGAGTTCGGCCTGCCGGACTCCACGACGTCCTGCCGGACGATCGCCAGGTTCGCGATCGACGCCTTCTCCCTGGCCCGCGAGGCGGCCGATCCGGACGCCGCGCTGAACGAGATCTTCCAGATGATCGAGGCGGCCTGGGAGGTCACCGACCTTCCCGGCACGGTCGAGCGTCCGAGGGTCGTCCGGCCCTGATTCGGCTCTCGGCGCGGTGACCGGCTAGTTTCCCGCGGCGGCCTCGTCCACGAGCCAGGTGACTGTTCCGCCCGCTTCTTCGATGGTGTGGGCGGCCAGTGCCACCGGAAGGTCCAGGTCGCCCGATCGCGCCGCGGCGACGGCGGCGGCCTTGCCCGCGCCCGCCGCGATGATCAGGCAGTTCCGGGTCGCGCGGAGCGCGCCGAGGGTGAGGGTGATGCGGGCCGGCGGCGGCTTGGGGGAATCGAGGACGGGAATGACGCTCGGTTCCGTGACGTCGAGTTCCGGGTGGCCGGGGAAGAGGGAGAGGCAATGGCCGTCCTCTCCCATGCCGAGCCAGACATGGTCGAGGCGGGGGCCGAATTCCGTTTGCCCGAGGAGGGCGCCCAGGACGTTCGCGTATTCGGCGGCGGCCTCGGCCGGCGGCAGGTGCACGGGAGGCGGCGTCCGACCGGACTCGGGGATCGGGACCTTGGAGAGCAGCAGGTCGACCGCCTGACGCCAGTTGGAGTCGGGGTGGTCGAGCGGCACGCATCGCTCGTCGCCCATGATGACGCTGACGCGGTCCCAGGCGACGTCCGCCGCGTGTTCGGCGATGATGCGATAGGCCGCCGCCGGAGTGCTGCCGCCCGCCAGCACCCAGGTCGCCGCGCCATTCTCGCCGGCGGATTCGTCGATCTCCCTTATCGCTCTCGCCGCGACCTCCCGCGCGAGCGAGGCGGGATCGGGGAAGACCTTGAACTCAGCCATGAAGCGCCTGCCTCCGGTGGGGCCCTGCCGATGGGGCTCTGCCGATGCCTTTGCTGCAAGCTATACCCCGGCTGCCGCCGCCACCCGGTCGGGGCGGGCCGGTGGGCCGGCCGAGCCGACGGCGCGGCCCGATGGCGGGATCTTCCGGTTCCGTTTTTGGGCCTTACAGCTCGGTTGGGATCAAACGTTTTCGCCTTCCCGTTGTGGGCGTGCGGCCAAAACTATGATCGTTCAGAGACTCCGCATGGCGGCAAGACGAAACGCGGCTTGGACGTGCCCCCAACGAATGACACGTCCAAGCCGCGAACGTACTCCGGATTCGCCGGTGATGGCCGCAGGGACCGCGCTTGATCAGCGGGGGGCGGACGAAAACCGGGGGAGGGAGCGTTTCAGTGGCGGGCGCGAGCCGCCTTGACGGTGCCGGTGAACGCCGACCAGTCGTCCTTGGCGAAGACGAGCACCACGCCTCCGGAGATGTCCTTGGAGTCGCGGACACCGATCATGCCGCCGGATGTCGCGACCTCGACGCAGTTGCCGATACCGTTGCTGCGAGCGCTCTTGCGCCACGCGGCGGTGGACCAATCAGGAGCCGACATTACATCCCTCTCAGCCAAAAGGACCCCGGACCGGATGGTGCCGGGGTTCGAACACATACCGGAGTCTCGTCCCTGATCGAGTTCTATCCCGGTATTGTCCGCTCGGCAAGAGTTCGCCCACCGGTCATTGCGGCGCCGGGATTGTCCGTCCCCTTCGGCCGAGTGAGAATAGGGGAACCGGCGTCCGCGGCGGGCCCGCGCGCGGACGGGCGGCGGGGGCGGACGGCTCCCGGCCGCCGCGGATGTAGCCGAGGTGCCGCACGCCCTTGACCATCTGCTCCACCGGATAGAAGCCCTCCGGATCGAGGCCGCGGAAACGGCTCCTGACCACGTCGTCGTAGAGGGCGGGGGAGACGATCAGGGCGAGGTCCTCGTCCTCCTGGCGGGACAGCTCGGCGCGCAGGGGGTCGAGGTCGAGCAGGCGCGAGATCACGATGGGGCCGCTGCCGGCCGGGCCGAGGTGGCCGTCGGCGACGGGGCCGTGGTGCAGGGCGAGCCGCACCCGCAGTCGGGGCGCGGACGGGGGCGATGCCGGGTGCCGGGTCCGGTTCACGGCGGCTAGAGCGTCGGCGAGTTCGTGCGGGTAGTCGGCGACGAGGCGCGGCCCGTCGATTCCGGGCGGCAGGACGGCGAGCTCGCCGTCGCCGGTGACCTGGATCGTCCAGCGGTGCCGGTCGAGGCCGGCCGCGTGCGCGGCGGCGTCCAGCGCGACGCTCAGCGCGCGCTGGGTCCGCACCTGTTCGAGGGTGTGGAGGCGGCTGAAGCCCTCGATGTCGACGGCGGCGAGGAAGTGGTAGCCGAGCCGCCCCTCGTCCGGACGCGGCTCCCCCGCGATCATGCCGTTTCGCTCGTCCATCCGCGGTCACGCCCGCGCCGGACGTGCGTGCTCTGGTGCCGGTATCGCCAAGGCTCTCGCCTCCCGAGGCCACAGGGCCCCACTCCCCAAGTCTCAGCATGCGGGAACGTAGCGATACATGCAAGCTTTCACGTAGTATTGCTTGCAGCCTTGCAACATAGCAGTCGGCTGCCTGGCGGAGGTCCATATGGCAGAACGCCGCTCACCACCGGTGCGGGCGCGGCAGCTCGCCCGCGAACTCCGCAGGCTGCGCGAGATCGAGGGGCTGACGGGCGAGGAGGTCGCCGGCAGCCTCGGGTGGTCCAGCGCCAAGGTGTCGCGGGTCGAGACGGCGGCCACGCTCGTCCGGCCCGGCGACCTCGGCAAGCTCATCGACCTCTACCACGTCACCGGCAGCCACCGCGAGCGGCTGCTCGCGATGGCGCGGGGGGCCGAGGAACGCGGCTGGTGGGACGCCTTCCCCGATGTCGGCAGCGACTACGCCGACTACATCGGCCTCGAAGCCGAGACCCAGGCCCTGCGCTGCTACAGCGCGCAGTCCCTGAACGGGCTCCTACAGACCGAGGAGTACGCCCGCGCCCTGATCGGCATGGTCGTCGACCCCGCCCCGGGCAGGGTCGAGAGGCGGGTGGACGTCCGGCTGCGCAGGCAGCGGCGCCTGCGTGAGGAGCCGCCCGTCGATCTGCACGTCGTGCTGGACGAGGCGGCCATCCGGCGGCGCGTGGGCGGCCCGGCGGTCATGAAGGCGCAGCTCGAACATCTGTCCGCGCTCGCCGAGATGCCGAACGTGGTGATCCAGGTGCTGCCGTTCGACGCCGGCGCGCACGCCGCGATGGCCGGATCATTCATCACGCTCAAATTCCCCCATCCGCAGACCGATATGGTCTTTGTGGAACTTCTCCGGGGAAGCGTCTACGTGGAGGACGAGATGGAGGTCTACCGCTACCATCTCGCCTTCGAGCAGCTCCGCGAACGAGCGATCCCCCCGGACGAATCCAGCGCCTTCATCCGCCGCGCCGCGGACGAGATGTAGGACGCCCCCCACGACCACCACGGATCGGAGACCCAGCTTGATCACGTCCACCCCATCGGGCCCCACCTGGCGAAAGAGCAGGCACAGCGGGGACGGCCAGGACTGCGTCGAAATAGCCCGGGATGGACGGGGCGCCTTTCTGGTCCGGGACTCCAAGGCTCCCGGTGCGGGCGTGCTGCGCTTCGGAACGGCGGAATGGAGGTCCTTCCTCGACGCGGCCAAGAAGGGCCGGGTGTGATCTGGGCGACCCTCTCGGGCGCGGCGGGGCCAGGCTGGACGCGGCCACGGCGACGTAGTTATTCACCGCGTCGCCGAGCGGCGATGTCAGTGGTTTACCGGATTCGCGAAACCCGGTGACCCCTTCAGTTGCCGTGCCTTCTCCGGCCCCATGCGACCCCGTAGACTCAGGGCGTGATCTTCAAGGCGGTGGGTGACGGAAGGCCCTATCCCGAGCACGGACTCTCGTCCCGGGACTGGGCCAAGATCCCGCCCCGCCAGGTCCGCCTCGACCAGCTCGTCAGCACCAAACGCGAGCTCGACCTCCAGTCGCTCCTGGCGAAGGACTCCACCTTCTACGGCGACCTGTTCCCGCACGTCGTCCAGTGGAAGGGCGAGCTCTACCTGGAGGACGGCCTGCACCGCGCCCTGCGCGCCGCGCTGCACCAGCGGGTCGTCCTGCACGCGCGGGTCCTGGACCTCGACGCCGTGGACATGCACGGGTGATCGTCCGTCCGGCCGTCCGTGCCGACCTCGCGGACATCGTCGCGCTGCTCACCGACGGCGTCGCGACGGTGGACGAGGCGTACATCCGCGCGTTCGAGACCGTCGACGCCGACCCGCGCAACGAGATTCTCGTCCTCGACGACGGCGGCGCCGCCGTGGGCTGCCTCCAGGTCACCTACATCCCGGGCCTGGGACGGCACGGGCAGGAACGCGCGCATGTGGAGGCCGTCCGGATCAGGGCCGACCGGCGCGGCGCCGGGCTCGGGCGTCTCCTGCTCCGCCACACCATCGACCGCGCGCGTTCGCGGGGCTGCACGTTGATGCAGCTGACCAGCGACCGCCGCCGCGACGACGCGCACCGCTTCTACGATTCGCTCGGCTTCGTCCGGAGCCACGAGGGGTTCAAGCTCGAACTCTGAGGCCACGGTCGCACGGACGGCTTGGAGCCTCAGCGGGCCCTGGCGGGCTCGGGGAGCCTGATCTCCTTGGCCTCGACCAGGTGCTCCACCCGGTCCGGGCTCGGCCGCACGAACCCGGGTCGCGCGGCCAGCAGGCCGAAGACCAGCTCGGGCACCACGAGCGCGAGCAGGAGGACGAGCGAGACCTCCCAGCCGCCCGTGACGCTGTGCAGGACGCCCACGGCCAGCGGCCCCGCCGCGGCGAGGAGATAACCGCCGGTCTGGGCCATCCCGGACAGCCGCGCGGCGACCGAGGGGCTCGGCGACCGCAGGCTCAGCAGCGTGTAGGCGAGCGGGAACGCGCTGCCGGTCCCGAGGCCGAGCGTGAGCACCCAGACCCAGCCGGCCTCGGGCGCGGCCAGCAGCCCGAGGATCCCGACGACCATCGTCGCCGCCACGGCGACGACGAGGGCACGCTGGTCGCGCAGCCGCGCGGCGAACACCGGGACGAGGAACCCGAGCGGGATACCGACGATCAGCATGGCCGAGACCATCATCCCGGCCGTCGCGGGCGCGTATCCCGCGTCCCGCATGATCTCCGGCAACCATGACATCAGCACGTAGAACATCAGCGACGCCAGGCCCATGAACGCGGCCACGAACCACGCCTTGGCCGAGCGCAGCAGCGTCCCGCCGGCGCGGGCCGCGCGGGGGGCGCCTTCCTGCCGGGGGCGGTCGCGGCGGGCGCCGCGGGCCAGAGGCCCCCAGGTCAGCGCGGCGATCAGCGACGGGACGGCCCACACCGCGAGCGCGAGCCGCCAGCCGCCCGCCGCGTCCAGCGGCACGGCGAGCCCGGCCGCGACGGCGCCGCTCGCGGCCATCAGCATCATCGCGAGGCCGGTCAGCGACCCGACGCGCTCGGGGAAGGCGCGCTTGATGACGGCGGGCATCAGCACGTTGCCCATCGCGATCCCCGCCCCGGCCAGGACCGTTCCAAGGTAGAGCGCGACCGGCGACGGGACGACCCTGACCACGATCCCCGCCGTGATCATCACGAGCGATCCGGCGATGGCGACCTCCGCCCCCACCCGGCGCGCGAGCACCGGCGCCAGCGACGCGAACAGGCCGAGGCACAGCACCGGGAGCGTGGTCAGCACGCTGACCTGCACGCCCGAGAGCGAGAGCGCGTCGCGCAGATCGCCGAGCAGCGGCGAGACGCCGGTGATCGCGGCGCGCAGGTTGATCGTCAGCAGCACCAGGCCGGCGAGCGACCAGGCGGCCGTGGCGCGCGAGACGCGGGTGGTCGGGGTCATGGCCGAGGTAGTCATTTCACCTTCGTCATGCGCCGTCATGGCGCGTCGAACTGGGCAGGTCTTCGGTTTCGGAGGGCTGCACGAACGATCCCGGGCGTGCCGAGGCGCAGTCGGGCTACTCGGCGGCGCTAGGAGATCTGGCGATCGCGGAAGTCGGAGGCGGCACGGACGTCCCGGCGGGGGCGTCCCTTCAAGTGGTGCGGACGCGGGGTTTCGTCGAGGCCAGGATCTGGTCCAGACACGCATGCGTCGCGGCCGTGGCGGCCGTCACGTCCCCGGCCTCGATGGCGGAGGCGATGGGGCCGTGCGGGACGTCGGCGTGCTCCAGGAGGATCCCGGCGGCGCCGATGCTGGCGCGGAGCGCCGCGCTGAAGTCGCGGTAGAGGTCGGTCAGCACCCGGTTGTGGGTGGCGTCGACGACGGCGGTGTGGAACGCGAGGTCGGCCTCGACGAAGACGGCGTGGTCTCCCGCCGCCCAGGCCGCGTTCCGCTCGGCGAGCGCGGTGGTGATCGCGGCGATGTCCTCCGGCGTCCTGCGCTCGGCGGCGAGCCGGGCGGCCTCGACCTCGAACCCTCGCCTGACCTCCAGGATCTCGACCAGCTCCGCCGTCTCCAGGCGCCGCCGGACGGCGCCGGACAGCTCGCTGACGGCGCGCACGTACGTCCCGTCGCCCTGGCGGCTCTCCAGGAGCCCGGCGTGCGTGAGGGCGCGCACCGCCTCCCGGACGGTGTTGCGGCCGACGCCGAGGGTCTCCGACAGCACCGGCTCGGCCGGGATCTTCGCGCCCAGCGGCCAGGTCCCCCCGGTGATCTCGCTCCTGAGCTGGTCGATCACCTGGTCGACCAGCGACGAGCGGCGGGCGGTGCGCAGGGTCAACGGTCCCCCTCGGTCGGCTGCGGTTCGGAACACAGGGTGCCGCCCGTCACAGCGACATCCGGTCATCCCATGTCTCTATGTTAGGAACACTGGTACCCAGGATTTATTCCGGGGTCCAGTGTCACCAACCAGGGACGGTCAGACGCGTCCGAGGTCGCTGGTCGCCTCCTGCGCCCGCGCGGGGTGCAGGCCGGCGGCCTCCAGCGCCCGGCGGTAGGCCGCCGCGGCGTCGTCGTTGCTGCGCACGAGCTCGTACATCTCGCCCAGCTCACGGTAGAGATGGGCGGCCGGACGCCCGGCCGGAAGGGTCGTGAGCTGCTCCGAGGCGGCCCTGAGGACGGCCTGGGCGGCGCCGGGGTCGCCCTGGGCGACACGGGCCCGCGCCAGGACCAGCCGGGCCAGGACGGTGCGCTGGCTACGCGCGACGAGCTCGTTGTCGGGCGGCGCGGGCACCGGACGGGGTCCGTTGCCCGGCGGCGCGAGCGCCGTGCCCGCGTCGATGAACTCCTCCAGCAGGACGATCGCCTGGTCCACCTCGCCCACCAGCACGAGCGCGCGCGCCTTGGCGATGACGCTCTCGGTCGCCTCGGCGCCCCTGAGGTCGGCGGCGCCCTGGAGAAGCCCGAGCGCCTCCTGCGCGCTCTCCCTCGTCCCCTCCGCGCGGGGCCGCTCGATGCCCGGCAGACCCGTCCCGCTGTACTCGCCGGACGTGGGGACCACCCCGCCGGCGTCCCCCGGAAGCGGCGAGGGCGCCGCGTCCGAGAACGGCGGGACGCCCCTGAGCAGCGCCTTTGCCGCCGCCAGATGCAGCCGCGCGTGCGTCTGGACGGGAAGGCCGTCGCCGCGCGCCGCCAGTGCCTGGTCGGCGAAGTACAGCGAATCGCCGATCGTGCCCTCGTCCAGCGCGAGGAGGCTGGCCCGCTGGTAGGAGGCGCTGGTGGACGAGACGTCCCCCGGCACCTCGGGGAACAGCAGCCGCCGCCCGATCTCGTGGGCGCGCCGCGGGTCGGAGCGATCCACATAGGCGAGCAGGAGGATCCGGCCCGCCTCGGTGTGCTCCTGGCCCACGCCGAGCCCGAGCCGCCGCAGCCGCTCCATGGCGCGCTCGCCGAGCGCGATCGCCTGGCCGAGGTCGCCGACCGCGTGGTAGCAGCGGGCCAGCGCGATCACCGGCGGCAGCCAGCTCGCGCGGCCCGGATCCCGCTCGGCCTGCTCGCGCAGCTCCTCGAACAGCGCGATGGCCTCGTCGGTGCGGCCGAGCTCCTCCAGGGCGCGGGCGCGGCCCCAGCGGGCGCGCGCCGTCAGCTCCTGGTCGTCGCTGCGCGCGATCACCTCGTCGAAGCCCGCCTCGGCGGTCACGGGGTCGCCGCCCAGCAGCGCGAGGTGCGCATGGCGCTCCCGCACCTCCAGATGGGCGCGCTGCTCCGGCTCGACGCCCTCGGCGAGGTACTCCGGAGTGCAGCCGAGGCGCTCGGCCAGCATTCGCAGCACGGTCGGCGTCGGCGTGCGCTTACCGGACTCGATCAATGAGATGTAGCTGTCGGAAAGGTCGTGACCGGCGAGCTGTGCCTGCGACAAGCGTCTGGTCAGCCGCAGGTTGCGGACACGTTCGCCGACGTTGCCTGGACCCGGCATGTGGACTCACTTAGCGGAAGTAATCAGGCGGCTGGGGTGCCGACATGATTGCACATTGCGGGTTATCGCACATCGAGAGTAATGAAGCGGCAAGACAAGCACCCGCGCGTTCAGACCTGTCCACCCCCCTTGGACCGGTGGTTCGAGCGCCGCGCGGTGCCGGTTCGACGGCGGTTGGGGCCGCCCCCGCGCGGCCCGCCGCGTCCGTCCGCGCTGTCCTGCCGCGCCCCTGCGCGCGGCCTGCGGACGGGTCGGCGGCCCGCCGGGACCCCCGGCGAGCGCGACGCCTTTTCGACTCCGACCGTATCCGACGATCCCCCCAAGATCGCCGGGAAACCCGGGATACCGGCCCGTCCTCGTGGAAAACCGCAGGCCGATCGGCCCTCGGAGGCGCGGCTCGCTCGTCCCGCGTGGCGCTCGCCGAGCGGAACGCGGGTCGCATGGCCGTGCGGTCAGTCGTCCGAGGGGTTCTTGTTGGGGAAGATCATCTCGCATACCTCCAGGTAGAGCTGCTCGGGGTAGGGGAGGTACTCGACGGTGGACAGGGCCTGGTCCTGACCGGCGGACTCCAGCACGAACTCGCCGTAGCCGAGCATGCGTCCGGCGATCGTGCGCTTGAAGCTCATGTCGGTCACCTTGGCCAGCGGCATCATCGCGACCTTGCGCGTGATGAGGCCGGTGGTCAGCAGCATGCGCTGGTTGGTGATCACGAAGTAGTCGACCGACCACTCCGCGACCCGCCAGACGAACCAGGCGAGCAGGATCAGCCAGGCCCACCAGATCCACGAGATGGCCGAGCCGCCGCCCCCGGCGGTGTTGCTCAGGATGCTCGCGACGATCAGACCGCCGAGCAGGAACCCGACCGGCACCATCAGCACCGCCGGGTGCCGCCGGACGGTGATGACCTGGTTCTCGTGCGGGAGGAGGTACTTGTTGACGGACGCGGGGGCGGAGTCGCCGGGGGTGACGAGCCTCATCCGGGCCTCAGCCGAGCGCCGGGACGAGAGCGGCCGGCGAACCCGCCGCGGGCACCGAGGCCGCGGCGGCCGCTGTCATGTACTTCCCTGCGGGCAAGGCTGCCTCCCGGAGCGTCACGAACCCCGGTTCAGTTTCGCACAGCCCGCATCACCGGCAAAGCAAGGACTATGGCGCGTTGGCGTGACTCCTCAGACCACGATCGGGACGGGGCCGACCGTCATGGCGCGTTGTCGAGGGAGGACCGGCGCGCCCGGCGCCGCTTCTCGGCCGCCACCGTGGCGAGCACCTCCAGATGCCGCCGCGCGATCCGTTCGACGAGTTCGGGCGGCGCCGCCCCGGTGACCTCCTCGGCTCCGTACCGCGCGGCGGACACGCAGCGGGCCACGGTCTCGTCCGCGTGCACCCCTTCGAACTCCTCGCCCAGCCGCTCGCCGATCACGGCGTAGCGCCGCAGGTCGCCATCCCCTTGGTGAGCCATCATGAATCCTCGGCCTCGCTCGCACCGCCCGGTCCGAAACGGTCCCCTGTGCCGGGACGGCGGAGGGGAACGCGCACTGACGTTCCGTAGCGCGTTATTACCCCTTGCCACCTGGAACGAACATCCGCCGTACCGGCGACGAACGAATCCTGAACGCCCCGGGGTCAGACGACGCCGTAGAGGCGGTCTCCGGCGTCCCCCAGGCCGGGCATGATGAAGCCCTGTTCGTTCAGGTGCGAGTCGATCGCGGCCGTGACGACCCGGACGGGCGCGGCCGTGTCGGCGAACGCCTGCTCCAGGTACTTCAGGCCCTCGGGGGCGGCGAGCAGGCAGAGGGCGGTGACGTGGTCGGCGCCCCGGTCGAGCAGCAGCTTGATCGCGGCGGCGAGCGTCCCGCCGGTGGCGAGCATCGGGTCGAGGACGTAGCACTGCCTGCCGGACAGGTCGTCGGGGAGGCGCGTCGCATACGTCTGGGCCTGGAGGGTGCCCTCGTCCCGGATCATGCCGAGGAAGCCGACCTCGGCGGTGGGCAGCAGCCGCGTCATACCGTCCAGCATCCCGAGGCCCGCGCGCAGGATCGGCACGACCAGCGGCTTCGGGCTCGCGAGCTGGACGCCGCCGGCCTCGACGAGCGGTGTCGCGACGGTCGCCTCGACGACCCTGACGTCGCGGGTAGCCTCGTACGCCAGAAGGGTGACCAGTTCGTCCGCCAGGCGGCGGAACGTGGGGGAGTCCGTGCGGACGTCCCGCAGCGTGGTGAGCTTGTGCGCGACGAGCGGATGGTCGACGGCGAGGGTCTGCATGGGCACACCGTAGTGCACCGTGCAGCGCCTGCCAGACCCTTGTGGACCAGGATAGGACGTCTCTGAGCTGGGCAGTATGCCGATATGAGCAGCGAGAGTGATCAGCAGCCGGCGCGGGTCCGCGAGCCCGCGCCCGACCCCCCGACGCCCCCGGTGACCGAAGTCACAGCACGCCCCGCCGAGGACCGGCAGGGTGACGTGACCCCCGAGGAGGTGCGCGAACGGCTGCGCCGCCGCGCGATCTTCCTGCGGGAACTCGCGGAGGCCCGCGAGCTGCGCCGACGCGTGACCCCGCACCGCTCCCGCCGCGCGCGCATCCACGCGGCGCTGCGCCGCCGCACCTTCCGCCTGAACTGACGGACATCCAGTAGCTTTCTACATCGTGCGCCGGAAATGCGGCACTGACTCCCGATCTCACACGCGGGTGCGGTGGCGAGTTTGGCCGTGGGGCACGCGAGGGCGCGCCGCATCTGCGACCATGCCCTGGCAGGAACCGCGCCGGTGGGGTGGAAATGACGGATGTTGACGCGACGGACTTCGCCGTCGTGGTGTACCGGGAAGACGAGCGCTGGGAGGCCGAGATCCTCCCGGTGGCCCTCACCGGGGATCTGGCGGGCTTGATCCATGCCCTGCGCCAGCAGCCGAGCCTCGGCGGCACCGTCGGGCTCGTGTCGGTCGGCGACGACTTCTTCGTCGCGATCCGGCTGCTGGGCGACGAGGTGATGGTCTTCCTGTCGGACGTCACGGCCTCGGTCGACTGGCCGCTCGCCGGGCAGGTCCTGGAGTACCTCGACATCCCGATCCCCGACGACGAGGAGCTCGACCAGGTCCTCCCCGTCGGCGACATGTCGATCTTCGCCGACCTCGGGCTGGACGAGATGGAGATCGGCGCCATCTCCGGCGACCTGGAGCTGTACCCCGACGAGATGCTCCTCAGCATCGCGGGCCGGCTCGGCTTCGCCGCCGCCTTCGAGCGCGCCCTCGACACCGTCGGCTGACCTTGGGAACGAATCGGACACCTTGCTGGCCAGGGGTGTGATCGGGGCGCCGGCCTGGGCCACAATGGCCACGTGTCGTACTTCGCCGCCGTCTTCGCGCGGACCCCGCAGGGCTGGATCGGGACCGAGGCCGTCCTCGCCGAGGCCGAGGGCGTCGACGACGTCGCCGACCTGATGCGGGAGGCGGCCGTCGAGTCCTACGGCGACCCCGTGGTGCTGCTGATCGAACAGGACGACGACTGGTTCGCCGTCCTGCGCCTGGACGGCCAGGACGAGCCCCGCGCGTACGTCTCGACCGTCCGCGAGGACGGCATCGGCTCGCTGTTCACCCAACTCGTCGGCGAGGTCCCCGACGGCGACGCCGCCGGCGACCCCGCCCTGCTGGACGACCTCGGCATCGACCCCGGCCGCCTCAGCGACCTCGGCGAGCGGGCCCTGCCCGGCGACGCCCTGCTCGCGGTCGCCGAGCAGGCCGGTTTCGGCGAGGAGTTCGACCGCCTCCGTGACTGACCCCGAGCAGGCGATGCGCCGGGCGCTGGACGAGGCGCGCGTGGCCTTCGAAGCGGGCGAGATCCCGGTCGGCGCCGTCGTCCTGGACGCCTCCGGCGAGATCATCGGCACCGGCCACAACGACCGCGAGCGCACCGCCGACCCCACCGGCCACGCGGAGATCGTCGCCATGCGGCGCGCCGCGTCCGCCCTGGGCACCTGGCGCCTGTCCGGCTGCACACTGGTCGTCACCCTCGAACCGTGCACGATGTGCGCGGGAGCCGCCGTCCAGGCCCGCCTCGACCGCCTCGTCTACGGCGCCGTCGACCTGAAGGCCGGCGCGGTCGGCTCCCTCTGGGACGTCGTCCGCGACCGCCGCCTCAACCACCGCCCCGAGGTCGTCGCCGAGGTGATGGCCCCCGAGTGCGCCGCACTCCTCTCCGAGTTCTTCACGCACCGCAGAGTCCGGTAGGCTTCCCCGCGGTGGTGTCGCCTAGTGGACGAGGGCGCACGCCTCGAAAGCGTGTGAAGTGCAAGCTTCCGTGGGTTCGAATCCCACCACCACCGCCACCGACAGCCACGAGGGCGGGCCCTACGGTCCCGCCCTCCGGCCGCCGTCTTGCTTCCGCTCATAGCCGATCCGCGCAGGGCGTAGATCTCTCTGCGGTGTCCGGCGGGCTCCTAGCATCGGCCGCATGGACGTCATCCGGTTGCTCCCCGGCCTGCACCTGCTCCGCTTCCCCGTGGCGAACGCGTATCTGTGGCAGGACCCCGACGGCCTCACCCTCATCGACACCTACGCCTCCGGCAGCGCACCACTGATCGCCAAGGGGATCCGCGATCTCGGCCACGACCCGGCGGACCTGCGACGACTGGTGCTGACACACTTCCACGAAGACCACGTCGGCGCCGCAGCCGAGATCGCAGAGTGGGGAGACGTACGCGTCATCGCACATCGCGCCGACGCGCCGTTCATCCGCGGCGAGACGACAGGCCCGCCCCCGATCCTCGCCGACTGGGAGCGGCCCATATTGGAGCAGGCCCGCAAGCAACTGCCAGCAGAGCCGCCCGCACCGGTGCATGTGGACCACGAGCTCGACGACGGCGACGTCCTCGACTTCGGTGGCGGCGCCCAAGCCGTGGCCGCGCCAGGCCACACACCCGGCAGCGTCGCTCTGCACCTCCCCGGCCCGAAGGTGTTGTTCACCGGAGACACGGTGGCGCGCACCCCCGACGGAAGCGTCATCCTCGGCGTGTTCAACGCCGACCCACCAGCAGCGGCCGCCTCCTTCCAGCGGCTGGCAGCCCTCGACACCGAGATCGCCTGCTTCGGCCACGGCGAACCACTCACCCAGAACGCGGCCCGCGCCCTACGAACCGCCGCCCGGAACCTGCTCCCCCCATGAGCAACGACCTCGTCAGTGCCCAATGGCGCTTTGTGCCGTCCGAGAGCGCTACTGACCGTTTCAGCGACACGCCGGAGTCACGCGCACAACCGGAGGCTTGCTGAAATCGCGCTCCATGTACGTTCGCCCGTGCGCCATCCAGCCAGCGGCTCTACCATGGCGTCCTCATCGCCCCCACGAGGGTTCGCAACCTCAATACCTCCGTTCACTGGATGCAGGTGCTTGGCAACGGTCCTCATCGCCCCCACGAGGGTTCGCAACCTACCGGGGACGAGCGGCGCGGGGCGCTCCTGGAGGTCCTCATCGTCCCCACGAGGGTTCGCAACCTGGCGTTCCGAGCGGCGGGAGTCCGGTACAAGGCCCGGTCCTCATCGCCCCCACGAGGGCTCGCAACTTGTCGTTGCTCGACCGCTGAGGTCTGGTGGTCATGTCCTCATCGCCCCAGGAGGGTTCGCAACCGCAGGATGCGGAGGCGGTCGTGGCGCCGTTCCGGGTCCTCATCGCCCCCCCACGGGGGTTCGCGACTGATCCTTCGGAGTGCGCGGTGTCGGCAGCTTCTTGTCCTCGTTGCCCTGTGAGGGGTCGATATCTGGGGTCAGGGCGTTTTGGGTGGGGGGCGTGGTCAGCCGACGGTTACGAGGGCTACGCCTGCTACTGCTATGGCCATGCCCAGGCGTTGGACGGTGCGGAGGCGCTCGCTGTAGGTGATTCGGGCCAGGAGGACCGTGATCGCCGGGTAGAGGGACGTGAGGACGGCGGCGAGGCTGAGCAGGCCGTCCTGGACGGCGATGAAGTAGAGGGCGTTCGCGCCGGCGTCGAGGGCGCCCGACAGGAGAGTCAGGGCGATGAGCGTGCGTCGGGCTCCTGGTGGGGTGGGCTCGGTGGCGCCGCCGAACATCTTCAGGTACAGCAGGGCCGTGAAGACGACCACGACGTTGCCTACGCGGGCGGCGACCAGCGGCCATAGGCCGCCGCCGTCCCCGGCCTCCTTCAGGAGGATGAAGAAGATCCCGAAGCAGGTGCCGGACACCCCGGCCATCAGCGGGCCCGAGTCCAGGAGGCGCCGCCATCCGGAGGCGGCGGGGGCGGTCTCGTCGGCGCTGCCTTCCTCCATGCTGACCAGGGCGATCGCGACCAGGCAGAGGAGGACGCCGAGCAGGACCGTCGCGTCCAGCCGCTCGCCCTGCATCGTGCCTACCGCTACCGGCAGCACGGCGGCGGCGAGGGCGGATACGGGGGCGACCACGCTCATCGGGCCTCGCGCGAGCGCCCGGTAGAAGGTGATCAGGCCCGTCCCGCCCGCCAGGCCCGCGCCGAATCCCCAGGCCATCGGGCCCCATCCGGTGCCGCCGCCGGTGAGCAGCGCGGAGGCGAGCACGACGGCCAAGCCCATCGGGACGCACCAGGCCAGGGCCTTCAGCGCGGTCGAGCGGCGGGCCGCCGCGCCGCCGAGGAAGTCCGCGACGCCGTAGGCGAGGGCCGCGCTGAGCGCTAGGGCCGTGACCATCACCGCCCGCCGATGAGGCGGCTTTGGATGTGAGCGCCGGGCGAGATCGCGCGGAGTCGTGTCGCCAGTTCCTCGCCTGCCTCGGTCAGCCGGTCCAGGGAATAGGGCTCCAGGCGTTCGAGGAGGAACAGGCCGTTCTTCGTGTTCTCCGTCAGGCGCGTCCGGACGCACTGGCGCCAGTTCCAGCGGCGGCACGTCACGCCCTCGTCGTCCCGCCAGACGACCTCACCCGGGGACGGGTGCTCGACGGCGGGCTCACCGCTTGTGATCACGTCGAACGGCTCGTCTCCGGTGGCCCTGACCAGGCGCGCCGGTCCCTGGTAGGCGTCGAGGTCCTCGCCGCCGATCGGCAGCGCGTACTCGACGCTGACCGCGTTGTAGGCGTCCACGACGCGGTTGATGGACGGCAGCGCGTCGGCCCGGCGGAGCAGCGCGTCCACCGAGGGGCGGGTGCGCTGCGGTTTGGCGCCGAAGGCCCGGTACGCCTCGCGCCACGCCTCCACGTGCGGGTCGTCTGCCGCTTTCGCGGCGGCCCCGGCAAGCCAGTCCGCCGACTGCTCGTCACTCGGACCGTTCGTCAGCCCCTCGGCCGTCATGACCAGCACGGCGAAGTCCGGACGCAGGGCGCGCACAGCTTCATCGACGGTGATCCGCTCCAGCATTCCGGCCCCTCCGCTGTGGTCGATCTAGTGAACTTCCCGGTCATCCTACTGACCCAGGTTCGCCAATGAACTCCCGGCGATCAAATCCCTGAATGAGGCGAAGGGGTCGCGCGCATGGGGCGTCCTGCTCCTGCGCGATCGAGCCCTGGCGGGCCGTGCCGCGCCTCGTGAGGACCGCAGGACGGAAATCTGGAGCGGGACGGATAAGGGTGACCGCGCCCGTGTGCGCTTCAGGCTCGGAAGGGGACAAAGTCACGCGCAGCTCTCTAGTGCACGCGGTTCGGGGTGCGTGTCCGGTGGGCTCGGACGAGGCACGGCCTTGGCTTCGGGGGCAGGGCGGTGAGGACGGGGTGCTTGGGATTCGGGGGGCGGGCAGGGGCTCCTTGGGTCGGTCAGGAGGTCAGGCGGACGGGCATGACCAGGTAGCGGTAGCCCGTGTCGGCGGCTTCGGAGTCCTCCTCTTCGGGGATGGCGGTCAGGAGGGACGCCTTGGTGGGGCCCGCGCATTCCAGGCGGGTGCGCGGGGTGTCGATGCCGGCGAGGCCGTCCAGGAGGTACTGGGGGCTGAAGGCGACCTCGACGTCGTCGCCGGTCAGGTCCACCGCGAGGCTCTCGTTGGCGCGGGCGGAGTCGCCGGACGCGGCGCTGATGCGGACCTCGCCCGCCGTGAACGACAGCCGGATCGGGGTGCCGCGCTCGGTGACGAGGGCGGCGCGCTTGAGGGCCTCGACGAAGGGGGCCGTGTCGATCTCGGCGATGGAGGCCCAGGTGCCGGCCAGGCGGGACCTGTAGTTGATGTACTGGTCGTCCAGGAGGCGGCTGGTCATGCTGCGGCCGCCGCCGGAGACGCCGATCAGGGTGTCGGCGGTTCCGGCGAGGTCGATGGCGACCTCGGCGCCGGGGCGGATGGCCTTGGCGGTGTCGGCGAGGGTGCGGGCGGGGACGACGACGCCCGCGGTGAAGGCCGGGTCGGAGGGGCTCCAGGTGAGCTCGCGGGCCGCGATGCGGTAGCGGTCGGTGCAGGCGAGCCACATCGTGTCGCCCTCGATGTCGATGCGGACGCCGGTGAGCATGGGCAGGGTGTCGTCGCGGCCCGCCGCCGGGACGACCTGGGCGACGGCCGCGGCGAAGAGGTCGCCGGGGACGGTGCCCGCGCGGGCGGGCGGCTCGGGGAGGGTGGGGTAGTCCTCGACGGGCATCGTGAGCAGCCCGAACTCGGCGGGCCCGCACCGCAGGACGACCTCGGATGCCTTGGTGAAGACCTCCACGGGCTGGGCGGGGAGGTTCCGGACGATCTCGGCGAGGAGCCGCCCGGGGACGAGGGCGCGCCCCGGCTCGGCGACGTCCGCCTCGACGCGGGAGTGCGCGGACACCTCGTAGTCGAAGCCCGCCAGCGTCAGCTCGCCGTCGCCGGTGACCTCGATGAGCATGCCCGCGAGGACCGGCAGCGCGGGGCGGGACGGCAGCGTCCGCGCCGCCCACGCCACGGCCTCGGCGAGCCTTTGACGGTCGACCCGGAACTCCACCTTGACCTGCCCCTCCATGACCTGGCAGGGCCGGAGACCCGGCCCTGTCAAGCACGGTATCCCCGCCCTCTGACATTCCCGTCAGAAGAGCGCGGCGGCGGCCCCCTTGGTCTTGCGCTCGAAGTCGAGCAGGAAGCGCTTGCGCTCCAGGCCGCCGCCGTAGCCGGTGAGGTCGCCGGTGGAGCCGACGACGCGGTGGCAGGGGACGATCACGCTGACCGGGTTGCGGCCGTTGGCGAGGCCGACGGCGCGGGACGCGGAGGGCCTGCCGATCTCGACGGCGAGCGCGCCGTAGGTGGTCGTCTCGCCGTAGGGGATCTCCTGGAGCGCCGTCCAGACGAGGTTCTGGAAGGGGGTGCCGCGCAGGTTCAGGGGCACGTCGAACTCGGTGAGGTCGCCCGCGAAGTAGGCGTCGAGCTGCTCACTGATGGTCCTGAACGGCTCGGGGTCGGTGGCGGGCGTGCCGAAGGTCTCCTCCTGCGGGCGGTGCCGCTGCTCGTGCATATAGAGACCGGACAGGCCGCCGTCCGTCACGACCGCGGTGAGCGGCCCTACGGGGCTGTCCAGGACGGCATGCGTCGTTTTCATGGGGTCGATCCTCTCTAGGCCGGGAGGAGGTTGATGGCGTGATCGCCCGTCGCCCACAGGTACTGGACGGCGTAGGCGCGCCAGGGGCGCCACGCGGTGGCACGCCGTATGAGGGCGGCCGGGGTGGCGGGCAGGTCGAGCGCGCGGGCGGCGGCGCGTATGCCCAGGTCCCCCGGGATGAACGCGTCGGGGTCGCCGAGTGCGCGCATCGCGATGGTCTCGACGGTCCAGGGCCCGAAGCCCGGGAGCGCCCCGAGGCGTTTGCGGGCCTGTTCCCAGTCGCTCCCTACGCCGAGGTCGATCTCGTCTCGCGCGAGGGCGCCCACCAGCGACGTGAGGGTCGTCCGGCGGGACCGCGGGAACGCCAGCGTCTCCGGGTCCAGCTCGGCCAGGGCGGACGGCGTCGGGAACAGGTGCGTCAGCCCGCCCAGGGGGTCGGTGATGGGATCCCCGTAGGCGGTGACCAGGCGCGCCGCGTGGGTGCGCGCGGCGGCGACCGACACCTGCTGCCCGAGGACGGCGCGGACGGCGAACTCCGGGGCGTCCACGGTGCGCGGGACGCGGCGTCCCGGCGCCTTGTCGACCAGGGGGGCGAGCACCGGGTCGGCGCGCAGGAGGTCGTCCACGGCGGTGGGGTCCGCGTCGAGGTCGAGCATCCAGCGGCAGCGGCTGATCGCGATCGTGAGGTCGCGGAGGTCGCTCAGCGTGAGCGTGCAGGCCACGTGGTCGGGCTGCGGGCGGAGCGTGGCGACGCCGTGACCATGGGGGAGCCGCAGGGTGCGGCGGAACGCGCCGTCCCGCCACTCCTCGACGCCGGGGACGGCGGTGGCGGCCAGGTGGCCGAACAGGTTGTCCGGGCAGAGCGGCGCGCGGAACGGCAGCCGCAGCGACAGGGATCCGGAACCCGCGGGCGGGTGTCCCCTGGCGACCCGGTCGCGCAGTTGGCTCGGGGTGAGCGCGAACACGTCCCGCACGGTGTCGTTGAACGCGCGGATGCTGGCGAAACCGGCCGCGAAGGCGACGTCTCCCATGGGGAGCGGTGTCGTTTCGATCAGGAGCCGCGCCGTCTGCGCGCGCTGGGCCCGGGCCAGCGCGAGCGGGCCCGCGCCCAGTTCGGCGTTGAGCTGGCGTTCGATCTGGCGGGTGCTGTAGCCGAGCCGTCCGGCGAGCCCCGGGACGCCCTCGCGGTCGACGACGCCGTCGGAGATGAGCCGCATGGCGCGGGCGACGACGTCCGCGCGGTGGTTCCACTCGGGGGAGCCCGGGGAGGTGTCGGGGCGGCAGCGCTTGCAGGCCCGGAATCCGGCCTGCTGGGAGGCCGCCGCGCTGGGGTAGAAACGCATGTTCTCCGGCTTGGGCGGCACGACGGGGCAACTCGGACGGCAGTAGATCCCGGTGGTCACGACCCCGGTGAAGAACCATCCGTCGAACCGCGCGTCCTTCGACTGGACGGCCCGCACGCACCTTTCGACATCCTCGTGCATGCTCCCAGCATCACCGATGGCCAGGACTCATCACTAGCGGGAATCCGACATCAACGTCACCGAGGCCCCGGCATGACGTCCGAGGTAATCGATCTTCCGCCGCGCGGTTGGCACCGTAGTGGTCACCGGGGCGGACAGACCCGGACGAACACCACAGGAGCGGTGATGAGCGACGTTCAGCAGCGTATCGAGCAGTACCTGGCCATCTGGAACGAGACCGACCCGGCCGCGCGCCGCGCCGCGATCGACGAGGTGTGGACGGAGGACGCGGTCTACGTCGACCCGCTCGGCGTGGCCGAGGGCCGCGAGGCCGTGGACGGCTTCATCGCCGCCGCGCAGCAGCAGTTCCCCGGCCTGGTGTTCAGCCTGGAGGGGGACGTGGACGCCCACCACGACATCGCCCGCTTCACCTGGGGACTCGGCCCGGCGGGCGGCGAGGCGCTGGCGGTCGGGTTCGACGTGGTGGTCTTCGCCGCGGACGGGCGCGTCGACCGCGTGCACGGCTTCCTCGACAAGGTCCCCGGCTGAACACGCGGCGGCGGTCTGCCGGCCCCCGCGGGCCCGGCAGACCGCACACGGCCGGCGCGATCTCACAGCTGGCGGAGCGCGCCGCCGTCCACGGCCCATTCCGCGCCCGTGACCTGCACGGCCAGCGGGGACAGCAGGTAGGCGATGACGCGCGCCACATCCAGCGGGGTGCCCAGGCGCGCGGCGGGCAGCCGCCGCTCCTCCCGGACGAACCGGTCGATCGCCTCCTCGACCGGCAGCCCGTACTGCGCGGCGAGCTGGTCGGCGAACCCGCCCGGCGCGTCCCACAGCCGGGTGCGGGTGGGGCCGGGCGTGACGACGTTGGAGCGGATGCCGCAGCGCCCGAACTCCCCCGCGAGCGTCTTGGACACCGACAGCATCGCGGTCTTGGACGCGGCGTAGTCCACCAGCGGCGTGTCCGGGAACCGGGCGGCCTCGCTCGCGACGTGGACGAGGCTCCCCGCGCCCTGGTCGATCAGCGCGGGCAGCGCGGCGCGGGTCATCCGGATCGCTGAGTGCAGGTTCAGCTCGAACGTGTCGTGCCACTGGGCGTCGGTGACGTCCAGGAAGCCGATCCGCGATTCGAGGGCACCGGCGTTGTTGACCAGGCCGTCGAGCCGTCCGTGCCGGTCGAGCGCGGTGTCCACGATCCGCTGGGCGGCGGACGGGTCGGTCAGGTCGGCGGCGACGCCGTCCCCCGAAGGGCGCCGGGCGACACCGACCACGTGGGCGCCCTCGTCCGCGAGGAGGCGGGCGGTGGCCTCGCCGATCCCGGCGGACGCGCCGGTGACGATGTAGACCTTGCCGGACAGTTCGAGATCCATGGCGTTCTCTCCTTCGGACGGGCGCGGAAGATCAGTGTGCGGAGCGGCGCAGGAACACGGCGACGAGCGCCGCCCCCGCGACTGCGATCATGGCGTTGACCAGCGTCGCCGTGTGCACCCCGGCGAGGACGGAGGTCCCGGCCGCCGTCGCGACCGCGCTCATCACCGGGATGCCGAGCGTGATGGCGACCTGCTGGGTCATGGTGGCGAGGCCGGTCGCGAGGCCCTGCTCGCCGTCCGGCAGCCCGGACGTCGCGATCCCCATGAACGCGACGATCGCGACCAGGTTCCCGAACCCGCCGATCGCGGTGGCGGCGAGCAGCAGCGCGAGCCCGTCCCGCGAGGACCCGAGGCCGAGCAGCGCCAGCGTCGCGGCGGCCTGGAGGACGAGCCCGGCGGCCAGCGTGGCCCGGCCGCCGAGGCGTGCCATGATCCGGGGCGCGGCGACACCGCCCGCGAACGTCCCGGCGCCGAGCACGCCCAGCGCGAGGCCGGTGGCGAGGGCCGAGAAGCCGAGGACGCGCTGCAGGTAGAGCGTCATCAGGAACACCAGCGAGGTCTCGGTCGCGAACGCGACGAACCCGCCGACGTTGCCCCAGGTCACGGTGCGCCTCGTCAGCACCCGCGGCGGCGCGAGCGGCGCCGGTGAACGCCGCTCCACCAGGCCGAACGCGACCAGCAGGACGGCGGCGAGGGCCAGCGAGCCGAGCGCGACCGGGTCGCCCCAGCCGTCCGCGCCCGCGGTGGTGACCCCGTAGACCAGCGCGAGCAGCCCGCCGGTCACGGTCACCGCGCCGGGGACGTCCAGCCGGGTGGTGCCGGCGGCGCGGCTCTCGGCGACCAGCGCGGGCGTGACGGCGAGGATCAGCACCGCGACCGGGACGTTGACCAGGAACGCCCAGCGCCAGCTCAGCAGGTCGGTGAGGACGCCGCCGAGGATCGCGCCCACGGTGAACCCGGCCGACATCAGCGCCCCGCTGAGGCCGAGCGCCCGCGTCCGCAGCGGCCCCTCGGGGAAGGACGTGGTGAGCAGCGAGAGCGCGGCGGGGGTCGCGATCGCGGTGGCGAGCCCTTGCAGCACGCGTCCGGTCAGCAGGACGGCCGGGTCGGTCGCGAGCCCGCCGATGAGGGATCCGACGGCGAGCAGCGCCATTCCGGCGAGCAGCATCCGGCGGCGCCCGAACAGGTCGGCGACGCGTCCGAACAGCAACGTGAAACCGGCCGCGGGCAGCGCGAACGCGGTCGCGATCCACTGCAACTGGTCCAGGCCGAAGCCGAGTCCCTCGCCGACGACCGGCAGGGCGACGTTGAGGATCGAGAAGTCGATGGCGAGCATGAACTGCGCGCCGAGCAGGAGGGTCAGGGTCAGCTTGTGCCGCGACGACATCCGCTGTACGGCGGGGGCGGCGGTGGTGAAGGTCATGATGACGAGGGTCGCCGGGGCGGGCGCGCCTACCCAGCCCTCCGCTGTTGGTACCACCGCCAGTAGCAGGACCGGAGACCTGGGAGTGAGAACCGACATGGCTCCCGGGCGTGGCGACCGTCCGGCCCCCGGCTCCGTAGGTTCTCCAATGATCACCCTGAACGAGGAGGACCTCCGTGCGCCGCCAGCTCTACGCCATCGCCGCCGTCGCGGTCGCCGCGACCACGCTGAGCGCCTGCGGCGCGGCCGACATGGCCTTCGCCTCGACCTACGAGGACGACGCCGCTCCGAAGGGCGGATTCACCGCCGTCCGGCTGGACAACGGCGCCGGGAGCGTGACGCTGCGCGGCGGCGCCGCCCGAACGTCGCTGCACCGCAAGCTCAAGTACCGCGGGGAGCGTCCCGAGGGGGAGACGCACCGCGTCGAGAACGGCGTCCTGGTCCTGAACGGCTGCGGCTCGGGCTGCTCGGCCAGCTACACCGTCGACCTTCCCGCCGGGCTCGCGGTGTCCGGCGGGACGTCGAGCGGCCGGATCACCCTGACGCGGGTGGGGAAGGTCGACGTGCACACCAGCTCTGGATCGATCCACATGGACGGCGTGAACGGCCCGATCAACGTCCGGACCTCCAACGGCCGGATCGAGGGCAGCGGCCTGCGGGGCGACCGGATCGAGGCGCGCACGTCGAACGGCTCCATCCGGCTGACGCCCGTCACGCAGCAGGACATCCGCGCCAGGACGTCCAACGGGTCGATCACCCTCACGGTCCCGGCCGGGCGCTACCAGGTCACCACGCACACCAGCAACGGCGACCGGAAGATCGGCGTCACGAACGACCCGTCCGCGCCGCACCGGCTCGACCTCACCACCAGCAACGGCGACATCACCGCGAGGCCCGCCTGATCGCCGAAGGTTTCACGGGAAACCTCCGCACCGCCCGGCACGCCGCGCCGGATAGCCTCACACGCATGGCGAGGAACGGTGAGCTCGGGGAGTTCCTCAGGTCGCGGCGCGCGCGCCTGCAACCTGAGGACGTGGGTGTCCGCTCCTACGGGAGCCGCCGCCGCGTCCCCGGGCTGCGCCGCGAGGAGCTCGCGCAGCTCGCCGGGGTCAGCGTCGCCTACTACATCCGCCTTGAGCAGGGCACCGCCGACAACGTCTCCACCGAGGTGCTGGACGCGATCTCGCGGGCGCTGCGCCTGGACGCCGACGAGCACGTCCACCTGCACCGCCTCGCGCACCCGCCGCGCCGCGCGCACACCCCGCGACCGCCCCGGCTGCGGGCCCCGCTCCAGCACCTGCTCGACGCCATCGACCACGCGCCCGCCTACATCGTCGGCCACTACACCAACGTCGTGGCCTGGAACCGCCTCACCGCCGCCGTGTTCGTCGACCTCGCGGAGGTCCCGCCGGACGAGCGGACCTGGTCGCACCAGATCCACCTCAACGCCGACTACCGGGCCCGGCTGGCCGACAACTGGCTGACCGTGGCGCGCCGCAACGTCGCCTACCTGCGGTTCCGGTCCGGCCAGGATCCGGACGACCCGCGCCTGCGGTCGCTGATCGACGGCCTGCTGGAGCGGAGCCCGGAGTTCGCTCGGCTGTGGTCCGCGCACCACGTCACCGACCTCACGCACGGCGAGGCACGGCTCCGGCACCCGGACGTGGGGCCGCTCGTTCTCCCGTTCGAGACCCTGCACCTGCCCGGCGACCCCGACCTGAGCCGCCTGATGCTCTACGCGGCCGAACCGGGCTCGCCGTCGGAGCGGGCGCTGCGGAAGCTGGCCGAGACCTCCGAACACCGGTCGAGCGCCGACCTCACCGGTCCGTGACCTGGAGGGTCCGCCGGTCGAGGGTGGCGAGGGCGGTGTTCACCAGGGCGATGACGGCGAAGGCGGGCCCAAGCGCATGCCGTCCCACACCGTAGAGGGCCAACGCACCGGCGCCGAACACCACCGCCTTCACTAGCAGGACGAACGGCAACGGCACCCTGAACCGGGCCTTGGGCGCGGCGAACAGGCCCCACAGCACGATCGCCAGCGCGGGCGCCCCGAGCCCGAGGAAGGCGTGGACGAGCGCGCCGTCGCCCGCCGTGAACCCCCACCAGGCGAGCGCGCCGATCGCCACGACCTCCAGCACGAACGCCGCACCCTCGTTGATCACGTGCATCGGCCCTGGTAGTCGCATCGGGCAATCCTCCCACCGGGGTGAACAAGCGACCACACGCTCCCCCGGCGCGGCCGCCGGGCACGCCCCGTCCCCGGGCGCCGTACGATCGGCGGGGATCTCACGGAACGGTCGACGAGCGGCGAATGGACGACGTGAACGAAGGACCGACCCGCACGGAAGAGGCCGTCATCGGCTGGCGCGACGCGGACGGCGCGGAGCGCCGCGTGCGGTGGCGCTCGGAGAGCGGCGCGCCGCCGCCGCGCCGCGTCGTCGTCGCTGATGACGAGACCCGTGCGGCCGACGCGTACCGGCTGGCCTGCGAGGGGACGGCGCTGCTGTGGCGCGGCGACTTCCAGAACGCGCGCCAGCTCCTGTCGGCGCTGGCCCGCCGGATCGACCGCCCGCCCCGGCGCCAGAGGCGGAAGGGCGCGGAACCGTCCCAGGTCCAGGCGTTCCACCTCTACCGCCAGGCCCGCGCCCAGCGCGCGCGGACGCTGGGCATGCTCCTCATCCCCTTCGATCCGGGACATGTCGTTCCGCTCAGGCGCGCACCCGATGTCGTCCAGGCGTGCACGGAGGCGTACGGGCCGTGCGACGAGCCCTACGTGACGTCCCTACGCGAACTCCTGGGGCTGATCGGCGCGCATGAGTGGCGGCGGAAGGGCGTGCCGATACCCGCACTGGACGGAGACAGGATCCACCCGCATTACGGGGTGTTCTCCCCGGTCAGGGGCGAGTACGTGGATCTGGTCGCCCGAGCGCCGCTCCCCGGAACAGCCCTCGCCTTCGACATCGGCACGGGCACCGGCGTGCTGGCCGCCGTTCTCGGACGCCGAGGCATACGGAAGGTCATCGCCACGGACCAGGACCCGCGCGCGCTTGCCTGCGCCCAAGAGAACCTCGACCGCTTGGACGTATCCGACCGTGTGGAGGCCGTCCAAGCCGACCTGTTCCCCGACGGACGTGCGGGGCTGATCGTCTGCAATCCGCCGTGGGTTCCCGCGAAACCGACGTCGCCGCTGGAACACGCCGTGTACGACCCCGACAGCCGCATGCTGCGCGGGTTCCTCCGGGGCCTCGCCGACCACCTGGAGCCGGGCGGGGAGGGCTGGCTGATCCTCTCCGACCTGGCCGAACACCTCGGCCTCCGCACCCGGGACGAGTTGCTCGGCATGATCGGGACCTCCGGCCTGGAGGTCGCCGGACGCCTCGACGCCGCGCCCGCCCACCCCCGCGCCGCCGATCCCGACGACCCCCTCCACGCCGCCCGCTCCGCCGAGGTCACCTCCCTCTGGCGCCTCAGGGGCCGCGCCTGATTCAGATATGGCTGCGGTGGACGGTCTCGGGGCCGACCACGCGCAGCAGTTCCAGCGCCTCGATGCTCGGGCTGCCGGGCGGCGGGGTGAACACGAACAGCCGCTGGTCCTCGGCGGGGGTGAGCAGCGCCTCCGTGTCGAACTCGATCATCCCGATCTCGGGGTGCAGCACCCGCATCCGGCTGGTCCGGTGGACGGCGACCTCGTGCCGCTCCCACAGCCGCGTGAACTCCTCGCTGGCGTCCCGCAACCGCTTGACCAGGGCGGACGCGGCCGCGTCGGACCCTCGGCGCGCCACGGCGGCGCGCAGGTCGGCGACGTGCATGCGGCTGTAGTGCTCGTGATCGCCCTCCGGATACGCCTCCCGGACGAACGGGTCGGTGAACCAGCGCCACACGATGTTGCGGTCGGGCTCCTCGACCGTGCACACGCAGCCGAAGAGGAACTCCGCCATCGCGTTCCGCGCCAGCACGTCCCCGAGGTCACCGATGATCTGCGCGGGCGTCTCCTGGAGGCGGTCCAGCAGGTACAGCAGGCCGGGCCGGACGTGGTCGCCCGCGAATGGCCCGGCGGGCGGGCGGTGCCCCGCGAGGACGTACAGGTGGTCGCGCTCGTCCTCGGTCAGCCGCAGCGCGCGGGCCAGCGCGCCGAGCATCTGGGTCGAGGGCTGCGGGCTCCGGGCCTGCTCAAGCCGCATGTAGTAGTCGGCCGACATGCCCGCGAGCTGCGAGACCTCCTCGCGGCGCAGCCCCGGCGTCCGGCGTCGCGGCCCGGCGGCGAGCCCCACCTCCTGCGGACGCAGCCGCTCCCGGGAACGGCGGAGGAAGTCGGCGAGTTCACGGCGGTCCATGTTCCTATGATCGGCGCCCGCCGGGCCGTCCGAAAACCCCTCAGCCTGGGACCGGCTGTCCTAGCCACAGCGGTCCGCTCCTCAACTCCGCCTCGCGCTGGTGAGGTCGGGGGCATGACGACACTCACCGTTGGAAACGCCCGTATCACCTACCGGACCGAAGGGTCGGGGCCCGCGCTCGTCCTCGTGCACGGCGCCGGTCCCGGCTCGAACATGTGGGACACCCTGATCGAGCGGTTCACCGACCGCTACACCGTGATCCTGCCCGACCTGGCCGGCAGCGACCCCGCCGAGGACGACGGCGCGCCGCTGACCATCGAGGCGCTCGCCGCCCAGGTCATCGCCGTCATCGAGGACTCCGGCGCCGCGCCGGTCGACCTCGTCGGCTTCTCGCTGGGCGCCTCGACCGTCGCGGCCGCCGCCGCGCTCCGTCCCGACCTGGTGCGGCGGCTGGTGCCCGTCGCGGGCCTGACCCACGCCGGCGACGAGTACCTCCAGCTGATGATGAGCACCTGGCGTCTGCTGGGGGACGACCCCAAGGCGTTCGGACGGTACGCGACGCTTCTCTCCTTCAGCGCCCGGTTCCTCAACGAGATCGGCCATGACGCGGTCGAGCAGGCCACCGCGTACATGCGGCCGACCGACGGCGTACTCCGCCAGGTGGATCTCCTCCTACGGCTGGACATCCGGGACCTCCTTCCCAGGATCGAAGCCCCCACCCTGGTGGTGGGCTGCACGCGGGACGCGACGATTCCCGTCGAGAACCACCGCGCGCTGTGCTCCGCCATCACCGGAAGCGAATACGCGGAATTCGACACCGGCCACATAGCGCTGGCGGAGCGTTCGGACGATTTCGTCAAGCTCCTCAGGGACTTCCTGGCCCGCCCCTAGCCGCCCAACCTAGGTTCGCGGCTCGACCTACGGTTGGCGCTGATCCTGGGACCGCCGCCCAACCTGGGGGTTATCGCCAATACCACGATCCGCAGAACCTGGTTAGCGCGCATGCGCGCCGAGCACGATGGGGGGCATGCGGCCCATCAAGGAGCAGACCATCCTCATCACCGGCGCGACGGACGGCCTCGGACGCGCCCTCGCCGCCGAACTGGCGGCCGAGGGCGCCACCGTCCTCGTCCACGGCCGGGACGACCAGCGCGGCAAGGCCACCCTGGAGGAGATCGGCGGGCGCGCCTCCTGGTACCGCGCCGACCTGTCGTCCCTCGCCGAGGTGCGGGCGCTGGCCGATGCCGTCCGCGCCGACCACCCGCGCCTGGACGTCCTGGTCAACAACGCGGGCATCGGCTTCGCCGACGCCGACGGGCGCCAGGAGAGCGCGGACGGCCACGAGCTGCGCTTCGCGGTCAACTACCTGGCGGGCTACCTGCTCACCCGCCTGCTGCTGCCGACCCTGCTCGCCTCGGCGCCCGCGCGGATCGTCAACGTCAGCAGCCTCGGCCAGCAGCCGATCGACTTCGCCGACGTGATGATCACGCGCGGGTACAGCGGCACCCGCGCCTACCGGCAGAGCAAGCTCGCGCAGATCATGTGCACGATCGACCTCGCCGCCGAACTCGCCGGGACGGGCGTCACCGCGAACGCCCTCCACCCGGCCACCTTCATGCCCACCAAGATGGTGCCCGCGCCGATCAGCACCCTGGAGGAGGGCGTCCGCGCGACCCACCGCCTCGTCACCGACCCGGCCCTCGACGAGGTCTCGGGCCGCTTCTTCAACGGCCTGGACGCCGCGCGCGCGAACGACCAGTCCTACGACACCGCCGCCCGCGCCCGCCTGCGCGAACTCTCCGAACGGCTCACCGCCTGACCCGCCTCCCTGAGATCGGCCGCCGTCGGCGCGGCCGCACACCCCACATTTGAAGTTCGCTCTACGAACCAATATGGTTCGTAGAGCGAATGACCATGTGGAGGACGAGTGCGCACGCGGATGCCCGGAGCCGGAGCACGAGGCTCCGCACACCCGGAGCCGTCCTCGCGCCCAAGGCGCGAGGCGGGCGGCGAGCCGGTGGCGGACGGGTCAGGGCGTGGGGGACGTGTCTTCGTTCTTCTCCATGAAGACGACCGGGACCTCGTTGTCCCGCACCACCCTGCCGAGCAGGTCGGCGAGCGCCTCGCGCTCGTCCGCACCGAGGCCGTCGGCCAGAGTTTCGATGCGCCGGCAGGTCTCGGCGTAGAAGTCGGCCACGAGCGCCGAACCCTTCGGGGTGAGCGCGACGCGGGCGGCCCGGCGGTCCCGCGGGTCGGGTTCCCTGCGCACCAGGCCGTTTCGGGCGGTCCGGTCGACCAGGCCGGTGAGGCTCGACTTCGCCAACCCGAGCATCGCGCCCAACTCGCTCATCCCGTACGGCTGCGACATCAGCACGCAGAGCAACTGGCCCTGCTGCTGTGTAAGCCCGTACTCCCGCGCCGACGCGGCGTACACCGCGTCCACCAGGAATGAGGAGCGCACCAGCGCGGTGACGACTCCCATCCGATCCGCTCCGGCCTTCATGCGACACAGAGTACGGCACCCATAATTCGGTACGCGAACTACCTGAGGACGATGTCATGTTCGGAATCGGAATCGACAACTCCATCGCCGCCGTTCCCGAGACCCTGCGGCTCGCGGCCCAGGCCGACCGGCAGGGGCTCGACCTTTTCAGCGTCTCCGACCACCCCTATGTCGCGGCCCGGCTGGACGCCTACGCGGTCACCGGCGTGATCCTCGGCCGCACCACGCGCATCTCCGGGATGGCGAACGTCACGAACCTGCCGAGCCGGCCCGCGCCGATGCTCGCGCGCATGGTCACGTCGCTGTCCGCCCTGTCGGACGGACGGGTCGTCCTCGGCATGGGCGCGGGCGGCTCCTGGGACGACATCGTGCGGCTCGGCGTCCCGCGCCTGTCGCCGCCGGCGGCGGTCCGCGCCTTCGAAGAGGCGATCACCCTCATCAGAAGGCTCGGCTCGGGCTCCGGGCCGGTGACCTTCGACGGCGAGTTCTACCAGGTCACGGACCTGGAAGCGGCTCCCGTCGCGGTCCCGCCGATCTGGACCGGCTCGGTCGGCGCCAGGTCGCTGGCCGCCACCGGCAGGGTCGCCGACGGCTGGCTGCCCGGCCATGCCGCCGACTGGCTGAGCGAGCGGTACCGGGCGTCCCGTCCGGTCATCGACGAGGCCGCGGCCGCCGCCGGGCGCGCCCCCGCCGACATCGCCACGATCTACAACCTGCCGGGCCGCATCACCGGGACCCCGCTCAGGGCCACCCGCGACGGCGACGGGCGCTGGATCGGCGGTTCGCCCGGCCAGTGGATCGAGGAGCTGACCGGCGCCGTCCTGGAGCACGGCGCGGGCGGCTTCATCCTCTTCCCCACCGGCGGCGACCCCGTGGACGTCACGCTGGGGCGCTGGGCCGAGGAGATCGCCCCGGCGGTCCGGGAGGCCACCGCCGGGCAGGGCGTCAGGCCGGGCGGGACGCGGTGACCGCCACCGTGACGTAGGGGACCGTGAAGCCGCCGCCCAGGCGGTCGATGGCGGCCCCCACGCTTTCCAGGACCTCCGCCAGCTTGTCCGGGGGGAGGTGGGTGAGCGAGCCGTGCGTGGGGATCTGGTCCAGCCACTCGTCCCGGGTGTAGCGCTTCTCCCATTCGTAGCGCCAGTGCTCGGGCTCGCCGAACGCGTCCGCGGCGCGGATGCCGTCGGAGGTCCGGGCGAACATCCCCTCGTAGAGATTGAGCGGCTGCTTCGCCGACGGGACCGGGATCGGAGAGTCGGGCGCGACCCGCCGGTAGACCTCGGCGAACGCGTCGAACACCTCGTCCGGCATCTGGAAGACGTGCCAGAACACCGCGAGCAGCCCGCCCGGCCGCAGCACCCGCGCCGCCTTCGCCGCGCCCGCCACCGGTTCCACCCAGTGCCAGGACTGGCCGGCGACGACGGCGTCGAACCGCCGTCCGGCGTCCTCCCATGCCTCGAACGTCGCGACCTCGACCTCGAACCCGGCGCGCCGCGCGAACCCGGCCATCCGCGCGTCGGGCTCGACGCCGAGCACCGAGCAGCCCGCCGCCCGCAGCTGCCGGGCCTCGATGCCGGTGCCGCAGCCGACGTCGACGACGTCGGGCCCGGGGCTGGCGGCGACGATCCGCTCCACCAGCGCGTCGGGGTAGCGGGGGCGGGTCCGGTCGTAGCGCTCGGCGTCCACGCCGAACGACTCCGCCACGTTCCGGTGCCGATGGGGTTCCGGCGCGCTGGAGGGCGGCTGTTCCGAAGATTGAGTGGGCATGCGCCCACACTAGTGGTCGCATGCCCACTCGTCCACGGCGGGTCGCTCCGAGGCCGGTTCGCCAGCGCGAAAGGTGGATCAAGCGACGGAGGGCCAGCCCTGGTGCCAGGCCGTCCCCACGGCGTCGGTGATCAGCCCGGCGTCCCCGGCTTGAGCAGGTCGGCGAAGCGGTCCAGCGCGTGATCGACGCGGGCCCGGTCGTCGGTGGTCGTCAGATCGAACAGCAGGCCCCGGATGACGGCCATGATCAGCGTGGGCGTGACGGGGTCGTCGGGGCCGGCGGCGACGTCCCGGAACGCCGCGCCGAAGGCGTTGAACCAGTCCGTGAGCGCCTCGTCCGGGTGGGGGTGGCCCTCGGGGCGGACGAGGCCGTCGGCGTGCACCTCGAAGAACAGCCGGACGTACGGCGCGCGGTCGTCGGCGCTGATCCACGCCCAGACCCGCCGCAGCCGGTCGTGCACGGAGCCGGAGCAGACCTCGGCCGGCATGTGCTCGGCCATCCGCGCCGCGCCCCGCCGCCGGGCCTCGCCGAGGATCGCGGCGACCAGTTCCTGCTTGCTGCCGAAGTCGTAGAGCAGCATCCGCGGGCTGGTGTCCAGGGCCGCGGCCAGCGGCCGCAGGCTCAGCCCGGCCAGCCCGTGGACCAGCACGTAGTCGGTCGCCAACGCCAGCGTGCGTTCGCGCCGGGCGGGGTCCGGGGGTCTCCCCACGACCGCTCTCCTCCTCGGGACCTCGGAGCCGGGACGGCGTTCACCTATATATGCTACAAGTGTTTCAATAATGAGTACGCACACGCATGACCGAGCTCTCGTCCTGGGCCCCGGCGGTGTCGTCGGCACGGCCTGGATGGTCGGACTGGCCCACGGCCTGCGCCGGGTGGGCGTGGACCTGGCCGAGGCCGACCTGATCGTCGGCACGTCCGCCGGGGCGATCGTCGGAGCGCTGCTCGCCACCGATCAGGATCTGGCGCGGCTCGCGACCGCGGCCGACCCGGCGGCGCGCGACGCCGCCCCCGATCCCGGACGGTTGGACGCGGTGTTCGCCCTCCTCGGCGACCGCGCCCTGGACCCCGCCGAGGCCCGCCGGCGCGTCGGCCGCCTCGGCCTCGACGGCGCCGAGCCCGGAGCCGACGAGGCGCTGGTCAGGAGCCGCGCCGCCCTGATCGGCGCGGACACCTGGCCCGAGCGGCGGCTGTTGATCACCGCCGTGGACGCGACCAGCGGCGAACCCGTGGTGTGGGACCGCGACAGCGGCGTGCCGCTGGCCCGCGCGGTGGCGGCGAGCAGCGCGTTCCCCGGGCTCGCGCCGCTGGTCGCCATCGGCGGCCGCCGCTACATGGACGGTGCGCTGCGGTCGGGCACCAACACCGATCTCGCGGCCGGAGCCCGCATGCTGGTCGTGATCGAACCGATGGTGTTCCTCGGCGAGCGGAAGGACATCGAGCCGGCCGACGACGTGGTGGCCGTCGGCCCCGACCCGGCGGCGTTGCGCGCCTTCGGCCCCGACGTGAGCGACGCGGCGGCCTGGGAGCCGTCCTACCGGGCGGGTCTCCGCCAGGCGGGCGAGGTCGCCGGGCGCCTCCGCCCCGCTTGGGAGAGGGAAACCGGCACGGCCTGACCCCAGGCGCGGTGTCCCGCGCCGACCCGCGCGAGGTCGCCCGGCCGGGTGAAGCCGCGTGAAGCCGGGTGAAGCCGCCCGCGAATATCCGGAAGGAAGAACTCTCCGCCGCGCGGAGCGCCGCTTCAGCGGCAGCCCGGCAAAGACAAAGGCAGGGAGTCGGCACTCCCTGCCACTACTAATTTATAACACGACCGGGGGCTTGCGGCAAGACCCCGGTCATCCCTCAAGATGGGCGGCCGAAAGGTCAGCACCAGCGAAATGGGGGGGCACGCAGTGCGTGTTTTGTTGTCGACGTGGGGATCGCGCGGGGACGTCGAACCGGTGGCCGGTCTCGCCGCGCGGCTACGCGAACTCGGCGCGGAGACCCGGGTCTGCGCGCCGCCGGACGAGGACTTCAAGGCGCTCATGGACCGCGCGGGCGTGCCGCTGATCCCGCTCGGCCCGTCCGTGCGCTCGGTGGTCGCGCGCCCGAAGCCGCCCTCGGAGAAGGCCGCGTTCAGCCTCGCTCCCGAACTGGTGGCGGCGCGGTTCGAGACGCTCAGCACGGCCGCCGAGGGATGCGACGTGCTGCTGGCGACCGGGCTGATGCCCGCCGGAGCGCGGGACGTGGCCGAGAAAATGGGCCTCCATTATGTGTTGGCCTGCTTTCACACGCTCGGACTGCCGTCGCGGCATTTCCCGCCGGGAAAGCGGCCGGGCGCGCCGTCCCCGGAAGGCGAGACCGACAATCGGGTCCTCTGGAAGCACGACGCGGAACGGGTGAACGCCTTGTACGGCGAGGCGCTCAACAGCCACCGGGCGAAAATCGGCCTGCCGCCGGTGGACAACGTCCGCGACTACGTCCTGACCGAACGGCCCTGGCTGGCGGCGGACGCGACGCTGTGTCCGGCGGCGGGCAGGACGGACCTCGACGTGGTGCAGACCGGCGCGTGGATCCTGCCCGACGACCGTCCCCTCCCGGCCGATCTGGAGGCGTTCCTTGACGCGGGCGAGCCCCCCGTCTACGTGGGGTTCGGCAGCATGGCCGCCTACGCCCCGAAGGGCATCGCCCGGGTGGCCATCGAGGCGAGCCGCGCGCACGGGCGCCGCGTCGTGCTCGCGCGCGGCTGGGCCGACCTGGCCCCGGTCGACGACCTCGCCGACTGCTTCGCCGTCGGCGAGGTCAACCAGCAGGCGCTGTTCCCCCGGGTCGCCGCCGTCGTGCACCACGGCGGCGCGGGCACCACCGGAACCGCCGCCCGCGCCGGCGCGCCCCAGGTCGTGGTGCCGCAGATCGCCGACCAGCCCTCCTGGGCCGCCCGCGTCGCCGAGCTCGGCATAGGCGCGGCGCACGAGGGCCGGGAGCCGACCGTCGAGTCCCTGTCGGCCGCGCTCGCCCTGGCCCTGGCCCCCGAGACCCGGGAACGGGCGGGGTCGGTGGCCGCCGCCAGCCGCACCGACGGGACGACCATGGCCGCGAACCTGCTGCACGACATGGTCAGCTAGCGACCGCGGCGTCCTCGTCCTCGGCGGCCCCGCCGAGGACGAGGACCCCGGCCCCGGAGCCGCCCCTCTCGTCAGCCCCTCACACCGGCCAGGAGCCTCGCCGTCTCCTTCGGGGACTCCACCGGAAAGTGGTGGCTGCCCAAGTCGACGAGCACGATGTCGAGGCGGTCGCCGTAGCGGTCGATCGCCTCGCGCGCCACCAGGTCGCGTATCGCGAACACCGTGATCGGCTGCCTCGCCCCGTCGAGCGCCGCGTCCATGTCCCAGCGGACCAGGCCCTCGATGGCGCGCAGGCCCCCGGGCTGCCGTACCGCGACCATCTTCTCGAAGTACGCGTCCTTCAAGGCCGGATCGGTGCCCTCCGGTGAACCGCCCTCCACGAGTCCCCGCACCGCTCCGGCGAAGTCGTCGCGGAAGAGGCGTTCCAACGCCGCGGCCTCTCCCTCGCTCAGCGCCGGGAACAGGGACAGGTAATGCAGCGCGTCCAGCGCGACGATGTGCGTGATCGTGTCGGGGAGCAGCCGTCCGACCTCGACGGCGACCGCGCCGCCGAGCGAGTGCCCCGCCACGACCGCCGACCCCACCGCCTCGGCCTCCAGCACCGCCGCCACGTCGCGGGCGAATTCCGCCATGGTGAAAACGTCCCGCGCGGACCGCGAGTCGCCGTGTTCCGCGAGGTCGACCGCGAGGACGCGGTGATCCCCCGGCAGGTGGTCGGTCACCGCGTCGAAGTCGCCGCGCGAGCATCCCCAGCCGTGGACGAGGACCAGGGCCGGACCCCCGGCCGGACCGCTGGCCGAGTAGCGAATCGTCGTATGGTCCGCCCGCCGAACCTCTAGGTCCGTCCGGGTCCTGCTGACCGTGGTCACGATGTTCTTCTCCTTGTCAGGCCGATTCGGTGTGCCGCGGAACCGGCGTCTCAGCAGCGCTGGGCCAGGACGGCGCGGCGCTTCGTCCGCACCCGGTTCAGATGCAGGACGAGGGCGGAAAGGGAGATCACGGCGATCGTCAGCGCGTAGATGTCGGTGGCGGTCCGCAGCCCCAGCGCGGTGACGGCGATCCCTCCGAGCACGGCGGGCACGCTGTTCCCCAGGTAGTTGATGACGTTCGCCAGGGCGAAGACCGCGCTGCGCTCGTCCGGCCGGGCGACCCGGGCGAAGGTGCCGAACGACGCCAGCATCGCCGCGCCGACGCCGAGACCGGCGACGACGGTGCCCGCGGCGCAGAGCCAGGCGAGATCCTCCGTGACCCCGGCGAGCGAGCCCAGCATCCCGAGCGCGAGCAGCACGGACGAGGGACCGAGCAGCGAGGACGCGGAACGGGACCGGAGCACGAGGACCGTGAGCGCTCCGGTGCCTCCCAGGAGCGTCACGACGACACCGCCGATCAGATGGCTGCGCAGCCCCAGCGGTCCGGCGGCGACGGACGGGCCGAGCGAGAGGTACATCCCGGCCAGGGCCCAGCTCGCGATCATCACGGGCACCACCGGGACGATCTCGGCGCGCAGGTGCGCGGGCATCGCGACCCGCGGCCGCAGCGAGGCGACGGCTCCCGGCAGGCGCGCCGAGGTCTCCGGCATGACCAGGGCGAACACGGCCGCGAGCGCCGTCGCGCCGAGCAGCACCCCGTAGACCAGCCGGGTCGGGGCGGGGCCGAACTCCACCAGCGCGCCGCTGCCGAGGGCGCCGAGGGCGAGCCCGGTCAGGGGCGCGACCGAGGTGACGGCGCCCGCCCGTCCGCGCGACGGTTCGAGATCGACGAGCGCGGCGCTCAGCGTGGTCGTCGCCGCGCCGGTCGCGAGGCCCTGGAGCACCCGCGCGGCGGCCAGGACGAACACGTTCCCGGCGACCAGGAACAGGACGAGCGCGACCGCCTGCACCGCGATCGCGCCGGCGAGCACCGGGCGGCGGCCGAGATGGTCCGACAGCGCTCCGACCGTGAGCAGCGAGCCCAGAACGCCGAGCACGTAGAGGGCGAAGACGACCGTCAGCACCCACGCCGTGAAGTGCCATCGCTGCTGGTAGATCACGTAGAGCGGGGTCGGGGCACCGGAGGCGGCCACGAACAGGACGAGGACGGCGGCCGCGGAGGTGAAGGCGCCCCTCCACGGCACGCGCGGCCCGTCGGCGGGCGGCTTGATCAGGGGGGATACGGCAGGCATGCAAGCCTCGCAGTGATCGTTGCGTTAGTGGTCCCGAAGGTAACACAAACGCATCGATCACTGCATCTATAAAGCAATGATCAGTGCAATAATGGTGACATGCCCGCCTCGACCTCGTCTTCGCCCCACACCGGCAGCCGGCCGGGCGGCCGCTCCGCCCGGGTGCGCGCGGACGTCCACCGGGCCGTCAGGGAACTGCTCGCGGACGAGGCCGGCGAACCGCCGACGATCCCGGTCGTGGCCGCCCGCGCGGGCGTGCACCCCACCACGGTCTACCGGCGCTGGGGCTCGGTCGGCGAGCTGCTCGCCGACGTCACCGGCAGCCGCTTCTCCGGCGGCTTCGTGGTTCCGGACACCGGGGACCTCCGCGGCGACCTGGAACGCTACGCGTTCAACCTCGCCAAGGACCTCGGCGACCCCGACAGCCTCGCGCTGATCCGCGCCACCATCGGCGTCGCCGGAGCGCAGGGCGCCGCCGCGTGCCTGGGGGAGCGCCGGCAGCAGCTCGACGCCATCCTCGAACGGGAGGAGGCCCGGGGCGGGCGGCCCCCGACCCTCGACCACACGACGGACGCCATCATCGCCCCCGTCTACTTCCGCGCCGTCTTCACCCACCTGCCGCTGTCCCCCGACTGGACCCGCACCCTCGTCGCACGCCTCCTGGCGGACTGACGAGGGCGCCGGGCCTCACTCGGCGGCGGGGCCCTCAAGGTGCAGGAGGAGGTCGTCGAGGGCCTGGGTGAGGGCCTCGGCGTTGGCGGCGGTGAACCACGTGGTGCGGACGCGTTCGTTGTTGCCGTTCGGCGTCTCGTGGTCGGCCGCGATCCGGCTCAGCGAGCGGGACCGGTCGTCCAGGGCGCGGCCGACGCCCTGGAAGAGCCCGCGCACGTAGCCGTCGGCGTCGGCGGGCGCGATGCCGTGCCCGGCGACCCACGACGTGAGCGTGGCGAGGTAGGAGTAGTGGGCGGTCAGCGTGCCGGTGACCGCGGAGAGGACGTTGAAGGCCGTCTCGTCCGCGACCGGGAGCGCCCCGCCCAGGTCCTCGAAGAGGCCGTCCACCACCGGATGGGACGGGTAGGTCACCGTGACGGCGCGGCGCTCGCGGATGGCGGGCAGCGGGATGGCCCGGACGAGCGGGGCCCCGGTGTCCAGCGTCCGGCGCAGGTCGCCGTTGCCGACGCCGGACATCACGTTGATCACGATCTTGTCGGCGGCCACCCGCAGGCCGCCGAGCGCCTCGTGCCGGTCCTGGCCCCGAACGGCGATGATCACGATGTCGGAGCGGTCCACCACCGCCTGGTTGTCGGGGCAGACCAGCACGCTCCCGTAGCGTTCGGACAGCTCCGCGGCCGTCCGGGCTCCCCGAGGAGACAGGAACACCTCGGGGGCGTCACCGCCCCCGGCACGCAGGCCGTCCACGATGGCCCGGCCGATCTCCCCCACGCCGATGATCCCGATGCGCCTCACTGCACCCTCTCTCTGGCCCTGGTCGGTGACCGTCACCTGCGAAAACGCCCGGCACCAGCGTGCGGGGCCGGCGGTCGCCTCCACAGCAGCACGACCGCCGCCAGCCCTGCCAGGCAGGGGGCCGTCCCAAGCCACCCCAGCAGCGGTGGCAGGCCGGTGTCGCCCGATGTGTCCTTGATGAGCAGCCCGGACGCTCCGACCCCCGCGCCGAGCGCGAGCATCGCGGTCGCCGCGGACCGCGCCCACCGCTTGCCCGCCTCGACGGCCCAGGCCGTCCAGAGCCAGGCGATGACGCCGAGCGCCCCGACGACCGACAGCAGGGTCAGATAGACGGTGACGGCCGCGTCCACCCGCGAACGGCTGTAGGCGGGATAGCCATCACGGATGTGGTCGGCCAGCAGGTGGGTGCCCGCATACGGAACGACCGCCGCGACGACGGTGAGTCCCAGCCCCGCGCACATCGCCGCGAGAACCCATCGCTTCGCCGCACCGGCGGACTCGACCATGCCTCCCCCAAACCTACGCCGTAGATTGTCGAGCCACGGTAGATTCTACGCTGTAGATTTGGCAAGGCGGGAGGACGGATGTGACCAGGCGCACCCGCGGCACCTCGGCCGGGCTCGACCGCGCCCGCATCGCGGCCGCCGCCGTCGCGCTCGTCGATCGCGACGGCCTGGACCGCTTCGGCGTCCGGCGGCTCGCCGACGACCTCGGCGTCGACCCGATGTCGATCTACCACCACATCAAGGGCAAGGCCGCGCTGCTCGACGCGATCTCCGAGGCCGTGATCGCCGAGCTGGACACCGGCGCCCGGCGGACCGCGCGGACCTGGGAACAGCTCGCCCGCCGGACGGCGCACGACTACCGGCGGATGGCCTACCGGCACCCCCGGGTGTTCCCGCTGCTGGCCACCCGTCCGCAGACCTCGCCGGCGGCCCTGGCCGCCCTGGAGCGCCTGGCCGCCGCGATGCGCCGGGCCGGCCTGCCCGACCAGGTGGTCGCGGACGCGCCGATGGCGCTGTTCGGCTTCCTCAACGGCCACCTGCTCGCGGTCCTCGACGGCAGCCCCGACGGCCCGGCGCTCGACCCCGCCGACCACCCGACCCTGTCCGACCTCACCCCCCTGCAAGCGGACTTCGGCTCCGAGGCCCAGTTCGACCGTCTACTCGACACGGTGCTGGCCGGAATCCGGACCGAGGCCGCCCGGCACCGGACCGCCGAGCCGGATCCCACATCGGACACGGCCCGACAAGGCGGGCAAGCCGCGACGGAAGACGGCGACGCCACCCGCCGCGCTTGATCATGTGCTTGCCTACGGGGACGGCTTCCGGTGTGCTTTGACCAGCGGGTCTCCTGCCTACTGGCTTCCGATTCCCTTGCGGCAGGAGGCCCGCCATAGCCGGACGAGCCGGTGGGGAAGCCAAGGCGCCCCCGAGCGCATAGGCGCACGGCGGCGGACACGGCCGCCTGAGCCGACCGCCGCGCCCTACGCGAGCCGGACCGGGGGTTCGGGTTACTGGGCCATGTCGACGAAGCGGCTGTAGTGGCCCTGGAAGGCGACCGTCACGGTCGCGGTGGGGCCGTTGCGGTGCTTGGCCACGATCAGGTCGGCCTCCCCCGCGCGCGGCGACTCCTTCTCGTAGGCGTCCTCGCGGTGCAGCAGGATCACCATGTCGGCGTCCTGCTCGATCGAGCCCGACTCGCGCAGGTCCGACACCATGGGCTTCTTGTCGGTCCGCTGCTCGGGACCACGGTTGAGCTGCGACAACGCGATGACCGGGACGCCCAGCTCCTTCGCGAGGAGCTTGAGCGAACGGGAGAACTCCGACACCTCGACCTGCCGGCTCTCCACCCGTTTCCCCGAGCTCATGAGCTGGAGGTAGTCGATGATGACCAGGCGCAGGTCGTGCTGCTGCTTCAGCCGGCGGCACTTGGCGCGGATCTCCATCATCGACATGTTGGGCGAGTCGTCGATGAACAGCGGCGCCTCGGCGACCTCGCTCATCCGGCGGGCGAGGCGCGTCCAGTCCTCGTCCTGCATGGTGCCGGAGCGCATCGCGTGCAGCGCCACCCGCGCCTCGGCCGACAGCAGCCGCATCGTGATCTCGTTGCGGCCCATCTCCAGGCTGAAGAACGCCGAGGTCAGGCCGTGCTTGATGGAGGCCGCGCGGGCGAAGTCGAGCGCGAGCGTCGAGTTGTGCGTGGGGACGCACGAGCGGCCCGCCAGGTACATGTGGTCGTCGTTGTCGACCTGGACGCACCGGACCGGCACGCTCTCCACCGGCCGGACGTCCACGATGTGGCGGACACGGGCGCCCGGCGAGGCGTCCACCGCGCCGCCCGCCATGCGCCGGAGCACCCGGCCCGTGGGCGTGAAGGCGATCCGGTGGGTCGCCTCGGACGGGACGGCGGGTCTCAGGGTCGCCCGATGGCCCAGGGTCAGGACGAGTTCGCGGGCTCCCTCGGCCAGCCTCCTGCCGACCAGCGGCAGTTCCACCTCGCCGAGGGGCGAGAGGTGGCCGACGGTGTCGAGCATGCCCGCCAGCAGGGCCCGCCGTTGGGACTCGGAGGCCCGCAGGTAGACGGCGGGGACGTGCTTGTCACGGCCCAGGTGCAGCGCTTCGAGCCCGGCGGTGTGCGCGCGGGTGAGGTCTTCGTCCTCGCCGCCCCCGGCGAGCCAGGCGCCGAGGACGTACGGGGGGACCGGCAGGTCGGCGTCGGGCAGCTCGAACGGCGCGGCGACCTCCACCGCGTGGCGCGGGCCGCCGTCGGCGCGGCGCAGCGTCGCCGCCAGCTCCTCCGTCGTCATCGTCGCGCTCGTGCGGGTGCTCCCGGAGAAGGACGCGTAGGGCATCGGCGGGTCGCACGGGTCGAGCGCCGTCCGCGTCGCGCCACCGGACGGGGCGGCGTTCGCGGTGCGGCACCTGAGCAGCAGATCCGTTCCGCCGACGCCCGCGTGGGTCGCCCGTGCCTTATCCGCCCGGGGGGCGGTGAGGGGAGGAGTCCGCGACCACGCCGGGGCCCCCGCGGCTGGGCGGAGCCGGTCATGGGCTCTCGTGCGCCACTGGTGCCGGGCGTCGGCGGTGATCACTTCGCCGTCGGAGAACTCGACCTCGTAGCAGGGGCGGCCGTGCATCACCCCGGTCGCGGCGACGACGCGGGTGGGGCGGCCGTCGGCGCCGAGCAGCAGGTCGCCGACGGCGATCTCGCCCATCGTCGTCCAGCCGGTCGGGGTCGGCAGCGGGGTGCGCAGGTCGAGGGCCTTGCCCATCGCGGGACGGGCGGCGACCACGATCATCTGACCCGGGTGGAGGCCGTTGGTGAGGGCGTCGAGGTCGGCGAAGCCGGTGGGGCAGCCGACCATCTGGCCGCCCCGGCTGCCGATCGCCTCGATCTCGTCCAGGGCGCCGGGCATGATCTCGCTCAGCGGGACGTAGTCCTCGCCGGAGCGCTTCTCGGCGATCGCGAAGACCTCGGCCTGGGCCCGGTCGAGCACCTCGTCGGCGTCGGCCCCGTCGGCCGCGTAGCCCATCTGGACGATGCGGGTGCCGGTCTCGACGAGCTTGCGCAGCACCGACCGCTCGTGGACGATCTTCGCGTAGTACCCGGCGTTGGCGGCCGTGGGCACCAGGGAGATCAGCGTGTGCAGGTAGGGGGCGCCGCCGATGCGCGCGATCTCGCCGTTCTTGGTCAGCTCGCCCGCGACCGTCACGGCGTCGGCGGGGTCGCCGCGGCCGTACAGGTCGAGGATGGTGTCGTAGACGATCTGGTGCGCGGGCCGGTAGAAGTCGCCGCTGCGCAGAACCTCGACGACCTCGGCGATGGCGTCCTGCGAGAGCAGCATGCCCCCGAGCACGCCCTGCTCGGCCGTGATGTCGTGCGGGGGCGTGCGTTCGAACTCGTGCTCGTGCGGTCCGAGCTCGGACACGCTCACGGTCGCACCCCCTTCATCTCGGCCACCCGGCGTCCCCGTCCGCCCCAGCGCCGGCCGTCCATCCCACGTTTACCTGAGGCGTCCGACATTCTCGCCAGCCCGCGCCGTCCCGAGCAAAGCGAGCTGTGGACAAGCCTGTGGAGGCCCTGTGCAGACACGCCGATCCGGTTGTGCACGACCTGTGGACAACTCTGGGGAAAACGCGTGGACGAACCGCGCTGACCCCCTGTGATCTGCGAAGACTTCATCCACCGGCTGTGCGGAAAAGAAAGTCGGCCGCTTCTCTCGATGTAATGGGTGAAATTTCTTAGAAAGTTACAGACTGGTAGTCTGTGGGCGACATGATCGGCTCACCCCTGCGGCGGGTCACCGCCCACGACCGCGAGATCCTGCGGCTGGCCGTCCCGGCGTTCGGGGCACTCGTCGCCGAGCCGCTGTTCCTGCTGTCGGACTCCGCCATCGTCGGGCACCTCGGAACCGCCCAGCTCGGCGGCCTCGGCGTGGCCGGGCAGGCGCTGAGCACGCTGGTCTACCTGTGCGTCTTCCTCGCCTACGGGACGACGGCGGGGGTGGCGCGGCAGGTCGGCGCCGGGGACCTGCGGGCGGCGGTCAAGCAGGGCGTCGACGGCATGTGGCTGGCGCTCGCGATCGGCGCCGCGCTGATCCTCGCCGGGTTGCCGCTGGTCCCGTGGATCGTGGACGCGTTCGGAGCGTCCGCGTCCGTGGCGCCCTATGCCGAGACCTACCTGCGGGTGAGCCTCTTCGGGATCCCGTCCATGCTGATCGTGCTGGCCGGAACCGGGGTGCTCCGCGGCCTCCAGGACACCCGGACCCCCCTGTACGTCGCGATCGGCGGCTTCTCGCTCAACCTGCTGCTCAACATCGTCTTCGTACTCGTCCTGGACTGGGGCATCGCGGGATCGGCCTGGGGCACCGTCATCGCCCAGACCGCGAGCGCCGCCTTGTACGTGGCGGTGGTGCTGCGCGCCGCCCGGCGCCACGGAACGTCGGTGCGCCCCGACCCGGCCGGGCTGCGGACGTCCGCCACCGCCGGGTTCGGCCTGCTCGTCCGGACGGCGGCGCTGCGGGTCGTCCTCATCGTCGGGACGTCGGTCGCCGCGCGCATGGGGGACGCCGAGATCGCCGCCTACCAGGTCGGCTTCCAGGTGTGGAGCCTGCTCGCGTTCGCCCTCGACTCCATCGCGATCGCGGGCCAGGCGATCACCGGACGCTACCTCGGCGCCGCCGACGTCGCCGGCACCCGCGCGGTGACCCGGCGGATGGTCGGCTGGGGCGTGGTCTGCGGCGTCGTGCTCGGGCTCGGGATCCTCGCGGTCCGCCCGTGGCTGCCCGGCCTGTTCACCTCCGACGGCGACGTCCGGCACCTGCTGCTCGTCTCGCTGATCGTCGTCGCGGTCCTGCAACCGGTCGCGGGCGTGGTCTTCGTCCTGGACGGAATCCTGATCGGCGCGGGGGACGGGGGCTACCTCGCGGCCACCACGCTCGTCGCGACGGTCGTCTTCCTCCCCGCGGCCCTGCTCCTGTACTGGGCGGACGCGGGGCTCGTCGGCCTCTGGCTCGCGATCGGCCTGTGGATGGCGGCCCGCATGCTCACCCTCGGCCTCCGCGCCCGCGGCGACCGCTGGCTGGTCACCGGCGCCGTCCGCTGAACGGCCCGGCCCGCCGGCCGGCAGGGCGGACCGCCGGGGCGGCCCGTCGTCCCGGACCCGGGCCGCCCCGGCGTCGTGGATGTGCCGTCACAGGCCGGCGCCCTGCACGGCCCGCGCCCTGTTCGCGCCTTCCTGGACGTCCCGCGCGGTCTCGGTCCTGTCGGCGAGCTTGAGCCAGACGACGCCGGCGATGATGACGCCGAGCCACAGGGACCGGACGAGCGTGAGGCTCTCGTCGAAGAAGACGGGCCCCAGCACCGCCGCCCCGACCGCCCCGATGCCCGCCCAGACGGCGTAGCCGATGCCGACGTCGATGGTGCGCAGCGCGACGCTCAGCGCCCACAGCGTCAGGAGGAAGAACACGATGGCGACGAGCGACCAGGTCAGGACGGTGAAGCCCTGGCTCCCGCCGACCGCGAGCGCATAGGCGATCTCGAACCCTCCGGCCAGGAGGAGGACGGGCCAGGCGTTGGTGCCGGTTTCAGAGCGGCTGAAGGAGAACATGGTCAGGGGTCCTTTTCGGTGAGGATGGTGCGGGCGGACGGTCGGGAACGGCGGGATCAGGCGGCGCCGCTGAGCTGGAGGCCGACGACCCCCACGATGACGATCACGATGCCCAGCGCCTTGCGCCAGGTGAGGCGCTGGCCGAACAGCAGGGCCCCGAGCAGCGTGATGCCGACGCCCGCGACCGAGGTCCACAGGGCGTATCCGACGCCGACGTCGAAGGTCAGCAGGGCCCGGCTGAGGGAGTAGGTGGCGAGCGCGCCGCTGAGGAGGGTCGCGGCGGTCCATTTGCGGCTGGTGAAGCCCTCGGCCTTCCCCGCCGCGAGCGCGACGGCGATCTCGAAGACGACGGCGATGGCCAGGTAGAGCCAGTGCATGGGGACTCCTTGGGGCTATGTGCTTGTACATGCAAGTTAAATCCGCCCAGAAGCACCCGATAGGGCGACCGCGGGGACGAGAAGAGTTTGCATGTACATGTATCCTGTTGTCAACCCGCTCTCCCAGGAGGACAGCCGCATGGCCACTTCCACCCGCGCGCTCCCGCGCACCTCCGACCACGCCGCCTGGAGCCGCGTCCTCGCGCTCCACGCGTACGTGGAGCGCGAGTTGGGCGCGGCGCTCCAGCGGCGGCACGCGATCGGCCTGTCGGAGTTCCGCTCCCTGGAGCACCTGCACGGCTCCGAGAACAGCGAGCTGCGCATGCAGGACCTGGCCGAGAAGGTCGGCCTGAACCAGTCGTCGGTGACCCGGCTGGTAGGCCGCCTGGAGACGGCGGGGTTCGCCTACAAGGACCTGTGCCCCTCCGACAGGCGGGGCGTCTACGCCGTCATCACCGACGAGGGCCGCCGGCGCTACGAGGCCGCGCGCGCCACCTACGCGGAGGTCCTCTCGTCCGCGCTCAACACCCTCGCCGCCGACCCCGAGCTAGGGCCCACGGTCCATTCCCTGCGGACCCCTTAGGCGGGGGCCGATTCCTCGTGGACCCAGGTCAGGAGGTTGTGCTGCCGCCCCTTGTCCTCGACCATCACGGGCAGGGCGTCGGTCAGCGTGTAGCCGGCGGCGCGGGCGACGGCGGCGCTGGCGGCGTTCGACTGCTCGATCTCCAGGTACACCCGGGGCAGCCCGTCGGCCTCGTGGGCGTGGTCGGTCAGCAGCCGGAGCGCGCGGACCGCCAGCCCCCGCCCGCGATGCGCCGCCCCGATCGCGTACCCGATCGTGCCCGTGACCCGGTTCAGCATGACCTCGCCCTTCGGCTCACCGCCGTCGGTCGTGATCGCGAGGTGCAGCCGCTCGCCGCGCGCCTGGTTGTCGCGGACGCGGGCGAGGTACCGCGCGGCGGCGGCGCGGTCGAACGGCGAGGCGAGCGGGGTCCAGCGGGCGACCTCGCTGTCGTCGAACAGCTCCACCAGCGTGTCGAGGTCGTCATCGCGCCACTCGCGCAGGACGAGCCCGTCCCCGCTGAGCGAGACGGAGTTCGGCGATGCCATGCCCTAGATCACATCATGCGGAGGTCACGGGCGCGGAAACCATGACCGCAAAACCTCGCCCCTCCGGCGGAACCGCGGACCGGAATCCGCGAACCGCACCCGCACCGGGCGCCACACTCGCTACTATTCGAACATGTGTTCCACGCACGGCGAGCGGATGGCCCGGCTGACGCAGGCGATCGACGACCTGGCGGCCGAGGGCCTGGCCGGGCTGCCCCCCGAGACCCTGGTGGAACGGGTCGCGGGCATCTGGTCGCTCGTCGAGGGCATCGACCCCGAGATCGCCCGCCGCCGCACCCGCTACACCACGCCCGAGACGTGACCGGCGGCCGTCGTCAGTTGAAGTCGTCGAAGGACGGGAAGCCGGGGAAGTCGGGCATCTGGCCCGGTCCCTGGTCGTCGGGGAACGGCTCGGGGCGCGGCTTGGGCCGCGGCTTCGGACGGGGCTTGCCCTGCGAACTCTTCGGCGCCCCGTCCAGGCGGGCCCCCACCGACCTGCGCAACTCCGGCAGGCGCGCGTAGAGGACGTCACCCGGGCACGCGGTCTTGTTGTAGTCGCGGTGCCCGACGATGGCGTCGGACGGCGTCAGGTCGTACTCGCGGCACAGCCACACGCACACCTCCACCAGCGACGCCCACAGCCGGTCGGGGACCTCCTTCGTCATGTAGGAGCCCTCGTTCTCGATCCCGATCGTGTGCTCGTTGTGGTGCAGCACCTGCGCCCCGACCGCCAGGACGCCCGCCCGGACGGACTTCAGCGACCGGTTCCGCCCCTCCATGACGATGCCGCCGCGGCTGATCGTGAGCTGCTGGCCCGCGTCGTCCCAGCCGCGTTTGTCCATGTGGAAGTCCTGGATGAACCGGGACAGGCCGTAGGCGTGGGCGAGCGACCCGTCGTCGGAGTTCGCGGTGTCGGTGTGGTGGACGATGATCCGGTCCGGCGCGCGGTTCAGGACGGTCGCGGGACGCCTCGGGGCCCTGGCGTTCCAGTCGGCACGGGGGTGGACGTTCGGCGCGTCCGCCATGAACCGGCCCGGGTCGTCCAGGTCGCCCGCGTCACCGGGATCGGGGAGGGGGGAGGCCAGGGCCACGTGGTCGGCCGAGGATCCGAGGGCCAGCACGCCCGCCCCCACCACACCGCCGAGGACCGAACGGCGCGTCACCGGCGAGCCGTCGCCTTCCCGGCCGGTCACGCCGCCCGACGATTGCTCGATCAACACCGTCCCCCTTCGCCCCGCGATGATCCCTTACGGAACGTAGCGATCACTCGACCGAACGGCCAAGCTCAGGGCGATTCAGGGACTTTCACCCCGAACTCGGACCGGCTCCGATGACGCGGCGCGAGCGCGGGCCGGGCGGTCCGCACCACCCGGAAGCCGAACCGCCGGGGGCGAAGCGAAACGGCCCCCGCGCCTCCCTGCCGGGGGACGTGGGGGCCGTCGCGTCGAACGGGTGTCAGGCCTCGACGACGTTGACGTCGATCGTGGCGTTGACGTCGGTGTGCAGGCGCACACTGACCCGGTGGGTGCCGACGGTCTTGATCGGGTTGCCGATCTCGATGCGGCGGCGGTCCAGGTCGGGGCCGTCGGCGGCCTTGACCGCCTCGGCGATGTCGGCGGCGGTCACCGCGCCGAACAGGCGGCCGTTGCTGCCGGTCCGGGTGCGCAGCGTCACGCGCAGCGCCTGGAGCCGGCCGGCGACCTCCTTGGCGTGCTCGACGGTCGCGATCTCGCGGGCCGAACGCGCCTTCTTGATCGAGTCGATCTCCTTCTCGGCGCCCCGGGTCCACTTGATGGCGAACCCGCGGGGGACGAGGTAGTTGCGGCCGTAGCCGTCGCGGACCTCGATGACGTCACCGGGCTCGCCGAGGCCGGAGACCTGCTGGGTCAGGATGAGCTTCATGATCGTGTCCCCCTGACTCAGCGCGCGGTGCTGGTGTAGGGCAGCAGCGCCATCTCGCGGGCGTTCTTGATCGCCGTGGCGACGTCCCGCTGGTGCTGGGTGCAGTTACCGGTCACCCGACGGGCACGGATCTTGCCGCGGTCGGAGATGAACTTCCGCAGCAGACCGGTGTCCTTGTAGTCGACGTAGGAGATCTTCTCCTGGCAGAAAACGCAAACCTTCTTCTTCGGCTTGCGGGGAGGTGGCTTCGCCATCGTGGTGCTCCTTTATGAGAGCCCCGCTCACGCGGGAATGGGCGTGTACATGTCTTGGTCTTGCCGTGGGCCCGGCGGACGCCGCGCGCCGCCGGGCCGGATGGCCGAGGCCCCCGCGGGGCCCGGCCGGAGCCCGGTTAGAAGGGCGGGTCGTCGGAGTAGCCGCCGCCGCCCCCGCCGCCACCGCCACCGGTGGCCCAGGGGTCGTTGGCGGGAGCGCCGCCGCCCTGCTGGCCGCCGCCGAAGCCGCCGCCGCCCTGCTGCTGGCCGCCGCCGAAGCCGCCGCCGTCACCCTGGCCGCCGCCACCGCCGAAGCCGCCGCCCTGGCCGCCGCCACCGCCACCGCCGAAGCCGCCGCCCCCGCCGCCCTGCCGCTGGGTCTTGTTGACCTTCGCGGTGGCGTTGCGCAGCGACGGGCCGACCTCGTCGACCTCGATCTCGAAGACGGTGCGCTTCTCACCCTCGCGCGTCTCGTACGAGCGCTGCTTGAGCCGCCCCTGCACGATGACACGCATGCCGCGCTGGAGGCTCTCGGCGCAGTTCTCGGCCGCCTGCCGCCAGACGTTGCAGGTCAGGAACAGCGACTCGCCGTCCTTCCACTCGCCCGACTGTCGGTCGAAGCTCCGCGGCGTCGAGGCGATGCGGAACGAGGCGACCGCCTGGCCGCTCGGGGTGAAACGCAGATTCGGGTCCTCGACGAGGTTCCCGACGATCGTGATTACGGTGTCGCCTGCCATGGGGCTCGCTCCGGCTGGTGTGAGGACTGAGCCGGGCTCAGTGGACCTCGGGACGGATGACCTTGGTGCGGAGGATCGACTCGCTCAGGTTGAGCTGACGGTCGAGCTCCTTGACCGTGGCAGGCTCAGCCGACAGGTCGACCACCGCGTAGATGCCTTCGGACTTCTTCTGGATGTCGTACGCCAGGCGCCTGCGGCCCCAGACCTCGACCTTCTCGACGCTGCCGCCGCCGTCCTTGACGACCTTCAGGAACGGGTCGAGCGCCGCGCTCGCGGTGCGCTCGTCGATGGCGGGGTCGAGAATCGTCATCAGTTCGTAACGACGCATGCTGGTCCCTACCTCCTCTGGACTGGTGCGGTCACGGTCTCTCCGTGACAGGAGGGCTGTTGCGTCTCCCGCGGTGGCGCCGGATCCGGATTCGCCGGACGCGCCCGCCGCGAGACCGATACAGGCTACCAACTGTCAGCAGCGTACGAGCCGTTTCGCCCCCTCGGCGGCCTCCGGCCCGCACCGGCCGCGAGCGCCGGGCCGCACCCGCCGCGGGCGCCGGACCGGTGCCCGGAGGCGGCCCGCGTCAGCGTCTCGCGCCGGTGGGATGGGGGGATCTGGCGCAGCGACGGCGTTCCAGCTCGGCCATGATGTCGGCCATGCGGGCGCGCATCCGGGCCGTCTGGGTCGTCAGCAGCGACAACTCCTCGACGAGCTCCGCGTCACCGATGATCCCCAGCTCGCTCTTGTTCATCGCCTCGCCTCCGCTCGGCCGCTCGCGGGCACCTTTCGAAACCATGTTCGACGTTACCGGGTGCCGCCGACATTTTCCGCACGAGCGCGCAGGTTGATCTATGGATCCCCTGGGAATCCTCTAGCGACGACCCGTCCGGCCGCAGGCGCGCCGCAGGCGCCGGACGTGCTCGCCACGATCTGGAGGAGGGACCCGATGTCACAGGAGGCAGCCGGGCGAGAGCAGGCCGCCGTCGACCTCGACGCCGACCGCCATCCGCTGGAGAACGCGCTGGCGGTGGCGGCCATCACGATCGGGGTCGCCGCCCTGATCCTCGGCTCGATCCCGGCCACGCACTTCTTCGGGGCGCTCGCGGCCGTGATCGGCCTGCCGCTCGCGCTCTACTCCCAGCTCATCTCGGCGACCACCAACGAGCGCTGGCTGAACGTCATCGGGATGGTCACCGCCTTCGTCGGCGGCGGCTTCGCCCTCAGCCACGGCGGCTTCACCGTCTGACCCCCGTCCGACCCGTCCGACCCGTCCGGCCCTCGTCCGGCCCTCGCCCGGCCCCTGATCGGCCCCTGATCCGGTCGGGATCCGGGCGTGGATGTCGGACGTCGCGGCTAACCTCGGTGTCATGCGCATCGGAGCCCACGTCGACCAGACCAACCCGCTCGACAACGCGCGTGCCATCGGCGCGGACGTCGTCCAGTTCTTCCTGGGCGACCCGCAGGGCTGGAAGAAGCCCGTCCTGCCCGAGGGCGTCGAGGCGCTGGCCGGGTCGGGCGTCGAGGTGTACGTCCACGCGCCGTACACGATCAACGTGGCGACCTCCAACAACCGGATCCGCATACCGAGCCGCAAGAACCTGACGCAGCAGTTGGAGGCGGCGGCGTCGATCGGCGCGAAGGCGCTGATCGTGCACGGCGGCCACGTGCTGAAGGACGACGACCCCGAGCTGGGGTTCGAGAACTGGCGCAAGGTGTTCGAGCGGGTCGAGTGCCCGATCCCGGTCTACATCGAGAACACCGCGGGCGGCGGCAACGCGATGGCGCGCAGTTTCGACCGGATCTCCCGGCTGTGGGAGGTGCTGTCGGGCGTGGACGGCCTCGACGGCAAGCTCGGCTTCTGCCTCGACACCTGCCACGCGCACGCGGCGGGCGAGGAGCTCATCGACGCGGTCGACCGGATCAAGGCCATCACCGGACGCATCGACCTCGTGCACTGCAACGACAGCCGCGACGCGTTCGGGTCGGGCGCCGACCGGCACGCCAACCTCGGCACCGGCAAGATCGACACCGACCTCATCCTGTCGGTGGTCAGGGCGGCCGCCGCGCCCGTCGTCGTGGAGACCCCGGCGGCGGGGCACGCCGAGGACATCTCCTGGCTGCGCGCCAACCTGGGCTGACCCCCGAGCCGGGCTTCCATGGGCTCGGGCTGATCTCTCTCGCCGTGCCGAACCCCCCACCGGACCGGTCCTTCAACGGGCTGGAGCCACGGCCGCGTCGGCGCTCGGCCGGCCCGAGCCGCCGCCCCGGTCGAGCCCTGACCGGGCCGAAGCCCGCACCGACCTGGGAGCCACCGGGAACCGGACTGGATCTTCGGGCATCTAAAAGTGCGAGGATCATCCTTGTGGCGACGTCATTCGGGCTTCGACCACGCCGACACAATCGAAATCCCAGCACTCAGCGCACGTGCGGCACCCTTGCGACGGCGGGCGCGCGACCGATCGGGAAGCCATGGCACAACCCCCCTACGACCCGTACGGCGGTTACGGGTCGGATCCCTACGGCCAGCACTACCAGCAGCCCCCCGTGCAGCACCACTACTACGGCGGCGGACCGCCGGTGGTCCCGCGCAACAACGGCATGGCCGTCGCCTCGATGGTGCTCGGCATCATCGGCGTCCTGACCTGCGGCGGGGTCGTGTTCTCCGCCGCGGCCGTCATCTTCGGCCACGTCGCGCACGGGCAGATCAAGCGCACCGGGGAGGCGGGCGGCGGCATGGCGACCACCGGGCTCGTCCTCGGCTACATCTTCGCGGTGCTCGGGCTCCTCTACTGGATCGTCATCGTCGGCTTCTACGGCGCGGCGATCTGGAGCATCAACCACGACTCGTCCACCTACTGACGACCTGACGGTCTGACGGCTCAGGCGAGCCGGGGAACGCCCGCCACCTCCACGCCCACGCTCGGCAGCAGCACCGTCATGGGGGTGGGGGTGTCCCGCCATGCCTCCACCGCGTCGGCGAACACGTCCAGGACCGTCCGGAACGAGCACTGGTCGGCCTCGGCCAAGTCGGCCCACGACTCGTACAGCACCACGTAGCCGGCGCGCGCGGGCGCCCACGAGAGGTCGGCCAGGCAGTCCTCCAGCGCGTCCCAGTTGCCGCCGAACCACTCGGGGAACGCGAAGACCTCGGCGCACAGCCGCAGGAACGCGTCCTTGTCGCGGACGCGCCGTCCGTCCAGGTGGAACGCGCGCCAGCCCGCCTCCTCCGCCCGTCCCGCCCAGCCGCCGCCGCCCGCCGCGCCGGATGCCGGGACCGCGCGCCACTGGTAGACGCCCGGCCTCAGCCGTTCGGTGAGCAGTTCGTCCATCGCCCGGTCCGCGTTCACGCCCTCTCCCGCCGCTCCGCGCATGCGGCTCGATGCTCGCACACCGGCGTCCGCTCGGATCGTTGGCGACGCGAAGACCTGGGTCGATCCTTCTTGGCGCGCGCCACGCCCGCCTTCCCTGTTGACGATCCTCTCTGTTCTAGTTACTCTCTTTTTCAGAGAGACTCTTGGCAAGAGTGACTCTGTGCGCGAGGTAGTTGCCCGATTCCGGAAGGAAGACCGAGATGGACACCACGCCCACCACCCTCCCCGTCCGCGTCCACACCCACTACAGGTCGGTCAAGAAGCTCGGCTCCTGGACGGAGGCCCGCGCCTTCGAGGTGCGCGGCCGCCGCGGCTCGGTCGTCCTCGACCTGCGGTCGCCGCTGATCGGGGACGGCGACATCGAGATCGACGTCGACCTGGACCACTCGATGCTCAAGCTCCTGGTGCCCGAGGACGCGAACATCGACCACTGGGACCTGCGCTTCGCCGGGCGGGGCCGCGTCAAGGACTGGACCGGGCGGGGCGGCGAGGGCCGCCGCGTCGTGATCAGGGGCGAGATGCGGCACGCGGAGATCCGCGTCCACCGCGGCGGGATCGCGACGCTGTCGGCGATGTTCACCCGCGAGTACGTCAAGGACGTGCGGCGCGCCCACCGCGAGGGCGGCTTCCCCACCATCGACGACCCGACGCGAGTCGCCTGATGGCGACGGCCGATCCTGGGGGCGCCCAGGGCGGATGACTCGGATCCGGCCGGACGGCCCGCCCCGGGATACGGCGGGACGTCCGACGGGGCATCCGGGGAGAGCGCGTACGGTCCTCCGTACGCGCTCTCTGCTTTTCGCGTTATCGGTGCTTGAGTCTCCACCCGCTGGAGGCCGCAAGGTAAGGGGACATGGACGGCGGCACCCTCTACACGATCGGGGAACTGGCACGTCGGACGGGCCTCTCCGTCCGCACGATCCGGTTCTACTCCGACTCCGGCGTGGTGCCGCCGACCTGCCGGACGTCGGCCGGATACCGGCTGTACGACCCGGCGGCGGCGGCCCGGCTCGACCTGGTCCGCACACTCCGCGACCTCGGCGTCGACCTCGCGACCGTCCAGCGGCTGCTGGCACGCGAGATCACGGTCGGCGAGGTCGCGGCGGCCCACGCCGACGCGCTCGACGCGCAGATCCGCACCCTCCGGATGCGCCGCGCGGTGCTGCGGGCCGTCGCCGAACTCCGGTCCAGTCCCGAGGAGATGGAACTCATGCACAAGCTCGCCAAACTGTCCGCCGAGGAGCGGCGGCGGATCATCACCGACTTCGTCGACGCGTCCTTCGCGGGCCTCGACGTGGACCCCGGCTTCGCGGCCAGGATGCGGTCCGCGCTGCCGGAGCTGCCCGACGATCCCGAGCCCGAGCAGGTCGACGCCTGGGTGGAGCTGGCCGAACTGGTCGGCGACCCGGACTTCCGCGCGTCCGTGCGGCGGATGGCCGAGCACCAGGCGGACGCGATGCCCGAGGAAGGCCGGGACCAGGGCGTCTGGGCGGAACTCACCGAACTCACCCGGCGCAAGGTCGAGGAGGCGATCGCGGCGGGCATCGCGCCGGACGCCGCGTCCGCGCGTCCCGTCGCCGACGAACTGGCCGGCGCCTATGCCGCCGTGCTGAACGAGCAGGACGGGCCGGAGTTCAGGCGCGACCTGCCGACCCGGATCGAGATCGGCAACGACCGCCGGGCCGAGCGCTACTGGCAGCTGCTCGCCATCATCAACGGCCGGCCGGTGCCGCCGACGCTGACACCGGCGTTCGCATGGTTCGCCGAAGCATTGCGCGCCTGAGCCGGCTGTCCCGCCTCGGCCGCCTGATCCGGTTGGGCCGCCTGGTCAGAGCGCCGGGACGGCCGCGCGGCGTGGACCGAGCCGGCGGCCGAGCGAGATGACGTCCCGCGCGCCATCCAGGAAACCCCCGGCGGGGTCGTCCACCTCGTCCGCCCGGACGGGGTCGCCGGACGGCCGCAGGATGTCCCACACGACCAGCGACGCCAGCAGCAGAACGGTCACGAAACGCGCCAGCAGGGCGAGTCCGTAGACGTCGTGGCTGATCCCGCCCTCCGGGGCGTCCAGGCTGAGGACCGCGGAGACGGTGCCGCCCAGATCGGACCCCGGCACCTGGCTGGACACCGACAACAGGTACCACCAGATACCGAAGAAGTAGACGACCTCACCGGCCTGCCACAGCACGAAGGCCGGAAGCTTCGGACGGGCCAGAACGGCGAGCGGCAACAGCCACAGCACATACTGCGGCGACCAGACCTTGTTCGGAAGCATGAACGCGACCAGCACAAGGAACATCACCTGGGGGAGCCGCGGACGGCGCGGCGCCGCCAACGTCAGCACGGCGATTCCGGCGGCGAGGACCAGGAACGTGCCCGTGCCGAGCATGTTGAGGTGGTCGGTGTCGTCCAATCCCTTCATTCCGTGGTCCTGGAGGAAGAAGAAGATCGAGCCCCAGTCGACGCCGCGTTGCTGGCTGAAGATATAGAACTCCTTCCAGCCGTCCCAGGCGAAGAGCATGACGGGCAGATTCACGAGCAGCCACGCACCGGCCGTCCCGGCGAGCATGCGTCCCATCGCGCGCCACTGGCCCGCGCGCACGCACAGCAGAACGAGCGGCCCGAGGAACAGCAGCGGATAGAACTTCGCCGCGATGGCGAACCCCAGCAGCGCGCCCGCGAGCGCGGGGCGGCGCGCCGACCACGCCGCCAGTGCCAGCGCCGACAACGCCACGGCCAGCAGATCCCAGTTGATGTACGCGGTCAGCAGCAGCGCGGGCGACAACGCGACCATCAACCCGACCCGGAGGGAGCGGCGCCCGGCCGCGTACGCCGTCGCCAGCACGGCCGCCATCGCCAGCAGCGCGAGCAGGAGCGCGGTGACGTGGTAGAACGCCATCCCCCGCTCGTCCACCCCGAACGGACGGACGAGCCACGCGACCACCTGCATGAATCCGCCGCTCAGCACCGGATACTCCACGTGGTGGATATCGGATCCGGCGACGTCGAACGAGTCGAAGTAGGGCACCTTGCCGTCGTTCAGCCCGCGCACGTAATAGAGCGGATAGACGTCGGTGTAGCAGGCCCGCGTCGTCGTCTTCACGAAGTCGAACCTCGTCGTCGCGCACGGCTGTTTCTGCAACCAGCCCAGCGCGCACACAAGGGCCGTCACGCCGGTGAGGACGGGGGCCAGCCTCGCGAGTCGCCCGCGTCCGTCCACCCCGTCGCCGCCGGTGCCGGCGGTGGACGAACCGAGCCTTTCCGAAGAGGACGACATGGACAGCAGACTATTGGCCGATCACCGGCGCCCGCGCCCACACGGGGCGCCGAGATCGTCCGGGCAAAGGAAAGGCCCGGAACCCGTGCGGGTTCCGGGCCGCTCCCACGGCGCTGTCGGTTCCTACGGCGCCGTCAGTGGCCGTTCGGGCCGCCCGGGCCCGTTTCCCGGCACCTCGGGTGGTCCTGGTGGCCCTGCTGGCACCACCATTCGATGTCCTCCCCGTCGGGCGGCAGGTTGGGGTCGCAGCCGAGCGGCATGTGGAACTTGTCGCACGGCACCTTCGCCGGCGTCGTGGTCGTCGGCGTCTCCGTCGGGGTCGTGGGCGACTGCGACTGGCACGGGCGCGCGTTCGGCTGCTGCGGCTGCTGCCCGGGGCGGGTGCAGGTCGGCGTGGTCGTCGGCGTCGGCGTGGTCGTCGGCGTGGGCGTCGGCTTGGCCACGGCCCACGGCGCCATGCTGCCGCCGTTGACGGGCGCGCCGAACTGGGTGATGTCCCGGCCCTCCAGCGCCTTCGTCATGAAGAGCCTGAACACCTTGGCCGGGACTGTGCCACCGTAGATCTGGCTGTAGCCGCCGATGCCGACCAGCGACTGCCGCACCTTGCGCTTGTCCTCGCGCCACATCGCGACCGACGTCGAGAGTTCCGGGGTGTACCCGACGAACCAGGCCGACTTGTTCTGGTCGGTGGTACCCGTCTTGCCCGCCACCGGACGCGCCCCGAGGCTCGCCGCCTTACCGGTACCGGTGGTGACGACCGCGCGCATCGCGGACGTCGCGTCCCGCGCCACGCCGGTCGTGAACGCCCGCTTCCCCTTGCCGTCGTCCTTGTCCCAGGGCAGCTTGACGCGCTTGCCGTTCCGGTCGACGATCTTGGCGATCACATGCGGCCTGCGGTACACGCCCTCCGACGCGAACGTCGAGTAGACCGAGGCCATCGTGAGGGAGCTGGCGTTGATGACACCGAGCGGGAGGCTGGTGTAGCCGCTCTTCAGGTTCTCGGTGTCGGACGGCATGCCCATCTTGATCGCCATGTCGGCGACCTTGTCGAGCCCGACCTTCTGGCCCAGCTCGACGTACGCCGTGTTGATGGACTGCGCCGTCATCTCCTTGAGGTTGTAGACGCCGTTCTCACCCTTGCTGTCGTTCGTGAACGGCGTCCCGTTGATCACCCTGCGGTAGCTGCCGTCCATGGTGGTCTGGAGGCTGACCCCCTGGTCCAGCGCCGTCGCCAGCACGATCGGCTTGAACGAGGACCCCGGCTGGACGCTGCCCTGGAAGGAGTCGTCGAACTGCTGCCTGGCGTAGTCCGGGCCGCCGTAGGAGGCCACCACGCCACCCGTGGCCGGGTCGATCGAGGTGAGCCCGAAGTGGATGTCCTTGCCCAGGTTCGAGTCCTTCTTCACCTGGTTGACCACCGTGGCGGTGTAGTCCTGGAGCTCCTTGTCGAAGGTGGTCGTGATCTTCAGACCGCCGGTCTCGACGTCCTGCTTGCTGATGTGGAGGTCGTCCAGCTCCGCCATGACCCGGTCCTGCATGTACCCGACCTGGGGGCCGCCCTTGACGTCGCTCCATGCCTTCTGGGTCTTCGGGAACTTCGCCGCCGTGCGCTGGGCGGAGGTGATCCAGCCTTCCTTCTCCATCCCGTTCAAGACGTAGGTCCAGCGCTGGATCAGCGCCTGCTTGGCCGGGTTGTTGTTCTGGCCGTAGGACACGAAGTAGTACGGACGCTGGATCATCGCCGCCAGCATCGCCGCCTGCGACACGTTGAGGTGGTCGACGGTCGTGTGGAAGTAGGCGCGGGAGGCCGCCTGGATGCCGTACGCCGAGCGACCGAACGCGACGGTGTTGAGGTACAGCTCCAGGATCTTCTTCTTGTCGTACTCCTGGCCCGCCCGGATGGAGATCAGGATCTCCTTCAGCTTGCGGCTGATGGTGCGGTCCTGGCTGAGCCCCTGGAAGTAGTTGCGGGCGAGCTGCTGCGTGATCGTCGAGCCGCCCTCGACGTCGCCGCCGGTCCCCGCCTTGAGCAGGGCGCGCGCGACGCCGGTCGGCGAGATGCCCGGCTCGTGCCAGAAGTTGCGGTCCTCCGCCGCGAGCACGGCGTTCTGCACGATCGGCGGCACCTTGGTCAGCGGGATGCTCTCGCGGTGCGTGCCGATCCGGGCGAACGCCGTCCCGTCCTTGTAGGAGATCACCGACTCCTGCTTGACGGCGTCCTGCTGCGCCTCGTCCGGGATCGGGGTGTTCTGGTACGCGACGAAGACCAGCGTGGCCATGCCGAGCACCAGCACGGTGAAGACGGCGAGCACGATCTTCCAGGACGGGACGTACCGCCGCCAGCCGGTCTTCTTCGGCTTGCCGGCCCGCTTGCCGCGCCGTCCGCGGCCGCCGCCGTCCCCGGGGCCTCCGGGGCCGTTCGGACCGCTGGGGCCGCCGCGTCCACCCGGGCCGCCAGGCCCGCCGGGACCGCCGGGACCGCCGGGTCCACCCGGCCCCCCAGGCCCTCCCGGGCCGGTGCGCACAGCGTTGGGAGCGCGCCGGCGAGCGCCGGGCGCTCCCCCGCGCTGGGGGGCCGCGCCAGGCCCGCCGGGGCTGCCAGGTCCGCCAGGTCCGCCGGGGCCGCCGGGCCGCGTTCCCGGGCGGGCGACACGGCCGGGCATCGGGGAACCGGCCTGCGGTCCGCCGCGCGGCGCCCCGCCACGGGGCGCGCCTCCGGGGGGGACGGCGCCGCGCGGTGCACCGCCGGGCGGCACGGCGCCGGGCCCACCCGATGAGGAGGGACGGGGCGAACCCCTCCTTCCCGGGCTGTCTCCGTATTCCGGTCCGTATCGGCTTGGGTTACTCACGCGACCTCATCAACTGGGGTACGGCTGTGCGTCGTCCGAGAGTACTGCTCGTGTGGAGGCGTGGGGGTCAGTGGTGCAAGGTCCGCAGCGCCCTGACAAGCCGGACAAATTGGATCTTGCCAGGTCGGGGCGGTTCGCCGGGACCGTTCCCATACACACACCCCTCCAAGCGCGGAAACGGATGGACCGGCGGGCAGGCGCGAACGCATGCGCGGGCACCGTCCATGGGCCATGTCGCGCGCCTCCGTCCGCCGCCGCCGATTCACGTCCATCTGTTCGTTCGCGTTGGTCACATATGCGGTTCATTCGCGTGCGACGACGCCGAGCGAGGTCCTGTCCACCGCCGGACCTCTTCTCGGACGTCGTCACATGCGCGGTCACGTGTGACGACGCGCGGATTCACTCGCGCGGTCTCACAGGCAGGGGGGTGACGCTTTCCGAGTTGGGCCAGCCGCCTCCGCCCGGGAAGCCCGGTCCGCCGCCCCCGCCGCCTCTGCGGCAGGCCGGATCGCCGTTGTGCATGTTGCACCACCACCGCGGCGGCGGATTGCTCGGCGGCTTGTTCGGGTCGCACTTCCCGCCCTCGGGGAACGGCGACTGGCACGGGGGCTTGCCGCCGCCGTCGCCGTCATCGCCGTCATCGCCCTGGCAGCGCGGGTCGTAGTCGCCGACCGGGGTGTCGCACCACGGCGGCCGTTCGTCGTGCTTCTTCTTTTTCTTGACCGGAGGCTTCGCCCACTTCTGGACGATGCCGCTCCAGACCGGAGGCGGGAAGGCCCTGGCCTCCATCGACCGCGTCGCGTCGGCCATATAGCTCCGCCAGATCCGCGCCGGGATCGTGCCGCCCTGGACCTCTCCCACGCCCGGCAGAATGAGGGACTTCTTCTTCCCGTCCGGACCCGTCGCGTCGTTGTAGAGCGTCACCGCCGTCGACATCTGCGGGACGTAGCCGACGAACCACGTCGCGACATTGCGGTCGGTGGTGCCCGTCTTGCCCGCGGCGGCCCGGCCGTCGGGCAGCGCCGCCGCCGTCGCCGTGCCGCCCTTGATGACCTGCTGCATCGCGTACGTGGCGTCCGCCGCGACCTTCGGCTCGAAGACGCGGTGCGACTCGTACTTCGGCTTCAGCCGCATCGTCTTGTTGTCGGTCATCTTGACGTTCCGGATCACGTGCGGCTGGTGGTACACACCGCCGTTCGCGAACGCCGCGTACCCGCTCGCCTGCTCGATCGGACGGATGTTGTTCACGCCCAGCGCGAGGTTGATGCAACAGGAGTGCGGCTTCAACAGGTCGGGCGCGATACCCGCGTCCGTCTCGGTCTTGATGACCTCCTTGATGCCGACCTTTCCCATGAGCTGCAAGAAGGCCGTGTTCACCGAGTCCTGGGTCGCCTTGACCAGGTCGATCGCCGGGCCCTCATTGTGGCTGTTGGGAACGACGGTGGCGTTCGGCGTGCCCTTCGGCACGACATTGCCCTGCGGGTCGATCGGCGTCATCGACCGTCCCTCGACCATGCTCTTCAGGCTGTATCCCTGTTTGAGCGCGGTCGCCAGCACATAGGGCTTCATCGCCGACCCGGCCTGCGCCGACCCCGACCACACGTTGTCGAACGCCTGCGAGAGATAGTCCGGCCCGCCGTAGAAGGCGACGACCTCGCCGTTCGCCGAGTTCACCGACACCAGCCCGACGCGGATCTTCTTCCGCGCGAGCCGCTTCGGATTCACCTGCGGGACGGTGTGCTCGGCCGCCTGCCGGGCCTGCTCCATCTTCTTCTTGTCGAACGTCGTGTAAACGCGCAGGCCCTTGGTCGTCAGTTCCTTGTTGTCGATCTTCAGGCGGCGCAGCTCCTCCTTGGCCCGCATCAGCATGTAGCCGCGCTGGCCGCTGTAGAGTTGGTCGCCCGTGCCCGCCTCGTGAATCCTGGGCAGCTTCTTCATGTACCGGTCGGCGTCCGCCTGGCTGAGCTTCTTCATCGAGACCAGGCCCCGGAGCGTGTACTGGTACCGCTCGGTCAGCCACGCCCGGTTCGCCTTGTCGCCCGGGTCGCGGTTCGGGTTCTGGATGATCCCGCCCAGCACGGCCGCCTGGTCGGGGGTCAGCTTCCACACGTCCCTCCCGAAGTACTCCCGGGAGGCCGCCTGGATGCCGTAGGTGTCACGGCCGAAGTAAATGGTGTTCAGGTAGAGCTTGAGGATGTCGTCCTTGGAATGCTTGTCCTCCAGCTTCAGCGAGATGAACAGCTCCCTGAACTTCCGGTCCATCGTCCGGTTGTTCGGGTCGGAGTAGTAGTTCTTCGCGAGCTGCTGCGTGATCGTGGACCCGCCGCCCGACCCACCGGTCAGGTTCGCCCACACCGCCCGCGTCGTCCCCTTGACCGAGAACCCGGGGTCGGTGCGGAAGCTCCGGTTCTCCGCCGCCAGCACCGAGTCCTGGACGATCGGCGGCACCTGGTTCAACTCGACGCTCTGCCGCTTCTTCCCGATCCGTCCGATCTCGCTGCCGTCGGTGTAGTAGAAGATCGACGCCTGGTCCTCCACACCCGCCACCGTCGGCTCGGCGGGCGTCGGGGTGTTCGCGTACGCGACCCAGATCAGCGTGATGATGCTGGCGAACCCCAGCACGCAGACACCGGCGACGAGCTTCCACGAGGGAATGAACCGCCGCCATCCCGTACTGCGCGAGCGGAAATGATCGAGGAACGTCCGCTTTCCGCGGGGCGGCTTCCCGGATCCGGGTCCACCCGGTCCACCGGGGCCTCCCGGCCCGCCCGGCCCGCCGACCCCTCCGGCGCCGGACGCCGCGCCCATGCGCCTGCGTCCAGGAGCACTGGATTTCTTGAGGCCCGGCACGCTGAGTTTGGAAAGCCGTCCTTTGACACCGCCGGCGGCCCCCGCACCAGCGGCGGGGGCACCCATTCCGAACTGAGCGCCGCCCTGAGGCCCACCGAAAGAAGGAGGCCCAACAGGAGCACCAGGCCCCCCAAAACCACCGGGACCAGCCGGAGGAATGCCTGGAACACCGAACCCACCAGAAGCTCTAGGCCCGCCGGGCGGACCGAAAACGGGCCCCCCAGGAGCGCTAGGCACAACCGCCCCACCGGGCCCGGGACCTCCGGGACCGGCCGGAACACCAAAGCCGCCAGGGCCACCAGGCGCACCGGGACCGCCAGGAGGATTCCCTCCGGGAGGCACCCCTGGCCCATTCAGCCCATCAGATCCACCAAAGCCGCCACCCGGCCCCCCAGGGCCGCCGCCCAGCGCCGGAACACCACTCAACCCACCAATATCGCCAACGGTCTTATTAAGATCACTTTGAGTGACTTCCCCCGAACCGGCCGGGTCGCCAGGAAGGTCAGTCGGCCATATATCGGACGATCCCAAAACCGGCGCCTCGCCGGACCCACCAGGAGAGCCACCCTGCGGGATCCCACCGGGCCCCCGTGGAGAAGCACCCGGCGCACCCGAGGGATCCGGCGACCCACCGAAGTCTTCAGACGGACGCGCGCCCGGGGGACCACCGGCGGCGGGCGGCATGCCCGGGGCTAGCGGATCTTCGCCCGGGGGAGTTACCGAGGCGCCAGGATTTTGCGGCCCACCAGCGACACCCGCTGGGGGAGGGCCGAAAATGGCGGTGGCGTCCGGCTCCGGAGCACCGCTTCCCGCCGCGGGAGGGACACCGAAGGGCCCCGGGCTGGAAGAAGGGCCGCCGAGGGGTGGTGGCCCGTCGCCCGGGTTCGCCTCAACCTGGGCATCCGGATCCTCCGGGACATCTGAGCGGCCGAGACGGGGGACCTGCTGCCCGCCCGGCCACGGCGACCCGGACTCCGGCCGGGGCTGGCTTGGATTACTCACGCGACCTCATCGACAGGGGGACAAACGGCTCGTATGCCGTCCGAAGGGTACTGTGCGGGCTGGTGAGCGGGGGGAGCGTTGTGCACGCCGAGACTCCGTTCCGGCTGGTCAACGCCCTCGTGGACGGCGCGGTCGGCGGCTTGCTCCTTGGTCGTCTACCGCTCGGGGCTCTGCTCCCCGTGGCCGAGGACATACGACATGGCCAGATGGTTCCAGGCGCAACTTTGGCATACTTCCACCACATACACCCTGAATTCTCCGTATTCGCGATCCATCTCGGCGAGCTCGGCGGTAACCTTCACGCGCCCCGCGTAACGTCCCAGCTCATCCCCGTACACGTAGGTCACGTGGGTGAGGCGCTCGCGATCGCAGACCGGGCAGGGCTTGTCCGTGGGCTCACCGTGGTACTTGGCCGCACGCAGGAGATAGGGGTGCGCGTCGCACGCGTCGTCCCTGGTCACGGAGCCGAACCGCAGTTCGGCGAGGGCGGCCCGCTTCGCCAGCCCGTAGTCGACCACGAGCCTCGGTCTCATCGGCGCCGTCGACCCCGCATGCCAGCAGGGTAAGCCCGGCCCCGGCCGGGCCGACAGATCATCGCGGCGAGGTTGTCCACAGAACCCCATTCCACTTACCCGGCCCACCCGCGCCCCGGAACATGGAGCGACGAGACAGCGCCCGCCCTGGCCAGGACCGCCGCACACCCCCAGGACGGCGGTTTCGGACGCGATCCAACCCCGTCCAAGGGAGGGTTCCCAGTGCTGGACTTGCCAGGACGACCGCCCGTACGTATCTTTGCGATGTATCGAACCGATACATTCACTCGATACATCGAACTGAGACATCGGCTCTGCGGGGGAATCGACATGGCGGGCAAGAAGGGCGCGGGCGTGCTGGAGCTCGCCGTGCTCGGCCTGCTGCACGAGTCCCCCATGCACGGCTACGAGCTGCGCAAGCGGCTCAACACCTTGCTGGGCATGTTCCGCGCCTTCTCCTACGGCTCGCTCTACCCGTGCCTCAAGCAGCTCCTCACCAGCGGGCTGATCATGGAGGACCGGCCGGAGGAGCCGAACACGGCGCTGGCGCTGCAGAGCCGCCGCTCGAAGATCGTCTACAAGCTCACCGCCGACGGCAAGGAGCGGCTCCAGCAGCTCCTCACCGAGGCGGGTCCGGCGTCCTGGGAGGACGAGGGGTTCGGCGTGCACTTCGCCTTCTTCTCGCACACCCGCGCCGATGTCCGGCTGAGGATCCTCGAAGGCCGGCGCAGCCGGCTGGAGGAGCGCCTGGAGAGCGTGCGCGCCGCCCTGGCACGCACGCGCGAACGGGTCGACTCCTACACGCTTGAGCTGCAGAACCACGGGCTCGAATCCGTCGAACGCGAGGTCAGGTGGCTCAACGAGCTCATCGGGCGCGAGCGGGCGGAGCAGGAACAACAGGCAAGATCATCTTCGCAAACCAATCAGGACATGCCTCGGGAGAACGGCCGCTGACCCGCGGCCCGGTGCCCTCGGGGTCGGGTGAAGAACACCACATGTTCCGCTAGAGAGAAGGAGCAACCGGATGGGTTCGGTGCGCGTAGCCATCGTGGGTGTGGGCAACTGCGCCTCTTCGCTCGTCCAGGGTGTCGAGTTCTACAAGGACGCGGCGCCCGAGACGCGAGTCCCCGGCCTCATGCACGTGCAGTTCGGCGACTACCACGTGGGCGACGTCGAGTTCGTCGCGGCGTTCGACGTGGATGCCAAGAAGGTCGGGATGGACCTGTCCGAGGCCATCCACGCCAGCGAGAACAACACCATCAAGTTCGCCGACGTCCCGCCGACCGGCGTGATCGTCCAGCGCGGCCACACCTTCGACGGCCTCGGCGAGTACTACCTCGACATGGTCGAGGAGTCCGACGCCACCCCGGTCGACGTCGTCCAGACGCTGAAGGACGCCAAGGTCGACGTGCTGGTCTCCTACCTGCCCGTGGGCTCGGAGGACGCCGACCGCTTCTACGCCCAGTGCGCGATCGACGCCAAGGTCGCGTTCGTGAACGCGCTGCCGGTCTTCATCGCCAGCGACCCCGAGTGGGCCCAGAAGTTCACCGACGCCGGCGTCCCGATCGTCGGCGACGACATCAAGTCCCAGGTCGGCGCGACCATCACCCACCGCGTGATGGCCAAGCTGTTCGAGGACCGCGGCGTTGAGCTGCTGCGCACCTACCAGCTCAACTTCGGCGGCAACATGGACTTCATGAACATGCTGGAGCGCAAGCGCCTCCAGTCCAAGAAGATCTCCAAGACCCAGTCGGTCACCTCGCAGATCCCGCACGAGATGGCCAAGGCCGACGTCCACATCGGCCCGTCCGACCACGTGCCGTGGCTGGACGACCGCAAGTGGGCCTACGTCCGCCTGGAGGGCAAGTCGTTCGGCGACACCCCCCTCAACCTGGAGTACAAGCTTGAGGTCTGGGACTCCCCGAACTCCGCCGGCGTCATCATCGACGCCGTCCGCGCCGCCAAGATCGCCAAGGACCGCGGCATCGGCGGCCCGATCCTGTCGGCCAGCTCCTACTTCATGAAGTCGCCGCCGGAGCAGTACAACGACGACCAGGCCCGCGAGGCCGTCGAGAAGTTCATCCGCGGCGAAGTGGACCGCTGACCCTGACCAGCGCCCTAGCGATGGCGGCCTGACACACCCACGTCAGGCCGCCATCCGCGTCCCACCCCCGCGAAGGCACAGCAGTCGCTCACCACGCCCCGCCCAAGCTGCCGCCCACCCACATGCCACGCACCCAAGGGGTGGGCCGCACCCTGCACCGCCCCCGCCTGAAGCCCAGCACGCGCAAAGCGCCATCACCGCGCCCACGGTGCGGGTGATCTTTTCTAGCGCCTCCACCACCCCGGCACCCACAGGTGCCACGGGCGCTCACCGCCCCGCCCAAGGTGCCACCCACCCCAGGTGCCGCGCACCCAAGGGGTGGGCCGCACCCTGCATCGCCCCCGCCTGAAGCCCTCCACGCGCGAAGCGCCATCACCGCGCCCACGGTGCGGGTGATTTTCTCTAGCGCCTCCACCACCTCGGCACCGACAGACGGCAGACGTTCACCGCCCTCCCCAGATGTCGCACGCCCAACGTGCCGCATGCGCAACACGCCGCGCACCCGAGTGGTAGGCCCCCGTGCCCTGCACCGACCCCACCACCTGAGGCCCTGCACCCGCGAAGCGCCATCGCCACGCCCACGGTGCGGGGTGATGTTCTCCAGTGCCTTCACCGCCCTGGCCCCCCAGGCGCCGCGGGTGCTCACCGCCCTCCCCGGATGTCGCACGCCCAACGTGCCGCATACGCAACACGCCACGCACCCGAGAGGTGGGCCCGCGTGCCCTGCACCGACCCCACCACTTGAGGCCCTGCACCCGCGAAGCGCCATCGCCTGCCTACGGTGCGGGTGGTGTCTTCTGACCGCCTTCACTCGCTTCACCGCCCCCATTTGCTTCGCCACGTTCAGCGGCATCCCGTATCCGGCGGCGTGACAGGGGGATCATCGCCGCGCATGCGGGCGCCCGCTTATCCGACATGCCTCGCATCTGTGTCGTGCCGCGTGTCCGAAGGGCTGGGTAGGCGAGGCGGGGTGGTGGCTTTCGTCGGTTTCGCTGGCATCTGGTGCTGGCAAGGGGGGTTGTCGCGGTCTCGGTGCGGCTCGCTGCTGGCGCCGGTTGCGTGGTCGGCTAAGTGTGCGGGTGTTCCGCGTTGTTCTTCCGTGGTCGCCGTTCGGGGGGCGGAGTTGCGAGGGTGGGCGTCGCGGGGGGTGCGGTTCGTGTTTGTGGGGTGTTCGAGCTGGTTGGTGATGTCGTGCGCGGTTTGTGTCAACCGGCCAGGTGGGCCAGGTCGGGGATGTGCGCGGGGGCGATCTGGGGTCTGGCGGGGGGCTGGAGGAGGAAGAGCTTCTTGTCCAGTCGCTCCATCTCGCCGCCTCGTCCGCAGATCAGCCCGGCACAGAAGTCCACCAGCTGCCTGGCGACGTCGTCGGGCAGCAGGGTGAGATCCATGATCACGGGGTCACCCTTGCGGAAGAAGTGTCCGACGTGGACCACCTCGTTGTAGTCCTTGGGACTGAGCGTTTTGATCACGGGTCAAGTCTGCCCATGCTCCCCTGTAGTGCAAGACCCCATCGGGATGGAGGCTTCCTAGGGCCTTGGTCTTCGCGAGCTTGAGTTGTTGTGGGGCCCCGGGTGGTGCGTTTGGGCGCTCAAGGGCATTTCGGGGGCGCGTGTCTCGATCGGTCGTGGGCGTTTCCTTGCGGGCGGGGCGAATCACCGGGGATCGGGCCGGTGCCGCCGCAGGTCAGGGTGCCTGTGTGGGGTGTTAGTTCGGGTGTGCCGGGGGTCTGATCACAATGTGTCAAAAGGGCGTGCCGACAGTGGACACCACCGTGTCAGGACGTCCTTACTTCTGTAGAGCTCGTAGAGGAAAACGGCGATGTAGCGGCTCTTTGTCACGCTCTGGCCCTACTGTGACACCGCCGGTGATTGCGCGCCTGCTTCCGGGAACCGAGTGGAGGACGTGATGGCACGCGAGGTGATCAAGGTGACGGCCGGGCTCGCCGGGCTCGCGGTCGGGTTAACGGCCTGCGGTGGGGGGGACCCGGCCTCTGGGGCGGACGGGCCGCCCCGGCAGGGGGGGACGTTGCGGGTCGTCGGGTCGTCCGACGTCGAGCATCTGGACACGGCGTCGGTGGCCAGCGTGGGCGCGTACGGGCTCGCGCGGATCTACGCGCGGACGTTGCTCGGGAGCCGTGCGTCCAACGACTTCCGCGAGACCGTGCCCGTGCGGCCCGATGTCGCGGCGCGGGTACCGACGCGGGAGAACGGAGACGTCAGCGAAGACGGGCGGACCTACACGGTGCGGCTGCGCGGGAACGTCCTGTGGAACACGCGTCCGGCGCGGGCGGTAACGGCGGGGGACTTCGTGCGCGGGTTCAAACGGTTGTGCAACCCCGCCTCGCCGTCCGTCGGCAAGAGCTACTACATCTCGACGATCAGGGGCATGGAGGGCTTCTGCCGGGGGTTCGGCGGTGTCGACGCGAAGGATCCCGGGGCGATCTCCGCGTACCAGAACGGGCACGACGTCGAGGGCATACGCGCCGAGGACGACCAGACACTGGTATTCGGGCTGAAGAGTCCGGCCAGCGACTTCCTGAACCTGCTCGCCCTGCCGTTCACCGCGGCGGCGCCACGGGAGTACGACGCGTTCCTGCCGGACGGGCAGGAGTTCCGGCAGCACACGATCTCCGACGGGCCCTACCAGATCAGCGAGTACCGGCCGGGTGCGTCGTACCTGCTCAGCCAGAACCCGGCGTGGCGGCAAAACACCGATCCGCTGCGCGAACGGCATGTGGACAGGATCCAGATCACGCTCGGGCAGGACTCCCCCGAGACCGTCCAGCAGCAGATCGAGCAGGGGGCGGCCGACCTCGCGTGGGACCAGCCGGTGCCGAGGCAGGCGATCCCGAGGTTGCGCGACGACCCGAGGTTCGCGGTCCGGGAGACGCCGAGCAACAGTCCCTACCTGGTGTTCAACACGCGCAGCCCGAACAACGGCGGCGCGCTCGGCGACCGGGAGGTCAGGCGGGCGCTGGAGTACGCCGTCGACCGGAGCGCGCTCATCAAGATCGTTGGTGGGCCGTCGATCGCGCGGCCGCTGCACACGGTGATCCCGCCGGGCAACGCGGGGTATGCCGCGTCCGATCAGTATCCGACACCGGGCGGGTCAGGCGATCCGGCGAGATGTCGTGATCTCCTGGGGAAGGCGGGGCATCCGGGGCTCACGCTGAAGTTTCCCTACCGCACCAACAGCGTCCACAAGCTGATCGCGCAGTCCCTCCAGCAGAACCTCGCGGCCTGCGGCGTCAGGGCCGATCTCGTCGCCGACACCGGCGGGTCGTTCTACTCCAGCACGATCGCCACGCCCGCGAAGGCCCGCGAGGGCCAGTGGGACATCGCGGCTCCCGGCTGGACGCCCGACTGGTACGGCAACAACGGCCGCTCGATCATCCAGCCACTGTTTGACGGACGCACCTACGGGCCGAACTCCACCAACTACGGCGGCTATGACAATCCGCAGGTCAGTGCGCTGATCGACGCGGCGCTCACCGCGCCCGACACCGCGCGCGCCGACCAGTACTGGCGGCTCGCCGACCAGAAGATCATGGAGGACGCCGCCATCGTCCCGCTGCTCGACCGGTCGCACACGATCTTCCGTTCGTCACGGGTCCGCGGGGCGCGGTTCCTGCCGACGGCCGCCGGATACGACTACACCCGGCTCTGGCTCGCCGAGGACTGAGCGGCGGTCACTCGTCCGCGCCGGAGAACCTCCTCGCGAGGTCGCGGTGCTTGTCGGCGGCGAGCTTCGCCTGCGCCGGGGTGATGGTCGATCCCGGCATGCCGCCCAGGCGCTCGACCTCGTCCGCGAACCGCAGGTGCTCGGTCTGGGCGTGCTCGCGGCAGGCGAGGCAGGTGACGCTGTCGGGACGCGGGGAGGTCATCGCGTAGGGCACCCGCAGGCCGCAGCCGGTCCAGACCAGGCTCGGCAGGTCGGCGGCCAGGCCGAACGCGGAGGCCATCAGGTCGCGGACGGCGGCGCTACGGCGGACCACCGTGGACTCCACGTGGATGTGCGGATCGTCCCCGCCCATCTGCCCTCCCTCACGCGACCGCAGGGCGTAGGGACGAGTCTGCCATGCGCCCCCCGCGCCTGGGGGACGCGAAGTCCTCCCCGGAGGGACCGAAACGTCCAGCGTCGTGGGTCGCGCGGGCGGGAGCGGTGGGCCGAGGACGAATAGGGTGATCGGGTGAGGGCTGGGGAGTTGCGGCGGATCCTGCGGGGTCGGAACTTCCGGCGCCTGTACGCGACGCGGCTGACCTCGCAACTCACCGACGGGCTGTTCCAGGTCGCGCTGGCCGGTTACGTGTTCTTCTCCCCCGAGCGGCAGACCACGGCGGGCAAGGCCGCGGCGGCGTTCGCGGTGACGCTGCTGCCGTATTCGGCCCTCGGCCCGTTCGCCGGGGTGTTCATCGACCGGTGGCAGCGGCGGCAGATCCTGCTGTGGACGCCGATCCTGCGCGCCGTCCTGGTGCTGCTGGTCGGGGCCCTGGTCGCGGCGGGCCAGGACGGCCTGGTCTTCTTCCTCGTGGTGCTCGTCGTGCTCGGCGTCAACCGGTTCTTCCTCGCGGCGCTGTCGGCGGCGCTCCCGCATGTGGTGCGGCGCGATCAACTGGTGACGGCGAACGCGTTCGCGGTGACCTCCGGGACGGTGATCGCGTTCACCGGTGCCGGCCTCGGCTACCTGCTCAGGCGCGTGTTCGGCGGCGGGACGGAGGGGACGGCGCTGATCCTCGCCTTCGCCGCCGTGCTGTTCTTCGCCGCCGGAGTGACGGCGACGACGCTGCCCCGGCTGCTGCTCGGCCCGCACCCGTCCGAGGACGCCGCTCCCGAGAAGGCGGCGATGGGGGTTCGGGAGGCGCTCGGCGGGGTGCTCGGCGGCCTGGCGGACGGGGCGCGGCACATCGCGCGGCGGCGGCAGGCGGCGCTCGCGCTCGCGGCGATCTCGTTCCACCGGCTGCTCTACGGCGTCATCCTGATCATGACGTTGCTGCTGTGCCGGAACCACTTCACCGAGAACGCGGACGCCGGGCTCACGGCGTTCGCGGTCATGCTCGGGGTCTCGGGCGCCGGATACTTCGCCGCCGCCGTGGTCACACCGGCGGTGGTGCGGCGGATCAGCAAACCGGCGTGGGTCACGTGGCTGCTGGCGGCGGCGGGGGCGAGCCTGCTCCTCTTCGGGCCGCCGTTCGCGGAACCGGCGTGGGCGGCCGGCTCGTTCGCGCTCGGCGTCGTGTCGCAGGGGGTCAAGCTGTGCGTCGACACGACGCTCCAGGAGTCCATCGACGACGCCTACCGCGGCCGGGTCTTCGCCGTCTACGACATGCTGTTCAACGCGACGTTCGCCGCGTCGGCGGCGGCCGCCGCGTCCTGGCTGCCCTTCGACGGCCGCGCCCGGCTCACGCTCATCGCCGTGATCATCGCCTACGCGGCCGGGGCGGTCGCCTACTGGACGGGCACCGCCCGCGTCCGCGGGGCCGCCGTCGCCCAGTGATCAGAGGGACTCGGCGATCGCGGTCATCGCGGCGGCGATGTGGGTCGTCTCGTCCTCGGTGCAGACGTAGGGCGGCATGGCGTAGATCAGCTTGCCGAAGGGGCGCAGCCAGACGCCGTGGGCCATCGCGATGTCCTGGACGGCCTGGACGTCGACCGGTTCGCGCGCCTCGATGACGCCGATCGCGCCGAGCACGCGGACGTCCGCGACGCCCGGCAGGTCGGCCGCGGCGGAGAGTTCGCTGGTGAGGATCGCCTCGATGGTGTCGACCTCGTCCCGCCAGTCGCGCGAGAGCAGCAGCTCGATGGACGCGGACGCGACGGCGGCGGCCAGCGGGTTCGCCATGTACGTCGGCCCGTGCATGAGCGCGCCCGCCTCGCCGGAGGTGATGCCGTGGGCGACGCGGTCGCTGCACAGGGTCGCGGCCATCGTCATGTAGCCGCCGGTGAGGGCCTTGCCGAGGCACATGATGTCGGGCACGACCTCGGCGTGGTCGCAGGCCCACAGCTCACCCGTCCGGCCGAAGCCGGTGGCGATCTCGTCCAGGACGAGGAGGACGCCGTGCTCGTCGGCGATGTCGCGCAGGGCCCGCAGGTACTCGGGGGCGTAGAAGCGCATGCCGCCCGCGCCCTGGACGACCGGCTCGACGATGATCCCGGCGAGCTCGTGCGCGTGCGCGGCGGCGAGGGCGGACAGCTCGTCCAGGTACGCCTGGTCGGGGGCGGCGGAGTAGCCGAGCGGCGGCACGGGCGCGAAGACGTGCCGGGCGAGGACGTCGCTGAAGATGTGGTGCATGCCGTTGACCGGGTCGCAGACGGCCATGTCGCCGAACGTGTCGCCGTGGTACCCGCCCCGGACGGTGAGCAGCCGGTGCCGCTCCGGACGCCCCTGGGAACGCCAGTACTGCAACGTCATCTTGATCGCGACCTCGACCGCGACCGAGCCGGAGTCGGCGAAGAAGACCTTGGTGAGCGGTTCGGGGGTGATCGAGACCAGCGTCTCGGCGAGCCGGACGGCCGCCGGGTGCGTGAGCCCGCCGAACATGACGTGGGCCATCTTGCCGAGCTGCCCGGTGACGGCGGCGTTCAGGCGCGGGTGGTTGTAGCCGTGGATGGCGGCCCACCAGGACGACATGCCGTCGATCAGCTCGGTGCCGTCGGCGAGGGTCAGCCGCACGCCGTCCGCCGACACGACCGGCTGGACGGGGACGGCCGCCGGCAGCGGCGTGTAGGGGTGCCAGATGTGGTCGCGGTCGAAGGCCAGCATCCGCTCGGTCTCGGTCGGGCTCATCCGGCCCAGCTGCAACGGGATCATTCCTGGCCCTCCCCGAGCACGCCTTCGGCGGCGGCCCATCGGCGGAGTTCGGCGGCGGCGGCGTCCTTGCCGATCATGCCCTGGTCGAGCCGCAGCTCCAGCAGGAACTTGTAGGCGCGGCCGACCAGGGGCCCCGGCGTGATGCCGAGGATCTCCTGGATCTCGTTGCCGTCGATCTCGGGACGGATCGCCGCCAGCTCCTCCTCCTGCGCGAGCCGGTCGATCCGGACCTCAAGATCGTCGTAGGTGCGCCGGAGCCGGTCGGCCTTGCGCTTGTTGCGGGTCGTGCAGTCGGCGCGGGTGAGCTTGTGCAGGCGGGCGAGCAGGGGGCCGGCGTCGCGCACGTACCGGCGGACGGCGGAGTCCGTCCACTCGCCGGTGCCGTAGCCGTGGAACCGCAGGTGCAGCTCCACCAGGCGCGACACGTCCGCGATGGTGTCCTTGGGGTAGCGCAGCGCGGACAGCCGCTTTCGGGTCATCTTCGCGCCGACGACCTCGTGGTGGTGGAAGGAGACGCGCCCGCCCGCCTCGAAGCGGCGGGTGCGCGGCTTGCCGATGTCGTGCAGCAGCGCCGCGAGCCGCAGGACGAGGTCGGGGCCCTCCTGCTCCTGCGCGATCGCCTGCTCCAGGACGATCAGCGAGTGCTCGTAGACGTCCTTGTGCCGGTGGTGCTCGTCGATCTCCAGCCGCAGCTTGGGCAGCTCGGGCAGGACGTGCTCGGCGAGCCCGCTGTCGACGAGCAGCGCCAGGCCCTGCCTCGGGTACAGGCCGCAGATCAGCTTGGACAGCTCGTCCCTGATCCGCTCGGCGGAGACGATCCCGATCCGTTCCGACATGTCCGTCATCGCGGTGACGACGTCGGGCGCGACCGTGAAGCCGAGCTGGGAGGCGAACCGGGCGGCGCGCATCATGCGCAGCGGGTCGTCGCTGAAGGAGTCCTCGGGGCGGCCGGGCGTCCGCAGCACCTTGCGCTGGAGGTCGGTCAGGCCGCCGAAGGGGTCGACGAACTCGTAGCCGGGGAGCCGCGCGGCCATGGCGTTCACGGCGAAGTCGCGGCGGCGCAGGTCCTCGACGAGCGAGGTGCCGTAGGAGACGCTCGGCTTGCGCGACTTCGGGTCGTAGGACTCGCTGCGGTAGGTGGTGATCTCCAGCTCGACGCCGTCCTTGCGGAGGCCGACGGTGCCGAACTCGATGCCGATCGTCCAGACCGCGTCCGCCCAGCCGTCGATGATCTCCAGGATGCGCTCGGGCGGCGCGTCGGTGGTGAGGTCGACGTCCTTGGTGGGGCGGCGCAGCAGCGCGTCCCGGACGGGCCCGCCGACCAGCGCCAGCTCGTGCCCGGCCGCCGCGAACCGGTCGCCGAGCCCGTCGGCGACGGGCGCGATGTTGCGGAGCAGCTCGGCGATCGCGGCGCGGCGCGGCGGCGAGGGCTCGGGGGACACGTTCTGGTTGGGCACGGCCATCGAGCGTATTTCCTTGGGAAGCGAGCTGACAAAGGACTTTCGACGATTCCCGGGGGTACGCGCCGGAGCCCTTGCGGTGGCCTCGTTCCGGTCGGCGCCCGGTCCGGAGACCGTACGAAGGAGGACGCGGGCTCTTCACACGGCGCGGACCCCGAGTTACGTTCTGGACACCCCGATGACGCCGGCGCGATCGCCGTGAGCCTCCCCCACGACAACGGTAGCGGGATCCGGTGGGGCACGGTCCGCCGCGGGTGCGGCACCGGAGTATTTCTGGGGCCAACGGGTCGTATCACCACAGGTGGGGCGATTCCCCGCCGAGACACCACGGGGGGACAGGGAAGCCAGGTCGGGGGGTCAGCGGGGGAGTCCCCGCGGGACGGAGCCGGTCATGAAGGACGCCCTCGCCATCCACCGCGCACTGCTCGAACGGGAGATCGCGCACGAGATCGTGCGCCTGCCCGTCGCGGTGGCCCACGCCGACGAGTTGCCCACGGCGCTCGGCCTCCCGGCGGACCGGTGCCTGGCGACCCGCGTCTACGCCTGCGTCGGCGCCTTCCAGGGCGGCCGCTTCCTGACGGGGGTGATCGTCGCGGCGGGCCGCCGCCCCGCGGCCGAGGCGGTGCGGCTGGCCGCCGGCGCCCGGCTGATCCGCCCGGCCCGCGCCGACCTGGTCAACTCCGTCACCGAGTACGCGGCGGGGCTCGTCTGCCCGCTGCTCCTGCCGGGCTCGATGCCGCTGCTGATCGACCGGCGCCTGGTGGACGGTCTTCCGGGCGACGCCGTCGTCTACACGGCGACCGGCGAACCGTCCACGGCCCTCGGGATCCGCGGACGCTCGCTGTTCAGGCTCTGCGAGGCCAAGCCGGTCGACCTCTCCTCCCCGCAGGACGGCGGAACGGAGCCGGGCTCCGGCGCGGACCGTCCGGGCCCTCCGGACCCCCGCCACCATCCGGTCGGCTGAATCATGGGCCTGGCCGGTCGCGGGTGGACGCCCCTGGTCGCGATTTCGCCCGGGTTTCGCCGAGTTTCCCCCGTCCCAGGAGCCACTTCTGGAAATCTGGCGTGGCGGTTTGGCATCCGGACGACCAGAATCCTTGCCACAGGTGGGCGGGAAGGTCTGATGGGGCCTATGTCGGGACTACCATCGGGGCCGTGGTGCGGGAAATCGACGCCCGCCGTCCCGAGGCGGCCCCTGCGGGCGGCCCTTGGGCGGACGTGGCGTGAGAGCGGTCAAACGCGCGGTCGCGCTGGCCGCTCTCCTGCCCTGCTTCATGACGGCGGCGGCACCGGCGATGGCACTTCCCGCCGGGGCGTCCCAAACCCCGGTGCTGGCACAGCCGGATCACCAGTCGGCCCCGGAACAGGGACGGGCGCGCGCGCAGGTCGGGGTCGGGCTGACGAAGGTGAGCCCCAAGACCGTCCGGGAGAACTCGCGGATCGAACTCGCCGGCGTGGCCCTGAACCGCTCGGGGCACGAGCTCGCGGGGCTGACGATCCGGATGCGGTACCGGCAGCAGCCGATCCGGAGCCGCAGCGAGCTGGACCAGATCGCGGCCGGGCAGCCGTCCGTCCTGCCCGGGTACGGCCGTCCGGTCCAGCTTCCCCAGGCCGCCGCGCCCGGGGGCAGGCACAACTGGGCGTTCAAGGTCACCACGAAGTCGCTCGGGCTGCAGGCTCCGGGCGGCGCCCCCGGCGTCTACCCGGTGGGCGTCGAGGTGCTGAACTCCGCCCAGCAGGTCGTGGGCGGCGTGACGACGTTCCTGACCTTCACGCCGAGGACCGCGAACTACAAGAAGGTCGCGGTCGGCTGGGTCTGGCCGCTGATCGACCGGCAGCACCGCGCGAACGACCGGACGTTCCTGGACGACCAGCTCCGCAAGGACGTCGCGGCAGGCGGCCGGCTGAACGGGCTCGTCAACGCCGCCGCGGCGACCGACACCCCGGTCACCTGGGGAATCGACCCCGCGCTGCTGGACGACGTCCGGCAGATGGCCGAGCACGACTACGCGGTGAAGGCGCCGGGGGCGAGGTCGGGCGCCGACAAGCGCAAGAGCCCCGAGGCGGCCGCCTGGCTGAACACGCTGAAGCTGGCGGCCAAGAGCGACCCCTACTTCACCGTCCCCTACGCCGACCCGGACGTGCTGGCGCTCGTCCGGCACAAGATGACGCGCGACGTCCAGATCGCCTACGACCCGAGGAACACCTCCCTCGTGGCGAAGGAGCTCGGACGCCCCGCCGACGCGCACATCGCGTGGCCGGCGATGGGCCTCGCCGGGCCGGACACGCTCGACCTGCTCGCCAAGCTCACCCTGAAGCAGGGCGCCGGATCCTTCCTGATGAGCAGCGAGCACTTCCAGCCGCCGCCGTCGGGCGGGCCGTCCAACGCGGTCACGACGATCCCGACGACCTCCCAGGGCACCAAGAAGGCCCTGCTCTACGACGACAAGCTCAACGAGATCGTCAGCAGCCCCTCGCGGTCGTCCTACAGCGCGCTGCTGACCGAGCAGCGCTTCCTCGCCGAGACCGCGATGATCGCCGGGGAGACGCCGAACGTCCAGCGCGCCGTGATCGTCGCCCCCGACCGGAACTGGAACCCCGCGCCGGGTCTCGCCCGGAACCTGCTCCAGTACAGCAGCCACTCGCCCTGGCTGAACGCGATGCCGCTGAGCAAGTTCGAAACGGCGCAGCCGCAGACCCGGACCTTCAACGGCGTCGGCCAGAAGTACGAGCGCTTCGAGCTCGGGCTCCCCTACCTCAGCCAGGTCCGCAACATCGCCCGGCGCGCCGCGTCCTTCCAGGCCGTTCTGGTCCCCCCGGTCTCCATCTCCTACGAGCGCGCCCTGCTCCGGGCGGAGTCGACGTCCTGGCGCTCCCACGGCGAGCGCGCCAAACGCGCCAGAGACGAGCTTTCGGACGAACTCGCCCGGGAGATGGACAAGGTCCGGATCGTCACCAACGAGAAAAGACGCGCGAACATGGCGGGCAGCTCGGGACGGCTGCCCGTGACCGTCGAGAACAAGCTGCGCGGCCAGCGGGTCAAGGTGCGGCTCAGCGCCACCTCGGCCAACAGCGCCAAGCTCCGGCTCGGGCGGCTCGCCGCCGGCGAGGAGGTCATCGAGCTGCGCCCCGGCGAGGTCGTCCAGCGCTGGTTCCCGGCCCAGGCGGCGGGCAACGGAAACTTCCCCGTTCACCTGCAACTGGAGATCCCCGAATCCAACGGCAGAAGGTTCGGCAAGGGCGTGGACATCACCGTCCGCACCACCGGGTATGGGCGTCTCGCCCTCCTCATCACGAGCGGCGGACTTGCCGTACTCTTCGTGGGCGTCGGAGTGCGGGCCATCAGAGCAAGGCGCCGCCGGAAATCGGAGGCAGCCGGTGACGGGTCGACCGGAATGGGACCAGCAGCACCCGGAGGACCAGGGAGCGGATTCCCCGGCCCCGGCTTCCCCGGGTCAGCCGGCCCCGGCGGACCCATGGGCCCCGCAGGCCCCACCGACCCCTCAGCCCCCTCGGCCTTCGCCGCCCCCGCGGGACCCGCGCGCCGCCCAACCCCCTCGGGACCCGCGGGCCGCTCAGGGCCCCCGCGACCCTCGGGCCGCCCAGGGCCCCCGGAACCCCCAGGGCGCTCGGAACCCCCAGGGTCGGCAGCCCCCGGCGCAGAACCCGGGCCAGGCTCCCTACCAGGGGTATCCGAACCCGCCCTCCCAGAATCAGCAGGGCACGCCCATGGGCCGTCCGCCGGCCCGCCCGGCGACGCCGCCCCCGGCGCAGGGCCGTCCGCAGCCCCCGCGCAGAACGGAGCAGAACCCCGGCTGGACGCCTCCGCCGCCCCAGGGGCGCCCGCCTCAGCGGAATCCTGGTCGTCCGCCTGGTCAGAACTGGCTGAACCAGCCCCAGGGACGTCCGGGACAGGGCCCCCCTCCAGGCCCGCCGCCCCAGCAGGGCCCTCCGCGGACCCCAGGGCCACGACCCCAGAGCCCATCGAGGCCGGGTCCGGGCGGGAACCAGCAGAACCGGATGCCTCCTTCGGCACCAGCGCAGCCTGGTGGACGACCGATTTCGCCGGCCCCTGGGCAGGGTCAGGGACGCCCGAGGCAGACCCCTCCCCCGAACCAGGGCCAGCCGGGACGAATGGGGCCGCCCCAGGGCGGTCCGGGACGGATGGGTGGACAGGCTCCGAACCAGGGCTACCCGCAACGGATGAGTGGGCAGGGCCCGAACCAGGGCTTCCCGGCGCCGCAGACGCCGGGCCCGCGACCGACGGGTCCCCCCGGGCGGAGGAACCCGGCCTACCCCCCGCCAACGGGCGGCCCACCGGCAAACATCGCGGCGAGAACCGCGACTGACTTCCCGGTACCGGGCCGTCCGTCGTCGGAGACCGTCGTGGACGTCGCCCCCGGGGGCGGCCCGTCGGGGGACGACGGCGGCAAGGGCGGCGCGTCGGGCATCCTGAAGTCCGGCGCGGTCATGGCCGTGGGAACCCTCGCGTCCCGCGTCACCGGCTTCCTGCGGACCGCCATGCTCGTCGCCGCCCTCGGCACCGGCGCGCTGGCCGACGCCTACAACACCGCGAACACCGTCCCGTTCATCGTCTACGACCTGCTGCTCGGCGGCGTCCTCACCGCCGTGGTCGTGCCGCTGATCGTCCGCGCGCGCGAACGCGACCCCGCCTACGGCGACCGCTACGAGCAGCGCCTGTTCACGCTGGCCGTCCTCGGCCTCGCGGTGATCACCGTCGTCGCGGTGCTGCTCGGCCCTGTCTTCATCTCGATCTACGGCGGCGCGATGGAGGGCGACCAGCGCGACCTCGCCGTCCTGTTCGCGCGCCTCTTCGCGGTGCAGATCTTCTTCCTCGGCGTCAGCGCGTTCTCCGGCGCGATCCTCAACACCCGCAAGCGGTTCGGCGCGCCGATGTGGGCCCCGGTGCTCAACAACATCGTGATCTGCGGGACGGCCGGCGCCTTCCTCCTGGTCAGCACCGGGACGGTGACGCCCGGCTCGATCACGGGCACCGAGGTGACGCTCCTCGCGGGCGGCACCATCGGCGGCATGGCGTTGCAGACCCTCGCGCTCTGGCCGTCCCTGCGCGGCTCCGGCTTCCGCTGGCGCCCCCGCCTCGACTTCCGCAAGGGCGAACTCGGCCAGATGGGCCGCATGGCCGTCTGGACGCTCAGCTACGTCGTCATCACCCAGATCGGGTTCGCGGTCACGACGTCCCTCGGCAACGCCGCCGGCGTCCTCGGCCGCAAGGAGCACCTGGGCGACGTCGGCTACACCCCCTACTTCAACGCCTACCAGCTCTTCCAGCTCCCCTACGCGATCATCGGCGTCTCGGTGATCACCGCGCTGCTGCCCCGGATGAGCGAGCACGCCGCCGCGAACCGGATGACCGAGGTCCGCGACGACTTCTCCAGCGGCCTCCGGCTCTGCTCAGTGATCATCCTGCCCGCCGCCGCCCTGATGGCGACGCTCGCCGACGAGATCACCACCGTCCTGTTCGCGCACGGCCAGACCACCGCGTCCAACGCGCAGGTCATCGCGAACGTCCTGGAGATGTTCTCGATCGCCCTCGTCCCGTTCGCCGCGTACCAGCTCATGCTGCGCGTCTTCTACGCCATGCAGGACACCCGCACCCCCGCCTTCGTCAGCGTCGCCGTCGTCCTCACCAACATCGCGACGGCCTTCACCGCCTACAAGATCTTGCCCACCGACAAGATCATCGTAGGCATCGCGGCCGGGTTCGCCCTGGCCCAGACCGTGGGCGCCTTCGTCGGCTGGGCCATCCTCCGCCGCCGCCTTGGCGGCATGGACGGCCGCCGCATCGCCCTCACCTACCTCAAACTGGCCGTCGCCCTCTGGCCCCTGATCGGCTTCGCCTACGCCATCCACCTGGTGGTGGACTCGGCCCTCGGCGAAGGGCTCCTCTCCGGCCTGGCGACCCTGGCGGTGGCCAGCGCCGGAGGCGGCATCCTCTACCTGCTCTTCGCCAAACTCCTCCGGGTCAGCGAGGTCCAGACCATGATCACCACCATCAGCTCCCGCATCCCGGGCCGCTGACCCCCACGACAACGGCGCCGACCACTCGGATGCGAGCCACGCGAGGACGGGCGGGCGATGGCTCCAACTTCACCCGCCCGCACCGAGAACGGTGTCAATCACCAGTGAAGCGACATGAGTAGGGCTGTCAAGGTTCCTGTCATGTTCGATCACGCCGGGCTAGCTTTCACGCATGACGACACCGGCCAGTGCGCCGTCCCAGCGGGGCCCCTCCAAGATGTGGGTCCAGACCGGTCCGCTCGACATCAACCAGTCCCTCACCACCGCCTACGCGCAGGTCCACCCGTCCGGCCTGACGATCACGATCCCCTTCCCTGGCGTGTGGGAGCTCTCGTACCAGGCCCGTTCCGTGATCAATTCCGGCGCCGCGAACACCAACTACTGGGCCAGCACGGTGCTGTACAAGGGGCAGACCCCCATCGACGGCAGCCAGGCCCTGGCCGGGGGCGGCGGCCCGGCGAACCTGATCCTCCAGTCCACCGCCGGGCAGACCGTCCTGGTCGACCTTGAGGCCAACGACGTCGTGAGCCTCTATGCCAAGGGCATCGGCTCCCAGGGCAACAACGCCTCCATCCTGAGCAACGCCGACGGCCGCACCACCATCGCAGCCCACTGGGTCAGCGCAGTCTGAGCAGCCCACAAGCCACGACAACCCCCTGGCCCCTCAGTTGGGACCAGGGGGTACGACGTCCCCACCACCCACAACCCCGGCCTAGCGACGGCGGCCGAGCAGCGTGGACGAGCAGCGTGGACGAGCAGCGTGGACGAGCAGCGTGGACGAGCAGGGGCGAAGGCATCAGATGGCATCCAGCGCCCGGTTCAACGTGCGGTTTAGGGGGCGACGCGAGCAGCGCGACGGACTGGGAGGCCGGGACGCGCAGCCGCGCGGCAGCCGCCGGACGCCGCGACACGTGACGAGGAGGAATGACGAAGCGGGGCGACGGGACGGGCACGGCGCGGAGGGGCACGGCGCGGAGGGGGCGGCGCGGAGGGGGGGCGGGGGACGAAACTAGAGGACGAGGGGACAAGGTACGGGACGAGAGAGCTAGGCGTGGGTCGGGAGAGGCGACAGGTAGCGGGGTGGTAGGCAGGGGCAGGGTGACTGGGGGAAGTGGTGTGGCGGAGGGGTGGGGTGGTTGGTGGGGGTGGTCGGGGCGTGTTCGTTGGGGGTCGGGTGAGTCAAGTGATCGAATGTGCTGGAGGGTTGCTGGTCGGTTGCCGGGTCCGGGCTGGTTGGTAAAGCGAGGCAAAGTACACAGGACGCGCGGCGATAAGGAGGCCACTCGTGCGAGTAGCCACTACCATGTGGGGGACTACGGCTTGCGGGGCGACACCCTGGGGAACGCAAAGAGGAGGGTCGGAGGCGTAAGCTGCCACGCCACGAACATGGGATCTGACCACCTGTGCAGGACGTTGCCTTGAGCACGTCAGTCATCGAGCCCGGCACACGTCTCGCCGGCCGCTACCGGCTTGAGAAGCGCATCAACGATTCGGGCGGATCGGCGCTTTGGAAGGCCATCGACGAGATCCTTGCCCGGGCCGTCGCCGTCCGCACGTTCGATCCCGAGTTCCCCCGCGTCGGCGAGGTCGTCACCTCGGCGCGCGCCGCCAGCCGCCTCACCGATCCGCGTCTGACCCAGGTGTTCGACGCCGACGACAGTGGTGAGAGCGCCTATGTCGTGAGCGAGTGGGTCGTCGGCGAGACGCTTGAGCAGATGCTCGGCAAGGCGCCGCTGGAGCCGGGACGCGCCGCGACGCTGCTGTACGAGGCGGCCGAGGCCCTCGCCGCCGCGCACGCCGCCGGGCTGGCCCATCTGTGCCTCACCCCCCGTGACCTGGTCTGGACGACCGGCGGCACGGTCAAGATCCTCGGCATCGCCACCGACGCCGTTCTCGGTGACCGCTACGCCGACGACCCCGCGGCGGAGGACGTCCGCGGGCTCGGCCGCATGCTGTACGCGGCGCTCACCGCCCACTGGCCGGGCGACGAGGGGTCCGACCTGCCGCCCGCCCCGGCGATCGGCGGCGTGCCGCAGGCTCCCCGGCAGGTTCAGGCCGGGATCTCGCACGCGGTCGACGCGATCGTCTGCCGTTGCCTCGGCCTGGGTGAGGCCGAGGCGCTCGCCACACCCGCCGACCTGGCCAAGGCGTTGCGCGGGGTCCCGCGCACGCCGCTGCCGCTGTTCGCGGGCCTCGGCAACTCCCCGCCGCCGGCGCCGCGCCCCGCCCCGGTGGCCCCGCCGGCGCACAAGCATGCGCCGCCGCCTCCACCGGCCGCCCCGGTACCCGCGCGCCAGCGCCAGCACGCCGCCACCCGGCCGGCCGCGCAGATCCCGGAACCGCGTGCCCGGGCCGACCACGGCAACACCATCCCGCCCGCGCCCACCGCCCCGGCCGACGCCACGACGGGGATGCCGCGCCGTCCCGCCAACCGGGCCCTGCTCGGCGTCGCCGCCGCCGCGCTGACGGTCATCGTCGGTCTCGGTGCCTGGGCGCTCACCGACAAGAGCTCGGGCAACAAGCCCAAGACCGGCGGCGTCACGGACCAGACCAAGACCTCCGCGCCCCCCAAGCCAACCGTGAGCAAGCTGACCGTCCAGAACGCGGACGGTTTCGAGAAGCCGATCGGCGGCCACCACGACCAGGCCTTCCAGCGGGACACCGGACTGGTCATCGACGGAAAGCCGAGCACGCTCTGGCAGACCCAGAGTTACGCCGACACCGATTTCGGCAACTACTCCAAGGGCATCGGCGTCATGCTCAACATGGGCCGACCGGTCAAGGTGTCCGCCGTCAAGGTGTACACGCCCGAGGCCGGCGGCGCCCTGCAGGTCAAGATCGGCAATTCCCCGTCCGGTGCGGACATGCGGCCCGTCGACCGCCAGCCGGGCACCGGCGGCGAACTCACCTACTCGGTGAATCCGCAGGTCTCCGGGCAGTACATCCTCGTGTGGTTCACCAAGCTTCCCTCCTCACTCAAGGGCAAGATCGGCGAAGTCGCCGTCTACGGCACGGCACGCTGACCGCCTCCGGCCCCTGTTGGCCCGGCTCTCTCACCGACTCGGCATTCCTCCACTACCTCCGCCCCTACCTCCTCACTTCTGATCATTCACCCTCGCCACGAGTTGCTCTCGCTCACGTTTCCCATGGCCTCCTCGAAGTCGGAAGGATGGATCTCGGGTCCGCGGGGTGCCCATGCCCGCCCCGAACCCGCTACGTTCATGGTCGAATATCTGCGTCGGCACGGAAAGTGGAACGTCGTTCTGTGGATAAGCCGGGGCGGGGGACGTCATCCGGTGGATCAGGGCATTCGTGGAGCAGGGCATTCGCGGGTCGGGCGAGGGAACGGACGGGGGTCGCGGGCTGTGACGTGGGGTGGCGCTTGTCGGTATCGTGCCTGTAAACGGAACGTCCTCTCCCCCCAGGAATCTGTGGTGTCTTCCCCAGCAGGCGCGGCCGGTCGCGGAAGCCCGGCAACGACCGGGCAGCCCGGGCGTCCAGGACGAGAAAGCGGTCGCTCATGGCGTCGGTGAGCATGCGTCGCGTGGACGAGATGCCTGACAAGGAGCTCCTGGCCAGGCACGCCGAGGGGGACCCGCACGCGTTCGCCGAGCTGGTGCACCGGCACCGCGACCGCATGTGGGCGGTCGCGCTGCGGACGCTCGGCGACCCGGAGGAGGCCGCGGACGCGCTGCAGGACGCATGCCTTTCGGCGTTCCGCGCCGCCGCGCGCTTCCGCGGCGACGCGGCCGTCACCACATGGCTGCACCGGATCGTCGTCAACGCGTGCCTCGACCGGATCCGGCGGAAGTCCGTCCGGCCCGCGACGCCCATGGGCGACGACGCGACCTTCGACGCCATCGCGCCGAAGATGCCCGACCCGACGGACGCGCACGGCGTGTCCCTCGACGTCCACAAGGCCCTGCTGCACCTGCCGTACGAGCAGCGCGCGGCGCTCGTCCTCGTGGACATGATGGGGTATTCGGTCGACGACGCGGCGAAGGTCCTGGAGGTGCCGCCCGGGACGATCAAGAGCCGGTGCGCGCGCGGACGGGCGAGGCTCGCCCCACTTCTCGTCCACCATCGGAACCGACGGGAGCCCAGGAACGTCGGAGGTGTGGAAGGAGGTGGCATGCCCAAATGAACCCCGCGCACCTTGACTACGACGTCCTGGCCGACCTGGCTGAAGGACTACTCGAAGACGACCAGGCCGCCTCCGTCAACGCGCACCTCGACACCTGCGCCGAATGCCGGGAGCTTTCCGCCGACCTTGCGGACGTCTCCCGGATCCTGGCGGAGGCACCCGTCCCGTCCATGCCCGCGGAGCTGGCCGAACGCATCGACTCCGCCATCGCGGCGGAGTCGCTGAACAACGCCACCGTCGTGAGCATGGAGCAGCGGCGCGGAAGGCGGCATTGGCGGATACTGTCGGCGGCGGCCGCTACGGTGGTCGTGCTCGGCGGCGGAGCGGTGGTCAGCAAGATCGCCTTGGACGGGTCGAGCGGCGACGATCATCGGAGTGTCGCGCGGAGCCCTGTCCAGGACGCCACCAGGCCGCAGGGGTCCGCGCCCGGCGCGGCTCGGCAGTCGCCCTCTGGCCAGACCATGCTGAACGCCCCGTCCTATGTCGTCGCGCGTAGCGGCACCGACTACACCACCGGTGACCTGGGCCGCCAGGTCGACCGCCTGGTGGGCAAGCAGGAGCGGACGAAGCAGTACGGCGACCCGCCCGACCAGCGGCTCGTGGGCTGCGTCAACGGCGTCACCAGCGGAAAGGCACCGGCGCTCGTGGACCGGGCCACCTTCGAGGGCAAGCAGGCCACGGTGATCGCGATCCGCGGCGACAAGCCGGGCAACTGGAACATCTGGGTCGTGGGACCCGACTGCACCGCCCAGAATCCGCACATTCTCAAGCACGAGCCGGCCTGATCTCCGTTCTGAGGCCGGCGGCTTCGCCCCCTTGCCCGGGGGCTCTTGTTTCCTTTGTACGACCGCGAGGTCGGCTTGGCCGTGGACGGCATGCGCACGCGTGTCGTCCACGGCCTTGGCGGTGGGATCAGCGGATCCGGAGGCGGTCCTCCGGGACGTCCGTCACAGATCTTGAAGCTGACCGTCCTGGCTCGTTTTCAGTGGGTATCGCCATCGCGGCCGGCGGGGTGCCGAGCGCGCCGCCATCGACGGCCGACCTTGGCGAACCTGCTGTTCAGAGGGGCGCCAGGAAGTCGAGGGCGGCCGCCCAAGCGGCCTCGGCCGACTCGGCGTCGTAATCCGGCAGGTCGGGGTCAGTGAACATGTGCCCGGCGCCGCGATAACGGAAGACCTCCACGTCCGCACCCGCCTTGGTCATCCGCAGGTACCAGGCGTTGACCCAGTCGACGGGCTCGTAGGTGTCCGGGTCGGCGACGTGGAACTGCACCGGAATGTCGGTGGACGCGTCGTCCGCCAGGTCGGACGTGCCGTGCATCAGCAGCAGTCCGCGTGCCTTGTCGTCCGCGAGCGCCAGGTTCTGCGCGAGCGCGGCGCCGAGCGAGAACCCCGCGTACACCACACCGCCCTCAACGGTCAGCGGCGCCGCCGCGGCGACCGCGCGGCGCAGCAGCTCGTCCCGGCCGATCTCCTCCTTGATCGCGATGCCCTCCTCGGCGGTGTCCACGGTCCGTCCGTCATAGATATCCGGGACGTGGACCTCGTGCCCGGCGTCGCGCAGCCGGTCCGCCGCCTGGTGGACGGCGGGGCGGAGTCCGTACATCGAGTGGATAAGCAAGATACGAGCCATGCGCACCAGCCTATGGGCAGATCATCGGCTCCGTTGGCCGCCGAAACGGGTGTCGGACGACCCGCGCCGACATCTCTTTTCGTCGGAGGCGTGACATGCCGTAGGTGACGGTCAGGGACGGTGCCGCGCGGACGGGGCGGGTCGAAGGGGGACGGGTTATCCACAGGGCTCGGCAGTTCGGGTGAAGGGAATCCTTGGGGCCTAGGATCGGTTGTGGCGACTGGCAGGCCTGGTCGTGCCGGACGGGCACCATCGGCGGACGATGGGAGCGCGGGAGGCGGACGCCGTGGCGGCCAACGAGAGATCGTCCGGCACCAGGGCCAACGAGGAGAGGCACAGAACTGTGAGCGACGTCCGTAACGTCATCGTCATCGGCTCGGGCCCCGCGGGCTACACCGCCGCGATCTACGCGGCCCGCGGTGATCTGAAGCCGCTGGTGTTCGAGGGGTCTGTGACCGCCGGTGGGGCGCTGATGAACACCACCGACGTGGAGAACTTTCCCGGGTTCCCCGATGGCGTCATGGGCCCCGACCTGATGGACAACCTGCGCAAGCAGGCCGAGCGGTTCGGTGCCGAGCTGATCACCGACGACGTCACCGAGGTCGACCTGACCGCCGATCCGAAGGTCGTCAAGGTCGGCGACGAGACCTACCTCGCGCGGGCCGTGATCGTCGCCACCGGCTCCGGCTACCGCGAGCTGGGGCTGGAGAACGAGAAGCGCCTGTCCGGACGGGGCGTCTCGTGGTGCGCGACCTGTGACGGATTCTTCTTCCGCGAGCAGGACATCGCCGTCGTCGGCGGCGGCGACACCGCGATGGAAGAGGCGATCTTCCTCACCAAGTTCGCCCGCTCGGTCACGGTGATCCACCGCCGGAACGAGCTGCGCGCGTCCAAGATCATGCAGGAGCGCGCGTTCGCCAACGAGAAGATCAAGTTCCTGTGGGACAGCGAGGTCGTGGAGATCCACGGCGACGATCGCATCACCGGCGTCCAGACGCGCGACGTCCGGACGGGTGAGCAGAGCCGCCTGGAGGTCACCGGGCTGTTCATCGCGATCGGCCACGACCCGCGCAGCGAGCTGTTCGCCGGCCAGCTTGAGACCGACACCGACGGCTACCTGCTCGTGGACGCGCCTACGACGAAGACGAAGATCCCCGGCGTGTTCGCCTGCGGCGACGTGGTCGACCACGTCTACCGCCAGGCGATCACCGCCGCCGGCAGCGGCTGCGCGGCCGCGATCGACGCCGAGCACTGGCTCCAGGACCAGGACGCCGCCGAGGCCGTCCCCCAGCCCTGACCCGTCCCGACATCTCGGACGCGCGTCGCCCCGACATGGAGGCGCGCCACGACGGCCGCACGCCCGACGGACAGCGACGCGAGGCCGCCGTGGACGTCCGGACGTCCCCGTCGCGACGGCCGACGTCGCGTCCAGATCTCGGCACAACACGCCGGACGCCGGACGCCAACGATGGCTCGACCGTGTCGTCCTCCCACCAGACGACGACACGGTCGGCCGGTCGTTCCCGACATCGCCCTAAAGCTCCGCCCCAACGCGTCCTCAGCGACGTCGCCGACACCGGCGCGACGCTGCGCGAGCTGCGGCGGGTGGCCAAGCCGGGCGGGCGGCTGCTGAGGGCGCATGGGGGGCCACCGAACGCACGATCGTCGAGTTCCCCGCCGAACGGCCGCCGGTCAAGAGCCCCCGACCGAGCGGCGAATCGGGGAGGCTCGACCTCGACGCTCCGGCGGCGACATCGCGGCAGCCACGGTCCTCCACCAACCCGACATTCACACGACCCAGGCGATAGCACCGCCGACGTGTGGTCTGCCCGGCGCTACGACGACACGCCTCGACCGACTGGACGACACGGCAGGGCAAGCACGACGACAGCCGAGCCCGCGCGTCACGACCGGACAGCCAGGCGACGACGCAGACGCTGTGTCGCAGGACGTCGTCCGCTGTGTAACTGCACACAGGCGACAGCGCCTCCAGACCAAGCGTCGCGGCGAGAAACGCGGTTCGTCAGCCGGACCGGAGTAGCAAGACCTGAGTCCGGGGGCGACACGAGCCGGATTCGTGCGGATCGGGCGGGCGACGCGCAGGTCGTCAACACTGTGACCGCTACGAGGGCTGGTAGGACAGCGACTACGTCGCCCCATTGCCGCCTCGCGGACTTCCGCGACCACCTACACGCCTGTCGCGGCATCCGCCCAGCCGCCACGACACCTCAGCGACGGTCGCCCAGAATGCGCCGTCGCAGACCAGGCCGTCGTGCGAACGATCAGCCGTCGCGCCTTGGGCAGAAGAGGGCGCTCCGACGTCGCGGTCGCCCAGACAGCGTCGCCGCACCGGGGGAGCGGCCTATCCAAGCGTCGTCCCGACAAGGTGCCGCTCGGCGTCGCACGACGCACCATCGCCAGCCAACGACGCGCACAGCGCGCCGGCTCCTCCGCCCCTCAGCACCTACACACGTGCCTGCGACACCCAACACCTCAAGGCGGCCCCCCAAGGCCACTTGCCTGAGCCACCCCGTCCGAGCCACCCCACCCAAGCCACCGTCCAAGCAGCCCCGTCCAAGCAGCCCCGTCCGAGCAGCCCCGTCCAAGCTCCCCGGTCCAGCGGCCCGGTCCGAGCTGTCCCACCCGAGCCGTCCGGTCCGAGCCGTCCGGTCCGAGCCGTCCCACCCGAGCCATCCCACCCGAGCCATCCCACCCAAGCCATCCCACCCAAGCCATCCCGTCCGAGCTGCCCCGGCCGTCCCGTCCGGTTTGAGCTGCCCCCGATATCTGACGGACATCTGACCCGCGCCTCTGCTCACCCCTGGCCGAGACACCTCACCCAGGCACCCAGCGATGCACCCCGTCGGGGCAAACCGGTCGCGGCATGCCGTCGGGTGCGTCCGCCCTCTTGGCAGCCGCCGGGCGTATCGGAGCCGGGTTGCCGCCCGGCGTTCGCCGAACAGGACCAGCCTCCGAGGCCCGGCTGCTGCCGCACAATTGCCCTTGTTGCGCCAGCGTGCCCTCGGCTGCCGAAGTTGGCCGGGCGCTGCGGCAGCCGCAAGGAAGCTCATCAGCGCCGTTGTCCAGGCTCCGAGCCGCTCCGCTGAACAAAACGGCTCAGACCGCCTCAGACGGGTCGGAGTGCGCCTTCCGGACTCATGGAGCCGAGGAGACGTTCCAGGGCCACCTCGACGTCCTCACGCCAGGACAGGGCGGACTTGAGCTCCAACCGCAGCCGCGGGTAGCGGTGATGCGGACGGATGGTCTTGAACCCGACCGAGAGGAGATAGTCGGCGGGCACCATGCAGCCGCCGCCCTCCTCGGCGCCCTTGAGGTCGCCGAACGCCTCGATGGCCTTGACGGCGCGCCGGGTGAGGTCCTTCGCGACGCCCTGGACGAGCATCCGGCCGAGCCCGCCGCCCGAGAACTCGGGCAGGATGTGCGCGGTCATCAGCAGCACCGCGTCCGCGCTCACGGGACTTGTCGGGAACGCCACCGATCTTGGGACATACAGCGGCGGTGCGTAGAGCACGAACCCCGCCGGAACGTTGTCGACGTAGACGAGCTTGCCGCAACTGCCCCACTCCAGCAGCGTGGAGGAGATCCACGCCTCCTTCTCAAGGCCGGAGTCGCCGCTCTCCAGCGCACGGTCGCGGCTGACGGGATCGAGCTCCCAGAAGACACAACCGCGACAGCGATGCGGTAGATCGTCCAGGTTGTCCAGCGTGATGTTGACGAGTCGACGCGACACCGGGTCGGCACCCCCCTGTTGCGAGCCTCGCCCGCCGGCCGAGGCCCCGAGGTGCCGCGCGAACGCGGTCCATCGGTGGGCCTCTCAGGCGGAACGCCACTCCGCGGAAATCCCCGGCAACCCTCCGGGACCCTCCGGCATCGTATCGGACGAGGAACTCTCCGACTTCGCGCGGCACGCCCCCACCGAGGCACCGTTCAGAAAGGCCGGAAAAAGCTAGCAACTACCCCAAACAGTCGACGAGCAGCACGACCGAGCCCTCCCGGATAGCGGCCCGCCGCAGGACGCAGGCGGGCACCGAAAGACCACCGGGACCCCTCGTCCAGCGAGAACACGAGCATCCGAACGGATCTCCAGGTACGGGGTTCGCCGGAAGCTCCCAAGGCCGATGCCGTAGTTTGCAGGGAAGTCAGCCCACCTCGGAGGTGCCTCGTGGAACAGCACTCGCGGACAGATGCCTACACCGATCGCTACGCCGCCCGTGCCGCCGGCATGGTCCCGTCGGAGATCCGGGCTCTGTTCGCGATGGTCGCCCGCCCGGAGGTCGTCTCCCTCGCGGGTGGCGCGCCCTTCGTCTCGGCGCTCCCCCTCGACGCGGTCGGCGCGATGATCGGCGACCTCGTCGCGGGCAAGGGCGCGGAGGTGCTGCAGTACGGCTCGGCGCAGGGTGACGAGACGCTGCGCGAGCACATCTGCGAGGTGATGGCCCTCGAAGGTGTCCAGGCGTCCGCGGACGACGTGGTCGTGACGGTCGGCGCGCAGCAGGCCCTCGACCTCATCACGAAGATCTTCATTGATCCGGGCGATGTGATCCTCGCCGAGGCGCCGTCCTATGTCGGTGCGCTCGGCACATTCGCCGCGTATCAGGCGGACGTCGTCCATGTCCCCCTGGACGAGGGCGGCCTCATCCCGTCCGCGCTCCGCGAGACCCTCGACCGCCTTCGCAGGGAAGGCCGTCGGGTCAAGTTCCTCTACACCGTCCCGACGTTCCAGAATCCGGCCGGCGTCACCCTCACCCCGGCCCGTCGCGCCCAGATCCTTGAGATCTGCGCCGAGTACGACGTACTGATCGTCGAGGACAACCCGTACGGCCTCCTCGGGTTCGACGGCGAACCCATGCGCGCCCTCCGCGCGGACGAGGCCGAGCGCGTCATCTACCTCGGATCCTTCTCCAAGACAATCGCCTCCGGCCTCCGCGTCGGCTGGGTGCTGGCGCCGCACGCCGTCCGCGCGAAGCTGGTCCTGGCCGCCGAGTCCGCGATCCTGTGCCCGTCGAACTTCTCGCAGCTCGCCGTCCGCGAGTACCTCGCAACCCAGCCATGGCGTGAGCAGATCAAGGACTTCCGGGAGCTCTACCGGGCGCGACGCGACGCGATGCTGGAGTCCCTCGACCAGCTCATGCCGGACGGCTGCTCCTGGACGCGTCCCGCCGGTGGCTTCTTCGTCTGGCTGACGCTCCCCGACGGGCTTGACTCCAAGGCGATGGCGCCACGCGCGATCGCCGACCGCGTCGCCTACGTCCCCGGCACCGGCTTCTATGCCGACGGTGGCGGGCACCGCCACATGCGGCTGTCCTACTGCTTCCCCGAGCCTCACCGCATCCGCGAGGGAGTCCGGCGTCTGGCGGCGGTGGTGGAACAGGAGATCAAGCTGCGGGACACTTTCGGTGGGGCGGCTCGTTGCGGCTCCACCGGTGTTCACACCCCGGGGCCGGACGTCGTCTGAACCCTATGTTTCACGTGAAACGCGTCGGGGATGCCCCGGCGCGTTTTCATTCGTCTGAAGGGCAACTGCATTGGAACTCGGGCATGTCGTCGTACTCGCCGGGGGACTGTCCTATGAGCGCGAGGTCTCGCTTCGCTCCGGACGACGCGTCGCGGAGGCCCTGCGCACCCTCGACATCCCCGTCGAGCTTCGCGACGCCGACGCCACCCTCCTCGACTCGCTGACCGACGATCCGCCGGACGCGGTCTTCCCAGTACTGCACGGCGCCGCGGGGGAGGACGGCTCGATCCGCGACGTCCTCGAACTCCTCGACATCCGCTACGTCGGCGCCCGCCCCGATGCGTGCCGGGTCGCCTGGGACAAGCCGACCGCCAAGTCCGTCGTCCGCCGCGCGGGACTACGGACCCCCGAGTCGGTCGCGCTGCCCAAGGAGGTCTTTCACGATCTCGGCGCCGCGTCCGTCCTGGACCAGATCGTCCGCAGCCTCGGGCTTCCGCTCTTCGTCAAGCCCACCCGTGGCGGTTCGGCGCTCGGCGCGTCCATCGTCAGCGAGGCCTCGGACCTCTCGGCCGCCATGGTCGGCTGCTTTGCCTACGGCGACGCCGCACTTGTGGAGCGCTGCGTCTCCGGCACCGAGGTCTCGGTCAGCGTCATCGAACGCCACGGCCGGCCGACCGCGCTCCCCGCCGTCGAGATCGTCGCACCCGGCGGCAAGTACGACTACACCGCCCGCTACGACGCCGGCGACACCGAGTTCGTCACCCCCGCGCGCCTCGCCCCCGAGGCCGCCGAACGCGCGACCGCCGCCGCCGTGACCGCCCATCGCGCGCTCGGCCTACGCGACCTCTCCCGGACGGACCTCATCGTCGACGAGGACGGCGAGGTCCACTTCCTCGAAGTCAACGTCGCCCCCGGCATGACGGAGACGAGCCTCCTCCCCCGCGCCGTCAGTGTCGCCGGCCTCGACCTCGGCGAGGTCTGCCGAGACCTGATCCTCGCCCGCTTCTAAGCAGCCCGCCGTCTAGCCCCCGATGTTTCTCGTGAAACATCGGGGCTTCGCGTCTGCTGAACGCCGCCGCATCGTGTGACGCGTAGCGGTGCCCGAACGCCAACCTCGGTGTTGGGACGCGCCGGATGCACGCGGGGGAGGCGGTTAGGGCGCCGATGCACGTCGGCATGCGACCTCCGAGTCGTAGACGATCGCCCGGCTGAAGATGCCCGCGCGGACTCCTGCCCCACCGCTACGGGTCAGCGGACCTGAACACGCATCGAAGCTCCCCTCGTCTGCGTCCGGCTGCTCGCCCATCGAAAGCCACTACGCGCCACGCATACGCAGGCAGCCCCTCAGCCGCGTCGCGCATGTCGGCCACTTGATGTCGGATGCGATCGCGCCCCCTTGGCGCCCCCGCCACCGCCCACAGGCGCCATCCACCAGAGTGCTTCTATCCAGACCTGCGTCCGGCATCCCTCTGTAGGCAGCCTGGCTCGCCTTGCGCTCGTTCGACCCCACCGATGCCATCACCCATGGACGGTGTGAGCCGTCCCACGGAAGGCTTAGCCACCCTGCTCACCAAAGTCGGTCATCAGTCGGACGGCGTGCATCAGCTAGGAGCACGCAGCCGTAGACGCTCCCGGTCCACGCGGGCCCGGTGGCAACGCGGGCACGCGTGTTCGCCTACAGGCCACCGCCGAAGTCCGGTTTGCCTACCAGGACACCGCCGAAGCCCATGGCTGACGCTGGGCGCGCCAGCTCCGCTCGATCACCGATATGCCCACGTATGCTCCGCCGGAGCAGCCTGCCGTCCTTAGCGGTGGTTCGTTCGCGACTTCACCTGCGCCGCCTCAGCTCGTTGACACGCGTCGCCCGTCGATGGCCGCCGCCACCAACCACGCATCGAGAAGCGCCGTCCTACGTCACAGCCGAACCGGCCTCGTTTACCGGTTCGCCCCGAGGCCCATCGTCCAAGCGCCCGGCAGCAGGGCCGCCGATCACCCCGCCCCGTCGGACGGCCATCGCGATCGGAGCACCAAAGGAAGAGCGTCCCAAGGCGCAGCCGCCCCGGGACGCTCATGTAGCGCTGCCGCGCCGTGTCACGCCGATCCGTTCAGTCCCTCGCCATCGGGCTCGTCGTCCGGCGCCATCGACTTGATGATGCGGTCCAGGTCCTCCAGCGTGGCGAACTCGACCACGATCTTTCCCTTATTGCGGCCCATATCCACCCGGACGCGCGTGTCGTAGCGGTCGGAGAGCCGGTCGGCGAGTTCCTTCAGGGCCGGTGCGACGGGCTGCCTGCGGCGCCCCTGCCGCGGAGCCTTCGGCTCCTCGTCCACCTCGCGCAGCGCGATGAGCTCTTCCAGCGCCCGGACGGACAGCCCCTCCTGGACGATCCGCTGCGCCAGGTGCTCCTGCGCCTCGACGCTGTCGAGGGACAGCAGCGCACGGGCGTGCCCCGCGGACAGGACGCCGGCCGCGACGCGGCGCTGCACGGCCGGCGGCAGGTTCAGCAGCCGCAGCGTGTTCGTGATGTGCGGGCGGGAGCGCCCGATCCGGCTGGCGAGCTGCTCGTGCGTGGCGCCGAAGTCCTGGAGCAGTTGCTGGTAGGCGGCCGCCTCTTCCAGCGGGTTGAGCTGCTGCCGGTGAAGGTTCTCCATGAGCGCGTCACGGAGCAGGTCGTTGTCGCCCGTGTCGCGGACGATCGCCGGGATGACGTCCAACCCGGCCATCTCGGACGCGCGCAACCGGCGCTCGCCCATGATCAGCTCGTAGTCGTACTTTTCCAGGTCCGCCCTGCGGACCACGATCGGCTGGAGCAGTCCGACGATGCCGATCGACTCGGCGAGCTCCTCCAGCGCCTGCTCGTCGAAGTGCTCGCGAGGCTGCCGCGGGTTGACCGTGATCGACCGGAGGGGCAGCTCGGCGAAATGGGCTCCGGCGACCGTCTTCATCTCCGGACCGGCGTCCGAACCCGTGCTGTGCGGACCGCCGGGCAGGCCCGGTTCGCCCGCACCGCCCAGTTCTTCCGCCACCGGGGGAGGCGGGGCGGGGGGGATGAGTGCCCCGAGGCCCTTGCCCAGACCGCGTCGCTGCTGGCTCACTTGGTCGCCCCTTGGTGCGCCATCTCCGACGCGGCCTCACTGTAGGCGAGCGCGCCGCTCGACCCGGGATCGTAGGTCATGACCGACTGCCCGTAGCTCGGCGCCTCGGAGACCCGAACGCTGCGGGGGATCACGGTGTTGAGGACGACGTCACCGAAGTGGTTCCGGACGTCCTCCGCGACCTGGGCGGCGAGGCGCGTCCGGGCGTCGTACATCGTGAGCAGGATCGTCGAGACGCTCAGCCTCGGGTTCAGGTGCGCCTTGACGAGATCGACGGTGCGGACCAACTGGCCGAGGCCCTCCAGCGCGTAGTACTCGCACTGGATCGGGATGAGCAGTTCGTCGCCACCGACGAGCGCGTTGACCGTGAGCAGGCCGAGCGACGGGGGACAGTCGATCAGCACATAGTGGAACTTCTCGGTCTCGTACGCCTCCAGCGCGCGGCGCAGCCGGGACTCGCGGGCGACCTTGGAGACGAGTTCGATCTCCGCGCCGGCGAGGTTGAGCGTCGCCGGAGCGCAGAAGAGGTTGGGGATCTCGGGTGCCGGGACGACGATGTCGGCCAGCGCCGCGTCCTCGATCAGCACGTCATAGATGGACGGGATCTCGGCATGGTGCTCGACCCCGAGGGCGGTGGAGGCGTTCCCCTGCGGGTCGAGGTCGACCACGAGCACCTGGGCGCCGTGCATCGCGAGGGACGCGGCGAGATTCACCGAGCTGGTGGTCTTGCCCACCCCGCCCTTCTGGTTGGCGATCGTGATGATCCGGCAGTGATCCGGCCGGGGCCACTCCTTCTCCCTGCGGCCCGAAATCATCTTGAGCGTGCCAGCCGGTGTTTCACGTGAAACCTTGGCGTCCTTGAGCGCCTCGCGCACGAGTTCTGACTCCCCCTGAGATGGCCCCTTGCGCGGACCCGACGGCGGCTGAGCGCCGGCATGTGTCGGTACATAACCGACGTTCTCCGCGGTCCCGGACGTCGTATTGCCCCACATTGCGTGCCCGGACGGAGCAGTGCCCGCCCCCGGCTCCCCCGGCGTCCCGGGACTGCCGTTCTCCTGGACGATCTGCCCGGGGACACCCTGCTCCTGGCCACTCGCGGCCTGAGGGCCGACGGTCTCAGCCGGGCCGGTCTGACCAGAAGGCCCGGCTTGTCCGGCCGCCCCAGCCACTCCGCCAGGACCGGCGGGCTCAGACCGCCCCGGCCCGTCGGCCTGGGCGGGCGCCTGATCGTCGGGGGATTCGTCGGCGCGGTCAGGCCAGCCCCGTCCTGGTCCCGTGCTCATGAAGACCTCTTCCTCGACGCTTTAGCGCGCCGGGGCGCGCGTTGTTGTCGCCCGACCGCCCCGTCCCGGACGACCTCCCGGTCGGTGACCACGCGGACGAGCGTTGTCGGCGGATCGACCATACCGCGCCCCACTTGAAGCAGTTCGGTGGTCCGCACACCGAACCGCTTCAGTACGGGACGCGCCTCCTCCAGCTCCGCCGCGGCGCGTTCGCCCTTGAGGGCCAGCAGCTCCCCACCCGGACGCAGCAGCGGAAGCGCCCATTTCGCGAGCCGGTCGAGGGGGGCCACGGCCCGCGCGGTGGCGACGTCCATCGAGAACTCCTCGACCACCTCCTCGGCCCGCGCCCGCCGGACCTCGACATTCGGCAGCCCGAGCAGCTCGACGCACTCGTTCAGGAAGGTCGTGCGGCGCAGCAGGGGTTCCAGCAGCGTGACCCGCAGGTCAGGGCGGACGATCGCGAGGACGATCCCCGGCAGCCCGGCACCCGAGCCGACGTCCACGACCTGCGCTCCGTCCGGGATCGCCTCGGCCACCACCGCGCAGTTGATCAGGTGCCGTTCCCAGAGCCGGTCGACCTCGCGCGGCCCGATCAGCCCCCGCTCGACGCCGGCGTCGGCAAGGAACGCCGCGTAGCGCTCCGCGATCGGAAGCGCGTCACCGAATACCTCCCGTGCAGTCCCCACCGTACGAATCGTTCCACAAAAACCAGCGCGGACGTACATACGAAACGTCCCAGCCCAGGGACGGGGCGGCCCTTCCCACATGGTCAGAACCACACACCCGTCGGCATATTCGCCGTCCACCGGGTACAGGAAGGGTCGGTGTCACCGGCGCCTGCCCCCGGAAGGAGCTTGGCACATGGGAATCGGAGTCAGTCTCGCGTTCATCGCCCTCGGTGCGATCCTCGCGTTCGCCCTTCGCGTCGATCTCAGCGGACTCGATATTCACCTGGTCGGATGGATCCTGATCCTGGTCGGCTTGATCAGCATGGGTTTCACCCTGGCGTACACCCGTCCTCGGCGTCGCGCCGGCCGGGTCGTCGGGACGGACCCGGCATATGGCGACGAGCCGGGCACGATCGTCCGCGAGGAGCACATCGTCCAGGATCCCCCGCCCGCCGCGGGTGGGCCCGTCACGCGGATCGAACGCGTGATCGAGCATCCAGTGGACGAGGTAACCCCGCACGGCCAGGTGGAGCAGGACCCTTCCTTCGCCCAGGACCCTGCGAGGGCGCAGGATCCCTCGCTCGCGCAGGATCCGGCGGGGGGGAACAGGCGGCCCCTCCTGTCCGACGACCGCACACCGCACCAACGGCGGCGGTAGTACCTAGCGCTCGCTCGGTGTGTCGCCTCCGTCCGCGACACACCGAGCGCTAGCGAGCGTCTCAGCTCAGGAACTGCCTGCCCACGCCCACGGCAGCGTCACAAAGCCCTCGCTTCCGGGTTCCTGAGGACCCGACACGCGTTTCCAGCGCGGGCACACGGGACAGCAGGGCGGCGGCGATCAGGTCGCACCAACGTGAGCCACGGACAACCGGCACTGCTCTGCCATCGACAGAGCCGGCCGACCCGCCATTCCGTTCACGCCCCGCCCCGGGACCGCATGATCCCGCCGGGCCATCAGCGACCAGCCGGAACGCGTCGTTCGACGCCCCGCCGAGCAGACACCCGAGCCCAGTACGACATCTCCTTCGGCGCCATCGCACCGCCACCCCCGTCAGACGCGGTGAAGCTGCTCAACATCCGCGAAGCTCCTGAGACAACTGCCAATGAGGGCTCTCACGGACGCGTTCGTTGTCGGGAGCGTGCTCGTCCCACTGCCACAAGACAACGGACGACAGGGCCTCGGGCTCCGGGACAAAACAGCCGCTTCTCCCCGCCTAGAACAAGGGCCTCAGCGCCCGCAGACCGCCCGAATCACCGAAACAGCGGCGACCCGACGACCGCCAGGAGATCCGTCGGACAACCGCCCACGAAGATGACCCTGGGCAGCTCTTATCCACAGAACCTCGTTCTACTTCTCTCCGCCTCCCCAGCACGGAAGCATGAAATGCGAACGGCCCCGGCAGGTGATGCCGGGGCCGTGAAGGGAGCTGCGGATGATCGGCCGAACCCTTGGACCTTCTTCGCCGGGTCGGTCGGCGGAGAACCGACCCCACTCGAACGACGGCGAGCCCGCCCGCCGTCATGGATCAAACGGGCGGCGCCACGTCCTCAGGCGGGGTAGACGACCACGTAGCGGTCGGGCTCCTCCCCGTCGGACTCGCTGCGGAGCCCGGCGGCGGCGATCGCGTCGTGAACGATCTTGCGTTCGAACGGGGTCATCGGGGCGAGCGGCTTGGGCTCGCCGGCCTGCTTGACCTCGTCGGCGACGTCCGTGCCCAGCTTGGTCAGCTCGGCGCGGCGGCGTTCGCGGTAGCCGCCGATGTCGAGCATGAGGCGGGTCCGGTTGCCCGTCTGGCGGTGCACGGCGAGCCGGGTCAGCTCCTGCAGCGCCTCCAGGACCTCGCCGCGCTTGCCGACCAGCTCGTCCAGGGAAGCGCCGACGACCGCGACGATCGCGCGCTCGCCCTCGACGTCCATGTCGATGTCGCCGTCGTAGTCACCGATGTCCAGCAGGCCCTCGATGTAGTCGGCGGCGATCTCGCCTTCCTGTTCGAGCGCCTGGACGTCGACCTCGGTGGTGTCGGTCTGGCTCAACGGGATCTCCTTCTCGGGCACGGGCTCGGGGTTCAAACTAGCGCTTCTGGCTACCGCTGCGCTTGCTGCGCGACTTGCGGGTCGGCTGGTTGCGGACGACCTTGGCCTTGGTGTCCTCGGGCTCGGGCTCCGGAGCCGTCTCCTTCTTGAGCCTCGCCTTGACTCCGGAGGCGGCGGGAGCGGCCTTCGACCCGGCCGTCTTGGTACCGGCGGCCTTGCCCTTCGCCGGGCCGCCCTTGGGCGGGGCGCCCTTCGCGGGGGTGCCGTTCGCGTCGCCCGTCGTGCTGAGCGGTGGGTACCGCTTGTAGATGTAGTGCTGCTGGGCGAGCGTCCAGCTGTTGGACGTCACCCAGTACATGAGAACACCAAGGGGGAAGCCGAGACCGAAGAGACCGAACAGGGGCGCCAGGAAGACCATCATCTTCTGCGCCTGCATCATCGGGTTGGCGTCGTCGGTGACGGGCTGGCGCTTCATGCTGGCCCGGACGGTGAAGAACGTGGTGCAGGAGCTGATCACCACGGCGATGGCCGTGACGATGATCGCTGTCCAGCTCTTGGGGTCGGCGCCCCAGGCGTTGAGGAAGGTGTCCGGGATGTGGGCACCGAAGATGTTCGCGTTCTGGGCGCTCTCGACCAGATCCCACTTGAGCGCGAAGACGTCGTGGCCTTCCTTCGCGTCCGAGATCCGCTTGAGCGTCTGGAATAGACCGATGAACACCGGCATCTGCACCAGCAGCGGAAGGCAGCCGGAGAGCGGGTTGGCGCCGTTCTCCTGGTAGAGCTTCATGACCTCCTGGTTGAGGCGCTGCTTGTCGTTCTTGTACTTCTTGCGCAGCGCCTGGACCTTGGGGTTGAGCTCCTGCATCTTCCGCGAGGCGTGGATCTGCTTCACGAAGAGGGGGACCATCGCCAGCCGCAGCAGGACGGTCAGCAGAATGATCGAGCCGCCCCAGGCCCATCCACTGTCCTTGGGGACGACGGTGCTCAGCGCCGTGTGAATCCACACGATGAGCTGAGCGACGATCTCGTACAGCCAATCAAGCACCGGGCAGCTCCTTGGGCTCTGCTAGGGCGGGACCGCTCTCCTCGCGGCCGGAGTTCGAAGAAGCCGCCGCGGACAGCGACTGGGAGGCCGACCCTCCAGGCCCCCCGGAGAAATGCGCACCGGCCGCCTTCTTCGGCGGCACCGGGTCATAGCCCCCGGGGTGGAAGGGATGGCACCGGCCGATCCGGCGGACGATCAGCCACGTTCCGCGCGGCGCGCCGTGCGTCTGGAGCGCCTCCAGGCCGTACGCGCTGCATGTGGGCTGGAATCGGCACTGCTGCCCGAGCAGGGGACTCAAGAAGCGGCGGTAGGCGCGGACGAGAAGGATCAGCACCCTGGCCACGGGGCCTGGTGCCCCCACCGGGTGCTGCGAGGGGAACGAGCCCCCCTGCCGACTCCTCATCTTCGCCCCTTGGACGCGGGCCGCAGCAGCCGATCGAGCGCCGACTCCAGATCCGCGGCCAGTTCGTCAGGACGCGCCTTCCCCGCTGCGGGGTTGGCGCGCACTACGAGCAGGCTACCCGCTGGGAGTCGGTCCAGTTGCCGCCGCACCAGGTGCCGGAGCCTGCGCCGCACCGAGTTGCGGACCACGGCGTTCCCGACCGTCCGCGACACGATGAATCCGACCAACGGGGGCACCGCTTCGGCGCCCTCGTCCGGTGGAAGCAGGTGAGCGACGACATTGGGCCGTCCGGCGCGGCGACCGCGCCGGACGGCCAACGTGAAGTCGTCCCGCCGCCGCATCCGGTTCCCGGACGGCAGCATTGAGAGAGGTCGATCAGACCGCGATGCGGGCGCGGCCCTTGCCACGCCTCCCGGAGAGGATGGCGCGCCCGGCGCGGGTACGCATGCGCAGCCGGAAGCCGTGCTTCTTGTGGCGACGACGGTTGTTCGGCTGGAAAGTACGCTTGCTCACCTGAGGCTCCAGTGCTGCGGTCGGTTCGTCTTCAAGGGCTCGATAACTCGCACCGAGGGTCGCGTCTGGTCCCCCGCAGCGGGGGCCCACCCGTGCTTCCCAGGAGGGGCAGCCGGCGGGCACGCGTCAGCTCCATCGATGCGACTCGACCTCAGAACGTTACGGGTTACCCGCCCATGCGGTCAAACGGAGCGAACCCCGCCCGCCACCCCGATCCGCCAACGCCACCTCCACCGCCCCTCCCAACACGCCATCACACCGCTCACCGCGTCGCACTCCACCAAACCAACGCGCCATACCCGACTCACTCGCCCCCAGCACCCGGCCGGCTACCCACTCCAGCTCCCACCCTCGTCATCTCCTCGGGGCGTCGTCGCAGACCACCAGGAACCGCTGGCGCCCACCGGCACGGCCTTCGCCACCAGCTACCGGCGCGTCCCTGGGCGCAGGGCTCGCTGAGCGATTCCCGCGTCTGTTCCTCGCCACCCCCGCGCGGCCAAACCAAGAGCTGGACGACCCGCGCGCCGCACGTGCCGAAGACACCGGCCAACCGATGGTCGCCCTGTCGCCTGCCCGCGTCGCTGTCGTGCAGCGCCCCCGACATTCGGCCGCGCCGCTGCCCTCAGGAGTCGCGTCGCAAGTGCGCCTTCGCGCACCGCTCAACCGCCGCCGTCGCGGGCCTCAGCCGCTAGCGACGCGCGGACGTCGCGCGGCCCTGGCTCTCCGCCCCGTCATCAGTCGCGGCGGCCGACGACCTCGTCGCGCTGCGCGACCCACCTGGCCGTATCGGGGCCCACCCCCCGTCGCCCGCACCGCGCCATCACCACTACAACGCCCGCTGGCCCCCGCCAGGCCCCCGCCAGGTCCATGCGAGGTCCATGCGAGGTCCATGCGGCATTCTCCCGCCGCTGTCAGTAGCTGCTGGCCGAGGACATCACCTGATCACCCGATGCTCGTCGCTATTAGCCCGTCTGGCGGACCTGCCTGACCGCGCTAGAACTCCCGCCGCCCCATCCGGCGCGACCCGCCTGACCGCACCAGAGCTCCCGCTGCCCCGTCTGGCGGACCTGCCTTACCGCGCCAGCTCTCCCGCCTCCCCGTCCGGTGCGACCCGCCTGACCGCGCCAGAGTTTCCCCCCGGTCCGGGGCGCGTCCTGCCTGACCGCGCATAGCTTCACTGCCCCGTTTGGGGCGCGTCCTGCCTGGCCGTGGCGGAGCTTCCGTCGCCTCTTCCGGAGACGCGTCCTGTCTGGCGCGTCAGGGCTCCCGGCGACCCGTCCCTGCCTCGGCGTCGCCCGTCGACCACGGCTGGTCGTGTCGCCTCGCCGTCGCATCCTGTCTCGCGCCCGTCGCACCAGCCAGCGCGCCGCCGGTGGTCGGCCACCCGGGCCCGCTCGTCGCCTCGTCGCCCGCGACGGCGAGTCGTCTTGCTGCCAGCCGGCGGGGACGCGGCGGCGCGTGGCGGAATCCTGCTCAGAAACGGCGCGTCCTTGCAGCCCGTGGCCGTCGTTCACAGTGCTGGACGGCTGCCGATAGCTCAGCACCGCACCCGCCATTCGCCGCCACACCACCGGGAATCGCCCTGCGGTTGCCCCGACTTCGTGGGCCGCGCGACCTCCGTAGTCGTTGCTAGATGTCGCCGCCGTCACGCGTGCCGCCGCCCCCTGCCACGGTTCTCCGCGCCGCCGTCCGTGTTCAGCACCGACGACTTATGCGGCTAGCGGCGTTTCGCCCCGCCTTTCGCCCGCCTCACCGCGTGATGCCGTCGCCTCCGGCTGCCATCGGTCGCCGCTTGTCGGCCGCTGGCCCGGTATTCCGCTGTCGCTGCCGTTGGTCACCGCTGGCTCTGTGGATTGCGCTCGGTCGCTGCGCTACCTCTCCTGGCGTCCTCTAGGCCATGGCGACCGCCTCATCGGGGCCGCCGACATCTGCTGCTCGTCGCTAGCGACTCGTGTCGTCTTCTGCATCGTTGGCGAGCGCGTCGTGATGGTACGGGCGCCGTGTCGCGTCGTATGGCGCTGGGCGCCCCTGCCGCTGTCACGATCGCCTTGGGACGCCGCGCCGCCTGCCTGCGTCGCCCTCGGGGCCGCCTGCTGGCGTTCTGGCCTCGTCATCGGGGGACGGCTCGTCGGCCCCTCAGCACGCCGTTCGTCCCCAACGCTGGTGCGGTCGGGTCTGTCGTGATTCTGTGTTGGGGGAGCGCTGGTTGGTGGGGGTGTCTGGGGTTGTTCGTCGGACCTCGATGCGGTGGTGGGGTGTGGGTGGCTCGGGGTGGTCGTGTTGCGGACGGCGGCGGGCAGCGTTAGGGTCTCCCGGGCGAGCCGACGCTCCTGATGAAGGATCCGAAGGTCGGCGTTCGTCCACCACTCCGCTCCAGACACCCCCAGATTCGCTCCTCTTCATTGGCCGTTCAGTCGGCTGGGGAGCGCCCCCGTTCTCATCTGTCCGGGCCCGCGTCGCGGGCTTTTACACAGGGCGCCCCATGTTCATGCACAGCATGTGGACAACTCTGTGGACAACTCGTGAGAGAGTAAGTCTTCCGCGTCGCGGCCGGGCCCAACGAGGCGGGCCGCATCCCGTGGGAGAGCTGGGCAGTCAGGTACTCCGTTCGGCGGAGTTGTGGGGAGGGGACCTTGCGCATGGACGGTCAGGATCTCGGATCGGTCTGGGCCCGCACCCTCACCGCACTGGCTGAGAGCGACCTGTCTCCCAGCTACCGAGCATGGCTGCCGATGGTCCGGCCCCTGGCCCTTGTGGAAGGGACGGCGCTCCTCGCCGCGCCCAACGAATTCGCCAAGGACGCCCTGGAAACACGGCTGCGCAACCTGATCACCCAGGCGCTTTCGCATGAGCTCGGCAGGGAGATCCGTGTCGCGGTGACCGTCCAGCCGGAACCGCCCGGGGGAGGCGGGGCCGAGCCTCTGGCGGCGCCGGTCCACGACTCCGCATATGGCGAACGTCCCCACGACGAGCACGACCGGGACCGCTCCTATACAGAGCCTTCCTACGGAGAGCAGCGTCCCTATCCGGAGCAGCCTTACAGGCCCCAGTCAGGAGTTACCCACAGCCCCGGGGGTCCCGGTGGATATCCACAGGGGGACGAGGACCGTGGATGGCCGCAACGGGACGCCGAGCATGGCGGTGCCTATCCGCCCGCGCCTCGTCCGCCCGCGTATGGAGGACGAGGCGCCCCCTTCGACGGACGCGGCGGCCAGGGCTACCCGAGCGGTCGCGGACGCCCCCCTGGTGGTTCGGAGGGGTACGGCCCGGAGAACTACGGCACCGGGCCGGAAACGTACAGCGGCGAGCCTCCCGGACGGCCACCGCATGCGCCGTCCCACCTGAACGACCGGACGCTCGGCCCGCTCCGTCCAGGCAGGGCTGAACCGCAGGGGCCGGAGAACCAGCACGGCGTTGGCGAGCCCCCACTGGGGCATCCCGAGGACCCGTACCAGAGCAAAGGGCCCTCGGACCAGTACAGGTCGGAGAAGCAGTACCGCTCAGAGGACCAGTACAGGGCGGACGAGCCCTACCGAGGTGAGGCCGGCTTCCGGGACGAGGAGCCCCCCGAGACGCGTGGCCCTGGCACCGGTACCGGTGGCGGTGGCGGTGTTCCCAGCGCCAGCCCCGTGCAGAGCGGCCCCGGTATCCCTGCGGGCGCCCCCGGCGGCCCCGGGGCGTCGAGCGACACGAGTTCCTCCGGGGCGTCCGAGCATGCGCGCCTCAACCCGAAGTACACGTTCGAGACGTTCGTCATCGGCTCCTCGAACCGGTTCGCGCACGCGGCGGCCGTCGCGGTCGCCGAGCAGCCCGCCAAGGCCTACAACCCGCTGTTCATCTACGGCGACTCCGGTCTCGGCAAGACGCACCTTCTCCACGCGATCGGGCATTACGCGCAGAGCCTCTTCAATGGCGCGCGTGTCCGCTATGTGAGCTCCGAGGAGTTCACGAACGACTTCATCAACTCGATCCGCGACGGCAAGGCGGACGGTTTCCGGCGCCGCTACCGAGACGTGGACATCCTTCTCGTCGACGACATCCAGTTCCTTGAGGGCAAGGAGCAGACGCAGGAGGAGTTCTTCCACACCTTCAACACGCTCCACAACGCGAGCAAGCAGATCGTGATCTCCAGTGACCGTCCGCCCAAGGAGCTGGTGACGTTGGAGGACCGACTTCGCAACCGCTTCGAGTGGGGGCTGACGACCGACGTGCAGCCGCCCGAGCTGGAGACGCGGATCGCGATCCTGCAGAAGAAGGCGCGCCAGGAGGGCCTGGCCGCGCCGCCCGACGTGCTGGAGTTCATCGCCTCCCAGATCGCGACGAACATCCGCGAGCTGGAGGGCGCGCTGATCCGGGTGACGGCGTTCGCGAGCCTGAACCGTCAGTCGGTGGACATGAAGCTGGCGGAGATCGTCCTGAAGGACCTCATCCCCAACGACTCGGGTCCGGAGATCACCGCGGCGATGATCATGGCGCAGACGGTCGAGTACTTCGGGACGACGATCGAGGACCTCTGCGGGCCGTCGCGCTCGCGGATGCTCGTGACCGCGCGGCAGATCGCGATGTACCTGTGCAGGGAGCTGACGGAGCTGTCGCTCCCCAAGATCGGCCAGCAGTTCGGCGGACGCGACCACACGACGGTCATGCACGCCGAGCGCAAGATCCGGTCGCTGATGGCCGAGCGCCGCGCCATCTACAACCAGGTCACCGAGCTGACGGGGCGCATCAAGCACCAGGCCCGCAAGCGCTGATCAACACCCTGTGGACAACGCTCCGGCGCGCCATCGGAGATCATCGGAGGCTTGTGGACGGCGCGTGAACGCCCGCTCCCCGGTTGTGGAAAGCTCGCAGGTGCACGCGGCGGCCGTGACAGGGCCGGTGGGGGCCGGGTCCGCCCGTCCCGAAGCAGGAGGAAATACCGGAAAACGCGACAGACCACGGGGATCGCAATTCACAGCCTGGGGAAAACCCTGGGGATCTCCGTGGATAAGCCAGGGGAAAACCTGCGGACAACCTGAGGACGACTCGTGGATGGATTGTGGACCGGCTGGGGACGGCCGCCCGGCATCATGGGGACGAACTCGTGGACAGCCTGGGGACTTCCTGGGGACGGCCTGGGGACGACCACGGCGATCACCCGCCATTGTCACCGGAGGCCGCGTCGCACCGGGAGAACCTGCGGAGAACTCGTGGACAACCGGGGGAAGACATGGGGATGACGTGTGGGGACGGATCCGTCGTCCTCAGGCGCCGTCGCGTCGTCCACGGGTCATGCACAGCCCCGGTGGATGAGGATTCGCACTCTCACCTGGGACGATGCGTGATATCCACACTATCCACGGCCCCTATGACTAGTACTGCACTACTTCTCTACTCAAGAAAAGATCCATCTCAAGTCAGGGCCTGGGGACAACGTGCCCCGAGTGCGCCGACCGAGATCTCTCCACCTCACCCTTGTCCGAAACCTGCAGGAGGCGGGTCCCCTTGAAGTTCCGCATCGACAGAGACGCCCTCGCCGACGCCGTCGCCTGGACCGCGCGCACGCTCCCGGTCCGTCCCCCCGTCCCGGTCCTGGCGGGCATGCACATCGTGGCCGGGGGTGAGGGCAACAGCGACCGGTTGAAGCTCTCCGCGTTCGACTACGAGGTCTCCGCGCAGGTCTCCACGGAGATCGACGTGGAGGAGGCGGGGACCGCCCTGGTGTCGGGGCGCCTGCTCGCCGAGATCTCCCGCAGCCTTCCTCCCCACCCTGTGGAGGTGACGACGGACGGGGCGAAGGTGATGCTCCGCTGCGGCAGCGCGAAGTTCACACTTCTCACCATGCCTGTGGAGGACTACCCGACCCTGCCGGAGATGCCTCCGGCGGCGGGCGCCGTGGGCAGCGACGAGTTCGCGGCCGCCGTCGCCCAGGTCGCCATCGCGGCGGGCAAGGACGACACCATCCCCATGCTCACCGGTGTCCGTGTGGAGATCGAGGGGGAGACCGTCACGCTCGCCTCCACCGACCGCTACCGGCTTGCCGTCCGCGAACTGCACTGGAAGCCGGAGCGCCCGGACTTCTCCGCCGTCGCGCTCGTCCCGGCCAAGACCCTCGCCGACACCGCCAAGTCGCTGACGGCCGGTGCGGAGGTCTCGATCGCGCTCGCCGGGACGGGCGGCGCCGGCGAGGGCATGATCGGCTTCGAGGGCGGCGGCCGCCGCACGACCTCGCGGCTACTGGACGGCGACTTCGTCAAGTACCGGTCGCTGCTGCCGAGCGAGTACGCGGGGCTCGCCGAGATCCAGACGGGCCCGTTCATCGAGGCCGTCAAGCGCGTGTCCCTCGTCGCCGAGCGGAACACCCCCGTGCGGCTCTCATTCAGCCAGGGAGAGGTCGTCCTGGAGGCCGGGACCGGGGACGAGGCCCAGGCCGTCGAGGCGCTTGAGGCGACGCTGGAGGGCGAGGACATCGACATCGCCTTCAACCCGCAGTTCCTGCTCGACGGGCTCTCGGCGATCGGCTCGGACGTCGCCAGGCTCTCCTTCACCACCCCGACCAAGCCCGCCGTCCTCACCGGCAAGCCGCCGCAGGACGGCGAGAACCCGAACTACCGTTATCTGATCATGCCTGTGCGGTTGTCTGGGTAAGGCCCGATCCTGGGGCAATACCCGGGAACGACCGATCCGCAGGGGAACCGCCCCCGCGGAACCCGCGCAGCACGTACGTACAGGGGAGTGAGCATGGAGCTTGGGATCATCGGCCTGGGCAAGATGGGCGGCAACATGGCCGAGCGACTGCGCCGGGGCGGCCACACCGTCGTCGGCTACGACCGCGATCCCGGCGTCAGCGATGTCGGCTCGGTGGAGGAGCTCGTCGAGCGGCTGTCGCCCCCGCGCGCCGTCTGGGTGATGGTGCCCGCGGGCAAACCCACCCACGACACCATCGAGAAGCTGGGGGAGATCCTCCAGCAGGGCGACGTCGTCGTGGACGGCGGCAACTCCCACTACGTGGACGACCAGAAGCACGGCGAGGAGCTCGCCACCAAGGGCATCGGCTTCGTGGACTGCGGTGTCAGCGGCGGCGTGTGGGGGCTGGAGAACGGCTACGCCCTCATGGTCGGCGGCGACGAGGACAACGTGAAGCGGCTCATGCCGGTCTTCGAGACCCTCAAGCCCGAGGGGGAGTTCGGGTTCGTCCACTCCGGCAAGGTCGGCGCCGGGCACTTCGTCAAGATGGTCCACAACGGCATCGAGTACGCGATGATGCAGGCCTTCGGCGAGGGCTACGAGCTGATCGAGGCCAGCGACATCGTCACCGACGTGCCCGCGACCTTCCACAGCTGGCAGGAGGGCACGGTCATCCGGTCCTGGCTGCTGGACCTGCTGAACCGCGCGCTCGCCGGTGACCCCGAGCTCGACGACATCCGCGGGTACGCCAACGACTCCGGCGAGGGCCGGTGGACGGTCCAGGCCGCCGTCGACCACGCCGTCCCGCTGCCGGCGATCACCGCGTCGCTCTTCGCCCGCTTCGCCTCCCGGCAGGACGACTCGCCCGCGATGCGGGTGGTCGCCGCCCTCCGCAACCAGTTCGGCGGCCACGCGGTCGAGTCCGCCAAGGGCGCCGACTCCCCCGGTGCCGACGTGACCCCGCCTCCGGTCTGACCCGGTCCGGCCCGGGTCGGCCGGTCACCGGTCGACCCGACCCGCCCCTTCGGCGCCTCGCCCGGCCGGACGGAGCGACACCGCGGGCAAGTTATCCACAGGCGTGGATTTCTCGGCCGGACGCCGCCCATCCGCCGGACAATGGGTGCCGTGGCCGACGCGGCGGCCGGGAGCGGGCGGAGGTGAAGGGGCCATGTGGTGGACGGGAGGCTCTACGCTCGTGTCCCGTGCACGTGGCCCACCTCTCGCTCCAGGACTTCCGCTCGTACGCGACCGCCGAGGTCTCGATCGAGCCGGGGGTCACGGCCTTCGTGGGGCCCAACGGGCAGGGGAAGACGAACCTGGTCGAGGCCATCGGGTACGTCGCCACGCACGGCAGCCACCGGGCGTCGACCGACGCGCCGCTGGTCCGGCAGGGCGCGCCCCGGGCGATCGTCCGCGCCGGTGTGGTGAAGGACGACCGCAAGGCGCTGATCGAGCTGGAGATCAACCCGGGGAAGGCGAACCGGGCCCGGCTCAACCGGTCCCCCATCCCGAGACCCCGCGAGATCCTGGGGATGCTGCGCACCGTCCTGTTCGCGCCCGAGGACCTGGCCCTGGTCAAAGGCGATCCGGGGGAGCGCCGGCGGTTCATGGACGAACTGCTGACGCTGCGCGCCCCGCGCTTCGCCGGCGTCCGCGCCGACTACGACCGCGTCCTCAAGCAGCGCAACGCCCTGTTGAAGTCGGCGGCCGCCCACCGCCGCTCCCCCGGCCCCGAGGTCCTCGCCACGCTGGACGTCTGGGACTCGCACCTCGCGCGGACGGGGTCCGAACTGCTGGCCGCGCGGCTGGATCTCGTGGCTGCGCTCCGTCCCCTCGTCGCGCGCGCGTACGAGGCCCTGGCACCGGCGAGCGGCGCGGCGGACCTGCGCTACAAGAGCTCGTTGGGTGAGGAGGAGTTGTCCACAGACCGTGGACAACTCGCCGAGCGGATGCTCGCCGTGGTCGCGGACTCCCGCAAGCAGGAGCTGGAGCGCGGCGTCAGCCTGGTCGGCCCGCACCGGGACGAACTCGTCCTGCGGCTGGGGGAGCTGCCCGCGCGCGGCTACGCCAGCCACGGCGAGTCGTGGTCGTTCGCCCTCGGCCTCCGGCTGGCCGCGTTCGACCTGCTCCGCGCGGACGGCGACGACCCCGTCCTGATCCTGGACGACGTGTTCGCCGAGCTGGACGTCGGCCGCCGCAGCCGCCTGGCCGAGATGGTCGCCCCGGCCGAGCAGGTCCTGATCACGGCCGCCGTCCCGGCGGACGTCCCGTCCGAACTGACGGGAGGCTCGTATACCGTCTCGGACGGCCAGGTCGTTCGTGAGTGATCCACACCGGTGAGGAGAGTGTCATGCCGGACGATCCACAGGATGTGCACAACTCCCCCGAACCCGTGAACCCGCGAACTCCCCCAGCGAACTCCGGCGACCTCCCCCGGTCGGCGCCGACCCCGCCGTCCTCAGGCCCGGGAAGCGGTTCAGAGTCCGGCGCCCGTGCGGAGTCCGGCGCCCGTGCGGAGTCTGCGGACTCGCCGAAGTCTGCGGACTCGCCGGGGGCCTCGGGCAAGTCGGGGATCGAGTTGGCCAGGGAGGCGCTCGCCCAGGCGAAGGCGGACGCGCTCAAGCGCGGTACCCTCCCCGGCCAGGGGAACAAGCGCAAGAACACCAAGCTGGTCCGTGTCCGCGAACCGGGCCGGGGGGGCGACCCCAAGCAGTTCGGCACCGCGATCCGCGAGCTGCTGGCCTCGCGCGGGTGGGAGCAGCGGGCCGCCGTCGGCGGGGTCTTCGGAAACTGGGCCGGGATCGTCGGCCCCGATCTGGCGGAGCACACCCGTCCGGATCACTTCGAGGAGGGCGTCCTCACCATCGCGGCCGATTCCACGACGTGGGCGACACAGCTGCGCCTGCTGTCCTCCACACTCGTCCGGCGCCTGAACGAGGAGCTCGGCCACGGCACCGTCCGCCGCGTCAAAGTGGTGGGCCCCTCTTCCGGCCCGCGCAGAACCGGCGCCTGGCGTGTCCGCTGACCGCTGTCCACAACCATCCCCACAACCCCTAAGGGCGGGTACACGCCGGCCGTAGTCACTGAGCGGATGTGGCCTTAGCCACGATGCGCGCGCTCAGCTATCCACACCCTGTGGCCGGGCATGTGTGCCCGCGTGCACCAGGCCGCTCGACGCGCCCGGCGCCAGTCGCCCCAGCAGACGGGGGATCAGGTGTCGCGAGCACGGCCCCGGCGGGGCTGAAGGCGCGCCTCGCGGGGGCCGAGCGCGAAGCGGCGGCGGCCCGGCGCACGGGCACCGCAGACGAGCGGCCTGCCGGGCGGGCTCGTCCGGGCCGGGTAGAAAGGTAGGTAGCTCGCTGTGACCGAATGTCGGTGGCGGGTGAGAACATCTGTTCGGGACATCAGGCGACGAGTTCAGCAGCGAGCGCGCCGTAGGCCAGAGAACCCCCCTAGGGCTATGGGGGGATGCAGCTCCAGGCCCACCAAGCCGCCACACGCGCACACAGCGCTCGTGAGTGCCACTTTTCGCCGCGTGACCCGGTAGACTGGGTTCGGGTTCAGGATGCTGCGCCGCCATGGGTCGCCCAGGGCTCTACCGACACGTACAGAGCACAAGGGCGCCCCATGTGTGTTACGGGGCACACCGCGCTCCCTCCCGGGCGTGGGGGCGGCCGACATCCCCGGCAGGAGGATCTCCTTTGGCGTACGACGCTAGTTCGATCACTGTCCTTGAGGGCCTTGAGGCGGTTCGCAAACGCCCGGGCATGTACATCGGGTCGACCGGTGAGCGTGGTCTGCACCACCTTGTCTACGAGATCGTGGACAACGCGGTGGACGAGGCCCTGGCCGGCTACGCCGACGACATCGTGGTGACACTGATGGCGGACGGCGGTGTCAGCGTGCTCGACAACGGGCGCGGCATCCCGGTCGGCGAGCATCCGGTGGAGAAACGCCCGGCCATCGAGTTGGTGCTGACGACGCTGCACGCGGGCGGCAAGTTCGACGGCAAGTCCTACGCCGTCTCCGGCGGCCTGCACGGTGTCGGGTCGGCGGTCGTGAACGCGCTGTCCAGCCGGCTTGAGGCCGAGGTCAAGGTCGACGGCCACGTGTGGCGCCAGTCCTATACCTGGCAGGGGCCCGAGACGGAGCTGCGCAAGGGTGAGGAGACCAGCGAGACCGGTACCCGCATCACCTTCTGGCCCGACCCGGAGATCTTCGAGACCACCGAGTGGAACTTCGAGACGCTCTCCCGCCGCATGCAGGAGATGGCGTTCCTGAACCGCGGGCTGAGCATCACGCTGGAGGACGAGCGCCCCGAGCACAGCGACGGTGAGGGCGAGGGTGCCCCTCATGTGGTCAAGTACCACTACGAGGGCGGCATCGAGGACTTCGTCCGCTACATCAACGCGCGCAAGGACGCCGCCCACGAGTCGGTGGTCTACTTCAGCGACGACACCGAGGGCATGTCGGTGGAGATCGCGATGCAGTGGAACTCGTCCTACGCCGAGTCCGTCCACACGTTCGCGAACACGATCAACACGGCCGAGGGCGGTACCCACGAGGAGGGGTTCCGCGCGGCGCTGACCACGATCGTCAACCGGTACGCCCGCGACAAGGGGCTGCTGCGCGACAAGGACGACAACCTCACCGGCGAGGACGTCCGCGAGGGCCTCACCGCGATCATCTCCATCAAGCTGGCCGACCCGCAGTTCGAGGGCCAGACCAAGACCAAGCTGGGCAACACCGAGGCCAAGTCGTTCGTGCAGAAGGCGTGCAACGAGCACCTGCGCGACTGGTTCGAGGAGAACCCGGGCGAGGCCAAGGAGATCATCAACAAGGCGTCCCAGGCGGCGCGGGCGCGGGTGGCGGCGCGGCAGGCGCGCGACCTGACCCGGCGCAAGAGCCTGCTGGAGTCGACGTCGCTGCCCGGCAAGCTGTCGGACTGCCAGTCCACCGACCCGTCGCGGTCGGAGCTGTACATCGTCGAGGGCGACTCGGCGGGCGGCTCGGCCAAGGGCGGCCGCAACCCGCACTTCCAGGCGATCCTGCCGATCCGCGGCAAGATCCTGAACGTGGAGAAGGCCAGGATCGACAAGATCCTGAAGAACAACGAGGTGCAGGCGATCATCACCGCCCTCGGCACCGGCGTGCACGACGAGTTCGACATCTCCCGCCTGCGCTACCACAAGATCATCCTGATGTCGGACGCGGACGTCGACGGCCACCACATCAACACGCTGCTGCTGACCCTGCTGTTCAGGTTCATGAAGCCGCTGATCGAGGCCGGCCACGTGTACCTGTCCCAGCCGCCGCTCTACAAGATCAAGTGGGATGCCCGGGGCTCGGACGCCGACTACGCCTACTCCGACTCGGAGCGGGACGCGATCATCGAGGCCGGTGTCGCCGCGGGCAAGCGCGACCCCCGTCCCCGCGACCTCGTCCAGCGCTTCAAGGGCCTCGGCGAGATGAACGCCAACGAGCTGTGGGACACCACGATGGACCCCGACAACCGGGTCCTGCTCCAGGTGCAGCTCGACGACGCCGCCCAGGCGGACGAACTGTTCAGTGTGCTCATGGGCGAGGAGGTCGAGCCCCGGAGGGAGTTCATCCAGCGCAACGCCAAGGACGTGCGCTTCCTCGACATCTGAGGTACGCGGCCCAGGAGCCGGCCCAGGCGGCGCCCCGATCAGGTGAGGCGACGACCCGGCGGCTCCGGCGGCCACCCGGCGCGACCGGTCCCGGCGCGGCCCCGGCCCGAGCGGGCCGGCGCGATCCGTCCGGCCGGCACGGCTCCCGTTACCCGCCTACCGCCGGCCATCGGCCGAGGGGCCCGAGACCGTGAGCGGCGTCCGGGCCGCCGCGCGGCGACGTACTTCCATCCCACCAAGCAGAAGAGGTCTTGAGAGTGACGGACGTGACCACAGAGGGTGGACACCCAGGCGAGCGGATCGAACCGGTCGACATCCAGGTCGAGATGCAGAAGAGCTATCTCGACTACGCGATGTCGGTCATCGTCGCGCGGGCCCTGCCCGAGGTGCGGGACGGGCTGAAGCCGGTCCACCGCCGCGTCCTGTACGCGATGTACGACGGCGGCTACCGGCCCGACCGCGGCTACTTCAAGTGCGCGCGCGTCGTCGGCGACGTCATGGGCAACTACCACCCGCACGGCGACTCCGCCATCTACGACGCCCTGGTCCGCCTGGCGCAGCCGTGGTCGATGCGCTACCCGCTGGTGGACGGCAACGGGAACTTCGGTTCGCGCGGCAACGACCCGGCGGCGGCCATGCGGTACACCGAGTGCCGCATGGCGCCCCTCGCGATGGAGCTGCTGCGCGACATCGACAAGGAGACCGTCGACTTCTCCCCCAACTACGACGGCCGCTCGCAAGAGCCCGACGTCATGCCGTCGCGGTACCCCAACCTGCTGGTGAACGGCTCGGCCGGCATCGCCGTCGGCATGGCCACCAACATCCCGCCGCACAACCTGCGCGAGGTCGCCGAGGGCGTCCAGTGGTTCCTGGCGAACTACGGCGCCTCCGACGAGGAACTGCTCGAAGCGCTGATCGAGCGGGTCAAGGGCCCCGACTTCCCGACCGCCGGCCTCATCGTCGGCCGCAAGGGCATCGAGGAGGCGTACCGGACGGGCCGCGGCTCGATCACGATGCGGGCCGTGGTCGAGGTCGAGGAGATCCAGGGCCGCACCTGCCTCGTCGTCACCGAGCTTCCCTACCAGGTCAACCCCGACAACCTCGCGCTCAAGATCGCCGAGCTGGTCAAGGACGGCAAGCTCGACGGCGTCGCCGACGTCCGCGACGAGACGTCCGGGCGCACCGGGCAGCGCCTGGTCATCGTCCTCAAGCGGGACGCGGTCGCCAAGGTCGTCCTGAACAACCTGTACAAGCACACCCAGCTCCAGGAGACGTTCGGCGCGAACATGCTCGCGCTGGTGGACGGGGTGCCGCGCACGCTGCGCATCGACCAGTTCGTCCGGTACTGGGTCGCGCACCAGATCGAGGTGATCGTCCGCCGCACCCGGTTCCTGCTCCGCAAGGCCGAGGAGCGCGCCCACATCCTGCGCGCCCTCCTCAAGGCGCTGGACCGCATCGACGAGGTCATCGCGCTGATCCGCCGCTCGCCGTCCGCTCAGGAGGCGCAGCGGGGCCTGATCGGCCTGCTGGAGATCGACGAGATCCAGGCGCAGGCCATCCTCGACATGCAGCTGCGCAAGCTCGCCGCCCTTGAGCGCCAGCAGATCATGGACGAGTACGACAAGCTGATGGCGGAGATCGCCGACTACAACGACATCCTCGCCTCGCCCGAGCGGCAGCGCCGGATCGTCGGCGAGGAGCTCGCGCCCATCGTCGAGAAGTACGGCGACGAGCGGCGCACCGAGATCATTCCCTTCGACGGGGACGTGTCCTACGAGGACCTCATCGCCGAAGAGGACGTCGTCGTCACGATCACCCGCGGCGGCTACGCCAAGCGCACCAAGACCGACCTGTACCGGGCGCAGCGGCGCGGCGGCAAGGGCATCCGCGGCGCGCAGCTCAAGCAGGACGACATCGTCGACCAGTTCTTCGTCACGACGACGCACCACTGGATCCTGTTCTTCACCAACAAGGGCCGCGTCTACCGCGCCAAGGCCTACGAGCTGCCCGACGCCGGACGCGACTCGCGCGGCCAGCACGTCGCGAACCTGCTGGCCTTCCAGCCGGACGAGCACATCGCCCAGGTCATGGACCTGCGCGACTACCAGGTCGCGCCCTACCTCGTGCTCGCCACCAAGCGCGGCCGCGTCAAGAAGACCGCGCTGGGCGACTTCGACTCGCCGCGCACCGGTGGGATCATCGCGATCAACCTGGTCGACGACGACGAGGTCATCGCGGCGCGGCTGGTCTCCTCCGAGGACGACCTGCTGATGGTCTCCACCGGCGCGCAGGCGATCCGGTTCCGCGCCGACGACGACTCGCTCCGCCCGATGGGCCGCGCGACGTCCGGCGTCATCGGCATGCGGTTCGAGGAGGACCAGGAAGTCCTCAACATGCTTGTTGTGCAGGACTCGTCCCAGGATGTCCTGATCGCGACCGAGGGCGGGTACGCCAAGCGCACGCCGGCGGACCAGTACCCTCGCCAGGGTCGTGGGGGCAAGGGCGTTCTCACCGCTAAGATCGTTCAAACGCGCGGCAGGCTGGTCGGGGCACTGATGGTCGGTCACGACGACGAGGTGTTCGCGATGACGTCCAACGGGGGCGTGATCCGCACCACCGCGGCGGAGATCAAGCAGTCCGGCAGGCAGACCATGGGCGTTCGCCTGATGAACCTCGCCGACGGGGACAGCGTGGTCGCCATCGCGAGGAACGTAGAGTCCATGGTGGACGCAGAGGACGCCGACGGCGAGGGGGGCGACGGTGAGTGATGCGCCCGGCCTCGTCACCGAGCCGCTAGGCCAGGAGGACACGTGAGCACGGAGCCCGGCAAGAGCAAGGGCGGATCCGGCGCGGACGCGGGTGGCGAGGCCCCCGCCAAGCGCCCCGGCGGCAAGTCAGGCAAGACCGTCGCCGCCGCCTCCGCCAAGCCCGGCCGGGACGAGGCGACCGTCGAGATCACGTCCGCGGACGAGACCAGGGCCGACCTCGCCCACATCGAGGACGAGTCCGAGAAGTCGGAGGCGTCCGAGGGCGACACGCCGGAGATCGCTCCGATCAAGGACACCACCGAGCCTCCCTCGTCCGACGACCGCCCGGCCACGTCGTCCTCCTCGGACAAGCCGAGCGACCCGGCGCGGTCGTCCTCCCCGTCCTCGGGTTCCAAGAGCTCCTCGGGGTGGTCGAAGCCGGCCGAGTCCCCGGGGTCGGGGACTCGGCCGAGGAAGCCCTTCGGACGCCGCGACACGCCGTCGTCCAACTCGTCGGGCTCCGGGGGCACGTCCAGCTCTCCGAAGTCCTCGGGCGGCTTCGCCGGGACCGTCCTGAAGGACCGGCCCGCGCCCGCCGCCCCGGCGGTGGCCCCGTCCTCCACCAAGCCCGCGGTGAACGCCAAACCGGCGCGCAAGGCTCAGCTCCAGCTGGCCCGGCTCGAACCGTGGTCGGTGATGAAGTTCAGCTTCGTGATGTCGGTGGTCTGCTTCGTCGTCCTGCTGGTCGCCGTCACCGTCCTGTACACGATCCTCGCCGGGCTCGGCGTGTTCGACGCCATCAGCGACACGATCAACAGCCTCACCAAGCAGCAGGGCGAGACCACCGGCGGCGTCGACGCCGGGAGCTGGTTCTCCTTCTTCCGCGTCTTCGGCTACACGGTCCTCGTCGGGGCGCTGAACGTCCTGCTCATCACCGCCCTCTCGACGGTCGGCTCCGTCATCTACAACCTCGCCGCCGATCTCGTGGGCGGCGTGGAGGTCACCCTCAAGGAAGCCGAGTAGCCCGCCTCGCGGGCCTCCTGACCGCCGCCCCGACAACGCCCGAGGACGCCATGCTGACCAGTGGATCCGCGCGCCGCCGCCACCGGCTAATCGATTTCCGGTTGCCGCGCCGGATGGGGTAACCTCTCGTTGCGCCGCAAGGGCGGCGGCAGTACGGGCCTATAGCTCAGTCGGTTAGAGCGCATCCCTGATAAGGATGAGGCCGGTGGTTCAAGTCCACCTAGGCCCACGCAGGTCAGGCCCTCTTTCGAGGGCGAGACCGAAGGATAGACACCTCCCTCTGTGGGAATTCTGTGGGACGATCATCAGATCGTCCCACTTCTTTTTGCCGTTGCCGCGCCCGCAGCAGCTCGTTCAGCACGGCCACCGGGGAGTGCGGATGCATCTCCAGCCTCGCGTCCAGGGACTCCTCCCAGCACGCCGTCAGATCGTCCATCAACTCCTTCCGCATCTCCGGCGTGACGTGCGAGTACACCCCGCCGATCCCGCCGAGCTGGTGACCGAGCCGCTCATGGGAGAGGACTTCCGGCGTACGAAGTTGGACCATCAGCGACTTATGGCTGTGCCGCAGTCCGTGCGGCGTCAGCATCGGCTCGATCGGAGTCCAGCACCAGTCCGCCCGCCCGGCGGCGTTCCGACCCCGCACCGGCATGCCGGGGAACGGCTCCGCTGCTATCGGTACCGGCCGCAGCGATCCCGAGTGCTTCGGGAACCACCCGGACACCGCAGGCTTGAAGATCCACGTCTCGAACCCTGACCGGCGCCAGTGGTGCGCAGGGGCGGACGTAGGAGCGCGTGGACCGTCGTACCCAAGCTCGGCCATCGCCTCCTCTACACGCGCGCGGGTCCTCTCAGCGACGCGCTCCGGGTGCCGCATCACGTTGCTCACCGTCCCGACGCTCACCCCCGCGTGCTTGGCCACGTCGCCGATCCCGGCCGCTGCACGGTCCCGGCCTCGGCCGCGAAACACCGTCACCTGCCCATGGCACACGCAGCGCTCCGGCGCCGTTCGGGTGATGTGTCCGGACAGCAGGTCCGACAGGAACGGCGGAATGTCGACGTCCCGGAAACCGTCGTCCTTCGGCTCCTTCCGCTCGAACGTCCCGTCGTCATGCTCGACGTACTCCCACTCGACGCGGACCGTCGACAGGCGGAAGTACTCCCGCTCCAAGCCCACCAGCTCCGCCCAGCGCAGGCCGGTGTAGGACTTCGTGAGGACCATGACGAACTCGTCGTCGCGGCCCGACAGAACCGCCGCCCGTTCGGCGATGAGCAGGGCACCCAACGGGTTGGTGATGGCCTTCTCGGCCGCGCGGGTTGCCGACCGGCCGGACCGCTTCCCCCGGCCGCGCCGCCTCGTCACCGGGTTCGAGTCGATGACGCCTGCGTCCACGGCATCGGCCATCAGGGTGTGCAGCAGGGCGCGGTAGGACTTGATGCTGGAGGCGGCGCAGCCCTCGGCGCGCTTGGCCTTCTCCCAGGCGTCGACGTCCTCCCTGCGGATGTCGGCCAGGGCCCAGTCCTCGAAAGCCGGGAGGATGTGCAACTCGATCCGCGTGCGGTAGTTCCGCATCGTCGTTCGGGCGAGGTCGTATCCGGCGTAGACGCGGTTGACGAACTGGCCCACCGTCTCCCGACCAGCCGCCGGGTCGTGCCACTTCCCGCCTCGGACCTCGGCCTCGGCGTCCTCGCCGGCCTTGTCGGCGTCCCGCTTCTTCTTGAAGCGGAGCGTCGCGCCGTTGGCGTCCTTGACCGTGGGATATTTCCCGCGCCCGTCGTTGAACCGGGCGATGTAGTAGGCGTTGGAGCCGTTCCCGCGCTTCTCGGTGTAGGCCACCGGTTACCCCTTTGGGTCGAGATGCGCCATGTCGCCCGGTAGGCGCGGCGGTGCAAAACCAAGCCGCCTGATCTCGTTCCTGGTGGCCAGGATCTGTCGTTCCACCGCACTCTGCATGGCGTCCACCATGTCCTTGAAGTGCGCCTCCAGGAAGGAACGGACCTCGCTGTCCTCGGCCGAGCCGCGCAGCAGGCGCGGGATCGCGAAGTACTCCTTCACCTGCTGCTCGTGCCTGCGCATCAGGCGGATCGGTGTGGCGCCCGCTCGCCATCCCGTCTCGGGGTCCTCGTACCACTCGTGAAGCCCTGTGGACGGATCCAGCTCGCCGCGACCATAACGCTGAGCCCATTCGTCTCCTGACAAGCTTGACGGGAACGGCCCTTCTCCCATGAACCACCGGGCCGCGTCCCAGGTGGACACCTCGCCCTCGCCGAGCGGCGTCTGGACGGAGTCCGCTATCCCCACGGGAAAGAGGAGGAGGATCGGCGGGACGTCCAGGGCTCGCGCGAGGGCGAGTAGATCCTCAGCGTCCACGCGCCGGTCACCGCGCTCGATCCGGCGCAGACCAAGGGGTGGGATCGGTCGACCGATCGCCTCCAGCTTCTTGGCCAATTCGGCGTAAGAGAGCTTCTGTGCCTCGCGGATGCGCGTGAGAGCGCTGATCACCTGCTGCCCGGCGGTGCCGGGAGGGATCTTCTTCTCTGCCATGCAGCCATCCTGTAACAAGATGATCCCGCGCGCAACACATCTTGACGCGCTTGACGCGCGTGGCCATGATTGTCCTTCATGCAGGATCAAAAGGATCGCGCGACCGGATCATCATGTTCCGCGCTCGTGCCTGACCCGGACCGTGAGCCGACCATCTCGGTTGCCAGGGCCTCGGCCATCGCGGGAGTCGCCAAGCGCACGGGATATGACGCCGTCCACCGCGGCGAGTGGCCAGCGTCCCGAGTCGGCCGCTGCGTCCGCGTCCACACCCGTGCGTTCCTCCAGCGCATGGGTCTGACCGAGGAGTCCGCAGCGTGACACCGCAACTCCACACCCCCGAAGAGGCTGCGGTCATCCTCCGCTGCAAGCCCTCATGGCTCCGGGAGAAGGCCCGGCTCGGCGAGATCCCGTGCACCATGCCCAGCGGCGCATATCGCTTCACCGACGCGCACCTAGAGGAGATCGTCCGCATCTTCGAGCGCCGCCCAGAGGACCATGCCGCGCCGATGCCTCGGCGGCTCAGGACTGCGCCCCCGAGCACGGGCGCCCTCCAGTTGCGCGCCCGGCGTCCCCGTCGCCAGCGTCAGGAAGGGAGCACGGGTGCGGCTTGAAAACGAGGAAAGCCGCCCCGGGCGCGAGGCGGCTTCCAGAGACGAGCAGCCGGGCGGGCGCAACGTCACGTCAACGATACCCCGCCATCCCGTCGCGCACGTGTCCCTCTACGCGCCCGCCGGCTGTTCGATTTGTTCGGTTTCGCGTTCTCATCTCTCCGCGCGGAGTGGAGCGTGAGCGAACTGGACGCCGGCATGGCTCGCGAGTGGCTGGAGATCCTGCACGGTGGGTCTCCTGGCTTCATCGGCATCGCTGCCGCTGATATCCGACGGGATAAGCGATTCGCCCACGCCACGTTCGAGACCATCGACGATGCCGTGCGCCACGTCGCGCATCTTGATCGGGCGGGCAAGCAGGGCATCTATCACCGGGTCACGACGCTCCGGGAACGACCTCCGCAGGGCCAGCGCGGGAGCGCCGAGATGTCCCTGACCTTCCCGGGGCTGTGGGCCGACATCGACATAGAGGGACCGGGGCACAAGACCACCGAGCCGCTTCCCCCGGACGAGGAGGCCGCCCGCAAGGTCGTGGAGGCGGCGAGCCTGCCGGAACCGACGCGCTGGATCCACTCCGGCGGCGGCATGTACCCGTGGTGGCTGCTCGCCGAGCCGCACCTTCTCGGCGACGATCTCGCGCAGGTAGAGGAGATGTCCCGCCGGTGGCAGGTCGCCCTGGAGCATGGCGCGAAGCGCCTCGGCTACCACTACGGCAACGTTGGCGACCTTGCTCGTGTCCTGCGTATCCCTGGCACCGTGAACCGCAAGGCGGGACTGTCCCGGCCGTGCCTGCTGCTGCCCGACCTCGGCCCGTCCTACACCCTCGCGGAGCTGTACGCGGCGGCCGAGGCCGCTACGCCACCGCCCCCACCGACCCCACCGACTCCCGCGCCCGCGCCGATCTCCGCCGCGCAGGAAGCGTTCTGGCGCGACAACGACAGCCACCATGACGGGCCAGGCCCGTTCGATGCCCTCGCCGAGGTCGCCAGGTGGGCGGACATCCTGGAGCCGCACGGCTGGACGTCCGGCAAGGATTATGGCGGCGAGGGCGGCGGCGAGATCTGGAACCGCCCCGGCGGCACCTCAGGACTCTCGGCCCTCTGCGGGCGCAACGGCGTGCCGAGCATGGTCGTGCACTCCACGGAGGCCGGGCTACCGTCCGGCGGAGGCCAGCACCTCACCATGGGCCGCGTGTTCGCCCACCTGAACTTCGGCGGAGACGAGTCGAGCGCCGGGAAGGCGCTGCGCGCGGCGGCGGCCGGTGACCCGACTGCGGACCGGGCAGCGGCGGCCCTCCCGGCGCACGTGCTGAGCCACATCGCCACCCGATGCAACATCCCGAGCTGGACGTCACCCATCACGTCCCCCGTGCAGCCGCAAGGCGAAGCGTCACCCGAGCCCACCGCCCCCGAGCCGAGCCTTCTCGATCGGCTCCGCGCCGCACTCGTCGACACCCGGGGCCTGGACGGGATCCCCGACCCCGTCCCCCTGGTCGACGGGCTGCTCTACCGCGACTCCCTCGCGTGGCTCCACGGCAAGCCGGGGCACGGCAAGAGCTTCGTCGCGCTCGACTGGGCAGGCTGCATCGCCGGCGGCCTGCCCTGGCAGGCCCACGACGTCGTCGCCGGACCCGTGGTCTACCTCGTCGCCGAGGGCGTCATCGGCGTCCGGCAACGCGTCCGGGCCTGGGAGGAGTGGACCAGCGTCGAGATGCGAGGCGTCTCGTTCCTGCCCGTCGCGGTCCAACTGCTCAACCCGGCGCAGCTCGCCGCGTTCGTCGACCTGCTCGCCGGGATCCAGCCCGTGTTCGTCGTCGTCGACACCCAGGCGCGCGTCACCGTCGGCGCCGACGAGAACTCGGCGAAGGACATGGGGCAGCTCGTCGCCGCCCTGGAGCGCATCCGGGCGACCACCGGGGCGTGCGTCCTGCTCGTGCACCACGAGTCCCGCGCCGGGGACAACATGCGCGGCTCCACAGCGCTGGAGGGCGCGGCCGAGACCATGATCCGGGTCAGCAAGGACGGGCCGCACATCCGGCTCGACAACACCAAGCAGAAGAACGCCCCCGAGCACGCGCCCCTCCTCCTCCGCCTCGTCCCGCGGGGACCGAGCGCCGTCCTGGAGTCCCAAACAGGCGTGGGACTCGCCGAGGAGCTGTCCAACTCCGAGACCGCGATCCTGGAGGCCATGCGGGACTCGTTTGGGACTACCGGCGCCAGCGGGGCCACCCTCCGGGACGTCACCGAGATCCCGAAGACGAGCTTCTACCGGGCGCTAAACCTGCTGGTCACAAAGGGGATGCTGGAGAACACGGGCACCGACAAGCGCCCCTTCTACGTCCTCGGCGGAAACGAGGACATGCCGTGAGTCCCAACCAGTCCCAACCAGTCCCATGGGACGGCCAGAACCCCAGTCCCAAGTCCCACACACCTATAGGTGTGGGACTGGTGGGACTGGGACTCTCCGGAGACCTGCGCCTCCGTCCCCGAATGACCAAGCTCTTCGTCGTCCGGTGGGAGCGAGCAGACGGCCGCGACATCAAGCACCGCTTCTTCAGCCGCCGCCGAGACGCCCTCGCCTACGCCTCCAAGCTGACGCGCTTCGGCAAGGCGCCCGAAGTCTTCGCCGCCCCTATCGGCGAGTGGCAGTCCATCGGGCCGCATCGACGTGTGAGTCCGCGCTCGGTCGCTCGCGACGCGCGCGCGAGGTAGACGATGGGCGTCCCGAACGGCTCGGAGCCACCCCCGGCGGTCATCACCGCCGGGGGCGCGTTCCTGCCCGGGAGCGTGTGCGAACCGCTGTGGCGTGTCCTGCGCGCCGAGCTGGCCCGGCACCGCGCGGACGGCGGACGGGTGCGCCCCGACGTCGCCGCCGCGCTCGACACCCTGCGGGCTGCCGCCATGGCCCACCTGTCCGCGAGCGGACACGCCGCGCGGACGCTCGCGGACATTGGCGCATCCTCACCGCGAGACAAGGCACTCCTCACCACCGGCGAGATGGCTACCGCGCTGGGCGTCTGCGACCGGCACGCCCGCCGCCTGGCCGCCACCGAGCGCATCGCACCGGCCGCCCGGGGGCTGTGGAGAGCCGACGACGTCGCGGCTCTGGTCGCGGCCCGACGGAAGGGATGACCCCATGGCGAGAGTTCCGGCGCCGCTCCCGCCCGTCCACGAGGACGACGACTTCCAGGCCGCCCTAGAGATCCAGCAGCGCTACCCCGTCGAACTGGCCGCCGCGCGCGGCGCGTACGGGCTGACGCAGCTCCAGATGGCCGAGCGGATCAACACCCTGTGGACGGGCGCCACGGCCGATCTCGACCGGCTCCGCGAGGCGTTCAACCGCCGCTACGGCGGACGCTGGCAGCAGCTCTGGCAGATGGTCCCGACCGGCCCGGAGGCCCCGCAGGGTGCGAGCCCGGCGGACAAGGCCGTCCTTGTCACCGCCTACCGGACCGCCCGCGCCGCCGTCGACAACGAGCCGGACGGCGAGAAGCTGGTCGCGATGCTGGCCGAGGCCGACCGGTTCGGCGACGAGGCCACCCGCCGCGCCGTCCTCGACCACCTCCGCGACGAGGGCCACCTAGACCCGGTGCACGCGTGGGCGGCCGAGCACATCGGCGCCGCATGGGTCGACCAGATCGCCTACCTGACCGGTGTCCTGTTCGGTGCCACGAGCGACGCCATGCTCGCCCAGCAGGCGTTCAAGGCCCTCCAACGACCCCACGAGGTCGCCTCGCTCACCACCCTGCGTCAGCGCGAGGAGGAGGCCCGCCGCCGCCACGAGGAGCAGCAGCGCCGCCTGAACCCCGCCTCGACCCGCGCCCCCGCGCCGGGCCCCGGACCGCTCGGCGAGATGGGGTTCTGATCACCGAGGAGCGCGGTCTGCCCGACCGCGACCAGGCCACCGCCGAGACCTGACCAGGGCTCCACAGACCCCCGGGAGGCACCGTGATCCACCCGCCTGTCACGGTGCCTCCCGGGCTGGAGCGTCCCCTCCTGCGCGTCCTGGTGCGGGCCCTGGCGCGGGAGGTGCGCGTGGACGGCGGGATCGTCCCGCCCGGCATCGCGCCGTTCCTGGCCGACCTCGCCGCCGTGGCCGACCAGCCGGACGAGCCGTACCAGCCCGGCGCCGGTTCCGCTGCCGGAACCCCACCCGAGCCGCCCGCCATGGTGGAGATCTCGGTTCGGACCGCAGCCGAGGACATGGGAGCGAGCCCGGAGTACGTTCGCCGGCTGTGCCGTGACGGGCGGCTCCGGGCCCGCAGGGTCGGCCGTACCTGGCTGATCGACCCGACCAGCCTGACCAGGGAGGAACCATGCCGGACACCGGCACCATGACCGTGGACGAGGCCCGGCACATCGAGCCCGTCCCGCCCGACGAAGCCGACCGCGACGCCCAGGAGGCGCAGGAGGCCGCCCGGCTCGTCGAGGCGCTGGAGGAACGCGTCCGCGACGGCGACACCGACGTCACCGCCGCCCAGATCGAGGCGCAGCGCGACCTCGCCCGCTTCGCCGCCCTGCGCGCCGAGGCGACCGCCCGCAAGGTCGAGCGCGCCCGCCAGGCCGCCCGCCTCCGCACGCTCGGCGACCTGGCCGACCAGATGCGCAACCGCAGCGACCAGGACGCCGCCACCTACGCCGAGCTGCTGCACACCATCGAGACGGCCGTCACCACGCTCATCACCTACACCGCCGAACGCGACGAACGCCTGAACACCTGGCGCCGCACCATGCACGACCACGACGTGCCCCAGGGCAACGGCGGACAGGGCATCGTCCAGACCGAGGCGCACGGACGCGTCGGATGGGGCGACAACGGCAACCGGCCCCTGTACGTCGATGGCGAGTTCGTCGAGCACATCGAGCCCGGCACCCTGGTCCTGGCCGCGCTGCACCGTGCCGTGCGCGACACCGGCGGCCGACCGCTGCGCTCCGGTGTGGGCGGCTCTGAGATCCGATTGCACCCCATCGGTCAGGGTTGGCTCGACGATCCCGCCGCCCAGATCCAGCGGAGCGTGTGATGCCCGTCCAGCAGCGCACGCGGGCATGGCTGAGTACCGCCACCCCACAGCAGATCACCGCCGCCCTGGACGCTGGGGAACTCGCCGAACTCCTCGGCCGGCGCCCGCCCGTCCAGCTCGACCGGCAGGCCACCGAGGACGACGTGGCGGGCATGACCCCCGACGAGATCGCCGCAGCGTTCGAGCATGGCCACCTGGACGAGCTGCTCGGCCGATGACCAGGCGCACGGAGCATGCCGAGTGACACCGTCGCGCTCCGTGCTCACCGGCCAGGGCAGACGCCCACGGTCACGCGCGGTGGCGCTGGTCACGGAGGGTGGGGGGCGACCTTGATCAACTCGTAGGGGGCGCAGCCGTGCGGGAGGGGGCTGATCAGTCCGCCGGGTCAGAGCCCCCCAAGATCACCAAGGGGGTCACGCAACGTGACCACCCGCTGCCCCGCTCCTCAGGGTGCGAGAGGGAGGGGCGACGCTGCGCGCTCACCTGTCGGTTCTGGCACGATGCGAGGTCATGTCCGTCCCTTCGCCGCATGACGCGGAGTTCATGCTCGTTACGGCGCTCGTCGGCTTCGCCGCCGCCCGAGATCGGTTCCTCGCCGCCGCCGGAGTCCGGGATGCGTCCGCGGCCGAAGTGTTCGTTCCGCTGACTGAGGCGCTGTGGTGGACGGTCAGCGTCGATGACGGGTTCGAGGCCAAGGCGGCGAACCTCGGCGCGTTCCGCCAGGCACGCGATACCGATCCGGACGGCAAGGTGCTGCGGGGACTGCGCTGGGTTCGTGATCGGTGTGGCCATCAGCGGGCGCTCGCCGCGGACTACGGCGGTGGAAGGAGCTATCCGCGTGCGTACCCGTTTTCGTATCTTCCGTGGACTTTCCGATGGCGGCCGGTTGCTGAGCTGCCACGGCCGCATCCGAAGTTCGACAACCCGACGCTTGAGGCGGAGTACGTCCGGCATCTCGTGGGGAAGCCAGCCGCCGACACGGTCAAGGCGGCGTCCGCCTGGTTTGACGCTGAACGCCAGCGCCAGAGCTTCTGAAAGGCCACGGCCCCGGGCGCCCGCGCAACGGGTATCGGCCCGGGGCCGTGGGTCTGGCTGGAGCGGCGCCGCCTGCCTCAGCGGTCGGTCGGACGGCGCCGCCCCGGCTCTAGGTGCCGCCCTCCTGCTCGGCCTCACGCTCGGCGTCCCGCCGGGCATGCTCGGCGGCGCGGCGCTCCGCGCGCTTGCGGGCGGCGTGGCGCTCGATGATCGAGCCGAGATAGGCGGTCGTGTCGACGTTCTCCCGCTTGCCCTGCCAGTACTGCGACTCGGGGACGACGTTGTCCATCAGCACCATGTAGGCCGCAGCGGCCTGCTGGATGGTGGGCGGGTCGTCGGGCTCCTTCGCCTTCACAGCTCACCTCCCGTGACGCGGCGGCACGACCATCCGGGGGAAGACGTGTGCCGCCGCGCCGTCGAGGGCCGCCCGCCCGGCATCACCGGCACCGGGCGGGCGGCGGGCACGGACCGCGGGGCGGCGGGTCCGTGCCGGTGCGGCGATCTCGACGGCGCCCCCCACTCGCCGGAGATCGAACCGCACGCGGGGTGGGTGCGGGCCGCGCCAACGATCCCCGCACCCACGTTCATCGGGGCGCTCATCGCCACCCCTTCGCGACCTCGTCCATCAGCGCGTCAGGGTTGGCCGCCTCGACCAGGCCGGGCTCGGGCCAGGGAACATACGCCCACCACCTGCGGGTGTGGTGCCCGAACCAGGCGTGCGTGCCAGGGAAACAGCTCTCCACCCTCTGGATCTCGGCGCGGTGGAGCGGTGTCGCGTCGAGCTGTGCCGTCCCGTCGAATGGTCCCCTCATGGCCGTCCCCCTGCTGCGATGCACGGTGGTGTTCCGGTGACGTTCAGTGAACCCATGACGTGAGCGCGGCGGGAGGGGGAGACTCACAAGGGACAGGTAGACGGGGGAGCGGAGTTCTTCCCCTCTCAGGCGAGAGGTGCATCGCAGTGCCGCCTGACAAGAAGGCCATCGGCGCACGCCTGCGCGAGCTGCGCGAGGAACCACGCGACCAGCATGGACGCCCACACCGCTCCCGCGAGAAGTGGGCCATGACGTTGCGCGCGGCGGCGGGGCCGACCGCCGGCGACCTGCCGGGCGTCGCCAGCCTGGCCAAGATGATCCAGCAGTGGGAGCGCGGCGACCACGTCCCCGGCCCCATGTACCGACCGCTGTACGCCAAGGTCACGGGGATGACGGAGGAAGAACTCTTCGGCGGCCTGCCGCCTGCCAAGCCGTTTGTCGGCACCGACGAGGACCGTCGTCACCTCCTTGCCTGCCTCGGCCTCCTCGGCGTCGAGACCGCATCCCGTACCGAGCCGCTCGAACCGATTCGGCAGGCTCTCATGAAGGCTCTGCCTGGCGGCGCGCGGGAGCGTCTCGTCCAGGACTGGGAAGAGATCGCATACGAGCACGGGCACGCGTTTCTGACCACCCCGCCGGACCAACTCCTGCCCGACCTCGCGGCCGATGTCGTGACACTCCTGGCCGCTCTCCAGTCCGCCAGGGGCAGCAACATGCGGGCCCTGTGCGGCCCGGCGGGGAAGTTGGCCGCGCTCACGGCCATGACCGTGTCAACTCTCGGGCAGCGGCGGCATGCTCGGGACTGGTGGAAGACCGCGCGGCACGCCTCCGACGCGTCCAAGGGGCGGGACCTGCGGATGTGGGTCCGCGGCTACGAGGCCATGAACGCGCTCTACTCGGGCCGACCGCTGTCGATGGTGCTCCGCCTCTCCCAGGACGCCATACAGATCGGAGGGAACCACGTGGGTGCCGCCGCGCTGGAAGCCATGGCAACCCGCGCACAAGCACTCTCGATGATGGAGGGCCGCGCCGACGAGGCCGCAACCGCGATGCGGGACCTCGTTGACCGGTGGGAGCACCTTCCGGCCTCCGAGCCCGATGACCGCCTTGCCACCGGGGCGTGGCCAGAGACGGCGCTCCACCACACAGCGGCCTACGTCTACACCTACACCGGGGAAGCCGCGCTCGCCGAGCAGGCTCAGACGGCAGCGCTGGCCCGTTACCCGACGTCGATGCGCCGCCAGCGCGCGCAAATCGAGCTGCTGCGGGCAACCGGCATGGTCCGGGCCGGTGACGTCGCCGGCGGCGTCGAGCACGCGGGCCGGACGTTGGAGGGTCTCGCGACCGTGCAACGAACCGCCACGGTTCAGCGGGGCGCCTGCTTGGTGCTGGACGCGGTACCCGACGCTGACCTGACCCGCTCGGCTGTGCAGGACTACCGTGACGCGTTCGCCCTGCCTTCCGCTGGTGAGGAGTGAGTCGTGTCGGACGAGTTCGCCGTGAGCGCCCATGACAGGAGCGAGGCTCTCGACCTCTTAGACGAACTGGCGGACCTCTATCAGCAGGTGTATGCCGAACCGCCCTACAACGCCGGACCGAAGTTCTCCCGGGCTCGGTTCCTGGATCGCACGCGTGGCCAGACTCTCGCCTCGGGCTTCCGGCTGCTGGTGGCGCGACGCGAGGCTGTCGCAGTGGGGTTCGCGTTCGGCTTCTCAATGATGCCGGGGGCGTGGTGGGCGAACGCGTCGCCGCCTCCCCGCGAGGTCCTCGAAGCGGACAAGTACGCGGTGGTCGAGTTGGCTGTGAGCAAGCCGGAGCGTGGTCGCGGTCTCGGACGCCTGCTGCTGAACAGGTTGCTTGCCGAGCGGCCGGAGCGGTTCGCAACGCTTGCCGCCGTGCTGGAGTCGGAGGCGTACGGGATGTACCTGCGGTGGGGGTGGGAGCAGGTTGGGGAGTTCCGGGTCGAGCCACCCTTCTCGGACGCACTCGTTTTGGAGCTTCGCCGGAACGGCGGACAGGGCCCGACATAGGCTGAACCCGCGATGCACCGGGCCCCGCTCCTCCATCTGGAGGGCGGGGCCCAGTCTCGTTCGTGGCCGATCAGTTCGCGAGGCCGTTCCGAATGCACCACGTGTTGATCTCGTAGGCCGCCGTCATCGCCTGGACGTCGTCCAGCGTCGTCCCCGTCGCCGCGTCATCGGTGCGCACCCCGATTTCCACCAACTGGTGCACATCGGATCGCCGCGCGTACTTGCGGGCCTCCCGAGCGGCCTCGTTCCCCGCCGCCCCCTGTTCCTCCGTCGCCTGCTTCGCAGACCTGCACGCCCGGACGGTCCGCGCGTCGTAACGCGTCGAGCTGACACCGTCCTCGCAAAGGACGGCCAGGGCGACGACGCCCACCCCAACCAGCGCGGTGACGAGAGCGGTGACGGCGACGATCAGCACGACCCGCCCCCGCCGGGCGGGACGAGGCGCGGGCGGCGGCGGAGCGAGATACGGCCGACTCATGGCGGATAGGACGCACGGGCAGCCGCGCGGGGGGACGAGCCGTCCAAGTCCGGCCAAGCCTTCAGCGCCTCGGCGTGGGCGGCTGCTCCACCACGTACGCGTCCACGTAGTTCTGGGATGGTCACATGCGGAAACGCGAACGCCCCCGCCGCGAGGACGGGGGCGTGTCCGGCGTGGCGGACGTCGGGCTACTCGGTGGCGCGTCGCCGGTAGCGCCCTAGAGTGACGTTGATCAGCTCCGTCGCGAGGCGCCCGATGGCGTCGGTGTTGGCGAGGGCGCGCTCGATCAGCGTCTCGTCACCGGCTCGCAGGGCCCCGGCGAGGACACGGTGCGCCTCGGCCGCCTGCCGTCCGGCCGACGCGATCTCGGGGCACTCCTGCTCGATCCGCTCGGCGAGATCTGTGAGGCCGTCCGCGAGGTCGTCGGACCTCTTCGCCTGCCGCTCGAAGTCGTCCGCCAGGGACGACATGTCGCGGACGCCCGGCGCTTCGCCGTCCGGCCAGGAGCCGGGGACGGTGGCGGCCTGGCGCTCGTCCTGGCGCTCGGCGTCGGCTCGGCGTCCGGCCTCGGTCATCGGCTCGGCGGTGGGGAACTGGTGGTCGCGCGGGCACTCCATCCGGCGCCGGTCGTTGTCGTTCGGCCGGTACTCGTACTGGACGGTCCCGCAGTCCGCGCACGCGGTGCCGTCGCGCTGGTCATGGGGCAGTGCGCCGGGGGTGGACGTGACGCGCTCGGTAGGCTTCTCGACCATGGGGTGACGCCTCCAGACAGGTTGATCCCCTAGGGCCTGGTCGGTGCTGCTACACCGTCCGGGCCCGCCCTTTTGGTCCAGGTCATCATGAACTTTCGTATTACGGTAACTCCGTTCCGCTCCGTCCGCAATCAGTATTTCCCCGGATGGACGCGAGGTTTCGTATTACGCTCGCTCTCGACCATGAGGGGAGCGCCGATGACGGAGAAGCCCGTCCGCTCGGTCAGGGTGCCGGACGGCCGTTGGCAGGCCGTGAAGGACATGGCCGAGCGCGAGAACAAGACGACGTCAGACGTCGTGAACGAAGCACTGGAGGAGCACCTCCAGCGGGACGCCAAGCGTCGCAAGAAGTAGCCAAGACGCCAGAGAGCCCGCTACCGGCCGAGGTCGGTGGCGGGCTCTCGTCGCGCATCAGCTCGTCGCGAGCACGCTCTCCCGGGCGCTCTCGGCCTCCAGCGCCGCGCGGACACGGACGGCCTTGGGGTGGCCGATGCGCAGGTCCCGGCGCAGCGCGCGGACGGACGGGAGGGCACCGCTCGCGAGCACCTCGGCGAACCACTCGCGAGCGCTCGCGACCACCGGGACGAGGTCGAGATCAGCGACCCCACCTTCGTCCAAGTTGGACGAAGGTGCATCGTCGTCCGGCAGCTCGAACAGGCCGCTCGCGACCGGCTCCGGCTCGTCGCCGTCCCACTGAGGTCCTCCAAGGACCCCGGTGGCCTCGCGGGGCGGGAGCGTCTCGCGAGAGGGGTCGATCTCGTCCCACCGGGCGTACCCGTCCGGGGCGTCGAGCGGCTCGGAAACCCCGTCCAAGTTGGACGGGGTTTCTCCCTCGTCCCGGCCGCGCCGGATCATGCCCATCAGCAGCTCGACGGCGACCACGAGCGTGATCGCGGGCCATGCCGCGATGACCGCCCCGACCGGCCCGTGGGCGACACCGTGCAGCACGTTCACGGCGACCGTCGCACCGATCCCCAGGACGAGCGCGAACCGCGCCAGGGCGGGCGCCTGGACGCGGCGGCGGGCCGCGTCGAGCATCACCATGGACGCGACGTAGACGAGTCCGTCGATGGTGAGCGGGACCAGGCGGCCGGTCGCGCCCGGCTCCCCGTACGCGGTCGCGACGTCGAGCGCGTGGCGGTAGGAGATATACGCGGCGATAGCGCCGATGGCCACTACGGTGGCCGCCGTGCTCGCGTTGATCGCTGAGACCTTCATCGGTCGGCCTCCTCGTCGATCGCGGCGAGGACGTTCTCCAGCGTCGCCTCCAGCCGTCCCCACCATCCGGCGGAGTCGCCGTCCTTCCCGCTCGGCTCGGTGGCCTTGGACTCGGCGAGGACCGTCCGGGCCCGCCTGACGAACGGGTGCGCCGCGAGCTGCTCGCCGGCCTCCAGTCCGAACCCGACCCCTGCGGGCTCAGGGGTGCTGTCGTCGCACCAAGGGGCAGGGCTTTCGGTCGTAGGGTCGTTCATGGGTTCGGACCTCCGTTGTCCGGATCAAGGCCCCGGCCGGTGTTGCAGTCACCGAGTCCGGGGCCGCCTTGCGTTCGACGTCAGGGCGGGGCCGGTCTGTGGGAAATCTGTGGGACGATCATGCGTTCCAAGCCCGGTCAGACCGGGTCAGGCTGGGCAAAGGTAATGGCTCTACCAGCACAAATGCCTGATCAGCGTGGTGGGGAAGCCGCCCTTACTTCCCTGATAAGGATGAGGCCGGTGGTTCAAGTCCACCTAGGCCCACCATCACGAAAGGCCCCCGCCGGTACGTCGGCGGGGGCCTTTCGCGTGTCCGGATACGTGAGCCGTCCAGCGGCCTCGCCGCGACGGCTCGGCCTGCTCGGTGGCGTACGCCGTGCCAGGGCCACCCTGCCCGCCCTGGCGGCGTTCTAGGGCGCTCTGGGCCGACGGGGGCTCCGCTGAAGACGTCCGTCCAGGTGGCGGCGTCGTTGCCAGCGAAGATCCCGGGTTTCTGCGACCCTTCACATGATCCCCGCACCCTGTGGATGACCGGCGCACCTGGGGACGGCCCTGCGGACGGTGTGGGGATACCGCTTTCCCCAGGGCCTTCCGATTGTTTATCCACAGGCTGTGGATTATTGCGGACAAGGTTCAGGCCCCGCCTTCTGACCAGCATTGACAAGCGTTCCCGCTGGCGAACGCGATCTGGTCGAACAGTGGACAACCGGTGGACGGCGCGGATCCACACCTGGGGACGAAAGTTATCCACAGGCTTTGGACGGCGGCTGTTCGGCAGCGGTTCATGAGCGGGGTCGCGCGCGGACAGCTGGCGATCATGGAAGGCGATCACGCTCCAGGCGTCCCTGACATGCGTTTATCCAGGAGGAACAGGTGCGACGCCACCTTCTCGCCCTCGCCACGCTCTCCACCGCCGTGACCGCCCTCGCGGGCACGCTCGCCGCCGCCTACCCCGCCCAGGCCACGGGCCATGGTGATAAAGGACCGGTGCGGCTCAACCAGATACAGATGATCGCCACGCACAACAGCTACCACCGCGAGCTGACCAGTGCGGAGAAGGCCGTCCAAGCCAAACGGGACTCGGGGTGGTGGAACCTTGAGTACTCCCACGCGGCGTTGCCCGCGCAGTTCTCCGCGCAGCGTGTTCGCAGTATCGAGCTGGACATATTTCCCGATCCCGAGGGCGGCCTCTACACCAAGCCGATCGTGCGGAGGGAGGCCGGCCTGGGCGAGATCGACAACCCCGACATGAAGAAGCCCGGCTTCAAGGTGCTGCACTGGGCCGACCACGACTACGGCTCGTCCTGCGTCTCGCTGACCAACTGCCTGAAGCAGGCCCGCACGTGGTCGGAGGCGAACCGGGGGCACGTGCCGATCCCGATCCTGCTGGAGTTCAAGTCCACCGACCCCGCGATGGAGAAGCTCGGCGGACCGCGCAGCCCGCGCTGGGACGGCCCGCTCATGGACAGGCTCGACGCGGAGATCCGCGCCGCGATCGGCGACGACAAGATCATCAAGCCGGACGACCTGCGGCGGCCCGGGCTGACGCTGGAGCAGTCCGTCCTGAAGTACGGGTGGCCGTCGGTGTCGAAGTCGCGCGGCAAGTTCCTGTTCCTGATGGACAACAAGGGCGCGGACGTCCAGGCGCCCTACCTCGCGGGCCACCCCAACCTGGAGGGGCGGGTCATCTTCACCGACGCGGCGCCGGGGCGTCCCGACGCCGCGTTCGTCGAGCAGAACGAGCCGGAGGGCGCGGGGCAGGCGCAGATCCGCGACCTCGTCCGGCGCGGATACCTCGTGCGGACCCGCGCGGACGTCCCGTTCGACCAGGCCCGCTCGGGCAGCACCGCCCGGCTCGACGCGGCGCTCGCGAGCGGCGCGCAGATCGTCAGCACCGACTTCCCGGTGGTCGGCCTGGCGGCCCGGCACGGCAGTGACTACGTGGCCCAGCTGCCGGGGACGGACCCGGCGCGCTGCAACCCGGTGAACGCGCCGCGCTCCTGCCGCAAGACGCACTTGGAGCGCTAGGACGCGCCGAGCCGTCCCACGGCCCCGAAGAGGGACGTCGTCTCCGGAGATCCGTCATCGGACGGATGCCACTGCCAGGGACGGACCAACCCGGGGCTCACGAGGTCGTAGCCGCCGAAGAGGGCGCGGATCTCGCCTTCGCCGCGGAAGACGAGCGGTGAGGTCGCGCCCTCGAAGGCCGCCTCCCAGGCGCGCTGCTCCTCGGCCGGCGTCCCGTCACTCGTCAGATGGGAGATCGCCACGTAGGAGCCGGGCGCGGAGCGCGCACGGAAGGCCGAGACGATGCCGGCCGGGTCCTCCTCGCGCGTGATGAAGTGGAAGACCGCCACGAACAGCACGGCGACGGGACGGCCGAAATCGATCAGGTCGCGCGTGTCCTCGTGGTCGAGGATCGACTCGGGATCGCGCATGTCGGCGGTCACGATCCGCGTCTGCTTGTTGGCCAGCAGAGCCCGGCCGTGGACGGCGACGATCGGGTCGTAGTCGACATAGACGACCCGCGCGTCCGGATCGGCCTCCTGCGCTATCTGGTGCGTGTTACGCATGGTGGGCAGGCCGGACCCGATATCGAGGAACTGGCGGATACCGCATTCCGCTGCCAGATATCGGACGACCCGTCCGAGAAAGCGGCGGTTCTCCAATGCGGTGTTGCGCACGGACGCCTCGCCGATGCCCTCGTACAGGACGGCGTTGGCGCGGCGGTCGACCTCGTAGTGGTCCTTTCCATGCAGCGCCTCGTCGTACATACGCGCCGGTGTGGGCACGCCCAGGGGTATGCCCGGGGGCTGCCCGTCGGCGCCGTCCGTCTTCACGTCATGCTCCTCAGGGAAGAGCCCACCCGCATGGGTGGGAGCCCGCCAAGGCGGGCAGGAGTGAACGAACCGCCCGGAAGGGATCCTGGATCGTTTCCGCGCCGGGTGGCGATAAGACCAGATGATCTTGTCCGGACGGCACCGAGTGGGTGGACGGCGGTCGTCCGGCGTGAGATCTCACGGTTTTCCACAGTCTGTGGATGGGGTGAGACCCTGCGGTAAACCCCACCATGAATGTGCGGTCCACCGCGATGTCCCGCGGGGTGCTGAAGTGGTGGGATCGGACGCATGGAATTCCTCGCGTGCGGCTTGGGAACGGCGGAGATCGTCTTAGCGGCGCTCGCCGCCACGATCTTGATCGCGGGCAAGGCGCCTGTCCCATCGTCCCGTCCGGGGGCGTCTGCGCGGCTGAACGACGCGGCCCCTTGGGCGCGGCCTCTTGGACGCGACACCGGCCGCGACCCCGGACGCTCGCCCGGCCCGAGGCCGGATCGCGGAGGGCGCTCGTCGTCCAGCGGGCGCCGGGTGGGCGATTATCTAATCAAACTTGACCAGAGGCGGGCGGTGAACCTACCTTCGGGCCATGGGCGAGACGACGATCCCGATCTTTCCGTGCCGGTCGATCGACATGACCTGGGAGTTCTATCGAGCGCTCGGGTTCGAGCGGGTGTCCTGGCAGACCCGGCCCAACCCCTATCTCGCGATTCGCAGGGGCGGCATGGAGTTGCAGTTCTACGGCTGGAAGCGCCACGACCCGGCCACCTCCATGCACATGTGCTACGTCCTCACCGCCGATGTCGATCCGCTGTACGAGGCGTTCCGCGACGGTCTGAAAGAAGCCCTGGGACGCGTGCCGACGCGCGGCCTCCCCAGGCTGGGCGTTCTGAAGAACATGTCCTACGGGGTCCGCCAGTTCCTCCTCACCGACCCCGACGGCATCCAACTCCGCATCGGCCAGCCGATCTCGGGCGAATCGGAAGCCATCCCCAAGGAGACTGTCGCCAGAACGCTCCACATGGCGGCGCTCCTGGGCGACTCGAAGGAGGATCACCGGGCGGCCGCGAGAATCCTCGACCACCTGCTCGCCTCGGACGAACCGCTCACCCCGTCCGAACGTGTGAAGGCCCTGGTCCTGCGTGCGGACATGGCGCTTCACCTCGAAGAATGGGCACGGGCCCGCGAACTCGCGAGCGAAGCCCGCTCGCACCCGCTCCCCGCGCCCGACCGCGCCGTCCTCCATGACGAGTTCCGACGCCTGGACGACCTGGAAGCCGCCCTCCCGCCACATCATCCCTAGAGCCCAGGCCCCTGTTCCGGGTCGGCGCTTGACTAGACAGATCTGTCTGTCTAGTCTCATGGTCGTCGGAAGCAGACAGACCTGTCTGTCTCCACTAGGGAGTATCGACCATGACGCGCACGCTCGTCCTCCTCGCCCACCCCGACCTCGACACCTCGCGGGTCAACACGGCTCTGGCGGCCGGTATCCGCGACCTGCCGGACGTCACCGTCCACGACCTCTACGCCGCCTACCCGGACCTGAACATCGACGTCGCCCGAGAGCAGCGCCTCCTCATGGAGCACGACCGCGTCGTCCTGCAGTTCCCGTTCTACTGGTACTCGGCGCCGCCGCTGCTGAAGAAGTGGCTGGACGAGGTGTTCGAGCACGGCTGGGCCTACGGCTCCAAGGGCAAGGCCCTCCACGGCAAGAGCCTGCGGATCGCCACGACGGTCGGTGGCGGCGAGGCGCTCTACCGTCCCGGCGGCCTCAACCGGTTCCCGGTGACCGACCTGCTGCGGCCGTTCGACGCCACGGCGAACCTCACCGGCATGGACTACGAGGAGCCGTTCATCGTCCACGGCGCCTCGTCCTTCGGCGACGGTGAACTCGCCGACCACGTGCGAAGCTACCGCGAACTGCTGCTCGACCGAGTCCTGCAGCCCGCGGCCTGAACGGGAGAGACAGAGATGAAGATCCTTCTGATCGGCGCCACCGGCACCCTCGGCTCCGAGGTCGCGGCCGCGCTGGAGAAGAACGGCCACGAGATCGTCCGCGCCTCACGGCGTGGCCCGGTACGCGTCGACATGGACGATCACGCTTCCATCGACGCGCTCTTCGAGACCGTCCACGACCTGGACGCCGTGGTGTGCTGCGCGGCCAGCGGCTCCCTCACCCGGCTCGACTCCGACGACGACATCACCGCCGGGCTCCAGGGCAAGCTCCTCGGCCAGATCCACCTGCTCCGACGCGCCATGCGCCACCTGCGGGACGGCGGCTCGGTGACGCTCACCGGCGGCGTCTTCGACCGTCTGATCCCGGGCGCCTCCTTCACCGCGGTGGTCAACACCGGGCTGGAGGCGTTCGTCGAGGCCGCGGCGATCGAGATGCCCCGCGACCTGCGGGTGAACATCGTCAGCCCCGGCTGGGTCGCCGAGACCCTCGCGAGCATGGGCCCCGAGGTCAGGAAGAGCCTCGACCTGGAGGGCACGCGGGGCACCCCGGCCGCCGACGTCGCACGCGCCTATGTCGAAGCCGTCGAAGGCGGCGCACAGGGCCAGGCCTTCCGCCCGTAACGACCGCGAACGAGCGATGCCACCCCGTCCGCCGGTCACACGTGCTCGGAGACCAGCACCGCCCAGGTACCGGGCTCCAGCGCACGGAACAGATGGGGCAGATCGGCCGGATAGGTGATGAAGTCGCCCGGCCGCAGCTCCACGGGGTCGTCGGCGAGCCCGACCAGCGCGCGCCCGGCGCTGAGCACGACATGCTCCACGACGCCGGGCATATGCGGGTCCGACGTGCGCTGGTGCCCCGGCTCGGCGGCGACCCGGTAGATGTCGCGGCGCGCTCCGGGCGGGCAGGCCCCCAGCAGCGTCGCCTGGTAGTCGGCCTGGTCGGAGGAGACGGCGGGGCCCTCGCCGGCCCTGATCACCTGGACCGCGGGCCGGGGCGGGTCCAGCAGCCGCGAGAACGGGGTGTCCAGCGCGACGCAGAGCGCCCAGAGCGTCTCCAGGCTGGGGTTCCCGGTCCCCGACTCCAGCTGGCTCAGCGTGGACTTCGCGATTCCGGCGCGCTGCGCGACCTCGGTCAGCGTCAGGCCCGCGCGCGTGCGCTCCCTGCGCAGCGAGGCGGCGATGACCGCCAGCGGCGGCTTGCCCGTGGCGGCGGTGTCTTCCATCGGGATGTTCGCTCCAGCGGTCGGTCGTTCGCCTTGACGAACGCGGCTTCTGGCGTTCATTATGCCTTGCATGTGTTCGATATGGAGAACACTACAGCGCGGGACGTTGCGTGACATCGCGCTCGTGTGTCTGGCGGTCGGCGTCATCGGCCTGTCCTACGGGGCGGTCGCGGTCGCGGGCGGCCTCCCGCTGTGGGTTCCGGTGCTGCTGGGCCTGCTCGTCGCCGCCGCGTCCTCGGAGTTCCTGTTCGTCGGGGTGATCGCCGCGGGTGGCAGTCCGATCGCGGCCGTGCTGGCCGGGCTGCTGGTCAACGCCCGGCATCTGCCCTTCGGGCTGGCGCTGCCCGACGTGCTCGGCCACGGCCGGCGGCGGATCCTCGGCACGCATCTGATGAACGACGAGACGGTCGTCTTCGCGCTCGCGCAGCCGGACCTGCCCCGCAAGCGCGCGGCGTTCTGGCTGTGCGGGCTCGGCATCCTGGCTTGCTGGCCGGTCGGGGCGCTGCTCGGCGGGCTGGCCGGGACCGTCATCGAGGACACCGACGCGCTCGGCCTGGACGCCATGTTCCCGGCGGTGATCCTGGCGCTGGTCCTACCGGCGCTCCGGGACGGCGAGACCCGGAGCGCCGCCCTGGCCGGCTCCGCCCTGGCCCTGGCCACCGCCCCGTTCCTGCCCGTCGGGTTGCCGGTGCTGCTGGGCCTGTCCGGGCTGGTCCTGGCCGTGGGACGGAAGCGGGAGACAGAGGTGATCCGGTGACCGGCACCCCCATGCTGATCGGCGCGATGCTCACGCTCGCCGCCGGAACGTACGCCTTCCGGCTCGCGGGGCCGGCGCTCCGCTCAAGGGTCGACCTCCCACCGGCCATGGAAAGCCTGATGGAGCGAGCCGCCGTGGTCCTGCTCACCGCGCTCGTCTGCACCACCGCGCTGTTGGAGGCCCACGAGTGGGCGGGCACCGCCCGTCCCGCGGGCGTGCTGGTCGGCGGCGTGATGGCGTGGCGCAAGGCCCCGTTCCTCGTGGTGGTCCTGGGAGCGGCGGGGAGCACGGCCCTGCTACGGCTGCTCGGCGTGCCCTGAGCCGGGCCGCCGGCTGACCATACGGACCGGTCTGTCTGTATCATGGCGCCCAGCTGGGAGGAGTCGTCCAATGACCACATCGACGCGCGAGCCCGCTCGGGACCGGATCCTGCGCACCGCGACCGACCTCTTCTACCTCTACGGCATCCGCGGCGTCGGCGTCGACCGCATCATCGCCGACTCCGGCGTGGCCAAGGCGACCCTCTACGCGCACTTCAAGTCCAAGGACGAACTGGTCCTCACCTTCCTGCGCCACTCGGACGAGAAGTGGCGGAAGATGCTGCGCGACGCGGCGGAGGGCGCGGGCGACGACCCGCGCGAGCAGCTCGTCGGCATGTTCGGGGCGATGGAGGCCGCCGACGGCGACGGGCCGTTCCGGGGATGCGTGTTCATCAACACCGCGAGCGAGTCGCTGCCGGGCTCGGCCGTCCACGAGGCCACCGTCGCGCACAAGCGGGCCGTCCGCGCGTGGGTGGGCGAACTCGCCGCCGCCGCGGGAGCCGCCGATCCGGAGCTGCTGGCGCGCGAGCTGACCATCCTCCTGGACGGCGCCATGGCCGGAGCGGCCCTGGAGACGATCGGCGAGACGGTGCCCGCCACCCGCCAAGCCGCACGGGCCATCGTCGACCGCCACCTGTGACCCCCGCGCTGTGAAGCCCGGCCCTCAACCGGGCTGTGCCTGGGGATCCAGGTGGGGATGAGCGGTGGGTGACGCAATCCACCGCCGCGAGCACGCTGTGGAGGCCCGCCGCCCACAGGGTGTGGACGGGCTGTGCGCCCTCCCCGGGGGAGGCATTGTTCTGCCTGGTCACAGGCTTTTCCACGGCGTGGATAAGTTGGCTCGGTGGCTGGGGATCGCCTGGGGAAGAATGGTGGACCGTGACGCACGGCACCGTACCCAGGCTGTGCACCGAAGTTATCCACAGGTTGTGGATGCCCTGTCCGGCCGTCCGGCCTTGTGGAAGCCTGAGGACATGGGGTTCCGAGCGAGCGCGAAGCCCCACCTCCTGGGGATTTCCTTGTGGATCCACTACCCCGAGCGCCTGATTTCCAGGCGGTGAGAGTGTGGGCAAGGTTGCCCCCAGGCTGTGGACAACTTCGGTCCTGAAGCCATGGAGAGGGGTGAGGCGACAGGGCGGTGCGTCGCCCGCATGAAGGGCTGGTTCGCTGACGGGCAGCGGCAGCGCCGGTCCCGCCGGTACGGGGGTTCGGCGTTCTGCGGAACGTCGAAATCCGTGCGCGAACGTCGCCGCGCCGCGCCCGGCGGACACGGGTACGCACGCCTACGATGGGCGCGGTCCGCGCACGTCCGACGGGCCCCGAAGGGCCTCCGACCTGCGAACACCAGTTCGAACCCGTGCTAGCATCGCGGACCTATGGCGCACCTTCTCAACGAACCGATCCTGGCCGAGCACGACCCGGCCGGGCGACTGACCGCGTACGAGTGGAGGGGCGCGCGGTACGCCGTCGACGAGGTTCTGAAGACCTACGGGTCGTCCCAGGAGGCCCGGGTCTACCGCGTCCGCGTGACCGGAGCGGAAGGGGTGGCCGTCGCGGAGCTGGGCCGCGAACACGACCGCTGGCGTCTCCGCCACATCTTCTCCGCCTGAGCGTCCCCCCTCACCGCGTGAGGCCCGTCCCGCCCGGACGCGCCCGGACGCGGCGGGCCAAGGCGACCGTCGACTAGGGCGCTTCTGATGGATCATCAGGGCGACCTTGCGGGTCCTGGAACGGCTCCACAAACCACCTCTCGGCGACCTGCTGCCACAGCAGCAACAACCACGTTGCTCGTTGGGTCCGCCCAAGATTCATCAGAAGCGCCCTAGCCGCCATCAGGCTCCCGCGCCTCACCCACGTCCACCCCCGCACCTCACCCGCGCCTCACCGGCGTCCACTCCCGCGCTTCACCGGCGTCCACTCCCGCGCCTCATCCGTGTCGACCCCCGCGCCTCATCCGCGTTCACTCTCGCGCCTCACTTGCGTCCACTTTCGCGTCTTGGTCCGTCCCGCGCCTGGCACCATCCCGGGGAACGTGCGATGGGGGAGGCCGGATCCGGTCCGGATCCGGCCTCTGGCGTGAAGTCCCTTGGTCAGGCGGACGACACGTCCCAGGTGCGGGCGGCCTGCCAGGTCACGGATCGGGGTCTGTCCGTGGTCGGCGAGAACGTCGATCAGGCGAGTTGTACGAGGGCGCAACCGGCGCCGAGGGAGGCCAGCCCGGCGAGCCGGGCGACGGTGACCGGCCTGGGCGGGAGCCTGAACAGGCCGTAGTGGTCGATCGCCGCCGCGGTCAGTTGCTGCCCGGTGACGGTCAGGGCGATGGTGGTCGCGGCACCGATCCGGGGGATGAGCAGGAAGGTGAGGGTGACGTAGGTCGCGGCCGCGGCCCCTCCCAGCCAGCCCCACCAGGGAACGGTGTTCAACGAGTTCAACTGCGGACGGGGCGTGCGGCGCAGGGCCAGCAGAAGCACCAGCACGACGGCGATCGTGGCGGTCGCGACGGTGAAGCTGACCATGCCGACCGCGAACGCGTCGTCGAGTTCGACGCGCAGCGCGGCGTTGATCGCACCCTGGACCGGGAGGACGGCCCCGGCCAGCAGCCCCAGCGCGATCCAGCCGGCGCGGGCGGAAGATGCCTGCGACGAGGTTCCGGCGAGCTGGCTGCGGATCACCACCGCGATGCCTCCGAGCACGGCCAGCGCTCCGAGCGCCATCCCGGCGTTGAACGAACGCTGCTCGACGCCGAGGAGGCCGCCGATGTCCAGGACCAGGGACGCCAGGACCTGACCGGCCACGAACAACCCCGCCGAGGCCAGGGCGCCCAGTCGCGGGAACAGCAGGATCGCGCTGGCGATGTAGATCGGGCTCGCGACCCCGCCCAGCAACTTCCAGGGCGCGACGTCCGCCACCCCGGCGAGGGCTCCCCATCCGCCCGCGACGCCGGCGACCGCGGCCAGCAGGACGGCGGCGATGCCGAGTTGCAGGGTCGAGGCGCCGTAGGGCGTGCCGACCACCCGGTTGAGTTGCAGGTTGGCGGACGCCTGGACGGCCAGCAACCCGCCGATCACCAGCGCCGACACCAGAAACAGGACCCCCATGGATGTCTCCGAATCCCAAGAGGATGAAACGGCACGTGCCGTTCTGACTGCGCCGATCATGGTCACATCGCCCGTCGATTGTCAACGGCACGTGCCGTGCCGTTTTGGTAAGGTGTGCTCTCGTGACAGTCAGCCCACCGCCCCAGAGCCCTGATCGCACCGCCGTCATCATGCGGACGGCCCTCGACCTCGCACGCGAGGTCGGCTACGCCAAACTCAGCATCGAGGGCATCGCCGCCCGCGCCGGCGTCGGCAAGCACACCGTCTACCGGCGCTGGCCCTCCAAGGGCGCGCTCTTCCTCGACGCCATGCTCTCCGCCCTCCAGACGGAACTGGCCTACACCGACACCGGCGACATCGTCGGCGACCTCCGCAAGCAGATGAACGCCGCCCGCGAACTGGTGGGCGGACCGGACTTCCGCCCCCTGTACGCCGCACTGGTCGGCGAGGCCCAGCACGACCCCGCCATCGCCGAGGCCCTCTACGAACGCTGGGTCGAACCGATCACCGAGAGGACGCGCACCCGCCTCCGTGCGGCACAGGAGCAGGGGCAGCTATCCACCCAGTACGACCTGGACGTCATCGTCGCCCTGCTCTACGGCCCCCTGTACTACCGCTTCCTGCTGATCCCCGGTAACTACGACGCGGCCTTCATCGACGCCGTCCTGCAAGCCGCGTTCGCCGGCCTGAAGCCCTGACGACGGTCGGTCGGCGGTAGGCGCGAGCGCGACCGACCGGCGATCACGTCCGGTCCACGACAGCGGCCGAGCAGCGTGCCGCACGCGACGGCCATCCAAGCCTCTGGACCGCGGGTGCCCCCGCCTAAGGGTCATCCCCCGGCAGCAACACCACAAGATCGCCAGGGTCGGCCACGTGAGTTCCCACAGGTCATGCCCGGGATGCGGCCCTACCTCTCGCGGGGGAGACGGGACGGCACACTCCACCCGGTTAGGGGAGGGATCCGGCCTCCGATCCCGGCAGAGTCGTCCGTGCCGGGCAGGGATCCGGAGCCGAACCCCTGAGGAGCCACGATGACCACGACCTTCACCGGAACGGCGCCCGCCGCCGTCCAAACCGAGCGGCGCAGCCGGAAGACAGGGGCTCGCACGGTGCCAGGTGTCCCCAGGTGGGCGTACTGGGCGGCGCACGCGGCGGCGCTGACGACGCTGCCGTCCGCGTTGTGGCGGCTGCCGATGACATGGGGCTACGGGATGGGCTTCACCGACGAGGCCATGACGGACCTGCACGTCCCCGGATGGGGCTCGGTGTACGTGCTCGTCCTGATCCTGCTGAGCGAGCTCGCGTCCTTCGCCACCCTCGGGCTGATCCAGCCGTGGGGGGAGCGATTCCCCCGCTGGATGCCGTTCGTCGGCGGCAGACGCGTGTCGGTGCGGTTCGCGGTCACCACCGCGATGCTGGGAGCGACGACGGTGCTGTTGTACACCGTCGGCTACTTCTATACCTGGACGCATCGCAGCGCCGGATCCCCGACCGGCGCATGGGCGTGGCTGATGAACGCCTCGTTCGCACCGGTCGTGGCCTGGGGCCCGCTGCTGATCGCGGTCACCGTCCACTACCACCGGCGACGCCGCGCGGCTCGTCCGGCCTGACCGGCCCCTTCGACGCCGCCGCCCTTGCCCATGGGCCCGATCCCGACCGCGAGAGGGCTGATCGCGCCGCGCCCGTTCAGTGACGAAACCTCAGATCAGAGGAGAACCCTTCGATGATCACCTCCCCGGGCCACGCCACGATCGTCAAGACGTGGCGCGTGGAGGACGAGCGCGGTGTCCGAGGGGGTGTCACTATGTCGGAATGGCGCGGGAGGTGGGGAAGCAGGTGGTCACACGGGGGGATCGGGCCGACTGGACGCGTGTGGACGGAATTCAGGGCGCTTCGCTCGATCTGCTGAGTGCCCGGTTCGGAAGTCGGCACTACGCCCCGCACACGCACGACGAATTCGCCATCGGTGTGTGCGTCGATGGCATGGAGACGATGCGGTACCGGGGAGAGAGGCTGTACTCCGCAGCCGGAAGCGTCCTCGTGATCGAGCCCGGGGAGACGCACACGGGCGGGCCGGCCGGGCCCGACGGGTACGCCTACCTGGCGTTGTATCCGAGTGTCGAGCTGCTGAGCGGTATCACCGGAACGGTCGAGACGCACTTCCAGGAGCCCGTCATCCGTGACCCTCGGCTGGCAGAGGCGCTTCGCCTTGCCCACCGCGCCCTGTGGCTGGGCGAGTACCCCTTGGAAGGCGAGACCAGGCTTCTCGAAATGCTCGGCGCGCTCACCCGGCGCCATGCGGCGAAGGTGCCCCGGGCCGCCATGGGGATCCAGCCCGATGCCCGCCGGATCGCCCAGACGGTCACGACGCGCCTCGCGGACGAGTTGGTGGACCCGCCGACGCTCGCCGAAGTGGCGGCCGACCTGGAAATGTCCCGCTACCAACTCCTCCGCGCATTCCGCAATGCCATGGGCATGCCGCCGTACGCGTGGCTCGCTCAGCACCGGGTGTCGCGTGCCCGAGGGCTCATCGACGCCGGACATCGGCCCGCCGAGGCGGCGACCCTCGTCGGATTCGCGGACCAGGCGCACCTCACCCGCTGGTTCCGGCGCGTATTGGGGGTCACGCCGGGCGTTTATCGGAAGAGCGTCCTGGGTGACGCCCACCCTCGTCCCGCCTCGTCCCAAGGGAAACAGCAGTGCGGGCCTGGCCGGTCTCAAAACGGCGGCATATATACGGCCCCGGCGGCCAGGACGGTCTGACGGGCAGCGATCAGGACGGTAGGAAGACCGCGGTCGCCTCTTCGGCGAGGGCGGCGGAGTCCGGTCCGTCCGGGTCGGTCTGGGCCAGGTGCAGCAGCCCGAGGATGGCCGCGTACGCGACCCGCGCCCGCGACGCCGCCCGGTCCGGTGGCAGGCCGAGTTCCTGGTAGGTGCGGGTCAGGAGATCCAGCCGGGCCCGGTTCACCTCGTGGACCGCGTCCCTGACCCGGGGGTCGTTGCGGTCGCCGAGCAGGCTGAGGTGCACCGACGGGGCCAGCGGCTGGACGGCCTGCACGACCACGGTGAGCAGTTCGCGCAGCCGCCGCGCCGGGTCGGGGAGCGCGGCGAGTTCGGTGAGCGCCGCCTCGCCGTGGCTGCGCGCCCATTCCGTGAGCGCCGCGGTGATCAGCTCGTCCCGGTTCCGGTAGTGCGCGTAGAAGCTGCCCTTGGTCACGCCGAGCGTCCGCGCGAGGGGTTCGACGGCGACGGCGGCGAGCCCGCCGTCCGCGATCGCCTTCAGCGCGGCCCGCGCCCAGTCCTGGGCGGACAACCGGGTCGACTCGTTCACCACGGGCTACAGGATACGCCACCGTATTGACGGGTTCGGGAGGCAAAAGATACGGTGGCGTATCCATACGCCACCGTACTAAAGGAGTGCCGATGAAGGTCCGCCGTGTGGTCACCGGGCATGACTCCGCAGGTCGGGCTCGTGTGGTCGACGATCGCGACGTCGAGCCCATCACGTCCGATCTGATGCCCGGCGTCGCCGCCTACCGGCTGTGGGGGCGGGACGAGCGGCCCACGTTCCCCGACGACGGCGCGCCGCGTCCCGCCGAGGCGTGGTATCCGCCCCGCGACGGCTCGCGGTTCATGATCAATACGATTCCGCCGGGCGAGGTGGTCCCGCGTCCGGATCTGGACATGACCGCCGCGCTCGACGAGCTGGAGCGGCGGATGCCGGGGGCCATGGCGGCGATGGAGCCCGGCACCGCGGGGATGCACACCACCGACAGCATCGACTACGTCATGGTCGTCTCGGGCGAGGTCACGCTCGACCTCGACGGCGGCGAGCGGACGGTGCTGCGGGCGGGCGACGTCCTCGTCCAGAACGGCACCCGGCACGGATGGCGAAACGACGGCACCGAGCCGTGCACGATCGTCGGTATCGCCATCGGAGCGGACCGCACGCGTCCGACAACTCCGCGTTGAGAACGCTCCCGGCGCGCAACTGCGTTCAAGACCGCCGGGGGCGATGGGCCGCACCCTGATCGGGTCACCGGGGCCCGTCGCGGCTCCGGGCCCGTCCGGTGGACGGGGGGAACCGGAACGGGGGGTTGTGGTGAGTCGCCGCGGCTGGGTGCTGTTCGCGCTGATGAGCGTGCTGTGGGGGATTCCCTACCTCATGATCAAAGTGGCGGTCGAGGACGTGTCGGTGCCCGTGCTGGTGTTCGCGCGGACCTTCCTCGGCGCCGTCCTGCTGCTGCCGTTGATGATCCGCGCCGGGGATCTCGGCGTCGTGCGCCGCCACTGGCGCCCGCTGCTGGTGTTCGCCGCGCTGGAGATCCTCGGCCCGTGGGCGCTGCTGTCGGACGCCGAGCACCGGCTGACCAGTTCGATGACCGGGCTGCTGATCGCGGCCGTCCCGATCATCGCGGTGCTGGTGGCCCGGGTCACCGGCGACGCCGAGCGGCTCGGGCCGGTGCGCTGGACGGGGCTGCTGGTCGGGCTGGCGGGCGTCGGCGTCCTCGCGGGGCCGCACCTCGGCGGCGGGAACGCGTGGGCGCTCGGCGAGGTGATGCTGGTCGCGCTCGGATACGCGACGGCGCCGATCATCGCGACCCGCCAACTCAAGGAGCTGCCGAGCCTGCACCTGGCGGCGTCCTCGCTGGCCTTCGCCGCGGTCGTCTACACGGCGCCGGCAGTTGCCACCTGGCCGGAAGAAGTGCCCGGTGGACGCGTCCTCGCGGCGCTGGCCGGGCTCGGGGTGGTGTGCACCGCGCTGGCGTTCCTGCTGTTCTTCGAGCTGATCCGTGAGGTCGGCACGTCCCGGGCGATGGTGTTCACCTACGTCAACCCGGCCGTCGCGGTGGTCGCCGGAGTCCTCTTCCTGGACGAGCCGCTCACCGCGACGATCATGATCTCGTTCGCGCTGATCCTCTGCGGGTCGGTCCTGGCCACCGCGCGCCGCGCCCCCGCCGCCACCCCCACGCCCGAGGTGCTCGTCGAGCCCGCGTCCGAACCCGCCTCGTAGGCCGCCGACCTCGCCGAGGCCGGCGGCCTACCCGGTCTCAGCGGAGGGTCACGACGAACTTGCCGGCCTTGCCGATGTTCCCGGCAGGATCGATGGCGCGGTACTCGATCGTGTGCCGCCCCTTGCCGAGCCTGCCGTAGGTCAGGCCGTCGATCATGGTGCCGGTCTCGCTGAACCGCCAGGGGGCGGACGAGTCGGTGGGCCACCCGAAGTAGTTGAACCAGCCGTCGCCGTCCACGCGGAACTCCGACACCACCACGCCCGGACGGTCGTCCGCCCCTGTGAGCCGCATGGTGAAAGGACCGTCGAAGACGTATTCGGGGGTGCGTCCCGCGCGCGCTTGCGACGCCTTGGACAACTCGTACTTCACCGTCGGGCCTTGGGAGTCGATCGTCCAGGCGCGGCTCCTGGAACCGACACGTGCGACGAGGCGATGCGTCCTCCCCTTGGACAGGTGGAGACGTCCCAGGTCGATGTCACGGTCTCCACCGCGCACACGGTGGCCGTCGATTTCCCAGCGGACCTTGAGGGCGCGCCCGACCGGATGTGTGGTCTCGGCATACACGACGCTCTCCGCGCCCACGGTCTGGTCGGTCGGAGTAGAGGAGGTGAAGTCGGCGGGCACGTCCGAGGGCGGCGTGCTCAGGCGGGTGTCCACCGTCCATGTGCGCGTCTGGGTGAGCGCGGCGGACGACCGCACAGCCGGGTCGCGCACGAAGTCGGTGGGATCGGTGACCATCGCCGTGACCTCATGCGTGCCCTTGCGCAGATGGAGCCGCGACAGGTCAAGATTGGGCCCCCTCTGGACGGCCCTCCCGTCGACCGTCCACGTCGTGAGCAGCGGATGCCCGGTCGGATGCATCGTCTCCACCCACAGCACCCGGTCGTCGCCCACGGGCGCGTCCGTGGGCGTCTGCGCCTGGACGAGACTGACCTTGGCGGAGATCCGCTGGGTCATGCGCTCCCGCGCGACCTGGTCGTAGTAGTAGCCGAGCGTTTTCATCATGGAGTGCTGGCTCGGCCTCCACACGCCCTTGCTGTAGTAGAGGCCGCCCTCGTAGCGCCCTATGGTTCCGCCCGATTCGCTGCGTTCCCCTAGCCAGCGCCACCACTTCGCCTTCTGCGCCTTCATCTGCTGCTCTGTGAGCAACGTGTGGTGGATGGATTCGGGCTCCGCTCCGGTGTAGGTGCCCCCAGGGACCCCACGTTGGTAATAGTCGTACTCGTCGGCGAGCCCACCCAGAGAGTGCCCCAGCTCATGCGGGGCGATGAGCGCCGACATCGCGTTCCCCCCGGACGCCGTCGCGTACGTGCCTCCCGCGCCGCCGTAGGTGTCGCTGTTGGCGAGGGCGAGGATCTGACGATTCCCCAGGGTCGCGCCAGGGACGAGGTCCGCGTACGTCTTGGCCGCCGCGGAGTCCATGACGAGGAGGCGCTGAATGCCGTCCTCCCTGCACCCGCTCCAGAACGCCATGCTCAACGGCGTCTTGTGACGTGGCGAGGACAGGTTCGGATCGCAGCCGACCCCGGACTCCTGCGACGGGATCTCGACCGCGTACACATTGACGTAGCTGCGGTAGGACTTGAACGGCTCGATCGTCCACAGGTCGTTCAGGTGCTCGGCCAGGTGCGTCCGGAACTTCGGCATGTCCGCCGCCGTGTACCCGTCACCCATGATCACCAGGTTGAACCGCTTGGACGGATCGCCCGTGACCTGGATCGGGACCACCTTGGCGTCCGGGGCCTTCGCCTGCGCCGCCTGCGCGGGCATCGTCATCGTCAAGGGCAGGACGGCCACGGCCGCCGTCCCGATCACTCCGGCCTTACCTCTCAACATGCACGGACCTCCTCGCGGGCGCGCACGGCGGGCGAGATGGCCCGGGGGGACGGCGAGCCCGGCGCGTCCCACTGATCAAGCAGGACGTCCCGGATCTATCGCGGGACGAACCCCCATGTCAACGCCGCATATCGAGCCGGGCGGACCGAAAGGCCGACGCCATACGGGAAGCGTCGGACGCGGCCACGATCGGCCACCCACCCGGCGAAGCCCCAGGCTCGCGGTGCCACCGGCGCCGGTCAGGCCGGGCGACCGGTCACATCCCGATTCGCCACAGCAGCAGGATGATCGAGGACAACACCAGACCCGCCGCGCCCAGCGGCACCTCGCCCAACGCGATCATCGCGGTGCAGCCGGTCGCGGTCAGCCCCGCGACGAGCAGCATCCCACGCGCGCCGGACGCCTCGTCGTCGGGCGCCCGGGAGTCGAGTTCGCGCTCCCAGAGCCCGAAGTCGTCCTCAGCCATCGGCACTCCCGAAGGTCGTCACACCGGATTATGCGGCTGTCCCCGCGTCACGGCGAGGTGGCGCGGACGTGACACCCTCCACACCTCCGCGATTTGGACGCCAGGTCCGATACCGACGACCACGTGCGGATCGCTGGGCTACGGTTGCTAGGCTTCGGAGAACCTGGGGGAGTAGAGACTGATCCGTTACATGCCCGGGTTTGCTTCATAACCGAGGTGAAGGGGTCCCCACCGTGAAGAAGCTTCTCATTCTCGCTGTCGTGGCTCTTGGCGGTTTCGCCGTGTGGCGCCGTCTCCAGCAGGACCGGGCCGAGCTCGACCTGTGGACCGAGGCCACCTCGTCCGACAGTTGAGACGCCGGCGATAATCCCGCGGAGAGCGAACGCCCGACTTCGAGGGAGGCCCCGGCGTGAGCGAAGCAGAGTCGATCACCGTCGCCTGCCTCGATCTCGCCGGGACCACTGTCGCCGACGACGACACCGTCGAGACCGCCTTCGCCGAGGCGATCGCCGCCCTCGGCACGGCGCCCGGCACGGCGGCGCACCAGCGCGCCATGACCCACATCCGCGCGTCACGCGGCGGATCCAAGATCGAGATCTTCCGCTCGCTCTTCGACGAGGCCCGCGCCCAGGCCGCGAACATGGCCTTCCAGCGCTCCTACGACCAACTCGTCGACCGGCACGGCCTCCGCGCCGTCCCCGGTGCCGCCGACGCCATCGAGCGCCTCCGCGGCGCCGGCGTCCGCGTATGCCTGCTCACCGGCTTCGGCCGCACCACCCAGGCCCGCATCCTCGACACCCTCGGCTGGTGGGACCACGCCGACCTCACCCTCTGCCCCGAGGACGTCGAGCGCGGCCGCCCCTGGCCCGACCTCGTCCTGACCGCCGCCCTCCGCCTGGGCGTGGACGACGTCCGCCACATCGCCGTCTGCGGCGACACCGCGAACGACATGCTGACGGGCCGCCGCTCCGGCGCGTCCGTGGTCGCGGGCGTCCTGACCGGCGCCCACGACCGCGCACGCCTCCTCACCGCGGGCGCCACCCACATCCTCCCCAGCGTGGCCGCCCTCCCAGACCTGATCCTCAAGAAGACCCGCCCACACCCCGACCAGCGGACAGAACCCAGCGTGATCAATTGACCCGGGCGGGCCGACCGAACGGGCCGAGGCCCTACCACGCCTCCCCCGCCCGGAAAGCCGGCGCTCCGCCCACGGTGTACGATCGACACCGGTCGCGGCGCAGGTAAACAGCAAGATGACAAGGGGCCTTAGCTCAGTTGGTAGAGCACCGGCTTTGCAAGCCGGGTGTCAGGGGTTCGAATCCCCTAGGCTCCACCCACCAAGAAGCCCAGGTCAGAACAACAACTCCGACCCGGACTCCCACCCCTCCGCTCCCCGATCGCTTCCGGGCTTTCTTCATTCTGGGTCGTCACCAATTCTCCGCCCGCCCTCCAAGCGAGACGGCCGCCTCCAGCCCGAAGCACTCTCGTCCGAGGCCCACCACGTCGCCGCGAGCATCCTGCGCCCACGACCACGAGGGACTCGCCTGGGCGCCGCATGCAGGCCGCGAAAGCCAAGACGTCACGACCGTCGGATCCATTGCCCGCATCATCAACATCTCGGCGACGCCGGAGCCGCGATCCACGACAGAGAACGGGGTGCACCAATGACCGAGTCCACCGAGGGTCGCCGCCGCGTCCTCTACATCATCGTGTGCGCGGCAGGCCCCGCCGCCGACGTCGGAAAACTCGTCACGCTCGCCCAACAAGGAGACTGGGACGTCCAGATCATCGCCACCCCCAGCGCGCTGGACTTCATCGACGCCCACGCCCTCGAAGGCCAGACCGGCCGCCCCGTCCAAAGCCGGTACCGCAAACCACACGAGCCCCGCTCCCCCAGAGCAGACGCCATGATCGTGGCCCCCGCCACCTACAACACCCTCAACAAATGGGCCAACGGCATAGCCGACACCTACGCCCTAGGACTCCTCGCCGAAGCCCCAGGACTGGGCATCCCCGTGGTGGCCCTCCCCTTCATCAACACCGCCCTAGCAGCCCGAACCCCGCTGCAACGCAGCATCGAAACCCTCCAAGCGGAAGGCATCCGCATCCTCTTCGGCCCCGACGAAGTCGACCCCCACGACCCCGGCACCGGCGGCACCCGCTTCGACACCTACCCCTGGCCGCTCGCCCTCGAAGAGCTCAACCGACTCACCGGACAAGCCCATCATCCTCGGTGAGAAATCTTCCCTGCACTTGCTCGTTTCAGCGACACGCCGAGAGCTCGTGCACGACCGGAGGCTTGCTGCAAACGCGCTCCATGTACGGCCGCACAGGCGGCATCCAGCCAGCGGCTTTACTATGGGGCCTCATCGCCCCAACAAGGGTTCGCAACCGAGTGGCCGTGGCCTGATGACCAGCAGTGAGCACGTCCTCATCGCCCCAACAAGGGTTCGCAACGACGGTGCGGCGTCTTCAGGTAGGCGAAGTAGGGGGTCCTCATCGCCCCTACAAGGGTTCGCAACTGTACGTCATGACAGCTCCAACCAATCAAGGGCCGCCTGGTCCTCATCGCCCCTGCGAGGGCTCGCAACAAGGTGAGGTCTATGAACTGTCGGATGCCGAGGTTGCACTCATAGCTCTTGCGAGAGTTCGCAGCGTGTAGCTCCGCTTGTTGGTGAGACACGTGATGAAGCGGCCTCTTGCCGAATTCAGCCGTTTGGGATCGAGAGGCGGCCGTGCATCGCTGCGTGGCCGAGCTCGCTCGCCGGCTAGCCGTCAGCTCGGGGTCGCGCCGCTGCCTTGGTCGTCATGTTCGGCCAGCTCGGCCCCCACGTACCGGTACACCCATCCAGGAGAGACATCGGCGTCAGGAGCACGTTCGTAGAGATGCCAAGGGCTGTCGCCTTGACGAGCTCGGAAGCACTCCGGTGGACGACCCTCCTCGTCCAGGCGAATTATCGGAGTCCTGCTATCGAAAGGGCCACCGTGAAGCCTGACGCCTGTCTCCCCGTTGATGACCTCCCCCTTCACCAAACGTGAGATCCATCGAAGGTGCGCGTCTTCCACAGCGGGCATACCGCCACACAACCAAGTCAGAGGGAAGGCCGCAAGCAGGAGTCCTGGGACGGGGGTTGTTGATCAGAATCGCTCAGGGTGAGTGTGGTCGGTGGGCCGGGGGATGTGGGTTGCCAACCTTCGTCCAGTGCGGTGCGGATTGCTATCGAGACCGTCCGGGGAAGGACCACGCCGGACGGCTTCCCCAGCCAGTTGCTCGGATGCGCGCAGGGCAGCGAGACGACTAGCAGCGCGCCGGGTGACTCCGCGGCTTCTACGACAAAGGACAGCGGAGACCATCCCATCCCCTGGCAGTATGTGGGGCGGCCACGGACCTTCCAGCGAAACTCGGTCCCTTCGACGGCGATTCGTCGGGATCCCTTGCGAGCAAGGGTCACAGGGCCTCCGTCATGCCGAGCAGCCTACGCATGGCAGACATGCGTGCTCATGGTCGGGGCTCTTGAGGGCGCAGGGGGCGGCGGGGTGCCTGGTTAGGGTTGCGCGGGTGCGACTTGATCTGATCACGATTGTTGTGGACGACTACGACCAGGCGATCGGGTTCTTCGTTGGGGCGCTCGGGTTCGACCTGGTCGAGGACTCGGCGGCGCTGACCGACGACGGGCGGCCGAAGCGGTGGGTCGTGGTGCGGCCGCCGGGAGGTGAGACCGGCGTCCTGCTGGCCCGTGCGGACGGCGAGCGGCAAGGGGGCGCCGTTGGTAACCAGGTCGCCGGGCGTGTTGGGTTCTTTCTCCGGGTGGATGAGTTCGACGCCGTCTACGAACGCATGGTGGCGGCCGGGGTCGAGTTCGTGACCCCGCCGCGTACGGAGCCCTATGGACGAGTCGCCGTTTTCCTCGATATCGCCGGTAACCGGTGGGATCTGCTTGGTTCGGCCACCCGGTGATGGGTTTCGTGGGCTTCCCCGGTGGCTGGGGGAGCCGCGTTACTTGTTGTAGTTCTTTTGGTCAGGGTGAGCATCCGGATCTCCTCGTCGCTGTAGAGCGCGGAGGCCCTGGCGAACCGTTCGTCGGAGACGCGAACACCGACGGCCTCCACCAGCTCCAGTGCGACCCGTTCGGCGTCGGTGAAGTAGGGGGCGTCCTGCCAGGTCCGCGGTGATGCGCTGCTCGGTCTCCTCCCTCCTTGCGGAGGGCCTGGGTCAGCAGGATCGCGTGGTGGGTGCTTCCGATGATGTGCGCGCCGCGCAGCCTCATCAGGGTGAGGGCGCGCTGCGGGACCGGGCCTTGCGGACGGTGTCGCGCAGCGCCGTCGGGCAGGCGTGATCTGGTGTCGTCCTCGATCGTCGGCATGCGGGGTCTTCCTTTCTGTGTCTCGACGGTCCGACAACACAGGCGTCCCGGATGTGAGGCGGTCACGTTTCGGGGCGCCGCCTTGTCGGAGTGGTGAGGACGCGACCGAGGGGGCACCATGACCGACCCGGGCCTGAACGTGATCATGAGTGAGCGGCGGCAGCTGCTCAACCTCGCCTACCGGCTGCTCGGCTCGCTCGCCGAGGCCGAGGACGCCGTGCAGGAGACCTATGCCCGCTGGTACACGCTGTCGCCCGAGCAGCGGGAGGCCATCGAGGTGCCCGGCGCGTGGCTGACCAAGGTGGCCGGACGGATCTGCCTGAACCTGCTCGGGTCGGCGCGGGCGCGGCGGGAGAGGTACGTCGGCGACTGGATTCCCGAGCCGCTGCCCGAGGTCGCCGAGGGCGACCCGGCCGACCGCGTCACGCTGGACGAGTCGGTCAACATGGCGTTCCTGGTCGTGCTGGAGTCGATGACCCCGGCCGAACGTGTCGCCTTCATCCTGCACGACGTCTTCCGGTACCCGTTCGCGGAGGTCGCCGACATCGTCGGCCGCACCCCGGCGGCCTGCCGGAAACTTGCCTCGTCGGCCCGGCGGCGCGTCCGGGAGGCGCGGACGCCGCCGCCCACGGCCGCCAGGCAGTCCGCCGTCGTCAGGGACTTCAAGCGGGCGTGGGAGGCCAAGGACATCGACGCCCTGATCGGCCTCCTCGACCCGGACGCCACGGCGACCGGCGACAGCGGCGGGCTCGCCACGCTGGTCGCCGGTCCGCACGAAGGCGCCGAGCGGCTCGCGGGCGGCATCGTCGACCTCGCCGACAGGCTCGCGGACCTGAGGCTGCTGGAGCGGACCGTCAACGGCCAGCCCGGCCTGGTCGCGGAGAAGGACGGCGTCGTCGTGACCGTGTTCGCGTTCGAGATCGCGGACGACCGGATCAGGCGGATCTGGGCCGTGCGCAACCCCGAGAAGCTCCGGCGGTGGACGGAGGGTGACGTGCTACGTGCGGGGGAGGACGGACACGGCTCCTGAAGGTGATCCGGGTCCGGGCCGGGGGCCGGGACGATCAAAGGGCCGGTTCCTGGCGCCTCCTGCTGCCGTACGGCATGGTCTCAACGGGGGCCCGTGCCGTTCGGACCCCGTCAGCGGAGGACGTCAGGGCACCGCGGCCCTGAAGGCGCGCCGGTAGGCCGACGGCGAGGTCTTCATCGCGCGGCCGAAATGGTGCCGGAAGGTCATCGGGCTGTCGAAGCCCACCGCCGCGCCGATCTCCTCGATGGGCAGGACACCGTCCTCCAGCAGCGGCAGCGCGGCCATGATCCGCTGGGTGACGACCCAGCGGAGCGGGCTCGTGCCGGTCTGCCGGTTGAAGTGGCGGATGAAGGTGCGGGGGGCCAGGCACGCCTCGCGCGCGAGCGCGGCCACGGTGATCGGCTCGGCGAGGTGCGCGAGCGCCCAGGCCATGGCGCGGCCGACGGCGTCGTCCGCCGCCGGGGCGGTCACGGCGGCCTCGACGAACTGGGCCTGCCCGCCCTCGCGGTGCGGCGGGACGACCAGCCGCCGCGCCACCGTGTTGGCGACGCGCGCGCCGTGGTCCTTGCGGACGAGGTGCAGGCACATGTCGAGCCCCGCGGCACTGCCCGCCCCGGTGAGGACGTCGTCGCCGTCCACATAGAGGACGTCCGGTGTCACGCGGACCTTCGGGTAGCGGCGCTGGAGGAGGTCCGCGTACCGCCAGTGGGTGGTGGCCTCGCGTCCGTCCAGCAGGCCCGCGGCGGCGAGCGCGAACGCGCCCGAGCAGATCGACACGACGCGGGCGCCGCGCCGGTGCGCCTCCCGGAGCGCCTCGACGACCTCGGGCGCGGGGTCGGCGCGGACATCGGGCACCGCGACGACCATCACGGTGTCGGCGGAGGCGAACGCGCCGAGGTCGTGCTCGGTGGTCATCGTGAACCCGCCGAGCGCCCGCATCGGACCGCGCTCCAGCGAGCAGACCCGCAGGTCGTACCAGGGCATGTCCAGGTCGGGACGCGGGCGCTCGAAGACCTCGACGACCGAGCCGAGCTCGAACGGCGCCATGCCGTCGAACATCAGCACGGAGACGGTGTGGCGCTCTGCCAAGAGCCCGCGTCCTTTCGATGGGGTGGCGGGATATTGATGCTAATCGGCGATCGTGCCACTTCTGGCCGGACGCGGCGTCCCGCAGGATCGGAGCCGACACCGACGGAGAGGAAGAGATGAGCACGACTTCACCGGTCACCGCCGTTCCGGCCGCCGACGCCCCCGAGGCGGTCCGGCACTTCGCCGCCCGGCTGGCCGTCGAGACGGACGTCTCCGACGTCGCCGCGCACCTCGCGTCCGGCGCGAGCGGCGTCGTGGTCGTCGACACGCGGAGCGTCGAGAGCTGGGAGCAGGGGCACGTCGCCGGTGCCGTCCACCTGCCGGCGGCCGAGATCGCCGAGCGCGCCGGGGAGCTGCCGCCGGGGGCGACCGTCGTCGTCTACTGCTGGGGGCCCGCGTGCAACGGCGCCGTGAAGGCCGCGCTGGCCCTCGCCCGGCTCGGCCGCCGGGTCAAGGAGATGGCCGGCGGATTCGAGTACTGGGCGCGCGAGGGCCTCCCGGTCGAGGACGGCGGCGGAACGGTCACGCGCCGTTGCCCGGACCCGCTGACCGCGCCGCTGGACGGTGTCGCCTGCGACTGCTGAGCCGCCGCGGCCGGTCCCCGCCGCGCCCGCCCGCGGCGGGAGAACGGGACGGCAGCGGTCGAAGAGGGGCCTGAACTGAAGAGAGTCGTCCGGGACGGGGCATAAGGAGGTACCCGGACGACGTTAGACTTAATGAATCACTCTTCGACGCTCCCTGGCGTCAGGCTCGTCCTTGCAGCCCACCGATCACTCATCGTGGTGCCTCCCGAGACGTGCCCCCCTCTCGGAAGGTATTGCGTGACCACAGCTGCCGCTGCTCAGAACCCGTCTGCCGACCTGCCGACGCCCGCGACCACGGGCGACGGCGAGGCCGAGCGGGTTCCCTCCTTCGCCGAACTCGGCCTCCCGCCGGCGTTGGTGTCCGCCCTGACCCGTCAGGGCATCGAGGCCCCGTTCCCCATCCAGGCCGCCGCGATTCCCGACGTCATGGCCGGACGCGACGTCCTCGGCCGCGGCAAGACCGGATCCGGCAAGACCCTCGCCTTCGGACTGCCGCTGCTCGCCCGCCTCGCCGGCCGCAAGGCCGCGCCCAAGCGCCCGCTGGCGCTGATCCTCGTCCCGACCCGCGAGCTGGCCCAGCAGGTGCAGACCAACCTGGAGCCGCTCGGCCGCGGCGTCGGGCTGCGCTTCAAGACCGTCATCGGCCAGACCTCGATGTTCAAGCAGATCGACGCGCTGCGCCGGGGCGTCGAGGTCCTGGTCGCCACGCCCGGCCGGCTGAAGGACCTGATGCGGCAGGGCGCGTGCGACCTGTCCGACATCGAGATCGCCGTGCTGGACGAGGCCGACCACATGGCCGACATGGGCTTCCTGCCCGACGTCACCGACATCCTCGACCAGGCGCGGCCCGGCGGGCAGCGGCTGCTGTTCTCCGCGACCCTCGACAAGGACGTCGACGTCCTCGTCCGGCGCTACCTCCAGGACCCGGTCACCCACGCCATCGGCCCGGTGGACGAGTCGGTCGACACCATGGAGCACCACCTCCTGCTGGTGGCGCCCAAGGAGAAGAGCGCCATCACCGCCGAGATCGCCAACCGCGAGGGCCGGACGATCCTGTTCGCCCGCACCAAGCACGGCGTCGACCGGCTCGCCAAGCAGCTCGTCCAGGTGGGCGTGCGCGCGGCGGGCCTGCACGGCGGCAAGAGCCAGGGGCTGCGCACCCGCACGCTCGCCGAGTTCCGCGAGGGCACGATCAGCGTGCTCGTCGCCACCGACGTGGCCGCCCGCGGCATCCACGTGGACGACGTGACGCTCGTCATGCACGTCGACCCGCCCGCCGACCACAAGGACTACATGCACCGCGCCGGACGCACCGCGCGGGCCGGGGAGCGCGGCACCGTCGTCACGCTCGTCCTGCCGCACCAGGTGCGCTCCACGTCCGCCATGACGCGCCGGGCCGGGATCAACGCGCCCCGCGTCAAGGTGAGCACCGGCGACGCCGAGCTCGTGAAGCTGACCGGTGCGCGCGAGCCGTCCGGCATCCCGATCGAGGGCCCGCTCATCCCCGACCGCCCGCGCCGCGAGGGCGGCCGCGGCCGGCAGGGCGGCGGCGGACGCCGCCGGGGCTACAACGGGCGCGCCCCGCGCTCGTTCGACCGCCAGGACTCCTCGTCCTCCGAGGGCGGCGGTCACGGCGAGCACCGGGGGTCCTTCGGCGGCGGCGAGCGCCGCGGCGGCGGGCCCCGCACGGGCGGTTCGTCGCACGGGAACCGGCGCGGAGGCTCCTACGGCGGCAACCGCCGCGACGGCGGAAACCGCCGCGAAGGCGGCGATCGGCGCACCGCGCGCTCCAACTGAGTCTGTATTCTTTTACTGGCCTTTGAGGCTTGCACAGAGGGTGTGCAGTGCGATCTCGGTCGGGGGCCTCGCCCCTGACCGAGATCGCGCATTTCCCGGCCCCGGGGCGCGAGTCTTTGCCCTCCGGCGACTTTGCGGCGGCCCGCCGCCGGACATGTGCCCGGTATGGGGGATCTCGCCTTCGCTGACCGGACGGACTTCGAGAACGCCGAGCGGGGCTTCGTCGCGTCCCTGACGCCCGGGGTGGTGCGGGACGCCGACGGCCGCGTCGTGTGGGACGACGAGGTGTACGCCTTCCTGGACGGCCCGTGCCCGAGCACCGCGAACCCGTCGCTGTGGCGGCAGTCGCAGCTGTGCGCCAAGCAGGGCCTCTACGAGGTGACCGGCGGCGTCTACCAGGTGCGCGGCCTGGACCTGTCGAACATGACGCTGGTCGAGGGCGACCGCGGGGTGATCGTCATCGACCCGCTGGTGTCGGTCGAGACCGCCGCGGCCGCGCTGGCGCTGTACCGCGAGCACCGCGGCGACCGGCCGGTCACCGGCCTGGTCTACACCCACTCCCACGTCGACCACTTCGGCGGCGCCGAGGGCGTCGTCGAGCCCGGCAACCCCGGCGGGGTGCCGATCCTCGCGCCGCGGGGCTTCCTGGAGCAGGCCGTCTCGGAGAACGTGTACGCGGGGACGGCGATGGCCAGGCGCGGCGTCTACCACACCGGCGTCCTGCTGGAGCGGAGCCCGGCCGGGATGATCGGCACCGGGCTCGGGCAGACCGCCTCCTCCGGACGGGTCTCGCTGATCCCGCCGAACAGGGAGATCGCCAGCACCGGGCAGGAGGAGGTGCTGGACGGCGTCCGAATCGTGTTCCAGTTGACGCCCGGCACCGAGGCGCCCGCCGAGATGAACTTCCACTTCCCGAAGCAGCGGGCGCTGTGCATGGCGGAGAACGCCACGCACAACCTGCACAACCTGCTGACGCTGCGCGGCGCGCTCGTCCGCGACGCCCGGGTGTGGTCGCGGTACCTGGACGAGGCGATCACGCTGTTCGCGGGCGACACAGACGTGGCGTTCGCGTCGCACCACTGGCCGACCTGGGGGCACGACGACATCGTCGCGTTCCTGTCGCAGCAGCGGGACCTGTACGCCTACCTGCACGACCAGACGCTGCGCCTGCTCAACCAGGGGTACACCGGCGTCGAGATCGCCGAGATGATGGATCTGCCGCCCGCGCTGGCGAACGCCTGGCACGCCCGCGGCTACTACGGCTCCGTCAGCCACAACGTCAAAGCGATCTACCAGCGGTACATGGGGTGGTTCGACGGCAACCCCGCGCACCTCTGGGAGCATCCGCCGGTCGAGAACTCCAAGCGGTACGTGGAGTGCATGGGCGGCGCGTCCAAGGTGATGGCGATGGCCCGGGAGTACGCGGGCCAGGGCGATCTGCGGTTCGCCGCGACGCTGTTCGACCACGTGGTCTTCGCCGATCCCGGCAACACCGACGCCAGGACCGGTCTCGCGGAGGTCTACCGGCGGCTCGGCGAGGGCGCCGAGTGCGGCACCTGGCGCAACTTCTTCCTGACCGGCGCGCTGGAGCTGCGCGAGGGGGTGCGATCGGTTCCGTTCGGCATCGCGGCGGGCATGGCCGCCGGGCTGAGCGTCGAGCAGGTCTTCGACTCGATGGCGATCAGGGTGAACGGGCCCAAGGCATGGGACGAGCGCCTGACCATCGACTGGGACTTCACCGACACCCGCGAGCGCCACCGGATGACGCTGGAGAACGGCGTCCTCATCCACCGGCGCACGACCGGCGGGGCCGGCGCCGCCGACCTGACGCTCGGGCTCACCCGCCCGCAGCTGTTCGGGCTGATCACGGGGAGGAGCGCCGAGGGCATCACCAGCACCGGGGACGCGGGGGCGCTGCGGCGGCTGCTCGCCGTCCTGGACGGCGCCGAACCCGACTTCCCGATCGTCACCCCGTGACGCGGTGGGCTAGCCGGCCTCCTCGCGGAGCCTGTCCTGGAGGATCTGGAGGCCGCCGATCCCGTCCACCGACAGCGCGGCGAGCTCGTCCAGCGACATGACGGGGCCGGCGGTGCGCAGCGGCGGCTGCCAGCCGCCCTCCCCGTGGCTGCGCAGGATCTTCGCGGGCACCCCGCCGATGACCGCGTGGTCGGGGAACTCGCCCCGGACGACGGCGCCGCCCGCGACCGCGACGTTCCGGCCGAGCCGGGTGCCGGGCAGGATGATCGCGCCGGTGCCGATCCAGCAGCCGTCCCCGATCACGACCGGGTTGTTCTCGGGCCACTGCCGTCCGATCGGGGTGTCCAGGTCCCCGTAGGTGTGGTTCTGGTCGGTGATGTACACGTTGGGGCCGGTGAAGACGTCGTCCCCGATCTCGATCGACTGGTGCCCGACGATGTGGGTGCCGCGTCCGATCGAGCAGCTCCCGCCGATCCGCACGATCACGTCGGGGCCGAGGTCGAGGCCGGGGACGAACCCGGCGGAGATCGTCACATGCGTCCCGACCAGCGTGTGGTCGCCGATCGAGATCCACGGCTCGCCGTAGACCGCCCCGACCGGGAAGCCGATGCACGCGCCCTCGCCCAGGTAGGCGAACCTGCGGCGCCCCGGCGTCTGCGGCGTGATCTCGCCGTGCCGCTGCACCCACCCCCACGCGTTGTGGACGGCCGTGTGCACGCCCTGGCGCGCCCGCCGCCGCACGCGGTCCGCCAGCGTCCGCCGCGGCGCGCGGGGATTCGGTGCCATGGCGCTCACCGTACCGGTTAGTAGAAACCGAGTCGCCGGGAACCGCACCGGATCAGCACCGGGACGCGCCGAGACCCGCGTCCCGGGCCCGGACGATCGCGCCCGCGCGATCGTTCACCTGGAGCTTGGTGAAGATCGCTCCGACATGGTTGCGGACGGTCTTGTCCGACACCACCAGCCGCGCGGCGATCTGCCGGTAGGTCGCCCCGCGCGCCAGCAGGTCGAGCACCTCCAGTTCGCGGGGCGTCAGCGACGGGAACGCCCGCCGGGCCGGCGCGGTCGCCGGCCCCTGGACCAGGGCGGCGAGCCGCGCGGCCATACCCGGGCTGAACACCGCGCCGCCGCGCGCCGCGACGCGCAGCGCGTGCAGCACCTCGTCGCGGCGCGCGCCCTTGAGGACGTAGCCGAGGGCGCCGGCGCGGATCGCGGCCAGCAGGCTGTCGTCGTCCTCCGACATCGTGATCACCAGCACGTGCGTCCCGGGGTGGTCGGCGGTGATGCGCCGGGTCGCCTCGATCCCCGACGTGCCGGGCAGGCCGAGGTCCATCAGCACCAGGTCGGGCGCGAGCGCGGCCACCGCCGTGATCGCCTCCTCGCCCGTGGACGCCTGGCCGACCAGCGCGAACTCCGGTGCCAGGGTCACGGCGGCGGTCAACCCCTCGCGGAACAGCGGGTGGTCGTCGACCACCAGCACCCTGACCCGACCGGATCGTCCGTCCATCGGCTCACACCCCGCTCGTCATGCGTATCGTGCCTATCTAATCACCGTGTGTAGTGATCGGGGAGGGGAATGTTCGGGATCCGGCGGGAGAGGACCGAGATCGCCTGGGCGGCGGGCGTCCTCACCCTGTGCTTCCTGCTCCTGTGCGCGTGGGTGGTCGAGACGACCTGGATCGACGGGTGCATGCTCCGGGGGCGGCTCGCCTCGGTCGGCCCGGACGGCCATCCCGCGGCGGCGCTCGTCGACTCGATCGCCCAGGTCATGGTGGGCCTGCTCGCCGCGCTCTGCGGGTTCCTGATCCTCGCCCGCCGCGTCGCCGGGAGCCTCGGCTGGGCGCTGCTGCTCGGCGGGGGCTCGGCGCCGGTCCTGGCCCTGCTGGACGACGGGTTCGTGAGCGTCAGGGACGGCATCGACGGCGTGGGCGCCGGGGCCGTCGTCCTGGTGTTCAGCGGGCTGTCGGCGACCTACCAGATCGTGCTGATCATGGTGCCGCTGTGGTTGCCGCTCGGACGGATCGGCTCCTGGCGGTGGCGGACGCTGTTCGCGGCCAACCTGCTCGCGCGGGCCTGCGCGATCGCGCTCGCGTGGTGGCCGCCCGGGGTCTCGGTCCTGCTGCCCGCCACCTGGTGCCTCGAAGTGCCCACGGTGGCGGCGTGCGTCGCGGTGCTGTCCGCCCGCGCCCGCGCGGCGCCCGAGCCCGCACGCCGCCGCATGGCGATCCTCGCGGCGATCTACCCGCCGACGGCGGTGACGATGATCTCGGCGGAGCTCCTGCGCGAGCTGAGCTTCGCCGTCGATCTCACGCTGCTGCCCTACACCGCCGGGCTGTCGGCCGTCTCCGGCATGATCTGGCTGGTCGCGCTGGGGGGCACGGTCATCCGCGACCGCATGTGGCACATCGACCGCACCGCCCGGCACATCGCCGTCATGTTCGTGCTGTCGGCGGGCCTGGTGCTGGCGGCGGCCGCCGGCGTCGCCGCGCTCGCGCGGACGGTCCCGCGCGCCGACCGCCCCGGCGCGGTGGCCATCGCCGTGCTCGCGCTGCTGGCCGGGGTGGTGCTGCCCCTGGCGATCCGGCGGATGGCGCGCGGCGTCGACCGCTTCTTCTACGGCCCCCGGGCGCTGCCCCACGAGGCGGTCCAGGCGCTGGCCGCCAGGCTGAGCCAGGCGCCCGATCCGCAGCGGGTGCCCTGGCACCTGTGCCGCAGCGCCGTCGAGGACCTCGGTCTGCCGGCCGCCGCGCTCACCGTCGTCACCGGCTCGGGTCCGCGCGAGCTCGCCCGGGTCGGCGAGCCCGGGATCGCCGCGCACTCCTTCGGCATGCGCCACCAGGGCGAGATCGTCGGCCACCTCACCGTCGCCCCGCGCGCCGGCGACCGGGGCCTGGACGAGCGGGACGCGACCCTGCTGCGGCTGCTCGCCGACCAGGGCGCCCCGGCCGTCGCCGGGCTCGGCCTCCAGGAGGACCTGGAGGCCGCCCGGCAGCGCCTGGTGCGGGCCCAGGCGGAGGAGCGCGACCGGCTGCGGCGGGACCTGCACGACGGCCTCGGACCGCTGCTGGCCGCCGCCTGCCTCCGGCTGGACAACGCGGGCGCCGCCCCGTCCGCGACGCTCGCCGAGGAGATCGAGGAGGCGGCGGCCATCATCAGCCAGGCCGTCGAGGAGGTCCGGCGGGTCGCGCGCGGGTTGAGCCCGATCGTGCTGGCCGAGCACGGGCTGACCGAGGCGCTCGCCCAACTCGTGGACCGGCTGTCGGCGCCGGGCCTGCGCATCGAGTTCGAGCGCGTCCCCGATCCGCTGCCGCCGCAGCCGCCGGGGGTCGAGAGCGCCGTCTACCGCATCGCCGCCGAGGCCCTGGCCAACATCGCCCGGCACGCCCGCGCCGTCCACGCGGCCGTCAGGCTCAGCGCCACCGACCGCGCGCTCGTCCTCACGATCACCGACGACGGCGTCGGGATCCCCGACTTCACCGGGTCCGGCGGCGTCGGCCTGGGGTCGATGCGGGAGCGCGCCCGGGAACTCGGCGGGACCCTCGACATCGTCACCCACCCCGCCACCGGGTCGCGCCTGCGCGTCGTCCTGCCCCTTGAGGACCGTGTGGGGCAGCCGACCCAGGGCTGACGCCCCGGTGGGCCACGCGGCCGGACGAGGCGTCCGGCCCATGTGCCCGGGACGGCGGGCGGCCGACGGTGCTCCCACGACCACGAGAAGGGGGCACGGTCATGGCCGACGGCCAAGGGGAGATCCTCGTGCGCGAGGTCGAGGACGGCGAGTGGAGGCGCGCGCTGGTGTGGCTGGCCGAGCAGTTCGTCCAGCAGGCGATCGGCTACGTGATCGCCCGGCTGGTGGAGTCCGGCCTGTCGTGACGCAGCGGAGGGCCCGGCCGGGTCGGCCGGGCCCTCCACGGGTCGCGTCAGCGCCGCGAGGACGCGCGCTCGTCGACGTCCGCGCCGGAGACGGTCATGGAGTCGGCCGAGGTGGCCTCCTCCGACGCGTCGTCCGATCCGCCGGTGACGCTGCGGCGGGTCACCACCGCGCCCGCCACGCCGACGGCGGCGACGGCTCCCACCAGCGCCACGACGGCGCCGCGCCGGGGCCGGTCACGGCCCGGCGGCTCGACACGGTGGGCCAGGCCGCTCAGGAACGAGCTCACCCGCGGGGCGAGGCCCGTCTCCACGTACTGGGCCGCACGCCTGATCCGGGGCGCGCCCCAGCCGCGGGCGACGAGGACGCGTTCGGCGGCGACCGGTCTGATCCGGTCGGCCGTCACGGAGGCCCGCCGCAGGGCGATCTCCGCGCCGTGCCGGGCCGCCTCCTGCGTCCGGCCCAGCCGCGTGCGGACTTGCTCCCGCGGCTTCCGGCGGGTACTGATCATTAGGGACACGCTAACCTCCCTTTCTGCGAGGTCCTGTTCAGCACCCTTCCCATCGTCGGGAAGGTAAACCACGCGAGAGTGATTGATTGATTACCTCGCGTGAGTAATTCATGCGTGTCCGGGATCGACAGACCATCCAACTCTCACGAGGAGGCGGCCAGCGTGGCCAACGAGATCTTCGCGACGCTCGACACGACGCTCGGCAAGATCGTGATCCAGCTCTACCCGGAGCAGGCGCCCGAGACCGTGGCGAACTTCACCGAACTGGCGGAGGGCACCCGCGTCTGGACCGACCCGCGCACGGGTCGCAAGACCGAGGACCCGCTCTACAACGGGACGATCTTCCACCGGGTCATCGACGGGTTCATGATCCAGGGCGGGGACCCGCTCGGCACCGGGACCGGCGGCCCCGGCTACGAGTTCAAGGACGAGTTCCACCCCGACCTGAAGTTCAACAAGCCCTACCTGCTGGCGATGGCGAACGCCGGGCCTGGCACCAACGGCTCGCAGTTCTTCATCACCACCAACGTCGCCGCGACCCAGCACCTCACCGGACGGCACACGATCTTCGGCAAGGTGATCGAGGGCACCGACGTCGTCGACCGCATCGGGCAGGTCCCGACCGGCGGCGGCAACCGCCCGAAGGACGACGTCGCCATCAAGACGGTGACGATCGAGCGGCGTTAATCGTCCTACAGGGTAGGACCCTGTCCCGGCCCCACGGAGCCCCCACATGAGCACAGAACCCAAACCCGAGACCTCGGTGCCGACCTGCTACCGGCATCCGGGGCGGGAGACCTACGTCCGCTGCACGCGGTGCGACCGCTACATCTGCCCCGAGTGCATGCGGGACGCGGCGGTCGGGCACCAGTGCGTGGAGTGCGTGGCGGACGGGAACCGCGGGGTGCGGCGAGCCCGGCCGGTGACGCCGCTGGGCGTCCCGGGGGCGGCGTCGGCGGTGCCGGTGGTCACGTACTCGCTGATCGGCCTGTGCGTGCTCGCCTACCTGGTCGAGCTGTCGTCCTGGCGGTTCATCGCCGACTACATGATGATCGGCCAGGCGACGCTGATCAACGGCGACACCATCGGGGTGTCCGAGGGCGAGTGGTACCGGCTGGTCACCTCGATGTTCCTGCACCAGCGCGGCGGGTCGTTCGGCATCGCCCACATCGTGTTCAACATGTGGGCGCTGTGGGCGATCGGCCCGGCGCTGGAGCAGGTGCTCGGACGCTGGCGCTACCTGGCCCTGTACATGCTGTCGGGGCTCGGCGGGTCGGTGCTGCTGTACCTGGTCGACCCGGGGAACTCGGCGGTCGGCGCGTCCGGCGCGATCTTCGGCCTGTTCGGGGCCTACTTCGTGATCGGCCGCCGGCTCGGCGGGCAGGTCGGGCCCATCGTGTTCCTGCTGGTCATCAACCTGGTGATCACGTTCTCGGTGCCCGACATCTCCTGGGAGGGGCACATCGGCGGCCTGGTCACCGGCGGCGCGCTGGCCGCGGCGATGGCCTACGCGCCCGCCGCGCGGCGGAGCCTGGTGCACATCGGGGCGCCGCTGGTCGTGCTGGCGCTGCTCACGGCGCTCGTGCTGGTCAAGACCGCGGAACTGAGCTCGGCCCTGTAGCCTTCCGGGGATCGCCGCCCCGGCCGTTTCCGGCCGTGGCGGTCGATACCGGGCCTTTCGGGCCGAGCTCGGCTCCGCGCCTGTGGAAAACCTGGGGATAGCCGGGGTGGGAGATCCCCAGTCTGTGGATAACTCTCGTGGATTCGCTCGACGTCAATGTGGGTAACGCGGACCGGCGGCCATGGGAGCGGGGCGGCACCGGCGCGGTCACCCTGGCGGGACGGCGCGGGCGGTCAGCGCCAGCGGGTCGAGAGCACCACGCCGAGGATGATGGCGGTGAAGCCGATCCCCAGGTTCCAGTTGTGCAGATCGGTCATGAACGGGACGTCGGTGTTTGTGCTCGCCGTCACGTAGAAGACCGCGATCCAGGCGAGGCCGACCAGCCAGAGGCCGACCATCGTGGGGACCAGCCAGCGGGGGCTGACCTCGGGCGCCTTGGACTTCTGCGGGGGCGTGTAAACAGCCTTCTTGCGCACTTTGGACTTGGCCACGGTGGGATCGATCTCCTCGGGCGTCCGGCGGCCGGAGCGCCGGACCGCGCATGGGTGTTTTGTCGGTTAGCGTAGTCGCTGGTGAGCAGCGTACGGCGTTCGGCTTGGGGAAGCATCATCCCAGCTATCACGCTTGTCGCGGGAACCCTGTTCGCGGCGAGCGCGAGCACGGCCCGCGGCACGAGCCTGCGCGACGAGGGCCGCACCCGCATCACCGACCTCATCTCCGCAGATCAGCGCCGTGCCCGCCGGGAGCGCGAGGAGTACCGCCGGCTGCGCCGCGAGGTGGACGCGATCTCCCGCGAGGCCGGCCGGCACGACGCGCGCGTGAAGCAGGCGCAGGGCGAGGCCGACCGGCTCGCCGCCCGCTCGGGGTTCACGGCGGTCACCGGGCCCGCCGTCCGCGTGTCGCTGGACGACGCCCCGCTGCCCAGATCGGGTGATCTGCCCCATGGTGCCCGTCCCGACGACCTCGTCGTCCACCAGAGCGACGTCCAGGCCGTCGTGAACGCGCTCTGGGCGGGCGGGGCGCGGGCGATGCAGATCATGGACCAGCGGGTGATCTCGACGAGCGCGGTGCGGTGCGTGGGCAATACGCTGATCCTCCAGGGAGTCGTGTACTCGCCGCCGTTCCGGATCACCGCCGTCGGGGACCCGGACCGGCTGCGGGCCGCGCTCGACGCCTCCCCCGTGATCGGGACGTACCGCAAGTACGTCCAGGCGTACGGGCTCGGGTACGCGGTCCACACCCTGGACCGCGCCGCCCTGCCCGCCTACACCGCGAACGTCACCATGAACCACGCCGCGGTGCCCGAGGACGACGGCGGTCCCTAGCGCGGGGGAGCGGGCGGAATCGTCGACGGAGGGGGGACGCGCGGTGCGGATGGTCATCCGCGGCCTGGGCGAGCTGTGCATCACCGCCGGGCTGATCCTGATGCTGTTCGTGACCTACGAGCTGTGGGGGACGGGCCAGTACACCCGGGCCCAGCAGGACCGCCTCGGCCGCGAGCTGCTGGACACCTGGAAGGCGCCGAAGGTCACCACCGAGAAGGTGCGGCTCGGCAGGGGCCTCGCCATGATCCGCATCCCGCGGTTCGGCGACGGCTACCACTACGTGATCATCGAGGGCGTCGACCCCGCCGACCTGCGCAAGGGTCCCGGCCACTACCCCGGCAGCGCGATGCCGGGCGAGATCGGCAACTTCGTCGTCTCCGGCCACCGGACGACCTACTCCGCCCCCTTCAACCGGCTCGGCGAACTCCGCGCCGGCGACAAGATCCTCATCGACACCCGCGACCGGCAGTTCACCTACCGGGTCACCGGCCGCGAGATCGTCAAGCCGTCGGCCGTCGAGGTGACCGCGCCCGTCCCGGGCCACCCGAAGAAGCGGCCGACCGAAAAGCGGATCACGCTGACCACCTGCCACCCGAAGTACTCCGCCGCCGAGCGGATGATCATCTTCGGCACGATGGTCTCCGAGCTGCCCCGCGCCGCCTCGACCGGAAAGTAGAGGGTGTCATGTACGCCTGGATCTGGCGCCACCTGCCGGGGACCTGGCAGGCCAAGAGCGGAATCGCGGCCGCGGTCGCGATCGTTGTCGCCCTCGTGCTCTGGTACGTCGTGTTCCCGTGGATGGAGCCGAAGGTCCACTTCGACCACGGCGTCGTGCACGGTGAGCCGACCGGGTCGTCCGGCCCGGCGGTGCCAGGGGGGTGACGCCGTGCGGGTCCTCGTCGTCGACAACCACGACAGCTTCGTCTACAACATCGTCCAGTACCTGCGGGAACTCGGCGCCGACTGCGTCGTCAAGGACCGCGCGGACGTCACCGTGCGGGACGCCGCGTCCGCCGGCGGCGTGCTGCTGAGCCCCGGCCCCGGGCATCCGGCCGACGCGGAGGTGTGCCTCGACCTCGTCGCCGACGCCGAGCGCCGCGCGGTGCCGCTGCTCGGCGTCTGCCTCGGCCACCAGGTGATCGCCCACGTGCACGGCGCCACCGTGGCGCGGGCGCCGCAGGTCGTCCACGGGTACACGAGCCCGATCGAGCACGACGGCGCCGGGGTGTTCCGCGACCTGCCGGTCCCCTTCCCCGCGACCCGCTACCACTCGCTCGCCGTCGAGCCCGGGACGGTGCCCCGCGACGTCCTGGAGGTCACCGCCGCCACCCCGGACGGCGTCGTCATGGGCCTGCGGCACCGCGACCTGCCGGTCGAGGGCGTCCAGTTCCATCCCGAGTCGGTGCTGTCGGAGCACGGGCACCATCTGCTGGCCAACTGGCTCGGCATGTGCGCGTCCCCCGTGTGACCTGCGTGTTCGCCGTACCGGGGCGATTCTGCCCGGCGCTGCGCCGCCGCGCGCGGAAAATTTCCGTTAAAAGTCGTAACGTCCAGGCAAGTACGTCCGAAGACCATATTGAGGGCTTCCGCCATTGCCCCCGAGTGGCGGAAGCCCTCTCTCATGCCCGGCCCCGGCCGCTTAGCGGCTACCGCGTCGGCGTGGCGCCGACGACGGGACGTCCACGACAAGGGCCCCGACCCCCTGCCAGGGGGTCGGGGCCCTTTCGTCGTTCCCGGGTCAGCCTCCGTCGCCGTCAGGGAAGGTGGGGAAGGTCGGCCCGGACGGCCCGATCGTCGGCGTCGGCGACGGCTTCTGCGCCACGTAGATCGTGACGGTGTCGCCCGGCGCGACCGTCGCGTCCGGCCCCGGCGACTGGTCGTAGACGAAGCCCGGCGCCACCGGCTTGTCGGGCGGCGCGAAGCCCTTCTCCACCTTGCACTGGAGGCCGAGGCTCTCCAGCTTGGCGCAGGCCGCCCGCTGGCTGCTGTTGGTCAGCGTCGGCACCTTCAGGTTGTTCGGCCCGTTCGACACGAACACCCGGACGGTCGAGTTCTTCGGCGCCTTGCCGCCGCCGGACGGGTCGGTGCGGATCACGCTGAGCCGCGGGACCGTGTCGCTGTTCTCCACCCGCTTCTCGACGTCGAAGCCGCGCTCCTCCAGCATGTTCTTCGCCACCGAGTACGGCTTGCCGGTCACGTCGGGCACGTCGACCTCGGCGGGCGGGCGCTTGCCCTTGGAGATCGTCAGCGTCACCGTCGAGCCCTCGGCCACGTTGCTGCCGGGCTTGGGGTCGGCGGTGACGACGTTGCCCCTGCGGATGTCGTTGTTGTAGTCGGTCGTCGGATCGCCCAGCTTCAGGCCGAGCTTGGTCAGCTCCGCCTCCGCCTGCTTGCGCGGGACGTCCACGATGCTCTGCGGCACCGCGACCTTCTTCTCGTCGTCGCCCTTGCCGCCCGACATCAGGAACCCGATCGCGGCGGCGCCGCCGATGAACACCACGGCGAGCGCGATCCAGATCGCGGCCTTCTTCCCGCCGCCGCCCCGCTCGGGGCCGTTCTCGTCGTAGCGGACGGGCGGCAGGTCGTAGCCGTCGCCGACCGGCCGCTGCACCTGCGTGTGCTGCGGCGGGCCGCCGTGGTAGCCGCCCATCACCTGCGTGCCGCCCGGCTGCGCGCCCATCAGCATCGTGGACGCGGCGGTCGAGGACACCGGCTGCCCCTGGAGCACGCGCTGGATCTCCTGCCGGAACTCCGTCGCGTTCTGGTAGCGGTGCGCCGCGTCCTTCGCCATCGCCTTCAGCACGATCGCGTCGGCCCACTGCGGGATCTCCGGGTCCACCTGGGACGGCGGAACCGGCTCCTCCCGGACGTGCTGGTAGGCGATCGCGACCGGGGAGTCGCCGGTGAACGGGGGCTTGCCGGTGAGCAGTTCGTACAGGACGCAGCCGGTGGAGTAGATGTCGCTGCGGGCGTCGACCCGCTCGCCGCGCGCCTGCTCGGGCGACAGGTACTGCGCGGTGCCGATCACCTGGGCGGTCTGCGTCATCGTCGCCGCCGAGTCGGCCATCGCGCGCGCGATGCCGAAGTCCATGACCTTGACCTCGTGGGCCCGGGTCATCATCACGTTGGCCGGCTTGATGTCGCGGTGCACGATCCCGCCGCGGTGGCTGTAGTCCAGCGCCCGCAGGATCCCGTCGGTGATCTCCAGAGCCTTGTCGGGCAGCAGCGCGCGGTTCTCCCGCAGCAGGTCGCGCAGCGTGCTGCCGTCCACGTACTCCATGACGATGTAGGGGATGGAGGTGTCGCCGATCATGTCCTCGCCGGTGTCGTACACGGCGATGACCGAGGGGTGGTTCAGCGACGCGGCCGACTGGGCCTCGCGGCGGAACCGGGCCTGGAACGTGGGGTCACGGGCCAGGTCTGAGCGCAGGGTCTTGACCGCGACCACGCGATCGAGACGCAGATCTCGGGCACGGTAGACCTCGGCCATGCCGCCACGCCCGATCACCGTGTCGAGCTCGTAGCGGCCGCCGAGCAGCCGAGGTTGACTCATATGTGCACTTTCCCTCGTACGTCTACACCTTGTCCTCCGAACCTAGCTCCCCGCCCGGCGTGGGCGAGGGATCCGGGCTCGGAGTTGACGGAGTCGTGGTGCTGCCCGTCGGTGTCGGTGTCGGGTCTGGGGCGCTGGGAGTCGCCCGGGGCGGTTTCCTCGTTCGCTTGTGTTCGGGGGACGCACTGCCCGCCCCCGGCGTTGACGGACGGATCCTACGCGTACCGTGCCGCCTCGTGACAGTCGGTGCCGGGCCACCATCCTGATGCGCGGACGGTGTGCTGGGTGTCGCGACCGGGTCCTCCTGGGCCTCTCCGCCCGCCGGGCCCGTGGCCGGGTTCTGGGGCGCGTCCCGCTCCTCGCCCGACCCGGCGAAGGCGAGACCCTTCCAGAGCGAGCCGATGACCAGGCAGCCGACGAGCAGCAGCCCGGCCGCGACCGAGGCGTAGGTCAGGCGCCGTCGCCCGCCCGCGGCCCTTGCCTTCTGGCCTGGGTTATCTATCCCCTTGGTGAGGTTATCCGCCCCTGCCCCTGCGTCAAATCCCGACAAAACGGACGTCTGGCCGGTGTCGTCCGGTCGTGCCGCGGTGGTCACCCCCACCGTCGGCGCCACCGAGGTGACCCCGGGCTTCTCCCCTGGACGCGCCGACCGCCCGGTGCTGAGCGACGCCCGGACCTCCAGGGCCCAGTCGGCCACGGCGTTCGCGTCCGCCGGACGGTCCCGCGGCGCCTTCGCCAGCAGCGCCGCGACCAGCGCCCGCGCCTTCGCCGGGACGTGCGCGGGCAGCTCGGGCGGCTCGTCCTTGACGTGTTTCAGCGCGATCTCGACCGGCGTCCGGCCGTCGAAGGGCGGCATGCCGGTCAGGCACTCGTAGGCCACCACGCCCAGCGAGTACAGGTCGGCGGCCGGGCTGATCGGCTGCCCCGACGCCTGCTCCGGCGAGATGTAGTGCGCCGTCCCCATCACCATGCCGGTCGCCGTCTGCGACGCCGCCTCAAGCCGCCGCGCGATCCCGAAGTCGGTGATCTTCAGGGTGCCGTCCGGCGAGATCATCAGGTTCGCCGGCTTGACGTCGCGGTGCACGATGCCCGCCTCGTGCGCCACCGTCAGCGCCCGTCCCGCCTGCACCAGCAGGTCGAGGACGGCCTCCAGCGGGAGCCCGCCGTCGCGCACGAGGATCTCGTCCAGCGGCTCGCCCGGCACCAGCTCCATCACCAGGTACATCCGGCCGTCCTGCTCGCCGAAGTCGAACACCCGTGCGATGCCGCGATGCCGCAGCCCGGCGGCGAACTCCGCCTCCGACTCGAACCGGCGCAGCGCCGTCGCGTCCGACACCAGCTCCAGCCGCAGCAGCTTCACCGCCACCTGCCGCCCGAGCGAGGCGTCCGAGGCCCGCCAGACCTCGCCCATCCCGCCGACGGCCAGCCGCTCCAGCAGCCGGTACCGGTGGTTCAGGACGAGGTCCGCGCTCACTTCTTCAGCACCTGGGCCATGATCGCCGCGGCGACCGGCCCGGCGTTGGTGGCGCCGTCGCCGGGGCCCTCGGTGATCACCGCGAAGGCGTAGCGCGGGTTGTCGAACGGGCCGAACCCGACGAACCACCGCGAGTTCGGGATCCCCTGGCCCTGCTCGGCGGTACCGGTCTTACCGGCGATGTTGGCGCTCTGCAGGTTCTTCGCGGTGCCCTCGGAGACCACCGCGCGCATCATGTCCTCAAGCTGGGAGGCCTGGTCGCCGGTCATGGCCTGCCCGAAGAGCTTCGGGGAGGCGTTGTACAGCTCGCTCTGGTCCTTCGCCCGCGCCTTCTGCACCACGTACGGGTTCATGATCTTGCCCTTGTTCGCGATCGCCGCCGCGACCATCGCCATCTGCAGCGGCGTCGCGCGCACGTTCTCCTGGCCGATGCCCGAGCGCGCCGTCCCGTCCTTGCCGGTCGGGATCGTCTTGCCGCTCGCGTCCTGCACCGACACCGGCACCTCGCTCTTGGCGGCGGGGAAGTCGGGCTCCAGGTTCACGCGCTTCCCGAAGCCGAACTTCTCGGCCCCGTCGTGCAGCTGCTGGATGCCGAGGTCGAGCGCCATCTTCGCGAACGAGGTGTTGCACGACTCGGCGAACGCGCCCTTCAGCGGCGCCGACCCCGCGCAGCTCCCGCTGTCGTGGGAGTTCGGCAGCGGACGGCCCGACTCCGGCAGGATGAGCTGCCCGGTGTTCACCGTCGTCGAGCTGTTGACGTTCAGGTCCTGCATGCCGACCGCAGACGTCACGGCCTTGAACGAGGAGCCCGGCGGGAACGTCTGGCTGAGGGCGTTGTCGACCAGCGGCTTGATGACCCCGGTCGCGCCGTCGAGCTCGTTCAGCCGCTTGACGCCCTTGTCGCCCGTCTGGGGCGCGATCTCGTTCGGGTCGAACGACGGCCACGACGCCGCGACCTGCACCGCGCCCGTCCTGACGTCGATCACCACGGCGCCGCCCCGGCGGCCCTCCTGCGTCTGCCCCTTGAGCTTCTCGTAGGCCACCCGCTGCGCCCGCGGGTTGATCGTCAGTTCGAGGTTCGCGCCCTCGGCCTTCTTCCCGATGAAGGTGTCGAACCAGCGCTGCTGCGTGATCCGCTTGTCCTTGCCGCCGAGCAGCGAGTTGTAGGCCCGCTCCACCTGCGTGGCGTTGCCGTTGAAGTACCCCGTGACCGGCGCGAAGACCGGGCCGTCCTTGTAGCTCCGCCCGTACTTCGGGTTGTCCTTGTGCGTCTCCGTCGAGGACACCAGCACCTCGCCGCCCGCCGAGATCGTTCCGCGCGGCGAGTTGAACAGGTCGGAGTACTGGCGGCTGTTGCGCGCGTCGGTGCGCAGGTTGTCCGCCTGACTCCCCTGGACGTAGTTCACCTGCGCCATCAACCCGAAGAACAGCAGCAACCCGAAGATCGCCACCCGCCGGATCGGCTTGTCCATGTTCATCTGGGCGAGATCACCTCGTGCTCACGATCTGGGTCATGCCCTCGTCCTGGATCGCCTGGGGGGCGGGCTTGCGCGCGTCGTGGCTCATCCGGACCAGGATCGCGATCAGGATCCAGTTGGCCATCAGCGACGAACCGCCCTGGGACAGGAACGGCGTCGTCAGACCCGTGAGCGGGATCAGCCGGGTGACACCGCCGACGATCACGAACACCTGGAGGCCGAGGACGAACGAGACGCCCCCGGCGAACAGTTTCAGGAACGGATCTCGCGCGGCGACGGCGGTCTTCATCCCTCTCTGCACGATCAGCGCGTACACCAGCAGCAGCACCATCAACCCCGTCAGGCCGAGCTCCTCGCCCAGCGAGTCGAAGATGAAGTCGCTGAAGGACAGCGGCGTCCGCCACGGCTCGCCCTGGCCGAGGCCGGTGCCGAGCACCCCGCCCTGGCCGAGCGCGAACAGGCCCTTCATGAGCTGCGCGCTGTCGGAGTACTCGCCGCCGAGCTCCGCGCACGCGCTGAAGCCCGGCGACACGCTGCCCTTGGCCTTGTACTTCTTGAAGATGTCGGTGTCGGGGTTGACCGGGACGACCTTGCCGCTCTCCAGCAGGCAGCCGCCGTCGAAGTAGGGCTTCGGGTTCTGCCAGATGTCGATGCGCTGGTTGACGTGGCCCATGAACGGCAGCAGCGTCGCGACGAACACGCCCACCGCCAGCAGGCCCATGCCGATCATGACCCACGACAGCCGCTGCGTGGCGATGTAGAGCATCGACACGAACAGGCCGAAGAACAGCAGCGCGGTGCCGAGGTCCTTCTGCATGAACAGCACGCCCAGGCAGAAGAACCAGATCACCAGGATCGGGCCCAGGTCGCGGGCGCGCGGCAGGCTGAACGGGCCGATCTTCTTCCCGATCAGCGACATCGCCTGCCGCTTGTTGACCAGGTAGCCCGCGAAGAACACGACCAGCAGCAGCTTGGCGAACTCGCCCGGCTGCACCGAGAACGGGCCGAGGGCGATCCACACCCGCGCGCCGTTGATCTCCGCGCCGATGCCGGGGACGATCGGCAGCAGCAGCAGGATGATCGCGCCGAGGCCGATCAGGTAGGTGTAGCGCTGCGCGGTCTTCGGCGTGAACGACAGCGGCGCGTCGGGCTTGTCGGTGTCGCGCATGATCACGATGGCGGTGACGAACAGCCCGATCCCGACGAAGGTCCACATGAGCTGGCCGGGCGCGTCGGCCGCGTCCTTGAGCAGCTTCTTGCCCGCGGCGGCCGCGACCCTGTGGTCCTCGCTGGTGTCGAGGTCGAGACGGTAGATCATCGCCAGCCCGATGCCGTTCAGCGCGACCGACAGCGGCAGCAGCAGCGGGTCGGCGTACGGCGCGAACTTGGCCTGGACGAAGTAGGCGCCGAACGCCAGCACCACCAGGCCGCCGCCGTAGAGGAACAGGCCCTTCGGGATGTAGCCGTCCCGGGCGAGCCCGACCTCCGCGAACGCCGACAGCGTCAGCACCATCGCGAAGATCAGCAGCGCGAACGAGGCCGCGTTGCGTCGCTGGTACGGCAGATGCGCGCGGATCTGCGCCCCGATCGAACTCATCTAGGGCCCTTGCCGCTCGGACAGCCCTGCACTCGCGGGCTGGGCGCCTTGCACTCGTCCACGTGGGAGCGCAGCTCGTTCACCTTCGCGTCGGCGGCCGCCTGGCCGACGAAGGCGAGGGTGCCCTTGTTGACGGCGTCGCGGTCCGGGTCCGGCAGGTCGTCGATCGCGATGTCGGTGGCCTTCGGCTTGTCCTGCGGGCAGTCGCGCTGCCCCTTGCCCTTCGCGACGGCGACCTTGCCGCCGTCCGCGGTGAGAACGTACTTGCACACGCTGTTCTTCAACTCGTTCAGAGCCGCCGGCCCTTTCACCGAGTAGGTGCCCTTCACCTGCTGCTGGAGGTTCTGCGGCAGGTCGGCGACGGGGATCGGCGGGTTCGGCTGGTCCTTGGCGGCGGCCTTGCGGGACAGGTCGATCAGCGGGAACTCGTCCGTCGACCCCCGGAACAGGACGACCTTGCCGCCCTCTTCCCCTATGTAGTAGCCGTTCCGGACGGTCTGCACCAGATAGACGCCGCCCGCCGCCACCGCCACGACCACCACGCCCGCGACGACCACCAGCCACGTCCACTTGCGCGCGCCGCCGCGCCTGGCACGCCCCGGCGCGTGCTGCGTCGCCGGCTGCTGCGGGGGGCCCGCCATCGGCTCGCCCATCGGCATCGGCGCGGGCGGGGGCATCTCGTCCACGGCCACGGGCGGCTGCGGCATCGTGTCGCGCAGCTGCGCCGCGCGTCCGGCGGGGGTGTCGGCCGGGCCCGCGCCGGGACCGCCGCCGGGCGGTGGCCCCGCGTTCGCCGCCGCCCCCACGGCGTGCCCGGGGCCGCCCGTCGGCGGCTGCCGGCCGAGGTCGACGACGTCCGCGACCACGCAGGTGATGTTGTCGGGGCCGCCGCCCCGGTTCGCCAGGTCGATGAGCTGCCGGACGGCCTGCTCCGGGTCCGCGACGTCGGTCAGCACCTGGAAGATCGTCTCCGCCGTGACGACGCCCGACAGGCCGTCCGAGCACAGCAGGTACCGGTCGCCGACCTTCGCCTCGCGCAGCGACAGGTCGGGATCGACCTCGCCGCGCCCGTCCAGCGCCCGCAGGAGCAGGGAGCGCTGGGGGTGCGAGGCCGCCTCGTCGGGGCTGATGCGTCCCTCGTCCACCAGGGACTGCACCAGCGTGTGGTCGTGCGTGATCTGGAACAGGCTGCCGTCCCGCAGCAGGTACGCGCGGGAGTCCCCGATGTGCACCAGCGCGACCTGGTTGCCCGCCCACAGCATCGCGGTCAGCGTCGTCCCCATGCCCTGGAGCGCGGGGTCGGACTCGACGATGCGGTGCAGGTTGTCGTTGGCCGTCTTGACCGTGTGCTCCAGCGCGGCCAGCAGCTCGGTCGCGGGAAGGTCCTTGTCCAGCCCGCGCAGCGCCTCGATCGCCGCCGCGCTCGCGATCTCGCCGCCGACGTGCCCGCCCATGCCGTCGGCCACCGCGAGCAGATGGGCGCCCGCGTACGCGGAGTCCTCGTTGCCCTCGCGCAGCATGCCGACGTCAGAGCGCGCGGCGTAGCGGATTCCCAGGGTCATTTGCGCAGCTCGATCACGGTCTTGCCGATCCGGACCGGGACGCCGGGCGGCACCGGCATCGGCCGGCTCACCTTCGTGCGTCCGAGATATGTGCCATTGGTCGAGCCGAGATCTTCCACGATCCACTGACCGTCCTGCGCATAAAGTCGGGCATGCCGGCTCGAAGCGTAGTCGTCGGTCACAACGAGCGTGGCGTCATTCGCCCGACCGATGGTGATGGGCACTCCCGTGAGATCGATGACGGTGCCCGCCCGCTCGCCCTGGACGACCACCAGTTTCGTCGGGGAGCCCTGCTGGGCGCCACTGCGCTGCGGCGCGCGCTGCGCCTTGGACTGTTTGGCCGCGGCCTTGGCCGGACGGGGCGGCTGCGCCGCCCGCGAGGCCGCCTTCGCGGCCGCCTTCGAACCGAACAGGTCGGCCCTGATCACGCCGACGGCCGCGATGACGAAGAGCCAGAGCACCGCGAGGAACGCCAGCTTGATCAGCGTGAGGGTGAATGGGGTCATCGGAGTCGGGGTTACTCCCTGTCGCGGCGGAAAACAAGCGTGGTGCGACCCATCGTGACGCGGGAGCCGTCGACCAGCGTCACCCGCCGGATCGGCTGCCCGTTCACGAACGAGCCGTTGGTCGACCCTAGATCCACGAGCACGATTTCGGGACCTTCTACGCGGATCTCGGCATGGTGCCGGGACACGCCGGGATCAACGAGGCGCAGGTCGCAGTCGGTGCCGCGGCCCAGCAGGGTGACCGGAGTGTTGATCTCATAAGTGCGCTGAGTGGTGTCGGAGCCCTCCACCGCCGTCGTCACCAGCAGCCGCGGATGCCCCCCGAAGGCACCCCCCCTGCCCCCCTGAGGCACGTCGCTCACCGGCTGGCGGATCTCCCCGCCCTCGACGGTCGAGCCCCTGATGACACCGGACCTGATGCGGAACATGCCCGTGGCGAGGTCGCCGGCGTTCTCGAACCGCACCCGCACCGGGCCCACGAAGGAGTACCCCTGCTCCTTCGCGTACTCGCGCGCGAGGTTGGCCAGCTCCTGGCTCAGGCTGTCGGCGTACACCTGCAGCCGCTGCCCGTCCTGCTGAGAGATCTCGACGACGAAGTCGTTCGGAACCAGCGTGCGGCCCTGCGCCACGATCGCCGCCCGATCGTCCATCTCGCGCTGCACAGCGCTGGCCACCTCGACCGGCTGGAGCTCCGACTTGAAGGCACGGGCGAAGGCCCCTTCGACCATGCCCTCAAGCCGTCGCTCGAAGCGCTGAATGACGCCCACGGGCACCTCCCTTCCCCACTGGTAGACGATCGTATCGGTGCGAAGGTTCGCTCGACGTATCTGGATACCTAACCACTGCTCAGCGCGTGCTAGCCTTTTCGAGCGCCCGGAGACGGGCCGACACCCACGGGCGGGTGGCGGAACGGCAGACGCGCACGGTTCAGGTCCGTGTGTCCGAAAGGATGTGAGGGTTCAAATCCCTCCTCGCCCACTCGGGGGCACAGACGAAAGTCGTAGCCCCACAGTGACGAAACGACCCCGAAGCTGGCAAGCCTCGGGGTCTTTGTCGTTACGGAGGCCGGTCCCCTGCGATCGCGGGGACCGATGGGTCAGCCAGGTACGAGGGCGCCCCAGTCCTTGAGTCTTCAGGCTGCGGGCGGGGTGATGTGCCCGGCGGTGGGGCCGTCGTCAGGGCCGGGGAGCGTGGCGAGCCAGGCGTTGATCTTGCGCTCGTTGGCGTGGGCCGGTTGGAAGGCCGGTAGGAGGCTCTGCGCGGCGAGGCCGTGTTCGATGCCTTCGTGGGCGTCGGCCTTGGCGTAGCCGTTCATGCCTTCGACGGTGTTGCGGAGACGTCCGTAGATCTTTTGCCATTCCGGGCTGCCGTAGGCCCGCGGTTGCCAGTGCTTGGCGCCGTCCTCGATGGCGACCCTGGTGCTGGTCTGCTGGCAGACCCCACGGGGTTGGGATGGGGTCGACCAGGGGCAGATGGGGGTCGGCGCCGAGGCTCGTGGATTTGAGGGCGCATGCGCACCGCCTTGGCCTGCTCGACGGTCAGGCGCTTCTTCTTGGGTAGTGGAGAGGGATCCGGGGCGACGACGATCGAAGATCCGCTCCGCACTGATCGGCGTTTCACGCTGCCGGAGGTGTTTCTCGTGGTCGATAACCTACCGCTGACCAAGATGGGCACGGTGGCGCTCCGGCGCTGAGTGGCACAGGGCAGGGAGGGGGAAGGGCGGCGGTGCAAGCGAAGTCGGTCGTGCTCGACGTCTTCGGCGACTACGCGCGGGAGCCCGAGGCGGAACGGGTCCTGGCGTCCGAGCCGAGCGCACGATACGACCTGTTCCGCGCAGCGGGCGCCGAACGGGCGGCGCGGTGCTGGAAGCTCGACGAGATCGCCGACGACTACCGCAAGTTCGTCCTCCGCGACCCCGACCTGCTCCCGGCCGATCGGCCCGCCCAACACACCCACCAGTGCTTCCTGGAGACCCTCTCGGCTCTGCGGGCACCCGCGACCCGCTGGTACCGGCAACTTGCAGACCGGTCGTAGCGCTCCCGGCGCCGGACAGGTATCACAGGGTGTGATGGACGAGCGTGGGGTCGGGCTTGATCTGCACCTTGACGTGCCGCGCGGCGCCGGGGCGGGACGGGCCATCGAGATCGCGCTGCGCGAGGCGGTCCGCTCCGGGAGGCTTCCGGCCGGTGCCCGGCTGCCGGGGAGCCGGAGCCTGGCGGTCGATCTCGGCGTGTCCCGGGGGACGGTCGTCCAGGTCTACGGCCAGCTGATCGCGGAAGGATGGCTGACGGGGGAGCCGGGCTCGGGCACGTGGGTGGCCGATATCCAGGTGGCGGACGCCGGACCGCGAACCGAGCCGCGGGTGTCGCGGCCGGATCCCGAGTTCGACCTCCAGCCGGGACGACCGGATCTCAGTTCGTTCCCGCGGGCGATGTGGGCCTCGGCGGTGCGGCGGGCGGCGGCGTCGGCCGAGCCGGCGGCATGGGACTACGGGGAGCCTGCCGGGCTGCCGGTGCTGAGATCGACGATCGCCCGCTACGTCGCACGCACCCGTGGCGTGGCGGCCGACGCCGAATCAGTGGTGGTGACGGCGGGGTTCGCGAACGGGCTGGCGCTGGTGGGGCGGGCGCTGCGGAGCCTGGGCGTACGCTGCGTGGCCACGGAGGATCCCGGGCTTCCGCAGCATCGGTGGCTGCTGCGCGCGGCCGGGATGGACGTCGTGCCGCTGAGCGTCGGCGCGGACGGTGCGGACCCCGCCGGGTTGACGGAGCATGTGGGGGCGGCGCTGCTCACGCCCGCGCACCAGTACCCCCGCGGGGTGGTGCTGGCGCCGGTCGTCCGGGCGGGGTTCGTCGCGTGGGCGCGGCGGCGGGACGGCTTCCTGGTCGAGGACGACTACGACGGTGAGTTCCGCTACGACCGGCAGCCGGTCGGGGCGGTGCAGGCGCTGGCCCCCGACCGGGTCGTCTACGCGGGAAGCGCCAGCAAGTCGCTGTCCCCGGGGATGCGCCTCGGCTGGCTGGTCGTGCCGCCGACGCTGCGCGAGGCCGTGCTGGCGGCCGTGGCGGAGACCGGTACCGCGGTGCCCGCGTTCCACCAGCTCGCGTTCGCCGACCTGGTGGAACGCGGCGACTACGACCGGCACATACGGCGGGCCCGGCTGGTCTACCGGCGGCGGCGCACCGAACTGGCGGAGCGGCTCGCGGCACCGCTGGACGGAGTGGCCGCGGGCCTGCACGCCCTCATGCCGGTCGGGTCGGCCGAAGAGGAGGGACGGCTGGTGGACACCGGCCGCTATGCCGGACTCCACCTGCACGGCTTGCACACCGAGGGCTACTGGCATAAGCCGGCCGGCGAACGGCCGGCCGGGCTCATCCTCGGCTTCGCCACGCCTCCTCCGCACACCTGGAAGCGTGCTCTGGAGGCGCTGGCCGAGCTGGTCGACGCTGTGACGGGCTAAAAAGGCCATATCAGAATGCGCATACGACGCGATTTATGGTGAGGGCCGACAGCCCGTGGGAACGGGTCGAGCCGTTGCTGCCGAGGAGGAGCGCCGTAGCGCAAGCGGCTGGACGACCGCCAGGTGCTCTGCGGGATCTTGTTCGTGCCGCACACCGGGAGCCGCTGGGAGTTCCTGCCGCAGGGACCGGGGTTCGCGGGCGGGAACGATGTGCAGGCCGAGTGGCACCAGGCTGGGACGTGGGACGCCTTGCACCGGCTGCTGCTGGAGGAATTGCACGCCGCCGAGGGGCCGGCCTGGACCAGGCGATGATCGACAGCTCGCACGTCCGGGCGCTCAAGGGCGGCCCGGAACCGGGCCGAGCCCGGTCGACCGCGGCTGGCCGGGGCGGACGGCTCTGCCGGAGACCGGGCTGCCTGCCGGACGAACGCGGCTAGGACCACGGCGAACACCGCCGCCTCGTCCGCGCCGAGGGCATCCGGCCGCGCAGCGCTACGTCGTCGAGCGGCGATCGCCCTGCCGCACCGGTTCGACCGGCTGCGCATCCGCTGGGGATCCGCGACGACATCCACGGAGCCCTCATGACCCTCGCCGCATCCCCGGCCGGCTACCGGAAGGTGATCGCCCCGGGGAAGTGGCCGGACGCGCACACGAACCGCATCCGGCCTGGCCCCGGGGTGCCGAGGTCGATCCGGGTGTCTCCGTTCTCCGGGAGGATCACGTCCTTCCCGCGTCCGGGGATGGTGAACGCCCGTGTGTGCCCCCGCGTACCGTGCGTGCGCAGCACCAGGACGGTCGGGACGCCCGCGCGCGCCGTGGCGAGCGCGGGCCGGTAGCCCTGGTCGAGAGCCCAGACGGTGACGACCTGCGTGCCGGACGCGTCGGTCCGCACGAACCGCGCCGAGTCGGCCGCCGAGGCCGTCCCGCCGCCGGAGGGGAGCCGGCCGCCGAGCCGCAGCCCCGACAGCAGCGTCCATCCGGCGGCCACGACGAGCACGAGTGCGGGCAGCGCCGCGAGCCGCCCGCGCAGCACCGCGAGGACGCGCCCGGCGGCCAGGCCGGCGAGGCCGAACAGCGGCGCAGTGCCGAGCACGAAGGCGCCCATCACCACCGCGCCGCCGAGCGCGGAGCGCGACGTGACCGCGAGCAGCTCCGCCGACAGGGTCAGCCCGCACGGCACCAGCACGGTCGCCGCCCCCAGCGCCCAGGGCCGCCGACGCCTCGTCTGCGGCCGCATGGACGGCGCGCAGTGGCCCGGGAGCCCCGCGCGACCTTCCGCGGGGACGGGCTCCGCGGCGCTCCGGCGGCGCGGTAGGCGCCGGGCCGGGCCGAAGCCCAGCAGGTCGAGCGCGAACAGGGCGAGGACCAGCGCCGCCGCCGTCAGCAGCGCGCCCCGCACCCGCGGCCCCGGCTGCACCGCGCCGCCGGCCAGCCCGAGCAGCGCCCCGAGCACCGTGTGCGAGGCCAGCTTGGCCGTCAGGAACGACGCGACCGGCCGCGGCCCGCCGCCGTCCCGGATGGCGCCGGTGAGCAGGCCGAACTGCACGGCGGCGCAGGTGGTGCCCCCGGCCGTCAGCCCCATCCCGGCGCCGGCGAGGAAGAGCGGGGTGATGTCCATCGGCCACCTCCAGTCGGGCGTACACCACGAGATGCTGCTGGATTACTCGGCGAAGAACCCGGTGCGCCACGACGGGTGCGCCGGAACCCAGCCGAGGTGCTTGCGCGCGTAATGGTTGTCGGCTCCGCGCGCCCAGGGGGCCCGGGGCGCCGACGGTCCGTCCGGCGGCGGCGGTGCCGCGACGGCCTCGCAGAAGACCGGCACCCAGTCCCGGGCGGCGGCGGGCTCGTCGTCGACGACGTTGACCGTCGCGCCGGACGGCCAGGCGAGCGCCTGGACGGCGGCGGTGGCGGCGTCCCCGATGTGGACGAAACTACTGACATCGTCCGAAGTCGCGAGCGTGCCCGCATGCGCCTTGTCGGCGATGAGCCCGCCCGGCGTGTACCAGGTGCCGGGCCCGTAGAGGAGCCCGTATCGCAGCACCACCCACTCGGGCAGCTCGCTCACCGCCCTCTCCAGTGCCGCGACGCCCTCGATGGTCGTCCTGCGTGGAACCGGCGCGGTCAGGTCGAGCGGGGCGTCCTCACCGGCAGGATCCGGGCCGCCCTCGTACGCCCACGCGATGCTCTGCGCGACGATCCGCCGGACCTTCGCGGCGCGGGCCGCGTCGACCAGGTTGCGGGTGCCGATCGTCCGTATCCGGGCGTTGGCGTCGCTGCTGCCGCCGCTCAGGTCGGTGAGCTGGTGCATCACGACGTCGGGTGCGGCCGCGCCGACGATGCGGGCGAGTTCCCGGCGGTCATGGACGTCTCCGATCACGGCGGAGGCGCCCCTGGACCTAATCGCCGCCGCGCCGTCGTCGCCGCGGGTCAGGGCGGTGACCTGATGGCCTTGGTCGAGAAGGAGCGGGAGGATGTGCCGTCCGAGGACCCCGGTGGCGCCGGCCAGGAAGATGTGCACGGTCCTCAGGCCCTCGGGTCGGCGGCGGGACGCGGCGCACGGCGGTCGCGGCGCGCTTCGAGTTCGTCCTGGTCGACGATGGTGAGCATCGGCTCGCCGGGAACGCCGAGCATGACGACGACGAAACGCGTCCACGCGTCGTTGAGATTGTTGGCCGCCTGGTAGTGGATGACGTCGCCGCCCGGCTCCCAGAACGCCTCACCGGCGCGGATCACGCGCTCGGGTTCGCCCTCCAACTCGAAGACCATCTCCCCTTCGAGCATGTACCCGAAGACCGGCCCCGAGTGCCGGTGCGGCGGCGTCCCCGAATCGCCCGGCGGCAGTTCGATCGTCACGGTCATCGCCTCGGCGCCCGCCGGGATGAAGGGCGGAAGCTCGCACATCAAAGTCGTGAGTTTGGACATGACGCCGAAACTAGGGTCCCGGCGACGCGGCGAAGTAGACCACTTGACGACCGTTTCCTTGGACCGGATGACCACCGGGCTCACGAGCACAAAGCTCCGTGGACGTGGCACGGGCCCCAGGTCCGGCGGGGGCGAGGTACGGACCGACTCACCTAGACCGCGCTGTCCTCCTCGTCCTCCAGGAGCGGATGAGCACTGAAGCGGACGCCGCCACGCCCCGGAACATCTGGCAACGCCCTTTCGGCCTAGGCGCGTCTGCGGTGGGAAGCTATGCGTAGGCGCATGGCCGTGTAGTCGAAGGTGACCGCGTACGGCTTGTAGAAGTCGTGCGTGAAATTGGCGATCGCGTCGAAGCCGAACGCGGCGGAAAGGCCGGGGCCGGGCAGGCCGGGGAACACCTTCTCGGCGGCGAAGCCGAGGATGTCGCGCCCGACCGCGCGGCCGAGGCTGATGCGGTCAGGCCGGATCGGGTAGATGTCGATCCCGTTGACCGACCCGACCGGGTGCGCGCGGTCGACGGGGATGCCGAGGGATTCGGCGATCTCCACCGTCGTGTCCAGGCCGTGGCCGATGCCGCCGGTGTCCACGGTCACCACCCGGGGGCCGTCGTCGCGCAGGCTGCCCAGCGAGCAGGGAAAGTGGTCCCCGGCGAGCCACAGCGGCAGGCCGTCCGACCTGCGGGCGGGGCGGGGCCGTCGCAGGACGAGGGCACGGCGCGCGTAATCCATCGTGGCCAGGAAGTGGTAGAGGACGGTCGTGCCGAATGCGCCGGCCGCGGTGGAACCGTCCGGCAGCGTCGGCCTCTGGCCGCCCTGCGACCACTGGACCGGCAGGTTCCGGACCTCGATGTCGCCGATCCGGAAGGAGTCCAGCACGCCGAGGTAGATGGTCACCGGCTTGTTACCCGCCACGCCTGAGGTGGTGGCCACCGCCCGCAGCCCCAGGTCCTTCGCGGTCTCCGGTGCGAGGTCGAGCGTCGCGTAGGTGTCGACCATGAACGTCAGGGGCCGGGAACCGTTCACCGACGCCTCCACCACGGGCACGGGGTCGAGGAACCGGAACGGCACGCGCGTGCCGGCCGGTCCGGAGATCCGGTAGGGCGAGGCGCCGAGGTGGCCGTACTGCGTCGCGGACGCCTTGGTCGACGGCGTGCCGATCTCGTTGAGCAGCGGGACCGCACGGGCATGCCGGTCCTGGCGGACGAAGCAGTCGGCGAGCCTGCGCAGGGAGCCGGTGTCGCCCGGGTTCAGGTCGATGGCGCTGGACAGGTGGCGTTCGGCCATCCGGAAGCGGTTGGACAGCAGCGCGATGTAGCCGAGCTGCGCGTTCGCGTGGGCGTTGCGCGGATCGCCGCGCAGCAGCAGCCGGTAGGCGCGCTCGGCCTCGGCGAACCGGCCGTGCTTGAAGAGCCGGTCCGGGTCCTTGGCGGAGGTCGCCGCCGCTCGGGTCGACGGAATGTCCAGGAAGGGAACAAACGCGGCGGCCGCGGTGAGACCGGCGCGGCGCAGGACCGCGCGGCGGTCAAGGTCGTGGGACGGCGTGTGGGGCAGGGACATGGCAGGCTCCTCAAAGCTCGCAGCGCCTGGGGCGGCCCCATTCCAGCCGCGGCCTCGTTGCCTCACCGTTAACAGGGTTGGCATTCCTTGCCGCCCAGAGCGGTCGGCGGCTGCGGTGGTCCGGTTCGCCGAACCCCCATCCACGGTTCAGGTGGTCGCTCGGGACCGTGCCTCGGCGGCCCAGTGGGGTGCGTTCCAGCGGTCGGCGATGGTGGCGGCTTGGGTGAGGTGGGCGGCGGCCTCGTCGGCGCGGCCGAGGAAGACGGCCAGTTCACCGAGGGTGTGGGCGACCGGGCGCAGTGCCAACGCCAGGCTCGCGGCGCCGGCCGGGGGCCGTCGCGATGCGGAAGCAGTGTCGCGTAGATCTCCTTGGCGGCATCGCGGTCGACCAAGGCGATGCTCGCCATCGCGCGCAGCGTGGTGAAGAAGAAGTCGGGGCGGATCGGGCCGGCTGACGCGCGGATCTCGCGGGCTTCGCCGTCCAGGCCACCGGCGTGCAGAGCGAGCCTCCGTGCCGCAGGTCGAGTCCTGGGTGGGAGGGCGGCTCGGCGCCCTCCCGCCCCGGGCGTCGCCGGGGGGCCGTGGGGGCGCTCGGTGTTCTGGGTACCTGTCGTCTATGGAAGAGACACCCATGGCGCCGAGCGGCGGCGTCCCGTCCGCGGAAGTCTTCGACGCCGTCGTCATCGGTAGCGGTATCAACGCCCTCGTCGCCGCCGCGCGGCTCGCGCGCGGCGGGTGGCGGGTCGCGGTGTGCGAGCGCGAGGACCGGCCCGGCGGCGCCGTCCACACCAGCCGGGAGGTCTTCCCGGGCTACACCGTGGAACTGCTGTCCAGCTGGCATCCCCTGTTCGTCGGGGGTCCCGCCTACGCCGCCCTCGCCGGCGAACTGGCCCGCCGGGGCGTCGTCTACCGCAACACCTCCCGGCCCACCGGCGTCGCATGCCGCGATGGGGCGGCCGTCCTCGCGACCGACCCCGACGCGCTCGCCGCCGCCCTGGCCTCCGTCGGTGACGCGGAGAACTGGTCGGCGATGATGACCGAGTTCGGCGGCAAGATCGACCTGGCGTTCGGCCTGCTCGGCACCGATTTCTGGCGTCCGGGGGCGCTCCGGCTCGGCTGGCGGGCGCTGCGGCGGCTGGGCCGCCGGGGCCTGGTCGCGTCCGGCGCGGAGGTCCTGGAACCGGCGCGGCCGTGGCTGGAGCGGACGTTCTCCTCGCCCGTCACCCGCGCGATGCTGGCCCCCTGGGCCCTGCACGGCGGCCTCGGCCCCGACGACGCCGCCTCGGCCTTCATCATCAAGGTCATCGCCGCGGCCGTCACCACCGGCGGCATGCCCGTCCCCGAGGGCGGCGGCGTCCGCCTCGTCGAGGCGCTGGCCGGAATCGTCACCGACGCCGGCGGTGAGCTCCTCACCGGTGCCGATGTCACCCGGATTCTCGTGGAGCAAGGCCGCGCCGCCGGTGTGCGGCTCGCGGACGGACGCGCACTGCGCGCCCGCCGCGCCGTCCTCGCCTCCGTCACCCCGCGCGCCCTCTACGAAGACCTCCTGGATGGTCGCGCTCCTGCGGATCGCCTCCAGGCGGCCCGGGCCTTCCGGCACGGCCGTGCCGCCATGCAGATCCATCTGGCCCTCGACGAGCCGCCCCGATGGAAGGACCCGGCTCTGGAGGACGTCGCCCTCGTGCACGTCCTGGACGACCTGGACTCGCTGTCGGCATCGGTGAACGCCGCCTGGCGCGGCCTGCTGCCCGAACGGCCGACGATCGCCGTCGGCCAGCCCGCCACCGTCGACCCCGGACGCGTCCCCGAGGGCAAGGGCCTGCTGTGGCTCCAACTTCAGGAACTGCCCCGGCAGGTCCGCGGTGACGCGGCCGGCGTCATCGACCCCGGCGACGGCACCTGGACCCCGCGGCTCCGCGACGCCTACGCCGACAGGATTCTCGGCCTCCTGCGTCCCCACATCACCAACCTGGACTCCGCCCTCGCCGACCGTCTGGTGCTGGGGCCCGCCGAACTGGAGGAGATGAACGTCAACCTGGTCGGCGGCGACCCCTACGGCGGCGATTGCCGGATCGACCAGTACGTCCTCTGGCGGCCCCTGTCGTCGGGCACCGGCCACGCGACCGGCGTACCGGGCCTGTGGCACATCGGCGCCTCCACGCACCCCGGCCCCGGTCTCGGCGGCGGCTCGGGTTTCCTCGTCGCCGAAAGGCTCCTGCGCGCCCGACGCGGTCGCGTGAAGCTTGATGCGGCTGGTCGGTGACCTCCGGGGCTGGCAAGCTTCGGGGTCATTGTCGTTACGGACTGTGCGGGCGGGATGAACGGGTTCGACTGGGACGGCTGGGCGGCGCGCGACGGTTGGGACGTCCCGCCGGAGACGCTGGGCGGCGGGCAGGACGCGGTCGACTCCCTGTGCGGGTGGTGGCGGCGGGCCGGGGGCGAGGACCCCGGTGTGCTGCGCTCGTGCGGGCGGGTGCTGGCGGCGATGCTGCGTGCGGGGGACGGCCTGGACGTCGTTCTGCGCGGTGCGGTCGTGGTGGACGGGCGGTTCGCGGGCTGCGCGTTCGGTGCGGTGGACTTCTCCGACGTGCGGTTCGTGGGGGATGTGGACTTCGCGGCGGCGCGGTTCGGCGGGCAGGCGGTGTTCCAGCGCGTCCTGTGCGAGGGCGACGCGGAGTTCGGCGGCGCCGCCTTCGCGGAGGCGGCGGTGTTCGGGCGGGCCCGGTTCCGGGGCGCGGCCGGGTTCGCGGGAGCGCGGTTCGGTGATCTGGCGTGGTTCGGGCGCGGCGAGGACGGGCTGTCGGAGGAGGATCCCGCCTGGGACGAGATCGAGGACGCGGCCACGCCCGCCTGGCAGGAGCCCAACGAGGACGATCCGCACTGGCCGCTGGCCGTGCTGGATTTCGACTACCAGGAGTGGATCGAGGGCGGCGACGGCGCCCGCTTCGCCGGTCCGGTCACCTTCCGGGGCGCCGGGTTCGGCGCGGACGCCTGGTTCGGCAAGGCCCGCTTCGGCGACTCCGCGGACTTCACCGGCGCGGTCTTCGGCGGTCCCGTCCACCTGCCGGCCCCCACCGTTGACCTGACCGGTGCCCGCGCCGACGAGGCCGCCGAGCACGAGTGGCCCTTCGGTTGGCGCCTCCATGACGGCGGGTTGGCCGCCGGCCGGCGCGACCTGGCCGACCCCGCCGCGCGCCTGGCGGGTGTCGAACGGCTCGCCTCGCTCGGCGATGCCGAGCCCGGGGCCCGTGCGGCGGTGGCCCGCGCGCTGTGCGAGTACCTGCGCGTTCCGCTGCCCTTCGCCGTCACCGGGCCCCTGACGCCGCCGCGGGCCGCCGAGTTGCGGGCGCGCCGGGCCGCGCAGGAGGCGCTCGCCGCCCGCGCCCGCCCCGGCGGCTGGCCGGACCTGTCCCTGCACCTGTCCGGCGCGACGCTCGTCGACCTGGACCTCAGCGGTGTGTCGGTCGCCTACGGCGACTTCTGCGGCGCCCAGTTCCACGGCAGGACCGACTTCTCGGATGCCGTCTTCGAGCGCGCCGACTTCTGCCTGCCCGGCTCGGCCGACGGCCGCGCGACGTTCCACGGCCCGGCCGACTTCACGGACGCCCGCCTGGGCCGTCACGGTTCACCCGTCGACGGTTGCTGAAATGCTCCCGCGTCAGAACCGGTCGATGACGACGACCCCGGTCGGGCCGTAGGACTCCATGGACTCCAGCACCTCGCTCACCTGATCGAGGCCCACCGTGCGGGACACGATCCGCCCGGGGTTCAGGCGACCGGCCTCGATCATGTTCAGCATCGTGCCGAAGCGCTGGCCCTGCATGCCGAAGGCGCCCAGCACCTCCAGCTCCTTGACCATCATGATGTCGATCGGCAGCGCGACCTCGCCCTTCTCCGCGCGCGTGGTGTGCCCGAGCTGGAGATGGCGGCCGCGCGTGCGCAGGGACATGACGGAGTTGCGGCAGGCGGCGGCGATGCCGACGGCGTCGATCGACACGTGCGCGCCGCCGCCGGTCAGCGTCCTCACCGCGTCGGCGGGCTCGTCGTGCGCCGCGTTGACGGTGTGCGTCGCGCCCAGGGCGCGCGCCGCGTCCAGCTTCTCGTCCGAGATGTCCACCGCGATCACGTTGGCGCCCGTCGCGGCGGCGATCTCCACCGCCGACAGCCCCATGCCGCCTCCGGCGCCGTACACCGCGACCCACTCGCCGCCGCGGACCCGCGCCTGGTCGACGATGCCGTGGAAGGCGGTCATGTAGCGGCAGGCCAGGCTGGCGACATCGACGAAGCCGACGGACTCCGGCACCGCGACGAGGTTGACGTCGGCGAAGCGCACCATGACCAGTTCCGCGAAGGCGCCCCAGTAGGACACCCCGGGCACGAGCGACGCGACGTGGTCGCACACGTGCTGGTTGCCGCTCCGGCACATCTCGCACGAGCCCTCGCCCGGGTTCATCGGGAAGAGGACGCGGTCGCCGCTCGTCCAGCCCCTCACCTCGCTCCCGACCTCCTCGATCGTGCCCGCGAACTCGTGGCCGAGGACGAACGGGGCTTGGACCTGCGGTCCTCCCGTCCAGAAGTCGCCAGCCCACAGGGCCCAGTCAGTCCGGCAGATCCCGTTCGCGGCGACGCGCACGATCGCGCCGTCCGGGGGGCAGTCGGGATCCGGTACCTCGCGGACGACGAGCGGCTTGTTGAGCTCTTCGATGACTGCGGCGCGCATGAACGCGACCTCCTGCCGATAGTGTCCACCTGTTGGAGCGGTGGACCGGACGCTATGTCCCTCGTTTCGGCGATGTCAACCGCATAAGGTGGTGGACATGGGCGATGAAGGCGGGCGGCGGCGGACCAAGGCCGACTTCCGGTTCGACGACGCGCGGTTGTGCTTCGGCTTCGCGGGCACCCTCGCCGATCGCGGCAAGGCGGCGCCTTTCGAGCGGTTGGCGCGGCCGGACGATCTGAGCCGGTGGTGCGTGGAGAGCGGCTGCACCGGCGCGCCGCCCGCCTGTACCGAGGCCGACCTGGTCCGGGCGAAGGAACTGCGGGAGGCGATCCAGCGGGTGGGCGAGGCCATGGCGGCCGGGGTCGCGCCCGGTTCCGGGGACGTCGCCGCCATCAACCGCGCGGCCGCCGAGCCGTCGTCGGTGCCGGAGCTCTCAGCCGACGCGGCCTCGGTCCGCTGGAGCGGCGACGGGGTGGGAGCGGTGCTCTCGACCGTGGCGCGGGATCTGATCGCGCTGTGCGATTCGGAGTACCGCACACGTGTCCGGATATGCGGGAATCCGGATTGCGGTGTGCCGTTCGTCGACACCTCCCGTGCGGGTGCCCGTCGCTGGTGCTCGATGAAGACCTGCGGGGCGCTCGCGAAGAAGCGGGCCTACCGCGCCAGGCTGCGGGCGGACGGCACCGGCTGAGCCGGGCGGTGGACGGCGGTCACCAGGGTCACCGGGCCGACGAGCCGCGCCTGCGCGGAGGCTGAAGCGGGACCACCGCGCGCAGATGGGTGCGGGCGGTGTCCATCATGTCGGCGAGCTGGGTGATCTGCTCGTCGGTCAGCAGGTCGATCAGGCCGCCGCGGACCATCTCCAGATGCCCGGGTGCGGTGCGCTCCAGGAGCCGCCGGCCCTCCTCGGTGATGACGACCATGGCCCTGCGCTCGTCGTCGGCGCTGGTCTCGCGGCGGAGCAGGCCGGCCTTCTCCAGCTGGGCGACCTGGTAGCTCAGGCCGCTCCGCGAGGTGATCATCAGTTCGGCGAGCTCGGTGATGCACCGCTGCTCGGGGGCGCTCTCGTTGGTCCAGTGCAGGATCTCGTACTGGACCAGGGTGAGCCCGCCGTCCTCCCTGACCTGCCGTTCGACCAGGCGGTGGACCAGGGCGGAGGTCTCCAGGAAGCCGCTCCAGGCGCGCATCTCCCGCTCGTTCAGCCAGCGCGGTTCGCTCATGGGTCGAGTCTACCGAGGTTGCGTCGAATTCGATGCATCCGTACGATCGGTCAGGTGCGTCGAATTCGACGCAAGTCGACCGGAAGGTTCCGCTCATGAAGATCAGCATCATCGGCAAGGGCAACGTCGGTTCCGCGCTGGCCCGCCGCCTGACCGCGGTGGGGCACACGGTCACCACGGCCGGCTCGTCCACCGACACGGGTCAGGTCGCGGCGCAGGTCGCCGAGGCGGAGGTCGCCGTCCTGGCGGTGCCCTTCCCCGCGGTCGCCCGGCTCGACGGCAAGGTGAAGGCGGCCCTGGACGGCAAGATCGTGATCGACGCCACCAACCCGCTGGCGGCCGACTTCATGTCGCTGACCGTCGGGCACACCACCTCCGCGGGGGAGCAGGTCGCCGCCGCGCTGCCCGGCGCCCGGGTGGTCAAGGCGTTCAACACCGTGTTCGCCGGCACGCTGGAGACCCCCGAACTCGGCGGCGGCACGCTCTTCCTGCCGGTCGCCGCGGACGACGAGGCCGCCAAGAAGACCGTGCTGGACCTCGGCGCGCAGCTCGGTTTCGACGCCGTGGACGCCGGTCCGCTGGCGAACGCCCGCTACCTGGAGCCGGCCGTGGAGGTGCTGATCCAGCTCGCCTACGGCGTCGGGCTGGGCGGCGACATCGGCTTCACGCTGGCGCGGGCGTGAGGGCGGCGGGTTCCGCTCGGCGGCCGTCGGCCCGTTCGAGCGGACCCCGCTCCGCCTCCACGGCGGTCACCCACGCCGACCCGTCCTCCCCTTCGAAGGAGCGAGCCATGCCTCTCGCCCTGCTCGCGCTCGCGGTCAGTGCCTTCGGCATCGGAACCACCGAGTTCATCATCAACGGCCTGCTCCCCGAGTTGGCCGCCGACTTCGACGTCAGCGTCCCGGCCGCCGGGCTGCTGGTCTCCGGATACGCGGTCGGCGTGGTCATCGGCGCGCCCCTGCTCACGATGGCGGGGGCGCGCCTGCCCCGCAAGACCATGCTGCTCGCCCTGATGGTCCTCTTCCTGGCGGGCAACCTGCTGTCGGCGCTGGCCCCGGCCTACGGCGTGCTGATGGCCGGGCGGATCATCGCGGCCTTCGCCCACGGCGCCTTCTTCGGCGTCGGCGCCGTCGTCGCGGCCGACCTGGTGGAACCGGACAGGCGCGCCCGAGCGCTGTCCCTGATGTTCTCCGGGCTGAGCCTGTCGAACGTCCTCGGTGTGCCCGCCGGTACCGCGATCGGGCAGGCGTTCGGCTGGCGCGCCACCTTCTGGGCCGTCGTCGCGGTCGGCGTCGTCGCCCTGGCGGGGATCGCCGCGCTCGTCCCCTCCGGCCCGCGCCCTCAGGGGCACAACCTCGGGCGGGAGTTGGGCGTCTTCCGGCAGGGCGGCGTATGGCTGGCGCTGGCCATGACCGTGTTCGGGTTCGCGCCGGTGTTCACCGTGATCACCTTCATCGCGCCGATGATGACCGACGTGGGCGGCTTCTCCCCGGGCGCGGTGCCCGTGGTCATGGGCCTGCTCGGGATCGGCCTGGTCGTGGGGAACCTCCTCGGCGGCCGGCTGGCCGACCGGGCCGTGCTGCCCGCGCTCTACGCCTCCATCGGCGCGCTCGCCGTGCTGTCGGCCCTGGTCGCCGCCACCGCGGGCGACCAGGCGGCGTTCGTCGCCGCGATCGTGCTGTTCGGGATCGCCGCCTTCGCGACGATCCCGCCGTTGCAGACCTGGGTGCTGGACAGCGCGTCGCAGGCCCCCGCCCTGGCCTCGGCGGCCAACATCGGCGCCTTCAACCTGGCCAACGCCCTCGGCTCCGTGATCGCGGGCCTCACCGTCGACGCGGGGCTCGGGTACGCAGCGCCCGCCTGGGCGGGCGCTGGGCTGGGCGTGGCCGGTCTGGCCGTGACCGGGGTCGTGGGCCTGCGCGTCCGCCGGCAGGCCCTCGCGACCTAGCGACCGGACCGCCGCCGGGAGCGACGTGGTCGGGCGCGGGTCAGCCCAGGCCCAGCGCGGCGGGCGACGGGGTGTAGTCCTCGACGGTCATGGCGTCGTAGAGGCGCGCGCTCTTGGTGGTGAGGCGGATGAGGGCGCGGGCGGGCGCCGCGGGCAGGGCGGAGGTCAGGCGGGAGCCGTGGGCCAGCGCCCGCACGCCGAGTCGGGAGGTGGGGATCAGGGTCTTCGCCGTGCTCAGCGCGACCGCCCGGCTGTCGCGCACGTGGTCGATCATCGCGCGTTCGTAGGCGGGGAAGGCGCGATCGTGGTCGCCGCCTGCTCGGGCGAGCTCGCCGGCCAGGACGTACGCGCCCACGACGGCCAGGGTGGTGCCGCCGCCCACGACCGGGCCGGGGGAGCAGCCCGCGTCGCCGACGAGGGTCACCCTCCCCCGCGACCAGCTCTCCATGCGGAGCTGGGTGATCGAGTCGAAGTAGAACGCGGAGGTGCGGTCGAGCTCGTCCAGCCAGCCGTCCACGTCGGGGTGCATGCCGCCGAAGGCGCCGCGCAGCAGCTCCTTCTGCCGGGGCACGTCGCGGTGGTGGTCGAGCTCGCGGTCGCCGCGGAACATGAACAGGGCCCGCGCGCCGTCGAGGTGCCGCGCCCCGTACATGCCCGCGGTGCGGCCGACGCCGACGTGCATGAGGAGTTCGCCGTCGAGGCGCGGGGTGTTGGGCAGGGCCAGCACCCCGAAATGGGCCCCGACGAAGGTGCTGAGGCCCGCGTCGTCGCCGAAGACGAGGCGGCGCACGTTGGAGCGCAGCCCGTCCGCCCCGACGACCAGGTCGAACCGGCGCGGCGCGGCTCTTTCGAAGCGCACCTCGCCGTCGGGTGAGATCGCGGTGACCGAGTCGCCGAAGACGTACTCGACGTCGTCGCGCGCGGCGTCGTGGTAGATCTCGCTCAGTTCGTCCCGCATGACCTCCAGGTGCCGGTCGGAGGCGGCGCCGAAGATCTTGGAGAGGTCCGCCCGGATCGGCCGCCGGGTGCCCTCCTGGTGGACGGTCAGCCTGCTGGTGCCGGTGGCGCGCTCCTCCAGGCGCCGGAGCACGCCCATCTTCTCCGAGATGTCGACCGCGGGGCGGAACAGGTCGACGGCGTGCCCACCGGTCTTGCGCAGGGTCGGCGCGCGCTCGACGACGGTGACGGAGAAGCCGTGCCTGGCGAGCCAGTACGCCAGCACCGGACCGGCGACGCTGGCGCCGGAGATGAGAATCCGCATGGAGCACCCTCTCTACTTACTTAACGATAAGTAAGCATAGCAGCGCCACTTACCGACCGTTAAGTCAGATAGGCTGGCGGCATGCCTCGCCCCTCCGACACCAAGCAGCGGATCCAGGAGGCGGCCCGCGAGCTCTTCGGCCGGCAGGGCGTGCAGCGGACCAGCCTGCAGGAGATCGCCGACCGGCTGGGCATCACCAAGCCGGCGCTGTACTACCACTTCGCCTCGCGGGAGGAGCTGGTCCGCAGCATCGTGCAGCCGATCATCGACGAGGAGGAGGCGTTCCTGGCGAGCCAGGAGGCGCTGGACGAGGTCGATCCCGTCGCCCTGCTGGAGGGCTACTTCGACTTCCACTACCGCAACCGCGAGGGGATCGTGCTCATGCTCGGCGAGCTGACCACGCTCGCCGACCTCGGAGTGATCGACCTCGCGCTGAGCTGGCGCGAGCGGCTGGTCAGGCTGGTGCAGGGCCCCGAACCCACGCTGGAGCAGGCCGCCCGGGGCGTGATCGCCTTCGGCGGCATCCAGGACTGCACGATCCAGTTCGCCGACGTGCCGGAGGACGAGCTGCGCCGGGTGGCCGTCGACGGCGCCTGCGCGGTCCTGGGCATCGACCCGCGGCGCGGAGCGGCCCGCCGCTGAGGCGGAGGGTTCCGGGGCCTCGGCGGTGACCGCGTCGGGGGTCTCGCTCTACGCCGCTGTGGGGCGGCGGTATTACGGGGGCTTCGGTCGTGGTGGTGGGCGTACTGTGCGAGGCGGGGGATCCCTCGATCGGAGGTTCGGGTGATGACTCGGCGTTCACGGCTTTCCGCCTGCGGCGATGTCGGGCCGGCCGACTGGGTGGTCGCGGGCGTCGGGCCGTTCGGATCGGGCGTGGGCGGTCTGGTGCCGCACGGCTTCGAGGCGTACGCGCGGATCCTGCATCCGGCCTACGCGGCGGACGGGAGCCCGGTGACCTGGGCGCGGGTGGCCGCGTGGTCGGGCGGGGCGGTGCATCCGCGGGTGCAGTTCCAGGCGCTGGCCGGGCCGGTGCCCCGGGTGGACGTCGCGCGGCCCTGGGTGGAGGAGCCCGACCCGGGGACCCTCACCCCGGAGCTCTTGGCGGCCTTGTGCGACGTCCTGGCCGGGCACACGGGGTCGGCCGATCGCTGCTGGTTCTGCGTCTCAGACGGCTATGAACCGGCTCCGGAGGGCGCGACCGCCACGTTCACCGCCGGTGCGGGTGCTGACCGGGAGCCCGAGGTGCTCCCGCCGGAGATCGGCGAGGGCCCCCGAGTGGAGTTGCCCGAACGGACATACCTCCTGCTCAAGGGCCCCCTTGACGCCGCCGCGGAACTCGCGGTGCCGCTGTTCTCGCAGTCGCCCAACCTCTTCTGGCCCGATGACCGGGCGTGGTGCGTCACGACCGAGACGGACCTGGACTCCACCTACCTCGGAGGGACCGCCGCCCTCGTCGCCGAGATCGTGGCGGACGAGCGGCTGGAGGCCGTTCCGGTCGAGGTGACCGACCCCGTGTGGGCGGACAGCGACGAGATCAACCGCTGACCCGGGTCAGCAGTGGATGGAGACCGTCGGGGTCCGCTTCCCGACGGTGGCGACCCGCGGGGTGTACCCGGGGGGCGCGTAGAGGGTGGCGACGGCCTCGCCGTGGTACCTGCCGGTCCTGCAGACGAGCGCGGCGTTGCCCTTGGCCGTGCGCTTCCCGGTGCTGCCGAACGCCTTGATCTTGGATCCGCGGTTGCTGAACAGGCCGACCTTCCCGCGGATCATCCGGAGCGGCTGGCTGCAGGTCACGCCCGTGCGGACGTTGATGGTGCCGTGCACGTGGCCGGACTTGTGCGGGATGCCGCCGTGGGCGCCGATGAAGCGGATCTCGCAGTGGATGACCCTGGCGCCGAGCGTCTTGGAGTTGGACGAGAAGTCGACCTGATACTTGGCCGGGGCCGCGGGGGCGGGGGGCGGTGCCGCCGCCTCCGCCTCCGCCGTCGCCGCGCCGCCGGCGACCCCCACGACGGCCGCGGCCCCCACCACGGCCAGCGTCCGCTTCGCGGCGCTCCAGCTCTGCTGTCCCATGTGCTGCCTCCTCATGCATTGGTCGAACGGAGTTTCGCAACGGGGTATTGCGATCTTGTGTTACGCGGGTATTGCTGTCAATGAAATTTTCCGGGTTGTGAACGGCCGTGATTGGCCATTTTTGTAAAAATAGGCCGGGTGCTTAAAAAGTGGACGTCGAACGTGCGGTCGGCTTCCGAAACATCGGCTGTGACGGACATGAGGCCGATGTCATCATCTGGCGGGATTCGGTGTGGCGATGATCTCGTGCCGTCGATGCAACACGCGCTATGCGGGCCTCCGGCGGCGGCCGCTTCGCGCCGGCTATTCGGTCTCCTGCTCCCGAAAGTGCGGCAACCCGTCCGAACCGCGAAGGACGTCCGGAGTCTCAGTGCGCGGCCACGAGCGCCGTCGCCGCGACCAGCAGCAGGCAGAGCGGCGTGTAGAGGACGAGGTTGAGCCTGTAGAAGGCCGAGTCCCTCTCGGCGCCGATTCCGAAGGCCCAGGCGACACCGGCCAGGGCGCGCACTCCGGCTCCGGCGGCGACGGCGAGCGTTCCGGCCAGGGGCAGCCATCCCGGAAGGCCGGCGAGGATCACGTCGGCCTGGGCCAGGACGGTGGCCCCGGCACCCGACAGGGCGAGGACGAGCGGGGCCAGGACGCGCGGCGTGAAGGGGACGTCCGCGTTCAGCAGCCCCTGGGACAGGGTGGACACGTCGTGGGCGGGCCAGGTGCGTCCGGTCATCCAGTAGACGTGCAGGAGCGCGTCGAGGAACAGGACGGTGGCCACCACGAGGGCCGCGATTTCGTAGGTTCGCATGCTAGGGAGAGGACGCCGGGGGCCCGAACCACTCCCGTGATCCGCGTCACGCTTCCGGGGTGAAGCGCCGGACGAAGCGGCGCAGGATCAGCGGCCCCAGCAGGCGCCGAACCGGCGGCCCCAGGACGCGCGCCCCTGGCACACGGAGTGCCGCCATATACGCGAAGCGGGTGCCGTCGCCCTCAGCGACGGCGCCCATGCCGAACACCAGGAAGCGGCTCTGCATCAGGCACCAGCCGGGACGGAGGACCATGTCGAACCGTCCCCGCAGGCCCGAACGGCCGCGCACGGCCGCGCGCATCCGTTCGCCATGGCGCTCGGTGACGCGCAGTGTACGGACGTCCGGCACCAGCCCGGGAAAGCCGCGCTCCGGGTCGCCGAGCACCGCCCACACGTCCTCGAAAGTGGAGGGCAGTACGGCCTCCTCCAGCAGGACGCCCGGGAACGACGCCGCCAGGGCGCGGAGCCGTCGCACCTCGTCCAGCTCGCCGACCGGCCAGGTCATCGCGCCGCCCCCTCGTCCCGCCAGTTCCGCCGGAAGCTCGCGCGGGCCCGGAACAGCCGCGACCGGACGGTCCCGGCCGGGACCCGCAGCATCCGCGCCGCCGTCTCCTCGTCCAGCCCCTCCAGGTCGCGCAGCACGAGGACGGCGCGGTGCTCGGGTGACAGCCGGTCCAGGACGTCGCGGACGTCCGCCGCGAGCGCCGGGTCGCCGGGCGCGGGCACCTCGGCCAGTGGCGCGGGGACGGCGCGCGCCGACTGCTTGGCCACCCGCACCGCCTCGCGCACCGCGACGACCCGCACCCAGCCGAACAGCGCGGCGGGTTCGCGCAGGTCCTTCAGGTTGCGCATGACCACGATCAGCGCCTCCTGGGCGGCGTCGGGGGCGTCCTGCAGCGCGATCGGCCCGCAGAGCCGCCGCACATAGGGCGTGAGAACGTCGAGGACCTCGTGCAATGCCATCAGGTCGCCGCGCTGCGCACGCCTCACGACGTCAGGGTCGACCCCGCTCACCAGCCTCACCCTAGCCCGGCGCCGACCGCTTGCTATACGGACCGCGGTCCGTTAATCTTCCAGAGCATATGGACCATAGTCCGTTTATGGAAGGGATCAGCTCATGAGCCGGTTGCTGCACATCTCCGCCTCGCCGCGCGGGGCGTCCTCGGAGTCGTTGGCGCTCGCCGCCGCGTTCCTGGACGCCTACCGGGAGACCCACCCCGGCGACACCGTCGACCACCACGACCTCTGGGACGGCACGCTCCCCGAGTTCGGCCCCGCCGGAGCCGGAGCCAAGATGGCGGTCTTCGGCGGCGCCGACCCCTCCGGCGCGCAGGAACGCGCGTGGGCCGCCGCCCGCGCCGTCTTCGAGCGCTTCGACTCCTACGACCGCTACCTGTTCAGCGTCCCCATGTGGAACTCGGGAGTGCCGTACATCCTCAAGCAGTACATCGACGTGGTCTCCCAGCCCGGCTGGGTGTTCGGCTTCGACGCCCAGGACGGCTACACCGGCCTCCTGCGCGGCAAGAAGGCGGCCGTCCTGTACACGAGCGCCGTCTACGGCGACGCTCGCGGACCGGCCTTCGGCGCCGACCACCAGCGCGGGTTCTTCGAGGACTGGCTGCGCTGGGCCGGGATCACGGACATCACCACCGTGCGCTTCGCTCCGAACCTCGCCACCGCCGACGCCGATACCGCGCGCCGTGAGGCCCACTCCCAGGCCCGTGATGAGGGCAAGCGGTTCTGAGGCGGAGGTCACGCCGGTTCGGCACGGAGGCGGTGTGCCAGCAGCATGCCGCCCACGGCGAGCAGCCCGGTCAGGACGAAGACGCCCAGCATCGAGGAGTCGCGGTCGTCCCCGAAGGCGATGGCCGCTCCGCCCAACCCGGCGATCAGGGCCGTGGCGAAGGTCTGGGCGAGCTGTAGCGCGCCGCTCGCCTCGCCCTGCCGCTCCGCCGGGACCTGGCGCAGCGTCTCGGTGGTGGAGGCGTTGAAGCCGATGCCCATCCCGAGCCCGCCGACCGCCCATCCCAGCAGGGCCGTCCACACCGGGACCGCGCCGGACATGACCGTCACCGCGATCAGCGCGACCCCGACGGCGAGGACGGCGAAGCCGGTCACGGTGGCGGCGGTGCGTCCGGCGCCCCGGGCGTCCCTCCTGGCCTGCAACGCCGAACCGGCGACCCAGGTGATCGCCCCGGCCGACAGCCCGAGGCCGGACGCGGTCGCGGTCATCCCGCGCGACTCCTGGAGGCCGAGCGGCAGGAACGCCTCGGTGCCGAAGTAGGCCCCGCACAGCAGGGCGCGGACGGCGACCCCGGCGCCGAGGCCGCGCCGGGCGCCCAGCGTCCCCGGCGGCGCCACCCACCGCAACGAGGGGACCGTGACGAGGACGCCGACGGCGGCCAGAACGATCAGGGCGACCGTGTCGGTCAGCAGCAGCGCCTGGAGCAGGACGCCGGTTCCGACGGTGAGCAGCACGGCGCCGCCCAGCGGACGCCTCCACCACGGCAGCGCGGCGGGGGGAGCCCCGGTGCCGCCGGACCGGCGCAGCCCGCGCAGCGGGGGAAGGCCGAGGGCGGCGGCGACGGCGATGATCGGCAGGATGAGCAGGAACACCCACCGCCACGTGGTCCGTTCGGCGAGGGCGCCGGTGGTGGCCGGACCCACCAGCGACGGGATGGTCCAGGCCGAGGACAGCAGCGCGTACATCCGGGCGCGCAGGCGCTCGGGGTAGGCCAGCCCGATCACGGTGTAGGCCATGGCCATCACCGCGCCCACGCCGAGCCCCTGGAGGAACCGGCTGGCCAGGAACAACAGCCAGGTGGGCGCGGCTCCCGCCACCGCGCAGCCGGCCGCCAGGAGCAGCATGCCCCAGGCCATCGGACCCGCCGGGCCGCGCCGGTCGGCGGCCCGTCCGGCGACGACGGTGCCGATGACGTTGGCCAGCATGAGGGCCGACAGACCCCACCCGTAGGCGCCCAGGCCGCCGAGGTCCGCGGCGATGCCGGGCAGCACGGTCGCCACGCCGAGCGACTCCAGGGCCACGAGTCCGACCGACAGCAGCACCCCCGCCGTCAGCGCCCGGTAGGGCCCGCCGAACACGCCGCCCGCGGCGCGGTCGGCCTCGGGTGGTGGGGCGGGCGCGCCCTCGCGGACGTCGCGATCGGGGGTTCCGGTCTCGTCGGCACCGTGCTTCATGGCGGCCTCCAGTTATATTTCGTTCCGGATCGGAACGTAACATATACAATGCCCACATGGGCAAGCCGACAAGCCGCTCCTCCGGGCCGTCCGCCTCTCCGGCCGGCGGGCGGCCCCGCGACACCCGCATCGACGACGCGGTCCGGGAGGCGGTCGTCGAGATCCTCAACGAGGTCGGCTACAGCGGCCTGACGATGGAGGGGGCGGCGGCGCGCGCCGGAACCACGAAGCCCGCCATCCGCCGCCGCTGGCGGTCCCGGCAGCACCTCGTGATCGACGCCCTGGCCACCACCATCGGCACCGCGCCCACGCCCGACACCGGCTGCACCCACTGCGACCTCATCGCGGGGATCGGCACGCTCAGCGCGGCCTTCACCACCACCCTCGGCCGCCGCGCGCTCCCCGCGCTCGTCGCCGACCTCGCGGGCGACCCCGCGCTCGAACGGCACTTCTTCGAGCTGTTCTTCCATCCGCGCCGGGCGACCACCGCCGCCGCGCTCCGCCGCGGCGTCGACCGGGGCGACCTGCGGCCCGACATCGATGTCGACCTCCTCCTGGACATGCTCGCCTCGACGACCTACTACCGGGTGCTCTTCGGGCACCTGCCGGTCACGCCCGAACTCGCCGGGGACGTCGTGGGCGTGATCCTCTCCGGCGTCGCCACCGAGCGGTGGCGCGGCTGCCACCCGAGCTGAACGATGCGCGGCGCGCTTGCCGGGGACGGGGCCGCGGCATATAGTTGGTTGAGTCAAACCAACTAATGAGGGGCGGGACGCGAGATGGACGATGCCCCCGGCCGGGAGGACCGGCCGGGTCAGCGGGAGGCCGCCGACCGTGTGGCGGCGGCGCTGGCCACGGTCGGCAACTGGATGTTCGCCCCGGCCACCCGGCGGCGGATCATGGCGTCCTTCGGGCTGGAGATGTCGCTGGGGGACTACACCCTGCTCGCCCAGGTCTCCCTGCACGGGCCGGTGCGGCTGTCGGTGCTGGCCGGGCTGATGGAGGTGGACAAGTCCACGCTCTCTCCCCCGGCCAAGCGGCTGGAGTCGCGCGGGTTCATCGAGCGGCACCCCGACCCGGCGGACGCCAGGGCGCAGCTGGTGAGCGTCACGCGGGAGGGCAGGCTCGCCATCCGCGAACTCTGGAAGGCGCGCGCGGACGCGGTCGCCGCGCTGCTGTCCGGCTGGGAGTCCTCCGACGTCGAGCACCTGGCGGAGGGCCTCGGCGCCTTCGCCGAGGCCATCAAGAAGAACTCCTAGCGGATCCCTGATCGTGCGCTGATCGTGCGCTGACCGCCGTCGCCACGATCCGCGTCCCCGCGCGGTGCCCTGCCTCCGACGGGCCGTCCGAGCGCGCCCCTTCCGAAGAGGTCACGTGCGTTCTGTTCGTGCTGCCCGAATTCGGGCCGGACGGCTGGGCGCCCCTCATCCCCTGAACGCCTGGACACGGGTTCCAGGCGACATCGCTAAGGAGAACAACATGTCATCGAAGGTCTTTGTGGCCGGAGCGACCGGGTTGCTCGGCGGACGGATCGTCGACGCCCTCCTCGACCGGGGCGCGTCCGTCAGGGCCCTGGTGCGGCCGGGCGAGGACGCCGCGAAGAAGGCGGCGATCGAGGCGCTCCAGGCCCGCGGGCTTGAGGTGGTCGCGGGCGACATCACCGATCCGCCGGCGCGGCTCGCCGAGGCGGTCGGCGACGCCGCGACGGTGATCTCGGCCGTCCAGGGCGGCCCCGACGTGATCGTGGACGGGCAGGCCAACCTCGTGCATGCCGCCGAGAAGGCCGGTGCCGCCCGCTTCATCCCGTCCGACTTCGCCGTCGATGTGACCAAGCTGGAGGACGGCGACAACTTCATGATCGACTGGCGCCGCGCGGCCGCCGCCCGTTTCCGCGGGGCCGACCTGGACGTGGTGTCGGTGCTGAATGGAGCGTTCTACGAGGTCATGGTCGGTTTCATGGGGATCGTGGACTGGGAGGGGGGCACCCTGTCGCACTGGGGCGACCCCGACCAGCCGCTCGACCTGACCTCGGTCTCCGACACGGCCGCCTACACCGCCGCCGTCGCGCTCGACCCGGGCGCCACCGGCACGCTCCGGTTCGCCGGTGAGGTCGTCTCGTTCCGGCGGTTCCACGAGGCGGTCCAGTGCGGTTCCGGCCGGCGGCTGGAGCTGCGCAACCTGGGCACCGCCGACGAGCTGCGCGCCGAGATCGAGCGCCGGGCCGGGCTCACCGAGAACCCGTTCGACTATGTGGCGCTCCAGTACCAGTGGTGCATGGTGAGCGGGAAGGGCAAGTTCGACACCCTCGACAACGCCAGGTACCCGCAGATCACGCCCGTGTCGGTGGCCGACTTCGTGCGCGCCTCGTCCTGAACGGGGACCGCCTGGTGAAGGGCGCCTTAGTCCGCGAGGCCGTCGCTGGGGAGCCGGGCCGCGCCCCCCGGTCAGCCCGCCCCCGTCCAGCTCGGGCGGGCGGCCGTCCCGCTCGGGGTGGTCGTTCGCGGTGTCCAGCACCGTCCTGCCCGCCAGGGCCTCGGCGGGGAGCCGGTCGAAGGCCAGGAGGGGGACGGCGGCCACGACCAGGTCGGCGGCCCGCGCCGCCTCCGCCGGGGTGGCGGCGCGGGCGCCCGCGCCCAGGTCGGCGACGAGGCCGGCGAGGGTCTCGGGGCCGCGCGGGTCGCTGAGGGACGACCTCCAGCCCGGCCGCGAGGGCCAGGCGGCCCACGGCGGAACCGGTCATCCCGCCGCCGATGAGTCCGAGTGTCTGAGGCATGGTCCGTCCCTGTTCATCGTGGATCGCTTGTCCGCCAGCGTGGGGCAGTGGCGGCCGTCCAACCAGGTCCGTGGCGTGCGCGGGATCGCGCGCCGCCCCCGGCCCTGCGCCGTGGCCGAGGACGGTCCGGAACTCCCCCCGGGGCCTGCGCTACCTGCCGCGGTCGTTCGAGACGGCGCCCGAACTGGCGATCGGGCGGCACACCCGGATCGTCGGCTGGAACCGGCTCGCCGCGGCGGTGTCCGGCGGCTTCGCCGCGCTGCCGGAGGGCCGCCGCACGCTCACGCACCTCCTGTTCGCCGAGCCCCATCAGCGCGAACCGCACCGCGACGGCTGGGAGCGGACGGCGCGCGAGCACGCGGCGCACCTGCGCGTCCTGCTCGGACGGTTCCGCGGAGACCCCGCCCTCACCGCGCACGTCGACGACATGCGCGAGCTGAGCCCCGGCTTCGCCCGGCTCTGGGCGGAGCACCCGGTGGCCCAGGTCCGGTCCCGCTCGTACCGGCTGCACCACCCGGTCGTGGGCCGCCTCACCCCGCACGGCCGTCGGCCTGGACCTGTTCGCCGCCGAGCCGGGCTCGCCGTCCGAGAAGGCCCTGCGCGAACTCGCGAACCTGTAGTCCGACGGCACGGGCTCCCACCCCGGACCGGGATCAGCCCGTGAGCAACCGGCCGGAGTCGGTGCTCTCGGCCGCGGGCGGGGCGGACGCGGCCGAGCGCGGCAGGACGAGGCTGACCAGCAGCCCGACGACCATCCCCGCCGCCGTCAGCAGCACCACGATGAGTTCGCCGTGGGCGGTGGCCGTGCGCAGGGCCTCGCCGGTCCTGCCCCCGGTCCCGATGTCGGCGAGCGCGGTGAACACGGCCAGGCCGATGGCGTTGCCGATGTTCAGGGCGGTGGAGTTGACGCCGTTGGCGACGCCCTGCTCGTGGGCGGCGGTGCCGGTGGCGGCGGCGATCCACATCGCCGTCCAGACGACGCCCTGGCCGACGCCGGAGACGATGAGGCCGGGCACCAGCAGGCCGTATCCGGCGTCCGCGCCGAAGCCGGCCGCCATGCCCGCCGTCCCGGCGGCCCCGACCGTGAAGCCGGTCAGCAGGGTCGCGCGCAGGCCGATCCGGGTGGTCAGCCGCTCGCCGAGCTGCGTGCCGGTCGCGATCGCCAGCGAGGGGACCAGGAAGGCGAGCCCGGTCTCCAGGGCGCTGTAGCCGTGCACGCTCTGCATGAGCACGGTCAGGAAGTAGGGCAGCACACCGAAGGTCGCCATGTAGATGAACGTGACGCTCAGGCCGATGGTCAGGTTCCGGTTGCGGAACAGCCGGAACGGCATGAGCGGATCGGCGCTGCGCCGCTCGATGGCCGCGAACGCCGCCAGCAGCGCGGCGGCCAGCACGAACGCGCCGACCACCAGCGGGTTCGCCCAGCCCTCCTCCGGCCCCTCCACCAGTGCGAACACCAGCAGCGTCGCGCCCGTGGTGGCGGTCAGCGAGCCGGGCAGGTCGAAGCGCCGCCGCGGTCCGCCCGACGGGTCGCGCGGGATCACCGCCAGCGCGGCCAGCGCCACGAGGACGGCCAGCGGCACGTTGACGTAGAAGACGGCGGGCCAGCCGAAGTTCTCGGTGAGCACGCCGCCGAGCAGCGCCCCGATGGTCAGGCCGCTGGCGCCCGCGCCGCCCCAGACCGCGAGGGCCCGGTTGCGCTGCGGCCCCTCCTCGAACAACGTGTTGATCAGCGACAGCGTGGAGGGCAGCAGCAGCGCGCCGCCGATCCCCTGCACCGCGCGTGCCGCGATGATCGTGGCGGGGGACGGCGCCAGGCCGCCGGCCAGCGAGGAGACGGCGTACAGGGCCAGGGCGAGCACGAACATGCGGCGGCGGCCGAGCAGGTCGGCGGCGCGGCCGCCGAGCAGCAGGAACCCGCCGGCGAACACGACGTAGGCGCTCACCACCAGCTGCTGGGTCTGGCCGGGGAAGCCGAGGTCGGCGCCGATCTCGGGGAGGGCGACGAACACGATGTTGAGGTCGAGCGCGTAGATCAGTTGGGCGAGCGCCAGCAGTGCCAGGGTCCAGCCCAGCCTCGGCCGTCTCGTTGCAGCGGACATGCCAGGGACATCCTTCGAGGTCATCGACGATAAAACGATCGTACGAATACTTACGTACAATCGTACGGAGGTGCAAGGGGCAATTGTTCGACTGTCGCGCTACGGTGGGACCATGAGGTACCGCCACCCGGACCGTGACCAGATCCGCATCGACGGGGTGCTGACCGCGCTCGGCCATCCGGTGCGGCTGGCCGCCGTCCGCCTGCTGGACGGCGGCGACGAGCGCAACTGCGGCAGCGTGCTCACCGAGCTCGGCATCGCGGCCAAATCCACCATGACCCACCACTGGCGCGTGCTCCGCGACAGCGGGGTGATCATCCAGGAGCCGTCCGGCCGGGAGAACCTGCTGACGCTGCGCCGCGACGACCTGGACGCCCGCTACCCGGGACTGCTGGACGCCATCCTCGCCGGTGCCCGCACCGACGAGGCCGCCACCTGACCTAGAGGTCGAGCAGCAGGGCGCGGTGGTCGGACACCTCCGGCGCGGCCGCGATCTCGAACCGCTCCACCCCGGCGGGGTCGGAGACCAGCACGTAACCGGCGTGCCGGAGCGGCTTGGGGTAGCGCGAGGTCCTGGTGTCGGCGTCGCCGACGAGGTCCGTCAACCCGAGGTCGGCGAGGATCTGGAAGGTCTCGCTGTCCGGGAGCAGGTTGAAGTCGCCGCACACGACGGTCATGTCACCGTCCCCGCGCGCTCCCCTGACGAGGTCCGCGAGCCGTTCGGCCTGCGCGCGCCGGGCCGGGGTGTCGGCCTTGCCGCGCGGGTCGCGCAGCCCGTGGAGGTTGACGACGGTGACGAACCGCTCGGCCCGCCGGTCGTGCACGCGCACGGCCAGCGCGGCGCGCGGCCGCCCGTCGTTCGGCCACTCGTCGCGGTGCTCGGTGTAGTCGCCGTGCACGAACGCCGACCGCATGCCGACCACCGGCAGGGACGCGCCGACGAAGGTGGCCACCCCGAAGTCCTGCCGGTGCCGCCGCCCCTCGTGATCCTGAACCGGCCCCGCGTCGCTCACCGCGAACAGCCCCTGGTGGCGCGGCAGCCGGGCGCGGACATCGGCCAGGAGGTCCGCCCGCTGGGGCAGCGACCGGTCGGCGTCGTCGAAACGCGTCCACCCGCCCAGCGCGGGTGTGCGGGTGACCTCCTGGAGGCACAGGACGTCGGCGCCGCACGTGTCGAGCCAGGGCGCGAGCGCGTCGAACATCGCGCCGCCCCAGGCGTTGAGGGAGATGATCCGCACGTGGACCAAATCTAGATCCGCAACTCGGACCAGGCCAAACGCTTTCCCGTCCGCGCTCGACCTCAAGGCGGGTCGGGCGCGGTGCCCGACGGAAGCGGCGCGGCGGCGGTGCCGCTGCTCTCACAGGGCGCAGAGCAGGCGGAGGGCCGACTCGGATGCCGAGTCGGGCTCGGCGGCGAAGACGGCCAGGCGCTGGTCGGGCTGTTCCTGGAGGCGGAACACCTCTTCCGCGAGTTTCATCTCACCCACCAGCGGATGCCAGAACGTCACCGTGACCGAGTGGCAGTCGCGGACCGGATGGCGCGCCCACAGGGCGGCGAACTCCTCGTTCTTCACGGCCAGTTCGCCGACCAGCTCCGTCAGCGCCGGGTCGTCGGGCCACTGCCCGGCGGCCTTGCGCAGGTAGGCCACGGTGTCGCGGGCCTTGGCCGGCCAGTCGGCGTACAGGTCGCGTGTGTGCGGTTCCAGGAACACCAGCCGCGCCATGTTGGGGCGGTCGGAGGGGCGGTCCGGAGCGTCCAGGGGGAGGTGGGGGGCCAGCAACGCGTGGGCGGGACGGTTCCAGGCCAGGATGTCGGCGGCCCTGCCCAGGATGAGCGCGGGGTTGAGGTCCATCGAGCGCAGCACGGCGAGCGTGGCGGGGCGCACGCGCTCGGGCCGCGAGCGCCGCGCGCCCTTGCGCGGCGGCCTGGCCAGGCCGCGCAGGTGGGCCCGCTCCTCCTCGTCCAGCCGGAGGGCGCGCCCGATCGCGTCGAGCACCTCGTCCGAGGCGTTGGCGCTCTGCCCCTGCTCCAGCCGGGTGTAGTAGGCGACGCTCACCCCGGCGAGCTGGGCGAGCTCCTCCCGCCGCAGCCCCGGGACGCGGCGCCGCGACCCGTAGGGGTCCAGGCCGACGTCCTCGGGGGTGAGCCGGTCGCGGCGCACGCGAAGGAACCGCCCCAATTCCGTACTCGCAGCCATACAGGCATCATGCCCGTCGCGTGCGCGGCGAGCCTGACCCTGCCAGGCGTAGGAAAACGGGGTGACTGGGTAAGCGCCGGGCCCGCCGGCACGCTCGGAAGCCATGACCACGCGCATCGACGCCCCGGCCGCCCGCATGGGCCCGCGCCAGAAGGCGGTGCTGGCGCTCCTGCTCGGCACCCAGTTCATGCTGGCCGCCGACTTCTCGATCTTCAACGTCGCCCTGCCCGCCGTGGGCCGGGGCGTGGGCCTCGGCCTCGACACGTTGCAGTGGGTGGCCACCGCCTACGCCCTGCCCGCCGCCGGGTTCACGCTGCTGTTCGGACGGGTCGCCGACCTCGCGGGCCGCCGCCGGATGCTGGTGATCGGGCTCGGCCTGCTGACCGCCGCCTCCGTCTTCGGCGGGACGGCCCACACGCCCGCCGCGCTGCTGTCGGCCCGCGCCGTCCAGGGGCTGTCCACCGCGATCGCCGCGCCCGCCGCGCTGTCGCTGATCACGACCGCGTTCCCCGAGGGGCCGCTGCGTGCGCGGGCGCTCGGGCTCAACGGCGCGGTCACGGCGGCCGGGTTCACCTGCGGCGCCCTGCTCGGCGGGCTGCTGACCGGGTTCTGGAGCTGGCGCTGGGCGTTCCTGGTCAACGTCCCGGTGGCGCTGGTCATCCTCGTCGCGGTCCTCCGGCTGGTGCCGGAGGGACGCGGCCGCACGTCACGGCTCGACCTGCCCGGCGCGATCACCGTCACGCTCGGGCTGCTGGCGCTGGTGTGGGGCGTCACGACCGGGGGCCTCGCGCGCTGGGCGCTGGTACCCGCCGCCGTCCTGCTGGCCGCGTTCTGGATCGTGGAACTGCGCAGCCCCGATCCGCTCGCGCCCGTGCACATCCTGCGGCGGCGGACGGTCGGCCTGGGCGTCCTCGGCGGCCTGACCACGGTCAGCATGGCCACCGGCGCGACCTTCCTGATGACCGTCCACCTCCAGGACACGCTCGGCCTGGACGCCGCGTCCACCGGCCTCGCCTTCGGCGCCGCCGGGCTCCTCGCGCTGGCCGGAGGCGCGGTCGCGCCCCGCCTCATCGGCCCGATGGACGCCTCCGGCGTCCTGGCGCTGGGGCTGGCCCTCCAGGGGGTGTCCGCCGCCGGGCTGCTCGCCGCCGGAAACGCCTGGTGGGTCGTGGCGGCGCTGGCGGCCTGCTACTTCGGCAACATGGTGGCCGTCGTGGCGTATGTCGTCACCGTCACATCCGGCCTACCCGACCACGAGCAAGGACTGGCCACCGGGTTGAGCGCGATGGCGCAGCAGGTCGGCATGACGATCGGCATTCCGCTGCTCAGCAGCATCGCCACCACACCGGAGGGCGTCCACCCGGCCATCGCCGTGAACGCGGCGGTGACCCTGGTCGCGGCCATCCTGATCCGGCTGCTGAGCCGGGTGCGGCCTCAGTCGTCGATGTCGACGCCGTAGCCGCGCGCCAACTCGTCCAGGCCGTGGTCGTAGCCCTGGCCCATCGCGCGCAGGCGCCAGGACGGGCCGCGCCGGTAGACCTCGGCCAGCAGCATCGTGCGCTCGGTGGTTCCGGCGTCGAGGGTGGCGCGTGCCAGCGGGGCCTCGCTGCTGCCGGGCGCGACCGTGATCTCCACGGCGCCGACCGTGCCGAACGTCGCGGTGCCGTCGATGGCGGCCGCGATGACGACCCGCTGGACGGCCGGGGGGAGGTGCGCGGTGTCGATGGTGATCGACTGCTCGGCGGGGCCGTCCGCGGAGAGCGTGATGGTCCCGCCGGGGGCCTCGGGCGCGCCGTAGAAGACGAGGTCCTCGTCCCGGGCGACCTGCCCGTCGCCGTCCAGGGCGAAGGCGACGAGGTCGATGTCGCAGGTCACCTGGTGCGCCCACGCCGCGCCGACGGTCCAGGTCCGCGCGGTGGCCGGCAGGTCGGTGGCGCCGCCGCGCGGCAGGACGAGGATCGCGGCCTCCTCGGGTGTCGCCGCCGTCGTCTCAGGGTCCCGCAGCCAGCCTTCGTCATGGACGGGCAGCCCGAGGTCGTGGATCCGGGGCGTGCGCCGGTCGCGGTCCGCGCCCGGGAGCATGACGACGTCGGTGACGCTGCTGGAGAGGTTGACGGCGGCCGAGCCTCCGAGTTCGGTGACCCGGTTCCGTATCGACGCGGCCCGCGGATGCGAGCCGCCCAGGACCAGGACGCGCCGCCCGGTCAGGGCCTTGGCGGGACGTGCGGAAGGCGCGGCTCGTTTCGGGGCGGCGGCTGGAGGCGGTGACCCGAGTTCGTGCGGGACGCCGGGCCGGACGTCCCGCAGCAGCCGCATGAACGTGGACTCGTCGATGACCGGGACGCCCTCGGCGGCGGCGCGCCGACCTTTGGCGCTGGAGGTCCTCGGGTCATTGGTGACCAGCGCGCTCGTATGGCGGCTGACCATCGACATCATGTTCAGCCCCGCCGCCGCGGCCTTGGCCGCCAACTCGGCGCGGGGCGTCCGGGTGTCGCCGGTGATCGCCACCTTCATGCCCTGGACGAGCGGCCCGCCGGCGGTGAGGCGCCCGGGGTTGCGGTAGTCACAGGGGACCTTGGGCAGCCGGGCCGGATACCCGCCGCCGGACAGGCCCCGGCGCGGCGGGCAGGACACCAGCGGCAGGCTGAGCCCGAGCCGGGCGGCGGCGGTCAGCGAGCCGCGCAGCACCCCGGCGAGCACGCGGGTGTCGTCGGCCGCGTCGTGCGCTCTGCGCTGGACGATGCCGTAGTGAGCGGCCAGTGTCCCCAGTCGCATATTCGGCGTGGGAGGGGACAGCCGGCGGTTCAGGGCAAGCGTGCACAATCGTTTCTCGACCGGCAGCCGCAGCCCGGCGCGGACGAACTCCTGCGCCAGGAAGTCGTAGTCGAAGCGCGCGTTGTGGGCGACCATCACGCGGCCCGAGAGAAGGGCGGCGATCCGGGCCGCGATCTGCTCGAAGCGGGGCGAGCCCGCCAGCCGCTCCGGGGTCAGCCCGTGGATGTGGACCGGCCCGGGATCGCAGCCGGGATTCAGCAGGGACGAGAACTCCCCGGTCACCTCCCCGTCGGAGCCGACCGTCAGCAGGGCGACGGCCAGCACGCGGTGCTCGGCGGGCCGGAACCCGGAGGTCTCCACGTCGACCAAGGCCCAGTCGGAGGGATAACCCAGCATGGCGGCGCGCGTTCCATCCGTCCTATTCGGCGTATGTGAGCACCACATCGTAATTGTGTGGTTCGCGACGCGCCCAGCCCATTGAGTTGCCTCATCCGGCCATTGTCCTCCCGCAGGAGGATCGGTTCGCCCTTCTTCTAGTGTTTTGTACGGGCATGCCCGAGATAGGTGACCAGAGGCTTGCCCTCGGGTTCGAGGATGAAGCTCGTCATTTCCTTCACCGCCCGGTCGTCGATCTTTCCGCTGCGGCGCGCGACGGTGGCTTTGACCAGGTCGAGGACGTTCGTGGGCTTGAAGGAGCAGACGTCCTCGTTCTTCAGCCCATGGGCGGCCAGCGCGGAGGCGACCTCGGCGGGGGTGCGCAGGCGCGCGGCGGTGTAGCGGCCGCGCGGCATGATCCGGGTCTGCGGCAGCGCCTGGAAGGCCCCGAGGTAGATCAGCCGGGAGAGCGGCGTCCGGTTGACGGTGTCGTAGAACAGCACGCCGCCCGGCCGCAGCAGCCTGGCCGCGTGCGCGACGACCCGGTCGAGGTCGTCGGTGATCTCGAAGGTGTCGGCGTAGAAGAGGACGTCGAAGGACGCGTCGGCCAGCCCCGGATCCTCGGCGCGGGCGGTCATGTATTGCACGGACTCGGTGTCGGCCTCCTGGGCCATCGCGGTCGCCTCACGGGACGGGTCCAGCGCGACGACGCCCAGGCCGAGGCGGGCGAGCCCCTGGGCGAGGAGACCGCGTCCGCTGCCGATGACCAGCGCCGTGCGTCCGGAGCAGGGGATGTCGAGGCGGTTCAGGACGGAGGTCACGTACTCCATCCGCACGTCCTGGAAGGTGAGGGCCCGGATGTGGCGGCCGTCGATGGCTCCGGCCGCGCGCGAGTCGAGTTCGATGGCGGGTCCCATGGACACTCCTCCGAGTCAGTTTCCTTAGGACACTCATCTTAGTCTCCCCAGGGAACCCGACGTAGGCTGGGGGGGTGACAAGGACCCCGCTCGCCGACGTCGCCTGCTCGATCGCGCGCGCCACCGACCTGTTCGCGGACGCGTGGACGGCGCTCATCATGCGGGACGTCGTGCTCGGCGTGACCCGCTTCGACGACCTCGCCCGCGACCTCGGCATCTCGCGCAAGATCCTGGCCGCCCGGCTGTCCCGCCTGGTGGAGGAGGGCGTGCTGGTCCGCGAGCGCTACCAGGACCATCCGCCGCGCGAGCACTACCTGGCGACCGAGAAGGGCGAGGAGCTGTATCCCGTCCTGCTCGCGCTGATGCGCTGGGGCGACCGCTGGTACGGGGAGTCGGGGCCGCCCGTGCGCGTCCACCATCTGGAATGCGGACACGACACCCAGGCCATCACCGCCTGCGCCCACTGCGGCAGCGAACTCACCGTCGACAACACCACCCAGCTGCCGGGCCCCGGCGGGCGCATCGGCCCCGGCACCCAGGTGATCGGCCCGCTGCTCGCCGCGCGCCGGACCTCGTCCTGACGATCACCCGCGCCCGGCGAGGGCGGCGGCCGCCGCGCGTGGAGCCGGTCAGCCGAGGACGGCGAACCGGGCCTCCGCTTCCGCGGACGGTAGCTCCCGCAGCGTGACCTGTGCCTTCAGGGCCTCGTGCAGGACCGGGTACATATTGGTGGGCGACCACTGGGCGTTGACGGAGCGTTCTTCCAGGAAAAGGGTCGGGACGCCGTTGATGACCGGGACGTCGGAGAACGCGGCCGAACCGGGGAAGAACATCGCCGGGACCGGGACGCCGTCCTTCGCCCCCGGATACTGGAAGCCGAAGCGCTGGTGGTCGACCAGGTTCTGGGCGGCCCGGCGCTCGTCCTCGGTCAGGCCGTCGTTCGCGGCGTAGCGCACGGCGGCGGGATCGGTGGGTTCCGCCGCGAGATAGCCGGGACCGGCGTGCCTGAGCAGGGCGTCCTGCGCCAGCGCGAAGAAGTGGTACATCACGTTCCGCACGCCGGTCAGGCCGAGGAGGAACGCACGGCGGTTGCGCGGGTCGGCCAGCAGGATCTCCTGGCCGTCCAGAAGGGCGAGCACCTCCCGGACGTAGTAGAGCGTCTCGTACCGCCCCTCCAATTCGGCCACCAGGGCGACGACATCGGAATCGGCGCGCAGGCGCTTTCTGGCCTCTTCGTCGCGGCTGAGCGTCGTCATCGCCGCGAGCAGGACGAACGGCAGCGTGTGGTGGGCCCGGACGAGGTCGGGCGAACGCTCGAAGACCTCGTCCTCGGCCGCCTTCTCCGCCGTGAGCTCGCGGGCCCGCAGCAGTTCGCGCCTCATGACGGGGAGGACGACCTCGGCCGCCACGGGCGCCGAACCGCCGCGCTCGACCATCACCCCGCACAGGAAGGCGGCCATCCCGGCGCGGAAGACGTCCCCGCTCTCCGCCGGCCCCGCGAGGTCCGCGATCGCGGCATCGGGGCCGGTCACCCGCTGGAAGAACTCCTGGATCTCCGGACGGGCGAACAGCTCCGTCCCGGCCCGGCACTCCCGCAGGTCGCTGGCCTGGGAGACAAAACCCGCAATTGACATCCGATCATGATAGAGCGGGCGGAGAGTTCGCCGGACGGCGAAGAATAATCTCTTCTCGCCGGCGGATTCAGGCGGGATGCGCGGCCTCTTGCCGGCTCGCGTCCCCGCCGTGCGCCGATCCCGCGATGTCGAGCGCGGAGGCCGCCGCGTCATCGAGCACGAGGATTATCCACTCCGCCAGGGAGGAATTCGCCCGGCCCGCCGCGCGCGACCATGCCGCTTCTTTGTCCGGCGGGATGTCGATGTCCACCCTGACGGACGACTGGTCCGCGTTCACGCGGCCGAGTTCCCCGAGCCTGCGCAGTTCGGCCCGCAGGCGGTTGCGCGACCAGCGGTGCCGTTCGGCACGGTCGAGCCAGAGCTCCTGCTGCTCGACGGGCAGCCGGGCCACCTCGGCATGGTGCTGCATGCTGAGCTTGTCCCGGCGCCGCGCCATCGGGAATCGCCGCGCTATCCAGGCGCAGTTCCGCAGCGTCTGGTAATCGAGCCGGGTCTCCTCGACGGCCCGCCGGTACCGGTCGGCGTAGTAGGACGTTCCGTAGGCGAGCCAGTCTCCGAGCCACCAGTTCGAGGAATCGGAGATGAGGGCGATCTGGCCGCCGATGCGCTGCCAGGTCTCGAAGGGGAGTTCCGGTGGCAGCTCAAGGCCGGTGCGCCGCGGTTTGGCCGCCCGGTCGAGCATCAGAGCGCCGTTGGCGGGCGTCATGCCGGCGTGGGGACGCGGCGCCTTGGCCCGCGCCGCCTGGGCTCGCGCCGCCTGGGCTCGCGCCGCCGCGGGCGCGGCCTTCCGCATCACACCGTTCGCCGGTTCCGATACCGTCACCTCGGCCCTCCGTCCCCCGTGATGTGGCAGGCGATCTGAATCCAAGCGTTCACCAGTGACGCCGCATGCGGTTCAAGAAGGCGTGGTGACCGCCTCGACGTGCAATACATGCAAAGCGAAATGCCTTTTCGTCGCACACTCCCCGTTCCGGTCGCCATAAGTGATTCCATGGCGGGCCTGTGTATAGGGATAACCCACCATGATCAGCATTGTCAAGGGCTCGCAGGGGATTCTCGGCATCGCTGCTCGTGGATCGCAATCGACTTTCGCCCGGCACTTCGTGATCTTTAGTGGTGCGGCAACGATAGGGCGGATCGTTGTTTTAACCGGACCGCCCCCGAAAAGCGTTGTCCGAAAAGCCCGATCGGGTGGCCGCCCGGAGGCCGTCCTTCACCGTCGTGTCTCGCCGGCGGGACGAACGGCGGTACTCCGCCCGGCGCCACCGGTGTCATGAACGGGCCCAGGCGACCCAGCCCTGGGCGACCCCGTCCGCGTAGGACGACCTCGTGTCCACGATCCGGAAGCCCGGCGGGGCATCGGGCCAGGTGGCGGCGGGGGCGGTCGACGCGCGCCAGCGGAGGACCACGAGGTCGGCCTGGCCGGGCGGAGGTGTGGAGGCCGCGTTGAAGTCGATCACCTTCGTCCACCACACCTGGTAGAGGAGCGGCACGCGCAGCCCCCAGGTCACGCCCTGGTCGATGGCCACGGCGCGGTACGTCCCCGCGTCGCCGAGCCGCCCGATGCCGGCGACGTCCGCGGCGTCCCGGGCGGGCGGCCGGGCGATCCTGTAGCTGGACGTGGTCAGGACGGCCAGGTTCAGCGCGGCGAGCAGCACGACCGCCAGCGGAGCACCGGCTCGATGGACGCGGCTCGACCAGCCCTGCGATCGGCCCAGCCACTTCCGCGAGAGCATCCCCGCTCCTCGGACGAGGAAGAGCACGGCACCGAACAGTCCGAGCGCGACCACGGTGGCGCGCCACAGATGGAACCGTTCCCAGTCACCGGTCAGCAGGTTCATCTCCAGGAAGTCGAAGGCGATGTACTTGCCGGTGTGCAACCGGTCGCCCGCATAGTCCAGGACCGTCCAGCCCAGGGCGAGGGCGAGCCCGAGAGCGATGACCGCCCCCTGGACGAGTTCCCTGCGACGTGCCCGTACCAGAGCCGCTAGTCCGGCGAGGAAGAGAACGGGGAGCAGGCAGGCCAGGTAGCGGCCGGTGACGAAGTTGCCCGCCCGCTGCTCATCGGGGAGGGCCGCCGAGGTGGCGACGGCGACGCCGGCGACCGCCGCCAGAACAGCCAGCGCGGACCACCGCAGGGGAAACGGCGTGCCGCGCCGTACGGCGACCGCGATCAGAGCCGTGAGGCCGAGACCGGCGATCCCGGCCGTCGCGACGATCTGGTACCAGAGCTGCCCGGCGGTGAGGGCGAGCGTCCAGCGGTGCCCCTCGGCGTGGGTGAGCCGCCAGACCAGGTTGTCTTCGAGGTTGTTGTCCCCGAGCGGATACATCTGCGGCATGAGCCAGTCGTTGAGGCGGGCGGCCCCGTAGACACCCGCCGCCAGGACGGCGGCGGCAGCGGCGGACGACCGCCGGCCCGCTCGCCCGCGGAACAGCATGACCAGGACCGTGCACGCCTGCACCACCAGGAGCACGGTGCCGCGCGAGTGAACCGCGCAGGCATAGGCGGCGACCAGGCTCGCTCCCGCCGCGTACACCATTCTCTCGTCGCGTATCCAGCGGTAAAGCAGCAGGATCCAGCCGAGAAAGACGACCGGTAGAACGGCATCCGTCAGTACATAGAGGCCGTAGAACGAGGCGCCGGGGAGCAGGGCGGTTACGTGCGCGGCCGCGTATGACCAGCGTTTTGTCAGTCGCAGGTCCAGCGCGGCGCGAAAGGCGAGCGGCAGGAGGGCCGCACCGACCAGCGCGTTGACGACCATGCAGAGCCGGTAGACCGTCTCCGGATCGTGGCTGAGCCAGTACGCCGGAGCCAGCAGCAGCGGGTAACCGCCGTGATATACCGTGCTGTATGACAGATCGGCGTTCGGGCCGCCCGAGAGTATCCGCGCGGCGATCAGATAGCCGGTCTCGTCGGGATTGGCGGTCGGAGATGTCTGCTCGGCCGCGAGCCAGAGCCGCAGACCGGCCTGCGCCGACCAGCCGAGAACGAGCATCAAGACCATGCGGCCCCGGGGGCCGAGTGCACCGATCCGCCGGCTCCCTCGTAACGGGCGAGCCATTGATTCCCCGGAACCGGGAGCTGGCCTGAGCGCACCTCGCCGTTTCCGGGGAGTGGTGACTCGGTCGGTATTCATCGACGAACAGTTTGCCACCTGTTAGATCCCGGCTCGCCCGGTAAGACCGGAAATAGGGGTGGACAGGGCCCCTGAGCTGGGAAGGCGGAGTTTTGTCGTGATCCGCATCCCGGCTATGCGGGTCGCCCTCTCCGGCGGCGATAAGTGGATCGGGTGCGATCCAACCCCAGTACTCACCTGGTTTCGGTTGGGCCGTATATCCGCCTGACCGGCTCGCTTCCGGCGCTGGTCAGGGCCGATGGGCCCTGTGCCGCTCCGGGTGAGCGGCCCGATGCGAATGCGTTGCTATTCCCCCCCGCCATGCCGCCCATACGCGGCCGAACGGGCGACGTCCGCGCCGTCCGCGGAGAACCTCGGGAACCGGCCCCGCTTCACCGCGACATAACGGTGAGAAGCGAAACGTGGGGCTTTCGACCGGTGGGCGGAAAAGTTCCCGGCCCTCGATGTCAGTGTCAGGGCTGAGCCGAAGCGTCCATTTGATCTGCGGAGATGAACCGGTTAAGACGCACGGTTTCGAGCGGCTACTGCGCCGGGTGCCCGACCCGTCACTTTTCGCGACTTGCCAGCCAGGGAAACGGTCGTCAGGATTTGGCCTCGTCAGCCACGAGGACTTCTTGAAAGGAGGGTGGTCGGGATGAAGATTCTTCAAGGGGCAGGCAATGCGCTGGTCGGCCTATTGGTGCCCCAGATCAACGCGAACGCCAGTGCCAGGCGGAGCTGCGTCTGGTACTCGGACTGCTGGCAGTGCGGTCACAAGCCGTGCGCCTACGTCTGCAACAGCAACGGCTGTAGCGCGTTCTGCAACAAAACCTGCTAATTGCTGACTCGCCACCGCGGCCCCAGGGCCGCGGCTGGATGACGAAGCTCCGGGCCTTCCGCGTCGATCGGGCATTCCCCGGCCGGCGCGGAAGGTCGGCCGGCGGTTTCGCACAGCCCATTGAGATAGGAGGACGGTAGCCATGACGTCCGTGCTGATGGGGACGACCCTCGTGCTGGGCACCCTCGTGATACTCAATCTGGTGATCAGCGTAGGTGTCATCCAGCGCCTCCGAGTTCACACCGAGCTCCTCGCCCATCTCCGGGGCGAGTCGCCGACCCTCCGCCCAGGCCAGTCGATCGGCCCGTTCGAGACCGTCTCGACCAGGGGCGATGTCATCTCCGACGAGATGATCAAGTCGGAGTCCGTCATCGGGTTCTTCTCGCCGGGCTGCGGGCCCTGCAAGGAGAGGCTGCCGGACTTCCTGGAGTTCTCGCATGAGATGAGAGGCGTGCAGCAGCACAGCATCGCCGTGGTCGTCGGGGCCGAGGACGAGGCCGCCGACCTCCTCTCCACCATCGGCGATGGCAGCACGGTCGTCCTCGAAGAAGGCGGCGGCCCCTTCACGAACGCGTGCCAGGTGAAAGCCTTCCCGACGTTCCTGATGGTCGACCGCGACGCGGAAGGCGCGCTCCAGGTGCGGGCGAGCGGAATCGACCTCACCGAGATCCGCGAGCTCAGCGGGGCCCGCGAGCGCATCTCCAGCCCAAGGTGAACGACCTTGCCGGGCACGGACGGGGAGAAGAACGCCTTGGAGCGGGGTAGGCGGCCAGGCCGGACGCTCGCCACGTCCCTTACCGCGGTCCGTGCCGTCATCGCCCTGGCGGCACGGGCCGCGCCCTGGCAGACGGCCGGTTGCGTCCTCGCGTCGCTGGTGAGCGGGATCATCCCGGTCGCGACGGCCTGGCTGACCAAGCTCCTGCTCGATCGCCTGGTCGGGCACGCGCCGATGTCGTCGATCGTGGCCCTGGCGGCGTCGCTCGGCGCCGTCGGGGCCGCGACCCTGGTGCTGCCCCGGCTCATCCGGTTCCTCACCGCCGAGGTGGAGCGCGAGGCCGGCCTGCTGGCCCGGGAGCGCCTCTACACGGCGGTCGGCGACCTGCCGGGCCTCAGCAGGTTCGAGGACCCCGACTTCCTCGACAGGCTCCGGCTGGCGCAGAACGCCTGCGGAACCGGCCCGGGACAGGTGTTGAACGGCCTGCTCGGCGGCATGCGGAGCCTGGTCACCGTCGTCGGGTTCGCGGGCGCGCTCGTGTCCCTCACCCCGCTGCTCGCGCCGCTGCTGCTGCTCAGCGGGATCCTGACCCTCGTCATGGAGCTGTCGCTCGCACGCAGGCGGACGGCGATGATGCTGCGCATCGGGCCCATGGAACGCCGGGAGATCTTCTACAGCGACCTGCTCTCGACGGTGGAGGCGGCGAAGGAGATCAGGCTCTTCAACATCGGGGGGCTCCTGAGGGAGCGGATGCTGCGCGAGCGCCGGCATGCCAATTCCGCCAGACGGGCGGTGGACCTCCGGGAGCTGACCGGGCACGGCGCCCTGGGGCTGGTCGCGGCGGCGCTGGCGGCCGCCGGGACCCTCTGGGCCGCCTACCAGGTGCACGAGGGCCTCATGACCGTCGGCGGGGTCGTCGTCTTCGTCACGGCGATCGGCAACACCCAGTCGACGCTGGGAAGCCTCGCCGAGCAGGTGGCGCATTCCCAGGAGGCCGTGCTCCTCTTCGAGCACTACCGGACGATCACCGCGACCGGCTCCGATCTCCCGGTCGCCGACGACCCGAGGCCCGCCGCCGGCCTTTCCGGTGGCATCGAGTTCCAGGACGTGTGGTTCCGCTACTCCGACGACCACCCCTGGGTCCTGAAGGGCGTGGACCTCCGCATCCCGGCCGGAAGCTCGATGGCGCTGGTGGGTCTCAACGGCGCCGGGAAGTCGACGCTCGTGAAGCTGCTGTGCCGCTTCTACGATCCCGGAAAGGGCCGGATCCTCTGGGACGGCGTGGACATCAGAGACATCGACCTGGAAAGCCTGCGGAAGAGGATCAGCACCGTCTTCCAGGATTACATGCAGTACGACATGACCGTCGCCGAGAACATCGGCCTCGGCGACATCAGCGCCATGGACGACCCGCGGCGCGTGCGGAAGGCGGCGGAACGGGCGGGCGTCGACCGGGCGGTCGAGGAGCTGCCGCACGGTTACGAGACCCTGCTCTCCCGCCTCTTCTTCATGGAGTCCGAGAAGGAGAGCGCGGAGCACGGCGTGATCCTGTCGGGCGGGCAGTGGCAGCGGTTGGCCCTGGCCCGCGCCGTCTTTCGGGACGGCCCCGACCTGGTGATCCTCGACGAACCCTCATCGGGGCTGGACGCCGAGGCGGAGCACGAGATCCACCGTTCCCTGCGCCGGTACCGCCGGGGCCGGACCAGCCTGCTGATCTCCCACCGGCTCGGTGCCGTCCGGGACGCGGACACGATCGTCGTCCTGGCCGGAGGCAGGGCCATCGAAGAGGGCTCGCACGAGGAACTGATCGCGGCCGACGGCGCATACGCGCGGCTGTTCAACCTGCAAGCCACCTCCTACCGGGGCGACGCATGACGGAACCGCGCGTGATCAAGCGCCGGAGAACCCGTGCGGCACGCGTCTCCGTGGGAACGGCGCCGGGGCTGGTGCTCGGAATCGGAGCCCTGCTCGCCGGGGCGGACCCGATCACGGCCCTCGGGGTCTTCGCGGTCGCCTGCGGCGGCGCCGCGGCGGCCTCCGCGCTCCTGGCGCGGCGGTTCGTGCAGGTGACGGTGCGGGGCCCGAGCATGCTGCCGACCTACGAGGACGGCGACCGGCTGCTGGTGAGGCGGACGCACGCCGTCAGGTCCGGCGATGTCGTGGTGATCGACCAGCCGAGGTTCGAGGTGAGCCGGAAAGGGCCGGGGGACCACGTCCCCGAATGGAAGAACGGCCACGGCTGGATGATCAAACGGGCGGTCGCCGTTCCGGGCGAACGGATACCGCGCGCAGAGATCCCGGAACTGGAGGCGCTCCCTGGCGACCGCGTGCCCGAAGGCATGCTCGTCGTCCTCGGCGACAACAGGGAGGAGAGCTTCGACTCGCGGCACCTCGGCTTCGTCTCGCTGGAGAAGGTCCTGGGGGTACCCATGGGACGACGGAAGTGAGAGGCATGGACTACATCCAGATCTTCTGCCAGGCGGTCATAGCCGTCGTCTTCGCATTCTCGGCGTGGTCGAAGCTGCGCGGTGGAAAGGAGATCGCCGCCTTCTCCGATTCGCTGCGTCCGCATCTGGGAACCGCCTCGTCGCGCACTCGCATGGCGGCGGCGGTGTGCGTCGCCGTCTCGGAAGCCCTGGCGGCGGTGCTGACCGTCATCCCGGTGACCGCCCTGGCGGGGCTGCTGCTGGCGACCGCGCTGATGCTGCTGTTCACCGCCTTCGTGACCAGGGTCGTGCTGACGGGGACGAAGGCGACCTGCCGCTGCTTCGGCGCGTCCGAGAAGCGCATCGGCTGGCCCCATGTCGCCAGGAACACCACGTTGACGGTCATCGCGGCGAGCGGCTCGCTCGCGGCGGGAAGCCCCGGCGGCGACATCGCGCTCGCGGGCTGGATCGTCTCCACGGTCATGGGCATAACGATCGCCGTCATCTTGGTGGCCCTCGACGACATCGTGCAGCTTTTCGCGATGGACCTGTGATTCCGCGCGGCTTCAGCCGTCCAGCGCGCGCCGCGCGACCTCGGGCGGTGCCGCCGCGATGACCTCCTCAAGGGCGCCGAGGGACGTCTCCAGGTCCGTGATCGACCGCGTGATCCTGTCGTGCTCCCGACGGAGGTCGGCGAGCAGGTCCGGGCAGGTGGGGACCAACCGGGCGTCGTCCTCGCGCAGGCAGGGGAGGATCGTGCCGATCGTGGCGGTGTTCAGGCCGGCGGCCAGCAGGCTGCGGATACGGCGGACGGTGTCGACGTCGGAGTCGCGGTACTCGCGGTAACCGCTGGGACGCCGCTGAGGATGGAGCAGGTCCTGCTCCTCGTAGTAGCGCAGCAGGCGCTCGTGAACGCCGGTCCGCCGCGACAGTTCGCCGATGCGCATGGCCTCTCCCCGGATACGGTTTGACTCTCACATCCATGTGAGAGTCTAGCGTTCCCCGCCATGAGAGAAAGTGTCACCATCCCCGCCGCCCTCTGCGCGAGCGTGTTCGTGGTCGGAACGTCGGAGTACCTGATCTCCGGCCTCCTCCCCCAGGTCGGAGCGGACCTGGACGTGTCGGTGGGCACGGCCGGTCAGGCCGTCACCGTCTACGCCCTCGGCGTCGTGTTCGGCGGGCCCCTCGTGGCCGCGCTGACCGCCAGGACGCCCCGCAAGGGGCTCGCGCTCGGTCTGATGCTGCTGTTCGCGGCGGGCAGCGCGATCAGCGCCGTCGCCCCGTCCTTCGAACTGCTGCTGGTCGGACGCCTGGTCTCCTCGCTCAGCCACGCCGCCTTCCTGGCGCTGGCCGTGGTGACGGCCACCAGCGTGGTCCCGCCGGAGAAGACCGGGAGGGCGATCTCCACGGTCGCCTCCGGCTTCACCGTGGCGACCCTGCTCGGCGTGCCGCTCGGCGCGCTGCTGGGGGAGGGCGCCGGATGGCGCGCCCCGTTCGCGGTCCTGACCGCGTTGTCGCTGGTCGCCGTCGTGCTGCTGGCGGCCGTCCTGCCCCGGCGACCGGCGCCGACCGCGCGGCTGCGGGACGAGGTCCGGGTGGTGACCCGCCTCCCGGTGCTGCTGGCCATCGCCACCACGGCGGTCGGCTTCTCCGGTGTCGCCACGGTGTTCACCTACATCGCCCCGCTGCTGACGCGCGTGTCGGGCTTCTCCTCGGCGGCGGTGTCCGGGCTGCTGCTCGCCTACGGGGCGGGCAGTTTCCTGGGCAACATCCTCGCCGGCCGCTTCGCCGACAGGTCCGTGAGCGCGACCCTGCGAGGGGTGTTCGGCGGGCTGGCCGGGGTGCTCGTCCTCATCCCGTTCGCCGCCCTCTGGCGTCCCTCCGCGGTGGCGGCGGTCCTGGTGCTCGGCCTGCTCGGCACCGCCACCATCGCCCCGCTCCAGGCACTGATCCTGCGCCACGCGGGCGATGCCCCGACGCTGGCCGCCGCCGCCAACGTCGGCGCCTTCAACCTCGGCGCGGCGGCGGGCTCGGCGATCGGCGGCGTCATCGTCGCGGCGGGCGCGCTGCGCTGGACGGGCCTGGCCGGCGCCCTGCTGAGCCTGGCGGGCCTGGCCCTGACCTACCTCGTTCTCCCCCACACCCCCGCGACAACGCGAAAGACCGAAGACCACGTCCCGGCCACCACCTGATACCCGATCAGGACGGGCGGGGTGGGCCGGGGAGGAGGTGGACGGTCATGATCAGGTGGCAGGGGGCCGTGCCGGTGCCCCGGTAGGCGTGGGGGGCGTCGCCGTTGAAGGTGGCCGTCTCACCCGTGTTGACGGGGTACTCGGTGCCGTCCAGGACGAGGGTCATGCTGCCGGAGGTGACGCTGATGGTCTCGACGACTCCGGGGCGGTGAGGGTGGCTGGGGTAGTCCTCGCCGGGGGCCAGGCGCCAGCGCCAGATCTCGACGGGGCTCGCGGTGGACGTCGTCAGCATCAGGCGCGCCTCGCCGCCCTTCGCGCCCGTCCACAGGGGGGCGATGGTGTCGGAGGCGGCGATGCGGACGCGGCCCTCGGGCGGCCCCTGCATGAGGTCGGACACCGAGACGCCGAGGGTGTCGGCGAGCCGGACGAGGGTCGCGAGGTTGGGGTTGCCCTGGGCCCTCTCCAGGGCGACGAGGGCGCCCTTGCTGACCTGGGCGCGCCGTCCGAGCTCCTCCAGGGACAGGCCCGCGCGCCGCCGGGCCGCCCGGACGTTGGCCGCGACGGTCCGCAGGGCCGCGGTCGGCTCGGTCACGTGATCACCCCGTCTGGTCATTCCGGCATACAGCCTAGTCGTTCCATTGCACCCTGTGACGGAGGGCTGGTCCTGCTGACCGGATGGATACAGGTGCTCCTTGGGGGACCATGCCCGGCGTTCATGCGATTACGTGCATTTCCGGCGGGCATTCGGCTTCACAAACGCCTGTCCGGAGCAGGAACGGGACTTTTCGGTACCGGTGCTAACCGCCGATTCAGGCAGGTCGCTAACGCGATGGACGGGAAATACGTAGGATAATTCGCGACTGGTCCAGACCTCTTCGAGGAGTCGATGATGCCCTCTTCTGGCAGCCCAGGTGCGAACCAGCCGCCCCGCCTTCCGGAGAGCGCGCAGGCGCGGTTCCGGATCGACATCCCCTCGCCGGCGCGGACGTGGAACTACTGGCTCGGAGGCAAGGACAACTACGAGGTCGACCGGGTCGTCGGCGACTCCACGGCCAAGGTGAACCCCGAGCTCACCACGCTGGCGCGGGAGTCGCGGAAGTTCCTGATCCGGGTGGTGCGGTACCTCGCGGCGCAGGAGGGCGTGCGCAACTTCCTGGACATCGGCGCCGGGCTGCCCACCGAGTCCAACACCCACCAGATCGCCCAGAGGACGGCTCCCGAGTCGCGCGTCGTATACGTCGACAACGACCCGATGGTGCTTTCGCATGCGCGTGCGCTCATGCGGGGGACGACGCCCGAGGGTGTCACCGACTACCTCGACGCCGATTACCACGAGCCCCGGCAGATCCTCGAAGAGGCGGCCAACGTCCTGAACTTCACGCAGCCGGTCGCGGTGATGTTCATGGGGGTGCTCGGATTCTGCCAGGACTACGAGACCGCCAAGCGGATCGTCGCCGAAACCGTGGAGGGTGTTCCGCCGGGCAGCTTCCTGGTGTTGTGGGACTGCACCGACACCTCCGAGGACGCCGTGCGCAGCACCGAGAACTACGCGAAATCCGGAGCGCTGCCCTACATTCTGCGCAGCGTCGAGCAGATCGGCGCCTTCTTCGGGGACCTGGAGAAGGTCGAGCCGGGGCTCGTCTCCATCACGCGGTGGCGGCCCGATCCGGACCAGGGCGAGGGGCCCGAGCATGTCCACGGCTACGGGGCGGTCGCGCGGACGTCCTGATCGAGGGCGGCGATCTTCTTCTCCAGGAGCGTCCGCTCGCGGTCGTTGCCGCAGAGCCCGACGGCCCGTACCAGTTCGGCGCGCGCCTCTCCGGTGCGTCCGAGCCGGGTGAGCAGCTCACCGCGGACGCTCGGCAGCAGGTGCGAGGACGGGAGCGCGGCGGACAGGCCGTCCACGATCGGGAGCGCCTCCGCCGGGCCCCGCGCCATCGACACCGCCACCGCGCGGTTGAGCTCGACCACCGGGGACGGCGCGAGGCGGCCGAGCGCCTCGTAGATCAGGACGATGCGCTCCCAGTCCGTCGCGCCGACCGAGGGGGCGAGGGCGTGGCATTCGGCGATGGCCGCCTGGAGGCCGAAGGCGCCGAGGCCGCGTCCGGCCCGCCGCGCGCGGTCGAGGGCGGCCCGTCCCCGGACGATCGCGGGGCGGTCCCAGCGGCGCCGGTCCTGGTGCTCCAGCAGCACCGGCTCGCCGCCCGGGCCGATGCGTGCGGGGAAGCGCGCGGCGGTCAGTTCCAGCAGCGCCAGCAGGCCGTTGACCTCGGGTTCGTCCGGCACCAGCCGGGCCAGCACGCGGGCGAGGCGCTGCGCCTCGCTCGCGAGGTCGAGCCGGATCAGCGCCCCGCCCGAGCTGGCCGAGGAGCCCTCGGTGAAGATCAGGTAGATCACGCTGAGGACGGAGCCCAGCCGTTCGGCGCGTTCGGCGGCGGGCGGCACCTCGAACGGGACGCGCGCCGCGCCGAGCGTCTTCTTCGCCCGGGTGATCCTGGCCTGCACGGTCGCGGTCGGGACGAGGAACGCCTGCGCGATCTCGTCGCTGGTCAGCCCGCCGACGACGCGCAGCGTGAGCGCCACCCGCGCCTCCCGCGACAGGACGGGATGGCAGGAGGTGAACATCAGCGCGAGCACGTCGTCGTCGATCCGGTCCGGATCCCAGAGGATGTCGCCGTCCGGGGCGTCGCCGCCCTCGTCCAGGTCATGGGCGAGGGCGGCGTACCGGTCGTCCAGGGCGGAGCGCCGCCGGTACAGGTCGATCGCGCGGCGGCGGCCGACCGTGAGCAGCCATCCCGCGCGGTTGCGGGGGACGCCGTCGCGCGGCCAGGTCACCAGCGCCTCGGCCAGCGCCTCCTGGGCCAGGTCCTCGGCCAGCCCGAAGTCGCCGGTGTAGCGCGCGAGCGCCCCGACGATGCGGGCCGACTCGATCCGCCAGACGGCGGCGACGGCCTCACGCCCGGTCGGATCGGCCATCGCCGCTCACAGACCCGCCGCTCACAGGCCCCTCGCTCACAGCTGGCCGGTGGACTCGCGCCACGCCCGCTCCTTCTTGATCCACTCGTTGTCCTGCGGGAACTCGTCGATCGTGGTGACCCGGCGGATCTCGGTCTTGAGCCCGGCGCCGGTGAGCGGCGAGCGCCTGGCCCACTCGACGGCCTCCTCCTTGGACGCCACGTTGAGGATGTAGAACCCGCCGAACAGCTCCTTCGTCTCGCCGTACGGGCCGTCGGTGACCACGGGCGGCTCGGAGGAGTAGTCCACCACGACGCCCTCGGACGCGTCGCCCAGCCCCTCCGCCGCGACCAGCACGCCCGCGCGGATCATCTCCTGGTTGAACCTGCCGACGGTCTCGATCATCTGCTCGATGTCGACGTCGGCGTAGGCGGCGTAGGCGTCGTCGGTGGCGCGCATGATCAGCATGTACTTCATGGTTCCGTCTCCCAGGTCGTCGGGCCCCTGCGGACCCTGTCCCCCCTAGGTCGAACGGGGAACGTCGCCGATCGACACCTCGGCCCGACTTCTTCCGGACATCTTCGGCGCCGCCGGGGCGCAACGCGAACGCGGCGGGCGGGGTTCATGGGGCGTCGCGCCGGTCAGGGCGCGCACCGATGAGAGGAACCTCCTGTGGATCTGCGACTCAACGGCCGTGTGGCGATCGTCACCGGCGCCTCGAAGGGGATCGGCCTCGCCGTCGTCCGGACGTTGCTGGACGAGGGCGCGCGCGTCGTCGCCGTATCCCGCAAGTCGGGTGCCGACCTGGACGCGCTCGCCGGGCCGAACCTGCTGCACGTGCCCGCCGACCTCATGGACCCGGCCGCGCCCGCGGCGGTCGTGGAGCGGGCCGTCGAGGTGTTCGGCGGGCTGGACGTGCTGGTCAACAACGCGGGAGGACCGCCGCCCGGGGCCGTGCTGCCGCGGTTCGGCTTCCTCCCGCTGACCGACGACGACTGGCGCGCGATGTATGAGTTCAACCTCTTCGCCGTCGTCCGGACGGTGCGCGCCGCGCTGCCGCACCTGCTGAAGAGCGACGCGGCGTCGATCGTGAACGTCTCGTCGGGCAACGCGCGCCATCCGGCGCCGATGAACTTCGACTACAACTCCGCCAAGGCCGCGCTGAACAACCTGGCCAAGGGGCTGTCGGAGGAGTTCGCCCCGCAGGGCGTCCGGGTGAACACGGTGTCGCCCGGTCCGGTGCGGACGGCGTGGTGGACGGAGGAGGGCGGCGCCGCCGACGTCCTCGCGGGCGCCACCGGCGCCGACCGCGACGCGGTGATGGACAGCGTCGCGCCCGAGATGATGAGTCTGAGCACGGGCCGCCTCGCGCTCCCGCAGGAGGTCGCGGACGTGGTCGCGCTGCTGGCCTCCCCACGCTCGGCGAGCACGACCGGTGCCGACTTCGCGGTCGACTCCGGGTTCCTCAAGGAGCTGTAACACCCCCCGCATGCCCGTGCCGGTGACCTCCCGGCACGGGCATCGCTATAAGCAGTACTTCTGCACTTCATCAGATCTATCTCTTGGACTTCTGGCCCCGCTTGTCACGAGGATGGAGGTGTCAGGGAAAGCGAACCGTCCGGGGGGACCCCATGACCACGCACGACACGCTCGCCGCCAAGATCCGGGGACCGGTCCTCGAACCCGGCGACGAGGGATACGACGACGAGCGGACCGGTTTCCAGCTCGCGGGCCCGCACCGTCCGGACGTGGTGGTCGGCGCCCTGGACGCGGCGGACGTGCGCGCCGCCGTCGAGTACGCGGCAGGCCAGGGGCTGCCGGTCGCCGTGCAGAACACCGGGCACGGCCTGCCCCGGGGCATGGACGGCGGGCTGCTCGTCAGCACCCGCCGGATGACCGGCCTCCGCGTCGACCCGGAGGCCCGCACGGCGCGGATCGAGGCGGGTGTGCGGTGGAGCGACGTCGTCCCCGAAGCGGCGGCCCACGGGCTGGCACCGCTGAGCGGATCCGCGCCGGGGGTCGGCGCGGTCTCCTACGTGCTCGGCGGCGGGATCGGGCTGATGTCGCGCGCGTTCGGCAACGCCGCCGACCACGTCCGTTCGCTGGAGGTCGTCACGGCCGACGCGCGACTCAGGCATGTGACCCCGGACGGCGACCCCGACCTGTTCTGGGCGCTGCTCGGCGGCCGCGCGAACTTCGGCGTCGTGACGAGCCTGGAGATCGGACTGGTGCCGGTGGAGCGGCTGTATGGAGGCGGGCTCTATTTCGACACCGAACTGATCCCGGCCGTCCTGGAAACGTGGCGGACGTGGACGACCGCCGTCCCCGACGCGATGACCTCGTCGATCGCGCTGATGCCCGTCCCCGACGCCCCGGTGTTCCCCGAGCCGCTGCGCGGACGGCGCGTCGCGCACGTGCGGATCGCCTACGTGGGCGACGCCGCCGAGGGCGAACGCCTCATCGCCCCGCTGCGCGCCGTCGGCCCCCGGCTCATCGACGCCGTCGCGGACATGCCCTACACCGAATCAGGGACCATCCACAACGAGCCGCCGATCCCGATGGCGTACCGGGCGACGAACCTCACGGTGGACGAGATCGGCGCCGACACCACCCGCACCCTGCTCGACCTGGCCGGTGACCGCGCCATCGTGGAGGTCCGGCAGCTCGGCGGAGCCCTGGCGGCCGCCCCGCCCCACCCGACCGCCGTGGGCAACCGCGACGCCGCCTACCTGATCGGCGTGCTGACCAAGCTCGACGGCGACCCGCTCCACGAGAGAGCGGAGAAGGAGCTGGGCAGGGCGTCGTCCGGGCGCCTGCTCAACTTCCTCTTCGGCGCCGCCGCCACCCCCGAACGGGTGCGGGAGGCGTTCGACCCGTCCGCCTACCGGCGGCTGCGCGAGCTGAAGGCCGCCTACGACCCGTCCAACCTGTTCCGCCTGAACCACAACATCCCGCCCGCGAGCTGACCGCGCGCCGGCCCGGCGCCCCGTGCTTTGTGTCCCGTGCCCCGCGTCCCGTCTCCGGATGTCACATGTCGGCGATGAGCTTGTCGACGCGTTCGTCCACGGAGCGGAACGGGTCCTTGCACAGCACGGTGCGCTGGGTCTGGTCGTTCAGCTTCAGGTGGACCCAGTCGACGGTGAAGTCGCGCCGCTTCTCCTGCGCCCTGCGGATGAACTCGCCGCGCAGCCGCGCCCGGGTGGTCTGCGGCGGCACCGACTTGGCCTCGAAGATGTCCAGGTCCCGCGTCACGCGCTCGACCGAGCCCCGCTTCTCCAGCAGGTAGTACAGGCCCCGGTCGCGGCGCACGTCGTGGTAGGTCAGGTCGAGCTGCGCCACGCGCGGCGAGGACATCGGCAGGTCGTACTTGCTGCGGTACCGCTCGATGAGCTGGTACTTGGTCACCCAGTCGATCTCCCGGGCGACCAGGTCGAGATCGCCGGTCTCCACCGCGCGCAGGGTCCGCTCCCACAGCTCCAGGACGCGCAGCGCCACGGCGTCGCCGCCGCGCCGGTCGATGAAGTCCTTGGCCTTGCCGAAGTACTCCTTCTGGATCTCCAGCGAACTCGCCTCGCGGCCGTTGGCCAACCGGACCTTGCGGCGCCCGGTCGTGTCGTGGCTGACCTCGCGGATCGCCCGGATCGGGTTCTCCAGCGTCAGGTCGCGCAGCACCACGCCCGCCTCGATCATCCGCAGCACCAGGTCGGTCGCCCCGACCTTGAGCAGCATCGTCGTCTCGCTCATGTTCGAGTCGCCGACGATCACGTGCAGCCGACGGAACCGCTCGGCGTCGCCGTGCGGCTCGTCGCGGGTGTTGATGATCGGACGCGACCGGGTCGTCGCCGACGACACGCCCTCCCAGATGTGCTCGGCCCGCTGCGACACGCAGTACACCGCCCCGCGCGGGGTCTGGAGCACCTTGCCGGCGCCGCAGATGATCTGCCGCGTGACCAGATAGGGGATCAGGGCGTCCGCGAGCCGGCCGAACTCGCCCTGCCGGCCGACGCAGTAGTTCTCGTGGCAGCCGTAGGAGTTGCCGGCCGAGTCGGTGTTGTTCTTGAACAGGTAGATGTCGCCGACGATGCCCTCCTCGCGGAGCCGCCGCTCGGCGTCGACCTGTAGTTCCTCCAGGATCCGCTCGCCCGCCTTGTCGTGCGTCACCAGGTCGACGACGCTGTCGCACTCGGGCGTGGAGTACTCGGGGTGGCTGCCCACGTCCAGATAGAGCCGCGCGCCGTTGCGCATGAACACGTTGCTGCTGCGGCCCCACGACACCACCCGCCGGAACAGGTAGCGGGCCACCTCGTCGGGTGACAACCGCCGCTGGCCACGGAAGGTGCAGGTGACGCCGTACTCGTTCTCAAGCCCGAAGATGCGCCTGTCCACACTCGTGAGCGTATGCGGCCGGACGCCCGGTTGGCAGTCCCCGCAAGCCTCTGTTCGACCGCCGTCCGGCCAGGGTTCCACACCCTGGCCGGTCGCGGCGGGCTCGGGGCGTCAGGGCTCCAGGAGGAAGACGGGGATCTCGCGGTCGGTCTTGTCCTGGTACTCGGCGTAGGGCGGGTACGCGGCGACCGCGCGCTTCCACCACTCGGCCTTCTCGTCCCCGGTGATCTCGCGGGCCGTCATGTCCTGGCGCTCCGACCCGTCCTGGAGTTCCACATGCGGGTCGGATGTGATGTTGTGGTACCAGAGCGGATGGGTCGGGGAGCCGCCCTGCGAGGCCACGGCCGCGTACCGGCCCTCGTGCTCCACGCGCATCAGGGGGGTCTTGCGGAGCTTGCCGCTCTTGGCGCCGCGGGTCGTGAGGATGATGACGGGGAGGCCCGTGTCGGCGAGCGTGGTCCCCTCCGTACCGCCCGAGCGCTCGTAGAGTTCGACCTGTTCGCGCACCCACTGCGTCGGGCTCGGCTCGTACTCGCCTTCAAGAGGCATCGCGTTCACTCCAAGGATGCGGGCGGAATATCGTGCGTGGTTCAGCGAAGGAACCGTGTCGCTTCAACCTCATCAGGCGGGCCGATGTTCCGCCCGGCTTCCGCGACCTTCCGCGCCCTGAGCGCGTCGCGTGGTCAGGGCCCCGGTTCGGACGGGCCGGACGTCCGGAACCGGGGTCTCGCGGTCAGGCTCCCTGTTCGTGTCTCGGGAGGAACGAGGCCGGGACGAGCGCCAGGAGCATGATCGCCACGGCGAACCAGTACGTGTCGCGGAACGCGCCCGCGAGCGGGCCCGCGACGGCGGCGTGGGCCTCCGGGGTCAGGCGGTGCAGGGCCTGGAGCGTGCCATCGCCGTCGTCCGGGACCAGGCCGCTCATGAACGCCGACAGGATGACGGACGCGATCGCCATGCCGACCGCCGCCGACGTCGTGTTGACCAGGTTGACCGTCGTGCTCGCCGCCGGGGCCCGCTCGTGCGACATGCCCCGCGTCGCCGTCGTCATCGTCGGCATCATCGTCGCGCCGCCGCCCGCGCCCATCAGCGCCATCGCCGCGCACAGCCCCCAGTACGGGGCGTCCGCGTCGAGTTGGACGGTGAACAGCGCGAAACCGGTGACCGCCGTCGCGATCGCCACCGGGACGAGCCGTCCCGCCGGGATCCGGTCGACGAGCCGTCCCGCGACCTGCACCGCGACGCCCGAGCCGAGCGCGAACGGGATGCCGAGCAGGCCCGCGACCGTCGTGCTCTCACCCCGCACGACCTGGAGGTAGAGCGGGAGGAGCAGCATCGTCCCGAAGTAGCCGGACGCGAACAGCGCCAGCGTGCCGGCGGCCGCCGCGTAGGTGCGGTCGCGGAACGGGGCGAGGTCGATCAGCGGGTGCCGCGCCGTGCGGGCCCGCACCACGAACATGCAGGTCAGCGCCACCCCCGCGAGGAGCGGCAGCAGGATTCCGGGCGATCCGAACTCGCCGCGGTCGCCGCCCGCCGTCACCCCGTACAGCAGTGCCGCGAGGCCTGGCGAGAGCATCAGCATGCCGGGCACGTCCAGCGGACGCGGCGTCTCCGGGACGTCGCGGGGGAACGTCCGCAGGCCGAGCAGCACGACCGCCACCGCGACCGGCAGGTTGACGAAGAACATCCACCGCCACGAGACCTCGTCGATCAGCCATCCGCCGATCACCGGGCCGGCCAGCGGGCCGACGAGGATCGCCAGGCCGAGCGTGCCCATCAGCTTCCCGAGCCGGTCGGGGCCCGCCGCGCGCAGCAGGATCGTCATGCCGACCGGCATCACCATGCCGCCGCTGACGCCCTGCACGATCCGGAACGCGATCAGCGACTCGATGTTCCACGCGAGCCCGGCGAGCACCGACCCGGCCGCGAACGCCGCGATCGCGCCGAGGTAGAGGCGGCGCGCGCCGAACCGCCCGACCGCCCAGGCCGTACCGGGGATGACCGCGCCGAGCGCGAGCGAGTACGCGGTCGCGACCCACTGGACGGTCGCCAGCGGCGCGTCGAAGTCCTGCGACAGCCGGTTGATCGCGACGTTGACCACGGTGGTGTCCAGCGTGATCATGACCGCGCCGAGCACCAGCACGAGCACGATCGCCATGGCCCCGGACTCCGGCCGCGTCCGGGGCCTCGGCTGGGTGATCATGACTCGTACGGGCGGACCGACCTGGCCGCGCGCAGCGCCTGCCCCCACCAGTCGAGCTGGTCCAGCAGGCCCTTCGCGGCGTGGGCGGCGCCCTCGGCGTCGCTCGGACGGCCGTCGTCGCCGAACCAGTTCCACGGGTGGTGGAAGCTCACGGTGTCGCGGATCGTGACCGCGTGCAGTTCCGCGAAGACCCCGCGCAGGTGCTCGACCGAGCGCAGGCCGCCCGCGAGGCCGCCGTAGGAGACGAACGCGACCGGCTTGGCGCGCCACTCGTAGAAGTGCGTGTCGATCAGGTTCTTCAGCGTGCCGGGGAAACTGTGGTTGTACTCGCAGGTCACGACCACGTAGGCGTCGGCCTCGGCCAGCTTCGCCGACACCTCGCCGAACCTCCCGGGCGCGGCGGCGCCGAACGCCGAGGGGGGTGGCGTGTCCGCCACGTCCAGCACCTCAAGGGTCATGTCGTCGCGCTCGGCGGCCACCCCGGCGAACCAGGTGCCGACCGTCGGCGCGAAACGCCCCTCCCGGGTGCTGGCGATGATGATCGCGACTCGCAGCGGATTCTCGGTCATGTTCCCACTCCTCGAAACGGGGCCAACGGGATCGAAGCTACGAAGATCGACCGCTGCCGGAATCCGTCATCCGACTGGGCCGCCCTACCGGCCCCACTCTGAAACCTCATCAATGCTTGAGGTCAAGCGCCGGCCGCGGGCCTCGGGGCGGGGGCGGGCGCGGGAGTTCGGCCCCTGGGCGGTCGCGACCCTCCGGCATCATCCGTTGCGCGCTGCACCGGAGGCATTGGACAAAACGCCAGGATGGCCGTTATCGGGCGCATTACCGCGCCGGGCGGAAACGGTCGCAGGTGTATGTTCGTGGTGTGCGGGTGGAGACGAATGCCGAGTTCCTGCGCCAGGGGCGCAGGGTCGCGCTTCGCCGTATCACGAAGCACGACCGGGAGGAGTTCCTCGGGCTGGTCGAGTCGAGCCGTGCCCTGCACCGCCGCTGGATCGTCCTGCCCACCACGCCGGACGAGTTCGACGACTACGTCTCACGTTTCGACCGGCACTCGGCCGACGGATTCGTCATCTGCCTCGCGAAACGCCGCAGCATGGTCGGGTTCGCCAACCTCAACGAGATCGTCAGGGGCGCCTACCAGCGCGGCCTGATCGGGTACGGCGCCTTCGCCCCGAGCGCCGGTTCGGGGTACATGACCGAGGGCGTCGACCTGCTGCTCGACTACGCCTTCACCGATCTCGGCCTGCACCGCCTGGAGGCCGACATCCAACCCGGGAACATCCCGTCACTGAAACTGGTCAGGAGATTGCGGTTCCGGAAGGAAGGGTATTCTCCGGCTTTCATCTGCATCCGGGGTAAATGGATGGACCACGAGCGGTGGGCGATCACCCGGGAGATGATGGACACGCGGCCCGGCTGAACACCGCGCTATTCGGGCAGCCAGCGGTGCGGGTCGTCCGGAGGGGGCGGCGGCTGGAGCAGGGCGAGAAGCCGGCGGAGTTTCGGGTCGTGGTTCCGGCGGTGCCAGACGACCGACCAGGGGAACAGCGGGACCGGGTCGACGATGGGGAGCCGCCGGACCCCGTCCTCCGACGGCAGCGTCATCCCCTCTTCGCCCACGGTGACGGCCCGCCGTTCGCGGTCCATCAGCTGCCGGTAGCTGAGAATGCCGATCGCGGGCTCGGAGAAGCGGAGCGGGATGCCGAACTCGGACGTGAAGCGCGTCAGATACGCCCGCCATTCGGTCGCGCCCGCCGGGTCGGGCATCACCAGTCCGGCGGACGCGAGTTCGGCCATCGCGAGCGTGCGCCGGGAGGCCAGCGGGTGGTCCTCGGAGACGAACGCGTGGAGCGGGACGAGTGAGAACAGGCGGCGGTTCAACTCGTCCGGCCAGGGGCGGCCGAGGTCGTTCGCGTAGCCGAAGGCGGCGTCGATCTCGCGGCGGAGAAGGGCGGGGACGGCGGCGGCCAGACCCTGCCGCATGCTCGGCTCCACGGTGAGGTCCGGAAAGGGCGCGATGGCCTCGCGAATGACCTCCATCGGCGTGAAACGCTCGTGATAGACGTCGATGCGCAAGGGGACGGAAACGCCCCGGACGGAATCCACCGCCGCGTCGAAGGAGGCCAGCGTCTCACGGGCCAGGGGCAGCAGCCGGTATCCGGCGGAGGTCAGCTCGACGGAGCGGGTCGTGCGGTCGAACAGCGGCGCGCCGAGCGCGGCCTCAAGGCGGCGGACGCGCTTGGAGAGCGCCTGCTGGGTCAGGAAGAGCCGCGCGGCCGCCCGTCCGAAGTGCAGTTCCTCGGCGGCGGCCACGAACGCGCGCATGCCCGGCAGGTCGGCCTCCACACCTCCCAGATTAACAACCCGGGGTTGTGGAAGCGCCGGAAAGTGTTGTTGGACATACCTCCTGACATGCGGATTCCCTGGGGGCATGTCCGTTCACACGACCGATTTCGTTCCGACCGATCTCCTCCCCACCGCCTTCGACCGGAGCGCCCTCGGCCCGACCGCCAAGGCCGACGAGATGTCCGCGCTCGGCGGCGAGCACGTCTTCCAGCGGCTGCTGCGGCAGCGCATCATCGTCCTCGGCCAGGAGGTGGACGACGCGATCGCGAACCGGATCTGCGGCGAGATGCTGCTGCTGGCCGCCGAGGACCGCGCGCGCGACATCCACCTCTACATCAACTCGCCCGGCGGTTCCGTGACCGCCGGAATGGCGATCTACGACGTGATGCAGTTCGTTCCGAACGACGTGGCGACGCTGTCGCTGGGGTTCACCGCGTCGATGGGTCAGTTCCTGCTGTGCGCGGGCGCGCCGGGCAAGCGGTACGCGCTGCCGCACGCGCGGATCCTGATGCACCAGCCGTCCGGCGGGATCGGCGGCACCGCGTCCGACATCAAGATCCAGGCCGAGAACATGCTGTTCACGAAGAACGTGTTCCAGAAGCGGGTCGCCTTCCACACCGGGCAGCCGGTCGAGCGCATCGCGGCCGACTCCGACCGCGACCGCTGGTTCACGGCCGAGGAGGCGCGCGAGTACGGCTTCGTGGACCACGTCGTCCGGCACGCCGACGAGGTCGCGGTCTAACCGGCTAGCGCGGGCTTGTGTCCCCCGGGGTGCCCGGAACCGGAGTTCGGGGCGGAACCGGGGTTCGGGGCGGAACCGGGGTTCGGGGCGGAACCGGGGTTCGGGGCGGAACCGGAACCGGAGCCGGGGCCGCCGTACTCCTGGCCGCCCCCGTTCCCGCCGTTGTTCCCACCGCCGTTCCCCCGGCCGTGACCGTGCCCCTTGCCCTTCCCGTTTCCGTTCCCGTTCCCGTTTCCGGTGCCGTTCCCGTTTCCGTTCCCGTGGCCTTCGCCGTTGCCGGCCCCTTTGTCGGTGTTGTTCTCCGGCCCTTGGCCGTGGCCCCCGCCCGGGTTCTCCTGTGTCGTCTTCTCGGGCCCGCCCTGCTTCTGGGGATGGCCCTTGCCGTCCTGCTCGGACCTGCCCTTGGCCTTGCCGTTGTTCTGCTCGGCCTTCTTGGACGGCGTGGGCGCCGGGGCCTTCGGCCCGAGGGACCCGCTCGGCGTCGCCGGGCGGTCCGTCTCCTCGATGGGCACCTTCGGGGAGCGGTGCGTGGGGGCGGGGGTCGGGTCCTGCCCGGGGAGGTGCCCGGTCCCGGCGGCGACGGCGACTCCGCCGGTCGCGACCAGGATCGCGGCGCCCACGAAGATCTTGAGCAGTACGATCCGGGGCAGCATGGCCAGCCGGCGCAGGTGGGCGCCGGCGACGCGCACCGTCTTGGCCCACCAGGACGGGTTGGGCGCGCAGGCCGCGGCGAACGCCGCGACGGCCGCGTCCTCGCCCGCGAGTTCGTCCGGACGCGCGGGGGCCCCCGCGGCGGCCAGGACCTCCCGCAGGCGGGCGACGTCGTCCTTCGGCGGGGACTCGGCGGCGGGCGGGCGACCGGCGGCGGTGCGCGCGGCGGTGTCGAGCAGGTGCTCGGCGGTGCTCGGATCGAGCCCACCGGACCTGTGGTGGTCGTTCATCTCACCCCTTCAGCGCCGGGACCGCCGGTTATGTCACCACGGTGTGCGGGGAGGGCGTCCTGCGGCGGTTCCGCTGCCTCCTGCCGCGCCGTCGTCGGGTCGGCGGACTCCGGTGGGGCTGTTTCCTGTGGGGCCGTCTCAGGCGGTCCTGTTTCCGGCGGGGAGCTGTCGGCCGGGGAGACATCGGGTGCCGCGGAGGCCAGCCGCTCGGCGAGCCGTCGCAACCCACGATACGAGGCGGTGCGGACCGCGCCGGCCCGTTTGCCGAGGACCCGGCCCGCGGACTTGGCGTCCAGGCCCATCACCACGCGCAGCAGCACCGCCTCGGCCTGGTCGCGGGGCAGCTCGGTGATGAGGCGCAGTGCGTCGCCGGTCGCGATGCCGTCCAGGGCGATCGACTCGGTGTCGCCCTCCGCCGCGAGCGCGACCAGCTCCTCGACGGGCAGCTCGGTCGCCGGACGGCGGGACCGGCGGCGCAGATGGTCCAGGGCGCGGTGCCGGGTGATCGTCGCGGTCCAGCCGCGGAAGCCGTCGAGGTCGCCGCGGAAGCTCGGCAGGTCGCGGGAGATCTGGAGCCACGCCTCGGACGTCACGTCCTCGGCGTCGCCGCCGACCAGCGCGCCCGCGAAGCGCAGCAGCCGGGGTTGGACGTCGCGATAGAGGAGGCGGAAGGACGCTTCGTCGCCCTTCTGCGCGGCCCGCAGCGCACGCCCGAGTTCGTCCTCCTTCACCGCATGTTCCGCCCGTACCTCCGCCTTCGTCACCCAGGTCATTGTGCAGGGATTTCCAGGGCGGTGTGACACAAAAGGCGCGTGTGGCGCTGAAGTTGTGAACGTGCCGGCGCGGAGCGCAAGGGACGTTCCCCTCGCCCCGCGAAGTAATGGAACAAAATGATCAGCGACGCCTCGACGCGACGTCCCGTATTGGACGAACCATCCTCCGGTGACGGCCGTCCGGAAACCGGCGCCGCGCTCGTCGCCCCGGTGTTCGCGGATCCGAGCGGACGGCGGCGGCGCCTCGCCCGACGGGCCGGGATGGTGACCGGGGCGCTGCTCGTGCTGTTCCTCGGCGCGCTCGGGGCCGGTGTCGCGACGGGCGCTGACGTGCCGCTGACCAGGTGGGACGCCCCGTCCCACCGCCCCTCGGCGGATGCGAACACGGCACCGAAACGACCCGCCAAAGCGCGGCACAGGACCGGGGACCGGGCGCGGAAGCCGGGCCGCGTGCCCGTGGCCGTGCCTCCCCGCGTCGCGGGTCCGGCGCCGTCCACGCCCGTCCCGACACGGCCGAAACCGGCGGCCTCGACCCCGGCGCCGGTCCCGTCCGTGACCGCGACCGTGGACCACCCCGGAAGCACGCCCACGCCCACGCTCCCGCCCGGTCGGGGCCACACGAGGAAGCCGCGCTGAGGGCCGGGCGCCCGTGGCCGCCGAGGGAGCCGCGGGGACACTGGGTGCTGCTCCTGCTCGGCGGGCTGGCGCTGACCGTCCTCCTGCTGCTGGACGGGTTCGCGCACGGCGCGGTCGGCGAGGCGCCGCACGAGGAGCGGCCGGGCCGGGCCCCCGCCGCGGTCACCGGCGGCGGCCCGGTGCTCAGCCTCGCGGACGGAACGCCGCGCAGCCTCCGCATGCCGTCCAAGACGATCGCGCTGACCTTCGACGACGGCCCCGACCCCCGCTGGACGCCCCGCGTCCTGGAGGTGCTGCGGCGGCGCGGCGCGCGGGCCACGTTCTTCACCATCGGCGCCCACGTCGCGGAGCACCCCGGGCTGACCCGCCGCATCCTGCGCGAGGGCCACGAGATCGGCTCGCACACCTACACGCACCTGGACATGGCTTCCGCGCCCGCCTGGCGGAACAGGCTGGAACTGGACCTCACCCAGCGGGCACTGGCGGGCGCGGCGGGCGTCCACACGAGACTGATGCGCATGCCGTACTCGTCCGTCCCGGACGGGCTGAGCGACGCCGAATGGCGCGCGGCGCGGCGGGCGGGCGAGGACGGGTACGTCGTCGTGCTGACCGACCGCGACACCGAGGACTGGGCGCGTCCCGGCACCGCGAAGATCGTCGAGTCGGCGCTGGCGGCGGAGCGGCGCGGCGAGGGCGCGGTCGTGATGCTGCACGACTCGGGCGGCGACCGGACCGAGACGGTCGCGGCGCTGGAACAGATCATCGACCGGCTCGCCCCCCGCGGCTACCGGTTCACGACGCTGACCGGCGCGCTGGCGATGCCGTCCGCCGAGGTCCCGGTGCCCGCTCGGGAGAAGGCCGTCGGCTGGACGCTCGTCACCGCGCAGCGCGCCGCGTCCAACCTGACGGGGACGCTGGCCCTGCTGTTCGGGGCGACCGGCGTCCTGTACGCGGCGCGGCTCGCGATGCTGCTGCTCTTCGCGCACGTCCACACCCGCCGGACGCGCGGCCGGTCGCGCCGCCGTCCGCGGTCCTCCGGCGCGCCCGCTCCGGCCGGCCTGCCGCCCGATCCGTTTCCGCCTGTTTCAGTGATCGTCCCCGCGTACAACGAGGAGGCCGGGATCGCGGCGACGGTCAGGTCGCTGGTCGACACCGACTACCCCGGGACGGTCGAGGTGATCGTGGTGGACGACGGGTCGTCCGACCGCACGTCCGAGATCGTCAAGTCCCTGGCGCTGCCGCAGGTCAGGCTGATCCGGAAGGCCAACGGCGGCAAGCCGAGCGCGCTCAACGCGGGCGTCGCGGCGGCGGCGACGCAGACGCTCGTCCTGGTGGACGGCGACACGGTGTTCCAGCGCGACACCCTCCGGCACCTCGTCGCGCCGCTGGCCGACCCGGGCGTCGGCGCGGTCAGCGGCAACACCAAGGTCGCCAACCGGGGCGGGATCATCGGCCGCTGGCAGCACATCGAGTACGTGATCGGCTTCAACCTCGACCGCCGGATGTTCGACATCCTGCGCTGCATGCCGACCGTGCCGGGCGCGATCGGCGCGTTCCGCGCGTCGGTGCTCGCGCGGGTGGGCGGCGTCCCGGGCGACACGCTCGCCGAGGACACCGACCTCACCATGGCCATCTGCCGCACCGGCCTCCGCGTCGTCTACGAGGAGAAGGCGCTCGCCTGGACGGAGGCGCCGTCCTCGCTGCGGCAGCTCTGGCGGCAGCGCTACCGGTGGTGCTACGGCACCATGCAGGCGATGTGGAAGCACCGCCGCTCGGTCGTCGAACGCGGCGGATCGGGACGGTTCGGCCGCCGCTGCCTCCCCTACCTGCTCGTGTTCCAGGTGCTCACACCGCTGTTCGCGCCCGCCGTCGACCTGTTCGTGCTGTACGGGCTGGCCTTCCTCGACCCGTCCGCGCCCCTGCTGATGTGGACGGCCTTCGCCGCCGCCCAGACCGCCGCCGGCGCCTACGCGCTCTGGCTGGACGGCGAGCGGCTGCGCCCGCTGTGGGTCCTGCCGCTCCAGCAGGTCGTCTACCGGCAGCTCATGTACCTCGTCGTCGTGCAGTCGGTGGTGACCGCCGTGCTGGGGGCGGGGCTCCGCTGGCACACCATCCGGCGCACGGGCACGTTCGCCGACGTTCCGGACGTCCCGGCGGCGCGCTGAGGCCCGGGGAACAATCCCGGTGAGCCGTCGGTTACACAGAACAAGCCGGTGTGCCTGGTGTCCCCGGGCCTCACCTATCGCCTTCACGGAATACCGTTCGGCTGGAGCCGTGTTGTGCCTTTCGCCGAGAGGCGACCCACACACCGGCCTACGTACGACGGAGCCCCGCCGGGTCACCCTGGCGGGGCTCACGTCGTCTGCCAGACTTTTCGGCATGAGTCTCGCGTCCCACCTGGAAGAACTCGGCCGTCCGCTGGTCGAGGAGCAACTCGGGCACCCGACCGTCGCCGGGATCGCCCGGGGGGATCTCCCCGAGGCGGTGTTCCGGTCGTGGCTGGAACAGGACTACCTCTTCCTGCACGACTATGTCCGGGTGTTCTCCCGGCTCGCCTGGCAGGCGCCCGACGAGCACCTCGGCGACCTCGTCGATCTCGCGCACGCGACATTCCATGACGAACTGGACCTGCACCGCTCGCTTTCCGCCGGGTTCGGCGCCGACCTGGACGGCGCGAAGAAGGGCCCCGCGTGCGCCGCCTACACCGCGTTCCTCCTGGACGGCGCCGCCTCCTACGCCGAGGGCCTCGCCGCGCTCTACCCCTGCATGTGGGGCTACTCGACGCTCGGGGCGCGGCTCGCCGAGGATCCGCCGGCCGAGCCGCGCTACCGGCGCTGGGTCGACACCTACGCCGACCCCGGCTTCGCCGAGCTGACCCGGCGCGTCGCGCAGATGATCGACGAGTCCGGCGCCGACCCCGCCCGCGCCGAGTCCCTGTTCCTGGAGGGCATGCGCCACGAGATCGCCTTCTGGGACGTCCCTATCTGATGGCGGGCACGGGCGCCTCGGGGTAGTCGACGTACCCCTCGGCGCCCCCGCCGTAGACGGTCGCCGGGTCGAAGGGGGCCAGCGGCGCGCCGGTCGCGAACCGGGACGGCAGGTCGGGGTTGGACAGGAACAGCCGTCCGAACGAGAAGACGTCCGCGAGGCCCGCCGCGAGCGCCTCCTCGCCCGCGCCCTGCCCGGTCGGCTCCGGGCCGTTGTAGTTGCCGATCAGCGTGCCCGACCAGCGCGGACGCAGATCGGCGAGCGCCTGGTAGGCGCCGCGCTCGATGACGTGCAGGTAGGCGAGGCCGAGCGGGTCGAGCGCGTCGACGAGCGCCCGGTAGGTGCCGCGCGGGTCCCGCTCGGCGATCTCGTTCTCCGGGTTGTCGGGCGAGATCCGCAGCCCGACCCGTTCCGGCCCGACCTCGGCGGCGACGGCCTCCACCACGTCCAGCGCGAAGCGGATCCGGCCCTCGCGCGAGCCGCCGAACCGGTCGGTGCGCAGGTTGGTGTTCTCCGCGAGGAACTGCTGGATGAGGTAGCCGTTCGCGCCGTGGATCTCCACCCCGTCGAACCCGGCCCTGATCGCGTTGCGCGCCTCGGCGGCGAACGCGGCGATCACCCCCTCGGCCTCCGCCGTCGTCAGCGCGCGCGGCGTGACATGGTCGACGTCGCCCCGGGCGGTGAAGACCTGCTGCGACTCGATCCGCACGGCGGACGGGGCGACCGGCGCGGCGCCGTCCCGGAGCGTGATCGGATGCGTCAGCCGTCCGACGTGCCAGAGCTGAGCGAAGATCGTCCCGCCTGCCGCGTGCACCGCGTCGGTGACCTCCCGCCAGCCCGCGACCTGCGCGTCCGTGACCAGGCCCGGGACGCCGGGGCCGGACTTGCCGAGCGGGTCCGCCCAGATCCCCTCGCTGACGATCAGCCCGGCGCCCGCGCGCTGCACGTAGTACCGGGTGGTCAGCGGATTCGGTACGCCGGTGACGTCGTCCGCCCGTCCTCGGGTCATCGGCGCCATCGCGATGCGGTTGCGGAGCGTCAGGTGCGGGCCTTCGTAGGGGAGCAACAGCGGACTGGTCATCGTGCGCCTCCGTTTGCATGTGCCTACATGTAATGTATGTGCATGCAGATATTCGCACCGCATGTACAGTGCTGTCAACGGAAAGCCGAGGTGGCGTGATGAGCGCAGCGGATGTCGAGATAGAGGACCGGGTCTGGAACGAGGTGGTCACCCTGTTCGGCAGGGTCGAGCACCGGCTGGCCAAGGCGCTGCAACGCGGGCACGGCATCGGACTGTCGGAGTTCCGCGCGCTGTGCCGGCTGGCGCACTCGGGCGAGGGCGAACTGCGGATGCAGGAGCTCGCCGACCTGATCGGCCTCAACCAGAGCTCGGTCAGCCGCCTCGTCGCCCGGCTGGAGTCGGCCGGTCTGACCAGGCGCGACATGTGTCCGAAGGACCGGCGCGGCGTCTACACCATCATCACCGAGGAGGGCCGCGCCCTCCAGGAGCGGGCCGCCCCGACCTACCGCCAGGAGTTGGCGGACGCCCTTGACGACGCCGCGGCCGACCCCTGTCTGGGGTCGCTGGTCACGGGCCTGCGCGGGATGTTCGCCGTCCACTAGGTCCGCGCGAACCTGGGTGAGGCGGCGTGCGCGCGAGCCCACGCCGACCTCGGGCCGTAGTCCCCCGGCGGCGCGCCGAAGGCCGTTGCGATGCCGAGCGCGCCGGCGAGGGCCTGCGACGACCGTCCGCGTGTGATGCGCGGCGCCTCGTCGGTGACCAGGCACGACGGCGTCCCTCATACGTCGTGTGCGCCTTGCCGACGGCTGCCGCGACGACGAGGCGCGGGTCCGTGCGGCGCGGCGACCTCGACCACCCGCGAGCACAGGCCCCGCCGATGCCGCCGGATGTTATGATCTTGTCGTTCAGCGAGCCTCCTAGCCGTAGCCGGCGGGGAGGCTTTTTCGCGTTCCGGGGCGTTCCGGGCCCCCTCGTACGCGTCGCTCCGAGCGGGTTCGCGGTGCCCTCCATGCGAAGGATTCTCATGTCCGATCTGTCTGTTCGGCCGGCCGGGGCCGACGACCGTCCCGTCCTGGAGCGCCTGTGGCTGATGTTCCAGCACGACATGTCGCAGTTCCGCGAGGTGCTGCCCTTCCCGGACGGGACGTTCCGGAGCGAGCGGCTCCAGTCCGCGCTGGACGACGCCGACCGGGCCGCCTACCTGCTGGCGAGCGGAGATCGGCCGGTCGGGTTCGCCCTCGTCCGGGGGCTCACCGGCCAGGGGCGGGTGCTGAACTCGTTCTTCGTGGTGCGGGGAGCGCGCCGGAGCGGGTTCGGGCTGCGCGGGGTCCAGGAGGTGGTGGCCCGGCATCCGGGCCCTTGGGAGATCGCCTTCCAGGACGACAACCTGACCGCCGTCCGGTTCTGGCGCCGCGTCGCGGCCGCGATCGCCCCCGGCGCCTGGACGGAGGAGCGCAGGGCGGTGCCGTCCCGTCCCGACCTGCCGCCCGACGTATGGATCTCGTTCAAGGCGTGATGACGCCAAATCCTTTTGGCCGGTCGTGGAGGCCGCGCGCACAATGACGGCGGATGACGTTCCTCGTCGGAAGGCTTGCCGGTGGAGGTGTTCCTGGAGACGAACCGCCTGCTGCTGCGGCGGTTCACCGAGGCGGACGCGGACCACCTGGTCCGGCTGGACGGCGATCCCGAGGTGATGCGCTTCCTCACCGGCGGGCCGACCCCGCGCGAGGAGATCGAGAACGACGTCCTGCCCGGGATCCTGCGCGACTACGCCCGGGGACCGACCGGACGCTGGGCCGCGCACGAGCGATCGACGGGCGAGTTCGTGGGCTGGCTCGCCCTCCAGCCTCCGGACGGCGGCGACGCCGCCGACGTTGAGCTCGGCTACCGGCTCAAGTCCTCGGTCTGGGGACGGGGATACGCCACCGAGGGGGCGCGGGCGCTGATCGGCAAGGGGTTCGCCGACCTCGGCGTGCGCCGGGTGTGGGCCCAGACGATGGCGGTCAACCTCGCGTCCCGCCGCGTGATGGAGAAGGCGGGCCTCCGGTACGTCCGGACGTTCTATCCACAGTTCGACGACCCCCTTCCCGGCACCGAGCAGGGTGAGGTCGAATACGAACTGGAGCGACCCGCACACCGGGGCTGACCGCGAAGGGAGGCCGCGCTCAGGTGGGCGAGCCGCCGGACGAACCGTCCTGCGCCGGGATCGGGACGGACACGGCCGCCTGCTTGCGGGCGATCGCCCTGGCGACGGCGGGGCCCGCCCAGCCCCCCGCCGTGACGGCGGCGACGCGTCCGTCCAGGTCGGGGACGGCGGAGAACAGGATGCGGGCGAGGTCGCACGCGTGCGCGATCTCCAGCAGCATCGCCGTCCGGGGGTCGGGGGCGATGCCGTCCAGCGGCGCGCTCGCGAGGGCCGCGTCCAGACGCGCGACGATCTCCCGCCGGGGCAGGGGGTTCAGCTCGGGGTGGCTGCTGGAGCGCAGGACGCCGAGGATCCACTGCTCCTCCTCGGCGAGGATGCCCTGTCCGATCAGGCCGTTGCGCAGCCTGAGCAGCAGCGCCGCGCCGCTCAGCACGGCCACCCACCGGTCGGTCGCGACACCGGGCGACCGGGCGATGCGCGCGAGCGCCTCGTCCAGCTCGGGGTCCCGCGCGAGCGACCTGCCGGTGACGGCGCCGGGCGTGACGTCCGCGGCGCCCGGGGGGCGCGGCCGGACGTGTCCGCCCTCCAGGTAGGCGCGCCCGGAGAGGACGAGTTCGGCGAGGATCGCGCCGGACAACGCGAGGTCGAGCTTCGCGGCGCCGATGACGGGCCGTCCGCCGGCCGGATGAATGGCCAGCAGGAGAAGCTCGTCGGCGATCCTCATCGTGCGCTTGCTCCCTTCGGCCTCACCCGTTATGAGACGGCGCGAGTCCCTACCAGGTTGCCAGGAACACCCGGAAAACGTTAGCGCGGGGCCCCCACCAGCGACCGCGCGCTTTGCGAGGTTCGCCCCCCAAGTTTCACCGTCCGAGGTCAAACACCCGCCGGGCACGCAACGCCAGCCCGATCAGGCACGCACTGCCTGGCCCCCGGAACTGACACTCGACCGGCCCCGCACCGCGGCCGCGACCGGCCCGCGGCCCACGAGGCAAGACACACCGAGGGCGGCGGAGGGGTCCGAACACAGGGGCGCCCCGATACCCGGGTGGGGTTCGGGGCGCCGGGGGAGGGCGGCGGGGCGCGGGTGGTGCGGCTCGCCGCCCTCCGGGATCAGTGGGTCGCCGGGACTTCCTTGCGAGGCGTGGTGAGGGACGTCGCCGCCGTGTCGGGGGTCGTGTCCGCCAGGGCCTTGAAGCCGCGGAGGCGGAGGCTGTTGCTGACCACGAACACCGAGGAGAACGCCATCGCGCCGCCCGCGATCATGGGGTTGAGCAGCCCGGACGCCGCCAGCGGCAGGGCCGCCACGTTGTAGGCGAAGGCCCAGAACAGGTTCCCCTTGATCGTGCGGAGCGTGCGGCGGGACAGCCGGATCGCGTCGGCGGCGGCGCGCAGGTCGCCGCGGACGAGGGTCAGGTCGGACGCCTCGATCGCGACGTCCGTGCCGGTGCCCATCGCGAGGCCGAGGTCGGCCTGGGCGAGCGCGGCGGCGTCGTTGACGCCGTCGCCGACCATCGCAACCGTCCGCCCTTCGGACTGGAGGCGCTTGACGACGTCGACCTTGTCCTGCGGGAGGACGTCGGCGATGACCTCCTCGATGCCGACGGTGTCCGCGACCGTCCGGGCGACGGTGGCGTTGTCGCCGGTCAGCAGGACGGGACGCAGCCCGAGCGAGCGCAGTCGCTCGATCGCCTCGGCCGAGGTCGGCTTGACCTGGTCGGCGACCGTGACGACCGCGCGGGCCTCGCCGTCCCAGCCGACCGCCACGGCGGTGTGGCCGAGGGCCTGCGCCGACTCCATCGCCGCCACCAGGGACGGCGGCAGCTCCTGCGACCACTCGGCGAGCAATTGCGGGCGGCCGACGAGCACGCCGTGCCCGTCCACGATCCCCTGGACGCCGAGCCCCTCGACGTTCGCGAAGTCCTCGACGGTGCCGAGCGTGCCGGCGCGGTCCCGGGCGCCCTTCGCGATGGCCTGCGCGATCGGGTGCTCGGACGCCTCCTCCAGCGCGCCCGCCAGCCGCAGGACGTCGGTCTCCTCCACGCCGTCGGCGGTGACGACCTCGACCAGCGCCATCTTGCCGGTGGTGACGGTTCCGGTCTTGTCGAGCACGACCGTGTCGATCGCGCGGGTCGACTCCAGCACCTCGGGCCCCTTGATCAGGATGCCGAGCTGCGCGCCGCGTCCGGTCCCGACCATGAGGGCGGTCGGGGTGGCGAGGCCGAGCGCGCACGGGCACGCGATGATCAGCACGGCGACGGCGGCGGTGAAGGCGCCGGCGAGGCCGTTGCCGGTACCGAGCCAGAAGCCGAGGGTGGCGATGGCGAGCGCGATGACGACCGGGACGAAGATCCCCGAGATCCGGTCGGCGAGCCGCTGGACCTGCGCCTTCCCGGTCTGCGCGTCCTCCACCAGCCGCGCCATCTGGGCGAGCTGGGTGTCGGATCCGACGCGGGTCGCCCGCACCAGCAGGCGCCCGCCGGCGTTCACGGTCGCGCCCGCGACCGTGTCGCCCGGCCCGACCTCCACCGGGACGGACTCGCCGGTCAGCAGCGAGGCGTCCACCGCGGACGAGCCCTCCTCGACCGTCCCGTCGGTGGCGATCTTCTCGCCGGGACGGACGACGAACACATCGCCCACCGCGAGCTGCTCGACCGGGATCCGCTCCTCCCGCGAACCGTCGCGGACGACCGACACCTCCTTGGCGCCGAGTTCCAGCAGCGCCCTCAGCGCGGCGCCCGCGCGGCGCTTGGAGCGGGCCTCGAAGTAGCGGCCGGCCAGGATGAACGCGATGACGCCGGACGCGGCCTCTAGGTAGATGTTCATCGACCCGTCCGACCGGGTCATGGAGAACTCGAAGCCGTGCCGCATGCCGGGCTCGCCCGCCATCCCGAAGAACAGCGCCCACACCGACCAGCCATACGCGGCGAGCGTGCCGACGGACACGAGCGTGTCCATGGTCGCGGCGCCGTGCCGCAGGTTGGTGAACGCCGCCTTGTGGAACGGCCAGCCGGCGTAGGCGACGACGGGCGAGGCCAGCGTCAGCGAGAGCCACTGCCAGTTGTCGAACTGGAGCGCCGGGACCATCGCCATCGCGATGACCGGCACCGACAGCGCGATCGCCGTGAGCAGCCGCTCCCGGAGCACGCGCAGCCCGTCGTCGCGCGGCTCCTCCTCGCCGGGGCCCTCGGCGGGCTTCGGCGGCGGGGGCAGCTCGGCGGTGTAGCCGGCCTTCTCGACCGAGGCGATCAGCTCCTGCGGAGACACCCCCTCGGGGAACTCCACCCGGGCCTTCTCGGTGGCGTAGTTGACCGAGGCGGTCACGCCCTCGATCCTGTTGAGGCGCTTCTCGATGCGGGCGGCGCACGACGCGCACGTCATGCCGCCGATCGCCAGCTCGATCCGCCCGGACTCCGCGTCGGTCGTCATCGCTCCTCCTTCTCCTTCCCCGTCGGACGTCAGTGCGAGTGGCTGTGGCCCTCTTCGGGCGCCTGCTGCACAGGCCCCCCGGACGTGGCGGCCTGCACGGTGAACTCCGCCGTGCGGACCTTGCCCTCATGCTGGAAGTCCAGGTAGAGGCGGTAGGCCCCCGCGCTCGGCGCCTCGGCGTAGAACGTGATGTCGGGGCCCGGCTTGGTCTTGCCGTCACCCGGGTCCCCGTCCGGGTGGACGTGGAGGTAGGCGAGGTCGCCCTGGCGCAGCGCGACCAGGTGCCCGTACGCCTCCAGGTACTCCTCCAGGTTCGTGACGGGTTCACCGTTCCTGCGGACGGAGAGCGTCAGCTTGCTGCTCTTGCCCGGGACCAGTTGCCCGGCGAGCGTGACCTCGTAACCGTCCACGACCTGGGAGACCGGCTCCTGCTTCGGCAGCGGCGTGTACTCGGACCGGCCGTCGGCGAAGATGTCGGTGCCGAGCGTGAGCTGCTCCTTCGCGCCCTCCGGCTGGACGTCGGTGAAGAACCGGTACGTCCCCGCCTTCGGCAGCACGATGGCGATCGCCCAGACCCCGCCGCCGACCTCGGTCGGGTGCAGGTGCTGGAAGCCCGACAGGTCGCGGCGCGCGATGATCAGGTGCAGCCGCTTGCCGTGCAGCGGCTTGAACCCGGTGACCGGCCTGCCGTCGGGCCCGTTGATCGTGAATCGGAAGTCGGTCAGCTCCCCCGGGTTGAACGTCGTCCGCCTCGGGACGAGCGTGTAGCCGCCCTGTGAGATCTGGAGGCCGCCCGGTACCGGGGTACCGGTATCGCCGCCGTGGCCGCCGTGCCCGCCCTGCCCCGTGTCCGCGGTGGCTCCCACCGGGCCGGCGATCTTGCCGATCCCGGTGGTGCCGCCGAAGACGACCGCCAGGCCCAGTGCGTACACGCCCAGCTTGGTCGCTGTGTTCATCGTTTCGCTCCGTTGTCCCCGTTGCCCGCGCTCAGCGCCTGAGTTCGTAACCGGCCTCCTCGACGGCGCCCTCGATCAGGGCGTCGTCCAGGGGGCCTTCGCTGGTGACGGTCACCTTGCCGGTCTTCAGGTCCACGTCGACGCCGGTGACGCCGGTGAGCCGCTCGACCTCCTCGGTGACCGAGCTGACGCAGTGGCCGCAGGTCATTCCGGCGACGGTGTAGGTGGCGGTGCTCATCTCGCGTCCTCTCTTTTACCCCTGGGGGGTATCTCGTGGGCCTCATGCTGCCATAACCGGACACCCGGCACAACCCGTACCCCCTAGGGGTTATTTCGAGATCCGGGTCACACCCTCCGCGAGCCCCTCCGGCGGGTCGTGACCCGGAAGTTATCCACACCCTGTCTGCCGGATCTGCCACCGCCCCCTGAGCCGGTTTGTCGATATTCGTAGAGGTATGACGCCCGGAATCGCCCCACGCGCGGGGCGATCCGGAGTTGTGCACAGGGTTTTCCACAGGCTTCCACAGCCCTGTGGACGAATTCTTCGCCGATACTGGGGTCATGCCTGAGTTGCCTGAGGTGGAGGCGCTGGCCGGCTTCCTCCGGGAGCGGGCGGTCGGACACGCCGTCGCCCGTGTCGATGTTCTCGCCATCTCCGCGCTGAAGACCTACGACCCGCCGGTGACCGCGCTGGGCGGCCTGACCATAACGGGAGTCTCCCGGCACGGTAAGTTCCTCGACCTCGACGTGGACGGCGTGCACCTGGTGATCCACCTGGCCCGCGCGGGCTGGCTGCGCTGGCGGGACGAGATCCCGGCGCGTCCCGTCCGGCCGGGCGGGAAGAACCCGCTGGCCCTGCGCGTGCACCTCGACGACGGCTCCGGCTTCGACCTCACCGAGGCGGGCACCAAGAAGGGCCTCGCCGTGTACGCCGTGCGCGACCCGTCCGACGTGCCGGGGGTCGCCTCGCTCGGGCCCGACCCGCTGGACGGCGCGTTCACCGCCGAGGCGCTGGCCGCGATCCTCGCGGGCAAGCGCACCCAGATCAAGGGCCTGCTGCGCGACCAGAAGGTGATCGCCGGGATCGGCAACGCCTACTCCGACGAGGTCCTGCACGTCGCGCGGATGTCGCCGTTCAAGATGGCGTCCTCGCTGACCGAGGACGACGTCGCGACCCTGCACGAGGCGATCGTCACGACCCTGCGGGACGCCGTCGAGCGCTCGCGCGGCCTCGAAGCCCAGGACCTCAAGGGCGAGAAGAAGACCGGGCTGCGCGTCCACGGCCGCACCGGTCAGAAATGCCCGGTGTGCGGCGACACGATCCGCGAGGTCTCGTTCGCCGACTCCTCGCTCCAGTACTGCCCGACCTGCCAGACCGGCGGCAAGCCCCTGGCGGACAGGAGGATGTCTCGCCTGCTCAAGTGACCCGCCGGGCCTGGCCGGCCGGGGTCAGCGCACCTTCGGGACGTCGCCGAACAGGGCGCCGACGCTCGTCCAGCGGTGGAGCTGGCAGCCGTCCTTGCGGGTGAACCTGGTGTCGATCTTCTGGCCCCGCCAGGTGCCCTTGACCGTGGCGATCTCCGGACCGCCGTAGATCTGGGTGCACATCTGGTCCTTGGGCACGGGCTTGAACGGCTGTTTCGCCTTGGCGAGCTCGGCGCACGCGGCGCCGGCCTTCGGGTGGTCGCCGCCGGGCGGCGCGCAGTTGAGGGTCCAGGTCTTGGCGGGGGCCTCGGCCGAGGCCCTGACCTGGATCGTGAGGTGGTCCGCCGGAGCGGTCGAGGGCTGGACGGAGGTCGCGCCCGAGGGCCGGTCGGCGGGTTTGCCGGAGGACTGTTCGTCGCCGCAGGCCGCCAGTGAGAGGATCATGGCGAGGCCGGGCGTCGTCACTAGGAGCGTCCGATACCGCATAGGTGATTCGACGCGACGGGGCCTCGCGCGGTTCCATGGGGGTGTGATGATTTTCGGGGACGACGTGCCGGCGGTCGACGCCGCTGACGTTCCGCAGGACGGCTACCTGCTGGACGTGCGGGAACAGGACGAGTGGGACGCGGGCCACGCGCCCGCCGCCGTCCACATCCCCATGGGCCAGCTCAGCGATCGGGCCGCGGAGATCCCCCGCGACCAGGAGGTCTTCGTGGTGTGCCGGTCCGGGGGGCGGTCGGCGCAGGTCACGGTCGCGCTCAACCAGGCGGGGTGGCTGGCGAGGAACGTGGACGGCGGCATGAAGCGCTGGGCCGAGGCGGGGCGTCCGATGGAGAACGGCGGCGACGGGCCGCCCTACGTGGCCTGACCGCGCCTGACCGCTGTCCGCCCTCGAAGGATGACTTTGGGCGCTGTACGATCGGTTTGACCGAATATCCGCGGGAGCTCGGGCCAGGCCGGGCTGAGAGGGCGACGACGAGGTGTCGCCGACCGCATGAACCTGTCCGGGTAATGCCGGCGTAGGGAGCGTGCCCCCATGACGTCCGCCCTTGACGCGCGTTCCGGGGACGACCGTCCCCGCGGCGCGGCCCCTCGCGACGAGGTCCCCTACACGCTCGACGAACCCGCGCCGAAGGTCCTCGGCTTCTGGGACCAGAGCGCCTTCTGGGCCAACCTCGGGGTCAGCCTCTTCGCGTTCTCCGGCGCCTACACCGTGCTCGCGCCGGACGCGGACGGGAGGCCGACGCTGTCGATCGTCGCGGGCATCGTCGCGATGGCGGTCGGCACGGTCCTCGGCGGGCTGATGCTCGGCCTCGCCGCCGCGCCGGGCGCGCGGACCGGCCAACCGGCGATGGTGCTGCTGCGCGGGCTTTTCGGCGCGCGGCTCTCCTACGTTCCGACCGTCCTCAACATCGCCCAGCTCGTCGGCTGGGGGACGTTCGAGCTGATCGTCATCGCGGACGCGGCGCGCGCGCTCTGGGACGGCGTCCCGCGCTGGTCCTACGTCATCGCCGCAGGAGCCATCACCACCGTCCTGACCATCTGGCCGCTCGGGTCGGTGCGGATGCTGCGCCGGTATGTGACCGCGGCCGTGATGATCGCCCTCGTCTACTTCTACATCCAGCTCGTCCGCGAGCCGCTGCCCGACCTCACGGAAGGCTCCTGGGGCGGGTTCTGGATCGGCGCGGACGCGGCGCTGGCCGTGTCCATCTCCTGGGTGCCGGTCGCGGCCGACTACACGCGGCACGCCCGGAGCGCGCGCGGGGCGTTCGGCGCCGCGTCCGTGGGCTACTCGGTCACGCAGATCATCGCCTACGTCCTCGGACTGCTGGCGTTGGCGCTGGTCGCGGGCGATTCGACCAAGGTCTTCGACCCGTTCCTGAACGTGTCGCTCGGCGTGCTGTTCTTCGCGGTGTTCGTGCTGCGCGAGGCCGACCAGTCGTTCGCGAACGTGTACTCGACGGCCGTGTCGATCCAGAACCTCGTGCCGCGCGCCGACCGGCGGGTGCTGTCGGTCGCGCTCGGCGCCGGGATCACCGTGCTCGCGCTGGTGCTGGACATCGGGGACTATTCGAGCTTCCTCTCGCTGATCGGCTCGGTGTTCGTCCCGCTGCTCGGCGTGCTCGCCGCCGACTTCTTCCTCGGCCGTGGCAGGTCCTGGGACCTCTCGCGGACCGCGCCGTCGCGCTGGGGCATGATCGCGGCCTGGGTCGCCGGGGTCGTCGCCTACCAGTTGGTCAACCCGGGCACCGTGCGTCACTGGGCCGGGTTCTGGACGGACGTCCGCGACGCCCTGAACTTCACGCCGCAGACGTGGATGAGCGCCTCCCTGCTGTCGTTCCTGGTCGCCGCGGCCGCCGCACTACTGGTCGGTAAGGTGGCGCGGACCGGACGTTGACGGGCACGCCACGCCAGGTCCACCGTCGGCGGATTTCGATGCAGGTAGCCCCCTGAAGTGGCGTTCTTCCGTCCGATCCTGGCTGGCTGTGGGAACTTTTCGGCACTGGTTGACAGGCGCGGGACCCGGGTCCGGTGGCACGATGACAGGCGTGCATCACCAGGTCCACGATCCGATCGCGCGAGCCGTCATCGAGAGCGCCGCCGACGCGATCGTGGCCGTCGACCAGCGGCACCGCGTCACGGTGTGGAATCCGGCGGCGGAGCGGATGTTCGGCTGGAGCGCGAAGGAGATGGTCGGACGGGTCCCGCCGATCGTCCCGGACGAGTTGAAGGCCGAGCACAACGCCGTCCAGGAGCGGCTGCTCACGCGGCGGCCGGGGGAGGGCGAGAACGGGCAGATCTCGATCGCGACCCGGCGCTTCCACCAGGACGGGCGGCTCATCGACGTCCGCATCGACACGAGCCTGCTGAAGGACCCCACCGGCGCGCCGCTCGGCTGGGTGGGGGTGTACCACCCCGTCGAGGACGACGAGATCGTCCAGCACCACATGGCGGAGCGGGCGCGGCTCGTCCGGCGGCTGAACGACATCGTCGCCGACCTCAACGCCGAACTCGACCTCGCGGTCGTGCTCGACCGGATCACCACCGCGCTCATCGAGCTGACCGGCGCCGACGCGGGCGGCTTCGTGCGCATCGAGGGCGACCGGCTGCGGCTGGTCAGCATGACCGGGCTGCCCGAGCACATGCGCGGAACGACCGCCGACCTGCGCTCCAGCCTGGTCGGCGAGCTGCTGCGCTCGGGCAAGACGGTGAAGCTCGCGACCGGCGAGCGGCGGCTCGGCGACCTGATCTGGTCCGAGCTGCCCGGTCTGCACACGATCGCGCTCGGCCTGTCCTACCTCCAGAACAAGCCGTATGGAGCGCTGTACGCGCTGTTCTCCGGCCGCAAGGTCGGCCATATGGAGCTCGAACTGCTGGAACTGCTCGCAGGGCATGCCGGCGTGGCGGTCGGCAACGCCGTCGCGTATGCGGAAGTGGTGCGGCAGCGCGCGCACGAGCGCGCCGTCATCGACTCCAGCGCGGACGGCATCGCCGTACTCGACCACGACCTCGTCGTCCGGCAGTGGAACCCCGCCGCGCACACGCTGACGGGCATCCCGCCGGAGGACGCGCTCGGCCGCCCGCTGCCGTTCGACATGCCCGCGCTGGGCGAGATGCTGACGTTCCGGCTGGAGTCGGGCATCTGGCTGAACGTCCTGGCCGCCGAGATCGAGGAGACCGGCGAGCTGGTCCTGGACTTCCGGGACGTCTCGGAGGCCAAGGCGCTCGAAGAGGCCAAGGACCTGTTCCTCGCCACGACCAGCCACGAGCTGCGCACCCCGATCACGGTCGTGCAGGGCTTCGCGTCCACGCTGGTCAACCGGTGGGACAAGCTCACCGACGCCGACCGCCGCGCCGCCGTCGCCACGATCGCCGAGCGCGCCCAGTCGCTCGGCCGGCTCGTCGAGCACCTGCTGCTCGGCTCCCGCGCCGGCGCGGACGAGCTGCCCGTGACGATCGAGACGTTCGACCTGCGCCGCGTCCTGGAAGGGGTGGTGGCGGGCTTCCGGTCGCTGTCGCCGCTGCACCAGGTCGAGCTGGAGATCGCGGCGGACCTGCCGTTCGCGCGGGGCGACGCGATGGCGACCGACATCGTCCTCGGGCAACTGCTGGAGAACGCCTTCAAATACTCCCCCGATGGCGGAACGGTCCGCGTGCGGGCGCGCCCCGAGGGCTCCGACCTGGTGGTCACCGTGGTGGACGAGGGCGTCGGCATCGCGCCGGGCGACCACGAGCGGATCTTCGAGCGCTTCGTCCAGGGGGAGGCGGGGGACCGGCGCCGGTTCGGCGGCATCGGGCTCGGCCTCTACATCGTGAAACGGCTGACCGAGGCGCAGGGCGGAACGATCTCCGCCCACGCAAACCGTGATGCATTTCACACGATGTCCCGCAAAGTGGGCACAAGTGTGACGACCATCTCAACCAGGGGTGAACCAGAGGTCCGACCGGGTGCCGTGACCACCTCTGATCCGGCATCCGGGACCAAGGGGACATGCATGCGTCTCGTCCTGCGGAGGGCGGGATGATGGTTACTTACCGTGACGACAGGAGGTCCGGTGCGAGTCGGTGAGAACGCTGTGACCGGCGCATTCCGCGTTCCTGACAGGTGGCAGGCTGGCCTCTTGCGGGAAAGTTCGGTGACGACAGGGTGTGATGGACGAAACGCGCGCGTGAGGAGTAATCCGCCGTTGGCTGGATAGATCCATTGTTGGTCGCCGTTGGTGACGAGATTCCGTTCCGACGCCGCAGACGGGGGTGATCACCGTGACCGGACGACCGGTGACTCGTTGTGCAGGTGGTGAAGTCTCTCGCCCGGGTTTCCGGTCCGGAACATCAGGGCATTTCGGTCATACCAAACAGGCGGCGGCGGGTCTCGTCCGAGCAAGCGAATCCACGGGGAGGTGAGGGCGTCGAGCGTCGTACTGCTACCACACGCACCGTCCAGCGTCGCGGTCGCGCGCAAGCGCCTCAGCTCGGAGCTGGTCGCCTCGGGGGTCTACGAGTCCATCGTGGACGACGCCAGTGTGATCGTGAGCGAGCTCATCAGCAACGCACTGCGGCACGCGCGTCCGCTCCCGTCCGGGCAGGTCAAGGTCTGCTGGCTACGCCGCGGTGACCTGCTCGAACTTGAGGTGAGCGACGGCGGCGCCATGACCGAACCGCGCCGCGGCCCCGGCACGCTCTCCTCACTCGGAGGCCGTGGCCTCGGCATCGTCGAGGCGCTCTCCGAAGGCTGGGGCGTCCGCCACGAAGAGGGCGCGACCACCGTCTGGGCCGTCCTGCGCGCCCCCCGCACCACCGGCGGCAACGGCTCCACCGCTCCGAGGGGCGCGCACGCCGGCGTGCCCGACCAGACCGACCTCCCGGACACCGGCGAGGAACCGGACAGCCACCTTTTCACCCGAACCAGGTATGGAGCGGCCTCAAGTAGGGCATACCCCGGCTAGAGAGACCAACGCCTCACCTTGTATGGTCCTCTTCAAGCTCGGGCGCTGTCGTGCCCCCGTCGACACCGCCCGAGCTGTTTTTATTGTGTTGCCCTTGGCGTCGGTCGCTGGCGCTCCCTCCTTCGGCGGGCAACACGGCGATCGCTGGCATCGCTCCGAACTCGCCTGGCGGCTCGCTTCGCGATCAGGTTCTCGCAAGCTCGAACCTGCCTTCGGACGCGATCGCAACGTCCCGGTCGCTGCGGGCTGGGCTTACTACTTCAACCCCCCGCCTTCGCACGTTGTCGCGCTGGAACCGGCGGTTTCAGGTGGTCAGTGGCGTGAAATCCCTCGTGCGGGCGAGGCGGGCATGCCGTCTGGGGTGGCGATACTGGGTGGATGACGGGTCGGTTCCGTGGTTTTGGTCTTCCGCTGCGTTCCGGTGCGGGCGCTGGGCGGGTGGATGTGCTGATCGCCGCGGCGGTCGCGGTGCCGGTGTTCGTGCCGTTCGCCTCGGCGCCGGAGGTGACGCCGCTCGGGGTGGTGTTCAACCTCGGGACGGTCGTGCCCCTGGTGTGGCGGCGGCGGGCTCCCTTCGCGGTCGCGGTGGTCGTGGCCTGCTTCGCCATGGGGGTCTCGCTGCACGCCCAACCGGGCCAGAACCTGCAATACGGCGGGCTGGTGGCCATCTACACGCTCGCCGACCTGGGGCGGCACCGCTGGCAGCGCTGGGGCTTCATCGGCGCGCTCGTGGCGACGATCCCGCCCGGCGCGCTGCTGGTCAAGGACAACGACGCGGCCGAGTTCATGTTCACGCTGCTCCTGCCCGTGACGGCGTTCCTGCTGGGGACGCTCGCACGGACCGCACGGGAACGGTCGGACGCGCTGGTGGAGCGGTCCGCGCAGCTCGAACGCGAGCGGGAGGCCGAGGCGGCGCGGGCGGCGGCGGAGGAGCGCTCGCGCATCGCCCGCGACATGCACGACGTGCTCGCGCACGCCGTCAGCATCATGGTGGTGCAGGCCGAGGCCGGTCCGGTGGTGGTCCGCTCCGATCCCGACCAGGCCGAACGGGTCTTCGACGCCATCGCCGACGCGGGCCGGGACGCGATGGCCCAACTGCGCCGGATGCTGGGCGTCCTCAAGGAGGAGCAGGACCACGGCGTCCGCGCGCCCCAGCCCACGATCGGCGAGCTTCCCGGCCTGGTCGAGCATGTCGACCGCACCCAGGTCCACGTGCGGCTCGCGGTCGAGGGCGGGAGCCGGGCGGTCCCCGCCGAGGTCGACCTGGCGGCCTACCGCATCGTGCAGGAGGCGCTCACCAATACGGTGAAGCACGCCGACGCGCGGGAGGCCGAGGTCCGGCTCCGCTGGACCGAGCACGAACTGGAGATCACGGTGACCGACGACGGGCAGGGCGACGCGGGGGCCGACCCGGGATGGCGGCGCGGGGGCAGCGGTCTCATCGGCATCCGTGAGCGCGTCGCCGCCTGCGGCGGCACCGTCGAGGCCGGTCCCCTGCCGGGCGGCGGGTTCCGCGTCTCGGCGCGGCTTCCCCACGCCGCGGCGGTGACCGCGTGATCAGGGTCGTGCTCGCCGACGACCAGGAGCTGGTCCGCAGCGGCTTCGCCATGATCCTGGACGCGCAGCCCGACATCGAGGTGGCGGGCGAGGCGGGCGACGGCGCCGCCGCGATCGCCGCGGTCCGCGAACACGCCCCCGACGTCGCGCTGCTCGACATCCGCATGCCGAGGCTGGACGGCATCGAGGCCGCGAAGGTCGTGTGCGCGCAGACCCCGACCCGCGTGATCATGCTGACCACGTTCGACCAGGACGACTACGTCTACGACGCGCTCTACGCGGGGGCCAGCGGCTTCCTGCTCAAGGACGTGCGCCGCGACGACCTCGTGCACGCGGTCCGCGTGGTCGCGGCGGGGGAGTCGCTGCTGGCTCCCGCCGTCACCCGCCGCCTGATCTCCGACATCACCCGCAACCGGCCGCGCTCCGGCGCGACCGCCTCCGACCGCCTGGCGGTCCTCACCGAACGCGAGCGCGAGACCCTGTCCCTGCTCGGCCGCGGGCTGTCGAACGCGGAGATCGCCGCGGCCATGGTCGTCAGTGAGCACACCGTGAAGACCCACGTGAGCAACGTCCTCGCCAAGCTCGGCATCCGCGACCGCGTCCAGGCCGTGATCGCCGCGTACGAGACGCGCCTGATCGAACCCTCCTGACCTCCGTCGCGCGGGGGAGCCTCGCCCCCGTCCTCCCCCGCGCCACCGATGCCCCAAGACCCGCCGCGGCGGCGATCCGCCCGCACACCGGTTCGCCCGAGGATCGAGACGCAGGAACGCACGGCTCGAACCTCGGGAGAACCGCTCATGTCCAGGATCGCCTTTCACCTCGCCCCCGCTCTCATGCTCGCCTACGGCGTCGTCCGGCTGATCGACGGCCGTGACGGGCAGCACGGCCCAGGACCCGCATGGACGGTGGGTCATCTGCTCTTCTTCGGTTCCCTCGTGCTGTACGGCGGGGTGATCGCGGGCCTGTACGGCCGCATCAGGGCCACCGGCGGCGGTACCGCGCGCCGGGTCGCGACGGGCGTCATGACCGCGGTCGCCGGCTTCGGGCTGGTGACGTTCGTCCGCGTCACGATCGTCGACCTCGTCGTCGGCGTCCGGGCCGCGGACGCCGCCGAGAAGAGCGCGCTCGCCGACCGGTACGCCGACGTCCCCGCCGTGCTCCCCCAGGCGGTCTACGAGATCGGCCCGGTGCTCTTCATGCTCGGGCTGGTGGCGCTGCTCGTCCAGTACGCGGTCCGCGCCCCGGGCGGCAGGGCGGTGACCGCCCTGAGCCCCGTCCTGGTCGTTCTCAGCTTCGTCACCATCACGCTCGACCTGGACCTGCTCCCGGCGGGCGCGGCGCTGATCTGGATCGCCCTCGCGATCTGCACCCGCGACCGGAGCTCGTCCGCCCCCGTGCCTGCCGGGGCCCACGCCGCGGTCTAGCCGCGAACCTTCGAATCCCACGGGAGACACTCATGATCAAGCAGAGGCGTGCGCTCGCCCTGGCCCTCGTGGCCGGTGTCGCGGCGGGCGGGCTGACCGGCACCGCCGCCGCCGACCGGGCTCCGTTGCGGGAACTCATGCACCGGCTGACCACGGTCGACGGCGGGCCCGGAGCGGTCCTGCACGTCCGGGACCGGCGCGGCGGCACCGTGCTGACCAGCGGCGTCGCGGACGTCACGAGCCGCGCGCCGATGCGCGCCGGCAGCGAGTACCGGATCGGCAGCATGACCAAGCCGTTCGTGGCCACGGTCCTGCTCCAACTGGTGGGAGAGCGCCGCGTCGTCCTGGACGCGCCGGTCGAGCGCTACCTGCCCGGCGTCGTACGCGGAAACGGCAACGACGGGCGCGCCGTCACCGTCCGCCAACTGCTCCAGCACACCAGCGGCATCCCCGACTACCTCGCCCACCTCGACCGGCAGGAGATCCTGAGGAATCCGCTGGTCCACCACGACACCCGCGGCCTGGTCGACTTCGCGCTCACCCATCCGCGCACGTTCGAGCCCGGCGAACGCTGGGGCTACTCCAACACCAACTACCTGCTGGCCGGCATGATCATCCAAAGGGTCACCGGCCACACCTACGGCCGGGAGATCCGCCGCCGCGTCATCGGACCGCTCGGGCTGCGCCACACCTCCGTGCCCGGTGACAGCACGGCGATCCCCGGACCGCACCCGCGCGGATACGCGCGACCGGGCCCCGACGCGCCGCTCCTGGACATCACCGCGTTCAACCCCTCGCTGGCGGGCGCCTCGGGCTCGATGATCTCTTCCGGAGCCGATCTCAACCGGTTCCTCGGCGCCCTCGTCGGCGGCAGGCTGCTCCGCCCGGCCCAGCTACGGGAGATGATGAGGACCCGCTCGACCCGCAACCCAGGCGACCCCGTCGACCCCCACCACCGGGCCTACGGCCTCGGCCTGGAGAGCAAGACGCTGCCCTGCGGCGGCCTGTACTGGGGGCACAGCGGTGACGTCCTCGGATTCAAGACCGCGGGCGGCGCCACGGTCGGCGGCGGCCAGGCGACCGTCATGGTGAACCTCGACCCGGGCGCCACGCGCGCGCAGGGCGACGACATGACGGCCGCCGTGCGGACGGCGCTCTGCCGGTAGCGCTCAATGCTCGTTCCCTGCTCGGAGCCAGGCGATGTAGTCGGTGACGGCGCGGGCGGTGTCGTATTCGGGCTTGAAGCCGGTGTCCTCGTGGAGCCGGCCGATGTCCAGGTGGCTCCGGCCGGCGGGACCTCCGGTGGGGAGGCCGACCCGGGCGCCTGGGATCACCTGCTCGATGGACGCGATGATCTCGGCGTTGGCCGTCGCGCGGCCGGAGGCCACGTTGTAGGTGCGGTGGTTCAGGTGGTCGGCCAGTTGGAGGAGGGCGATGGCGCGGCCCGTGTCCTTCACGTAGCAGAGGTCGAGGGCGTCCTCCGCGTGAGCGGGCGCGAGCAGGGTGGAGAGGTCCGGTTCCCTTCCCTGGACGGCCGCGTGCACCAGCTCGGGCGCCGCGAAGAACAGGGCGCCGTGGGGGTCGCGCGGGCCCCAGGTGCCGGAGATGCGGTAGTTGACGATCTCGATGCCGGTGGCGTCCGCCAGGTGCCCGTTGAGCAGTTCGCCGATCTTCTTGAAGGTCGGGATCGAGTGGGGGGCGGACATCGGGAGCGGCATGTCCTCCCTGAGCGCGCCCCGGGCGGTGATGCCGGAGTAGACGCCGATCGTGCTCGCGACGCCGACCCGGCGGACGCCCCGGTCCTGGGCGGCCCGCATGACGTTGAGCAGGCCGTTCAGGGCGCCGCGCGCCTGCTCGACGGGGCGGTCGGGGTCCGGCGGCCAGGGGCCGGAGTGCGCGAGGTGCACGATGCCGGTGATCTTGTGGCGGGCGCCGATGCCGAGCAACGCGTCCAGATCGGTGATGTCGCCCTGCTCGACGGTCACCCGCTCGTCGGCGTGCTCCGCCGGACGGCGCTGGAGCAGCACACAGCTCTCACCCAGGTCGAGCAGCGCTTGCACGGTGTGCGAACCGATGAATCCCATGCCTCCGGTGACGAGGATCATTGCGTCTCCATCTTCTGTCGTTCTGCTGATTATCAGTACTACTGACGATCAGGCTAGCGATAGAGTCGACGGGTGTCCAGCGGTGAGGGTTCGGTGCCCGAGGTGAGCATGACCCTCGGGTATCTGCTCAAGCACGCGCAGCACCGGATGGTCGAGCTGAACACGGGCGCGCTGGCGCCCTACGGCATCGACGGGCGGGATCTCGGAATCCTGCTCACGCTCGCCGGGCACGAGCCGGGGTCCCAGCAGCAGGCGGCGAAGCGGCTCGGGATCGACCGGACGACGATGGTCGCGATGCTGGACGCGCTGGAGCGCAAGGGGCTCGTGGCGCGCCGTCCGCACGCCGAGGACCGGCGGCGCAACGTGGTCGAGCTGACCGAGGCCGGGCGGGAGACCCTGCGGCTGGCCGTCGAGGCCAGCCGGGCCGCCGAGGACGAACTCCTCGCGCCGCTCACCCCGCGGGCCGCCGGGCTGCTACGGGACGCCCTCCGGACGATCGTCCTCCGCCCGGAGGACGGCGGCGACGCCGGGAAGCCGTAGCCCGCTACACGTCACAACGCCTCCGGGCCAGGGCCTGCCCGGCCGGAAGGTCGGCGACGGGCGACGGTCTCGGGCGCCGCGATCGCGTCCGAAGGCGGATTCGAGCGAAGCGAGTCGCCAGGCGGGTTCGGAGCGATGCAGCGGTCGCACGCGTGGCCCGTTGAAGGAGGGGGCGCCGGCGGCCGGCGTCGGGGGCTACGCCCGATGAACCGGACATGACATGCAGCGGGGGCCGCCGCGGCCCGTGCCCAGTTCGCTGCCGCTGATGCGGATGACCTCGATGCCGGACGCTTCGAGTTGGGCGTTGGTCTCGATGTTGCGTTCGTAGGCGACGCAGAGGCGGGGGGCGACGGCGAGGGTGTTGTTGCCATCGTCCCACTGCTCGCGTTCGGCGGTGACGGGGTCGAGGCCGGTGTCGATGACCTTGAGGCGGTCCAGCGACATCGCTTCGGCGGCGGCCTCCAGGAAGGGGTGGGGGCCGGAGACGCGGAGGTCGCCGCCCTCCAGGGTGACCTTGTAGGCGGTCAGGGAGTGGGCGAGCGGCGGGTACATGACGACGGTATCGACGTCCACCATCGTGCAGACGGTGTCGAGATGCATCGTGGCACGTTCCTGCGCGATGGGGACGGCCAGGACGGTGTGGGCGAGGCCCGCGCCGATCACCTGGCGGGCGAGCCGCTCGACGCCCGCCGGGGTGGTGCGCTCGCCGGTGCCGACGGCGATCACGCCGGGGCACAGGAGCAGGACGTCGCCGCCTTCGAGGTGTTCGAGGTCGGCGGTGTAGACGGGGTCGACGCCCGCGAAGCGGGGGTGGTGGGCGTAGATCAGGCCGGTCAGGGCGGACTCGCGGCGGCGGGCCTCCATGGCGAGGCTGGTCACGGCGACGCGGTCGCCGATCCAGGTGCTGTTGTCGCGGGTGAACAGCAGGCCGGGGAGGGGGTCGACGATGAAGTCCAGGCGGTCCATGAGGCGGTAGGCCAGGCCGTGGCCCGACTTCAGCTCCTCGTGGGCGAGCCCGGCGATCAGGGTGTGGGCGAGGCGCTCGGGGTCCTGGTCGCGCAGGTAGCCGTCCAGGACGCGGCGGAGCTGGTCGCCGAGGCGCGGGTCGGCGGTGACGTCGGTGATGGCCTGTTCGCGGGCGCCCTCGTATTCGAGGGCGTCCTGGAGGAGCTCGGTGATGTAGAGGACCTCGACGTCGCGGCTCCGGAGGGCCTCGGCGAACGCGTCGTGCTCCTCCTGGGCGCGGCCGACCCAGGGGATGGCGTCGAACAGCAGCTTGTCGCTGTTGCGGGGCGTGAGCCGTTTCAGCTCCGCACCCGGGCGATGGAGGATGACGGTCCGCAGCCGCCCGACCTCGCTGGTGACCCTGTGTTCGTGCGCAGTCGTCTCCGTCACATGTGAAAGTCTAGGTCGCCGGTCCTGTGGCACGATCTCGGGGTGATCGGCAAGCCCGCCGGGCTCCCTCTGCACCTGACGGCCGCGACGTTGCTGCGTGTTTCCGCGGAGGGTGTGGCGACGGCGCTGGTGCTCACCGTCCAGGCCCGTACGGGGGACGCCGCGACCGCCGGTTACCTCCAGGCGGCGATGACGCTGCCGTACGTGCTGAGCGGCCCGGTGATCGGAAACGTGGTCGACCGGGTGGCGCGTCCCCGGCGTGTCGCGGTCGCGATGGCGGTGGGATACGCGGCCGCGACGGCGTTGCTGCTGCTCCTGGCGGGACGCTCGCCGCTGGTGCTGGCGTTGTGCGTCGCGGCGGTGATCGGCTGCACCGAGCCGGTGGTGGTGGCGCTGACCAGCCTGCTGCCGCGTTTCGTGCCCGCCGAGCGGCTCTCCCGCGCGTACGGGCTGGAGGCGTCCAGTTTCAACCTCGCCGCGATCGCGGGCCCCGGGCTCGCGGCGGCGCTCGCCGGGGCGATGGGGGGCCAGTACGCCGGGCTCGCGATCGTGGCGAGCGGGATCCTCGGCGTGCTGGCCCTGCCGCTGCTGCCCTTCCCCGGGGCGTCGGGGGGCGCGCAGAAGGTGTCCGGGGTCGTGATGGGCGGGTTCACCGTCCTGGCCGAGGGACGGGTGCTGCGGGCGCTGACGACCGCGACCACGCTGGCCTGGCTCGGGTTCGGCGGGGTCGCGGTGACGGCGGTGCTGCTCGCCGAGCACCTCGGCGCGGAGCCCAGCGCGGGCGGACGGCTGCTGGTGGCGATGGCGGTCGGGTCGCTCGCGGGGTCGCTGGCCTCCAGCCGGTGGCTGCGGCCCCGGCACGCCGTGCCCGTCATGCTGGCCGGGCTGGTCGCGTTCGGGACGGCGCTGGCGTCGCTGGCCGTGGTGCCGTCCGTCCCGTGGGCGATGGCGGCGTTCGCGGTGGCGGGGATGGTCGAGGGCCCGGTGTTCGCGGCGACGCTGATGCTGCGCCAGCGCGAGTCGCCCCCGGACAGCCTCGGCCAGGTCAACACCACCGCGGGCAGCCTCAAGATCGCCGCATCGGCGGTGGGCGCGGGCCTGACCGCCGTCTCGGCGGACGCGGTGGGCGCGGTCGGCCTCGTCCTGGCCATCGCGTCCTTCCAGTTCGTGGGCGCCGGTCTCGGCCTGCTCCTCCTGCGCTTCCCCAGAAGACCCGCGGACGGCTGAACGGGCGGTGGCGGCCGGCGAGGTGACCGCCGGCCGCCGCGCGTCGTGCTACCCGGCCGCGGGCTCGTGGGCGTTCGCCGTGAGCGCGTGGTGGTGCCGCCACGATCCGAGGTGCTCGAAGATCACCTGGGCGAAGCCGGACGCGGTCCTCTCGTCCGTCCAGGTGCGCTGGAGTTCGGATCCGACGGCCAGCCAGTTCACCGGGACCACCCCGGCCTGGACCAGCCGCAGCACGGCGGTGTCGTGGGTCTCCCTGGTGGTGGCGGCCGAGGCGTCCACCACCGCGTACACCTCGTGGCCGCGGTCGAGCGCGGTCAGGGCGGTCAGGGCCAGGCAGACGTCGGTCTGGACGCCCGCCATGATCAGCCGCCTGCGCCCGGTCGCCTCGATCGCGGCGGCGAAGTCCTCGTCCAGGAACGCGTCGAACCCCTCGCGGCGGCGGACGACCGGGTGGTCGCCCAGGACCTCGGCGAGCTCCGGGAACAGCGGGCCGGACGGCGCCTCGTCGAGGCCGTTGGTGACGACCAGCGGCATGTCGAAGACCTTGGCGATCTTCGCCAGCGCGACCGTGCCGCTGACGACCTCCTCGACCGTGTGGGACCCGATCAGGTTGGAGAACCCGATCGCGTGGTCGACGAGGACGATCGCGCTGTTGTCCGGGGAGAGCGGTGTGCGAGTCATTGCCTTACCTCTTCTGACGTCGGAACTGACGGGTGCGGGCGGATCCGACCCCGTGCCGGCCGAAGCCGGCGATGAGTAAAACTGTCTGCGCAGGCAAATATTTCGTCCCGGCCGCCCCGGAGCCTGTGACACCGCTCACGTCGATTTGGAACGAAGTGTTCCGTTCTGATAGTTTGAACGCGTTCTCACCAGCGGTTACCGAAGGAGCCACCCCATGTATCTCGTCATCGGCGCCACCGCCCACTTCGGCCGCCAGACCGTCGAGGCCCTGCACGCGGAGGGCCACGGGGTCCGAGCGCTCACCCGCACCCCCGAGAAGGCCGCGCTGCCCGAGGGTGTCGAGGTCGTCCAGGCCGACCTGACCGTCCCCCGGACGCTCCCCGCCGCGCTCGACGGCGTGACGGCCGCCTTCCTCGTCCTGCAATACGGCATGGACGCGACCGCCCTGATCGAGGCGGCCGCCAAGGCCGGTGTGCGGCGGATCGTGTTCCTGTCCTCGGGCGCCGTCGTCGACGGCGCGGACGAGCAGCCCGACGTCATCGCCGCCTACCACGCGGGCGTCGAGCGGCTCATCGCCGAGTCCGGCATGGAGCACACGTTCCTGCGGCTGCTGTTCCCCGCCATCAACTCGCTCACCTTCGGCATGCAGTTGCAGGGCGGCGACGTCGTCCGGGCCCCCTACACCCGGGCCTCCTTCAGCGCGATCCACGAGCGCGACGTCGCGGACGTCGCCGTCCGCGCCCTGGTCGACGAGGGCCACGCGGGGGAGGTCTACGACCTGACCGGGCCCGAGGCGCTCACGCAGGCCGACCAGGTCGCGATCCTCGCCGAGACGCTCGGGCGCCCGCTCGTCGTGGAGGACCTCGACCCCGAGGCGACCAGGAAGCAGATGGCCCGGTTCATGGACGGCGCGTTCCTCGACGCCCTCTTCGCCATGATGGCCAAGGCCGTCGACCGGCCCGCGGAGGTCAACGACGTCGTGCGGCGCATCGCCGGGCACCCGGGCCGCACCTACCGGCAGTGGACCCTCGACCACGCGCCCGACTTCTCCTGAACCCCGCCCCCCAGCCCCCGTGCAGGGGGCTGGGGTTTGACCTGGTGGTTGTAGCGGTCGGCGCTGGTTTTCCTTCCCCGGCTCCGCCGGGATACAGGGATGCCTGCGTGGCCAGCATCTGCTTATGTCGCTGGAAGTGATCATATTGCTACATGTAGTGATTATTGGTACGGAATCGGGGTGCGACGTCGGGGGACCATGACGGGCGCGCCGGGGACCACACGAGAGGCCATGGCCATCAAAGACGAAACTGTGGCACGCGAGTCGGACGCCGGAGCCGGACCAGGGTTCGTCATCGAGCCCTTCACCCCGAACTGCGGTGCGGTCTACGAGAGCAGGGCGCATGTCGTCATGGGCGTCAGCCCGAACAACAGCTACTTCAACGTGGCGCGGCTGACCGGGCTGCTGGGCTGGCTGAGCGCCACCTTCGCCCGCGTGGACGTGGTGGTGCCCGACAGTGCGCTGGTGCACACGCACCTGGCGCTCGGGTACGTGCCCGAGCGCGCGGCCAAGAAGGCGCGCGGGGAGACGGCCGTGCTGCGCAACCGGGTGCTGCGCGCGTGGAAGGCGGCCGGCGGCCCGGGGCCGGGCCACGCGGTGCACCTGATGTCGACGCTGGCCGCGAGCCCCGTCTACCAGCGGTTACTGGAGCGGGTGCGGCGGGTCCTCGCCACTGACGACCGGCTGCACACGGCGTGCCTGAAGATGAGCCGCCAGGTGCTGGCCGGCAGGCTCGGGCACGCCGAACCGACCCCCGAGCAGCAGGAGCTGGCGACCGACTACCTGGCGGCCGAACTGCCGTTCTTCCTGGACGCGGCGGCGATCTTCGACGTGCCGTCCTCGCTGTGCTTCTACCACCGTCCGGTGCTGCTGGCGGATCTGATCTTCTCCGGTCGCACGCCGCTGCGCCCCAGCCCCCGGCAGGGCTACGCGCTGATCTACCCCACCTCGCCACCGGGCGCCGCCGGTTCCGGCAGGGCCGCGATCACGAACGGAGAAGCGCGATGAAGAGCGAGCTGGACGCCGCCGGCCTGCACGACCCCCGGCTCCGGGCGGCCTACGCGGGCTGCGCGCGGTTCCTGCGGAGCCGCAACTCGGCGGCCTATCCGGCGGCGCGGGCGCTGCTGCCGCCCGGCCACCGCCCCTACTGGGACGCCATCCTGGCCTTCACCACCTACGTCGACGACGTGCTCGACGACCCCGACGTCGCGGTCGCGGAGCGCACCGTCCGGTACGAGCGCTACGTCGCCCAGTTCCACCTGCTGCGCACGGGCGAGGACCCCTGGCCGGGCGAGGACGGGCGGCCCGCCCACCTGGCCCGTGCGTTCGCGCACTTCAGCGCGGCCTGGCGGATCCCGGACGACAGCGTGCGGCTGTTCCTGGACACCATCAGCACGGATCTGCACGTCACCCAGTACGAGACGTTCGCCGAGCTGGCCGGCTACGTCCACGGGGTGTGCGCGCAGGGGTCGCAGTGGGGCGGTCTGCTGTTCCACCCGCGCGACGAGGAGGCCGCCGCGGCGGCGGCGGAGGCGATGAGCTTCGGCCTGCAACTGACCGACTACCTGCGTGATCTGCGCGAGGACCTGCACGACGGCCGCCTCTACATCCCGGTGGAGGACCTGGACCGGTTCGGGCTGACCCGCGAAGGGCTGGAGCGGACGGTGCGGACGGGCCGGACGACCCCGGCGCTGCGGGACCTGGTCGAGTTCCAGGTGCGGCGCGCGCGCGAGTACCTGGACAGGGCCGCCGGCTGGTGGCGCCTGGTGCACCCCTCGATGCGCGAGCTGCCCCGGCAGTACGTGGCGCTGGCGCGCGCGTCGACCGAGCAGATCGTCCGCGACGGCTACGACGTCCTGCGCCCCTCCCGGCACCGCCGCGCCGCCGCCGCGTTCCACGCCGCCGTGGTCCTGAAGGCGGCGGGGGTCCGGGGGCGGGCGACCCGGCTGCTCCACCCGGCGCCGCCGCCCGTCCGCGCGCCGGAACCGGGGGCGCCCGCGCGCCCCCGGAAGGCGAGCGAGCGGAGCGGGGAGTTCTGATGCGCCTGACCGTGGTGCTGCCCGGCAACGCCGCGCCGTTCCAGGGCATGGTCCACGCGGAGTGCGCCCGCTGGACCCGGCCCGACACCGAACTGGAGGTCGTCGTCAGCGGCGGCCCCGAGTCGGTGGCGTCCCGGGCCGAGATGGCGCGGGCGGCGCCCGCGCTGCTGGACCAGGTCGAGGCCGCCGGCGAGCGCGGCACCGACGCCGTCTTCATCGCCTGCGCCGGCGACCCGGCCGTCGAGGCCGCGCGCGAGGTCGTCGACGTTCCGGTGGCCGGCGGGTTCGAGCCGGCGCTGCTCACGGCGCTGTCGCTGGGGCAGCGGGTCGGCGTGCTGAGCGTGCTGCCCGGCGTGATCCCCATCTTCCGGGAGCTGGTGCGCGGCCACGGCCTCCAGGACCGCTGCACCTCGATCCGCGTCATCGACGCGGCGGTGCTGCACCCCGACGACCAGACCGCCATGGTCGATCTGCTGGACGAGCAGGCCCGCGCGATGGCCGGCGGCGACGAGGCCGACGTGATCGTCCTCGGCTGCGTGGGGTTCATCCGGATCGCGCGCATGCTCCAGGACCGGCTCGCGGCACGCGGCGCCTACCTGCCGGTGATCGACCCGACCGGCGCGGCGCTGCTGTGGCTGGAGAACTGCGTGCGGCTGGGCGTGCGGCCCAGCCGCACCACCTACGCGCCCCCGCCGGAGATGACATGGAAGGCGTGAGGGGAGCGGGGGCGTTCCGGCGGGGGCGCTCAGCTGGACGGGCCGCCGACGAGGACCGACCAGCCGCCGTCCACCCGCAGGGTCGTGCCGGTGGCCGCGTGCAGGGCCGGGTCGGCGGCCATCGCCACCGCCTCGGCGACGTCCTCGGGTTCGAGCACCCGGCCGAGCACGGACTCCCGGGCGAGGACGGCGCCGCGCTCGCCGTCCAGGATCTCGGCCGTCGCCGGTGTGCGGACCGCGCCGGGGGCCACGACGAGCACGCTGACGCCGTCGCGCGCGGTCTCGGCGGCGACGTGGCGGGCGAAGGTGGCCAGCGCGGACTTCGCCGTGCCGTGCGCGAGCCGTCCCCCGCCGACGTAGTCGGCGGCGGTGCTGCCGATGTAGACGATCCGGCCCGCGCCCTGCGCCCGCATCGGCGCGAGGACGCGCTTGGTGATGTGGAAGGCGCCGGCCAGCTCGCCGGTGACCTTGGCCGCGAACGCCGTCCACGACAGGTCGGCCAGGGCGGCGAACGGGGGCGGAGCGGTGTTGGCGTTGACGACGACCGTGTCGATCCGCCCGCGCGCGGCGAGGATCCCGGTCACCAGCCCGTCGACGGCGGACGGGTCGGTGACGTCGGCCCCGGCGCTCGACGCGCTGCCGCCGGCGGCCTCGATGCCGCGCACGACCTCGGCCGCGTCGGCGGCGCTGGAGCGGTAGTTGACGATCACGTGGTGCCCGCGCGTCCCGAGCCGCCGTGCGATGGACGCGCCCAGGCCGCGGGCGGCACCGGTGACGAGTGTGGTCGATGGCACGCTTCCTCCTCGGTCGTGAGCAGGTCACTAACCTAAGGAGAGCGCAGAAGCGGGAGAAGGCGCTCACCACGCGGTGTGGTCCTCACCCGGGGGTGAGCGCGCAGACCGGAGGCCCGGGAGAGGTGCGATGGGTGACGAGTTCCACAAGGACTGCCCGGCGCGCGAGGTGCTGGGCCACCTCGCCGGCCGCTGGACGATCCTGGTCCTCACGGCGCTGCTCGCCCAACCGCGTCGCTACCACGAGCTGCGCGCGGTGGTCGAGGGCATCAGCGACAAGAGCCTCGCGGCCACCCTGCGCGCACTCCAGCAGGACGGCCTGGTGCACCGCGAGGTCGGCGCGGGGCAGCCGCCACCGGTGACGTACTCGGTGACCCCGCTCGGCCGCGGCGCGGCGGCGGCGCTGGACCCGCTGCTGCGATGGATCCGCGCCAACGCGAAAGAGATCACGGCGCACCGCCGAATATGACCGGGCCGGTTTTGTGGGGGGCGCGGCCGCCGGGGGGATCGGCCCCCGGCGGCCGCCCCGCCGGTCGTCATGCCTCGCCGAGTTCCTTGATGATCCAGGTGCAGAGGTCCTCGGTCACATCGGTGTGGCGCTCGTCGATATCGGCGAACTTGAAGTCGTCGAACTCGCTGGCGAGGTTGGCGAGTTCGCCGTAGAGGTTCTCGTTGTCCCATGGCTTGTCGGTCTTCGCCGCCATCGCGCTGATGGAGGGGACGAAGGAGGTCCACGGATAAACGGCCTCCGCCGAGATGCCCAGGTTGATGTCATTGACGGCCTGGGCGAGCTGCCGGAAGAAGTCCAGGAGGCCGCCGGGCGCGCCGTCGGCCATCGGCAGGTCGTCGGTCCTCTGCTCCTCGCCGAACACGTTGGCGACGAGCCTTCCCGCGCCGGATTCCTGCGTGTAGAGCGTGATGAGGTCCGGCGGGGAGGTGATCAGCGCCTTCTCGCCCGGCGGCACGCCGTTGGGCATGCCGTCGCCGGTCCCGTTCGCCACGCCGATCTTCCGCGGGCCCTTGGGCCACGAGCCGACCTCGGTGAGCTTGGCGAGGAACTCCCGGCGCAGCGGATCGACGCGCGGGACCTCGCCGAACGCGGCGATGTGGTACTCCAGCAACTGCCGTGCGGCCGGGCTGTCGACCAGCTTGGAGAAGCCGTCGGCGCCCTCGAACTTCTCGGCCACCCAGTGCGCGAACGCCTGCACCGCGACCGGGAGCCACGCGCCGTGGTGCGGGCTGTCGTAGCTGACGTAGGTGCCGGTCTGGTGGTCGTCCTCGGCGTGCTCCATCGCGGCGAGCGCGTACCGGGTGATGATCCCGCCCATGCTGAATCCGCCGACGGCGAGTTTCGCCTCTCCTCGCCGCTCGGCGATCGCCTTCTTGACGCAGGCCGTGGCCGCCCTGGCGTTGTCGAGAATCGACGCGGTGCAGTCCTGGTAACCGAGGATGATCAGGTCATAGCCCTCCCGCCGCAGTTCGGAGAGGAACGGATAACCTGCGAACTCCAGATTGTGGATCGCGTCGTTCAGAACGGTCGGGCCGCCGTGGAAGCCGTCCGACAGGATGACGGGCCTGGCCAGGTGCTGCCTGCCCTCGGCGTGGAAGACCCAGGCCGTTCCGCCCTCGTCCGCGAACCGCCATTCCTGGTCCGGCGGCGGCGGGGACGACACCTCCTCGTCGATCCGGGTCTTGAACGGGTCGAGCTTTGCGACGGCGTTCCACGCGGACATTGACCCTCCGGTTCGTTGCGTAACGTGTCTTCAATCTAACAGTAAGTAGTCGCCCGGATGAGCCTGTCCCTCCTGGCCTCCCAGGTCCCACTTCAGTCACTTCGAAGGTGATGGCGATCAGGGCCGCCCGGCGGCGACCTCGGGGATCGCCGCCCGGAAAACCTGTCGACAGCCGAACGGGCGGCTCGTAATGTGCGCGGCATGTACTTCGCGGCCGGCACCCTGACGCTCGCGGGCCTCTGCCCGCTGAGCGCGGTGCCGGCTGCCTTCCCGGCAGCCGCGGCGAACGCGGCCGTCGCAGGCGGCGCGCGAAGCTGACCCCTCTCCGTCCCACCTCCGGAGAACCAGCGGAGGGGGGTGGCCTGGACATGTGCGAGCCCTTCAGGGGCCCGCGCGGTTCTCACTTCCACGCAACACAGGGTGAGGACGAGGATCATGGCCAAGCAGGCTTACGAGCGCGCCAAGCCGCATCTGAACATCGGCACGATGGGGCACGTCGACCACGGCAAGACCACGCTGACCGCGGCGATCACGAAGGTGCTCGCCGGGCGCGGGCTCGCCGCCGCCGTCCCGTTCGAGGGCATCGACCGGGCGCCGGAGGAGCGCGACCGCGGCATCACGATCAACGTCGCGCACGTCGAGTACGCGACCGCGACCAGGCACTACGCCCACATCGACATGCCCGGGCACGCCGACTTCGTGAAGAACATGATCACCGGGGCGGCCCAGGTGGACGGGGCGATCCTGGTCGTGTCCGCGCAGGACGGGGCCATGCCGCAGACGCGGGAGCACGTCGTGCTCGCGCAGCAGGTCGGTGTCCGGCACGTGGTCGTGGCGCTGAACAAGTCCGACATGGTCGAGGACGCCGAGCTGCTCGACCTCGTCGAGCTGGAGGTGCGCGAGCTGCTGTCGGAGTACGGCTTCCCGGGTGAGGAGGTACCGGTCGTGCGGGTGTCGGGGCTGCGGGCGCTGGAGGGCGACCCGTACTGGACGTCCCGGATCATCGACCTGCTCGACGCGGTCGACGCCTACGTGCCGGTGCCCGAGCGGGTGCTGGACCTGCCGTTCCTCATGCCGGTGGAGAACGTGCTCACGATCACCGGGCGCGGGACGGTCGTCACCGGCGTCGTCGCGCGGGGCGCGGTCCGGCTCGGCGACGCCGTCGAGGTCGTCGGCCTCGGCGACTCCTTCACGTCGGTGGCGACGGGTCTGGAGACGTTCGGCCGGTCGATGGACCACGCGGAGGCGGGCGACAACACCGCGATGCTGCTGCGCGGCGTCCGGCGCGACCAGGTCCGGCGGGGCCAGGTCGTCAGCGTGCCGGGCGCGATCAGCCCGCACACCCGGTTCCGCGCGCGGGTCCGGGTGCTGACGGCGGCGGAGGGCGGGCGGAGCAGGCCGTTCTTCCACGGCTACCGCCCGCAGTTCCACTTCCGCACGACCGACGTCGTCGGCGGCGTGGACCTCGGCGGCGAGGGCGGCATGGCGATGCCCGGCGACTCGGTCGAGATGGACGTGGAGCTGGGCAAGCCGGTCGCGATGACCGAGGGCCTCGGCTTCGCCGTCCGTGAGGGCGGGCGCACGGTCGGCGCCGGGACGGTCACCGCCCTCCTGGATTAGGGGCCGGTTCTCCCGGTCCGGGACGCGCGCCTCCGGGCGCGCGGCTCGGACCGGGAAATCTCACGCTCCGGGGGCGGCGAATCGCTGGCGGATGCGATCTTGATGTGGTGGGATTTCGACATCATCCCCGATGAAACCCCCATTTCTGGAGAACGTGTGCGATCCCCCCGCGCCCTGATTCCCCTCCTCTCGGTCTGCGGAGCCGCCGCCGTGGTCGCCGCCGCGGGCGCCGGCGCCGCCATCGACGGCCTGCCGGGCGGCGGGCCCGCGCACGCCGACGGGGCGCGCGAGACCCCCGCGGTGACGATCAGCGCGATGACCTGGAACGTGTGCGGGGTGCCGCGTCCCGGCTGCCCGCTCGGCGGGCGGCCGGAGGAGCTGACGCGGCGGATCACCACCCGGATGAACGCCACCGAGGTCGGCGGCCGGACGGTCAAGACGAACGCCGTGTTCCTCCAGGACGTCTGCTCCGGGCAGGTCAAGACCCTCAAGCGGACCGGGCGGTTCGCCAAGTGGACCTGGGCGTTCGCGCCGTTCGCCGGGGGGCCCGCCTGCGCGGGCGGCCAGGGGCGGCCCGGCGTCGCGGTGGGTGTCGAGGCGCAGATGGGCGGCGTCCGCACGTCCCGGCTGCCCTCGCCCTCCTATGCCGGACGGTCGGCGGTCTGCGGCGACGTCCCGTCCTGGAACACCCGGGTCTGCGGCACGCAGTTCAGCACGAAGGCAGAGGACCCGGACGGCGCGTGGCGGCGGAAGCAGGCGCACGCGCTGGTGTCGGTCGCCGGTTCGGGTGCCCGTGTCGTCGTCGGGGGCGACCTCACCGACGGCCCCGAGGATCCGGTGCTCGACCCGCTGTACCGCGCCTACGCCGAGTGCGACCAGAGCGCGGCGGCCCGTACCGGGGCGAAGACCGTCCAGGACTGGCGGGGGCAGGCCCTGCGCAAGGCCGACTACCTGTTCATCACCAAGGACACGGGCACCTCCTCCAGCGTGCCCGACGCGGCCGTCACCTCCTCGGACCACCGCCCGCTGTCCGCGGTGATCCGCTTCCGGCAGCCCTAGGGGTCCCGCCGCACAGCAGGGCGGCGATCGGCGCCAGTGGGTAGAGCAGCAGGAACAGGTTGGGCAGCCACCAGGAGAGGCTGACGTCGGCGCGGATCGTCCAGTAGGAGATCGCCTGGAGGCCCGACACCGACGTCAGCGTGAGCGAGACGACCGTCAGCGGGCGCCAGGCCGGGACGCCCCGGCGGGCCAGCGCCAGCGCGGTCAGGCCGGTGGCGCTCACCAGGAGGTCGAGGGGCAGGAACGACCAGTTCCAGGCCACGACGAGGTCGTTCTCGTAGTCCTTGAACAGCGACTCCGCCGGGAGTACGTGCAGGGCCGTGATCACCCAGTAGAGGACGAAGCCGACGTCCGTGCCGAGCATCAGCGTCTTCAGGACGCGTCCGGGCCCCGTGGCGGCCTGGACCCGCGTCCGGCCCGCCGCCGGGCTCTTCGGGGCGGCCGGTTTTCCCATAACCATGGTTACGTAACCTGCATGATGTAACCTCCGGTGTCAATGCCGAAGGTCGTCGATCACGAGGGGCGCCGCCGCGCCATCACCGCCGCGGCCTGCCAGGTCATCGCCGCGTCCGGACCGGCCGGGGCCACGATGCGCGACATCGCGGCCGCCGCCGGGTGCACCACCGGCATGGTCACGCACTACTTCCGGGGCAAGGACGAGGTGCTGCTGGCGGCCCTGAACTCGGTGAGCCGGGCCGTGGCCGACCGCGTCGCCGCGCTGGCCGCCGACCCGTCGACCGGTATCGAGACGCTGCTGTGCGAGTGCCTGCCCATGGACGACCGCCGCCGCCTCGAATGGCGGGTGTCGATCGCGTTCTGGGGGTCCGCCGCGCACGATCCGGCGCTGGCGCGGGAACAGCGGGACCGCTACCGGACGTGGCGGGAGGCGCTCCAACTCGTCCTGGCGGCGCCCGGCCGTCCGTCCGGGCCGCCGCTGGAGGAGGCCGCCGAGACCCTGATGACGGCGGTGGACGGCATCGGCATCCAGGCCGTGTTCGATCCCCGCCGCTGGCCGCCCGAACGGCAGGCGCGCCAGATGCGCCGGCAGGTGGCGCACGTCCTGGCCGACCTGGACGCGGCTCCCGAGCCGGGCGTCGCGCCCTAGCGGACGGGCCGGTCCTCGTCCCGCCAGTAGGGGTCGCGCAGCTCGCGCTTGAGGATCTTGCCGGTGGGGTTGCGGGGGATCGAGTCGCGGCGCTCGACCGACGTCGGGCACTTGAAGTGGGCCAGGCGCGCGCGGCAGTGCTCGATGAGCTCCTCGTCGGTGGCGTCCGCCGCCAGCACGACGACCGCCTTCGGGGTCTCGCCCCAGCGCTCGTCCGGGACGCCGATCACCGCGCAGTCGCCGACCGCCGGATGGTCCATCAGCACGTTCTCGATCTGGGCGGGGTAGACGTTCTCGCCGCCCGAGATGATCATGTCCTTGACGCGGTCGTGGATGTAGAGGTAGCCGTCCTCGTCGAGGTATCCGGCGTCGCCCGTGCGGAGCCAGCCGCCGGGCAGCAGCGTGGCCGCGGTCGCCTCGGGCAGCCGCCAGTAGCCCTTCATGTTCTGCGGCGTCCGGCACAGGATCTCGCCGACCGCGCCCGCGGGCAGGTCGGCCAGCGTCGAGGGATCGACGATCCGCAGGTCGCAGCCCTGGTTGGGCAGCCCGGCGCTGCGCAGCCGGCGCAGCCCGGGACCGCTCAGGTCGTGGTCGGCGGCGGGCAGCATCGTGATCGCGCCGGTGGTCTCGGTCAGCCCGTAGACCTGGATGAACCCGGTGTGGGGCAGCATCGCCATGGCGCCGCGCAGGACGTCCTCGCTGATCGGCGACGCCCCGTACAGCATGATCCGCAGGCTGGACATGTCCGCCTCCGCGACCGCCGGGATCATCGGCATGAACTGGAGCAGGGCCGGGACGAGGAAGAGGTGCGTCACGCGGTGGCGCTCGACCGCCCGGGCGATGGCGGTCGGGTCGGGGTCGCGGTTGAGGACCCCGGTGATGCCCTCGTAGATCACGCAGATGCTGAGGGCGTGGCCGGCGACGTGGTACATCGGCATCGCGATCGCCATCACCGACGCGTCGTCGATGTCCCACGCGCCGTGGGTCAGCGGGAGCACGGAGAGGAAGTTGTCGTGGGTCAGCATCACGCCCTTGGGCAGGCCCGTGGTGCCGGAGGAGTAGAGCTGGACGAACACGTCCGAGGTGGCGGTCTCGGGTAAGACCGCCGCGGGCGCCTCGTCCAGCCAGGTGGAGTAGTCGCGGTAGGCGCCGGGCGGGCCGCCGATGACGATGAGGTGGGTCGTGTGCTCAAGCCGGCTCGCCACCGCGTCCAGGACGGGGACGAACTCGGGGCCGACGATGAACACCTTCGCCCGCGCGTTGTTGACGATGTAGGCGACCTCGTCCGGCTCCAGCCGGTAGTTCACCGGTACCTGGACGGCCCCGATCCGCGCCGCGCCGAAACACTGCTCGGCGTACTCCAGGGAGTTCTTGTCGAGGATCGCGACACGGTCGCCGTGGCCGACACCGGACGCGGCCAGCGCCGCCGCGGCCCGGTCGGCCCGCCGGTCGAAGTCACCGTAGGTGCTCTGTAGGTCGCCCGCGATGTACGCGATGCGATCGGGGTGCAGCTCCGCCCGCTCGCGGAGCACGTCGGTCAGGCCCGCCACGCTGGTCCCTTCGCCGATGACCGCCTGCTTGTCCCGGCATCATGAGGGCAACGGCGGGCCCCGACAAGGGGGCGGGCCGCTCTACAACCGGCTCTTCGACTTGGAGATGAGCGTCACCGCGAGGACGACGAGCACGGCCACGAAGCCGATGAAGAAGAACAGCTTCAGCATGGAGATGATGGCGCCGACCACGCTCATCGCGACCCAGATCGCGAGTACGACGCCGATGATCGTCAGGATTGTCTTACCCATGGGTCACACGCTATTCGTTCGAACGTGAATCGGCATCACACCATGGGACCAGCCGAAAGGTACTAGACCCCGCCGTACGGCGGACCACCACCCTGAGGCGTCCCGGGGGCGCCACCCTGAGGCGGGAACTGTCCCATGGGCGGCTGGTAGGGCTGTCCAGGCGGTCCGTAGGCCGGAGGGTGGCCTGGCACGGGAGGCCGGCCCGGCGGGGGCGGCTGGAACTGCGGGTGCGGGTATCCGGGCTGGGCGCCGAACGCGGGCGCGGGCCCGCGCGGCGCCGTGCCGCCCGCGACCATCACGACGCGCAGCCCGGCGATCGCCCCGGCCGCGAGCACGGCCAGCAGGTCCCAGCCCTCGAAGTGCGGCCTGAGGATGAAGTTCAGCTCATGCCCGCTCGGCATCCCGTAGCCCTGGGTGACCGAGTAGACGATCACGCCGATCCGCTGCCCCACGTACAGGGCGACGTAGCCGGAGACCGCCGCGGCGACCGGGGTGACCGGGTCGCGGGGGCGGGCGAGCAGCGTCCCGAGCGCCGTGAGGACGCCCACGAGCAGGCACTCGAACGCGTAGTAGCCGGTCGAGATCCGCACGTCCCGCAGCGTCGGCGACTCGTAGAGGCGGACGTAGGTCATGACGAGGGCGATCCCGGTGGCGACCGCTCCGCCGACCAGGACGAGGGCGACTGCTCCGACTATGGGGGTCGCTTTGCGAGATGGCGGCATTCGCTCATTAAAGCGACGAACGTCGGCGGTGGCGACGGGATGGCAGGGTCCCGCCACCGATTTCCTTACGGAGTGGTGACGCGATCGGTGGAAACGGTGGGCGGCGCCGTAGCGTGAAAGGGTGATCTCTCTGCCGTGGTGGGCCCGATGACCCACGCCGGGCGTGTCCTCGTGGTCGACGACGACCCGACGGTCGCCGAGGTCGTCGCGCGCTACCTGGCCCGCGACGGCCACGACGTCGAGTGCGTCGCGGACGGGAACACGGCGCTGCGCACGGCCCGCGACCGCCCGCCCGACCTCGTCGTCCTCGACCTCATGCTCCCCGGCATGGACGGCCTGGAGGTGTGCCGGAGGCTGCGCGAGACCTCGGCCGTCCCGATCGTGATGCTCACCGCGCTCGGCACCGAGACCGACCGCCTCGTCGGGCTGGAGACCGGCGCGGACGACTATGTGACCAAGCCGTTCAGCCCGCGCGAGCTGGCGCTGCGCGTCCGGTCGGTGCTGCGGCGGGCGCGGGGGGCGGTCACCGCGACCGGGTCCGGCGGGCCGCTGCGGGACGGCGACCTGGTCGTCGACGTGGCCGCGCACGAGGCGATGCTGCGCGGCGAGCGGCTCGCGCTCACCGCCCGCGAGTTCGATCTACTGGCGTTCCTGCTGCGCAACCCGCGCCAGGCGTTCACCCGCGAGGAGCTGCTCGAACGCGTCTGGGACTGGACGTTCGGCGACTCCTCCACGGTCACCGTCCACGTCCGGCGGCTGCGCGAGAAGATCGAGGACGACCCGACCGCGCCGCACCGGATCGTCACGGTCTGGGGCGTCGGCTACCGCTACGAGCCCACATGATCCCGTTCGAGGACCTGCTGTGGGTCGTCTTCTACGCGGCGCTGGCCGCGCTCGTCGTCGCGGCCGTCGCGCTCGGGCTGCTGTACGGGCTGCGCGGCCGCTCGGTGGCCACCCAGCTCGTCGTCGTGGGCGCGGCGACCGTGCTCGCGACGATCTCGGGGATCCTCGTGATCTCGTTCATGATGCTGCTCAACGAGCACGACCGGTCGGTCGTCCTCGCGGTGGTGACGTCGGCGGGGCTGGTCGCGATGGCGGTGTCGGTGCTGCTCGGACGGCGGCTGGTGGCCGCGAACCGGGTGCTGGTGGAGGCCGTCCGCGCAGACCGGTTCACCCCGCCGCCGGACGCGCACCTGCCCGCCGAGCTGGCCGAACTCTCCCGCGAACTCGGCGCCGCCTACGACCGCCTGGCCGCCGCGCACGAGCGCGAGCAGGCCCTGGAGGCGAGCCGCCGCGAGCTGGTCGCCTGGGTGAGCCACGACCTGCGCACCCCGCTGGCCGGGCTGCGCGCGATGGCCGAGGCGCTGGAGGACGGCGTGGTCGCCGACCAGGGCACCGTCCAGCGCTACCACGAGCGGATCCGCGTGGAGGTCGAGCGCCTCACCGAGATGGTGGACGACCTGTTCGAGCTGTCCCGCATCCACGCGGGCGCGCTGCGGTTGTCGCGGCGGCGGGTGGGCCTCGGCGACCTCGTCGCGGAGGCGGTCGCGGGGGCTGAGCCGCTGGCGCGGGCCAAGGGCGTCCGGGTGCGGGGGGACGTTCGCGAGGGGCTGCCCGTCCAGGTGGACACGGGCGAGCTCGGCCGCGCGCTGCGCAACCTCGTCGTGAACGCGATCAGGCACACCCCGAGCGACGGCGCCGTCGAGATCGTCGGGGACGTCCAGGACGGCGAGGCGCGGCTCACGGTCGCCGACGCCTGCGGCGGCATCCCCGAGGCCGACCTCCCGCGCGTGTTCGACGTCGCGTTCCGGGGCGAGGCGGCCCGCACGCCCGGCGGCGGCGCCGGGCTCGGCCTCGCCATCGCCCGGGGCATCGTCGAGGCCCACGCGGGCAGGATCGGCGTGGCGAACGTGGGGCCGGGATGCCGGTTCGAGGTGCGCCTGCCCCTGCACGTATGACCGTGGTGCCGGGTGCCGGGTGCCGGGTGCCGGGTGCCGGGTGGGCTAGGTGTCGAGCGCGTTGTCTATCGCGCGGAACGTGGGGCAGGGCCAGCGCCACATGCATGCGCGGCACCGCTGGATGGGGTTGTCGGGGTCGCTGGTGATGCCGCCCGACTCCTGGGGGCGGTGGAGTTCGAGGAGGCGGACGCCCAGATCGGCGAACGCGATGAGCTCGTCCCGCGCACCGGCGAGGAACGCGAGGTCCTCGCGGGCGAGCCGCGCCCGGACGGGGACGAACCCGTCCCGGTTCACCAGCCGGGTCAGGTAGCGCGTGGAGGCCCGCCAGGAGGTGGACTTCTCCGAGCGCGCGCGGATCGCCTCCAGGCGCTCGCGGAGGCGGGCCTGTCTGGGGTCGGTCGTCCGGTCGGCCTTCATGTGCGGCGCACCCCCTCAATGCCGCTGTCGCACGCGCCCAGCCTTCCCTACCGGAGCGTTCCGCGAGGGGGAACCACGCAGATCGGAGGGCAGGTCGTGAACGAGGCATGGCCGACCGCGAGCCGGAGGCGCCCCGACGGGCGCCCGAGGAACGCCGGACGGGACGTCTCGCGCGGCCGCAACCGCGACATCACCGAACGTAATACACAAAGCGTACGGCGCCGTCCTGGGGCGGCACGCCCCGGACACGCCCGCGCCACACGGGAGTTGGTGAACTGTCTGGCCCGCGCGGCTTCGGCGAGATAGTGTGCCGAACGTGGAGTTGAACGTCTCGACCGTGTCTCAGGGTGGTCACGCCGTCGTCACGGCGACGGGCGAGCTCGACCTGTACACCGCGCCCAGGTTGCAGGCGGCCCTCGCGGGCCTGCTGCGCGACCAGGTCAACCGCATCGTGGTCGACCTGAGCGGTGTCGAGTTCTGTGACTCGACCGGCATGAACGTGCTGCTTGCGGCCATGAAGCGCCTCAAGGAGCAGAGCGGCTCGCTCGAACTCGCGGCGCCGCGTCCGGCCGTCAAGCGGATCCTCCAGGTCACCGGGCTCGACACCGTCTTCACCGTGGTCGACGCCGCGCCGGCGCTGGACGCCGGCTGACCCGCCGACAACCGACCGGCGGCCCGCGGGGTGTCCCCGCGGGCCGTCGCGCTTCGTGCGCCACCGCCGCGGCGGCAAAGTTATCCACAGGTCGCCGTCCGTAGGGCGGTGGACGTCCGGGCGCACTACGATCACGGCATGCAGGACGTAGCGGTGATCATCCCGGCCAAGGACGAAGCCGACCGCGTGGCGGCCACCGTCAGGGCCGCGCGGGAACTGCCGGGCGCCGACCTGGTCGTGGTGGTCGACGACGGCTCCTCCGACGGCACCGCGGGCGCGGCGCGGCAGGCCGGCGCGCGGGTGGTCCGGCACGGCCGCAACCGCGGCAAGGGCGCGGCGATGGAGAGCGGCGCCGAGGCCGTCCGGCTGCTGGACGAGGGCCGCGACCTGCCCCGCCACCTGCTGTTCCTGGACGCCGACCTCGCCGACACCGCGGCCGAGGCGGCCCCGCTGGTCGAGCCGGTGCGCTCCGGCGACGCCGACATGACGATCGCCGCGTTCTCCTCGACGGTGAAGCTCGGCGGGCACGGGTTCGTCGTCCGGCTGTCCCGCGAGGGCATCAGGCGCGCGACCGGCTGGGAGGCCACCCAGCCCCTCAACGGCCAGCGCTGCCTGACCCGCGCCGCCTTCGACGCCGCGCTGCCGCTCGCCCCCGGCTTCGGCGTGGAGACCGCCCTCACCATCGACCTGCTCCGCAAGGGCTTCCGGGTGACCGAGGTGGAGGTGCCGCTCGCGCACCGCGCCACCGGCACCGACTGGCGCGCCCAGGTGCACCGCGCCCGCCAGTTCCGCGACGTGGCCCGCGCCCTCACCGTCCGCGAGCCCGCCATAGCGACCCAGTTGGCCCGCCTCCGAAATCACCGCCGATGACCCACCCCGCCCCCCGAGGCCCTGACACGGCGACCGCCGCCTCCAAGCCGCTCGCCCCCCAGGCGGCAGGTGCCCGTCGTGGGATGGACGCCGCCCGTAGGCCCCGGCACGCGCGCGGCCGCGTGGCTGAGCGGTGGGGCGCGACCGAGTGGTGGGTCGACGCCGGGGGCGGGCCTCGCCGGGAAGATCGCGAAGCGATTCCGCGCCCGCCGAAGGCGCGCTCACGTCCCGAGCCGCCAGGCGAGGGACGTGGGCCGGGGCTCCGCGAGCGCAGCGGGGGAGGCGGGGCGGCGCGTGCGGGTGGTTGAGAGGGTCGTCGAGGGTGTCACCGGTCAGCGTGCGGGTGGTGGGCGGGGTTCGCGGTTGGGCCGGGTGGGGCTCTGCGGCATCGGCGTGGCGCTGGTCTGCTTCTTCGTCGTGGGCCTGTTGGGGCCGTCCGCGTTCGAGCCGAGGCTGGCCGGGGCGGGCGGGGAGCCTCCCTATTCTCTGAGCGTTCATCCGTCGCCCTACCTCGTCGTCGGGCTCGTCGCGGCCGGCCTCGCCGTCGGCACGGCGGGGCTCGCGGCCTGTTTCGCCGCGGTGCGGCGCGGCTGGCGGATCAGGGCGTTTCCGCTGGTGGTCGCCGGGTTGCTGGCGGCGGTCGCGGTCACGATGCTGCCGCCCACCGGGTCCGCCGACCACCTGAACTACGCCTCCTACGGACGGATGGCGGCCACCGGCCACGACCCCTACACCACCAGCGCCGTCGACCTGCCCCGCGACCCGGTGGCGGGCGCGCCCGAGGAGTGGCGGTCCACGCCGTCGGTGTACGGGCCGATCACCACGGGATCCCAGGCGTTCGCGTCGTGGGTCGGCGGCGGGTCGGTGCGGCTGACGGTGTTCGTGCTGTCGGTCATCAACACGCTCGCTTTCGCGTTGACCGCCCTGATCCTCTACCGGACATCGCGCGGGGAGGAGCGGCGGCTGCGCACGGCGCTGCTGTGGACGTGCAACCCGCTCCTGCTGTTCCACCTGGTGGCGGGCGCGCACAACGACGTCCTCGCGATCGCGCCGATGGTCGCGGCGCTCGCCGTGTGCACCGGCCGGAGGCCGGGGCTCGGCCGGGCGCTCGCGGCGGGCGCGCTGGTCGGCGCCGGTGCGGCGATCAAGCTGCCGGCCGCGCTGGTCGGCGGCGGCCCGGTCTGGACGCTGCTCCGCGACGCCTGGACGACGCGGAGCCGCCGGGCGGCCGCGAGCCTCGCCGTCCTGCTCGGCGGCGCGGCGGCCGTCGCGGCGGTCGCCTACGCGCTCGCCGGGCCACACGCGTTCGACCAGGTCGGCAAGGCGAGCGACCGGGTCTCGCTCGCCACCCCCTGGCACCTCGTGGACGTCGCGTTCGGCCGGGGCGCCATCAAGGCCGGGTCGGTGGTGCTCGGCGTGCTCCTGTTCGTTCTCCTGCTGCGGGCGCTGCCCCGGGGCGAACCGGGCGAGCGGGGCGAATCGGGTGAGCAGGGCGAGCAGGACGACCGGCGCATCGCGGCGGCGCTCGTCCTGGCATGGCTGCTCGCCGCCCCCTACGAGCTGCCCTGGTACGACGGGTTCGGCTGGGCGCTGCTCGCGCTGCTGCCCTGGACGCGTTTCGACTGGGTGCTGCTCGCCCACACCGGCGCGCTCAGCCTCGCCTACCTGCCCGCCCGCGCACCCGAGGTGATCAGGCTGCCGGACGGCCTGTCCTGGCTGGTCACGGTCGTCCGGCCGGGGGTGGTCCCGTGGACGCTGCTCGCGGTTCTCGCGGCCTTGGCCGTCCTGTGCCTGCGTTCAGGTCGAGCTCCAGCGAGCGGATCCCCGCCGCGAGCATCAGGGGCATCAGCAGGCTGAACGTGACCGACAGGATCACCACGCCGGAGTCGTTCACCAGCGTCCCGACGACGCCGACCGTCAGCGCGCAGATCAGCGCCGGGCGCATCGTGAGGCTGTGCTCGTAGGCGCGGTGCAGCAGCGAGACCCGCCACCGGTTCGGCCGCGCCAGTACGAAGAACAGGCAGCCGAGCGCGGCGGCGAGCGGCAGCGTGAACGGCCAGTAGCCGACGCTGCCGACCATCGCGTCGAACTTGCGGGACACGACGTCCCACGCGTCGCCGTCCATGAGGTCCTGCCAGAAGCGGCCGAGGTGCGTCGGGTTGGAGCTGCGCGAGTTCACATAGGAGATGAGCAGCACGAGCGCGGCCCCGGCCAGGCCGAACAGGGCGAGCCTCGGCGGCGACACGCGCCGCCCGGTGACCATCATGCCGAGCATCGCGAACGCCGGGACGATCGCCAGGACGCCGCCGAAGTCGCTGCCCCAGGACGGCAGCCCGTCCACCGCGACCGCGACCACGCCGACCAGCGCGACGACGCCCGCCGCCGCGGCCTTCCCGTCCCGCCGGCGCGCGCTCCACCGCGTCGCGCCCCGGTCGGGCCGAGGCTGGTCCGCCGTCTCCGCGTCACCCTGTTCGGAGGGGTCCGCCGCCTCGGGCTCCGGCGATGTCCGTCCGGCCGCGCGGAGCGGGTACTCGGCCAGCCACGCGGCGGTCACCACCGCGGCCGCCGCGAACAGGGAGAACGCCTGGTTGCCGAAGCCGTAGAAGCGGCCCGCGACGAGCGCGGTGTAGCCCATCAGCGTGTTGAGCTGGAGCGCCGAGCCCGTCATCACGTCCAGCGCGAGGATGAGCGCGGTCAGCCCGGCGACGACCAGCCCGGGGGCCACCGACGACCGCCGCCACGGCCCGGCCAGCGACAGGCCCGCCATCAGCGCGGCGAAGCCCAGGACCGTGCAGACCAGCACCGGCGTCGGGTGCGGCGCCCGCCACCACGGCAGCAGCCCGGCCAGGAAGGACGCGCCGGGCGCGGCCGCCGCCAGCAGCGCGGTCACCCGCGTCCCGCCGAGGATCCGGGCCCGCGCGCGGGGGTCGCGGCCGAGGCGCCGCAGGGCGATCGCGGCGATCCCGTAGAGCGCGAGCTGCGTCGCGAACAGCACCCAGTAGAACGACGTCTGGACGTTCCGGATCGCCTGCGCCGCGAGGTCGTCGTCCGCGAGCGCGGCGACCCGGTCGGCGGTGGACGCGCCGGACCGGTCGTCCGTCCACCTGGACCCGACGGCCTCCTTGGGCCGCGGCAGCCCGAGCAGGTCCAGCGTCGTCGCGGTGAGGTCGGTCAGCGTGACCAGCCCCTGCTGGCGGGTGGCGCCCGAGGTGAGGAACCCCGGCGCGAAGCCGCCGCCCCGGGCGACGGCGACCCGTAGGTGGGGCCGGACGCCGGTGTCGGACAGCCCCGCGACCAGCACCGCCGTCCCGGCCGGGACGCTCGACAGCACCTGCCCGACGCGGCGGTCGACGGCGGCCGCGGCCGCCGCGCGCTCGCCGCGGCCGACCGGCACCTGGTCGCCGTGCGGGTCGACCCCGGCGTCGAGGTAGGCGCGGAACATCTCGTCCACGTCGACGGCGGTGATCGCGCAGCGCGACCAGTCGGCGGGGGCGGCCTTGTCCGGGGACGGGACGTACCGGTCGACGCGGCCCGAGCCGTCCCCCAGCCCGAACACCGCGCCGGGCCCTATCGCCGTCGTGCAGCCGCCCGCCGAGTGGACGGCGTCGCCGAGCAGCCCGACCTGCGCGTGGTAGGACGTCCCGGCGTTGTCGCTCTTGATCGCGGGCCAGCCGGGCGCCACCGCGCCGCCCGAGGGCGGCGGACCGGTCGGCGACGGCTCGCCCGACACGACCGGCGCCGAGGGCAGCGCGCAGTCGCCGTGCTGCAACCGCGCGCGCTGGCCGGCCGACAGCGTCAGCCAGCCGTCGGTGGGGCACGTGTTGACCTTGGTGGTGCGGACGCTGAGGCTCCCGCCCGCCCCCTGCGCGGTGAGGCCCCACAGCACCGGCGTCCGCGTCGGGCGCACGTCCTTCCACAGCAGTCCGGGGACCCCGATGACCACGACGCGCCCGTTGATCGTCGGCGGCGTCGCGCGACCCGTGGGGGTGCCTGAGGCCAGCGCCGGAGCGGTAAGCCCGCTGATGAGCCCGCAGACGAGCACCGAGACCGCAGCGAGGAACACCCCGATCGTCGTCCCCCGCGCAATCATGGCCCTCAGGCTACAAGAGGGTCACCTGACGGCGCCGGGCCTCCGCGAGGCCGCGGGCCGGGCGGCCCCGAGGCGGCCGCGGCGCCCGCGGCGACGTTCGGGAGGCGCGGCTCCGCAAGGGTTCGCGGATGCATATCCTTCAGGCTCGGGACGGGTCGGCCCACCCGGCGGGGGAGCCCTCGCGCGGGCCTCCGGCGGAGGTTCGATGTCCCGCTTAGTCCAGGATGAGGGCATGCGTGAAGTCAGTGGGGGACGCGGAACGGACGCTTCGCGGTCCGGGAGACGGTGGGGCACGCCGGCGGATCTGCTGATCCTGCTGGCCGGGATCGCCGTCGTCGCGGTGGCGGTGACCCCGGTCGTCTCGCACTGGCTCGGCAACCAGCCCGACCAGCGGCTCGTCGACCTGGAGGTCTACCGGGACGGCGGGCGCGCGCTGCTGCGCGGCGCGCCGCTGTACGACGTGCTGACGCAGCCGCCGCAGTTCCTGCCGTTCACCTATCCGCCGTTCGCGGCCGTGCTGGCGGTCCCGTTCACGCTGATGCCCTGGCGCGCGGCGCAGTGGACGTGGACGATCCTGCTCTACGTGGCGCTGGCGGTCTCCGTCCACTACGCCTTCCGCGACCTGATCCGCCGGACCGGACGCTGGGCGCCGCTCACCCTCGGCGTCCTGGTCGCCGCGATGGCCTGGCTCGACCCCGTCCGCGACCAGATCCGGTTCGGGCAGGTCGGGCTGTTCCTGCTGGCGCTGTGCCTGGCCGACTGCTGCACCCGCTCGACCCGCTGGCCGCGCGGCATGCTGGTCGGCATCGCGGTCGCGATCAAGCTGGTGCCGGGCGTCTTCCTGATCTACTTCCTGATCACCGGACGCCGGGACGCGGCGGCCAACGCGCTGTTCACGGCGGCGGCGGCCACGCTCGGCACGTTCGCGCTGCTGCCCTCCGACTCGGCCGACTACTGGTTCGGGGCCCTGCTCCAGGGCGGGGACCGCACCGGCGCCGTCGACGGCACCACCAACCAGGCGATCAACGGGATCGTCGCGCGGATCCTGCCCGAGGGCCCGGCACGGTCGCTGGTGTGGCTCGTCCTCGTCCTCGCGATGGCCTACTACGGGTTCAAGCTGGCCCGGCGCGCGACCTACGGCGCGGACGCCAAGGTCGGCTCCATCCCCGGGACCGGGCGCGTTTCCGGCACCGACCACCTCGCCGCCGCCGACCCGCTGGCCGGGGCGGACGCCTACAGCCTGCTGCTGGCGGGCGTCGCGATCACCGGGCTGCTGTCGGTACTGCTGTCTCCTGTGGGGTGGATCCACCATCTCGTCTGGATGATTGCGGTTGTGGGTGCTTTGGTGGGTGATGGGCGAGACACGCGAAGATGTCTATTCGCGGCCGCCGCCTGGACCTACTTCCTCTTCCCGCTGCCCTGGTGGGGGACGAAGCTCATCGGCCCGGACCACTCGCTTTTCTCGGTCTTCTGGGGCCGCGTCGTCCAGGACGCGTTCGGCGCCGCCGCGATCGCGATGGTCCTCCTGCTCGGGATCTGGCTCGTGAATCGCCTGCTCCACGCATCGGTGCGCGAGGATCCTTCGCAACCGGAGGTCGAGGTGGGTACGCTCGCCCCGTGATGCTTGTCGCGGTGGCCGTCGCCGGCCTGGTCGCCGGGGTGGCCGGACTGACGATCGCGGTCGTGGCCCACAACCGGGTGAACCAGGTCGTCGCCGAGTGCGGGGAAATGCTGAGGCGCCAGCTCCAGGTGGCCGACGGCTCGGTCGACGAGCGCGCCATGCGCGACCTCGCGATCGTGCACTACGACGCGCTCAAGGAGATGTCCGGGCACCGGTCGTTCTCGCTGGCCCTGCTCAACGCCGTCGGGGACGGCGTGGTCCTCAGCTCGATCAACGGGCGGACCGAGACGCGGACCTACGCCAAGGTCGTCCAGGAGGGCTACCCCGTCGAGATGCTCTCCCCCGAGGAGAACCAGGCACTGCGCGCGGCCCGGCTCGGCAAGGGCCCCGTCGTCTCGATGGACGACCCGCTCGCCGACTACGGCAACGGCGACCGCACCCCCTCCCGGAGCGTCTGAGCCACCTCCCTGGGTGCGGCGGCGCAGTAAACTCGGCAGTCCCAGTACCTTCTCCGCCGCACACCGGCTTCCACCGCCCGGGGGACCTCGTGACCGACGCCAGCAGGCCCGAACGCTTCGCCTATCTCGGCCCGCACGGCACGTTCACCGAGGCGGCGCTCCTGTCGATCCCGGACGCCGCCGGAGCCGAGCACATCCCCTACGCGACCGTGCCCGCCGTCCTGGACGCGCTCCGCCGCGGCGACGTCGACTCCGCCGTCGTCGCGCTGGAGAACTCCGTCGAGGGCTCGGTCCCCACCACGCTGGACGAGCTGGCCACCGGCGAGCCCCTCCAGATCGTCGGCGAGGTGCACCTGCCGGTCGCGTTCGCGCTGCTCGTGCGGCCGGGCACGGACCTGCGCGACATCAAGTCCGTCGCCTCGCATCCGATCGCGCAGCCGCAGTGCCGCCGCTGGCTCGCCACGAACGTCCCGGACGCGGAGTGGCACGCCGCCACCTCCAACGCCGAGGCCGCCCAGCACGTCGCCGACGGCCATTACGACGCGGCGCTCGCCGGGTCGTTCGCCGCCGCCCGCTACGGCCTGTCCGTCCTCGCGGAGGACATCCACGACGTCGCCGACGCCGTCACCCGCTTCGTCGCGCTGCGCCGCCCCTGCGCCCCGCCGCCCGCGACCGGCATGGACCGCACGACCGTCGTCGCCTTCCTCGGCGAGGACCACGTCGGCGCCCTGCTGGAGATCCTCACCGAGTTCTCCGTCCGGGGCATCAACCTGACGCTGATCCAGTCCCGCCCGACCGGCGCGGGCCTCGGCTCCTACCTCTTCTGGATGGACTTCGAGGGCCATGTCACCGACGCCCGCGTCGGCGAGGCGCTGATGGGCCTGCGGCGCGTCTGCGCGGACGTCCGGTACGTCGGCTCCTACCCGCGCGCCGACGAGGTCCGTCCCGAGATCCGCCGCGGCACCCACGACGACGACTTCACCGAGGCGGCCGCCTGGCTGGCGTCCATCCGCGGTTGACCCGGCGGCTACCCTGCCAGGGTGGCCAAGGACTTCGATCTTTTCGAGCGGGAACTGTGGGCCGGACGGGCGTCCGCGTACGAGCGGGGCTTCGCCCAGGTGACCCGTTACCTGGTCGGCCCGCTGCTGGACGCGGCGGGCGTCGCCGACGGGACGCGGCTGCTGGACGTCGGCACCGGTCCCGGTCTCGTGTCCGCGGCCGCTCTCGCGCGCGGCGCGAAGGTCTCGGCGATCGACGCCGACCCCGACATGATCTCGACCGCCCAGGGGAACGTTCCCGGCCTGGACGCGCGGCTGGCCGTCCTGCCCGACCTGCCGTTCGAGGACGGCACGTTCGACGCCGTCGCGGGCAACTTCGTGATCAACAATGTCGGCCGGCCCGGGGCGGTGCTGGCGGCGCTGCGCGCGGCGCTGCGCCCCGCCGGACGGATCGCGCTGAGCTGCTGGATGATGCCCGTGAGCGGCGGACTCGCGGTCGTCGCGGAGGCGACCGAGGCCGCCGGGGTGCCGTGGCCCGACGACGTTCCGCGCTCGCCGTTCCTCGACCACGGCGAGCCCGTCGCGTTCCGCCGCCTGATGGTGGAGGCCGGTTTCGCCGACGTGGCCGTCGAGGAGGTCACCTGGGAGCACGTCACCGACCCGGAGGAGTGGTGGGAGACCGGCGCGCTGGCGCGGGTCGGCACGACCGGCTTCATCGTCGGACGCCAGGACGCCGCGACCGTCCGCCGTATCAAGGCCGAGTACGACCGGATCATCGCCGGCTACGCGACGCCGGACGGGAAGGTCGCCCTGCCCGCGCACGCCCTGCTGGCCGCGGCCACCCGCTGACCTCCGCATCCCGCGCGGAGCGCGTCAAGCCCGCCGCGGAGCGCGGCAACCGGCGCGCGCACGGGGGGCCCGGGCCGGTAGCCTCGGGTCTGTGATTGACCTGCGAGCTCTTCGAGAGGATCCCGCGGTGCTGCGCGCCTCGCAGCGCGCCCGCGGTGAGGATGACGGCGTCGTCGACCGGCTGCTCGACCTGGACGGGAGGCGCCGCTCGGCGCTGTCCTCGTTCGAGCGGATGCGTTCCGAGCAGAAGAGTTTCGGCAAGTCGGTGTCCAAGGCGCAGGGCGACGAGCGGCAGGCGCTGCTCGTCCGCGCCAAGGAGCTGGCGCAGCAGGTGAAGGAGGCCGAGGCGGAGGCCGACCGGCTCGGCGCGGAGCTCGACGAGCTGCTGCGCGGCGTCCCCAACCTCATCGAGGAGGGCGCCCCTCCCGGCGGCGAGCAGGACTTCGTCGTGCTCGACACCGTCGGCGAGCCGCCCGCGTTCGACTTCGAGCCGAAGGACCACCTGGAGCTGGGCGAGGCGCTCGGCGCCATCGACATGGAACGCGGCGCGAAGGTGTCGGGCGCGCGGTTCTACTACCTGACCGGCGTCGGCGCGCGGCTCCAGCACGCGCTGCTGAACCTCGCCATGGAGCAGGCCATCGAGGCGGGCTTCGTCCCGATGTACCCGCCGGTGCTGGTGAAGCCGGAGTCGATGGAGGGCACCGGGTTCCTCGGCGCGCACGCCGCCGAGGTGTACCAGCTCCGCCAGGAGGACCTGTACCTCGTCGGCACGTCCGAGGTGCCGCTGGCCGCCTACCACATGGACGAGATCCTCGACGAGCTGCCGCGGCGGTACGTGGCGTGGTCGTCCTGCTTCCGCCGCGAGGCCGGGTCCTACGGCAAGGACACGCGCGGCATCATCCGCGTCCACCAGTTCGACAAGGTGGAGATGTTCTCCTACTGCGACCCGGCCGACGCCCACGCCGAGCACCTGCGGCTGCTGGAGTGGGAGCGGGAGATGCTGGCGAAGGTCGAGCTGCCCTACCGGGTGATCGACGTCGCGGCGGGCGACCTCGGCGCCAGCGCGGCGCGCAAGTACGACTGCGAGGCGTGGGTGCCGACGCAGAACACCTACCGCGAGGTCACCTCGACGTCCAACTGCACCGAGTTCCAGGCGCGGCGGCTCGCGGTGCGGCACCGCGACGCCGACGGCAAGAACCAGCCGGTCGCGACGCTGAACGGGACGCTGGCCACCACCCGGTGGATGGTCGCGATCCTGGAGAACCACCAGCGGGCGGACGGGTCGGTCCACGTCCCCGAGGCGCTCCGCAAGTTCATCGGGCTGGACGTGCTGGAGCCCGTCAAGCGCTGAGGCCCGCGCGAAGCCCGCCTCCGGCAGGGGGCGGGCTTTCGCCGTTCGCAAGGGCCGGGGCCGCGGCTGTGAGCTGGACGGCGTCGCCTAGGGTGTGTCCCATCCGCACTGGAAGGTGACATGACCGAGATTTCGCCCCGTGTGATCGCCACCGACCTCGACGGCACGATCGTGCGCACCGACGGGACGATCTCCGCCCGCACCGTCGCCGCCCTCGCCCGCGTCGAGCGCGCGGGCCGGATGCTCGTCATGGTCACCGGCCGGCCGCCGCGCTGGATGACCGACATCGCCGCCGCCGTCGGCCACCGCGGCGTCGCGATCTGCGCCAACGGCGCCGTCGTCTACGACCTGCACAACGAGTCCGTGGTCCGCGCGCACGTGATCGAGCCGGATGTGCTCGCCGAGACCGTCGGGCGGCTCCGCATGATCTCGCCCGAGCTGAGGTTCGCCGTCGAGTACCCGCACGGGTTCGTGTTCGAGCGGCACTACGACCTCGGCGGCTGGGACGCCGAGGGCTTCGGCGGGCGCCCCGTCGACGAGGAGGAGCTGGTCGCCCGCGGCGGCACCAAGCTGCTGGCCTTCCACCCCAGCGCCGACCCCGACCCGCTCGCGGAGAAGGCCCTCCAGGCGGTCGGCGACCTCGTCACGGTGACCCACTCGTCCGGGCGCGGGCTGCTGGAGATGAGCGCGCACGGCGTCACCAAGGCGAGCGCGCTGGCGGAGCTGTGCGGGGAGCACGGCATCCCGTCCGGGGACGTCGTCGCGTTCGGCGACATGCCCAACGACCTGCCGATGCTCACCTGGGCGGGCACCTCCTACGGGGTCGCCAACGCGCATCCGCTGGTGCTCGCGGCGGCCACGCACACCACGTCCCGCAACGACGACGACGGGGTCGCCGAGGTGCTCGAACGCCTCTTCCCGTGACGGCGGCCGTGCCCTGAGGCACGGCCGCGCGGTCGACAGGGCTACAGGGGCTACAGGTAGGGGCCGGACGAGTGGCGCGGACCAGGCTGCTCGTCCTCGGGCGGGACCATGCCCGCCGGAAGCGCCCGGCGCATCTGCTCAAGCTGCGCGCGCGCCGCCATCTGCTGGGCGAACAACGTCGTCTGGATGCCGTGGAACAGGCCCTCCAGCCAGCCGACGAGCTGCGCCTGCGCGATCCGCAGCTCCGACTCGCTCGGGATCGTCCCCTCGGTGAACGGCAGCGACAGCCGCTCCAGCTCCTCGACGAGCTCGGGGGCGAGGCCGTCCTCCAGCTCCGCGATCGACGACTTGTGGATCTCGCGCAGCCGGGCGCGGGACGCCTCGTCCAGCGGGGCGGCCTTGACCTCCTCCAGGAGCTGCCGGATCATCCCGCCGATCCGCATCACCTTCGCGGGCTGCTCGACCATCTCGGTGACCGACTTGCCCTCGGATCCGCCGTCACCGGTGCCCTCCATGGCGATGCCGCCCGGGCCGACGATGAGAACCTGCGGTTCCTGGTCAGACTGGTTCTTCGAAGGCTCGTTCATATCCCCTCATCCTCACACGGTCAGCAGGATCTTGCCGACATGTCCGCTGCGTTCGAGCAGCGTGTGCGCGTGCGCCGCGTCCGCCATCGGCACCTCCCGGTCGATCACCGGACGCACGTCGCCCGCCTCCAGCAGCGGCCACAGATACGCCCGGACCGCGGCCACGATCTCCGCCTTCTCCTCCGCCGGACGCGCCCGCAGGCTGGTCGCGTGGACGAGGGCCCGCTTGGTCAGCAGCCTCCCGAGGTCCAGCTCCGCCCGCGCGCCGCCCTGGAGGCCGATGACCATCAGCCGTCCGCCGGTGGCGAGGGCCTCCACGTTCCGGGCGAGGTACTTGGCGCCGATCAGGTCCAGGATCACATCGAAGGGCCCGCTCTCGACGAAGTCGTCCTCGCGGTAGTTAACGACGACGTCCGCGCCGAGTTCCAGGCAGCGCTCCGCCTTCTCCGCGCTGCCGACCGTGCACGTCACGTGCGCGCCGCGCGCCTTGGCGGCCTGGATCGCCAGCGTGCCGATCCCGCTGCCGCCGCCGTGCACGAGGAGCCGCTCCCCGGCCGACAGCCCGCCGAGCATGAAGACGTTCGACCACACCGTGCACGCCACCTCCGGCAGCCCGGCGGCCTCGACGAGGCCCACCCCGCGCGGCACCGGGAGCACCTGCGAGGCGGGCACGGCCACCCGTTCGGCGTACCCTCCCCCGGACAGCAGCGCGCACACCTCGTCCCCGGCCCGCCAGTCCGTCACGCCGAGGCCGACCTCGGCGATCCGTCCGGACACCTCAAGGCCCGGATAGGGCGGGGCGCCCTCCGGCGGGGGATAGAAGCCCTTGCGCTGCATGACATCGGCGCGGTTGACGGCGCTCGCCGCCACCTCGATCAGCACCTCGCCTGGTTTCGGCGCCGGGTCGGGGACGTCCGTCCACTCCAGGACCTCGGGGTCCCCCGGCTCGCGGATCACGATCGCACGCATACGTGCACGCTACCGGCCGTGCCGTCCGTGCCCGTTCTCTGGGCAATGTGGATCTACGCGAGGGATGCGTGGTATTGGCGCACCGGTAAGCTGCAAAGGGGCCGTTTTGCCTACCTGCTCCGCAAGTGATCGTCGATGAGTGCCGAGGGAGAAACGGTGGCAAGGAACGAGCACGACGGGCGTTCCCTGGAGGAGCGGCTGGCCTCGCTGGACGCGATGAGCGACGACCCGCCCGGCCAGGCCGAACCGCCCGCGACTCCGCCCGCCGCCCCGCCCGCCGCCCCGTCCGCCACTGAAAGCGAGACCGTCGCGGACCCGCCCGCCGAGCCCGCCGAGCACGACAACCCGTGGCTCGCCGCCCCGCCGCCCTTCCAGGGGCCTCCCGAGAGCTTCGGCCCGCCGCAGGGGCCGCCGCCGGAGGGTCCGCCGCCGCTGGGCGCGCCCACTCCCGAGCAGGCCATGCCGCCGGCGTTCCCCGGCGTCCCGGCGCCCCCGCCCTTCGAGGACGGGCCGCCCTTCGAGGGCGGGCCCGCTCCGCAGCCCTTCGACCCGAGCATGCTCCCCCCACCGCCCGCCGGATTCCAGGGGCCGCCGCCTCCCGGTGACCCCTCGATCCAGCCTCGGCCGCCGTGGGAGGTCGCGCCGCCGCCGCCCGCCGACGCGCCCGGCGAGGGCGCGCCCCCGCTGGACCAGCTCCCGCCCTACCGGTCCGACCAGTTCGTCGTCCCGGACCCGAACGCCCCCGTCCCGCCGCAGTACCCGCAGATGGACCCGGCCGCCGGGCAGCAGCAGTTCGCCCCCGACCCGAACGCTCCCGTCCCGCCGAACCACCTCCCGAACCAACCCCCGAACCAACCCCCGAACCACCCCCCGGGCCACCCGCCGGTCGACCCGAACACCGGCCGGCCCTACGCCGACCCGTCCATGGGCGCCCCGCCGCAGTTCCCGCCGGCCGACCCCACCATGGGCCAGCCGTACCCGCCGGACCCGAACGCGGGTGTTCCCCCGCAGTTCCAGCAGGATCCGCATGCGAGCCAGCCGTACCAGCAGGATCCGAACGCAAGCGTCCCGCCGCAGTTTCCGCAGGTGGATCCCAACGCCGGGCAGCCGTACCCGCAGGGCCCCAACGCGCCTCTCCCGCCGAACTACCCCACGGTCGACCCGAACACGGGCCAGCCCTACGCGCCCGACCCGAACGCGATGGGGCAGCAGGGGCAGCAGGCTTACGCCTACGACCCCAACACCGGGCAGCCCTACCCCCAGGGGCAGCAGGGTTACGCCTACGGGCCGCCGCAGGGCTCGCCCCAGGGCCAACCCCCGGGGCCGCCCCCGCAGGGCCCGCACGGCGCGTACCAGCAGATGCCCGCCCCGCCGCAGCAGGGCTACCCGGCACAGCAACAACAGCAGCAGCCACAGGGCCCGCACGACGCGGAGAGCCTCAGCTCCGAGAACCTCCTGGGCGAGCGGCGGATCGCGCCGTCATCGGGCTGGCGGCGGGCCGTCTACAAGGCGACGGCGGGCGGCATCCACCCGGGCGAGTCCCAGGGCGACCTGCGCCGCAAGGACCTCGTCGCCCGCGCGCGGACGACCGTCGCGGGCGGCCACCACCGGGTCGCGGTCATGTCGCTGAAGGGCGGCGTGGGCAAGACCACCACGACGACCGGGCTCGGCTCGATGCTCGGCACCTACCGGGGCGACCGCGTCATCGCCGTGGACGCCAACCCCGACCGCGGCACGCTGTCGGACAAGGTGAAGCTGGAGACGGCCGCGACCGTCCGGGACCTGCTGAACAACCGCGACAAGATCACCCGCTACGCCGACGTGCGGAACTTCACCTCGCAGAACATCGCGCGGCTGGAGGTGCTCGCCTCCGACCGCGACCCGGCGGTCAGCGAGGCGTTCAGCGCCGAGGACTACGCCGCGGTCGCCGTCGTCCTGGAGCAGTACTACTCGATCTGCATCACCGACTGCGGGACGGGTCTGCTGCACTCGGCGATGGCGGGCGTGCTCAGCCTGGCCGACCAGCTCGTCCTCGTCAGCTCCCCGTCGGTGGACGGCGCGCGGTCCGCCAGCGCGACGCTCGACTGGCTGGAGGCGCACGACCACGGCCACCTCGTCCGCAACGGCGTGGTGGTGCTGTCGATGGTCCGCAACAGGACGCGCAGCCAGGTCGACCTGGACAAGCTCCAGGCCCACTTCGAGAGCCGCTGCCGCGCGGTCGTCCGCATCCCCTACGACGACCACCTGGAGGAAGGCGCCGAGGTGGAGCTGGAGCAGCTCGCCCCCGCGACGCGCGAGGCGTACCTGAACCTGGCGGCCGTGGTCGGCGACGGGTTCGCGTTCCCGCGTCCCGAGCGGTGAGGGGCGGCGGGCGCTAGAGTCACGCCCGTGGCGGACGAGGACGGCGTGTACGTGGGCAGGGCGGCCGTCGACGCGGCCGCCGACCGGGGCTGGCTGCTCGGGCACTTCAAGCCGTCCGGCGACCCGCGCAACAGCGACGAGGTCGAGGTCAAGTGGGGCGTGCACCCGAAGGGCGAGGCCCGCGCCCGCTGGACGAGCGGTGAGAAGCGCACCGCGCTGCTCGTCCTGATCAGCGGACGGTTCCGGATGCGGTTCCCGGGCCGCGACGTCGTGCTCAGCGAGCAGGGCGACTACGTCGTGTGGGGACGCGGCGTCGACCACTCCTGGCACGCCGAGGAGGAGTCGGTGGTCATGACCGTCCGCTGGCCGTCGATCCCCGGCTACGCCGTCCCGGCCGGGGACGCCTGACCCTGCGTCACACCTCGTATGAACACCCGTTATGCGGTCGATGGCGGGTGTCGGGGACCGCTATCGTGGGCGGTGGTCACCTGGAGAGTTCGCATAGTGGACTAGTGCAGGCGCCTTGAAAGCGCCCAGGGCTGGGGACAGTCCTCGTGGGTTCGAATCCCACACTCTCCGCCGAACGGATCGCCGCCCGTGACGTGCCGGTCGGACGAATCGCCACGAATCCGTACGGAGTCGTCCGTTACCCTCTTCGGCATGGCGCAGACACCGAACGATCCGGCCGGTACCACCCACCAGTTCCAGAACTTCCAGAACCGGGGCCAGGCCGAGAAGTCCTCGGGCCCGAACATGGGCCTCATCATCGGGGCCGTCGCCGTGGTGGCCGTCGTCGCGATCGCCGTGGCCGCCCTGCTGATGCTGTGATCCTTCAGCGGACCCCTCAGCGGACCCTCAGCGGCCCGAGCTGGAGAAGTGCTGGTAGTCCTTGGCGCCGCTCCACTCGCCGCCCCAGCCCCAGCCGATCGACGCGAACGCCTTGACGACCCTGTCGCCCGCGTGGATGACGCCCGGGTCGTCGTTCCTGCGGTTCCGGTACTTGCGGCAGTCCTTGTGCGCGACGTGCCCGTCGGCGTAGACGTAGGGGTTCTCGCAGGTGTTGAGGTCGACGGCGAGGCCGTAGGCGTGCTGGGAGAACGAGGTCGAGCCGGTCGCGTTGCGGCAGTTGAACGCCGAGGTGTTGCCCGCCTCGATCGAGTCGAAGTCGCTGCCCTTGTAGACGTCGACGGGCTCCATCCGCCTGATCGGGTAGCGCATGCCGTACAGCTTCCTGAACACCTTGACGAGGTCGCCCGACGCCTTGGCGTTGACGACGAGCCTCCCGTCCGGATGGGGTTTGCGGTCCATGCCCCAATAGGTCATCTCGATCATCCGCAACCCGGACGGGGCGACCGGGCAGCCCTTGCGCCAGGAGTACTTCAGGTCGCGGGCCGTGACCCGCTTGACCCGCGCGCTGAACGCGGTCGGGGTCGGGGACGGGGAGGCCGCCGTCCCCGGCGGGCTGGACGGGCTCGGCGACCCGCTCTCGTGGGACTCGTCCGATCCCCGTCCGCAACCGGTCGCGGCGGACGACGCGGTCAGGAACACGGCGGCGAACGCGATGCTGCGAAGGGGCCCTCTGCCTGGCATGTTCGCAGGATCGCACGTCGGGTGCCCTTCGCGTCGGACCCTTGATTCGCTACCGTTCGAGGGAGGGCGTTTCCGCCGAGACGGGGCCGGGGCGGACGCGCCGTGAACTCGTCCGTACGCCGGGCATGTCATCCGGCGACGACCACCGGCCTAGGGGAGCGGGCATGGCGGATTCGGACGGGAGCGACCTCCCGAGCCTCGAAGACGACATCTTCGCCGTGGCGCACAGCGTGGAGGTCGAGCAGGCGGCGCAGGGGCAGCCGCGCCTGCGGCTGAGTTCCGAGCGGGCGCAGGACCTCGCGGAGCGCACCCGGGAGTTCGTCGGCCGCGACGTCGGCGCGCTGGCGGCGGGTTTCGGCATCTTCACGTTCGTGGACGCGCTGATGATGTGGGCGCCGCTGATGATGAGCCGTCGGCAGAGCCTCGCGCCGCAGTTCGTGACGCTGCTCGTCCTCGCGTTCGGGCTCGGCGGGCTGCTGGTGGTGAAGGTCGGCGGGCGGTGGCGCGCGTTCGGTCTCGGGATGATGATCGCGTGGGTGTTCCTGACGCTGGTCTCGGTCGGCTTCCTGACCGGCCTCAGCGTCCCGCTGTGATCGTCGCGCTGTGATCCTCGCGCTGTGATCGTCGCGGCGGTCAGGCGCCGCCGGTCATCTTCTTCAGGACGGCGGTGAACGCGCGCCCGATGGCCTCCAGGTCGTCCGGCTCGATCACGTCGATGAAGTGGTTCCGGACGGTCTCCACGTGGTCGCGCGCGGCCCGTTCGAGGGCCGCGAAGCCCTCGGCCGTCAGCACGGCGATGACGCCGCGCTTGTCGCTCGGGCAGCTGTCGCGCCTGACCAGGCCCTTGGACTCCAGCCGCGAGCAGGTGTGGGAGAGCCGGCTGCGCGACTGGCTGGCGTTGGCGGCGAGTTCGGCCATCCGCAGCCGCCGCTCGGGGGCCTCCGACAGCCGGACGAGGATCTCGTACTCGGAGACCGACAGCCCGTGCTTGGCCTTGAGGTCGCGGTCCATGATCTCGGTGAGCCGGACGCTGCCGTCCACGTAGGCCCGCCAATCGCGCTGCTGGGTGGCATCGAGCCAGCGTGGTTCGCTCATGGGGTCCACTATACGATAAAAGTTGAAGCTTCAACTAGTTTGCTCACGGATCGTGGCGGGATCCCCGTGCCGACGACGCTACCGCAACCGGCGCCCTGCTCCGGAAATAGTTGAACCATCAACTAGGTTGGGGACGGATGAACGCTCCGCCCCGGAGCGGTCGAGCCGCCCGCGAGGACGGCACGGAACCGATGGGAGGCACCCCATGCCCGCCGTGATGGCCGACCCGCTGACCCTGCCCCGCCTGCCCCGACTCCCCGAGGAGGGCACCGGCTGGCGCCGCGTCGCCAAGGTCGTGACCGCCAAGCGCCACGTGGAAGGGGAGGGCTTCCAGGTCCGCCGCCCGTTCCCGGGGATCGACCTGTCCCTCGCCGACCCGTTCCTGCTCCTGGACCACATGGGCGCCGTCGAGTACGCGCCCGGTGAGGCCAAGGGCACCCCGTGGCATCCGCACCGGGGGTTCGAGACCGTCACCTACATCATCGACGGCGCGTTCCAGCACCAGGACACCACCGGGGGCGGCGGCCTGATCGCCGACGGCGCCACGCAGTGGATGACCGCCGCGTCCGGGATCCAGCACATCGAGCAGCCGCCGCCGGACCTCGTCGCCAAGGGCGGCCTGTTCCACGGCGTCCAGCTGTGGGTCAACCTGCCCCGCTCGCAGAAGTGGGTCCCGCCGCGCTACCAGGACATCAAGGCGCGCGACGTCCGGCTGCTCGCGGCCGACGACGGCTCGTCCCTCGTCCGGATCATCGCGGGCTCGCTCGCGGGGTTCGACGGGCCTGGCGTGACCTACACGCCGATCAACTACCTGCACGCGACCGTCGCCCCGGGCGGCCGCCTGACGCTTCCGTGGCCGCGCGAGTTCAACGCGCTGGTGTACGTCCTGTCCGGGCGCGGCACGGCCGGTGTCGAGGAGGCGCCGGTGGACGAGGGCCAGCTCGCGATCTTCGGGGGCTCCCACCACCAGGGCTCGGAGGACGGGCTGGTCGTCCGCGCCGCCGCCGAGCAGCCCCAGGCGAGCGCGAACGGCTGGGAGATCCTCGTCCTCGGCGGCCTGCCCATCCGGGAGCCGATCGCCCGCTACGGGCCGTTCGTCATGAACACCCGCGAGGAGATCGTCCAGGCGTTCGAGGACTTCCAGGCCGGACGGATGGGGACGATCCCGGCCGAGGCGATCCCGCACCGCTCCTCCGAGGACGAGCCGCTCGCGCCGTGACCGGAGTCCGGCTGACGGACCGGGCGGGCGTGCGCTACTGTGTTCGAATGGTCGAACAGAGATTCGACTTGCTCGATCTCAGCGCGTTCGCCCGGGAGGCGGCATGGTGGCGACGGTGGCCACGGCGCGGTGCCGGCGGCAGGAGCCGCACGCGACACGCCGCAGCGGTTTCTACGCAAATCTACGGCCGCAGCTATATCGCCTCATAGAGTCCGAGAGCGTGGACCCCGTGCGCAATCCCTACGCCCCCGGAGCCGGGCAGCGACCCCCGGAGCTGGCCGGACGCGACCGCGAGCTGAAGCAGTTCGAGGTCGTGCTCGAACGGGTGGCCCGCGGCCGGCCCGAGCGCAGCATGATCATCACCGGGCTGCGCGGGGTCGGCAAGACCGTCCTGCTCAACGCGTTCCGGTCGATGGCGATCCAGCGGCTGTGGGGGACGGGCAAGATCGAGGCCCGGCCCGACCAGTCGATCCGGCGGCCGGTCGCCTCCGCGCTGCACATGGCCGTCCGCGAGCTCGCGCCCCGGCACCGCGCGCCCGACCGTATCGAGGGGTTCCTCGGCGTGCTGAAGGCGTTCGCGCAGGCGGGGCCCGAGCCGTCGGGCAGGTCGAAGGCCCGGGTGCACCGCTGGCAGCCGGGCATCGACGTCCCCGCCTCGCGCGGCCGGGCCGACTCCGGCGACCTGGAGATCGACCTCACCGAGCTGTTCGTGGACGCCGCGTCCGTCGCCACCGACGTCGGCGTCGGGATCGCCCTGTTCGTCGACGAGATGCAGGACATCCCCGCCGACGACGTCTCCGCGCTGTGCGCCGCCTGCCACGAGCTGTCGCAGGTCGGCGGCCCGCTGATCGTGGTCGGCGCGGGGCTGCCGCACCTGCCGGCCGTCCTGTCGGCGAGCAAGTCCTACTCCGAGCGGCTGTTCCGCTACGCCCGCATCGACCGGCTCGACCGCGAGTCGGCCGACGTCGCGCTGCTGGCCCCGGCCGAGCGCGAGGAGGTCACCTTCACCGAGGACGCCCTCGACGCGCTGTACGGCGCCGCCGACGGCTACCCCTACTTCGTGCAGGCCTACGCCAAGGTCGTCTGGGACGTCGCGCCCGACACCCCGATCACCGCCGACGACATCAAGGTCGCGGCCCCGGAGGCCGAGAGCGAGCTGGCGGTCGGCTTCTTCGGCAGCCGCTACGAGCGCGCGACCCCGGCCGAGCGCGACTACATGCGCGCGATGGCCGGGCTCGGCGACGACCCCGTGCCCACCGCCGCCGTGGCCGACGAGCTCGGCCGCAAACCGTCCAGCCTTTCCCCCGCCCGCGACGGCCTGATCAAGAAGGGGCTCATCTACAGCGCCGAGCGCGGCATGGTCGCGTTCACGGTGCCGCACTTCGGCAAGTTCCTCCGCTCCCAGCCCGCCTAGCCCTACCGCTCTCTACAGCCCTCTAGACGACCGGCTAGAAGGCCGTAGAAAGTCGCATCGACGCTCGCGCGTCCGGTGAATATTCGACTCTCTAGCTCTGGACGTAGATAGTCGTAGATTCTCCTTGGCATGCCTCTGGGCCTTTCTAAGTATTTCTAGCGTTTTTACTAGCAAGGCTTATAGAGCAGCAGACCCCGGTGGGGCGTCGTGCCGGGCCAGGTGGGTATGGCGTAGGTGACGCGGGGGGAAACATGACCATTGACCAGTACAAGTACCGAAACAAGGACCCGGACGACGAGTACTCGACCGGGGACGCGATGTCGTACTCCGTGGGCAGCATGGGCGACGAGGACACGATGGGCGACGGCCGCCTCGCGTCCCGCGACGACGAGCCGCCCCACGGTGACGACGGCATCCGCGCCGAGGACGAGGATTGGTGACGAGCGTTCTCTAGCCGTTTCTTGGACGTGTCCAAGAAACGGCTAGAGAACCGCGGACAGCGGGCCCGCGCCCGCCTCCTCGGGCTGCGCGAACGCCGACAGGACGACCCGGTCGCGCTCGCCGGTGGACACGGCGAACACGATCTCCGTGTCGCGCCCGTCCACCCGGGCCGGGAAGACGACGAACCGCCAGCAGCCCTCGCGCCACACGTCCAGCGGCAGGGCGCTGGAGACCAGGTTCTCGTGCTCGGCCCACGCCCCGCTCTCATAGAGCGTCGCGTACGTCTCGGCGATCGGGCTGCGCCGCCGCTCGCACGGCATCGGCGGCCGGCCCCGCCCCGGCGCGAACCCGCCCCGCTCCAGCAGCGCCGACAGCTCGGGGGACAGCGCCGCGAACAGCGCCAGCTCCGCCAGCAGCACGACCCCGACCTGCGCCTGGACGTCGCGCAGCACCTGGAGCCCCGCGAGCGGCGCGCCGAGCGAGGCGACGGCGGCGGCGGTGAACAGCACGGCCCGCAGGACGGTGCGCACACCGACCCGCTTGCCGCTCAGCCCGCCGAAGCAGCCGCACCCCGCGTCCGGCCGGTGCGCCCGGAGTTCGCCGACCACCCAGGTCGCCGCGGCGAACGCGACCGTCGTCGCCAGCCGCACCGACACGTGCGAGGTCACCAGCAGCGCGAGGCCGAGCAGGCCCTCGCCGAGCCCGAGGCCCACGTTCAGCCCCCGGCTGCGGCGCAGCGCCGTCAGCCCGGCGGGCACCGGGACCCCGTGCACGTGGTCGGGGACGTCCAGCGCGCGTTCGCGGATCATCAGCTTGGCCAGGCAGGCGGCCAGCAGCACGGTCGCCAGCAGCAGGACCTGCGTGTTCTGGATCGAGGTCACCATTACCGCGCCCTCCCCTCGGCCGAGGCCGCGGTCGCCGCCGGGACGTGGGGCCGCACGACCGCGTTGAAGCAGCCCGCCTCCAGGTCGCCGCCGAGGGCGACGAACGCGGCCGGGGTCAGCTCGGCGATGCGCCCGCGCGGCGACGTCCCGCACTCCACGCACCGGTCGCAGTACCGGGCGGCCACGCAGCCGCACTCCACGACGGGCACCGTGGCGGTCCGTCCGCCGCACTCGTTGTGGACCGTGACCTCGCTGCCGAGCGAGAGGTAGGGGAGCGCCACACACCCGGACGGCGCGTCCGGGCACCCGCCGCCGTCCCCCTCGGGATCGACCGCCGGATAGGCGGCCCCGAAGCCCCCCGGCACCTGGCCGACGTCGGACCCCCTCTGCCCGGCGTCGGGCCAGGTGCCGCCGCGGGTGGCCACGTCGCCGAACCAGGTCGCCGTCCCGTGCAGCACGTCCGGGACGGGCGTGGACGCCTCGGGCGAGGCGAGATCGTCGGCACGGTACCCCGGCTGGGAGGTACCGGGACGCACCGCCTGCGGTCCTCCGGCGGACCGCACGCACACCACGTCGATCAGGTAGCCGGGCTCCAGCCGGGGATGCCGGACCAGCACCCGTCCGAGGGCATGCGGGGGGATCACCACGTGCGCGCGTCCGCGATGGGGGCCCATGTCGACGTCCACGGTGTCGTCCCCGCATGCCAGGATCGTGCCGGTCACCCGCGCGATGTCCACCCACACCCGGTCGGCGCCGAGCCCGTCGGCCTTCGGCCGCACGATCACCTCGCGTCCCGGACGCAGCGCGGCGAGGCCCCCGCGCCCGCCATGCCAGATCCTGGTGGCATCGGTCATCGGGAGCCGCGCCTCGCCGTCGGCGGTGCGCAGCACGAGCAGGTGCGGGCTCGCGTCCAAGATCATCCCGGTGGTGACCTCCAGCGCGGGATCCGATCTCTCCGGCAGGCCGGAGCGGAGGGCGGGGGCCCCTCCGAACACGGCCTCACGGTGTCGGCGGCGCCTTGCTCCACGAGGGCGGGGTAGCGGCATGGCGGGGACTCCGGCATCGATCTTGACTCGGTCACGGTAGTTAGGACGGCGAGTCAAGCTTCACGCGCCGTGACCTCGCAGTCGACGGATTTGTCGCGATAAGTCGTTCGGCGGGGGACGATGCATAGACGTCGGTTGTAAATTATGCACTGGTTGACCCGAAATTATGGTTTTAGTAGGCCCACAATTACGCTCGGGCTGAGATCGTCAACTGTACCGGAAGCACGCGCAGTCAAGATCCAGAAAGGTCCGGCGGGGCGCCGCTCCACAACCCCTGGCTCGGTGATGACGTGAACAGGACGCGCCACGAGGAGTTCCGCGAGTACATGGCCGACCGAGGCCCCGCGCTCCTGCGCGCCGCGTCCCAGTTGACCAGCGACCGCGCCGAGGCCGAGGACCTCGTCCAGGCCGCCCTCGCCAAGACCTACCTCGCCTGGGACCGCATCAACGACCGCGCCGCCGTCGACGGCTACGTCCGCCGCGCCATGGTCAACACGCAGATCTCCTGGTGGCGCCGCCGCAAACTGGAGATCTATCCCACCGACGAACTCCCCGACCGCCCCGTGGACGACCACACCCGCCGCAGCGAACTCCACGACGTCCTGACCCGCGCCCTCCGCCGCCTCCCCGAACGCCAGCGCCTCGCCGTCATGCTCCGCTACTACGAGGACATGTCCGAGACCGAGATCGCCAAAATCCTCGGCGTCAGCGTGGGAACGGTGAAGAGCACGGTCTCCCGGGCGATGACCCGCCTGCGCAACGACGACACCGTCGGCTGACCCCCGCGCGCGTCCGGGTGGGCGCCGCGGGGCTCGCCGGTGCGTTGGTTGAACGGTCACGCTGTGGGGCGGGGATTGATCCCGCTGTCATCGTCCATGTCGATTTTGGCGATCTTGTGGTGGTTAAGGGGTGGTCGGGTGTATGCAGGGTGGGCCGAGTGTCCGGACGACCCCACTGGGGCGGACTTCCACGCCGTTGCCGGGAGCGTGAATGCCCAGGGTGTCCCCCTCCGAGCCCGTGGCCGACCGCAGGTTGGTCAAAGGGCTGAACGAAGGCGACGAGGCCGCTCTCGCCGCGCTCTATGACGAGTACGGGGAGCGCCTCTACGACTACGCGTTGTCGATGACGGGGGACGAGAAGGCCGCGTCGGGCATCGTCCACGACACCTTCATCGACGCCTGCCGCCGCGCGCCGCGCATGCGCGACCACCTGCATCTGAGTTCGTGGCTGTACGGCGCGTCCCGGCGCCGGTGCCTTCGCGAGGGACGCGCGGAGGAGCCGTACTGGGACCCGGACGCCGAGTTCCCCGACGCCCCGTTCATGGACCGCGCGGGCACCGGCGAGCCCGACGACGAGTGGCCGCCGTCGGAGGAGCTGCACGAGCTGCTCCGCGCGGGCATGGCGCGGCTGGAGCCGGTCGACCAGGAGGTGGTGGTGCTGGCCTTCCGGCATGGCCTGCGTCCGACCAGGCTGGGGGCCGCGCTCGGCCTGTCCACCCGGCGGGCGGCGCTGCGGATCCGGCGGGGCGGGGACGCGCTGGAGGCCGCGGTCGCCGACGAGCTGCACAACGCCGTCGCCGCCTGTGCCGCCGGTGGCACGGACGCCGCCCCCGCCCTACGCGAACCCGTCCCCCACCGCCGCGGCCCGCGGTCCGGCGCGCTCTGGCGGACCGCCCACCGGCGCGGCGAGATCCCCGAGTCGTCCGGCGACCCGGTGCTCGACGCGCACATCGCTCAGTGCCCGGACTGCCGCAGGCGCGCGCAGGTGCGGGCCGCCGCGCTGCTCGGCAGGGCGCCCGCGCCGGTGCTCCCGGCGGCGCTCCGGCACCGCGTCATGCACACCGCCACCGACCCCGAGCTGGCCGGATACCGCGCGGACATCGCCGCGCGCGGCGGCACGCTCACGCCCGAGGGGCTGCCGAGCCAGCCGGACGTGCCCTCCCCGTTCACCCGCAAGTGGCTGATCACCGGCGGCGGGATGGCGGGCGCGCTGGTCGCCGCGCTCGTGGCCGTGTTCGTCATGGGGCCGGGCCTCGGCGGCGACCCGCTGTCGTGGCCGCCGCTGCGGACGCGTCCGCAGCCGTCCATCACCCACCAGGTCCCGTCGAGCGGCCCGAGCCCCGGCCGGGACCCGCGCGAGCCGAAGCGGCAGGGGCAGGGGCAGGGGCAGGGGCAGGCGGCGCCCGTCGTGCCGGGTCCGGGCGCGGGGTCGCCGACCCTCCGGCAGGGGACGGAGGGGCAGGAGTCGACGGCGCCCGGCGGCCCCTCGCCGACGCCGCCTCCCTCGTCCGACCCCCCGCAGCAGGGGCCGGGCGACCTCCTCGTCTCCCCCGCGAAGGTCGAGCTGTACGGGACCAAGACCGCCACCGTGCGGCTCGCGGCCAAGAGCGGCCCGGTCACCTGGACGGCGGGCTCCTCCAGCGAGCGGATCACGCTGTCGCAGACGGAGGGCGGCATGCCCAAGGACGGGACGAGCGAGCTGACGCTCACCCTGCACACCACGCTGATCGGGCTGCCCGGACGCGGCACGCTCACGTTCACGGACGCCGAGGGCACCGAGCAGACCGTGAGCGTCGTGTGGGGCGCCAGCATCCTGTGATCCGCCGGGGCGGCTGGTGATCGTCCCGCGCGCTGGTGTTACATCGACTGATGACACATGACGGCCGTCCCCAGGACATCGAGGAGATCCTCCTCGGCGGCCCGCTCCGCCACACGCGCGCGGAGGTCGAGCGCCTCAGCGGCGTGTCCGACGACTACGCGCGCCGCATCTGGCAGGCCCTCGGCTTCCCCACGCCGCCGGACGACGAGGTGGCCTTCACCGACGGCGACGCCGACGCGCTCCGCGAGATCAAGGACCTCCTCCGGGACGACCTGATCGACGAGGAGATGGTGCTCCAGCTCGCCCGCGCGGTCGGGCAGACGATGGGACGGCTCGCGAGCTGGCTCGGGGACGTGTGGCTCCAGCGCCTCGGCGAGGCCGCCACCGCCGACGTCGCCGCCGCGCTCGCCGCCACGGGCGAGCTGCGCCCGGCGTTCGAGCGCCTGCTGCTGCACGGCTGGCGGCGCCAGCTCGCCGCCGCCGGGATGCGCGCCGCCGCGACGACCGCGTCGGCGAGCGCCGACCCCGCCGCGGGCGTCGCCTGGCTCTCGGTCGGATTCGCCGACGTCGTCTCGTTCACCCAGCTCAGCCGCCGCCTGGACGGCGACGCGCTGGCCGCGTTCGTGGAGCGCTTCGAGTCCACGGCCGCCGAGGCCGTCGCCGAGCACGGCGGACGCGTCGTCAAGACCCTCGGCGACGAGGTGCTGTTCGTCGCGTCCGACCCGGGAGCCGCCGCCGAGATCGGCCTGCGGATCGCCGAGCGCTTCAACGCCGACCCCGAGGTCCCCAAGGTCCGTGTCGGGATGGCGTACGGCGAGGTCATCCAGCGCCTCGGCGACGTCTTCGGCACGCCGGTCAACCTGGCCGCGCGCCTCACCGCGACCGCCCGCGCGGGGACGGTGCTGGTCGACGGCGCGCTGGCGGCGGCGCTCCCGTCCGGCGGGTACGACGTGACGGATCTGCGCCCCCGCCCGCTCCAGGGGCTCGGCAGGGTCCGCCCCCGCCTGCTGCGGCGCGCGGTCACGAACGGGCGAGGCGGCGCGCGATCATCGGGATGACGATCGCCGCCGCCAGCACGTGCGCGAGCGCGAGCATGACCTTGGTCGAGACCGCGGTGTCGCCGGCCGCGAGCGGGCTGACCAGCGACAGCGCCGCCAGCGCGACGGTGACGGCCACGAAGATCCGGGCCGGACGGGACGCGTAGCGCGCGAGCATTAGCGCCAGGACGGTGCCGAGGACGGTGCCGATGACCGTGCCCATCGCGAACATCCCGACGGTGACCGGGTCGGCGGTCGAGGCGCCGATGCTCCCGGCCTCCATCGGGACGCCGGCGACCCGCGCGGCCAGGCCGTACACCTCGGTGGCGGCGCAGGCCGCGGCGCCCGCGACGGCTCCGACCAGCCAGAGGGGGAGGTCGCGGACGGCGGCGGCGGTTCCTGCGTGCATGATGGGCTCCTTCTCAGAGGGTTGCTGCACACATAGGTCGAACCGGACACCGCGTTTGCGACATCGCGCCGGAGGTTTTCTCAGCCGATCCCGGGATCGGTGGTGCTCGGCCTGCCGTGCTCGACATGACCGGCCAGCCGCCGCAGGAAGGACGCGTCGCCGGAACAGGTCACGGACACGTCGTACCAGGAACCGGTCCGGCGCAGGGGCACGCGGTGGACGGCGCGCCCGCCCGGCCGGATCGAGTAGCTCACCGAGCGGTCGTTGTAGCCGTCGCTGACCGTGAGGCGGCGGGACGCCCGTCCGTTGTTCACCAGGACGAGGCGGAGCGAGCCGCCGCTGTGATGCACCGACACCTCGGGCCCGGCGCCCTCGCCCGAATACCGGCGGAGGAACCCGTTGGGGCCGAACACCGAGAACTCGTAGGCGCCGCCGGTGCTCCAGGTCTCCGTCAACGTCCGCCTGTTGTGGACGGTGTAGCTCCACGGGCCGTCCGTCCGGTTCGCCGAGGTCACCAGGTAGCAGATTCCCTCGCCGCTGCCCGAGGAGAAGCGGAGGGTGAACTCGTTGCCGGCGGCCTTTCCGTCCACCGACGGCGTGTACGGCAGCGGCCGCGCCGGACGCAGACCGGGCTCCTGCTTGGGGAGAGCGGGATTCGCCGGCGGCTTGGGCACGTAGTCTTCGTGCCGGTCGTGGTCCTTGGGCGCGTAACGGCTGGTGTCGGGCAGCGTCGCGGGCCGCTTGTCCGGGCGCGCGAAATCGAACGCCGAGGTGAGGTCACCGCAGATGGCGCGCCGCCACGGCGAGATATTCGGCTCCCGGACGCCGAAACGCCGCTCCATGAACCGGATGACGGACGTGTGGTCGAACACCTGCGAGCACGCCCAGCCGCCCTTGCTCCACGGCGACACCACGAACATCGGAACGCGCTGCCCCAGCCCGTACGGCCCGCGCGCGTACGTGGACGACCCCGGGTAGATCTCCGTCGTGATGTCGGCCGTCGAGCCGCCCCGCTCCCGCGAGTCGGGCGGATAGGGCGGCGGGACGTGGTCGAAGAAGCCGTCGTTCTCGTCGTAGGTGACGAGCAGGGCGGTCCTGCTCCACACCTCCGGATCGGCGGTCAGCGCGTCCAGCACCTTCGCGATGTACCAGGCGCCGTAGTTGACGGGCCAGTTCGGGTGCTCGCTGAAGGCTTCGGGCGCCGCGATCCACGAGATCTGGGGGAGCCTCCCGTTCTGGACATCTGAGCGGAGAATGCGGAACAGGTCGTCACCGGCCTTGGCGTTCGTGCCAGTCCGCGCCTTTTCGAACAGCGGATCGCCCGGGGCGGCGTTGCGGTACCTGTTGAAGTAGAGCAGCGAATTGTCGCCGTAGTTGCCGATGTACGGATCGTTCGTCCAACCCCATGAGCCCTTGGCGTCGAGGCCGTCGCCCGCGTCCTGGTAGACCTTCCACGACACCCCGGCCTGCTCCAGCCGCTCGGGATAGGTGGTCCAGTCATAACCGCGCTCATCGTTGGCGAGGACGGGGCCGCCGCCCTTGCCGTCATTGCCCGTGTATCCCGTCCACATGTAGTAGCGGTTCGGGTCGGTGTTCCCGATGAACGAGCAGTGGTAGGCGTCGCACACCGTGAACGCGTCCGCCAGCGCGTAGTGGAACGGGATGTCCTTGCGCGTCAGATACGCCATCGTGGTCGTTCCCTTGGCGGGAATCCACTGGTCGTACCTTCCCTGGTTCCACGCCTTGTGCCCACCGGTCCAATCGTGGTTGAGGCCCTGGATGAACTGGAGCCCGAGGTCGTCGGCGTCCGGGCGGAAGGGCAGCACCTCCCGGCCGCCGTCCGGCTGGTGCCAGACCGTCCTGCCGTTCGGCAGCGTCACCGGCCGGGGGTCGCCGAAGCCCCGAACCCCGCGCAGCGCGCCGAGATAGTGGTCGAAGGACCGGTTCTCCTGCATGAGGACCACGATGTGCTCGACATCGCGGATGGTGCCGGTACGCCGGTGCGCGGGGATCGCCTCCGCCCGCGCGATGCTCTCGGGCAGCGCCGAGAGCGCCGCCGTCCCGCCTGCCAGTTGCAGAAAACGCCGCCGATCGAGTTCAGCCATGGCCGGGGTGCCTTTCTGGAGCGACTGAGGGGCACCAGAGCAGCAGGTGCCGGGGAACACCCCGCGACGCGTACGCGAACGCCACAGGAAGGCGACGGCTCAATGAAGGGAGGCAACGCCGCGGTGAACGGGACCGGGCCGAACCGCCGTCACCGGGCGTCACCAAGAGTGAAGGCGGCCCGCACACAAGGCCGCCTTCACCGGCATGGACGAAACGCGTCCCATGCCATTTCCCAGGAGAGTCGGGGTTCACCTTTCCCACCCGCACCGCGCAGGCAGCAAAGATGATCGCGCAGCCCCGCTGGAACCCCGTTGGAATCCAATAGGAACACAGCTGTCCGAGCCCAGCGACTTGGACGAGTTGGACGCGCGTCGCGGGATGCACTGGAAGACCCGGCCGCTTGTCGCCTGGGCCGCGGGGCGGCCGTTCGTGTGGGTCGATGACGAGATCACCCCGGCCGACCGTTCCTGGGTTGCCGCCCACCATGAAGGCAAGGCCCTCCTCCACCGTGTCGACGCCCGGGAAGGGCTCACCGGGGCCGACTATTCCGCCATGCACGAATGGCTCCGCCGACAGGGAGGCCCCCGGCATTCGCCGGGGGCCTCGACCTGAAATCTAGGGGCGGCGCTTCCACGCGATGAGATAGCGTGCGCTGCTGCGAAGGGATTCCATCGCTGTGCGTTCGGCATTCATCATGTCTCCGCCTTCCACACGAAGCGGGAGGGGCCCCCGGCGCGGCCATGTCGCTGCGACCATTCGCCGGGGGCCTCGCACTGAGAACTAGGGGCAGCGCCTCCACGCGAAGAGGTAGCGCGCGCTGCTGTGGGTGGAGTCCATCGACAGGAAGCTCATCTTGTCGCTGTCGGAGCCTCCCGCGTTCACCCGCAGTTCGGTGTTGAGGTTGAGATTGCGCTCCTCGTCACACGGCTTGTAGCGCACGTCTGAGAACCTGTCGCTGAACTGCCAGTCGTCGGCGTAGGGACCCTTGAGCTGGTGGTCGCCCACCTGGTTCGTCGGCGATCCCTGGAAGTAGTAGCTCGTCCGCACCAGGCCGGTGGCCCCGGCCTGCAACCCCGCGAAGCCGCGATGGTCGGCGCCGATGATGCCGTAGGTGTAGTTGGCCGGGTGGCGGACGCGCAGGTTGATCTGGCAGTTCTTCCGGAAGGCCGTCGGTGGCGCCTCACCGCCGGCGTAGGCGAGGTACTCGCTGTAGTTGACGGTGAAGGCGGTCCTGTTTTCGGAGATCACCACCGACGACGTCCCCTGCGGGCAGCCGGAGCCGTTGACGGAGGCGACCTCGATGCTGACCCCTTCCGGGGCAGCCGGGGCCGCGGAGGCGGGAGCGGTCGTCAGGGCGGCCAGGCCGAGGGCGCCTGCCAGCACGACCGTCGTACTTTTGGCATTCATCATGTGTTGTCTTCCGCGCGAATCGGGTGGGAGGCCGGGGCGGCCTTTGCCGGTCGCCCCGGCCATTCGCCGAGGGTCTCGATCTGGGAGCTAGGGGCAGCGCTTCCAAGCGAAGTCGTAGCGCGCGCTGCCGTGGGTGGAGTCCATCGACAGGAAGCTCATCTTGTCGCCGTCGGAGCTTCCGGCGTCCACGCGCAGTTCGGTGTTGAGGTTGAGGTTGCGGGACTCGCCACACGGCTTGTAGACGAGCTGCTGGACGGGGATCTGGTCGTCGAACTGCCAGCCGTCGACATACGGGCCCTTGAGCGCGTGATCGACCAGCTGGTTGCCCGGGTGTCCCTGGAAGTAGTAGTTCGTGCGCAGCAGGCCGCTCGTCCCGCGCTCCAGCCCGGCGAAGCCGCGGTGCTCGACGCCGCTGATGGCGTAGGTGTAGTTGTCGGGAGCGTTGACGCGCAGGCTGATCTGGCAGTTCTTCCGGGAGTCGGCCGGTGGCGCGTTGCCGCCGTCGTAGGCGAGGTAGTCGCTGTAGCTGACGGTGAAGGCGGTCCTGTCCTCGGAGATCACCACCGACGACGTGCCCTGCGGGCAGCCGGAGCCGTTGACGGCCGCCACCTCAACACTGACGCCGTCGGGTATGGGCGGGGCGGCGGACGCGGGAGCAGTCGTCAGGGCGGCCAGGCCGAGTGCGCCTGCCAGCACGATCGCCGTTCGTTTTGCATTCATCATGTGTTGGTCTTTCACGCGAATCGGGGAGGGTTCCGGCGCGGCCCTGCTGGTCGGCCGGACATTTCCTAGCTGCTGTCGCTTACGGATTTACCGGTGATCACCTCGCAGCCGGTAATCGTTTGTCACGGTATTCCCGCGGACGGAAGGGGGTCAACATCGGCTTTTTCGATAAAGTTTCTGTCGTAACTTGTTTTAAACACCCGGGTCCGGGGCCGCCCGATCTCGAACTCACGGCCGCCCGACCGGCCCCACTGGGGGGCGGCCGAAAAGAGGGCAGCCGAAACACCTGTGGATCATTTGCCAGGGGACCAGGTCCAGGAGTCAGGGGCAGCGCTTCCACGCGAAGTCATAGCGTGCACTACTGCTCGTGGATTCCATCGACACAAAGCTCATCTTGTCGCTGCCCGAGGTTCCGGGATCCACGCGCAGCTCGGTGTTGATGTTAAGGGCGCGATCCTCGCCGCATGCCTTGTAGGCGAGGTGGGGGGTGGAGATCACGTCGGTGAACTGCCAACCATCGAAATACGGGCCCTGGAGCGCGTGATCGACCTTCGAATCGTCCCGTAGTCCCTGGAAATAGTAGCGCGTTCGCAGCCGGACGCTCGCGCCGCGCTCCAGCCCGGCGAAACCGCGGTAGTCGGCGCCGCCGATGGCGTAGGTGTAGTCGTGCGGGGCTTTGACCAGGAGGCTGATCTGGCAGTTCTTCCGGGAGGCCGTCGCCGGCGCGTCATTGCCGGCGTAGGCGAGATCGCGGCTGTGGTTGACGGTGAAGCCGGTCCTGTCCTCGGACATCACGACCGTCCCCGACCCCTTCGCGCAGCCGGAGCCGTTGACGGAGACCACCTCGATGCTAGCGCCCTCCGGCATGGCCGGCGCCGGTGCCGCGGACGTGGGAGCAGCCGTCGGGGCGGTCAGGCCGAGGGTACCCGCTAACGCCGTCGCCGCAGGTTTGGAATTCATCATGTGTTGGGCTTCCAACCGAATCGGGAGGGGGACCGGCGCGGCCCTGCTGGTCGCCCGGACATTTCCTGGCTGCCGTCGCTCGCGACTTCTCCTGCGATCACCTCGCAGCCGGTAATCGTTCGTGACCGTATTCCTATCCGAGGAAGGGGGTCAACGGCGTCTTTTTCGATAGACTTTCTGTCTTAACTTTTTTAAACATCGGCGTCCCAGGCAGTTCGATCTCATGCTCCCACCCGCCCCACCAGCCTCGAACGTTCCATCCTCCTGGAAAGGGGCGGCCGAAACTCCTGTTGATCGCTGACCGAAGCAGCGCTTCCAGAGGGCCGCCCGACCGCCGCGCGACCGACTCCCGGTGATCGGTCAATCACGCAAACGGTTGCTTGTGCTCACGCATCGAAAGGCGCTCGTGGCCGAAGGTGATGGGCTGTTTTCGTAAAAGCGCTTCTTCGCGGGTGAGCGTCTTCTCCATAAAATCGATAGGTCTCCATGGGCCGGTCCGGCGAAGGTGGACCCGTCCAAGCCCGGCGTCCCGGCCCTTGAAGTTAATCGAAGCCGTCCGCGTCCCCGGGGTGCGCAGGTGGGAGCCGCGCGGGTGGACCTGCGGCTGCTGTTGTCCAATCGGCGCATTGGGGGCCATGGCGCGATGAATGCCGGGAGTCACGGAGGGGGATCGGCCAAGGGGTGAGGCGGCGGCGCTGTATTGTGCCGGGTGAGACCGTTGTCCTCTGCCAATCGGCGGTGCCCTCCACTTAAGGCCCTCGCGCCCGCCGCTCGGATTGTTTAGCCTGAAAACAACTTTTGTCTGGTTTGGTGGGATGATCATGGGTGAGCGTTTCGAGGAGCATCTGCCATCGGTTCCGGGCCTCGATCCGAACGTCGCCAATTCCGCTCGCGTGTGGGACTACTGGCTCGGCGGCCACCAGTTCTACGAGGCCGACAAGGCGATGGCCGACGAGATCGAGCGGGTGCTGCCCGATATCGTCGCGCAGGCGCGGGCCGACCGGCTGTTCCTGAGCCGGGTCGTGGAGTTCTTCGCGGGAGAGGCGGGCATCGGCCAGTTCCTCGACATCGGGACGGGCCTGCCGACCTCCAACAACACCCACGAGGTCGCCCAGCGCCTGCGCCCCGACGCCCGGGTCGTCTACGTCGACAACGACCCCCTCGTACTGGCGCATGCGCGCGCGCTGCTGACCAGCACGCCGCAGGGTGTCACCGCCTACCTGGACGCCGACCTGCACGACCCGGACCACATCCTGGACGAGGCGGGCCGCACGCTCGACCTCGACCGGCCCGTGGCCGTCACCATGCTCGGCGTCGTCTGGCACATCATGGAGGACGAGCAGGCGCGCCGGATCCTGGGCCGGCTGATGGGGCGGCTCGCCCCGGGCAGCCATCTGGCGATCAGCCACCAGACCGACGAGGTCACCGGCGTGCGGGCGCGGGACGCCGTCGAGATGTGGAACCGGGACGCCACCCCCAAGGGCGTCTGGCGTTCCAAGCGCCAGTTGGAGGATCTGTTCGGCGCGGTGGGCCTGGAATTGCTGGAGCCGGGCATCGTGTCCTGCAATCGATGGCGGCCCGAAACCACCGACCTCCTGCCGGATGAGGTCGACCAGTTCGGTGGCGTGGGCCGAAAGCCCTGACCTTCCCGGCATGACCGCCTGCGCATTCCTGCCCGTATTTCGGTCGGGGTTTCCAGGCGCGCGGCGATCAGGCAAGCTTGCGGGGCGACCGACGGCAACCGGAGTCGGCCAGGCGGCAACCGGGGTCGGCCGTCGGAAACCGGTGGCAACCGGGGCTCGACCGGCGGTGCGTCCAGGGGAGGTGAGGCGTGCACACACTGTGGCTGCCGACGGAAGACCCCGACGCGCTGACGCGCCCCCGGCTGCTGTTGGCGGCCAAGCTACGTGACCTGCGCGAACGCAACGGCGTGACGTCCGAGACGGCGGGCGCGGCCATCGGGTCGCTGCCCCTGCTGAAGGCGATGGAGCGGGGGGTGACCGCGTCCGACCCGCACCACGTGATGGCGCTCGCCTCCCTGTACGACCTGACCGACCACGCCGCCCGCCTGCAACTTCTGCAACTTGCCCTCAGCTCGCGGCAGGAAGGCTGGTGGCAGCCGTACCGCCCGTTCATCCGCTCGTGGTTCCTGCCCTACCTCGGCGCGGAGCAGGCCGCCGAGATCATCCGCTGCTACACGGTCGGCGCCGTCCCCGACCTGCTCCAGCATCCCGCCTACGCCGCGCACGTGATCCGCGGCGCCAACCCGGGGGCCGACGCCGGCGAGCTGGCCAAACGCCTGGAACTGCGGATGCGGCGCCAGCGCGTCCTGCACGAGCGCAACCCGCCCCGGCTGTGGGCGATCATCGACGAGACCGCCCTCCGCCGCCGGGTCGGGACCCCCGAGACCACCTACCGCCAGCTCGACCACCTGCTGGACCTGTGCGAGCTGCCGCATGTGACGATCCAGATCATCCCGCTGACCGTCGGGCATGACCTGCCGCGCAGCCCGATCACGCTGGTGCGGGTGCTGCACGACCAGGACGTCCGGCAGGTGGTCTTCCTGCAACAGTTCAACGCCGCCTACTATCCGGATGATCACAAGCGGCACCTGTACGCGATGGACCTGCTGGCGGTCATCGCCGAGCCCCCCGCCCACACGCCCGGCCTGCTGCGGGAGATGATCTCCGCGCTGTGATCCGGCTGGGGACAAATGTCTCGTATGCCACAGAATTGACTCGGCGGGCGTGACAGGCTGGCCAGTGGCGACAGGGCCATCCCGTCCTGGACGATCACCTGTGCGCGGCGATCCCGCTCGCTTCACCGACAGCCTCGACGGACGTATCCTCCGATGCCGAGTGGACGCGGCGCGCCGAGGCGACGTGCAACGTTCAGCACCTGTCCGCACGCCAGCGCAAGGACGGACCGATGGCAACGACGCCGCGACGGACCCCGGCCCACCAGCTGATGGTCAACTGCCTGTACCACTCGCACATCCAGCACGGACAACCCCCGCTTCCACAGATCCTGCGGACGCTGAAGCGGCTTCCCGAGCTGTACACCGACTTCGCCGGCGCCGCCGACGGCACCGGCCTGTCGTCCACCGCGAACATCCAGAAGATCATCATGGGCTCGCACCACAGCCTGCCGAGCGCGGTGCAGCTGTCCCGGCTGATCCTCGCCTTCCAGCACCTGGCCTGGGCCGACGGCGTGCTCCGCAGCAATCCCGGGCTCTCGACCCTGCCCGGCTGGCAGGCGCTGCTGAGCGAGGCGCGGACCCTGGACAAGGAGCAGGAACGCCAGGGGATCTTCCTGCGGGACGCGCGACCCTACCCCGAGGAGCCGGTGCGGCTGCCCGTCCCGGGGCCGGGCTCCGAGCCGTCCCGCGCGCTGACCAGGGCCGAGCCGGTCGAGATGACCAGCATCGAGCTGCACGGCCTGACGACGCTCGGGCCCTACGCCCGATCGCTCGCCGTCCGGGCCGCGACCGGCGACCCCGGCGTCCTGTTCGAGGTGGCCCTCGCCCTGTTCGCCTCGGGCGACCCCTATGACCAGCGCGCGGAGTCGTTCGCCGCGAACGCGGCCGCCGCCGGGGTGTCGCCCGCCACCGATCTGCTCATGGCCTGCAAGGTGGGTTGCGCCGCGCGGGCGCAGTTGACCGTCCAGCAGGCGCGGGTCCTGGAGCATGCCGCCGCCTACTCGGGCGACGAGGACGCCGCGCTCTTCTTCTCCGGCTGCGTCGACCGCGCCGTCATTCCCGGGGCCAGGAAGACGGCGCCGCTCCTTGAGGACTGACCCGTTCGATTCGTGATCTGTTCTCGTCAGCCCGATCAGCGTTTCTTGGCGTTTCGTGGCTTTTCCTGCCGCGACCTGGTGGTTCACTTTGTTTTTTCCGGCCAAACCGGTACATAATCCAGGGTCGGTGCGCAAGGGTATGGGTGTTCATTCGCTCGTCCGGAGTCTCCCCACGATGCTGAACCTCCTCCTTGGCAGAGGCAATGGTCACGCCTTACGAAAAAGCTTCTTTACCGTGAGCCGCCGCCATGGCGCGGCGCCACGCTGCCCAGAGGAGGTCGAGTTGGCGATCGTCTTGACCACGACCTGGATGCTGGTCACCGGCAGACGGCTCCACCAGTACCCCGCCCTGCACGGCCTGGACTCCGAGCAATTGATCGAATTCTGGGCCGAGGCCGCGGACGGGACGGCGCCCTGGAAGGCGCCGACGAGCGAGACCACCGAGGACACGAGGTCATGAAACCCCGGTACAGGACCTGCTTCGCGGTCGACATCTCGCGTTTCACCAGCCGGGACGCGGTGCACCAGGCGCAGGTCCGCACCGCCATGCACGAGATGGTCAAGGCGGCGTCCGACGCCGCGAACGTCCCCTGGCGGTCGCAGAAGAACATCGACCGGGGCGACGGCGTCCTGGTCGTCACCGGAAGGGTCGGGGTCGAGGTGCTGTTCCGCGACTTCATCGCCAAACTCGGAGGCGCGGTGCGCGGATACAACATGCTCGCCTCGCCCGCCGAGAAGATACAACTCCGTCTGGCCCTGGACGCGGGCCATCTCCTCAAAGACGCCGAAGGCTTTTCGGGGATCGCGCTCAATCGGGCGTGCCGCATGCTGGACGCGCCCGAGTTCAAGGCGAGGATGACCGCGCGGAAGGCCGAGTTCGCTGTGATCACATCGAACGAACTCCACGAGGTCGTCCGCGGTTACCGGCTGCTCGACGACACGCAGCTCGAAAAGATCCCGGTCGACGTGAAGGAGACGCACACGGACGCCTGGATGTGGATTCCCTGACCACCCACTCGCACGGCATTCTCAGCGAGGCCCGCAATGGCGGGATCATGGCCTTCGGTGAGGACGCGAGGGGCCCTGCCGTCCCCGATCACGTGACCGATCGTCGCCGGGGCGCGGTGTCCCTGCCTGCGAAGAAGGCGACCAGGCTGCCCACCGCGAAGGCCAGAAGCAGGAAGGTGCCGACGGCGGCGCCGATGGTGGAGCCCCATTCGCCTTTGCCGCCGTCCGCCTGGACGAAACGTCCGACGTCGCGTCCCGGCAGCCGGTTTCCCGCTTTGACCGCGCCGTCGTCCGCTCCTCGCAGTTCGACGCCGTACCTCACCTCGTTCCCGGTCTGCGGCGTGAAACGGCCGTACCAGGAGCACCGCCGCGCGCACCGCCACTTCTCCGCGAGGAGGACGCCGGGGCGCCCGCGCCCGGCGGCGGCGTCACGCGTCGCGCCGCCCTCCTCGACCGCGAAGACGAGCAGGTACACCGCCCCCGCGAGCAGCGCCAGCGGCAGGGCGAGGCTCGCCGCGGTGACGAACATCGACGCCACGGACCGCCGCGTCCCCCTCGGTCCAGCGTCATCGATCATGGTCTGAGCATGCCGCCGGCGCGGCCGATTCGCCATAGCCGGGCGCTTGCCGGCTTCGTTTTCACCGTGTGCCGCCGCCGAGGTCTCGCTTTACGAGAGCCATGAGTGATTGTACGGTCACTCACATGGCCCGAGGCATCCTCTCCACCGCCGAACTCCGCCGACCGGTCGTCGCGGCGACCGCCGTCCGGGCCTTCGCCCACGGCGGCTACCACGGCACGACCGTCGCGGACGTCGCGCGCGCGGCCAAGATCTCGCCCGCCTACGTCTTCAAGTTCTTCCCGAGCAAGGAGAAGCTGTTCGCCGCCGCCCTCGAATCCTGCTTCGACCAGGTCGTGGACGCGCTCGAACGCGGCGCGGGCGCCGCCGCCTCGGCGGACCCGGCGGACATCCTCGACGCGATGGGCGACGCCTACGCGCAGCTCATCGCCGACCGCACGCTGCTCCTCCTCCAGGTGCACGCGCAGTCGGTCGCCGAGGTCCCCGAGATCGGCGCGGGCCTGCGCGCCGGGCTCAAGCGGGTGGTCGAGCTGGCCAGGGCCCGCTCCGGAGCGCCCGACGAGGCCGTCCAGCGGTTCATGGCCTACGGCCAACTCTGCCACCTGATCGTGACGGCCGGGGTCGACGAGATCCCCGAGGGATGGGCGCGGCTGCTGGACGCCGGAATCCGCCACCCGTAGCCCAGGAATAGGACGCGTTCGCTCCAGGTTCTGAATCTCAGTAGGAGTGAGTGACCAGCCACTCACTCTCTCGCCCGAAGGGAAAAGGATCATGATCGTGCACGGCAACCGCTTCACGTTCAAGCCCGGCGCCTCCCCCGAGCAGGTCGAGGAGGCCCTGGAGAGCCTGCGAAACCAGGGGCGGTCCATCCCGGCCGTGACGTCCTTCACCGTCGGACGCGACCACGGTGGCGAGTACGAATGGGGCGCCACCTTCCTCATCGAGGACCTGGACGGCTACTGGGAGTACCTCACCCATCCCTCCCACCTGCGGACGGACCGGATCGGCCTGCCGCTCGTCGACAGGTTCGCCTCGTTCGACATCACCGACGACCTCGACCCCGGGATGGGCGCCAAGATCGCGGCCCTGCACCAGCGCCGCTACGACCGCGTCCCCGAACTCACCCGCCTCGTCTCCGACCTGGGCGAATACAGCGGAAGTGCCGCGCCGGGCCCGCACGCCTGAGCAGGGTCAGAAGTCGCCCTCGGCGACCTGCAGCACGGTGAGGCCCAGGTCGGCGCGCCACATCCGCACGACCGACGCGCGATCGTCCAGGACCGCCGTCACGGGCCCGACCGGTGCCACGAACCTCTCATAGAGGGCGCGTTTGATGACCCGGTCGGGCCGGTGGTCCCCGGCCGGCCGCATCAGCAGCGCCTCACCCGGGACACCGACGTGCGCGGCGATCCACACACCGGTCGCCGCGCGGCACTCCTCCGACCGGCCCGACAGGTAGATGATCCGGTGCCCGGCCGCGTCCAGCGCGCGGACGACCTCCACGATCGGCGTGTGCGGGACGTCCTCTCCGACGCGGCTCCAGTCATAAGGGGAGCGGACGTCGTCGGTGTCCTGCCGGAGGGCCACGGTCCCGTCGAGATCGACCAGGTAGAGCCCCCGCGCGGCGGGCCTCGCCAGATGCGCGGCGCGGACGTCGTGCAGCCAGCTCTCGACACGGTCGCGGTCCGGCTCGTCCGGCAGCGGCGTGCGGGCGGCGGCGAAATCGTCCTCGGCCTGCGCCAGAACCCGGCGGGCCTCGGCGAGGTCACCGGCGGCGACGCGCTCCCCGAAGCCCAGATACCACCCCGGATCGGACAGCCGCACGTCCAGCTCACCCGTCCGGTACAGGCCGAGCCCCTGGTGGACGAGCCGCGCGAGATGGCGGGCGTGCTTGGCGGTCCGCTTGCGGGTGTCGGCGCTGAAGGACCCGTCCCCGCGGGTCTCCATTCGCTTGAACTGCTGCGTCGCGTATCCCAGATAGGCGTCCTTCACCCGCGCCGCCGACAGAAACGCCGTCCGAATCCCGATGAGCTGGTCGCCGAGAGCGGAACGGGCCTCATACAGCTCGTCGGGCAACCACATCAGCTCGGTGACGGTCGGATTCGCCTGAAGGGAGAGCGCGGCGAATTTCCCCGCCTCATGAAAGGTCACATCGGGTTTCGTCGTGACCGTCGTCGCCGCGCGTCCGGCGGGCGGGGTCAAACCGTGGAACTCGACGGTCGGCGCCGCGTACACGCCGAGCCGGTCGATATCGGAACCGGGCCCCGCCAGCCCATAGGCGGTGGACCCGACAATGCCCGACAGCAGCACGTTCGCAGGCTCAACCATGGCACCCCCGCACGACACAGAACAGCACACCGCCGATCATGACATCCGCCGCCGCCGATGAGCACGACGTTTGGCAGGTATTGAACGTGTTGCGGGAGCCGGGCCGGGGACGACGTCGGTGGTCGTTCACCTCAGGAGGTCTCCCATGCGCCGCTCCCTGCCCGTGTCCGCCGGCCTCGCCGCGCTGGTCATCGCCCTGTCCGGCTCCCAACTCGCCACGGCGACGCCCACCCGGGCGCCTCTGGCACACGTCGTGCTGGCGGTCCACGGCGGAGCCGGCTCCCTGCCCCGCGGCAGCCTGACACCCGAAGAGGAAAAGGCGTACCGCGACGGTCTGACCAGGGCCCTGCGAACCGGCTACGCGCAGATCAAGAAGGGTGAACCGGTACTGGGCGCGGTCGAAAAGGCCGTCAACGTCCTGGAGGACGACCCGAACTTCAACGCGGGCAAGGGCGCCGTGTTCAACGCCGACGCCGAACAGGAACTGGACGCCTCCATCATGAACGGCCGCGACCTGCGATCGGGCGCGGTCGCCGGCGTCCACCACACCAAGAACCCCATTTCGCTCGCCCGGCTGGTGATGGAGAAATCCCCGCACGTCTTCATGGCGGGCAAGGGCGCCGACGACTTCGCACTCCGCAATGGCGTCCCGTACACCACCCAGGACTATTTCTGGACGCAGCGCCGCTGGAACCAGCTCATGGAGGCCAAGCACCCGAAGCCCGGCGCGAAGACCGAAACCGGTGGCACGGTAGGCGCGATCGCCCTGGACGGCTCGCACAACCTCGCCGCCGCCACCTCGACCGGCGGCCTGACCAACAAGCAACCCGGCCGGGTGGGCGACTCCCCGGTCATCGGCGCCGGAACATACGCCGACAACCGCACCGCGGCCATCTCCTCCACCGGCACCGGCGAAGCCTTTATCCGCAGCGTCGCCGCCCACGACATTTCCGCGCTCATGCAGTACGCCCACATGCCCGTGGCCAGGGCCGCCGCGACGGTGGTAAACGAAAAGGTCCCCGCACTAGGCGCGACCGGCGGCGTCATCGCCCTGGACCCCAGAGGCAACCTCGCCACCCCGCACAGCACCAAGGGCATCATCAACGGCTACATCACCGCGGACGGCAAGATCACCACCCGGCTCTACGACGACGAAACCCCCGCAAGTTAGCGGCTGACCGCGTTCCGCGCCACCATGACCAGGACGTGCGACGAGAGCGAAGCCCGGCGCAGGGCCTCGGTGAAGACCTCGATGACCCAGGCCGCGACGTCCCACCGCCATCCGCGAACGGAGCAGCCGAAAGACTTGGCACGGTCGCCCTGCCGATCCTCCCAACCCGTGACCGCTCCCAGGGGATGCGCGAGGTCGCCCCTGGCGCTGACGCGGATCTTCCCCTGCCCCGCCTCCTCGACCGCCGATGCGATGGCATGGACGTCCACGCCGGGAGGCAGGCCCGCGACGGTGACGGTCACCTCGTTCTCCGGCTGAAGGAAGTCCGTCAGTTCATGCCACTCGTTGATCGAGGCAAGCGCCTCCCGAGCGTCGGCGGCCACTTTCATGGGCACGACCGCGTGCACTCCGGCCAGCTCCCACGTGCCGACGGCGTCGAGCGTGTCCCTGAGGACCGCCGCGAGCGGATGAAACGGAAGCCGCTGGGCGGGATGGGGGCCGACCCTGACCTGGTACCAGGCGATTTCACGGATTCGCCGGTCCTGTGTCCAGTCTCCACCGGCCTCCAGATGCGACCAACGCCGGACGGACGGCCATCCGTAGGCGTCCGCCCGGCTCAGGGCGAGAGCGTTGACACCATCCTCAACGCTCTCCACATCATCGAGCCGCCAGCGCTCGGTGACGACGGGGTTCACACGCAGCACCCCATGCAGCCCAAGGAACAGTTCGTGCCGCTCCACGTCGGCATATCTTGGACCCCGGGCCACGGCGCCTCACTCTCGACAAGGGTTCGGCGTCAGACCTTGCACTTAAGGGTGAAGCCATTGGAGTACCACTTTTCTGGACCGTCGGTGTAACCGATGATGTCGACATCGACCACGGTACGGAACTTGACCTTGGTCGTACGATTCTTGCACTTTTCCCGCGCGTTCGCTCGCTTGCTGCTCCCCGGACCGACGGTGCGCTTGCCCGTGGCGACCGTCTTCCACTTCGCGCCCTTGTGCGCCTGGAGCCAGACGGTGACCTTCGCCTTGGTGGCCTTGCCGGAGATCTTCTCCCACCAGCCGTGGACCGACACCTCCCCGCGCGTGATGTGTGGGTTGTCGCCCCTGGTCCTGAAGTACGTGACGTCTCCGGCCAGCACGGGCGCCTCGACGCCGGCGCGCTGCGCCCGCTGCGGCCCGCCGGTGGCAATCGCCTGGCCGCCGTCCGCCGGGGCTGGCGCCGCGGCCGACGCGGCAGGACCGAGCCCCGTCAAGGACAGGGTGGTCACGCCCAGAACGGCCCCTACCAGCAGCCTTTTATGAATGTTGCGAGGCAACTCTTGCACCTTTCATGAGAAATTGGGCGCGCGGAAGTCGGCTATGCCGTTGATGACGGACCGATAGCTGGATCACATCCGGGCACGCCGACTTATCCAGGCATTCCAATGAGATGTGTGGGTAGCGCGATGGTCGCGACGTATGTGCAGCGGATGAAGGGCGAGTGGCGCGCCCCTGATGGCCAGGCAGCGGCGCTTTCGCGGCGCTGTCCTCTCCTCGGGGGTCTTTTTGCGCCGAACATGCCTGAGGCGGGCGGCGCCGCGCCGAACGCGCCCGCCTCTAACCAAGATCATAACCGATGATGGCCGTTCCTTGATCATCATCGGAAGCGGAGAATCAGGGCGGAGCCCTACCGATGAGTCTCCGCGACGTCATCGGCGACGCACGCCGAGCGATGTTTCCGCTGGTCCTCGCCCTGTTCCTGGCCGAGGCGGCTTTCCGTGCCGAGCGGTTCGGCGCCCAAATCCGACGGCGCCGACCGTTGAATACCTTGGCGGTTAGAAGTGTCAGCCACTGCATATTTACGTGGGCTGTCCTGAATGGCACAGTTCCGTTGACAACAAGTCCTGAATCGATCACTCTCCGTGCACACACCCGCCCGCTCGGCGCTCAACACCGAGGCACCGCCGAGGCCATCCGCCCTGCCGACCTTCGCCAGGGCGGATGAGGAGTGGTCGCGGCCCCTGGCGGGGGGATTTGAACGCCCATGGCAGCCGGGGGCGCGGCTCCCGTCGTGTCGGGACCCTTCGCGTGCCCTGCTCCCCTATCGCGGACGGTGAGCGCGCAGGATCAAATCCGTGGTCTCGCTGCTGCCGAAGTGGGAGCGGCTGCGAGCCGAACCCGGACTCGCCGCCAAGGAGCAGGAGGAACTGGCGGGCACCGCGACCAGGCGCGGGCACGTCGAGCCGACCGTCCTGAGCGCATCCGGCCGAGTACTCGGCCAGCCCTTCATGGGCGGCGGAACCCTCATTGTCCCGCCACATTCGCTGCAACTCGGGATGGCGGTTCAGCTCGGCGATCCTGATGCGGAGCTCGACTCGTGAAGCCGGAACGGTTCGCGATAGCCGCACCGCAATAGTGCGACCCGCGCGGCCTCGGCCAACTCCAGGACCCCGTAAGTCGCTGTACATGGCCTGCTTGCTGACACCGGCGACCGCAGACGCTCCAGGACTTCCACATAGACGTCCGAGGGTGGAGGCTGCGAACCCAGGTAGGGGCGATGAAGACACCAGCCGAGGGGTACGACGGCAACATCGTCTCGTTGTTGCAAACCCTCGTAGGGGCGATGAGGACTCATCTCCCGCGACGGGCAGCCCAGGATCATCGTGTCGTTGCGAACCCTCGTAGGGGCGATGAGGAGGTGGATGATCCGGGGCTACGGATCCGGCCTGATCGTCATGTTGCGAACCCTCGTAGGGGCGATGAGGAGCCCACGGTAAAGCTGCACGTCGGTTGTGGGGAGAGGGGGCGGGTTGGAGCGGGTTTTGCAGCGATCCGTTGGTTGTGCCGTTGGGCCCGGTGGGGTGCTGAAATCTACACCTGCGGTGCGCCGAGTTCTGGCCGTTCGAGCTGAGATCGGCGGCTTCGTGGTCGGCACTGGTCTTCTGAGGTGTGCCGTCGTCGAGTACGGGAGGCCGTGTGCGGACGTCGGTCATCGGACGGACGTGTCGGCGAACTCCGCTACCCGGTCCGTCCAGTCCACGCCCGCGGTGGCGACCAGGAGCGCGAGGCGGCGCACCATCCGTCCGGCCGGCTCTGGTGCGAGGCCCAGGTCCTGGGTCGCCACGGCGACCGGGTCGGCCTGGTGGCCGATACCGATCGCGCATACGGCGGTGGTGACCTTCCGGTACGTTCTGCGGCGCGTCGCGTGCGGGTCGGGCTCGTCTGCGCGGGTTGTGAGCAGGCGGGTCAGCGTCGCGCGGGCATGGAGCCGGTCCGCTGCGAAGGCGTCCTGCGGGTCTGTGGGCGGCTCGATGTTCACCGGCTCCTCGATGTTGGCGGCGAAGAAGCCCGGGTTGGCCGTGCGGAGGGCGGACAGCGCCCTTCCCATGCGCCGGGACGCCTCCGCGTGCGTCAGGCCGTGGCGTTCCCGCAGGTCGTCCGGTACTTGGAACGGGTCGGAGACCCTGCGGCGTATGCGGAACACGACCATGATGAGCATCTCCAGACCCGCGGGATCCTCGCGCAACGGGGCGGCCCAGACCGCCTGGCGCAGGTCCCGGTCCGGACGCGCCGCCGCGCCCCGGCGAACCGCGTCCGCGCGTCGCGTCTGCGCCTCCAGATGCCGCAACGGGTAGTGGACGAGTTGCGCCCGTGCGGCCCGCAGCCACGCGGGTTCGGCGATGTTCCCCGCTTCCCGAAGCCTGGGCGCCCACGCGCTGGAGTCCTGACCCTGTGCGTCTGCTGACAGCAGGTGGTCCCCCAGCAGGGCCATTTCTCGGACGGGCCGCCCCGCGCGGGTCGCCGGGACCTTGTCCAGGGCGGAACGCAGCCGCTTGAAGCTCGCCATGAGCAGGTCGTCGGCCGTCGCCTCGCAGTCGGCGCACCACCTCGACCCGGTCGGCGCGCCGCAGGCACGGCCGGCATGCCTTGCCCGGAGCAGTGGTCCGCGCGCTGCCGCGCGCAGCGCCGGGGAGATGAAGGCGTGGAACGCGTCGAACGCGATGTCGCCATCGGGGTGGGCCAGGTGGGAGAGGGGCCGCACGGAACCTCCTGAGGTAGTCCGAACAGACCGGCCGTCCCACGGACATGAATCCGGGGACCCGGTCTTCCTCAGGAGGCGCGAGGGCCTCGAAACGCTCTTCGGCCGCAGCCGTCGAACGCTCACCAGTATCGGAGTGACCCTCCGTTAACGTCAAGCGGCTTACCGGATCCGGGGCCGTGCGTGATCACCGGGCGTCCGCTCCCAGTTCTTCGAGTTGGGAGCGGAGGCGTGTGTAGTCGGCGACGAGCATCGGGCCCGGGTCGCTGCGTGGCCGGTCGAGTGCGTCGATGGCTCGACGTAGCTCTTCGAGGACCGCCTCGGGGGCGGGTGGCTTCTTCGACGGTCTTCGTGTGCCCCGGCCGAGTTGTTCTTCGCGGAGTCTGTCGAGCAGGTGCGCGTAGGGGGTCTCGTTGCGGTAGGCGTTCAGTCTTGCGAGCGGTGTGAGGCGTTGCCTCAGGGATTTCCATGCGTCCCAGTCGAAGAGGCCCGGGCGGAGCACCTCCACGGCTGTGTAGCAGGCCGGCCATGGCTCGTCCGCCAGGACGTGCGCGATCAGTTCGAGGCGTCGGCGGGCCATTTCGCGGCGGGTGTCCATGTTCGTGGTCGGCGCCGCGTGGCCGTACAGGTCGTGGTGGAGTCGGGCTGCCGTGTCGCGGGCGGCGGCGAGGGCCGGTGAGCCGGTGTCGAGGAGTTGCCAGGCGGTGCGTGTGTCGAGGCGGCGGACGGCCGACGAGGCGAGCCGGGCGAGGCGGGCGTCCATGCCGAGGCGGCAGAGGGCGAGGCCGGCCTCGTTGAGCACCGTGCGCAGCGCCCGGTCGCGGCCGAGTTCGGCGACGCGCAGCGGGCAGGCGGCGTTCAGGGACCACTGCACGCCCGCGGCGACCATGCCGTTGACCGCGACCGGCTTTCCGGAGTTGATGACGAGCAGGACCTCGTCCACGTCCCGGAGGCTGGTCGAGCCGTACCGGCCGGTCGGTTCAGCCTCGCCGAGCGCGGCGAGGAGGGCGGCGTTGATCGCGGCGGCGTCGCCCGACTCGGTGGAGAAGGGGCCGAGGGCCGCGGCGTCGAGGCTGCCGGCGGGTGCGGTGGCGCGGGCGAGCGTCACCCAGGACCGGGCGCGCTCCATCGTCTCGCCGCTGGCGAGCAGGCGCAGCCTGATCCGGCCGGGCCGGGCGAGGGCGCCGCAGCGGTGGGACGCCCAGTCCATGACCTTGTGGACGGCGGCGTGCCCGTCCCTGTCGGCCGGGTCGTCCTCGGGGGTCTTCCCGACGCACATCAGGACGAGGACGTCGCCCGACCCGAGGACGGGCCATGCCGTCATGCCCCGTTGTTTCACCAGGCCGGGCACCGGGTCGGCCTTCTCCCACTGGTCGGCGTTCGCGAGCAGCGAGCCGGGCAGGCGGCGCGCCTCGGGCGGGGCGAGGTGCGCTTGGTGCTTGGCGCTGTCCTCGAAAAGGCTGATGAACTGCGCGTCGCCCACCAGGGCCGCGTGGTGCGTTCGGGGAATGGGCGAGAGCCTGCGGCGTGCTTCTCCGATCAGAGCGGCGCCGCCGTGGCGCTCCGGGTCGCTCAGCTTTCTCGCGAGTTCTTGCAGTAGTCGTCGTGCCGATTCGGAGACCGCGGCGTCCTCTTTGCGGGACGGCTTGCTGATCCGCTGGGTGAACCACGTGCGGAGCAGGGCGTGGTCGATGGCCTCGCCTCGCGCGAGACGCTCGAAGAAGGCGGCCTGGACGGTCGGCCACAGTTCGCGGAACTTGGTGAGCGTCCCCGCGTCCATGCCGGGGACGGTGCCCTCGGCCAGGCTGATGTCGGCGCGCTGGCGGGCGGCGAGGAGCCGCCAGAGGTCCGCGTTCGACGGGTCGACCGTGGCGAGTTCGTCCCAGAAGCGATGCCGGAGCAGCCAGTCGCGAAGCGTGTCATGCGGGTCGATCAGGTCGCGGAGCCGGTAGGCGGCGGACGGATCGTCCACCGGCAGCAGGGTCATCGGCACACCCGTCTCGATGCCCGCGAGCAGGACCCCGGCGCCGAGGGCGTAGGAGCCGGCCCCCGAGGTCAGCAGGCATTCGCCGGGGGCGAGCGCGGTGAGCACGGGTTTGAGCGAATCGACGCCGTGCCGGACGGTGGGCTCGGCGACCTGGACGATGTGGAGCCTGTCGCGTGCGAACGTGCGGCCGCAGAGGCCGTCGGCGGAGCACAGGAGCTCCTTCATGTGCCGCGCGTGTTCCGCGAAGGGGCGGCGCGAGAAATTGTGGGTGTTCGTGGTCGCGATGATGAGCAGGCCGCTGATGTCGGTGCCGGTCTCGGCGAGGCCGTCGAAGACCTTGCGCAGGGGTCTGCGGTCGCCGGCGCTTCCGTGGAAGTCGATCGGGCCGGGGGTCGTCGCGAGCGGGGGCCGGCCGAGGTCGCCGCCGCCGATCGGGTGGATCAGCAGCGGCGCCGCGTCCGGCTCAGGAACTCTCTTCGTCGTGGACGTCAAGATCGCGGCCTCGGGGGTCGCCCGCGGAGGGGAGGGAGCGGCCTCGGCCTGGGGCGACGCTTCCGTCCTTGACCTTCTCGTTGGCGGTGAACCAGGCGTATGACTCTCCGGCGGGATTCGGGGGTGTGCGCGGCGTCCGTAGGCCCTTGGGACGCGCACGGGGATAGTGGACGGGGAGATCGGCTCTGCCCCGCGCGGCCGCGCGGAACGCGCCTTCGATCGTGGCGAACCCCGGCTGGTTCGCCGCTTCCCGCTCGAAGGCCCGGACGCAGTTCTCCACCACGGTTTCGGCGGACGGGTCGGGGAGCTCTCCCGCGAGGTCGCGATAGTACTCCGACCATTGCGCGCCGGTGTGGAGTTTCGTTTCCCTCGGGTCCAGGGAAAGGCGGACGCTGCCGAACCCGAGCGGTTTGCCGAGGCCGAGGCGGTGGTGGTGGTCGTCGCCGAGTGTCAGCAGCCAGAGCAGAGCGCCCAGTTCCACCTCGGGAATGTCGCGGACGCCGATGCCGAAGGTGAACTCGGTGCCCTCGGCGATCCAGCCGCGCACGGAGCGGTTCTGCTTGTCGCGCCGCGGCTCGCCGGTCGTCTGGAACGCCGTCCCGTCGCGCGTGAGGCGTTCGTCGGCGGGCGCGTTCGGCCGCCGGTACTCCCGGTACAGTTCGCCGTCGATGAGTTCCTGCGTGGGGTCGCCCGTCGATTCGGGCTCATTCCAGTAGGACTCGGCCGTCGCCGCCCGCCGATGATGCCAGTAGACCTTGCGTCCGCGGAGGGCACGGTCGGGGTCGCGGTGCACCTCGTTCTTGGGCGTGCCGTCTTTGATCGGCCGGTCCGGTTCGGCGGCGCTCTCGGAGAGGTAGAAGCGGCCCTGGGTGGGTTTCGGCTGGGCGAGGATCGACAGCGGCAGCCCGTCTCCCGGGAACCGTCTGACGGCCTGGCCGGGGGCGGTGACGCAGGTGACGCCGTTGACGCGCACCCTGCCCCGGTACGCGGCCGGACGGGTGCCGGATCCCTCCTGCGCGACCCAGCCGAACACGCGGTCGGCCGGGGACAGGTCTCGGAAAGAGGGGGCGGGCTCCACCTTGGGCGGAACCAGTTCGGCCGGACTCGCACTGGCGAGGTCGCGCGGGATCATGACCGGATAGAGCGCCTCGATTCGCCCTGTGGGCATGTACGCCCAGCAGAAGGTCCCCGGTGTGAGCCTGCGCCGGTCCTCGTTGTTCCGGTGGGGGCTGATGTCGAGTTCGCCGCCGGTCTCGATGTCCTGCTCATGTCGGCGGTGGTGCTCCATGAGAGCGTCCCAGCGTTCCCGGAGTTCGTCGGTCAGCTTGACCCGGTTCGGATTCTGTTTGATGAAGACCCGCTCATCAAGCTTCTTCTCCGCGTTCTGGCCGGTGATGAATACATACCCCTCCACCCAGCCGCCGGGTCTGCTGCCGGAGTACGGCCTGATGTCGGTGACCTCTTCGGCGTTCTTGCCGCGCCTCGTCTTGACCCAGACGCGATCGCCGTGTTCCGGGGGCCGTTTCGGCGAATACCGGGGGCCGGGCCTGTCCCGGTAGGAGGAGAGCTTGACGGCGCCCCAGAACTCCAGCGTTCTGCCGTCGGCGCCGACGCGGACCGGGCGCATGTAGCGCGCGTCGTCGGCGATTCGCCGCCAGCCCAGCGGTTCGTCGTGGCCGTTGAACACACCGAACCGGCTGTTGGTGATCGCCTCGTAGGCGGTGCGCAGCATTCCCTTGAGCGCGGTGGCCGGTAGATGAGGGCGGCCGTCGCGCAGCAGCACCGGGTAGGTGAGGTGTCCTTCCTCGGCGCCCGGCGTGTTGTGGGCGCGGGCTGTGTCGAGTAGCAACAAGGGTGTTCGGACGGTGAGCCGGACGCCGATCGTGCCCGTCCAGTTCTCCTCGTGCAGCCGGTCGGCGCCCTGCGGGACGGCGTCGGCGAAGGAATCCGTCATACCCTCGCGGGAGAAGGCGGGGACGAAGGTGTAGGGGTTGAGGAACGGCTCTCCGCGTCCGCGCGGATCGGGTTTGGCGGACGGCGTCGCACGTGCCTTCTTGGTGGGCGCCTTCCTGGCCCTCGGCGGCTGTGATCCTCCGACGGGCTTTCTGCGGAAGAAGACATCGCTGGGCTTGGGCGGCCTTGCCTCGGTCATACCTTCCCTCCGCGCAGCGGTTCTGAGACTTCGAAGGACAGCAGGCGTTCTTCGGCGATGTAGGCGTTGCCGTGCGCGCTGTCGTGGGCGATGTACTCGCGGGTCGCCAACTCCACGCGGTCGCCTCGGCCGAATTCGCCTGGAACGCGCAGGCTGCCGATGCGTTCCGTGGCGAGCGTCGTCCAGCCGTCCGACGTCATGACGGCCTTCCCCCACAGCAGGTAGCCGCCGTCCACGGTGCCGGCGGCGTTCACCGGATCGCACGGGGTGAAGGACGGAGGCAACGCCGTCGGGTCCTCGGTGAGCAGGACCGTGCGTCCGGAATCCTGAAGCCAGCGCAGTTCGGTGTGCTCGTCGAATGCGCGGGCCTCGAAGACACCCTGGAAAGTGGAGCGACGTGCTTCGGCGGTGGTGACGATCGCATAGCGCCATGGCGTGGTGAGCAGCGCGAACCCGTCCGGTGCGCTTTCCATGGCCGCGGTGAAGGTGAGGCCGTCGCATGCGGCGACGTGCAAGGTCGTGCCGGTCATCGCGCCCCTCCCGCGTATTCGCGCCACGCGGCCGCGATGTCGCCGTGCCGAAGGGCGTCTTCGAGAGTGGTCCGCGACGTCCAGCCGTTGCCGGAGAACTCGATGGACTCGATCGCGACATCGCCGAAACCCCGGTTGACCATGCCCCCGAGCGGGACACGGCGCTGCTCCAGATCTCGCAGGACCAGCAGGAGCAGCGCCAGGGCCACATTTCTGTGGCCTCCGAGCCGGGTGAGATCGACGGTCAGCCGGATCGGCTCCCAGTCGACGCCGTGCGGTTCGAGGACGCTGAACAGCAGGTGGTCGGCGGCGCCTCCCGTCCAGCGGTCGATCGCGACGTGGTCGGCCTGGTCGAGCCCGCGGGCCGCGAGCGCGTCGCGGATCGAGGGCGGCAGGTCCTTCGCGTCGTCGGGGTCCGGCGCGCCGTTCACCACGACGTCCCACACCTCGGAGGGGACGACCGTCTCGCTCACGCACTCGTGGACGGTCAGCGCCCCCGCGCCCCACGGGTGGGTGGACGGTTCGCGGCGGGCCGCCCCGAACAGGACGCAGACGGCGTCCAGCCCGTCGAGCTGTTCGAGAAAGGCTTCGGCGTGCCGCCGCGCGGCCGCGTCGCCTGCCGTGTCGCCTGCCGCGTCCTCGATCGGAGGACGCGGGGCGTCGAGGCCGCGGGCGGTGCGTTCGATGAGTTCGGCGTGGCTGCGGAGGGCGCCCTTGATGGAGCCGCCGCTCAGCGTGAGCTTCAGCATGTCGGACCCGAGCCGGGTGGTCAGCGGCAGCGTCTTGATCGCCGCGCCTTCACCGGCGGCCCGGACCATGACGGGCGCGTCCGGTTTCCACCGGAGCTGGACGGTCAACGTCTCGCGGCGCGCGGGCAGGGCGGCGGCCCCCGCGTCCACGCGCGACTCCTCGAACACCTCGGGCTCGCCGCCGAGGAAGGCGAGGAGGCCGGCTCGGCCGGTGAAGTCGTGTTCGTGGACGTCGAGTGGCGACGCCATCAGCGTCACGACGCCGAGGCCCCTGCCGTTGGCGGCGCCGACCCCGATCTCCTCGGCCTTCAGGGCGGCCAGCAAGGCGTGCAGGCGGGCGCGGTCACGGTCGAGGGTGTGGCCGGTCGTCTCGACGTCGAGGTCGAACGACAGAAAGTGCCCGGCCGGGACGATCGTGCGCGCGTACAGGAAGGCCGAGGCGGCGGCGCCGGTGACACGGTCGATGCCGACGCCGTGGACGACCGGCAGCGCATGCGGTCTGAGGGGTTCGTTCGGGATTCCGTCTCCGTCGGTCCCGGTCGTGGTGGTGACGACGGCGTCGCGGACGACGATCCGGCTGGCCTGGCCGGAGTCCGGCTCCCCGTCCCGGATGTATCCCCACATGTCGTCCAGCAGTGAAGTTTCGGGATCGGCGCCGCGCATCCAGTCGCGCAGGACCCCGGCGAGGCTGGTGCCGGGGACGTAGACGCGGTCCTGCCCGTCCACGGCGACGGGCAGCGCCTCGGCCGGATCGAGTGCGACACCGCCCACGTGCAGCGGCGTCTGGGTGCGCAGCCAGCCGCGCACGCGGAGCCTCCGGTCCATCGGACGTCCGGTCATGCGCGTGCCTCCTCGGGGCGGGCTTCCTTCCGGGTGCCGGCTTCCCTGCGGCCGTGCGCGTTCCTGCGGGCGTGGGCGTTCCTGCGGACGTGGGCGGCCAGGCATGCCGTGAGCAGCGAGCGCAGCGCCTCCGCTCGCAGCTCGCGGGGGAGGGCGTCCGGGCCGTCGACGGTCAGGCACAGGCCGCCCCGATCGTCGAATCCCAACGTCTCCCAGACGTCCTGCCTGGCCAGCAGGGTGCGGATCGCCGTGGTGATGTGCGGCGCGTTCCACCGTCCGGTGAGGCGGACGACGCGGGCCTCAAGCGCGTCCGGCTCCTCGCCGAGGTGGTCGAACAGGCGGCGGAGCGCGTTCAGCCGGGTCGCCGAGAGGTCGACGATCGCGCCGAGCACCTCGTCCGGCCGGGCGGCCCGCTCCTCGGCGAGCCGCCAGATCTCCGAGCGCCACGCGGCCGTCTCGATCAGCCGCGCTCCGGCGTGCCCCGGGTCGGTCGTGGGCAGCTTTCGCGCCGCCGGACCCGGCTGCTCGTGCGGCCGCCCGCCGCCGCCTTCCGGCACCTTGTTCATGAGGAGGGGGTCGTTGATACGGATCTGGCCGAAGCCCTCGCCGCGCCGCTCGCCGATGCCCGACCGCTCGACCTCCGCCAGGACGTCCGCGCCGATGCGGCCCGCCTTCACCGCGAAGGTCAGGCAGCCGCCCGCCGCGAACCCGAGCAGGACCGGCCTCGGCAACCGCCATTTCCGGTGCCAGGAATCGGTTCGGGCGACCTCGTAGCTGGTCGGCGTCCGGTCGCGCTCGTGCAGGACCGGTACGAGCTTCACCCCCTCCGCTCCGGCGGCCGCGAACGTTCTGACGAGGAGAGCGGCGAGGTCACGCGGGTCGTCGCTCGGCGCGAGCCTGCCGTCGCGGACGAGGACGTCCGACAGCAGCCAGACGCTCAGGCGGTCCCCGGTCGTGATCGGCACCGCCTCGGACGCCGGCTCGACGGGCTCGGCGGGCTCGGCGGTGACGGACACCAGGCCGTAGTCGTCCTTGCGGGACCGCCCCAGTTGCCACCGGCCCTCCAGGCTCGTCCACCAGCCGTCGGCCAGGATGCCGCGCCGGGCCCTGACCTCCGCCACCAGCACGGTCCCGGGCTTGAGCGCCTGGTAGACGTAGACGCCGCCGAGCGCCTGGGCGGGACGCTGCGACCTGTCCTCGATCGTGTTGTGCATCCTCAGGACGAACTCGGGTGTCTCGACCGCCACGTTCGGCGCGGCGGTGACATAGCCCTCACGCACCCGCTTGAACGACCTGCCCTTGGGGTGCCCCTCGGCCATGCGGTTGAGGTAGACGTCCCTGTCCTCCTTGTCGCGCTCGAAGACGCGGGGGACCGGTCGCCCCCGCGCCCCGCCCACCTGCGGGGTCGCGGGCGTCACCACGAGATCGCCGCAGCGCGCCGCCGCGGCGGCGGCGGGCGAGCCGAGCCGCTTCAGCACCGGCCCCAGCAGTATCCAGCCGGGTACATGGTCACGGCCCTCGACGAGGTTCCCGACGGTGCGGTGATGCGCGAGCAGCGGTGCGTCGAGCGTCATGCGCATGACGACGTGCTCCCAGCCGTCGCCCGCCACGGGTCTTCCAGCGGAGTCGGGTTGCGGAGGGCCTTCGGGGTCCGGCGGCGGCACCGGGCTCGCCGTCCGGCGCGCGAGATCGTCACCGCTCGGAGGCAGCCCTGCGCCCCCGAGATCGAGACGGCACCGGCCCGACCCCCTGCGCCGCTTCGCGCCGATCCCCTCCACCAGCCGCGCCCCCGCCCACAGCAGCGCGCGAGCGCAGCCGAGTTCCTCCTCCGTAAGCCCGGCCGGGAGCTCCGCCGCGCCTTCCAGCGTGACACCGCCGCGCGCCATCTCGTCGAAGCGCAGCATGTCGTCCCTGGCCGCGCCGGTCGACGGGTCGTGCGCGACACCGGGTTTCACGAACGTCACCGCGTCGAGCAGGCGCCGGTCCCCCGCGATGGCCGGGCCGAGTCCGCCGGAAAGGCGCAGCGGACCCAGATAGCGCAGCGCGGCCGGGCGCGGGTGCCGCGCCGGTGCCGCCGGTGTCTCGCCCGCCTCGGCGCTCAGGAAGGCCGGCTGGTAGCCGAACAGGTAGTCCACCCAGGAATGCCAGATGCCGGTCGTGGTCTCGGTGTCGAGGGCGCGTGCGGCGATCTCGCAACCGTCCCGCCAGACGCCGTTGAGGGACTTCGCCGGGACGAACGGCAGCCCGTGCTGCTCGTCCTTCAGCACCTGCCGGCTCAGCCGGCCGTACTGCCCGGTGCCCGCGCCGATGTGCCAGTCGCTCAGCATGCGCAAGGTCAGCGATACGGAATGGCTCATGACGCGTCCTTCGAACGCAGGAAGGGGGCGGCGTTCAACGCGTCCAGGAGCCCCGTGCGGTGCGTACTCCCGTCCTGCCAGAACAGTGAGCCATCGTGGGCGAGCCCCTGCACCGCGTCCTTCCCCAGCCATGTGGAGACCATCTGGAATCGCGACTGCGCGGCCTCGCGTCCACGGAACAGGGCGGACCGCAGTTCGTGCGCCTGGGCCGCCGAGATGACGAGGCCCCCGTCCTCCCTGGCGGTCAGGGCGGCGACCTGTCTTTCCAGGTCGCGCCAGTGCCGGTGCCGCGCCCACTCGGCATCGCCGCCGTCCCCGACGACGTAGGGCTGCCCGGTCAGGCACGTGCCCCCGCCATCGACGGTCTGCTGCTCGCGCAGGCGTTCCAGGTCGGCGTACGCGCTCTCGAAGAGGACCTGGAACGACAGGGCGCTCCTGTCCTGCCCGAGCTCCTTCTTCACCACCTTCGCCTCGTCGGTCAACTCGCCGGCCAGATGGACGGCGCGGTGGAACGGATAGGCGCGCTTCACGATGGCGACCCCGGCGCAAGCACCCAGCCCGCGCAGGTCCTCCACATGTTCGAGCACCCCGCCGACCGCGTCGTGCTCGCCGGCCAGCCGGGTGAACCCCTCCAGGTAGTCGCGTGCGAACCGCAGAGCCAGCTCACCGTCACAGACCACGGTGAGGTCGTCGCCGCCGAGAACGAGCGGGAGGACCGGCGGTTCGTCCGTGCCCGCCGACCATCCGGCGCCGCGCAGTTTCTCCAGCGCCGACCGGAAGGCGTCCCGTGCGCACTCGTCCACGCCTTCGGACAGGGCGCGGTACCTCCGTACGTAGTCCGCCGCGAGCCTGACGCCCTGCGCCGCCATGAGGGACGGGAAGCGCTCGAACACCTTCCCCATGCCGTTGCCGTCGGCATGGACCACCGCGACCCACTCCGCCTTGTGGTTCAGATGGTCGACGATCGAGGAGAGCTTGCGACGCGCCACCGCCTCGTCGTCGGCTTCGACGCAGAGCCCCATCTTGACCGCCAGCCGCAGCAGCGCCCGATCGAAGGCGTGCAGTTTCGCCAGGCTCGGCGCCGACCGAGCCTCAGGCACCCGCCCCTCCGCAGGCAACCGCCGTTCCGTGAGTGGCCGCCCGTCCGCAGGGGACTGCCGTTCCGTGAGTGGCCGCCCGTCCGCAGGCGGCCGCTCCTCCGCAGGGGACTGCCGTTCCGTGAGTGGCCGCCCGTCCGCAGGCGGCCGCTCCTCCGCAGGGGACTGCCGTTCCGTGAGTGGCCGCCCGTCCGCAGGCGACCGCCCCTCCGCAGGCAACCGCCGTTCCGTGAGTGGCCGCGCTTTCATGGACGGCTGCTTTTCCGCAGGTGGCCGTCCCTCGGCAGGCAGCCGCCCTTGTATGAGCGGCTGTTCTTCCACAGGCCGCTCTCCTGCCGCGGGAGGCCGTCTGCCCGGGGGTGGCCCGCCCTCGGGGAACTCGACGACACCGCGAGCCGGAAGCCCGCTGGACCCGCACCGCGCCGCGATCGGCACGCCGGGAAACCGCAGCCTCGGCCCGCGCCTGCCCGCTCGGGCGACCACGAGAAGCTCCCGGGCGTCCGCGATGCACCGGGCGACCACCTCGGTGTCGCCCCATGTGACGGCCTCGCTGACCGCACCGCACACGTCCAGGCCCGGCGCCTCGCGCAAGGCGGCCCCGGTGATGATCCCGACGACCTTCCTGCCGACGTTCTCGTCCCTGACCAGCATCGTCACGCCGCCCGCGTTCGCGGTCACCACCTCGATGCCGTGCTCCTCGACGCGCTGCTCGCGGCCGTCCACGCCGGGCGCCCCCACCTCCGCCAGGGCTCTGTCGAGCCACTCGCCCTCGACGCAGGTGATCAGATGCGAAGCGCCGACGTTCTCGCGACGCTTGTTCGACCCGAAGATGTAGTTCTGGTTGCCCGCCGTGCTCAACACGACCGCGTACACGTCCACCCGCGCCCCCTTCTCACCGGCACCATCGACAGGGACTGATGGACGGACCCGCGACGGGCCCCGACGGTCGTTCAGAGCGGCGTGCTGAACGCGCCGATCGACCGCCTTCCGCCGAACACCGACGGTGACCGACTCCGGCCCCCGGGACGCACGGTCCGTCCCCGTGGGTCTCCCTGGCATCAGAACGGTGGCCGCCCGAGCCGTTGCACGGCGCCGGCGCCGCAGCGGGCCCTGGGTGCGGCCTCCGTCCATCAGTACGTCGCGTCCACGGCGACGGAGGCGAGGCGCGATGACCGAGACAACGAACGCACCGACGATGACGGTGGTCGGGGGGCCCGCCGCGACCCCGTCGCGGACCCACCGCGTGATCACCGACGGGGCCACCTGGAGCGGACTCGGTGGTGCGGGCGCGGGCGGGTTCGGTATCGAGGCCGCCAAGTCGATCATGACGGGGGCCCCGGCCGGACGCGGGTGGTTCGTGCTCGGCTGCCTCGCCGGGCTCGCCTGTCTGGGGCTCGGCGGGTGGCTGCGCGTCCGCGCGTCCGGCAGGACCCGGATCGGGCTCGTCGTCACCGCCTCCGACAGCGGACGCGGTGCCACGCGCGCCGCGGCGCTGGAGAACAAGGCCGTGGAGTACAGCCGGCGGACCTGCTCGGTCACCGTCCGGACCCGGCTCGCGCTCTCCGAGACCCGGCCGTGGCCCGCGGAGGGCGTCGACGCGCTCGCCGACGAGACGCTCGCGGCGGCGGACATCGCGGAACGGCTGGTCAGCGGCGCCACCCGCGTCAACGTGATCCCGACGATGCCGCTGCCGGCCGGGTTCCGGTTCGGCGCCAGGATCGGCCACACCCACCCTCGCGAGATCGTCGTCCACGCGGTCCGGCAGGGGGACGGCGACCCGTCCTATTTCGCGGCGATCAGTCTCCGGGAGGGCCCGCTCACGACCGGACCTCTCACCGTGGAGCCGGTGGAAGCCATTGGGGGCGGGGACGAGTCGCGTGCGGCGCTCGCCGTGGACCTGCAGAATCTCGGTGCCGACTTCGTCCAGCCCGTTCGCGCCGCCTGCCGCGAGCACGGGATCGGCAACCTGCTGCTCCTCCGCCGGCACACCACCGGCCTGCTGGACGAGACCGCCGAGACCTACACCGCGATCGTGGAGCAGGTCTGCCGTGCGTGGCGGGATGCCGCCCTGCCGGCGGCGGCCCGCACCGGGCGGCACTCCGCCTTCCTCACCGGGCCGGTCGCCGTCTCCATCGCCCTCGGCGCCCGGCTCGCGCACATCCAGCCCGACCGCTGGACGGCCTTCGACTTCGACAACGCCTCCAGCACCTATACGCCCTTCCCGTCCGATAGCGCGTAAAGGTCTGGATTTCACTAAAAGTGGGGATTTGTGGTGACCCCTCTGAGGGGCGATGAGCACGAGCCTGCGGACGAATCCGACAAAAAACTCGATCAGTTGCGACCCCGGCAAATGCCGTTCGAGTGGGTCGATCTCCCAGGTCAGCATATCCACTCCCGCGCGCCAGGCCACATCCGGACAGGCGATGTCGTGATCGAGTTTATTGAAGGCCGATCGTGCGCGCCGGGGGCCGCGTAACGTCCCGCGACGTGGTCGAAGAGCCGGGATCCACGCTCGCACGGGGGTCTGACAAAACGTCGTCCATCAGTCCCTCCTGAAGTTCATGTCTCCTGTTCGCGAGAAAGGACCGATTTGATGCGTTTGCGAGTAACTGTTCATACGGGGGCCCGGGAGCTTCCGTGGGAGGAGGTGTTGGCGCCTGGCCGGGCGTTGTCGTATGCGCTGCTGGAGCGGGGCGCCCCCGAGCTGGGGAAGGCCCTCCACGCGAACGGGTGGGGTCCGCTCGGGCTCGCCCCGTTCGGGTACGGCGCCCCGGTGTTCCCCGCGGCGCGGCGGCGGCGTGGCGTCTACGCCGCGGACGGCCCCGGCATCGTGGAGTTCGGCAGCCCGCTGGTCGCGGTGGTCGAGGGGTGGGCGGCCGCGCTGGCGTCGATCCCCGTGCTGGCCTGGGGAGCGACCGCGTTCATCGTCGACGGCGTCGAGCCGGTCGAGGCGCCGAGGTTCGAGTCCGGGAAGGCCGTCTTCCGCACCGAGACGCCGGTGGTGATGAAGAGCTCCGGACGGGATGATTCCGGCGCCCGCACGCACCGGCAGTCGTGGTGCCTTCCGGGCGAGCCCGAGTGGGACGTCTACATGCAGGGCAATCTGCGGCGCAAGGCGGCGACCCTCGGCCTGGATCCGGAGGTCACCCTCGAAAGCGTCGGCTGGATCGGGCCGAAGCGCTCATTCGCGGTGGGGAGCGGCGGCGGCGGAAAGAAGCCGGGCGCCAGGGTCGAGGTGATGGTGTCCGGCGCGCCGGAGACCCTCTCGGCCCTGCACTCGTGGGGGCTCGGACAGGCCAACAGCACCGGCATGGGCTGGATCGGTGCCTGACACCGCGTCGAACCCGGCCCTGGTGCTGACCGCGAGCCCTTTGCAGCGCGTAGGGGCGTTCGCCTTGGCGGCACTCGCCAAGGCGGGGCACCCACGTGAGGTGTCAGGTGAGGTCCTCCACGACGCCGTCGGACGGATGACAGGCCATCTCCTGGAGACGGTCAAGGTGGCGAAGGCGGCGGATCCCGGCGGATTCTGGCTCGGCGCCAGTTACCTGCTGTGGCCGAATTCGAAGCTGAACCCGACCGCACGCGGGAAGCAGTCCTTTTCGGAGCGCGACCGGCTGATCCGGGAGTGGCGGGCATATCCGGATCCGGCGGGATGGCCGGGGGCGCCGTGCGCGTACTGCGGACGCCCGGCCTGCGACTGGTACGGAAAGGTCGACATCCCCCTGGGCGCGAGCGCCGCGCACCGCAACACCACCGCGCCAGGTCACGAGGGCACGCCGTTGTGCTACCCGTGTGTCGCGAGCCTGTGGGCCTTCCCGTACGGGGCGTCGCTGTCGGGCGGCCGGGCCGCGCTGATGCATTCCTGGGACGACGATTTCCTGGCGAGGATGACCGCGACGACGGTCACGCGGACCCTGCGTCAGGCCTCCGCCGGGCCGTCCGAGAAGCAGAAGCCCGGCCCGTACGCGCGTGAGCTGTGGGTGCTGCAAGCCGTGCGGGCCTACGGCCAGCGGATCACCTCCGGTGTGGAGCTGATCGTCTTGTCCAACTCCAACAAGGAGCAGCTGCTCGCCACGCAGGAACTGAGCCAGCCGGTCGCGGAATTCCTCCGGTCCACCAACAAGAACCCCAAGCGCAGTGCCGCGTATCCGGTGCTGGTAGCGACCCAGGGGACGAAGCAGGTTCCGGGAGAGGCGTTTCTGGCGAAGCGCGCCTTCACCCGTCCGGCGCAGGTTCTGGACTTCGCGATCGGACATGTGCTGAAGCAGATCTCGGCGGCGGCCCTGGTTCCCGCCGAAACGACCGTGTTGGGCCCACTCCTTTACGCCTACTGCCGTGAGGTACTGACCATGGACGACAAGGACGTCGAGCGGATAAGGGAACTGGCCCGCCGTCTGGCCGCCCTGCTGGGGCAGGACAGTCGCCGAGGGCCGTTCCGCGAATTCATCCAGGCCAACGGCAAGGGCGGGAACCTGCACGGCTGGTTCCGCTCCAAGGGCGTGGACTGGCTCCTTTTCGAGCGGCCGAAGGACACCCCGCCCGTCCTGCTGCCGGTGCGGGACTACCGGCTGCTGTTCGAGGACGAGCGGTCCTGGTCCTGGCGGCGGCTGCTGGTCTTCGCGGTGCTGGAGGCGCTGGCCGAGGCGGGATGGGAGCCGAAGGGCCCGCAGGAGGAACTCCAGGAGATCAAGGAACTGGTCGACGCCGTCGGCGGCGGCCAGGAGGAAGGGGTACAGCGGTGACGTTCCTGGTGGGGCAGCAGGTTCTCCAGATCAAGGCCGGTGCGCCCAACAACGGGCGGGGCGAGGACAACCGGGGCATGGTCAAGAAGTTCTCGACCGGCCGGGGGGACAGGTATCCGTATGTGTCCGCGCAGGCAGGACGCCGGTGGCTGCGTGACAGCCTGCCCGCCGGTGAGCCGACCTCGCCGGTGATCCGCAGCGGGGAGGGGAAGAAGCAGCAGGCGTACACGCGCGGCCGTCCCGACCTCTACCTGGACGACGACCTGTTCGGCTACATGATCGCGGTCAGGGCGGACGAGGCGGGCAGGTCGCAGACGTTCATGCGCGACACGGTGCTGGCGACCGGCACCCTGGTCTCGGTCGTCCCCAGCAACCCGGTCATGGACTTCGGCACGATGAGCCGCGACTTCGGGCCAGGGACGAACCCCGTCATCCACGAGCACGAGATGTACACCGCCGACCTGGCCGGTGACCTGCTCCTCGACCTGCCGCGCGCCGGAACCTTCGAGACCGGCGGCAGGACGACCAAGGCCGCGCTGCCCGGCGGCCTGGCGAAGGAGGTGGTCGAGCGGGGCGGCAGCGAGGTCGTCCTGCGCGACGTGCGGTGCGTGCGGTTGCCGATCGAGGAGCGGCGCCGCCGGATCGCGGTGCTGCTGCGGACGATGACGGTGGTCAAGGGCGGTGCCAAGCGGTCCGCCCACTACGGCGACCGGACGCCCGGCCTGGTGATCCTCGCGCCGGTCAAGGGCGGGACCAACCCGTTCACCCGGGTCGTCCGGGAGCGCGAGAAGGCGACCCACTTCGACGCCGACGTCCTGCGCGAGGAGATCGAGGCGTGGGCCGACGAGCTGGACGGCCCGGTACGCGTCGGGTGGGCTCCCGGGTTCCTCGGCAGCCAGCGCGACCGCGCCGGCAGCGACCTCGCCGACCTGGTCAAGGAGGGGCGGCTCGTCCTCGGGCACCCCCGGACCGTCCTGAACACCCTGGCCGACGAGATCGAACGCGGCGACCACGACCACTGGTTCGACGACCCGCGATAGCGCGCCCGCGCCGTCCGCTAGGAGTACGCCCATGTCCGAAGCCCTGGAAGTGACCGTCACGGCTCCGGTCGTCAGCTTTCGCAACCCCCTCTATGACGGGCTGCAAATCGAGTTGCCCTGCCCGCCGCCGTCCACCGTCGGCGGGATGCTGGCCGCCGCCGCCGGAGGATGGGACCGGGTCCCCCCGCACACCCGGTTCGCCATGACCTTCCACGCCGCCGGATCGGGCCGCGACCTGGAGACCTACCACCCGCTCGGCAGCCCCGGCACCACGACCAACGCCACCATCAAGGACCGCGACTTCCTGGCCCTCGTCACGCTGACGGTCTGGCTCACCGAGGACATCGGCCTGTGGGCCCGCGCGATCCGCCGCCCGGTCTGGCCGCTGCGCCTTGGACGCAGCCAGGACCTGGTCGCCGTCACCGCCCGCCGCGTCGAGCTGACCACGTCCACCGGCCGCCAGAACCGCGCCGTCGTCCCGTTCGGCCTGCCGAACGCGACCGGCACGGCGATGCGGCTGACCACCGCCATCTCCGCCGACCGCGCCCGCTTCACCTGGGACGACTACCGGTACGACCCGGCCGGCGCGCGCACCGAGATCGACACCGGCCTCGCCACCGGGGGCGGGCAGGCCCTCGCGCTCCTCCCACCCGTCCACCCGGACCGGAGCACCTGAGACCGTGGCCGTGACGGACCTCAGAGCGAAGAGTTCGCCCAGGCCGGGAGTCCCCGGCGAGTTGCTGACCAGCCATCTGCTCACCACCCTGGACGCCGTGCGGGTGATCCGCGCCCGGGTGGGTGACATCCCCGGCATGCCAGCCGAATTCTGGACGTCGGCGGCGCTCGCCGCGCTGCTCCACGACGCGGGCAAGGTGCCGGACGGCTTCCAAAGGATGATCGGCAACCTCGCCCGGCAGAAGCCGGTCGTCTGGGGTGAACGGCACGAAGTGCTGTCCCTGGGATTCGTGCGCCTGCTCCTGACCGACCTGCCCGCCGAGCAACGTGACCGTGTGGCGGCGGTGGTGGCCGGTCATCACCGCCCTTTCACCTCGGGTCTGGAAAGGGTGTCCAAGCTGCCGCTGTTCACGCAGTACGCCGACGACCGCCCCGAGGACTTCGCCGGCAAGTTCACACCCGCGTCCCCGGAACGCCTCACCGCACTCATGGAATGGTTGCACGCCACCGGCCGCCGCTACCGGCTGCCGTTCCCCGAAACGGTCCCGGCCCATGACATCCGGCAACTGACAGACGCCGCCCATCGGCAATTCCAGAACGTCATGGACCGCTGGGAATGGGAACTCCCGCCCGGCGACGCCGGCGGCACGACGGCCGTCCTGCTGCTGGGCGCGGTCACCATGGCCGACCACCTGTCCTCCGCGCACGCGCCCCTGGCCGGCCGGAACCCGCTGAACGAGAACTATCCCGTCCGGCTGGCGGAGCGCCTCGCCGGCCAAGGCCACGCCCTGCGCCCGCAGCAACGACAGGCCGCCGCCACCCTCGGCAACCTCCTCCTGCGTTCCTGGACGGGAAGCGGCAAAACCGAAGCGGTTCTCCTGTGGGCGACCACCCAGATCGACGACCTGGCAGCCCGCACGAACGGAAATCCCCGGGTCTTCTACCTACTGCCCTACCTGGCCAGCATCAACGCCATGACCGGTCGCCTCGCCGAGGACCTGCACTCACCCGACGGAATCGGCGTCGCTCATTCCAAGGCGGCCTCCTACCACCTCGCCCGGTCCCTTTCGGACGGATGCACCGGTGATGACACCGACCTCACCGACGCCGCCGCCAAAGCGCGTTCCCGCGCGGAGGCCACCAAGAACTTCCGCGAACTCCTGCGCATCGGCACCCCGTACCAACTCCTCCGAGGCGCGCTGGCGGGGCCCGTCCATTCCAGCATCCTCACCGACAGCGCCAACTCGGTCTTCATCCTGGACGAGCTGCACGCCTACGACCCGCGCCGCCTCGGCATGATCCTCGCCATCCTCGGCTTCTGGCACCGCATCGGCGGACGCGTCGCCGTGCTCTCCGCGACCATGCCCACCGCCCTCGCCGACCTGGTCACCCGAGCCCTGGACGGCCGGACGACCCTGGTCCAACCGCCGGCGGAGCTCCAGCCTCCCGTCCGTCACCGGCTGCACACCCGCCAAGCCCACCTCACGGACGAGAGGTCTCTCGCCGAGATACGTCAACGACTCACCCACGGCCAATCCGTTCTCGTCGTCGCGAACAACATCCGCGACGCGATCGGCCTCTACGAAGCCCTCGGTCCCTTCTGCGCAGAACTCCACGGCGAAGGCTCCGCTCACCTACTGCACTCGCGCTACCGCCGCATGGACCGGACCGCCATCGAGACCGCCGTTCGGAAACGCTTCGCCAGCGGAACGCCCCGCCGACCGGGCCTGCTGGTCGGGACCCAGGCACTCGAAGTCTCCCTCGACCTCGACCTGGACTCCTGCCACACCTCGGCCGCCGACCTGGAAGCCCTCGTCCAGCGCTTCGGCAGAGCCAACAGGCTCGGCGCCCTGGCACCCGTCCCGGTGGTCGTCCACCAGCCCGCCTATGCCACCCGCGGCGGCGAGCTGTGGGCCGACGGCGTCTACGAGGCCGAGCCCACCCTGCACGGCTGGGACATCCTCACCCGCCACGACGGCCGGACCATCGACGAACAGGTCATCACCGGGTGGCTCGACGAGATCTACGCCGGCCCCTGGGGCCGCACCTGGGCCGAAAGGGTCGAATACCACCGCCAGGAGTTCGAAGATGCATTCCTGGAATTCTCGCACCCCTTCGACGACCGCTCCCACCTCGCAGAGGTGTTCGACCGCCAATTCGAAGGATCCGAAGTGATTCTTCGGCAAGACCATGACGACTACAGAACTTCCTTGGAGCAGGCGGACGACAAGGCGGTCTCCCGCCTGCACGCCGACCAGTACCTCATCCCCGTCCCGTCATGGTGCACATCCCTTGGCGGCTATGACAAACGTCTCAAGATATGCGTCGTAGAAGGCGACTATGACGAACACCTGGGCTTACGGGCCATCCATCCCGATCCACATCAAAAATACGAACCGGGTGAGATCCTTTGATCGAGGCCGAGGATGTCGGCGGCGTCCACATCAAATACCTCTACCACTGCCGCCGCCAACTGTGGCTCTACCTGCGCGGGGTCCGCCCCGAACATCTGAGCGGCAGCGTGCGGCTCGGCGAGGCCGTACACGAGACTTCGTACACCCGCCGCGGCCCGGTCGACCTCGGCGCCGCCAGACTCGACTTTATCGACGGCCGGCGCTGGGTCCACGAGGTCAAGTCATCGGCCCGTCCGACCCCCGCGGACGAGGCGCAGGGGCGGCACTACTGCTACCGGCTCGAACACATCGGCATCGACGCCCAAGGCGCGATCCTGCACTACCCCAGAACCCGCCGCACCCACCGCCATCCCTACACACCGGAGGCCGCCCGGCTGGCCCAGGCCGACATCGCCCAGGTCCTCGCCGTCGCCGCCGAGAGCACCTCACCCACCCGCCTGGCACGCTCGGCCTGCCGGGGCTGCGGCTACACCGACTACTGCTGGACGGAATGACATGCCCGCCGCCGCACGCACCTACTGGCTCACCGGCCCCTGCCGCATTCGCCGCAAGGACGAGTCGCTCGTCATCGAGCGCGAGGGCACCGGCAAGGTCCACATCCCGATCACCGACGTCCGCGACATCGTCGCCTGCGCCGAGACCGACATCAACACCTCGGTCATCGCGCTCCTGAACCGCCACCGCGTCAACGTCCACTTCCTGAGCCACTACGGCGACTACGCCGGATCGCTCCTCACCTCCGACACCAGCACGTCCGGCGAGACCGTCCTCGCCCAGGCTCGGCTGGCCGAGGACCCCGAGGCCGCACTCCAGGTCGCCCGCGCCATCGTCGCCTCCACCGCCTTCAACGTCCGCCGCGTCATCGACCGGAAGCTCCTCGCCCACCCCTACGACGTCCTGCGGAAGGAACTCGAAGCCGCCGAGAGCTCCGCCCGCCTCATGGGCATCGAGGGCAATTTCCGCCGATCGGCATGGGAGGTCCTCGACACCGAACTCCCCGGCTGGCTCCAGCTCTGCGGCCGCAGCCGCCGCCCGCCCAAGAACGCCGGCAACGCGTTCGTCAGCTACGTGAACGGCATCACCTACGCCCGAACCCTCACGGCCCTGCGCCTGACACCCCTGCACACCGGTATCGCCTTCCTGCACAGCAGCATGGAACGCCAGCGCCACTCCCTGGTGCTCGACATCTCCGAGATGTTCAGGCCCCTCTTCGCCGAACGCCTGCTTTTGCGGATGAGCAAACGGAACCAACTCAAGGAGCACCATTTCGACAGCGGAGCCAACCAGGCCATGCTCAGCGAAACCGGTCGCAAACTGGTCGTCCAGGCCGTCCGCGACGAACTGTCCGTCACCGTCGCCCACCGCACCCTGAACCGGCCCGTCGCCTACGACGAACTGCTCTACCTCGACGCCCTGGCCCTCACCCGGCGATGCCTCGAAGGCACCCCCTACAAACCCTTCCGGATCTGGTGGTGAACCGTGCACGTCATCGTCGTCTACGACACCGCCGCCGAGCGGAACCCCCGCATCCTGCGAACCTGCCGCAAGTACCTGCACCACGTCCAGCGAAGCGTCTTCGAAGGCCAGGTCACCCCCGCCCAACTACGCCGCTTCCAATCAGAGGTCGAAACCCTCCTGGACCTCACCTACGACAACGTCATCGTCTACACCTTCCCACCAGGAACAACCCCCGTCCGCCACGCCTGGGGCGCCGCCGAACCCGCCCCCACCGACATCCTCTAGGGCTCGCCATAGAGCGGAAGCCAAACGTTTTCCCCTGGCTTCCGCCCGTCCGATCGCCGTTGCTGGCACAATCCGCGGCATGGAACGTGTGCTTGGAATCGGTGGGTACTTCATGAGGGCCGCCGACCCGGCGGCCCTCAACGCGTGGTATCGCGATTGCCTGGGTTTGGACACGGACAACAACGGCCTGTGGCGCCAGGATGACGGGCCGACGGTATTCGCGACGTTCGAGTCCGAGACCGACTATTTCGGGTCCCGCACCCAGCAGGCCATGCTCAACTTCCGCGTCCGCGACCTGGACGCGATGCTCGCGCAACTGCGCGCCAAGGGAGCGGACGTGGCGGAGGAAACGCAGGACATGGAAGGTGTCGGCCGGTTCGGCTGGGTCACCGACCCGGAGGGCAACCGGGTGGAGCTGTGGCAGCCCGCCTGACCGCTCGACCATGGCCCGGCAGCCGCGCGGCACGCGCGTGACGGCGCGCCTCTCCGCGCCGGGTGGGTCAGAAGAACCAGGGGTCCAGGGCTTGGCCGTGCGGGACGATGTCGCTGAACCGGCCGCCGTAGAAGCCGAGCGGATCGCCCTCGCGGGTGCAGACGCCGGTCACCGCGCCGAACACGACCGTGTGGTCGCCCGCTTCGACGGTGCGCTCCAGATCGCATTCGAGGTGGGCCAGTGCCTGCGGGACGACGGGCACGCGGTGGCCCTCGTACTCCAGGCCGAGTCCGGCGAAGTGGTCCTCTCCCCGCCGGGCGAAGCGGAGCGCGATCTCCTGGTGCCGCCGGGAGAGGACGTTCACGACGAATCCGCCCGCGGTCGTCACGGCCTCGACGCTGCGGGCGCCGTGGTTGAAGCAGACGAGCAGCAGCGGCGGGTCGAGGGAGACCGAGGTCAGCGAGTTGACGGTCATGCCGTGCGGGACGCCGTCGAACTCGGTGGTGACCACGGCGACGCCGGTGGCGAACCTGCCCATGGTCTGGCGCATCAGCAGCGGGTCGATCAGTGACGGTGCCGTGGTCATCTCCTACTCCTTACCGCCTGCCGGGTAGCGGACCTCGAAGGTCAGGACGCCCTGCTCGGAACGCCAGGGACCATGCGGCATGCCCGGCGGACGGCACGCGTACTCGCCCGCGGAGAACGTCCGGTTCAGCGTCAGGTCCACGAACGAGCCTTCGAGGATGTAGACCTCTTCCCAGAAGTCATGCCTCTGCACGCCCATCGGCGTCGAGTCCGCGCCCGGGGCGTAGCGGAGGATCCGGGTGGCCACGCCGCTCTCGGGGTCCCTGCTCAGGATCCGTTCGGTGATGAGCGGGTCGTCGCCGGGGCAGACCGTGAACTCGACGTCGGTCACGGGGAAGAACTCGTACTCGGGCTTGCTCACGCCGGCGCCTCCTCCTTCAGGTCCGCGACGGGCAGTCCGGGCGCGTCGTAGGACGCGAGGAACTCCTCGACCGTGCGCACCGGGGTGTCGTAGTCGAAGTTGCGGAACGCGTAGCCCTTCACGACGAACGGGGCGCCGGCGTAGAATAGCTCGTACTGCTGGTGCCGTCCGGCGAACTCGCTGCCCACCGCGTCCCACGCGAGTTTGAACAGCTTGACCCGGTCCACCGAGGAGACGCCGGGACTGCTGACGTAGCGTTCCATGTCCTCGCGGGTGCCGGCGTTGAGCAGTTCGTGGACGCTGGAGGGAACCTGGAGGACGCCCCCGCCGACCAGGTCGCGCACGATGCCGATGACCCGCGGGTGGATCTCGGACTGGAGGCCCATCGCGCCGTACAGCGACGCGGCGCCGGGGCGCCAGAGGCCCTGGGCGTCGGGCGCCGCGGTGTGCTCGGCGGCGAGCACACCGGACTCGACGACGGAGACGAGGCCGGCGAGTTCGCCGAGCTTCTCGACCACGCCGGGGAACCTGTCGACGCCGTTCACCGCCGCGACCTTGCGGGCGATGCCCGCGAGGAAGTTCAGCTTGGTGGCGAAGCGGATCTGCGCCTGCCAGTTGCCGAGCACGTGCGCGGCGGTGTCGAAGAACTGCTTCCGCAGCCCCGGGACGTCCTTGTAGACGAAGACGTCCTTCCACGGGATGAACACGTCGTCGAAGACGAGCAGCGCGTCGCTCTCGTCGAAGCGCGAGCTGAGCGGGTAGTCGAACCCGCTGGTCGCGCCGGGCGCGTAGGGGCGGCGGCAGTAGAGGGCGAGACCGGAGGCGTTCACCGGGACGGTGAAGCTGACCGCGAAGTCCTCGTCCTCGGGCTGGAGCGGCTTGATGCAGGAGACCAGGATCTCGTCGGCGACCGCGCCGCCGGTGGCGAGCATCTGGGCGCCGCGGACGACGATGCCGTCCTCGCGCTCCTCCTTGACCCCGACCTGGATGAAGTCGCCCTCCCACGCGTGCGCGGTGGTGGCCCGGGAGACCTGCGGCGGGATGATCGCATAGGACACGTAGAGGTCGTTCTCGACGATCCTGCGGTGGTAGGCGAGGACGTTGCCGCGGAGCCCGCGTTCCTCGGCGAACGCCTCGGGATGGGCGGAGAACGCGGCGACGAAGGCCCCGACGTGGTCGGGGGAGCGGCCCACCCAGCCGTGGGTGTGGTCGGCCCAGACCTGGGCGGCGGCGCGGAAGGCCCGGAGGTCCTCCGGGCCGCGCGGGGGCAGGAAGAGCCGGTTGACCGGACGGCCGGACGCCTCGTCCGCGACCTGCATGCCGTTCGCGGGGTCGGCGGCCAGGTCGAAGAGGCCGCCGATGGTGCGGGCGATCGGAGCGAACGCGGGGTGGCTCGCGACGTGTCCGACGGGGGCGCCGTCGACAATGACGCGGCGGCCGTCGTCGAGCGAGGCCAGATAGTCGGTGCTGGTGCGCATCATCCATTCCTTACAGTGACGGAGTAGGCCAGTTCTAGGGGGGCGCGGCCGGGGACCTGGAGGCGCATGCGCCAGTCCGTGCCGTAGCGGAAGCCGCCGTCCAGCAGCGGCATCGTGCCGCCGAAGAGCGCCAGTGCGGTGCCGCCGGCACCGCGCCGGTCCCACTCGGCGAGCACCTGGCCGGTCGGCAGCATCTGGGCGAGGGTGCCCTCCTGGTAGGGGGTGCCGTCCACCCAGCTGCGGGCGACGATGTCGTCCCAGGCGACCGCGGCCGGGTCGTCGCCGAGGTCGATCACGGTGGACGCGATGGGCTTGGGGCAGGCCGCCTTGGACAGGTGGACGTCCTGGCGCTCCAGCTCGCGATCGGTGTGGTCGGAGCCGACGGTGAGGTAGTGGCGGCCTCCGGCGCGCAGGAGGACCGGCTCGATCTCGCCCGAGGTCGACCTCCCGTCCACCGTGATCGAGGCGTCGGTGGTCAGCCGGTCGACGGCGATCTCGTAGAAGGCCGGGACGCCGTCCGGCTCGGGGACGCCGATCGCGGCGAGCTCCTCGATGTGGCGCCGGACGGCGTCCAGGTCACGGCCGGTGTATCCGGCCACGACGAGGTGGGACGGTGCGAAGGGCAGCTCGTCCCCCGCGTCGGTCCGCAGCCGGAGCCTGGTGGTCGCGGTGGTCACGCGTATCTCTCCTGCGTCGTCGGGACGGCGGGCCAGCGGCGATCCGCCAGCGCCGGGAACTCGGCGCGCACGCGCTCGGGCAGGTCGGGGTCGAGGTCGGCGAAGGTGAACCCCTCCTCGGTGCCGGCCTCGACCAGCACCTGTCCCCAGGGGTCGACGACGCGGCTCCGGCCGCCGAGGAGCACGCCGTGCTGCTCGCCGACGGCGTTGCACGCCACCAGGTACGCCTGCTGCTCCACCGCGCGCACGGTGGTGAACAGCCGCCAGTGCTCAAGGCGTCCGGCGGGCCACGCGGCGCAGACGGCCACCGACTCCGTGCCCTGGTCGACCAGGCTCCGGTAGAGCTCGGGAAACCGGAGGTCGTAGCAGGTGGTGATGCCCGTGGGCATGCCGGCGATCGGGTCGACGGACACGGAGGCGCCCGGGGTCAGGAGCTCCTGTTCGCGCGAGCCGTAACCGAAGACGTGCACCTTGCGGTACGTGCTCAGCACCGATCCGTCGGGGGCGATCACCACCGAGGTGTTGTGCAGCCGCCGGGCTTCGTCGACCTCCACGATGCTGCCCAGGTGCACGTACAGGCCGAGGTCCGTCGCCCATGCGCGGGCCGCCGTGACCGTCGGGCCCGCCAGCGGCTCGGCCCGCGCGCCGTACTCGTCGAAGGCGAAATAGCCGACGTTCCACAGTTCGGGCAGCACCAGAAGGTCGGTCGCGCCCAAACCGCTTTCATGGCGGACGGCATCGCCGACCCGGCGCACCCGATCGGCCACGGATTCGTCATCGGGGCTGGCGACCTGGAGGAGCGCTACGCGCATCGACCCTTCCTTTCCGGGCGGTACCGAAATCGGCCTCGGCCCACGTGAGCGGCTTACGCCGACGGGATTCCCGCGGCTTCCAGATGGGCGAGGAGTCGCTCGTTGAACCGCCGGCCGATCCGTTGCACCGCGTGCGGGCTCCCCTCGAACAGGACGCGCTCGGCCGGCAACGCCTCGGCCAGGGCGTCGGCGACGTCCTCGAAACCGGGCGTCCCGCCGCCCGTGACCACGAGCTTGGGAAACGGGGCCCGCGCGAGCTCCTCCGCGGGGGCGCCCGTCTCCCACGGCCGTTCGGTCGTGAGGTTGCGGACGGCCTCCGCGAGCGGCGGCGGAAGCGGCGACGGCAGCCGCAGGTCGACGCCGAGCACCTTGAGGAAGCCGTCGGCGAAGGACGCGAGATCGGTGCCGTCGGCCGCGGCCCAGTGGTCGCGCAGTGCCGCGATGAGCCGGTCCGCCGCGGGCCGGCCGGCGCCGTTGGGCATCGCGGGCGGCTCGACCACCGTCAGCGACCAGACCTTCTCCGGCGCCAGCGCGGCGGCCCGCATGGCGACGACGCCGCCCATGGACGTCCCGACGAGGTGGGCGCCGTCGCCGAGCAGCTCGACGATCTCGCCCGCGTCGCGGTCGGGGTCGATGCGCTCCGTGCCCGGGCTGGGACTGTACCCCCGGCGGTAGGGGGCGATGATCTGGAACCGGTCCGCCAGGACCCGCTGCTCACCGAAGGCGGCGGCGGCCGAGCTCAGGCTCCCGTGCACCATGACGACACGGGGGCCGGAGTCCCCCCACCGCTCCGCTGCGAGTTCGGTCACGAGAACACTCCTCTCAGCGCCGCGAGGCCGCGTCGGCGGCCTGCGCCTCGGCTTCGGCCTTGGCCCGCGCGAAGGCGCCGTTGTCGATGTCGAGCCGGCGCGACTGGAACCTCCAGCCCTCGGGGGTGCGCACCGCGATGTCGGTGTAGATGCCCGTCGCCATGACGAACGGGGGCTTCTCGACCTGGAGCTTGGTGACCGCGCAGGTCGCGGTGGCGGTGTCGCCGTCCCCGTCGACGACGTAGTTCGTCATCAGGTGCCGGGCGCCGTCCTCCTTGCCCGCGGCGATGTGGCCGTTGATGAAGTCCCTGATCGCGTCGTGCCCGGTGAACGTGCCGTAGGTGGCGACGAACGAGCCGTCGGGGACCCAGGCCCCGACCCAGGCGTCGACGTCGTGGTCGTCGAGCGACCGCATCTGCGCGTTGGACAGCTCGATGATCGCCAGCTTGTCTTCAACAGGGAGAGCCATCGTGGAACGCTCCTGGTGCCGGGATGGACTGTGACGCGACGCACGCTACTGTAACTGGTACGTAGTATACAAGTACGTGATGCGCTACGCCTGATATGCTGAGTCGATGGCGAGGCTGAGCGGCATCGAGGCGGTCGAGCGTCCACCGACCCTGGGCAGGCGTGCCTATCTCCAGATACAGCAGGCGATCCGGGACGGTCTCATCACGCACGGGGCGCTGTACTCGGAGAACGAACTCGCCGAGTCCCTCGGCATGTCCAGGACTCCCGTGCGCGAAGCGCTGATCTCCCTCAACCGCGAGGGGATCATCGTCATCGAGTCCCAGCGCGGGTTCCGGCTCCGAGAGCTGTCGGAGGCCGAGCGGCAGGAGATCTTCGACCTGCGCGCCCTGCTCGAAGGCTTCACCGCGAGCCGCCTGGCCCACAGCGCCACCGGCGAGGACGTGAGCCGGCTGCGCGAACTGATCGACGCGCAGGAGGCCCTCACCGCCACCGGCGACCAGTCCGAGTTCCTGTCGCTGGACGAGCGGTTCCACCTGTTGCAGACGCAGATCCTCGGTCTGCAACGCACCCACGCGACAATGGTCGGCCTGCGCGGCGCGATGTGGCTGATCGGCTACGAGGCGCTGAGCCTTCCGCGCCGCCTGGAGGCGGTCGTCGCGGAGCACCGCGCCATCGTCGACGCCATCGAGCGCGGCGACGCCGAGGGCGCGGCGGAGGCGGCACGCGCCCACCTCGCGCGAACGGCCGGAGCCCTCAAACCGGTCGAATGACCTGATCCCGCGGCGCGCGGAGGGGCGGTCGAAAGGACCGCCCCTCCGCGTTTTCGCGTTCCCCCCACTGCCCCGTGCCGGAGGGAGTGCGGGCGGACGCGGCGGCGCTGAGCGATGGCTCCTCCGCGGCCGGAAGGGTGGCCGGGACCGGGGGCGTGGGGGCGTATGTGAGCAGCGGCACCTGGTCGCGACCGATTTCATAGTTTTCCTATAGTTATAGTTGGTATATGGTCATGGCGAAGTTCGTCCCAGAACGGGCGTTCTCTGGCCTGAGAGACGCGAGGGGTGCTCGTCCATGAGGGTGTTCCGCGCCGCCCGGACGTCGCCCGGTCGCGCCGTCGGGGTCGTCCTGCTCGGCCTGCTGCTGTTCCTTCTGCTGCTCTGGCCCCTGGTGATGCTCGGTGTTGGAACGTTTCGAACCAGCTCGCCGCTGGTGCCGGGCGGGTGGAGCGCCGACGCGCTGGGCCGGGTCGACGAGGAGGCCACCAGGAACGGCGCGCTGCGCAACTCGGCGATCCTCGCGGTGCTGTCCACCGTGCTCGGGGTGGCCTTGGCGGTCGTGCTGGCGTTCCTGTCGGAGCGGACCGACACCTGGCTGCGCCGGCTGATCCGGCCGATGGTGCTGGTCTCGGTGCTGATCTCACCCGCGTTCTACGCCATCGCCTACGACCTGCTCGCCAACAAGTACACCGGGACGCTCAACGTCGCCGCGCAGGACCTGCTCGGCACCGACGGGCACGTGGTGAACGTCGAGAGCTGGCCGGGCATCGTGTGCGTCTCCTCGCTGCACGCCTCGGCGTTCGTCTACCTGTACCTGGTTGGACCGTTCCGGGCGCTGGACCGCACCCACGAGGAGGCGTCCGCGGCCGCCGGTGCGGGACGGTGGCGGACCTTCTCGCGGATCAACCTGCCGCTGCTCGCCCCGATCCTGTCCAGCGTCGTCCTGATCGGCCTGGTCAGCGGGCTGGAGTCGTTCGACGAGCCGCTGATCCTCGGCACCCCGGCCGATCTCGGGTTCCTGTCGCCGCGCATCTACGACCTGCTGACCGAGCACAACCCGCCCCGGTACGCCGACGCGAGCGCGATCGCGCTGGGCCTCGCCCTGGTCGTGGTGCTGCTGGCCGTGGTGCAGCACCGGGTGCTGGCACACCGGTCCTACACCATCGTCACCGGCAAGTCGTACCGGACGGACGTCTGGCATCTGGGCCGGGCCCGCATCCTCGGCGGCGCGTTCGTCGCGGCCTACGGGGTGCTGGCCGTCCTGCTGCCGCTCGGGTCGGTGGTGTTCGCCTCGTTCCAGCCGTTCCCCGGCGTGGTCGGGGACCTGTCGACGAAGAACTACACGGCGCTGTTCAACAACCCGGAGATCCCCGGCGTCGTCCGGACCACGCTGCTGCTCGCGGTGCTCGGCGGGCTGGCCGCCGCGTCGCTGTCCTTCCTGCTGGCCGTGCTCGGCGCCCGCGCCGGACGGCGGAGCGGGGCGGTGCTGCGCGGTGTCACGCTGCTCCCGCTCGCCATGCCGGGCGTCATCGCCGCGATCGCCATGACCTGGGCGTACGCCACGGTCCCCGGCCTGCGGGAGCTGTACGGGACGGTCTGGCTGCTGATGATCGCCGTGGTGGTCGCCGTGCTGCCGGTGACCGTGCAGATCGCCTCCGGCGCGATCGCCCAGCTGCACCGCGAGCTGGAGGACGCCGCCCGGATCGCGGGCGCCACCGCCCTGCGCGCCCTGCTCACGGTCACCGTGCGGCTGCTGCTGCCCAGCCTGCTCTCCGGCTGGCTGCTGGCCGCCATCCTGATCACCGGCAACCTGGACGCCCCGCTGGTGCTGTCCGGGTCGGGCACGCGGACCGTCTCCGTGCAGACCTACCTGTTCTTCAACGACCAGAACCAGGGCCAGTCGGCGGCGCTGCTCACGCTCACCGTCGGCGCCGGCGTCCTGCTGGGCCTGGTGGCGGCGGCGGTCCGCGCGGTGGCCCGGCGCGCCGCGTCCCGCAGGAACGTCCCCCTGGTGGAGCCGGGTCTCGTCGCGCCCGAGCAGCCCCTCCCCACAGGAGTCTCCGCATGAGCGAGGTCCGCTTCACCGGCGTCCGCAAGTCCTACGGCGCGGCCGTCGTCGTCCCCGACTTCTCGCTGGACATCGCCGAAGGGGAGTTCGTCACCCTGCTCGGCCCCAGCGGCTGCGGCAAGACCACGATCCTGCGCTGCCTCGCCGGGCTGGAGCATCCCGACGGCGGCGTGATCAGCCTCGCGGGCGAGACCGTCTCCGACCCGGGACGCGGCGTCCGCGTCCCGCCGAACCGGCGCAACCTCGGCCTGGTGTTCCAGAGCTACGCGCTCTGGCCGCACCTGACCGTGTTCGGCAACGTCGCCTACCCGCTGAAGGTCCGCAGGACGCCGAAGGCGCAGATCAGGGCGAAGGTCGCGGACGCGCTCGCCCTCGTCGGGCTGGCCGGCACCGAGCGGCGGCAGGCGATGGCGCTGTCCGGCGGCCAGCAGCAGCGGGTCGCGCTGGCCCGCGCGATCGTGGCCGACCCGGCCGTCCTCCTGCTGGACGAGCCGCTGTCCAACCTGGACGCGCAGCGCCGCGCCCAGCTGCGCGCCGAACTGCGCCGCATCCACCGGGCGAGCCCGCGCACCACGCTGTACGTGACGCACGACCAGGTCGAGGCGCTCACCATGTCCGACCGGGTGGTCGTGATGGACGCCGGACGGATCCTCCAGACCGGCACGCCCGCCGAGGTGTTCCAGAGCCCGGAGACCGAGTTCGTGGCCCGGTTCCTCGGCTACGACAACCTGGTCGGCGGCACCGTCACCCGGACCGACGGCGACGCCGTCACCGTGCGCCCCACCGGATTCCCCGGCGAGCTGCACGTGTCCTCGGACCGCCAGGTGCGGGCCGGCGACAGCGTCACCGTCGCCTTCCGGGGCTCGGCCCTCAGCATCGCCGGCACGTCCGCGAACGGGCCGAACGCGCTGCGCGCACGGGTCGAGGACGCCGCCTACTCCGGCGACGCCGTGCACTACGCGCTGAGCCCGGACGGCACGGACGGCCCGATCCGGCTGTCCGCCCACGTCCCCACGTCCGGGGCGGTGCCGCCCTCCGCCGTCGGCGACCCCGTCGATCTCCGCCTCGACCCCTCGGCTCTCGTCCTGCTCCGGGCCTGAACCGGATCTGACCGCGCCTGCACCGGGCCGCACAACCCTAAGGAAGACGAAGTGACCAGGATACGACGCAGGAAGCTGCTCGCCGGCGCGGCGATCGCACCGCTGATCGCCCTGCTCGCGGCCTGCGGCGGCTCCGACGCCGCCGGCGGCGGTGGCTCGGCCGGCCCCGCGAAGGCGGACGACCTCGCCGGGGTCGACGCGGCCGGCAAGGCCGAACTCGACCGGCTCTACAAGGCGGCCAAGTCGTCCGGGAAGACGACCGTCCACCTGTACTCGCCGTACGCGCCGTCCGACCCGAACGAGGCCCTCGGCAAGGTGTTCGCCACGTTCGCCGCCACCTACCCCGGCATCAAGGTCGACGCCCAACTGCTGTCCGGCGCGCAGCTGTTCGCCAAGGTGGACGGCGAGTTCGCCAGCGGCAAGCGCACCGCCGACGCGGTGCTCAGCGGCCCGAGCGACGTCGGCTACTTCCTCGGTCAAAAGCGCCTGGCCGCCTACGACCCGCCGACGGCGGCGAAGCTCGCCGCGGACTTCAAGGAGCCGGACCACCGCTACAACGTCCCGTTCCAGAGCCTGTTCGGCCTCGTCTACAACACCCGGCTGGTGCGCAAGGGCGAGGCGCCGACCACGCTCGCCGGCGTCCTCGACCCGAAGTGGAAGGGCAGGCTGACGTTCGGCCAGCCGAACGGGGTCAGCCCCACCGACTTCTCGCTGGCCACCCTGAAGACCAACGGCCTCCTCAACGAGGACCAGCTCAAGCAGCTCAACACGCTCGTCCCGGTGGAGAACCGGTACAAGAGCGTCGTCGACGCCGTGCAGGCCGTCGCGCAGGGCCGGTACGGCCTCACCATCTGGGGCCCCAGCCAGATCGCCGCCAACGCCAAGGAGCGGGGCGCCCCGATCGCCGTCGGCTCGCTCACCGACGCCTGGGTGCTCAACGGCCCCGGCTACGGCGTCCTCGAAGGCGCCCCCAACGCGGACGCGGCCAAGCTGCTGGAGACGTGGCTGTTCACCCCGACCGCCCAGAAGCAGATCGCGGAGTACTCCTACAACTACGGCACGATCCCGGGCTCGTCCGCGCCGCCCGGGTTCCCCGACCTGTCGGGCTACAAGCTCAAGTCCATCCCGGCCAAGGACTTCTCCGGGCTGCTGAAGCAGAACCAGCCGCGGTGGACCGCGATCTTCGGGGGGCCGAAGGCATGAGCGAGGTCAGCTTCACCACCGTCGTCGGCTCCGGCCTGGACATGTCCGGCGGTTCGGCGTTCGTGCCCGGCGACCGGCGGATCCGCGACTACCGGCAGGGCGAGATCGCCGAGACCGCCCGCGCGGTCGAGGACGCCGGGTTCGACCAGGCGCTGCTGGTGTACGAGAGCAACTGGCCGGACACCTTCCTCGTCGGCTCCGAGGTGCTGGCCGCCACCACCCGGCTGCGCACCCTGGTCGCGCACCGGCCCGGCTTCCACGCGCCCACCCTGGCCGCCCGCTCGCTGGCCACCCTGGACCGGTACTCCGGCGGACGGGCGGCGCTGCACGTCATCGCCGGCTCCACCGACTACGGCCAGCGCCGCGACGGCGACTTCCTGCCCAAGGCCGAGCGCTACGCCCGCGCCGAGGAGTACCTGGACCTGCTCAAACGCGAGCTGACCGCCACCGAGCCGTTCGACTACGAGGGTGAGCACTACCGGGTGCGGGACGCCTTCTCCGAGATCCGGCCGGTGCAGACCCCGCACCCGACGATCTTCTCCGGCGGGTCCTCGGCCGAGGCGCTGGAGCTGGCCGCCCGGCACACCGACGTGTACGCCACCTGGGGCGAGCCGCTGGCCGACACCGCCGCGCAGATCGCCCGGGTGCGCGAGTTGGCCGCCGCGCACGGCCGCGAGATCGGGTTCATGTCCAGCTTCCGGCCCATCCTCGGCGACACCGAGGAGGAGGCGTGGCGGCGGGCGGACGAACTGCGGGCGGCGGCCGAAGCCGACGGTCGCGCCAAGGCCAAGCGAACGCAGCAGCCCGAGAACGAGGGCTCCCGCCGCATCGTCGCGTTCTCCGAACGGGCCGACCGGCACGACCGCGCCCTGTTCCTCGGCATCGCCCGCGCCACCGGCTCCCCGGTCAACCACTCCGCGCTGGTCGGCACCCCCGAGACCGTCGCCGAGGCCCTGGCGGACTACCACGAGCTGGGCGTCCACCACTTCCTGATCATGACCTACGGGACGCCCGCCCCCGAACTCGGCCGGGAACTGCTGCCGCTCGCCCGGGAACGGATCGCTGCCCGGGCGTCCGCTCCGGCCGGCCGGAACTGAAAGGAGGCCGAGAGATGACGATCGAGTTCATCGGTCATGTGGACGACGGGCCGGCCCCTGGCGGCCGCGCCGCGCAGGAGGCCGAGGCCGCCGGGTTCGACCGGGTGATACTGACGTCCGGGAGCTCCTCGCCGGACCCGTGGCTGGTCGCCGCCGAGGCCCTGCGCGCCACCACCCGGCTGAAGATCCTCATCGCGCACCGGCCCGGGGTCGTCGCCCCGACCGTGGCCGCCCGCAAGCTCGCCACCCTCGACCAGTTCTCCGGCGGCCGGACGTCCCTCCAGGTCATCGCCGGGTGGTCCACCGACGATCGGCACCGTGACGGCGACTTCCTCCCCGAGGACGACCGGTACGCCCGCGCCCGCGAGTACCTGGACATCCTCGGACGCGAACTCACCGAACCCGAGCCGTTCGACTACGAGGGCGTGCACTACCAGGTGCGGGACGCCTTCTCCGAGATCCGCCCGGTGCAGACCCCGCTGATCTTCTCCGACGGCACGTCGCCCGAGGCCCTGGAACTGGCGGCCCGGTACTCCGACGTCCACGTGACCCCGGCCGAACCCCTCGCCGACTTCGCGAGGATCCGGCAGGCGGCCACGGAACACGGCCGCACCATCGAGTTCGCGATCGAACTCGACCCCGTCCTCGGCGACACCGAGGAGGAGGCGCGGGAACGCGCCAACGCGACAGGCCCCGACGTCGCCCCCGGGACCCTGCTGGTCGGCACGCCGCGAACGGTCGCGGACACGATCACCGACTACCACCGGAAGACCGGCGCCACCCGGTTCGTGCTCGGCGCCCGCCACCACACCCACACCGAACTCGGCGAACGGCTGCTCCCGCTCGTCCGCGAACGGACCGCCGGGGGTTCCCGATGACGGTCCGGATCGGCGTCAACGGGCACGACCCGGTGCTGTACTTCCTGTCCACGCTCGGGCTGCTGGAGCCCGAACTGGACGTCGAATGGGTGCCGTACTCGCCCGGCCCCCGCGCGCCCTGGCTGCTGGGCGGCGACCTGGACTTCGTCGGCTGCGGCCAGACCCCCATGCTCCGCGCGCACGCCGACGACCTGCCCCTCGTGTACGTCGCCTCGTCCGCCAACCGGCCGCTGCAAGGGGCGCTGGTCGTCCGCGCCGACGGCCCGGTGCACACCCCCGCCGACCTGAAAGGCCGCCGGGTGGCCTTCCCCCCGCCCGCCTGGCCCGCCCAACTCGTCGCGGGCGCGCTCGACCAGGCCGGGCTGACGATCAGGGACGTCGAGACCGTCGAATCGGCGGGCGACGCCGACCTCGAACGGCTCCTCGCGGGCGAGATCGACGCCGCCACGATCCTCGGCCCCCGCCTCATCGAGGCGGAGGAGACCGGCCGGGTGCGGCACCTCGTGCCCACCGACAGCGCGGTGTCCAACCGGCACCTGTTCGCCGCCACCAGGCGTTTCGCGGAGGAGAGCCGGGACACGCTGCGCACCGTCCTCACCGCGATGGAGCGGGCGAACCGCTGGGTGGTCGCCGACCACGCCCGCGCCGCCGAACGGCGCGCCGCCGAACGGCGCTACGACGCGGCGAGTTGGGGCGGCTCCGCCCGCACCTGGGAGGCGATGCTCCGCCGCATGCCGTGGGGCCTGGCACCGATCGACAGCGCGTTCATCGACGAGCAGGACCGCCACGGCGCCCTGCTCGTCGCGGGCGGCCTCCTCGACCGGGCCGGCTCAGCCCGCGCCGCCTTCGTCCCGGACCTGATCTGGACCGTCCGCGAAGCCGTCCACCAAGCCCACCACTCCTGACCCGCGCCCACCAGGCAGGAAACGGACGCAACAATTCCTGATCGAAAACAGCGCCGACCACTGCGGTCGGCGCCGTTCCCATGGCCGCCCGGTGCGCTGCCGCATCGAGGCTGACCTCAGTTGTCCGTTTTCGCTAGCGACACTTGAGTCTGCGCTGGGCGCTGTATACATGGCGGCCATCCGGCCACCTGGATATGTAGGACCGGTAGGTGTAGGTGCTGCCCTTCTTGCAGCCCTTGGTCAAGGAGTAGCCTCCAGCGCCCCACCATTTCTTGTGGCGCAGGGTCTGCCATCCGTACCAGCGTTTGCGCTGGAGGTTGCCCGTGTAACTGCCCGACTTCGGGCAACCGCGCGTGGACCAGACGCTGGCGGAGACTTCCCTGCCGGACAAGTACGGCGGGTTGGCCCCGAAGTGGCACGCGGCGGCCGGTGCGGTGGCTGTCCTTGCCGGCGTATCGGCCGATGCACTGGACGTGATCGCGAGTGGAGCCACGGCCGCCACTGTGGCGACAGCGTAGGAGATCGCCCTCTTGATGGCCATGCTTGTCCTTCCTGTCGGATGGACACAACGGTGACCATTGCTCGCCCCGATGGTCATCGTGGTAAACCTGTACTTTCGCTGCCGCGCCATACGAGTGATCACTTAAAGTTGGGTCCGAAAATGTTGAATCACCGAATACCGTCAGAGAAGTAGCAGAACTTATGGCCTGCCGTGGGCCACGCAGCCGGCCAAGAGCGCGGACATGGTCGGTTTGAGCGGCCGGAGCCTGGTCCGGCCGCGCGCGAACTCTCCGGAACGCGGCCGCTGACTTCATCGCTGCGCGTCTGCCCATCCTGGAGCGGCTGAGCGAGCAGGGCGTCAACGCGTTCATCAGGATGGATCCGGAACAGCTGGCCCAGAACAAGCCCGCCTGGACGTTCGCCGCCAACAGTGGCCCGTTGAGCTCCGGTGTCCGAACGACGACCGCACTGTAGGCGAATGCCTCTCCCAAGCGCTGCCGAGTCTCCGCGAGTTCGGCATCGTCGTGCCGTACTGATCCAGAGACCTACCAACTCCAGATCAGGACGCCGCCCTCTGGAGGAACGGACAACATCCGCCTCGCCGACGTCCAGGCGCTAGTCCTCGCGTGCCGCAAGGCTGCCATCCGCGTGGGCGGACGGGTGTGGGCCCGAGCGTCGCTCCGGAGCTTGCCGGCCCAGGAGGCGGAGCGGACCGGGTGGAGGCCGGGGCTGGCCGTCTGGGCCTTGGGGCCGGGGGGACAGCGGCGGGGCTAGGGTGCCGCAGGCTCCGACCCTCGGGAGCTTCGCGACGTCATTGGGCGCGAAGCGGCCGCACGGCCAGGCCCCGCGGATCGAAAGCTCCAAGAGCAGCAGCGCAGCCCCCGCAGAACGCTGGAGCCGCGAGGGGCGTTGTTTTCGGGCGGTGCGGATCGGGGGGCCGGTGGCTTCGCCGGGCGCCTGGTGTCCGATTCCTACAAGACCGGCGTCCCCTGCGTGAATACGTTGACCTGCATGAACCTACCTTTGGGCCAGGTCTTTCGACCTGGTGAGCCTGAATATGACGACGAGCGGCTGGGGCTCAACCGGGCGGTGGAGTCGTGTCCGGAATACGTGGTCGGCGCCGCGAGCGAACACGATGTGGTCGCCGCTGTGCGGATGGCGGTGGCGGAGGAACGGGCCGTCGGCGTGATGGCCACCGGGCACAGCCCGACGGTGGCGGCGGACGGCGCCGTGCTGATCAATACCGGGCGGATGAACGGTGTGGAGGTGAACCCGCAGGCCAGGACCGCCTGGGTGGAGGCGGGGACGCGGTGGCGGCAGGTCGTGGAGCGGGCCGGCGCGCATGGCCTGGCGCCGCTCAACGGCTCCAGCCCGAATGTGGGCGCGGTCGGCTACACGACAGGCGGTGGCGCGGGTCTGCTCGGCCGCCGCTTCGGTTTTGCCGCCGACCACGTGCGACGGCTGCGCATGGTCACCGCCGACGGCCGTCTACGCGAGGTCGGTCCCGACAGCGACCCTGACCTGTTCTGGGCGGTGCGCGGCGGCAAGGACAACTTCGGTGTCGTGGTCGGCATGGAGGTCGAGCTGTTCCCAGTGGCGCGGCTGTATGGCGGCGGTCTCTACTTCCCTGCCGAAGCCACCGGCGACGTCCTGCACGCCTACACCGAATGGACCCGATCACTGCCCGAGCACATGGCCTCCTCGGTGCTGCTGGCGCAGAACCCGGACCTGCCCGCTGTGCCAGAGCCGCTGCGCGGCAGGTTCGTCACCCATGTACGGATCGCCTTCAGCGGTGCCGAAGGCGGAGAGGAACTGGTGCGGCCGCTGCGAGAGATCGGCCCCACCTTGATGGACACGGTGCGGGACATGCCCTACACCGAGGTCGGCACCATCCACCACGAGCCCACCGACGCCCCTTACGTGGCCTATGACCGAAACGTTTTCCTACACGACATCGACAAGGACGCGGCCGACACGCTCCTGGCCCACGCGGGGCCGGACGCGCAGCCCCCGTTCATCACCGAGCTGCGGCACTTCGGCGGCGCCTACGCCCGTCCACCCGAGGTCCCCAACTGCGTCGGCGGCCGGGACGCGACCTTCTGCCTGTTCACCGGTGCGACGCTCACCGAGGCGACGCCAGCTCTGGAGTCGCGCGACCGGCTCCTGATGGACCTGCGTCCCTGGAGCACCGGCGGCACCAACATCAATTTCGCCGGCGTGGAGGACACCGCCCCCGACATCGTCCGCACCGCCTACCGGCCCGCCGACTACACCCGCCTGACCGAACTCAAGGCCGTCCACGACCCCGGCAACGTCTTCCGCATCAACTTCAACATCCCCCCGAAGGGGACGCCGGAATGACGGCGCGGCCGGATCCAGTTCAGGTCAGCCCCGCTCTGACGCGATAGGGGCCACGTCGGCGCCCTAGACGAGCCGACCCCTACGGCACCGCATTCGAACTTGCACACGTTCACAATCACTTGGAGAAGTCTTGAGAGTCGGAATAGGGCTGCCCGCCGCAGTGCCGGACACGGACGCCACGGTCATCGGGAACTGGGCCGCGGAGAGCGAGGAGCGCGGCTTCGCCTCCCTGGGGGTGATCGACCGGCTGGTGTACGACAACCTGGACCCGCTGGTCGCGCTGGCCGCCGCGGCGGCCCGCACCGAACGCATCGAGCTGTTGACCACCGTCCTCAACGCCGGTTACCGCGCCAACCCCGTACTGCTGGCCAAGCAGATCGACTCGCTGGAGCGGCTGTGCGCCGGACGGCTGACCGTGGGCCTGGGCATGGGCGGCTGGCCCGAGGACTACGCCGCCAGCGGTGTGTCGATGACCGGGCGCGGCGCAGCGTTCGAGGCCGGCCTCGCGGCGATGCGCGCCGTGTGGCGCGGCGAGACGACCGGAGCCTCCGGCCCGGTCCCCGCCCTCCCCGAAGGCCGACCCGGACTGCTCCTGGCCGGCCTGGTCCCCGCCGGGTTCGCTCGCGCCGCCCGCCTGTCGGACGGCTGGGTGGCCCCGTCCTTCGGCCTGCAAACCCTCGAACAGGGCGTCGAGGCCGTCCATCGGGAATGGGCCAAGGCCGCACGCCCCGGACGGCCCCGCGTCATCGTCGAGCGTTACTTCTGCCTGGGACCCGGCGCGGCCGAAACCGCCGAAGCCTACGTGACGCACTACTACGGCCCCGACTACCTTCCTCACATCCAGCCCGACGTGCTGACCGACCCCGAGCGACTACGGCTGGAGATCGACCGCCTGACCGCGGCGGGCGCCGACGACCTGGTACTGCTGCCCTGCACGGGCGACCCCCGGCAGATCGGCCTGCTCGCCGATGCCCTCGACCAGACCCTCCGCACACCGGTCAAACAGGCGACACCCTGACCCCCCGGGAGCTTTGACTTGCAACGTTATAGAACGCCTTCCTCGATGAGGAGGGCGTGACTCTCGCCGGTGCCGCCGAGGAGCGCACGGTCGCCTTAGACACGACGGCCGTATCGGTGCTGCTGGCCTGGCACAGGCACCGAGAGGAGGAGCGCCTCGCCGCCGGAGCGACGCCTGCCTCGACGAAGGCCGACACGGCTCCCGTTCCGCTGCCCCGCCGGATGTGATCTCGCTGGTGGCTCGACGCGAGAGGCGAGTCGAGCGCGCAGGCTAGCCACTTCCAGGACCCGGCCGGGAGCCCTGACCTGGGCTCGGTTGCCCTGTCACGACGTCTCGTGCTCACCATGTGCCATCCAGAGCCAGCATGGAACGCGACAGGGGTTTCGCCGGAGAACGAGATCTTCGGCGAAACCCCTGGTCAGGTGGCGGAGGATCGGGGATTTGAACCCCGGATGGGCGGTAAGCCCAAACCGCATTAGCCGCCCGCGGCGCTGCCTGAGGCGGCGCTGGCCGACACCCTCGCCGCGGTCGCCGCCAGCCGCCGCACCCTCGCGCTCGCTGGCATCCTCGGGGCGTGGCTGCTGGAGGGGTTCCACGTGGTCGCGCAGCGCGGCGACGGCTTGGGCGAGCGGCTCGCGCATGGCGGCGGCCTGCCGCAGCTCCCGGTCCGGCGCTCTTGTAGCCGCCATGCTCGGCGGGAATTTGCTCGGCGCGCTTCCCTGCCTCAGCTACGGCCTGCTGCCGCTTTACGCCGTGCCATTGACGGTGGTGGTGCTCGGCCGCCCGCGCCTCCCGATCCTGGTCGCGCTGACCTGCGGCCTGGTCGCCGTCCCAGCCTTGCCCACCATCGGCGGATTCTGGTGGTTCGACGGCGTCCGCGTCACACACACCACCTACCTGATCAGCCGCGGATCGGCGCAGCGTTTCTTCACCTACTACGCGTTCGCAAACTTCGCTGTCCTGGGCCTGCTCGCCGGCCCGCCATCGCCTGTACGCCCTCCAGGGCACTGCACACGCTCCGACGAAGCTCAAAGCCCGCCGGGTTCGTCGACGGGCTCGAAGATCGGCTCAACTACGCGCACCCGAACCTCTCGGTCGCGGCGGCGTTGCTCGGCACCCTCGTACTGGACGTGTAAGGCCCTGAAGCTGAGCGCCTCCCTTGGCGAGCAGATCGAGGAATAGGTGCCCGGCTCCGGTGAGTCTGTGATGCTCCTAGCTGGGACGGGGTCGTCGAACTGGGCAGGATGCGCTGCCGCGTCTGCTGGGACGCCATTCTCCGCCGATGCGTATTCAGCCCCCAGACCGTGGTTGCGCGTTCCGGGTACTGATGATTTCAAGGGTGGAACTCTCCCCGGCTAGGATAAAACGCCCCCTTTCTATTCAATCGCGCCTTGCCCCGGCCTGCCGCTGACCTACCGGGTCGGCCTGGCAAAGACCGCGTCACGACCGGCGGCACCCATGGCACGCCGACGCCGCGTCACAGTGGTGCCGGATCATCGTCCGGGGCACGGCGGTGGTGTAGCGCGCGGCCGAGCCGCAGGGCGTAGACGACGGCGCTGACGGCGAACAGGATGGCGGTGACCAGCGACCAGTGGCCGAGATAGTCCTGCTGGGTGCGTCCGGTGGCGTCGGTGTAGCTCGGACGCCCCCGCTGGATGATCACGGGGAGGAAGAGCAGCAACAACAGCCCGGCTCCCAGCGCCGGCAGCCTGACGTGGTTCACCGCCGATACGAGCGGCGGTGTCGGGGCGGGGGAGCGGTGCAGTGCCCGCAGGGCCCGGACCAGGGAACGATCGGCGAGGGCGTACAGGGGGAACGCCACGAGGTCGTGGCCGATGACGGCACCGGCGAACCAGACGAAGATCCACGGCCAGTGCGGAGCGGAGAGGACCTGCGAGGCCGCGTATCCGGCCAGCGCGAAGCACACCGCCAAGGCGAGCAGGTGTAGCGGGGCGGCGCCGTAGAAGTTCTTGATCGCCGCCAGCCTGTGCCGCATGTCAGCTATCCCGAAAGTCGATGGAGCGTACCCATTTGGTGTTGTGGACGCCCGGCAGCGCGGGCACGATGACGCGGGCGGGATAGCCGTGGTCCAGGGGCAGGTCAGTGCCGTTGACCTTCAGGGCCAGCAGCGCGTCAGGGGCGCGGATCTGGTTGGGCTGAAGCGTGGCCTGGTTGAAGGCCCCGCCGCGCTGGAGCGACCGGACGTGCGCCGAGGACGGGTGCCCGGCGCCGACCAGGGCGGCGAGGTCGCGCAGCCGTACACCGGTCCAGGTCTGCATGGTGGACCAGCCCTCGACGCAGGCGATGGGCAGCGCGGCGGTGTGCTGGGCCATGGCGAGCAGTTGCGGCCGCTCCAGCTGAACGGTGCGCGTGCCGCTGGTCAAGGTCAGGCGCCAGCCCGAGCCGATGTCGGCGGGCATGATCGCGGCCGCGGCCGCGGTCTGATTGATCGGGAAGTCCTCCGGTGTGTCCCGGTAGCCGCCCCGGGGAGCCAGCAGCGCCACCCGCCGGGCGGTACCGCCGATGCTCTGGCCCGCGACCATGACGGCGATCAGGGTGCTGCCGCCGCCCACCACGGCCAGCGCGCCGCGGCGGCTGAGGGTCGCCGGCGCCGGTTCGGCCGCTACCAGCCCGTCGGGGTCGGGGGGTTCGGGACGGGTGTCGGCGCGGGAGGTCCGGAGCTCCCGGCGGAGGGAGCGTGAGCGCAGCGCGCGGACGAGCTTCGGCAGTTTGATGGTGACGTGGGCGAGGAACGCGCCGGTGAACACCCATCCGCCGAAATAGTGGGCGGTGTAGAAGTCGAACGGGAACGCGTACCAGTACTGGATGTCCAGGACGCCGGTGACGATCTCGAACAGGATGCCGCCCACCAGCGACAACAGCGAGAGCCGTTCCAGGACCTGGGCGAGCGAACGAGCGGGCGGCCAAGCCCACAGCCTCGGTGCCACCGACCACAACTTGGCCAGGACGACCGGTATCAGGACCAGTCCCAGGCCGACGTGCAGACCCTGGTTCAGCCGGTACAACCAGATCGGCCGCGTAGGCCAGGTGAAGTACGGCAGGCGCAGCCAGCCGACATGGGCCGGGTAGGCCTGCCCGAACCACGGCGCATACGCCACGTAGGAGACCAGCCCTGTGACGATCACTACAGGGAGCGCCGCCAGCAGAACCGACCCGAACATCGAAGTCAGCCACGGCCCGCGCAACGGGCTGCGCCACGCCCGGGTCCGGCCGAACCCGGGCGGGCGCGCTCGCTCCAGGGCCCGCCAGAGCCTCGCCGGAAAGGCGGGTACGGCGGTCGCGCCGCCGCGACGCCGGTCACGTCCAAGCATGTGGCCAGGCGCCGATCACAGGGCCCACGAGGCCGTCGGGAGCGGTGTTCACGGCCCCGGCCCGGCACTACAGTCGATGCCAGTCACAAGCCCCCCTTTTCGTGGCCGCCAGGAGTGTCTGTCGTTCCCACGGCTATGGGGGTCCTAACTATCCTTAGCCTTTTGATAACGCCTGACCTGAATCAATGCCGCATAAGTGATATCTCGGTCGGGACGGCTCGTCGCCGGGCGGCCGTCGTCTCATTCGCGGGTCTGTGTGAAGGACCACCGAGAACGGAGACGACGGCCGTGCACCCCCCTCTGGCAGCCGTTCGCCCAAGCGTCACGACCTGCGATAACACCCGCACTCCGGCGAACGCGGACCTGGCCGGACTGTCGGGCTTTCGCACCGAGCCGTATGCCTGTCTGCCCCGCTATAGCACCGAGCTGTTCAACGAGGTCTTCAAGCTCTACAACGCCATCGGCCGCCGTCACCAGGAGGAAGGCTGGGACCTCGACAAGATCTCCCGCTGGCATCGCACGACGCCCGAACGGGTTCAGGCCGCGATCAACGGGCCCGTTCTGCGCCGGTCCGCTTCCACGACCTGCGCCATGGCGCGGCGACGATGGCGCACGCGGCCGGAGTCAGCATGAAGGTCGTCTCGGAAATCCTCGGGCATGCGGACGAGGCGTTCACCGCGAACGTCTACGCGGTGGTGGCGGAGGAAACGCCGAGCAGGCCGCAATGTCGATCTCCGGCTTTCTCCAGCGCCGGGAAGGTCGGCGCTCGCCCCGGCTCCCGAGCACAGCGCCGACGTGCGGCTGTGCACCTCGTGTGCAGCCCAGCTAGGGGCGTGACCTGCGGATTTTCCGCTGTTGACCCGATTGCGCAGCCACGGGCCTGTTCCGGGCCCCGAAACGCGACTGCGGGGATGCGTCTAGCGATGCATCCCCGCAGGTCAGCTGGCGGAGGATCGGGGATTTGAACCCCGGATGGGCGGTAAACCCAAACCGCATTAGCAGTTCCATGTCACGCGTACTATGACGTAATTCGTCGTCCTTCGTATTCACGTTTCTGCAGGTCAAAACTCCACAAGGTGCACCCCAGTTCACCATGATCCACCACAGTTGGTGCCCACCCTGTGCTCACCACCCCGCCCCGACGACCACCTCCACCAATCACTCTCCGTAATCGCCGAGACGTGCATGGAGTGGCTCCGGCCAACGCCTACCTCCGGCTGTAGCCCGCAGCCCACCGAGACGCCCTATCGAGCACGGACACTCCCCACTTGCTCGGGGAGAGCCCGGACGGCCTCGGCCACTGGCTGCGGAAGGACGGACCACCCCGCTCGCGCAGGGAGAACCCGACCACGGCAATCTGCTCGGGCCGGATGACCGGGCCACCCCAGCTCGCGCAGGGAGAACGGAAAGCTGCCTCCCCGCAACGTTTCTCGCGCTCGGACCACCCCCGCTCGCGGGGAGAACCCCGTCGCGTTTCGCGTCACGGTCGTGGACCGCGGACCACCCCAGCTTGCGCGGGGAGAACTGACTAGCGACACGCCGAAGTCCGAAGGGTTTCGGACCACCCCCGCTCGCGCGGGGAGAACACCACCACCGACGGGCCGTCCGCGCGTCCCGCTGGACCACCCCGGTTGCGCGGGGAGAACGACAGGTCCGACGAGTCGAGCGTCTGCTAGATCGGACCACCCCCCCTCGCGCGGGGGAGAACAGCAGCGCGGGCGTGAACGCCGCGAAGTCGAACGGAGCACTCCCGCTCGCGCGGGGAGAACCAGATCAAGCACGACCTGACGTGGTGGGCCATCGGAGCACCCCCGCTCGCGCGGGGAGAACGTCCTGAACATCGCCATCGCGATTCCGGACGCCGGACCACCCCCGCTCGCGCGGGGAGAACGGGATCACACCGGGCTACGGGCCGCAAGGGCGCGGACCACCCCCGCTCGCGCGGGGAGAACTCGTAAGCGGCGTCCTCAGCGGCGGCGAGATCCGGACCACCCCCGCTCGCGCGGAGAGAACGATGTAGGTCTCCCACGCGGACACGGCATTGCCGGACCACCCCCGCTCGCGCGGGGAGAACACATGGTCACCCCCGGTGACGCCATGAAATGGCGGACCACCCCCGCTCGCGCGGGGAGAACGGCCTCCTGGCGGGCGTCCTAGCGTCACGGCGCGGACTACCCCCGCTCGCGCGGGGAGAACGTTGAACGCCGCGACGCGGACGGGCTCGGCGCCGGACCACCCCCGCTCGCGCGGGGAGAACTCGAAATCGGCCTCCAGCGACCCGGCCGGTCCCGGACCACCCCCGCTCGCGCGGGGAGAACGCCTACGGGTCGGCGGCCGCCGCGCTCGGCGCCGGACCACCCCCGCTCGCGCGGGGAGAACACTTCGCGACCTGGGGCTATGTGAGGCCGTTACCGTTCTGAGATGAATGGGGCGCGGGATGGTGTGTGTTGCGCATGGGGTGAGCCTACGCAAGGGCGATGGTTTTGTCGGTGCCGTGTGGTCCAGTGGCGGGAGCAGCACGCAGGACGGACTTGGAGTTGGGGCCATGCCGCAAGATGATCAGGCGGACCGATCGGTGCCGGCTGTGGATGCCCGCCTGTGGGGGAAGGAAAAAGGGCTGCTGGCCCCATACCCGGTGATCTGTCATCTGATCGACACGGCCGCGATCGCGGGTGCGCTGTGGGATGCGTGGGTTGAGGGGATCGCGGTTCTGCGGGACGGCGCGGGGACCGAGGTGCCGTCTGACTCCGAGATGCGGAAGCTGGTCTGCTTCTGGGCAGGACTGCATGACCTCGGGAAGGTCTCGCCGTCGTTTCAGGTGTCGGTGGCTGATCTTTACCAGCAGTTGCTGCGGGAGGCGCCGGAGTACGCGGGGGAGGCGAACAAGCCGGTCGCCGGCTTGCGGCACAACGAGGTGACGCAGTGGGTGCTCGTCGAAATTCTTCGGAGTCTGGGGTACCCGGGCGACACGTCGTTCCGGCTGAGTGTGGCGCATCAGATCGCCCAGTTACTCGGGGGGCACCATGGGCGCTTCTGTCCCGCGCTGAGTCGTGCCGAGCTTCGGAATCCTCAGCGCGACGGCGTGGGGAAGGGGGCGTGGAGGCAGCAGTGTGAGGCTCATGCCCAGGTTCTCCAGGAGTTGACGGGGGCGTATGAACCCTTGGGGGAGCGGCTTGCCATCCCTGCGGGCGTCGTGGTGCTGGGGATCGTGATCGTCGCGGACTGGCTGGCGAGTCAGGAGGAGTTCATCTCCGCTCGGCTCCCTGCCCCGGGGTGGCGGGCCACGCAAGCTGAGGTGCGCGCTCACTGGGAGCGGGCGGTGGCCGAGGCACCGGATGTGGTTCGGGCCGCTGGATTGGGGCGGGCGCGGTTCGGCGAGCGCTCTTTCAGCGAGTTGTTCCCGTTCGAGCCCAACGCGTTGCAGGCGTCGGTGGCGAAAAATCTTCCTAGCTTGGTTCGCGGGCCGGGGCTGCTGCTGGTGACCGCTCCGCCTGGCGATGGTAAGACCGAGGTCGCCCTCTACGCGGCGACGGTCCTGGCCCGGGCCTGCGGTGTGGGCGGGCTTGGATTCTGCTTGCCGACGATGGCGACGACCGATGCGATGCACAAACGGGTGGCTGAGTTTGCCAGTCGGGCGCTGTTGGGGGACGCCGCGCTGACGCGGGTGCACAGTATGGCGTGGTTGTCGCAGGACGCGGCAGCCGATGCGGCGGGGTCGGCCGCGGACGCCGGGGCGGTGGTGTCTGATCCTGAGGCGTCGGTGGAGGCGGCCCAGTGGCTGCATTCCAGTCGGCGGGGTCTGCTGGCTCCGTTGAGCACCTTCACCATCGATCAGGCTCTGACCGGTGTGCTGCCCGTGAAGTACAACATGCTGCGGCTGCTGGGGTTGGCGGGCAAGGTCGTGGTCGTCGATGAGGCCCACGCCTATGACGTGTGGATGCATGCGCTGTTGGTGCGCTTGCTGGAGTGGCTGGGGGCGTTGAAGGTCCCTGTGGTGCTGCTGTCGGCGACGCTTACCGGTTCGTCCGCTCGGTCGCTGGTGGACGCCTATCTGCGTGGCAGCGGTCATGACGACGGCGGGCAGGTACGTCCGTGCTACCCGGGATGGTTGTTCGCCGACGCGGTCACGGGTGAGGTGTGCGAACCGCGTGAAGTGCCCAGTGAGCGGGAGCGTGATCTGACGTTCGACGTGGTACCCGTGCGGCGGGGCGAGGATTCCAGCCGCTCTGGACACCGGATCGCTGTGATCCAGGAGTTGTTGGAACCGGTCGTGCGCGGCGATCGGGGCTGTGTGCTGGTGTGCTGCACCACGGTCAAGGAAGCCCAGGAGACCTACACGGAGCTCGCAGCCTGGTTCTCCCGGCTGCGTGATGCCGGTGAGCGGCCGCCTGAGCTGCGGCTCCTGCACTCGCGGTTCCGGGCTCGGGACCGTGCCGCGATCACCGACGGATGTGAGGCCGACTTCGGAAAGACGGGCGCTCGGCCGAGGACGGTGCTGGTGTCCACCCAGATCATTGAGCAGTCCCTGGACCTGGACTTCGATCTGCTCATCACCGACTTGGCCCCCATGGCGTTGTTGCTACAGCGCGCGGGACGGTGTCAGCGCCACCGAGGGAGGCACCACGATCTGCATCGCGAACTGCGGCCGGATTGGATCGGGGCTGATCCGCGGATCGTGGTGTTGGATCCTGTGAACGCCGACGGCACGTTCGAAGTCCCGGGGTGCTGGGGCGACGTCTACGACGAGTCCTTGTTGCACCGGACCAGCCGGCTCTTGCATGACCGGTGCGATGCTCCGATCGCGGTGCCCGGCGCCGTGCAGGAGTTGGTGGACGCGGTGTACGCCGCAGACTTCGCGCGCGTCGTGGAGATGGACGAGGCAACGAAGGCCAAGCTCTGGCGCGCGGACGGTGAGCGACTGGCCGACCAGGCCGCCCAGTTGCAACTGTCCAAACTGGCCAAGATCAAGCCGCCGGACAACTGGCTGCTGAACGACCTGTGGAATATGAGCAACGCCGAAGCCGGAACCGATCCGTCGTTGGTCAAGACCCGGCTGTCGCCGGATTCGGCGCGGTTGGTGTGCGCCTACGAGCAGGAACCCGGTCGCTGGACGCTGGACGAGCAAGGTGAGATCCCGGTGCCGGGCATACGCGGTGTCGCGAAGGTGTCTGCTGCCGACGCGCGGCTGATCGCCCACCACATGATCCCCGTCCGGGGAGCGTGGATCGAGGGTGACACCGAGCTGTTGCCTACTCCGCGTGCGTGGGAGGCGAACTCTGTGTTGGCGGACTGGTCCCTGCTGCCGATGCGCCTCGACCCCGCAGGTCGGTGGCGTGGCCGAGTCCGGTCAGGCCCGGTCGAGTATGGGGAATCCGCTGGATTGGATCTTTCTACCCCCAGTGTTCTAGGCAGTGACAGCCGAGGCGTCCGGATACATCACTCCAGGCCGCCTCGGGTGCGCCCCCCGCTTGCGCAGGGACTGGTAGCAGAGCCACCGCAAGGCTGCCCCTGACAGTTGGCTCACCCCCGCTTAGCAGGGACATAGCCCGCCAGAACCCGGGCTCACCGTCCTATGACGTCGGCGGTTGTAGGACGGCGGGACTACTGCCGCCGATAAGGGTGACTCTCCGGCTCGGCGGCCATGCGGCAGCCTACCGGCTGGTTTTTCCACAAGAAAGGAGGGCTGATGGTACGTGGGGTCAGCTTCGATCTCACTCAAAGGCCATGGGCGGACGTCTCCTGGCTGGAGCCTTCGGCGGAGCGTCCGTCGCGGGTCGGTCTGCGGGATCTGTTCGTCCACGCTCATGAGATTGAGGCGTTGACGCTCACTCCGGCGCCCGTCCTGTCGGCGATGTATCGGCTGTTGTACGCGATGACGTCACGCATCACGGGGCTGGACACTCTCGGCGAGCACGAGGGGGACTGGCTGGCTCGCCGGGAAGAGCTTGCAGGCCGCCCCCTGAATCCGGCTGCGGTCGATCGCTACTTCGAGGAGATGGACGGGCGGCTGGATCTGTTCGACTCCGAGCGTCCCTTCCTCCAGGATCCACGGCTGGCTGATCCGCAGGTGTGTCCCAAGAGCGCCGGGGTGAACAAGCTGGCGCTGGGCCGTCCGGCAGGGAACAACTCGGTGTGGTTCGGACACCACTGGGATGCCGCGCCGACTCCGGTCCCGACCGTGGAAGCGTTCGCCGCGCTGCTGGTGTGGCTCTACTACGGGCCGTCCGGCCGGTGCGCGACCCGCAATCACGGCTCGGTCTCGGCTGCGGATGTGTCGGCGGGACCGCTCCGCTCCAGCCTCTCCTACCACCCCGAAGGCGCGACGCTGCTGGACACGCTGTTGGCGGGCCTGACGCCTCCGCCTCGCAAGCTGAACCCAGACGACGACCTGTGCCCCTGGGAGCTCGCCGAGCTGCCCGATCCGCTGGCCCCGCCACGGGTGCCCGAGCCCTATCCGGGGCCGCGGAGCCGCCTGACCGGTGGTTGGCAGCACGCGCTCCTGCTGGTGCCCGACCGGACGGGCGACCACGTGACCGACGCCTTCATCACCTGGGGGCGGCGTGACAAGCAGCCGTCCACCAATGACGCGTATCTGATCCACCAGATCAGCAAGCAGGGCAACCCGTACGCGCGGCCGGCCGACGCGAACCGGGACCTGTGGCGTGACCTGGACGGACTCTTGCAGCTCCAGACCACCAGCTCCGCTAATCCACGTCGCCCGGAGGTGTTCGCGACCGTTGATGATCTGGGGGATTTCAAGGTGCGGGCGCTGGGGTTCGAGCAGGACGGCAAGACCAAGGACGTCCAGTTCGTGTCGGCGACCACCCCGCATCTGGTGTTCGAGATCCAGGAGAAGGAGCCTCACGTCGCGCGGCGGATCGGGGATCTGCGCATGTACGGAGAGCTTTACGGAAGGCGCCTCGAATACGCTGCCAAGCGGGCGTGGGCCCTGGTGAACAAAGAGGACAAGGTCGCCGAGTGCGCCTGGGCTGAACAAGCCGCAGCCGCCTATTGGCCGCCGGCCGCCGACATCTTCTGGGATCGGATGCGCCGCGAGGACTACACCGATTCTTGGCGACCGTTCCTACAAGCGGCCACGGCCGCGTTCGAGGAAATCACCCGGGAACACGCTCGTGACGTCCGCAACGCCCGCGCCATCGAGCAGGCCCGCCTGGAGCTCCACGGCGGGCGCCGCAAAACCGCAGGGAAGCCCAAGCCGCAGAGCTGACGTCGGCCCGTCCCCTCACTGGCAGGAACTATGACCACGCCACCTCTCACGAGTACCAAGAGCACCGCGACCAAAGCCGACGAGTTCGTCACCGCCGTCTTCAAGCTGTGCGAAGACCCCGGCAAACGAGCCGCGCTTCGCAGCGGGCTGGGACGCCCCCTTGACCGCTGCCACCGGATGCACCAGGTCATCGCCGCCCGCGTCCCTGAAGGAAACCCGAACACCGAACGCGCGTACTACGCGGTCGCCGCCATGATCGCCGCACTCCCGCCCCAGGCCCGCAGGCCCGCACCGGATGCCCCCGAAGAACCCACGACTGCCGAGTCCGCCCCCCAGGACGACTCCGGACCTGAGGACGGCGCGACGCGGCGACGCACCTTCGGCCAGTGCCTCGCCGAAGGTGTCGGGCGCGGCGTGCTGCGGGAGAACACCGCCGAGGCGCGCTTGAGCCTGCTCACCCGACAGAGCCTCGACGGTGTGCACCGACACCTGCCCGCCGCCGTCCGCATCCTCGCCGACCGCCCGACGGCGGTGGACTGGGTGCAACTCCTGGTCGATCTGTGCTGGTGGGACAGGTACCGCGACCAGATCACGCGCCGCTGGTTGCAGTCGTTCTACCGCACCCGGTCCGCCGCCGAAATGCGAGCGGCCCAAGAGGCCGACCGCGCCGAAAACGACGAGTCCGTCCCCGAATAGCCCTCGTCCTTCCCCTTATCCACGTCCGAATGTCGGAGACACCATGACGCCAATCCCTGGCCGCTTCATCGAGGTTCACGTCCTGCAGCCCATCCCGTTCGCCAATCTCAACCGCGACGACACCAACGCGATCAAGACGGTGCGGTGGGGAGGCGCCGACCGCACCCGCGTCAGCAGCCAGTGCTGGAAGCGCGCGATGCGGCTGCACCTTCAGCAGCACCTCGGGCAGACCGCCCTGCGCACACGCCGCCTGCCCGAACTCATCGCCCAGCACCTGCAGAACCACCACGCCTGGCCCGCCGACCTGGCCGAGCGCGCCGGACGACACATCGCCGTTGCCAGCAGCGTCGGCGCCGAGGCACCCAAGAAGAAGAAGGACGAGAACGCCGAATCCAACGGTGCCTCCAACGCCTGGGCCACCGCCGCGATGGTCTACATCCCCGCCGCGGCAGTAGCCGAACTCGCCGAACTGGCCATCGAGCACCGCGAGAAGCTGGAGGACGCCAAGGAGCCCGCCAAGTTCGAGCGCAAGCACGTGGTCATTCCCACCGATAAGGTCGACGCGATCCTGCGGAGCCGGAACGGAATCATCAACCTGTTCGGGCGGATGCTCGCCCAGGTCGACGAGGCCAAGGTCGATGGCGCCGTGCAGGTCGCCCACTGCTTCACCACCCACGCCACCGACACCGAGGTCGACTACTTCAGCGCCGTCGACGACGTCACCTCCGAATGGGCCGACACCACCGGCAGCGCCCACATGGGTCACGCCGAGCACAGCGCCGGCGTGCTCTACCGCAACATCGTGGTCGACCTGCAGGATCTGCACCGCAACCTCGGAGGCGGCCTGGCCGACACACGTGAACTGGCCGCCGGCGTGATCCGTGCCGCGCTGCTGTCACTGCCCCACGCCAAGAAGAACTCGACGGCGCCGAACACCATCCCGGCCTTGGCGCACCTGACCGTGCGCGCCGACCGCCCGGTCTCCTACGCCGCCGCCTTCGAAAAGCCGGTCGCCGCGGGCTACTCCGGCGGCGGTCACACCGATCCCTCGGTCAAGGCGCTCAGCGACTACGCCACCGCCGTCAACGGCCTGCTGGGCACGAGCGGACTCCTCCACCACGCCCACGCCACCCTCTCCACCGCCGACACCAGCGGCCTGGGGGAACGCGTCCCCTCCTTCGACGCGCTCATCGACGGCGCCCTCGACAGCGCACTGGACGGCGCCGTGCTGGTGAAGGAAACCGTGTGAGCGCCCAGCCCGACGCCCGGCCCACCACCGCACTGCTGCTGCACCTGAGCGGGCCTCTTCAGTCATGGGGGGAGCGGTCTCGCTTCAACCAGCGCGACACCTCCCGTGCCCCCACCCGGTCGGGCCTGATCGGCCTGATCGCCGCCGCCCTCGGCCGCCGCCGCGACCAGCCCCTCGACGACCTGACCCCGCTGCGGTTCACCACCCGCATCGACCGCCCCGGCACCCTTCTACGCGACTTCCACACCGTCGGCGGCGGTATGCCCCGCCACCTCACCGTGATCACCGCCGAGGGAAAACGTCGCTCCGCCGACACCGCGACCCTGGTCTCCAACCGCTACTACCTCCAGGACGCCGCGTTCACCGTCGCCGTCACCGCACCCGACCCCGACCTCCTCGACACCTGCGCCCGCGCACTGCGCGCACCGACGTGGCCGCCCTACCTCGGCCGCCGGTCCTGCCCACCCAACGCCCCCCTCCTGATCGACGCGGTCCACGACGACCCCATCACCCACCTGATCAGGCTGCCGCTCGCCCGCACCGCCCCCGCGCACACCGAGTCGGTCAACGTGGAATTCCAGGCGGACGCCGCCTTCACCGGCTCCTGGCCGGACGGCCCCGACCCCTCCGAACACCAGCAAGCGCACACTCAGATCCAGGACGACCCCGTCTCGTTCGCGCCCAGCAGCCGCCACTACCGGACCCGACCCATCTACCGGCGCCACCTCCCGCTCCCCGCCGCCCAATGCGCCGGCCTCGGGATCGACTACCTGACCAGCCTCACCGCCTACCTCGACCAGCCCACCGGGAAGACCACCCCATGACCACCGACCTGTGGATCACACAGATCATCCCCAACACCCGCGACCGCGCCGTCCTGAAAGACCTCCGCGACGCGACGCACCTGCATCGCCGCATCATGACCCTGTTCCCCGAGGGCCTCGGAACCCAGGCCCGCCACCAAGCCGCAGCCCTGTTCCGACTCGAAGAGCAGCCCACCGGGTTCGGGATCCTCGTACAGAGCGGGATCAAGCCCGTCCTGGCGAACCTGCCCACCGGCTACGGCACCGCCCGCACCAAATCCCTGACCCCCCTCCTGGGGCGGTTGAGCGAAGGCGTCAACGTCCACTACCGGATCATCGCCAACGCCACCAGCAAACTCGGCAAGAACACCACCGCCGGACGTCCAAAACAGGTCGTCCCCCTCACCGGCACCGACCTCGACCACTGGTGGCAGCGGCAAGCCGCCACCGCCGGGCTCGTCCTGCATAGCCTGCACAGCAGCCCACTCCCCAGCGCCACCGGCCGCCGCGGCGACGCCCGCATGACCCATGCCCGCACCCGGTTCGACGGCACCGCCACCGTCACCGACCCCCAAGCGCTGACCGAAAGAATCCGCACCGGCATCGGACGCGGCAAATCCTTCGGCTGCGGCCTACTCACCATCGCACCCGCATGAGCACCTCGGCGCCCCGCACCGCACGGCAACGGCTGGCCGCCCCCACCGCCGCGATGCTGCCCCGCATCGGCGACTCGCTGTCCTTCCTCTACATCGACGTCGCACGCATCGTCCAGGACGACACCGGCGTCAAAGCCCACTTCCAAATCGGCGAAGACGTCCGCCGCGTCGCCCTGCCCACCGCCGCGCTCGGCTGCCTCCTGCTGGGCCCAGGCGTCTCCATCACCACCCGAGCGCTATCCACCCTCGCCCGCCACGGCACCACCGTGGTCTGCACCGGAACCGCAGGAGTGCGCTGCTACGCCGCCACCGTCCCCGACTCCCTGCCCACCCGCTGGCTGGAAACCCAAGCCCGCGCCTGGGCCGACGACACCCAACGCACCGCCGTCGCCCGCCGCATGTACCTCCAACGCTTCGGCGACACCGCACCCGCCGACGCCACCATCGCCCAACTCCGCGGCCTCGAAGGCCAACGCATGAAGGCCCTCTACCGCCTCCTCGCCGAACGCAACGGCGTCCGCCCCTTCAAACGCTCCTACGCCCCCGACGACTGGGACTCCCAAGACCCCGTCAACCGCGCACTCTCAGCCGCCAACACCTGCCTGTACGGCATCACCCACGCCGCGATCAACGCCATCGGCTGCTCCCCCGGACTCGGCTTCGTCCACACCGGCACCAGCAACTCCTTCGTATACGACATCGCCGACCTCTACAAAGCCGAACTCACCCTCCCGCTGGCCTTCACCCTCCACGACTCCACCGACCCCGACGGCCAAGCACGCCGCTCATTCCGGGACGGCCTGCGCCTCTTCCGTCTACTGCCCCGCATCGTCGCCGACATCCAAACCCTCCTCGAACCCGACGACGGCACCCGCCGGGAAGGCGCCGAAGAAGCCACCGAAGAACTCGTCGACCTCTGGGACCCCGACTTCGGACGCGTCAGCGGCGGCACCAACTACGGATTCGACTGACATGGCCAACATGACCGTCATCGCCACCACCGCCATCCCCGACCACCTGCGCGGCGCCCTCACCCGATGGATGACCGAACCCATGCCCGGCCTCTACGTCGGCACCGTCTCCGCCCGCGTCCGCACCGAACTCTGGACAGCCGTCGCCGCCTCCATCGACGACGGCGCCGCCCTCCTCCTACACCCAGACGCCAACGAACAAGGCTTCACCCTCCACACCGCCGGCCAACGCCGACGCGTCCCCATCGACTTCGACGGCCTCACCCTCATCGCCCTCAACCCCGCCGAAACAACAAACGACCCCGAAACCACCTAACGTCACCACGCCAATAGGACGCATTCCAACCCCCGCCGAAGACCACCCTGCAGGCGCAGCGGATCGTAGAAACTCCCGCTGCATCGGGAGAACTACGGCGGCGCCAGCCCAAGCTGGTTCCAACCCAGGCAACCCCCGCGCACGCGGGGAGCCCACCCACGATCACGTTCGACGACACCCCGCCGGACCACCCCCGCTCGCGCGGGGAGAACCGCTCCGCCGTCCACCACTGCACGCTCTCGCCCGGACCACCCCCGCTCGCGCGGGGAGAACAGGCGACGCGCCGCCGTGGCGCCCGTCCACAGCGGCCCACCCCCGCTCGCGCGGGGAGAACGCCTACGCCACCGAGCGCGTCGCGCAGGCCACCGGACCACCCCGCTCGCGCGGGGAGAACCCGGGGAAGGTCACGAACGGCGAGGTTCAGCGCGGACCACCCCCGCTCGCGCGGGGAGAACGTCCGGGCCCCGTCGGAGGACCCGGCCGCCTTCGGACCACCCCCGCTCGCGCGGGGAGAACGCAGGAGGCGATGGTGATGGACGGTGCGTGAACGGACCACCCCCGCTCGCGCGGGGAGAACGTTGACATAGATCCGCAGGTAGGGGGCTCCGGCGGACCACCCCCGCTCGCGCGGGGAGAACACCGAGCCCGCGCCCCAGGACCGCTACAACGCCGGACCACCCCCGCTCGCGCGGGGAGAACCAGGTCGGCCTCGGAGGCCTCGGAGAGCCCGGCGGACCACCCCCGCTCGCGCGGGGACCGGGTGTCGGCGTCATCGATCAGAGCCAGGATCGGACCACCCCCGCTCGCGCGGGGAGAACCGAGATGCGGGAGGGAGCGTGAGCGTCCCCTCCGGACCACCCCCGCTCGCGCGGGGAGAACCTTCCTGACCGTGGGCGTCAGCGCCGTGTCCGCGGACCACCCCCGCTCGCGCGGGGAGAACCGCCAGATGTCGCGCGGCAGGCTCTCCAGAATCGGACCACCCCCGCTCGCGCGGGGAGAACGGGAAGGCACCGGCGCCGCTAGACCTGATCGCCGGACCACCCCCGCTCGCGCGGGGAGAACACTTGGCGACCTGGGGTTACGTGGGGTCGTTACCGTTTTGAGATGAACGGGTGCGGGGTCGGCGGTCGTCGTGCATGGGGTGAGCTTACGCAAGGAAGCTCACCCCGGCCCGCTCGAACAGCATGCGCCCATCGGTGATCTCCGACCCGGCGTCGGTCGGGGCAGCCAGGCACCTGCTGGCGCAGCTTCCTAGAACACCTCACGTGGACGAACACGAGATCAGTTCGGATGAGAACATCGAGTTCCTTGCCGGTGACCTGCCTGAGCGTGTCCGGTCGCTCAACCGGCTGGCCCAGGGCCTGCCCGGCCTCACGGAGCCGGCCGCTGCCTACACGATTCTGGGAAACCTTGCCCAGACGTCTTACGAGCTGGCCGAGACGGCCGAGCAGATCGACGCCTTCCTGACGCGGGAACTTGAAGCCGGTCGGCTCGGGCACGACCGTGGAGAGGATCCCGTTGCCGCTGTGACGACCGCGCACGATGTGCTTGGTCGGGCGGTCGAGCAATCGGCCGAGCTTCGAGACAGTTTCCGTCGGGCGGCAAGCGCGCTCGCTCCCATCCACGGTTCGGATGCCGGGGAACTCCCGCCGCCCGTCCAGAATGTGGTCGCGGAGCTGACGGAAGCGGAGGACGCGCGGCTGGATCCCGCAGGTGAGGGCTTCCCGCGAGCGATCGACGAGGTTCTTTCGGATTCGGAAGCGGCCGCGGACGTGCCTCCGGAGCGGTCGATGAGAACCGCCACATCCGCCTGTCGGTGGCCAGCGTCGAGCTGCCCACCGGAGTCCGGTTCGATCAGTACGTCATCCGGTTGCCCCGTTGCGTCATGACCGCCGTGCTGGACGAGGCCGGCGAGAACATCCTGCTGATCTACCGGCATCGGTTCATCATCGACCGTTGGGACTGGGAGGTGCCCGGCGGGTACGTCGATCCGGGAGAGGATCCGGCCGCCGCCGCTGTGCGGGAGGCCGAGGAGGAGACCGGCTGGCGCCCTCGCAGCGTGGAGTTCCTGTACAGCTTTCAGCCGATGATCGGGTCCGCCGACGCGCGGCAGGATCTGTATCTGGCCTACGGCGCCGACCTGGTCGGAGAGCCGCACGCGGACGCTCCTCCTGTCCCACCGAACGTGATCTCGCTGGCCGATCGACGCAAGAAGCGAGATGAACACGCAGGGTAGTCACTTCATGATCCAGTTCGGTGGCTCTGACCTGGGCTCGGTGACACCGCCACGACATCTCGTGCTCACCATGTGCTATCCAGGGCCAGCAAAACGGACATATGGAACGCGACAGGGGTTTCGCCGGAGAATGCGATCTTCGGCGAAACCCCTGGTCAGGTGGCGGAGGATCGGGGATTTGAACCCCGGATGGGCGGTAAACCCAAACCGCATTAGCAGTGCGGCGCCATAGACCGGACTAGGCGAATCCTCCAGTTGCCCTCAGGCTCAGGACAGGCTACCGGTTCGGCGCGCCTACCGGCAAAGTCTGGCCCGGGGTGGCCTGAGCTTAGTCCGGATCGCGGGGTTCCGCTCCCGGGGCCGCGGGAGCGGAGCGTCGCGATTCAGCCCAGGCGGAAGCCGGTGTAGCCGCAGGCCTTGCCGAGCTCGTTGCCGTGCTGCTGCATCGCGGTGAAGTTGGGCGAGCCGCCGGAGAGGTTGCCGGAGCTGAGACGTCGCAGGGTGGCGGCCGTGTCGTCGAGGTCGCTCGCGAACTTGGTCGCGGCGGTCTGGACGTCGCCGCCCGCGTTCTGGCCCTCGGTGCGGATCTTGGACGCCGCGTCCGCGAACCTCTGGGCGTTCGCCGCGGACCCGCTCGACGCGCCGCCGGAGGCGACGCTGCGCAGCTCAGACTCGATGTTCTTGCACGCGGTCTTCTTCTTGCCTCCGCCGGTCACGGAGTCGATCGGCCCGCACGCCGTAGAACCGAGCAGCACGCCACCGATGGCGAGGACGCCGACGAGCTTGGTGGCAGACATGCGCATAGGGGTTTCTCCTTCTAGGGGGGTTTGGGACATCGGACGAGGGTAGACCTCGCAGGTCACTCACGTCTCGATTACCCCTTTGGCGCCATCCCGCCACAAACGGTTCCGTGACCCAGATCACAATGCGTCGGGTCATCGGGCGCTCGGGAGGCAGCACGCAGGGCGGCCGGTGTCGCCGTGGCGCTGGACGTTGAGTCGCGGGGCGTGACGTCCCCGAGCGCGGGTCGGTGGCGACAGCGGGACGGTCCACAGGTGCGAGTGCCCTACACTGGAGGGGCGCGGGGCCGAGGAATCATATGCGCAATCACCCACGTGAGAGCTGCTAGACTCTCGCCCCGTTGGTAAAACTCCTGGTGAGAGCCAGGCGGCAAGCACCCGTAGCTCAACGGATAGAGCATCTGACTACGGATCAGAAGGTTAGGGGTTCGAATCCCTTCGGGTGCGCACAGTTCAGAGGCCTCTTCCGATCTTGGAAGGGGCTTCTTGCGTGGGGCTTGGGATTTGATCAGGTCCCGAAGAGGGCTCCATTCGTGGCCTCCGCCGCCGCCTGGTTGAGCCGATGGCCGTACCTATTCGTCGTGAGCGCGATGGACGTGGGCCCAAGGATCGGCGGACGACGTGCGACCGCGCCCTCCCCGCACCTCAGGTCGAGGCAGTTGTGATTGCGATGAACGGCGACTTCTTGCCTGGTCGATCGTGGGCGTTCGCCCCTCTTCGGCCGCCTCGTGAGGAGCTGCGACGCTTCCCGCTTGCCTCGGTGAGGACGGCGTTCACAGCTCACCCGCGACTAGGCGACCACAGTCCGAGTCGCTTGAGCCGTCGTTTCGCCGCGTGCCGGGTGTCTTGGGACTGAGGCCCGGTACTTTCCAGTGCGATCTCGTGGAGACGCTCGGAAAAGATGACGACTTCCTCGTCCGTCGTCCAGGCCACGGCCTTGGAGAGCCAGTGGTCCGACCAAGCGTTCAGGCCCATGTCGATCACGGCCCTCAGCGCTTCGCCTACGTCGGGATCGCCGGCCCCAAGGCGGGCCCGCGCTTCGGACTCGACGTCAATCCGTGGACGCTCCAGGAGCGGTAGCAACCACATGCGGCCCCGGCTGAGTCGAACGCGGGACTCGTTCTCGGTGTCCACGGCCCACGTGCTGCCCACCAGGACCAGCCATGGCCCACGGGCCTTGACCGCCAGAACTGTACGGCTCACCGAGCACATCACGGCGAACAGCCTCCCCTGCACTTCGGACGATCCGGAAGGAGGGACGTCGGCCACGCGGGGTTGGGCGGTGGCTCCCTTAGGAGTTCGAATCCCTTCGGGCGCGCACTGGTCAGAGGCTCCTGGCGATCATCGCGAGGGATTTTGGTGTTGGTGGGGCGACGCGGTCGGACGTGTCGAGACGTCCTTCGGAGCCTCGGGGACGTGGGTCATGGGCGGCTGACGTTCAGGATGGCGTGCACCGCGGCGTCGGTGTCGGTCAGGGAGGTCAGGACGATCTCCGCGCCGGCCGCTCTCAGGTCGGCCTCGCTGCTGGCGCCGGACGCGACCGCCACCACGCGGGCGCCGCCCTGGTGGCCGGCGTGCACGTCATGAGGGGTGTCGCCCACCAGGACCGTCCTGGACGCGTCGAACGTCTCGCCGTACTTGAGGGCCGCGCGGTCCTGCGCGAGCCTCACCAGGGGAGGGCGGTCGGCGTGGTCCAGGCCGTACGCGCCGACCTCGACGTCGACGAACCGCTCCAGCCCGAAGGCGCTCAGTTTGCACTCCGCTATCGGCCTCATGTTGCCGGTCAGCACGGACTGCACCACGTCGGACCTTGCGCTGAGCGCCTCCAGCACTGCCCGTGCTCCTGGCAGGACGCTGCCCCGCGCCTTGATCTCGTCCTGCCTGGCGGCGAACGCCCTGCCCAGCGCGTCGGTGAAGCTGAGCATGAGGTCGACCGTGGGCTCGACGTCGTGATAGCGCAGGGTCTCAGCGGTGATCGCCCGGTCCGTGCGACCGGCCATGTCCGCGACCCGCTCGATGGCGCGGCCGGTGAGCTGGTGGAACACGGTGGCATAGATCTCAGCGCTGAGTCCGCGGACACTGATCAGCGTGTGGTCGATGTCCCAGAGCACCAAGGTTCGCACGCACGCATCGTAGGAAACCCATCGCGCGGACGACGCGGCGGGACCGCCGGGCGCGCTCGGTGCCTTAGAAGGTGAGCGAGAACTCCGATATGGAATCGTAGGGGACGGCGCCCCACTGCTTCACCAGGACATCCCAGACGCGGCGCATCAGTGACCAGTCGGCTTCCCTCAGGAGTTGGACGGAGACCATCAGGTCACTTCCCCGGATGCCGTGGGTGTCGCCGTCCGGCGTGAGTTCGAGGATCTCCTCGGCCAGCTCACGTGCGCCGGTCCACAGCTCGATGATGAGCGGGCTGGTCGTCGTCTTCTTGTCGAAGAGATCGCACCAGGAAGCGCCGGGCTCCTCGCCCCTTTCCCGCACCAGGACGGGGCCACCGCTCTCAGAGACCGCCGCGATGAGTTGATCGAGGGCGTCAGAGGCCGCGACCTCGCCCCGTTGGCGAAGAACTGCACGTGGTAGCTCATCTGCGCTCCCTGTCCAAGAGCCCGAAGGTATCCCTCGACAAGGACGTTTCTCGGGATGGCCTGTGACCATGGCGCTTCCCGACGACTGGTGGGGGTCCTTGTTGATGTCGAATCCGGACGACTCGTCCCAGGCGACGGCTGCCCATCTGTTGGTCAACGTCCGCCAGATGCGATCGACGAGGGCGTCGTCCATCTCGCCGCTCAGGGTGAGCTGCACTTTGGGGTCGCTTCCCCAGACTCCGTGAGCGTTGTCCGGCGAAGCGTCGATCACCTCTTCGGCGATGAAGGCGACACCCGCATGCGTCTCCAGTCCGATCCAGCCCGTGGCGATATGGCAGGCGGCGATCTCGTCGACGTAGTCGCCCGTGCCGGGTTTCGCCAGGATGGGAGGCCCCGCCGATTCGGTGAGGTTCACGAGTGCGGACGAGGCGTTCTCCTCGCCGCTGCGGCAGAAGAATGACAGGTGGTAGGCCACATCGGATCCTGGCTCGCGCGCCGTGCTTGTGGCAACAGCGGGGCGGCGGTCAGGCTGTCCGGCGGATCAGGAGGAAGCCGTCCCAGCCTTTGGCGCCCACTGTCTGGATCGCCGTGGCGTGCAGACGTGGATCACGGGCGATCTCCGCCACGACCGCGCGCACGCCCTGAGCGGAGGCGTCGAGGGTCTCGGAATCGGTGACCGTGCCGTTGCGGACGACGTTGTCGATCACGATCACGGCGCCGGGGCGTGTCAGTGCCAGTGAGGCCCGGAGGTAGGCCGGGTTATTCGGTTTGTCGGCGTCGATGAACACGAAGTCATAGGGCTCAACCGCGTCGTCGATGAGGCGCTGTGCCGATTCGGTGGCGGGGCCCGTCAGAATCTCGACACGGTCGGTGACGCCCGCGCGTTCGAGGTTTTGCCGGGCGACCTCGGCGTTCTGTTCCTCCAGTTCCAGGGTGGTCACATGGCCGCCCTCGCCGACGGCGCGTGCCAACCAGACCGTGCTGTATCCGGCGAGGGTGCCGAACTCCAGAACGCGAGTGGCATCGGCCATCTGGCAGAGCATCCCCAGTAGCTTGCCCTGGTTGGGGGACACCTCCGCTCGCGGCATGGTGGTGCGCGTCCCGGATGCTCGGGCCGCGGTCAGCGCGTCGTCTTCGGCGACGAGGGCGTCCTCGAAGTAGGCGTCGACCTCGCGCCAGGTCTGGTCCGATTCGTACATCTCCGGCTGCCTCCTCCGCTGAAACAGCGAACCATGATCCACTTTTGCACAACGAGCCTGCGCACGGCAGGGGCGCCGGCTCAGCCCGTCGGGTCCCAGAGGCCGCCCGCCTCGCCGCGAGCGAGGTGTTCGGCATAGACACCGGCTTTCCAGGCGATGAGGGTGCGGCACTCCTCCAGGGCCTGAATCTGTGCCTCCACGCGTTGCTGATGGGCGTCGAGGAGCCGTAGGCGGTCTGCCTCGTTGCCCGGACCGAGGCGCACCAGCTCGGCGAAGTGTTTGAGGTCGGCGAGCGGCATGCCGGATTCGCGGAGTTTGACGCAGATCAGCAGCCAGTCGACATCGACGGGGGTGTAGCGCCGTCGTCCGCCCGCGGTGCGCTGGACGGGCCCGACGAGCAGCCCTTCGCGTTCGTAAAAGCGCAGTGCGTGGACGCTGAGCCCGGTGCGTTCGGCCACCTCGCCGATGCTCAGCTGTTCCGCGCGGGTTTCGGCGGTTTCCATGCCGTCCAGCCTAGGGCTTGATCTAGACCTCGCTCTAGCTCGTAGCGTCGTCGGCATGACCACCACTGATCAGCAGTCGCTCGGCTCCCCGTTCTCCGCTGCCAGTACCGCCGAGGACGTCATGGCCGGCATCGACCTCTCCGGCAGGACCGCCGTCGTGACCGGCGGATACTCCGGGCTCGGCCTGGCGACCACTCGGGCCATGGCGGCCGCGGGGGCCCGCGTCATCATTCCGGCACGCCGGCCCGGTGTCGCCCGCGCCGCCCTTGAGGGCCTGGACGGCTGCGAAGTGATCCCTATGGATCTGACGGACCTCGGTAGCGTCCGCGTTGCCGGCGCGCGAATCAGCGAATCCCTCGACAGGATCGACTTCCTTATGGCCCTTGCCGGGGTCATGGCCACTCCTGAGTTGCGCATCGGCCCCGGTGGATGGGAGGGCCAGCTCACCGCCAATCATTTCGGACACTTCACTCTCGCGTGTGAGGTTTATCCGCTCCTGGTCGCTGGCGGTGCGCGTGTTGTCGTCAACAGTTCTGCCGGGCATACTCTGACCGACATCCGCTGGATTGACCCGCATTTTCAAACCGGTTATGATAAATGGCTTGCCTATGGTCAGGCCAAGACCGCCAATACCCTGTTCGCCGTCCACCTCGACGCCCTCGGACGCGACGACGGCATCCGGGCGTTCGCCCTGCATCCGGGCAAGATCATCACCGGTCTCCAGCGGGAGATGAGCCTCCAGGAGCAGATCGACCGCGGCTGGGTGGACGAGTGCGGCAACGTGGTCGGCGCCGGTTTCAAGACGCCCTCCCAGGGCGTCGCGACCGGTCTCTGGGCAGCCACTTCTCCGCTGCTGGCCGACCGCGGAGGCATCTACCTTGAGGACTGCGACGTCGCCCGCGTCTCCGCCCCCGGCGAGCCCATGGACGACGGCGGCGTCCGCGAATACGCCATCGCTCCCGAGTCGGCCGCGCGGCTCTGGGACCTCTCCGTCGCGGCGACCGGTGCTGCCCCGATCCTCCGATGAACCGGCTTGGTGGCGAGTCGGCCTTCGGTTGGGCGCTGTAGGCCGACGTGGCGCCCGACCGTGTCTCCGGGCTTAGGCCGCCTCAGCGTTCGTCGTGGTCGGGGGATATGCGGAGGTTGTTCAGGTGTTTTACCGCAAATGATCAGCCGGAGGGGTTGGAAGGTAGTTGTCTACCAGGGTGGGTTTCATATTTGGGAGTTGATCGATGGGTGTGGCGTTCTGATCAACATGCCCGGTGGGTTGGGCCCCGGACGTGCGCTGCGTTGGGGCTCCTGGCTTGTCGGTTATGTGGTGGTGTCGACCTCTATTTCGCTTTTTAGGGTGTGCCTGCCCAGACTTCGGGGTGGACATGGGTTGAACGAATTGTGTGAGTTTGTCAATATGCCTGCGTGCGTTGCCCGACGCGGTGTTGCCTGCCCGTCATGACAGAAGGGATGGCGGAATGAGCGTCTTCGGAGTGGATTACGCGTGGGGACGGCCCGGCCCGTCCGCGCTGAGGAAGGCGGGGGCGAAGTTCGTCTGCCGCTACCTGTCGCATGACGCGACCGGGAAGAACCTGACGCGCGCCGAGGCGGAGCAGCTGTCGGAGGGCGGCCTCTGGCTGGTCGTGGTCTGGGAGACGGCGGCGTCGCGGGCGCTGTCCGGCAAGGACGGCGGCGTCGCGGACGCGGAGGACGCCGCCAAGCAGGCGCGGGCCTGCGGGATGCCGTCGGATCGTCCGATCTACTTCGCCGTGGACTTCGACGCCGAGTCCGGCCACCAGTCGGCGATCAACGCCTATCTGGACGGCGCGGCGTCCGTTCTCGGACGCAAGCGGATCGGTCTCTACGCGGGATACGGGCCGATCAAGCGGGCGTTCGACGCCAAGAAGATCACCTACGGGTGGCAGACGTACGCGTGGTCGGGCGGGCGCTGGGACTCGCGGGCGCACCTCCAGCAGTACTCGAACGATCACACCGTCAACGGTGTGGGCGTCGACTACAACCGGGCCATGAAGGACGACTACGGGCAGTGGCAGGTCGACCGGGCCCCCAAGCCTCCCTCGTCGCACGCGCCGAAGTGGCCCGGCCGGCACCTCACGCAGCCGCCCGTCATGCACGGTGATGACGTCCGGACGTGGCAGAGGCAGATGCACAAGCGCGGGTGGCGGATCAGCGTCGATGGTGCGTACGGCGCGGATTCGGAGCGGGTCTGCCGCGCGTTCCAGCAGGAGAAGCACCTCGGTGTGGACGGCGTCGTCGGGCCCGCGACGTGGCGGGCCGCCTGGGACGCGCCCGTCAGCTGAAATGTCGGTGGCGGAGGGTAGCGTGCCGACACGTGGGGGTCAGGTATCTCAAGGGGGACGCGACGTCCCCGCAGGCGAAGGGGGTGAAGATCGTCGCCCATGTCTGCAACGACCTGGGCGGTTGGGGGAAGGGCTTCGTCCTGGCGGTGTCGCGGCGCTGGAAGGAGCCCGAGGCGGAGTACCGCCGCTGGTACCGGGAGCGGGCGAGTAGCGGGTTCGGGCTGGGGGCCGTGCAGTTCGTCCAGGTCGAGAAGTACGTGTGGGTCGCGAACATGGTCGCGCAGCGGGGGGTCAAGCGGAGCCGTAGGGGGCCGCCGATCCGGTACGAGGCGCTCGGACGGTGTCTGGAGGTGCTCGGAGGCAGAGCGGTCGAACTCGAAGCGAGCGTCCACATGCCACGTGTCGGTTGCGGGCTCGCCGGGGGGAAGTGGGAGCTGGTCGAACCGCTGGTGGAGCGGCATCTCACCGAGCGGGGCGTCGAGGTGACCGTCTACGACGCCTAGCCGTCACGCCCGGCTTCGCCACCGACCCTCCGCCGGCCGGCAGCAGTGCCGAGGTGGCGTCTGGGACGCCTGAAGGCCGCAGCATGAGGAGCGAATTCTCCGCCCACATAAGTCGGTGCCGCCTGCGGGTCCCGCTTGGCGCGCCGCGACCAGATCCCCGGACGTCCCCTCGAACACCACCCGCCCGCCGTCCCGACCCGCGCCCGGGCCCAGGGTGGGTGATCACCCCCTCCGCCGGGAGGCGTTGCGCGAAGGGCGCCGGACGGTTGCGGCGCCGAGGCGCCGTCTGTGGCGGCTCAGAGGCACAGCATGGGGGCGAAGTATCGCCAAGGTGCCTTTGCCGGCGTCTTCTACGGCGCCTAGGGCCGCGTGTGGCGGTGGCCGCGTCCGAGCCTCTCCAGGTTCTTGGCGCCGTGCGGCGTACCGGCCGGACAGGCCCATGAGCGCGCGGACGGCGCGCTACGGGTGACGTCGCATCCGGTGACGTACCCGTCCACGTCTTTTCGCTGGTGTCGTCTGAGAGTCCCGTCGGCTGGACGGTCGCGGCGCCGAGGCGATCGGCGGCTCGGCGAGGGGCCTGTCGTGGGGGGATGGTGGCGTCCGGTCCTTGGCGGTGCCATAGCTGCCTGCATGCCCTCACCGGGAGGGCTAGGGCGGCTTGAGGACGCTGCCTGGCGGGAGCTTGGGCTGTTTCGCCAGTGACGGAGGCGGCGCCGCCCAACGCTGATGGACACCGCTCTCGCGCCGGGTCGCCGGTGGGGGGTCGGGAGGGCTGGGTGTTTGGGGGTCAGGGGGGTGGGGGGAGGGTGATTCTCACGGTGGTTCCGGTGCCGGGGGCGGAGAGGAGTTGCGCGTGGCCGTGGTGGGCGGCGGCGATCGCGGCGACGATGGGGAGGCCCAGGCCCGCGCCTGTGGCGCCCTGCTCGGCTCGGTGGAAGCGTTCGAACGCGCGGGCTGCGTCGTCCGGGGACATGCCCGGGCCCTCGTCGGCGACCTCGATGACGCCGGGGGCGAGGCGGACGGTCGCCGGTGTCCCGGGGGGTGTGTGGGCGCGGACGTTGGCCAGGAGGTTCGCGAAGATCTGGCGCAGGCGCGCCTCGTCCACGGTCGCGATGAGGGTGTCCGGGGCGTCCAGCCGCACGGGGTGGTCGGGTGAGGCGGCCGTCGCGTCGGCGACGGCGTCCCGGGCCAGGACGACCAGGTCGGTGGGGACGGGGTGGAGCGCCGCCCCGCGATCCAGGCGGGCGAGTTCCAGCAGGTCGCTGACCAGGTTGTTCATGCGGTGCGCCTCGTCCTCGATGCGGCGCATCGCGTCGGGCAGCTCGTTCGGGCCGAGGGCGCCGTGCCGGTACAGCTCGGCATATCCGAGGATCGTGGTGAGCGGTGTCCGCAGCTCGTGCGAGGCGTCGGCGGCGAACTCGCGGACGCGCGCCTCGGAGCGGCTCCGGGCCCAGAACGCCTGCTCGATCCGGTCGAGCATCACGTTGATCGCACCGGCGAGGCGGGCGGCCTCGGTGCGCCTGCCGGGGCCCGGCATGCGGGCGCGCAGGTCGCCGCCGGTCGTGATGGCGTGGGCGGTGGCGGCCATCTGGTCGAGCGGACGCAGGCCGCGGCCGATCAGGCGGCGGCCCAGGAGCGCCAGGGCGGCGAGCAGGACGGCCGCGGTGGCGACCTCGGTGAGGACGAGGTTGCGGACCGCCGAGGTGATCCCGGTCAGGGGCGCGGCCACGATCACGATGCCGTTGCGCCAGGGGCGCGCCACGGCGCGCAGCCCCGGGAGCGAGAAGGGGGCGAGGTCGCTCGCGCGGGCGTCGAGGGTGGCGCGGTCGATCCGCCGCACCTCGGCGACGGCCCGGTCGGGGTTCGGCGCGTCGCCGCTGAGCACCCGCACCTGGCCTGTGGGCGTGACGGCGAGCACCACGAACTGCGCTGGGGCGGCGCCCCCTTGGGGCGGGCCGAAGTGGGCGATCCGCCCGATGGCCCGGTCGCGGGTGGCCTGGAGCTGCCCGTCCACCCGGTGCATCAGGTAGCCGCGCAGGACGAGCGCGCTCACCAGGCCCATGATCGCCAGCCCGGCGAGCGTGACCGCCAGCAGCCCGGTCAGCAGCCGCGCGTTGAGGGTCATGGCCGCAGCGCGTAGCCCACGCCGCGCTGGGTGTGGATGATCGGCGTGCCGAGCGGGTCGAGCTTGCGGCGCAGGTAGCTGACGTAGGTCTCGACGACCTGGGCGTTGCCATGGTGTTCCCAGCCCCAGACGCTCTCCAGGAGCTGGGTGCGCGACAGGACCTTCCCGGCGTTGCGCATCAGGTGGGCGAGCAGCCTGAACTCGGTGGGCGACAGGTCGACCCGGGCGCCGCCGCGCCGGACCGTCCAGTGCGCCTCGTCGAGTTCGAGGTCGCCGACGCGCAGCACCCCGTCGTCGCCGGGCGGGGAGGTGCCCGCCGGGGCCGTCCGCCGCAGGACGGCCCGGACCCGCGCGACGAGCGCCTCGATCGAGAACGGCTTGGTGACATAGTCGTCGCCGCCGAGCGTCAGCCCCCGGACGGTGTCGGACGGCGTGTCCCGTGCCGTCAGGAAGACCACCGGGACCTGGTCGCCGTCCGCGCGCAGCCGCCGGCACACCTCGAAACCGTCGAAGTCGGGGAGCATCACGTCCAGCAGGACGAGGTCGGGCCGACTCTCGGCCACCTCCCGCAGCGCGTCCTCGCCGGTGGCGGCGGTGGCGGTCGCGAAGCCGTGGAAGCGCAACGCCACCTCGATGAGGTCGCGGATGTTCGCCTCGTCGTCCACGACGAGCACCCGCCGGCTCTCGCTCATCGGCCCCCGCCCGCCCTCGGTTTCACGCCTGTCGTCCGCTCACCGGCTCCAGGGCTCCGCGGCCGGTCTCGGGTTCAGCCTGGTGCCCGCCACCGCCTCCCGTCCAGTGCCGGCGCACGCTGGGGCGGGCCGGTCAGGGCTTCTTGGGGGCGCGGACCAGTTTGGCGATGCGGGTGTTTCCGGAGCGCTCGCCGAAGACGAGGACCTGGTCGCCGTTGGCCAGTGCGGAGAGCGCGGACTTGTCGCCCTCCTTGCGGATCACGGTCTTCGCGTCGGTGGTCCAGGTCCAGGACACGCCGTCCTCGCTCCGGACGGTCAGGGTGGCGCCGGAGCGGGCGGTGACCGCTCCGCGCTGCCAGGTGGAGAGGTGGAAGCCGTCCTCGCGGCGGACGGTCGCCTCGCCGTGGACGCCTCGGAAGTCGCCCATGCCGTGCCACCTGGGGTGGGCGTCGCCGTTTCGCTGGTGCATTCTCCAGGGCGCCCCCGACGGCTTGGACGAGGGCGACTCGGATGCGGACGGGCTCGGGGTCGGGTTCGCCGCCGCCGGTACCGCCAGGTAGAGGCCGAGGCCGAGGAGGCCCGCCGACCCTATCCCGGCCGCGAGGGTCTTCTTGTTGGTGCGCATGGCCACATGTAACCGGGGATGCCTGGCAGAAGCCCTCCCAGAATCCTGGGAGAACCCTGGGAATCGGCGCTCGGTTTCGTGGAAGGCGCGGCGAAGAGGGAGCGTGCCTCCTTCGAGGGGATTGTGATGTGGGTCTCAGTTTGGGGTGAGGTGTCCTCCGTTCCGGGTGCGCCGGGAGTAGGGACGGTGAACGAGGGGCGGAGGACGGGATGACGGATCGTGCCTGTTTCACCGACTACGTCGAGGAGCATTCGGAACGTCTGCTCAGGACCGCGTACCTGCTGACCAGGGACTGGGCTCGCGCCGAGGACCTGCTCCAGACGGCGCTGGCCAAGGCGTGGGTCGCGTGGGGGCGGATCCAGGACGACCCGGGCCCGTACGTCTACCGGATCCTGACGAACACGCACGCGTCCTGGTGGCGGCTGCGGCGGCGGGGCGAGGTGCCGACCGAGCACCTGCCCGAGGTGCCCGGCGCGGACATCTCGCAGGCCGTGGACGACCGCGAGGTCATGTGGGACGCGCTCGGGCGGCTCTCGCCCCGGCAGCGTGCGGTGGTCGTCCTGCACTACTTCGAGGAGATGTCGGTCGAGCACGTCGCGGTCGTCCTCGGATGCACGGGTTCCACGGTGAAGACGCAGCTCCGTAGGGCTCTTATCCGGTTGCGGGTGGATCCGTCCCTGCACGTGTTGAAGGAAACGAGGTAGCGGTGCCTTACGCAGAGGAAGAACTGGCGACCGTTCTACGGGATCTCAGCGGGGGCGCCTCCCCCAACCCTGGCCGCGTCGACCAGGTCGTGCGCAGAGGGCGGGCCATCCGGCGCCGGCGGCGGGGCGGGGGGCTGGCCGCCGGGACGATGGCGGTCGCCGCCGTGGCCGCGCTGACCCTGAGCCCCGGGACGGGGAACCGGCCCGTGGACGACGCCGTGCCGGTCGCGGTCCGGTTGCCCCTCAGGGTCGCGGCGCCCGAGGCGACGCGGCGGAGCGAGGCGCTGTCGCTGGTGCAGAGCGTGCGGCGGCAGCGGATGGGGGAGATGGCCGCGCTCCGCTTCACCGCGCGGAGCGCGAACACGCTGTTCAACGTGCGGTGCGCGGTGCCGAACTCCTGGCTGATCACCCGCCTCGACACGCCCGGACGTCCCGGGAGCGTCGGACGGTGCGGCCCGGACGACAACGTGTCGCAGCTCGACAAGCGGTCGGCGGGGCCGGGGTGGGTCGGGTCGGTACGGACCCTGGAGGTCTGGGTGCTGCCGCCGCAGGCGCCCGTCACCACGGAGACCAGCCCGGCCAGCGTCGCGCTCATCGCGTCCGAGACGGGGCTGTGGGACGGCGCCTGGGCCGTCGGCATCTACGACCGGACGACCTGACCCCGGATCAGCCGGCGGCCAGGGCCTCCAGGACCTGGTCGCCGTACTTGGCCAGCTTGTTCTCGCCCACGCCGCTGATCCGGCCCAGCTCGGCCAGGGAGGACGGCAGGGCGGTGGCGATCTCGCGCAGCGTCGCGTCGTGGAAGATCACGTAGGCGGGGACGCCCTGCTCCTTGGCGGTGGCGCCGCGCCAGGCGCGGAGGCGCTCGAAGACCGGGACGGCCTCGGGGGCCAGCTCGACCACGGCCTTGGCGGCCTTGGACGTCTTCGCGGCCTTGGCCGCCGGGCGCTCGGCCTCACGGCGCATCATGACCTTGCGCTCGCCGCGCAGGACCTCGGCGCTGGCCTCGGTCTGGAGGAGGGTGCCGTGGTCGCTCTCGACGGCGATCAGGCCCTGGGCGAGGAGCTGGCGGACGACGCCGCGCCACTCGGCCTCGCGGAGGTCGGCGCCGACGCCGAACGGCTTGAGGGAGTCGTGGTCGAACTGGATGACCTTGGCGCTCTTCTTGCCGAGCAGGATGTCGATGATGTGCCCGGCGCCGAACTTCTGGCGGCGCTCCCGGTCGAGCCGGACGATCACCGACAGGACCTTCTGCGCGGCGACGGTCGCGTCCCAGGTCTGCGGGGGTGACAGGCACGTGTCGCAGTTCCCGCAGGGTTCGCCGCCGGCCTGGCCGAAGTAGTTGAGGAGCTGGACGCGGCGGCACTCGACGGTCTCGCAGAGGGCGAGCATCGAGTCGAGGTGGGTGGCCTGGCGGCGGCGGTGCGCGGCGTCGCCCTCGCCGCCGTCGATCATCTTGCGGAGGTTGACGACGTCCTGGAGGCCGTAGGCGAGCCAGGCGGTGGAGGGGAGGCCGTCGCGTCCGGCGCGCCCGGTCTCCTGGTAGTAGCCCTCGACGGACTTGGGCAGGTCGAGGTGGGCGACGAAGCGGACGTCGGGCTTGTCGATGCCCATGCCGAACGCGATCGTCGCGACGATGACGAGGCCGTCCTCGCGCAGGAAGCGGGACTGGTGCTCGGCGCGGGTCCGCGCGTCCAGGCCCGCGTGGTAAGGGAGGGCCTCGATGCCGTTCTGGGTGAGGAACTCGGCGTGCTTCTCCACCGAGTTGCGCGACAGGCAGTACACGATGCCCGCGTCGCCCTGGTGCTCGTTGCGCAGCAGGTGCAGGAGCTGGCGTTTCGCGTCGGTCTTCGGCTCGATGCGGTACTGGATGTTCGGCCGGTCGAAGCTCGCGACGAAGTGCTTGGCCTGTTCGAGGCCGAGCCGGGAGGCGATCTCCGCGCGGGTCGCCTCGGTGGCGGTGGCGGTGAGCGCGATGCGCGGGACGTCCGGCCAGCGCTCGTGCAGGCCCGACAGCATCAGGTAGTCGGGACGGAAGTCGTGGCCCCACTGGGAGACGCAGTGCGCCTCGTCGATCGCGAACAGCGCGATCGTGCCGCGGTCGAGCAGCTCGATCGTGGACCCGAGGCGGAACCGCTCGGGGGCCAGGTAGAGCAGGTCCAGCTCGCCCGCCGCGAACTGGGCCTCGACGACGCGGCGCTCGTCGTGGTCCAGGGTGGAGTTGAGGAACCCGGCCTGGACGCCGAGGGCGCGCAGCGCGTCCACCTGGTCCTGCATGAGGGCGATGAGCGGCGAGATGACGATCCCGGTGCCCTTCCGGACCTGCGCGGGGATCTGGTAGCACAGCGACTTCCCGCCGCCGGTCGGCATCAGCACGAGCGCGTCGCCGCCGTCGACGACGTGGTCGATGATCTCGCCCTGCCCGTCACGGAACGCGTCGTAGCCGAACACGCGCCGCAGCGTCTCCAGCGCCTCGGGGGAAGCCATCGCCCCATCCTAGGAGCCGCCACCGACACCCGTCCCCGGGAACGCCTCAGGAACCGAGCCGCCCGACCAGCTCCGGCGTGATCTCGTCCAGGTGCCGGACGGTGTGCGCGGCGAGGTCCAGCGCCTCCGGGGCGGGCGGGTGCGCCTCGCGCGGCACGGCGATCACCGCCATCCCCGCCGCGTGCGCCGAGCGCAGGCCGTTCGCGGAGTCCTCGACGGCGACGCACGCCCCGGCCGGGACCTCCAGCCGCGCCGCGACGGTGAGGTAGCCGTCGGGTTCCGGCTTCCCCCGGTCGACCTCCTCGGTGGACACGGTGGCGCGGAACAGGGCCTCCACCCCGAGCTTGCCGAGGGCGAGGTCGATCAGCGCGCGCGGCGACGAACTGGCCAGCCCCAGCGGACGGTACTCGGCCATCCGCTGGACGGCCTCCCGCGCGCCCGGCAGCAGCGGCGGCCCGTCCGCGTAGCGCTGGGACATCTGGTCGATCACCTCGTAGGCGACCTCGTCGGCCGTGACGCCCTCGACGAGGTCGGTCGCGATGTAGTCGGCCCACTCGGGGGTGCTCATGCCCATCAGCCGCTCCTGGGTGTCCGGGAGCCAGCGCCCGCCGCGGGCGGACACGTAGCCGCGGCGGACCTCCTCCCACAGCGGTTCGGAGTCGATCAGGACGCCGTCCAGGTCGAACACGATGGCCTGCACGGGCATGGGCCCCTCCTCGCTCGGCGTGGTCTCCCGGCAACGATCACTACCCGGTGCGATCGCCGGGGAACCCCCCGTACGAGCCGAACGGAAGTTCTCCCGCGGGGGAGGCGTCGTCCGGGGGGTCTCTGGCATGGTGGGGGGCCTCCGTCCCCCCTCCGGAGTCACAGCAGAGGAGATCTGCCCATGGTGTTCCTCGGTTTCCTACTCGTCGCGGCGGCCCTCGTGGTGGCGGTCGGCGTCGTCCTCGACAACACCGGTCCCGTGCACCTCACCCTCTTCGGCGAGACCGTGCCGGGGGTGGACGACCAGTGGCAGGTCTTCCTGGCGGGCGCCGCCGTCGCCCTCGTCTTCATCGCCGGGGCGATGCTCACGTTCCTCGGTGCCGGACGGGTCATGCGCGCCCGGCGGGACCTGCGCTACCTGCGCGAGGAGCACGAGGAGTCGCTCAGCACGCTGGAGATGGAGAAGCGCCAGCTCCAGCGGGAACTCGCGCGCATCCGGCAGAGCGCCGCCGCCGCGCAGCCCGCCGCCGCGCAGCCCGCGGCCCCGGAGACCGGGGTCCCGGTCGCGGCGGGTGCGGCGACGCGTCCCGTCGCGGCCGCGTCCCGGCAGCAGAACCCCGCCGCGTCGCCCTTCTTCCACCGCAACGAATGAGCCCTCCTCGTACCGGATGATGAGTGAGCCGCACGGCGAAATCGCCATGTAGAGGGATGGCAGGCGCGTCCCCGACCAGCATGATCGTGGTGTGCGGATACTTCTCAAGATCGGCATTACGGCGGCCGCCCTGGCGGTGGCCACCGCGCTGCTGGACGGCATCACGGTCTCCGGCGACACGGCCGGGCGGCGGGCGCTGACGCTGGTCGCGGTCGCGGCCATCTTCGGCCTTGTCAACGCCATCATCAAGCCGATCGTCAAGACGCTCGGCTGCGCCCTCTACGTCCTCACGCTGGGGCTCATCGGGCTCGTGGTGAACGGGCTGCTGCTGTGGCTGACCAGCGTCGTCGCCGACCGCCTGGACCTGCCCTTCCACGTCACCGGCTTCTGGCCCGCCTTCTGGGGCGCGATCGTCGTCGGCGTCGTCGGCTGGCTCCTCCACCTCGTCCTCGGCGGCGAAGACGACTGACCCGGCCGCTAACCCCAGGTGAGCGAGGCGGCGCGGGCTCGGGCGAAGGGACTGTCCTCCTCCTCCGGCCCGGCGCCGCCGACGAGGATCCAGCGGCGGGCGCGGACGGCGCCGACCAGCAGCTCCGCGTCGGTGAGGCGTCCCGCGTCAGCCACGATCAGAGTGTCGAACTCCTCCCCGGCGGCGGTGAGCCCGGCGCCGAGCGGGGTGCCGACGACCAGGTCGGCGGTGCGGAGCAGGCCCTCGGCCGCGCCGTCGGCGGCGGCCCCGCCGTCCAGGTAGGCGGTGAGCCGTTCGATCCTGGCCATCGCCCGCGTCTGGTGCGTGCTGATCAGCTCGGGATCGCCGACCGGGTCGGCGCCGCAGATCTCCCGGACGTTCTCGCGGGAGCGCGCCTCCGCCTCGACCGCGGTCTCCAGGTCCCGCTCGCGGGACGCCAGCTCCCGCTCGGCCTCCGCCGTGCGCCGCTCCAGAGCGGAACGTGTCTCGACCGCGTGCGAGGCCGCCGCCTCCGCGGCGGCCTTGGCCCGCCCGGCGGTGGCGAGGGCCTCCTCCCGGGCCACGCGCGCGGCCTCCACCCGCTCCTCGATCGCCCGCGCGGCCTGCTGCGCGACGCGGGCCTCCATGCTCATCTGCGTCGCCTTGTCCACGGACTCGGCGGCCAGCCTCGCCTGCTCCTGGTAGGCGGCCGCCGCGCTCTCCCGCTCGGACGCGAGCCAGATGAGCTCCGTGCCGAGGCGCTCCTGCGCCTCCCGCGCGTGCGCGAGCCGCGTGCCGCCGTCGGACACGAACGCCGCGAGCTCCTGGTGGCGCCGCCCCGCCTTCTCCGCCGCGTCCTTGGCCTCCTGGGCGCGCCTGGCCGCCTCGTCCGCCTCCCTGGCGCGGGCCTTGACCTCGGCGCGCATGCCGCTCAGCCCGGACGGCGGGGACGCCACGTGCATGCGCTGCCCGAGCGTCATCTTCCGCTTCATCGCCGACAGCGCCGACTCCGCCGACACGAGCCGGTAGTAGGCCGCGTGGCCCTCCCCGGAGGCGTCCGCGTCGGCCGCCGTCAGCCGCTCGGCCTCCGCGGCGACGCCCGGGAGCGCCTCCTTCGCCCGCTCCAGCTCGTCGGTCAGCGACGCCTCAAGGTCGCGCGCCGCCTGGAGCTCGGCCTGCGCGGTCGTGTCGCGCGCGTGCAGCTCGGCGCAGCGGGCCTGGGCGGCGTCGGCGTCGCGGGTGCGGTCGCTCGCGTCGGCCGCCGCCGCGTCCGCCACCGCCTGGCGCCGTTCGGCCTCCGCCTTCGGGCCCGCCAGCTCGGCCTCCGCCTCGTCCTGGACGGTGATGAGCCGCTCCGCCGCCGCCTCGGCGTCGACCGCGCCCTGCTCGGCCGCCGCCTCCGCGGCGCCCGCGTCCTCGATCTCCTTGGTGAGCGCGGCCAGTTCGGCTTCCAGCTCCGCGCGGCGCCGCGTGTTCTCGTCCTGGACGGCGCGCAGCGCCGCCGCGTCGCGGGGCCACTGCTCCAGCCACATCAACCCGCGCTTGAGCAGCCGCGCCTCGGTCTCCCACGACTGCCGCCACGCCTCCGCCACGGGCCGGACGACCGCGTCGCGCACCCATTCCTCGGGCTCGCGGGGCGGCTCCGCCGGGTTCGGGAGGTCGGGGAGGGTCATGTCGAGGGCGCCCTCGTCGTCGAAGCTCAGCGGCCTGAACTCCACGGTGCCGTTGGAGCCGAACTCGCCGCGCGGGGTGGGGCCGTCCGGCTCGGCCGGGGGCGCCGCCGGGCGCGTCTCGATCAGGAGGGCGAAGACGTCGTCCCGCATGCTCCGCAGCAGTTCCGCGGCCCGCTCCTGGTCGGGGGCGAGGAGGAGCGCCCGCTGGCCGGCGTCCAGCGACTCCTGGACGGCGGCGCGGACGGCGGCGTCCTCGTCCCGCGTCTCCACGATCTGGACGTCATCGCCGGAGGTCAGGGAGCCCGGGGCGACGAGCAGCCTGGCCAGGCTCTCCCAGTCGCCGGCGACCCGCCCCTCCCGGAACGCGCGCACGGCCGCGATGTAGGGCGCCCACCCGACCGCCTCGGACGAGGACTCCCGCAGCCGCGCCTCACGCTCCTCGAAACCCTCGGTCAGCGCGCCGTAGGTGGACTCGACCAGATTGGCGCCGTCCCAGCCGTCCTCCAGGATCACGCCCGCCTCGTCGTCCACGAGGGGCTCGACCTCCGGGAGCGGCGCGGTCCGCGCGACGGGCTCTGGCTCCGCGACAGGCGCGGGCTCCGCGACCGGCTCGGGCTCCGCGACCGGCTCCGCGACCGGCTCGACCTGCGCGATCGGCGCGGGCTCCGAGACCGGTTCGTCCTGCGTGACCGGCTCCGCGACCGGCTCCGCGAGCGGTTCGACCTCCGCGGTCGGCTCCGCCGCCCGCTCCGGGAGCGGGACGGGATCCGGAGCGTGAGGAGATCGCTCGTCCTCGTGCGGCTCGTTGGGCTCTGCTGACTGCTTCACCGACGCCATCCCGTTCCAGATCGACCCCGGGGCCGTATTTCTCCCCTTCTGCTCCGGACTAACGTCTCACAGCTTATGGATCAGCGGTGTGCGGCGAGAACGGCATGATGATCTTCGCCGGGGCCCGGCCGCGGATCCGGATGGACGAGGGCGCCCGACAGCCGGGGCAGCGCGTGCAGGAGGCTGTGCTCGGCGTCCACGGCGACCCGGTGGGCCTGGACGATCGTCGAGAGCGGATCGACGATCACGTCGCATTCGGCGCGCAGGCGGTGCCCGATCCAGCGGAGCCGGACCGAGCCGACGCCGAGGACGCCGCGCGTCCCCGCCAGGGCCTCCTCGGCGCGGTCGACGAGGCCGGGATCGACGGCGTCCATCAGGCGGCGCCACACCTCGCGGGCCGTCTGCCACAGCACGGCGAGGATCGCGAGCGTGATCAGCAGGCCGACGGCGGGGTCGGCCCAGGGGAGGCCGAGCGCGAGGCCCCCGGCGCCGAGCAGGACGGCGAGGGAGGCGAAGCCGTCGGTGCGGGCGTGCAGGCCGTCGGCCACCAGCGCCGCCGAGCCGATCCGGCGGCCCACGCGGACGCGGTAGCGGGCGACGAGCTCGTTCCCCACGAACCCGGCCAGCCCGGCCGCCGCGACCGCCCCAAGGTTTTCCACAGGCTGTGGATGGGCGAACCTGTGGACGGCCGCGTATCCGGCCGCCACCGAGGACGCGGCGACCGCGAGCACGATCACGACACCCGCGAGGTCCTCGGCGCGGCCGTAGCCGTAGGTGTAGCGGCGCGTCGGCGGGCGCCCGCCCAGCACGAACGCGACGCCCAGCGGGACAGCGGTCAGCGCGTCCGCCGCGTTGTGCAGCGTGTCGCCGAGCAGCGCGACGGACCCGGAGAACGCGAACACCACCGCCTGGACGAGCGTCGTGGCGCCGAGCCCGGCCAGCGAGATCCACAGCGCCCGCATGCCATCGGCGCCGCCCTCCAGCGCGGAGCCGACCCTGTCCGCCGTCCCGTGGGAATGCGGCCGCAGAACGTGGCGCAGCCGCCCGTGCCGATGCTCGCTCATCCCCCCACGATGACCCAGAAGTCGCGTTGCAGCACCTCGACAACAGCGGTGTTCTCGCAGGTGCGGCACGGTGGCCGCTACAGATCGGTGGTCAGTGCGGGTTGGTGGCCAGCAGCTCCGCCAGGAGGTCGTCCAGCGTGACGATGCCCGCGAACTCGTTCCGCGCGTCGTTCACGACGGCGAGCGGCGCGCGCGTGCGGCGCATCCGGCTGACCGCGTCCAGCACGGTCGTCTCCGCCGTCAGGACGGGCGCCGGGTGCGCCAGGTCGGCCGCGCGGCGTTCGCCGTCGGGTTCGGTGATGGCGGCGCGGACGTGCACGATCCCGGTCATCGTGCCGTCGGCCTCGCGGACGAGCAGCCGGTTGTGGCCGCTGGCGGTCGCCGTGCGGCGGATCTGCGCGGCGGTCGCGTCCGCGCCGATCGTGGTCACCGACGTGGCGGGCACGACCAGCGGCCCGACCGTCGCGACCCGCGCGGAGATGGCGCGTCCGAGCAGCTCGTGGTCGTGCCTGCCGATGAGGCCGAGGCGGCGCGACTCGCCGAGCAGGTGGCTGAGGCGGGCCGGGTCGGTGTGGCTGTCCAGCTCGTCCCGGGGCGTGACGCCGATCAGCCGCAGCAGCGCGTTCGTCGTGGCGTTCAGCGCCGACAGGACGGGGCGGGAGACCTTCGCGAAGCCGCGGAACGGCAGCGCCAGCAGCAGCGCCGACCGCTCCGGGTGGGTGATCGCCCAGGACTTCGGCGCCATCTCCCCCACGACCATGTGCAGGAAGGTCACGACCGCGAGCGCGCAGGTCAGCGCGATCGCCTTCGAGCCCGCCTCGGGGACCCCGGCGGCGTGCAGCGGCGGTTCCAGGACGTGCTCGAACGCGGGCTCGGTGACGATCGCGAGGCCGAGCGAGCACATCGTGATCCCGAACTGCGCGCCCGCCAGCATCAGCGACAGCTCGCGGACGCCCGCGACGGCCGCCACGGCGGGACGGCTGCCCTTGGCCGCCGCGCGTTCGAGCTGCGGGCGGTTGGCCGCCACCAGCGCGAACTCGGCCGCGACGAAGAACCCGTTCCCGATCAGCAGCAGGACGGTGATCAGCAGCGAGGTCAGCGGGTCCACGACACCTCCTGCTCGACGTCGGTCTCTCCGGAATCCGCCTGTCCGGTCTCCGCCGGAACCGCCACCGGGCCGGGGTCGGCCGGACGCGGCGCCGAGCCGCGGATGCGGATCTTCTCCGCGACGCGGCGCGCCACGCTGACGACCTCCAGCTCGACCTGCCCGGCGCCGTCCAGCGCGACCGTGAGGCGGTCGCCGGGGCTCGGCAGCCGGCGCAGCTCGGCCATGACGAGGCCGCCGAGGGTGTCGTAGGCGTCGCCCTCGGGCAGGTCGAGGCCGGTCAGCCGGCCGACCTCGTCGATGCGCATGCCGGCGTCGACCAGCCAGGAGCCGTCGGGGCCCGAGGTCGGGGCGTCCTCGCGGGCGTCGGTCTCGTCGGAGATCTCGCCGACCAGCTCCTCGGCGACGTCCTCGAAGGTGAGGATGCCGGCGAGGCCGCCGTACTCGTCCACGACGCAGGCGAACTCCTCGTTCGCGTCGCGCATGTGCTCGATCACGCCGTACAGCGGCTGGCTGCCCGGGACGAGCAGCGCCGGACGGGCGATCCGCGCGAGCGGCGTCGCGGGGTCGAGCGCGTCGTCGGCGACCTCGCGGACGCCGGCGACGCCGATGACGTCGTCGACCTCCTGCCCGTAGACGGGGTAGACGCTGTGCCCGCTCTCGCGGATCAGGTCGACGAGGTCGGCGGCGGTGGCGGTGCCCGGCAGCGTGCTGACCTGCGGGCGCGGCACCATGACCTCGTCCGCGGTCAGGTCGCCGAACGACAGCGCGCGCTCCAGCAGGCCGGACAGGTCGGCGGGCAGGTGCCCGGAGCTGTGCGACTTGCCGATGATGTCGCCGAGCTCCTCCAGCGTCGCGCCGCTGTGCAGCTCGTCGACGGGCTCGACGCCGACGGCGCGCAGCAGGCGCTCGGCGGCGCGGTCGAACAGCCGGATCAGCGGGCCCGCGACCGCCAGGTAGAGGAGGGTCGAGGCGGCCAGCGCGCGCGCCAGCGTCTCGGCGCGCGCGAGCGCGAGGTTCTTGGGGAACAGCTCGCCCAGCAGCATCTGGATGAGCGTCGCCAGGACGAAGCCGGTGGCGAGGGCGATCGCGCCGGTCGCGCCGGTCGGGACGCCCGCCACCTCCAGCAGCGGCTCGATCAGCTCGGCGAGCGCGGGCTTGGCGATGAAGCCGACGACCAGGGTGGTCATCGTGATGCCGAGCTGCGCGCCCGACAGCATGAACGACAGCCGGCCGATCACCCGCAGCGCCCGGCGGGCGGCGGCGTCGCGCTCGGCGGCCTGCTGGAGCGCCGCGCGGTCGGCGGCGACGTAGGCGAACTCCTGTGCGACGAAGTATCCGGTGGCGGCGGTGAGGATGACCACCGCGAGCACCCCCAGGGCCGCGCTCACCATCGGGCACCGGGTCTATGACTGGGGTCCGACACCGCGGACTCACCACTCCTCTCGTAGACGACCTACCTGCGTAACGCCACCTTGCGATGCGAGGTTCCTGAAGCACAAGGGTATGGGCGCGACCGGACGGCGGCCGAGGACGCGCTGGACACCCGCCGAAAGCGGCGCCGACACACTCCGCTCACCGCCCTGTACGCAGCGGAACGGCCGGACGGCGAAAAGCCCGAAAACGGGGCGAAAGGGGAGGGTGGCGGCCGGAGATGGACGCTTGTTTCATAGAGTGTCACGGATCACACTTATGGGTGAGCGCAAGCCCGATCCTGGAAGCGGTTCCCGCTCCCGAGCCGCCAGGACCGGGGGAGCTCACGGGGACCGAGAGAGCCGACCGCGGGACTGACGTGGAAGAAAGCGGGGCAGGGGCCGCCGCGCCCATGAGCCGGGAGGGCGTCGACCATGCCCTGCGCGGACTGCACGAGGAGCGGGAGCGGATCGCCTCCTCCCTGCTCGACCTCGACGGCCACCACGGCATCCGGCTGCTCAAGGGCGCCCGGCTCACCGGCGAGACGTGGCGGCGCTGGCAGGCGGCGCAGGCCAGGCTCGCGGTGCTGTGGCGGATCTTCGACGCCTACCAGCGCGTCCTGGACGCGGCGTCGGAGCTGCGCGAGCGCGCCTCCCGCCTGGACGCGGCGACGCTGGTGGAGCTGACCGGGATGCTGTCGGGGCTGTCGGTGGAGATGCCGGACGGCGAGATCCCCCTGGAGGCGCGGACGCTGCTCGGCCCGAGCGAGCGCCGGGTGACCCTGGACGAGGCGGTGGCGCTGATGTCGGAGGCGTACGCGTTCGTCGCCGGTGAGGTCGCGGCGGCGGACGCGGCATGGTCGGCGCTGCTCGTCCCGCTGGAGGAGGCCGAGGAGGGCTGGCGCGAGACCGCCCGGCTGGCCCACTCGCTGGACGGCACCCGCCACCCCGAGCTGGACCGGCTGGGACGGGAGCTGACCGCGCTCGGCAGGCTCGTCCGCACCGACCCGCTGTCGCTCGTCAAGAACGGGAAGGCCGACACGACGCGGCTGGACCGCGTCCGCTCGACGCTGTCGTCGCTGCGCGGCGAGCTGTCGGGCGTGGCCCGGCTGCGCGACGGCTACGCCGAGCAGATGGAGCAGGTCACCGCGGCCATCGACGAGGTCGAGGCGCTGGAGCGGCGGGTCCTCGCCACCTACACGATCGTGCTGGAGAAGATCGAGTCGCCGATGCTGCCCGAGCCGGGGCTCGGCCTCGCCGCGGGGCTGCGCGACCGGTTCGGCGCGCTGGAGCGGCTCCGCGAGGCGGGCCGCTGGGTCGAGATGGCGGGCCGGGTCGCCGAGCTGGAGCGCGCGGCGGAGGACGCCAGGGAACGTGCCTGGAGCGATCTCCGGCTGGGCGCGGGGCTGCTCGACCGGCGCAACGAGCTGCGCGGGCGGCTGGAGGCCTACCGCGCGAAGGCCGCGCGCCTCGGGCTCGCCGAGGATGACAAGCTCACCCTGCTCTACGGGCAGGCCCGCGACCTGCTGTGGACGGCGCCGTGCGACCTGCGCGGATCGACGGTCGCGGTGGCGGAGTACCAGCGCGCGATCAGGGAGTGCGGGCCCGAGGAGACGGGGACCCCGCCATGATCCGATGCGCCCAGGACGGCTGCGCGGGCGGCGTCGAGGCCGACGGCTTCTGCGACGTCTGCGGGATGGCGCCGCTGCCCGAGCCGCCGCCGGCGAACCCGGCGGCGGTGGAGGCGACCGAGGCCGCGCGGGCGTCCGGGGCGTCCGGGTCGGCGCCGGTCGTGGTGCTCGCCGGACCCGAGGCCCCCGCCTCGGAGTCCTCCGGCCCGAGCGGCTCCACGGGCTCCACGGGCTCCACGGGCCCGACCGGCTCCGCGGGCTCCATGGGTTCCACGGGCCCGACCGGTTCCACGGGCTCGGCGGGCTCCGCCGGTTCCACCGGCTCGACGCGGCGCGGCATGCTCGGGGCCGGGCTGGTGGAGGTGCCGCCGGTCCCGGCCCGCGACCCCGCGTCCGCGATCATGCAGGATCCGCGGGTGCCGGAGAGCCGCCGCTTCTGCAGCCGCTGCGACGCGGCGGTCGGCCGCGGCCGGGACGGGCGCCCGGGACGCACCGAGGGCTTCTGCAAGAGCTGCGGGCACCCGTTCTCGTTCACGCCGAAGCTGCGCGCGGGCGAGATGATCGGCGGCCAGTACGAGGTGCTCGGCTGCCTCGCGCACGGCGGCCTCGGCTGGGTGTACCTGGCGCGCGACCACAACGTCAGCGAGCGCTGGGTCGTGCTGAAGGGCATGCTCGACACCGGCGACGCCGACTCGCTGGCCGCCGCGACCGCCGAGCGCGCGTTCCTGGCCGAGGTCGAGCACCCCAACATCGTCAAGATCTACAACTTCGTGAAGCACGCCGGGTCCGGCTACATCGTGATGGAGTACGTCGGCGGGCGGTCGCTGAAGGACATCCTGCTCTCGCGCCGCGACGCGGAGGGCGAGCAGGCGTCGCTGCCGCTCGGCCAGGTGATCGCCTACGGCCTTGAGGTGCTCAGCGCGCTCGGCTACCTGCACGGCGTCGGGCTGCTGTACTGCGACTTCAAGCCCGACAACGCGATCCAGTCCGAGGAGCAGCTCAAGCTGATCGACCTCGGCGGGGTGCGGCGCGCGTTCGACGTCGACAGCCCGATCTTCGGGACGCCCGGCTACCAGGCGCCCGAGATCGGCTCGCGCGGCCCGTCGATCACCTCCGACCTCTACACGGTCGGCCGTACGCTCGCCGTGCTCAGCATCCCGTTCGCGGGCTACACCCGGCGGCACCTGCGGAGCCTGCCGCCGCGCGAGGAGGTGCCGCTGTTCCAGCGGCACGAGTCCTACCACCGGCTGCTGCGGCGGGCGACGCACCCCGACCCCGCGCGCCGGTTCCAGAGCGCGGCGGAGATGGCGCAGCAGCTCACGGGCGTGCTGCGGGAGGTGCTGTCGGCCGAGGACGGGCGTCCCCGCCCGGCGCCCTCGGCGCTGTTCGGCCCCGAGCAGCACACCGCCGGGGCCGAGGTCGTCGCCAGCCCCGGCGAGGACCGCCGCGAGGACGCGGGCACACCGGCGGGGCTGCGTCCCGACGCGGGCTGCGCGTCGGTCCTCGTGCCGCTGGAGGCGCGGGCGGCGGCGGTGGCGCTGCCGGTCCCGCTGGTGTACGGCTCGGACCCGGCCGCCGCGTTCCTCGCGGGGCTCACCGCCCGCGACCCCGGCGACCTGGCCGCCGCGCTGGAGGCGGCGCCGGTCGCCTCCCGCGAGGTCAGGCTCGCGCTCGTCCGGGTCAGGATCGAGCTGGGCGGGCTCGCGGAGGCGGGCGCGCTGCTCGACGAGCTGGCCCGGGACGGCCCGGACGACTGGCGCGTCGACTGGTACCGCGGCGTCCGCGCCCTCGCCGACGGGCGCGCCGGCGACGCCTCCGCCGTCTTCGCCGACCTGTACGACCTGATGCCGGGCGAGCACGCACCCAAGCTCGCGCTCGCGTTCTGCCACGAGTGCCGCGGCGACACCGCCGAGGCCGGACGCTTCTACGAGACGGTCTGGCGCACCGACCCCACCCACGTGAGCGCCGCGTTCGGGCTCGCCCGCGTCAGGCTGGGCGTCCGCGACCGGGCCGGGGCCGAGCGCGTGCTGGACTCGATCCCCCGGGTCTCCAGCCACCACCTCGCCGCGCAGCTCGCGGCGGTCGCGGCGGCGGTGCGCGGGCGCCGCCCCCGCGACCTGGACGCGGCCTCGCTCATCGAGGCCGGCCGCCGGTTGCAGGCGCTCCGGCTCGACACCGAGCGGCGCGCGGCGTTCGCCGCCGAGGTGCTGGAGGCGGCGCTGGCGTGGGTGCGCGCCGACCGCGACCCGGCGCGTCCGGCGCGGGGGCAGACGATCCTCGGCGTGCCGATGCGGGAGGCGAGACTCCGGAGGAGGCTGGAGGAGAGCTACCGGGTGCTGGCCAAGCTCGCGGGCGGCCCCGAGCGGCGGCACGCGATGGTGAAGCGGGCCAACGCCGTCCGCCCGAGGACCCTGCTGTGAACCCCCGTGCTGTGAACCCCCGTGCTGTGAACCCCCGTGCTGTGAACCCCCGTGCTGTGAACCCCCGTGCTGTGAACCCCCGTGGTGTGAACCGCTGCCCGACCCGATCAGGGAGCCCGGCATGAGCGACCTTCCCGAGTTCACGATCCGCGTCGACCAGAACCCCTACCTGCCGGCGGGCGCCCGGGAGATGCACGCGATCGTCTCGGTGGAGGCCGCGAGCGCCGGCCCGCCGGTGCGGGCGCAGGCGCCGCGCCGCGGCCCGGGGGCCGAGATCATCATCGTCGACACCTCCGGGTCGATGTCCTACGGCGGCAAGCTGGTCGCGGCCAAGCGCGCCGCCCGCGCCGCCGTCAAGGCGCTGCGCGACGGCGTGCACTTCGCCGTGGTCGGCGGCGCGAACCAGCCGAGGATGATCTACCCGCAGGGCGAGCGGCTCGTCCGGGCGGGGGACCGGACGCGGCGCGGCGCGCTCGTCGCCATCGGGCGGCTGGACGCGGCGGGCGGCACCGCGATCGGCTCGTGGCTGCGGCTCGCCGGGAGGCTGTTCGAGGGGCACCGCGACGCCGTCCGGCACGCGATCCTGCTGACCGACGGCAAGAACCAGCACGAGAGCGCCGCCGAGCTGGACGCGGCGCTCCGGCACTGCGCGGACGCCTTCGTCTGCGACGCGCGCGGCGTCGGCACCGACTGGGACGTCGCCGAGCTGCGCAAGATCACCTCGGTGCTGCTCGGCGGGTTCCTCGACGTCCCCGACCCGGCCGACCTGGAGTCCGACTTCCTGTCGATGACGCGGGACGCGATGGGCAAGGAGGTCGCGGACGTGGCGCTGCGCGTGTGGACGCCGCAGCACGCGCGGCTGCGGTTCGTGAAGCAGATGGTGCCGCTCGTGGAGGACCTCACCGGCCGCCGGAGCGAGTCGGGCCGCCAGACGGGCGACTACCCGACCGGCGCGTGGGGCACCGAGGAACGCGAGTACCACCTGTGCGTCGAGGTGCCGCCGGGCGACGTCGGGCGGCAGATGCGCGCGGCCTGGGTGAAGATCGTCGTCCCGGCGGCGGGCGAGGAGCCCGAGCGGGAGCTGGCGCACGGCAGCGTCCTCGCCGAATGGACCGAGGACGAGGGCAAGTCCACCCGGATCAACGGGCGCGTCGCGCACCACACCGGGCAGTCCGAGCTGGCCGACGCGATCCGGGAGGGGCTGGAGGCGCGCCGCGAGGGCGACGAGGACACCGCGACGACCCGCCTCGGCCGCGCGGTCGTGCTGGCCCAGCGGGTCGGGAACGAGCAGATCGCCGGGCTGCTGGACCGGGTCGTGGACGTCGTCGATCCCGAGACCGGCACCGTCCGGCTGAAACGCGGGGTGTCCAAGGCCGACGAGATGTCGCTGGACACGCGCTCCGTGCGGACGGTGCGCACCCGCCACGGCGACCGGGAAGCGAACGAGGGCGGAGGCTGAGCCCATGTCGGACTGCCCGAACTGCGGCGCGCCACGCTCGGGCCGCTACTGCGAGATCGACGGCCACGACTTCGAGACCCCCGGCCGGGTGGGCGCGCCCACGTTCGAGATGCCCGCCGCCCCCCGGCACACCTGGCTCAGGCCGATGATCCCGCCGCCGCGTCCGGGCAGGGCCAGGCCGGGTCCCCTGACGGCCGTGATCAACGCCGACCGGGACTACCACACCTCGGTGATCGCGCTGGAGGGGCCCGACTCGGCGGGGCTGGTGTTCCCGCCGTACTGCCCGGAGCGGCGCGTCCGGCTGTCGGGCGGCGAGGTGCGGATCGGGCGGCGCGGCGGTTCGGAGATCGACCTCGGCGTGCTTCCGGAGGACCCGGGCGTCTCGCACCTGCACGCGGTCCTCCTCGGGCAGCCCGACGGCACGTGGGTGCTGGTCGATCCCGGGTCCACCAACGGGACGACCCTCAACGGCGGCTCCGAACCGATCCCGGTGAACGTGCCCGTCCCGGTGGGCGCGGGGGACCGGATCCACGTCGGCGCCTGGACGACGATCACGCTGGCGCCGCCCGGGGGCCCGTCATGACGACGACGCGGAGGCGGCCGGTCTCCCGCGCGCTGCCACCCGTCCCGCCGGCCGAGCCGGAGACCAGGGCGGTCACCTTCGCCCGCGGACGATGGCTGCGCACCATCCCCGGGCAGATCCGCGCCTACGCGGTGGTGGCGCTGCTCGCGGTCGCCGCGCTGCTGGGCGTGCTCACCATGGCGGTCGGGAACGCGCGCGACTCCGTCCAGACGATCGGGCACGACGCGGGCCCGCAGGTGGTCGCGACCAGCGCGCTCTACTTCTCGCTCAGCGACATGGACGCGCAGGTCGCCAACATCCTGCTGATCGGGCGCGAGCACCGGCTCGGCATCGGCTACGACGAGTCGCTGCGCCTGTACGAGCGGCGCCGCGGGGAGGCGGTCGCGGCGGCCGTGCAGGCCGCGCAGCTCGCGGGCCGCGACACCGACCTGCGGACGACCGTCCAGGAGGTCCTCCAGGGCCTCGGACGCTACGAACGGCTCGTCGGCGGGGCGATGCTGCTGGACCGGCAGGCCGACCACGCGCCCGGGGAGCTGCCGAAACAGGTCATCGACGCCTACCGGCAGGCCACCGACCTGATGCGGCTCGAACTGCTGCCGAAGGCCTACAACATCACGCTCGACAGCGGCGCGGCCGTCCGGCAGGCGTACGAGACGAAGCGCTCGGCGGTGCTGTCGGGACGGACGTGGGTCGCGGTCACCGGCGCTATCGCGCTCTTGGTCCTCATCGCCGGGCAGGTGTACCTCGCCCGCACGTTCCGCCGCCTGCTCAACCCGGCGCTGGTGCTGGCGACGGTCGTGACGCTCGCGCTCGTCCTGGTCGGCGCGGGCCTGCTGTCGGCGCTCGCCGGGCACATCAGGACGGCCAAGCAGGACGGCTTCGACTCCGTCCTGGCGCTGTCGCGGGCCCGCGCGATCAGCCACAGCGCGTTCGCCGACGAGAGCCGCTACCTGCTCGACCCCGGCCGCGCCGACACCTACGAGCAGACCTACCTCGACAAGTCGCTCGCCGTGATCTACCCCGACATGGGCGCCAGGCCGGTGAACCTGGAGAGCTTCTACGCGGCCGTGAACGGCGGCATCGCGGGCTACAGGCCGGGCGACCCCGACCCCTTCCTCGGCTTCTTCGGGGACGAGGCGCGGGCGAGCGCCCGGGGCGGCGCGAGCGTGAACTTCGCGGAGGTGCTCCGGGCGTACCGGGTCGTCCTCGACTACGACCGGCGGATGCGCGACCTCGCGGCCAAGGGCGACCGCGCCGGGGCCGTGGACCTGCGGATGGGGCGCACGTCCACGGTGATCCGCGACTTCGGCACCTACGACGCCTCGCTCAGCGCTCTGACCGCCGTGCACCAGCGCGCGTTCGACACCGAGATCGCCGACGCCGACGGCGGGCTGCGCGGCTGGACCGCGCTGCCGCCGCTCGCCGGCGCCCTCATCGCCGTGCTGGTCGTCGCGGGCGTCCGTCCCCGGCTGGCCGAGTTCCGCTGACAGGAGTGACCCCATGCGCGCCACCCGCCTCGCCGCCGCCGCGGCCGGAACGCTGCTCCTGGCCCCGGCGTGCGGCAGTTCGGGGCCTGGCTCCGTCGCCGACCGGAAGTCCCTGGTCATCGGCGTGAAGGCCGACCAGCCCGGGCTCGGACGGCGGGGCCCCGACGGCGTCTACACGGGGTTCGACGTCGATGTCGCCGTCTACGTCGCGGGCAGGCTCGGCGTGCCGAGGAGCCGGATCCGGTTCCGGACGACGAACTCCTCCGTCCGGGAGGCGGCGCTGGCGGCGGGCGACGTCGACCTGATCTTCGCGACGTACTCGATCACGGCCCGGCGCAAGAAGGCGGTCACGTTCGCCGGGCCGTACTACGTCGCGCACCAGGACACGCTCGTCCGGCCGGGCGCCGCCATCCGCGACGTCCGCGACCTGAAGGGCAAGCGGATCTGCGAGGTGACCGGGTCCAACTCGTGGCGGCGCGTCGTCGAGGAGCGCGAGATCGCCGCCACGCCCGTCACCGCGCCGACCTACGGCGCCTGCATGGACGACCTCGCCGCCGGACGCCTGGACGCCGTCTCCACCGACGACCTGATCCTCGCCGGCTTCGCCGCCGGCCGCGGCGGAAAGATCATCAACGCGCCGTTCACCGACGAGAAGTACGGCGTCGGCCTGCGCAAGGGCGACCTGGAGGGCTGCGAGGCCGTCAACCGCGCGCTCACCCGCATGTACCAGGACGGCACGGCCGGACGCCTGCTCGACAAGTGGTTCGGCGACTCGGGCCTCAAACTGACGACGAGCGTCCCCCAGTTCGAGGGCTGCACCTAGGAGGCCCTCCGCGGCCTCCGCCGCCGGGCGAGGGCCTGGGCCTAGTGGGAGAGGAGCCCGACGCCGCCGTAGCGGTGGACGGCCGGGACCCGCGACCCCGCCCCCGGCCGCCACCGCGAGCAGGTCACGATGCCCGGGGTCAGCGGCTCCGTCCCCCCGAAGAACGCCGAGATCTCCTCGGGTGTGCGGCTGACCACCCCCGGCGCGGTCGTGGTGTTCCAGTGCGCGACCGCCCGCTCCATCGCGGCCGGGCTCAGCACCCCGGTCAGGTGTCCCACGACGAGATGGCTTCCGGGCGCGAGCGCCGACAGCAGCCGCTTCACGATCCACTGCGCCTCCTCGCCGTCGCCGACGTGCTCCAGCACCCCGAGCAGGAGCAGCGCGACCGGGCGCCGGAGGTCCAGGGTCTCCGCCGCGCCCAGGAGGATCGCGTCGGGGTCGCGCAGGTCGGCGAGCAGGTGCGCGACGGCGCCCTCGGGGCGTCCCGTCATCAGCGCGCGGGCGTGCGCCATGACGACCGGGTCCTTGTCGGCGTACACGACCCGCGCGGAGGGCACCACGGCCTGCGCGACCTCGTGCGTGCCGTACCGGGCGGGCAGCCCCACGCCGATGTCGAGGAACTGGTCGACGCCGCTCTCCGCCAGATGGCGGACGGCCCTGCTCTGGAAACCCCGTTGGGCCCGTGCGGCCCGGCCGAGATGCGGAAGCATCTCCGTCAGTTCGATGGCGACCTCCGCGTCGGTGCTGTAGAAGTTCTTTCCGCCCAGCCAGTAGTCCCATACGCGCGCGCTGTGCGCCGGCCTGGATGTCGGCCCCCGTTGATCCCCCGCGTTGGGTCGTGGCTTCATCGCGCCCCGGAAGGAGCGAGTTAGACCAGACATGACTCGGACGATAGGCCGCCTCCGTCACACGGTCGGTCACACCGTCGGCGCCCGGGAACCGCGCACGCGCGCGGTCATCGAGCGGCGCGCGCACCCCCGCGCACTTCCGCCACGCCGCCGATGATGCGCATCTTGCGTTCCGTCCACGGCTGGTCGGGACGCCACCGGCCGACGTCGACCAGGCCCGGCTCGACCAGCGGCAGCCCGCAGAACAGCCGCTCGATCTGCGCGGGGCTGCGCAGGTACAGCGAGAAGACGCTGCCGGGGTCGCGGGCGTCCAGGTAGGGGCGCAGGCGCGGGTCGAGGCCGTCGTCGCTGATATGGGTGACCGCCATCAGGCTGCCCGGCGGCAGCGCCCCGGAGTAGCGGCCGAGCGCCTCGACGAGCGCGCCGGTGCCGAGGTCCTCGCCGGTGTCGCCGAGGTGCTGGAGCGTGTTCACGCACAGCAGGCCGACCGGCTCGCCGAAGTCCAGGTGCGAGCGGGCCTCGCGCAGCACCGCGTCGACGTCGCGCAGGTCGAGTTCGCGGAACACGATGCCTTCGCCGTCGGCCATCAGCGCGTTCGCGTAGGCGCCGACGTTGGGGTCGTTGTCGACCAGCAGGAGCCGCGCGTCCGGCGCGACCTGCCGCGCGATCCGGTGGACGTCGCGCCCCTCCGGGTCGGGCATGCCGGTGCCGAGGTCGAGGAACTGCCGGACGCCGCGCCCGCCGATGTAGCGGATCATCCGGACGACGCAGTCGCGCTTCTCCCCCGACAGCTTCCAGGTGTCGGTGCCGGTCTCCTTGATGATCCTGGCGATGAACGCGCGGTCGGCGGCGTAGTTGTCCTTGCCGCCGAGCGTGACGTCCACGACCCCCCGCGCGGTCGGGCGGGCCCGGAGGTCGGGAGGGCGCTCGTCCTCGCACTGCGGAGATTTCTGCCGGGGTCGCCACAGCAGCGCGGGGTCGTCGGCGCGGATGCGGTCCCGCATGCGCTCCAGCCGCGCGCCGGGCGAGGTCTCCAGCAGGCGTTCGAACGACTCGGCCGCGTGCCGGAAGGCGAGCAGGGCCTCGGCGCGGCGTCCCGTGCGGTGCAGGTCGAGCATGCGCAGCGCGTGCAGCCGCTCGTTCAGCGGGTCGAAGGCGAGGAACCCCGATATCTGCTCGGCGAGCCCCGGGCCGTGCCGTCCGAGGTCGAGCCGCGTCTCGACCAGCGCCTCGGTCACCTGGACGCGGCGGGTCAGCAGCGGCGCGAGGTAGGCGTCCATCGCCGCGGTCGGCGGGAAGTCCGGCAGCGGCGCCTCGCCCGGACGGTTCCGCCACAGCGCGAGCGCCTCCTCGTACAGGCTCGCGGCCCGCTCCAGGTTCCCCCGGCGCCGCTCCTTGTCGGCGAGCGTCGCGGCGTTCCCGAACTCCTCCACGTCGAACTCGTCCCCGGGGCCGCGGACGAGCCGGTACCGCTGCACGCCCGCGTGGTCGACCTCGGTGGCGAGGCTCTCCTCGCCGCGCGGGAGCAGCCGCCGCGCCCGGTACACGAGCGTTCGCGGGGCGGACGTGCTCTCCGGCGGGTCGTCGTCCCACAGCAGCGAGCGGAGCTGCTCGGCCGACAGCGCCCAGTCGCGTAACGCGAGCACGCTCAGCAGGTGTCTGACGCCGCGCTTGCGCACCCGCCCCTCGCCGAAGCCGAGTGGCCGCCCTTCGGCGTCGGTGACCGTCAGCTCACCCAGGACAGAGAATCTCACGGGGCGTCTCCCTCCAGGCCAGTCGATGCTCGCATGACAAGCTGTCGATTTGCCTGACATTTTGCCGTGGGAAAAGCCGCCGTTTCCACTTATTACATGATTTGCCAGCTTGGCCGCGCGTTTTCCGTATCGCGGGATGGCGGAACCGGCCTTTCGCGACGGCCAATTGCCGGACGGAAGGCGGAGGTCAGGTGCTGCCGGTGCGGTGGTCCTCCGGTGCGGCGGTCAGCGACCCGAGCGCCTCGCCGAGCGTCTCGTGGATCGGGATGAACTTGTCCACCCCGGTGATCTGGAAGACCCGCTGGACGCGCGGGGGCAGTGCGACGAGTGCGACCCGTGTGCCGCGTTCGAGGGCGCGCCGGTTGGCGGCCACGATGGCGTTCAGCCCGGTGGAGTCGCAGAACGTGACCTGCCGCATGTCGACGACGAGGGGGTCGCCCACGTCCACGACCTCGAACAACGCCTGCTCGAAGCGCGGACGGGACACCACGTCGATGTCGCCCCGCACCCGGGCGAGGGTGCAGCGCTCGTCGCGCATCAGATGGATGTCGAAGTCCATTTGGACACCTCATGCCCCGACTTGGGAGGGCCCAGAGCCCGTCCCAGGTGCCTCCTCAGGATCGCGCACCCGTGCCCGCATTTGAAGAACGTGCAGGCAAAGGACCAGGTCGCCTGGCCCGGCCCCGGGCCCCCGCCCCGGCGGCGGGACGCCGCGTCCCGCCGCCGGGCGGCCGCGGAAACGGCGCAATAACCTACTGTAGAGAAACTTACTTATCGGTAAGAATGGTGGCCGCCCGAAGCCCCCGGCCAATGGCGCCGACCCGCGTTCCCCGGTACGGACCCGCCCAGTATAGGCTTGCCGGTGCGCACGTGACCTGCGGCAGGCCCATTGTTGACCGGCACCCCCGCGGGAAAAGCAGGCGGTGACCCGGGCCCGGATCGGCGCAGAGGTTACAGTGGCGGTGCCGAATTCGGGAGGCTTGGTGTTCTACACGTTCATGACGCGCGTGGTGCGTCCGATCCTCTGGCTGCTTTTCCGCCCCCGGGTGGAGGGCGGCGAGAACGTGCCGAGCTACGGCCCGCTCATCGTGGCCAGCAACCACCTGTCGTTCATCGACAGCTTCATCATCCCGCTGGCGGTCCCGCGTCCGGTGACCTACATCGCCAAGGCCGACTACTTCGAGGGCGGCGGGCTGAAGAAGGGCTTCGTCCGCTGGTTCCTCACCAACCTCGGGCACGTCCCGGTCCGGCGCGGCGCCCGGCGCGCCGCGATGGGCGCCCTGGAGCAGGCCGCCGAGATCCTCGACAACAGCGGCGCGTTCGCGATCTACCCCGAGGGCACCCGCTCCCCGGACGGGCGCCTCTACCGCGCCCGCACCGGCGTCGGCTGGCTGGTCCTCACCTCCGGCGCCCGCGTCCTGCCGGTCGCGCTGGAGGGCACCGAGAAGATCCAGCCGCTCGGCGCCTCGCTGCCGCGCGTGTTCGGGCCCCGGCCGACCGTCCGCATCGGCCCCCCGATGGACTTCTCCCACTACGACGACCTGCCGCCCGCCAAGGCCCGCCGCGCCATCGCCGACGAGATCGTCGAGACGATCCAGAAGATGTCGGGCCAGGAGTACGCCGGGGTCTACAACGAGCGGGCCGACCAGAAGGGCTGATCCCACCGGAACGGGCGCCAGGGCGTGTCGCCGGAGGATCTCGCGCGATTCGGGCCGTAGTGTCGCCCGCATGGCCCACAGGCTCCTCCCGTTCATGCTCCCGGTCACCCTGGTCGCGACGCTGGCGGCGGTGTCCGCCTGCGGAGGCGGCGGGGAGGAGCGCGCGCAACCCGTCCGCGCCGGAAAGGCCGTCCTCACCGGCGGGTACACCGCCGCGCAGCTCGAACAGGCGCTGCTGGTCGAGACCCCCGGCTACCGCCGCAACGGCGAGCCCGACTCCGGGGAGTACGGAACGATCAAGGCGTTCCAGGACCTCGAACAGCTCCGCAAGCAGCTCACGGTCGACAAGCCGCGCTGCCAGAACGGCGGGACGGGCGCCGTGGGAGGCCCGGTCGGCAACGTCGAGGCCGACACCCCCGCCGCGCTGGCCGCCTTCACCGCCCCCAACGGCCAACTGGTCACCGAGACGCTGATGGGCGTCCCGGACGCCGACGCCGAGAAGCAGGTGAACGCGCGCGTCCCCCCGGGCTGCCTGACCTTCCACACCAGGATGGGCCGGCAGTGGTCGGAGCACCGGGTGACCGAGACCGTGCGCGGCGACATCGGCGGCGGCTCGCGGGCGGTCGGGGTGACCACCGTGACCGGCCGCGACCGCGCCTACACCTGGTACGTGGTGTTCAAGGACCAGCGCTACCTGGGCACGGTCAGCGTGTTCGGCCCCCGCGCCACCCGCCAGGAGGCCGAACGCCTGGCCAGGGAGTCCCTGACCCAGGCCCGCCGGATCCTCGGCTAGCAAGGCCCCCCGGTCCCGGCGCCGGGGCTGTGATCGACAACCTGAGCCAGTAATCTGAACCGGCGGACACCCGCCGCGCGACCGCTTCCGAAGGCAGGTTCGAGCTTGCGACAACCTGTTCGCGGAGCGAACCGCCGGGCGGGTTCGAAGCGGTGCCGGCGAGCGCCGCGGTGCCCGCCGAGGGAAGGCGCTCCGCGCCTGACGCCGAGGACAACGCGAGGGGGCACATGATCGGGCGGGAGGGGCGGGTCACCGGGAGGATCGGGGCCGGCCTGGTCGGGGAGGTCATGATCCCGATTCGCGGGGGCGTCGAGGCGTTCTACGCGCATCCCGTCGATCCGCGCGAGGAGTTCGGCGTCGGCACGATCGTCGTCGTGGTCGAGTACCACCCGCCGAGGACCGTCTACGTGGCGCAGGCGCTCGCCTAGACGGCGGTCAGGCCGTACCCGGCTCCCGCGGGGCCTCCGCGGCCGTTCCCGCGATGATCGGAGCGGGGCGGAAACCCTTGGTGAGGAGCCAGATGCCCAGCGACGCCTCCCAGATGATCTCCGGCACCGTGAACAGGACGTTCAGCGGGGACGTCTGCTCGTAGGCGCCGAACAGCACGGCGGTCGCCGTGGCGAAGGCGATGGGGCCCCCGATGAGCCCGATGAGCGCCATCGGGCGCGGCACCAGGCCCGACCGGTACATCAGGTAGCCCAGCAGCAGCCCGTTGCCGAAGCCCGCGCAGAAGGCGGGGCCGAGCAGGAACGTCTGGTCCTTGACCGCCGTCAGCGCCCGGCCCACCAGCACGGCGTCGGCGCCGCCCTCGCCCGCCAGGTCGTGCCGCAGGGCGACGACGGCGAGCACACAGGCGACCCCCGCGACGATGAAGGTCGAGTCGAGGATGCGCGCGCCGAAGTAGCCGAGCGCGATGCTCTCGCTCTGCCGCTTCAGGACGGGGAACAGCACGACCGCGGTCGCGATGTTCGACACGGCGGTGAGGATCTCCAGGAGGGCGCCCAGCCGCACCTGCGTGTCCGCGCCCGATCCCAGGATGTAGTCCGCGTCGTTGAGGACCGGGTCGTACAGCACCACCGCCGGGATCGAGAAGGCGAAGGTGAGGACGAACCAGACACCGGCGATCCTGGCGGTCCGCTGGACGGCGGCCGCCGGGGCGTCCGGAGTCGGAGATCCGATCGTGTTCACGTGACTCCCCAGGCGTGGATCAGCCCCCCGGCCCTTGCCGCGTGCATCAGAGAACCACGGCGGCCGGTCGCTGTCTCCACCTGCCGCTGGCCGGTTTCAGCCGTCCGGGGAGAGGGGGCGGATGGGTAAATTTACGAAGTTTCCCCTGGACGCGAACCGTTCGATCATTTTCCGCGTCTAGGAGGAAACGCGTACGGACTCGTTCGAAGAGGCCCGTCGCCCGAGGGGAGGAAGCCGAATGCCCGTGATCGTCGCGGCGGTAGCCGTGGTCGTCGCCATCATCGTGCTGATCGTGTTGTTCAAGATGGTCTGGCGGGTCGCCGAGCCCAACGAGGCACTGATCATCTCCGGGCTGGGCGCCAAGTCCAAGCCGATCGACGGCCTGGACAGCCTCGGGTTCAAGATCGTCACGGGCAAGGGCACCTCGGTGCTGCCCGGCTTCCAGGTCGCCCGCCGGCTGCGGCTCGACAGCCGCGCCGCCAACCTTGAGGTCAAGTGCGTCACCCAGCAGGGCATCCCGGTGAAGGTGCGCGGCGTCGCCATCTACAAGGTCGGCGACGACTTCGTGTCGATCGCCAACGCCGCCCGGCGCTTCCTTGAGCAGCAGGGGTCGATGGACGCCGCGATCCACGAGCTGTTCACCGGCCACCTCCGCTCGATCATCGGCAACCTCACCGTCGAGGACCTCATCCTCAACCGCGAGCGGCTCACCAGCGAGACGCGCAGCTCCGCCGCCGACGAGATGAGCAAGCTCGGCCTCGTCGTCGACTCGCTCCAGATCCAGGAGATCGACGACGAGACCGACTACATCACCAACCTCGGCCGCCCGCACGCCGCCCGCATCGCCTCCGCCGCCCGCATCGCCGAGGCCGAGCGCGACCAGGAGGCCACCCAGCGCGAGCAGGAGGCCCTGCGCGAGAACGCCGCGGTGATCCGCGACACCGAGATCAAGAAGGCGGAGTATGAGGGGCAGGTCAACCAGGCCGCCCAGCAGGCCCGCCAGGAGGTCATCCTCAAGGAGACCCGCAACGCCGAGCTGGAGGCCGAGCGCACCGAGAAGCGGCTGGAGAGCGAGGTCCGCAAGCCCGCCGACGCCCGCGCCTACGAGCAGGTCAAGCTGGCCGAGGCCGACCGCGAGCAGCGCATCGCCCAGGCCCAGGCCGCCGCCACCGAGATCCAGCTCAAGGCGCAGCGCGAGGCCGAGGCCACCCGCATCCTCGGTGAGGCGCAGGCCGACGCCACCCGCCAGAAGGGCCTCGCGGAGGCCGAGGCGATCAAGGCCCGCGCCGACGCGCTCGCCCGCAACACCGACGCGGTCATCGCGCAGCAGCTCGCCGAGCAGTGGCCCCAGATCGTCGAGGCGGGGGCCAAGGTTTTCGGCAACGTCGACAACATGGTCGTGCTCAACGGCGCCGAGGGCATCGAGGACATGCTCGCCAAGGCCCTCACGCTGGGCGGCACCGGCCTCGGCGTCGCGCGCCAGCTCCTCGCCGGCATGAGCGGCCCCACCGGCCAGAACGGCGCCGCCCCGGCGAACGCCCAGATCCCCACCGTGCCCGTCGAGGTCCCCAAGGAGAACTGACCTCCCTCAGCCGTCCACCCAGGCCCCGCCGCCCCGGCGGGGCCTGAGCCATTGGGAGCCGAGGCGCACAAGGGTCGCCATAGACTTCCCCCATGTCCGTCCCGCGGCTCGCCGTCACCGTCGACCTTGTCGTCCTCACCGTGCGGGAGCAGCGCCTCTGCGCCCTGATGTGGCGGCGCGACCGGGCGCCCTACGACGGGACGTGGTCGCTGCCCGGCGGCTTCATCCAGCTGGACGAGGACCTCCCGGTCGCGGCGTCGCGGCTGATGGCCGAGCGGGCGGGGCTGGCCGACGTCCGCATCCACCTGGAGCAGCTCGCCACCTACGGATACCCCGACCGCGACCCGAGGCAGCGGGTCGTCAGCGTGGCCTATCTGGGGCTGGCGCCCGACCTGCCCGCCTCCAGCCGCGCGCAGGTGCTGTGGACGTCGGTCGACGAGCTGACCACCCGCGACCGGGCGGCCTTCGACCACCGGCGGATCCTGTGCGACGGGGTGGAGCGGGCGCGGGCGAAGCTGGAGTACACCTCGCTCGCGGCGGCGTTCTGCCCGCCGGAGTTCACGGTCGCGGAGCTGCGGCGCGTGTACGAGATCGTCTGGGGCACCGTCCTGGACCCCCGGAACTTCCACCGGAAGGTCACCGGCGCCGACGGGTTCCTGGTGCCGACCGACCGGACGACGACCCGCGACGGCGGGCGCCCGGCGCGCCTGTACGGACGCGGCGCCGCCGAGCAGCTCCGGCCGCCGATGCTCCGCCCCCCGCCCGAGCGAAGGGCCCTTTGACCTGGGGGGACGTTTCGAGCACGGTGCGGCCGTTGCTAGGTTCTCACCCTATGAACGGTGACTCGTCCGAAGTGTTGGGACTGCTCGTCCGGGACATCGGGGACGCCGGCGTCGCGGAGATGGCCGGTTCGCCCGGCCTGGCCGCGGCGGTGGACCAGCACGTCGCCACCCTCCGCGACGAGCTCGGTGCCGCCGGCGACGACGAGCTGATGGGCTACCTCCGCGACTTCGCCGAGCAGGCGTTCAACCGGGGCTGGTGGCCGCGCGACACCCGCGACTGGGAGTTCGTCCGGATCGTCGCGGTCTGCTGGCTGCTGCGGTCGGACCGGTGACGCCGCGCTTCCGGTGACGCCGCGGTTCCGATCACGCGCCGGTTCGGGTGACCGTCCACTATGTCCAAAGCGCGGCGATACGTAGGCTGGGTGCCGACCACCCATGTTCATCTGGAGGACAACGGTGTCCGAAGTCACCACTCCGCGCTTCCGCTCCGTCCTCGACCGGTTCGTGGCCTACAAGCCCGGCAAGGTCGTCGTGTCGCCCGAGGGCCGCTCGTTCAAGCTGTCCTCCAACGAGTCGCCGCAGGGCCCGCTGCCTTCGGTGCTGGACGCGATCGCCGAAGCGGCGGCGAACATCAACCGGTACCCCGACAACAACGCGACGGCGCTGACCGAGGCGATCGCGGCCCACGCCGGCGTCCCGGCCGATCATGTCGCGGTCGGCTGCGGCTCGGTCGGGGTGTCCCAGATGCTGCTTGAGGCCGTCGCGGAGCCGGGCGCCGAGATCGTCTACGCGTGGCGGTCGTTCGAGGCGTACCCGCTGCTGGTGGCGCTGTCGGGCGGGACGCCCGTCCAGGTGCCGCTGCGCGAGGAGACCCACGACCTCGCCGCGATGGCGGACGCGATCACCGACCGCACCCGGCTGGTCTTCGTCTGCAACCCGAACAACCCGACGGGCACGGTCGTCGGCCGCGCCGAGATCGAGGCGTTCCTCGACCGCGTCCCCGAGGACTGCCTGGTCGTCCTGGACGAGGCGTACCGCGAGTACGTCCGCGACGAGGAGGTCCCGGACGGGCTGACGCTGATCGGCGACCGCCCGAACCTCGCGATCCTGCGCACGTTCTCCAAGGCCTACGGCCTGGCCGGGCTGCGGATCGGCTACCTGGTCGGGCACCCGCTGGTGGCCGGGTCGATCCGCAAGACGTTCCTGCCGTTCAGCGTCAACTCCGTCGCGCAGGCCGCCGGAATCGCCTCGCTGGCCGCGACCGACGAGCTGCTCGCGCGGGTCGAGGGCACGGTGAAGGAGCGCGACCGGGTCCGCGGCGCCCTCGTCGAGGACGGCTGGACGGTCCCGCCGACCGAGGCCAACTTCGTGTGGCTGCGGCTCGGCGAGCGGACCATGGAGTTCTCGGAGGCGTGCGACGCGGAGGGCGTGAGCGTGCGCCCGTTCGCGGGCGAGGGCGCCCGCGTCTCGATCGGCTCGCCGGAGGAGAACGACGCGTTCCTGGCCGTGGCCAGGGCCTTTCCCCACCGGAACTGACCTCGCCGCCTCCCCGCCCCCGGACCGCGGTGTCCGGGGGCGGCGTGACCGCCGCCGTCAGCCGGTGGTGGCCTTCGGGCCGAGCTTCTCGACGATCAGGCGGTAGAGCTGGCGCGGACGGCCGGGCTGCGGCGTCCGGTTCGGCGGGAGCGGCCAGGCGAGCCCTTCCTCGACGAGGGTGCGCAGCAGGCGCCGCGCGGTGCGGGGGGTGACGCCGAGCATCTTGCCCGCGTTCTCCGCGTCCACGATGAGGGGTTGGTCCTGGTCGCCGAGCTTGTCGGCGAGGCGCGCGAGGATCTCCAGACCCTTCGGCTTCGCCTGCGGCTGGCTGCGCGGCGGGGTGCGGGGCGCCGGGACCAGCGCCCGGCCGTCGCGGTCGAGCGCGAAGCCCTGCGCCCGCTGGGAGCTCTGCGAGCGGGCGAGCGCGGCGCGCGCGTGGTTCTCCGCCTCGTGCGCGGTGCGCCCCATGCCGATGCCGACCTCGATCGCGAGGCCGAGCTCCTCCCGGACCCGCTCGACGAACGGCGGCGTCCGGAAGCCCTCGGTGGAGGCGGTGACCGATCCGCGCGTGGCGATGACCAGGTAGCTGTGGTCGTCCAGCGGCCACACCGAGGCGTTCATGCGGTGCGCCTCCTGGAGCAGGACGCGGTGCAGCGCCAGCTTCAGCTCGTCCCGCCAGTAACGGGGGGTCACGCGGCGGGGCGTCTCGCGCAGCGTCGGGACGTCCACGAGCACGACGACGAGCTGCGACTCCTCCAGCCGGTGGTGGGCGCCGAGCAGCGCCGCCGTCTGGAGGGAGCTGCGGATCGCCGCGCCGGTCGGCCGGACGCGGATGGTGGGCACGCCCGCCATCTCCATCCGTTCCGCCGTCGCGTGCACGCAGGTCATCGCGACCGTGGTCGCGCCGCGCCGCCACAGCCGCTCGTGGAAGGCGGCGAGCGTGCCGGGCCCGGCGGCCTCCTCACGCAGGTGCACCTGCTCGGTGCCGAGGCTGATCTCGGCGTAGGCCTCCTCGACCTCGGCGCGTCCGAGCACGTCGATGCTCACCCGCGACGGGTCGAAGCGCTCGTCCAGTGATGCGCGTAGCAACGCGCCTTGCAGGGCGGCGCCGTTCAACGGGACGTAGGTGGCGGGCATCGTGAGAACCCCCGCCTTGCGGGCGAAGTCGTACGGCACCGGGCTGGCGAACAGACACACGTCCACACCCGATCCGAGCCGCACGACCTTGTCGGCCGCCTCCTGTTCGTCCCTGTAAGCGGCGGCCACCAGCCGGCTTGGTACCGGTGTGGGGCCGTGGCCCATCAACATGACCCTCTCGACGAGGTCATGCGGGCCTACGACGCCGATCGTGAGATCGGGTGTCACCGACCCCGTTCGTGCGGCCGTCATCGATGATCTCTCGCTTCCGGTCCATCCTCTCGGCGGAGACCCGGTGGCCCCAGCCACGCGTTCGCGCACGTTTCGCCCAACGGTTGACTCATGGCTCGTCGCCCCTGCCTTCTGACCCAGCACCGCAGTTCCCGTGCGATTCGTTCCTCAGTGGGCAGATCGGGTCAGGGCGACGATGTGTGACGCCCAGACGCGAAATCGAATCAAGAGTGCGGCGAAAAAGTAACCTACGCGACCCCCTAGTCAGTAATTTGTCACCATTCGGCCAGCCTTGATCCTGCATCTTCGGTCGTCCGAAGTTGAAAAACAAGACCCGAAATCGCCGCTAGAGGGCCCTCCTGACGCTGTTGCGCACTGAAGGGACCCTTGTGCGGTCCGATCGGTTTACGCGCAGGCCGAAATCCACCGACCCGGTGTCGGACCGGCCGGAAATACGAGTGATCCGTTCGCGCGGCCGTGACTCTCCGGGGCGGTGATTTTTTACCGCGTTACGGTCAGGTCCATCGGGAGCGTTCCAGAGCTTACATCCCAGGTCAACGCGTCGGCGTGGCGGACATGGAACCGTCACTCCATAGCCAGGTGTAGTTGGCCGGTGACGCCATGTCGGCAGATTTGGGGGCGGACCGCCGCCGGGGGTTACAACCCCGGTAAGGACCCACTTTGGAGTTGGTCAGGTCGGGCCCCCGCGCCCGGCCACTTGCGGCCGCCCTCGGAGCCCGAGTGACCGCTCGGTCGTCCGTGACCGTCCGTGCACGCGTCTGACACGCGAACGAGGTTCGGTCATGATGCGAGAAAGGTCAGTTGTCATACGAAATACAAATGACACTGAATAGAACGCGCGAGCCCGCGGGGGCGCCGGAGGCGGCCCCCACGGGCTCGGGGTGGCTTGGGGTGGCTCGGGGATGGGCGGACTACTCGGCTTCGCGGACGATGTCGGCGCCGAGCGAGGACAGCCGTTCGGCCGTGTGGGCGTGGCCGCGGTCGAGGTAGTACGCGGAGGTGATCGTCGTCTCGCCCTCGGCGGCGAGCCCGGCGAGCACCAGCGCGCTGCCGCAGCGCAGGTCGTGGGCCTCGACCTCGGCGCCGCGCAGGCCGCGCGGGCCGTTGACCTTGGCGCGGTTGCCGTCCACCTCGATGTCGGCGCCCATCTTGCCGAGCTCGTGGGCCAGCTTGAAGCGCCCGTCGAAGATCCGCTCGTAGATGTAGGACGGGCCCTCGGCCAGGCACGACAGCGCCATGATCGGCGACTGGAGGTCGGTGGCGAAGCCCGGGTACTCGTCGGTGATGACGTTGATCGGACGGAGCGTCCGGTCGCGGTGGACCTGGAGGACGGCGCCCCGCTGGTGGAACTCGACGCCCATCTGCTCCAGCTTGTCGGCGGCGACGCCGAGGTGCTCCAGGCTCGCGCCGACGAGGCTCAGGTCGCCGCCGGTGATCGCGGCGGCCATCACGAAGACGCCGGCGTCGATCCGGTCGGGCATGACGCTGTGCTCGACGGCGGTCAACTCGTCCACGCCCTCGACGGTGATGAACCCGGTGCCGCCGCCGCTGATCTTGGCGCCCATCGCCTGGAGGATCGCGATGTTGTCGAGCACCTCCGGCTCCAGCGCCGCGTTCTTGATCAGCGTGGTGCCGCGGGCGAGCGCCGCCGCCATGATCAGGTTCTCGGTGCCGGTGTGCGAGGGGGTGTCGCAGTACAGCGTGCCGCCGCGCAGGTCGCCTGCCTTGATGTGGATGATCCCGTCGCCGTTGTCGGCCACCTGCTCGGTGACGGTGGCGCCCATCCGCTTGAAGCCGTTGTAGTGGAAGTCCAGGTTGCGGCTGCCGAGGTTGCACCCGCCGACGCCCTCGATGACGGCCTCGCCGAGCCGGTGCAGCAGCGCCGGGACGAACAGGAACGAGCCGCGGAACCGGGAGGCGATGTCGGCGGGCAGCACCGGGCTGCTGAGCGAGGACGCGTCGATGACCAGCGTCCGCTCGGTCTCGTGCAGCTCGGCCTTCGCGCCGATCGCCCGCGCGAGCTCCACCGCGCGCCGCACGTCCTCGATGATCGGGACGTTGCGCAGCACGGTGCGGCCCGTGGAGGCCATCAGCGAGGCGCCGATCATCGGCAGGACGGCGTTCTTGGCGCCCTGGATGAAGACCGTGCCCTGCAACTTCCGGCCGCCGCGCACGCGGTACCGAACCTCGTGGCCCATGCTCATGTCCGCCTAACTCCTTTTGGGTGCCGTCAACGGTGCTACCGGATCACGTGGGTCTGCTGGCGGATCACGAGGGCCGGGCGCGCCGAACGTGTCCCCCCTGCCCAACGGGACCCCAGTAAACCACCGAGGCGGAGATGGGGCGTCCGGTCCGCGCCACCCCGGCGCCGCTCTGTTCGGTGAGATACCCGGGGGTTCGCAAAGGTTCGGCCTCCGGGGCAAATTCACCGCCCGGACCCGCCGCGCCCGCCCCGCCACTAGGGTGATCTTCATGGACGAATCCCCCGGCTGGGACGCCATCGACGCCGCCCTGCGCCCCCTCTACGGGGACACCGCGCCCTACCATCTGGGCACCGTGCACAAGTGGTCGCTCGGCGGTCCGGACCCGCTCGACGGCATCAGCGTCTACCCGCGCGCCGAGCCGGTGCCGCACTGGCACTTCGTGTCCTACGGGATGTCGGAGCTGTACGAGAAGGAGTCCGAGGACCCCGACGAGTCGGGCTGGGGGTTCGAGTTCACCTTCCGCCTCGTCCGCGACCCGGCCGAGGAGACGCCGCCGGTCTGGGCGGCGAACCTGCTCCAGAACCTCGGCCGGTACGTGTTCAACTCGGGCAACTGGTTCGAGCCGGGCCACCACATGAGCGTCAACGGGCCGATCGCCGCCGAGCGCGAGGACTCCGACATCCGCGCCGTCGGGTTCGTCCTCGACCCCGAGCTGGGCGAGATCGCGACCCCGCACGGCAGCGTCAAGTTCTTGCAGGTCGTCGGGCTCGCGACCGAGGAGTACGAGGCGGTCCGGCAGTGGAACGCCGGGGCCTTCATGGACGCGCTCGCGCCCCACCTGCCGCTGTTCGTCACCGACGTCGACCGCCGCTCGCTGCTCGCCGCACCGGAGCTGGCGCGAGCCGTCCGGGAGGGGATCGCGCGGGACGGCTCCAACAGCGGCCTCCTGTACGTGACCACCGCGCACTGGGAGCGCGACGCCGGAGCCACCACGCTTCGCCTCGGCGCTCTCCAGGCGACGGCGGTCGCCGAGTCGCTGCGCGGACGCCTGCCCTTCGGCCGCGAACTGCTCCTCCAGACCGAGGACACCGTGCTCGCGTTCCGCCCGGCCGACGCGTTCGCCGTGGAGCAGCCGGGCGAGGGCGTGCTGGAGGTGCACGTCCCGCCGTCCGCCCTCGACGACCTCACCGCGACGCTGCGCCCCACCGCCGGGAGCATGGCGGTGGCGTCCCTGCCCGGCCTCACCGTCGAGATCGTCCCCACCGCCATGCGCGACCGCTACGGCAACGAGACCGGCGAGGTGGTCGGCTAGCCGCCCGCGCCGCTCAGGCGAAGGCGCGGCCGGTCAGCCGTTCGTAGGCCTCCACGTACTTGGCGCGGGTGCGCTCGATGATCTCGGGCGGCAGCGGCGGCGGCGCCGCGCCGGAGTCGCGGTCCCAGCCCGACGCGGGCGACAGCAGCCAGTCGCGGACGAACTGCTTGTCGAAGGACGGCTGCGCGTGGCCGGGCTCCCACCCGTCCAGCGGCCAGAAGCGGGACGAGTCGGGCGTCAGGACCTCGTCGGCGAGCACGAGTTCGCCGTCCGGCGCCCAGCCCAGCTCGATCTTGGTGTCGGCGACGATGATGCCGCGCTCGCGGCCGAGTTCGGCGCCGCGCCGGAAGACCGCGAGGGTCAGCTCGCGGACGCGGGCCGCGACGTCCGCGCCGACGGCCTGCTCGACCTGCTCGAACGTCATCGGCTCGTCGTGCTCGCCGACCGGCGCCTTGGTGGTCGGGGTGAAGATCGGCTCGGGCAGCGCGGAGCCGTCCACGAGGCCGGGCGGCAGCGGCACGCCGCACACCGTCCCCGTCGCCTGGTAGTCCTTGAGGCCCGAGCCGGTGAGGTGGCCGCGCGCGACGCACTCGACCTTGACCATGTCGAGGCGGCGCGCGACGACCGACCGTCCGGCCCATTCGGCGGGCGCGCCGTCCGGCAGGTCCGTCGAGATGACGTGGTTGGGCAGCAGGTCCGCGAGCTGCTCGAACCACCACAGCGACAGCTGGGTCAGGATGCGGCCCTTGTCCGGGACCGGGGTGTCCAGGACGTGGTCGAACGCCGAGACCGTGTCGCGGGCCACCATGAGCAGCTCGCCGCCTGGCAGCTCGTACAGGTCCCGGACCTTGCCGCTGTGCAGGTGCTTCACTTGTACTCCAGGATCTCGACCGGGTCGCCGACCGCGAGCGCGCCGACCGCGCGGGGGATCGCGTCCTGCCCGAACACGATCTCCTGGTCCCTGGTGCGGTAGGACGCGAGGGTCCGCAGCGGCTCCCGGCCGCGCTCGGCGGTGTCCTGGTCGGTGGTGGTGACGACGCAGCGCCCGCGCGCCTTCACCAGCTCGACCACCGTCTCGCCGACGCGCAGCAGCCGGACCGCGTCCTCGCCGAACGCGCCGAGCCCCTCCACGACCATGCTCGGCCGGAACCGGTTCATCGGGAGCGGCTCGTCCAGCCGCCCGTTCAGCTCGGCGAGCGACTCGGCGGAGATGAGCAGCAGCGGGTAGGCGTCGGCGAACATCAGCACGCCGCCGCCCCGCCCCGTGGCGCGACTGCCGGTGAAGCGCACCAGCCGGCAGTCGCGCCCCAGAAGCGAGGAGAACCAGGCGGCGGCCTCGTCCCCCTGGTCGACGCCCTGGCACTCGTACCGGTGCACGGTCACGTCCAGGACGTCGCCGTCGTCCGCCGCCTTGTGGACGAGCGTCTCCATGCCCGGCGCGTCCACCGACAGGACCTCGCCGTTGTAGGCCGGCCGCATCAACGCCATCGACGCGGTGGTCCGCTGCGACATGAAGCGGCCGTCGGGCGTGACGAGCATGAACTCGCGGTCGTACCGCACCCCGCGGTCCGTCAGCTCGGCACGCTCCAGCGATGTGCCGCGGCCGCTCTTGAGCGGATACACGTTCAGTTCGGTCAGCGTCGCCGGCAAGGTCCCCTCCAGTGGTCGTTGCATCCGTGTCGAACGTCCCCGCCCGTCCCGATCATCCCGCCGGGCGGGGTCAGGCGAGGGCGGAGAGGCGGTCGAAGACGGGGGACAGGCGCTCGACGAAGCGCTCGGGGCGGCAGACGGCGTCCAGGCGCGCCTCGTCCAGCGTGAGGCCCGCGGCGGCGGCGTGCGTGCGCAGCGTGTCGCGGAAGGGGACGCCGGTCTCCCAGGTCTCCATCGCGGCCTTCTGGACGAGCGGGTACGCCTCGTCGTCGCGCGACATGCCCGCCTCGACCAGCTCCAGCAGGACGGTCGAGGTGTAGATCAGGCCGCCGGTCGAGTCGAGGTTGGCCCGCATCCGCGCCTCGTCCACGACCAGGCCGGACATGAGCCGGTTCGTGAGGTTCAGCATGTAGTCGAGCGCGATCGAGGCGTCCGGGAGCGCGATCCGCTCCGTCGAGGAGTGCGAGATGTCGCGCTCGTGCCAGAGCGGGATGCCCTCCAGCACCGGGACGACCTGCGCGCGGACGATCCGCGCCATCCCCGCGAGCCGCTCGGAGATGATCGGGTTCTTCTTGTGCGGCATCGCCGACGAGCCCTTCTGGCCCTTGCCGAACGGCTCCCACAGCTCGCGGACCTCGGTCCGCTGGCCGTGCCGCACCTCCAGCGCGACCGCCTCGCACACCGTCGCCATGATCGCCAGGGCCGAGACCCACTCGCTGATCCCGTCGCGGATCACGACCTGCGTCGAGACGTCCGCGCTCTTCAGCCCGAGCTTGCGCGCGACGTGCAGCTCGACGGCCGGGTCGATGTTGGAGTAGGTGCCGACGGCGCCGGAGATGGCCATCACGCCGACGGCCTCGCGGGCGCGGCGCAGGCGGTCGCGGGAGCGGGCCATGGCGAACGCGAAGTCGGCGACGCGGTGGCCCCACACGTCGGGCTCGCCGTGGATGCCGTGCGTGCGTCCCACCCGCAGCGTCGCCCGGTGCGCGAGCGCGTGGTCGCGCAGGGTCGCGACGAGCGTGTCGGCCTTGGCGAGCAGGATGTCGGTGGCCTCGACGAGTTGGAGCGCGAGCGCGGTGTCGAGCAGGTCCGAGGAGGTCATGCCGAAGTGGACGTACCGGGCCGCCTCACGCGGCTCGGTGTTGTCGGCCCACGCCGACAGGAAGGCGATCACGTCGTGCTGGGTGACCGCCTCGATCGCGTGCACCGCCTCCGGCGTCGGCGGCGGCGCCTTGCGGACCGGCTCGACCACCTCCGGCGGGATGGTGCCCGCCTCGGCGTGGGCCTCGGCGACGAGGACCTCCACCTGGCACCACAGCTCGTATTTGTGCGCGTCACTCCAGACGCGGCCCATCTCCGGAAGCGTGTACCTCTCGATCACCCGACGATTGTCCCAGGTCGCCCGCCGTGCCCGAGCGCCCGGGTCTCAGCCGGCCCGGCCGGCCGGCTCGGCGGCCTCCAGCGCGATGTCGGTGCGGTGGTGGGAGCCGCGCAGCGAGATCTCGGCGACGGCGTCGTAGGCCGCCGCGCGGGCGGTGGCCAGGTCCGGCCCGGAGCCGACCACGTCGAGGACGCGGCCGCCGGAGGCGACGAGCCGCCCCTCGGCGTCGCGGCCGGTGCCCGCGTGCAGCACGTAGGCGCCCTCGACCACGTTCGCCTCGGCCAGCCCCGTGATCTCGTCGCCCTTGACCGGCGCGGACGGGTAGCCCTCGGCGGCCACCACGACCGTGACGGCCGCGCCCGGCCGCCACTCGGGACGCAGCGCCGGGTCGAGCCCGCCGATCGCGCACGCCTGGAGGAGCGTCGCGAGCGGCGTGGCCAGCCTGTCCAGGACGACCTGCACCTCCGGGTCGCCGAACCGGGCGTTGAACTCGATCACGCGCAGGCCCTGGGACGTCAGCGCCAGACCCGCGTACAGGACGCCGACATAGGGCGTCTCGCGGCCGCGCAGCTCGTCGACGGTCGGCTGGACGACCGTCGCCATGATCTCCTCCACGAGGCCGTCGGGCGCCCAGGGGAGCGGTGTGTAGGCGCCCATCCCGCCCGTATTGGGGCCCTCGTTCCCGTCGTAGGCGCGCTTGAAGTCCTGCGCGGGCAGCAGCGGGACGGCGTGCACCCCGTCGCACAGCGCGAACAGCGACACCTCCGGGCCGTCCAGGAACTCCTCGACGACCACGCGGTCGCAGGACGCGGCGTGCGCGGCGGCGGCCGCCCGGTCGTCGGTGACCACCACGCCCTTGCCGGCGGCGAGCCCGTCGTCCTTCACCACGTAGGGCGGGCCGAACGCGTCCAGCGCCGCCTCGACCTGCGCGGTCGTCTCGCAGACGCGCGCGTCGGCGGTCGGGACGCCCGCCGCCGCCATGACCTCCTTCGCGAACGCCTTGGACCCCTCGATGCGGGCGGCGGCGCGGTCGGGCCCGAAGCAGGGGATGCCGGCCGCGCGCAGCGCGTCGCCGACCCCCGCCATCAGCACCACCTCGGGACCGACGACGACGAGTTCGATGCTGAGCCGCCCGGCCAGCTCGGTCACGGCGACGGGGTCGGTGGGGTCGAGCTGGTGGTTGTCCGCGATCGCCGCCGTGCCCGGGTTGCCCGGGGCGCAGTGGAGGGCGCTGACGGCTGGGTCGCGGTGCAGGGCGCGGGCGAGCGCGTGCTCGCGGCCACCCGATCCAAGGACGAGTACTCGCACGTCACGCGAGCTTAGTGGTCCCGCCCCCCGCCCGCGTCCCGCGCCGCCCGCGTCCGGGCGCGGGGCGGGCGCGTGACGGTGAGGCGGCCGTCACACGGGTCACGGGTGAACCTTCGCATTGCGCCCGGCGTCCTAAATATCGGCTGGTAAGCTGCGACGGGCTTGACGCCCGCTGTCGAAGGTGCGGAAGGAGGTGGTCGGGATGAGTCCTGGTGATCCTTGCGGTTCGCCGGAAAACCCTCACAGTCCGAGCAGGACTGTCCATCCGTCCGCCTCCATCTGGCGTCCGGCCGTCGCTCGCGTGCGCTCCCTGAGCTGATCCAGCCCGGGTCGAGCGCGCGCGTTACGCGTGTGGCCGGAGGGTTAGGAGCACCTCATGGCCATGACCAGAGTCCGTCCCAGCGGCTTGTTCAAGACGCGCGGGCGCCCCACCGCCGCGCCGATCCGCCCCCGCGACTCCGCCGTCATCGACTGGGCCGCCTACATCGACGGGCACCGCGCCTCCACGGCGACCGTCGAGGACGCCGTGCGCCTCATCCGCGACGGCCGCCTCACCGCCGACGGCGACTCCGCGGGCTTCGTCTGGGTCGGGCTCCACGAGCCGTCCGCGACCGAGCTGACCGAGCTGGCCGAGGTCTTCGGCCTGCACCCGCTCGCCGTCGAGGACGCGATCCACGCCCACCAGCGGCCCAAGCTGGAGCGCTATGACGACGTGCACTTCGTCGTGATGAAGACCGTCGGCTACGTCGCGAGCGGGCCGGGCGGCGCGGAGGTCGTCGAGACCGGCGAGATCATGATCTTCTGCGGGCCGGACTTCGTCGTCACCGTCCGGCACGGCGCGCACGGGGCCCTCGGGCCCGTCCGCGAGCAGTTGGAGCGCGACCCGGCCCGCCTCGGCAAGGGCCCGGCGGCCGTCCTGCACGCCGTCGCCGACCGCGTGGTGGACGGCTACGTCTGCGTCGCCGACGCCGTCCAGGAGGACATCGACGAGGTCGAGGAGGCCGTCTTCTCCCCCGAGCGCACCGACGAGTCCCGCCGCATCTACCGCCTCAAGCGCGAGGTCATCCAGCTCAAGCGCGCCGTCGGCCCGCTCGCCGGCCCGCTGCGCAACCTGTCGGGCCGCCGCTTCGTGCCCGCCGAGATCAAGGAGTACCTCCGGGACGTCGAGGACCACCTCACCCGCGTCCGCGAGCAGGTCGAGTCCTACGACGAGCTGCTGAACCCCATACTCCAGGCCCACATGACCCAGGTGACCGTCGCCGACAACCAGGACATGCGCAAGATCTCCGCCTGGGGCGCGATCTTCATGGTCCCGACGGCCATCGCCGGGGTCTACGGGATGAACTTCGACTTCATGCCCGAGACGCAGTGGCGCTACGGCTACCCGCTGATCCTCGCCGTCATCGGCCTGGCCTGTCTCTCCCTCTACCGAGGCTTCCGCCGCAACGGCTGGCTGTGACTATTCAAGTCCCGGCCCAAGGCACTCGCCTGGCGGCTCGTACCTTGACCGTGCCTTGGCGGGCGCGGCATCGCTTCGCGATCTTCCCGGTGGGGCTCGCCTCCGGCTTCGCCCCACCGCTCAGCCACGCGCCCGCGCGGTGGCTGAGGCCACTTCGCAGCGCGCTCTAGGCGCGGACGGCGAGAGCCAGGTCCGGGTAGTCGGTGACGAGCGCGTCCACGCCGTATTTGGTCAGGCGCGACATGTCCTCGGGCTCGTTGACCGTCCACGCGATGACGGGGAGCGCGGCGGCGTGGGCGTCATCGACCAGGGCCGGGGTGATCAGCGTGTGTTCGGGCGACAGCGCGGTCGCGCCGATCGCCGTGGCGGCGGCGACCGGGTCGTCCGGCGCGAGTCCGGCGAGCCACGCGGTGCCCGGGACGAGCGTCTTGCGCTCGACCAGTGCCACGCGGCCGAGCGCCGGGTGGCGGTGGGCCTCCGCGAGGACGCGCCAGTCGAAGGCCAGCAGCCGGCTCCTACGGGTCACCCCCGCCCCCTCCAACACGGACGCGACGGCCGACACGAACAGGGCGATGTCTTCGTCGGGCCAGGTGGGGTCGGTCTTCAGCTCCACCGACAGCCGCACCTCGGACGGCGCCAGCAGCGCGCACGTCTCGGCGAGCGTCGGGACCGGGGTGCCCGGCAGCGGGAGCTGCGTCGCCGTGAACGCGTCGTCGCGTCGCCGGACGCCCGCGTCCACGGTCTTGAGCTGCTCCAGCGTGAGGTCCCCGACCGCCTTGCCGACATAGGGGAACGCCGGGTCACCGGGACGCGCCGGCCTCGTGTCGGACAGGGTCACCGGCGAGAGGACCTGGTCGTGGACGAGGACGACCGCGCCGTCCGAGGTGAGGCCGACGTCGAGCTCGACGGCGTCCACGCCCAGCGCGAGCGCGTGGGCGAAGCCGGGGAGGGTGTTCTCCGGACGAAGCCCCCGCGCCCCCCGGTGGCCGTGGACCTCGACGGTTCGCGTCACGTCACCGCACGCTAGCGCCGGCGCCTCGGGCCCTGGTGGACATGGGGTAAAGGCGCGAGGTCAGATGAGGGGACGCAGCGACAGCGTCTGCTCGCGGCCGGGCCCGACGCCGATCGCGGAGATCTGGGCGCCCGACATCTCCTCCAGCGTCCGGACGTAGGCCTGCGCGTTCTTCGGCAGGTCGTCGAACGTCTTCGCGGCCGTGATGTCCTCCTTCCATCCGTCCAGGTGCTCCAGGACGGGCTTGGCGTGGTGGAAGTCGGTCTGCGTGGTCGGCATCTCCTCGACCCGCTCGCCGTCGATCTCGTAGGCGACGCAGACCGGGACGCGCTCCAGGCCGGACAGGACGTCCAGCTTGGTGAGGAAGTAGTCGGTGATCCCGTTGACCCGGGTGGCGTAGCGGGCGATCACCGCGTCGAACCAGCCGCAGCGGCGGTCGCGGCCGGTGGTGACGCCGTACTCGCCGCCGGTCGTGCGCAGGAACTCGCCCTGCTCGTCCAGCAGTTCGGTGGGGAAGGGGCCGGAGCCGACGCGGGTCGTGTAGGCCTTCAGGATCCCGATCACGCGGCTGATCCGGGTGGGGCCGATGCCCGAGCCCGCGCACGCCCCGCCCGCCGTCGGGCTGGAGGAGGTGACGAACGGATAGGTGCCGTGGTCGAGGTCGAGCAGGGTGCCCTGGGCGCCCTCCAGCAGGACGACCTTGTCGTCCTCCAGGGCCTTGTTCAGCACGAGCGAGGTGTCGGCGACGAACGGCCGCAGCCGCTCCCCGTAGGCCAGGTACTCCTGGACGATCGGGCCCGTCTCGATCCGGCGCCGGTTGTAGACCTTCGTCAGGACCTGGTTCTTCTCGCGCAGCGACAGGTCGAGCTTCTGGTTCAGGATGTTCGGGTCGAACAGGTCCTGGACGCGGATGCCCATCCGGTTGATCTTGTCGGCGTAGGCGGGGCCGATGCCGCGCCCGGTCGTGCCGATCCTGGCCTTGCCGAGGTAGCGCTCGGTGACCTTGTCCAGGGCCCGGTGGTGGGGCATGATCAGGTGCGCGTTCCCCGAGATCAGCAGCCGTTCGCAGGTGATCCCGCGGTCCCGCAGCCCGTCGATCTCCTGGAGCAGCACGGCCGGGTCGATCACGACGCCGTTGCCGATCACGGGGACCACGTCGGGGGAGAGCACCCCGGACGGCAGCAGGTGCAGCGCGTAGCTCTTGTCGCCGATGACCACCGTGTGGCCGGCGTTGTTGCCACCCTGGTAGCGGACGACGTAGTCGACGTCCCCGCCCAGCAAGTCGGTGGCCTTGCCCTTGCCCTCATCTCCCCATTGGGCTCCGACAAGAACGATGGCCGGCATGCCGCTGTTCCCTTCCCACGACGAAGGCCCCGGTCGCCGCAAGAGCGAAGGGGCCTCTTGCGATCAAAGCGTACCCGTACCTGGACCTAGAGGAAAACGCACGCCGTCCGGGGGTGGGCCCCGCGAAAACGATCAGCGGTGCTGATCAGCCGCCGAGGACGTCGGCCGCCGTGGGGCTGCTGTCGCTCAGGAACGTGCGGCAGCGCTCGGCCTCGTCGTCCTCGCCGATCGCGGCGGCGGCGCGGCCGAGGGCGTGCAGGGCGCGCAGGAAGCCCCGGTTGGGCTCGTGCTCCCACGGGACGGGCCCCTGCCCGCGCCAGCCGGCGCGGCGGAGCTGGTCGAGGCCCCGGTGGTAGCCGGTGCGCGCGAAGGCGTAGGAGTCGATCACACCGCCCCTGGCGAAGGCGCGGTCGGCCAGTTCGGCCCAGGCCCCCGGGTAGTCCGGGTGGCGCGCGGCCACCTCGAACGGGTCGACGTCGTTCGCCAGGGCCTCCCGGGCCTCGGCGTTGTCCGGCAGTTCGGTCGGAGGCACGCCGCCGAGCAGGTTGTGGGTCATCGGGTCATCGTAGGTCGGCGCGCCTCGCCACGCCCACCCCGGGGCGCCGACTGCCGCGGCCGCGGAGCCGCGAGCCCTAGGCCCGGACGGGCAGCGGCAGCCGGAAATGTGCGGCGCCGTCCGCATTGCTCGCGTGTGCGGCGGGCCATCCGTGCCGGACGAACCGGAGCGCGTCCCGGTTGCCGAGGATGACGTCGGCCTCGAACTCGGTGATGCCGCGCCGCGCGGCCAGCGGCGCGAGGCAGCGGACCAGCGCGCTGCCGACGCCCCGGCGCTGCCAGGGGTCGGTGACGAGGACGGCGAGGTCGGCGGACCAGGGCCGGCGCCGGTCCCGGCTGTACTCGGCGACGCCCGCGATCTCGTCCCCGTCCAGTGCGACCAGGGCCTCCCGGTCCCAGTGGTCGAGCCGCTCCAGCAGGCGGACGTAGTGCTCGGGGATGTGCGGCGTGCCGGAGAAGAACCGCGTGTAGAGGCTGGTCTTGGAGAGCCGTTCCGACATCCGGCGCAGCCGGGGCCCGTCGGTGATCCCGTACGGGCGGATCCGTACGTCCTCCAGCGCGGGCGGGGCGAGGTGGGCGGTCGGCCGCACACCGAGTTTCGTCATGCAACCCATTGGACCGCATTGAGTTGCGTGAAGCAACTGGCGATTTTCAGCGGCCCGGACCCGGACGGGGTTCCACGTCGGCCGGTCCCAGTGAGGCGCCGCAGGCGTCGCAGGTGAAGTTCGCCGTGAGCGTCCCCGGGCAGCCGCGATGGCCGATGAGCGTCGGCGGGCCGTCCGGGGCGTAGTGGCGGTCCCCCCACGCCATCAGCGACATCATCGTCGGCCAGAGCTCGACGCCCTTGCGGGTGAGGCGGTACTCGAAGCGCTCGGGGCGGTCCTGGTAGGGGACGCGGCGCAGGATGCCCTCGTCGCAGAGCCGCGACAGGCGGTCGGTGAGGACGTTGCGGGCCACGCCCAGCACGTCCTGGAAGTCGTCGAACCGCCGGACGCCCTCGAACGCCGCGCGGACCACCAGCATCGTCCAGCGGTCGCCCACGATCTCCAGCGAGCGGGCGATCGAGCAGTTCTGTGACTCATAGGTACGGGGCAGTGCCACGCTGCGAGGCTACCCGCTGGAGGAGAAGGCGGCGGGGCCCGGCCGCCATCGGCCCGGACCCCGCCGGAACGTCACTTCAGCCGCTTGCCCGCCGACAGCAGGTGCTCGGACGCCTCGACGACCCGGGCCGCCATCGCCGCCTCGGCCGCCTTGCCCCACGAGCGCGGGTCGTACTGCTTCTTGTTGCCGACCTCGCCGTCCACCTTCAGGACGCCGTCGTAGTTGCGGAGCATGTGGTCGGCCACCGGGCGCGTGAACGCGTACTGGGTGTCGGTGTCGACGTTCATCTTCACGACGCCGTAGGACACGGCCTCCCGGATCTCCTCCAGTGTGGAGCCGGAGCCGCCGTGGAAGACCAGGTCGAACGGCTTCTCCTTGCCGTACTTCTCGCCGACCGCGTCCTGGATGCCCTTGAGCACCTCGGGACGGAGCTTGACCGAGCCCGGCTTGTAGACGCCGTGCACGTTCCCGAACGTCGCGGCGAGGATGTAGCGGCCGCGCTCGCCGACGCCGACGGCCTCGGCGGTCGCGAGGGCGTCGCCCGGCGTCGTGTAGAGCTTCTCGTTGATCTCGTTGGCGACGCCGTCCTCCTCGCCGCCGACGACGCCGATCTCCATCTCCATGATGATCCGCGCCTTCGCGCACTGGTCGAGCAGTTCGGCGGCGATCTGGAGGTTCTCCTCCAGCGGCACGGCCGACCCGTCCCACATGTGCGACTGGAACAGCGGCTCCTCGCCGCGCGCCACCCGCTCCTGCGAGATCTTGACCAGCGGGCGCATGAAGCCGTCCAGCTTGTCCTTCGGGCAGTGGTCGGTGTGCAGCGCGATGTTCACCGGGTACTTGGCGGCGACCACGCGGGCGTACTCGGCGAGGGCGCTCGCGCCGGTGACCATGTCCTTCACCGTGGCGCCCGAGAGGTACTCCGCTCCCCCCGTGGACACCTGGACGATCCCGTCGCTCTCCGCCTCGGCGAAGCCGCGCAGCGCGGCGTTCAGCGTCTGGCTGGACGTCACGTTGATGGCGGGATAGGCGAAGCCGTCCTGCTTCGCACGGTCGAGCATCTCCGCGTAGACCTCGGGCGTTGCGATGGGCATTGTCAGCGTCCTTTCTTACGCAGGGTGCCGCCGGGCATCCGGCCGGGCGGTAGCTCCCGTCCCCCGCCTACCCAGCCGATTCGCCTGGTCACGCGGTTCCGGGCAGCGCGTTCCGTCCACGGTCAGTATCTCGTCGGGGCGCTCGCCCACTCCAGAGGGGCCCCGCGAGGTGGCACAAGTATCCCGGATTCCGGCGTCCGGTCGAGGGCTTTGGGGCGGTGCGTCCGGCCCGGCGCTCCGGCGCCGATGAGGCTCCATGCCCCCGGAACAGGCCGGTTTCGCGCGTACTAAGAGCGCCGGGACGGGTACGCTCGCAATGTGGATCTCACGACCCTTCCCCTGGACATCACCGAGTACCTGCATCCGACCGCCTGGTTGCAGCTCTTCGGCACGTTTGCGACGATCGGCGTCCTCGCCATCATCTTCGCGGAGACAGGGCTGCTGATCGGCTGCATCCTGCCGGGCGACTCGCTGCTGTTCACGGCCGGGATCCTCACGGCGGTCTCCACCGTCAACGGCCAGGAGTTCCAGTCGCTGTCGCTGCCCTGGCTGCTGATCGGCGGCCCGCTGGCGGCGATCGCCGGGGCCCAGCTCGGGCACTGGCTCGGCGCCCGCTACGGCCGCAAGCTCTTCGAACGGCCCGACTCCAAGATCTTCCGGCAGGAGTGGGTGGAGAAGGCCGAGTACTACTTCAACCGGTTCGGCCCCGCGAAGGCGGTCGTGCTGGCCCGGTTCATCCCCATCGTCCGGACGTTCCTGAACCCGCTCGCCGGGATGCTCGGCATGGACAGCCGCAAGTTCCTCATCTGGAACGTCGTCGGCGGCGTCATCTGGACCGACACGTTGTTCCTGCTGGGGCACTTCCTCGGCTCCGAGGTGCCCGACGTCGAGCGCTACATCCTGCCGGGCGTCGCCGTGATCCTCGTGCTGTCGGTCATCCCGATCATCCGCGAGGTCATGAAGGGGCGGCGGGCCTCACGCGGGGGCGGCAAGCACTCGCGTCCGAAGAATAATGGCCCCGAAGAGTCTCGTCCGTCGCTCAGCGGTGACAGTTATCGCTAACCTCCCCATGTGGGACGTCATCGGTCGGACCCTCGTGGTCTCGCGCGCATACTGATCGCGGTAGTAGCCGTGGTCGCCGCTTTGGGTCTCCTCGTGGCCGGCGGCCTCTCCCTAGTGAACGCGGTCTCGGGCGACTCCGACAACCACGATCCCGCGACCGTCTCCCCGTCCCCCGGGGACGGCGGGGGCCAGAACAGGTCCGCCCCGAGCCGCAGCCCGTCCTCCTCGGCGTCGGGCGCGCTCCCCCTGGTCATCCGGGTGACCGGCCCGGCGACCAACGTCGTCGTCCGCGTCGCCACCACCGGCGAGATCCTCACCCAGGCCCTGCTGTCCACCGGTGACACCCGCAAGTACGAGCAGACCCCCCTCCAGGTCGTCGCCACGAACGGCGGCGCCCTGGAAGTGATGATCTACGGCAGGAAGTGGCCCCCCAAGCCGTCCGGCTCGCGGGGCCAGTGGTTCGTCTCCGCCAAGAAGTGACCTGTGGCGGTCAGGACACCTCCCACGCCTGGTCCTGGCTGACGACGCACTCCCAGTTCAGGACCCCGCCCCCGGGGGCGAAGTTGCCGGCGACGACGGTGAGGCAGGTGCCGTTGATCCCGCTCGCCAGCTTGTCGCCGACGAAGTGCCACTGCTGGCCCCGCGTGTTGTTGCAGTCGTAGATGTTGGTGGCGGCCCCGTTGCGCCCGTTCCCGGTCCGGACGTCCAGGCACCGGTGGCCGGGGAGGCCGGTCCTGATCATGCCGCCGTCGAGCGTCCACCGCTGGTTGTCGCGGCCGGTGCAGGTGTAGAGGGTGACCAGGGCGCCGTTGCCGGAGTTGTCGTCCGCGACCTCAAGGCACAGGTCCTTGGCCGCCACAGGCTTGATCAGGACGCCGGCGAGGTCCCGCCGGGTCTCCGGACGGGGCGAGGGCGCCGCCGAGGCCGACGAGCCGGCCCACAGCCCGCCGGCCATGACGACGACCGGCAGCAGGGCGAACATCGAGGATCCGCGCATCGTGCTCTCCGTTTCGACCGTGGGGCCCGCCCGACCGGCGTTCCCCGCCGCCCCAACGGTCGCGCCGCCGCCGGTCGGGCGGCCATCCCCAGATCCTGGGATATGCAACGCGTACTTGTTCGCTTTCAATGCGTGGCCGATACTGGGCCGCGTGAGCGCTGGACGGAGCGCACCCGCCGCCCTGGCCGGCGCGGCGACGGAGATCGGCTCGGCCGCCGAGTTGGGGGCGGTGGTCTCCCGGTGGGTCGGACGCGCGGTGCCGCATGAGGGCTACATGCTCGCCGCGGTCGACCCCGTCACCGGCGCGGGGTGCTTCCTGGCGCGCGAGCACGGCTACTCGCCGGCGGCCGCGCGGCGGCTGACCCTGGGCGACCGCCGGGAACGCGACCACCCGTTCCCCTTCGAGCGCCTGGTGGAGGGCCCGTGCCACGTGGGCGTGCTCAACACCGACGCCCCGGGACGCCGCCGCAACGCCGCGATGCGCGCGGTGATGACCGACCTCGGCGTGGGCAGCGAGCTGCGCCTGGCGCTGGTCGACGGCGGGACGACCTGGGGCGGCCTGGTGCTGCTCCGGCCCCGGGGCGCCCGCCCCTTCTCGCCGGACGAGGCGTCCCGCGCCCAGCGTCTGGCCCGCGACATCGTCGCCGCGCTGCGGCGCTACGCGACGGGCGCGCCTCCGGAACCGAACAGGCTCGACGCGCCACCGGGGGTGCTGGTCATCGACCCGGACGAGACGGTCACGGCCGCCACCCCGTCGGCGCGCGCCTGGATCCGCGAACTGGAGACGCTTCCTCCCGCCGCGCTGGCCGCGCCGGACCTGCCGTTGGAGAGCACCATCTGGCACCTCACCCAGGCGGCCCGCTCCGACGGCTCGGGGCGGGCCACGCTGACGCGCGTGCCGACGCGACGCGGCTGGGTCGCCATCCAGGCCCAACCGATGCCCACGGGCGCGGTCGCCGTGACGATCCAGGCGGCCGCCGGTAAGGAACTGCTCCCGGCGGTGGCCTTCTGGCGGGGCCTCACCCCGAGAGAGCACATGGTCGTCGACCACATGCTCAAAGGGCTATCGAGCAAACAAATCGCCCGCCATTTGCGCCTCTCGCCGCACACGGTCAATGACCATCTGAAATCCATCTACCGCAAAACCGGTGTCTCCACCCGCGAAGAACTCCTGGCGCGCTTCCTCGACTGACCCCCGAGCAGGGCGGTACTCCTGCCGCCGGTGGGGTGGCGCTGGCGGTGCCGCCACACCCCGGCCATTCCCGGCCACATCCTGTGACCCGCGCAGCGGCTGACCTGCAAGGGCTTGCGGGGCGGTGGCGAGGTCTCCCTACCCGAACTCCTATTCACTACTGTCCGTAGTGATATATACACCCTGAGCGATCGTCGGGTTCTATGTTGCTCACCGCTGACCGCCCACTTCAGGAGAGGAGGTGAACCCGACATGAGCATGGCTTACGAGCCGCCCGCCTTCGTGGTGATCGGCGACCTGCGCGAGGTCACCCTCGGAGATAAAACCTGGGGATTCGACCGCATCAACCAGTGCGCCTTCTACAACTGCGTGCAGTAGCCCGCTCGCGATTCCCCGGCCGGCACCCGCGCCTGGGGAAGGGCCGTGCCGGTCGTCAAAGACCGGCACGGCCGGCGCCCACCTTTCGAAATGCCCGGCATCGAACACCGCCGGGCCCGGCTTTCGCGCGGGACGCGTTCACGGTGAGCCGTCCCGCTCGCTGGGAGAAGGCATGCGGTTCTTCGTGGTTCCCGACAATTCCGAGGGTGCCCTGCTCGCGGCGTCCCTGCACACCCGGTGGCCCGACCTGCGGGTGCTGCCGCACGACTCGGGACGTCCGTGGGTCGTGGGCCGGTGGCAGGACGAGGAGGTCCGCTGGGCCGCGGCGGGCGCCCGGCGGATCGCGCTGCTGGGGCGGGTCCAGGCGAGCGCGCCATGGCTGACCGAGTACATCGCCGGGCAGCGCGACCTCGGAGCCCTGGCGGACCTGCGCCGCGAGCTGCCGGGCAGCTACCACACGGCCGCCGTGATGGACCGGGTCGTGTTCGTCCAGGGGGACCTCTCGACGGTGCGGGAGGTCTTCCACGGCCGGGCGCTGGGGGTGACGGTCGCGGCCGATCGCCCCGACGGGCTCGCCGAGCTGACGGACGCGGGGATCGCCGAGGAGGCGCTGGCCGTCAGGCTGCTGGCGCCCGCCGTGCCGTGGCCGCTGAGCGAGGACTGCCTGTGGGAGGGGATCCAGGCGCTTCCCCCCGGCGGCCACCTGCTGATCGGGCCCGACGGCCGCGGCCACGTGGCCTGCGGCCGACCCCTGCCGGCGCCCGAGGTCCCGCTCGCCGAGGGCGCCCCCCGGGTGCGGGAGGCGCTGACCGGGGCGGTGCGGGTCCGGACGCACGGCCAGAAGACGCTGAGCGCCGACCTGTCCGGCGGGATGGACTCGACCAGCGTGTGCTTCCTGGCGGCCGGCCGGGTCGACCGGCTGCTGACGGTCGTCTGCGAGTCCGGCGATCCGGCCGGCGACGACGGCCGCTGGGCCGCCCTGGCCGCGACGTCCCTGCCCGGCGCCGAGCACACGTCCTACCGGGCGGAGGACTGCCCGCGCTACTTCACCGGGCTGCTGGACACCGATCCCGATCTGGAGGCGCCGCTCCCGTCCGTCCACACGCGGGCGATGGTGCTGGACCAGGCGCGCCGGATGGCGGCGGCCGGCTCGACCCGCCATCTGACCGGCCACGGCGGCGACGAGCTGTTCCTCCCCACCCCCGCCTACCTGCACGACCTGCTGCGCCGCCGGCCGCTGCGGGCGCTCGGGCAGGTGCGCGCCGGACGGGCGGTGCACCGCTGGAGGACCGGTCCCACCGTCGCCGCGCTGCTGGACCGCACCTCCTATGCCGACTGGCTGGGGCACGAGGTCGGCTGGAACCTGCGGAACCCGATCCGCGGCGTCAACGCCGCCCCGCTGTCGGGGTGGGGGCCCGCCTACCGGATGCCCGCCTGGGCCACCTCGGAGGCGGTGCACTCGGTCCGCCATACGCTGCGGCAGGTCGCGCGGGCACGCCCGGCGCCGCTCTCGCCGCTGCGCGGGCGGCACCTGACCGTGCACCAGATCCGCCAGGGCGGCGACCTTGTGCGCCGGATCGACCGGCTGTCGGCCCGCCACGGCGTCACCATCGAAGCGCCCTTCCTGGACGACCAGGTGGTCGAGGCGGCGCTGGCCCTGGACTACGCCGACTGCCTGCGGGCCGACCGGTACAAGCCCGCGCTGGTCGAGGCGATGCGCGGCGTCGTCCCGCGCCGCAGCCTCGGGCGGCGCTCCAAGGCGGAGTTCAGCGCCGACATCTACGCGGGCCTGCGCGCGAACCGCCGTGAACTGCTGGAGCTGTGCGACGGGATGCGGCTGGCCTCGCTCGGCCTGGTCGACGCCGCCGCGCTGCGCGCCGTCGTGCTGAGCCCGCCGCCGATCTCGCTGGAACTGCTGCCGCTGCTGAACACCTTCGCGTGCGAGGTGTGGCTGCGCTCGGTCGGCACGAGCCGGCCGCGCTCGCGCGCCGCGTCGGAGGCGGGCCGATGAGGCTGTCCGGCGAGGTGACCGTCACCGACACCGGCGCCGGCCTGGTGCTGCTCAACGAGCGGACCGGACGCTACTGGTCGCTCAACGGGACGGCCCGCGCCGTGCTGCTCATGCTCGCGGACGGGTCCACGCCCGAAGAGGCGGTGGAGAGCCTGACGCTCCAGCACCCCGACTTCGCCGACCGGGTCGCCTCGGACGTGGAGGCCCTCATCGAATCGCTCCTGGAGGAGAAGGTGCTGCTCCCATGACGATGCCCGTGGCCCTCGAACCGCGTCCGCGGGTCTCCCGCCGGCGCCGGGCCGCCGCCCTCGCGGCCGTCTCCGCCGCGACGCTGCTGGAGCGGCTGCCGCCGCGGCGGCTGCGGCGCGTCCTCGAAGCGGCGCGCCGGGGCGCCGGTCCGGCCACCGCCGCGCAGGCGCTGGCCGCGCGCGAGGCGGTCGTGGCGGTCAGCATCCGGTGCGCCGGGCAGGGCTGCCTGCGGCGGTCGGTCGCCGTCGCGCTGCTGTGCCGGATGGGCGGGGCCTGGCCGGACTGGTGCACCGGCGTCCGCGTCGAGCCCTTCCGCGCGCACGCGTGGGTCGAGGCGAACGGCGCCGCGATCGGGGAGCTGGACGACATGCACCTCTACCACAAGACGATGTCGGTGCCCGCCCGGCGCCGGGGCGGGCGGTGACGATGCGCGAGGTGTTCTCGCTGGCGGCCCAGAGCCTGATGGCCGGGGTCTTCGCGCTCGCCGCGTTCAGCAAGCTGCGGGGCCGGGAGGAGTTCGGCCGGTTCGCCACCACCGTCCGCAAGCTGACGATGCGCTCGGGCCCGGAGACCGCCGCGGTCGCCGGGGCGTTCGCGGCCGTGGAGGCCCTGACCGCCGTGCTGATCGCCGTGCCCGCCACCGCCCCCGCGGGCCTGTGGACGGCGGCGGCGCTCCTCACGCTGTTCATCGGGGTGGTCTTCCGGGCCGTCCGGGGCAGGGTGTTCGCCGAGTGCGGGTGCTTCGGCGGCAGCGCGGCCATGAGCTACCCCCTGCTGGGGCGCAACGCCCTGCTCCTGACGCTCGCGCTGGCGGGCCTGGCCGCGAGCGGGGACCGTGCCGCCTGGGAGGGGCCCGCCCTCCGCGGCCTCGCGCTCGCGATCGGCCTGGCCGCCGCGTCGGCGCTGCTGCGCTCCTTCGACCGCGCCGTCACCCTCGTCCTCGGACGGGTCCACGCCAGGACCCGGACGTGACCGCCCCGGCCGCGCCGTCGATCGAGGTCCGCGGGGTGACCAAGCGCTTCGGCCGCGTGACCGCGCTGGACGACGTCGACCTCACCGTTCCCAAGGGGGCCGTCCATGGCCTGCTGGGCCACAACGGCGCGGGGAAGAGCACCCTGGTCGGCATCCTGGCGACGCTGCTGCGCCCCACCGGGGGCAGCGTCCGCGTCGCGGGCCTCGACGTGCTCGAACGTCCCGCCCAGGTCCGCCGCCGCATCGCCGTCACCGGCCAGCAGACGACGCTGGACCTCACGATGTCGGGCCGCGACAACCTGTACATGACCGCGCGGCTGCTGGGCGCCGGGCGCCGCGCCGCCCGCGCCCGGACCGGCCGGCTCCTGGAGGCGTTCGAGCTGACCGCCGCCGCCGACCGTCCCGCCCGCGCCTACTCCGGCGGGATGCGGCGGCGCCTCGACCTCGCCATGACCCTCGTCCGGCGCAGCGAGGTCGTCTTCCTGGACGAGCCCGGCACCGGCCTGGACCCGGCCAGCCGCCTCGCCACCTGGGACATGGTGCGGCGGCTCACCGCCACCGGCACCACGGTCGTGCTGACCACCCAGCACCTGGAGGAGGCGGACCGACTCGCGGACGCGGTCACCGTCCTCGCCGACGGCCGGGTGGTCGCCACCGGATCGCCCGAGGAGCTCAAGCGCCGCATCGGCCGCCGCAGCGCGACCGTCCACCTGGCCACGGCGGCCGACACGCTCGCCGCCGACCACGCCCTGGCCGGCGCGGGACTGCACCCCGAGTGCGACCACCCCCGCCGCGCGCTGACCGTCACGCTGAACCGCGACCGCGACCTGACCGCCGTCGTCCGCGCCCTGGACGCGGCGGCGATCGAACCCACCCGCCTCACCCTGGCCGAACCGGGGCTCGACCAGGTGTACCTGGCTCTGACCGGCCACCGCCGAACGGAGGCGCCATGACCGTCCGGGCCCCTCTCACCACCGACCGACCGCACGAGCCGCTCACCGGTTCCGGTGACTGGCACGGCGCGCCGACGACCACCCAGATCGGGATACTGACCGCCCGCTCCATGCGCGCCCTGGTCCTGAACCGGCGGCTGCTGATCATCGGGCTGCTCGAATCGCTGGTGATGCTGGTCGCCTTCGGCCAGGTCTTCTCCGGGCTCGCCTACGCCCCCGGGTTCCCCGCCGGCGTCCGCTATGTCGATTTCCTCCTACCGGCCCTGCTGCTCACCACGACGCTCCAGAGCGGCATCCAGGCCGGGATCGGGGTCACCGACGACGCCCAGTCGGGCATCCTCGACCGCCTCCGCTCGATGCCGGTCTGGCCCGGCTCGATCCTCATCGCCCGCAGCCTCGCCGGGCTGGCCAGGGGCGCGCTCCGCCTGGCCGTGCTGCTGGCGCTGGCCCGCGTCCTGTTCGGCTACGACCCGGCGGGGGGAGTCCGGGGCGTGCTGGCCGCCGCCGGCCTGTCGCTGGCGCTGAGCTGGAGCCTGGGCTGGCTGTTCATCGCTTTGGCCTGCTGGATCGACCAGACCGAGGCGCTGCACGCCACCGCGGGCCTGGTCATGTTCCCGCTGATGTACGCCTCCAACGCGTTCGTCCCGGTCGGCGGCCTCCCCGGCTGGCTCCGCCGGATCGCCCGCTACAACCCGGTCTCCCACGGCATCGACTCCGCCCGCGACCTGTGCCTGACCGGCACCACGGGCCCCGGCGTCCTGAACGCGGTCCTGGCCGGCCTGCTGATCGCCGTCCTGGCCGCCGCCGCGGCCGTCCGGGGCCTCTCCCGCGCCCGCTGAGGGCCCGGACGGCCGTCACGAGCGAAATCAACGTGCTTCGGCGGGTGGACGTCAGGTAGGTTGCGGGCCATGTCGAGCCCCGAGGCATCCAGGGCGGGGGCTTTCGGTCACGCCGTCAGCCCCCCGCACCACTGAGTTCCACCGTTCCGCCGCGTTCGCGGCCGGACGGGTTCGGCGCGCCTTCGGGGTGCTGACCGCGGTGACGAGACGTCCTCGCCTCTCCTCACCTCGGAGCCCACTCGATGCCTCTGCCGCTCTACCTGCTCGCCCTGGCCGTCTTCGCCATGGGCACCTCGGAATTCATGCTCGCCGGTCTCGTCCCGGACATCGCCGGCTCCCTCGGCGTGTCCGCCGGGACGGCGGGCACCCTCACCTCCGCCTTCGCGATCGGGATGTGCGCCGGCGCGCCGCTCATGGCCGGGCTCATCCGCGACCGGCCCGGCCGGACGAGCCTCGCCGGGTTCGTCCTGGTGTTCGCGGCGGCGCATGTCGCGGGCGCTCTCACCACGGACTTCGCGCTGCTGTTCGCGACCCGGATCGTCGCGGCGCTCGCCAACGCGGGGTTCCTCGCGGTGGCGCTGACGACCGCGTCCGCGCTGGTCGCGCCCGAGCGGAAGGGACGGGCGCTCGCCGTGCTGCTGGCCGGGACGACGGTCGCCACGATCGCCGGTGTCCCGGGCGGGACCGTGCTCGGCGCGCTGTTCGGGTGGCGGGCCGCGTTCTGGGCCGTCGCCGCGCTCTGCCTGCCCGCCCTCGCCGGCATCGTCGCGGGGGTTCCCGGGCGTCCCGTCCAGGGGGAGGGGGCCGACGGGCGGGCGCTGCGGCCCGAGCTGGCGCGGCTGAAGAGTCCGCGGTTGGTCCTGGTGATGCTGCTCGGGGCGCTGGTCAACGCGGGGACGTTCTGCGGCTTCACCTTCCTCGCGCTCATCGTGGCCGACGAGCGGTGGGTGCCCGTCGTGCTGGTGCTGTTCGGCGCCGGTTCGTTCGCGGGGGTCGGCGTCGCCGGACGGCTGTCCGATCGGCGTCCCGGTCTCGTCGTCGCGGTCGGCGGGCCGCCGCTGCTCATCGGCTGGCCCGCGCTGGCCCTGCTGGCCGACCAGCGGGCCGTCCTGCTCGTCCTCGTGTTCGTGCTGGGCGCGCTGTCGTTCGCGCTGGGCAGCACGCTGATCGCGCGCGTGCTGTACGAGGCGGCGGGGGCGCCCCGCATGGCCGGGTCGTACGCGACGGCGGCGCTCAACCTCGGGGCCGTGGTCGGGCCGCTGATCGGCGCCGCCGCGCTCGGCGGCGGCACCGCCGGGCCGTTCTGGGCGAGCGGGGCCCTCGTCGCGACGGCGCTGGTCGTCGCCCTGCCCTCGCGCGCTGCGATCGCGGGTGAGGCGAGCACGCCTGCGCGGTGAGTTAAGTGCTCGCGGTGGCGACACAAAGGCATCGGTGACGATATGTACGTCAGCTATTACCAAGGGTAGCTATAGGAGGGCGGTCCGGGGCATACGGCAGAAAGCGGCGGGCGATGAGGCGGTTCGTGGTCGTCGGCACGGTGGTGGCCCTCATCGTCGCCGCGTCGCTGATACCCGCCGGGCCCTCCACACCCCTGCCGCGCCCGCAATGCGAGCGGGGCGGCGGCGTCGTCGCGCCGGGGCCCAGCATGACCGGATTAGTCTGTTATGGGGGTATTCATAACTTCGCCCCCGCCGAATTCTGGTTCTGATCGGCTCCGGGAGTAGGGCTGTCCTCAGGGTGCGCAATGCGGGTATCCCCCGGCGAATTCGGGGAGATCGCCGCAGTGTGCCGCGGGTGGGCCGACTTCTAATCTCGCGGCAATGACCTCAACGAATGAATCGAAGCGGGGGCGCGGCGTCCGCCGGACGGTCGCGGTGGTCGCCGCGGGCGCCGCGCTCGGCGGAGTGGCGGCGGCGCCCGCCCAGGCGGCGGCCCCCACCCAGGGGACGCGGGGCTGCGGCGACCACGCCGCGACCCGGCGGGTGCTGGACCGTCTCACCGGCGTCCACAAGCTGACCGGCGCGGCCGTCCGCGTGGACGATCCGCGCTGCGGGACGTGGACGGCCGCGAGCGGCGTCGCCGACCGGCGGACCGGGCGCCCCATGACCGCCGACACGCGGACCCGGGTCGGCAGCATCACCAAGTCGTTCACCGCCACCACGGTGCTCGCGCTCGCGGGCGAGGGGCGGATCGCGCTGGACGCGCCCGTCGACCGCTACCTGCCCGGCCTGATCGACAAGAACGGCTACGACGGGCGCGAGATCACGGTGCGGAGCCTGCTGCGGCACACCAGCGGGCTGCCCGACCACATGGACGCCTTCGCCTCCACCGAGGAATGGCGGTTCCGGCACTTCGAGCCCGAGGAGCTGGTCAGGCTGTCCCTGTCGATGCCCGCGCCGGAGGAGGAGTGGTCGTACTCCACCACCAACTACGTCATCGCGGGACTCCTCATCGAGAAGGTGACCGGGCACCGCGCGGAGGAGGAGATCCAGCGCCGGATCATCGCCCCGCTCGGGCTGCGCGAGACGTACTGGCCGGGCGACGACGTCCGGCTCAGGGGCTCCCGCCTGCGCGGCTACGTCCGGCAGGAGGAGGGCGGCACGCTCCGCTGGGCCGACTACACGGAGATGAACACCACGGTGGCCTGGACCGGGGGCGCGCTGGTCTCCAGCCCCCGGGACGTGAACGCGTTCTACGGCGCGCTGCTCGGCGGGCGCCTGCTGCCCCCGGGGCTCCTGGCGGAGATGAAGCGGACCGTCGAGCTGAACCCCGACCAGGTCTGGCCGGACGCGCGGTACGGGCTCGGGCTGATCGGCACGCCGCTGCGCTGCGGCGGGACCTGGCTCGGCCACGCCGGTGACATCGACGGCTTCACCTCGATGGCGGGCGTCGCGCCGTCCGGGCGCCGCGTGGCCCTCGCCTTCAACGAGAACCCGTCGTCCCAGGAGGCGTTCGACGACGAGCTGAACCTCGTCCAGACCGCCCTGTGCGAGTGAGGAAGGAAGCGAGCATGATCAACGCACGAAGGGCGGCGGTGCTGGTGGTCGGCGCCGCGGCCGCCGGAGCGGCGGCGATGTCGGCGGTGTCGGCCCCGTCCGCGACCGCCCACACCAAGAACGACCTCGGCCGGTTCTACCAGCAGCGCCTCGACTGGAAGGCGTGCACACAGGGCCCGGACGACGAGGTCGGCAAGGAGCTGGACAAGGCCGGGGCCCGGTGCGCGGACGTCACCGTCCCGCTGGACTACGCCGATCCCGGCGGCCGGACGATCACGGTCGGGATCTCGCGGCTGAAGGCGTCCGGCGATGAGCCGCGGCTCGGCATGATGCTGCTCAACGGCGGCGGGCCCGGCGCGGCCATCGACCTGCCGCCCTACATGCGGGAGCTGATGGGGAAGGCCGGGCCGCGCTACGACCTGGTCGGCATGGACCCCCGGGCGCTCGGACGCAGCGCCGGTGTCGACTGCGGCTGGCCCAGCGCCACCTGGATCAAGGGGCCGGGCGCGACCAGGGAAGCGTTCGACGCCTCGGTGCGGTACGCCAAGGACCTCGCGGACCGGTGCGCGAGGACCGACACGAGCGTGCTCCCGCACATCAGCACCCGCAACATCGCCCGCGACATGGACGTCATCCGGGGCGCGCTCGGCGAGAGGAAGATGTCCTACAACGGCGCGTCCTACGGCACCTACCTCGGCTCCGTATACGCGACGATGTTCCCCGGACGGCTCGACCGCGTCCTCCTGGACAGCTCGCAGGACCCCTACAGCTGGGGGCCGCGCCTGCTGGCGGGCACCGAGAACGCCAACGAGAAGGCGCTCGCGGACTGGGCCGGATGGGCGGCCGAGCGCGATGACGAGTACGGCCTCGGCAAGACCCGGGACGAGGTCGTCGGGCTCGTGCACCGCATCCTCGCGGCGTCCGCCCGCGCGCCGCTCGCGATCGGTCAGTACAAGCTGGACGCCTCGATGCTGCCGGTCGTCCTGGTCGACAACCTCGGCACCGACGACGAACCGGCCCGGGCCGGTCTCGCGGAGTCCGTGCGGGTGCTGCGGGACGCGGCGGCCGGACGCCCCGCCAAGCCCACGCCGGACCTCGCCGACGAACTGGCCTACCTGCTGACCGGCGCCGATTCGCGTGAGGGCAGCGGTCAGGCCGCCATCATCTGCGGCGACGTCGCCGCGCCCCGCGACCCCGCGTTCTACTGGCGCGACGTCCAGGCGCACCGCGGCGGAGCGCCGGTCTTCGGGGCGCTCGCCCACAACATCGGCCCCTGCGCGTTCTGGCCGACGCGTCCGGCGGAGGCGCCGACCAAGGTCGGCGCGGACCTGCCCGCGCTGATGGTCGCCGCGACCGGCGACACCCGCACCACCTACGAGCGCAACGAGACCGTCCACCGGCTGATGCGCGGCAGCCGGATGATCACGCTGGACGCCAATGTCCACGCTCCCTACCAGCGCGGATACCCGAACACCTGCGTCCGTGAGCGCGTCAACGACTACCTGCTGACCGGCCGGCTCCCGGCCCGCGACCTCACCTGCCCGCCCGACAAGTAACCGCACACGATCCGAGGAGGCGCGGTCCCCCAGGGGGACGCGCCTCCTCGCCATGCCGAGGCGCACGGGGCGTCGTGCTGTGAAAACGCGCCGTGACCGGCGGCAACGCAGTTCGGCATTCCAGCCTAGAAATTGCTGCGAGTAGACGTCGTGTCGCGACGAACCACCTGGTCGAAGCGCATTTCGCCGCGCTGTCGATGATGATGGCGGCCGCAGGCGCCCGCGCCGGCCGTTGAAATTCCAGTTGTGCCTTGAAAGCTGGTTCAGCGGCAGCATGGCGAAGTACTTTGCAACCACACGTTGCCTTTCCCGTCCGGGCCCGCACCAGCGGATTCGGCGGTCGGGAACGTGCCCCGCAACCCCCGAGTTGCCGCCGACGCTCCCCAGAGGTCGGTGGCGAAAGGCGGACAGAAGTGAACCGTGGAGAGCACCTCAAAGGCGTGGTCCCCCCACTGCTCGGCGCCGCCGCGTTGATCGCGGTGTCGGTGTCGGCGATCGCCCCGGCCTCGGCGCAGCCGCAGGAGGCGGGTACGGTTCGGCTCGCCCAACTCCCCCACAACGCGCTGGCCGACCAGCTCACCGGCCGTCTCGGCGGCCGGCAGGCGGGCACCTACCTCGACGGTGCCGGGAACCTCGTCGTCAACGTGACCAGTGAGGCGGCAGCGCAGCAGGTCAGGGCGTCGGGCGCCAAGGCCCGCGTCGTCAAGCACGGCATCGCCCCCCTCACCGCGTCGATGACCAAGCTCGACCGGCTCGCCGGGACCGACGGGACGGTCGGCCTCGCCTGGGGCGTCGACGTCATCTCCAACGCCGTCGTCATCAGCGTCCCGCAGGGCGACAACGACGCCGCGACCAAGGCGTTCGTGAAGCGGGCGCGGGCGCTCGGCGACACGGTCCAGATCAAGCGGGTCGCGGCCGCGCCGCGGCTGACCCTCGGCCCCGGCGAGGCGATCCTCACCGGCGGCTCGCGGTGCTCGGTGTCGGCGATCGGCGCCAGCGGCGGGACGGAGTACGTCGTCACCGCCGGGCACTGCACCAACATCGGCTCGACGTGGACGACGTCCGGCGGCCAGACCGTTGGCACGCGCCAGGCGAGCAGCTTCCCGGGCAACGACTACGGCACGATCCGCAAGACGGGCTCGGTCTCCCTCACCAACGCCCAGCTCACCCAGGTCGGGAAGCCGCAGGCCGGAACCCAGATCCAGAAGAAGGGCTCCACGACGGGCACGACGTCCGGCACCATCCGCGGCTACAACCGCACGGTCAACTACCAGGAGGGCGCGGTCAGCGGCCTGATCGAGACCACCGCGTGCGTCCAGCCCGGTGACAGCGGCGGCTCGCTCCAGTCGGGCAGCACGGCCATCGGCATCACCTCCGGCGGCACGACCGGGAGCTGCCGCAGCGGCTTCCAGTCCTACTTCCAGCCGCTGGACGAGGCGCTCCAGTCCCAGGGACTCACCCTGAAGCGGTAGCCATCCCGCAGATGTGGGGCTCCCGAACCCCCGCCGGGAGCCCCACATTCATTTTCAGCCGATATCCGCCCCGGCGGCGCGCGCGCATTCCGCGTGGGCGACGTGACATCCATTTCCGCCGGGCTCCGTGGTCTCGGATCGCGGGGACGGCTCCGCGCCGAGCAGTTCGCGCGCACGTGGCTTCTCGAAACCGATGCTGATGTCGCCGGCCTTCATCTCCGTCAGGCAGAACATGCAGAGCGCCTTCGTCGCCTCGCGCGTGCAGTCCGCGTGGCCGAAGAAGCAGGGCTTCCCGCCGGGGTCAACGCCCGCCGCCCGCTCGACCGGCTCCTCGCCGAGCACGTCCCGCGCGTACGGCCGCTCGATGAACGCCATCTCCTCACCCGGCAGGATCCCCCGCAGGCAGAACATGCAGACCTCTTCCTGCGCGTCGCGCAGGCACTCGATGTGAGTGAGGAACTGCTTCTCCCCTTGGGGGCCGGTGAACGAGGCCCCCTCGGGCGGCGCCGCGCCGAGGGACTCCCGCGCCTTGGACTCGGTCAGGGTGGCGAAGCGCCCGTCGACCGGCACGGGACTGAGGCAGAACAGGCAGACCTTGCCCCGCGCCAACTCCGCGACCCCAGGATGCCGCGACTTGGCGCGGAGCCGTTGAGCGGCGAACGCGCCGCCCGCCGCCGCCAGCACGAACAGTACAACGGTGACCAGTGTCGTAGCTCCCACGCCCGCCTCCTGCCTTGGGACAGGCTCGGACGGTAGACCGCCCTGCGCGGGAGGGGTCCCACTCCTACCGGTTACACACCTTGTAGGCGAAGGAGTACGTCATCCCGCCCCCGGGGGAGTCCAGTGAGAGCCAGCCCTCCTCGGACGGGTCGGATGACTTCACCCGGATGCGCGTCTCAAGATCAAGGAATTCCGGCGCGTCGCAGCGAGCATATTTCAGTTGTGCTGTAGGCACCATATCGGTGAATTGAAGGTTGCCCTTGTGACCGGCGACCGCGTGCATGCTGACGTCGCTTCCCGGGCTTCCCCGCCACCGATAGCTCTGCGTGAGTTCGCCGACGACTCCCGGGTCCAGGTCCGCCGCGAGGCGGGTGTCGGTACTCGCGACTGCCCCGGTGAAACCCTGCGGTATGCGGATGCTTATGCTGAAACTGCACGATTTCTGAGCCTCTTTGGGGTTCACGTCACCCCCGACGGACGCCTTGAAGTTCTTGATTTTGACGTTGACCCTGCCCCCGTCTTCCGAGACGGAGACTTCGCCCGGACATGCGGACCGGACGACCTGGGCCTTGGCGGACGGTTCCGGCACGGCGGACGCGGGGAACGCCGTCAGCAGGGGCAAGGCGGCTGCACCGACCGCGACAAGCGCCGCGTTCTTGGTCTTCTTCATGGTGCAGGGCATTTCTTGTAGGCGATGCTGTATGTTGCTCCCTCGTCCGGGGAATCCAGCGATATGGAGCCCGCCTTGGCCGGGTCGGTCGTCTCCACCTGGAGTTGCGTCTTCAGGATGAGACTGCGTTCTGCCCCACAAGGGAGGAATACCAGCGGCGTTACGTCTTCGAATTGCCAGGTCCGGGTCGGGGCGTTGATCGCATGTGAAATCTCGTGGGCCGGTGTGCCCGAGACTTGGTATTCGTTCGTCACCTTGCCGGTGACCTCGGGTTCCAGGTCGGCGGTACCGCGAGAGCTGATGCTCTCAAGCGCCCAGGTGGACGGTACCGAGAAGTGGAATATCAAATTGAACGTGCAAGACTTTCGGGCTTTCTCTGCGGGGACGTCCTTCCCGACGGACGCCGCGAAGTCCCACGTAGAGAAGCGAAGTCTGAATCGCCCTGGGTCGGAGTCAGGCAGGAGATTCATCGAGCCGACCGCGCACGAAATGGTCCCTATCGTGATGCTTATCCCTGGATTCGAGGTCGCGGAAACCGGCGGTGCCGTCAGCAGGGGAAGGATGCCGGCGCCGATTGCGACGAGCGCTGCGTTCTTGGTGTTCTTCATGATGAACGACACTCCTTGTAGACGAGTCTGTACGTTGTTCCGCCGCCAGGGGAGTCCAGCGATATGGAGCCTGACTTGGCCGGGTCGGTCGTCGTCACCTGGAGTCGCGTTTCAAGATTGAGGTTGCGCGCCTGCCCGCAAGGGACGAATTCCAGCGGTGTTTCGTCTTCGAAGTGCCAGGACCGTGTCGGAGCGTTGATCTTGTGTGAGATCTCGTGGGCCGGTCCGCCCTGAACCTGGTAGCCGTTCGTCACCTCGCCGGTGACCTCGGGCTCCAGGTCGGCGGTGCCGCGAGAGTCGATGCTCTTCAGCGCCCAGGCGGACGGCACCGAGAAGTGGGGTTTCAGCATGATTTTGCAGGACTTCCTGGCTTCCTTGGCGGGCACATCCGGTCCGACGGACGCGGTGAGACCGCCTATGGAAAGGTGCAGCCTTGCTTCCTCCGAAGTGGAGGTGATGTCGAATCCCATCGACGTGCAGGCCATTGGAGTGATCACTATTTCGAAGCTTATCCCCGGTTTTGAGGTGGCGGAGGCGGGCGGTGCCGCCAGTAGGGGGAGGGCGGTGGCGCCGATCGCGGCGAGTGCCGCTTTCCTGCTCTTCTTCATGGCGATGGCCTCCTTGGAGAGGCGGCGGGGCCGGAGCACCCGCCGGATAGCGGGCTTTACGGATGACAGGGTTTGAAGGTGAAGGTGTATTCCGTTCTGGTATCGGGATACTCCTCCATCGATATCCAGCTCACCTTGGCTGTGTCAGCCGCCTTCACCTGGAGCCGCGTGGAAAGCGTGACAGCGCGTTCTGCTACACAGGGATGTTCCAGCGGCGTTTCGTCCTCGAAGCGCCAGGAGCGTTGCGGAGCCTTAATCGGGTGCGAGATCTCGCGGCCCGGATCCTTTCCCTGGAGCCGGTACCCGTGCGCCACCTCGCCGGTGGCCTCGGGGTCCAGGTCCGCTATGCCGCTGATTCTGGTGCTCTTGAGCGCCCAGGTGTATTTCAAAGGAAGGTTAATGATCAGGGCAATATCGCAGGTCTTCCGGGCTTCCTCGGCGGGTACGCCCTTTCCCGCGGACACTGTCATGAGCGGAAGATAGATGCGGATTCCAAATCCCTCGACCGAAGGGGGAGTAAGGAGGATGTCCGCCCCCATATTGCCACCGCATCCCCTGGCGGAGGCCACATGAATGGAGACCCGTGGAGGCGGGTCGGCGGACGCGGGCAGAGCCGTCAGTAGGGGGAGGGCGGTGCCACCGATCGCGGCGAGCGCGGCTTTCATGAGTGGGTCACTCCTGTGGCTTGCACGATTTGTAGACGAAGTTGTAGGTCGTCCCGCCGCCGGGGAACTCCATGGCGACCGAGCCCGCACCGGCCTCGTCGGGTGACTTCACCCGGAGCCGTGTCTCAAGGTTGAGGTCGCGCTGCTGTCCGCAGGGGGCGAATTCCAGCGGGGTCTCGTCCTCGAACCGCAACGTGTCGTTCGGGGCCTTGAGCGTGTGCACGATCTTGTGGTGCCGCGTGCTTCCCTGGAGGTGGTAGGACTGCGACACCTCGCCGACCACGCCGGGGCCCAGGTTCGCGGTGCCGCGTGAGTCGATGCTCTCCAGCGCCCAGGTGGAACTCACCGGCATGATGAGCCGCAGCGAGAGTTCGCAGGACTTCTGCGCCTCCTCGGCGGGCACGTCCTTCCCGGCGGACGCCTTGAAGTTCGACGGGTGGAGGCTGATCCTGCCCTCCCCCGGAGAGGACGAGACGACCATCGTGCCGACCGGGCAGGACGCCGGGCTGGACACCACCTGGATGGTGGCGGGCGGCGCCGGGTCGGCGGACGCGGGGAGCGCGGTCAGGGCGGGCAGGGCGGCGGCGCCGATCGCGGCGAGCGCCGCCTTTCTGGTCTTCTTCATGGCCGGGATCTCCGTGGCGAATTGACGGGTCGGTGCACCCGCCACCCGTTTCCGGACGGCCGAGAAGTGTGTTTTCGAGCGGCGATATCGCACCGGCGAGTTCACCGCGAAGGTAAGCCGTGTCAGAGAAGCCGGTCAAGACGCCTTTTTCAACCGGTGCCGCCTTGATTGCATCGCGGTCGAAGTATTTGTGCCGGGGATTCGGGGGAGATCCCTGGTGTGCGGCGTGTCCCGGTGAATCGGACATTGATTTCCGTGGTTACCGATGCCTGGAAAGGCGTTCAGTGCAGGGAGTCGCGCGATGGCGGGACGCGCAGGTCTCGTCTGAAGTGGCGGTTCAGGGTGCGGCGGAGGCGGCCTGGGCGGACGTCATCGGCGATCGCCAGGGCGGCGGGCGGGCGGTCGTCCGCGATGGGGGCCAGGCGTTCCCCGTCCAGCGGGCGTTCGACCTCGGAGTACCCGCCCGACGGTGAGCGGCGGATGACGCCGGTCTCCAGGCCGTGCGCGGCGAGGGCGAGGTCGCGGCGCTGGAGGCCCAGGCAGACGCGGTAGGCGATCACGTAGGCCAGGACGGGGCCGAGGAGGACCGCGCCGCGGAAGAACCAGGTCGTCCAGAACAGGGGGATGGAGAAGCGGTCCGCGATCACGTCGTTGCCGCCCGCCGCCCACAGGACGCCGTAGAAGACGACGCCGCCGGCGCCGACGCCGGTCCGGGCGGGGACGTCCCGGGGCCGGTCGAGGAGGTGGTGCACGCCGTGGTCGCCGGTCACCCAGCGTTCGAGGAACGGGTAGGCGGCGAGGCCGGTGAACAGGAGGCCGGGCACGCCCAGCGCGGGGACGAGCACGCTCATCGGGAGCGTACGGCCCCACGTGGTGATCTCCCAGGCGGGCATCATGCGCAGGGCGCCCTCCAGCCAGCCCATGTACCAGTCGGGCTGGGAGCCGGAGCTGATCGCGCCCGGGTCGTAGGGGCCGAACAGCCAGATCGGGTTGATCTGGAAGAACGTCGCGAGCAGGGCCGTCACGCCGAACACCCAGAGGAAGAACGCGGTCGTCTTCGCGACGAACACGGGGAAGAACGGGTAGCCCCGCACGGTCCGGTTGGAGCCGCCCTTGCCCGGGAACTGGGTGTGCGTCTGCCGCCAGGTCAGCACGACGGCGTGCAGCGGGATGAGCGCGAGCAGGATGCCCGGGATCAGCAGGATGTGCACGACGTACAGGCGCGGGACGATCATCTCGCCGGGGAACTCGCCGTCGAACAGGAACATCAGCAGGTAGGAGCCGACGAGCGGGATCGAGGCGATGACGCCTTCCAGGATGCGGATGCCGGTGCCCGAGAGCAGGTCGTCGGGCAGCGAGTAGCCGAACAGGCCGTTGAGCATCACCAGCAGGAACAGCGTCACGCCGATCAGCCAGTTCAGCTCGCGCGGCCTGCGGAACGCGCCGGTGAAGAAGTTCCGCAGGAGGTGGACGACGATCGCCGCCATGAAGATGATCGTCGCCCAGTGGTGCAGTTGCCGCACGAGCAGCCCGCCGCGCACCTCGAAGCTGATGTTCAGCGTGGAGGCGTACGCCTCGCTCATCCGGACGCCGCGCAGCGGCCGGTAGGAGCCGTTGTAGACGACCTCGTGCATGCTCGGCCTGAAGAAGAGGGTCAGGAAGACCCCGGTCAGCAGGATGATCGCGAACGAGTACATCGCGATCTCACCGAGCAGGAAGCTCCAGTGGTCGGGGAACGCCTTGCGGATCGCCTTGCGCAGGAACGCGGCGCCGCCGAAGCGGTCGTCCAGCGCGCGTCCGGTCGCTCCTAAGGCGCTCGGACGTTCGCGGTCGCCGGACATGGCATCTCACGCCTTCGGTCGGTTGTGTCTTCACTGTCGCACCGAGTAGTGAGATGAGCCAGAGTGTCCCGCTTGTGGTACTTATTCACAGTTTCGTGCCGAATTAGGCGTTTCTCGACCTGGACTTCGCGTCCTGAGGGTCGTCAGCCCGCGCTTCGTCCCCCACGGGCCACGCGAGCGTCAGGAGTCGCTCCGGTTGACGCGCAGCCTCTCGGCGGTGGCGACGCGTTCGGCGAGCCGGGTCTGCGCGTCGCACAGCAGCCACAGCTCGCCCTCGTCGCCCGCGACGAGCTCCCTCAGGCAGCCGTTCCTGATCTGGTAGTTCGTCAGCGAGGTCACCCGGGTCGCCCGGAGCCCCCTCGCCGAACGCTCGGCGTGCCAACCCGGCATGCACCTCATTAACGACACCGCGGACTCCTTGGTCGTGTCATGGTAGGTCTACCCTAGGTCGGCGGCCCCGACGCGGTGGGGGCTATGGACGAAGACCCCATCCGCGACGTCCCGCGCGGCGCGGCCGGTACCGGTCATCGCCGGGCGCCGCGCGGCCGTGCTCCACGGCCGACCCCGGCCCGCCCCGGCGGTCCAACCCCTGGTCGGGGGGCCGGCGCCGCCGGGGCACGCTGTAGGTTGGACGACCAAAGCACGCAGTTCGGAGCAGATCAGGTATGCCGCGTCCCCCCGCCAAGGCCCAGGCGATCACGAGCGCGCTCGCCGCCCGGATCGTCGAGGGCGAGATGGCGGCGGGCGCCTGGCTGCCCTCCGAGCGGGAGCTGGCGCGCGAGTTCGGGGCCGACCGCTCGACCGTCCGGCGGGCGCTGCGGATGCTCGCCGAACAGGGACTCGTGCAGGCCAGGCGCGGCGCGGGCGTGCAGGTGCGGCCGGAGCGGCCGGTGCGGCGCGCCGCGTCCGACGTCACCCGGCAGGTCGGCGGGTGGCGCGGCTTCCATGTGTCGGTGCGGGCGGACGGGCGGCGCCCCTTCACCCGCACCGAGGTCCGCGAGACCGACGCCGACGCGCAGGTCGCCCGCCGGCTCGCGGTGCCCGCCGGGACGCGGGTGCTGGAGCGGGCGCGCGTCCAGGGCGTCGAGGGGGAGCCGCCCGTCCAGACCGCGACTACCTGGGTGATCATGGAGATCGTCGCGCGGATCCCGGTGCTGCGCGAGATCGACACGGGGCCGGGCGGGCTCTACTCGCGGCTGGAGGAGGCCGGCCACCGCATCACCTTCGAGGAGGCGGTCACCTGCCGGATGCCGCTGGTGGACGAGCAGCGGACGCTGGCGATCGGCGCCGAGCAGCCCGTCCTGACCGTGTGGCGCCGCGCCCGCGACCAGGACGACCGGGTGGTCGAGGTCACCCACCGCGTGGTGGTGGGCGACCGGCACGAACTCGTCTACCGATACGGGTCGGGAGCCTGAATGCACGACGGCGTTGAAAACGGCGGGGATGAGCACGCGGTGCGGCGGGTCGCCACGCGGGTGGTGTACGAGAACCCGTGGATGGTCGTCCGCGAGGACGAGGTCGAAAGGCCGGACGGCTCGCGCGGCATCTACGGCGTCGTCGACAAGCCCGACTTCGTCCTGGTGATCCCGATGGAGAACGGCGGTTTCCACCTCGTCGAGGAGTACCGCTACCCCATCCGGCGCCGCACCTGGAACTTTCCCCAGGGCACGTTCCCAGGCCGCCGGGAGGGCGACCCGGAGGAGCTCGCCCGCCTCGAACTCCGCCAGGAGACGGGCCTGCGCGCCGCGTCGCTGACCCACCTCGGCTACCTGAACTGCTCACACGGGACGAGCGGCCAGGGCTTCAACGTCTTCGTCGCCGCCGACCTGCGGGCGGGCGAGACCGACCGCGAGCCGGAGGAGCAGGACATGCGGCAGCGCTGGTTCAGCCGCGCCGAGGTCAGGGCCATGATCCGCGACGGCCGTATCACCGACGACTCCTCCGTCGCCGCCTACGCCCTGCTGATCCTCCACGAGAACCCCTGACCCGCCCGGGTTCAGGGGAGCGGTGCGGCGGGCAGCCGGACGCGGATGCGGCACCCCTTGGGGGTGTCCAGCACGGTGATGTCGCCGCCGTGCAGGTCGGTGGCCCAGCGTGCGATGGCGAGGCCCAGGCCGGTGCCGCCGCCGGGGGTGCCCTGGGACGTTCCGACGGCCGCCGCGACACGGGTGCCGGGGGCGCCTCGGGAGAAGCGCTCGAAGACGCGGGCGCGTTCGGCGGGCGGGATGCCGGGGCCCTCGTCGGCGACCTCCAGGACGAGGCCGCCCGGGGCGGCGCCGGGGCGGGCGGTGACGGTGACCGGGGTGCCGGGCGGGCCGTGCCGGGCGGCGTTGTCGAGGAGGTTGGCGATGACCTGGTGGAGGCGGTCGCGGTCGGCGGCGGCGTGCAGGCCGGGTGCGACGTCGGAGACGAAGCGGGCGCCGGGATGGCTCGCGGCGGCCTCGGCGGTCACGTCGGCGACGAACGCGGCGACGTCCAGGCGGCACAGGTCGAGCGGCGCGGCGCCCGCGTCGGCCCGGGACAGGTCGAGGAGCTGCGTCACCAGGCGGCCGAGCCGCTCGGTCTGGTCGAGCGCCGAGTCGAGGACCTCGGGCGTCGCCGGGGTGACGCCGTCGGCGACGTTCTCCAGGACGGCCCGCAGCGCGCTGATCGGGGTGCGCAGCTCGTGCGAGACGTTCGCGACGAACTCGCGGCGCTGCCGGTCGACCTCGGCGAGGTCGGCGGCCATCCGGTTGAAGGCGTGGGCCAGCTCGCCGACCTCGTCGCGGGAGGTGGCGCGGACGCGGCGGCTGTAGTCGCCGCGCGCCATCGCCCGCGCGGCGGCGGTCATCTCGCGCAGCGGGGCCGTCATGCCGTGCGCGAGCAGCTGGATCACGACGAGCGAGATCAGCACGCCGACCGGCATCGTCTGCCGCGCGCGGAACCCCAGCGGGTAGCCCCACAGGACGATCAGCACCGCCACGCACGCCGTGACCACGACCACGACGCCGAACTTGACCTTGATCGAGCGCAGCGGGTCCAGGGGGCGCGGCAGGCTCGCCCACAGCCTGTGGATGACGCTCATGCGGAGTCCAGGCTGTAGCCGACGCCGTGCACGGTGCGGATGAGGTCGGGGCCGAGCTTGCGGCGCAGCGCCTTGACGTGGCTGTCGACCACGCGCGTCCCGGAGGCGTCCGCCCAGTCCCACACCTGTTCGAGCAGGACGGCGCGGGTCAGCACCGTCCCGCGGTTGCGGACGAGGCAGGCGAGCAGGTCGAACTCGGTCGGCGTCAGGTGCACCTCGCGGCCGTCCCGGCGGACGCGGCGGGCCCGCGCGTCCAGCTCCAGCGGTCCGATCCGCACCGGTGGCGCGGCCGCCGCGTCCGGCGCGGGCCGCTGGACGCGGCGCAGCAGCGCGCGGATCCGGGCGACCAGCTCGCGCATGCTGAACGGCTTGGTCACGTAGTCGTCGGCGCCGACGGCGAGGCCGACGAGCAGGTCGGTCTCGTCGTCGCGCGCGGTCAGCATCAGCACCGGCACCGGGCGCTCGGCCTGCACGCGCCGGCAGACCTCCAGGCCGTCGAACCCGGGGAGCATCACGTCCAGGACGATGAGGTCGGGTTCGCATGCGCGGGCCATGTCGACCGCGGCCGGGCCGTCGGCGGCGACGTCCACCGCGAAGCCCTCGGCCGCGAGCCGGTCCACCACGGCCCGCGCGATCGTCGGCTCGTCCTCGACGAGGAGGACGCGGGGCGCTCTCGCTGTCACAAGCCCAGACTCTAGAAGCCCGAGATGTGTGCTCAGCGTGCGAGTTGTGGAGGAATCGTGAAGGCCGCCTCTAGGGGCCGACCTCCCACGTGTGGACGGGGTCGTTGTCGCGGATGTGCTCCGCATACGCGCGCGTCATGGTGCGCAGGGCGTCGTGGCGGGAGGCTCCGTAGGAGTTCTCCAGCGCGTGGACGGTGTCGATCTGCCATGCGGACCCGGTCTGGCCGGTGAGGCAGCGGCGTTCGACGATGCCGAGGAGCCGGTCGCGCCGGGCCGGGTCCACGCCCCAGCGGTCCAGGCCCTCGTGGGCGAGGGGCAGGAGCTTGCGCAGGATCAGCTCGGCGGCGGGCACCTCGCCCATGCCGGGCCAGTAGAGGCTGGATTCGAGGCCGTCGCGGGCGGCGCGGTGCAGGTTCACCTCGGCGCTGCTGAAGGACATGCGCGTCCAGACGGGGCGCTCCTCCTCGGCCAGCATCCGCGTGACGCCGTAGTAGAACGCGCCGTTGGCGATGACGTCGGCGGCGGTGGGGCCCGCGGGCAGCACGCGGTTCTCGACGCGCAGGTGGGGACGGCCCTTGACGACCGCGTAGATGGGACGGTTCCAGCGGTAGACCGTGCCGTTGTGGAGGGTCAGCTCACCGAGTTCGGGGATCCCGCCCTCCTCCAGGACGGCGTTCGGGTCCTCCTCGTCGCACAGCGGCAGCAGCGCGGGGAAGTAGCGGGTGTTCTCCTCGAACAGGTCGAAGACGGAGGTGACCCAGCGCTCCCCGAACCAGACCCGGGGGCGGACGCCCTGCGTCTTCAGCTCGTCCGGCCGCGTGTCGGTGGCCTGCTCGAACAGCGTGATGCGGGTCTCGTGCCAGAGCTGGTGGCCGAACAGGTAGGGGGAGTTGCAGCCCATCGCGACCTGCGCGCCCGCCAGGGCCTGGGCGGCGTTCCAGTACGCGCCGAACTGCTCGGGACTGACCTGGAGGTGGAACTGGACGCTCGTGCATGCGGCCTCGGGGGTGATGTTGTCGGCGTGCATGCGCAGCGGTTCCGGACCGTCGATCGCGATGTGCAGCTCCTCGCCGCGCGCCGCGAAGATCTGGTCGTTCAGCATCTTGTAGCGGGCGTTGGCGGAGAGGATCTCCTCGCCGATGTCGGAGCGGCGCAGCGTCGGCAGGATGCCGATCATGACCAGCCGGCCGCCGACCTCGCGGGCCCGCGCCTCGGCGTGTTCGAGCTGGTCGCGGACCTCGGCCTCCAGCTCGCCCGTCCCCTCCCCGCCCAGCTCTCGGGGCGGGATGTTGATCTCAAGGTTGAACTGGCCCAGCTCGGTCGCCCAGGCGGGGTCGGCGATGGCCTTGAGCACGTCCTCGTTGCGCATCAGCGGGTCGCCGAGGGCGTCGATCAGGTTGAGCTCGATCTCCAGCCCGATGTGGGGTCGCTCGAAGTCGAACTGAGACTCGCCCAGCATGCGGGCCAGCACGTCGAGGCAGGCGCGGACCTTGTTCCGGTACCGCCGCCTGTCCTCGCCGCTGATGGTGGCCGAGGCCACGTCCCTGCCCATGTGTCCGTCCCTGTGCTTAGGAGATGGTGCCTACGGAGGTGGTGCTTGGGAGATGGTGCTGTGAAGGAACCGTCATGAAACGGGATGTCCCGGTACGGGCAGGTAAAAACACGGCGCCTCTTTTTGGGCCCCCGTTTTGTGACCGCTGGGTAGCGTTGGTGGACTTCTGGGTGCGCGTACTGCGAAACGTGACACTCTGTGATGGACGGCGAGGCCCACCGCCGCCGCCGGGCGTTCCCCCTGGCGGCCCACCCCCGGGCGGCGCCGCAGGACGTACCGGCGCGGCGGAACGGGAGGGTCGATGCGGATACTCCCACGGTCCATCAGGACGCGGGACACGCTGATCGCCGCGGTGCTCGCCGTCCTGGTGCTGGGGATCACGGCCGTGGGCGTCGACCTCGCCGTCCGGGCCACCGTGAAGGCCGACCTGCTCCAGGAGATCCAGGTCGCGGCGCGCCGCTCCAGCGGCGGCGTGCGCGACGGCAGCCTCGTCACCCCGATCCCCGACGACACCGGCGGGCGCATCCTCGTGCAGGTCGTCGGGCCGGGCGGGCACGTCCTGGACGCGACGCCCGCCGCGACCGGCAGGCCGCCCGTGAGCCGGCTGTGGCCCTCCTCGACTGTGCGCGTCCGCGACTACGTCGAGTGCCGGGGGGAGTGGCCGCGCCGCGAGTGCGTGGTCATCGAGGCGATCCGGGCGACGACCGCGCCCGACTCCGTCGTCGTGTACGCGTGGGAGCCGCTGCCGTCCTACCTGGTGAGCGGGCTGCTTGAGGTGCTGCTCGGCACCGGCGTGCTGTTGTTCGCGGCGCTCGCCGCCTGGATCACCTGGCATGTCGTCGGGCGGACGCTCGGCCCCGTCGCGGCCATCCGCGCCCAGCTCGCCGAGATCAGCGCCAGCGACCTGAGCCGCCGCGTCCCGCAGCCGTCCGGGCAGGACGAGATCGCGCTGCTGGCCCGTACCGCCAACGCCACCCTCGACCGGCTGGAGCGCGCGGTCGGGCGGCAGCGGCAGTTCGCCTCCGACGCCTCCCACGAGCTGCGCACGCCGATCGCCGGGCTGCGCGCCAACCTGGAGGACGCCTCGATGCACCCCGAGGACAACGACCTGCGGGCCGTGGTCGACTCGGCGCTGCGCGACACCGACCGGCTGGAGTCGATCGTCACCGACCTGCTGCTGCTCGCCCGGATCGGGACGGGCGCCTCCGCCGAGGAGTCCATCGACCTCGCCGAGATGGCCGCCGCCGAGATCGCGCGCCGGACGTTCGCGCTGAAGATCCGCACGGACCTCGCCGGGGACGTCGTCGTGCGCGGGGTGCGGATGCAGCTCGTCCGGCTGCTCGGGAACCTGCTCGACAACGCCGAGCGGTACGCCGACGGGATCGTCTCGGTCGAGGTGACGAGCCGCGACGGGCACGCGCTGCTGGCCGTCACCGACGACGGGGCGGGCATCCCGGTGGCCGACCGCGAGCGCGTCTTCGAGCGCTTCACCAGGCTCGACACCGCCCGCAGCCGGGGCGCCGGCGGCACCGGACTCGGCCTCGCCATCGCCCGTGAGATCGCCCACGCGCACGGCGGCACGCTGCGCATCGAGGACCGCGACCACGGCACCCGTTTTGCCCTGCGGCTGCCCCTGCACACATGAGAAACGGAATGGGCCGTCCATGCGGACGGCCCATTCCGGGGAGGCGGGGCGAGGTGCGGCGGGTGTCAGGCGCGGACGGCCTGGATCTCAAGCTGGATGTCGACCTTGTCGCCGAGCAGGGCCTTGTCGCCCTTCAGCGGGACGTTGAACTCGATGCCCCAGTCCTTGCGGTTGATCGTGGTGGACGCGGAGAACCCGGCGCGGGTGCCGCCCCAGGGGTCCTCGCCGACGCCGTTGAACTCGACCTCCAGGCTGACCGGACGGGTCACGCCCTTGATGGTCAGGTCGCCGTCCAGGCGGTGCTCGCCGCCCTCGGTGCGGACCAGCTTGGTCGCGAACGTCATCGTGGGGTGGTTCTCGACGTCCAGCACGTCGGCGGTGCGGACGTGCGCGTCGCGGTCGGCGTTGCGGGTGTCCAGCGAGGCCACGGTGATCTCGGCGGTGGCGGTGGAGTCCGCGGGCTCCTCGGCGATCTGGACGGCGCCGGAGAACTCGGTGAAGCTGCCGCGCACCTTGGACATCAGGTGCCGGATCGTGAAGGTGACCTCGGAGTGCGCGGGGTCGATGTTCCAGGTGCCGGCGGTCAGGCCCGGGGCGACGGTGGCGATGCTCATGGGAATCTCCGTGGTGCTCGACGGTGGGTGGTGAGCGGTAGTGCTTGAAACTTCAACAACCTGCTCGGAGGTTAGTTGAGGGTTCAAACACATGTCAATCCCGGCGTGTTCCCACGGGAGCGGATCCGTTGCGCGGTCGGTGGCCCGCAGGAGCCGCAGGCCCCTGGCGGCGGGGCTCAGAGGTCGCCGGTGGCGCTCGTCACAGGCTCCATCGGCCGGCGGTGCTCCAGCGCGGCGCGGAGCTGCGCGCGGCCCCGGTGGATGCGGGACCGGACGGTGCCGAGCTTGACGCCCAGCGACGCGGCGATCTCCTCGTAGGTGAGGCCCTCGATGTCGCACAGGACGACGGCGGCGCGGTACTCCGGCGCCAGGCCGTCCAGTGCCCGCTGGATGTCGGCGTCCAGGTGCCGCTCGTCGTAGGCCTGGGCTGGGCTGGGTTCGCGGCCCTGGAGCCGCTCGGCGGCGTCGTCGGCGAGCGCGTCGAAGCGGATGCGCTGCTTGCGCCTGGCCCGGTCCAGGAAGAGGTTGGTCGTGATCCGGTGCAGCCAGCCTTCGAAGGTGCCGGGGCTGTAGGAGGACAGCGACCGGAAGACCCGGATGAAGACGTCCTGGGTCAGGTCCTCGGCGTCGTGCCGGTTGCCGGTAAGGCGGTACGCCAGCCGGAACACCCGCGTGGAGTGCTCGCTGACGATCTCCTCCCAAGTCGGAGGAGTCCACGCCATCGCGCCTGCGCTCACCACTACCCCCGGTCTGATACGAAATCGTTACGGCCAAGCATGCCGGTACCCGGATAAGAGCCGTGTAAGAACGACCGGCGTGGCCGGATCCGGCGCGGCGGCGATCGCGCCGCGTGCGCCGGCCGTCCGGCCCTGGCCAGGGCCGCGAACCCGGCCTTCACCTGCGTCTCACCCGACGGACATCCGATGCCCGTAACGTCCGCGTGTGACACATCGCTCATTGCTCCGCCCCGCCATCGCCGCGGGGATCGCGCTCAGCCTCGTCCCCGGTGTGGCCCAGGCGGCCGCGCGCCCGCAAGCCCGTCCCGAGTCCCGCCCGGAGAGCAGGACCGCCGTCCTGCCCCGGATCCCGCTCGCGCAGTTCCAGAACAGGCTGCTGCCCGGAACGATCGCCGACGACCGGGGCGTGGCCCTCGGCGGCGTCGGCAGCGACCTCTTCCACACGGACGGCGACCGGCCGGACGAGTTCTGGGCGATCACCGACCGGGGCCCGAACGGCAGCGTGGACGTGGGCGGCGAGGAGCACGTGACGTTCCCCGTCCCGGGGTTCGACCCGGTGATCGTCAAGCTCCGGGTCCGCAAGGGCGCGATCAAGGTCACGCGGGCGCTGCCGATCACGAACCGCGCGGGGCGCCCGGTGACGGGCCTGCCGAACGTGGAGGGGCGCGAGGAGGCGCCCTGGGGGTTCGACGGCAGGACGCGGCTCCCGTTCAACGCCGACGGCATCGACTCCGAGGGGCTCGTCCGCACCAGGGACGGTGAGTTCTGGGTCGCCGAGGAGTACGGGCCGTCGCTGCTGCACCTCGACCGGCGCGGACGGGTGGTCGAGCGGTACGTCCCCGAGGGCTGGACGGGCAGGCCGAACTATCCGGTCAAGGCGACGCTGCCCGCGATCCTTAACAAGCGGACCTACAACCGTGGCTTCGAGGGGCTAACAATCTCACCGGACGGTAAGTCCCTGTACGTGGCGGTGCAGAGCCCGCTGTCCAACCCGGACAAGAAGACGTACAAGGCGTCGCGGAACGGCCGGATCCTGCGCTTCGACCTGCGCGAGGGCAAGGTCTCGGGCGAGTACGTCTACCGGTTCGAGGACGTGTGCTCCTTCGACCCGTCCGCCTGCGGCGACCAGAACGAGATGAAGATCTCCGGGCTGACCGCGCTCGACGACCACCGGATCCTGGTGGACGAGCGCACCGACAAGGTCGCCCGCGTCTACACCGTCGACCTGCGCGGGGCCACCGACATCCTCGGCTCGCGCTGGGACGACGCGGCGACCGCGCCGTCGCTGGAGAAGTCCGCCGGGGTGCCCGAGGGCGTCGCCGCGCTGCCCAAGCGGCAGACCGTCGACCTCGCCGCCGTGCCCGGCATCCCCGGCAAGATCGAGGGCCTCGCGCTCGCCGACCGCCGCACGCTCGCGGTGATCAACGACAACGACTTCGGGCTCGGGACCTTCGGCCCCGACGGCCGCCTCATCGACAGCGGGATCCGCACCTCGATCACCTACGTGCCGCTGCCGCGCTGAATAGCGGCCGATCGCGGCCGTTCGTCGAGGTCACCGGAACGCCAGCGCGGGGTGACCCGTTCTGTCGACACGAAACAACCCCGAGGTAATTGAGCGCTTATGTACGATCGGAGATGATGCGCAGGAGTCGTACCGGACCCCGAGACGCGAGGACGTGGCATGCCGCGAACCTACAATCTGGCCGACCTGCTGGAGATCATGGCGGCTGCGGGGCCGGAACGTCCCGCGCTCGCGGGCGGGGGCCGGCGGCGCACCTACGGGGAGCTCGACGAGCGGGCGAGCCGGGTCGGCCACCACCTCGCGGAGGCGGGGGTGCGGCCCGGCGAGCACGTCGCGATCCTCGCCTACAACCGGGTCGAGTGGATCGAGGCGATGTTCGGCGCCTTCAAGATCCGCGCCGTCCCGATCCCGGTGAACTACCGGTACGTCGCCGCCGAGCTGCGGCACGTCCTGGCCGACTCCGGCTCGGTGGCGCTGATCGGTGAGCGCTCGCTGCTGGCGACGGCGCAGGAGGTGCGCGCCGAGCTGCCCGCCCTGCGGCACGTCGTCGTCCTGGAGGACGGCGCCGACGACGACGTCCCGGGGGCGGTCGAGTACGAGAAGGCCCTCGCCGCGGCCGACCCGGGCCACGCCTTCCCCGAGCGGTCCGACGACGACCGCTACATCGTCTACACCGGCGGCACCACCGGCTACCCCAAGGGCGTCGAGTGGCGCTGCGAGGACGCCTTCTACGGCGCGCTCGGCGGCGGCAACCCCCTCGGCGAGCCGGTCGGCGCGCCGCAGGACCTCGCCGCCAACACCGCCAAGCCCGGCTTGACCACCCTGATCTGCCCGCCCGTCATGCACGGCGCCGGGCAGTGGGTCGTGCTGATGGCGCTGTTCGGCGGCAGCCGGGTCGTCCTCTACACCCCGCACGCCTTCGACGCGGACGAGGTGCTCCGGCTGGTCGAGGCGGAGGGCGTGAACGCGCTGATGGTGATCGGGGACGCCATGGCGCGCCCGCTGGCCCGGGCGATGGCGGAGGGCCGGCACGACACCTCCTCGCTGCTCGCCGTCGCCTCCGGCGGCGCGCCGCTGACCGAGGGCGCACGCCGCGAACTGCGCGCCCACCTGCCCGACCTGCTGTTCCGCGACAACTACGGCGCGTCCGAGACCGGCGCGTGCGGGCCCTCGGTGGACGGCGCGACCCCCGCCGCGGACGGCGGCACGGAGGGGACCGCCCGGTTCAGGATGAAGCCGGGGATCGCCGTCCTGGACGACGACCTGAAGCCCGTCCGGCCCGGGGAGATCGGCAGGCTCGCGCGGTCCGGGCACATCCCGGTCGGCTACTACAACGACCCGGCCAAGACCGCCGCGACGTTCTTCACCGACGCCGCGGGCACCCGCTGGTCGATCCCCGGCGACTACGCCACCCCGGCGGAGGACGGCACGGTCGTGCTGCTCGGCCGCGGCTCCCTGGTGATCAACACCGGCGGCGAGAAGGTGTACCCGGAGGAGGTCGAGGTCGCCCTCAAGGGCCACCCCGACGTCGCGGACGTCGTCGTGGTCGGCCTGCCCGACGAGCGGTTCGGGCAGCGGGTCGCGGCCGTCGTGGCGCCGCGGCCGGGCGCGACCGTCACGCTGGAGGGCCTCACCGGGCACTGCCGGGGGCGGCTCGCCGGATACAAGCTGCCGCGCCAGATCCAGATCGTGGACGAGGTGTCGCGCACGGCCGTCGGCAAGTCCGATTACAAATGGGCCAAGAAGGTGTTCGCGGACGCGATGGCATAACGCGCCTTTACCGTCCCGTCCCCGCCGCGGTAAGGGGATGCATCCGGGCGGGCCCGGCGCAAGCGCGGCGCGGTCAAGAAATGATTGTCGCCGACGGGGCGTGGCTTGAGCGCTTCCGGGCGCATAACCGCCTCATGAGCGGGGATCGGTTGATACCGCTCGCGCGACGGTATCGCCTGCTGTCCGTGGTCGGCAGGGGCGGAATGGGCACCGTCTGGCGGGCCTACGACGAGATGCTCGACCGCGACGTCGCGGTGAAGGAGGTCCACCTTCCCGAACGCATCACCGAGGCGGAGCGCAAGGTGCTGTGCCGGCGCCTGCTCGGCGAGGCGCGGGCCACCGCCGCGCTGAAGCACCCCGGCGTGGTCGCCGTCCACGACCTGATCGTCGAGGACGGCCGCCCCTGGATCGTCATGGAGTTCGTGGAGTCGCGGTCGCTGCACCGGATCATCGCCGACGGCGGCCCGCTCGGCGTGCGGCGCGCCGCGCGGATCGGCGCGGACGTGCTGGCGGTGCTGCGCGCCGCGCACGCCGCCGGGATCCTGCACCGCGACGTGAAGCCGAGCAACGTGCTGATCTGCCAGGACGGCCGCGTCCTGCTGACCGACTTCGGGCTCGCCGTGCACGCCGACCCGGGCCGCGAGACCGCCGAGACGCTGGTCGCGGGCATCGAGGGGTCGCCCGCCTACCTGCCGCCCGAACGCGTCAACGGGCACCCGAGCGTCCCCGCGTCGGACCTGTGGTCGCTCGGCGCGACCCTCTACACGGCGGTCGAGGGCTTCTCCCCGTTCCTGCGCTGCCACGCGCTCGCCTCGATGGTCGCGGTGCTGCTCGGCGAGTACCCGCTGCCCGCGCGGGCGGGCCCGCTGGCGCCGGTCATCGAGGGCCTGCTGCGGCAGCGCCCGGAGGACCGGCTGTCCGGCGAGGCCACGGCGGCGCTGCTGCGGGAGGCGGCCGGACCCTCCGAGACGCCGGGCGCCACGCTGGTGGCGGCGCCGCGCCGCGTCCCGTCCCGGCGGCGCGTCCCGTCGCGGCCGGAAGCGCGGGTTCCGGCGCTGCCGGCGGTGCCGTCCCTGCCCGCCCTGTTCAGGGGGCGGGAGCGCCGGTACGGCGCGCGGTGGCGGCCCGGGGCCGTCCTCAGCGTGGCCGTGCTCGCGGCGATCGCGGCCGGGATGGGGACGTGGGCGGCGCGCTGGACGTCGATCGGCAAGAGCGACGCCGTCGCGCTGCGTCCGGCCGTGGGGGTCCCCGCGAAGACGGCGAAGTACCGTGAGGCGGGCGGCTACTCGGTGCGGGTCCCGGCGGGCTGGCGGTCGGTGCGGAACGGGCCGATCACGCAGTGGTGGGACGGCGGCTCCGGGCAGGTGCTGCGCATCGCCCCGGCTCCCGGCGACCCCCTCACGGGGTTGCGCGCGGCCGAGCGCGCGGCGGTGGCGGACGACCGCTACCCCGGCTACCGCCGGCTGCGGCTGGCGGCGGTGCCCGAACTCGCCGAGGGCGCGGCGGAATGGGAGTTCACCTGGCGTGACGCCACCGCGGAACGGGACGCCGCGGGAGACGGCGTTTCCGATGAAGACGACGAGGAGAAGGGCTCGGCGGCGGAAAGGCACGTGCTGTGCGGCCGCGCCGCGGGATATGAGTTCTGCTTCTTCTCGCCCGATTCGCAGTGGACGCCCGGACAGCGCCTCTACGACCGCGTCCTGAAGTCGTTCAGGCCGGAGCGGAGGGGCTGATCAGGTCGTCTGCTGGACGCGGAGGAGGAATTCCGCGTTCGACGAGGTGCCCTTCATCTTCTCCAGGAGCTGTTCGAGCGCCTGTTGGCGCTCCATGCCGGAAAGGGCACGGCGCAGGCGCTGGTTGAGGGCGAGTTCCTCGGGGCTCATCAGCAGCTCCTCGCGGCGCGTGCTGGAGGCCTCGATGTCGACGGCGGGGAAGACACGCCGGTCGGCCAGGCCGCGGTCGAGCTTCAGTTCCATGTTGCCGGTGCCCTTGTACTCCTCGAAGAACACGTCGTCCATGCGGGAGCCGGTCTCGACGAGCGCGGTGGCGAGGATGGTCAGCGAGCCGCCGTTCTCGATGTTGCGGGCGGCGCCGAAGAACTTCTTGGGCGGGTAGATGGCGGTGGTCGCGACGCCGCCGGCGAGGATCCGGCTGCTGGAGGGGGCCGCCAGGTTGTAGGCCCGGCCGAGCCTGGTGATCGAGTCGAGCAGCATGACGACGTCGCGGCCCTGCTCGACCAGGCGTTTGGCGCGCTCCACCGCGAGCTCGGCGAGCATCGTGTGGTCCTGCGCGGGGCGGTCGAACGTCGAGTGGATCACCTCGCCGCGCACGGTCCGCTGGAGGTCGGTGACCTCCTCGGGGCGCTCGTCGATGAGCACGACCATGAGGTGCACGTCGGGGTTGTTCTGGCCGATCGCGTTCGCGACGGCCTGGAGGATCATCGTCTTGCCGACCTTGGGCGGGGACACGATCAGCCCGCGCTGGCCCTTGCCGATCGGCGCGATGATGTCGATGACGCGGGTCGCGAGCGGGCCGGTGTCCAGGCGGAGCCGCTCGTCCGGGAACAGCGGGGTGAGCTTGGCGAACTCGGGACGGTTCGCCGCCTCGCCGGGCGGGAGGCCGTTGACCAGCTCGACGGACGCGAGCGCGGAGAACTTGTCGCGGCCGCTCTTGCTCGCCCTGGCGGTGCCGGAGACGGCGTCCCCGGGGCGCAGCCCGTACATCTTCACCTGGGTGAGCGACACGTGCACGTCCTCGGGGCCCGGCAGGTAGCCGGAGGTGCGGACGAACGCGTGCTTGTCCTGGACGGCGAGCAGGCCGTGGAACGGGACGGCGGGCTGCTCCTCGGCGGCCTGCCGTGCCGCCGCCGAGCGCCTGCCCGGCTGCCGGGAGCCCTGCGGGGCGGCGCGGCGCGGCTTGTGCTCGGTGGCGGTGGAAGGTTCGGTGATGGTGGAAGTGGACATGGGGGTCCCTTCTCAGGCCCGCGCGGAACGGTCCGCGTGGCCCGGTGTCGATCCCCGCGTACGGCGGCGGAACCCGCGGCGCGTACGCGAGGGGAATGGAAGAAATGCAGCTCGGCTCTCAGAGCTGACGTCGGCTCCCTACTGCCGCGACCCTGGCGCGAGAAAGGACGCGCGCCTCAGGTCGGTGATCACCGGGCGCTCAGATGGCCCGGGCGGGGAAGGTGAAGACGTCCTCGCCGCATACGGCGGAAAGCCGAGGACGTTGCCTGCAATGTACAGCACTCGGGGCCCGTCGCGCATTCCCCGAGGTCGGCGGGGAGTCGGCGGCTGTGGAGCAGCCAGGGGCGGCCGTCGCGATCGAACGCGAACTCGATCTCCTGGGGCCCGCCCAGGACCGACGCGGCCCGCGCCGCCATCCGGGCCAGCGTCCGCAGCCGCGACGGCGTCAGCGGTGCGCCGGCGGCGGGTGTGTCGCCGCCGCGGTCGACGTTGATCACATGGCCCCGCCGGGTGAGGGTGTACCGGGAGTCACCGGGGACGGCCGACACGACCGTACGGTCGGTGCGTCCGCTCACCGGGTCGGCGCCGAGCACCACCCCGGCCACCTCCGCGTCGAGCCGCGGCTGGACGAGCACCGCCGTCCCGGACTCCGCCGAGGCCGCGACCGCCATCGCCGCCTTGATGAACGCGGACCAGTCCCGCGCCTCCATGGCGGAGGAGGGGTCCGCGCCGTCCTCCCGTGCGGGCGACGGCCGGAGGACCAGCGGGCGGGCGCCGTCATGGCTCAGCCGCGCCCACGCCTCGCGAAGATCGTGGGTGTTCACGTACGGGCGGGTGCGGGGCGCCGCGTCCTCGCAGGGGGCCCGGCCGTCGAGCGCGACGCACTGGGCGGGGATCACGAACCCGGGCAGGACCGGCAGCCTGTGCTGTGCGGCGCGGGCCAGACCCGCCGCCTCGGCTCCGGCCCGGTCGGGCGCGGTGGACAGGGGGTCGTCCAGGTCGATCGTCCAGAGGACGCGCGTGCTCTCCGGCACCACGGACTCCGTTCCCTCGGGGGTTCGCCCACTATCTAGAATCCGCAGGTCAGCCCGCGAATTCCCGGTCCGGGGGGTCAGTGGAGGGCGGGCCAGGAGGAGAGGTCGCAGGCGCGGGTGTCGGGGAGGTCGCGCAGGCGGAGGACGGCGCCGTCCGGGTCGTCCAGCAGCCGGGCGGTCTCGGGGCGGAGCAGTTCGGCGAGCGGCAGGACGCCGCAGACCAGCGATCCGGGCGTCCGGGCGAGCAGCAGCGGCCCGATCCCGGCGCCGCCGCGGTCGAGGCCGCGCAGCGCCGACACCAGCGGCTCGGCCCAGCCGTCCGAGCCCGTGCCGATCGAGCCCGTGCCCTCCGAGCCCGTGCCCTCCGCCCGCGGGCTCGCCGACCGCTCGCCCCCTGTTCGCTCGCCCCCTGTTCGCTCGCCCCCTGTTCGCTCGCCCCCTGTTTGCTCGCACCGGGTGCGCAGGGCGGTCAGCAGGTCGAGGAAGTCGCTCTCCAGCGCGCGGGGGCTGCGGCCCGACAGGTAGTAGCGGTCATGGTCGGCCAGCTCGACGCGCAGCCCGTAATGGGCGGCGAAGCGCTCGTACGGCTCGGCGAGGGCGGGACGCGCGGCCGGCTCCGCCGCCAGCGCCCCCGCGACGAAGTCGACCGGGTCGGCGCCCAGGGACGCGGCGACCGCCTGGTCGAGCCGCCTGACGAGATGCGCGCGGAGGGCGGCGACGTCGCCGCCGAGCCGCTCCACCGCCTCGCGCTGGCGGCCGAGGCGCTCGTTGACGTCGGGCACCATCCGGTCGTTGATCTGGGCGATCAGCGAGCGGATCCGGGCGTCGGTCTCCTCCAGCGACCCGGTGGCCTTCGAGCGGAACCGGCCGAACTCGTCCCGGGTGCCCTTCAGCGCGGCGAGCTGGGTGCGGATGTCGGCGATCTCGGGTGCGCCCGCGCCGCGCCTGCGCTCGAACGCCAGGTACAGCTCCCGTCCGGCGATCGCCAGGCAGAGCAGGATCATGACCACGGTCATCGCACCCTCCAAAGGGGCCATCTCGCGGAGCTACATCATGCCCCTCCGGCCCCCGGAACGCCTCACCGGTTGAGGTAGGCGAGCACCGCCAGGACACGGCGGTTGTCGTCGCCGGTCACCGGGAGGTCGAGCTTGGCGAAGATGTTGGCGGTGTGCTTGGTGACGGCGCGCTCGGTGACCACGAGCTTCTCGGCGATCGCGGCGTTGGAGCGGCCCTGCGCCATCAGCTCCAGCACCTCGCCCTCGCGGGGGGTGAGGCGGCCGAGCGGGGAGTCGCGGGTGCTGCTCGCGAGCAGCCGGGAGATCACCTCGGGGTCCATCGCGGTGCCGCCCCCGGCGACCCGGCGGACCGCGTCCACGAACTGGGCGGCGTCGAACACGCGGTCCTTCAGCAGGTAGCCGATGCCGCCGCTGCCGTCGGCGAGCAGCTCGCGGGCGTAGAGCTGCTCGACGTACTGCGACAGCACGAGGACGGGCAGGCCGGGCACCCGGCGGCGCGCCTCCAGCGCCGCCTGGAGCCCCTCGTCGGTGAAGGACGGGGGCAGCCGCACGTCGACCACCGCCACGTCCGGGCGGTGGTCGAGCAGGGCCTTCAGGAGCGAGGGGCCGTTGTCGACGGCCGCGGCGATCTCGAAGTCGTGCGTTTCGAGGAGGCTGACGAGCCCCTCCCTCAGGAGGGCGAGGTCTTCGGCGAGGACAACGCGCACGGCAGCTCCAGCGTCACGATGGTCGGGCCGCCCACGGGCGAGTTGAGGGCGAGGACGCCGTCGAATGTACCGATCCGGCGCTCGATCCCGCGCAGCCCGGTGCCCGCGTCGAGGCTGGCGCCGCCGCGCCCGTCGTCGGTGACCGTGACGCGGAGCATTCCCGCCTCGTGCCGCATGTCGATCCAGACCCGCCGCGCGCCCGAGTGCTTGGCGGCGTTGGTGAGGATCTCCGACACCGCGAAGTAGGCGGCGGACTCGACGGGCGGCTCGGGCCGTCCGGGGACCTCGACGTTGACCTCGACGTTCAGCGGGTGGTCGAGCGCGAGGGCCTTGACGGCGTCGCCGACGCCGCGGTCGGCGAGGACCGGCGGGTGGATGCCCCGGACGAGGTCGCGCAGCTCGTGCAGCGCCGTCGCGGAGGACTCGCGGGTCTGGGCCAGCAGCAGCCGCGCCTTGGCGGGGTCCTTGTCGAGGAGGTGCTCGATGGCGCCGAGCGTCATGCCCATCGCGACGAGCCGGGCCTGCGCGCCGTCGTGCAGGTCGCGCTCGATGCGGCGCAGCTCGGCGGCGGAGGCGTCCACGGCCTCCGAGCGGGTCTCCGACAGGTGCCGGACGCGCAGCGCGAGCCGGGACTTCTCGGTCGGGCCGAGCACCAGCCGGCCCCAGCGCCCGTACACGGCCATCATCCGCGGGCCGGCGAGGAAGCCGGCGACGACGCAGGCGGTGGCGATCACGAGGGTGGAGACGAGGCGCTCGGCGTCCCGGTCGTAGCCGGGGTCGACGTGCACCCAGGCGTACCAGTCGCTGCCGCCGTAGTGGCCGATCATCCCGCCGGCGAACGCGGCGAGCAGGAACCCCCAGACCCCGTACAGGATCAGCAGGCCAGGCAGCGCGGCGGTGAACAGGACGACGACCGGGTCGGCGGCCACCCACAGGTAGTCGCGCCAGGTCGCCGGGTCGGTGAGCAGCGCGACGAACCGCTTGATGATGCCCTGGACGCCGTGCTCGCGGGGCGGCTCGGGCAGGTAGGGCCGCTCGATGTGCTCGTCGGTCCAGCGGTTGATCAGGTCGCGGTAGCGGTCGACCTGCCTGCGCATCAGCAGCGTCGCGGACGGGAACAGCAGCACGCCCAGGAACCCGGTGATCATCGAGACCACCGTGATGAACCAGCTGGCGACCAGAATCGTGGGGATCGCGAGCAGCCACAGCCGCAGTCCCCGCGCCGGGGCCAGGAGATGCCGCCGATATCTGCTCTGCCGCGCCAGTTGACCGTTCACCAGATCCTCCGTCGTCCGCCCTTTTCGTTCCGGGTTCCAGTCTCCGGCGGGCGTCCTGCCTGCACAGTGTGCCCGCAACCCGGACGTGGGGTGTACTCAGGTGCACCCCCGTCCGGCATCTAGGGCCATGTCGCCTCCCCCGGGCCGCTTCCTAGCGTTCAAGGCGTGCCGCATCCCCCTTTGCGAGCACATCCCATTGACCCTCGGGGGGACACCCATGAAACGGAACCTCGCCGCCGCGCTCGGCGGCTGGAGCGCGCGCCACCGCCTCCTCGCCATCTCCGGCTGGCTGCTGTTCGTCGTCCTCGCCGCGGTGCTCGGCGGGATGACCGGGCAGGTCACGATGGCCGACCATGAGCAGGGCACCGGCCAGTCGGCGCGGGCCGCCAAGATCCTTGACGAGGCGGGCATCGAGGACCCCGACCAGGAGACCGTGCTGATCTCCGGTGGCGCCCACGCCGCCGGGTCGCCGGAGATGACCCGCGCGGCCGCCGCCGTCCGCGCGAACGTGCGGGCCAGCGGGGTGGTCACCGGCTTCCGCCCGGACGTGGTGTCCAAGGACCGCCGGCACGTCATCGTCCAGTTCACGCTGAAGGAGGCGCCGGACGGGGCGCCCGACCCGCTGCCCGCCGTCCAGGCCGCGGTCGCGAAGGCCCAGCGCGCCAACCCCTCGGTGGAGATGGGGGAGTTCGGCGGCGCGACCGCCGACGCCTGGTTCGAGCACGCGCTCGGCAGCGACTTCGAGCGCGCGGAGTTGACCGCGGTGCCGCTCGCGATCGGCATCCTGCTGGTGGCGTTCGGGGCGCTGCTCGCGGCCGTGCTGCCGGTGGTGCTGGCGTTCACGGCGTTCCTCGCGGCGGGCGGGCTGCTCGCGGTGACCAGCCACGCCCTGCACGTCGACCAGACGACGAACTCGGTGATGCTGCTGATGGGGCTCGCGGTCGGCGTCGACTACTGCCTGTTCTACCTCCAGCGCGAACGGGAGGAGCGGGCGCGCGGGCGCGACCGGGAGGCCGCGCTGGCGATCGCGGCGGCCACCTCGGGACGGTCGGTGCTGGTGTCCGGGCTGACCGTGATGGTGGCGATGTCGGGGATGTTCCTGTCCGGACTGCTGCTGTTCAAGGGTTTCGCGGTCGCGACGATCCTCGTCGTGCTGATCGCCATGCTCGGCTCGGTGACCGTCCTGCCCGCGCTGCTGTCGCTGCTCGGCGACAAGGTCGACTTCGGCCGCGTCCGGCTGGGCCGGCTGCACCGGATGCACCGGATGCACCGCTCGTCGGGCCACCTGCCGGGCCACCTGTCACACCGTCACCGCGGGGGCGGCGGTGTGGTGGGGGCTCTGCTGCGGCCCGTCCTGGCGCGTCCGGGGATCGCGGCGGTGGTCTCGGCGGGGGTGCTGCTGGTGCTGGCCGCGCCCGCGCTCGGCATGCGGACCGAGCGGCTCTCGATCGACCAGCAGATCCCCTCCGGCGAGCCCATCGTGGCCACCTACACCAAGTTGAACGCGGCCTTCCCCGGCAACCCGGAGCCCGCCGCCGTCGTGGTGAAGGCGCGCGACATCGACGCGCCGGAGGTGCGGGCGGCGATCGAGGAGCTGAAGCGGCGGGCGGTCGCGTCCGGGGAGATGAACGAGCCGATCGACGTCACCGTCCACGAGCGGGAGAACATCGCGCGGATCGACGTGCCGCTGGCGGGATCCGGCGCGGACGCCACGTCCAAGCACGCGCTGGAGACGTTGCGGACGAAGATCGTCCCGGAGACGGTCGGAGGGGTCGCGCAGGCGGCGGTCTCCGGGCAGCTCGCCTCCTCGACCGACTACAACGCCCAGCTCAAGTCGGCGATCGTGCCCGTGTTCCTGTTCGTCATGGGGATCACGTTCCTGCTGATGCTGGTGTTCTTCCGCTCGGTGGTGATCGCGGTCAGCGCGATCGCGCTGAACCTGCTGTCGGTCGGCGCCGCGTACGGGGTGATGGTCGCGGTGTTCCAGCACGGCTGGGGCGACGCGCTGGTCGGGACGGAGGGCGCGGGGGCGCTGGAGTCGTGGATCCCGCTGTTCGTGTTCGTCGTGCTGTTCGGGCTGTCGATGGACTACCACGTGTTCGTCGTCTCGCGGATCCGGGAGGCATACGACCGGGGGCTGCCCACCACGCAGGCGGTCGCGGACGGCGTCCGGTCGACGGCGGGCGTGGTGACCAGCGCCGCCGTCATCATGATCGCCACATTCGCGATCTTCGGGACGCTGTCGATGCAGGACTTCAAGCAGCTCGGCGTGGGCCTCGCGGTCGCGGTGCTGATCGACGCGACCGTGGTGCGGGTGGTGCTGCTGCCCGCCCTCATGTCCCTGCTGGGGCGCGCGAACTGGTACCTGCCGCGCTGGCTGGAGTGGCTGCCCCGCGTCTCGCACGGCGAGGCCGTCCAGGAGGAGGCGCCGCGGGAGCGCCGCCCGGCACCGGTCGTCCAAGAAATCTAGGACGAGCATAAATATCTGCTTGACCAAGTAGTTGTGATGAGCCTACTTTTAGGTTCATCACAACTACTTGGAGGTCCCGCGTGAAGACCGCAGCCGGCCGCGCACCCGAGGCGGCCGCGCCGCAGGACCGGCTCGACGCGGCGCTGCTGAAGACGTCGTTCGTCCTCGTCCTCGGCCCGATCCTCGCGATGCTCGACACGACGATCGTCACCGTCGGCCTCGACTCGGTCGCCCGCGAGTTCCGCAGCCCCGTCGGCACGCTCCAGTGGGTGTCGGCCGGGTACCTGCTCGCGATCTCGATGGTGATGCCGCTCGCGGGCTGGGCGAGCGACCGGTTCGGCGCGAGGACGATGTGGATGACGTCGGTCGCGCTGTTCACCGCCGGGTCCGCGCTGTGCGGGCTCGCCTGGTCGGCCGGGAGCCTGATCGCGTTCCGGGTGCTCCAGGGCGTCGGCGGCGGGCTGATCCAGCCGATCGGGCAGTCGATCGTCGTCCGCGCGGCCGGTCCGGCGCGGCTCGGGCGGGTCTTCGGCATCACGGTCCTGCCGCTGACGTTCGCGCCCGTCCTCGGGCCGGTGATCGGCGGGCTGGTCGTCGGACGGCTCGACTGGCGGTGGATGTTCCTGGTGAACGTCCCCGTCGGGCTGCTGACGCTGCTGCTGGCGAAGCGGCACGTCCCGGCCGACCCGGCGGGGGAGCGCGGGAAGGGCGGACGGCTCGACGCGCTCGGGCTGGCGCTGCTCTCGCCCGGCCTCGCCGCGATCGTCTACGGGTTCTCCGAGCTGGGGGACGCGGGCGGCGCGGCCCCGGTGCGCGTCGCCGTCCCTCTCGCCGCCGGGACGTGCCTGCTCACCGCCTACGTGGCGCACGCGCTGCGCCGCCGCGGGAACGCGCTCATCGACCTGCGGCTGTTCGCGCGGCGCGGCTTCGCGGTCGCGACGGCCAACTCGTTCCTGCAAGGCGCGGCGCTCTACAGCTCCATGCTGCTGCTGCCGCTCTACTACCAGCAGGTGGAGCACGCGTCCGCGCTGGAGGCCGGGCTGCTCCTCGCGCCGCAGGCGCTCGGCACCGCCGTCGCGACGTACTTCGCCTCGCGGCTCACCGACCGCGTGGCGCCGCGTCCGCTCATCCTCACCGGGATCGTGCTGACGCTCGCCGGGACGCTCGCGTTCACGCAGCTCGGCGCGGGCCCGCCCGGCTGGTTGCTGGTCGCCTCGCTGGTGCTGCGCGGCGCGGGGCTCGGCGTCGTGATGGCGCCCGGCATGGCGACGATCTACGCCTCGGTCCGGCCGGACGAGTCGGCCCGTGCCGCCGGAGCCGTCAACACCGTCAACCGGGTCGGCGGGTCGCTGGGCACGGCCGTGCTCGCGGTCGTCCTCCAGCACTCGCTGGACCACCGCACCGGTGCCGCCGCCTACGGCGCGACGTTCTGGTGGGCGGTCGGGCTCTCCGCCGTGACGCTCGTCCCCGCCTTCTTCTACCCGGCCCGAAAGGTCTCCCGATGACGTTCCGCCTGCTGAGCGTGCACGCCCATCCCGACGACGAGTCGAGCAAGGGCGCGGCGACGCTGGCCAGATACGCGGCCGAGGGCGTGGACGTCATGGTCGCGACCTGCACCGGAGGGGAGCGCGGCGACGTCCTCAACCCGGCGATGGACCGGCCGGACGTCCGCGCCGACCTCCCCGCGATCCGCCGCGCGGAGATGGAGGCGGCGCGCGCGATCCTCGGTGTCCGGCACCGCTTCCTCGGGTTCACCGACTCCGGGCTGCCGGGCGAGGGCGAGCCGCTGCCGGACGGCTGCTTCGCGGTGACGCCGCTCGCCGACGCGGCGCGCCCGCTGGTGGAGCTGATGCGCGGGTTCCGTCCGCACGTCGTGGTGACCTATGACGAGACGGGCGGCTACCCGCACCCCGACCACGTCAGGACCCACGAGGTGACGGTGGAGGCGTTCGACGCGTCCGGCGACCCCGCCCGCTATCCCGGGACGGGACGTCCGTGGCGTCCGCTCAAGCTCTACTACCAGGGCGCCTTCTCCCGGCGGTGGTTCCAGGCGCTGCACGACGGCATGACCGGGCGGGGTCTCGCGTCGGAGATCGGCCCGATCCTTGAGGGCTGGCCGTCCGACGCCCCCGAACTCGGCATCACCACGCGCGTGCGCTGCGCGGAGTACTTCGCCGTCCGCGACCGGGCCCTGCTCGCCCACGCGACGCAGATCGACCCGGGCGCGGGCTTCATGACGCATCCGCGCGACGTCGAACGCGACGTCTGGCCGACCGAGGACTACCACCTGGCCCGCTCGCACGTCGCGTCGCCCACCCCCGAGACCGACCTGTTCGCCGGGCTCGCCGGGATCGCGGACTAGAGCGCGACGAACGTCAGGCCGCGCTTCTTCATCTTCGGGATGACGGTCTTCAGCGCCGCGAGCGTCTGCGAGCGGTCGCCGCCGCCGTCGTGGCAGAGCATGATGCTGCCCGCCTTCGCGTGCAGCAGCGTCCTGCGGATGTGCCCGACGCCCGGCCGCGACCAGTCGCGCGGGTCGACGGCCCAGTCGATCGGCAGCATCGAGTGCTCGGCGACCACCTCAAGGACGGTCTTGGACCACGCGCCGCCCGGCGACCGGAAGAACTGCGGCACGACGCCGGTGACGTCGGCGATCCGCTTGTGCGCGTCCACGACCTCCTTGTTGACGCGCTTGCGCGACAGGCCCCCGATCGTGATGGGGTGCGTCATCGTGTGGTTGCAGATCTGGTGACCGGCGTCGGCGATGCGGCGGGTGAGCTTGGGGAACTCCTGCACCTGCTCGCCGATGATGAAGAACGTCGCGTGGATCCGCTGCTCGGCGAGCAGGTCCAGCACGCGCGGCGTCCACAGCGGGCTCGGCCCGTCGTCGATGGTCAGCGCGATCGTGTTCGGCGGCGGCGCCGGGACGAGCTGCGTCAGCTCACGCACCGGCGTCTCCGTCGCGGTGAGCTTCGCCGGGGTCCACACGGCGGGACGCGGCGTCGGGGTGGGGGTCGGCGTCGGGGTCGGATGGATGACCGGGCGCGCGCGCGGTGTCGGCACCGCCTGCGCCGCCGCCCGCGACCCCTGGGACGGATGGGCCTCGTCGGCTCCGAGCGCCGCGAGCCCGGCGGCGGCCGCGCCCATCAACCAGAGCGCTTTGCGGCGGGACGTCCCGCCCGCGTCCTCATCCTCCACAAGTCCCACGCTATCGGGGTTTTAAGCGGGTAGGAGGGCGCTATGAGATCACAAGCAACCCAATTGGAATAATGACCGGCATGGCGGGGGCGGTGGACGCGGCGCCGGAGGTCGGGCCGGTGCTCGCGCTCGTCCTCGTCGCGCTCGCGTCGGCCGCCGCGGTCCTCGCGCGCTTCGGCGGCCTCGGCCTCGGCCGCGACATGCTCGTCGCGGCGGTGCGCGCCGCCGCGCAGCTCGCGGCGGTGTCGCTGGTCATCGCGGCGGTGCTGGGCAGTGCGGGCTGGACGTCGGCGTTCATCGCGGGCATGGTCGTGGTCGCCGCCGCGACGGCGGGCCACCGCGTCACCGGCTCGGCCCGCGGCCGCGCCTTCCTCACGGCGGCCTGGTGGGCGGCGCTGCCGATCGTCGCGGGCGTCGCGCCCGTGCTCGCGCTGCTGACGGCCTCGACACTCGTCCCGGCGCGGCCGGTAGCGGTGCTGCCGATCGCCGGGATCTTCATCGGCGGCGCGATGTCGGCGACCGGCCTCACCGGGCGCCGTGCGCTGGACGAGCTGAGCACGCGCCGAGGCGAGTACGAGGGCGGCCTCGCACTCGGCCTCCTCGCGCGGGACGCGGCGCTGGAGGTGTGCCGCCCGGCGGCGGCGCTCGCGCTGTTCCCCGTCCTCGACCAGACGCGGACGGTCGGGCTCGTCACGCTGCCGGGAGCGTTCGTCGGCGTGCTGCTCGGCGGCGCCGACCCGGTCGAGGCCGGCGCGACGCAGCTCCTCGTCCTCATCGGCCTGCTGGCCATCGAGGCGATCGCGGTGCTCATCACGCTGGAGCTGGTCGCGACCGGCCGGCTGTCCCGGACGCGCGCCTGACGGCGGGCGTTAGCCGACGACGGCGAGCGCGTCGATCTCGACCAGCATCGCCGGGTGCGGAAGCTCGACCGCGACCGTCGTGCGGGACGGCAGGACGCCGCTCGGGCAGTTCTCCTTGATGAACGCCTCGTACTCCTCGTTCATCGCGGGGAAGTCGTCGCGCGTCTTCAGGTAGACACGGAGCATCAGCACGTCCTCGACGCTCGCGCCGCCCGCCTCCAGCACCGCCTTGATGTTCTGCAGGACGCGCCGCGTCTGCGCCTTCACGTCGCCGGGGTAGAGGAACTCGCCGGTCGCCGGGTCCTGCGGGCCCTGCCCGGACACCTGGAGAAGCGGGCCCTTCCGCACGCCCTGCGAGAACGCGTAGGCGGGCGTGGGGGCGCCGTCGGTGCGCACGGTCGTCTTGTCGGTCATGGGGAATCCCTTTCGGTGTGGCCGCAGTCGGCGGAGATGGCGCGGGTGGTCGCGAGGAGGTCGGGCAGCAGCGCGACGACGTCGTCACGGCTCAGCACGACCTCGGGCACCGAGATGGAGACGGCGGCGACGACGCGTCCGGAGGCGTCCCGGACGGGTGCCGCGACGCAGCGGATGAACGTCTCGTGCTCGGCGTCGTCCATCGCGTAGCCCTGGCCCGCGACGCGCGCCAGCTCCTCCAGCAGCGCGTCCGGACCGGTGATCGTGTGCTCGGTGAACGGGACGTAGTCGATCTCGGCGGCGGCGCGGCGGCGGCGCGGCTCGGGCAGGTCGGCGAGCAGCACCTTGGCGATCGCGGTCGCGTGCAGCGGCATCCGCAGCCCCACCCGCGAGTACATGCGGATCGCGTGCCGCGAGTCGTACTTGTCGAGGTAGACGACGTCGCCGCCCTCGTACACGCCGAGGTGGACGGTCTGGCCCGTCGCGTCGTTCAGCCGCGCCAGGTGCGGCGCCGCGATGTCGCGGATGCCGCGCTGCTCCAGCGCCGCGCCCGCCAGCGCGAACAGCCCGGCGCCGAGGTGGAAGCGGTGGTCGGCGTCGCGGTGGACGAACCGCTCGTCCTCCATCGTGCGCAGCAGCCGCAGCACGGTCGTCTTGTGCACGCCGACCTTCGCCGCCAGCTCGTCGAGGGTGCGCGGGCCCTCGCCCAGGTCGCCGAGGATGGCGAGCGCGCGGGCGAGGCTCTGGCTCACCGGCTCCCCTCCTCCACCGAGCGGTCCGCCGCTCCGGAACGATCCGTTTCCTCGGCCCGCGCCATCGGCACCGCGTGGCCCGTCACCAGCGGGCGGCCGATGCCGGAGGCCCGGACCGTCGTCGCCGCCCACTCGGCGGCGGACGCGCGGAGCAGTCCGTCCACCAGGTCGGGCGGGGGCGGCGGCCCGTGGTCGCCGGGTACGACCAGCGTCGCGGCCGCCGCGAGGTGACCGAGCCGCAGGCAGCGCCGTGGACCGTACCCGCGCAGCGTACCGGTGAGGTATCCGGCGGCGAACGCGTCCCCCGCCCCTACCGGCTCGACGACCTCCACGTTCAGCGCGGGCTCGGTGACGGAGGAGTCTCCGGAGACCGCGTCGCCGGCACCGGTGGAGCGGCGGGTGAGCGCGGTCGCGTGGTGGGCGTCGTCCTTGACGACGAGCGTCGCCGGGCCGGGAAGCAGCGCGCGCAGCTCGGCGGGGTCGCCGGTGCCGAGCACGGCGGTGGCCTCGTCCGCGCCGAGCAGCACGATGTCGGCCGCGTTCAGCAGCGGCGCCAGCACCGCCTCCGGGCGGCCGGGCCCGCGCCGCCGCCACAGCGCGGGACGCCAGTTCAGGTCGAAGCTCACGAGCTGCCCGTCGCGCGGGCGCAGCAGCAGCTCGCGGGTGAGTTCGAGCGCGGAGTCCGACAGCGCGGCGGTGATGCCCGACAGGTGCACGAGCCGCGCGCCGCCCAGCAGCGGCCCGGCGGACGGGTCGTCCAGCACGGACGGGCCGATCGCGGACCCGGCGGACCCGTCCCGGTAGTAATGCAGGACACTGCCGCCGAGCCCGACCTCCTTCACATAGAGGCCGGTCGGGCGGCGCGAGTCGACGGACACACCGCGGATGTCGACTCCGCCCGCCGCGAGGTCGCGTGTCACACGGCGGCCGAACCCGTCGTCCCCGACACGTCCGACCCAGGCCGTGGGGACGCCGAGCGCGACGAGGCCGCGCGCGACGTTCGCCTCGGCGCCCCCGGAAGCAGGGTGAAATGAGGAAACGTCCTCAAGGGGACCGGGTTGGTCGGGAAGGAGCACGGCCATCGATTCGCCCACGCAGACGGCGGCCGGCAAGCGTTCCATCTTCCTGCCCTCCCGAGTGGGTCACGATCGTCGGCCGACCGTTGACCCGTACCCGAGGGCGATGCTACAACCACAACAGCACATAGCGCAATTGAGGTTGCGTATAGTGCAATCTGGGAGGTCATCATGGTCGCGAACATCGACGTCAGCGCGGTGGCGGCGCTCGGCGAGGAGCGGCTCGACTGGCGCCACAAGGCGATTCCGGCGTCCGCGCACGGGCTGACGGTCGCGCAGGCCCGCGACGCGCGGCTGCCCCTCGCCGACTTCGGCACGCCGCTGCTGACGCTCGACGCGGGCGCGCTCGACCACAACCTGCACGCGATGGCGGGCTGGGCGGACGCGGCCGGCCTGGCGCTCGCGCCGCACGGCAAGACCACGATGGCGCCGCAGCTCTGGCGCCGCCAGCTCGACGCCGGGGCCTGGGGCATCACGCTCGCGAACCTGCCGCAGATCCGCGTCGCGCGGGCGTTCGGCGTCCGCCGGATCCAGCTCGCCAACACGCTGCTCGACCCGGTCGGGCTCGGCTGGCTCGCCGCGCGGATGGCCGAGGACCCGGAGTTCGCGTTCGTGTCGTGGGTCGACTCCGCGCGCTCGGTCGAGCTGATGGACGACGCGCTCCGCGCCGCCGGGGCGGAGCGCCCGATCGAGGTGTGCGTGGAGCTCGGCGGCCCGCACGGCCGCACCGGCGTGCGCGACGAGGCCGACGCGCGGGCGATCGCCGACGCGGTGCGCAAGGCGCCGACGCTCCGGCTCGCCGGTGTCGCGGGCTACGAGGGCGCGCTCGCGCACGATGCCGACACCGAGGGGCTCGCGACCGTCGAGACCTACCTGCGCCGCATGGCGTCCCTGTTCGGCGACCTGGAGTACGAGACCGACGAGCCGATCGTGACGGCGGGCGGCAGCGCGTTCTTCGACGTCGTCGCGGACGTGCTCGGCGGCCTGGCCGGTGAGCGGGGCGGGACGGTCGTCGTGAGGTCGGGCGCCTACATCGTGCACGACGACGGCTTCTACCGCGAGCGCTCCCCGTTCTCGCGCGGCACCGGCGGCACGGCCGGGACGCGGCTGCGCTCGGCGATGCACGGCTGGGCACGGGTCGTGTCCCGCCCCGAACCCGCGCTCGCGCTGGTCGACGCGGGCAAGCGCGACCTGTCCTACGACGAGGGGCTGCCCGAGCCGCAGCTCGTCCGGGGCCGGGGCGCCGGGCCGGTCGAGCACGCGCGCGTCACCGCGCTCAACGACCAGCACACGTTCGTCGTGGACGCGACCGCCGAGGTCGGCGACGTCGTCCGGCTCGGGCTGTCGCACCCGTGCACGGCGCTCGACAAATGGCTGCTCATCCCCGTCGTGGACGACGTGCGCGCCGAACACCCCGTGGTCGTCGACTACATCAGGACGTGGTTCTGATGCCCTCGACCGTCATCCGCGGCGCGACCGTGGTCGACGGCACCGGCGCGCCCGGCCGGGTCGCCGACGTCGCGTTCGCGGACGGGCGCATCACCGAGATCGGCCCCGGCGCGTCCGGCGCGACGACCGTCGACGGCGGCGGGCTCGTCCTCGCCCCCGGGTTCATCGACATGCACGCCCACTCCGACCTCGCGCTGCTCACCGACCCCGAGCATCTCGCGAAGGTCAGCCAGGGCGTGACGACCGAGGTCATCGGGCAGGACGGGCTGTCCTACGCCCCCGTCGACGGCGGCACGCTGCCCGAGATCCGCCGCACGATCGCGGGCTGGAACGGCGACCCGCCCGGCTTCGACTGGAACTGGCGGACCGTCGGCGGGTACCTCGACCGGCTCGACCAGGGCATCCCGGTCAACGCCTGCTACCTCGTCCCGCAGGGCGCGGTGCGGATGCTCGCGATGGGCTGGGACGACCGTCCGCCCACCCCGGCGGAACTCGACCGGCAGCGCGAGCTCGTCGCGGCGGGCATGCGCGAGGGCGCGGTCGGCATGTCCAGCGGGCTCACCTACGTGCCCGGCATGTACGCGGGCGACGACGAGCTGACCGAGCTGTGCCGCGTCGTCGCCTCCCTCGGCGGCTTCTACGCGCCGCACCACCGCTCGTACGGCGCGGGCGCGCTGGGGGCCTACGCCGAGATGGTCGAGCTGTCGCGCCGCTCCGGCTGCCCGCTCCACCTCGCGCACGCCACGATGAACTTCGGCGTCAACCGGGGCCGCGCGCCCGAACTGCTCGCCCTGCTGGACGAGGCGATCGGCGACGGCTGCGACATCACCCTCGACACCTACCCCTACCTGCCGGGCTCCACGACGCTCGCCGCGCTGCTGCCGAGCTGGGCGGCGGCGGGCGGCCCGCGGGCGCTCGCGGCCCGCCTCGCCGACCCCGCCGAACGCGCGCGGATCCGGCACGCGATGGAGGTCGAGGGGTCGGACGGCTGCCACGGCGTCCCCGCCGAGTGGGAGACCATCGAGATCTCCGGGTCCCGCGACCCCGCCGTCATCGGCCGGACGGTCGCCGACCTCGCCGCCGCGTCCGGCCGCCCGGAGTTCGAGGTCTTCCGCGAGCTGCTGGCGGCCGACGACCTGTCCACCACGATCCTCCAGCACGTCGGGCACGAGGAGAACGTCCAGGCGATCATGCGGCACCCCTGCCACACCGGCGGGAGCGACGGCCTGCTCGCCGCCGCGAAACCGCACCCGCGCGCGTGGGGGACCTTCCCCCGCTACCTCGGGCACTACGTCCGCGACCTCGGCGTGCTGTCCCTCGAAGAGTGCGTCGCCCACCTCACCGGACGCGCCGCCCGGCGGCTGCGGCTCGCCGACCGCGGGCTGATCCGGCCCGGCTACCACGCCGACCTCGTCCTGTTCGACCCCTCGACCGTCCGTGACACGGCCACCTTCGACGACCCGCGCCGGCCCGCCGACGGCATGCCGCACGTGTTCGTCGCCGGGACGGCCGTCATCGACGCGGGGCGCCGCACCGGCGCCCTGCCGGGCCGCTCCCTCCGCCGGAGCCCCGACGGGGCGACCCGCTGATCCACCCTTCCACCCCCGAGAGGTCACGTTCATGGTCCATTGGCTGCAACACGAGACGGGCGGCCTGCTGCTGCTGTGCGCCGTGTCGATCGCGGTGCTCCTGTTCCTCATCATCAAGGTCAAACTGGAACCGTTCATCGCGCTGATCGTCTCCAGCCTCGCGCTCGCGCTCGTCGCCGGGCTCAGCGTCGACGAGATCGTCGGAACGGCGCTGAGCTCCAAGAAGTCCCTGCTGGAGACGGGCTTCGGCGGGCTTCTCGGGCACATCGCGCCGATCGTCGGCCTCGGCACGATCCTCGGCGCGATCCTGGAGCGCTCGGGGGGCGCGGACGTCCTCACCCGGCGCCTGCTCGGCGTCGCGGGCGAACGCGGCGCGCCGCTCGCGATGGGCCTCGCCGGACTGATCTTCGGTATCCCGGTCTTCTTCGACGTCGGCATCTTCGTCCTCGCGCCGCTCGTCTACATCACCGCCAAGCAGGGCGGACGGTCGCTCGTCCTCTACGCGCTCCCGCTGCTGTCCGGCCTGTCGATGACGCACGCGTTCCTGCCGCCCCACCCCGGCCCGGTCGCCGCCGCCGGACTCCTCGGCGTCCCGCTCGGCTGGCTCATCGTGTTCGGCCTGATCTGCGGCATCCCGGCGTTCCTCGTCTCCGGTGTCGCCTGGGGCGCGTGGATCGGCAAGCGCGTCATCGTCGACGTGCCCGAGGAGTACGTCGTGGGCGAGGAGGAGAAGGTCGGGCTCACCAAGGGCGAGCCCTCCAAGGACGACGTCCCCGCGAAGGAGCCGGAGCCCGAGCCCTCGCTCACCCTGGTCGGGCTGATCATCGCCGTGCCGCTGGTGCTGATCCTGCTCGCCACCTTCGGCACCGTCTGGTGGGAGGACAGCCCCGCGCTGCCGACGCTGACCTTCCTCGGCAACCCCGTCGTCGCGCTCACGATCGCCGTGCTGCTCGCGATGTACCTGCTCGGCATCCGGCGCGGCATCACCTCCGCCGAACTGTCCGACCTCGCCGCCCGCTCGCTGCGTCCCGTCGGCATGATCCTGCTGGTCATCGGCGGCGGCGCGTTCTTCGGCGCGGTCGTGTCGGCGACCGGCGTCGGCAAGGCCCTCGCCGACACGCTCTCGGACGCGGGGCTCCCGGTGATCGTCCTCGCCTACCTGATCGCCTGCGGCCTCCGCGTCGCCCAGGGCTCGGCGACCGTCGCGATCGTCACCACGGGCGGGATCGTCGCGCCGCTCGTCCAGGACAAGGACTACTCCCAGCAGCACGTCGCGCTCATCGCCATCGCGATCTCCGCGGGCTCCATCATCGCCTCGCACGTCAACGACGGCGGTTTCTGGATCATCTCCCGCTACTTCAACATGTCCGTCCGCGACACCCTCAGAACATGGACCGTTCTCGAAACGATCCTCTCCGTCGTCGGCTTCGCCATGGCCGCCCTCCTCAGCACCTTCATCTAGCCGAATCGCGTTTCGGGCCAGGGTGCGTGCCGTTTCGGCGCGCACCCTTTCCCGGTGCCGTTCTCGGTGGCCGGTATCGGATCGGCGACGCTCCGGACACGCGGGCCTTCCGCGCGATTGGGTGGGGTTCGTGGGAACTGACCTCTCTGCCCGGAGTCGGGTGCTGTGCGACGGCTGAAATTCATGGGACGCGCCCTCATCGCGGCGTCGCTGATGGTCGTGGCCGGGGTGGCGGTCAACCAGATCCTCGACGGCGGGAAACTGAGCTGGAGCTGGGGCTACCTGGCGCTCGTGTTCACCGTCCTGGGCGCCCTCGCCCAAGCGTCCCCGCCCGCGCCGGAACCGCCGGAAGGCACCAGCCGACGACGAGGATCGCAGCGCGACTACCTGCGGCGGGTGCGCTCGTCCGTCGGGCAGATGGAGACGATCGGCCTCGTCACCCAGGCGGAGTTCGTCCTGCGCACCCAGCAGGTCTACGTGGACGTGACGCTCCAGCCCAAGACCGTGTCCGCCGCCGAGACCGACAGCGGCATCGGCCCCACCCCGCAGGCCGCACCCCCGGCGGTCGGCCGGCGCGCACCGCTCGCGGACTTCCTGACCAGCGGATGCGTCCTGGCCGTCCTCGGCGCCGCAGGATCGGGCAAGACCACCCTCGCCCGCCACACCGCGCTGGAGATGGCCGAGCGCCGCTGGCCCTCCGGGCCTCGCCGCCGCCTGCCGGTCCTGTTGTACCTGCGCGACCACGCCGAAGCGCTCCAGGCCGACCAGCCCGAGGGGTTGCCGCAGGTCGCCGTCACCGCAGGGTGGCTGAACGGTGTGATCTCCGCCGACTGGCTGGAGCGGCGCCTGGAACGCGGCCAGTGCGTGATCCTGCTGGACGGCCTCGACGAGGTCGCCGACGCCCGGCACCGCACCCGCGTCGTGCGCTGGGTCGAGGCCCAGATCAGCCGCTACCCCGGCAACTCCTTCGTGATCACCTCACGGCCCCAGGGATACGACGCCAACCGGCTGACCCGCGCCGACGTCCTCCAGGTCCAGCGGTTCACCAACCGCCAGATCCACACGTTCCTGCACGCCTGGTACCGCGCCATCGAGCGCCGCGCCCGCCAGGACGACCCGCAGGAGATCGACCGGCTCGCCGCCCAGGCCGCCGACGACCTGTTCCAGCGGATCAGCGGCCGACCCGCCCTCTACGACCTCGCCGCGAACCCGCTGCTGCTCACCATGATCGCCAATGTGCACCGGTACCGGGGCAGCCTCCCCGGCAGCCGCGCCGCGCTCTACGAGGAGGTCTGCCAGGTTCTCCTCCACCGCCGCCAGGAGGCCAAGAACCTCGCCGACGGCCTGGACGGCGACAAGAAGGAGCGCATCGTCCAAGAGCTGGCCCTCTTCATGATGCGGCACCATCTGCGCGACATCCCCGTGCAGGACGCCCAGCGCGCGATCCGCCCCATCCTGGAGCGCACGGCCCCCGACCTCACCCCCGAGGCGTTCCTGGCCCAGGCCCGGCGCAGCGGCCTGCTCATGGAACGCCAGTACGGACGCTACGGATTCGCACACCTCACCCTCCAGGAATACCTGGCCGCCGCCCTCATCCCCGGGCACCCCTCCCGCCGCCAACTGCTGATCGACCACGTCGGCGACCCCTGGTGGCGCGAGACCACCCTCCTGTGGGCGGCCCGTGCCGACCCCGGCCCCGTCGTCGAGGCATGCCTGAGGGTCCGCACCGTGACCGCCCTCAACCTCGCCTACGCCTGCGTGGCCGAAGCCGGCGAACTGGACCCGGCCCTGCGAGCCCGGCTGGACGCGCTGCTCACCACCGACCCCGCGAATCCAGAAGAGGTGCGGCTCCTGGACGGCGTGGCCGCCGCCCGCGAGTTGCAGGACACCCAAGCCCTGGACGACGAGGGAACCCGTATCTGCTCCCGCCCCATCTCCGCCGACCTGTGGAACCGCTACCTCAACCACACCGGCACCGGCGCCTGGCCGTCCGGCCCCGCCGACCTGTGGACCGCCGACCTCAAAGACTTTCTGATCTGGCTCAACGGCCTGTTCGGCGACGGCATCAGCTACCGCCTGCCGACCTCGGCGGAGGCCCGCCTCGCCCTGAACAGCGACCTCTGCGCGGGGGCGACCCTCTACGCCGAGGTCGGCCCGTGGGGAGGGACCTATGGCTGGGCCAGCTCGGTCGAACTCGTTCCCGCCGCTCCGCACCTTCATCCGCACCGTCCCACTCCGGAGCAGATCCGCGACTACCCCGACCGGATCCTCGATCACACCTACCTTCTCTTCCGCCTGCTTTATCCGCAGTCGGCCCTCGAATTCCCGCAGCTTCTCACCTATGCCCAAGCCCGGGATCTGACCAATCCCGACCACCAACTCCTGCACGCGCTCGATCTCCTGCACACCCTCGACCGCCTCAGTCTGTTCGACCACGCCCGCGCCGCCCGGCACGCCTGGAGCCCCGTCGCCGACCGCGGTCTCGGACGCGGGCGCGCGATCACCCTCGGCCGTGCCCTCGACCTCGCCCACGATCTGGGCTACCTCCTCGGAGGCGATATCGGTGGCGCCCGGGTCGCCACGTTCGAGCGCGACCTCGACCGTGTCCGCGCCCAGGTCCTCGACTTCGCCCGCGCTAAGACGCACGAGCTCCACCCGACCCTCACCATCGACGACACAGACCCCAACCGCGTCTACATCCTCGCCCGCGCGCTCAGCCGCAGCCTCTCCTTCCTCAACACCGAATCGCCTTATCACGCGAGGGACAGCAGCGGCTTCAGGCTCGACCTGGAGTCCGCTTTCACCTTCGGGCTCAGCTCCGAGCGCGCCCGCGACCCCGACCTCACCGCCGACGTCGACGACACCCTCAACCTCATCCGCTGCCTTGATTCCGCCGGAACCCATAACTTCTCTCTCGACTTCGACCTGGCCTTCGCCCGCGCGCTGGCCAGAAGCGATCTCGCTTCCCTGGGCGTCAGCTCCTTGATGGGACTGGGCCGGGCATGCGACCAGCTGATGCGCCACCTCCTGACGAGCACCACGCCGCGCAGAGGAAGAGGACAGGAGTTGAGGCCGTCGATGTCCGACCTCCTCCACCAGGAACTGGGAGCGGTCAACTCGTGGCCACCGGCGGACGATCCGGCGGTGGCACTCGAACGCGCACTGCACTTCGTGGGGACGCACAACGTGCCGGTTCTGGGTTTCCTGATCGAGAACGCGCTGCGCCTGGCCGCCCCGTTGTGGGACCGGAGCCGACCCGTCCGGCAGAGCGACATGGTGCCGGCGGTCACCTGTGTACTCGCGGCACTGGTCAGCGGCGAAGGAGCGCCACGAGAGCTGGCGCACCCCCTGCGCGCCGCCCTCGCCACCCTGATGGCGCTGACCCCGGACAGCGCCACATCGACCAGGGAAAAGCAGCTGATCCTCGTCCGGGACTGACCGCCGTTCCGTCGCCCGGGGTCAGGCGGCCATGGGGCGGGGTGGGGGCATCGGGTAGTCGGGGAGGGTGATCGCTTCGGCTCGCGGGGTGGTGAACCTGCCCGCCGTGGCCTGGAGTCGGCGGGCGAGCGGTGTGCCGGCCAGGCGCAGGGCGGTGTGGATCAGGGTGCGCTGCGCCCGGGATTGCGGCACGACGGCGTTCGGGACGCCGGGGAGCAGATGCTGGGCCTGGGTGACGAGGGGGCGCAGCAACTGCTCGTACCGGGCGAAGGCGGCGCGGGGATCGTCGCGGGCGGTGAGTTCTCCGGCCAGGACGTACGCGCCGGTGAGGGCGAGGGTCGTGCCCATTCCGCTGATCGGGGTCGCGCAGTACGCCGCGTCGCCGACCAGTGCCGTCCGGCCCCGGCTCCAGGTGGGCAGCCTGGTCTGGGCGATGTCCTCAAGGTAGAGGGAGCCGTTGTCGAGGGCCTCTAGGACGCGCGGTGCCTCCCAGCCGACGTCGGCGAAGGTCTCACGGAGGATCGCGACGATGTCGTCGCGGCCGAGGCGGTCGAGGCCGCGCACGTTGGAGGTGAAGAACATGCCCGCGCGCGTGGTGCCGACGTTGTCGGGGCGCAGGAAGATGGCGCGGCCGCGGCCGCAGAGCATCGTCCGCCACCAGCGGGAGTCGGAGTCGGTGCGGGGAATGGCGAGGTGGGCGATGTAGAGGCCGAGTTCGCGCGGGCGCGCGTCCGGCATGATCATTGAGCGGGTGCGGGAGCGGAGGCCCTCGGCGATGACCACCGTGTCGAAACGGCGGTCGGGGCCGTGGCGGAATTCCACGTCCACGCCCGCCTCGTCGTCGTGCAGGGCGCTGATCCTGTCGCCGAATCGGTATTCCACCTCGTCGGCGGACTGCTCGTAGAGCAGTTCGGCGAGTCGGCCGCGCAGGATCTCGATCTCGGCGGTGCCGCCGCCGCTGTCGTCGGTGCCGGCCGGGAACGAGGCCACCGGGCGGCCGCGCTCGTCGACGAACCGCACGCCGACCTCGCTGGTGTGCGCCGCGCGGACGGCCTCCTCGATCCGCATCCGGCGGAGGACCTGGCGTCCGACGCCCCGGACGTCGACGTTCTGCCCCTGGTCGGGAAGGTGATCGAAATGTTCCACCACGGTCACGTCCCAGCCCGATCTCGCCAGCCACGAAGCCAGGGCCGGCCCGGCGACGCTCGCGCCCGAGACGAGCACACTGCGTTGAACCATGACACCTCTCCTCGCTGGTGCGGTGGAAATTTACATGGCTGGAATCTATCTAGTGGTCCGGCTCGCAACAATGCATTTATCGCGGCTTTCTGACCTGCGTCATCATTGTTGTCAAGCTGGTCACCGCCATGTTCGGCGGCTTCCGCGTTCCTAGCCGGCGAGGGCGGCGAGGAGTTCGTCGCGGCCGCAGGCGCCGGTCTTGCGGAAGACGGCCTTGAGGTGGTCGTTGACGGTGTGGACGGACAGCTCCAGCGTCCGGGCGATCTGCTTGGGCGGCATCGCGTCGCGCAGGTGGCCGATGATCTGGCGTTCGCGGGCCGTGATGCCGTACCAGTCGCAGAACGAGGGCAGCATCTGGCTGGACGTCGCCGCCTGGATGACGATCGCGACGTCCCCGGAGTCGCCCAGCGGCTGGCCGTGGCAGGCGAGCCAGCGGCCGTAGGCGGCGGCGGGGCCGATGATCAGCGGTTCGGCGGTGTGCGGGGCGAGGGCGTGCACGCGCGTCTGCATCGCCAGCCCGATCATGAACACCTCGCCCGTCCAGCGCGGGGAGCGGGAGCAGAACTCCAGCCGCTCCCGCCAGAGGTGCGCCTGCGGGGTGGCCGACCGGATCACGTCGTCGGCGCCGACGATGATCACCCCAGGGGGCGGGGGCGGGGGCGGTGGCGGGGCGACCCTCGCCAGCCTGCCGCCCGTCACGTAGGAGCGCAGGAACTCGATGAGCTCGGGCACCAGCCGCGCCGCCCGTTCGGCGTCGCCCTCGCAGAAGGGCCGGGCGTCCTGGCCGCGCAGGAGGTCCATCATCCCCCAGATGCCGCGGACGTCCTTCAGCAGCACCCGGAGCACGCTGCCCGCGCCGAAGCGGGACATCAGCGAGCGGAACCGGAGGTGCCGCCGCTCGTCCCCGATCCCCAGCAGCGCGACGGGAAGGGGACGCAGCGCCAGCTCGTCCGGCGGGCCGGGATCGTGTCCGGCGTAGTAGTCGCGCAGCAATGCCCGGCCGAAGTCGGCCTCGTAGCCATGCCAAAAGCTGAAGGCGGACGGAATGGAGCGGGCGGCCGGGCTGGTTCCGACGAGCCTTGCCGCGTCATGGGGCACGACGGCGTCGATCGCCTTTGACAGTGCGCACGCGAGCTCGTCCGTTCCCGCGCCCTCTCTGGCGATCATGCTCAACTCGCCCAACAACCGTGTCTCCGACCCCGTCATGCGCTCAGTGTGACCAGTCGAACTAAGCGCAGCAACAGGGGTGACCGACTGTTGTCAACTCGCCTTCACCGCTTGTGATCTTTCGGAGTAGGTGGTTGACCTCAAGTACGGTTGAGGAGGCAAGGTCGAAGTGGAGGCCCGGAGCGGCCGGGCCCTGGCGGTAGGGGGCCGCATGCCCATCCAACTTGATCACATCATCGTCCCGGCCAGGGACAAGCGGGAGTCCGCCGAGTTCCTCGCCCGGATTCTGGGGCTGGACGTGGGTGCGCAGGTCGGCCCGTTCCTTCCCGTCCGGACGGGGAACGGGGTGACGCTCGACTTCATGGATTCCGACGACTTCCGCTGGCACCACTGCGCGTTCCTGGTGCCGGACGAGGAGTTCGACGGGATATTCTCACGCATCAAGGAAACGGGTGCCCGTTACTACGCCAATCCCGACGGCAGCGGAGAGGGTGAAATCAACACGCGTGACGGTGGGCGCGGGGTCTACTTCACCGACCCCGGTGGTCATGCCATGGAAGTTCTCACCGTTCCGTACGGCGGCTGGTCCTGAGAAACGGCAACGCTGGAAAGTCGAACGGAAAGCGGCATCGAACGGTGCCCGCGCCCGGCGAACTCCGCTCCGCGACGGCGGGCCGGAGTTCGCCGGGCCTTTTCAGTGGCGTGTCACCAGGTCGTGCCGGCGGGCTCCCGCACGATGGCGTTCAGCCGGTTGAACATGTTGATCATGCCGAGCAGAAGGATGATCGCCGCCAGCTCCTTCTCCTCGAAATGGGCGGTGAGCTCGTTCCACAGCGCGTCCGGGACGGCGTCGTCGGACCGGTCGGCCAGCCGGGTGGCGTGCTCGGCCAGCGACAGCGCCGCGCGCTCGGCGTCGGTGAAGAACGGCGCCTCCCGCCAGGCCCCCACCGCGGCGATCCGCTCCTCGGACTCTCCCGCCTTCCTGGCGTTCAGCACGTGGCCGTGGACGCACACGCTGCACCCGTTGATCTGGCTGGCCCGCAGGGCGATGATCTCCATCAGCCCCTCGGGCACGCCGCCGGCGGCGATGGCCTTGCTCAGCGTGCCGACCCCCTTCGTCACGTCGGGAAGGACGAACGCCGGGTTCTTCATTCGCGCTTGCATGCTCGCTCCATGAGATCGATGTCGTCGCACCGGTCCTCGTGCACCGGTGGTGGCATCGAACTGACGGAGCCCGCCGCGCCCATGTGACGGCGCGCGACCGAAGAATCAGAAATGGCCTTCCAGGTCGGCGAGCAGGCGGCGCTTCGGCCGGGCGCCCACGATCTGCCGGACGACCTCGCCGTCCCGGTAGAGGTTCAGCGTCGGGAAGCCCAGCACGTTGTACCGGGCCGCGACCTCGGGATGGTCGTCGCCGTTGAGCTTGGCGACCGCGAGCCGGTCGCCGTACTCCGCCTCGATCTCGTCAAGGATCGGCGCGATCATCTTGCAGGGGGGACACCAGTCCGCCCAGAATTCGACCAGTACGGGCCTGTCGGAGCGGAGCACCCGCTCGTCGAAGTTCTCCGTCGTCAGTGTGATCATCCGTCGCCTCCTGAGAGAACATGCAGCCCGGACAGGCCCGCGTCAGTTGGTCGGTCACCTCGGCCCGCAGCCGGATCAGCGAGCGGATGTCGGCGTCGATCTCCGCGAGCTTGCGCCGGTAGACCGCGACCGACTCCGGGCAGGAGGCGCCCTCCGCGTGGCCGGCGCGCAGGCAGTCCACGAACGGCCGCGCGTCCTCCAGCGTGAAACCCGACGCGAGCAGCGTCCGGATCTCGGCGACGAGCCGCAGGTCGGACTCCTCGTACTGGCGGTACCCGTTGGTGGCGCGCCGCGCCGAGAGCAGCCCCTGCTGCTCGTAGTAGCGCAGCGTCCGCGTGCTGACCCCGGCCCGTGCGGCCAGTTCCCCGATCCGCATCGGCCCTCCCGGCTCTCGGTGACCGTGACGACGCTAACCCCTGACACCGACGTCAATGTCAACCCGCGCGGGACGCGAGAATGCCCCGGCCCGCACGAGGCGGACCGGGGCGCTCTCAGGGACCGGGTGCGGGCGGGACGCGCCCGCACCCGGTCACCGCGTCAGCGGCCCTGGAGGGAGCGGACGTTGTCGGCGAAGGAGAAGCCCTTCGAGCCGTCCCAGTTGAAGGACCAGGTCATGAGGCCCTTCAGCTGCCCGTTGAAGGCCCTCCACGCCTGGCTGACGAGGCCGGGCGACATGTAGCCGCCGCCGGCGCCCGGCTGGGCGGGCAGGCCGGGGACCTGCTTGTCGTAGGGCACCTTGATCGTGGTGCCCTGGATGACGAGGCCCTTGTTCAGGCACTCGGTCTGGACCGTGAAGCCCTGGACCGTCCCGGCGCTGTAGGAGTCACCGGAGCACCCGTACATGCTGCCGTTGTAGTACTGCATGTTCAGCCACCACAGGCGGCCGTTGTCGGCGTACTTCTTGACGATCGGCAGGTAGGCGCCCCAGATGGAGCCGTAGGTGACGCTGCCGCCGGTGACGTAGGCGGTCTCGGGCGCCATCGTCAGGCCGAAGTTGGACGGCATCTGGGCGAGCACGCCGTCGATGATGCGGATCAGGCTCGACTGCGAGGCCGAGAGCTGGTTGATGTTCCCGCTGCTGGACAGGCCGGTCTCGATGTCGATGTCGATGCCGTCGAAGTTGTACTTCTTCAGGATCGGGACGATCGTCTGGACGAACCTGTCGGCGACGGAGCTGGAGCTCAGGTCGATGCCCGCGGCGGCGCCGCCGATCGACATGAGGATGGTGGCCCCGGCCTCCTTGGCCGCGCACATCTCGGCGGGGGTGGAGACCTTGACGGTCGAGTCCATCCCGTCCTCCCACAGCACGGTGCCGTCGGAGAGGATGACGGGGAACGCGGCGTTGATCACGTTGTAGCCGTGCTGCTTCAGCCGCGCGTCGTTGATCGGCACCCAGCCGAACGGCGGGTGGACGCCGTTGCTCGCGCCGTCCCAGTTCTCCCAGTAGCCCTGGATGACCTTGCCGGCCGGGCGGGACTTCACCGCGCAGGTGTCACCGCCGCCACCGGGCGGGTCGGTCGGCGGGGTGGTGGGGTCGGTCGGCGGGTCGGTCGGCGGCGTCGTGGGGTCGGTCGGCGGCTTGTTCTCGCAGGCACCGAGGTCGCGCCACAGCGTCGGGGTGGACGCGGGGGTCCAGTTGGCGCCGTTGTAGGCCGTGTGCGTGACGCGGGCCTCGTAGCCGTTGTTCTGGTAGTGGACCTTGGTCCCCGCCGTGTACTGGGTTCCCTCCGCCCACATCGCGAAGTCGCAGGTGATCACTGCTCGGGCGGACGAGGGGGTGGACAGCACGAACACGGCGCCCAGCGAGAGCACCAGGGCGGCCGTCGCGGCGGCCAGCGCCGCCGCGGCGCCCGACCAGCGCCTGTACTTGTGGTTCACGGGTCGACTCCTCAACTGGCGGGGACACAGAGGAGCCGGCGTAGAGCCAAACAGTTCCCGCGGACGGGACCCTCCCAGGCGAAAGGCGCATACGGCCGGCGTGGACGCCACCAGCAGGGTAACCGTGCCGGGTCTAGGCCGGGAAGACCCCAGAATCCGAAATGCCCCGAGGATAGTTGTGAAGATTGACGGATTCGGCGGTCCTGCGGGCCATCTTCGCCATCAGTTTCTTCCCGGGCAGGTACGGGATGAGCGCGTAGTAACGGTTCAGCAGTGCCACCGCCACGCGGTTGCCGGGCACCAACATCTTCGCCACGCCGTCGCCGATCTTCTGGCAGCGCGCCACATACTCGCGCATGATCGTGTCGTAGCAGGCGAACGCGGCCTGGTGGTCGCCGCGCGCGGCGGCGAGTTCTCCGGCGAGCACGTAGGCGCCGACGATCGCGAGGCCCGTCCCCATTCCCGTCAGCGCGGACGGGCTCCAGGCGGCGTCGCCGAGGAGGGCGACGCGGCCGCGCGTCCAGGCGTCCATGCGCACCTGGCCGACGGAGTCGAAGTAGAGGTCGGGGGCGTCGCGCATCCAGTCGAGGAGCCGGTCGGTCTCCCAGCCGCTCCCGGCGAAGCGCTCGGTGAGGATCCGCCGCTGCGCGCCGGTGTCGTGGCGGTCGACCTCCAGCGGTGGGGAGCCGAAGTAGAAGACCGACTTGGCCTCGGTGTTGTGCCGCGCGCTGTACACCGTGACGAGCTTGTCGGCGGTGCGGTAGCCGAGCGCGGCGCGGTCGAGGCCGAGGTGGTTGGGCATGGTGAAGACCGCCAGGTACAGGCCGAGGTGCCGGACGAACCGCTCCTCCGGCCCGAACACGAGCCGCCGCACGTTGGAGTGCAGCCCGTCCGCGCCGACGACCAGGTCGAACCGGCGCGGCGCGGCATGCTCGAAGGTGACCTCGACGCCGCCGGGGTCCTCGGTGATCGAGGTGATGGAGTCGCCGAAGACGTACTCGGTGCCGTGCTCGGTGGCCTCGTACAGGATCTGAGCCTGCCGGGCGGCGCTCGCCGTCCCCTCACCGTCGCCTCACCGGGGGTTTGCCTGCCGTGCGGTCAGCTCCGCGATGAGGGGTTCGGGCAGCCCGGCGAGGCGGAGGGCGTCCGCGCGGCCCAGCCGGGCGGCCCCGGCGTGGGCGGCGGCGTACGCGGGGTCGATCCCGGGCGCGTCCGGGCCGGGGACGCCGCGCAGCGCGGCGGCGGCGCCGAGCAGCCGCGCGTGCGACTCGGGGTCGCCTTCGGCGGCGGCGAGCGCGGCGAGGGCCTCGACGCCCCGGGCGCCGTCGCCGGACGCGCCGAACCGCTCCGCCGACGCGACCGCCTCGCGGAAGCGGGCGCGGGCGGTGTCGTGGTCGCCGTGCGCGGCGGCGACCCGGCCGAGGCCGAAGAGCGCGCCGACGCGGTGGCCGACGCTCTTGACCCAGTTCGGCGCGAACCGTCCGAGGGCGTCCTCGTAGAGGCGGCGCGCCTCGGCGAGGTCGCCGTCGCGGAGCGCGAGGTCGCCGAGCCCGCGCAGCGCCGCCGCGAGCGTGGTGGGGCTGCCCGCGCGGCGGGCGAGGGCGGCGGCGCGCCGGTAGTCGGCGCGGGCCCCGGCCACGTCGCCGTGGACGCGGTGGTCGCCCCGGTTGACCAGCAGGTCGGCGCTCTCGTCCAGGGCGCCGACCCGCTCGGTGAGGGCGAGCGCCTCGTCGGTCAGCGCGATCGCCCGCGCGCGGTCGCCGCGCAGCGCCGCCAGCCCGGCCAGCGCGTCCAGGGCGAGCGCGGTGCCCCAGCGGTCGCCGAGCGCGCGGAACCCGTCGGCGGACGCCGTGAACTCCCGTCCGGCGCCGCCGGTGTCACCGGAGGCGAGCCGGGGGAAGCCCGCGACGAACCGGGCGGCGGCGAGGGCCCACGGGTCGCCTTCGTCGCGGGCCCCGGTGGCGATCGCGTAGGCGGCGGTCGCGGCCGGGCCGTCGGCGTTGCGCATCAGCCACAGGAAGGGGACGGACGCATACCTGGTGCGCGGCGTCGTCCGGGCCAGCGCCGCCTCGGCCGCCGGGCGGTGCCGGACCCACGCCCCGTCGCCGTACGCGGCGAGGAGTACGCAGGTCACGTACTCCTCGTCGAGCCCGTCCGGGGGGTGGGGGCCGAGCTCGGCGAGAACGGTGGCGGCGTCGGACGCCGCCGACGCCGACAGCCCCCGGATCCACAGGTAGTGCGACAGCGCCGCGCACAGCCGCAGCGCGAGCCGTGTTTCGCCTGTCCCGGCCGCCCAGTGCAGCGCGGCGAGGAGGTTGTCGTGGTCGGCGGCGAGGACGGGCAGCCACTCCAGTTGCTCGGCCCGCCGCAGATGCGGGTCGGCGTCCTCGGCCAGCGCGAGGTAGTGGCACGCGTGCTCGCGCCCGATGCCGTCGGCGGGGTCGAGCCGCTCCGCCCCGTAGGCGCGGATCGTCTCCAGCATGCGGTAGCGGCCGCCGGCGAACTCCAGCAGCGACCTGTCGGTGAGCGACTCCAGCGCCGCGTCCCCGCACAGGCGCCGTGCGGACGCGGCGGACGCGCCGCCCGCGAACACCGTGAACCGGGACGCGGCGCGCCGCTCGTCCGCCGTGAGCAGGTCCCAGCTCCACGCCACGACGGAGCGGAGCGTGCGGTGCCGCTCGTCGGCGGTGCGGGCGCCGCGGGTGGGGACGCCCAGCCGACCGGCCAGCCGGTCGTCCAGTCGGGACGCGAGGTCGGCCAGGTCCAGCGTGCGCGTCCGGGCGGCGGCCAGCTCGATGGCGAGCGGCAGGTCGTCGAGCGCCGCGCAGATCCGCCGGATCGTGCCGGGGTCGCCCGCGACCCCGGGCCGGACGGCCTCGGCGCGCTCGGTGAACAGCCGCACCGCCGCGTCGCCGTCCAGCGGCCGGACCGGCCACAGGTGCTCGCCGGTGATCCCGAGCGGCTCCCGGCTCGTCGCGAGGACGCGCAGGTCGGGGGAGGCGGCGAGCAGCCGTGCGGCGAGCGCGGCGACGCCCCCGACCAGGTGCTCGCAGTTGTCGAGGACGAGCAGCAGCGCCCGGCCGGACAGCGCCGCAGCCAGCCGCTCGGCCGCGTCTCCACCGCCTTCGCGAGGGCCGTCCCGGCGGAGGCCGCCCTCGCGGAGTCCGAGCGCGCCGAGCAGGGCCCGCGGCAGCCCGGCCGGGTCGCGCAGCGGGGCCAGCTCCACGAAGCACACCTCGCCCACCGCCGAGGAGGTCTGGGCGGCGACCTCGACGGCGAGCCGGGTCTTGCCGACCCCGCCCGGCCCGTGCAGGGTGACCAGCCGGTTCGCGGCGAGGAGCCGGCCGACGCCGGTCATCTCGGCGCCGCGTCCGACGAACGAGGTGAGCTGCGCGGGCGGCGCGGCGGGGACCGGGTCGGCGCGCAGCAGCGCGGCGTGCAGCGCGGTGAGCTCGGGCGAGGGGTCGGCGCCCAGCTCGTCCGCGAGCCGCCGCCGGGTCCGCTCGAACACCGCGAGCGCCTCGGCGCGGTCGCCGCCGTCCCGCAGGGCCCGCACGAGCAGCGCCGCGAGCCGCTCCCGGAGCGGGTGCGCGACGGTCAGCTCCCGCAGCTCGGGGACGGCGGCGCGGTGCCGCCCGAGCCGCAGGTCAGCTTCGAACCGGTCCTCGATCGCGGCCACCCGCCGCTCCTCCAGCCGGACGGCGTCGGCGGTCACGGCGGTCGGCAGGTCGGCGAGCGCCGGGCCCCGCCACAGCGCGAGCGCGTCGCGGAGCAGGTCGGCGGCGCGTCCGGTGGCGCCGTCGCGCAGGGCGGCGCGCCCGTCGGCGGCGAGGCGCTCGAACCGGCACGCGTCAACGGCGTCGGGGGAGACGATGATCCGGTAGCCGTCCCCGACTCGCTCGATCGGCGCGTCCGCGCCCAGCGCCGCGCGGAGCCGCGACACCTGCGCCTGCAACGCGTGGCCGCCCGGACTCGCGGCGCCCTCGGCCAGCCGCCCCGCCGAGACGACCTCCCCGGGCCGGGTGAGCAGCAGCGCGAGCACGGCACGGCGCGCGGGCCCGCCCAGCGGAACCTCGTCCCCGCCGCCGTCCCCGCCCTCGCCGCCGCGCCACGCCCGGGTGTCGCCGAGGATCCCGAACCGCATGTCAGGGCGTCAGGGCGGCGACGATCTCGGCGGCGGGCGCGTCCGTGGCCTGCCGGAACCCCTCGCCCGCCCACAGGTTGACGGTGTCCGGATCGCCTTGTGCGGCCGCCGCCTTGCGCAGAGGCGAGGTGAGGTAGTGCACGTCCGGATAAGCGGCGGGCGCGAACTCCGAATGCTCCGCAAGAAACCGGTTCACCAGACCGCGGGCGGGGCGTCCGCTGAAAGCCCGCGTCATCGCGGTGGACGTGAAACGCGGATCGGTGAGTGCCGCCTTGTGCACCTCACCGGCACCGCTCTCCGGGCACCGCAGAAAGCCCGTCCCCACCTGCGCCGCGATCGCGCCGAGCGACAGGACCTCGGCGACGTCCTCGGAGGTGGCCAATCCTCCAGCGGCGATCAACGGCAGCGGCACGGCAGCGCGCACGAGCCGGAGCAGTTCCCGCACGCCGAGCAGATCGTCCAACGTATTGGCGAACGACCCGCGATGCGCCCCCGCCTCCGATCCCTGGACGCACAGCGCGTCGGCCGCGGACGCCGCGCGTGCCTCATCGGCGCTGGTCACCGTGACGATGACGGTCATCCCGCGATCCTGGAAGGCGCGAATGACATCCGGCGTCGGACACCCGAAAGTGAAGCTCGCATAGGCGACGGGATCGGCGAGCAGCGCGACGACCTTGGCGTCATAGTCGTCATCCCGCTTGGACGGCACGCCGAGCCCGACTCCCAACCGCTCCGCCTCGGGCTCCAACCGCTGACGATAGGCGTCCACCGCGCCGGGATCGATATCGTCAGACGACGGCATGAAAAGGTTCATCCCGAACGGACGTGACGTCAGCCGCCGCGTCGCCGCGATCTCCTCGCGCATCGCGGCGGCGGTCTTGTAACCGGCGGCGAGGAAACCGGCGCCGCCCGCGTCGGAGACGGCGGCGGCCAGGGCGGGCGTGGAGGTCCCCCCGGCCATGGGCGCCTGGACGATCGGCCTCTCCAACCTCACGAAGTCGGGCACGAGGGCAAGATAGCTGACCGGAGCCGAACGAAGGGGCGCAGGATGCGGGTGTTGCTGCACTACGACATGGACCATTCCGAATCCGGACTGGACATCGTGAGCTGCTCGGAGCAGGACGACGCCCGCCTCGCCCGGCTGCTCCCCGACACCGAGGTCATCTGGCATGTGCTGCGCCCCCTGACGGCGGCCGACATGGACCGGGCGCCGAAGCTGCGCCTGATCCAGAAGCTCGGCACCGGCGTCAACACGATCGACCTCGACGCGGCCCGCGAGCGCGGCGTCCTGGTCGCGAACATGCCGGGGCGCAACGCCCAGGCCGTCGCGGAGACGAGCCTGCTGCTGGCGCTGTCGGTGCTGCGCCGCGTCGTCGCCTTCGACGCGCGGACGCGGCGCGGCGAGGGCTGGCCCGCGAGCCGCGCGCTGGTCGGCGGCGAACTGCGCGGGCGGACGGTCGGGCTGCTCGGCGGCGGCGAGATCGCCGGGCTGCTGCGCGGGATGCTGGAGGCGGTCGGCGCGCGCGTGGTGTTCACCTCCCGCCGCCCGCGCCCCGACGACCCGTCCTGGATGGAGCTGGACGACCTGCTCCGGATCAGCGACGTCGTCTCCGTGCACATCCCGCTGACCGAGGAGACCCGCCACCTGCTCGACGCCCGGCGGCTGGCGCTGCTGCCGCCGGGCGCGATCGTGGTCAACACGGCGCGCGGCGCGGTGGTCGAGGAGTCCGCGCTGGTGGACGCGCTGACGTCCGGGCATCTCGGCGGCGCCGGGCTCGACGTGTTCGAGCAGGAGCCGGTCGACCCGGCCAACCCGCTGCTCACGCTCGACAACGTCGTCGTGATGCCGCACGTGGCGTGGCTGACCCGCGAGACCTGGGCCCGCTACTTCGCGGTCGCCGCCGAGAACTGCCGCCGCCTGGCGAGCGGCGAGCAGCTTCTCCACCTCGTCTAGGAAACGGGCTCGTCCAGGAACGGGCTCGTCTAGGACGGCAGCAGAACCGGTTTGACCACCTCCCCGGAGAGCGCGTCGGCCTCGGCGCGGTTGATCTCGGCGAGCGGATAGGTCCTGACCAGGCGGTCGAACGGGAAGCGCCCCTGCCGCCACAGCTCGATCATCCTCGGGACGAACGTCTGCGGGACGGCGTCGCCCTCGATGATCCCCTTGACCGTGCGTCCCATCAGCAGCAGCGTCGCGTCCAGGCGGTACTCGGGCGCGCCGAGGCCGGCGAGCCCGCAGACGCCGGTCGTGCGCAGCGACGCGACCGCGGCCGAGACGACCTCGGGGACGGCGGTCGTGTCCAGCGAGAACTGGACGCCCTCGCCCCCGGCGATCGCCCGCACCCGCGCGGCGAGGTCGCCGTCCGCGCCGTCCAGGACGTGGGTGGCGCCGAGCTCGCGGGCCAGCTCGCGGCGCCCGGCGTGCCGGTCGACGGCGACGATCACGGTGGCGCCCGCGACCCGCGCGGCCAGCACCGCCGCGAGCCCGACCGCGCCCGCCCCGAAGATCGCGATGCTGTCGCCCGCCCGGACGCCGAGCGACACCAGCACCGACGCGGCGCCGGTCTGCACACCGCAGCCGAGCGGCCCGAGGATCTCCAGCGGAAGGTCGCCGGGCACGGGCACGACGCACCGCGCCGAGGCCAGCGCGTGCGTCGCGAACGACGACTGCCCGAACCAGCGGTTGTGGACGGCCGCGCCGTCGGGGCCGGTGGCGCGCGGCGTCCCGTCCACCGGAACGCCCGTCAGGTTGAGCGCGGCCATGTCGCGGCAGTTGCCCGGACGGGCGGAACGGCAGTTCGCGCACGTCCCGCACGAGTCGATCGACAGCACGACCGGGTCGCCCGCCGCCACCCCGGCCACCCCCGGCCCGGCCGCCGCCACGACGCCCGCGCCCTCGTGCCCCAGGATCACCGGCTTGGCGACGAGATCGCCGGGGACGCGTCCGAGCCGGTCGGTGTGGCACATGCCGGTGCCCGCGATCGCGACGAGCACCTCCCCGGGCCCCGGGTCGGCCAGCTCGACCGGCTCGATCGCGTACGGCGCGTCGGCCGCGCGCAGCACCGCGGCGTCGATCAGCACACCGCGCTCCTCAGACCAGCGAGTAGCGGACGGGCAGCCGCTTCAGACCGCCGACGAACGTCGTCGCGATGCTCTCCGGCGTCCCGGCGAGCTCGATCGACCCGAGCCTCGGCACCAGCTCCTCGAAGAACGCGCGGACCTCGATCCGCGCGAGCGCCGCGCCCAGGCAGTAGTGCACGCCGAACCCGAACGCCAGGTGCTTGTTCGGGTCGCGGCCGACGTCGAAGGCGAACGGGTCCTTGAAGACGTCCTCGTCGCGGTTCGCCGACGGGTAGGACAGCAGCAGCGAATCGCCCTCGGGGATCGTGACGCCGTGCAGGTCGTAGTCGCGCGCGGCCGTCCGCATGAACTCCTTCACGGGCGTGACCCAGCGGATCATCTCGTCCACGGCGAGGGGCATCAGCCCGGGCTCGGCGCGGAGCCGTTCGAGCTGGTCCGGATGCTCGACGAGCGCGTGCAGCCCGCCCGCGATCACCGCGCTCGTCGTGTCGTGCCCGGCGGTCGCGACGATGACGTAGTAGGACGCGGTGTCGAAGTCGTTCAGCGGCTCGCCGTCGACCCGGGCGTTGGCGATGGCCGAGGCCAGGTCGTCGGTCGGCCGCGCGCGCCGCGCCTCGGTGAGCCCCTGGAAGTAGGCGAAGAAGTCCAGCAGCACCTCCACCTTCTCCTCGCTGGTGGTGCCGCGTTGCAACTCGTCGTCGTCGCCGCCGAACAGCTCCTGGGTGAGCTTCAGCATCCGGTCGAAGTCGCTCTCAGGTAGACCGAGCAGCGACAGGATCACATAGAGCGGGAAATGCACCGCGACCTGCCGCGCGAAGTCGCACTCGCCGCCGAACTCCACCATGCGGTCGACGTAGCGGCGGGCCAGCTCCCGGACGCGCGGCTCCAGCGCCCGCATCGCGCGCGGCCGGAACCAGTCGGCGCCGATCGCTCGGATGACCCGGTGGTCGGGGTCGTCCATGTGGATGAGCGTGCGCAGCGCGATGCCCTGCTCCTGCCGCTGCCGGTTGATCTCGTCGAACTCGGCGGTGGCGAGCAGCGGACGCGGCGCGTTGAGGAACACCTCGTGCTCGCGCTCGACCTCCATGATGTCGGCGTGCCGCGTGACGGCCCAGAACGGGTTGTACCCGGGCGCCTCGACGCGGTGCACCGGCGACTCGCGGCGCAGCAGCGCGAGCGCGTCGTGCAGCCGCCGTTCGTCGGCGTAGCAGGCGGGGTCCGCGAGCGCGCGGCCCGCCTCGTCCACGGTCAAGATCATGTGGTCGGCTCCTCCGTCGTTGCCCGCACGCAACGGGACCTGGGAGCCGCTTCCCGGCCCGGCGCACCCACCGTGCCGTACCCCCGGGCGAACCGCTGCGCGCCCTCACCGCATTTTCCAGGGTGCGGCGCGGATGGCCATACCTCGCGTTCCGCGCGTCGCCGCCGGGTAGGGCGGTTCTCCGAGGTCGGTCGGCACGTGCCACAGGGGAAGACGGCGTGCGGAAGAGAGCGGAGGCCCGCTCGCGGCGCACGACCGGCGGGTAGGGTTTTGGGCAGACATGACCTCTCACCCCCTGGAGATCCGGCCGCTCACCGCCCGATCGGTGGTGCTGAGCACGCTGCTGGGCGTCCACCCGCCCCGGCTCCCCGCCCGCTACCTCGTGCGCGCCGGTGACCTGTTCGGCATCGCGGAGGGCACGATCCGGGTGGCGCTGTCGCGGATGGTCGCCTCGGGCGACCTCGTCCAGGACGAGGGCATGTACGCGCTGACCGAGCGCCTCCTCGCCCGGCAGGCCCGCCAGGACGAGAGCCGCCTGCCGCACACCCGCGACTGGGACGGCACCTGGGAGATCGCCGTCATCACCGCCGAGCGCCGTCCCGCCACCGAGCGCGCCGCGCTCCGCCAGGCGATGTCCGGGCTGCGGCTCGCCGAACTCCGCGAGGGCACCTGGCTGCGTCCGGCGAACCTGATCCGCCCGCGTCCGGGGACCGTGGTGCGGCAGTGCACGTTCCTCACCGCGCGCCCCGAGGCCGACCCCGTCGCGCTCGCCGCGTCGCTGTGGGACCTGGGCGGCTGGGCGGCCTCCGCCCGCGCCCTGCTCGACGCCCTCCACCGCGCCGCCACGACGCCCGAGAAGTTCACGCTCGCGGCCGCCGCGCTCCGCCACCTCCTGCGGGACCCGATCCTGCCGCCGGAACTGCTTCCCCGTGAGTGGCCGGGCCCCGACCTGCGCTCCCTCTACGAGCGCTTCGAGGCCGACTTCGAGCAGCTGCTGACGCACAGGGTGCTCTCCTGAGCGTCCCGGCTCACAGGGCCTGGTAGCCCCCTTCGACGATCACCTTGGCGACGGCCTCGTAGTCGGCCGGATTGTCGGGGACGGTGGTCGCGAGCCCGTCCACATACCGGTTGAACATGCAGAACGCCGCCGCTATCAGGACGGTGTCGTGCAGTTCCAGATCGGTCGCCCCGGCGGCCCGCGCCGCCGCGATGTCCTCCGGACGGACGTCCTGCCCGCTCGCCTGGACCGCTCCGGCCACCCGCAGCAGCGCCCGCAGCTTCTCGGGGATCGGCGCGCCCTCCAGATCGGCGCGGACACGGTCGACCAGCTCCATGCCCTCGGGAAGCTGCGCCGCCGCGAACGCCGAATGCGACGACGCGCAGAAGTCGCAGTCGTTGAGGGAGGACACATAGGCCGCGATCAGCTCGCGCGCGCCGCGCGTCAGCGTGCTCGGCCCCCGCAGCAGGATCTCGGCCAGCTCGTTCATCGGTCGCGCGGTCTCGGGACGGTAGGCGAACAGCGACAGGATGCCCGGGGCGTCGTTTCCGAGGGCGATGTGCGGCACGGGTTCCTCCTGGGTGTCGATACACACAGGATGGGGGCGGACGGGCCGACTTGCCTGAATCGTGATCTAGATGGCCTTGTCCGGTCAGGGATTCCTCGGCAGAGTCACGGTGGCCCGCACTGGCGCGGGAGACGTCGGGAGGTAGACGGATGGCCTCGGTGTTGGACGGGATGCTCCGCCGCAAACCCATCGAGCAGATCGACGACGAAAACGCCCCCTCCGGCCTCACCCGGACGCTGGGGCTGTGGCAGCTCACCGCGATCGGCGTCGGCGGGATCATCGGCGCCGGGATCTTCTCGCTGGCCGGCGCGGTCGCGAACGAGAAGGCCGGACCCGGCGTCCTGATCTCGTTCCTCGTCGCCGGCATCGCGAGCGCGGCGGCGGCGTTCTCCTACGCGGAGTTCGCCGGCCTCATCCCGCGCGCCGGGTCCGCCTACACCTACGGGTACGCGGTGCTCGGCGAGTTCACCGGCTGGGCGATCGGCTGGGACCTGCTGCTGGAGTACACCGCGATCGTGGCGGTGGTCGCGATCGGCATCTCCGGCTACTTCAACGACCTGCTCGGCTTCCTGGACATCGACCTGCCGCTGTGGATGGTCGGCGCGCCCGGCACCGAACCCAAGGGCGTCGCGGACGGCAGCTACAAGGTCAACCTGTTCGCCGCCCTGCTCTGCCTGCTGATCGCCTGGATCCTCAACCTCGGCATGAAGAACGCCGCCCGGTTCGAGACCGCGCTGGTCTACCTCAAGGTCGGCATCGTCCTGCTGGTCATCGTCGTCGGCGTCTTCAAGATCCACAGCGGGAACTACTCGCCGTTCCTGCCCTTCGGCTGGTCGGGGGCCTTCACCGGGGCCGCGACCGTCTTCTTCGCCGTCTTCGGCTACGACGCGATGTCGACCGCCGCCGAGGAGTCGCAGGAGGCCCGCAAGCACATGCCGAAGGCGATCATCTACTCGCTCGCGATCTCGATGGTCCTGTACGTCCTCGCCTGCCTGGTCCTCACCGGCATGGTCGACTACCGCGACATCGACCCGAACGCGGCGTTCTCCTCCGCCTTCGACTCCGTCGGCATGGACGCGCTCGGCGCCGTCATCGCGGTCGGCGCGATCCTCGGCGTGCTGACGGTCCTGTTCACGTTCATGATGGGCGCCACCCGCGTCTGGTTCTCGATGAGCCGCGACGGCCTGCTCCCCGCCTGGTTCGCCAAGACCCACGCGACCCGCCACGTCCCGACCCGCATCACCTGGATCCTCGGCGCCGGATCGGCGGTCATCGCCGGATTCCTGCCCATCGCGGAAGCGGCCGAGCTCACCAACATCGGCATTCTGCTGGCCTTCATCGTCGTCTGCATCGCCGTGATCGTCCTGCGTTACAAGCGCCCCGACCTGCCCCGCGAGTTCCGCACCCCCGGCATGCCGGTCGTGCCCGTCATCGGCGTCGTCTTCTCGATCTGGCTGATCACCTTCCTCCAGTGGGAAACCTGGGTGCGCTTCGCGGTGTGGTTCGCCCTCGGCTGCCTCGTCTACTTCGCCTACAGCCGCTTCAGGTCGCACCTGAACGCCGAGGACACGTCCCGTTGACGGAGGAAGTCGGCATCGAAGGAATCGAACACCGACGCAAATGACCGCATGATTCGAAGCGGTCGGGAACGGCTTCGGACCGAGCACGGCGCATCGGTGGCGGCGGCCCCAGGGATACGTTTCCCGCTGGGGCCGCGGCGACCGGCTACGACCTCTTGATCTGGACGCGGTAGACGAACTCGCCCCACAGATGCACCGGCCCGCGATGCCAGGAGACCTCGACCGCGCGACCGTTCACGTCGATGGCGACGTGGTAGAGCTCGAAGACCGGCTGGTCGTCCTGGATGTCGAAGAATTCCTGCTCACCGCCCGTCGGAGGCCGGGACAGCGTCAGGTACTCGTCGGCGTAGACCTCCTCGTGCCCGAGGTCCTTCATCGTGGTGAGCATGCCGCCGGTCGGCTGGGTGAGGTCCTCCAGCCGAGTGCCGAACGCGATCTCGCCGGGAATGTAGGACGGCGCCTTCTGCACGAGGGTGTCGTCGGCGTACATGTCGCGGTCGCGGACCAGGACCTGGGCGTCCTGGTCGATGCCGAGGAACTCGGCGATCCTGGCCGGCGGCACCTCCCGGCGCACGCTGGTCTCCGAGCGCGGCGTCATTCCCTGACGGCGCACCTCGGCGGCGAACCCGCCGCGATCCTCGACGCGTTTCGCCTCGTTGTATCGATCGCGTGCGTCCCTGGTGATCTGGGGCATGTGGGTCACCTTCGTCTTTCGTCCTTGGCCCAAGCTGAGCAAGCCCTGCCTGCGCAGTCCTTGAAGCGCGCGGTTGATCGTACTGTCGCTCACGCCGAACTCGGCCGCGAGCGCGCGCTGGCTGGGGAAATCCGAGCCCCGGGGGTACGGCGAGTTCTCTCTGAGAATCCGATCTCGCAGGACTGCCGCGATGTCGTTGGCACTCAGACCCGCCATGCGCGTGCTTCCTCCACTCTTCGGCAACTTCCCCGATCAGTTGCGCCGAACAATCACTCAGTGGCCGAACTGATTGAAGCTCATGCCGCTTCCGACATGGTTGGTTGACCAGTCCGTCCGGGGTCCAGCACTCTGAGCGAGACAACGAACGTTTAAGCAGTGAAGCACACCAACGAAGATCCCCACCAGAATCCCCCCGGACCCGGAGTTTCCGATGACGTTAGACCAGTCCAAAAGCGGAGAAATCCCCCCACAAATCACCAATCACAACTATTCCCCCACGTCCCAACAAACTCCGCAGCCGGCCGAGGCGCAGCCGTACGACGTCGAGGTGAGCTGGCTCCGGGCCGTGGTCGAGGTGCTCGACGCGGCCGGCGGGTTCAAGACCTCGATCAGGCAGCCGTTCGGAACCGGGGCGCCCTTCCTCCACGTCGTGGGCGAGAGCGGCGGCCGGTTCGCCGAGACCGTCCGCACCCGCCGCCTCGACGGCGGCGGAGGGGTCCGGGGCGTCTGGTCCTGGGGCGAGGACATCGCGGGCGGCGGCGACGCGCGGGAGGCGGCGAGGGCGATCAGCAGGGTCGTCAACCCCCGCATGTGACCGGCGACCCGGGGGAAAGGCGCGACGCCTACAAGGGGCGCGGGGAAAGGCACAACGCCGACAATGGGCGTGGAGAAAAGGGCACGGCGCCCTCTAGGACGCGAGGGAAAGGTTCTGAGCACGATCCCGGCCTAGAGGGCGCCGTGGTCTTCGGGGGTCAGGCGCGGGCGTTGTCGAAGCGGGTCTTGACGTCGGTCCAGTTGACGAGGGACCAGAGCTTCTGGACGTAGTCGGGGCGCACGTTGCGGTACTGGAGGTAGTAGGCGTGCTCCCAGGCGTCGAAGACCAGCAGCGGGGTGGTGTTCAGGCCGACGTTGCCGTGGTGGTCGTAGACCTGCTCGACGACCAGGCGGCGGCTGAGGGGCTCCCAGGCGAGGATGCCCCAGCCCGAGCCCTGCACCAGGGACGTGGCGCTCGACAGCTGCTTCTGGAACGCCTCGAACGAGCCGAAGTGCTCGTCGATCGCGGCGGCCAGCTCGCCGTCGGGGCGGTCGCCGCCGTCCGGGGAGAGGTTGTCCCAGAAGATCGAGTGCAGGACGTGCCCGGACAGGTTGAACGCGAACGTCTTCTCCAGGCCGACCAGGCCGCCGTACTGCTCCTTGTCGCGTGCCTCGGCGAGCTTCTCCAGCGTGTCGTTGGCGCCCTTGACGTAGGCGGCGTGGTGCTTGGAGTGGTGCAGCTCCAGGATCTCGCCGGTGATCGCCGGTTCCAGGGCCGCGTAGTCGTAGGGAAGGTCGGGAAGCGTGTAGTCAGCCATACCGCCACTATTGCAAATGACTTGCAGGTACGTCTAACTCGCACCCCCGGACGCGGCGGAGCCCGGCCCCGTCGGGGCCGGGCTCCGGAGTGGTCAGTGGCGGCGGCCGCCGCGCACCCGTGCGAGGAGGCCGCGCACCTTCGCCTGCGTGCGCGGGTCCCTCGCGGCGCGTTCGGCTCGTGCGCGCGCCTTGCGTCCCTGGGGGCTGTTGATGAATCGTCTGATGCGGTCGATGGCAGATGCCACGTTCAGCCTCCTCGGCCTGGCCTTGTCCGTTCAACGGATGCCCTGCCTGGAAAGTTCTGAACACATCGCCCCCGCCGAATGCGGCGGGGGCGGTCCAGCACGGGCCTCAAACCCTACATGTAGGCGAGCGCACTTTGGTGGGCCCCAGATGTTGGGCGTGTCCCGGCTTCTTCCAAAGGGCGCCTCCACATCCGGCGCCGCGGGTGGGACGATGGGTCGGTGCTCCCGCAACCACTGCTCCGCACGGCGCGCTCGACGGTGTTCGCCACCGTCTGCGTGACGCTGGCGGCGGTGGGGCACTCCCTCTCGTCCCGGGACGTGGTGCCCGCGTGGGCGGTGCTGACCGGGTTCGCTGCTGTATTGGGTGTATCGCTGACCCTCGCCGGGCATGAGCGGTCGCTCGCGACGCTCCTGGGCGGGCTCCTCGGCGGGCAGTTCGCGCTGCACACGCTGTTCGGCGCCGCGACCCAGCCCATGATCCACCACGCGTCGGACGCGCATCCGGCGGCGCGCGGGTCGGGTGTGTCGATGACGCTCGCGCACGTCGCCGCCGCCGTCCTCGCGGCGCTGTGGTTGCGGCGGGGCGAGCGGGCGGCGTGGTCGCTGGCGCGGCGGCTGGCCGAGCGGCCGGTCCCGCTGCCGAGGCTGCTCGTGGTCGAACCGGTCGCGCCGGTCGTCCGTATCAGGGTCGTGGCGGCGGACGCCGTCGCGGCGATCGGCGAGGTGCTGCGGCACCAGGTCTTCCGGCGCGGGCCGCCGGACCGTTCGAGGGCGCTCGCCTGGGGCTGAGCGCCACACGCCACCGGACGCGGCGCGCGTCCGGCTCTTTCACCTGCGTCTCGAACGGAAAACGACCATGCCTGCTGTCTTCGCTCTGCCCACCGTCTCAGCCCGCCGCCTGTCGACGGTCGGCGCCCTGGCCGCGCTGTCGGTCTTCGGGCTCGCCGCCGCCGCGTCCGCCCATGTCACCGTGAACCCCGGGACCGCCGAGCAGGGCGGGTTCACCAAGGTCTCCTTCCGGGTGCCGAACGAGCGCGACGACGCCTCGACCACCAAGGTCCAGGTGGACCTGCCGACCGACACGCCGGTCGCGTTCGTGTCGGTCCGGCCCGTTCCCGGCTGGACGGTGAAGGTGGAGAAGTCCAAGCTCAAGACCCCCGTGGAGATGGAGGGGTCCAAGCTCACCGAGGCCGTCTCGCGGATCACCTGGAGCGGCGGCAAGATCGACGCCGGGCAGTTCCAGGAGTTCGACGTGTCGATGGGCCCGCTGCCCTCGAACGCCACCCGGATGCTCTTCAAGGCCGAGCAGACCTACACGGGCGGCGAGGTCGTCAAGTGGGACCAGGACCCGGGCGACGGGCAGAACGAGCCCGAGCACCCGGCGCCGGAGTTGAAGCTGACGCCGAAGGGCGCCGCGCAGGCCGCCGCGACCGGGCCGACCGCCCAGGTGAAGCCCGCCGCCGCGGCGCCTGCCGAGGAGGACGCGAGCGACGGCACCGCGCGGGTGCTCGGCGGCATCGGCGTCGCGGTCGGCGTGATCGGGCTCGGCGTCGGCGGGTACGGCCTGTCCCGCGCGCGGGGCCGGGCATGATCGCGCGGGTCGCGGCGGCGGCGGCCGCCGCCGGGCTGGTGACGGCGCTCGGCGCCGCCCCGGCGTCAGCGCACACGACGCTGAGGTCGGCGACCCCGGCGCCGAACTCGACCGGGGCCGCGCCGTCCAGGATCGTCCTGACCTACGCCGACCCGGTGATGGTGCCGCAGATCGTGCTGACCGACGGCGCGGGCGCGCGGCACGCGGCGGGCAAGGCGGAGGCGGTCGACAACACGGTCACCGTGCCGGTCACCGAGAGCCTGCCGGGCGGACGGTACACGGTCGGGTGGCGCGTCGTCGCGTCGGACGGCCACCCCGTCACGGGCACGTTCAAATTCACGGTGCAGGGCGCGGGCGGCGGCGTCTCGGCCGCCGGGGTGGCGACGCCGGAGCCCGAGGACGGCTCGGGCGGTTCGTCCGGCTGGCTGTGGGTCGGGCTCGGCGCGCTGCTGGTCGCGCTCGCGGGCGGCGGCGTCGTCTGGGCCAGGCGCGCCCGGGGGTGACCTACCCGGGCCTCCGGTCGGGTGATTACACCGTTACTTCCATTACGCTACGTTGGTCACCCGACCGGACGCCAGGGGGAGCCGCGATGATCGTCGAATATGTCCGCTACCGGATCGACCCCGGGGAGGCGGAGGCGTTCGAGGCCGCCTACGCCGAGGCCGCCGTCCAGCTGTCGGCCGCGCCGCAGTGCGTGGACTACGAGCTGTCGCGGTGCGTCGAGGAGCCCGCGTCCTACGTTCTGCGCATCCGCTGGACGTCCGCCGAGGACCACATGGAGGGCTTCCGCGGCGGCGAGCACTTCCCCGCGTTCTTCTCCGCGATCAAGCCCTACGTGAAGCGGATCGAGGAGATGCGGCACTACGAGCGGACGGGTGTGCGCGGCACCGGCTCGTCCGTCCCGACCCTGTACGAGTGGGCGGGCGGCGCCGAGGCGTTCGAGCGGCTCACCGAGGTCTTCTACGCGCGGGTCGTCGAGGACGACGTGATCGGCCCGCTGTTCGCCCACATGGACGCCGGGCATCCGCACTACGTCGCGCTGTGGCTGGCCGAGGTCTTCCGCGGTCCCGAGCGCTACAGCGGTGAGCGCGGCGGCTACGACCACATGGTGCGGCAGCACCTCGGCCGGGCCATCACCGAGCCGCAGCGGCGCCGCTGGGTGAGCCTGCTCATGGACGCCGCGGACGAGGTCGGCCTGCCCTCCGACCCCGAGTTCCGCGCCGCGTTCACCGGCTACATCGAGTGGGGCACGCGGATCGCCGTCGAGAACTCCCAACCTGACGCCAGGCCGCCGCTCCAGGCCCCGATGCCGCACTGGGACTGGGGCGTGGCTCCGCCGTACATCCCCAAGCCGTGACATAGTCTCCTGGTCGCTGTCCGCTCCTGGGACGAGGGGGGTTGATGAATATGGCCCGCGCCGGGCTTCGTCGGCATGCTCTCACCCGGGCCGCGCGGGACTGAGCGCGGCCCGGTCGTCCGATACGACCAGGAGCTTCGCTTGTCCGTTCCAGACCAGCCCTTTCCGGGCCTGACCACCATCGAACTGTGCACCGCCCGGCTCGCGCTGCGCGCGTGGACGCCCGAAGAGGTGTCCGCCGTCACCGGCGGCGCCCGGCCCGCCCACTGGGCCGGCGACTTCCCCGCCGACGGCGACCGCGTCATAGCGGGCCTCGTCGCCGAGACGCCGTCCGCGTTCGGCGAGTACGGCCAGCGCCAGATCGTCGAACGCGCGACCGGCCTCGTCGTCGGCTCCGCCGGGCTCTTCTGGCCGCCCGCCGGAGGCGCCGTCGAGTTCGGCTACGGCGTCGTCCCGTCCCGGCGGGGCCGCGGCTACGCCACCGAGGCGGCCCGCGCCCTCGTCGCGTTCGCCCTGACCGCGCCCGGCGTGGACAGGGTCACGGCGTCGGCCGAGACGTCCAACCCGGCGTCGGTCCGCGTGCTGGAGAACGCGGGACTGCGCCGTGTGGAAGGCGACGTGGAAGGCGACGTGGACGGCGACGCCGAGACCGTCCGGTACACCACCTGACCGCCCGGCCCCGGCGCGGGGCCCTCCCATGTTTTCGCTGTTCAGCGTGGGTACCGCACCGCCATGGGCTATGTGAGAACGCACGATGACGAACAGATCTACTACAAGGACTGGGGGACGGGGCGCCCCGTGGTGTTCATCCACGGGTGGCCGCTGAACTCCGACGCCTGGGACGACCAGATGCGGCACGTGGCCGAGAACGGGTTCCGCGGCGTCGCCCACGACCGGAGGGGGCACGGCCGGTCGAGTCAGCCGTTCGACGGCTACGACTTCGACACGTTCGCCAACGACCTCTCCGCCCTGCTCGAAACCCTCGACCTGCGCGACGTCACGCTCGTCGGGCACTCGATGGGCGGTGGCGAACTCGCCCGGTACGTCGGGCGGCACGGCACCGGCCGCGTCCGCCAGGCGGTGCTGCTGTCGGCGATCACGCCGCTGATGCTCCAGGGGCCCGACAACCCCGAGGGCGTCCCCGCGCAGGCGTTCGAGGAGATCAAGAAGGGTCTCCTCAGCGAGCGCTCGCAATACTGGCGAGACGCCTCGGAGGCGTTCTTCAGCGCCGATCCCGGAGGCAAGGCGACGCAGGGCAACCGTGACGCCTTCTGGTTCATGGCCATGCACGAGAACCTCCAGGCGGGCCTGAAGTGCGTGGACGCCTTCGCGCGGACCGACTTCCATGACGATCTGCGCAGGTTCGACGTCCCGACGCTGGTGGTGCACGGCGACGACGATCGGATCGTCCCGCTGGAGGCCACCGGCCGCAAGGCGGCGGAGCTGATCTCCGACGCGACCCTGAAGGTGTACGAGGGCGGCTCGCACGGCATCGGGATGGTGCCCGGCGACAAGGAGCGGTTCAACTCCGACCTGCTGGAGTTCCTCAAGAGTTGACGCCACCGGGCCGGCGGGAACAGGTCCCGCCGGCCCGGCGCCGGGGTCAGGCGGCGGTCCGCACCTCGACGGGCGGGATCTTCGCCAGGCACGCCGTGTCGCCGACCTCCAGGTCGCGCAGGAAGGCGGATTCGATACCGGCGACACAGCCGGTCGGCTCCCCCTCGGCGACGTGGCCGGTGTTCGGCACCTCCAGGACGGACGCGCGGCGGAACTGGCGCGCGGCGAGCCGTCCCTCCTCGGTCGGGGTGTTGGGGTCCAGGTCGCCCGACACGACCAGGACCGGGACGTCGGGCAGCCGGTCGCGCACGGGCCGGGTGGCGGGCGTCCGGCCGGGCCAGCGGACGCAGGTGTTCCCCCGGTCCTCGATCGCGCTCGTCCAGGCCGTCTTGCCGAACGGCCAGAACTCCTCGTCCGGCAGGGCGGCGCGTCCGGCCGCGTACTGCCGCAGGCGGGTCCCGACCGGCGCGGCGCGGTCCCACAGCGTCGGGTAGTCGTTGCACATCACGGCCGCGGCGTGCGCCGTGTTGAACCTCTCCTCCTCCGCGCCCGGGGCGCGGCGCGCGGACGATCCGCTCATCGGCTCGGCCTCGCGGGCGGCCTCGACCAGCGGGGCGTTGTCGCCGCGCAGCGCCGCTCCGACCGCGTACGGGAGGTTCCCGATCGTCTCGGCGGAGCCCTCCGTCCCGCCGCTGTAGACGATCGCGGCCAGCGCGGTGTCATCGACGACGCGCCGTGCGCCGTCCGGCGTCGTGTAGGGGACGGGCCGCTCGGCCAGCCGGTCCGAGAGCCGGTCGATGTCGCGCAGGACGGCGCGCCCGTCGCAGGCGCCGCCGCTCCGCTCGCACAGCAGGCCGATCGTGCGGCGCGCGGCGCGGGCGTTGGGACGCGCCCACATGTCGAAGCCGATCGGATACGCGCTGGACAGCACGATCGACCGCACCCGCTTCGGGTGCCGCTGGGCGTAGACCGTCATCAGGTAGGTGCCGTAGGACTCGCCGAGCAGGTCCAGCCGGTCGACGCCCAGCCTCGCCCGGACGGCGTCGATGTCGTCGGCGGTCTCGGCGGAGGTGTAGCCGTCGGCGCGCGCTCCGAGGGCCGTCCCGCAGGCGCCGATCGCGCGGACGAACCCGTCGCGGGTCGCGGGCATCCCGCCGAAGCCGCAGTCGAGCGAGTCGGAGCGGCCGACCCCGCGCGGCTCGACCAGCAGCAGGTCGTGGTCGCGCAGCAGGCCCGCGAACGCCTGGGCGTACATCGGGGCGTAGGCGAGGGCGGAGTCGCCGGGCCCGCCCGGGTTGACGGTGAAGGTCCCCTTCGCCGGACGGGACGTGTCGCGATGCCGGATCACCGCGTAGGCGACGGTCGTCCGCCCCAGCTCGGGACGCGACCGCACCAGCGGCACCCGCAGCGTTCCGCACTCGGCGCCCGGCACCGCGACGCAGTCGTCGCGGACGCCCGCGTCGGCGGCCCCCGGCACGGCCGCGACGCCGCCCGCGACGACCGCGCACACGGCCGCCGGCACGCCGATCCTCCTCAAGATCTTCCTCATCCCCCGATGGTCACCGCCGGGCGGCCGGACGCGCATCGCCCGCCCCGGGTAGTCCGCACCCGCTACCGCAGAGGGAGCCGCCGTTGACATGAAACACTAGTGGACTACTATTCGCTATCTCACTAGCGAAAAGGAGCATCCGTCATGGCGGTGGCCCTCTCCCGGCTCGGCCGGTTCTGCTTCCGGCGGCGCTGGACGGTGCTGACGGTCTGGCTGGCCCTCCTCGTGGCGGCGGGGCTCGGCGCGGCGACGCTGTCCGAGCCCGCGCCCGACACCTTCACCGTCCCGGGCACCGAGGCGCAGCGCGCGAACGACCTGATCAAGGGCCGCTTCCCGGAGGCCGCGACCGGCGGCGCGACCGCGCGCGTCGTGTTCGCCGCGCCGGGCGGCCGCACGGTCACCGAGCCCCGCGCGCGAGCCGCCGTCGAGCAGGCCGTCGCGAAGCTCAGGGCCGCCCCGCAGGTCGCCTCCGCCACCGACCCCTACTCCGGCCGGACCGTGTCCAAGGACGGCCGGATCGCGCTGGCGGAGGTCGGCTACCGCGTCCCGTCCGCCGAGATGAAGGCCGCCGACCGCGAAGCCCTGCGCGCCGCCGCCGCGCCCGCCGAAGCCGCGGGGCTGCGCGTGGAGATGGGCGGCGACGCGGTCGCGCGTCCCGGGCAGGGCGCCGGGGAGCTGATCGGCGTCGCCGTCGCCGCGCTGGTGCTGATCGTCACGCTCGGCTCGCTGGTGGCCGCCGGGCTGCCGCTGCTCACGGCCGTCGCCGGGATCGGCATCGGGCTGTCGTCGATCGGCACCGCGACCGCCTTCGTCGAGATGACCTCCGACACCCAGGCGCTCGCGCTGATGCTCGGCCTCGCGGTCGCGATCGACTACGCGCTGTTCATCATCTCCCGCTACCGGCACGAGGCCGCGCCGTCCGGCGGCGGGCGCTCCCCGCAGGACGCTGCGGCGCACGCCGTCGGCACCGCCGGGTCCGCCGTCGTGTTCGCGGGCCTCACCGTGATCATCGCGCTGGCCGGGCTCGCGGTCGTGGACATCCCGGTGCTCACCCAGATCGGGCTCGCCGCCGCCTTCACCGTCGCCGTGGCCGTCGCCGTGGCGCTCACGCTGCTGCCCGCCCTGCTCGCCGTCGCGGGCCGCCGGGCCCTGACGACCCGCGCCAGGACCCTGAAGGAGGCGGCGGCGGGCCTGCGCTGGGGGCGCTTCGTCACCGCGCACCCGCTGCCGATCCTGCTCACCGGCGTCCTGGCGCTCCTCCTCGCGGCGATCCCCGCGCTGGACCTGCGGCTCGGGTTCCCCGACGACGGCACCGCCCCGTCCGGGACGACGCAACGCGCCGCCTACGACCTGCTCGCGGACGGCTTCGGCCCCGGCTTCAACGGCCCCCTGACCCTGGTGGTGCAGTCCCCGCGCGACACGGCGGCGGCGGCGAAGGGCGTCGCGACCGAGTTCGCGCGGCTGGACGGCGTCGCCATGGCCGAACCGGCCGGGGTGGACAAGGGCGGCGACACGGCCCTGGTCGCCGTCGTGCCGAAGACCGGCCCGGCGGACGAGGCGACCGTCGACCTCATCACCGCGATCCGCGACCGCGCCGAGCGGATCCGCGACCGCGACGGGACCGCGATCGCGGTCACCGGCCAGACCGCCCTCGACATCGACACCTCCGCGAAGCTCGCCGGGGCGCTCCCGCCCTACCTGGCGGTCGTCGTCGGCCTCGCGTTCCTGCTCCTGCTCGTCGTGTTCCGCTCGCTGCTCGTGCCGCTCACCGCGACCGCCGGGTTCCTGCTCAGCGTCGCGGCGACGTTCGGCGCGGTCGTCGCGGTGTTCCAGTGGGGCTGGCTGGACGCCCCGCTCGGTTTGCAGGCGTCCGGGCTCATCGTCAACCTGCTGCCGGTCATGATGATCGGGATGGTGTTCGGGCTCGCGATGGACTACCAGGTCTTCCTCGTCACCCGGATGCGCGAGGAGCACGTCGGCGGCGCCGAGCCCACGCGGGCCGCCGTCACCGGCGTCGCGCACGGCGCGCGCGTCGTCACCGCCGCCGCGATCATCATGATCAGCGTGTTCTCCGGGTTCCTGCTGTCGGACACCCCGATGGTCCAGTCGTTCGGCTTCGCGCTCGCCGCCGCCGTGTTCTTCGACGCGTTCGTCGTGCGGCTGACGCTCGTGCCCGCCGTGATGGCGCTGCTCGGACGGGCGGGCTGGTGGCTCCCGCCGCGCCTGGCCCGCGTCCTGCCCAGCGTGGACGTGGAGGGCGAGCGCCTGACAGTAGGCTCCGAGGCGGGCTAGGAAAGGCGGGGTGATGGGGGAGAGGTCCACCGGCCTGCGGGAGTTGAAGAAGGCCAGGACGCGCGCCGCGATCCAGAGGCACGCGCTGCGGCTGTTCCGCGAGCGCGGCTACGAGGCCACGACCGTGGAGCAGGTCGCGCAGGCGGCGGAGGTCGCGCACACCACCGTCTTCCGCTACTTCCCGTCAAAAGAGGACCTGGTCATCACCGACGACACCGATCCGGTGTTCTACGAGTCGCTCCGCACGCGGCCCGCCGGGATGACCTCCGTCGAGGCGCTGCGCGCGGCCATGCGCGAGGTCCTCGGCGCGTTCTCGCCCGAGGACCTCGCCGCCGGGCGCGAGCGGGCGATCCTGATCCTCTCGGTCCCCGCGCTGCGCGGCGCCGCCTTCGGCAACTTCGCCGACACCATGCGCAACGTGGCCGTGATCCTCGCCGAGCGCGCCGGGCGCCCGCCGGACGACGCCGCCGTCCGCACCCTCACCGGCGCGGCCTTCGGCATCATGCTCGACCTGATGATCCGCTGGGCCGAGGACCCGGCGCTGAACCTGCCCGAGTCCCTGGACGCGGCCCTGGCGACCCTGGAGACCGGCCCCGCGCTCTGAGCGCTAGCCGACGCGCTCCCGCAGGTGGACGGTGATGTCGTCGCCCGCATCCTTGCCGATCGCCGCGCGCAGCGACGCCTTCACGGCGAGCTTGTGGTTGCCGTCCCCGAGCGCCATGAAGGACCCCTCGAACGGCTGCCCGTCGATCGTCCCCCGGACCTTGACCAGCCCGCGCGTCCCGAAGAACTCGGCGGACTCGGGCCAGACCACATAGGTCCAGCCGCCCTTGTTCGGGCTCTTGCGCAGGCTCGCGGTGAACTGCTTGTCCAGCGTGGTGCTCATCTCGACCTCCGTCGTCGGGGTGGTTACCAGAACAGACCGCCGGCACCGCCGGAACTCATCGGTCAGAGGATCAGAGAAGGGCGGGCGGCGGAGCGCTGGAGTTCCGTCCAGGCGCCGCTCAGGCGGTTGACCAGCTCGGTCAGGGTCTCGGTGGGGAAGGTGAACGGCAGGCGGATGTGGTCGTCGTGGTGCCCGCCGGGGTCCATGGCGGCGCCGGGGACGATCTCCACGCCGTGGCGCAGGGCGACGTGGGCGAAGGAGCGGGCGTCGATCCCGGGGAGTTCGATCCACAGCGCGGCACCGCCCTGGGGCGGCGTCCAGCGCCAGGTGGGGAAGCGTTCCCTGAGCAGGCCGGTCAGGTGGTCCAGGCGCCGGCGCGCGGTCGCCGAGCGGCGTGCCTCCAGTTCGGGCAGGCGCGGCAGGAACCGGGCGGCGAGGGCCTGGTCCAGGACGGGGCTGCCGAGGTCGGCGAGGGCCTTGTGCCGGGCCAGGCGCTCGGTCGTCTCGGCGGACGCGCGGATCCACCCGATGCGCAGCCCGCCCCACACCGCCTTGGCGAGCGAACCGGCGGTGAGGATCTCCGCGCCGGGCCGCCCGTAGGCGGCGATCGGCGGCGGGACCTCGCCGGTGAGCCCGGTGTAGGCGTTGTCCTCCAGGACGGGGACGCCGTGCCGCTCGGCGAGCCGGGCGATCCGCGACCGGCGCGCCGCCGACATCAGCACGCCGGTCGGGTTGTGGTAGGTCGGCATGACGAACAGCAGCGACGGCCGCCGCCCGGTGAAGGCGCGCTCGATCTCGTCCGCGCGGGCGCCCTCCTCGTCCAGCCGGACGCCGTGCAACCGGGCACCGGCCGCGCGGAACACATCGAAACACCCCGGCCAGCCCGGCGACTCCACGACCACGTCGGACCGTTCCCGGAGGTGCATGCGCGTCACGAGACCGATGGCCTGGGACGCCCCGGCCGTCACCAGCACCTGGTCGGGCGCCGTGGGCAGGCCGAGCCCGGTGAGGTGCGCGGCGATCGCCTCGCGCAGCGCCGGGAGGCCGCGCGGGTGGTACCCGGCGTCGGCGGTCAGGTGCGGCAGATCGTCGCGGACGAGGTCGAGCAGCGCCTGGCGCAGGTCGGGCACCGGCCCCTCGATGGCGTGGGCCAGCGAGATGACCTCGCCGGGGCCGTCCACGAAGCGCTGGAAGATCGACGTCGCGCGGCCGCCGGGGACGCGCCCGTCGGTGCCGGGCGGCGGGCCGGGCGGCCCCGCGGCGACCCGCGTCCCCGACCCGCGCAGGCTCGCGACCAGGCCCCGGGCGCGCAGCTCGTCGTAGGCGGCGGTGACGGTGGCGCGGCTGATGACGAGCGTCCGGGCCAGGTCGCGTTCGGACGGCAGCCGCTCGCCCGCGCCCAGCGCGCCGGACGTGATGGCGCCCGCCACGGCGGTGACGAGGCGCCGGTAGAGCGGCCCGGCGGCGGTGGCCCAGTCGCCGAGGATCTCGATCAGCTCGTCGGCGCTGCGATAACGGTCCAATTCCCGTCCCAATGGCTCGGGTGGCCTGCGATGTGGACTGCAACGCTAGCGCCGGAAGCACCGGACGAAAAGGGGGCCGAAATGCGGAAGACCGGCGATGAACGGCTACGGGCGATCTGCGACCTGAGCGTGGCGACCGTCCGGGAGGAGGCCGGACGGCACGAATACGACGGCGCCGTCCAGGACCTGTCACCCGAGGGCGTTGAGCACGGCCTGAAGAGGCTCGGCGGGGCCGTGTACACAGACCCGCACGACGAGGCCCAGGCAGCGGCGGCGGAGAACGCACTGTGCGTGACATTCGGGGAACTGGCACAACACCGCGCGAACCCGATCTGGCACATCAAGAACCTCGACCTGGCCTGCTACGACCGCGCCTACGCACCCGAGGAGGAACGCCGCGAAGCCCGCCTGACCCACCTGGCCGCCTGGCCGGACGCGGTGGACGCGGCGCTGCGGGCCCTGGACCGGGTACCCGCCCCCATAGCGGCGGCCACCCTCCCCGCCGCACGCGGCCTGGCCCACTACCTGCACGAGGCACCGGACGCCGCCCGGAAAGCCCACGCGCGGTTCGTCGCCCACCTGGAAGGCGCGGCCGAACACGGCGACCCGTCGGCGGCCCTGGGCGGCACCGCCCTGACCCGCATGATCTCCTCGGCCGAGGCATGCGAGATCGACCTGGACGACCTGGCGTCCCAAGCCGAGGCGGAACGCGCCCGCGTGCGGGCCCTGCTGAGGGACGCCTGCCACCGGATAGACCCCCACGCCCCGCTGCCGGAGACGATGCGGCACCTCCTCTCCGACCACCCGCCCGCGAGCGCCCTCGTCGACGAGGCCCGCGCGGTCACGGAGGAGGCGGTGGCCTGGACCTCGGCGAGCGGGCTGGTCCCCTACACCGACGGCGAATGCCTGGTGGGCGAGGTGCCGCCGTCCCAACCCTGGGAGGTGGCCACGATGACGCCCGCCGCCCCCTACGAGCCCGACGGCCCGAGCTGGTTCCGCGTGAACCTCCCGGCCCCCGACGCGCCCGAAGGCGAACAGGACGCATGGCTGTCGATCTTCAGCTACACGACGCTGCCGAACATCGCCGTCCACGAGGTCGCGCCAGGGCACTTCTCGCATGCGCGGGCCCTCCGGCACGCCTCCACCGACGTCCGCCGCACGCTGCACTCGCAGGCGTTCACCGAAGGCTGGGCGCACTACTGCGAGGAACTCGCCGTCGAGGAAGGGTTCCGCGACCACGACGCCCGCCACGCCGTGGGCGCCTACCGCGACGCGCTCTGGCGCGTCACCCGCCTGGCGACGACGATCGGCCTGCACACCGGAACGATGACCGTCGCCGAGGCCGAGCACCGCTTCACCGAGGACGCCTTCCTGGACGGCCCGGCCGCCCGCACCGCCGCGCACCGCACGCTCATCGACCCCGTCTCCGGTTACTGCTACACCGGCGGCAAACTGGCCATCCGCCAGCTCCGCGACCAGGCGGAACACCGCTGGGGGGCGGCCTTCACCCTGCGCCGCTTCCACACGGCACTGCTGGCCCTGGGGGCCCCGCCCCTGGGCCTGCTGCCCACGGTCCTGGACAGGGGCTGAGATTTTGACCAAGACCTACCCCGCCACCCCCGTTCGGGGGTGGCGTAGGTCACGTCACCGGACCACGATCGGGGAGGTAACGAGCACGCGAACACAAGCCACCGAACGCACCAACCCCAGCCGATGCCCAGCCGATCAACAACCTGAAGCGCTGCGATCGCGTCCGAAGGCAGGTTCGAGCTTGCGAGAACCTGATCGCGGAGCGAGCCGCCAGGCGAGTTCGGAGCGATGCCAGCGATCGCCGCTTTGCCCGTTGAAGGAAGGCGCTCCGCGCCTGACGCCAAGGGCAAAGAAAGGAAACACCCATGCCTGCAGTCGAGTTCCGGGCGGCGCGCGACTTCCTGCTCGCGCATCGCGATGACTACGCGACGGCGTACGAGAAGTTCCGCTGGCCGGTGCTGACCGGTTTCAACTGGGCGCTGGACTGGTTCGACGCGATCGCGGAGGACAATGACGCCCCGGCGCTGTGGATCGTCGAGGAGGACGGTTCGGAGGCGCGGTTCTCGTTCGCGGACATGGCGCGGCGGTCGAACCAGGTGGCGAACCGGCTGCGGGCGGCGGGCGTGCGGCGGGGCGACCGGATCATCCTCATGCTCGGCAACCAGGTGGAGTTGTGGGAGACGGTCCTGGCGGCGATGAAGCTGGGCGCGGTGCTGATCCCGTGCACGCCGCTGCTCGGCCCGGCCGACCTCCAGGACAGGCTGACGCGGGGGCGTGCCCGGCATGTGGTGGCGGGTTCGTCCGACGCCGGGAAGTTCGACGGGCTGGAGGGCGACTTCACGCGGATCGCCGTCGGGGATCCGGTGGAGGGCTGGCTGCGGTACGCGGACGCCTACGACGGGCCGGAGAAGTTCTCGCCGTACGGGCTGACGATGTCGCGGGACACGTTCCTGCTCTATTTCACGTCCGGGACGACGGCGAAGCCGAAACTGGTGGAGCACACCCACGCCACATATCCGGGCGGGCATCTGTCGACGATGTACTGGATCGGGCTGCGGCCCGGTGACGTCCATCTGAACATCTCCTCGCCGGGGTGGGCGAAGCACGCGTGGAGCAATGTGTTCGCGCCGTGGAACGCCGAGGCGTGCGTGTTCATCTTCAACTACACGCGGTTCGACGCCGACCGCCTGCTGGACACGATGAGCCGCTGCGGGGTGAGCAGTTTCTGCGCGCCGCCGACCGTGTGGCGCATGCTGATCCAGGCGGATCTCGGCCGCCTCGCCGCGCCGCCCCGCGAGGTCGTCGCGGCGGGCGAGCCGCTCAACCCGGAGGTCATCGAGCGGGTCCGGGACGCCTGGGGCCGGACGATCCGGGACGGGTACGGGCAGACCGAGACGACCGTCCAGATCGCGAACACGCCGGGGCAGCCGGTGCGGCCGGGCTCGATGGGACGGCCCGTCCCGGGGTACCGGATCGCGCTGGTCGACCCGGTCACCGGCGTGGCGGGCGACGAGGGCGAGATCTGCCTCGACCTGGAGGACCGTCCGCTCGGGCTGATGGTCGGCTACCACGGTGACGAGGCGCGCACCGACGAGGCGATGGCAGACGGCTACTACCACACCGGCGACATCGGCTCCCGGGACGAGGACGGATACATCACCTATGTCGGGCGGTCCGACGACGTGTTCAAGGCGTCCGACTACAAGATCTCGCCGTTCGAGCTGGAGAGCGTGCTGATCGAGCACGACGCCGTCGCGGAGGCGGCGGTGGTCCCCTCGCCCGACCCGGTGCGCGCCGCCGTCCCGAAGGCGTACGTGACGCTCGCGGCGGGCTGGGAGCCGACCGCCGAGACCGCGAGATCGATCTTCGAGCACAGCCGGGCGCAGCTCTCGCCGTACAAGCGGGTGCGGCTGCTGGAGTTCGGCGACCTGCCGAAGACGATCTCCGGGAAGATCCGCCGGGTCGAGCTGCGGACGAGCGAGATCGCCAAGCATCCGGGCGCGGACGACCGTCCGGAGGGCGAGTTCCGGGAGGAGGACCTGCGATGACACCCCCGCACCCCCCGCGCCCCTCCTACGCCTCGGGCACCTCCGCCGTGCCGCTGCTCGGCGACACCATCGGCGAGAACCTGGCCCGGACGGTCGCCTCCCACGCCGACCGCGACGCCGTCGTCGAGCGCGCGACGGGCCGGCGCTGGACCTACGACCAGTTCTCCGCCGACGTGGACGCGGTCGCGCTCGGCCTGCGCGGCCTGGGCGTCGGCAAGGGCGACCGGGTCGGGATCTGGGCGCCGAACTGCGCCGAGTGGATGCTCGTGCAGTACGCGACGGCGCGGCTCGGCGCGATCCTGGTGAACATCAACCCGGCCTACCGCGTCCACGAGCTGGAGTTCGTCCTCAACCAGTCGGGCGTCCGGACGCTCGTCGCGGCGCCCGCGTTCAAGACCTCCGACTACGCGGCGATGATCGAGGAGGTCGGGCCGCGCTGCGCGGCGCTCACCGACGTGCTGCTGCTCGGCTCGGACGCGTGGGAGGCGCTGCTGGAGACGGGCCGCGCGGCCGACCGGACCGTCCTCACGGCGATCGGCGCGGAGCTGAGCCCCGACGACCCGATCAACATCCAGTACACGTCCGGGACGACGGGCTTCCCCAAGGGCGCGACGCTCTCGCACCACAACATCCTGAACAACGGCTTCTTCGTCGGCGAGCTGTGCGGCTACGACGAGGAGGACCGGATCTGCGTCCCGGTCCCCTTCTACCACTGCTTCGGCATGGTGATGTGCAACCTCGCGGCGACCAGCCACGGCGCGTGCGTGGTCATCCCCGCGCCCGCGTTCGAGGCGAAGGCGACGCTGGAGGCGGCCGCGGCGGAGCGCTGCACGTCGCTGTACGGCGTGCCGACGATGTTCATCGCGATGCTGGACGAGCCGTCCGCGGGCACGCTGGACCTGTCCTGCCTGCGCACCGGGATCATGGCCGGGTCGCCGTGCCCGGTCGAGGTGATGAAGCAGGTCATCGACCGGCTCGGGATGGCCGAGGTCACGATCTGCTACGGGATGACCGAGACCTCGCCGGTGTCCACCCAGACCCGCGCGGGCGACTCGCTCGACCGCCGCGTCTCCACGGTCGGGACCGTCCACCCGCACCTGGAGGTCAAGGTCGTCGACCCGGTGACCGGCGTGACCGTGCCGCGCGGCACGCCGGGCGAGTTCTGCACGCGCGGCTACTCGGTGATGCTCGGCTACTGGGACGAACCGGACCGCACCGCCGAGGTCGTCGACGCGGCCCGCTGGATGCGCACCGGCGACCTCGCGGTGATGGACGAGGACGGCTACCTGGGCATCACCGGCCGGATCAAGGACATGGTGATCCGCGGCGGGGAGAACGTGTACCCGCGCGAGGTCGAGGAGTTCCTCTACACCCACCCCGACATCCTGGACGCGCAGGTCATCGGCGTCCCGGACGAGAAGTACGGGGAGGAGCTGATGGCCTGGGTGCGGCTGCGCGAGGGCGCCCCCGAGCTGACCGCCGACGCGCTGCGCGAGTTCTGCCGCGGCCGGCTGGCGCACTTCAAGATCCCCCGCTACGTCCACGTCGTGGACGCGTTCCCGATGACGGTCACCGGAAAGATCCGCAAGGTGCAGATGCGCGCGGAGGCCGTCGACATCCTCGGCCTGGACGGCACCTGAGCCGCACCGCCGACGCTCCCCTGTTCCCATCGAGCAAGGTTTATATTTCAAATTAAGCAGCATTCGCGCAGGTAGGCGGTTAATACCGCGCCTCCTCCCATTCGATGTCACGTTATTGGTCTTTCGGTCGTCCCATTGTCCGAGGACCAAGATCATCCTTCGGGGTGCTCGGGTCCGATCCGCGGCCTCGGCACCGGGGCCATCGACATCGGAGGAGAAAGTTGAACAAGCGTAGGATCGCGGTCGCGATCGGCTCCCTGGCCCTGGCCGCCCCTCTCACGGCGACCGCCCCCGCCCTCGCGGACTCCCCGGACTCCGGGTTCGGTCCGGCCGGGACCCGCGTGGTCGACGGGGTCGCGGTGACGGTGTCGGCCGCGGGCAGCGCCGAGGCCCGCAAGCCGTCCTGCAAGGCCAAGGCCGTGTGCTTCTGGACCAAGTACGGCCACCAGGGGACCAAGGCGACCGTGGCCCCCAAGAGCGGCGCCAAGTGCACCAATCTGCCCGGAAGCGTCAACGACAAGGCCAAGTCGATGGTCGTCGGCTCCAAGATGGGCGGTGTCGGGCTGTGGCAGCACAAGGGCTGCCGCGGCGTCCGCTCGAACCAGACCTGGGTCGCGGGTGCGGCTCCGTACCAGCTCATCCAGTACGGCGGCGACGGCAAGCACATCGGCTGGAGCGCCTTCCGGTAAACGGCGGGCGTGCGCCGGGCCGCCTGACCAGGGCGGCCCGGCGTCCCGGGGTCCCGGCCGGGCACAAAGGTCGCCCCGAGGTTTTCTCCGCGGATGACCTTCCGTGACCGGCATCGTCCGGGGCATGCTTCGGTGCATGGACACGCCGATGCCGAGGGGCGCCGCGAAGAGCGACGACGCCGGTGCGGTCAGGTCGGCGGTGCTGACCCTGCACCGGACCACCGGGCTGCCCGTCGTGTTCGGCGGCGCGCTCAGCGGACGCGGCAGCCTGCGCATCTCCGAGCTCGTCGGCAACACGACCGACTCCCTCGACGGGCTGGTGGTGCGGGAGGGCAGCGGGCTCGGCGGCAAGGCGATGGCGCTGGGCCGCCCCGCGTGGGTGAGCAACTACCCGTGCGCCGCGTCCATCAGCCACGACTACGACGCGCCGGTCGGACGCGAGGGGCTGCTGTCGATCGTCGCGGTCCCGGTGGTGGTGCGCCGCAGGGTCCGGGGCGTGCTGTACGGGGCGCTGCGCGAACCGCTGTCGCTCGCCGACCGTGTCGTGGGCGCGGCGATGGAGGTGGCCCGCGACCTGGAGCAGGACCTCGCCGTCCGGGACCGGGCGGGCGAGACGCTGGCCCGTGCCCGCCGCGCACCCGGCATCGACCGGGGGGCCGCCCGCTGGGAGGAGGTGAGGGCCGTCCACGCCGAGCTGCGCGCCCTCGCCGAACAGGTACAGGACGGGCCGACCCGCGACCGGCTGCGCGCGGCGACGCTGCGCCTGGCCGCCGCCGGGCTGGACGGCCAGGACACCGCGGTGCGGGCGACGCTCTCCCCCCGCGAACTGGACGTCCTGTCCTATGTGGCGGTCGGCTGCACCAACGCCGAGGCCGCCGAACGCCTCGGCCTGCTCCCCGAGACCGTGAAGAGCTACCTGCGCTCGGCGATGCGCAAGCTCGACAGTCACTCCAGGCTGGAGGCGGTGACGGCGGCGCGGCGGGCCGGGCTGCTGCCCTGATCGTCCGCGCGGGCGGCGCGTCCGCCGAGGAGCGCGGCCCCGCACGCGGCGAGCGCGGTGATACCGAAGGCGGTCATCACCACGGTGAACGCGTGCCGGGGACCGGACACACCGAGGTAGAGCGTCCCGAAGACCGCGAGCCCCGCCGACCCCGCGAGCTGGAAGTTCGTGTTGATCAGGCCGCTGAGATCGGGCGCGAGCCGGGCCGGGACGCCGGAGGTCAGCCGTCCGAGCTGCGGCGCGAAACCGAGGCCGAGCCCGAACCCGCCGAACCCGAGCAGCACGACCAGCGCGGCACCGTCCGCGTGCGTGAGCCCGATGGTGAAGTACGCGGCGGCGAGGACCAGATACCCGGCGATCGGCCCCAGCGCGACGACGCGGGCGGGCATGCGCGGCAGCAACGGCCCCGCGACCCCGAACGCCGCGACCCACGACACCAGCACGAGCCCCGAGAACAGGGCGCTGCGGCCCAGCCCGTCCTGGACGTAGAGGGCGAGCACGAACAGCATCGCGTAGTAGGTGCCGGTCGCCGCGCCGAGCGCCCCGAGCGTCCACGCGACGACGGGCCTGGCCAGCACGGACAGGTTGAGCAGCGGGGCCCCGCCCCGCGCCGCGACCCGCCGCTGCCGCCGGACGAACGCCACCAGCACCGGCCCGGACGCGGCGAGCGAGACCCACGTCCACGGCGGCCACCCGGCCTCGCGTCCGAACAGCAGGGGAACGACCGCGAACAGCACCGCCCCCGACAGCAGCGCGACCCCGCCGAGGTCGAGCCGGGTGCGACCGCCACCGGGATCCCGGGGCAGCAGCCGCACACCCGCCGCCAGCAGGACGATCCCCACCGGCACGTTCACCAGGAAGATCGGCCGCCAGCCGAGCCCGAACAGGTCGGCGGACACCAGCACGCCGCCGAGCACCTGCCCCGCGACCGCTCCGCCCGACAGCGCGACGGCCAGCAGCCCCTGCGCCCGAGCCCTGGCGCGTCCGGTGAAGTGGAGCTGGATCCCCGACAGCACCTGCGGGATCATCAACGCGCCCGCCACCCCCTGCGCGAGCCGCGCGGCCACCAGCGCACCGGTGACCGGGGCGAGCCCGCAGGCGAGCGACGCGACGACGAACGCCGCGAGCCCGAGCAGGAACATCCGCCGATGCCCCCGCGCCTCACCGAGCCGCGCCCCGGTGATCAGCAGCATGGCGTAGGCGAGCGTGTAGCCGGAGATCACCAGTTCGAGCGCCCCGGCGGACGGCCGCAGCCCCTCCTGGATCGAGGGCGCGGCGACGTTCACGATGGACACATCGACGTTGACCATGAACTGCCCGGTCAGCAGCACGGCCAGCATCCCCGCCCGGCGGACGGGCGGCGTGGGGGGAGCGGTCATGCGGGGAACAACCCCGGCCGCCGCCGCGAGGTTGCGGCGGACGGCGGGTGCTCCGGTAATCGGCCCGGCGACGGGGTCAGCACTCGCGCGGCGGGCGCGCCATCCAGAACAGATCGGCCCCCGTGGCGCACTGCCTGGTCGGAACGGTCACCACGAGCCGGCTGCGCCGGGCCATGATCGCTCGGCCGCCCCTCCCCGTTTCCGGGCAGGAGGCGTCCGCCCCCGATCATGCAGACAGAACCGTAACACCTGCGAACAAAAATGTTCGTGATGTTGGAATTGTTCTCGTGGGACGTCCCGGTTGGTAGCTTTGGCACATGGACTCCCAGGGCCGCGGCTCCCTGCCGCGCGGGCGTCACCACCTCACCCGCGAACAGGTCTGCGCGTCCCAGCGGACGCGCCTGCTCCACGGCATGACCGACGCCGTCGGCGAGAAGGGCTACGCGCGGACATCCGTCGCCGACGTCCTGAAACGCGCGCACGTGTCCCGCGAGACGTTCTACGAGCACTTCGCCGACAAGCACGCGTGCTTCATCTCGGCCTACCAGATGGCCGCCGACCGCATCGGCGTCCTCGTCCACGAGGCCCTGGTCACGGGCGACGCGCCACTGATGCAGCGCTTCGAGCGCGCCCTGGTCGCCTACCTCGGAGAACTCTCCCTGGACGCCGCGACCGCCCGCACCTTCCTCCTGGAGGTCTACGCGGCGGGCCCGAGCGTCGCGGCGCTACGCTACGGCGCCCAGCACCGTTTCGCCGAGACCATCGCGGGCCTGCTCCTGGAGGACGAGCGCTTCCGCACCCACCCCGACCCGCACCTGGCCGGCCGAATGCTGGTAGGCGGCGTGGCGTCCCTGGTCACCGGAAAGGTGGCCATGGGCGAACACGCCGCCCTCCCCGGCCTGTGCGCCCCGATCCTGGCGCACATCCGCGCCGTCCTAGACGCCTGACGCCCCTCTGACGACCTCGGCCAACCGCCGAAACCCATCACGACTCAGAAGAAGCCGAGGCCCGCCAGGATCCTTACTGTCCCGAACGGCAACACCGCTAGGCGCACCCGCCACCTCAACGCAGTCGCCGCCGTTGTTGGTGCTGCGACTGGCCTTACGCCAGGCCAGGTCCCTGAGTTCCACCCGACTTCTCCTCGCTAGAGGTTCTTGATCGCGTCCGCAAGCTCCCGGAAGTCCGCTCGCCTGAGGATCAGGTGGGGCCCCTGGGGGTCTTTGCTGTCCCGGACGGCAATGTGAGTAGGTGCGCTGGCCACCTCCACGCATGCCCCGCCGTTGTTGGTGCTGCGGCTGCTCTTGCGCCAAACGACTTCTTTCACGACCACTTCTCCTTAATCGTTGCACGAATTAGGTCTGTAGATTCCCGGACCGAATAGGCGCTGGCCCGGAGGGAGAGTAGCGACTCCGAAAGTTTTGCCACGTCCGCGACTCCGGCCATCGTCATCCCACGCAAGGCCGTCTCCACGTAAGCCACCTCGCTGCGATCTTCCATGGTCGCGAGGATGAACGAACCTGACAAGCCGTCATGCACCCGAGCCGGAACGAATTGGATCGCGAGGCGCTTGGAGGCGACCTGGATCAAGTGTTCTAGCTGTCCCTGCATGATCTCTGGGCTCCCTACCTCGCGGTACAGGATTCCTTCGTCCATCAGAACGGAGAGGACCGGGGGCGGCGGGTCTTCTCTCGTCAGGATACTCTGGCGACCGAGACGAGCCGCTACCGCCGACTCATTCCCCAGCAGCGAAGTCGCGTAATCCGGGGTCTGCAAGAGCCCGTGGATGACGGAGAGTTCGAACGCCTGGAGCATCCCGGCCGCCTGCTCAATGCCAGGCCAGTCGAACCAGGTGGGGTAGGCGGCGTTCTGAACGAGGTCTTCCCAGAGGCGGGTGATGCACCCCTGCGCGCCCACCTCCTTGTCGAGTTGCTCGGCGAAGTCCTTGGTGCAGCGGGTCTTGCCGGTTTCGATCTGGCCGATGTAGGAGCCGCTGACGGGGAAGCGCTCTCCTAGCCGATCTTGGCTGAGGCCGGTCCGCTCCCGGTAGAAGCGCACCTGGTTGCCGAACGCGATAAGTGTGGGGCTGATGGCCTGGGGGTTCCGGTGTGCCTTTCGACCCATGGTCCTGTCCTCTCGCAACCAGTCTGCGCCACCCAGCAAGTAATCGCGAGTACACCCCGACCCTGGCTGGCGTGATTACACAGATGAACCGGCCTTGTCACACAGAGTGTCGCTCATCCGCTTGGCTCATGTCAGCCGAACCAGCCACGTCCGGGAGGTTGTGCTCCATGGGACCAGCGGTGCTTATGCCGGAGATTCCGACGCTTGTACTGGAATCGACCGATCGTGCGCCCGGGTTCGCGCGGGCGTTCGTGTCGGCGCGGCTTCGTGAGTGGGGAATTTCGGACGACTACACGGCGCGGCTGGTGGTGACCGAACTGGTGGCGAACGCCTGGATGCATGGGGACGGGCCGATCGTCGTGCGGGTGATCCAAGACGAGGAGGCCGGCGCGGTCGTGATCGAGGTGTGGGACGGAGGAGAAGGGCGCCCCTTCGTCCGGCACGCCGACTGCGGCGACACGAACGGGCGCGGCCTGCTGCTGGTGTCGCGACTCGCGATCGCCTGGGGAATTCGACCATTGCTGGAGAGAGGGAAGATCACGTGGGTGAAATGCGCGGTCTCGGCGACCGAGCGGAGCGGTACGTCCTGAAATGGCGGACGAGGCTCGGCAAGGAGACGACGACGCAGCACTTGGACCTGCTCGTCGCCGCTCTGCTGCCGGGCGAGTGGCGGTTCGTGAAGTTCTACCGCTCGGACGTGCATCCGATGCCCATGCCGCTGCTGTGGATCTCGGGCGCCGAGGACATCGGGCTCGTCGTCACCGTCCTCGCGACGCCCGGCGGGACGTGGGGCTACTACGAGGCGCAACGGGGCAGGCACGGCTACCTGTTCCCCTGCGGAAACGCGGCCCAGGCGGGCATGCAGATCGACCGGCTGCTCAGGGACCGGATCAATCAGCGAAGGCCGCCCATCTACTAGCGACCATGCCCTTTGTCGAAAATCGGCGGGTTGGGTGGGGCGGGGGTCGGGGGCTGCTGGGGGCCGGGTAGGTTCTGGGGCATTCGGGCGGGTCTGTGGGGAGGCCATCGGGGTGTGGGTCCGGGTGGTGGCGGGCGTGGTCGCGCTTGTTCTGTTGCTGGGCGGGTGTCGGAAGCCGGTCGCCGAGGAGCCTTCGGGTGGCAGGGCGGGCGGTGGGGGCGGGGCCGCGCGGCCTGACTGGGGGAAATGGGGGCTCGACGCGTTGCGTCCGGCGCCCGTCCCGCCGGAAGATAAGCCGCTCAAGCTCGGCGGAAAAGGGCCCGTGAAGGTCTTCTCCACTGTGCCGACGAAGGACCGGGTCGTGTTCGTCACGATCGATGACGGGCAGGAGAAGGATCCGAAGTTCGTCGAGATGCTGAGGGATCTGCGGGTGCCCGTCTCGATGTTCCTCACCGACGGCAACGTGCGGGACGACTACGGGTACTTCAAGCCGCTCCAGGCGCTCGGGAACCATGTCCAGAACCACACGCTGACCCATCCGGTGATGCCCCATCTCGGGCCGGAGGGGCAGCGGCGGGAGATCTGCGGCGCCCAGAAGTCCCTGACCAGGGAGTACGGGACGGCGCCGAAGCTGTTCCGTCCGCCGTTCGGGATGTGGGGTTCGGCGACGCAGGAGGCCGCGCGCGAGTGCGGGATCCAGGGGATCGTGCTCTGGACGGCGTCCATGCAGATCCATGACATGCAGTACGACGACCCGAACAAGAAACTGCATAACGGTGATGTGCTACTTGCGCATTTCCGGGGACCGAAGCAGCTCAGGGGCGAGTCGATGACGAAGATGTTCGCCGAGATGCTGAAACGGATCCGGCGGCAGGGCTTCGCGGTCGCGCGGCTTGAGGACTACATCAGCTTTCGATGAGCACGCGGACGCTGTCGAGTTCGGGGTCCACGGCGTCCGGCAGCATCATTCCGGCGGCGACCCCGCTGCGCAGGTACCGCAGGACGGGCTTGGTGATCCGCTCCCCGGGCAGCACGGCCGGGATCCCCGGCGGATACGGCGTGATCATCTCGGCGGCGACGCGGCCCACGGCCTCCTCGGCGGGGACCTGCTCGGCTTCGCCGAAGAACGCGTCGCGGGGGAGGACGTCCAGGTCCAGGCGCAGTTCGTCGGGCGAGGGCACCTCGACCTGCGGGACGCCCTGGAGTGCGTCGACCTTGTCGTGGAGGTCGCGCAGGGCGGCGAGCAGCGGTTCCGTGGTGCTCTCGTCGTCGGCGAACGTGAGCTGGGCGCTGATCCGGCGGTGGTCGGCGAGGTGCAGGTTGACGCGGTGGTGCTCGCGGAGCCAGTCGGCGGCGCGATAGCCGGTGGTGCCGAGCGAGGCGATGTCGATCACGACGGGGAGCGGGTCGAGGTCGTGGGCGAGGCCGAGGCCGGTGAACTCGGCGGGGCCCTGGACGTCGAAACCGGGGATCGCGCCCAGCGCGGCGCGGACGGACGCGGCGAGGTCCAGCGTGTTCTGGAGCAGGTCGCGGCCGTGCTCGACCATCTGGCGGCGCCACCCGTCCAGGCCCGCGTAGATCAGGACGGACGGGCTGGTCGTCCCGAGCAGGTCCTCGCGCGACTTCAGGACCGCCGGGTCGACGAGCGAGCCCTGCTGGTGGAACACCGAGCCCTGTTCCAGCCCGGCGCCCATCTTGTGGACGCTCGTCACGCACACGTCGGCGCCCGCGTCCATGGCCCAGGACGGGAGGCCGGGGTGGAAGGGCAGGTGGGCGCCCCACGCCTCGTCCACGATCAGCGGTCTGCCGCGCCGGTGGCACTCCTCGGCGATGGCGAGGAGATCGGCGCACGTCCCGTAGGGGGTCGGGCTGGTGACCAGGGCGCCGCGCGCGTCGGGATGCTCGTCGAGGGCGGCCGCGAACGCGGCGGCGGACGGCGGGTGCGCGAGGTGGCGGTCGGCGTCCCACAGCGGCTCCACCCACACCGGGCGGACGCCGGACAGGATCAGGCCGGACACCACGGACTTGTGCGCGTCCCGTCCGACCAGCAGTTTCTCGCCCGGACCCGCGACCGACAGCATGGCGCTCTTCACCGAGAGCGAGCTCCCGCACGTGGAGAAGAAGGTGTGGTCGGCGTGGACCGCGTCGGCCATCAGTTCCTGGGCCCGCTCCAGGACCTTGTGGGTGGACATCCGGTCGTCCAGACCGGAGATGGCGAGGACGTCGGACAGGAACACCCCGTCGCCCAGCACCTCCCGGACGCGCGGGTCCGCGCCCCGGGCCTGCTTGTGGCCGGGCGGGGTGAACGGCACCTGCCCTTCCCGGTGGTAGGCGGCGAGCGCGTCCAGGACGGGGGCTTCCGAGTGGTCCATGGGCGACGCCTTCCCCGACGCCGGGCGATGTAACGCCCGCGTGTGGTGGCGGAGAGGGCAGTGGAGTGTGGCGCGGTGGGCGAATGGGGCGGTGGTGATCGGGTAGGCCGGTCGGAACGGTGCGAACCGGGACGGAGCGGTGTGCGGCGGTCGGAGAGCCGTCCGCTGGACGTGGTGTGGTCGGCGGTGAGGGGTCGTGGCCGTTCCGGGCACCGGCGGCGGCCTGCGCTCGGGCAGGTGGGGAGGAAGGGGGCCGGGTGTTGGAGTTGGCGCCGGGGCAGGGGTTCGCGCAGATCGGGGAGTTGCTGCTGGCCCTCGTGCTGTCGGCCGCGATCGGGTTGGAGCGCGGGCTGCGCAACAAGAGCGCGGGCCTGCGGACGCATACGCTCGTCGGGGTCGGCGCCGCGCTGTTCATGCTGGTCAGCAAGTACGGCTTCGATGACGTGCCGGGCGAGCACGTGTCGTTCGACCCGTCCCGGGTGGCGGCGCAGATCGTGTCCGGGATCGGGTTCATCGGCGGTGGGTTGATCTTCGTCCGGCGGGACGCGGTGCGGGGGCTGACGACGGCGGCCGTGGTGTGGGTGACGGCGGCGGTCGGGATGGCGGCGGGCGGCGGGCTGCCCGTGCTCGCGGTCGCGGTCACCGCCGGGCACTTCCTGGTCGTGTACGGGTTGAGCCGGCTGAGCAGGATGCTGCCGCTCGACCGGTTCCGTCCCGCCGAGACGGCGCGGCTCCGCCTCGTCTACCGGGACGGACGCGGCGCGCTGCGGCGGGCGCTCATGGAATGCACCCGGCGGGGGTTCGTGGTGTCCGCGCTCAACGTCGAACGCGAGTACCTCCCGGACGATTCGGACCGCGGCCGCGACGAGCGGCGGGATCGGCGCGAGCCGTCCGCGCGGCGGCCCGGAAACGCGGTGGTGACGCTCGTCCTGGAAGGCGCGGGATCGGTGCCGGAGCTCACGGCGGTGCTGGGCGAGCTTCCCGACATCGCCGGGGTGACGGTCGGCGCCGATCGCGACGACGACGGCGAGTAGCCGCCGCGCGCGGTGGGCTAAGGGACCTCGGTCTGCGGGGAGTAGCCGTCGTCCTCGCCGCCGGGGGCGTCGGCCTCGGCGTTCGCCGGGTCGGTCGGGCCGGGAGTGTGCTCCTCGGCGAAGTCCCCTTCGGCGTTCGGGTCCTCGGGCGCGGCACCGGCTTCGGCGCGGCGGTCGGCGAGCGGTTTGTCCTCGTCGTTTCTGCGTTCGTCGGGCATGTCCTCCCCTTCCGGCGTGCTCCGGGTTCAGTGGCGGGCCTTGGCGATGGCGTCGCGGGCGCGGTCGGCCACGGCGGCGAACGGACCGACCACGAGGTTCGCCGCGGGCGACTCGACCCCCTGGTGCGGATGCGTCGGCGCGATCGCCTCGGCGGCCCGGACCGTGGCGGCCATGCCGCGCAGCTGCTCGGGGGAGGCGTCCCGCGCCATGCGCGGGAACTCCTCGCGCTCCTCGCGGGCGGCGTGCGCTTCCAGGTCCTTGTGGAACGCGCTGAACTTCGCGGTGAACTCGTCCGAGTCGGGGTCGAGCTTCTCCAGCTCCGACAGCACGCCCTTGGCCTCGTTCTCCTCCTCCAGCCGCGCGTCGATCACCGCGCCGCCGTCGTCGAGGGCCCGCCGGGCGAACGGGTGGACGATCTCCTCCTCGGCGGTCTCGTGCACCGCGAGCAGGCGCCGCAGCCGGTCGAAGGCGTCCTTGCGGACCTGGCCGCTGTTGCCGTCCACGATCGAGGCCAGGCGGCGGATCTCGTCGTGCTGGGCGAGCAGCAGGTCGACGACGTTCTCGGAGTTCTCGGCCACGGTTCACACTCTCTCTCGGCTCGACTGCGTTCGGTGAGTGGCGGTACCCGACTGGCGCGCTTCAACCATCGGAGGGTGATCGGCGGCCGGATTCGGCGGCGAGGAAGGGGAGGGGCGCTGAGTAGGCTGGCGAGCATGCTGTACGGGCGGGACGCAGAGGCGGCCGAGATCGACCGGTTGCTCGACCGGGCCCGCTCCGGACGCAGCGGCGTGCTCGTCTTGCGGGGCGAGGCCGGGATCGGCAAGTCCGCGCTGCTGGACCGCGCGGCGGCGTCCGCCGGGGACATGCGGGTGGTGCGCGGCACCGGCGTCGAGTACGAGAGCGGCATGCCCTACGCGGGCCTCCACCTGCTCCTCGGCCGGTACCTCGACCGGATCGGCGACCTTCCGGACGCGCAGGCGGATGCCCTGCGCGACGCCTTCAACCTCGGCGGCTCCGGCTCCGGCTCCGAGCCGGGGAAGGGCGACCGGTTCCTCGTGGGGCTCGCGGTGCTGACGCTGCTGTCCGACCTGGCGGAGGAGCGCCCGCTGCTCTGCCTGGTGGACGACGCCCACTGGCTGGACGAGCCGTCCGCACAGGCGCTGCTGTTCGCGGCCCGCCGCCTGGACGCCGAGCCGATCGCGCTGCTGCTGGCCGCCCGCGACCCCGACGCGCCGGACGCCCCGGGACGTCCCGTGGTGGCCGCACCCGGGCTGCCCGAGCTGCGGTTGCGCGGGCTGGACGCGGACGCGGCGGCGCGGGTGCTGGACGCGCGGGCCGACGCCCCGCCCGGCCATCTCCGGCGCGAGATCCTGACCGAGGCGATGGGGAACCCGCTGGCGCTGCTGGAGCTGCCCGGGATGCAGGCGGGCGCGAAGGGGGAGCGGTCGACGGCCTACGAGCGGATCCAGCGGTCCTACGCCGGGAGGATCGCCGCGCTGCCCGAGCCCTCGCGGCTGCTGGTGCTGATGGTCGCGTCCGATGACCTCGGCGACGTGGGCGTGGTGATGGACGCGGCGGGGCGGTTCGGCGCGTCCGTGCGGGACCTGGAGCCCGCCGAGCGGCAGGGGCTGCTGCGGACCACCGGGGAGGGGCGGCTGGCGGTGCGGCATCCGCTGATCCGGTCCGCCGCGTACGAGTCCGCGCCGCTGGGTCTGCGGCTGGACGCGCACCGGGCGCTCGCCGACGTCTACCTGGAGCGCGGCGACGTCTGCCACCGCGCCTGGCATCTCGCCCGGTCGGTGACGGGGCCGGACGAGGGCGTCGCGGCCGTCCTGGAGGAGACGGCGGAGGCGGGGCACGGCGGCGGCGTCGTCGGCGCCGTCGGCGTCCCCGACGCGCGCGCCGTCAACGGGCGCGGCTTCGGTGGGAGCGAGGCGGTGGCCGCCCTGTACGAGGCCGCCGCCGCGCTGAGCCCCGACCGCGCGCACCGCGGACGGCGGCTTGCGGTCGCCGCGCGGATCTCGGCCGACGCCGGGCTGCCCGAGCGCGCGGTCGATCTGGCCATGCGCGCGCAGTCCGACCTGGACGACCCGCTGGCGCGCGCTGAGCTGACGCTGATCCGGGCCTCGCTCGCCGACGGGCAGGACCGCACCGGCGAGGCGTACCGGATGTTCGCCGAGACCGCGGCGTCGGTGGCCGACCAGGACGCGCGGACGGCCGGCTACCTGTTCTTCCAGGCGGCGTCCGCGGCCGTCAACGCGGGCGACTTCGCCGCCGTGGACCAGATGGCCGCGCGCGTCGAGGAGCTCGGCCTGCCCAACGCGGCCCACCTGCGGGCGCTGGCCAGGCTGTTCGCCGGGCAGGACCCGCGCGCCCTGCGGCACCGCGCCGCCGACGGGGTGGCGGCGCTGCGCGAGCTGATGGAGGCGATGCGGCTGTGCTACGGCCCGCGCGAGCGGATCCGCGTCGCGATGTGGCACCTCATGCTCGGGGACCTGGCCGGCGCCGACGCGGCGGCGGACGAGTTGGAGGCGCGGTTCCGCGAGGGGGGCGCGATCGGCCTGCTCGCCTCCGCTCTCATGCTCCGCTCCCGGACGCGGCTCCTCCTCGGACGGCACCGCGACGCGCTCACCGACGCGACCGAGGGACTGCGGATCGCCGAGGACACCGGGCAGCACCGCGTCCGCGTGTACCTCTCGACCGTCCTCGGGCTGCTCGCCGCGATCGAGGGCGACGAGCGGCGCTGCCTGGAGCTGACGGCGGAGGGCATCGAGCGGGGCGTCCCGCCGAGCAGCGTGCACGGGGCGGCGGCGCGCGGCCTGCTCGACCTCGGGCTCGGGCGGCACGAGGCGGCGCTCGAACGGCTGTCGGACGCGGTGTCCGGGCCGCACCGGCACGGCGCCATCGCGAGCCTGCCCGACCTCGTCGAGGCGGCCGTCCGGCTGGGGCGTCCGGAGCGCGGCCGGGACGCCGCCGACTGGTACCGGGAGTGGGCCGCGCAGGTGCGGGAGCCGTGGGCGGAGGCGGTCGCGCTGCGCTGCGCCGCGCTCCTCGGGCCGGACGAGGACGCCGACAAGACCTTCACCCGCGCCCTCGACCTGCACCGCGAGGGCGGGCCGCCGTTCGAGCGGGCCCGCACCGAGCTGCTGTACGGCGAATGGCTCCGCCGGGTCCGCCGCCGCAACGACGCGCGGACGCTGCTGCACGCGGCCCTCGACGGGTTCGAGCGCCTCGGCGCCGCGCCCTGGGCCGACCGTGCCCGCGGCGAACTGCGCGCCGCCGGTGAGAGCCCGGCGGGAGGCGGCACCCGACGGGACGACGCGGTCGGCAGCCTCACCCCGCAGGAACTCCAGGTCGTCCGGCTCGCGGCCGGCGGCCTGAGCAACCGGGAGATCGGCGCGCGCCTGTTCCTCAGCCCCCGGACGGTCGGCTACCACCTTTACAAGGCGTATCCGAAACTGCGGGTCGCCTCACGCAACGAACTGACCCGCCTGGATCTGACCTGACTCAGGCGGGTGTTCGGAAGGTGCGGTGCCTGACGGGGTCAGGATGCGGTGAGGCGTTCGATGTCCGGCGAGTCGAGGACGATGCCGAATTCTTCGGCGAGAACGGCGCCGAGTTGTTCGGGGGGCAGTTCCCGCTTCTCCTGGTGCCCGTCGGGACGGGTGGTGGTGAGGGTCGTCCCGTCCAGGACGCGCAGGGAGTCGACGGAGAACTTCTGCGTGAACGCGCGTGTCGTGAACGGTGAGTGCGGGCTCGTCGAGATGAAGTAGTTGAACAGCTCGTAGTCGATGTGGAACGTCTCGTTCAGCGTGAAGGTGTGGCGCTGGACCCAGCCGTCGGCGCCGCGCTGGTGCAGTTCCCAGGCGCGCGGGCCTTCGAAGAGCCGGAAACCCCAGCCGTCCTGTTCGACCTCGTTGACCCCTTCGGCGGGGAACTCCAGGGGTTCGAGCGGGCCGGAGCCGAAGCCGACGTCGCAGAGCAGCGCGGGCTCCCCGGGGATCTGGACGCGCAGCAGCGCGTGCGTGGTCGGCCGCAGTTTCGTCGCGCCCATCGTCACCCGCGCGGCCAGCGCGGTGAACTCGAAACCGATCTTCTCCAGGACGGCCGCGAACAGCTCGGTGTGCTCGAAGCAGTAGCCGCCGCGGCGGCGGTCGACGAGCTTGGCCTGGAGCGCCTCCACCCCGAGTTCCACCGGCCGCCCGAGGATCGCCTCCAGGTTCTCGAACGGGATGGAGGTGACGTGCGCGCGGTGCAGGGCGCGCAGCGTCGCCGCGTCCGGCCTCGGGTCGGCGTCGTATCCGACCCGCTTCAGGTAGGCGGGCAGGTCGAGCAGATCGCTCTGCCATCCGTACCCGAGATCCTCGGTCATGGCGTCCCTTCGATGTGCTGGTGCGGCACGGCCGCGTCGGGGGGCTCGCGGCGGCCCCGGTCGAATTCGGTTCCGAATGTGGAAACGCCGACGGCGGCCCGGATCCTTCCGCTGATCCGGTCGACGTCGCCGCGTTCGGCCGCCGGAAGGGGCGCTCCGGCCGAGGCGCGGAGCGCGGCGGCGGCGCCGAGGAGCCGCGCGGCGGGCGCGTGCTCGCCCGCGAGCGAGCGCGCGCCGGCGAGCCCTTCGAGCGCCAGCGCGATCGCGCGGGGGTCGCCGGTCGCGCGGGCGGCGGCGAGGCCCTCGGTGTGCAGGTCGCGGGCCGCCGCCGCGTCCCCGCGCTCCTCGGCGACGAAGCCGAGTTGGGCGTGCGCGAAGGCGATCCCGGCCGTCCCGCCGATGCCGCGCAGCCAGTCGAGCGGGGCCCGCAGGTGCGCCTGGGCGGCGTCGAGGTCGCCGCGCCGCCGGGCGACGAGGCCGAGGCCGATCTCGGCGAACTCGGCGGCGGACGGGGCGGCGTGCCGTTTCGCCAGTTCCAGCGACCGTTCGTGCAGGTGGTGGGCCTCGGCGAGGTCGCCGGTCAGCAGGGCGATCCGGCCGAGCGCGGCGAGGCGGAACGCGACGTCGGGCCACATCCGCAGCTCCCGCGCGAGCCGCAGTTCCGCGCGCCGGAGCCGGGCCGCCTCGGCGTGGTCGCCGGTGATCTCGGCGTGCCGGGACAGGACGTCGGTCGCCTCCAGCCGCCCCCACCTGTCCCCGAGGCCGGTGAAGATCGCGAGGCTCTCGGCGCCGGCGCGCTCCATCGCGCGCAGGTCGCCGCGTCCCATCGCCTGCTTGGCGTGGATCGCGAGCGCCGCCGCCGTGTGCCATCGGTCGGCGCGCGAGCGGAACACGGCCAACGCGCTCCCGACGCGTTTCTCGTTCGCGACCAGGTCCCCATAGGCCCAGTGGACGTGGGTGAGGAACCATTCCGCTTTGGCGCGCTCGTACTCGTCGCCGTGGTGCGCGAGGGCGGCTCGGCGGAGTTCCTCGGAGTCGGTGGCCTCGCCGGACGCCATGGTGAAGCCCGCCAGCCACGTCTCCGTTTCCGTGCGCGCCGCCGCCGTTTCCGTGCGCGCCGCCGGGGCCGGGCCCGCTGCGGCCAGGGCCGCTGCGAGCGCGCGGCGGGCCTCGGCGGAGCGCCCTCTGAGGAACCAGTACCAGGCTTGGGCGTTCACGAGACGGAGCGCGGTCCCGCCGTCCGCGTGGTCGAGCGCGAGGCGCAGATTGGCGGCCTCGTCGTCGAGGCGGTCGAGCCATTCCGGCTGTCCGTGTCCGCGCAGTTCGAGGGCCGCGTGCTCGGCGAACGCGGTGTAGTGGTCGGCGTGGCGGCGGCGGAACTCCTCCTCCTCGCCCGACTCCCGGAGGCGTTCCAGACCGTAGGCGGCGACGGACTCAAGCAGCCGGTAGCGGCCGTCGTCCCCGCGGACGACGAGGGAGCGGTCGACCAGGCGCGCGAGCACGTCCGCGCATCCGCCGCCGACCGCCTCGGCCGCCGCGAGCGTGCAGCCGCCCGCGTGCACGGCGAGGCGGCGCAGCGCGGCCCGTTCCGGTTCGGTGAGCGGCTCCCAGCTCCAGTCGATCACCGCGCGGAGCGTCCGCTGCCGGGCCGGGCCGCCGCGCCGGACGTCCGAGAGCAGGCGGAACCGGTCGTCCAGCCCGGCGGCGAGGTCCCGCACGCCGAGCGCGCGGACGCGGGTCGCGGCGAGTTCCAGTGCGAGCGGCAGACCGTCCAGGCGGCGGCAGATCGACACGACCCAGGGCGCGGACGCCGCGTCCAGCGCGAAGCCGGGCGCCGCCGCCTCCGCCCGCGCGACGAACAGCCGGACCGCCCCGAACCCCAGCAGCTCCGCGACCGAATCCCCGCCGGCGGGGAGCGCCAGCGGCGGGACGATCTGGAGTTGTTCGCCGGGGACGCCCAGCGGCTCGCGGGACGTCGTGAGGACGCGCAGGCCCGGCGCGTCCGACAGCAGCCGCGCGGCCAGGTCGGCGGCGGGCCCGGCGAGGTGCTCGCAGTTGTCCAGGACGAGCAGCGCCCGGCGCCCGCGCAGGGCCCCGGCCAGCCGCTCGACCGGGCCGCCCGCGCCGTCCTCGCGCAGGCCGAGCACGCGCGCCGCCTGCTCGGCGACGTCCTCCGCCGTCTCGGCGCGGACGGCCGCCAACTCGACGAACCACACCCCGCCCGGGTGGTCGCCCGCGGACCGGGCGGCGGCCTCCAACGCGAGCCGGGTCTTGCCGACGCCGCCGGGTCCGGTCAGCGTGACGAGGCGGGTCGAGGTCAGCGGGTCGGCGGCGAGCAGGTCGCGGGTGCGGCGGACCGCGTCCTCGCGTCCGATCAGCTCGCCGAGCGCCACCGGCAGCCGGGACGGGACGCGCGGCCGCTCCTCACCGGACGGGTCCTCCTCGGAGGGGTCCTGCTCCAGCATCGACCGGTAGAGCGAGGCCAGCGCGGGCCCCGGATCGACGCCCATCTCCTCGGCCAGGCGCTCGCGCAGGTCGTGATACCCGGCGAGGGCCTCGTTGCGGCGTCCGGCGCGGTGCAGGGCGCGCAGGTGCGCCGCGCGGAGCCGTTCGCGCAGCGGGTGCCGGGCGACCTCCGCCGCCAGGTCGGCCGCGAGCGCCGCGTGCTCGCCCAGCTCAAGGCGGGCCTCGGCATGCTCCTCCAGCGCGACCAGCCGCCGCTCCTCCAGGGCGGTCGCGGCGTGCGGGACGCCGAGCCCGCCCTGCCCGTCGAGCCCCTCGAAGGCGGGCCCGCGCCACAGCGCCAGCGCGTCCCCCAGCAGGCGCGCCCTGGCCGACGGGTCGGCGGCCTCCCCGGCCCGGACGAGCAGCGCCGCGAACCGTCCGGCGTCGACGGCGTCCGGCGGGACGTCCAGCAGGTAGCCGGGCGGGCGGGCCGCGATCAGCCGCCGCGCCCCGGGTTCGGCGCCGTCCAGGACCTTGCGGAGCTGGGAGACGCGCGCCTGGAGCGTGCCGGTCGCGTTGCGCGGCGGCCGCTCGCCCCACAGTGCGTCGACCAGCCGGTCGGTGGACACGGGACGCCCGGCGTCGGCCAGCAGCATCGCCAGGAGCAGGCGGACCTTCACCTCGGGCACGCGGACCTCGACGCCCGCCGGGCCATCGGTCCACACGGCGAGCGGGCCCAGCACCCCGAAACGCATTCCGCCAGCTTATGCACCATCCCTGACAACCCCGCCGCTACGGGCGGGTCCGAAGGGTTCCCGTAGCGGCGGAGGCCACGGTGAAGCCCACTGAACGGACGAGACACAGGAGATCTTGATGCCGAAGACCCCCGTGACCGTCATCGGGCTGGGCCCCATGGGCGCGACGATGGCCGCCACGTTCCTGGAGCACGGGCACCCGACCACGGTGTGGAACCGGACGGCGGCCAAGGCCGCCCCGCTGGTGGAGAAGGGGGCGACGCTCGCCGCGACGCCCGCCGAGGCGCTCGCCGCGTCCGAACTCGTCGTCATCAGCCAGACCGACTACACGGCGATGTACGACTCCCTGAAGGACTCGACCCACGCGCTGAAGGGGCGCGTCCTGGCCAACCTCAGCTCCGGCAGCCCGGACGAACTGCGCCGCGCGGGCGATTGGGCCTCCGGACACGGGGCGGAACTGCTCACCGGGGGGATCATGGTGCCGCCCCCGGGAATCGGCAAACCGGGTTCCTACGTCTTCTACAGCGGCCAGGAGAAGACCCTGGACGCGCACCGCGAAACCCTGCGCGCCCTGGGGGACATCACCTTCGTCGGGACGGACGTGGGCCTGGCGATGCTCTACTACCAGGCGCAGCTGTACCTGTTCTGGTCCACGACCACGGCCTACATGCACGCGCTGGCCCTGGTGGGGTCGGCGGGTGTGTCGGGGGAGCAGTTCCGCCCGTTCGGCACCGCGCTCGTCTCCGCGCTGGCGGCGGACGGGCCCATGGGGTACCTGCGCATCATCACCGAGGAGGTCGATTCGGGCCTGTCCCCGGGCGCCGACAACACCCTGCGCATGCAGGCGGTCGGTGCCGGGCATGTCGTCGAGGCCGGCCAGGAGGCGGGAATCGACACGACGGGCCCGACCGCCCTGAAGGACCTCTTCTGGCGGGCGGTCGACATGGGGCACGGTGACGGCGGCCTGTCCAGCGTCTTCGAGGCCATCCGCGCCCCCGCGACCTGAGCGCGCCGGTCAGCGCGGGGCGGCCTGGCCCGTGTACGGGGGGAGCGGGAGCGGGCGCCCGGTGAGGAAGGCGACGACGGTGTCCCGGTAGAGCTCGGGACGCTCGGCGTCGATCACGTGTCCGGCGCCGGGGACCTGGACGAGCCGGGCGCCCGGGATCGCGTCCCGGTACTCGCGGGCGATCTCCCACCGCTTGAACTCGCACTGGCCGCGCAGGATCAGCGCCGGGGCGGCGGCGCGGCGCAGCGCGGGACGCGGGTCGGGGGCCTTGAGGGCGTCCTCGGAGGTCATCTGGTTGGAGTAGAAGCCCGACCGCGACACGGCCTCGTGGAGCGGGCGGCCGGGGTGGCAGGTCGCGGCGGACCCGACGGACGACAGCAGCTCGTCGAAGAGCGGGTCGAGGTCCGCGTCGGGCAGCAGCGCGTGGGCGGAGCGCGGGTTCACGGCCATGAGCAGTGACCACGCGACGAGCTGGGGGCGGTTCTCCAGGTCGTCCATCCGCTCGCGCTGGGCCGGGGAGAGCCGGTCCCAGATCTCCCCCTCGCCGGACTTCTCCCACTCGGGCGCCCACAGGGCGCCGGGGGAGGTGAACACGACGCGGGCCACGTTGCCCGGATGCGCGGCGAGGTAGGCGGCGGCGAGCGTGGCGCCCCACGAGCTGCCCGCCAGGACCAGCCGCCCCGCGCCGATCCGCCGCCGTATCGCCTCCAGGTCGGCGACCTGCCGCGCGACCGTGTACCCGCGCGGGTCGGCGAGGCGCTGCGACCGCCCCGACCCGAGCTGGTCGTAGGTGTAGACGTCGAAGCCGGACGCGGCCAGGGCGCGGTCGAGGTCGTCCGGGCCCGCGCCGGGCGTGCCGGGGCCGCCGTGCAGCCGGACGACCGGCTCCGGCCGGGGCCGGCCGTGCGCCGGGGTCCGCGTGTAGGCGATGCGCGAGCCCGTGGACAGCTGCCAGTAGCGGGTGTCCTGGGCGGGGAGCGGGGCGGCCGTGAAGCCGAGCGGGCGGAAGACCAGCAGGTGGCCCGCGACCGCCACGATGCCGGTCATGCCCGCGGCGACCAGCAGCGCGAGGAGCCCGCGGCGGCGGGTACGGGCGAGTCGTCCGCCGAGGTGGGCGACGGCACCGGCGACCAGGGCGGAGGCGGACAGGGCGGCCGCCGCGCAGGCGGGGAGGGGCGCGTTCGCCGCGGCGGCGAGGAGGAGCGCGGCGATCGCGGCGGGCGGCGCGAGCAGCGCCCCGGTGAGGACCAGCGCGCCGCCGCCGAGCCGTCGCGGCAGGGATCCGGGGGCCCGCGTCTGAGGGATCTGTGTGGAGATCATGCCGCGACGCTAGGAACGGCGGCGGGGCGCGGTCGTCCTTCGGGCGGGATGGGGTTGGTCCCCCCGGAGGGGGACCGGTCGTCCTCAGCCGGGGTGATTCCCCAGATCACGGGCGTTCCGTACGCTGACCGCCATGGACCTTCGACGGTGGGGCCCGGACCGGGCCGCCGACCGCCGGTGGCGCTGGGTCGCCCTGGACCTGCTCGTCGCCTACGTGTCGGCGACCATCGCGATCGGGGAATCCGACGCCACCGCCTCCGTGCTCGACGGGCCGCTCGTCACCCGCGCCGCCGCCGTGGTGTGGTTCGCCGCGATCGCCGGCCGGCGCTTCGCGCCCGCGACCGCGCTGTGGGCCTCGGCGGCGGCCACCGTGGCGACGGCGCTCGCCGGGGAGCCGCTGACGAACCTGTCGGCGGGGTCCGCGCTGGCGCTGACGATGGTGGCGCAGACCCGGCCCCGCCCGCGCGCCGCGTGGCTCGCCGCCGCTCCGGTCGCGGCGGCGCTCGCCGCCCTCGGCGCGCGGGGCGCCGAGCCCCTCGTGCTCGGCGCGCTCCTGCACGGCGGCGCGCTGCTCGCCGGCGAGGCCGCGCGCTCGCGCTGGGAGGCGGCCACCGCGCTGCGGTCCCACGAGGCCGAGCGCGTCGCGGCGCTCCAGCGGCGCACGCTCGCCGACGAGCGCGCCCGGATGGCGCGCGAGCTGCACGACGCCGTCGGGCACGCCGTCACGGTCATGGTCACCCACGCGGGCGCGGCCCGGCTGTCCCTCGGCGCCTCCGGTGACGCCCATGAGGACGTGCGCCGCTCGCTGGGCAGCATCGAGGAGACCGGCCGCGCCGCCCTCGGCGACCTCGACCGCGTCCTCGGGCTGCTGGACGCCGCCGATCCGCCGGACCCGCCCGACCTGGCGTCCGCGCTGCGCGGCCTGGTCGTGGGGCTCCCGCCCGGCCTGCGCGCCGACCTGGTCGTGGACGGCGGCCTGCCCCCGGTCGGGGAGCCCGTCGTCGGGACGCTGCACCGCATCGTCCAGGAGTCGCTCACCAACGTGGTCCGCCACGCGTCCGCCCGTGCGGTGCGGATCGAGGTGTCCCGCGCGGGCGACGGCGTGCGCGTCACGGTCACCGACGACGGCGCCACCGCGCCCGGCGCGCCCGCGGCCGCCGGGCGGGGGCTCGCCGGGATGAGCGAGCGCGCCGCCCGGCTCGGCGGGACGTGCCGCGCGGGGCCCCGGCCGGACGGCGGCTGGCGGGTCGAGGCCCGCGTCCCCCTCGACGCGCGGACCGTCGCGTGATCCGGGTGCTGCTGGCCGACGACGAGGAGCTGATGCGCGGTGGCCTGCGCATGATGCTCCAGACCCAGCCCGACATCACCGTCGTCGGGGAGGCGTCCGACGGGGTGCGGGCCGTCCGGAGCACCGCCGCGCTCGCGCCGGACGTGGTCCTGATGGACGTCCGGATGCCCGTCATGGACGGCGTCGCCGCGACCGCCGAGATCACCGCCCGGCATCCGGCGTCCCGGGTGCTGGTGCTGACCACCTTCGAGCTGGACGAGTACGTCTTCGCCGCCGTCCGCGCCGGGGCCTGCGGCTTCCTGCTCAAGCGCACCCCGCCCGAGACGCTGGTCGAGGGCGTGCGGACCATCGCCTCGGGCGAGGGCCTGCTCGGCCCCTCGGTGACGCGGCGGCTGCTCGCCGAGTTCGCGCGCACCTCCCCCGCCCCGCCGGACGCCGGGGTGCGGCGGCGCCTGGAGCGTCTCACCGGCCGCGAGCACGAGGTGCTGCTGCTGATGGCGCGCGGTCTCAGCAACGCGGAGATCTCCGTCCGCCTCCATGTCGGTGAGGCGACGACCAAGACGCACGTGAAGCGGGTCCTCGCCAAACTCGGGCTGCGCGACCGGATCCAGGCGGTCGTCTTCGCCTTCGACCACGGGCTCGTCCGCCCCGGGGAGTAGCGGCGGGACCCATCAGGACGGGCCGCGCAAGGACAGGCGCGTCAGGACAGGCGCGTCAGGACAGGCGCGTCAGGACAGGCCGCCGTCGGCGACGATGTTCTTCCCGGTGATCCATCGCGCCGCGTCCGAGGCGAGGAAGCCGATGACCTCGGCGATGTCCTCGGGCCTCCCGAGGCGGCCGAGCGGGGTCTGGGCGACGAGCAGGTCGACCGGGGCCTCGGACGCGGCGAACCCCTCGGTCTCGGTCGGGCCCGGCAGGACGCTGTTGACCGTGATGCCGCGCGTGCCGATCTCGCGGGCGAACGTCCGCACGAGGTGCTCCCCGGCGACCTTGCCCGCCGAGTAGAGGGCCTGCGCCGGCGGGGTGAGGAGGGTGGCCGCCGTCGAGACGAACACGATCCGGCCGCCGTCGCGCATCCGGCGCCCGGCCTCGCGCAGCACGTGGAAGGTCGCGCGGGCGTTCAGCGCGAACGCCCGCGCGTAGTCGTCGTCGGTGGCCTCCGCCAGCGGGCCCCCGACGTAGCCGCCCGCGTTGTGGATCAGCACGTCCAGGCCGCCGTAGCGCCGCTCGGCCGTGTCGAGCAGGTCGCGCAGCTCGCCAGGTTCGGCGACGTCCGCGCGCGTCGCCGCGGCGCGCCCGCCGCCCGCCTCGATGTCGGCGGCGACCTGGTTCGCGGCGGCGGCGTCGGACCGGTAGTTCACGACGACCGCCATCCCGTCGGCGGCCAGCCGCAGTGCGGTCGCCCTGCCGATCCCGCGCGAGCCTCCGGTCACGACCGCGACCCGGTCGGGTGTCCGCGTCCCCATGATGCTCCAATTAGTTGATGTCGTGGACTGTTGAGATCATCTACTAAATAGTGGACATCATGGACTGTCAAGTAGTCTCGGCGCATGAGCCGTCCAGCGGGCGATCGGGAGGTCGCCGGAGCCCTGCTCGAACTGGCGTGCGTGATCGAGGGCATCAGGGGCGTGGTGAGCCGCGAGCTCGGCCTCACCCCCCAGCAGGCGCAACTGCTCACGCTGGTGGACCCGGGCGAGCTGACCCACGGCGAGCTGGCGCACCGGCTGAACTGCGACAAGACCAACGTCACCGGGCTGGTCGACCGGCTGGAGCGGCGCGGGCTGGTCCGGCGGCGCCCCGATCCGGACGACCGCCGGGTGACCCGGGTGTCACTCGACGATCAGGGCGTGGAGCTGGTCGCCCGCTTCCGGACGGCGGTCACCGCCGCGATCGCGGGGCGGCTCACGTCCGGGCCGTCCGCCCGCCACGACGAACTCCTCACGCTGGCCCGCGCGACCACCGGGGCCCTCCGCGCGTAGGCCGCGCCGGCCGAGCGCGTCGCGGGCGATGTCGTTCGCCCGCGATAGCGTGAGCTGGGCCCAGGCGTACCGCCGTCCCTGCCGTGATGGAGTTCCGAAATGACCGTTCGCCGTGTCGTGCCCAACGTCCGGTCGGAGGCCGTGGAGGAGAGCCGGGAGTTCTACGGCCTGCTCGGGTTCGAGGAGGTCATGAACCACGGTTGGATCGTGACACTGGCCTCGCCCTCCACCCCGCCGGCGCAGATCAGCGTCATGACCGAGGACCTGACGGCGCCGGTCGTCCCCGACATGAGCGTCGAGGTGGAGGACGTGGACGCCGCCTACGACGCCGTCCGGGCGAGCGGCGCCGAGATCGTCCATCCCCTCCAGGACGAGGAATGGGGGGTGCGGCGCTTCTTCGTCCGCGACCCCAGCGGGAGGGTGGTCAACGTTCTGAGCCACCGCTGACATCGGGAAGCGCCGGGAACGGGCGGCGCTCGGCGAACTCGTCGGCGGTGATCCCCAGCAGGACCAGGTCGTGATGGGCGCCCGCGAAGTACTCGTGGTCGCGCAGCCGCCCTTCCTCGGTGAAACCGAGGGAGCGGTGCAGCCGCAGTGAGGGCTCGTTGAACGCGTAGATCCCGACTTCGCATTTGTGGTAGCGGCGTTCGCCGAACATGAAGGCGAGCAGCAGCCCGATCGCCTCGCGGGCGTAGCCGCGCCGCTGGTGCCGGTGGCCGATCGCGACGCCGTAGCCGAAGCGCCCCGCCCTCGGGTCGGCGTCCACGGTGTTCACGGTCCCGACGAGCACGCCGTCCCGCGCGGTGGCGATGGCCAGCCGGAACTCGTCGCCGTCCGGCGGGCGGGTCGCCTCGTCCAGGGCCCACCGGCGGTAGCCCTCGTCGGAGCGCGGCGGGTGCAGCATGTCGCCGCTGCGCATATCCGCGGAATGGGCGTCGAACTCCTTGAACGCCTGCCAGTCGTCGGGCTCGATTCCGCGCAGCCGTACCCGCCGGCCGCTCCAGGAGTCCACCGGCTCAGGCGGCCTTGCCGGTGGTCACCGGCTTGCCGAGGGCGCCGCCCGAGGTCCACTTGGTGAAGGGGAGCTGCCAGTAGGCCCAGCCGTTCGTCCACTGGAGGTCGCGCTTGGTCCCGGTGATGGTGACCATGTCGCCGCGGTAGGCCCAGTTGTAGAACCACTGCGCGGAGGCGGCGGGGGAGCGGACGCAGCCGTGGCTGCAGTTGCGGTTTCCGAGGCAGGACGGGTCGTCCATGTTCTGGTGGATGTACTCGCCGCTGTTGGAGATGCGGGTGGCCCAGGGGACCTGCTCGTCGTACCAGCCGGGGTCGCCCTTCTTCTTGCCGGGCGGGCGCATGCGCTCCAGACGGCTGCGGTCCATCGTGAGGTGGACGCCGCTGGTGGTGAGCAGGTGGTCGACGCCGTCGGCCTGCCGGTCGCCGCCCGCGCCGAGGCTCACGCCCCACGAGCGGACCGTGCTGCCGTTCTTCTTGACGACCAGCTTGTGCGTCTTGGCGTTGACGTTGATCGTGTGGGAGTCGCCGATGCGGAAGGAGCGGGTCACGTCCTTGTCGCCGAAGACCTTGTCGCCGATCTTGAGGCCCGCGTAGTGGACGGTGACCGAGACGCGCTGGCGCGGCGCCCACGGCTGCTTCGGCCGGAACACCACCGAGGGGAGGCCGTTGAACGACTCGCCCGCGGTCAGCCACCGCCAGGCGCCCTCGGTCGGGGTCGTCGAGGTGATCTCGATGGCGCGCTCGACGGCGGGACGGGCCTTGACCGGGACTTCCTTGCTGAACTGGACGAAGACCGGCATACCGGTACCGACGGTCTCTCCCGGGCTCGGGATGACGTTGTTGATCGTGGTCGCGGCGGTCGCCTTGGACGTGCGGAACGCGCTGGTCGCGGTGGTGGCCTTGCCCTTGGGGGAGGTCGCCGTCGCCGACACCTGGTAGCGGTTGCCGGGGACGAGCGTCCAGGTGGAGCGCCAGCTCGTCTTGTCGGCGGAGAGCGTGCCGGGGATGTCGGCGCTCTTCAGCTTGACCGACACCTGGCTGAGCTTCCCGCCGGACGCGGTGATGGTGATCCCCGCGTCCGGACGCGCGCGGCCGTCGCCGTTGGCCGGGGTGATCGCCACCCGCGGCGCACCCTCCTCGCCGCCCTTGGCGGTGGTGCCGCCCGTACCGTCACTGCCGCCGCACGCCGCCGCCAGCCCCATGACCAGGGCAAGCACCAAGGCCTTACCTCGCACCGTTCTCCCTCATCAGCAACGCGGGTCGCGCTAGCGGGGACCCGCGACACGATCTTCTACGGAACGAGCCTCATGCCCGGCCGGCGGCCGGGTTTCGCGTCCGATCACTTGTGACGTCCATCGTGCCCCGAAGGTTCGTGGTACGGGACCGGTTCCTGGATCTTTCCATGACCGTGTCGCGCCAGGTACGGCGCCCTGCCGTGTCGCCGGCCACGTGTCGGACGCCCCGGCGCGCGCCGTACCGCGCGCCGCCGGACGCGCCGTACCGCGCCGCCGGACGCGGCGGACCGGCCCGCCGGGCGCGTCGTGCCGTGCCGGGCGGCCCCGGCGGGCCCGGTACGGGGTGATCGCTGCATTTCTCGCATTCGCCGGAAAGGGGGACGCAATGGCGCTGGTAAAGGGTTTTGGAAGGAAGATTGCCCGGCGGCGGGTGTCAGGTGGGTGATTCGGTGAAACGAGCTGTGGGCTGGGGTTCCTGCCTGTGTTGATCTTCTATTCAAGGTTGGGGCGCCCTTCGTTAAAGAGCGGTGATCTGTGCGGCGGACTGCTGCGATGCTGATCGTGGCGCTCGTGTGTCCCCGTAATCGGCGGTAGGGAAAGTGGTGAGTCAATGAGAGCCCAGGGGCTGAGCGCATCCCTCGATCCGGGGGCGCCCCACTCGGATCTCTCTCCCACGTCCGGTGACGCCGCCGCCCTGCCCCTGCTGCCCGACCGCCGCGCGGCCGGGTCCCGCGTCCTCGCCCGGCTGTATCCGGCGTGCCTCGCGCTCGCCGACGCCTGGGCCGCCTCGACGGCGGTGGCCTCCCTCCAGGTCCGGGCCGGGGGAGCGTCGATGCTCGCGTCCGTCGTGGTGGTCGGGCTGAACGCGGCGGGCGGCCTGTACCGGGTCAGGCGCAGCCCCTCGCTGCTGGCCGACCTGCGGCCGGTGCTCGTCCGCGCGCTGGCCGTCGGGGTGCTGGTCGCGGCGATGGTGCCCGGCTCGTCCTGGTTCACGGTGGTCTGGATCGGGGTGGTCGCGTGCGGGCTGTCGCTCGGGGCCCGCGCGGTCGCGCACGCCGCCGTCCGGACCTACCGATGTCGCCGCACCCGCGCGCGGCTCGCGCTGGTCGTCGGCACCGGCGCGGCGGCCGCGCACGTCGTGCACCTGCTGCGGGTGCGCGGCGAGTTCGGGCTGGTGCCGGTCGGGCAGGTCACGGCCGGTCCGCCGGACGCGGCGGCCGCGCTGCCCGTGCTCGGCGGGACCACCGACCTCCCGGCGCTCGTCCGCGACCACGGCGCCGACACGGTCATGGTCGTCGCCGAGGACATCGGCGCCGGCCAGCTGGACGCGGTGCTGCGCGTCTCGTTCGGCCTGGCGTGCGAGACGCTGCTCGTCCAGCCGCCCTCGGACGTGGTGCCGGTCGCGGCGGCGCGGCGCGAGTACCTCGCCGGGCTGCCGTGCGCGCGGGTGGACTGGCCGCTGCGCGAACCGGGCGCCCGGCTCGCCAAACGCGTGTTCGACCTCGTCGTGGCGAGCCTGCTGCTGGTCGGCGCGGCGCCGCTGCTCGCCGCGTGCGCGCTGGCCGTCCGGCTGGAGGGCGGGCCCGGCGTGCTGTTCCGGCAGCGGCGGGTCGGGCTCGGCGGCGAGGAGTTCGTGCTGCTGAAGTTCCGCACGCTGAAGCCGGTGGACGAGGAGGAGTCCGACACCCGCTGGACGGTCGAGGACGACGACCGCGTCGGCCCCGTCGGACGGTTCCTGCGGCGCTCCTCCTTCGACGAGCTGCCGCAGCTGTGGAACGTCGTCCGGGGCGACATGAGCCTGGTGGGGCCGCGTCCGGAACGCCCGCACTTCGTCGAGCAGTTCTCCCGGACCTGCCCCGGCTACCGGCTGCGGCACCGCGTGCCGGTGGGGATGACGGGCTGGGCGCAGGTCCACGGGTTCCGGGGCGACACCTCCATCGAGCTGCGGGCGCGCCTGGACAACCACTACATCGACCACTGGTCGTTCGCGTCCGACCTGCGGATCCTGCTGCTGACCGCGCGGGCCATGCTCTGCCGGGACCCCGGGTGAACGCGCACGCGGTGGCCGCGCGCCCGTTCTGGGCCGACCCGGCCGTGGCGGACTGGGCGCGGCGGCCGAGCTGGCTGGTCGCGGTGACCGTGCTGTGCGTCGGCCTCCCCTCGGGAGGGGCCGGGACGGGCGAGGGCGTCCAGGTCACCGCCGGGGACGTCGCGAGCGCCGGGCTCGTCCTGGTCGCGGTGTTCCTCGCGGTGACACGGCGGGCCGAGGTGCCGCGCCCGGCGCCGCTCGCGTTCGGGCCGCTGGTGCTCGGGCTCGGCGTGAGCACGGTGTGCTCGTCCGACATCGGGGCGAGCCTGCCCGGCTACGCGCGCTGCCTCCAGATCTTCGTGCTGGTGCCGCTGGCGGTCGTGCTGCTCGTCCGGGACCGCCGCGACCTCGGCATCGTCTGCGCGGCCGTGCTCGCCCTCGGGCTCGCCGAGGCCGCCTACGGCATCTGGCAGTCCACGACCGGGCACGGCGCGACCATCGACGGCCGGGCGATCCGCGCGGTCGGGACGTTCGGCGCCGTCGACGTCATGGCGCTGTCGGTCATCGTCGGGTTCGCCGTCCTGATCCTCACCGCGTTCGCGCTGGAGGCCCCCCGGCACGGGCCGGGAGCGGTCCTCGCGGCGATCGGCGGGCTCGGGGTGCTGGCGGTCGCGCTCGCGGGCGCGCTCAGCCGGGGGACCTGGCTCGCGCTCGGCGCCGCCGCCGTGCTGATGCTGGTCGTCTACGACCGCTGGCTCGCGGTGCGGACGCTGGTGTGCTGCGCCGCGCTGCTGCTCGTCGTCGTCGCGGGCCTCGGCGGCGGGGCGCAGGCGGTGGTCGCGCGGTCGCGGTCGATCGCGGGCGTGGTCACGTCCTCCCCCGACCAGTCGGTCAGCGACCGGTACCTGCTGTGGGGCGCCGCCGGGCGGATCTGGGAGGACCATCCGCTCACCGGCGTCGGCGTGAAGAACTTCCCCGCCTACCGCGACACCTACGCGACGATCGAGCTGTCGTCCGGCAGCGAGACCCAGGACCCGGTCAACGGCTACGTCCGCGAGCCGCTGCTGTCGCCGCACAACGAGTACCTGCTGATCCTGTCCGAGCAGGGCGTCGCGGGGTTCGCCGGGTTCGCGGCGCTGGTCGCGGCGATCCTCGGCGGGCTGTGGACGCGGCGCCGCGTCCGCGACCCGTTCTGGCTGATCGGCGCCGGGGTCATGACGTTCCTGCTGACCAACTTCCTCTACGCCGACCTCGGCGGGCCGACCTGCGTGCTCATCGCGATCCTGCTCGGCGCGGCGACCGCGCGGGCCCTCGGCCCGGAACCGCGCCGATGACGGCCACCGGAACCGCGACGCGCCGGCCGGCGCCGGCGCCGAGCGCCTCGGTCGGACGGGCCGCCGCGCTGTCGGCCGCCCTGATCGCGGGCGGCACCGCGCTCGGCTTCCTGCGCGACCTCGCGATGGCCGACCTGTTCGGCGCGAGCGGCAGCACCGACGCCTTCCTCGTCGCCTGGACGATCCCCGAGACCGTGTCGCCGCTGCTCATCGAGGACGCGATGGCGCTGCTGATGGTCCCCGCCGTCACGCGGCTGCTCGCGGGCGGGCACGGGGTGCGGCCGTTCGTCGGCGCGACGCTGCCGCGCATGGTGGCGGGCCTCGCGCTGGTCACGCTGGCGCTCGCGGCCGGCGCGCCGCTGGTCGTCGGCGTGCTCGCGCCCGGACTCACGCAGGTGGGGCCCGCCGTGCTGTGCGTCCGGCTGACGGCGGTCACGGTCGTGACGTTCGGGATCGCCGGGTTCATGAGCGCGACGCTGCGCGCCCACCACCGGTTCGGGCCCCCGGCCGCGATCTACCTCGCCTACAACGTCGGCATCCTCGCGCTGATCGCGGGGCTGTCCGGGACGGTCGGCGTCACCAGCGCGGCGATCGGGGTCGCGTGCGGCAGCGTCCTGATGGTCGCGGTGCAGGCGCCCGCGTTCGTGCGGTGCCTGCGCTCGGGGCCCGTCCAGCCGGTCGCGCGGCCGACGGGGGAGGAGATCAGGCTCGGGGTCGCGGCCGTCGTGCCCATCGTCGTGTACACGGTGACGCGGCAGGCGCAGGTGTTCGTCGAGCGGTTCCTCGGCTCGGGGCTCGCCGCCGGGTCGATCTCGCAGCTCAACTACGCGCAGAAGGTCGCGCAGGTCCCGATGGTGCTGTCGCTGCTGATCGTCACGGTGACGTTCCCGAGGCTCGCGCGCGCCTCGGCGGACGGCGACACCCGCCGCGTCGCCGCCCAGATCCAGCGCGACCTCGCCGTCGTCAGCGGCATGGTGCTGTGCGCGACCGCCTACCTGGTCGCGTTCGCGCCCGCCATCGTCGCGGCGCTGTTCGAGCACGGCGCGTTCACCGCCGCCGACACCGGCGGCACGGCCGCGATCATGCGGGTGTACGCGCTCGGGCTGTGGGGGCAGACGACGGTGGGGCTCGCCGCGCGGGCGTTCTTCGCGCACGGCCGCCCGACCTGGCGCCCCGCCGCCGTCCTCGCGGCGGGGCTCGCCGTGACCGCCGCCGTCGGCGCCGCGTTCGCCGCCGCCGGGGGGACGGTCGCGCTGGCCGCCGCGAACGCCGCCGGGATCACGCTCGCCGCCGTGCTGATGCTGGCCGGGGTGCGGCGCCGGGTCGCGCCCGTCTCGCTGCGCCGGATCGGCGCGGACGTCGCGCGGCTCGTGCTCGTCGCGGCCGGGGCCTGCGCGGCGGGCCTGCTCGCGGCCGCCGCGTTCGGCCCGTCGTTCGCGTCGCTGCTCGCGGGCGGCGCCGTGACCGCCCTGACCTTCGCCGCGCTGGTCGCGCTCGCCGGACGCGACCTCATCGCCACCTGGATCACCGCATGGAGCACCGCGGGGCCGCGCGCACGCCGCCGCCCCGCCGACCCGGAGGAGGACGAGCAGTGAGGGAACCCGTGACCAGCGTGACCGGGGCCGCCCGGCCGGTGGAGGCGCTCCGTCCGGCGCCCTGGGTGCTGATGTACCACTCGGTCGACCACTACCGCGACGACCCGCATCTGGTGACGGTCTCGCCGCGCCGCTTCGAGGGCCAGCTCGCCTGGCTGCGGGCGCGCGGCCTGCACGGCGTCGGCATGGCGGAGCTGCTCCGGGCGCGGGACGCGGGTGAGGAGCGCGGCCTCGTCGGGCTCACCTTCGACGACGGCTACGCCGATTTCGCGACCCGGGCCGTCCCGGCGCTGGTGCGGTTCGGGTTCAGCGCGACGGTGTTCGTCGTGTCCGGGCGGATCGGCTCCTACAACGCGTGGGACGACGGGCCGCGCAAGCCGCTGATGACCGTGGACCAGATCCGGACGGTCGCCGGCGCGGGCATGGAGGTCGCCTCGCACGGGCGGCACCACGTGCCGCTCACCGAGACCGGCGGCTGCGAGCTGCGTGAGGAGCTGGAGGAGAGCCGCGCGAGCCTGGAGGACGTGCTCGACCGGCCGGTCACCGGGTTCGCCTACCCCTACGGCGTCGCGACCGGACGCGAGATCGAGGCGGTGCGGGCGGCGGGCTACGACTACGCCTGCGACATCCGCCCGGCCGAGCCGGGACGGCACGCGCTGCCCCGCACCTACGTCGGCGACCGCGACCGGCGGCTCCGGCTGCGCGTCAAGCTCGCCCGGCACGAGCTGCGGCGACGGAGCCGCGTATGAGGGCGGCGCCGCGTACGAGGGCGCCGCGTACGAGGGCGGCGGGGGCGACGCGCGTCCTGCATGTGATCACCGGGCTCGACGCCGGGGGCGCGGAACGCCAGCTCGCGCTGCTGCTGCGGCACTGGCGGGAGTCGGGCGACTCGTCGCCGGAGTGCGAGGTCGCGTCGCTGACCCGCACCGGGACCGTCGGCGACGCCATCGCGGACGAGGGGACCGCCGTCCACGCGATCGGCATGCGCGGCAACCGCGACCCGTCCGCGCTGCCGAGGCTGGCGCGGCTGATCCGCGCCGGACGGTTCGACGTCGTCCACACCCACCTCTACCGCGCCTGCGTCTACGGGCGGGTCGCCGCCCGGCTCGCGGGCGCCCCGCGCGTGATCGCCACCGAGCACTCGCTCGGCGACGGCCAGATCGAGGGCCGCCCGGCGACCCGCGGCGTCCGCGCCCTCTACCGGGCGACCGAGCGGCTCGGGTCGATGACCGTGGCGGTGTCGCCGACGGTCGCCGCCCGCCTGCGCGGCTGGGGCGTGCCGCCGGGCCGGATCGTGGTGGTCCCCAACGGGATCGACGCCGCCGCCTTCGCCTTCGACCCCGCGCGCCGCGCCGCGACCCGGCTCCGGTTCGGGATCGGCCGGGCGGATTTCGTGGTCGGCGGGGTCGGACGGCTCGTCCCGACCAAGCGGTTCGACCTGCTCATCGACGCGTTCGCGCGGATGCCGGGCGCGCCGCGGCTGCTGATCGCCGGGGCCGGGCCCGAGCGGGAGGCGCTCGGCCGGCTCGCCGCGCGCCTCGGCGTCGCCGCCCGCGTGGTCTTCGCCGGGGCGACCGACGACATGCCGGGCGTCCTCGCGGCCATGGACGTGCTCGCGGCGCCGTCCGTCCAGGAGACGTTCGGGCTCGGCGTGCTGGAGGCGCTCGCCGCCGGGCTGCCGGTCCGGTACACGACCTGCCCCGCGCTCGACGACCTTCCCCTCGACCTGCTTCCTGACCACGAGGCGGGCGCGGTGCGCCTGCCCACCGACACCGGCACCTGGGCCGGCGAACTCGCCCGACTCGCCGAGGCGGCGCGGGCGCTCGTCCCGCCGCCCGGGGCCGGGGCCGGGGCCGGGGGCGTGGCGGGGCGGTCGCCCGTCCCCGCCGTCGTCGGCCGCTACGCGATCGCCGAGCAGGCCGACCGGCTCGCCCGGCTCTACCGGGACGCCCTGCCGCTCGACATGCCACCCGATCTGCCGCCCGCCATGCCAGCCGACACGAGGAAGGGCTTGTGATGCCGCAGCGTGAAGCCATCGAGCCGAAGGGCGCCGTCGCCGACACGCCGGAGCCGCCCGCGCCCGCCGAGCGGAGGGCCGGGTTCCTCGCGCGCCGTGTCGGCCGTCCGGTCGCCGCGTTCACCAGGCGGTTCGGCCCGGCGCTCGCGCTGGTGCTGACCGGGACGCTCGGCGGGCTCGGTTACTCCCTGGTCGTGCCCGCGACCTACACCGCGACCGCGTACGTACTGGTCGTGGACGAGGGCGCGGGCGGCGCGCGCGGCCCCGCGGCGGTCAGCTTCGCGCAGGCCTACGGACGGCTCGCCCCGCTCCCGGAGACGCTCCGCCACTCCTCGCTGCCGCTGCCGAAGGTCGCGCGGGGCGCGACCCGCGAGCACATCCAGGCGTCCACCTCGCCGGAGACGCCGCTCGTGCGGCTGACCGGCAGCGGCGCGAGCGCGGCCGACGCCGCCGGGTTCGCCAACGCCGCCGCCGACGCGCTCGTCCGCTACGGCACGTCCCACCGGGCCGACACCGGCGTGCGGGTCGCGCTGATGAGCCTCGCGGGCAGGCCCGCCGCGCCCACCTCGCCCAACCTTCCGCTGGACGTCGCCGTCGGGACCGCCTCCGGGATCCTGCTCGCCGGGCTCGGCGCCGCGATCCTGAGCGGACGGCGCCGGAAGGGCTCGCACGACGCGTCGTCCCGCTCCCGAGCGAACGCCGCGAACGCCGCGAACGGGGTCTGAGCGCCCGCATGGGCGGCGACGGCTCCGGGCGGCTCCGGGTGCTGCACGTCAGCCAGCCGAACGCGGGCGGGGTGGCCGTCTACATCGGCCAGGTGGTCCGCGACCAGCGGCGGCGCGGCTGGGACGTCGCCGTGGCCTGCCCGGTCGGCGGCGACCTGTCGAGGCGCTGCGCCGCCGCCGGCGTGCCCTGGTTCGGCTGGGACGCCCGCCGCGCGCCCGGACCCGCGACGCTGCTGGAGGTCCTGCGGCTGCGGCGGCTCGTCCGGGGGTTCGCGCCGGACGTCGTCCACCTGCACTCCTCGAAGGCGGGCCTCGCGGGACGGCTCGCGCCGCGGGTGCCGACGATCTTCCAGCCGCACGGCTGGTCGTGGCTCGCCGCCACCGGGCGGCAGGCGTCGTTCAGCGAGCTGTGGGAGCGGCGCGCGGCGGGCCGCACCGGCGCGCTCGTCTGCGTCGGCGAGGGCGAGCTGCGCGAGGGCATGCGCGCGGGGGTGCGCGGCCCGTACCGGCTGGTCCGCAACGGGGTGGACCGGCGGCGGTTCCGGCCCGCCGACGGCGCGGCGCGGCTCGTCGCGCGGGCCCGGCTCGGGCTGCCGGCGAGCGCGCCGCTGGTCCTGTGCGTCGGCCGCCTGACCCGGCAGAAGGGTCAGGACGTGCTGGTCGCGGCATGGCCCGACGTGCTCGCGCGCTGCCCGTCCGCGCGGCTCGTCCTGGTGGGGGACGGCGAGGACCGCGACCGGCTGCGCGGGAGCGCCCCGGCGGGGGTGCTGTTCGTCCCGGCGGTCGCCGACCCCCGGGACTGGCTGCGCGCCGCGTCCCTCGTCGCGCTGCCGTCCCGCTGGGAGGGGCTGCCGCTGACGGCGCTGGAGGCGATCGCGATGGGCCGCTGCCTCGTCGGGACGGACATTCCGGGCATCCGCGAGGTCGTCCGCCCCGGCTGCGGAGCGCTCGTCCCGCCGGAGGACCCAGGCGCGCTCGCCGCCGCGATCGTGCCCCGGCTGCTGTGCCCCGGCATCGCCGAGGAGGAGGGGCACGCGGGGGCCGCGGCGTCGGCGGCCTTCGACCTCACCGGGACGCTGTCGATGCTCGCCGCCGTCACCCGGGACGTCGCCGCGGGTCAGCCCCGGGCCGGAAGCGGGGCGGGCGCCGTCGGGGGCGGCACCGTGAACGGCGGCGTCACCGCCGGATTCGGCGCGCTCGACGGAGTTGCCGGATTTGCCGGGTTCGGCGGTCTCGGGGAGGGCACGTCCGCCGAGGGCGCGTCCGCCGACGGCGCCGGCGAGGGGGCGGTCGTGCCGCCGAACAGCTCCCGGTAGGCGGCGGACGAGCGCGGGTTCTGCCCGCAGAGCCAGACGCCGTGCGGGCAGTAGTCGGTGATCGTCTGGTAGACGACGTCGTGCCCGGCGATCCAGTCGTGCATTCCGCGGATGAATTCGGGGTTGTCGGAGTTGCGGAACAGGCCCCATTCTGGGAAGGAGATGGGTTTACGGTGGGCGGCGGCGAAATCCGCCTGCGCCTGCAACCCGTAGGGTTCGTTGACGTAATCCTGGAAAGTCTTTCCCTCGGGTTGGTCGTAGCTGTCGGATCCGATGATGTCGACCACATCGTCGCCCGGGTAGCAGTACGTCCAGGGGATCGTGTCCCGCCCGCGTGTCGGCGCGAAATCGAAACGGAACGCCGCGCCCGCGACACCCCGCATGGACGCGACGATGCGCCGCCAGTAGCCTTTCCAGGCCGCCGGATCGGGCGAGCAGCGGCCCCCGTAGGCCTCGCCGTTCATTTCCCAGCCGAGCACGATGACGGTGTCGGCGGCGCCCAGCGAGACGAGGCGCCGCGCGAGGATCCGGTAGTGCGCGTCGAACATGCCGAAGGCCCCGGCGCGCAGCAGCGCGGGCAGCGCGGGCGAGGGCAGCCGGGCCTCGTTCGGCGCCATCATCGGCACGTTGAGCACCAGTGACCTGCGCGGATCCGCCCGCCGCCAGCGCGCCCACGGCCGCAGGATCTCCTCGGGGCCCTCCACGCCGTGCCAGCCGTCCCCCGGCAGGTAGGTGTGCCCGACGGTCACCGGCGCGCCGAGCCATTCCTGGAACCTCGCGACTTTCTCCACCCCCTCGGGGCCGGAGCCGAGAAAGGCGCCCAACGGCACATATTTCGACTGCCGCAGCGCTGCGCGGGGCTCGATACAGGTGACCAGACTGGACGCGGTGAGCGCGACCAGGACCGCGGACACGGCCATAACGGGAGGGAGCGGGTAGAAGGGAACCCGCCTTTGCCGGCGGCGCCGGAATGGCCGCCCCGCTGGATGGATATCCGCAGCTCGCATGCGTATCGTATGCCCTCTGGCGTTGACCGTGAACAAATCGGCCGAGGGGCCGACGGGAGAATTTACCTTACGACGAGGAAGGCTACTGTGCGCCACAACCCGCGGGCGTCCCTCGACACGCGCCCCCCGGAATCACCGTGTCTTGACCCGGGGCTTCCCGTCCTGCTGCTGCGCACGAATCACAATTTCTTCCACCACGGCACGCTCGGGGCGATCCGCTCGCTCGGCCGCGCCGGCGTCCCGGTGCACGCGATCCTGGAGGGGCGGGCCAACCCCGTGTCCCGGTCCCGGTACCTGCGCGAGGGGCACCCGTGGGCGCCCCCGGTCGACCGCCCGTCCGCGCTGCTCAGCCACCTGCGGGTGATAAGCGAGCGGGTCGGCGGAGCGGCGCTGCTGCTGCCCCTGGACGACGCGGGCGCGATCTTCGTCGCCGAGCACGCCGACGCGCTCGCCCCCGCGTTCGTCCTCCCCCGCCAGGACCCGGACGTCCCCCGCCTCGTCGCCGACAAGGCGCGCCTCATCGAGTCCTGCGCCGGGTACGGGCTCGCGTGCCCCGACAGCCGCACGCCCGGCACGTCCGCCGAGGTCGACGCCGCCGCCCGCGCGTTCGGCCTGCCGCTCGTCGCCAAGTGGGCCCGGCCGTGGCGGCTCGGCCCCGGGCTGCGCAGCACGACGCTCGTCCACACCCGCGAGGACGCGCACCGGCTGCTCGCCGCCTCCCACGACGCGGGCCCGCTGATCCTCCAGCGGCACATCCCGCCCGGCGGCGGCGACTGGTTCTTCCACGGCTACTTCGACGGCGCGCTCGACTGCCTCTTCGGCGGGACGGGCCGCAAGCACCTCGCGCACCCGCCGCACGCCGGGCACACCGTCTCGGGCGAGTGGGTCGACAACCCCGAACTCACCGAACTCGCGATCAGGGCCGTCCGGCTGCTCGGCTGCCGCGGCCTCGTCGACCTGGACTTCCGCCGCGACCCCCGCACCGGCGCCTACCACCTGCTCGACTTCAACCCGCGGATCGGCGCCCAGTTCCGGCTGTTCGCCGACCGGCAGGGCCTCGACCTCGCGCGCGTCCTGCACCTGCACCAGTCGGGACGCCGCGTCCCGCGCCCCCGGCCCGCCTACGGCCGCCGCCTCCTGGTGGAGAACCACTACCTCCGCCAGGCGCTCGGCCGCCCCCTGCGCCGCGACGCGCCGCCCCGGGGCGCGCTGCGCCGCGCCGACGAACTGGCCTGGTACGCCGGGGACGACCTGCCGCCCTTCTTCGCGATGGGCCGCCGGACCGTCCTCACGGCCGCCCGCCGCGGCCTCGGCAAACGCGGATCGGGCCGTCCGCACGACACGCACGACACACACACGGGGGAACGAGAATGAACGAGTCGGCCAGCGACGTCGTCATCGTCGGCGCCGGACCCTACGGCCTCTCCGCGGCCGCGCACCTGCGGAACGTCGGGCTGGAGGTCAGGGTCATCGGCACGCCGATGCGCTTCTGGGAGGAGAACATGCCGGAGGGCATGTTCCTGAAGTCCGAGCCCTTCGCCTCCAGCCTGGGCGCGCCGCAGGCGGGCATGGCCTTCACCGACCGCCACCCGGGATGGCGGACGGGCCAGCCGATACCCCTCGACACGTTCATCGCCTACGGCCGCTGGTTCGCGGCCGAGACCGTCCCCGACATCGAGACCGCCGAGGTCGTGAGCGTCGAGCGCGGGGGCCCGGCCGGATACGTCGTCACCCTGTCCACGGGTGAGACGGCCGTGACGCGCGCCGTCGTCCTCGCCGTCGGCGTGGGGCCGTTCGCTCATATTCCGGATGAACTGTCCGGAATGCCGTCCTGGCTGCTCTCGCACAGCACCGCCCACCGCGACCTGACCCTGTTCGCGGGCAAGGACGTCGCGGTCGTCGGCGCGGGGCAGTCCGCGCTGGAGACGGCGGTCCTGCTGGCCGACGCGGGCGCCCGCCCGCACGTCGTCGCCCGGCGCGGGGCGCTCGACTGGAACACCGTCCCGCGGGAGCCCCGCCCGCTCCGCGTGAGGATCGCCGGCGGTCCCCGCTCGGGCCTCGGCACCGGCTACCGGACGTGGCTGTGGGCGGAGCGGCCCGGCCTCGTCCGCCACCTGCCCTACCGCAGGCGGCAGCGGATCGTCCGCGAGACCCTGCCCCCAGCGGGCGCGTGGTGGCTGCGCGACCGCCTGGACGAGCGCGTCCAGGTCACGACCGGCCGGCAGCTGGTGAAGGCGGTCGAGCAGGACGACGGCATCGCGCTGACCACCGTCGACCGCACCGGCGACCGCCTGGTCATCGAGGCCGACCACATCATCGCCGCGACGGGCTTCGTCCCGAACGTCCAGCGGCTGACGATGCTCTCGCCCGAGATCCGCGTCCGCGTCGACACCCGCCTCGGCGCCCCGGTGCTGACCCGCGACTTCGAGTCCTCGCTGCCCGGCCTGTACTTCGCGGGCCTGGCCGCCGCCGCGACCTTCGGGCCCGTCATGCGCTTCGTCCACGGCTCGGACTTCGCGGGCCGCCGCATCGCCCACCACATCATCCGCCGGACCCCGCGCCTGCGCCCCGCGCCCCGCACCCTGGAGCCCGAGGGCAACCCGTGACCCGCCAGAACGGGCGCCCGTGCGCGTACTTCCGTTCGCGGGCCCATCCGGGCACCGGCCGTCCGCACCACCGCGGGTTCGTGGACAACGCCTTCGGTGACGGTGAACCGCGCCTGGAGTGCCCCCTGCCCCGACCACCGGAACGGCGGTGACGCGGGGGACGGTTGCGTGAACTCGTGTTCCGGGTTGGTTGCGTCGCGTGAGGGTAAGGAACGCTGTATTGGGCGGCTGGCCTGTTATGGACAGCCCATCTGATTTGCTCGTTTCGAGCCTCGGATATCGAGAGGATCGGCAGGGCTGAGGGGGATTCCGACCGCATTGGCGGGAGATCGTCGTGAACTCCTTTGCGATTCATGCCCGGGCGGACTTTCAAGGTCGTTAACGTTTTCGTGTGTGACGTTGATGGTTCATCGCTGATTAACCAGGGCGTGGTGAATTCTCCGCTTCAGTCCCACCGAGGAGCGGAGGGCGCGTGCGCGTCTACCTCGTCCTGGCCACTCGCGAAGCCCGCGAGAGGATTCCCGCGCCGGCGTTCCGGGCGGCCCGCCGCGCCATCCATGAGGCGTTCCCGGTTCCCCCGGACGTCGTCAAGGCCGTCGAGTGGACGGCGCCCGGCGGCCGGGTCGCGCTGCTGGGCTGGACGAACGAGCCGGAGCACGAGCTGCTCCCCGAGACCGTGATCAGCGGCGCGGCGTGGCGGCTCGGGTACTGCGGCTACCTGGCCGAGCCCAAGCGGGACGTGGACCTCCTGCTCGCCAGGGACGACCTCGCCGCGACCGCCGCGGAACTGGGCGGCGTCTTCTCGATCTTCCGGGCCGGGACGGAGGGGGCCGAGGCCGCGACCGCCATGGCGCGGGTCTGCCCCGTCTACCACGCCGAGGCGCGGGGGCTCCGCGTCATCGGAAGCCGCGCCCTGCTGGTGCACCTCGTGGCCCAGGCCGCGCGGACCGATCGGGAGGACCCCGAGGTCGATATCGATGTGGAGGCGCTGCACCCCCTCGTCCGCCACGGCTTCCACGCCAACGACGACACGCCTTTCCGCGGGGTGCACGCGCTCCCGGCGGGTTCGCTGATACGGGCGGTACCGGGTGAGCCGACCGTCGTCCGGCGGCAGCCCTCGGCACCGGCGCGGGAGACTCCGCGCGATGACAGGGGGCGGCGCGAGCTCGTCCGCCCGCTCGCCGAAGCGCTGGTCGCCTCGGCCGCTCCCTTGGCCCGCCACCAGGACCCGGTGAGGCTCGCCCTCTCGGGAGGGCGCGACAGCAGGCTGATGGCGGCCGTACTGAGATCGGCCGGTGTCGCCTTCACCGCGACGACGCACGGGTTCGCGGACGACCCGGACGTCGTCCTCGGCACGCGCGTCGCTCAGGCGCTCCAGATCGAGCACGAGGTGGAGCTGACCGTCCCCCAGGAGCGCAAGGATTTCGTCGATGTCCAGCACCCGTTCTCCCGGACCCACGACATCATCCGCATGTGCGAGGGCATGAACTCGGCGTATGAGAGCGTGAACAGATATCGGCCGTACGACCTGGCTCCGCGCACATCGGGCTCGGGCGGCGAGACACTGCGCGGCGGTTTCCTTTACGACCAGGACGACATCTCGGACGAGGGCCTTCAGAAACGGGTCCGGCTCATCTTCCACGCGGCCGAGCGGTTCATGACGTCCGCCGCCAACGAGCGGGCCGCCGCCGAGCACCGGCCGTGGGCCGAGCGGGCCAAGAGCGACGGATTCGACGTCCTCGACAAGCTCTACCTGCACTACCGCACCGGCCGGTGGATCGTCGGCTCGCACACCGCGACGCTCATGAACACGCCCTACTACCACCCCTTCTTCGACAACCGGGTCGTCCGCGAGGCGCTCGCCCTGTCGGCGGAATGGCGGCGCAGCGAATACCCCTTCTACCTGCTCCTCCAGGAACTCGCCCCGCCCCTGGCGGCGATCCCGCCCGAAGGCAAGCGCTGGCGTTTCGACCGGGGCCGGGGCCCGCTGTTCTCCGGCAGGCGCGCCTGGCGGGCCCGCGCCCCCTTGACCGCCAACGGCGGGACCTCCGGCTTCAACTGGCGGGTCTCCTTCGACCAGAATTTCCGCGACCTGCTCCAGGAACAGATCCTGGACGGCCCGGAGGCCCTGTTCGACATCGTCGACCGCGACGCCTACACCACCCTGCTCCGCGATTCCCCGGGCCGGTGGACCAAGCAGATCTGGCACGTCTACACCCTGAGCGTGCTGCTCTCCCAGGAATGGCGCCGACCCCCGCCCGCCCTCCCCCCGGTAAGAATCCCGATCCCGGGCTGAACCCGACCCCCGCCGTTGGTGGGGGTGTTGGCGCGACCTTAGTCACTGGTGGTGGGAGGGGCGGCGCAGGAGGCTGGGGTGAGGACTTCGGCGCGAGTACCACGACGACGCCGTCCGCACTTTCTTCCTGGAAACCCTCTTCCCTGGAACCCTCCGACCTGAGGAGAACCACTGATGCGAGCCCCGACCCTCGCGGCCGCGCTCTCGCTGGCACTCATCACCGCCCCCGCACTGACCGCGCCCGCGGCGACGGCCGCGCCCGCGTCGCCCGCCGCGTCCGTGACGGGTCTCTGGCGGACGGACGGCTACGGCATGGTGCTGTCGGTCCAACCGTCCAAGGCGACGCTCTTCCAGACGACCGCCATCAGTTGCCTGCCCGTTGACGAGGCCACCCGTGTCGGGACGCCGCGTCCCGGGGCCGCCGCCGTCTACCGGCTGAGCGACGGCAACACGATCACGCTCCGGCCGGGTGGACGGCCGGACGTCGCGAAGCTCCACTCCGTCGGGTCCACCGGGGACCTCGGCCTGATCAGGCTCGCCAAGGCTCCGGCCACCTGCGGCGCACCGCAGCCGTCCGGGCCGGTGGGGACGTTCGACGTCTTCTGGCAGACCTTCGCCGAGAACTACCCCTTCTTCCGGCAGCGGCACGTCGACTGGGCCGCCCAGCGGAGGCGGTACCGGCCGATGGTGAACGCGGGCACCACCGACGAGCGGCTCTTCGAGATCCTGCGGGACATGATCGAGCCGTTGGGGGACGCGCACACCGGTGTCTTCGCGGGCGAACGGAATTTCACCGGCCTGCGTCCGGGCACCCAGCCGACGACCCGCAAGCTGGGGGCCCGCGTCAAGGAGCTGATCGACCGCCGCGACCTGCGCGGCGCCGGGAAGGACTACGCGGCGGGCCAGCTCACGTTCGCCGAGCTGCCTGGCGGGGTCGGCTACCTGCGGGTCGCCGGGTTCTTCGGGTACGAGACCGGGAGCGACTTCGACTACGCCGCCGACCGGGCCCGGCTCGCCCAGGCCCTCGACGCGATCATCACCCCGGAGCGCCGGATGCGCGGTCTGATCATCGACGTCCGGTACAACCCGGGCGGCTACGACGCGCTGGGCCTGCAACTGGCCGCCCGGCTCACCGACCGGCCGTTCCTCGCCTACCGCAAGCGGGCCCGCAACGACCCGGGCGACGCCACCCGGTTCACCCGTCCGCAGCCGATCACGGTCAGGCCCGCCGCCGCGCCCCGCTACACCGGGCCGATCGCCCTGCTCACCTCGGACACCACCAACAGCGCGGGGGAGACCTTCACCCAGGCCCTGATGGCGCGGCCCGGACGGGTGGTCCGGATCGGGCAGAACACCCAGGGCGTCTTCTCCGACATCATGGAATGCCCGCTGCCCAACGACTGGAGCCTCTGGGTGCCCAACGAGGAGTTCCTCACCCGGGACGGGAGGACCTTCGACGGGGCCGGGGTGCCGCCGCACATCCGCACGCCCGTCTTCACCCCCGCCGAGTTCGCGGCCGACCGCGACTCCGCGTTCGACCGGGCCCTCGCCGTCCTCGGCCGCCGGCCGGCGGACGTCCCGCGCGTCCACCGGGCCGGACGGGGCGACCGGGACGGCTAACCCGCGCGGCTCGCGTCCTGCCATGGGAACGGGGCGAGATCGGGTTCGACCCAGCCGTTCCTGGCCGGTGGCGAGGCCAGGGTCGCCGGACGGTAGAAGCGGGTGAGAAGGCGCTTGTCGAGCAGGGCGGGATGGCGGCCGACGAACACGCCGAAGTCCTCTTCGCCGCGTTCGGCCGCGTGGTGACCGACCAGCTCGACCCAGGCCCGGCTCATGGTCGCGTGGTACTTCTGGGGCACGTTCGCGTAGCGCGCGGTGCGCTGGATGCCGCCGCCGACAAGGCCGACCGCCGCGACCGTCCCGACCCGCCGCACGGCCAACCAGGTCAGATGGACGTGCTCGCGATGGCCGAACCGCTCGGCGCCCGCCATCACCTCGGCCATCAACGCGTCGAAGTCGGCGGGGGCGGTGCTCATGAGGAGACCTCCGTCAGCGCTTGCAGGGCGGCGCGCAGGTGGACGAGCGCCTCGTCCGGCAGGCCGTCGAGCGCGCGGTGCTCCACGTCGGCGACCGCGTCCCGGATCGTGGCGGCGGCCGCCCGTCCGGACGGCGTGAGTTCGATGAGCACCGCCCGGCGGTCTCCGGGACGGGTGCCCCGGGTGATGTGACCGCGCCGCTCCAGCCGGTCGAGCACGCTGGTCAGCGTCGTGGGGCGGCTGCCCACGGCCGCGCCGAGTTCGGACACGGTCCGGCCGCGCCCGTCGGCGAGGTTCGCCAGCGCGTTGATCTCGGAGCCGGTCAGGTCCAGATCGACCAGCTCGGCGGACAGCACCTGGAGGGTGGCGTGGGTGGCCCGCTGCAACGCGAGCAGCGGCGACCACCCAGAAGCCACGATGTCGGATTTCACGATTTCGGACTATACGCTTTCGTGCTAACCCTTCACAACCGCGGGATCAGCAGCCCTTGAACAGGGCCCTGTCGTGAGCGGTGTCCCTGACGGCCGGACGGTCCTTCTGGATCGACAGCATGACCTGGCCCGGGGCCCAGGGATCGGCGTTGGTGACGTACCAGTTGCCGGGCAGCTTGTCGCGGCCCTCGGTGTAGCCCTCGGTGCCGGTCTCCCAGTGGAACATCGTGGCGGTCACCTCGCGCTGCCTGAGGCGCCGGTCCGCCTGCTCGACCGTGAGGCCCCTGACGTCGAGGCAGTGCAGGACCTCGCCCGGCGCGAAGGCGCTGTTGGTGCTGTCGTACCGCTCGCCGGGGCGGGCCTCGCGGCCGAACGAGATACCCGCGGTGTTGCGGTAGCCGGTCGGGATGCGCAGGCCGCGGACGCACTTCCCGTCGTCGCCGCCCCCGGTCACGCAGCGTCCCTCCTCGATCGGCACGATCTGCCGCTTGTCCGGGCCCCCGTCGTCCTGCATGACGATCGTGCCGGCCAAGCTCGGCGAGGCCGGAACCATGATCAGGTCGATCCGCATGCCGTGGGCGGCGAACTCCTTCCGGTAGCGCTGCGGATCGGCGAGCGGGTCCTTGATCCGGACGTCGATGTAGCCCTTGCGCTCGGTGAAGCTCAGCGCCGCGACCGGCCGCGGGTCGAACCCGCCGGGCCCGCCGCTCGTGGACGGCGCCGGGGCGTGCCCACCGGGCCGCACGACCAGCGCCGCCACGGCGACGGCGCAGGCGGCCCCCACGGCGACGGGCAGTCCGATCCTCCAGCGGCGGCGGTGCGGCCGCGGCGCGGGAGCCGCCTCGCCGGCCTCCGCGAACGTGATCCGTTCGAGCAGTTCCCGCCGGGTCTCATCGCGCACCGGGCGCAGGGCCTCGGCGTCCGAGAGCGGCGCCGCGTGGCGGATCAGGGAGTCGAGGTCGCTGGTCATGCGGACCCTACCTTTCTGGACGGTACGGGGGTTTCCGGTGCGGGGCGCTCGGGCTTGGCGGCGGGCGCGCGGGCGATCCCCCGGCGCTCCAGCTCGCGGGCGAACCGGCGGCGGGCCCGGTGCAGCCGGATCCGGACCGCGTTGCGGCTCACCCCGAGCACGGAGGCGATCTGGCCGTTGTCGAGCCCCTCCCAGGAGGCCAGGCCGAGCAGGTCCCGGTCGGCGTCCGGCAGCGCGCGGAAGGCCGCGCCGATCTCGGGACGGTCCGGCTCCGGGGCCGGTGCGGCCGCCAGGTCGGCGGCGAGGCGCCGGCCGATCCGCGTCGTCAGGTCGCGGCGCCGCCGCTGGCCCCGGTGCAGGTTCGCCAGCGTTCGGCGCGCGACGCCGTACAGGTAGAAGCGCGCCTCCTCGCCCGGCGGGACGTCGTCGAGGCGGCGCCAGGCGACCAGGAAGGTCTCGGAGATCACGTCGGCGGCGTCGTCGGGGTCGCCCGTACGGCGCCGCACGTAGCCCGTGACGTGTCCGAGGTGCGCCGCGTACAGCTCCTCGAACCGGGCCGAGCGTTCGTGTCCCAAGCCATCTCCTCCCGGTGGGCGCCCGAGGGGGCGCAGCGTGCCCGACGGTCGGAGAATGTCCGGCTCCCGGACGAGCATTTCGGAAGAAATGATCTCCAGGTGCCGGACACCCCTCCAGACGAGACCCGCGCGCCCGCGCGGGCGCGCATGGAGAGGGAGATCCTTGGCAGTCAGGAAGAGCACCGCCATGATCACGCTCATCGCGGCGGCCGCGTCGTCGGCGGCGTTCGCGCTTCCGCACCGGGCGGCGGCACCGGCGGCACCGGTGGCGGCACCCGCGCCGGAACCGTCCGCGTCCGTCCGCGACCGGTACCCGCGGGGGTTGCGGAACGACGCCGTCACCAAGCCCGTGAACCGGCCCGCGACGAGGCGGCCGCTCGCGTCCCGGACCGCGAACGGGGTGAAGGTGCTCGTGGACGTCCTCGACCGGAGGGGCGAGGCCCCGGCCACATCCGACGCGAATGTCGTGGTCTTCCACCCTCTCGATGGGAGTGACGCGTTCTACGGCGATCTCGTCGACGGGCACCTCGAAGGGGAGCTCCCGGCGGGCGAGTACGCGGTGGTGGCGTACGTGGAGACGCCCGAGGCCAAGGGCCGCCCGTCCACCGCCGTGGTCTACCGTCCCCGCGTGGCGGTGAAGGGCACGACCGCGCTCGTGCTGGACGCCCGGGAGGCCCGGCCGGTCTCCGTCTCCGTGGACCGCGCGGACGCCCGCATACTGGACGGGATGATCCGGATCGCCCAGCGGCTCGGCGGCGCCCCCACGGTCACGGTCTGGGGGATCCCGATCGAGAACGGCTACGTCACGCCGACCGCCACCGAGGCGGGCCTGCACTTCAGCGCCCAGGCGGTCATCACGAGGAACGGCGCGGAGTCCGGAAGCCCGTACGTGTACAACGTGGTGACCGAGGAGAAGGGGAGGGTGCCGGCGAAGCCCGAGTTCCGGGTGAGGACCGCGGACATGGCCGAGGTGGCGGTCCGGTACGGGACGGAGGGCCGCCCCGTCTGCGTGGGCGGGCACGCCGCCGCGGCCTGGGCCGAAGGCGGCTGGGTCGGCTTCTTCACCGGTGCGGGTGCCGGGCCCGTCACGCGGACCGAGTACTACACGCCGGGCATCGACTGGAGGGTCGACTGGATGAACACGACGCCGGACTGCGGCTTCGGGTTCGACCAGACCGAACTCTGGTACCGGACCGTGCGGTTCGCGAAGCCGGGCCCGCACAAGTGGAACCTGACCCCGGCCCCGCTCGGCCCGGCCACCCCGCTGGTCATCTGGGGGAGCGGGGGCGAACCGGCGCTGGCGGTCTTCATGCATTCGACCTGGGACGGCCGCAGCATCCTGGCGCCCTACGCGGGAGCGACCGGCTCCTCCGTCCTGCGGGACGCCAAGGGACAGGTCGTCTACGAGAGCGACGAGCCCGGCACGGCCCACAAGTGGCCCGTCCCCCCGCCCGGGGACTACACGCTGACCGTCGATGAGGTGCGCGCCGCCTCCTACTCGCCGCTGGCGACCCGCCAGCACGCGGAGTGGAGGTTCTCCGTGCGGGACGGCATCGTCCACCTCCCGTCGATCCAGTACCGCACGCCCCTCGGCGACGACGCGTCCGCCGTCGCCGGGGCCGAGCAGGAGCTGGCCTTGAGGGTGGATCGCGCACCGGACGCCAGGCCGACCCTCCAGATCTCCTATGACGACGGCAGGACGTGGAAGCCGGTGGGCGTCCGGCGCAGGGGCGGGGACTGGGTCGCGACGGTGCGGAACCCCGCGTCGGGATTCGTCTCGCTGCGCGCCTCCGCGGCGGGTGCCGACCAGACCCTGGTCCGCGCGTGGGCGGTCAGGAGCCGGTCCTCCTGAGCCCGGCGACGGTGAAGGCGGCTGACGCCTGGGATGGTGCGTGCGCCCTGTTGTACGCGCGGACCCAGACCTCATGCCGTCCCGGCGCGAGCCGCGCGGACGCGGTGAGGCGTCCGGTGGACGGGTCGAACCGCGCGGGCACGTCGCGGCCGTCCACCTGGAGCGTGAGCCGCCGTGCGTCGACACCTGACAGGGCGTCGGTGACGCGGGCGCTCAGGCTCACGCGGGGGCCGGCGGCGGTCGTCCCGCCGCGGGGCGAGAGATCGGTGATCGAGGGGGCCAGCGGTACCGGCGTCCCGGGCTTCGCCGCCGGGCGCTGGATCCGGCCCACCGACGGCGTGACCGGCCGCCCGCCCGTGGTGGCGTCGAAGACCAGCGGATAGTCCACCCCGCGCCGGACCGCGGCGGGCGCCGTGACGGTGTGGGGCACGCTGACCCGGCCGTGGGCGGGCACCCGCACCGTCGCCGCCGACCCGGTGGACGGGCGAACGCTCCAGCCCCCGTACGCGCGGGCGGTGACCGTCACGGTCTGGGCCGTGTCGCTGAAGTTGTACACGTCCAGGTTCATGGAGGTGGCGGGATCCAGCCGGTAGCCGTGGGGCGGCCCTTCCGTCCCGTCGCCGTTCTTGTTCGGGGCGGCGTTCCGCGGCGCGAACCGCTGGGCGAGCACGATGTGCTCGGCTCTCGACGGCTTCACGCGGCGAACCGGCGCGGCGGCGGGCGCCGTCTTCGGGGCGGCGGCGTCCGAGGCCAGGTAGACGGGGTCGGGGGAGGCCGCCACGCGCACGGTCCCGTTCCGCGCGGGCGTGGCGACGCCCTGGCGTGCGCCCATGATGTCGAGGATCTCGACGCGGCGGCCGGGGGTCGGCACGTCCACCCGGGTGGGCTTGTCCGCCCAGACCACGGTGACGGTCTTCCCGTGCGCGGCGAACACCTGGCCGGTGACGCCGTCCGGCAGCCCTCGCGCGGGGCCGGCATGGTCCGCCTCGCCCAGGATCGAGGCCATCGCCGCATGCGCGCTGTAGGCGGGCCAAGGCTGGAACGTCGGGCTCAGAAGCCCGAAGTACACGGCCTCCTCGCCGCCCCCGGCGGAGAGGTAGCCGATGGGCGTCCCGCTGAACCAGTACGACCTTGCCACGCCCCCGGCGAAGCCCTCCACGGTCGACCGGACCAGATAGCGCGCCTGGGTGACCTGGCTCTCCCGGCTCAGCCCGTCCGGCGACGACCGGATGTACGCGCCGGCCTCCGCCGCCCACAGCGGCGTCCGGGCCCCGTGGAGCCGCTTCAACTCCCGGTGCTTCCTGAGGTCCTCCGCCGGGAGCCGCGGGTTGACCGGGTCCGGGTATCCGTTCGGGTACGCCTGCCACGCCCAGTAGTCGGCGTAGCCGGCGACCTGGTTTTGCAGCACCAGGTCCTGGAAGTAGCCGGGCACGTAGTAGGTGGGCAGCACGGTGGCCTGCCGCGGCCCGCGACGGTCGGCCGCACCGAGCGCGGCGGCCTTGACGTAGGCCGCCTGCTGGTCGCCGGTGCTCGCGGTGTCGTCCGACTCCGGCTCGTTGGACAGATGGATCGCGTCGGAGCGCGCCGCGCCCGTCTTGCCCGCGCGCTGCCGGGCGAACGCGTAGGCGTCCCGCAGGTCGGCGGGCAGCGGCGCGGACGTCGGCGGCACCGCCCAGCCGGGCGGTTCGGTGATCGTGTCCATCGACGTCAGGCCGTGGGCGTGGTACGCGCGGACCAGCGCGTCGTAGGGGGTCGAGACGTACCGGCCCCGGGACGGTTCGGCGGTCGGCCAGTCGTCGCCGTCGCGCGCGTGCCCGGCGCCCATCTCCCGCATCGCCGCCAGCACCGGGTCGAGCCGCGACGGCGGCACCACGCCCGCCGCCCACACGTTCACGCCGAAGCGGTTGGCCTCCCCGGTCACCGGCCTGCGTCCGGGCAGACGCGCGAGGTGGCCTACGACCGCGCCGCCGGATGCCCCCGGCCGCGACGCGCTCACCCGGAAGTTGCCGGCCGGCAGGCCGGGGAGCGGGACGGTCGCCGACGCCGCCCCGGCGGGGATCGTCGCGGTGCCCGCACCGACGCGGCGCCCGAAGTAGTCATGGATCTCGTACCGGACGGGCCACGCGGTCGGCGTGCGGGCGTTGAGGCGCAGGAGCAGGTCCGCGCGCTCGCCGTCCCGGTAGACGCCGATGTTGCCGGGGGTGGCCGAACCCACCTCGCGCAGCGCGAGGTCCGTCCGCGCCAGCGTGAACGCGTCCAGCAGCAGCCGGTACCGGACGGCCGGGGCCGCCGCCACCGCCCCGTCCACCTTGAACATGATCGTGTTGGCTCCGCGCTTCAGCTCCACGTCGTCCAGCCGCAGCCGGTACAGGTCGCCCCACGCGTGCGGCGAGCCGGTCCAGCGCGGCTGCGACCAGGCGGCCTGCGCGAACGGCGCCCCGTTGACCGACAGGTCGAAGTAGGACCCCCACGCCTGCTGCCCCCACTGCTCGACGGGGGAGGTGGCCGCCACCTCCATCCGGTACGCCCCGTCCGCCGGGGCGTTCACGCGGTAGGTGGCGTACCACCCGCCGGACGGCGGTCTCCGGGTGGTGTCCAGCTTGAGGTAGGCGCCGCCCGATGCCCGGCCGTCCTCCGCCACCGGGATGTTCGTCCTGACCGGCGACTCCCCCTGCACGGTGGTCGCCGCCGCCGCCCGTCCCCGCGTCGGCGGGGCTCCCACCAGCCCGACGACCACGACGGAGAGCACCGCGGCGGCCGCGGCGGTCGCGCGCCACAGCGTCCGCCGGGGAAGGCGGCCGTTCTTCGCAGAGTCCATGGATCGAAACGTAGGTGTCGCGGTCCCGGCACCGCTTCGGCCTGCCCGACGATCCCGTGCGGCGCGCTAGGACCGGGTTCCTAGTCCTCTGGTCGGGCGGACGAGGCGGGCGGCCGCCCGCCGCCGGCGGCCTTCGCGCCGTCGCCCGGAGTGACCAGCCCCGCCTCGTAGGCGGCGATGACCGCCTGCGCGCGGTCCCTGATCCGCAGCTTGCCGAACACGCTCGTCACGTGGTTCTTGACCGTGGACTCGGAGATGGACAGCGCCCCGGCGATGTCGGCGTTGGACGACCCCCGCGCGATGAGGACGAGGATGTCCAGCTCACGCGCGCTCAGGCCCGCGAGCGTGGGCGGTACGGCGGCGGGGCGCGGCCGGGCCGTCCGGATGAACGTGCCGATCAGGTAGGTCAGCAGGCGCGGCGCCACGGCGGCGTCCCCCCGGTGGACGATCCGGATCGCCTCGGTCAGCTCCTCCGGCGACACGTCCAGCGGCAGGAAGCCCGACGCGCCCGCGCGCAGGGCCGCGACGACGTGCTCGTCCAGGTCGAAGGTGCTCACGGCGAGCACGCGTGTGCGGGGCAGGGCGTCGATGATCCGCCGGGTCGCCTCGATGCCGTCCAGCTCCGGCATCCGGACGTCCATGAGCACCACGTCGGGTCGCAGCCGCCGGGTCAGGGCGACCGCGGCCGCCCCGTCGGCGGCCTCGCCGGCGACCTCCATGTCGGGCTGCGCGCCCACGATCATCCGGAACGCCACCCGGATCAGTGCCTGGTCGTCGGCGATCAGGACCCGGATCATCGCGGGCGGCCCGGCGAGGCGGCGCCGGCGTCGTGGTCCGCCGGCGACGGCAGCGGGATGTGCGCGGCGACGCGGAACCCGCCCTCCGGACGGGGCGCGGCCCGCATCGTCCCGCCGCACAGCGCCACCCGTTCGGCCATCCCCCGCAGGCCGTGCCCCTCCTCGGGCGGCCCGCTCCCCGGGCCGTCGTCGGTGATCTCCACGCCGACCGCGTCGGGCGCGTACCGCAGGTGGACCGTCGCGCGGGCCCCGCCCGCGTGCTTGCGGACGTTGGTGAGCGCCTCCTGCGCCACGCGGTAGACGGCGCGGTCGACCGACGACGGCAACGGGCGCGGAACACCGGACACCTCCAGCGCGGCCGGGACGCCCGTCTCCCCGGCCCGCCGGACCAGCGCCGCCACACCGCCCGCCGTCGCGGGCTCGCCGCCGCCGGTGTCGGTGCCGTCCTCGGCCCTGAGCACCGCCAGCATCTCCCGCATCTCGACCATCGCCTCCCGCGCCGTCCGCTCCGCCGCCTCCAGGGCCTCCCGGGACTCCTCCGGGGCGCGGGTCATCGTGGTCCGCGCGGCGCCGACCAGCGCGTTCATGACGCCGATGTGGTGCGCCACGACGTCGTGCAGCTCGCGGGCGATCCGGCGCCGCTCGTCGTGCACGGCCGCCTCGACCGCCTGCGCGCGGTGGCGGCGCGTGAGCTCCTCCCGCGCCGCCATGAGCTGGCCCACGACGACCACCAGGAAGTTCGTGAGCAGCTCGTCGGCCAGGCCGCCGGCGCCCGTCCGGACGGTGACCGGCACCGCCAGCAGCGCGACGGCGCCGCCGCCGGCCGCCCACCCCCGGGCGACCGGCAGGTACCGGCCCGCGTTGTAGAGGGCGACGAGGGACACCGTGCTGATCGAGTCGCTCCACGACCCGGCGAGCGCGCCGCGCAGCAGGTCGAAGGCGACGACGATGACGAGCGTGGCCACGGGGTGGCGCCGCCGTGCCGTCAGCGCCGCCGCCGCCGCGGCCAGCCCGGCCGCGACGAGAAGGATCCGGCCGGCGGGGGCGTGGCCGACCGCGCGGATCAGCAGCTCGGCGAGGTCCAGGGCGAACGCCGCGGCGGCGACGATCGCGTCGGCCCTGCGGCCGCGCGGAAACCGGGACTGCCCCATCCGCACAAGCTATTACGGCTCGGCGGGCAGGGAGCCTTCCGGGCGGAGCGCGGCCAGCCGCTCCGGGGTGGTCAGGCCGGGGAGCAGGTAGCGCCACAGGTTGGTGATCTTCAGGGTGAACAGGCTGCGGCCGGTGAGGACCTGGTCCATCAGCTGGATCCCGGTGAGCGCGCCGACCACCAGGTCGGCGACGTCGTCGAGGTCCACCTCCGGACGCAGGTCGCCGTTCTCGCGGGCCGCGTCGAGCAGCCCGCGCAGCGACCGGACCCACATCAGGTACGCCGAGGGGTTGGGCATCGTGAACGAGCCCTGCTCGATCACGAGCCGGACGGCGGCGCGGAGCACCACGTTCTCCTGGAGGTCGCGCGCGACCCGGTGGGTCAGGTCGATCGTGTCCTGGAGCGGCGAGGGGCGCGGCGCCGACGGGGGCACGAAGCGTCGCTGCTCGTCCATGACGGCGAGCGCCAGCTCCGCCTTCGACTGGAAGTGGAAGTAGACGGCCCCCTTGGTCACGTTCGCCCGTTCGATGATCTCCCCTAACCTCGCGGCGGTGTATCCGCGCTCCTCGAACACCTTCGCGGCGGCGGACAGGATCACCTGGCGGGTGCGTATCGCACGCTGTTGCTGGGGCAAGGTGGTGGCCTCCTAAAAGGCCCGGGACTGACAGAGTCAGTGGACGCTTTGTCAATGCTTGAGAATAGGGGCTCGGTCAGGTGCCGGGAAGGCACCTCAGACTCGGACTGGCGCCATGGTCACCCCCCTCTGCCGCGAGGCGTCGGCCCTCCCGCCCGGCCGCGCGGCGGGTCCCGCGCCGCACCGGTGCGCCCGGCGGGCCGACCCGGTGGTCACGGTGAGTGCTCCGCACTTGTGCGCGAGGCGTTCGGAGTCGGTGGGAATGCTAACCGACTGGTCGGATTTAGTTGGTACGAATAAATGCGTGACCGAAACTATTTCGCGTTCGCATGGCGTGCTTGACCAGCGCATATATTGATCATAATACCTCGCTGTGGTGTGAGTCACATATTCGCTTCTTGAAAGAAAACCGGTCGTGTGGTCTTCTTTTGCTAATGGTTCCCATGCAAGGAGCGGTCAGTGGACGTCGCGCTTCCCGAGGCGGCTCTGTCGACGGGCCAGGTCATGACCCCGGCAGGCTTAATCGGCCTTCTTAGCTCACTCCCGACGCAGGATGTTCCGATCGCGGAACTGTCGCCGTCGCATTCGCCCCGCATGCGCCGGGAGAACGCCGCGCACATTCGGGTGCTGGCCGAGACGGAGAGCGAGCTGGAACCCATTCTCGTCCACCGCCGGACGATGCGTGTGATCGACGGCGTCCACCGGCTGCGCGCGGCCGCCCGGCGCGGCCGAACGACGATGAAGGCGCGGATGTTCGAGGGCTCGGAGGAGGACGCCTTCATCCTGTCGGTGCGGCTGAACGTCGGGCACGGCCTGCCGCTCACGCTGGCCGAGCGCCGGAGCGCCGCCATCCGGATCATGACCTCGCATCCGTACTGGTCCGACCGCGCGGTGGCCGAATGGGCCGGTATCAGCTCCAAGACCGTCGGCAAGCTGCGCCGCCACGCGAGTGGGGAAATTCCGCAGTTGGACGCCCGGATCGGCCGCGACGGGCGGCTGCGCCCGGTGAGCAGCGCGGAAGGGCGCCGGACCATCGCGAACCGGTTGTCGGAGGATTCCGGCATGTCGCTCCGCGAACTCGCCGCCACCGCGGGGGTCTCGGTGAGCACCGCCCGGGACGTGCGGGAAAGGCTGAAACGGGGCGAGAGCCCCGTGCCCGAAGGGCGCGGCGGATGCGTCCCGCCGCCCGGTGGCACCGGCGCGCACGAGGCGCCGGCTCCCGGGTGCGAGGCGCCGGCCCCCGCGACCGCGGAGGCGACCGGGTTCGCCGAGTCCGCCGAGTCCACCGAGTCCGCCGAGTCCGCCGAGTCCCTTCCGGAGGACACCGAGGCGGTGCTGCGGAAGCTGACGCGGGACCCGGCGTTCCGCGGCACCGAGTCCGGGCGGCAGCTGCTCCGGATGCTGATCGCGACGGAGGTCGAGCTCGAACGGTGGCGGACGATCATCAACAACATCCCTCCGCACAGTGCGCCCTTGGTACGTGCCATCGCGGCGAAGCGCGTGACGGAGTGGAAGCGCCTGGCAGAACTGAGCAAGTCACTGAGCCGCCCCCTTTCCCCCAGGCGGAACACGCGCCCGGCGCGCCGCTGACAACCCGGCACGACCCGCCAATGGCCGCGGACGGCACCACGCCGTCCGCGGCCCTCTGTCGTTAGCGGCACGACCATTCTCTGAGCCGAGCCCCGGTGTACCCAGGGTCACCGGCGCGCAGATCACAGCCCGGCAAAGGCCGCCGATCCCAAACCCTTGCGAGCAGCGCGGTGGCCAGAATTGTTCGCCCGATGTCCATGTGCGACCTCCCGCCAATCATCCGCCCTTGTGACGATGGTCGGGAAAGGAGCGGGGCAGCCCAGCGGAGATCGAGGTGATCCCGACCGGACGGCCGGCCCGCGTCCCCGCCCACATCGCTTAGGGGATCCAATGGTGAAGGCCAAACGCGTCGATGTCGTCGTGGTCGGCGGCGGAATCGCGGGCTCGGCCCTGGCGGCGGTGCTCGCCAGGGACGGGCACGGGGTTCTCCTGCTGGAGCGGCAGGTGGTCTACCGCGACAAGGTCCGCGGCGAGGTGATCAACTGCTGGGGCGTCCTGGAGCTGATCCGCCTCGGGCTCGAACAGGCGGTCCTCGACGCGGGCGGCACCTACGTGAACCGCTTCGTGGGGTTCGACGAGGTCGTGGACCCGGACGTCGCGCTGGGGAACGCGCTCAAGCTGGACGAGATGCTCCCCGGCATCCGCGGCGTCCTCGACGTCGGCCACCCCGAGGCGTGCGAGGCCCTCGCGACGGCGGCCGAGGCCGCGGGCGCGACCGTCGTGCGCGGCGTCGGGGACGTGCGGGTGACCGGCGGGGCGGCCCCGAGCGTCCGGTACGAGCACGGCGGCGCCGAGTACGAGGCGCCCTGCCGGCTGGTCGTCGGCGCCGACGGGCGGACCTCCACCGTGCGGCGGCAGCTCGGCGTCCCGCTGACCCAGACGCCGCCGAACTCGCTCGGCGGCGGGCTCCTGGTCGAGGACCTGGACGCCTGGCCGGTGCACATCACCTCGATCGGGACGGAAGGGGACCTGCTCTACTTCGTCTTCCCCCGGTCGGGCGGCAAGGCCCGCCTGTACCTGCTGCACGACGTCGCCCAGAAGGGTCGCTTCGCGGGCCCGGACCGGCGCGAGGCGTTCCTGAAGGCGTTCCAGTTCCGCTGCATCCCCGGAAGCGAGATGTTCGGCGCGGCCCGCGCGTCCCAGTCGTGCGCGTTCTATCCGATGAACGACTCGTGGACGGAAGTCCCCTACGTCCCGGGCGCCGTGCTGATCGGGGACGCGGCGGGCTGGACCGACCCGATCATCGGCCAGGGGCTCTCGGTCGCGCTGCGCGACGCCCGGGTCGTCTGGGACGTCCTCCGCACGGAGCGCGACTGGACGCCGCGCGCGTTCGCCCCCTACGGCCGCGAGCGCGAGGTGCGGATGCGCAGGCTCCGGGCGTCCGGCCGGGTCCGCACGACGATCAACATGACGTTCACCCCGGAGGGCGCGGCCCGCCGCCTCGCCTACGCGAAGTCCTGGCCCACCGACCCGGTGCTCGCCGGGTCCCGCCTCGCGACCTTCAAGGGGCCCTTCGAGGTGCCGCCCGAGTCCTTCGAGGACGACGTGCTCGAACGCATCTTCGCCCTCCGCTGATACCGCCCGCCTCCGAGCGGCGTCCGACCGCGACCAGAAGGAGAACCCGCATGTACGTGCGCACCGAGACCGGGGATCGGCAGATCCGCAAGAACGGCTGCGACATCCGCCAGCTGTATCCGTGGGAGGGGGTGGTCGTCCCGCCGTGGAACAGCACGCTGTGCTCGATCCGGCCGCTGGAGTCCAGCACCGAGCACCGGCACGCCACCGACGAGACGTTCATCTTCACGAGCGGGTCGGGCACGGTGCGGATCGGCGCGGAGAGCCGTCCGGTGGAGCCGGGCGACGTCATCTACGTCCCGAACGGCAACGACCACGTCGTCACCAACGGGAGCGACACCGAGGCGCTGACGTTCGTCAGCATCTACTGGCTCCAGCCGGAGCCCGGCTCGGAGGGTGCGGGCCATGGCTGAGCCGAGGGGCGCCTCCGACGGCGGGCCGCGCCGGGTCGACGTCACGTTCTCCCCGCCGACCCCGAACGGGGACCTGCATCTCGGGCACCTGTCCGGGCCGGTCCTGGCGAGCGACGTCTGCGCCCGGTCCCAGAAGATCCTCGGGAACGACGTGGCCTTCGCGTCCAGCACGGACGACAACCAGACCTACGTGGTCACGACGGCGCGGCGGCTCGGGACGACCCCCGAGGCGCTCATCCGGCAGGCGCTCGCCGGCGTGCGCGGGACGCTCGGCGCCGCCGCCGTCGACGTGGACCTCTTCGAGCGGCCGGACGAACGGTACGAGACCTTCGTCCGCACCTTCTTCACGACGCTCTGGGAGGCGGGCGCGTTCGACCGGCGCGAGGTCGAGCTGCCCTACGACGCGGAGAGCGGCGAGTACCGGGCCGAGGCGTTCGTCACCGGCCGGTGCCCCTCCTGCCTGGCCCACGCCAGGGCGGGCGTCTGCGAGGCGTGCGGGCTCTACAACCTTCCCGGCGCGCTGCTGCCGGTGGAGGACGGCGGCCCGGCCCCGCCGCGCGAGCGGGTGCCGATCTGGGTGCTCGACCTGGAGCGGTACCGCTCGATGATCACCGGCTTCTACGCGTCGCCGGAGGGCGCCGTCCAGCGTCCCGACCTGCGGGGCGTGGTGGCCGAGACCCTCGCCGGACGGCTCCCCGCCATTCCGGTCACCTATCCGGGCGACTGGGGGATCTCCGTCGACTGGGACGGCCCGGACGCGCCGCCGCAGACCGTGAACGCCTGGCCCGAGATCTACGTCGGCCACCTCTACTGGCTCCGGCGGGCCCGCGAGACCCGGGACGCGATCGCCGGACGGGAGTCCCGCGCGGGCGCCTGCGACGAACTGGTCCAGTTCATCGGGATCGACAACGGCTTCTACAACGCGTTCGTCTACCTCGCGCTGTCGCTGCTCGCCGTCGAGCACGGCCTGCCGGTCGAGCGGCCCGCGACCCGCACGATCACCAACCAGTACTTCCTGCTCGAAGGCCGGAAGTTCTCGACCAGCAAGGGCGACGTCGTCTGGGCGGGCGACTACCTGGCGGGCGCCGGGCGCGACCGCGCCCGCTTCGTCCTGGCGCTGACCAGCCCGGAGCTCCAGCAGTCGGAGTTCACCGAGCAGGTGGCGGCCGCGACGCTCAAGACCCGCTTCGACGAGCCGCTCGCCGTGATCGACGCCGCGCTGAACGAGCGGCTGGCCGGGCGCAGGATCGACGCGCCGCCCTCGCCCTGGTGGCGCAGCGCGCTGGAGGCGTCCGTCCGGCGGTTCGAGAGCGCCTACGCGCTCGACACGTTCAGCATCCGCCGCGCCGCCGAGGCGCTCGCGCTGCACCTGGAGGTGCTGGCGCTGCGCGGCGCGCGGCTGCGGACCGACGACCCGAGCGAGGTGTCCGGCGCGCTGATGTTCCTCTGGGCGCTCCGCGTGCTCGCCTGGCCGGTGACGCCTGACCTGGCCGCCGGGGTCGCGACCGCATTCGAGACCAGCACCGCCGATTCGCCCGGCGACCCGCTCGGCGGGGCGCCGCCGCCGGAGCCGCCCCCGCTGCTGGAGGACGTCGCCGAGCCCCCGTCCGGGCGCTTCCGGGGGATCTCCCTCGCCCGCCGCTGACCACACCGCTCATCCGCACGAAGAAACCGATCCGAGGAGAGAACATGCTGCGCAACTTCATGCACTCGAAGATCCACCGTGCGACCGTGACCGACAGCGACCTGAACTACGTCGGCTCGCTCACGGTCTCCCCGGAACTGCTGGAGATCGCCGACATCGGCGTGCACGAGCTGGTCCACGTGGTGAACATCAACAACGGCGCCCGGTTCGAGACCTACACGATCCTGGGCGAGCCCGGCGCCAACGAGGTCGTGGTGAACGGCGCCGCCGCGCGCCTCGTCCAGCGCGGCGACAAGGTCATCATCATCAGCTACGCCCAGTACGACGAGGCCGAGGTCGAGGAGCACCAGCCGAGGGTCGTCCTCGTCGACGACGAGAACCGGGTGGTCGAGACGGTCGGCGCGGGCACCGCCCCGGCCGAGCCGGTGGCGGCCGGCGCGAGCGCGCGGCCCCCGAAGGCGCTGTGGGACTGATCCGCGGGGCCGACCCGCGGGCCGAGCCGTCCCCGAACCGCCCGTCCCGCCGCCGCGGCGGGCACGACGAGCCGAAGGTGTGTGAACGATGACGGATGACCACGTCCACTCGGCGGTGGGCGCCGGCTTCGGGCCGGCGAACCTGTCGCTCGCGGTGGCGCTGGAGGAGTTCGGATACCCGGGGACGGTCCGCTTCGTGGAGCGGGCCCGCGGGTTCCAGTGGCAGGACGAGCAGCTCCTCTCCGGAACCGACATCCAGAACAACCCGTTCCGGGACCTCGCCATGCCGCGCCGGCCCGACAGCCGCCACTCGTTCGTCAACTATCTGGCGTGCCGCGGGAAGCTGACCGACTACCTGCACCTCAACCTCAAGTTCCCGCTGCGGCGGGAGTACGCGGGCTACCTGGCGTGGGTCGCCGAGTCGTTCCGCGGGTCGGTCGACTACGGGGAGCCCGCGGTGCGGCTGTCGCTCGCCCGGTCGGGCGACGGCGAGGTGTTCCGCGTGGAGACGGGGAGCGGCCGGTGCCTGCTGGGCGAGACCTTCGTCCTCGGCACCGGCCGGTCCCCGCGCGTCCCCGCCGAGTTCCAGGACGCCCTGGGGCCGACGGTCTTCCACTCCACCCGCTACCTCACGTCCGTGAAGGGCCTGGCGGCGCGGGCGCGCGGGACGGGCGGGCTGCGCGTCGTCGTGGTCGGGGCCAGCCAGAGCGCGATCGAGATCGTGCTCGACCTGCTGGGCCGTCCCGACGTCGCGCAGGTCACCTCCATCCACCGGGGCATCGGGTTCCGGTTGAAGGACACCAGCCCCTACAGCAGGCGCGTCTTCCTTCCGGAGTTCGTCGACTACTTCCATCCGCTCCCCGCCGAGACCAAGCGGCGGATCCGGGCCGAGCTGCGGACGGTCAACTACGCGGCCTGCGACCAGGACGTGATCGACCGGCTCGCCGCCGCCCAGTACGAGAACGAGCTGACCGGGGCCGACCGGCTCCGGCTGATGCCGTTCTCGGAGGTCGCGCGGGTCCGCCCGCGGCTGCGCGGCGGCCACCGGCTCCTCGTGCGGGACGTCAACCACCGGACCGAGAGCACGTGCGACGCCGACGCCGTCATCCTGGCGACGGGGTTCCGCGACTTCGGGGCGGGGCCCGGCGACGAGCGCTACCACCCGCTGCTGGAAGGGGTGGCGGACCGCCTGCCGCTGGACGACCAGGGCGTCCCGGTCGTCGCGCGCGACTACTCGGTCGAGCTCGCCGGGCGGGGCCGCGGCCGCCGCCCGCTCCGCCTCTTCCTCAACGGGCTGTGCGAGGCGAGCCACGGCATGGGCGACGCGGGGGCGCTGGCCGTGCTGTCGGCACGGGCGGCCGACATCGCCGGGTCGCTCATGCGGTACCCCTCGGGCATGAGCGCCGGGGCGGGCGGCCGGCGTTCGGTGCGCGACGCCCGGATTCCCGAGCACATGGTCGCCGAGGTCTTCCGATGAGCGGCCCCGGCGGCGCCGCCGCCTCGGCGGACGTCGCGGTCGTCGGCGGCGGGATCATCGGCCTCGCCGCCGCCGAGCGCCTCGTCGCGGCGGGCCTGTCGGTCGTCCTGATCGACGCCGCCGGGATCGCGGACGGCCCGAGCGGGGTCTCGGGCGGGCTCGTCCGGGCCTTCGACCCGGGCGGCGGCGACCGGGCGCGGGCCGCCGCCCAGGGCCTGGCCGCCTACCTGCGGCGCGGGCGGCACGGCCGCTGGCCGGCCGTCCGGCGGCACGGCGGGCTGACGCTGGTCCCGGCGGGCGCGGGCGGCGCGCTCGCCGGGGTGCGGGCCGGGGTGCTGGCCGGGGTGGAGGCCGCCCGCGACGCCGGGCACAGCGCGTGGGTCCACGACGCGGCGGAGATCCGCGAGCGGTTCCCGAGCCTGTCGGTGTCGCCGGACCTCGCCGGGGTCTACGAGCCGAGCGCCGGCTGGCTGCCGGCGCGGGCCGTCGCACGCGCGATGCTCCGCGACGCGGCGGACGGCCTGACCGTCCTGGAGCGGGTGCGGGCGACGGAGGTGGACATCCGCGGATCCCGCGTCCGCGGCGTCCGGACGACGGCGGGCCCGGTGGCGGCCCCGGCCGTGCTGATCGCCGCCGGGGTCGCGAGCGCGGACCTGGCGCTGACGGCCGGGGTGCGGCTGCCGCTGCGCAGCCGCTCGATCGGCTACTGCGTCTTCGAACCGCGCGAGGCCCCCGGCGACCTGCCCGCCGTCGTGGACACCACCACCGGCGCGTGGCTGCGCCGGTGGAGCGATGAGGCCACCGGCCGGGGCGGCGTGCTCGCGGGCGTGGTCTCGCACGTGACCGGGGTGCCGGTGACCGTGACGCGGGGAACGCCGCCCGCCGAGCAGGAGCGCGTCCGGGCGGTCGTCGCGCGGCGGTGCCCGGCGCTCGCGGACGCCGGGGTCTGCGGCGGGGTCATGGCCCACGACGCGCTCGCGCCCGGCGGCGAGGGGGCCGTGACCGCCTGGCCGGAGCCCGCGGGCCTGGTCACCGCCACCGGATGGAACGGCGGGGCCTTCAAGACGGCCCCGGTGATCGGGGAACGCGCGGCGGCCCGGATCCGGGAGGTGATCGCCTGATGCCCGGCGCCCCGACCTACCGGCTGAACCCGACCGACGAGATGCTGTTCCAGGCGGGCGAGAGGCTGGGCTCGTCCAGGATCGTCCAGGTGCTCTGGAGGTTCCCCGCCGAGGTGAGCGGCTCCGCGCTGCGCGCCGAATGGGACCGCCTCGACCTGGGCCTGCTGAGCCGGAAGGCGGTTCCGGCCCGCGTCCCCGGGGCGCGCCGCAGGTGGGTGCACGCGCACAACGCCGAGGAGCCGGTGACGCATCCGCGGCCGCTGGCGGACGCCGACGTCATGGACTGGATCGACGCCCAGGCCCGGGTGCCGTTGCCCGCCGGCTCCGACGCGCTGTGGCGGCTCGCCGCGGCGCCGTACCGCGGCGGCGGCCTGGTGTCGCTGACCGTGCCGCATTTCCGTTCGGACGGGCTGGGCATCTTCAACGCGCTGGCCGCCCCGCCCCCGGGCCCGGCTCCTCGGAGTTCGCCGGCGGCGCGCCTCGGCGGCGGCGACGTCGGCGACGTGCTTGGGCTGGCGCTCCGGGCAGCGGTGGAGTCCACGCGATGGAGCGCCGGGTTGCTGGCGGACGGTTCCGCGCGCGCCCGCGTGATGAGCGCTCTGCGCGGCGGCTCCCCGGCGCCGCCGTGCCCCGCCGGCGGCGCGGAGCCGCGCTACTTCGCGACCACGATCCTCGCGATGGACGCGGGGGAGTGGCAGGAACGCGCCCACGCCCACGGCGGCACGGTGAACAGCCTGTTCGTGGAGATCGCCGCCAACCTCGTCCGCGCCCGGGTCCCGCTCCGGGGCCGCTCGTCCATCGACATCGGGATCCCGATGAGCCTGCGCGGCCCGGACGGCGACGGCCGCGCGAACGCCCTGGTCGTGGTCCCGCTGAGCGTCCCGGCCGGTGAGCCGGGGCACGGGGACCTGACGCGGACGCGGCGCGACACCAGGACCCTGCTCCAGGGCTCGGGGGAGCGCAGCGCGACCCTCGTCCCCGAACCGCTGTGGCACCTGCTGCCCGGCCGGTACGCCGACCGGCTCAAGGCCCCGGGCGCGCAGCAGACCGACGCGGTCGCCTCCAACTTCGGCCGCGTGCCCGAGGGCGTCGCGCGCTTCGCGGGGCAGCGGGCGGACGGCGTCGCGCTGCGCACCGTGAACGTCCCGGGGATCGTCCCCGGGAAGGCCAGGCTGCGCGCCTCGCTGTGCCTGCTCGACACGGGCGGGCAGATGATCATGACCGCGACCGGGATGCCCGACCGGTTCGGCGACGCCACGTCCCTGCACCGCCTCGTCACGGACGAGTGCGCGAGGTGGGGGCTGCGGGCGGAGCCATGGCTCGGCGGCGCGCCGACCGGCGGCCGGGCGCCCCGAGAGAAAGAGGACCGGAGATGACGCTCCCCGAACGCTGGTTCCGCACCCGCCCCGACTCCTCCGTCCTGGACAGGCCCAGGCTGCTCGCCCGATCGCTGATCGACGCGGCCGCGCTCGACGACCGGATCGGCCGCTACGAGCGCCTTCTCGGCGCGCGGGCCGACCTGCGCATGCCCATCCCCGACTTCGGCGGGCTGGAGCTCGCGGCGGTGGGCGGCCTCCTGCTCATCGCCAGCGAGCGGCCGTTCACCCCGATGCAGCGGCGGACGGCGTACTCGCTGATCGTGCCCTCGCTCGCGGGCGCGCTCCGGCTCGTCCGGGCGAACGGCGGGATCGTCCTGGAACCGCGGGAGGCGATCGTTCCCGGGGCGCGGGCGCGCGTCCGGTTCGCCGACGGGGCGATCGCGGAGCTGGTCGAGCACCGGCCGAGGCCGGGGGAGCGCCCCCGGCCGCCCGGCGGGCCCGCACCGCGCCCGACCGGCGTGCGGCTGATGGCGCGGCTGGTCACGCCGAGCGCCGCGTTCGAGCGGTCCGTCGCGCTCTACGAGGCGATGCTCGGGACTCCGGCGGAGGCGCGCACGCGGCACCCGTCGCCGATCGCGTCGGACCTGGCCGTCGTGGGGGAGCTGCTGATCATCGGCTCGGACGGGCTGGCGGCGGAAGGCGCCCCGGACGCGGCGTTCGCCCTGCTGGCCGAACCGGGGGCCGCGGCGTTCGACCCCGGCGAGCACGGCCGGGCCGAGCGGCGGCTGGAGACCGGGGCACTGGCCGAGATCTGGACCGACCCGGCGCGGGGGACCCGGCGTCCCGCTTCACCTCACCCGAATCTCCGGGCGACCTGAGGGCCGGTGCGGAACGTGCGCCGATAGGTGTCGGGCGGCACGCCGACAGCGCGGTTGAAATTGCGCCGCAGGGTGGCCGCCGTGCCCATTCCCGTCCGGTCCGCGATCTGCTCGACGCACTCGTCGGTCGTTTCGAGGAGTTCCCTGGCCCGGCGTATCCGCCGGGCCAGCAGCCATTGCAGCGGCGTCATTCCGGTGATCGCGTTGAATTTCCGGGTCAGGTGTCGGGTGCTCATGTTCGCCTGGCGGGCCAGGTCCCCGACGGTGAGCGGCCGGTGCAGGTGCGCGGCCACCCACGGCTCAAGGGCGGACAGGACGGGATCCTCCCCGCCGGCCGCCTGGATCGGCCGCGCCCGCCCGCCGTCCGGGCGCGGCGGCAGGACGAGCTGCCCGGCCACGTCGTTCGCCGCCGTCGCCCCGTGGTCGAGCCGCACCAGGTGCAGGCACAGGTCGAACCCCGCCGACTTGCCCGCCGAGGTGAGGACGCGGCCCTCGTCGACGTACAGCGCGTCCGGGTCGACGCGCGCCCGCGGACACCGCGCCGCCAGCGCCGCCGTGTGCATCCAGTGGGTGGTCGCGCGCCGCCCGTCCAGCAGCCCGGCCGCGGCGAGGACGAACGCGCCGGTGCAGATGGAGGCGACGCGCGACCCCCGCTCGTACGCCGCGCGCACGGCCGCCACGAGGTCGGCCGGCGGGCTCTCGCGGAGCCGGTGGGACGCCGGGACGATCACGGTGTCGGCGCTCACGAGCCCGTCGAGCGAGGCGGGGGAGGCGGGGTGGAACCAGTCGCCGACCCGGGCGCCCGCGGGGCCGCAGACGGTGAAGTCGTACCAGGGATCGGCGAGGTCGGACCGGTCGACGCCGAATATCTCGCACGGCGCGGCGACGTCGACCAGCGAAATACGATCGGTGATCGCCAGGGCGACAGTTGGCATATTCCAAGCCTATACATGCCCTCTTGATTTGTGTACCTGCGCCCAATCTTTTGGGCCCCGGTGATTGGGCCCGAACAAAAGCGCACGCCTTTCGGGGGCCGGGCGGCGGCCATTGTCTGGAACACGCGGGACGCCCTCCCGGCGCCACGGGGGGTGGGACGCGCGGGAGGGCGTGCTCGGAGCGGCGCGGGCGGTCAGGTGGCGGCGGGCCAGTCGACCAGCAGGCGCCGGGGCCCCCGGAAGGAGATGTTGGCCGGGAAGGTGTACTCCTGCTCCTCCACCAGCGTCATCCCCGGTGCGCGCTCGGCCAGCAGTTCCAGCACGATGCGCGCCTCCATGCGGGCGAGCGCGGCGCCCAGGCAGAAATGGATCCCCTTGCCGAACGCGAGATGGGACCGGGAGTCGTCGCGGTGGATGTCGAAGCTCTCCGGAGCGTGGAACACCTCCGGGTCGCGGTTCGCCGCCCCGAGCAGCAGCATGATCTTCCCGCCCTCGGGGATGTCCACGCCGCCCAGCGTGACCGGGCGCGTGGTGATCCGCCGCCACGCGATGATGCTGCTGTCATAGCGCAGCCCCTCCTCGATGGCGTCGGTGACCAGTTCCCGGTCGGCGCAGACGTCCTCCCACTGGGAGCGGTGGGTGAGCAGCCTGCGGATGATGTTGCTGGTGTAGTTGGTGGTGGTCTCGTGCCCGGCGAAGCTCAGCCCGTAGGCGACGTTGACGATCTCCTCCAGCGACACGGCCTCCGGGTCGTCCCGGTGGATCCGGACCAGGTCGCTCGTGAAGTCGTCGCGCGGGTTCTTCGCGCGGTCCGCGACGAACTCCTCGCAGTAGCGCCAGTAGCGCACCATGTTGCCCGCGATGTCCTTCTGCTCCTCGGGGCTCGGCCGCCCCCAGCTGAACAGCATGCGGTTGCCGCACCACCGCTTCAGCATGTCCATGTCCGCGTCGGGGAACCCGATGAAGGTGAAGATCATGTACGCGGGGAGCGGGTAGGTCACCGCCGAGACGAGGTCCACCCGGCCCGGCTCGATCGCGTCGACCAGCTCGGTGGCCTTCGCCCACACCTTGGGCTCCAGCACGGCGGTGCGCCGGGCCGAGAAGCCCTTCATGTTGTGCTTGCGGATGCGCGTGTGCCGGGGCGGATCGCAGTCCGACATCACCGGCGTGGCGTGGAAGCCGCCCCGCACGATCTCCCGCGCCTCGTCGGTCAGCGGGAAGACCGGCCGCTGCCCGATCGACGCGGAGTAGGACCCGGGGTCCTTGAACACGGACTCGATATCGCCGTAGCGGGTCACCACCCACATGTCGACCTCCGGTGAATAGAACACCGGGACCTCGGCCCGTACGGCGGACATGGTCGGATACGGATCGGCCAGATAGGTCTCCTCCAGCGGATCGAAGTTCTGGTGTACGGGACACGAGGCAGTTTCGGCGCTCGTCATGAAGAACCCTCCTCGGCTCGATGGGGCCAGTATGTTTCAGCCGCCGGGAGCCGAAAAGCGCATAATGGTTCCATTGAACCCCGGTAATGCGAATACCCGCCCCCGCGGGGGCCGGAGGCCGTGATGACAGAACGGATCAGCCTGCGCCGGCTCGACTATTTCGTGACCGCCGCCGAGTCCGGCACGATGACGGCGGCGGCCGGCCGGCTGCACGTCTCGCAGTCGGCGGTCTCGATGGGGATATCGGAGCTGGAACGGCAGCTCGGGGTCGCGCTCGTGCTCCGCCGCAAGGCCAAGGGGCTGACGCTGACCGAGGCCGGGCGGCTGCTGCTGCCCGAGGCCCGCGCGCTGCTGGCCTGCTCCGACGAGCTGCGGGCGGGCATGGCCGCGGTGGGCCGCACCCTCGCCGGACGGCTCAAGGTCGGCTGCTTCACCACGATCGCGCCGTTCCTGGTGCCGCGCCTGCTGGAGGACTTCCGCGCCGTCCACCCGGACGTGACGGTCGACCTGGCCGAGGGGTCGCTCGACGAGCTCCAGGAGCTCCTGCTCGACGGGCGCTGCGAACTGGCGGTGCTGTATGAGACGAGCATCCGGCAGGACATCGAGTACGACGTCCTGTACGAGGCCAGCCCGCATGTGCTGCTGCCGCCCGCGCACCCGCTGGCCCGCCGGGACACGGTCGCGCTGGCCGACCTCGCCGGCCACGACATGGTCATGCTGGACGTGCCGCCGAGCATGGACTACTTCACCGGGCTGCTCGCCGGGGCGGGGGTGGACCCGGCGATCCGGCACCGCACGGCGAGCTTTGAGATGGTGCGCAGCCTGGTCGCCCGCGGCGCCGGGTACTCGCTGCTGATCCAGCGGCCGAGGGTGGGCGTCAGCTACGAGGGGCTGCCGGTGGAGGTCCGGCCGATCGGCGACCCCGTCGTGCCGATGCGCGTCGTGCTGGCGCGCGCCGCCGGGGCGCGGCTGACCCGGCGGGCGGCGGCGTTCGCGCACTTCTGCCGCACGGACCCGCCGCGCGAGGAAGCGAACGCCGCGAGCGAGTAGGGACGCGGCGCCGCGCGAGCCATACGCGCCGCGAACAACTGAGGAAAATCCCCACTCGCCCTTCAGGGCCGAAATCTCCCGCGGCCTTCGCCCATCGACCGGAGAGGCTCTCCGGAAGCCGGGAACAGTGTCTGACCAACCGTGCTCTGAAACGTTTTTCGCATTGGATCGGGCGCGATGTTGGTGTCGCGAACCTGCCAGACATGCCTTCGCGGCGGCTGCTCTACTGATGCGTACGGCCAGTGACGAGACAACGACAGAAATGGATGCCATGTCCACAGCCACCACGACAGTCGGCGGCCCCGCCGTATCGACTCGATCGCCGTTGCTAGGCTGGCTAGCCGTCGTCACGGTGATGATGGGAATCTTCTCGATCGTCACCACCGAGATCCTTCCGATCGGTCTGCTGACCTCGATCGGATCCAGTTTCACGATCTCGGACGGAACGGCCGGTCTGATGATGACCATGCCGGGATATCTCGCCGCCGTATCGGCGCCGACGCTCACGGTCGCGACCGCGAGACTCGACCGGCGCGTGATGCTGTGCGCCTTCATGGTGCTGCTCGCCGCCGCGAACTTCCTCGCCGCCGCCGCGCCCGCCTTCTGGGTGATGCTGATCTCCCGGGTGATGGTCGGGATCACCATCGGGGGCTTCTGGTCGATCGCGGCCGGGCTCGCCGAGCGGCTGGTGCCGCCCGAGTCGGTCACCCGGGCGACCGCGGTGATCTTCTCCTCCGTCCCGCTCGGATCGGTGCTCGGCGTGCCCGCCGGCACCTTCATCGGCGACCTCGCCGGATGGCGCGTGAGCTTCGTGGTCATGGGCGCGCTGACCTCGGCCGTGCTCGCCGCGACGGTCGCGTTCGTCCCGCGGCTCCCGGCCGAGCAGGTCACCCGCCTGAGCGTCCTGCGCGGCATGTTCCGCAGCACCAACACGAGGGTCGGGCTCCTCCTGACGTTCCTGGTGGTGATGGCGCACTTCGGGACCTACACCTACGTCACGCCCTTCCTGGAGCAGGTCACGCACGTCGGTTCCAGCATGATCACGGTGTTCCTGCTGACGTACGGGGTGGCCGGCATCGCCGGCAACTTCGCGGGCGGCTCGATCGTCGGCCGCTATCCGCGCGCCACGTTCGGCGCCGCCACCGCGATGATCGCCTGCGCGACCCTGCTGCTGCCCGTCCTCGGCGGATGGGACGCCGGTGCCCTGGTCCTGCTCGTCATCTGGGGGATCGGCTACGGAACGATCCCGGTCTGCTCGCAGACCTGGTTCCTCAAATCCGCGCCGCACGCGCCTGAGGCGGCGTCCGTGCTCTTCACGGCCTCGTTCCAGGCGACGCTCTCCACGGGTGCGCTGGTCGGCGGCATAACCGTGGACCACACCTCTCCCTCGACCGTCATGGTGCTCGGCGGAATGGCCGCCGTCCTTATGGTCGTCACGGTGTGGATGCACTTCGCGAAACGCGTCCCATGGCCGGAGAACGCGTGAGCACACGGATGCCGGAGCGGGCACCGATGGGTTAGCTTGGTGCCCGTCTCCGGAGGGGCCCGGCGCCATGGGGCCATTCGTTCCAACGAACATCATCCGAAATCATCGGCACTTTCGTGTGCCCGATTCATCCGCCGCATGACCTGCTGGAACAGAAGAGGAGATCGCGCATGTGTGGCATCGTGGGCTGGGCCGGATTCGACCGGGATCTCACGCTGGAGCGTGCGACCCTGCAACTCATGACCAGGACCATGGACTGCCGTGGCCCCGACGACGAAGGGATATGGGTCGACCGGCACGGCGGGGTCGGGCACCGCCGCCTGTCGGTCATCGACCTGGAGGGCGGCCGGCAGCCGATGGTCGCCGAGCAGGACGGCCGGGAACTGGCCGTGCTGACCTTCAGCGGCGAGGTCTACAACTACCGGGAGCTGCGCTCGGAACTCGCCTCGCGCGGGCACGCCTTCCACACGAAAAGCGACACCGAAGTGGTGCTCCGGGCCTATCTCGAATGGGGTGAGGGCCTCGTCGAGAAACTGAACGGCATGTACGCGTTCGGGATCTGGGACCTCCGCAGCGAGGAGCTGCTGCTCGTCCGCGACCGGATGGGCGTCAAGCCGCTCTACTACTTCCAGACGGGCGACGGCGTCATCTTCGCGTCCGAGCCGAAGGGCATCATCGCCAACCCGCTCGTGCCCCGCCGGATCGACACCGATGGCCTGCGCGAGCTGCTCGACATGGTCAAGACCCCCGAGCACGCCATCTTCACCGGGATGCACGAGGTCCGCCCCGGCCACTTCGTCAAGGTGCGCCGCGAGGGGCTCACCAAGCACCGGTACTGGGCCCTGGAGGCCCGCGAGCACACCGACGACCTCGACAAGACGGTCCGGACCGTCCGGGATCTGCTGGAGGACATCGTCACCCGGCAGCTCATCTCCGACGTGCCGCTGTGCAGCCTGCTCTCGGGCGGCCTGGACTCCTCGGCCGTCACCGCGCTCGCCGCGAAGGCCCTGGCCGCCGAGGGGGCCGGACCGGTCCGCTCGTTCTCGGTCGACTTCGTCGGCGCCGCGGAGAGCTTCGTCCCGGACCCGCTGCGGAGCACGCCCGACGCGCCGTTCGTGCGCGACCTGGCCGAGCACGTCGCGGCCGACCACTCCGAGATCCTCCTCGACAGCGACGACCTGAGCCGCCCGAGCGTGCGCGCGGCCGTCCTCGCCGCCACCGACCTGCCGCCCGTCTGGTACGGGGACCTGTGGCCCTCGCTGCTGCTGCTCTTCCGCGCCGTCCGCGAGCGCTCGACCGTGGCGCTGTCCGGCGAGTCCGCCGACGAGCTGTTCGGCGGCTACAGCTGGTTCCACGACCCGGAGGTGCTGACGGCCGAGACCTTCCCCTGGCTCACCTCCACCCCAGGCCCGTTCTACGACGGGACGCCGCTGTTCGACGGCGGCCTCCTGAACACCCTCGACATCCCCGGCTACCGGCGCGCCGCGTACTTCGACGCGCTCGCCGAGGTGCCGGTCCTGCCGGGCGAGACGGGCCTGGAGCGGCGGATGCGGGAGATCGGCTACCTCAACCTCACCCGCTTCCTCAACACCCTGCTCGACCGCAAGGACCGCATGAGCATGGCGACGGGCCTGGAGGTGCGGGTGCCGTTCTGCGACCACAGGCTCGTGGACTACGTCTTCAACGCGCCGTGGGCGATGAAGACCTTCGACGGCCGGGAGAAGAGCCTGCTCCGCGCCGCCACCAGGGACGTCCTGCCGAACTCGATCGTCGAGCGCGTGAAGGCCCCCTACCCCAGCACGCAGGACTCCGGCTACGAGAAGAACCTGCGCGACAAGCTCGCGGAGGTCGTCGCCGCCGACGGCCCGGTGATGGCCCTGCTCGACGCCGACCGCGTCCGGCGGCGGCTGGAGGGGCCCATCACCGAGAACAGCACGCAGATCACCCGCATCGACCTGGAGGTGCCGCTGTCGCTCAACGCCTGGCTCGACACCTACGGCGTCACCGTGGACACCTGAGCACGGGACACCTGAGCGCGACGAAGGCCCGGCGGATCACCGATCCGCCGGGCCCTCGCTCGTCGTCACCCGACCGGGGTCTCGACACCGAACCGGGAGGCGAACGCCCGGCGCCCCTCCGCGGTCACCGCCAGCACCCGGCGCGGCCCGCCGGGCACCAGCCAGCCGAGGTTCACGAACCGGGCCAGCAGCAGCCGCCCCACGCTCCCGGCCACATGGTGCCGCTGCTCCGACCAGTCGACACAGCACCGGACCGCCCGGTCGACCGGCGGCCTGACGCCGAGCCCCCGGAACAGCGCGGCACCCGACGCGGTCAGCGCGTACCCGATCGGGTCGAGCGCGCCCGCGACCGTCCTGGCGGCGCCGAGCCGCTCCAGATCGACCGTCCCATCATGCCCGGCCAGGTGACCCGCCTCGATGAGGGAGCCGGTCAGCGCGCAGCCGAGCCGTCCCGCCAGATGGCCGTAGCAGCTCCGCGCCTGCCGGAACGCGTAGGCCCGCGTCCCGACCCGCAGGGACGCGGGCGGCGGCGTCCCCGCCCGCCGTCCGGCGATCGCCGCCGCGCCCGGCCCGGACAGCCGGTAGTAGCGGTAGTCGCCGTGCCGCACCTTGGTCACCAGCCCCGCGTCGCCCAGCTCACGCAACCGGCCCCGCACGGCGGCGACCGGGATCCCGCTGTCCGCGGAGATCGCGCTGACCGGCAGCACCCGGCCGCCCTCCAGCGCGCACAGCACCCGCACCGCCGCCGGATCCTCCGGCGGCGCCTTCCGATCCGTGGTCACCATGAGAGACAGAGCCCTTCCGGCTCCACGGCGGCCGCGCTCCCCGCCAGCGTCCCGTACTCGTGGTCGAGCAGGAAGCGCTTGCGGTCGAGGCCGCCGCCGTAGCCGATGAGGCCGCCGGACGAGCCGACGACGCGATGGCAGGGGACGATCACACCGATCGGGTTGCGTCCGTTGGCCAGGCCGACGGCCCGCGAGGCGGTGGGGCTTCCGATCAACGCGGCGAGCCGCCCGTAGGTGACGGTCCCGCCGTAGGGGATCCGCCGCAGCGCGGCCCAGACCCGCCGCTGGAACGGCGTCCCGTGCAGCAGCAGCGGCAGGTCGAAGCTCGTCAGCCGCCCCTTGAAGTAGGCGGCGAGCTGCTCGGCCGCGGCGCCGAACGGCGCGGTCCCGGGATCGGCCGCCGGCCGTCCGAACACCTCCTCCGCCGGCCGGTACGCCTGGTGCTCCATATAGAGCCCGGAGAGGGCGCCGCCGGTCGCGACGAGCGTGAGCGGACCGACGGGGCTGTCCAGCACCAGATGGGAACGATGCGCGAGCGCGATGGGCATCGAGCGTCCTTCCAGGAGTAGTCAGGGCCTACGACTAGCCCTACACCGCCGCGTTACCCGTCCTCCGGCAAGAAAACGACCTCAACGCCCGGACTCGGCGGCCGCGGCCGTCAGACCGGCTGGTCTGACGGCCGCGGCCGGTTCGGGTGCGGTCACCGGCCGGGGGCGCGGCCCAACAGCCACATAGACCCTAGGAAGCCCACCAGGGCGATGCCCGCGGACCAGGCGAGGGACTGGTAGGCGCTGTCGCCGATGGCCTCGCCCGTCAGCAGGCCGCGCAGCGTCTCGATGGCCGGGGTGAACGGCTGGTACTCGGCGAACCAGCGCAGGGCGGTCGGCATCGAGTCGGTGGGCACGAAGCCGCTGCCGAAGAACGGCAGGAGCATCAGCAGCAGGGGCGCGTTGCTGGCGCCCTCGGGGTTTTTGGCCGCCAGGCCGAGCGCGACCGCCAGCCAGGTGAGCGCGAAGACGAACACGGCCAGGAAGCCCGCGGTGGCCAGCCACTCGACGGGGTCGGCGTTGGGCCGGAAGCCGATCGCCAGGGCGACGCCGATGACGACCACGATGCTGACCGCGATGGAGATCATGCTGCCGATGACGTGTCCGATGAGGATCGACGCCCGGGAGATGGCCATCGTCCGGAACCGGGCGACGATCCCCGCGGCCATGTCCATGGCCACCGAGATGGCGGTGCTGGTGGCGGCGCCGACCGTGGTCATCAGGATGATGCCGGGGGTGACGTAGTCGAGGTACTGGCCGCGGCCCCCGCCGCCGAGCCCGTTTCCGAGCGTGCCGCCGAAGACGTACACGAACAGCAGCAGCAGGACCACCGGCATGCCGATGAGCTGCACCGTCATGGCGGGGTAGCGCAGCATGTGCTTCAGGCGCCGGCGGATCATCGTCGCCGAGTCGGCCAGGGTGCGGGTGCGGACGGTGGCGGCGGTGGCGGTGGTCATCGGACTGCGTCCTTGTCCTTGGGGTTGCCGGTGAGGGTGAGGAAGACGTCGTCGAGGTCGGGGGTGTGCACGGCCAGGTCGGCCGGTTCGATGCCGGCGGCCTCCAGCCGGGCGAGCAGGGTGCGCAGCGAGGCGACCCCGCCGTCGGAGGGGACCTGCAGCGTGAGGCGGTCGTCGTCGGAGGTGTCGAGGAAACCGGCGCCGAGCGCGGTGAGCGCGCCGGTGAGCGCGCCGTCGTCGGTGAACCGCAGGGACACGTGCCCGCCGGGAACGAGCCGCTTGAGCTCCGCGGGTGACCCTTCGGCGATCAGCGTCCCGTGGTCGAGCAGCGCGATCTGGTCGGCGAGCTGGTCGGCCTCCTCCAGGTACTGCGTGGTGAGGAAGATCGTCACCCCGCTTCCGGCCAGGTCGCGGACGATCTGCCACATGGTGCGGCGGCTGCGCGGGTCCAGGCCCGTGGTGGGCTCGTCCAGGAAGATGACGCGCGGGTCGCCGACCAGCGTCATCGCCAGGTCCAGCCGGCGGGCCATGCCGCCCGAATAGGTGGACGCGGGCTTCCCGGCGGCCTCGACGAGGTCGAATTGCTCCAGCAACCGCGCCGCGAGCCGGCGGCCCTCGCGCCGCCGCAGGTGGTGCAGGTCGGCCATCAGCATGAGGTTCTCCTCGCCGGTGAGGAGCTTGTCCACGGCCGAGTACTGGCCGGTGACGCCGATGGACGCGCGGACCGCCTGAGGAGAGGTGGCCAGGTCGTGGCCCGCCACCCGGACGTCGCCGCCGTCGGCGCCGATCAGGGTGGACAGGATCTGGACGGTGGTGGTCTTGCCGGCCCCGTTGGGCCCGAGCAGGGAGAAGATCGTCCCCTCGGCGACGGTCAGGTCGATGCCGTCGAGCACGAGGTTGTCGCCATAGGATTTGCGCAGTCCGGTGACCGCGATCGCGCTGGTCATGATGGTGCTCCTTCGAAGCAGCGGGTAAGGCGCGGCCGCCGTGGGAGGACGCCGGGCTCGGGCATGGGTGATGGAGGAGTCGGCACTCGGGGGGAGCGGGTCGCCTCGGGGACGCGGGATGGGCGGACGGGGCCCAGGCGGTCGCGTCCGATGATGAACGCGACCGGGATCTCACCGGGCGGGGGGCGCGGGCGACCGCGGCGGACAGCCGGCGTAGTGGCCGCGCGACGCGGCAGGCGGGCTGTGGACGTGCGGGGACCGGCGCGGGCACCGGTCGCGGGTGCTACTTTCCGGTCGTGCGGCGCTTTTCCCTGACGGACTCCTGATAGATGTCCGCGTAGGTGCGCGAGTCCTTGATCAGTTCATCGCAGAAGGCGGCGATGTCCTCGCCGAGGAGTTCCCGGGCCCCTTTCCCGGACGCGACGCCCTCCTCGAAGAATTCGAGCATTTCAGAGAGCAGGTTCCCCTCGACCAGGTCGACCGGTCCGACCTTGAAGAGGTACTTCTGGATCTCCTTGTAGACGATCTGGTAGTCCGGCGGCAGCGCCTTGACCCGGGCCATGTGCGTCCGCCACTGCTTCTTGCCTTCGATGATGTCTCGGATGCCCATGTCAGCCTTCCAGCCGGTCCAGTTTCCTTGCGACGTTCCTGTTCAACTGCTCGCGCCACCGGTCGCGGTAGCCCCGGGCCCCGTCGCCGCCGGCCAGCGCCGCGCAGAAGCCTGCGATGTCGTCGCCCAGCACCTCCTCGACGCTCTGCCCGTCGGCGGCGGACTCTTCGAGCAGCCCCAGGGCACCGTCGAGAATCGGCATCAGGTTCCGGCCGGTGAAGTTCGAATAGGGAAGAATATGGCCCTTGATCTCTTCCCATGCCGCCCGATGGCCGGAGGGCAGTGCCTCGGCCCGGACCTCGAACGCCTTCCATTCCCTCGTGAGGTCGCCGCCCGTCACGGTCTCCCAGAACTTCATCTTCCGCCCTCCTTGAGCTTCTCGATCCGCGAGGTGATGTACTCCCACTTCGCCCAGAACGATTCGAGTTCTTCGCGTCCCGCGTCGTTGAGCGCGTAGAACTTGCGCGGCGGCCCCAACTCCGACGGCCGCTTGGTCGCCTGGACGAGGCCGTTCTTCTCCAGCCGCTGCAGGATGGTGTAGACCGTCCCCTCGACGACATCGGCGAAGCCGAGCTCGTTCAGCCGCCGCGTGATGGCGTACCCGTAGGTCTCCTCGGCGCCGATGATCTCAAGTACGCAGCCCTCCAGCGTGCCCTTGAGCATCTCCGTGACCTGCTTGTCCATGACCCCCCTTCCAGCTACTCGGTAGCGCTGACTACTGCTACAAAGTAACACCGACTACCGGTACTTAGCAACACCGACTAGCAAGCACATGGGAGCCGGCCGGGGCGGAGGCCGTCAGGTGTCGGACCCTCGCGGGATCCCGAGGGTGGCGAGAAGGTCCTCGTGGAACTGGACCCACAGCATGTGGCACGAGTCCCGGTCGTGGCCGTCGACCCAGACGCGCTGTCCCAGATCGACCTTCTGGAGCGCCGAGGAGTAACGGTCGGCGTAGCCGTCGAAGCGGGCCAGGCACTCGCTGAGTCGACCGCATAGTTCGGCGAACGACGTGCCCACGCTCGCCAGCGTCCGCAGGACCCGTTCGTCCCAGGGCCAGTCGGTGTGGTCGTTGGAGGCCATGCGATCGGTCCGGCTCGGCCGTATCTGCCAGTCGGTGCAGGCTTTGCCGAAGCGTCGGTTCAGAGGCACGAAGGCGGTGTGCGCGCTGGTCACGGCCTCCCGGGCACCCGCCCGGTCGAGTTCGCGGGCCAGCCGCCTCTCGTTCTCCGCGCGGCCGGCGTCGCTCAGCGACCAGCCGGAGCTGCCGGCGAAGCTCGACCTGCGAACCCAGCCCCGGGCCTCGAAGTCCAGCAGTGCCTCCTGGACGGCGTCGGCGTCCAGCCCGTAGCGGGCGGCGACGCGGGACGCCGTCGGAAAGCCCAGCACCCGGACGCCGTGGAGGGCCAGGTCCTCCGGGGCGGACGGATACGTCATCTCAAGCACCCCCTCGACGGTCCTCGACGCGGCCCGTCACCCGGCCGAACCGCTGCTGCGCGGCCTGGGGGGAGGCCAGGCCCATCGCGCGGGAGATCCGCGGCCACGACAGGCCGTGCGAGCGTGCGGTGAACATCAGCGCGGCCTCCACCTGGTCCACCTCGGCCCGCGCGGCCGCCAGCAGGGTCAGGGCCGCCTCCACGGCACGCTCGTCGCCACCGCCGGAGCCGTCCTGCCACAGGGCGAAGCGGATCAGGTCGACCGCCGAGGGCGGCTGGTTCCCGTGCAGCCAGGGTGCCCGGGGAAGGGACGAGGCGCCCGCGTCCAGCAACCGCTGGCGCGCATCCGCCTCGCGGGCGGCCGACTCGTGGTCGGCGTCTGCGTTCTCCATGCGACCCACCCTGGGCCATCAACATATTGTTGTCAACAAAACGTTGATAGCCGCCCGCCGCCCCCGCATGGCCGACCCTGGGCGATCGGCCGCGACGGTGCCGCCCGGCTCATGTGGCGGCACCGTCGCATCAGGGTGTTCGTGGGGCGGGCGGGATCGGTGGCCGGGTCAGCCGATGCAGGCCGACATGTGGTGGGCCTGCACCCATCCGTAGCGACGCGCGTTGGGTGAGTAGCCGTAGACCCACTGCTTGCGGCCGTAGGGGCGGCCGTCCTGGCGGCGGCAGTGCTTGCGGGTGATGCGGAAGGTCCAGCCCGTGTCGACCGCGCCGATCGCGTACTTCTTGGCTCCGTTGCGGAGGGTGCCGGGGGACGTGACCGTCACGCGCCCGTGCAGGGGCCTGGCCGCGGGGGTGATGTCCACGATGGTGATGGTGTTGTCGCCGCGGGTGGCATGGCGGTCGGGCAGGGCCGGGGCGTAGCCCTCCGGGTCGGGACGGCTGGTCAGATCGCGCGGCTTCGAGACGCGGGGGAATCTGCGCGCGACCGGGTCGACCAGGCACTTGGTGTTGATCCACCCCCACCAGGGCGCCTGGCCCGCCTTCTCCCGCTGCGGGTCGCGGACCATGGCGTAGCCGGCCGCGGTGTAGCGGACTCCGACCTTCTTGGAGGCCGTCGAGGGGCCGGCGGGCCAACTGGCGTCGTCGCGGTGCTTGGCGGGGTGGTTGAAGAAGACCTTGCAGTTCCTGTTGACCAAGGTGCTGTTGGTGTAGTGGACCTTGGGCGCGGCCGGCGCGGTGGCGGCCGCGCTTCGCGCGGGCGTCGCCGGTGACGCGGAGGCCGTGGCGGCATTGCCCGTCGCGAGCGTGAGCGCGAGCATGAGTCCGGTTCCGGCCTTGACCGCGAATCGGTCGAGGTGGGCAGGGCCAATGATCATAATTGCGATCCTTTGCCTGGTGTTTCGGCGCCACGCCGGCGCCCGGTCAGTAAAGATTGGCAGCAGCGCGGCGGCGGAACGGGCCCCGCGCGAAGTGGGAATTCCCATCCCAGGGCCCACTGCTCTGACCTGCTGGTTCCCACCGGGATCGACGCAGACGGGATGATGAGAAATGACCGGGACCCACTCATCGGGGCCGATGGATGCTGAGCGGCGCAGAAAGTTGATGCGGCAACTGGTACAGCGGACAGGGAAAAGTACCCTGGTGGCGCAGGCGAACGTGCTCGGTGTGTCGAAGTCCGCGTTGGGGCGTTATTTGCATGGGAAGCCGGTATCTGCGACGAACCTGCACCTAATGGTCGCTGCCGCGGACGCGCGAGATCTGTGGAGGCCGGGCGAGCGAGAGGAGTTCCTGGCCGCGTTCCTGGGCGCCCCCGTGGACCAGAGCGGACCCGCGGACGCTGATCAACACGTTCGAGGCGCCGTCTCCCTGCCCGATGACCCGGACCTCGACGGCCCCGGGGAACTCGCGGAGCACGGCCGGGACCAGACCGTGCCAGGTGTGAACCGGCGACATGAGACGTCCGATGTGACGTCCGATGTGACGCGGCGGGTCCAGAGAACGCGGGTCGGGGCGCGCTGGACCGTCCTCGCGGGGGTAGCCACGATCATCGCCGCCTCGGCCCTCGGCGGGATCTTCGGGAGCCGGCACGCCGCACGCTCGACACCGGAAACCGCCCCGACCGCCGGTTGCCGGCCGAACCGATACGAGGTCGAGCAGGCGGCCGATGTCCTCGACGAGGACGGCGACCTGGTCGGACGGTCGATCCCCGGCGACACCTTCTTCCGGGAAATCCCGGAAGAGCATGCCCCCCGCCGCTACCGCTACTACGGCACCATCCCGTCCCGGCACCTATCCGGCTACGTCATGCAGGCGAAACTCAAACCCTCCTGCGCCTGATTTCCGCGCGAGGCTCACCACGAACGTCGGCGCGAAGCTCTCGGTGGGCATCCTGGCCGTCCCCAGCACCTGTGACGTGCCGGTGCGGCCGGGGGATGAACTCCTGCCCCTGGCCCTGCGGCCTCACGGGGTTTGCTGGGAGGTGCTCCCGCTGCGCTGTGGTCCATGCCACATGTCGGTTCTGTCAGGAATCGGGGCGCTGTTCCGCTCAACTCACGAGAGCAAGCGAACCGACAGGAGCTGGACGGCACCGACACCGACGCGGCCCTCGCCGTGACGCAGGGCCTCACCACCATCCGACGTGGCGGGCGAGGGCCCGCAACCCCTTTCACCCGGCGACCGGACCTGCTCCGGCGCTGATGCCGCATGCCCTTCTGGAGAGGAATCCATGGTCACGAACCCTCCGCGGACGGCACCCGCCGACGGGGCCGCACCGGACGCGCGTCGGTTGCGCGCGATCCTGGTCGCCGTCTCGATGGCGCTCATGGCCGTCATCGCGTCGGTGTCCGGGCTGAACGTCGCCCAGACGCACATGGCGGTCGACTTCGACACCTCGCAGGACACGGTCCTGTGGATCATCAACGTCTACACGCTCACGCTGTCGGCGCTGCTGCTGCCGCTCGGCGCGATCGGTGACCGCCTGGGCCGCAAGCCGACGCTGGTCACCGGGCTGGCCGTCTTCGGCGTCGCGAGCGTCGCGGCGGGACTGGCCCCGTCCGCGGAGGTGATGCTCGCCGCGCGCGTGGCCGGCGGGGTCGGCGCGGCGACGATCATGCCCATCACCCTGGCCGTCATCACCTCCACCTTCCCCGAGGAGCAGCGCGGCAAGGCGATCGGCGTATGGACGGGCGTCGCCGGAGGCGGCGGCATCCTCGGCATGTTCCTGTCCGCCCTTCTCGTCGACGTCGCCGACTGGCGCTGGCAGTTCGTCCTGCCCGTAGCGCTGGTCGCCCTGGCCCTGGCCCTGGCCCTGACGTCGGTTCCCAACTCCCACGAGCGCTCCGGCCACGCCTTCGACACCGTCGGCGCGCTGGTGTCCGTCGTCGCCGTGGCCGCCCTCATCTTCGCCTTGCAGGAGGGCCCGCGGCGCGGCTGGACCGCGCCCGCGACGCTGGTCGGCCTCGCCGTCGGCCTCGTCGCCGCGGCCGCCTTCGTGGTCTGGGAACGGCGCCGCCGGGACGCCGCGCTGCTGGACGTGCGGCTGTTCGGTGAGCGCGGTCTGGCCGTCGGCTCGATCACGCTCGTGATGGTCTTCGGGGTCCAGGCGGGCGTCTTCGTTGTCCTGTTCCCGTTCCTCCAGGCCGTGGTCGGCTGGTCGGCGCTGCCGTCCGCGGCGGCGCTGATGCCCATGGCGGCCGCGATGATGACGGCCTCCGGCCTGGCCCCCAGGCTCGCCGGGCGCGTCGGCCCCCGCGCGACCATGACCGCGGGGATCGGGCTGACCAGCGTCGGCCTGGCGCTCATGGCCCTGTTCGTCTCCGTCGAGGACGGCTACCGGTCGATTCTGCCCGGCATCCTCGTCATGGGTCTCGGCATGGGCCTTTCCATGGTGCCCTCCACCGAGGCCATCACCCGCTCGCTGCCGCGCCACAAGCAGGGCGTCGCCTCCGCCCTCAACGACGTCACCCGCGAGTTCGGGACCGCGCTCGGCGTCGCCATGCTCGGCGCGCTCCTTTCGGCCGGGTACCGCGACGCCATCGACGACCGGTTGCGGGGCGTCCCCCAAGGGCCCGCGGACACCGCCCGGGAGGGCATCGCCAACGCCGTCCAGGCGTCGGGCGGCGCGGGTCCGTACGCGCGGGACCTGATCGACGCCGCGAGGCGGTCCTACGTCGACGGATGGCAGCAGGCCATGTGGATCGGCGTCGCCGTCATGGGCGTGCTGCTCGTCTGCATCGTCCTCCGCGGCCCGGAGGACGCCACCCCCGCGGCCGCGCCGGACGAGGCGGAGGAGCGGGTGGTCATCCGCACGTGAACGGGCACGGAGCGGCGCCGCCCGCGGGGCCTCGTCCCGTCTCGCCGGGTCCACGCGGAGTCTCGGGGGAATCGGCGGGCGTCCCGAATCAGCCGCCTAGGGTGGTCCGTGTGGACGGCACCGCCACCGATCGCTTCGACACCACCCGGTTCGAGGCCAGCCGGAACCGGCTGGCCTCGCTGGCGTACCGGCTGCTGGGCTCCGCCGCCGATGCCGAGGACGCCGTCCAGGACGCGTTCCTGCACTGGCAGGCCGCCGACCGGGGGCGGATCGAGGTGCCGGAGGCGTGGCTGACCAAGGTCGTCACCAACCTGTGCCTCGACCGGCTCCGCTCGGCGCGGGCCCGCCGCGAACGCGCCGCCGGCGCCTGGATGCCCGAACCGCTCCTCGACGGCGACCCGATGCTCGGCCCGGCCGACACGTTCGAGCAACGCGAATCGGTCTCCCTGGCCGTGCTGACCCTCATGGAGCGCCTGTCGCCTCTGGAGCGGGCCGTCTACCTCCTCCGCGAGGCGTTCTCCTACGGCCACGCCGAGATCGCCGAGATCCTGGAGATCACCGAGTCCGCGAGCCAACAGCACCTCCACCGGGCCCGGCGCCGGATCACCGCCGCGCGCCGGCACGGCGGCGGGGTGGACCCGGCGTCCGCCCGCCGGATCGTCGAGGAGTTCCTCGCCGCCGCTTCCTCGGGCCGCACCGAACGGCTGGTGGCGCTGCTGACCGACGACGCGACCGCGATCTCCGACGGCGCCGGGCTGACCGGGCGGCCGCACCGGTACGACTCCCCGCTGCGGATCGCCGCCCTCGCACGGGCCGGCTTCAAACCCACGGACGCGAAACGGCGTTTCGTCGGCGGCGCCCCCGCCATCCACTACGCGCTCGTCAACGGCGGCCCCGCCGTCCTCTTCGTGCTCGGCGACGGGGTCGTCGGCGCCGTGGCGTTCGACATCGCCGACGGCAGGATCGCGTCCGTGCACGGGATCGCCGCCCCCGCCCGCCTCGTCCGCCTCACCGAGGTCTGGCGGCGGAGCGAACCGGGCTCACCGCTCATCGCCCGGTGGTGATCCGGCGACGGCGGGCGGCACCCGCTGGTGCGCGGCCGCCAGCGTGCGCTTTCGCCGGCGGCGGGAAAGCCGAGAAAGGGCTTTTCCTGGACGTAAAGAATGCGCTAAAGTAACCACTGGTGTGCCGGGAAGCCTGGTCGGCGAGACAGGATACGTCTCCCATCAGGAGGTCGGATGACGCCCCGCAACCATTTCACCGCGCTACGTCCCCCCAAGCCGATGGCCGAGGTCACGGCCACGCGCGTCGGCCTTCGTGTCATCTTCTGGGCGGCGGCGTTCCCCGATAGCTGAGCCTCGGCGCGCCGTCGCGCTCGGCTGAGCCGCGCTTTCCCTTTCTCTTCTTTGTCGGCCACGCACAGGGTGCGGCGGTCTGATCGGTCATGGCCTCGACGCGAAGGCGTGCATTCACATGGGCGAGTTCATTGACGCCGCGCTCGGTTTTCCGACGGTACTTTTCAGCTTTTCTCTGGCGGTGGTCGCCGGGTACTGGGCGCTGGTTCTGCTCGGCGGCCTCGGGGTCGACCTCCTCGACGCCGGCACCGACACGGGGGCCGGTGCCGGCGGTGCGGACGGCGGCTTCGGCGGGCTGTTGGTGGCGGGAGGGCTCGACGGCGTCCCGGCGACGGTGGCGGTGTCGTCGCTGGTCTCGCTGGCGTGGTTCGTCAGCCTGGCGGGCTCGGCGCTGCTCGGCGGCATCGGCGGCACCGCCGCGCGCGTCGTGCTCTCGCTCGCGGTGCTGGTGGTGGCGTCGGCGAGTGCCTGGCTGGGGACACGGCTGGCCGTCCTGCCCTTGCGCCGGGTCTTCCGCGGCGGGGCGGAGACCTCGCTGCGCGACTTCGTGGGCCGGACCTGCGTCGTCCGCACGGGACGGGTGGGGCCGGACTTCGGCCAAGCCGAGGTCACCGCGGCCGACGGGACCATCGCGACCGTCCAGGTCAGGCGGCCCGCGGCGGACGTTCCCGTGGCGGGCGCGGCGGACGGCACCGCCCTCACCTTCGGCAGCACCGCGCTGATCTTCGATTTCGACGCGGCGGGCGGGTTCTTCTGGGTCATGCCGTACGACGCGGCGATGGCCCCGGACCACCCGCCCTCCTGATCCGCACGCCCCTCCCCGCGTCTCTCCTCCTCCTAGACAGGGATCTCGATGGATGTCATCACGATCGGGCTCGGCGTGCTCCTCGCCGTGGCCCTGCTCATCGCCCTCGGCCTGGTGCTGATGGTGTCCCGGCTGTTCCGCAAGGTCGAACAGGGCCGGGCGATGATCGTCTCCAAGCTCAAGAAGGTGGACGTCACCTTCACCGGCGCGGTCGTGCTGCCGGTGCTGCACAAGGCCGAGATGATGGACATCTCGGTGAAGACCATCGAGATCGAGCGGACCGGCAGGGACGGCCTGATCTGCAAGGACAACATCCGGGCCGATATCCGCATCACGTTCTTCGTGCGGGTCAACAAGACCGTCGAGGACGTCAAGAAGGTGGCCCAGGCGATCGGCACCGCCCGCGCCAGCGACCAGACGACGATGCAGGAGCTGTTCGCGGCCAAGTTCTCCGAGGCGCTCAAGACCGTCGGCAAGCACCTGGACTTCGAGGACCTCTACACCCGCCGCAACGAGTTCCGCGACCACATCATCGAGGTGATCGGCACCGACCTGAACGGCTACAGCCTGGAGGACGCCGCGATCGACCACCTGGAGCAGACGTCGCTGCTGTCGCTGGACAAGAGCAACATCCTGGACGCCCAGGGCATCCGCAAGATCACCGAGCTGACCGCGATCCAGCACGTGCGCACCAACGAGCACGCGCGCAACGAGGAGAAGGAGATCGCCCGCCAGGACGTGGAGGCGCGGGAGGCGATCCTGGAGCTGGAGCGCCGCCAGGCGGACGCCGAGCTCAGGCAGCGGCGGGAGATCGAGACGGTGCGGGCCCGCGAGGAGGCCGAGACCCAGCGCGTGCAGGCCGAGGAGCGGCTGCGCGCCCAGGCGGCGCACCTGCGCACCGACGAGCAGCTCGGCGTCCAGCAGGAGAACAAGTCCCGCGAGATCGCGGTCGCGGAGAAGAACCGGGAGCGGGTCATCGCGATCGAGAGCGAGCGGATCGAGAAGGACCGGCTGCTGGAGGTCATCGCCCGCGAGCGGGAGACCGAGCTGACCCGGATCGCGGCGGACAAGGAGGTCGAGGGGCAGAAGCGGGACATCGCCGAGGTGATCCGGGAGCGGATCGCGGTCGAGCGGACCGTCGCCGAGCAGGAGGAGGACATCAAGCGGCTGCGCGCGGTCGAGGAGGCCGAGCGCGCCCGCCAGGCCGTGGTCATCCGTGCCGAGGCCGAGGCGCAGGAGAACCTGGTCAAGGACATCAAGGCCGCCGAGGCGGCCGAGGCCGCGGCCGCCCACCGGGCGCGCGAGGAGCTGACGCTCGCCGAGGCCCGCCGGCAGGCCGCGGAGCTGGACGCCGACGCCCGGATCCGGCTGGCCGAGGGGGCGCGGGCGGAGGCCGCCGCGGCCGGGCTCGCCGCGGTCCAGGTGCGCGAGCGCGACGCGGCGGCGATCGAGAAGGTGGGCCGCGCCGAGGCCGCCGTCACCCAGGAGAAGGCGCTGGCCGAGGCCACGGCCGTCCGGGAGAGGTCGAAGGCCGAGGCGGCGGGGCTCACCGAGAAGGCGGCCGCGATGGCGGCCCTGGACGACGCCGGCCGCGGGCACGAGGAGTACCGGCTGCGGCTCCAGGCGGAGAAGGAGGTCCGGCTGGCCGGCATCGACACGCAGCGGCAGGTCGCCGAGGCCCAGGCCGCCGTGCTGTCCACCGGGCTGGAGCAGGCCGACATCAGCATCGTCGGCGGCGAGAGCGTGTTCCTCGACCGCCTCATGGGCTCGATCGCGCTCGGCAAGGGCGTGGACGGGTTCGTGCGGAACAGCGAGGTGGCTCAGACGCTCGCCGGCCCGTGGCTGGACGGTTCGGCGAGCTTCACGGGCGACATGGCGCGGCTGCTGGGTTCGCTCGACACCGCGGGCGTGCGGGACCTGACGCTGTCGGCGCTGCTGATGCGGCTGATCGGGTCCGGCGGCCCGGACACCGGCAAGATGCGCGAACTGCTGGAGGCGGCCCGGCACCTGGGCGTCGCCGAGATGCCGCTCGCCGAGGTGTCGCTCGGGGATACGCCCCTCACCGGGATGCCCAGGCCGGCCGCCAACGCGGCCACGCACTGAACCATGACCGGCTGAGCCCGGCGGCCCCCGCCGGGCATGCGGAACGGCCGGCGGGGGCGCCGGTGGAACGACTGGAGGAGGATCTGTGAGCGGGCTCGCCGCCGGAGAAGCGGATGTGACCGAGGCGAAGGCGTCCGATGACGCCGGGACCGGGCTCGACCACGGCACCTACGAGGTGCTGCGCGCCCGCCTGGCGGGCCACGCGGCCGAGCTGGCCGAGCGCGCCGAGGCGCTCAACGCCCGGCGCGTGGAGGTCTTCGGCGGCACCGAGCTGCGCCTGCTCGGGACGGAGCGGATCCGCACCGGGAACGGCTGCGTGCCCCGCGACCTCGTGCCGGTCGGCGGGCTCCTGCTGTTCGGCTACAACACGCTCACCGGGCTCAGGGCCGAGGCGGGCGTCGGCGACGTCTTCGCGCTGCACCGCTTCGCCCGCGACGGGGACGGGGACGGGAACGGCTTCGCCTTCACGGCGGCCGGGCCCGACGCGTCGCCGCGGCTGCTGCGCGATCCGCGGTTCGAGCGGGACTTCGCCGAGATGTACCGGTACTACCGGCAGGCCCGGCTGCTCCAGCTTCGGCGGCTGGACGGCCGGCTCCTGGCGGTCTTCCAGACCGGCCCGCGGCTGGAGGACGTCCGCGTGCTCCGCTGGTCGGTGGATGCCGACGGCACCGTCCGCTACCTGGACAACCGGGGGGAGCGCGACCACGTCTTCCCGCCGTCCCACGACTTCGCCTGGACGGAGACGACCCGCGAGGACCACGTCCAGGGCCGCCACCCGCACATCTCCATCGGGGGCGAGGTGTTCGTCGGGACCACCGGCGGCACCCTCACCGTCAAGATCGAGGACGACACCGGGACGGACGCCGGCATCCACGCCGAGCCGGTCGAGGAGCCGTTGCAGAGCCTCGCCGACGCCGACGTGCACCATGCCCGTGTCGGCGCGCTGATCCTGCTGCGGATCCGTCCCTACAACGAGAGCGCCTGGCGGCACCTGGTGTTCAACACCCGCACCAAGGAGGTGGTCCGGCTCGACGGCATCGAGCAGGCGTGCCGGCGGCTCCCGGACGACCGCGGCGTCGTCTTCCCCGGCGGCTACTACCTCGACACCGGGACCGCCAAGACCTTCGACACCGAGGTCGCCGGGCTGGAGTACGAGCGGGCCGTCCGCTCGCCCAACGGCGAGGACGTCCTGTATGTGTTCCATTCCCGCGAGGACGGCCGGTCGCTGCTGCTGCACTACAACGTGATCCGCGAGCAGGTGGCCGCCCCGATCACCTGCCACGGCCACTCGCTGTTCGACGACGGCACGCTCGTCGTGCTGCGCGCCCAGTCCGACGAGCCGTCCCGCGTCCACCCCGTGCAGGTGTGGCGGACCCCGTACGTCTCGGACGCGCACGCCGCCGCGCGGCCGGTCGGCACCGGACCGCTGGAGCGCGTCGGCAACGCCGACCTGGTCCGGGGCATCTCCGACTGCCTCGCGGTGACCCGGATGGCCGAGGAGACGCCGCCGTCCACCGCGATGTTCCAGGCGCTCATCGCCGCCTGCGTCCGCGCGGCCGACCTCTACCACTGGCTGGGCGACGGGGCGCTCGGGGACCTGCTGGCCCCGCTCACCCAGGTCCGTGCGACCGCCGACCAGGTGCTGGCCGAGTACGGCAACGTCCAGGCGCTCACCGCGCAGGCGCACGCGGCGGTCGAGGAGGCCGCCGGCACGGTCGCGGCACTGATCCGGCTGGTGCGGGACCAGGACCCGGGCACCGCCGACGCCTGGGTCGCCAGGCTCGCCGAGCTGCGTCGCGCCCGGGGCCGTCTGGAGACCCTGCGCGAGCTGCGCCACGCCGACCACGACCGCGTCGACGAGCTGGCGTCCGCCCTCGCCGGTGCCCAGCACGACACCGGCCGGGGCGCGGTCGCGTTCCTGCGCGGCGACGGCGCCTTCACCGGCTACCACGCCGAGATCGACCGGCTCACCGCCCAGGCCGAGGGCATCGGCACCGTCGCCGCGGCCGCGCCCGTGCACGAGCGGCTGGCCGCGCAGGCCGAGGGCCTGGAGATCGTCACCGAGGTCGTCGGCGACCTCGACATCGCCGACGCGACCGTCCGCACCGCGATCCTGGAGCGCGTCGGCGCGGTGCTGGCCGGCGTCAACCGCGCCCGCGCCCTGCTGGACTCCCGCCGCCGCGCGCTGCTCGACACCGAGGGCCGCGCCGCGTTCGCCGCCGAGCACGCGCTGCTCGACCAGGCCGTGGCGGGCGCGCTCACCGCGGCCGACACCCCCGACCGCTGCGACGAGCAACTCGGACGCCTGCTCCTGCGGGTGGAGAGCCTGGAGACCCGGTTCGCCGAGTTCGACGACTTCCTCCGGCAACTGGAGGCCAAGCGAACCGACCTGTACGAGGCGTTCACCGCCCGTAAGCAGGCCCTGCTGGACGAACGCGCCCGCCACGCCGGACGGCTGACCGAGTCGGCCGAGCGGATCCTCGCCGGCGTCCAGCGCAGGGCCGCCGCGTTCACCTCCCCGGACGAGGTCAACACCTACTTCACCACCGACCCCTCGGTGGCCCGCCTGCACGGCGTCGCCGCCGAACTCCGCACGCTCGGCGACCACGTCCGCGCCGAAGAGCTGGACGGCCGCGTCAAGGCCGCGCGCCAGGAGGCGGGCCGCGCGCTCCGCGACCGGCTCGACCTCTACGCCGACGGCGGCGACACGCTCCGCCTCGGACGCCACCGCTTCGCCGTCAACACCCGTCCGGCCGAACTCACCCTCGTCCCCCACGCCGGGACCATGGCCTTCGCCGTGACGGGCACCGACTACCGCGCGGACGTACGGGACGAGCCGTTCCAGAAGACCCGCCCGTTCTGGGACCAGGCGCTGGTGTCGGAGACCCCGCGGGTGTACCGGGCCGAGTACCTGGCCGCCTCGATCCTCCTGGACGCCGAGGCCGGGACCGGCGAGTCGTCCGTGGCCGAACTCCACCGTGCCGCCGCCACCGAGTCGGGCCTGTACGACCTGGTGCGGAACATCGCGGCGACCCGGTACGACGAGGGCTACGAGCGGGGCGTCCACGACCACGACGCCACCCTCGTCCTGACCGAACTCCTGCGCCTGCACGCCGGTGCCGCCCTGCTCCGCTACCCCGCCGCGGCGAGGGCCGCGGCCCTGCTCTTCTGGAACCACGGCACCGACGAACCCGCCCGCGCGGCCTGGACGGTCCGGGCCGCCTCGCTGGCCCAGGCCCGCGCCGCCTTCGGCCGGACCCGTGCCGTGGACGACCTGTGCGCCGAACTGAACGCCGCCGTCACCGCGTTCTGCGCGGCCCTGGACCTGCCGTCCGACGCGCTGGCGGGGGAGTACCTGTTCGAGGAACTCGCGACGTCGCCGGCGGGATTCGTCACCGGCCCCCGCGCCCGCGGCCTTCTCCGCGACTTCCGCGCCGCACTCGGCGCCCTGTCGGACGAACTCGACCACGACCTGCGCTCCCTCGGCGACGAACCCGCCTCCCTCCCCGCCCGCCACCACCTCGCCGAGGCGTGGCTGGACGCCGCGACCCCGGACACCGACCGGCTCGACCATCCCGAGGTGATCGCCATGCTCCTGTGCGGCACCTCCGCCACCCGCTACGACTCCGACGCCGAGCTGACCGCCACCGTGACCGGCCTGCTCGGCGCCCACCCGAGGATCACCGGCCGCGACCTGGGCCTCCGGCTGGACGAGACCCTCGCGCGCGTCCGCCGCTTCCGCGGCGACCACGTCCCGGCCTACCGCGCCTACCAGCGCCACCGCACCGAACTGATCTCCGCCGAACAGCGCAGGCTCCGCCTCGCCGAGCACAGACCGGCCGTGCTGAGCGCCTTCGTCCGCAACCGGCTCATCGACGAGGTCTACCTGCCCCTCATCGGCGACAACCTCGCCAAGCAGCTCGGCGCGGCCGGAACCGGCAAGCGCACCGACCAGATGGGGATGCTGCTGCTCCTCTCACCGCCCGGCTACGGCAAGACCACCCTCATCGAGTACGTCGCCGAGCGTCTCGGCCTGCTGATGATCAAGGTCAGCGGCCCCGCCCTCGGCCGCTCGGTCACCTCGCTCGACCCCGCCGGGGCACCGGACGCCACCGCGCGCCGCGAGATCGAGAAGATCAACCTCGCGTTCGAGCTCGGCACCAATGTGCTGCTCTACCTCGACGACATCCAGCACACCTCGTCCGAGCTGCTCCAGAAGTTCATCCCCCTCTGCGACGCGCAGCGCCGCGTCGAGGGCACCTGGAACGGCCGCACCCGCACCTACGACCTGCGCGGCAAACGCTTCGCGGTCTGCATGGCCGGCAACCCCTACACCGAGTCGGGCACCCGCTTCCAGATACCCGACATGCTGGCCAACCGCGCCGACGTCTGGAACCTCGGCGACGTCCTGTCCGGCCGCGACGACCTGTTCGCGCTCAGCTACGTCGAGAACGCCCTCACCTCCAACCCCGTCCTCGCGCCGCTGTCCGCCCGCGACCCCGGCGACCCGCGGCTCCTGGTGCGGCTCGCGGACGGCGACCCGTCCGCGCGGCCCGACCGGCTCGTCCACCCCTACTCCCGGGCCGAGCTGGACCAGATCCTGTCCGTGCTGCGCGGACTCCTGCACGCCCGCGACGTCGTCCTCGCGGTCAACCGCGCCTACATCGCCTCGTCCGCCCAGAACGACGCCTCCCGCACCGAACCCCCGTTCCGGCTCCAGGGGTCGTACCGGAACATGAACAAGCTCGCCGAGCGGATCGTCCCGGCGATGAACGACGACGAACTCGACACCCTCGTCGACGACCACTACGCCGCCGAAGCCCAGACCCTCACCGGCGACGCCGAGGCGAACCTCCTGAAGCTCGCCGAACTCCGCGGTCGCGCGACCCCCGAGCAGGCGGCGCGCTGGAACGAGGTCAAGGCCGCCTACCGGCGATCCCAGGCCCTCGGCGGCACGACCGACGACCCGGTGGGCCGCGCCGTCGGCGCCCTCACCCTGCTCACCGACCGCGTCGCGGCCGTCCAGACCGCCATCGAACAAGCCACCCAACGCCCCACCCCCAACGGCAGCCTTCATTCCTAGCGGGGAGCGATTCCGGGTTAGAGGAGGGTGGGGAGGTCGGCGGCGGAGTCCAGGAGGTGGGTGTGCCGGTGCCGGCCGAGTTCGGTGGCCGGGGTCGCGCCGGTGAGGACGCCCACTACGTAGCGGGCGCCGGCGTTGTGTCCGGCGGCCAGGTCGTTGGGGGTGTCTCCGGCGACCAGGACCCGGTCCACGGCGGTGACGCCCGCCGCCTCCATCGCGTGGAAGACCAGGTAGGGGGCGGGGCGGCTCGCGGCGACCTCGTCGCTGGTGACCAGGCCGTCGACGGTGCCGCCGACGGTCCAGTCCATCGCGTCCAGGATCGATCGGGCGATCTCGCGCGCGTAGCCGGTCTGGAGCACCTGCTCCTGCATCGGGGCGGCCTGCACGGGCTGCAGCCGCATGAGGACGGTTTTTCTCTGTGGTCCAGAGGGCGCGTCGCTTGTAGAAGCCAGATTGTCGCATTGCCGGAAGGGGTCGTCCTACTCCGAGGCGGTGACTGACCAGATACGAGGGAGCCGACTTTCATGATTCGGCACATCCACGCCGAGCCTGCGCAATAGTTGCCACCAGGAGTGCTCGATACGTCGATGACAGCCACCGCCTTATACGTGGATCCGTCAGGTTCGAATAGGCGTACGCTGGGGCCTGAACGAGGTTGCTTATCTGGTGCCCACGTGTGATGTCCTCTCGGCTCTGTTCCATGTCATACGGAGAGCGCTTTCAGAGAGGGAGGGCTATGGTGTCGCCGAGCGGCGACCGCGCGGAGTCTGGCCTTCGCGGCGCACGGCTCCCGCTGGCTCTAGTCAGCGTGTCCTACCCATGACTCCCGCTTCGCCATAGCGTGAACCACCATGGGTCCAGCGTGGTGTCAAGTGTCAGTGAGGGGTGAGCCGGCCGGCGGCGAGCAAGTCGCTGAGCGCTGCGGCTCGGCTTCGCGCACGCGGGTGTGCTCAGCCAGTTCGTCGAGGTCCCGATCAAGGAGCAACACCACGACTCGGTGAAGAACATCGAGCATCGCGCGGAGCATGCGTGGAACGACGGCCTCCGCCAGCTCGGAGCCCGTCTCCTGCCCATCCCGGACGTGCGCCACGGTGATCTCCTCACGGGACTGTCGTACGGCGCGATCTGGGTGGTCCGTCGCACCCGCCGGAGCCGTACCGGCTGGGAGGGGATCGCCCCGCTGGCCGTCCGCGTGACGCCCGACCCGGCCGATCCCGGGCTGGCGCACATCGAGGGTTGGTGCCCGGACGCAGACTGCGGGGCGGGCGGATGGATTTCCTATCCCCGCGCACTGCTCAACCTCACGCAGCGGACGGACGTCCTGGCGGAACGGGCTGCCGAGGCCGAAGAAAGGTCACGGCCGGATGGGAACCGCCGGGACGAGCAGAGGCACGCCGTCCAGGAATGGCTACAGGTGGTGTACCGGTCGCTGCGGCATGACCAAATTCTGCTTATGGTTCACGCGCAGAACATCCGCACGTTCTGGCCCTGGATGCAGGACGGCGTCATCGAGCGCGACAAGATTCGGCTCGGCCACGCGCCGCCCCGTCCGCTCCACCCCGGTGTCCGGCTGCTGCGCGTCCGCACCGGTAATGGCAATCGCGGTGAGACCGCGCAGTGGTGGGCCGTGGCCAAACCCAACCAGGCGAAAGGGCTGGCCGTCCACCTGTGGACGACCGAAGACGACACCGAACGCGTCTTCTGGAGCACTACAGCGAAACCGGGCAATTTCAAGACACCCAAGGGCATTCGTAAGGTCGGGCCGAACGCGGACATGCAGGCGTGGATCCCAGATCTTGTGGAACTGGCCGTGCTGGGCTGCCACCCGGCCGACGGTGACGATCCCGAGATGCTGGCGCTCGTGGCGCACCACCTGCGGCAGCCACCCGAATACGATCAGGACCTGCGCAATCCGCTTCCACTGCACCTCGCTCGCCTCGCGGAGGAGTACATCCTGCCGCTCGTCGACGAGACAGAGGATGACGTTGAGGCCGCAACAGACGAGTAACCAGTGTCGGGGCTTGGATGTGATCGCAGGGCCCTCGGCCGCTCGGGTGCATTACATTTCTGGCTTAGCTGGTCGCACGTCGAGATGCGTTGTGCGGCGTGGTGAGGTCGCCGATGAGGTGCGGCAGCACTTGTTCCTCTTCGACGCGGACGCCGCGTTCGGTCATCGCGGTGGCCAGTGCGGGGTCCCACGGTGTGGGAGTGGGGCGTCCGGTCAGGGGTGTGTCCGAGGCGGCTTGGAGGTAATCGGCGGCCTCGAAGCGCCAGGGGCGCCAGCCGATACGGGTATGGACGGCGGTGGCGATCGCCACCCCGCCCCAGTCGAAGTCGCAGTGGTAGGCGAACTCCGAAGCGCCTTCGGCGAGGAGTTCCAGCAGGCGCCAGACCGCGGCGGACGGGCGCCCGTTGCAGCAGACCAGCGGTGGGCAGGACGGACCGAGGGCGTCGGCCGCCGCCGTCAGGACGACGGGGTTCTCGCAGACGCGAACCAGGCCGGTCTCCTGCGCGGGGACGTCCCCCCGCGCCTCCAGGGGCTGGTCGATGCGCATCGCGGTGGTGTGGCGGCGAAGCTGGCGAAGAGTGAGCGAGACCGGTTCGCCGCGCATGGCGGCCAGCATTCGACCGGTCGCGGTCGCGGTGTCGCCGGGTAGCCCCAGGCACAGGACGGTGGAGGACAGTTCGTCCAGGTACACGCCGACAATGGCCCAGGTGTCGCGCCGGGACTCCGCGCCGCCGTCGGCGCGGAAGGGCAACCCGGCGATGGCGCGGGCGCTGGAGTTCGCCAGGGTGGCGAGCGGGCGGCCGTCATCGAGAGCGTGGGCGTTGCCGCAGGTCTCGGCGGCGAACCGGCCCAGGGGGACACCGGAGGCGGGCAGCGCCCGCACGACCGCGGCGAGCCGCCTCAGCGTCCCTGCGGCGTCCTCAAGGGACGTCAGACGGCGGACGAGGCCGGAGGAGTCGAGCCACTCGCGCCATTCGGCCAGTTCGGGACGGGAGGCGACCGCCTCGTCCAGCGGTCGGAAGGCCGCCGCCCAGGCGGCGGCCGTCTCGGCCTGTTCCCGGGCCAGGTCGCGGACGGGGCCGTCCAGGGCCTCGACTGCGGCGGCGAGCCCGCCGGGGCAGGCGCCGCTGGCCCGCAGCACGCGGTCGACCTCGGCGAGGGGCACCGACAGTGATGCGCCGGGGACGGTACGGCGGCCGAGGAGCAGTTCCATCGCGCGCCGCTGGGAGGGGGTGGCCGCGGTGAGCGTGACGGTCCCGGTCAGCGTGCCGCCGCGTTCGAGCCGTCGCCGGACCCGCTGGAGCAGCCAGGCGGTATCGGGGCCGCCGAGCAGCCGCCGCAGCCGGTCGGTGCCCGTCATCCGAACAGGTCCGCCTGCCCCGTGGCAGTTGTCGGGGGGTCGTCCTTCCACAAGGAATCCGCCGTGGGCGCGGGCCGCGGCGCATCGGCGCGGGTGCGCTCCCGGCCGTCCCAGCGCCACGGGGTCACGAGGACGGCGTCGATGCCGTCCCGGCGGGACAGCTGGCAGATCGACAGGCCCGGTACCTGCGGGTAGCAGCCCCATTCGCGTTCGCTGGTCATCACGACGTCCAGGTCGAAGGTGGCGAGCAGGCCGAGGCATTTGGCGCGCGAGTCGTCGTCCACCCCGGCGAACGCCTCGTCCAGGGCGATGAGCCGCGGCGCGTGCGGGTTGCCGGCCGACTTGTAGTGCGCGGACGCGGCGGCGAACAGCGGTACCGACGCGGCGAGCACCCGTTCGCCGCCGGACGCCGGCCCGGTCGCCGGACGCCACTGCCCGTCCTGGAGCCGCTGGATCGTGAAGGCGTGCCAGGACCGGTAGTCCAGCGCCCGGGTGAGCTGCTCGGTCCAGCCGGACGACGGGTTGTCGGCGTGCTCGCGCGCGATCTGCTCTTGCAGGAACCGGCCGACGGCCGCGCGGTCGTCCGCCGACCAGGCGTCGATGGTCCGCCGGAGCCTGTCCCGGACGCGGTCCAGCCCGTCCGGGGCGTTCTTCGCGGGTCTCCACACGAGCCGCAGCCGCATCCCGGTGGACGTCGGACGGGACGTCAGCTCGCCGTTCATCTCCCGCACCTCGTCCTCGGCGGCGGCGATGAGCTCCTGGAGGGTGCCGGCGACCTCGTTGAGCAGGTGGTTCTCCAGGATCTCCCGCTCGCGGGCGGACAGCAGCCGGGCCCTGTGCCCCGTCTCGGCCGCAAGGGCCTCCGCCAGACCGGGGATGTCCCGGCTGCGGCCCTGGAACAGCACGTCCACGACCATGATCCCTTCGCGCAGGGTCAGGCCGACCGAGTGGCCGTGCCGGGACATCGCGTCCGACAGCAGCTTGTGCTCCTCGGTCACCTTCTTCTGCACGCGGTCCCAGGGGCCGTCGCCGTCGTCGATCGCGTCCAGGTCGGCGTTGACGGCGCGGGCCAGGAGCACGGCGGGATTGGCCGCCCACTCCTGCGCCGGGTCGGGCACGTCCAGATCGGGCAGCGCGACGCTCAGCAGGCCGGTCGCGGCGAACGCCCGGAAGGCGGCGACGGCCTCGTCGCGGGCGGCCGTGGCCGTGGTGATCTCGTCTTGGAGCTCCTCGCGCTTTCCCTCGGCCTTGCCGCGTTCTTCCAGCGCCGTCCGTTCCCGTTGGCGCGCCGCGGCTTCGGCGCGGTCCCGTTCGGCGAGGGCCAGTTTCACCCGCTCAAGTTGCCGGAACAGCTCGTCGACGGCGGAGCCCGCGGTCTCGACCAGCGCCCGGTGCTGCTCGGCGGCCGCGTCCGACCGCCCGCGTGCCTCCGTGGCCTCCTCCGCCGCCTTCGCCAGCCGCCCCTGGATGTGCTCCAGTTCCTCCGCGGCCTCACGCGCCGTCTCCCGCGCCGACAGCAGAGCGCGCGCCGCGGGCCACAGTTCGGCCAGCACCATCCGGTAGCCGTCGAACGCCTCGCGTACGGCGGCGAGTTCGGCCCCGTCGACCGGCAGGCCGACGTCGGAGGCGAACTCAGCGGCCCGGCCCTCCGCCGCGTTCACCTCGTCGCGGCACCGCGTCACGACCTCGTCCGCGCGCGTGCGCTCGGCGTCCAGATCCCGCCGCCTGCGGTGTTCGGCGGCGAGCCGGATGTGGGCCTCGCGCAGGTCCGTGTCGGGCGGGAGCGCGCGGTGTTCGGCGGCCAGCGTGTTCTGCCGCGCGGTCAGCGCGTCCCGTTCCTGCTCCAGCACCGCGATCCGCGTCCTGGTGTCGGTGAGCTCTTCGCGGAGCCGGGTGATGCGGGTGCGGCGGGCGGCCTCCCGGGCGCCCTCGCCGATGAAGCGGGCGTTCTCCTTGTGCCAGGAGCCGCCGAGGACGCCGTTCGCCCACCGCCCGTCCACCGCGATCCAGGTCCGAGCGCCGGGACCGAGGCCGATCCCGGCGAGGACGGCCCGGACGGCGTCGTCGCCGAGCGCGGCGGCGGCGGGGTCGGCGCGGTCGACGGCGGGCCGCAGCACCAACGCGCACGACGGACCCTGGACGTCCCCACCGGTCAGCACGAACGTGTCGTCCTCCCCGACGAGGGCTCCGTCCGGCGTCACCCAGGCATCCAGGATCCCGGCCGCCTCAAGCGCGGCCTCCAGCCCTGCCCGGTGGTCGCCCGGCACCGTCTCGGCGAAGTCGACGACCTTCCACAGCGGCGCGCCCGCACGGCCCGCGCGAGAGCCGGTGCGCATGTACGGGACGGGCGGGACGTCGTGCCCGCCGGCCTCCAGCCGTCCGATCTCGTCGAGCAGCGCCTCCGCTCCGGCCCGCTCGGTCCGCAGCCGGGATTCGACGTCGGCCAGCTGCCCGCCGAGCGCCGCGGTCGCCGCGCGCGCGGCGTCGTCCACGGTGCTCGCGGCGGGGTTGCGGCCTTCCGCCGTCCTCGTCCAGTCTTCCAGCGCGGCCAGGACGGTGTCGGCGTCGTCCAGCCGGATCTCGGTGAGCCCGGCGACGTAGGCGATGTAGCCGTCCAGCAGGGCCGCCGCACCCGCCTGCGCTCCCGCGTCGGCCGCGGCGATCCGCTCGGCCGCGGCCTGCTGCTCCGCGAGCAGCCGTTCCACCTCGGCGGTGGCGGCGTTTAGCCGGGTGCGGGCCGAGCCGACCTCCGCCCGCAGCCGGTCGAGTTCGGCGAGCGCGCGGGACCGGTCCTCCGCGAGCCTGCCGGTGCCCCGCTGCGCGGTCGCGGGGTCGGCGTCCCATCCGTCCATCGCCTCGGCGTGGGCGCGACCGCAGCCCGCGGCCTCCGCCAGCGTCGCCGCTTCGTCCCGGACGGCGCCGAAGACGGACTCGCCCGACTCGGCGCGTGACAGCGCGGTCCGGGCCCGGCCGCGCTTGTGGTCGACCTCGCGGACCAGTTCGTCGCGGTCGCGCTCCCGGGTCCGCGCGTACGCGTCCCGGCGCCGCGCCTCCGCGCCCATCTGCTCGATGCGCTCGGCGTCGCGCATCTCCGGGCTCGCTTCCAGCGCCGTCCGCCGCGCCTCCAGCCGGGTCTTCTCCGACTCCAGTTCCTCCAGCAGCCGCCCGGCCTCCGCCAGGTCGGCCTGTGCCGCCGAGAACCGTGCCTCCGCCTCGGTGAGACCCCGGTTGAGATGTTCGTAGCGGCTCTGCGTCAGGCGCGGTCCGGCCGCCTTCCGTTTCGCCGCGATCCGCGCATACCTGGTGTAGTGCCCGAGGAAACCGGTCGCGGCCCTGTGCGCGTCCTCCAAGGCACGCAGCGCGTCACGCTCCTCGTCCAGGCCGCGGAACGCCTCCGCCACCGTGGTGATCAGTGCGGGGCTGAGCGGTGGCAGCGCCTCCGCCAGCGCGCGGGACAGCAGCCGCTCGTCCGGCTTCTTCGAGAGCTGTGGCTGGCGGAGCTGGATCAGCAGGTTGACCAGCGCTTCGTAGCGGTGTTCACCCAGCCCGAACAGCGCCTCGTCGACCGCCCGCCGGTAGTCGGAGGCCCGGTCGTAGACCAGGCCGTGCCCCTCCACGGCTTCGCGCAGCTTCTCCCGCGTCAGCGACACGCCCCCGTCCGAGACCAGGGCCAGATCCACGCCGACGCGGCGGGACGTGACGAAGAACCAGTGCCGGGCGATCCCGCGGTCCTTCACCGCCTTCAGGCCGCAGCCGAGCGTCCGGTACTCCTCGGTGCCGTCCGGGTGGCGGCGGCCGAACTCCAGCCACGTGTAGCCGAGCCGCTCGGGATGCGGGTGCTTCCCGCCGAGCAGCAGGTTCCACTCCATCCGCTTCTGCCGGTCGCCGTCGGGCTCCACCCGGTGCGAGGACAGCTCCCCGTCCAGCAGGAACGGCAGCGTCAGCGCCAGCACCTTCGACTTGCCGGTGCCGTTGTTGCCGCGCAGCAGCAGCCGCCCGTCATGGAACCGGAACTCCTCGACGTCGTAGTAGAACATGTCGACGAGCCCGGCGCGCAGCGGCTTCCAGCGCTCGGACGCCGCGGTGGGCACCTCGCTCACGGTTCGGCCCTCCTCGTGTTCTCCGTGAGGGGACGGTCCGCCACGCCCCTCGGTAACCGGATGGTCGGCTTTTCCACGGCGTATCGCGCGATGGCCGGACGAGCCCTCACCCGGCCGGGCGTCACCTCCACCAGCCTCAGCGCCGCCAGCTTTCCGAGCGCGAGGTCCAGAAGTTCCTCCGCGGCTCCTGGCTCCGTCACGCCCTTGCGCCAGAACGCCTTGTGCCGCTCGGCCATGTCCTGGACGAAGACGGTCAGCTCGTCCCACCCGGCCCCGTCCCGGTCCGACAGGTACTCGGCGACCAGCAGCGTCACATGCCCGTCGGTGCGCTGCTCGGGCATCCGCACGTCGGTCAGCTCGTCGTCCGGGTCGACCATCGCCACGCCCTCGGCCCGCGCCTCGGCGACGAGGCCGGCGGCCTCCTCGATCCGGCGGGTGATCGCGGCGCGCTGGGACACCAGGTAGGCGCGTTCGGCGTCGTCCAGGTCGTCGTAGTACACCACCGGGTCTTCCAGCAGCCTGCGGGTCAGGCCGCGCCGCAGCGCCCGGTTGCGCAGCTCGTCGGTGTCGGGGACGGGCTCGTCGACCAGTTCCGCCAGCCGCTCCTCGAACCCCGCCGCGGTGACCGTGGACGGCCCCCGCGCCCCGGTCGGCAGCGCCGCGAGGACGGCCCGGCGCACGTCGTACAGGACGTCCCCGGTCGCCGACAGATAGGACTCCTCGTCCCCGGACACCCTCCGCAGCACACCCAGGCCGAGCAGCAGCCGCACGACCGCGACCAGGTCGGACCGCTCCGCCCGGCTGTCCAGGCTGAACGGGAACGCCAGATCCGGTTCGGCGGCGGCGTTCAGCACCTCCTCCGCGAGCCGGCCCAGGGTCGTTTGCGCGTCGGCGCGCTCCAGTACCGCCAAGGCCAGGCACAGCACCACATAGCGGCGCCGCCCGAACGGCTCCCCGGCCCTGCCGCGCGCCGGATGCGTGCCGTCGTCGAGCGTCGGCACGGTCTTGAACAGCCGGGCCATCTCGGCGTCCACCTGGAGCCGCCAACCCGTCTCCCTGCTCAACCAGTCGCGCAGCTCCGCCTGGTGCCGGCGGACCAGCACCAGAACCTCCGGATCGGATTCGGCCGTCAGCAGCGGCCGCCGCAGCAGCGCCCGCAGCGCGGCCCGCCGCCGCGCGTCCTCCTCGTCACCCATGCAGATCAGTGATCTCGATGAGGTGCTCGGGCCCGCTGAGCACGCCCTCCTCGGTGACGATGCGCACCTGCCCGCCGTCCGGAACGAGGGACAGCCGCACCTCCATCGATCCGTCCCCGGTGACCGCCTTCACCTCGGCCTCACCCGGCACCCGCGCCGCCAGCGCGTCACCCAGTAAAGACAGGAACAGCCGGAAGGCCCGTGCGTCCAGCGTCCCCAGCTCCGACAGGAGGACGGGTCCGTCAGTGCACAACCGCTCCCGCGCCACCGCCGTCTCTGCGGCCTCTCGATCGGCGCGCTCGCGCAGCATCCTGCGCATTCGCGATCGGTCCTGGACGCGGTTCGGCTTGCCCCGCCGCTCGTAGGAGCCGGTGCGGCGCAGCTGCGGCGAGATCCGCACCGGCGGCGCGTCCGCCCACGGGTGTCCCTGCGGTTCCGCCTCGTCCCAGGCCGCGACCGTCGCGGCGGTCACGGTTAGATGCCGCGCGGACGTCAGCCCGAACGCCGCCCTCCACAGCCGGTGCATCGCCGCCTCGTCCGGCGCCTCGGCGAACCACCGGGCCAGCGCCCGGAAGTCCGCCGACCGGTCGGAGCGGCCGGAGCGGCGCTCGTTCAGCAGTCCCACCGTGTCGAGCAGCTGTTTGATCGCCGTCACCGCCGACTGCCGGAGCAGCCGCGCCTGCGACGGGCGGTCCGTCCCGCCGGAGACGAACCAGTCTCGCAGCCCGCGCCACCGGTTGCGCCACGACTCCAACGCGGCGGCCTCTGCGCGGCTGAACGCCTCGTCGGCGGCGTCCTGCTCCGTTCCGGACGGCGTGCGTCCCTTCGCGGTGGGCCCGCCCGGAACCGCGTCGGACGCCTCCCGGCGCGCCGCCAATCCCAGCAGCCGTTCATGGCCGTGCTCCTCCACCTCGTCCAAGAGCCCCGCGATGCGGGCCCCGGAGTTGGCGAGGTCGGCGATGAACCGGTTGATGTAGTCGATGAGCCGCTCCTTGTAGGCGATGAACCCCTCGACGTCGCCGTCGGAGAAGTCGATCGCCCGCCGCAGCGACGACATGAACGCCTGCGCGTTGTCGGCCAGCGAGGAGAACCGGTCCGCCAGCGCCAGGAGCAGCAGGTGCGCCTTGGCCGGGTCGGGGTCGGCTTCGGACGCGAGCGCCGACAGGGCCGCGAGCTGCTCGGCGATGTCGGCGAGCGCCACCGACTGGAGCACGCCGCGCTGCCCGATCGCCTCCTCGTAGAACGCGATCGCCTGCTCGGCGGCATGACCGGCCGCGGTGAGCTGGAACAGGAACCGCTTGCGGTGGAAGTCCTCGACGGTCGTCACACGACCGGTGTCGGCGTCGGCCCGCAGGTTCCCCCACTCCACCAGCTTGTCCAACGCCTGCGCGAGCTGCTCGTCGCTTCCCCGCCGCAGTTCTGCCGCCACGTCCTCGGGACGCAGGTGAACGGTGAAGCGCTCCTTCGCCCGTGCGAACGAGCGCAGCACGTCCCGGTAGAGGGCCGCGTTGGGAGCACTGAGATGCGCGAACGGCTGCGGCCCTTCCGCCCCCGAGCCCAAATCCGCCATCGCCCCATTGTCACCCCCGAACCAACGCGAAGGTGCCGACTTCCCCGCACCCGCGCGACTGTAACGGTCTGGCGATCCCGGAGTGTCGCTGGCCGGTGGGAAGACTCTGGATAGTGTTGGATCGCGTCACCAGGCGCACGCGGGTGGACCGGCGCGGCGAAGGACGGGCACGATCGGCGTGAGCAGGCAGGAAGAGTTCGACGTCCCGGTGGAGTACACCTACCAGGGCTTCAGTACGGGTGTGGAGAAGGAAGAGGAGCCCCCTCCCGCCGAGTCGATCCATGAACCGTTCGATCCGGCCAAGATCGACGTTCAGACCAGGAACCCGACGGTGGCACTGCTACTGGCCAGGCTGCGGCGCGGCGTCCTCGATCTGAACCCCGACTTCCAGCGCCTCGCCGGGATCTGGAACGAGACCGCCCAGAGCAGGCTCATCGAGTCGCTGCTGCTCCGCATCCCCCTGCCCACCCTCTACGCGGCCGAGAGCGGCGAGGAGAGCTGGGCGATCGTCGATGGCATCCAGCGGCTCACCACGATCGCCCGCTTCGTCTCCCCGGAAGTGATCGATGCGGAGCCGCTCAGGCTCCGCGGCCTGGAATATCTCCACGCCTACGAGGGCTGTGCCTATTCAGAGCTGCCCGGCGGGCTCCAGACCCGAATCGACGAGACCGAACTGATCGTCCACCTGATCCGGGCGGGGACGCCGGAGCCGGTGAAATTCAACATCTTCGCCCGCATCAACATCGGCGGCAAGACCCTCACACTTCAGGAACTCCGGCACGCCCTCATCCCAGGCTACGCCCGCAAGCTGCTGGCCGAGCTGGCCGGCAGCGAAGCGTTCCTCGATGCGACCCAGCACAGCGTCAAGCCGGACCGAATGGCAGACCGCGAGATGGTGTTGCGCTTCCTCGCCTTCCGGCTCACCGACCCCGCGGACTATCAGCGCGGGGATCTCGACGACTTCCTCCGGCAGGCGATGAAGCGGTTGAACGGCCTCGGCGCGAAGGAGATCGAACGGCTTCGGACGGACTTCGAGCGGGCGATGTGGGCGGCCCGCGACATCTTTGAGGAGCACGCGTTCCGTAAGCGGTTCCCCGGGCAGGAGCGACGGCTTCCGATCAACAAGGCCCTGTTCGAGGCGGTCTCGGTGAACCTGGCAAAGATGAAGCCTCGAGAGATCAGCGCGTTGGTCGAAAGGCGCGATATGGCGCAGGAGCAATTCACGACCCTCATGCAGGACGACTGGTTCTTGCAGGCCATCTCCGTCGCGACCGGCGACGCGAAAAAGGTGCGGCTGCGCTTCCGTGCCGTCGAAGAACTCCTCCGGCGGGTTGCCAAGTGATCGACAAGCTGACCATCACCAACTTCAAAGCGTTCGCCAAGGCGGAAATTCCGCTCGCTCCCTATACGCTCCTCTCCGGCCTGAACTCCTCCGGAAAGAGCACCGTCCTGCAAGCCCTGGCGCTGCTACGCCAAGCAGACGACGCGAGCATGCTCGTAGATTATACTCTTATCGACGAGAGGGGATCCTCAGGAAGTCTCCCATTGAACGGGGAGCTCGTAGAACTTGGGACCGGTCAGGACATTCTCCATGAAGATTATGCCGCAGACCAGGGAAGGGTTCCGGAGATCGGGTTCGAGGTCGTAGTGGACGATTTCTCGCATACGATCCTGGCTCGCTATGGTCGTGAGGACGACCTCCTTCCGCTACTCCGTGGCCTGGATCCCGACATGGTGCACGTGGATCCTGACTGGGACGACGAAGGAGGGACCGCGTTTACCCTTTTCAATCGCGGTTTTCAGTACTTGAGGGCTGATCGGATCAACCCGGCCGTGACTTATCCGAGATCCCATGAAATGGCAGTGCGGCGCGGATTCCTCGGCACTCGGGGTGAATACACCATCGACTTCCTGCGCCATAACCAGGATGAGACCGTAACGGCGACCGCCCTGCACCACCCTGCGGCATCGCATCGCCTGCCCGACCAACTGGAAGCCTGGATGGGCGAGATATGTCCCGGGGTCAAGATCTCGACAGCCGCGATTGAGCAGACCGACCTGGTCCGACTCGGTTTCGAGTTCGCCAGGAAAGGGCACCTAAGGTCGAACGTACGGAGGCCGACCAACGTCGGGTTCGGGCTCACCTACGTGCTGCCGGTCGTGGTCGCCTGCCTCACCGCCCGGCCTGGGGCCATGATCCTTCTTGAGAATCCGGAGGCGCATGTCCATCCGCAAGGGCAGAGCGCACTCGCCGGGCTGACGTGTGCGGCGGCAGCGGCCGGGGCGCAGGTGATCGTCGAGACGCACAGCGACCACATCCTCAACGGTGTCCGCCTGGCGGTGAAGCGCGAGCAGATTCCCGCCGATGACGTGCGGTTGCTCTATTTTCACCGCAAGGACGACGGGATCATCGATATCGTCAACCCCACGATCGGCCCGGACGGGATGCTGTCGGAGTGGCCGCAGGGGTTCTTCGACGAGTGGGACCGTTCGCTCGATCGGCTTCTCGACTGACAACCTTCCGTTTCCCCTGATGCGAAAGGGGCCTCGTGCGCGTCCTGCTGTTCTTCAACGAACTGTCCTGCACCGTCGTCCTCCCGAAGGAAAAGGTGGACGACGCGATGAAACAGTTTGTTGGAGTGCTGCGCAAGATAGCAGCACAACGCGGCGACACGGCCCTCATCTCGGAGCTGAAATTGGCGGAGGTGGAACTGGCTCCCGGCTACTACCTCGGTGAATGGTCCGGTCGCCCCGCCAACCGTGACCTCTGGCGTTGGATTCGCGGCTTGCAGAACCGGGCACCCTTCAGCTCGGTTCTTCCACCCGGGGCGGAGGACGGCGCCGAGTACTTCTGGGAAGGCCGGCCGGCGAAGGGGTTGGGAGCGGCGCACCTGATGGACGGTGCTGCGGTGAGCCTGCCCGTGGCCCCTGCCTGGGGAGTTCCGTGGGTTCGGGCTCGGTGCGAGACCCTGACGGACGACCCGGACGGCGACATCCACGAAGACTATGTAGAAGTTCGGCACGCCTCCGCGCCCGATCATGTCGACGTCCACCACGAATGGATCAGCGCGGCCGGGATATCGGAACTTCTGCACGGTTCGGAGATCTGGGAAGCCCGCGCCGACCTCTATCCCCACCTGTTGTTCCTGCCGCAGACCGAGCAGCAGTTCGCCGAGCTGGAGCCTCGCTGGGTCGTCCCGGGGGCGCGGGAACTACTGCGGATCAACGAAACGATCGGCCAATGGGACCCGGCGAGGTCGACCGCGCCCGCGTGGCGGTCCCATGTGACGCCTGAGTCGGCGAGTCGCAAGCACCACTGCGAGTTCGAGGATTTCGACGGTGTCGTACGCCTCTTCGACCTGCACGGCCGATTCACGCCAAACCCGGGGCGCGTCTACTTTCGACTTGTACCCGAGCAGCGAAAGGCGACGATCGCGCACGTCGGACGCAAACTCGGGGCCTGACAGCCGGAAACTTCAGGACGTACCATTCACCCTCGCCCCGCCTGGCCCCGCCGCGCCGGACAACTAGATGGAGGGCGCGCAGGCGCAGGACGCGCGGGGGAAGGTCGCGACCTCAGCGGCCAGATTCAACGAGGGCAGTGCCAGTTTCCGTTCGATCAGCGCGCCTTGAAAGTCCGGCGACGCTGGATGCGGTGCGGGGTCCACGCCGTCGAACAGGTCGGCCATCAGCGCCAGCAGTCCGCGAACGCGGCCGGGCACGGGCGATGCCGGATCGGCGTATGCGTGGTTCAGGGAAGCCGCGATGTTGGCGGCCTTCCAAGATCCCTCCTTTTCCTCGGTGATGTCGAGCCACTTTTCAATCGTGCCGGTGAGGCGGACGGCTCCCAAGAAGGAGGACGCCGGGGCATGAGTGGCCGCCGCCAGGGCGTCCAGCGCGGCCTGGTCCTGGCGGCGCCGCTCCCTGTGCACACGGGGCTTGGTCGTCGGCATCGCTGCGTCCTCGTCCCACAACACGACGTGCGGGATTCTAAACGCGAGAGCGTGCTCGACGCCCGGTGCAATTCGTACTTCCCGAACGCGTCCAGTACGGCGACATTGGAGCCGAGCCCGGCGAGGTTCCCACGCCGGCTCAGCCATTCGATGAAGAGGGCGTCACTGGGCCCTCGACCACGATGACCCGGTTCGCGAAGAACGCCGCAGCCCGGCGGGCGCCCAGGTCGAACAGCACCCGATCCCATTCCTCGTCGGCGGCGGTCATGCGCGGGGACTTGAAGCAGTCTTTGGAGGCCCCCGCGTATGGCGAGCGGATATGGATATCAGCCAGGCTGGCGCTGACCTGCGCCGGAGTGGGGGAGACAGCGTCGATCCGCTGTACCGGCCGCTGCACTCGGAGGATCGCCTCCGGCGAGGTTTCGGTCACGGCCAGCATGGTCGGGTCGTGATGGTCACGGCGGTGTCGCCGGACTCGACGAGTTCACGGAGGTCGTGCGCGAGCCGGGTGACCTGTGCCGGGTGCAGGAATGCCTCGGGCTCCTCGAACAGGATCCAGCGGAACGCGTTCTCCTTGGCTTCGGACCGCAGTTTCGCCGCCGTCTGGATCAGCGCCGCGATCAGCGTGCGCTGCACGCCCGCGCCCTGCGTCTCCAGCGCCCCCCGGGCACCTCCCTGCCGGATGGTCAGTTCGATGAGATGGCGCATGATGATCTCGTTCGACAATTCGCTGACATCGACCTTCACCGACAGGCTCCAGGTTGACAGCGCCTCGTCCAGATCGCTTTCCAGGGCGGTGATGGGCCCCTCCGCCAGGCCTCGCCGAGTGCACCGAGATTCTTGCGAGGACGACACCGCGCCAGAACCGGTCGATCCGGCGCGCGGAGAATCCGCGTCCCTGACGAAGCGTTCCCGGTGTGCCGCCGCGCGGCGACGTCCGTGCCGGATGGGAAGCTGGGGTGGTGACCGGTTCAGGAGGCGCAGAGATCGTCCGGGTCGGTGCTTCGACGTACGGATACGTGTTAGCGAGCGGGATCGACCAGGACGAACTGGTGAAGCTCGTCAAGAGCCGGCGGCGCTGGCTGTACTGCAAGCTCGCCGAACGTCAGTCACCCCGTGAGCCGCGACCTGAAGGCCAGTACGTCTCCGGCGAGGGTTTTCCGTACCTCGGGCGTAGCCACCGGCTGTTGATCGTGGACAGCGCACCGTCGCCTGTCCGGTTGTGGCGCGGGCGCTTGGAGATCCGGCGAGACGCCCTCGACGACCCGGCGCCCGCATTGATCGGCTGGTACACGCGCCGGGGCAGGGCGTGGCTGCCCGAACGAATACACCCCTGGGCGGAGCGGATGCAGGCCCCGCAAGTTCGGCTCAAGGTTCTCCCACTCGGCTACCGCTGGGGGTCGTGTTCGCTGGAGGGGAACCTCAACCTGCACTGGGCGACCATGCAGCTGCCGCCCGACTTGATCGACTACGTTCTGGCGCATGAGCTGGCGCATCTTCACGAGCACGATCATGGTGAGCGGTTCTGGCGGCGCGTAGAGCGGACCATGCCCGACTACTCAGCCCGCCGCGCCCGACTGAAACGCCTCGGCCTCGACCTCTGGCTACCTGGATAGACCCCCCGGGTGGTGCCAGCGGTGGCATTGCCGAAAACCTCACTTGCGGCGGCCCACCCTGTCGGCGGGCGCGGTGAGCTGCTTTTTGACGACCCCCGGCGCTGAGTGATGCTCATCTGGGAGAGTAGGTGCTTTGGCGGCGTTGGAGTGAGGGCGACATGGGAGAGCGGTACCCTGACGGCGAACCGCGAGCGTGGCTGATCCGCGGTGGGAGGGACGGAGAGCGGGAACCGCGCGCTCTCCAAGAGGGGCTCGCCATCGTCGGATGGAACGAGCTGGGCGATCTCAGTGCGCTCCGGACCTGGGCTGATCTGACCAGCGAACTACAGCGTGTCTACCCCGACGCTACACGCAACGTCATCGGGAACTGGACGGGGCAGCTCTGGAAGTTCTCCAAGGAGATCACCGAAGGCGATCTTCTGGTGATGCCGCTGAGGTCACCCTTCGGCTTTTTCGCGGTCGGCCGAGTCACAGGCCCCTACGAGTATCGAAGCGCCGAGCCGCCGGGTTTCCGGCAGATTCGCAGGGTCAAATGGCTTCGCTCGGATATATCTGGAGAGGCGATCAGAGCCGATCTCCGCGCCAGTCTGGGGTCCCTGCTCACCGTTTGCCGACTCGCGCGCAACGACGCCGCCCGGCGCATCGCCGTGCTCGCCGCCGGTGGCACCGACCCCGGAATGGGCGACGAGGAGGAGGTGACGAGCTCTGAGAAGCTTCTTGAGGACGCCGCGTCCCGGGACTCTGACAACCTTCGGACGCTGACGATCCGGAGCCTCCTTGAACACTGGGGTTGGGAGCGCAGGACCAGCGCGGTCATCGACGTGATCAAGGCGGATCTCGCGGCCAAGGGGCTGACGACGCGCCCACCCTTCACCGAGGGCTCCGTCAGCGACGAGGTCGTCCTGGTCCCCATCGCCTCCGAGCCCGGCTCGGGTGGGGAAGCCGCCGAAGAGACTCCGGGTGAGGAGAACACGGAGGATGTCACCGAGCTCCAGCCGATGACCTTGCGGCTGGGAAGCCTGCCGGCGCCGCTGGTGTCGGTTGCCAGCACCGCCACACTCACCTATGCCAAGACCGTGATGCTGACGCGGAGGTTCTCGCAACTCGCCGTCGTCGACGACGACGGGACCTTTCATGGTGCGGTGAGCTGGGAGTCGATCGGAAAGGCGCACATCGCGTCCCACGACCCGACGCTGAAGGACGCGATCGTCCCCGCCCTGGTGGTCGATCACGACGCGCTGCTCCTCGAGCAGATCAGACCCATCTACGATCAGGGCTTCATCTTCGTCCGGAACGCCGACCGGATGAACGTCACGGGGATCATCACAGCCTCGGATCTCACCGGGCAGTTCGGCACCCTCGCACGCCCCTTCGTCCTCATCGAAGAGGCCGAGAACCGGCTCCGGCGGGCCGTGGACAAAATCTTCACCGTGGACGATCTCAAGGAGGCCGTCCCTCAGCACCAGAGGTCGCGCGTCCACCAGGCCGCGGATCTGACCTTCGGCAACTACTGCCACCTGCTGCGCGATCCACGGCGCTGGTCCGCACTCGGGTGGCACATCGACCATGTTCTCTTCCTGGATCGTCTGGAGGAGGTGCGCCGGGTCCGCAACGAGCTCATGCACTTCACGACGGACGAACTCTCCGGCGAGAAGTACGACCAGCTGAACGCTCTTCTAAATCTCCTCCGCACGGTCGACCCCCGCCCGTGAGGCATGTGGAGAGATGAGTCTCGACGCTCTTCTCGACTCGCCGATCGCTTGGTGAAAAACGGCCTTCGCTGAGGTGTAGCGCCCCTGACCCGCTTTCCGTTCTTGTGCTCGCGGACGTCAGCGGCAGCATGGCCGTGGACGGCAAGTCGTCGAGCCGCATGGTGAGGGCGCTGCGCAATGCGATCGACGGCCTCATCAAGCTCTCGAACCCGGCGCGGGTGACCTGTCGGGCTTGCGGAACCGAACCGACGCGGCGCGGCGCGGAGGAAAGGCGACAACCGTGCGGAGCTGAGGCACCTCACGCTGGTCTGCTCAGCGCGATCTGCTCGGTGAGGAACTGACCACCTGCCTCGTGTGCCACCTGCTGGCGGTGAGGCTTTCGCCCTCCTTCCGGGCCTGCCGGGCGGCGGGTTTAGAGGAGGGTGGGGAGGTCGGCGGCGGAGTTCAGGAGGTGGGTGTGGTGGTGGCGGCCGAGTTCGGTGGCCGGGGTCGCGCCGGTGAGGACGCCGATCACGTAGCGGGCGCCGGCGTTGTGTCCGGCGGCCAGGTCGTTGGGGGTGTCGCCGGCGACCAGGATCCGGTCCACGCCGGTGACGCCCGCCGCCTCCATCGCGTGGAAGACCAGGTAGGGGGCGGGACGGCTCGCGGCGACCTCGTCGCTGGTGACCAGGCCGTCGACGGTGCCGCCGACGGTCCAGCCCATCGCGTCCAGGATCGATTGCGCGATCTCGCGTGCGTAGCCGGTCTGGAGGACGACCTTCACACCGGCGGCGCGCAGCGCGGCGACGGCCTCGGTGACCCCGGGGATCGGGGTCGGTGGAGTGGCGGCGTAGGACTTGGCCAGCCGGGCGGTGAAGTCGCCGTACACGGCGTCGACGTCGGCGTCCGGCGCGGTTCCGGTCAGCTCGGTGAGCAGCCCGGCGGCGGCCTCCCGCTTGCTCGTCCCGGTCCAGCGGTGCAGCGTCTCCGCCGGGACCGGGCGGCCGACGTGGGCGGCGACGGCCTCGTCGAGCGCCGCGTAGACGGCGCCGCCCTCCTGGACGGTGGTGCCGGCCATGTCCAGCGCGGCGAGTTCGAACGGCGGATCTGCGGTCACGGGGTCGCTCCTGAGGTGGGCATGGTGCGCGCGAAGGCGAGGCGGTGGGCGCGTGCGTTGGCGATGGTGAACGTCGCGCGGTCGGGACGGTAGCGGTCGTCGGCGTACTCGACCGGACGGCCGTCGGCGGTGCCCGCGGTGCGCCGCTCGCGCAGCAGCGGGCTGCCGTCGGGGACCTCCAGCAGGGCGGCGTCCTCGTCGGTGGCGGCGACGGCGTCGATGGTGTGGGTGGCGGCGGCCATCTCCACGCCCTGGGCGAGCAGGCCCGCGTAGATCGAGCCCGCGTCCGGGTCGAAGTCGAACAGCAGCCGCCCGACGTCCAGCACGAACGTGCTGCGCTCCAGCATCACCGGCTCGCCGTCGAGCAGCCGCAGCCGCTGGACGTCGACGACCGGCTCGCCCGGTTTCAGACCGAGTTCCGCGGCGGCGACCGCGTCCGCTCCGCGCCGGGCCAGCTCGATCGTCCGCTGGCCGGGCCGGTGCCCGGACTGCTCGACCCACGCGCTGTAGGACAGGAACGTCTCGAACGGCTGGCCCATCGGACGGTGCCGGACGACCGGCGGGCGCCCCTGGCCGCCCTCGATGAGGCCCTCGTTGCGCAACGCGGACAGCGCCTGCCGGACGGTGCCCCGGGAGAGCCCGAACTCCTCGACGAGCCGGGCCTCCGACGGCAGCGTCTCACCGACGGTGAGGGCGCCGCTGACGATCCGCTCCCGCAGCGCGTCGGCCAGCTTGGCATGCAGTGACTCCGACGACATGGCTTGACCATACAAGAGCTGATCACCGCGCTGTCAATGCCGGGTTCTTTCCGCAAAGTGCCAGGTGAACGGCCGCTTAACTTGTTTGTACAGGTATCGGACGAGCATTGACGGCATACCGGTCGGACCCCCAATCTCGGGAGCCATGAGCAACCATCGCGCACCGTCGGCGCTGCCCAGCGAACCCGTTGACCTGCTCGTGGTCGGCGCGGGCGTCGTCGGGCTCGCGCACGCCGTCGAAGCGCACCTGCGCGGGCTCTCGGTCGCGGTGGTCGACCGCGACGCCTTCGCGGCCGGGGCGTCCGTCCGCAACTTCGGCCACGTCTGCGTGACGGCCCAGAACGGGCGGGCGCTCGAATACGCGCTGGCCGCACGGGAGCGCTGGCTCTGGCTCGCGGGCAAGGCCGGATTCGCCCTCAACCAGGCCGGCACCCTCGTGGTCGCCCGGCGGCCGGAGGAGATGGCCGTCCTGGAGGACCTCGCGGGAGAGCGCGGCCCCGAGCAGGTCCGGCTGCTGGACGGGGCGGGCGTCCGCCGGCACCTGCCGGTGGACGGGGCCGCGCCGCTGGGCGGCGCCCACCTCCCCCTGGACCTGCGGCTGAACTCGCCCACGGTGATCCCCGCCGTGGCGGAGTGGCTGGCCGCGCAGGGCGTCCCGATCGCCTGGCGCACCAGCGTGCTGTCGGCCGAGCCCGGCCTGGTCCGCACCTCCCGCGGCGAGGTGCGGGCCGCGCGCACGGTGCTCGCGGTCGGCCACGACGTCGACCGGCTCTACCCGGACGTCGCCGACGCCGCCGGGATCACCCGCTGCAAGCTCCAGATGCTGGAGGTCGAGGCGCCGGGCGGTGTCCGGATCGATCCCGGTGTGCTGACCGGCCTGTCGATGCTGCGCTACGGCGGCTTCACCGCGCAGCCGTCGGCCGCCGCGTTGCGGGAGGCGGTCGCGGCCCGGGCGCCGGAGCTGCTGGACGCCGGGGTGAACCTGATGCTCGTCCAACGTCCCGGCGGCGCGATCGTGCTCGGCGACACCCACCACTACGCCCTCACCCACGGCCCGTTCGACGACGAGGAACTGGCCCGGCTGCTGCTGCGCGAAGGCGCTGACCTGTTCGGAGTCCCGTCGCTGCGCGTCCTGCGCCGCTGGCGGGGCGAGTACGCCTCGTCGGCGCGGGCCGACGTGCTCGACACGGAGGTGGCGGACGGCGTCCGCGCCGTCTCGGTCACCTCCGGCATCGGCATGACCATCGCCCACGGTCTGGCCCAGGCCGTCCTCGACTCCTTCGCCTGACCGCACCCCTCCCCGAACAGAACATGAAAGGTCTTCCCATGCGCCGATTCCGGCTCTCCATAGCAATGGCCGCCCTCGTGCCCGCGGCCGCCCTCGCCCTGACCGGCTGCGGCGACGACGCGTCCGGTTCGGACGCCAAGGGGTCCTCGACGGGCTCCTGCCCCGGCGGCAAGGTGCGGTTCGGCGTCGAGCCGTTCGAGGACGCCGCCAAGCTCACCCCCGCCTACAAGACCCTCGGCAAGGCGCTGGAGACCAAGCTCGGCTGCCCGGTCGAGGTGCAGATCGTGCAGGGCTACTCCGCCGAGGTCCTCGCGCTGCAGAACGGCAAGCTGGAGATCGCCCAGTTCGGCCCGCTCGGCTTCGTGTTCGCCTCGCAGCGCACCGGCGCGCAGGCCGTGGCGTCCTTCGGCAACCCCGACCGCACGGTGTCGAGCTACAAGGCCGGGATCTGGGTCAAGAAGGACAGCCCGATCAAGACCGTCGCCGACCTCAAGGGACGCACGCTGGCCCTGTCGGACGCCGGCTCGACGTCGGGCGACGCGCTGCCCCGCTTCGCCATCAAGAAGGCGGGACTGGCGGAGTCCGACGTGAAGCGCCAGTACGCGGGCGGCCACCCGCAGGCGCTGCTCGCGCTGACCTACGGCAAGGTCGACGCCGCCGAGATCAACACCCAGCAGCAGGCCACCTCGACCGAGGAGAAGCAGTTCGACGCGTCCAAGTACCGGCAGATCTGGGCCTCCGACCCGATCCCCAACGACCCGATCGCCGTCCGCAAGGACCTCGACCCGGCGTTCCGCGCCAAGCTGGTGTCCGCGCTCACCTCGCTCACCCCGCAGGACGTCGCGAAGGTGGGCTCCTACCTCGACGTCGAGCCCGGCCCGCTCGTCCCGGTCGCCAAGCAGACCTACCAGCCCCTGTTCGACCTGGCCAAGACCCTCGGCCTGACCGAGAAGGACGTCTAGGACGGTGACGACGGCGACCGCGACCGACGCGCTCACCGTGCGCGGCCTGTGCAAGTCCTTCGGCGGCCGCGCGGTGCTCTCCGGCTTCGACCTGGACGTGGCCCCGGGAGAGGTGGTGGCCCTGCTGGGCGCCAACGGATCGGGCAAGTCGACGGCCCTGAAATGCACCGTCGGCCTCGTCCGCCCCGACCGGGGGCGGGTCGGCGTCTTCGGCACCGACCTGCTCGACGGCTCCCGGACGGCGGACCGCGCCCGCACCCGCGTCGCCATGGTCTTCCAGCAGATCCACCTGGTGCGGCGGCGCTCCGCCCTGGACAACGTCTGCGCCGGTGCGCTCGGACGGCTCCCGCTCCACCGGTCCTGGACGCCCCTCGCCTTCCCGCGCGAACTGCGCGAGGAGGCGATGGCCTGCCTGGACCGGGTCGGCCTCGCCGACCGGGCGCACGAACGGGTCGCCGCGCTGTCCGGCGGCCAGCAGCAGCGGGTCGCGCTGGCCCGCGCGCTCTGCCAGCGGGCCGAGGTGCTGCTGGCCGACGAGCCGGTCTCCGCGCTGGACCCCTCGGCCGCCGAACGGGTCATGAGCGTCATGGCCGATCTCGCCCGCGCGGAGTCGATCGCGGTCGCGGCGGTGCTGCACCAGCCGGAGCTCGCCCGCCGCCACGCCGACCGGCTGGTCGGGCTGCGCGGCGGCCGCATCGCCTTCGCCGGCGCCGCCGACGAGGTCACCCAGGAGCAGATGTCCTCCCTGTACGTCGTGGACAAGGGGGTCCACTCATGAGCGAAGCGAACCGGGGGGTGCGGGAGGCCGTCCCCCCGCAGGAGGCACACATGAGCGAAGCGAACCTGGGGGCCCCTCCGCAGGCGGCGCGCATGAGTGCCCTCGTCGACGAGCGGACCCCCGAACGGATGCCGGTGCCGCGCAAGCGGCGCGGCCCCCGCGCCATCGGCATGGCCGCCGGCATCACCGCCGTTCTCGTGGCACTGCACGTCGCCGCCTGGCGCGGCGCCGAGATGGACCTCGGAATGCTCGCCGAGGGCTGGCACGGCATGGTCCGCTTCGTCTCCGAGGCGATCCCGCCGGACCTCGCCTGGGACCCGGTCGTCAAGGACGGCCTGGACGCCTGCCTGGTGACGCTGTGGATCGGGCTCCTCGGCACCACGCTGTCGATCCCGTTCACGATCGTCCTGTGCGTGCTCGGGACGCGCGCCACCAACGGCAACGCGGCCGTCTACCAGGTCGCCCGCGGAATCATGTCGTTCCTGCGCGCCGTACCGGACGTCGTGTTCGCCCTCGTCTTCGTGACCGCCGTCGGCCTCGGTCCGTTCGCCGGGGTGCTCGCGCTGATCTGCAACAACACAGGCGTCATGGGCAAGCTGTGGTCGGAGGCGATGGAGGAGGTCGACGACGGCCCGGCGCAGGCGCTGCGCATCGCGGGCGCCGGCCGCACGCAGCTCATCGCGCACGCGGTGCTCCCGGCATGCCTACCGCAGCTCGTCGGCCTGGTGCTGTACCGGCTGGACGTGAACGTGCGGTCGTCACTGGTCCTCGGGCTCGTGGGCGCCGGCGGCATCGGCTTCCTCATCAACCAGTCGATCCAGGAGTTCCGGTTCGACCAGATGCTCACCTACATCCTGATGGTCCTGGTGCTGGTCGTCATCGTGGACCTGCTCAGCTCCTTCGTCCGACGCAGACTCGCCCCTTGACCGTCCACTTCAGGTAGGCGTTTTCAAGGGCGAAATGCGCTGCTTGGTACCCAAAATTCAATTCGCGCACGAAACAAATCTCACAGTGCCCACAGCACGCCAAGATCGGAGCCTCCACATGCACCAGGTAGCCACCCACCGCCGAAAATCAGCTTCGTGGCGCCGCCTTGCGGCGGCCTCGGTCGGCGTCGGTCTGGGTCTTTTCCCACTGGCACACGGCGCCACGGCCGACGAGACGCCGCAGGCCCCGAAGTTCAGCGTCGCCGGCGGCCGCTACGAGCACACGGTTGCCGTCGAACTCAAGGCCGAGCGGGGTGAGACGATCCGCTACACCACCGACGGCAGCATTCCCCAGAAGAGCAGCCGCGCCTACGGCGGCAGGCCGATCCGTATCTCCAAAGATACGAACCTGACGGCACGCGCCTTCAAGGGCAACAAGGTCGGCGCCTTCAAATCCGCGGGCTATCTCATCCGCAAGGGCGAGCAGCCGATCGCCCGCATGATGATCCTCTCGGACGTCCACGTCGGCGACTACGGGGCCGACCGCGACCGCTGGACCTCCTACTTCGACACCATCGGCGGGGTCCTGGGCAAGCCGGACGCCATCCTCTCCAACGGCGACATGATCAACGACAACGGGGACGGGCGCGGCAAGGACCACCAGATGGTCGCCCGCATCTTCAAGGAGAACCTCCAACGCAAGGGCATGAACGCCACCAAGGTGCTCATGGCGTACGGAAACCATGACGCGAGCCTGGCGGACGTCCGCGCGGGCTACCCCAAGGAGTGGTTCCCGGATTCCGGTGACGGCTACTACCGCACCGAGGTCAAGGGGATCCCGGTGGTCACGGTCAACACCGAGAACTACTCCGCCGCCCAGGGGGCCTGGCTGCGTACGCAACTAGCCCAGATCTCCGCGAACCCCGCCTACCGGGACCTGCCGATCATCGTCGGCGGCCACAAGCCGGTTCCGGGAACCGTGCTGGACGGCCAGCAGACCGCGAACCCGGCGCTGGCCCAGGACATGGCGAGGTTCCCCCGCGCCGTCTACTTCTCAGGCCACTCGCACCTGAACCTGAACGACCCGCGTGCGATCCACCAGAAGAACTTCACCGCGGTGAACGACTCCAGTTCGTCGTACATCGAATTCGACCACGGGTACCAGATGCTCGACGCGGAAGGGAAACTGGCCGGCCGCTTCGAGACTCCCACCGCCCAGGGCCTGGCCGTGGAAATCTACCGGGGCCGCACCGTCATCAACCGGATCAACCTCAACGCCGACCTCCACGACATCTACACCGGCGGGAAATGGTCGGCGAACTGGAAGCCGCCGTACCAGAGCGACGGAACACTGGCCGGAGAGCCCTGGGAGATCAAGACCGCCGGCGGCGACGCCAAGGTCGTGCGGAACTTCACCTACACCGACGCCAACCGCAACCGCAGGGCTCCGCGCTGGACGTCATCGCACCCGCTGTCGGCCCAGACCGGCGAGGACGGCCGACTGGCACTGCGCATCGAGCAGGCCAAGGACGATGAGTTGGTGTACCACTACAAGGTCCGCGTCACCCGCGCCGACAACGGCACCGAGGTGCTCACCACGAAGGTCGCCAACCGCTTCGACGTGGTGCCCGCCGCCGACTCCATGGACATCCCTGTCCCGGCCGAGCGCGACGGCGTGAAATACCGCGCGGAAGTCATAGCGGTCGACGCACAGGGTAACCAGTCCCAGGTCGCCGTGAAGGTGCTGAAGTAGCACCTGCCTACAGCGCCCCGTTACCGGACATGACCGGTAACGGGGCATCACGGCGTCCGACTCGGCGGTCCGTGCCCATCGGCCCTATGGATTCCTTGGCAATCTCCGCTGGAGAGGGCCTGGTCGACCGCCTTGATGTATTTCTCGAAGGCTGCGGTGCGGTGGGTCGGGTCTTCGATCCAGGCGCGGTCGAGTCGGCCGTCGGTGAAGAACGCCTTGCGTTGGGCGGTGCTCAGTTCCAGTTGCACGCCCTTGTGCCGGCGGTTCCGGTTGGCGATGTTGTGCGGGTCGCTACCGTCGATGTCGCCGGGGACCGTCGGCGCGACCGCGAACCCGGCCTTGCCCAGTCGGCAGGCGACCTGCTCGCGCAGTTGGTCGTCCAGCCCGCCGACGTAGGTCACGGGCGTGCTGCCGTCCGCGCCGTGCCAGGAGACCGTGCGGTCGACCCGCTGCGCCAGCGCGAGTCCCCGCGGCTCGTCGAAACGCGTCGAGGTGATGTGCAGATCCTTGTTCCCGGACGGCTTGACGCCCTCGAACGAGTAGTAGGCGTAGCCGCTGCGGGCCGCGGCGGCACGGTCCGCGAGCTGGGTGGTGCCCGGCTCGATCCCTCCTCCGTGGATCGCGATGTGCGCGACCTTCGGCTCACCGGGCGCGCGGAGGGTACGCCGGTAGTCCTGGCCCTCCTTCTCGTGCTGCGCGAGCTCGGCATAGTTCTGGTACTTGTCGGCCGAAGCATGCGCCACCCCGTTCAGCCCGCACATGGTCACGGCGGCGATCCCGGCAATGGACACGACTTTCCTCATCCCGACCTCCTCGTTGCGGAAGTCCAAGATCCCCCGCATGGAGGCCCGACACCAGTACGGGCAAGGTGCGGTCCCCGTCGCCGGGGCCCGGCGCCATGACCGAGCGCGGTAATGTGCCGTGGTGGTACAGGACGATCGGGTGGTGGGCCGGTATCCGTATCCGGGGATCACGCCGCGTGAATTCGAGGAGTTCGTCGCCGGGGAACTGTTGGGTGCCGCGAGCCCGCAGGTCGACGGGCTGGTCGTGAGCACGCATGAGAAGGTCGCCGGGGTGGACGGGGTCTACGAGTTCGACGCGACCGCGCGGTACCGGTTCGCCGGGCTGGAGTTCCGGGTGGTGGTCGAGGCGAAGTTGCACCGGAACCCGATCAAGCGGGAGTTGGTGCAGGTACTGCGGCAGAAGGTCCAGAGCGTGGGGGCGCACAAAGGGGTGCTGGTGGCGACCTCGGCGTTCCAGGCGGGGGCCGTCGAATTCGCCAGGACCCACGGGATCGCGCTCGTCACCGTCACCGAGGGGCGGTTCGTCTTCACCACCCGGGACATGGGCAGGGCCGCACGGCCCGCCCTCGTGGCCTGCTACCACGGCGGAGCGGGTGTCCGGGGGATGGTGCTGGCCGCCGACGACGAGGACCACCCGGAGTGCGTCGCGGAGTTCCTGTTGGGGCGGCCCGGGGTCTGACTCACGCGCCGATGTGGACGTGGGACGCCCACACCAGCGGGTCGTCGGGATGGCGGTCGCGCAGGGTGCGGGTAGCGGCGTGCACGGCCGTCGCGATGTCTCCGCCCGCGGCGATCGCCGGGTAGACCAGTTCCGCGAAGTCCACGGCGTGCTGGTCGCCGATCGGCCAGAGGGTGCCGATCACGTGCCGGTACCCCGCCAACTGGAACGCCGATGCCAGGTGGATCACCTCGTCCGCCAGCCGCCCGCCGGGGCGGGCCGTCGAGCACGCGGACAGGAACGCCAGGTCGGCGTCCAGGCTCAGGTGTGCGAGGTCCCGCACGGTGAGCGGGTGGTTGTGGTGGTCGGCCAGCAGGAGCAGGCTCTCCGAGGGGTCGGTCAGGTCGCTGTTACCGTGGCACGCGAAGTGCGCTATCCGCGCCTTCGGCAGGGCCGCGATCACGGCGTCGCGGGTCGCCGCGGTCCCGCCGAGCACGTCGACCGCCCCGGGCAGGTGGGTGCGCACCACCGCCGCCTCCCGCTCCGCGCCGGCCAGCGGCACGGCGTGGCCCGGCGTGTCCGGCATCGCCACGACCAGTGCGCGGTCGGCGCGCGGTCGGGCGGGGCCGGCACCGCGCCGTGAGTGCGCCAGCGCCCGGAGGGTGGGCGTGGTCGAGCACACCACCCGGTCCACCACGGTGAGCGACCCCGTTCCGTGGTGGCCCGCCGCGTGCAGCGGCAGCAGCGAGAGCATGCCGGACGGGCACCACCACAACCGTTCGGCGGCACCCAGGTGGTCGAGCACCGGGCCGGCCACCGCGTCCCAGAGCCACTCCAGCGTACGCACCACACGGTCATGCCCGGCGGCCCTGGTCCGGGCCCCCTCGGACTCGGTGTCGTCGACCGCATCGAGGAAGTCCAGCGCCTCCTCCAGGACGACCTGCGGCGTGAGCGCGGGCAGCGGAACGGGCGTCACCTCGCCCGCGGCGGACAGGATCAGCCCGTACGACCCGAAGTCGGACACCACGACGACCACGGCGTGGCCCTCGGCGGGCGCGAGGTCGCGCGCGGTCGGCGGACGCAGGAAGGCGCTGAAACCGGGCAGCGTCCGGATGTCCGCGAGCAGCCGGTCGTAGCGCGCGGCCAGCCCGCGCCGCGTCGCGGCATCGGTGTCGGGCTCCTCCAACGCCGCGCACAGCTCGGTGAACATCGTCGCGAACGCCGGTCGGCGCTCGGCGAGCGCGGTGAGGTCCGTGCGGCTGTCCAGCGTGTGCCCGAGCAGCAGCCCGCGCCCCTGCTCGAACAGCTCGACCGCCCGCGCCGGTGATCCGGCGCGCACACAGCACGCGGCGGCGTCCGCGCCGAGCCCCGCCATACCGTCGATCAACGCCTCGCGGTCGCGCCGGGTCAGGGCCCGGGAGACGGTCAGGCCCACCAGGTCGACCGCCGTCCCGTACGCCTGGGCGGCCTCCGCCCACCGCCCGTCGGACGCCGCCAGCGCGGCCCACTCCGCGGCGGCCGTGGCGCGGACGCGCGGTCCGCCCAGGTCGGTCGACGCCGCCTCCCGGACCGCCGCGACCGCGGCCTCCAGGTCCGTACCGGTCACGGCGTCGCGTCCTTGCAACGCCCGGCTGAGGGAGAGCAGGTGGAGGGGTCGGTCGGGGTGGTCGACCGGGAGTTCCGCCAAGGACTCGCGGGCGAGGTCTATCGCGGTGTCGAGGGTTTCCCTCCGTCCGGTCCGGCCGTGCAGGTCGAGCAGCGTCTGCGTGAGGTTCAGCAGCGCGCCCGCGCGTCGCAGATCGCCGGGAGCCAGGGACTTCAGGGCCTCCCGGGACGCCTCCAGCGCCTCGTCGAGGTCGGCGGGGACGTCGTTGACGCCGAACCGGATTCGGAGCATGGCCGCGAGGTTCGACAGGCGCGGCGGGCGGCTGGTGTGGTCGGGCGGGGTCGCCTCGACCGCCTGCCGGCCGGTGTCGATCGCCGCGTCCAGGTCGGCCCGGTCGCGCCGGGAGTCGAACCGGCTGTAGAACGCGGACGAGAGGTTGGTCAGCATCATCCCGCGCTCGGGGCTCGCCGGGGGGATGGCCGACACGGACCGGCGCAGCGTGTCGACCGCCTCGTCCAGGTCTGCCTGACCGTCGGTGCGGCGGAACCGGGCCAGCAGCGTGCCGCCGAGGTTGCCCAGGTAGACGCCGAGGAGCGGGTCGCCTTTGGACGCGGCCCCGGCGGCGGCCCGTCCGGCCTCGACCGCCTCGTCGACGTGCTCGACGCGGTCGGTGCGCTCGAACAGCAGGCGGAGGAACAGGGAGAGCTTCGACAACTCGGAAGGCGAGGGCTCGGCGTCCGACACCACCGCTTCCCGGGTGTACCGGAGGGCTTCCTCCAAGTCCTCAAGCGCGCCCCCGTTCTCGTACCGGCTGGACAGCGCGTTCGCCAGCGTGGACCCGCGCCCGGCGAGCTCCGGGTCGCCGGGCGGCGTCGCCTCGATCGCCGCCCGCCCCGCCGCGATGGACGCGGTCAGGTCCTCGGACCGTCCGAAGTGGGCGAACCGGTGCTGAAGGAGGCTGCACAGGTCTTCCAGGTGCTCGGCCGGTGACTCGCCCGCGTCGAGCGCGTCCTGCCGCACCCGCACAGCCCGGTCGAGGTCCGCCGGGTCACCGGTGCGGACGAACCGGTTCCACAGCAGGTCGGCCAGTTCCGCCGGATCGGATGTCGCGTCGATCCGTTCACTCAGGCCGGCCTCGTGGTCGAGGAAGTTCGCCAGCGTGCGCCGCGCGGTGTCGAGGTTGGTGGTCATCCCCTCGAATTCGGGGTGGCCGGGCCATCCGTCGACCGCCGCCTGGCATGCCGCGACGGCGTCCTCCAGGTCCTGCTGACTGCCCAGCCGTTCGGCCCGGGTCAACAGGGTGATGCCCAGGTTGGATAGGTATGTCGCTTGCGTCGAAGCGTCCGGCGGGGTCTCCCGGACGGCGGCCCGGCACTCACCGACCGCCTCGTCCAGATCGTCCAGGTCCCCGTCGCGGTCGAACCTCGACATCAGCGCGGTACCGAGGTTCGTGCGCAGAAGCGGCAGTTCGGCGTGCCCGTCCCCGGCGAGGTCGATCGCCCGGCGGAACAGCAGGACGGCCCGGTCCAGGGCGCCCGGATCGGTGTCGACGTCGCCGTACTGGACGCGGCCGAGTCTCCCGAGCGTCGCGGCGCTGTCCGGGTCGGCGGGGGGCTTCTCGTCGAACCTCTCGGCGATCAACGTCGGCACGTGCGCCCGACCGCCCATCCGGTACAGGGGCGCGAGCAGGTCGAGCGCGACCAGCAGCTCCGCACCGCCCTCGGACGTGCCGCGCGCGGCGAACCGCGACCACAGGAGCCACCCGGCCGTCTGTGTGACCTGCACGTCGTCGAGCGGGTCCGGCACCACGCACAGAAGGTCGACCAGCTCGTCGAGCGCTTCGGGGACGAGCACCTCGTCGGCATCGCGGTTGCCATGGAACGCGGTCACACGCTCGCGCAGGGCGGTGATCAGGCTTGATCGCTCGGTCGGGGAGAACCCGGACGCCATCAGACGGTCGAGGGCCGCCGCGAACTCCTGTGCGAGTTCGAGCGCCACAGCGTGCGCGCTCTCACCGAGGCCGCCCGCGAGTCGCACGAGTTCGGCGCGGTGCATGGCGCGCACCCTCGGCGCGGCCCAGCTCACGCTCCGCTCCAGGATCCACAGTTCCATCACGCGGTCGTCCTCGACCACCGCGTCGACCGCTTCCTCGCGGGCGCCGAGGACCTCCTGGACCACCTCCGGCGTGGTCAGCGCCAACGCCCGGGTCAAGGCGGTGCGGGCTTCGGCCAGCAGGGTGTGCTCGCCGGTCGCCTCGAACGCGTTGCGCAGCACGAATCCGAGGTGGGTCAGTCGCCGGGCCGGCTCGACGTCGTCCTCGGCGTCGGCCCCGACCGCCTCCCGGGCGGTGTCGACGGACTCACGTACCACGTGCGGGTCCTGGTTGTGCCACGTCAGCAGGTAGAGCGCGGCGGAGAGCGAATACAGGACGTCGCCGCGCAACGGCTCGTCGTCCAGTTCGGCGAGGACCATCCGGCAGGCCGCGATCCCTTCGCGCAGGATGTCCTCGTCCCCGGTCCGGTCGGCCAGGTCCACGAGCGCGTCGGCGAGGATCGCGGCCTCGCCGAGCCCGGCCTCCTCCTCCTCGTCGGCGGCCGCCACCTCGACGGCGTCGAGCACGGGAGAGGGGTCCTCGGTCCACCGGTAGAGCACGCGCAGCGTGTTCGCGGCGTTCATGAGCCGGGAGTCCAGGGAGGCTTGGGTGTCCGACGTCGCGCGCAGGACCCGCGCGTGCGCGGCCAGCGACTCCTCCAGCAGGGCGGTGTCCTTGGTGCGCAGGAACAGCTCCCTCAGGAAGACGGCCTGGTTGGCGACGGTCAGGAGCAGATCGGGGTCGGCCGCGATCGCGGCCCGGCCGACATCGACCGACTCGCGCAACGCCTCGTCGTCGTTCAGGTACTCGTACCGGGTCTCCAGGGACGCGGACAGGTTCGTCAGCGCGAGCCCGCGCTCCTCGTCGTCCTCGGCGGCCTCGACGGCGGCCCGCGCGGTCGTGATCGACTCATTGATCACCGCCTCGTCCCCGGTGCGGGCGAACTCGCCCCGGAGCGTGTCGCTGAGGTTCACGAGACGGATCGCCTCGCCCTCGGCGGGAGACGACACCACCGTGCCCGACTCGGTGAGGATCCGCGCCACCTCGGTGGCCTCGCGGGCCGCCTCCGGGTCGTCGGTCGCGCGGGCGAGTTCGACAAGGGCCGAGTGCAGGCTCCACAGGTACCGGGCGTTCCTCGACCGGTCGGCGGCGACGGCCGCGCGGTAGACCCGGACGGCCGCCTCCAGCGCCTCCACCTCGCCGCGCTCCTCGTACCACGAGCACAGCGCGTCGCCCTGCTCGACATAGGCATCAGGGTCGTCGTCGTACCCGAACACATGGTCGTCCGGCCCGGCGATCTCCGGCGTGTCGTCGAACGACCGGCGCACATGGTCCGGCAGCAGGTCGGGTGCGACCCGGTACACCTGGCCCAGGTACAGCAGGGCGTTTCTCAGGTCCTCCGTTCCCCGCCGCGCGCGGTGCCGGAGCAGGTGGAACCGCCCGAGCACCGTCAGCGCGACCGCGTCGACGGGCATGTCGGGCGTCGACGCGGGCCCGAAGACACGCAGCAGGAGCAGGTTCGCCTCGTCCAGCGCGTCCTCGGCCAGGACCGGGGCATGGTCACCCGTCCGGTGCGTCTCCTCGACACGCGCGAGGATCGCCTCGACCAACTGGTCCCGCACCCGGACCTCCCGTTCGCCACCACTTCCGGCGGCAACCTACCGAGTATGCGCGCCCCCGTCGTAGGAACTTCGAATTCCTCTACGAAACAAGCTAAAACCGCATATGTAGCCACAGCGGGAGAGGTCGAGCGCCCGGCCGGTGGCACCGGCGGCCCGCAGAGACCAGACCGGCCCAGGCGCGGGGGTCTACGCGGCCTGTGGCGGATACGAGCGCGCCTCCGCGTCGAACCGGGGGACAACGATGTCGCCGGTCTCATGCCGGTCCGACGAATGCGGCGCCAGAACCTCGCATATAGGGCGCTACTTCTCAAAGTTGGCAGTTACCGTTAAGTAATACATTTACTCCTTGACTGGCGGACCGGATGGCGGAATTCTGCAATGTTCCGCGCTGGGCGGGACGGGAGGGGGCACGGATTCCATGCCGAACGACCAGGGCGAGACGCCGTTCGCGTCCGTGCGGCGGCCCCGGCCGCTGCCGGTGCTGGTGCTCGCGGACGTCAGCGGGAGCATGGCCGAGCACGGCAAGATCGAGGCGCTGAACCAGGCGATGGCGAGCATGATCGGCGCCTTCGCGCGGGAGCGGTCGCCGCGGGGCGAGATCACGATCGGCGTGCTCGTGTTCGGCGGCCAGGGCGCGGCGCTGCATCTGCGGCCGGTGCCCGCCGCCTCGGTGACCTGGACGAACATGGACGCGGTGGGCGGTCCGAGCGGCACCCCGATGGGCGCGGTCTTCGAGCTGGCCCGGCGTGTCCTGGACGATGAGGACCTGGTCCCGGCGTCGGCGTACGACCCGACGCTCGTCCTGATCTCCGACGGCAGGCCCACCTCGGAGTGGCGGCCGCAGCTCGACCGCCTGCTGGGCTCGCCGCGCGGCGGGAGGTCCCTGCGGCTCGCGGTGGCGATCGGGCCCGAGGCGGGGTCGGCCGCCTACCAGGTGCTGGAGGCGTTCGTGGCCGACCCGCTCTACCCGGTCGTCCGGGCCGAGGAGGCCGACCGGGTGACGGAGATCTTCCGATATCTCACGCGGAGCATGAGCGTCCGCGTCAACAGTGCCCGGCCCGACGATGTCTCGGTGTTCGACCCCGACGACCTCTCCGACCTGAGCGACTGAAGCGGCCGAGCCGCCTCCGCGGGCCGCCGGGCGGCCCGCCCGTTGATCTGTGGAGTGGGAGGGAAGGGCGACGTGACCGCACCCGCGGGCGGCCGCCGGGCCCGGCGCCGCCGGTACCGGACGGGCGACACCGTCCATGACGACCGGGGCGAGGCCCTGGAACTGCGCGAGGAGATCGGAGGCGGCGGCCAGGGCACGGTCTGGTCGCTGGCCGGGGGGCAGGTGGCCGCGAAGATCCTCAAGCCGGAGGCCGGGATCGGCGCCGGCGAGCTGCGCACCAGGCTGGCGGCCGTCCGGCGCTTCGAGCTGACCGGGATCCCCATCGCGCGGCCCCTGACGCTGCTGGTCGGCGACGAGGTCGGCTACACCATGGAGCTGCTGGCCGGGATGACCGCGATCGGCTCGCTGGCCGCCGTCCCGTACGAGGGGACGGCCGCATGGTTCCAGGGCACCGGCGGGCTGCGCAGGCGCCTGCGGCTGCTGGCCCTGGCGGCCGAGGCGCTCGACCGGTTGCACGCGCGGGGGCTGGCGTACGGCGACGTGTCGCCCGGCAACATCCTCGTGTCGACGCGCAGCGAGCACGACCAGGTGTGGCTCATCGACCCCGACAACGTGTCCGTGCGGGCCCGGCCGTCCGACGCGGCGCACGTCACCCCCGGCTACGCCGCGCCCGAGCTGATCACCGGGAGGGCCGGGCAGGACAGCCTGACCGACGCCTTCGCGTTCGCGGTGCTGGCCTTCCACGTCCTGGCCCTGGTGCATCCCTTCCAGGGGGACGCGGTCGACCGCGACCCCGGGCTGGAGCCGGCCGCCTTCCGGGGCGAATGGCCGTGGATCGATCATCCGGAGGACCACCGCAACAGCAGCTCCCAGGGTCTCGGGCGGGACCTGGTGCTGACCGGGGGGCTGCGGAGGCTGGCGGCCCTCACCTTCGAGGACGGGCTGCGGCGTCCCGAGCGGCGGCCGTCCCTGCGCGAGTGGCACGACAAGCTCGACCAGGCGGCGCTGCTGATGGTCGCCTGCCCCGCGTGCGGCGGCACCTACCACGCGCAGCTGTCCCAGTGCCCGTGGTGCCGGGGGTGCGCGCGCCCGTCGGTCCTGCGCTGCGACGTCCACGGCTTCCTGCCCGCCGGGGCGGTGCCCGGGACGCCGGACGAGACCGAGACCGACCGGCTCAGGTCGATGATCCTGCCCATGCGACAGGCTCAGGTGGTGCGGGCCCGCACCGGGCTGCTGTGCCTCGACCGGGGCCCGTCGGAGATCCCGGTCGATCCCGGCGAGCCCCTGGTGGAGCTCGCCTGGTCCGGCGCACCCCGGCTCACGGTCCAGCGGGTGGGACGGCACGACGCGTGGATGGTCGACCGGTCGGCGCGGCGCAGCGTCCGGCTGGGTGCCGGTGAGACGTGGCCGCTCGACCTCGACGACGCGGGCCGCTGGACGCTGCATTTCGGGGTCCGGGACGAGGCCCACCGCTTCATGAGGTTCCTCACGCCGAAGAGGGGCGTGTGATGGCCGCGCGGCGGGCGCACGACAGGCCGGTGCCGCTGGTCGACGCGCTGCCGGGCGCGCCGACGTTCGCGTGGGTGGAGCTGCCCGGCGCCGTCCCCGCCGACGGGATCGTCGGCAGGGAGGTCGTGCTGGCGCGGTTCGGCCCGACGCTGACGGCATCCCACACCGGCCCGGACGGCTCCGTCCACGAGCATCCCGTGCGGGGCCGCACCGGCGGGGACGACGACGCGCTGCGCACCGTGGTCACCGAGAACGACCACGTCATCGCGTTCGCCGACGACCTCGACGAGGGGGAGCCGCGCCGCCGCTGGCTGCGGCTGCGCGTCCACGAGCTCGCCGGGCGCTTCGACTGGGGGGAGCTGCGCGTCGGGGCGGACGAGGCGGCGCTCGGCTCCGCCCGCAGCATCGCCGGGGACAGGCAGGTGCGTGGCTGGAAGGACGCGCTGGGCTGGCTGGAGCGGCAACTGCTGTTCCCCGAGCCGCCGGGCGGGCCGAGCCCGCCGGCCGCGACGCCCGGCGACGCGGCCCGCCGCGGCGGGCCGAGGCCCCGGCGGCTGGTCGCGCTCGTCGCGCCGGGACAGGACATGGCCGAGCCGGTCCCGTGCCGGCTCGTCGGCGGCGACATCGTCGCCACGCTGCGGAAGCAGAACGGCGAGTGGCGGCTGCGGCAGGTGCACCGGGAGACCCGCTCGGCCCGCGAGCACGAGCGCACCGCGCTGATCGACGTCCGGATCGAGCTCTTCGACGCGACGGTCAAGGCCGGGCTCAAGCGGCAGATGCGCGAGGAGCTGTCCCGGCTCGGCAGCGGCGAGGGCGAGCAGACGTTCATGGCGGTCTGGCGCCGCTACCACGAGCTGGAGAACCGGTACGCGCTGCGCCGGATGCGCGACCTCGGCTTCCTGGAGTACACGCGGTGGTCCTATCTGGACGACACCGAGGACGTCGTCCGGTTCGAGATCGCCGGCGGCCGGGACGGGCTGCTGAGGCGGCTGCGGGAGGAGGTCGGCGCCGGTCACGAGACGGAGCTGGAGTGCACCGTCCAGCTCCCCGAGATCCTGGGCGGCTCGGGGCGGGTCGAGCGGGACGCCGGGCTCCTGGAACTCGAACTGGCCAAGGGCAACGAGACCGGCGAGGTCGTGCACGCCGACGTCGAGTCGCGGACCGTGGACATGCGGCTGGTGCGGCGCGGCGGGGACGCCGACGGCCCGGTCATGCCGCCCGCCCAGGGGTTCCTGCACGCCGCCGTCCGCGGTGACCGCCGCCGCCTCGATCGCCGGAACCGGGCGCTGGAACGGCTGCTCCAGGGACGGATCCCGCTGCCGCAGCTGCTGCCCCTGCTCCAGGGCGTCCCCGCCAGGGGCAAGGAGCGGCGCCCCGTCCCGGCGATGTCTCCGGCCGCGGAGAAGTGCTTCGCCCAGGGCCGTCCGAACAAGGAGCAGGAACTCGCGCTCCGCACCGCGCTGAACACCCCCGACATCGCGGTCGTCCAGGGGCCGCCCGGCACCGGCAAGACCCAGCTCATCGCGGCCCTCCAGGTGCGGCTGGCGGAGGAGGGACGCGGGCACGCCGTCGTCAGCCGCAGCATGCTGCTCACCAGCTACCAGCACGCCGCCGTCGACAACCTGGTCGAGCGCTCGACGGTCTGGGACCTGCCGTCCATGAAGATCGACTCGCGGAACCGGGGATCCACCGCGCACATCGACAACTGGCGGACGGCCACCGTGCGCGCCCTCCGGGAGGAGATGGGCGGCACCCCGGACGGCCGCCGTACGCTCGCGATGCGCGACGTGGCGCGGCGGGCCGCCGAGTACGGGACGGCCCCCGTCCCCGCCGAGGAGCTGGTGCGGTGGCTCGACGGGATCGCCGGGCAGGTCCGCGGGCTGGTGCCGGACGAGCTGCTCGGCCGGCTGGAACAGATCGCCACCGGGCTGCGCGCCGCGACCCGGGCGTCCGGGTTCCAGGCCGACCACCGGCGGGAGAGCACGCTGCGCGCGGTGCGCGGCATCCGCTGCGAGCCGATCTCCTTCGGCGACGACGGGCCGCTGATGGCGGCGGCCGCGCTGGACCACCTGGACCGGCTGCCCGCCGCCGACGAGGCGCACCGGGAGCTGCTCGACCGCGCCGCCGACTGGGACGGCGACGGGACGCCGCCGTTCCTGGACGAGCTGACGGCGGTCCGCGACGAGCTGCTGGACCGGCTCACCGACCGGGCGGACCGGCTGTTCCGCCCGGCCGCGCGGGCGGACGTGGCCGACCTGCTCAACGAGATCGTGGACGAGCTGGACGCGCGGCGCCGGGAGACCGCCGAGGGCGTCCACGTGGCCCTCCTGGAATACCTCGAAGCGCTCGACGGGGACCCGGAGGCCGTGCTCGCCACGCTCCGCCTCTACACGACGTCGCTGGCCGCGACCTGCCAGCAGGCCGACTCGCGGGCGGTCCAGGACGTCAAGGACGGCGAGCGGCTGTTCGACACGGTGATCGTCGACGAGGCCGCCCGCGCCAACCCGCTGGACCTGCTGATCCCGCTGACGCTCGCGGCCCGGCGGGTGATCCTGGTGGGCGACCAGAACCAGCTCCCGCACATGCTGGAGCCGGACGTGGAGCGGGAACTGCGGTCCGACGCGGTCAGCGAGCTGGCCACCCTGCGGGAGAGCCTGTTCGGGCGGATGTTCACCCTGCTGCACAACGGCGACGACACCCCGGGGCCGCGCCGCGCGGTGCGGCTGAGGGAGCAGTACCGGATGCATCCGGTACTCGGCACGTTCGTCGGCGACAACTTCTACCCGGGCGGCGGCCTGGACTCGCCCCGCCCCGCCGAGCAGTTCGCGCACAGGCTGGACGGGTACGGCGGCCGTCCGGCCGCCTGGCTGCCGGTGCCGCACGCCGCCGGGGGCGAGCACGGCGGGCAGAGCAAGTCGCGGACGGCCGAGGCCGTGGCCATCGCCCGGGAGCTGCGCCGCCACATCAGGGCCAGGCCCGACCTGACGTTCGGCGTGATCAGCTTCTACGGCGCGCAGGTCCGGCTGATCTGGGAGCAGCTCTTCAGGGAGGGGCTGGCCGAGCGGGCGGGTCCGTCCTACCGGCCCGTGGAGGAACTGCGACGGGACGGCGACGGCGTGGAGCGCGACCGGTTGCAGGTCGGCACCGTCGACGCGTTCCAGGGCAAGCAGTTCGACGTGGCGCTGCTGTCGGTCACCCGGTCGAGCCCGCCGCCGCCGTTCGACCCCGCCCTGAGGGACCCCGCCCATCCCGGCCACGCCCAGTACGAGGAGTGGACGCGGCGCGCCTACGGCCACCTCATGCTGGCCAACCGGATGTGCGTGGCGATGAGCCGGCAGGAACGGCTGCTCGTCGTGGTCGGCGACGCTGCGATGTTCACCTCGGCACTGGCCCCGGAGCGCGTCCGGCCGCTGAGCGAGTTCCACCGGTTGTGCGCGCCGCCGTCCGCGTCCGGGGTGCTGCTTGAGCCGGGCCGGAGGGGTTGAGCGGTGGCCGAGGAGGACATGTTCCAGATCCGCCGCGGGGTCCTGCGGTTCCACCGGCCGCCGGACTCCGGTGAACTGCTGTTCCTGTGCTGGCCGGTGCTGGCCTACCGGGTGACCGCCCCCGTCCTGGCCGTGCGCCACCTCAACATCATCGAAAGGGTCGTCCTCGCCCTCTGCCGGGCGGGGGTGCGGCGGCCGGAGGACATCGCGGAGAGGATCCACCAGAGCGCCGAGCTGTGCGAGCACGTGCTGCGGCAGCTGCGCGAGGGCGGACGGGTCGACCGGTACGGGGTGCCGACCGCGCTCGGCCGGGAGACGCTGGACACCGGCCGCGTCGGCGCGGAGGCCGAGCTCATCGTCACCCACGTCCTCCAGGACCCGCTGACCGGGCGGCTCTGGCCCCGGGCCGCACGGGACCTCGTGTTCCAGCGCGTCCACGGGGTCCGGGACGGACAGGCGGAGCTGCGTCTCGACAGCGCCGGCTCGCCGCGTCCGATCACGGCCCGCATCGTCGGGGAGGGCGTGGACCTCGTCCGGCCGCGCCCGCCCGGCGCCCAGCAGGTCATCGACGCCGTCGCCGCGCAGCGGCAGGCCGAACTGGCCCGGCGGGCGGAGCGGTTCACCGACTTCCGGAACGGACGCAGCCCGGCCGCGCACACCGCCGAGCGCGATCTGCGGGCCCTGGCCACCGAACTGACGATGCCCCACGAGACCGCCGTGCACCGGGTGCTCGACACCGGACGCCCGATGGCCGAGTACCTGCTGGTCTGGCTGAGCGAGGGGGACGGGCAGGACGGCGGGCCGCGCGTCCGCGACCCGTTCGGGCTGGAGCCGAACTCGATGCTGCGGCGAACGCTGACCGAATGGATCCGCGAGGATCCCGGGCTGGCGGAGGCGGTGTCGGGCGCGGCCGACACCGCCTCCGCCAGGGTCGGTGCGGAGTACCGGGCCGCCGGGGACGCGGTCAGGCGCGCCGCCGAGAGCCGGCTCGTCCAGCGGCTGGGCGGCGAGCTGCGGCGCCGTCCGGAGGCGCTGACCCTGCTGCTCGGGCTGGAGGAGGCGGCGGCGCGGGGCGGGGAGTCCGGCGTCGAGTCGGTGGCCCGCGAGGCGTACCGGCTGCACGAACACCTGTTCCGGCGGCTGGTGGCCGAGTACCCGCCCCCCGAGCGGCCGAGCTGGGCGGCGGGAGCGCGGGCGGCCTCCGTCCCGACCGTGAGATCGGCGCTGGCGACGGCGGCGAAGGCCCTCGGCCTGGACAGACCGCGCGGCTCCTACCTGGACGGCATGAACGTGGGCAAGGCCCTCACCGAATACCCGAAGCAGGTGAGGATGCACGGCCGGGCGATCGACGTCGAGCGGGCCTACGTCAGGGATCTGCTGCCCTACGCGCTGATCGCGGCGGCCGATCCGAAGAGCCCGCACCGGCGGGACCACCCGCTGCGCGAGCTGGCCCGCGACCGCCCCGGCGTCCTCGCCGACCTGGAGCAGCTCCGCGAGTTGCGCAACCGGGGCTCGCACGCCACGCGCGACGCCACCGTCGAGGACGACATCGACTGGTGCCGGCGGCTCGCGCTGGACGCCGCGCGGCTCATCGTCTCGATGCCCCCGACCCCCCTGGAAAGGAACTGACGACCCGATGGGTAGCCGTAGCAGCAAGCGAGGCGGCAATCAGCGCGCGGGCCAGGCCCCGGGCGGCAAACAGGCGTCCAAGGCCGGCGACGGCGAGGACGCGCTGATCGAGGCCGCCGAACGGCTCCAGGCCACCGAGCCCGCGCCCGAGCCGGCGGACGGCGCGGAGCCGGTCGAAGGGCCGGTCGAAGAGCCGGCCACCGGGGCGGAGGTCACCGGCCCCGCGACCGCCGACCGGTTGCGGCGCGCCATCGCCCAGGCCGAGGCGGCCCGCAAACGCGCGGAGGCGCGCCAGAGCGCGCTCGGCAAGAAGCAGGAGAAGCTCGACGCCGACAGCGCCAGGCTGGCCGAGGCGCGGGCCGAGCACCAGCGGCAGGCCGCCGGGCTCCAGCGCCGCAAGGACGAGATCGACGCCGAGGAGAGGCGCCTGGCCGAGCGGCAGGAGGAGCTCGCGGGCCTGGAGGAGGAGGCCAGGCGAGGCTTCGCCGGCCACCGGCAGGAACGGCTCGCCGCGCTGCGCCGCGAGCTGGAGGAGCGGCGGGCGGCGTTCGACGAGGAGCAGCGGGAGCTGGAGGACCGGCACGCCGCCCGGTACGCCGAGCGCGAGGCCGCGCTGATCGCGCGCGGCGCCGAGCTGGACGAGCGCGCGGCGGACCTGGACCGCAAGGAGCTGGAGCAGCGGCGCCTCGAACGGCGCCTGGGCGTCCGGGCGGAGCATCTGGACCAGGAGGCCGACGACCGCGTCCGGGAGCGGCTCGCCCGGCTGGAGACCGACCTGGAGCTGGAGCGGCAGAACTCCCTCGGTCATCGGCGGCAGCTCGACGCCATGCGGGGCCTCGCCGAGCAGCGGGCCGCCGAGCTGGCGCGGTACGAGACGGCCGCGGCCGAGCTCGGCGGGCGCCGGGCGCCGGAGCTGGCCGAGGAGCTGCGGCGGCTGCACGAGGAGAACCGTGAGCTGCGGATGGCCGCGGCGGCGAACCCCGTCCAGGACCGGGCGCGGGTCGAGGAGCTGAAGGCCGCCCACCACGACCTGATGGTCGAGCGGGAGGAGCTGCTGCGCCAGAACGCCGAGCTGCGCCGGCATGTCACCGCGTCGATGATCTCCGCCACCGAGCGCGAGAACGCCCGCATGATCAACCAGGCGCTGCAGCGGCAGAACGACACGCTGACCTCGGAGATCGACCAGCAGTCGGCGCGGCTCAAGCAGATGCAGGCCATGGTGAAGGACAGCCCGCCGTTTCCCGCCTGCACCGCCATGGACGACGAGGAGCGCTACGGGTTCCGGCCCGAGCTCGACGACGAGCCCGTCCGGCTGCGCGACTTCGTCGAGCGCGTGCGCGGGCGGATGGCGCTGGACCTGCGGCTGTACTACTCCGGCGCCGACCTGCGGTGCTTCGTGGCCGGGCTGGCCTCCAGCCGCCTGCACCTGCTGCAAGGTATCAGCGGTATCGGCAAGACCCGGCTGCCCGAGGCGTTCGCCCAGGTCATCGGCGCCGGGCGGGAGACGGTCGCGGTCGCGGCCGAATGGCGCAGCCCGCAGGACCTGCTGGGCTACTACAACGCCTTCGAGCGCAAGTTCTACGAGTCGGAGTTCACCCAGAGCCTCTACAAGGCGCAGCTCCCGCTCTTCCGCGAGAAGCCGTTCATCGTGGTGCTGGACGAGATGAACCTGTCGCACCCCGAGCAGTACTTCAGCGATCTGCTGTCGGCGATGGAGCGCAAGGAGGGCGATCCCGGCGCACCGGCGCTGCTTCCGCTCATGACGGCGCCGGTCTCCCCGGCGCCCCGGCTGCTGCGCGAGGGCCGCGCGCTGGAGCTGCCCGGCAACGTCTGGTTCATCGGAACGGCCAACAACGACGAGACCACGGTCAGGTTCGCCGACAAGACCTACGACAGGGCGCACGTGCTGGAACTGCCACCGAGGCCCCGGATCTTCGATCCTGGGGAGACCCGTCCGCTCGCGCCGGTCTCCCGCAAGGCGCTGACGGACGCCTTCGATGCCGCCGAGGCCCGGCACGGCGGCGAGACGGACAAGGTGCTGAGCTTCCTCGACGGCAGCCTGGGCGAGCGGCTGCGGGACGGATTCGGGGTCTCCTGGGGCAACCGGCTGGAACGGCAGGCCAAACGCTTCGTGCCCGTGACGGTCGCCGCCGGGGGCCGGACCGGTGAGGCCGCCGACCACCTGCTCGCCACGAAGGTGCTGCGCAAGCTGATCGGCCGGGTCGAGATCGCTCCCGGCGACCTTCAGCGGCTCCACAAGGACATCGAGGCTCTGTGGGGCCCCGCCTTCCCCGGCACCACCGCCGCCAAGTCCCTGCGGGTGCTGGACGGCGAGATCCGGTCGCTGGGGCTCGGATGAGGGGCCGCCCGGAGCTGTGGGACCGGGTCGCCGCCGCGCCGAGGCCCGTCCCCCCGGGGATCGTCCCGCTGGGCCGGTATCAGATCCCCGCCGGAGCGCGGGGCCTCATCGTCGGCTCGGAGCCTCTGGCGCCCGGCGCCTACCTGGCCGCCGGCGCCGGGCAGTGGACGCTGCGGCACGGCGCCGAACGCTGGCCGGGCGGCTTCGGCGCCGCGCCCGCCCCGGCCGCGCTCGTCATGGAGAGCGTCGCGGTCATCGCCGGCAAGGTCCGCGAGCTGCACCGCGCGAGCGCGCCGCTGAGCGACTGGACGGACGTTCCGCCCATGGTCAACGGGGTGGCGGAACGGCTGCGCCCGCACCGGCTGGAAGAGCACCTGCGCTTCCGGCTCGGCCATCTGCGGGCCGTGTGCCGCGACCCGCACGCGCGGCTGCGCACCGAGGACGTCCTGGTGCCGGTCAGCAAGGCCCGGCGGATCACCTGGCGCACCGTCGTCCATCTGGCCGCGCACAGCGAGACCTGGGCGGCCCGCAGGCTGCACGGCGTCGAGCCGGCCCGGCTGCTGGTGCCCGTCCAGGTCGCCGACCACGACCTCTACGAGAACCGGGTGGTGGCGACCCTCGTCGATCGGCTCTGGATGCACGTGCTGGCCAGGATCGCCGAGATCGAGGGGATCGACCATATGGTCAGGCAGGGCCCCGAGCTGCTCGGGCAGGCCGAGTCCCGTCCGGACTTCCGGGCGAAGCAGCGCCTGTACGCGTTCATCGCCGAGCTGATCGAGCAGGACGACCTGTCCGGACGCATCGAGGAGCGGCGCAGGGAACTCGTCGCGCTGCGGGGAGCGCTGGCCCCGCTGCTGTCGTCCGAACTGCGCGCGGGCGTCCGGGGCCCCTACACCGGGCCGCCGCGGCTCCGCCCGACCAACCTCTTCGACAACCAGGTCGGCTACCGGCACTGCCGCCGCCTGTGGGACGTCGAGGTGGCCTCGCGGCCGGGCGCGGACGGCGCCGCCGAACCCGCCGGGGCGATGGACGCGTGGTGCCGCGACTTCGCGCACTACGCGCTGGTGCTGGTGCTGCGCGCGGCGGAGCAGCTCGGCCTGGCACCGTCCACCACGGAAGGGCCGGAGATCGGGAGACCCGGCCCCGCGTACTCCTACAGGGGACACGCCGTCCGGCTCGACTGGAACCGCGACGACACCTTCTCCCTCCTGCTCGGCGACGAACCCGTCCTGCGCATAGTGCCCGTGGCCCACGCGCTGACCTGGCACACGGATCCCGGCGAGCTCGACCAGCAGCTCGACGGCCTCCGGAACGCCGCCGACGGGCCGACCGCGGTGCTGTACCCGGGAGAGAGGAAGGAGCGGGAGGCGCTGCCGCCGGCCCGGCGCCTCGCGGTGCACGGCTCGTCCGGAGACCCGGGGGGACTGCCCGCGATGGTGCCGGTCAGCCCCGCCGACCTCGGCAGCATGGGACGCGTCGCCCGGACGCTGCGCGGCGCGCTCGACGGGCGGATCATGCTCGCCTACCCGGCGCCGGTGCCGAGCCGGGTCGCCGGGGCCGACGCTCTGGCGCGGCGCTTCGACTGGCTCGCCTGGAGGGACGGTCGGCTGCTCGTGACCCGGCCGCCCCCGGCGCACGAGCTCAGCGGGCTGAAGTCGGCGCTGGCCGGCCTTCGTACGCGCGCCGACGCGGCCCGGCGGCAGGGCGACAACCGGGACGATCTGGACCGCCTGCACACGGACCTGCTCGACGCCGCGGATCAGGTGGCGAAGCTGGCCATCTGCCCCTACTGCCTCCGCCGCCCCCCGAACGCGGCGGCCGTGTTCGCCCCGCGCGACCATGACACGTACCGCTGCCAGTGCCCGAACTGCCACACCGGCTGGGAGCTGCGGCGGTGCCTCCGCGCTACGTGCGAACGGCGCTATCCGGTCCTGACCGTCCGCGCGCTGAGCGAGCAGCCGGGAGGGCACGGCGACCTACTGGACGAGAAGTTCTCCCAGGAGCTGCTCTCCGTTCCGTGCTGGCAGGACGCCCGGAGCTACATCTGCCCCTTCTGCGGGCACTGCCCGGATGGCTCCAGATCCGCGTGCGACCGCTGCCACCTGGAACGGGGCGACTAGATCACGATGGGACAGACCTCCAACGGAGCTTCGACACCTGACTCGTGACAGCCATCCCACCGACCCGCATCGAAGCGATGACCGCACAGCTCACCGACATCGAGAACAGGCCGCCAACCAACGAAACCGAACAGGAAAGCGCACAACTGGAGGGCGAACTGCGCGCCATCTCGACAGGTCAGGTGGTCGCAAGCGACGGGGTGGCGAAGGCATTGCACCAGACCGGCGAACTCGTCCGCGCGGTCATCCGCGCTCACCCGGTCGACAAGGCCGAGCTCTACGCCAAGCTCGGGCTCAAGATGACCTACTACCCGCAGAAACAGCTAATGGAAGCCGGGGCGATCACAACCATTTGCACATGGCGCCCGCCGTCCCGATCGGCGACGTCCAGCGCATCACGGTGGGGGACCAGCCGGTCGTACCGCACTCGTCGGGACAGTCCGGGCCCGCATGCGAAGCAACCCGCATCTGGGCCCGAAGTTATCGAGGACCGTCGTGCCTGGATGCGAACAGATTGTAACACTACGTCACAGGTCTCACCGTGCGCCGGTACCGATCGCCGCATGCCGCGTCATGCTGGGTGCCCGCGATTTCGGACGTGATGGTGACTTCACACTCCACGAGATCGACCGTCCGGTCGTACCGCATGCGTAGTCGGAACACATCCAGCAGCCGCCGCAGCACCGGTTCAGGAACGCGCCCGAGGTCGATCGCTCCGACGGGGAGTGCGTCCAGCAGTTCGGGACAGGGTCGCTCGGGCGCCGCGCTGCGCAGTGCACGGGGTTGTCAGGACCTGCTCGATTGAGGGATGTGGGCGTGCCACGGTGACCGGAGCCTGGGCGAGGAGCGTGGAACGGCAGAAGGAGGCGCACCCTACCGTACGGCCGGTCCCTCGTTCAGGTCCGCGCTCAAGACGGTTAGGGCGGCCCCGAAGGATGGCGGGGATGGGCCTCGCTCGCCGGTGCCGTCACCGGTAGCCGGGCCGAATCAGATCTTCACCCGGCTGCCGGGCGGGGTGGGTCGCCGTTCGGACGGGCCGGTGCCGGTTGAAGGTCTTCGGCTGTGCCGAGGGGCAAGTTGCCCGAGGGCGGGCAGGGGACAAGGGGTCGCCGGGTCGTCCGGTCGGCTGAGTCGGATGCCTGCGGAGGAGGGCGCTGTGGAGGAGACACCGGATGTGAACGGGGCGTTCCCCAGGCTCAACGACGCACAGATCGACCGGCTTTCGGAGTACGGCGGTGTCCATCAGCGCACCCGCGTCGGCGATGTGCTGTGCCGGACGGGAGAGTCCTGGCCGGGCTTCTTGGTGATCTTGACCGGCAAGATCGCCGTCGTCGACCGGCCCGCTGACGAGGCCGGTGAGCAACCTGGCGATCGGGACGGCGGGCGGCCGGGCATGGTCACGGTCCATGGCCCGCGGCGTTTTCTCGGCGAGCTGGGGTTGCTGACCGGGCAGCGTTCGTTCGTGAACGCCGTGGTCGATGAGGCGGGAGAGTTGCTCGCGGTGCCGGTCGACGGGCTGCGCGAGCTGATCGCCTGCGACCCGCCTCTCGGTGATCTCATCTTGCGCGCGTATGTGATCCGGCGGTCCATGCTGCTCGGCAGCGGCACCGGGTTGCGCATCGTGGGATCCCGATTCTCCGCTGACAGCCGGCGGCTGCTGGAGTTCGCGGCTCGCAACCGGTTGCCGCACCGATGGATCGATCTGGAGGACGACCCGTCCGCCGAAACGCTGCTGCGCCATTTCGGGATCGCTCCGCAGGACGCACCGGTGGTGGTGTGGGGATCGGAACGGGTGTTGCGTAATCCCAGCAACGCCGAACTGGCCCAGGTCATCGGGCTGACCACGCCGGCCTCGCCGCCGGACACCGATCTACTGGTGGTGGGTGCGGGGCCGGCCGGTCTCGCGGCCGCGGTCTACGGCGCCTCGGACGGGTTGACGACCGTGGTCGTGGACGCGGTGGCCACGGGCGGGCAGGCGGGCACATCGCCGCGGATCGAGAACTATCTCGGCTTCCCCGCCGGGATCGCGGGCGCCGATCTGACCGACCGCGCGACCCTTCAGGCCGATCGGTTCGGAGCACGTGTCAGAGTCCCCGCGGAGGCGATGAGTCTGGAGCGGCGAGATGGGCTGTTGGTGGTGAGGTTGGCGGACGGGGAGCCGGTGCGCGCCCGCTGCCTCATCATCGCCACCGGTGCGCGCTATCGGCGGCTGGACGTGCCGTGCCTGCAACGGTTCGAGGGAACGAGCGTCTTCTACGCCGCCACCGTGATCGAGGCGCAGGCATGCCGTCCCGGACCGGTCGTGGTGGTGGGGGGCGGCAATTCGGCCGGACAGGCCGCGCTGTTCCTCGCCCGACACGGGTCGAGGGTCACGTTGCTGCTTCGTGGTGGTGAGTTGAGCGCCAAAATGTCGCTGTACCTGGTGGAGCAGATAGAACGCGCCGAGACGATCGAAGTACGGCGGCACACCATTGTCCGGGAAGCGCACGGAGACGGAACGCTGCGCGCGGTGGTCACCGAGGACAACCGCACCGGAGAACGTGAGACGGTTCCCGCGCGGGCGTTGTTCGTGTTCATCGGTGCGGTGCCGCATACCGGATGGCTCGCCAGGCACCTGGAGTTGGACGAGCGCGGATTCGTGCGGACGGGGCCGGGCACACCGCTGGAGACGAGTTGGAGGGGGGTGTTCGCGGCCGGTGATGTCCGGAGCGGGTCGGTGAAGAGGGTCGCCTCGGCCGTCGGGGAAGGCGCCATGGCGGTTCAGATGGCGCACAGGCACCTCGCCGGAACCGGCTGAGCTCACCAAGCCGACACCCGAGACCTCGGAGCCTTTGACCATTGGGGAGGCGAGTTGGGCGACGCACTCGACCCGTCCGTCGAGGAGAACGGGACCGGACCTCCGAGGCGCTTCCTGTCGGTCCGCAGGCTGGGGCTGTCGCTGGGAGCGGGTGTCGTCGGCGGTGCCGCGGCCGCCGTGCTCGGGGCCGCCGAGGTGAGCCTGCTGGTCGGGTGGGTCCTGGCCACCGGCACGATCCTGACATGGGTGTGGTGGCTCAGTTGGCCGCAGGGGCCGGACGACACCAAGCTGCTGGCCGAGGCGGAGGGCGACGCCCGCTCGACCGACGCGGCGGTGCTCCTGGCCTCGGTGGCCAGTCTGGCCATCGAGGCCCACGCCCAGATTCGCTTCGCGGGGCGTCAGGACGCGCTCTCGGTTACGGCGGTCATTCTCGTCGTCCTTGCCGTCGTGCTGTCCTGGGCGCTCGTGAACACCGTGTTCGCGTTCCGGTACGCCCGCCTCTACTACGAGGACGCCGACGGAGGCATCGATTTCATGCAGACCGCGCCTCCCTCCTACAGCGACTTCGCCTATATGGCCTTCACCGTCGGAATGGCGTCCGCGGTTTCCGAGAGCCAGCCCGCCGACACCCGGATCCGCCGAACCGTCTTGGGGCACGCCCTGCTGGCGTATGCCTTCGGCACCGGGATATTGGCGGTCGCCATCAGTCTGGTCACCGGGATCGGCCAGGGGTGACGAGGGCCCGGTCGGAGGAGGCCGGAGCACGGTGGCCACGGCGGGGTTTCAGGTACCTCTTCCGGGTAGGGCCCCCGACTGTCGCATCGGGAGGAGCAGCGGGTTGGCCGACCAAAACGTGGTGCGCGTGGTGCTTCGCGCTGATCCCGGGCTGCCGTTGGAAATCGTCCGTCAGATCGCCGAGACACTGCCCGACGAGATGCGGAAGCGTTCGGCGGCGCCGGTGCAATGGGAGGTCGACGCCGGTCCCGGCACCTTGTCGGCCGACGAGCAGGTGGAGGCGGAGCACCTGGCGGACGTCCTGGCCGACCAGTTCCCGGGTGGAGACTACGACGTCGCGGTGTTCGTGACCGATCTGCCGCGTCGTTACAGGACCCAGCCGATTCTGGCGGAGGTGAGCAGGCCCGCGAAGGTCGCCCTGTTGTCGCTGCCCGCTCTCGGCTGGTCCCATCGGCCGGGCCGGGCCCGCCGCGGTGTGGTGGATCTGGTCGCACTGGTCCATGACGGGACGCCGCCGAGGTTCGCGCGGGAGTACACCGTCCACCGGGCCGATCCCGAAGAGCGGTCTGAGCAGCGGTTCGTGACACCGGGGCTGCTGGGCCGGCTCCGGCTGCTGTCCGGCATGATCCGGGCGAACCGCCCCTGGCGGCTGTTCACCGGCTTGTCGAAGGCGCTGGCCGGGGTGCTGGCGACCGCGGCGTTCGCGGTCGTCAACGTCACCGTCTGGAAGATCACCGACACGCTCGGCCCGATCCGGCAGGCGGTGCTGGCGGTACTGGCGGTCGCGGCCCTGCTGGCGTGGCTCATCATCGACCACGAACTGTGGGAACGCCCGGACGACGTCATCAGTCGCCAGCGTGCCAGGCTGTACAACGCCGTCACCCTGGCCACGTTGCTGATCGGCGTGCTGTGCCTTTACGGGGCCGTCTTCGCGCTGACGATCGTGCTGGTGCCGGTGGTGCTGACCGGCGAGGCGCTTGCGTCCAGCCTCGACCACGGGGCCGAATGGGGCTTCTACCTGTCGATCGCCTGGCTCACCACGTCCATGGGCATGGCCGGTGGTGCGCTCGGGTCGGGGTTGGAGGACGAGTCGGCCGTGCGCGACACCGCGTACGGGGTCCGTCAACGCAGCCGCCTGGAACAGCAGAGGAAGCACCGCACCTCATGATCGGGGCGTGCCCCGCCGTTCGTTCTCGGTGACCTTCTCCGTCACCCAGTCGCGGATCTGGTCGGCCGGTGCCCCGGCGGGCAGCCGGGCCACCGGTTCGCCGCGGTGGAAGACCATCAGGGTGGGAACGTGCCGGACATCGAACCTTCCGGACAGTCCCGCCGCGTCATCGACGTTGATCTTGACGATTCTGCCCGCCAGATCCGCGGCGATGCGTTCGAGGGCGGGGCTGATGCGCAGGCACGGGGCGCACCACAGGGCCCAGAAGTCGGCCACCACCGGCGGTGGGGCACCTTCGACGACCTCGGTGAAGGTGGTGTCGTCGGCCTCGGCGATCCAGGCCAGGGGCCGGTGGCAGCGGCCGCATCCGGGCGTTCCGTCGGACCTTCAGTTCCCCGTCCTCCGCGGTCACGTGGACGACCGCGTCGTCCCTGACGTCCCCGGCGAGAAGGGGGGCGATCCACACCAGGCCCGCCGCCACGACCGCCTCCGCGAAGTTTGCCCTGGGGCGCCTCACGGCGAAGCACGTCCTCACCGCGGTGAAGAGGGATGCGGTCACCTCGCTGCCGCCTCCGTCGCGCAGTGGCCGGGCGGCAGCGAGGTCCTGAACAGGGCTACTTGTCGTTGTCTGAGTCCCGCGGTGGACGACGCGAGAGCCGGTAGAAGCTTTCCCACGCCCCGAGCCAGACGGCGATCGGGGCGGCTGACGGAGGATAGAGGTAGGTGGCGAGTGTCAGTGCGCTGGCACCCCCGATCATGGCGGATATCCGCCTCCACCTGCGGGGATGACGCGGGGGCTTCTCAGGCGGGGTTTGACTTCCTCCCGGGCTGGAAGGCACATTCATTGGTGGTCTGACCTCCTGATACGAACCGGTGGGGTGGTTGGACTGTCCGGCGGTCCTCCGTTCGCCGCGGAGGACCGCCCCTCGCTGCGCTGGCCTCTGACATCAAGGCCATGCGTTCACTGAAGGTGGTGAGCCGAGCGTTGGATCGAGGGCCGAGCGTTCCCATGCAGGTCGGGAGGAAGGGGTCGTTCCCCTTCCTCCCGACCTGCATGGGAAAATAAACCCGGTGTGCAAGCACATCGAATTATGGTTACGCCCTGGCCCGGGATGAACTAGATGGAAGTGGAACGGATTTCCCCGTGCCATGGATTACGTGCGCGAATTATCCATGACTGTCCTTAACCGTGCGCCCTGTGAGCGGGAGCATTGAACCCGCACGTCAACACGCTCGAGCCACAGCGAAAATTTCTGCGGCAACCGCTTTAGGTGCAGGCTTAATAGAACGCCTCTATCTCTCGGGAAGACGGCGATCCTGGTGACATCTGATGCTCACTCCGGTTACATAGCGGCCTCCTTGATATAGCTTGAAAGCAAAGGTACTCCTGTTGATCTAGAGGGCAAAGGGGTGCTTGCGAAATTGATGAAGGTTGCGCTACCTGTGAATCTCATGGGACTTGGGTGCTGCGCGTCGCTCCCGCGGGAGCCCGGGATCACGCTTCTTGGAGGTGCCGTTGAGTTGGACAGGTTTCGCGGGCGCAGGCGTGTTCGAGTCGAGCCGAGCCTTCCTCCAGCCGAAGCACCACTGCCAGTTCGCACCCTTCGGCCAAGCCCATGGACTCGACGTGGGCCCGCAGACTGGAGACCTGCGCGGCGCTGGTATTGCGCGTCACCGTCAGATCGCCGGAAGTCCCGATGAGGTTGAACGTCCGGGACATTGGGGCCTGGCGCAGCCCCAAGTGCCAAGTGACCCAGCGATGTATGACCACACTGCTACCACGGAGCAGGTCCTTATCCACAGGGATCCTGAAGCCCAGGACCTTCCCGGACAGGTCAACGACAACGTGGTCAGGGCGCCTGGGCTCACTCTCCTCCACGGGCGTGGCGCCACGTTCGACGAGATCCCACATGCCGTTGGCGGTGATCCCCACACGGTCGCTGAGCAGACACTGCGCGACGCGGTTATAACCTACGGGGTAGCGTCGCCGAGTCTCGGTGATGAGACGGGCCTTAGGTATCGGGCCGAGTTCGGCGAGCACCGCGAGTACTACCTCAAGAGTGGTGCGGTATTCGCCGACACCGTTGAGCGGCCACTCCTTTAACGCCCACGTTCCCTCGGGACGGATCTGGCGGAACCGATCGTCCCTCCGTAGGGACTCCCGTACGGCTCGATGCTCCTCTCCGAGCGCGGCCACGATCTCGTCGAGGAAACGCGGGGCGCCTTCCTCCGCCAGCCAGAGGTATGCGGTATCGCGGGAGCGTGCTCCGCGCCTTACCCACACGCCCTGCTCGGCACGTGTCAGGGGACTCTTCTCGTGGGAAGCGACTGACTCGATCGGTACGGCGTCCGGGATGCCAAGGACGACGGCGCGGAAACGGAGTTCGGCCGACCGGTACGGGCCGTTCTTCGCTAGGTCATGAAAGAGCTTGTCTAGCTCACCGGGCAGACGGGTCCAGAACCCCTGAAGTGCGCCCGCCCAAGTACGCGGGCTCTCGAAGCCGAGAGCCCGCAGAAGTGTGTAACGGGCCGTTCCCTCCGGGTCGGGGAAGATTTCTCGGAGTGCGGTGTCCGGCACGGCAGGCGCGTCAAGGAACAACTCGTCGATCTGCTCGCGCCAGCCTTCCTCGACCTCGCGGGCGGTTGTGACCAAGGCCTCACTGGCCGTACGGATGATCTGACGGGCGCGCTCACGAGTGACAAAGTGAGCGCGCCCGATCGCCTCAAGGGTCTGATTGCCGCGACGGCGTGCCAGCATGTCTCGAGCCCGATCGTCCAGAGCCGCCCATGCCGTCGACAACCAGTGACCGTCGACGAACAGTCGGTTCTGGAACGCCGGCATTCAGACCCCTTCCACGTGAACCACTCGTACCTGGCACTGTTGGGCAACGCGACGGTGAAATGCCTTCATATCTTCGGGGATCGGGTTCTCGAAGGAGCCTAGTGCGCACAAGACCCAGGGCATCTCATTGCCCTCGGCTTTGGCTTTGATCGCAGCCCAGACGAGGTGTTTGAAGTCTTTGAAGGGAGCCCATGTGAACACGACTTCCTCCTCGCCCTTGTAGACACGGAGTCGAAGAGGCTTGATTTTCCTGGTCTCTATGTCCGCTTCCCAGTCTTCGCCGAGAGCGCTCCGAACCAGTTGGTTGGCGCCAGCGGTGGGGTTGGATATGTACTGAGCGTAGGTCCCCACACCGAATCTGGCGCGGGCGAACTCCTTCATGGGGCCGTCTTTGATCCAAACCCTCGCTTGTTCGGCGGGCATGAACTCTGTCAGCCTCCCTCCGATCTCAGGGTTCTGCACCCACTGGTTGTACGTCTCGGTCCGCCTCTGGTCAGGAAGGTAGATCCAGTCGATCTCCTCAGCCTCTTGAAAAAGACGTCGAACGATCTTGCCCTGAAGTCGCTGGTTGATTGTCACAGGAGGGTTCCTAGAGGGGTGGGGGGAATTGAAGCCGTACTTCGTCGGCCGCGGTTTCCAGGCTTGCGGCGTCCTGGATCCAGTGGTCGAGGAGGGTGCCCGCAGTCTCGTCGTTGAACTCGATACGGGACCCAGACGGAAGTCGGAGCCGGAGATGCTCGGCCTCGGTGGCTTCGAGTGAGCGCTTGAGGTCCAGCGTGGCGGCGACTCGGCGGATGTCCGTCACGAAGTCCAATACCTTGAGCGCCTTCTTGCCTGGGCTCAGCCGTAGGCCACGTCCGAGCTGCTGTACGAAAATCCGTCTGCTATGAGTGACGCGTAGGAAAGCGATCAGGTTGACGTCGGGGACGTCGACTCCCTCGTTAAAGACGTCGACACAGGTGATGATCGGCACTCGGCCGAGCCGGAACTCGTTCAGCAGGATCTGGCGCCGTTGTCTTGGCAGCCCGCTATGCAGGAAGGACGCCCGGTGCCACGCGGTGTCCGACAAGGACAGCAACGTAGCGATCCGCTCCGCGTGCTCGATGGTCTGGCAGAACAGGATGGCCCGTGGGTCCGGGGTCTGTCGCCACGTCTCCCGGAACTGCTCGACGATCTCTTCGTCGCGCTGAGGCAGGAACAGGGCTCGGTTGAGTTCCTTGATCGAGTATCCATGCTGACTCGTCTGCCGGACCGTCTCCCAGTCGAGGTTGTCGACGAAGAGCCTGTAGTCGACTGCGGAAAGGTATCCAGCGGCCATCCCTTCGGCGATACCCATCATGAAGCTCGCTGGGCCGAAACGTGCCGTGATATCGAACTTGTCGCCACGCCACGGGGTCGCGGTCACTCCGAACTGGGCCGCGTCGCCACACAGATCTAGCAGATCCGCGAACCTTCCGTTCTCGCTGACGTGATGGGTCTCATCGACCATGATGAGACTCGGGCGCCAGCCCGCGCGGACCACGCCAAGGACCGACTCGACCGTGCCGACTAGGACGCCATCGTACGAGGGTGGCTTGTTGTCGCCTGTGAGAAGGCGTGTCGGAATGGCCTTGCTCAGATGTCGCCACAGTGCCCGTTCCAGCTGCTCTACTAGTTCCTTGGTGTGCGCGACCACGAGGATTGGTAGCTTCGGATCCGTTTCGAGGTACCGACGGATAACCGCTCCGCCGACAACGGTCTTGCCCAACCCGGTGGCCAGTACCAGCAGGGCCCTGCCGGTGCCGTTCAGGTCGGCCAGGATCGCCTCGGCCGCCGAGAGTTGGTAGCCACGCAACTCATACTGCTCGGGTACCCGATCGGGCATGCGCTCCCAGATCGCCCCCAGCGTGGGGCCGTCCCATACCGAGATCTTGATGCCAACCGTTTCGAGCGCGCGTCGGCGCTCTTCGGCTGATCTCGTGAGTCCCGTGTTGGTGACCAGCACCGACCTGTCGGCGCCATAGCGAGTGTGGGCTCGCTCAAGGTCGTCCACACCTTCGCGATCTATTGGCCGGTTCGCGGACCATTTGCATTGGAAGACCCACTGCTCACGGCTGCGCACCGCCAGCAGGTCAGCGCCACCGTCACCGGGGCCATCCACTACACGCACGTCGACGAAACCCAGGTGCCACAGTGCGCGCTCGACCGCGCGCGGTAGTCCGCGAGGCCCTCCTTCCAGGAGAGCCTCGGCCGAGAGGAGCCCACCCGTCATGCTTCCGCCACGAGTTCGTCGGCGAGTAGCTGGATACTGAGCCTGGTCCGCTGAAGCTGCTGCGGACCGAGGTCAACAGTGAAGCTCACCAACGTCGCGATGTCGTTGAGGTAGCCAGACAACCTCGCCAGGCTGAGCCGCCGCGCCGAAGGGGAGGAGAGCGAGGCGTACGGGCCGGCGAAGACCTTCCCGTCCATGAATGCCTCAGGCCACTCCTCCAACAACTTCACCGTGAAGAGAGGCGGAGCGTACAGCAGGAACTCCCCAGTCTCCCCAAGCTTCTGAGTGAGCATGACCTGACCGTTCGCGATCATCTCGTTCTCTGTGGCCGTCAGTTCGTCGGGGGACAGGTGTTGGAAGGCTCGCCCGGGATCGGGTTCGATCCTGGCGGCCATCATCCTGCGGACGTCGGTTAGCAACTCCCGAGCTTGCCTGAAGACCACATCCATACGCAGCGCCGAGTCGGGCAGGCTGTGGGCCCGGAGTGACGAGACCAACTGGGCGTAGGTGAGGTCACTATCAGCCTTGACCTTGAGAATTGCGGCGATCTCCACTACCAGTAGTTCGGCCGCGTCGACTCCCAGCTTCGCGAAAACGTCGTGGGCGGGGTCCAGGAAAGCAGTCGCCGTGCCGCCGGGTCCTTGGACCAGGAGCGCGGGTGTGGGTTGTCCGTTGTCGTCGCGGAGGCTGAGCGTCCTGAGCCTGCGGGTCTCGACGACAAGGTCACCGACCCGCGGGATTCCGAAGTCCCGGGTCAGCTCGGGAACGATTATGGAGTCGGCGTGGTAACGCTCGATTCGTTCCTGGGTGGTCTCCTTCGAGGGCTTGGGTGATGCCGCCACGGCCTTGGGCGGAACTAGAGCCGAGTCGCTCGCTACATCGGGAGCGCCGTCGGAGTTGACACCGAGTGCTTCCAGCACGGCGAGCTCATCAGGCCTGTTCTGGGAAACCCCCTCGACCTTCGCGAGCTTGGCCCTCTTGCTCTGCTCCTCGTGATTGACCACGGCTTCCCACCACCGTTGATCACTCTGAAACTCAGAGTCTCCTCGATGGAAGAGTTGCGCCCAGCGGCGGGTCAAGTCATGGATCGGCCGGGTCCCGTCACCTGGGACGAGGCAACGCATGCCCGCCGCGTTCCTCCGGTATCCCTTGAAGAGGAGCCCGAGCGGGCTTGTGTTCTCTGGGTAGCCCAGTCTCTTGGCCTTCTCGGGTTGAAGAGGACCGACCCCCCGCAAGAAGTCCACGGCGGCACGCCAGCCGCGGTCGCTGTACTCGAACGCGTTCTTCTGGTAAGTGACCGGCACGTGATCGAGGTGGATCTCTCCAATCAACCGGCCTCCTTGGTTGGCTAGCTCGATCGGATACTCGGTGTCCACAGCGCCGAGTGGGTCATTGGGGTTCTTCCAGTCGAACAGCCGCTTGTCCCATTGGAGGATCTTGCGGCCGTTGCGTAGGAAATCAATACCGAATTCGCGCTTGTCCAAATGGCGCTGGACACCAAGCCAGCCATGGATCCGGCGCTCACGCAGAGTGAGGCGGTCGCCACCGCACTGGTCGCACGTTCCCTTGTCAGGCGTCTGCCAGTTTCCACAATTGGCGCAGGCTTCCGCTGGTTCGAAGGTCTCATCGATGGGGATGTAGGCAGGGATCTTCTGTGAGGAGGCGCCGCTGCCGTAGATCACGTGCCGGTCGTCACCCCACCGGCAGTGGCGCCGTGGCCTGACTCGCTGTCCCTGCACCCAGAGTTCGAAGGGCTGGTTGTCGAGGATCCATGAGTAGGTGCGCCCCAGCGTGTCACGGAGGTTGCTCGCGTTGCGCCGAAGCCAGTCAGCGCGTTCGGGATGAAGGCCGCTGATCTCGATACGAGTCCCGTGCTCGTTGGGGTCCGTCTTTGGCTCAGTGATGTCGCTGGCCTCGAAATCATCCCCGATACGGTCGAGGTCGATCTCCACGCCGATCCACTGATCGTCCCCTGGCCGGGTGGTCAGAACTCGTGTGCGGCGCCCCAAACGAGCGGTGCTGACGTTGAAGCCCATGCCGAAGAGACCGAGCTTGTCGAATCGATCGTTGCTGGACCACCCGGCCCGGACGGATTGCTCCAACCGTTCGTAGCTCATGCCGCGCCCGGTGTCCGTGACCTTCACGACGGCGTCAGAGGGCTTGGCTCCGGGACTGGGCAGTGCGACACTGATCTTGAAGCCCCCGGCCCAAGGCACTCCCGAGCGTACGATCTCGGTAAAGTCATCCAGGGAGTTGTCCACCAACTCGGCGACGCACTGCCACTCATCGAACTCAATCTCTCCCAACATCCGGAGGATGCGGGAGGACGGTGTGATCTTCAACGGCCCTCCTGTCTCTGATCCTCGGCTGGGCGTGCCACCCCTTGGCGGTGCCAAGGGGTGGCACGCCCAAGCATCGGGATCGAGGTGGGACCGATGATATGCGGTGGGACCGACGAGGTTGCAGTTGTTCTTGCATATTTGTGCGAATTGTGTTAGAGGTGAATCGCTCCAGCCGCCCCTCTCGCTCGACGCTCCCGCGGAGGCCCTTCGCTCGGGCCCTTCGCCTGGCGAGGTGGCGATCGCCTGGCGAGGTGACGAACTAGCTCACATCACCTTAGGTCAGGGGCTGCTCATCGCGCTGGAGGCGGACAGAGGCGGGTTGACTCAGAGATTGATTTCTGTCAGAGATTTCGCGATAGCCTCTGATTATGCCTTCTCGGATCAGCCGCAACTTCACTCCCGCGCGTCCCAAGGAGATCGGCGACAAATTCGATCCACTGAGCTTGGATCAACTGAGTCGGAATCTTCGAGAGGCGTTGGACGACCAACCTCGGATCCCCTTGAAGTCTCTTCCTTCGTTCCCTGGAGCCGGTTTGTACGCGCTCTACTACACGGGGTCTCTCCCACTCTACGAGCGGTTGAAGGACGGCGACGTTCCGGTGTACGTCGGCAAGGCCGAAGCAGGGAACAGCAGCTATGGCGATCCTCCTGACGAGGCGAAGCCTGCCCTGTACGACCGGATCGTCGGCAAGCACCGGGTGAGCCTCGAAGAGGCGTCGGCAGAGGACTGCGGGGGGAACCTCAACTTGACCGACTTCGACGTGCGAATCCTGCCCCTCGACGACGTGTGGATCGTCCTCGGCGAGCGAGCGCTTCTCCGCGCGTACTCTCCCGTTCTCTGGAACACGCTCATACCCGGGTTCGGCGCGAACCCATCCGGAACCGCACGAACCAACGCTCGATCCATCTGGGACACGATTCATCCTGGACGGCCTCGCGCGGCCAACCGGACCTGCAACCGGCGCTTCACCCGCGCGGAGATGGAAGATCGTATCCGCGACGGGATCGCGATCTCTCTTCTGCCGGAAGAGGATCCGCAGCGCGAGGCTCGAGTTCGAGCGGTGCGTTGGCGGCGCGCGAACATGATCTGGTCTCCCGCGAAGAAGGGGGCGAGCGACCAGCGCCTCCGTGTCTACAGGGTGGACGCGTTCATCGCCGAGAACGCCGCGCTCGGTGTCGACATCGGCCCGAACGACTGGGTGGACGCTCGCGGAGACACGGCTAGCGCGCAGCCTGACCCCGAGGAAGCGACGGAAGGCAATGTTCTCGACGCGGAGCACGGGGAAGTCGCTGAAGACGAGGCGGGCTGACTCCCGGAGACGGGGAGGCGCGCCGCGTTGTCCACAACGCTCGTGGCGGCCCGGCGCGCGCTGCTGTCGGTGGAGCGGTATGACCTGAAAATTCTTCGACGGACGGGTCCCAAGATCCACAACTCCGCGGTATGCTTTCGCCATGTCTGAACAGGAGCAGGGGGCAGGCAACGACCGCACGAGCGTGGAGTTGTTTGCTGGGGGCGGGGGGCTGGCCCAGGCGGTCAAGCGAGCGGGCTTCCGGCCGCTCCTGTTCAACGAGTTCGCCAAGCGGGCCTGTGAGACGCTTCAAGCAAACGGGGCCAAACTGCTAGACGAGGGACAAGTCCCGAACATCCCCGAACCCGGTCAGCCTTGCCCGCTCAAGCCCGGCGACATTCGCAAGGTCGATTTTGACCACCTGAAGGATAAAGTTGACATTCTGGCTGGCGGCCCCCCATGTCAACCGTTTAGCCTTGGCGGCGTAGCCAAAGGTGACGAGGATGAACGAAACATGTTCCCTGAGATGTTTCGAGCTATCCGCGAAATGGAACCCAAAGCTGTTATATGTGAAAATGTTCGAGGGTTGCTGCGCCCTTCCTTCAAGCCATACTTTGAATACATTCTCCGAGAGATGCGACTACCCTTCGAGGAGCGCAGCGAGAGTGCTGCCTGGCAAGAGCATGACGCGATCTTGCGGCGGCGTATCGAAGACGGTTCCTCCGATTCGCGCCGACGTTACCAGGTCTTTATGAAGCCCGTGAACGCGGCGGATTACGGTGTACCGCAGATTAGGCACAGAATCATCATTGTGGCCTTTCGGGCCGACCTCGGTGTCGACCTTGAAAAATTTGAAAAACTTGTCTCGGAGACTCACTCGAACGACGCCCTCATACATTCCATGACCAATGGAGAGTACTGGGAACGTCATAAAGTCAGGAAGAAGGTTCGAGAGAAAGTCATAGCGGATCTCCCCCCTGAGGTTCTAGTTCCCGACGGCCTCAAGCCGTGGAGAACCCTACGTGACGCGATCGCCGGCAACTTCGAGAATGAACCAAAGCTTCCAGACATCAAAGATGAGCAGCTGAACCGTGAACCTCGCAAGGTCCGTGGTGTAACAGAGCATATTGGCTGGCCCGGCGCCCGGATCTATGATGGGCACACCCCCAACGTGCTCGACCGTCCCGCCAAGACCGTCAAGGCCGGTGTCCACGGGGTACCTGGAGGTGAGTCCGTCATGTTGCGTGACGACGGGACTCACCGCTACATGTCGGTCCGCGAGACGGCACGCGTCATGACCTTCCCCGACACGTGGAAGCTCGAGGGGCCCCGCGGTGAGCAGATGAGGCAACTCGGCAACGCGGTGCCCGTCCTGCTTGGCGAGGTCTTCGCTAAGGCGGTGGCCCAAGCACTCGACGAGGCAGAGGCCCAGCAGTGACCGCTCTCGAAAGCGCTGACCCCGGACGCTGGAAGGATAAGCCGCCGCCTGACAGGGCTTGGAAGGGGCGACCAGGGCAAAACAGGGCCGCGCGGACCGCGGAGCAGGATCGCGCGGCGGGTGGCCGTGAGCGCCGCATGGTTGATCTTGATGATGGGCGTATCGCGTGCGCGTCAATCGCGTTGCGGTTGCCGCGCAAGAACCGGCGTATACGAGCCTATCTTCGCTGGTCAGATAAGGGACGCTCGCCTGAGGTGTACGTTGGCGAGGTAGACCAAGAAACACGGGCGAAGAACTTGGCGCAAGCATGGAAGATGGCAGCGGCCAAGGGACTTCTCAAAGAGACACCAGAGCCGACGGAATCCTGGGCGAGTTCGCCTGCAGTTCGTTCGGTGATGCGCGGTAATCGCAGCCGGGATACCAAGCCGGAACTCGCGTTGAGGTCGGCTGTCCATTCGCTTGGACTTCGATACCGCATCGACCGGCGTCCCATCCCGGAGATTCGACGGACTGCCGACTTGGTGTTCGTTGGCGCGAAGGTCGCAGTCTTCTCCGATGGCTGCTTCTGGCATGGTTGCCCTGAACATCATCGCCCCGCCAAGCGCAATAGCGAGTTCTGGTCCGCCAAGATAGAGCGCAATCGTGAACGGGACAGAGAGACCGAGCGGAAGCTATCCGAAGCCGGCTGGATGGTGGTACGAGTATGGGAGCATGAAGATCCCGTCGAGGCCGCCACTCGAGTGCGAGAGATCGTTCGGAGTCGAGCCCATCGTGGAAGCCGCCACCAACCAAGGCCGAAGCTCGAAGCGGGACAGGGCGAGGAAGAGCAGCTCCCGCAGCTACGATAGCCGTTTCGGTGATCTTGCCGAAGCAGAAGTCATCACCGCCATCTGTGGCGATTTCGCTTTCTCCGCGTCGGGCTAACCGACATCCTCTCCGCTGTTCGAAGGCTCCCTGTGGCCGTCAGCGAGATCAAGATCGACTTCGGACGGTGGCGAGGGCTGCCGCTGTAGTGGCGTGACCCGGCCGTCGTGTCCGGCTGGATCACCGAGATCCAGGCCCAACGCGCCGTCCACCAGGCCAGGCTCCGCGAGATCACCGGAGAGCGGCCCCACCGCCTCACCAAGGAGGAGATCGTGACCCTCACCACCACGTTCGGCGACCTGCTCAAGGTTCTGCGCACCGCCGACCCTGCGGACAAGGTCCAGATCTACCGGAACCTCGGGCTCTCCCTCACCTACGACCCTGCCCCGAAAAACAGTAATCGCCCGGGCGGAACCGGGCGATCATGTACAAAAATGTGTCCGAGGGGGGACTTGAACCCCCATGCCCCGTAAAGGGCACTAGCACCTCAAGCTAGCGCGTCTGCCTATTCCGCCACCCGGACCGGTCGCAGGCCGTGGCCTGGGGCCGCGGCGGGCTTCACCATACCAAAGGTCCCGAGTCGCGGCGAAGTGGATCGACGGGGCACCATGGTGGGCGTACCGGGAGGACGCTAGGCGCGAAGGTGATGACTGTGGCCCACCAGCCGACCGCTGAGGACGAGGTCGTCCGGCTCTGCCAGGAGCTGATCCGGATCGACACCAGTAATCCGGGAGATCATTCGGGGCCCGGGGAGAGGGTGGCGGCGGAGTACGTCGCCGAGAGGCTCGCGGAGGTGGGGCTGGAGTCGCAGATCTTCGAGTCGCATCCGGGGCGGGCCAGCCTGGTGGCGCGGATCGAGGGGGAGGATCCGGGGCGGGACGCGCTGCTGCTGCACGGGCACCTGGACGTGGTTCCCGCGCGCAAGGAGGACTGGACGCGGGATCCGTTCGGGGGTGAGATCGCGGACGGGTGCGTCTGGGGGCGCGGGGCCGTCGACATGAAGGACATGGACGCGATGATCCTCGCGGTGGTGCGGCAGCGGCTCAGGGAGGGGCGCCGGCCGCCGCGGGACGTGGTGGTGGCCTTCCTGGCGGACGAGGAGGCCGGGGGGAAGTGGGGCGCGCAGTGGTTGGTGGAGCGGCATCCTGAGCTGTTCGAGGGGTGCACGGAGGCCGTGGGGGAGGTCGGCGGGTTCAGCGTGACCGTGCCGGGGGACCGGCGGATGTACCTCATCGAGACGGCGGAGAAGGGCCTCGCCTGGATGAACCTGACCGCCAAGGGGACGGCCGGGCACGGGTCGATGGTGCATCCCGACAACGCCGTGACGGCCGTCGCGGCGGCTGTGGCGCGGCTGGGGGAGCATGAGTTCCCGGTGCAGCTGACCAAGACCGTGCGGGCGTTCCTGGAGCGGGCGTGCATGGCGTACGGGCTGGAGTTCGACCCGGAGCGGCCGGAGGAGTGCCTGGAGAAGCTCGGGCCGATGGCGCGGATGATCGGGGCGACGCTGCGGCAGACGCTGAATCCGACGCGGCTGGACGCGGGGTACAAGACCAACGTCATTCCGCAGAGCGCCACGGCCCAGGTGGACGGGCGGTTCCTGCCCGGATATGAGGCGGAATTCTTCGCGACTGTGGACGAACTTCTCGGTCCGGATGTCCAGCGCGATTTCGTCCATCACGACCGGGCCGTCGAGACCGACTACGAGGGGGCGCTCGTGGCGGCGATGGAGGCGGCGCTGACCTCGGAGGACCCGGGGGCGCTGCCGGTCCCGTACTGCCTGAGCGGCGGGACGGACGCGAAGTCCTTCGCCCGGCTGGGCATGCGGTGCTTCGGTTTCGCGCCGCTCCGACTTCCCCCAGAGTTGGACTTTTCCGGAATGTTCCATGGGGTCGACGAGCGCGTCCCGGTGGACGGACTCCGGTTCGGCGCGCGGGTTCTCGACCGGTTTATCGATCGGTCCTGAATTTCTCGCGCATTGCCGTTGTGTGGTGCTATGGTTACCATCTGTAGGGGATGGTTTGGCCGTAGAGAGGGCGACCGGTGGCGGACGACGAGGCATGGCTGCGCCGCGTCCTCCGGGCGTTGCTCGTCTTGGGCGGTCTGCTGTTCGCGGGTTGGCTCCTCGGCGGCTGTGCGCAGTCCGCGCACGCCGAGGAGTTGCCGCCGCCGGTCGAGGTGGTCCAGAACGCGCATCCCGAGTTGAAGCGCGTTCTGGACCAGAGGCCCGAGCTGCCCGAGGTGGTGGCGCCGCGTCCGGCCGTGCCCGACGTGGTGCCTGTTGAAAAGGTGCCGGAGGTCCTGGCGCCCGTTGAGATCCCGCGGCGTGTGGTGCGTCCCGCGGCGCCCGCGGCTCAGAGTGCCGTGCAGGTGCGGCGGCCGAGTGCGCCCTCGCGTGCCGTCCGGGTCGAGCGTGCCTTGGTGCGCCGGGTCGGCGTCGTGCGGCACCAACAGCAGCAGCGGCATTCTCACGTTCAGGCCCCGGACGTGCGTCCGGCGCCCGTCCCGATGCCCGTCCGGAGCGACACGAGGGCGGGCGGGCTTTCCGTGATCGGGGGATCGGCCGTGGTTCCGGCCGTCTCCTCGTGGGTTCCGGCGCGTCCACCGGCGGCGATCGCGCTCGTCTTCGGTCCGGTGCCCCCGCCCGTCCGCACAGCGGCGGACGAGCCCTCCTTCGCGCCCGACTAGCCACCGGTCCCGCGCCCGTCCACAGTCCGGGCGCCGGTCGTGCCTTCGGCGCGGTCTTTCCTTCCCCTTTCTGAGACCGGTGTGCCCGTTGTGGCACGCGTGTCTCGTCATTCCCATCAACAACTCCCCGAACGGAGCATCATGCGAACGTGGGCAAAAGGCACCTCGCGTGCAGTAGCGCTCACCGCGAGTTTCGTCGCTCTCGGTGCGACGGCCTTTCCCGCCAATGCCTTCGCCGACGTCACGAACGGCGACGGCGGCGTTCTCTCCGGAAACCAGGTCAACCTGCCGATCTCGGCGCCGGTCGACGCCAGCGGCAACGCCGTGGCCGCGGCCGGCACGGCGACCGGCACCTCCAGGGGCGGCTCGTCGGTGACCGGCAGCGGCGGCAGCGGCGGGCAGCGGACGTCCGGCGCGGGCGGCGTCGCCTCCGGCAACCAGGTGAACGCGCCGGTCTCCGCGCCGGTGAACGCCTGCGGCAACGGGGTCGGGGTCCTCGGTGACGCGCACGCGAGCTGCGTCAACGGGGCCAGGGTCAGCGGCGACGGCGACGGCGGCCAGGTCACCAGCGGCGCGGGCGGTGTGGTCGCGGGCAACCAGGTCAACGCGCCGGTCTCGGCGCCGGTGGACGCCTGCGGCAACGCCGTGGCGGTCGCGGGGACCGCGGTCGCGGGCTGCGAGGGCGGCGCCCTGGTCAAGAACGGCGGCGCCACCGGCGCCGGGCAGACCTCCTCCGGCGTCTCCAGCGCCGTCGGCGGGAACCAGCTGAACGTCCCCATCAGCGTTCCCGTGGACGTCTGCGGCAACGCGGTCGGCAACGCCCTCGCGGGGTGCGAGGGCGGCGCGTCCGTCCGCAACGGCGGGCACCTGTCCGGCAGCCAGCTGACCAACGGCGACCTCAGCGTCGTCGGGGGCAACCAGGCCGACGCCCCCATCAGCCTTCCGGTCACGGCCTGCGGGGACGCGGGGGCGGTGCTCGGCGAGGCGGGCGCGTTCTGCGAGGGCGGCGCGCATGTGCGCAGCAGCTCGGGCGGTGACCAGCAGACCTCGGGCGTGGCCGGGATCGTCGCGGGCAACCAGGGGAACACGCCGGTCGGCACGCCGGTCGAGGTCTGCGGCGACGCGGCGGCCGCCGTCGGCGCCGCCGCCGCGACCTGCACCGGGCAGACGCTGGTCACGGGCTCGCACGGCTCCGGCGGCCAGTCGTCGGGCGGGTCGAGCGTGGGCGGCGGCAACCAGGAGAACGTGCCGTCCACCAACCCGGTCGACGTGTGCGGCGACGCGGCCGCCGTCGTCGGCGACTCCGACCCGCAGTGCACGGGCGGCCACGGCGGTTACCACCCCTACTACCGGATGTCGGGGACGGGCGGGTCCGCCGCGGGCGCGCCCCGGCCCGTCACCGCGGCCAAGCCGCCCGCCGTCCCGTCCCGGATTCCCTCGCCGGGAGAGGTCGGCCTGCCGCAGCCGGCGACCGAGCTGCTGCGGACGAACAACGCGGCCGTGATCTACACGCTGCCGGGAGCGAAGACCCTGGCCAGGACGGACGTGCTGCGGAAGGGCGGTGAGCCCGGCCCCTGGACCCCCGCTCCCATGTCGATCGCGCCGACCGGGGGCGGACTGCCGAAGGCCGGCGGTCTGCCCAAGGCCGACGGTCTGCCCAAGGGGAAGGGGCTTCCGAAGGGCAAGGGGCTGCCCAAGGGGTTCCCGGAGGCCGGGGGGATGCCCGGTATGCGGCACATGGACGAGGAAGGGGGCCCGGAGGAGGGCGGGCCGGGCGAGGAACTCCTGTCCGGGGCCGCGTCCGTGCTGGACGGTGAGGCGCTGCGCCGCGGCGAGGTCGCCGCGACGACGTCCGCCGGCGGCCCCCTCGGCGGCGTCCCCGGCCTGGAGGACCTTGTGGAGGGCCTCGGGGTGAAGCGCGTCGGGGACCCCGCCCCCTCGCAGCCGCTCGACCTGCGCGTGGTGACCGGCGCGGCGCGCGTGCCCGGGGTGGCCAGCGGGATGACGCTGCCCGGTAAGCCTGTCGTGCCCGCGCCGTCGTCCGCGCGCGGCCACGGCGGCCCCGGCATCGACGGGTCCGGCCTCGACCTGACGGGCGTGGGCGGGGAGGTCCCCGGCCTGTCCAAGCCGCCGGTCACCGCCGACGTGCACGCCCCCGAGGTGGACCACGAGATCGGCCCGGTGCGGACCGTCGCGGCGGAGAAGCCGATCATCGCGGACGCCGAGGCCGGCTCGATGTGGGTGCTCGGCGCGGCGACCCTGCTCGCGGCCGTTTCCGGTGCGCTGGCGCTGACCCGCCGGATCAAGCTGGGCGGTCGCCACTGACCCGGACGGACGGCCGCTGACCTGGCCGTTCCTCCCATCCACAGCACTCAGCCGCGTAGCGGCGCAGCGGCCCGACAGGGGGTCGAGAACGCTTTGCCCGTCCCGGAGGCGCGGTCCGGGGCGGGCAAAGCCCTGTCTCCAGCGATTATGATTACGCCACGTCATAGGATTGGTACGTAGCGCGACTCTTCGGACGTGTCCGACGTGACGGACATGACGCATGTGGTCCGCGGAGTGAACGTCACACCACGGTCGTCCGGTTACGGATGCGGGAAAGGCGAACCGGAGTGAATCGAGGTGAACCGGTACAAAATTCGGCACCGGTCCAGATCCGGGGCCGGGGGTTCAGACGATGCGTGCCCGTGCCCGCGAAACCGTGCCGAGTATCGAACGGACCGCGCCCCGCGCGGGCGAAACGTCCGGCCATTCAGACCGCCGGCCACCGGCCGCCGACCTGCGCCGACGCGCCGGAACAGGGGTCGGGCGCCCCGTCGGAGCGGTGCTCAGAACGTGCGAACCTGGCGGATGACCTTGCGGCGCAGTTGAATACGGCGGCTACCGTCGGGGTAGAGCCGCAACCGATCGATCTCCCAGCCGCCGCGTTCCGCGTGCTCGGTCAAGATCTGCCGGGCGGTATCACGCGTCGTGCCGCGCGGCAGGGACAGAACGAGGTAGGTGTACTCCACCATTGCGACCATTATTACGTGGTCCGCCGGGGTCGCGACACCGTACGGTGGCTGCCCGGTCCGCGCTCGGCCCGGCGGCATGTCATCCTGTCGGAGGCGCGAAGGGGCGCCGGGAGGCGCGTCCGCTCCACCGGGCGGAGCGGTGATCGCTGGACGGACCCACGGGACCCGCGGGCATGAAGGCGCCGTCATGCGACGTTGTAGGGAGCCCGTGTAGGAAGACGGTGGGGCGGCTCTGAGCGAGGCGAGTAAGACGGACGTGCGGGAGAAGACCCCGAGCTAGAAGCGAAGCAAGAAGACCCTGAGCCAGAAGATCTGAGCGAGAAGACCAGACAGCGAGGTTGGAGCGACTGTGCCAGCCAAGAACGGCACCGCGAGCAGTGGCCGGAACAATGGCGCCGGTACGCGCCTGGTGATCGTCGAGTCGCCCGCGAAGGCGAAGACGATCGCCGGGTACCTTGGGCGTGGCTACATCGTGGAGTCCAGTATCGGCCATATCCGGGACCTCCCCGGGAGCGCCTCGGAGGTGCCGGCCAAGTACAAGGGCGAGCCGTGGGCCAAGCTCGGCGTGAACGTCGAGCACGACTTCGAGCCGCTCTACGTGGTCAACACCGACAAGCGGGCGCAGGTCGCCAAGCTGAAGAAGCTGCTGGCCGAGGCCGACGAGCTCTTCCTCGCGACGGACGAGGACCGGGAGGGCGAGGCGATCGCCTGGCACCTCCAGGACGTCCTGAAGCCGAAGGTGCCGGTGCACCGGATGGTCTTCAACGAGATCACCAAGGACGCGATCCAGCGCGCCGCCGCGAACCCGCGGCAGCTCAACATGCGGCTGGTGGACGCGCAGGAGACGCGCCGCATCCTGGACCGCCTGTACGGGTACGAGGTCAGCCCCGTCCTGTGGAAGAAGGTCATGCCGAAGCTGTCGGCGGGCCGGGTGCAGTCGGTGGCGACGCGGCTGGTGGTGGAGCGCGAGCGGGAGCGGATCGCGTTCGTCCCGGCCCACTACTGGGACATCGCCGCGCAGTTCGACACCGGCAAGGACGAGGAGCCGACGGCGTTCAAGGCCGGGCTCATCTCCGTGGACGGCAAGCGCGTCGCGCAGGGCCGCGACTTCGCCTCCGACGGTCGGCTGAAGACCAAGGACGCGCTGCACCTGGACGAGGCGGCGGCGCGCGCGCTGGCCGAGCGGCTGCGGGAGCGGCCGTACGCGGTGAAGTCGGTCGAGCGCAAGCCCTACACCCGCAAGCCCTACCCGCCGTTCCGCACGACGACCCTGCAACAGGAGGCCAGCCGCAAGCTGAGCTTCTCCGCCAAGTACACGATGTCGGTCGCGCAGAAGCTGTACGAGAACGGCTTCATCACCTACATGCGCACCGACTCGATCACGCTGTCGGAGACGGCGATCACGGCGGCGCGGCGGCAGGCGGCCTCGCTGTTCGGCGGCGAGTACGTGCCCGACAAGCCGCGCGTGTACGCCTCCAAGGTGAAGAACGCGCAGGAGGCGCACGAGGCGATCCGCCCGGCGGGTGAGAGTTTCCGCACCCCGGCGGAGACGGGGCTGTCCGGCGACCAGTTCCGGCTGTACGAGCTGATCTGGAAGCGGACGATCGCGTCCCAGATGAAGGACGCGGCGGGCCAGTCGGTCTCGATCCGGGTGACGGGGGTCTCGACGCGGAACGAGACGGCCGAGTTCGGCGCGACCGGTAAGACGATCACCTTCCATGGGTTCCTCAAGGCGTACGTGGAGAGCGCGGACGACCCGTCCACCGACCGGGACGACCAGGAGCGGCGGCTGCCGAACCTGACCGAGAACGACCCGCTGAGCGCGCTCGCGGTGGACGCCGAGGGCCACTCGACCCGTCCGCCCGCGCGCTACACCGAGGCGAGCCTGGTCAAGGAGCTGGAGGAGCGCGAGATCGGGCGGCCCTCCACCTACGCCTCGATCATCGGCACGATCCTCGACCGCGGCTACGTGTTCAAGAAGGGGACGGCGCTGGTCCCCTCGTTCCTGGCGTTCGCCGTGGTGAACCTGCTGGAGCAGCACTTCGGGAACCTGGTCGACTACGACTTCACCGCCCACATGGAGGACGGCCTCGACGAGATCGCCCGGGGCGAGGCCGAGCGCGTCCGCTGGCTGACCCGGTTCTACTTCGGCGACAACGGCGAGGAGGGCCTGAAGGACCTCACCGAGGACATCGGGGACATCGACGCCAAGGGGATCAGCTCGTTCCCGCTCAAGGGCAGCGACATCATGGTCCGCGTCGGCCGGTACGGGCCCTACCTCGACCGCGAGGGCGCGCGGGTCAACATCCCCGAGGACATCGCGCCGGACGAGCTGACCGCCGACAAGGCCGAGGAGCTGTTCGCGCAGCCGTCCGGCGACCGCGAGCTGGGCAAGGACCCGGAGACCGGCCACACGATCGTGGCGAAGTCGGGGCGGTTCGGCCCCTACGTCACCGAGATCCTGCCGGAGGCCGCGCCGCCCGGCGAGGGCGAGAAGAAGAAGCGGACGAAGAAGGCCGACGCGCCCAAGCCGCGCACCGGTTCGCTGTTCAAGTCGATGTCGCTCGACACGGTCACGCTGGACGACGCGCTGAAGCTGCTGTCGCTCCCGCGCACGCTCGGCGAACTGGACGGCGAGCCCGTCACCGCGCAGAACGGGCGGTTCGGCCCCTACATCAAGCGGGGCACCGACAGCCGTTCGCTCGGCTCGGAGGAGGAGCTCTTCACGGTCACGCTGGAGAAGGCCAAGGAGCTGTTCGCGCAGCCGAAGCAGCGCGGGCGGGGCCGGGCCGCGGCGGCGGCGCCGCTGCGTGAGCTGGGCGACGACCCGGCGAGCAAGAAGCCCGTGGTGGTCAAGGAGGGGCGGTTCGGCCCCTACGTCACCGACGGCGAGACCAACGCCAGCCTGCGCAAGGGCGACGAGGTCGAGTCGATCACCATCCAGCGCGCCGCCGAGCTGCTCGCGGAGCGTCGTGAGAAGGTGGCGGCGGGTGGCGGCAAGAAGAAGACGACAACGCGCCGCCGAACCTCCGCAAAGTCCGGTTCCTAGGGACAACTACGCCGATACCCTGACCGACATGACCAGAACGGGCGCCACCCGGCCGCACCCCGCCGCGCCGCCGGGCGTTTCGTCTCTCTCGTCGATCAGGCCGTTCCGGCGGCTCTGGATCGCACTGTCGGTGTCGGGCCTCGGCCACTGGCTGAGCGTCCCGGCGCTGACCGCCATGGCCGCGACGCTGACCCGCGGCGACGACGCCGCCGCGCGGGCCCAGGCGGTCGGCGGTGTGCTGGTGGCGCTGCTGGTCCCGGCCGTTTTGCTGGCGCCGCTCGCGGGCGCGGCGCTGTCCCGGCTCGACCGGCGGCTGACGCTGCTGGTCGCCGACGCGCTCCGGTTCCTGATCGTCCTGTCGGTGCCGCTGCTGGACGCGCTGCCGTGGACGTTCGCCGCCGCGTTCCTCGTGGCCTGCGTGAGCGTGGCGTGGTCGGCGGTGGCGGCGACGGCTCCGGCCGGGCTCGTCCCGGACGAGCTGCGCCCGGCCGCCCGGCGCTCCGCCGCCCGCGCGATGTGCTGGCCCGCGCCCGTCGCGGCGGTGGTGTTCGCGTTCGTCGCGCTGATCGCGAAGGGCGCGTTCGGTGAGGGCGACCGCGCCGATCTGGCGCTCTACGTCACGGCCGGGGTGTTCCTGGCCGCGACCGCCGGGGTCGCCGCGCTCGGCGAGGTGCCGGGGAGCGAGCCGGTCGAGACGTTCTCGCCGGTGAAGACGCTGTTCCGGGGCCCGCGGGTGCCGGGCGTCCGGGGGCTCGGGCTCGCGGTCGTCGGCGTGGCGCTGGCGGCGGGCGCGGTCGTCGCGGTCGCGCGCGTGCACACCGGGCACCTCGGCGGCGGGGACGCGGGTTACGGTGCCGTCCTCACCGGCCTGACCTCGGGCCTCGGGTTCGGGCTGTTCCTCGGCCCGCGCGTGCTCGGACCGTTCAGCCGCCGCCGCCTCCTCGGCCTCGCGGTGATCGCCGCCGCGCTCGCGCTGGTCGTGGTCTCGCTCGTGCAGAACCTGGTCGTCGTCGCGTTCGTGACGGCGTTCCTCGGCGTCGCGGCGGGGGCCGCGTGGTCCACGGCGTCCGCCGTCCTCGCGGGCGACGAGCCCTCCGACGAGCCCTCCGACGACCTCGCGCAGGACCGTCCCGACGCGTTCCCGAGGTCGGTCGCGCTCGTCACCGCGCTGGTCGTGGCCGCGGCCGTCCCGCCGCTGGCCGGGGTGATCGGCTCGCGGCACTACGACCTCGGCGACGGCGACTACGACTTCCAGGGGACGGGCGCGGCGATGCTGATCGCGGGCCTGCTCGCCCTGCTCGCGGGGCTGGTCGCGTTCCGCCGGCTGGACGACCGGCACGGCATCCCGCTCGTCGCCGACCTGCGGGCCGCGTTGCAGGGCCGCGTCTACACGCCGCCGGAGCAGGCCGCTCCCGAGGACCGCCGGGTCGCGCGCCGCGAGCGCGGGGTGTTCATCGCGTTCGAGGGCGGCGAGGGCGCGGGCAAGACCACGCAGGCCAGGCTCGCCGCGATCTGGCTGCGCGACCACGGCTACGACGTGGTCGCCACGCAGGAGCCCGGCGCCACCAAGATCGGCATGCGGCTGCGCGCGATGCTGCTCGACCGGGAGACGACCGGGCTGTCCTCGCGCGCCGAGAGCCTGCTGTACGCGGCCGACCGCGCCGACCACGTCGCCAACGTGATCAGGCCCGCGATGGAGCGGGGCTCGATCGTGGTCAGCGACCGCTACGTCGACTCGTCCCTCGCCTACCAGGGGTACGGCCGCGAGCAGCCGGTGGAGGAGATCGCGCGCGTGAACGACTGGGCGACCGGCGGGCTCATCCCCGACCTGACCGTCCTGCTGGAGGTGCCGCCGCGGACGGGCCTCGGACGGCTGTCCGCGCCCGCCGACCGCATCGAGTCCGAGCCGGACGAGTTCCACGAGCGGGTCCGCGCCGGTTTCCACGCGCTCGCCGAGGCCGAGCCCGAGCGCTACCTGGTGCTGGACGCGAGCCGTCCGCAGGGCGAGTTGAGCCGGGAGATCCAGTACCGCATCCGCGAGATCCTGCCCGACCCGATACCGGCCGGTACCGAGGATGTCACGAGCACGTTCCCCATCATCACCGACTAGCCTTTGCCCATGAGCGTGTGGGATGACCTGGTGGGCCAGGAGCCGGTCGTCGCGCAACTGTCATCCGCCGCCGGTGAGGCGGGCGGCATGGCGCACGCGTGGCTGTTCACCGGGCCCCCGGGCGCCGGACGTTCCGCGGCGGCGCGCGCGTTCGCGGCGGCGCTGCAATGCCTGGAGGCTCCGCGCGGGTGCGGGCACTGCGCGTCCTGCCACCAGGTGCTCCAGGGGACGCACGCCGACCTGGAGGTCGTCCGTCCGGCGGGGCTGTCCTACGGGGTGCGGGAGACCCGCGAGCTGGTGCTGCGGGCCTCGTCGTCGCCGAGCGGCGGGCGCTGGCAGATCGTGCTGTTCGAGGACGCCGACCGGGCCACCGAGGCCGCCGCCAACGCGCTGCTGAAGGCGATCGAGGAGCCGCCGCCGCGCACGGTGTGGCTGCTGTGCACCCCGGCGCCCGACGACCTGCTGGTGACCATCCGGTCGCGCTGCCGGCTGGTGACGCTGCGGACCCCGCCGGTCCAGGCGGTCGCGGACCTCCTCGTCCAGCGGGACGGGGTCGACCGGGAGACCGCCGACGTCGTCGCGCGCGCGGCGCAGGGGCACATCAGCCGCGCGCGGCGGCTCGCGACCGACCCTCAGGCGCGGGCGCGGCGCGCCGAGGTGCTGGCGGTGCCGCGCCGGCTGACCGGGGTCGGGCCCGCGGTGACGGCGGCGGAGGCGCTGGTCAAGGCCGCCGAGGCGGAGGCGAAGGCGCAGACCGAGGAGCTGAACGAGACCGAGACCTCCGCGCTGCGGCAGGCGCTCGGGGAGAGCGCGAAGGGGCGCATGCCGCGCGGCACCGCCGGTGCCCTGAAGGAGCTCGACGACCGGCAGAAGTCGCGGGCGACGCGGGTGAAGCGCGACGCGCTCGACCGGGCGCTGCTCGACCTCGCCTCCTACTACCGGGACGTGCTGACGTTGCAGCTCGGGGCGGGCAGCGAGCTGGTCAACACCGAGCTGGGGCCGGAGCTGCGGAGCGCGGCGGGCGGCGGCCGTCCCGAGGACACGCTCCGCCGGCTGGACGCGATCATGGACTGCCGGGAGCGGTTGGAGGCCAACGTCAACCCGCTGCTCGCGGTCGAGGCGCTCACCCTCGCCCTGCGCACGTCCTGAACCATGGCCCGCGGTGGGAACGGTGCAGCCGGACGACTTACAAGAGTTGTCCTCTTTCGTTACATTCCCGTACGCCTCTCTCAACGCGGTCGGACGTACGGTCGGCTGGCCGAGTCCGGCGAACGGGCCGAGCCCGGCGAACCTGGGCAAGCTCCCCCCACGCCAGGAGGTCTGCTGTGCGGCACGCCCTCATCTCGGCCATCTCGGCCACATGCGCCATCGCCACGACGATGGCCCTCGCGTTCCCGGCGTCCGCCGCTCCCGACCGGTCCCGGTCCCGGGACGAGGGCGCGGCGTCGGAGTACGTCGTCCTCTACAACGAGGACGTCTCCCCAGGGAGGGCCCACGCCGCCGTCAAGGCGGCGGGGGGCAGGATCGTGCACGAGAACACCGACGTGGGTGTCGCCACGGTCGTCTCCAGGAACCCGGACTTCACCACCGACGCCATGGAGCACCGCGCGCTGGAGGGCGTCGCGCACAACCGCGTGATAGGCGAGGCGCCCAAGGGGCGTTCGTCCACCGAGGTCGAGACGGCCACCGGCACCGGCGCTCTCGTGCCGGGCAGGCCCGGCAAGGACACCGAGCCTCTGGCCCACCTCCAGTGGGACATGAAGCAGATCCACGCGACCGACGAGGGCTCCTACGAGACCGAACCGGGCGACAGGCGCGTGCTGGTCGGCGTCCTGGACACCGGTATCGACGGGGACCACCCCGACATCAAGGCGAACTTCAACAAGGAGCTCAGCCGGAACTTCACCCACGACATCCCGAAGGACGTCGACGGGAGGGAGCTCGACGGGCCCTGCGAGTTCACGTCGTGCGTCGACCCGGTGGACTGGGACGACAACGAGCACGGCACGCACGTCGCGTCCACGATCGCCGCGCCGCGCAACGGCCTCGGCATCTCGGGCGTCGCGCCGAACGTCTCGCTGGTCAACATCCGCGTCGGCCAGGACTCCGGGCAGTTCTACCTCCAGCCGACGGTGGACGGTCTGACCTACGCGGCCAAGATCGGCGTCAACGTCGTGAACATGTCCTACTTCGTGGATCCGTGGATCTGGAGCTGCGCCGACAACCCCGCCGACTCGCCCGCCGACCGGCTCGAACAGCGCACGATCATCGCGGCCACGCAGCGCGCACTCGACTTCGCGCACGAGCACGGCGTCACGCTGGTCGCCGCCGCGGGAAACCAGCTCGTCGACTACACCAAGCCGCACGCGGACAACGCGAGCCCGAACTTCCCGTCCGTCCCGGGAGAGAAGCCCCACAAGCGGACGGTCTCGGCGAACTGCCTGTCGATGCCGACCGAGGGCGAGCACGTGATCCCGGTCTCGGCGACCGGGCCCAGCACCCGCAAGTCCTACTACAGCAGCTTCGGCGACGGCCATGTCGCCGTGGCCGCGCCCGGCGGCGACAAGGCGGACGCCCCCGACGGCAGGCCCGACGACCGGCGCGGCATCTGGGCCGCCTACCCCGAGCACATCGCGAGACTGCGCGGCCAGCTCGACCCGGACGGCACTCCGAAGGTGCCGAGCGTGGTCCGCAGCTGCAAGAACGGCACCTGCGCCTACTACCAGTCGATGCAGGGCACCTCGATGGCCGCGCCGCACGCCGGCGGGGTCGCCGCGCTGATCATCAGCAGGTACGGCAGGCCGGACGGCCGCGGCCGCCTCGCGCTGGACCCGTGGGTCGTCGAGCGCGTCCTGCGCGGCACCGCGACCGCCACGCCCTGCCCGAGCCCGAACACCGTCGAGTACGTCTGGTACAAGCTGACGGACGGCAAATGGGTGAAGAACACCTCGACGCAGACCTGCGAGGGGCGCGCGCGCCGCAACGGGTTCTACGGTGAGGGGATCGTGGACGCGTTGCGCGCCGTCCAGCACTGACCTCCGCCGAGCCCCTCGCATCGGCGGTGTGAGGAATTTCCCGTGGCGGAGGCAACCAATGAGGCCGGACGGCGTCTCTGGGACATGGAAACCGAGACCGTGTTCGACGAGCCTCCGCCGCGCGAGGCGCCCATGGACGCGTCCGGGGCGGTCACCGAGCTGTACCGGGGGCACGCGCTCGGGCTGATGCGCCTCGCCCTGGTCATGATCGGCGACCGGGGGACGGCCGAGGACGTCGTCCAGGACGCGTTCGCCGGGCTCTACCGCCGGTGGCCGCGCCTGCGCGACCGGGAGAACGCGCTGACCTACGTGCGCTCGGCCGTCCTCAACGGCTCCAGGACGGCGCTGAGACGCCGCAGGAGGCCGTTCCGGGCCGTCCACCAGCCGCCGGTCTGGTCGGCCGAATCGGAGGCGATGGTCGGTGAGGACCGGCGCGAGGTCGTCGAGGCCCTGCACCGCCTCCCCACCCGGCAGCGCGAGGCGCTGGTGCTGCGCTACTTCTGCGACCTCAGCGAGGAGGAGATCGCCGACGCCATGCGCGTGAGTCGCGGCACGGTCAAGTCCACGACGTCCCGGGCGCTCGCCTCGCTGGGCCGCATTCTGGAGGGGGAGAAGTGAAGAGCACCGAGGATCGGCTGAGGGAGGCGCTGAAGACCGTGGGCGACACGATGGGTTCCGAGGACGTCCCGCCGATGCGTTCACCCGTGTCCCGCCGTTCGGGTCTCGCGCGTCCGGCGGTGCTGGCCTCCGCGTGCGCGGTGGCGCTGGTGCTGATAGGCGGCCTGGTGGTGGGCGGCCTGGTGGTGGGCGGCAAAACCCTGACCGGGAACGGGGGCGGTGCCGCGTCCTCGCCTCCCGAGGACAAGCACGTGGCGGTGTACCTCTGCACGAAGACCTCCAGCAACGCGTCCTGCGGGCATGCGGAGGCGACCGATGCGCAGAAGGCGAACATCAAGGAAAGGCTGGCGAACATCAGGCAGGTGCGTCAGGTCGCGTACGAGTCGAAGCTCCAGGCGTACGAACGGGTCAAGAGGGCGTTCTCCGACAAGAAGCACTGGGAGACCGTGAAGCCCGGTGACATCCCCGAAGCCTTCCGGGTGCAGGTCTCGAACGACGGCGTCAAGCTCGTGCAGCAGGCGGTCATCGGCCTGCCCGGGGTCGACACCGTCATCGTCGAGGACAAGCCTCGGGCATGATTGCGGTATGCCGTACCGGGTCACCTTCGTATGCACGGGCAACATCTGCCGCTCCCCGATGGCGGAATGGGTGCTGCGCCACCACATCGAGGACGAGGGCCTGGACGTCGAGGTGGACAGCTCGGGCACGGGCGGCTGGCACGCGGGCGACGGCGCCGACGAGCGGACGGTCGCGGCGCTCCACCGGGCGGGCTACCGGTCGGCGCACATCGCCCGCCGGTTCGAACCGGGCTGGTTCGACGGCTACGACCTGATCATCGCGCTGGACGGGGGCCACCTGCGGGCGCTGCGGTCGATGGCGCCGGACGAGGAGGCCCGCGGCCGGGTCCGGCTGCTCCGCGAGTTCGACCCGGACGCGGGCCCCGACCTCGACGTCCCCGACCCCTACTACGGGGGCCGCGCCGACTTCGACCTGGCGCTGGAGATGGTGGAGGCGGCGATGCCGAAGCTCCTGGAGGAGATCCGCGCCGCCCTGAAACCGGCCTGACCCGCCCCCGGACGTCCGGGGCGCGGTCACCCCGCGGCCCGTCCCGGCACGGGTCGAAGACGATCAGGCGGCGTGTCGGACGTATCGCGCCACCAGCGGCGCGACGCCGGCGCGGCCAGTCCGGCGCCACCGGCGTTGAGCAGGACGTCGTCCACGGACGACACCCGGTCCAGTCGCAGGACGTACTGCCCGGTCTCCAGCAGGGCCGAGCAGGCCGCGCCGAGCGCCAGGATCCGGGGCACCGAGGCCAGCGCCGCGAACCGGATCGGGGCGGGGGAGCCCAGCGCCGCGAACACCAGCAGGTTGCCGATGATCTGGCCGGTCGGCATCGAGAACAGGTCCCGCAGCGGCACCAGGCTCACCCGTCCCGGGACTTCCCCGGCATGGCCGCCCGGCAGCATGATCATCCAGACGGGCGGAACGGTTCCGTAGACGATGCCGATCTCGGCGAGCGACGAGCGAAACGCCCACGGCCGCGGGACCCCCGTGGCCGTGCGGTGGCGCGCCAGGGCTCCTATCGCCAGTGCGACCAGGGGCAGGGTGAGCATCGTGAGGAGGATCATGCCGGTGAACGTGCCGAACCAGCCCTGCCACCCCTTGATCACGCCGCCTCCGCAGGTAGAGCGCGATCCTCGCTGCGCCACAGGCCCTCCCGTCCAGTGCAGCCGGGAGAGTGTGGCAGCGGCGTCTGAGATTTTCGATACGTCCGCGATACACCGGATCTGCTAGGCGTCGGCCCGTCAGGTGACCGGCCCGTCGCGGCAGGCTCGCCCTCCTTGCTGACGGTTGCCCCGCCTGGCGCGTCCGCTCCACCAGCGCCCGGACTTGCTCGGCGGATGGCGCCCTGAGCCCGTCCGTGCTCACGGGGGACGGTCCCGGCTCTCTCCGTCGGGCCTCTTCGGGGCCCGCCTTCGACCGGGTTTCCGGGCGGCCCCGGCGGCCCTCACCACCTGACCTGCGCCGCGCTTCGACGTCGGCCGTCGCGAGGCATCGAACTGATAACGAGCCGTTGACGGCTGTCTGCCGAGAGGTAGATGAGGTAGAAACGTCAGGTTGGACGACTGGACGGGCGCGGAGAGGCTGGTGCGGGGCAACCCCATGGACGGAAGATCGCGGATCGGCTCCGCGTGGAAGGGGCTCCTCCCGGTCGGTGTCGCCGCCGGGATGGCGTTGGTCATCGGCGGCGGCGTGGACGTCGTCCACAACCGCCAGCGCGCGTCGAGCAAGAAGCACGAGGCCGAGCCCGCGTCCAAGAGCGAGCAGACCTCCTCGTCCCGCTTCGTGGTCGGCGTCCGCGACACCGGGACCGCCCTCGTCGTCCGCGACCTGCGCGGCGGCACCGCCGGCCTGCCCGTCGCCGCGCCGTCCGGCAGCCGCTACCAGCGCGTCTCGTCGGGACGCGCCGGAACGTTCACCGTCTCGTCCTACTCGCCCTCCCGCGAGGTCGTGTTCCAGCGCCTCAAGCTGGACGAGGACGGCCGCCCGTCCGCCCTCCAGCCGCTCCCCAAGGCGACGCTCGCGGGCGTCTCCACCGCCTACTCCGACCAGGCCGTGAGCCCGGACGGCGACCGCATCGCCTACGTCACCTACCGGGGCACGCGGAGCCGGCTGGACGTCGTCTCCGCCCGCACCGGCGCCCGCAAATCGTGGACGACCCGCCTCCCCGCCCACGTGGGCAGCCTCTCATGGGCCGGTGACACTCTCGCCTTCGTCTGGAGCCCGCTGCGCCGCGTCGACGGGAAGGTGACCGAGGCGCGGCACCAGGTCCGCGCGCTCGACACCAGCGGCCCGTCCGGCGACCTCAAGGCCAGCAAGCCCGTCCTGAACCTGCCGAGGGGCGCGTCCCACGCCGTCCTGACCCGCGACGGACGGCAGGTCATCGCCGCGCTCGCCGACCGCGGACAGATCACCCTCCAGGCGTTCACGCCCGGCGCCCGCAGGCCGACGAAGACGATCGCGCGGCAGCCGTCCAAGGGTCGCGTGTCCGTCCTCGACACCGACCACACCGGCCGCCACCTGCTGATCTCCTTCACCGACGGCCGCCTCTTCGCCGACCGCTCGCTGATGGACGCGCGCGATCTCACCGACGCCGCCTGGTAATCAACGGCGCGTAGCGGAGCCAACCGGACAAGACGTCATAGAGTGTGTCTCACGGAATCGGGCGAACGGAGCGAAACCGTGGGCATGGTGATGGCAGTCAGCTTCACCCGGTACGGCCGCCTGTACTACCTCGACCCAGGCCCGCACACGCCGAAGGTGGGTGACAAGGTCCTCGTCCCCACCGACGCGGGCCCCGAGGTCGCCGAGTGCGTCTGGGCGCCGCAATGGGTCTCCGACGACATCGGCGGCCTCCCCGAATGCGCCGGACCCGCCGCCGACGAGCACCTCGCCCGCGACGAGGCCAACCGCCGCCGCCGCGCCGAGGGCCGCTCGATCGCCAAACGCCTGATCCGCAAGCACGACCTCCCGATGAAGGTCATCGGCGTCGACTACCTCGACGCCGAGAACATCTTCAAGATCTACTTCACCGCGCCGCACCGCGTCGACTTCCGCGCCCTCGTCCGCGACCTGGCCCGCGGCATCAAGGCCCGCGTCGAACTCCGCCAGGTCGGCCCCCGCGACGAGGCCCGTCTCCAGGGCGGGATCGGGCCCTGCGGCCGCGACCTGTGCTGCGCGACGTTCCTCAAGGATTTCGAGCCCGTGTCCGTCCGCATGGCCAAGGAACAGGACCTTCCGGTCAACCCCCTGCGCATCGCGGGCGCCTGCGGACGTCTGATGTGCTGCCTGAAATACGAGCACCCGCTCTACATGGAATTCAAGGAGAGCGCACCCCGCCTGGGCTCCCGGGTGAGCACGCCCGAGGGAGAAGGCCAGGTCATCGGCTACAACGTGCCCGGTGACCGCGTGACGGTGAAGGTCGGCTCCCGCCGCTGCTCCTGCCCGTCCGCCTCCGTCTGCTCCCCCCGCCAACAACACGAAGCCCACTACAACGACCCAACCTGATCCGGGGTCGCACCTGATCAGGGCCCCTCACCCAGATAACACGAAGCGCCCACACCTACCCGCCAGCGAAGATCCGTTGGCGGGCGGCGGCTCGGTAGGGGCGTCGCGGTTCAGGGTTTGCGGGCGACTCCGCAGAGGGCGTCGACCTCCCTCAGGTTTCCGCGCTCTTCGGCGTCCGGGGCGGGACGCCAGTGGGAGATCGTCACGACGCCGGGGTCGAGCAGTTCCATGCCGTCGAAGAACTGCGCGATCTCTTCGGGGCTGCGCAGGTAGTAGGGGTCGGCGTCGCCCTCGTTGTAATCCTCCTGGGCGGCTTCCAAGGCGTCGCCGGTGACCACGTTCACGCCGTCCCAGATGGACAGGAAACTGCCGGACGGCAGCGCGTCCACCAGATTCCGGACGATCGTGTGCGGCTGCGCCTCGTCCGGGATGTGGCCGAGGATCCCCATCAGCATCAGCGCGATGGGCTCGTCGAAGTCGAGGGTGTCGGCGGCCTTCTGGACGATCTGGTCGGGGCTGCGCAGGTCCGCGTCGATGTAGGCGGTGCGTCCCTCGGGGGTGCTGGTGAGCAGGGCGCGGGCGTGCGTGAGGACGAGGGGGTCGTTGTCGACGTAGACGATCCGGGCGTCCGGCGCGACGCGCTGCGCGAGTTCGTGCGTGTTGTCCACGGTCGGGAGGCCGGTGCCGATGTCGAGGAACTGCCGGATCCCCTCGTCCCCCGCGAGGTGCCGGACGACCCGTCCGAGCAGCAGCCGGGACTGGCGCGCGATCTCGACGATGCTCGGAAACGTCGCGATGAAGTGGTCGCCCGCCGCTCGGTCGGGAGGATAGTTGTCCTTACCGCCGAGCCAGTAGTTCCAGACCCGCGCGGAATGCGGGATGGACGTGTCCAGGTTCCGCTTGATCGAGTCGTCCTGCGAGTCGTGGGTCATGGTGAGGCTCCCGTGGGTGGTGAGGTCCGGCAAGGATCATCCTGACCTGCGGCGGGGCCCGCACGGAAGAGGATCTTGAAACTAGGTCGCGGCCGTTTCGGCCTGGGTCTCCCTCGACATACTGGGAGGAAGCGGGACGGTACGGGGCGTGGCGGGCCCTGCCTTGGTCACGGGACGAACCTCAGGTCGGGGAAGCGGGGCGTCGGGCCGTCCAGCAGGTGGTCATCGCGGTGGCGGAGCTGGAGGTCGAAGAAGGACCCGGCCACGGCGCGCTCGGCGTCCAGCGCGCGGGCGGCGCGGGACGGGTCGTCCGTGCCGATCGTCTGGATGACGCCTTCCCTGGATATCAACCCGGCCTTGAACAACTGCGGCACCTGCGCGACGAGGTCGGTGTAGGAATTATGCGCCGAGCCCTTGAGCTGTGTGTTTCGACGCCAGCCGCGCAGGTTGTCCCAGAAGGGCTGAAGCTCCGGAGCTGTGTGATCGAACGGGTCCGAGTTCATGAGCAGGAATGGCCGGGACAGGCCGTTCTTGAAAACGGAACCGATCGGCGTTCCATTGAACAGCATCCCGCCGTCCATGTTCATCCCAGCTCCCACACGTCGATCGTCATGCATGGTCTGGGCCGACGCGGCACCGCCAAGGGAATGCCCGAACATGCCAATGCGGGACAGATCCATCGCGCCTCGAAGCCCGCGCGGCAGCGGCCGCTGCCCCGCGTCGGGATTGTGGCCGCGGTTCAGCCGCGTGATCTCGTCCAAAACGAACCGGGCGTCGTCGCTGCGGGTCGCCACCTCCTTGGCGAGCAGCGCGCCGATGTTCTCCGGGGTCTCCTGCGGCTGGGCATGGGGCTCCACGCGGCCGCCGGGGAATTCGACCTCACTCGGGTCGTAGGTGTGGTCCATGGAGACCACGACATATCCGCGCGACGCCAGATCCTCGGCCAGCAGCGTGCCGAGCGCGCGCGGCGTCCGATGGCCCGGCGAGTAGAGCACCACCGGATGACGTTCACCCCGCCGACCGACGGGTGTCCCCGCATACGAATGGGTGCTGGTGGCAGCCCAGTCGACTCTTCCGGCCGGGACGAGCGGATCGTCCCCTTCGGACACCACGGCGTCGAAATGCTCGGCGGCCTTGGCGGGCATCTGCGGTACCACGGGATAGCCGAGGGTGGCCCGCGCCGGGTACCGGACGGTCACCATCAACTCCCGGTACGGCTTGGACGACACCCACGGGTCACGGCGCGAACGGTCGACGAGATGAAGGTCCGTCGCCCCGACCTCGGCCCTGCCGGTGGGAGCCGGGAGGGACAGCCGGGCCTTCCGCGCAGGTTCCGTCGCGGACGCGGTCCCGGGCTGCACGAACGAGGTCGCCCCCAGCACTGAAACAACCCCGGCCGCCAGCACCGCCCTGCGAGACATGATCACCATGGGACCGAGTCTCGTGAGCCGCGCCTGATCGTCCTTCCCCCTGCCGGGTGATCCTCGTCCCCCGAGCGAACGATCCGGGCCTCTCGTTAACCGGTTGGAATCCCGGACTGAGGCGCCCTAGGGTCCGTGTAGCAAACGGAGGGGGACCCGATGGACGGGGCGGTACGGCGGCTCGACCTGGACGACCTGCCCGCCTGCCAGCGGCTCGCCGTCAGCCGTGACTGGGGCGCCGAAGACCGCAAGTGGCGCCTGCTCTTCGAGGTCGGGAACGTGTACGGCCTCGACGACCCGGACGGAGACGGCCTGCTCGGCACGGTCGTGTCCACCCCCTACGGGCCCGATGTCGCGGCCATCAGCATGGTGCTCACGGCACCGCGCCACGAGCGGCGGGGCATCGCCGGGAACCTCATGCGGTACGCGATGGAACACGCGGGAACCGCGAGCCTGTGCCTCACCGCGACCGAGTACGGCCGTCCGGTGTACGAACGCCTCGGGTTCCGCTCAGTCGGACACTGCGTGACCTACACGGGAGTCATGCCCGACCTGCTGGGTCCTGCGAACAACTCGTCCGCCCCAGCCGAACCTGACGACATCTCAGATGTAGTTGCCCTCGATAACGAGGTCTTCGGCGCGAAACGCGCGGCTCTCATGCGTCAAATGCCGTCCTTCTGTGATGAGTTCCGCGTCATCCGAAACGTCGGTGGTGCCCTGGAAGGATTCGGAGGCCGCTGGCGCAACGGCCCGCAAACCATGATGGGCCCCGTAATCGCGCAGGACGAGAAGACCGCCACAACCCTGCTGGACGACCTGGCCGTCAACGAGCTGTCGCGGCTGGACATCGACACCAGGCACCCGGAAATCATCACCTGGGCCGAGAAACGAGGACTGCGGGCAGCGTTCACCACCACGGTGATGGAGTACGGCGCCCCCATCGCAAACGACCTCGGCCGCCTCTACCTCCCCGTAGCCCAAGCCCTGGGCTAGCCCACCAGTCGCGCCAAAAATGCGCCGCGCACCCACACAACCCCAGCACGAGAAGACCGACCCCTCGCCAACCTTCCCAGCCTCCTATCGGCGCCGACTCCAGATGAATGGCAACGGAGAGAACAGCCAAAAGGCTTCACCGCCAGATCCCGGCGCCCCACAAGCATGACGACAGCACCGCAATCACCTCCGGGAGCCCGATCGCTGCTCGGCCTCCGCTCACTTGAAGCCGAAGCGGAGGCGGAACAGCACCGTCACATGCGCCTCTGATCAGCTGAACTTGGTCTTGGGACGCTCCTGCTGGACGCCGTCCACGTAAATGTCGACCTTCTCGCTGTAGAAGCAGACAAGACCGAGTACCTTGCGGCTCTCGTCCAGCGGCGACGGATACGACCAGGCGATGTCCTCGTGAACCTTGTCGTTCGCACGCACCGACCAATACTCCGCATCGCCCTTGTAGGGACAGCGGGTAATGGTGTCCGTGTGCTCCAGCAGATCCATCCGGACATGCGTCTTCGGCAGGTAGTAGCGCACCGGCAGTCCCGTCTCGAAAAGCAGACGCGGGCTGGACGACTCCGCCACCGTCACCCCGTCCACCTCGACACGAACGTGCCGGGAGCTGGGCAGGATGTCGACACGCGTATAAGGGCTGCGCGGGTGGACGAAGACCTCCTCGTCCTCCTCGAACCAGGCGTCCATGGCGTCCCAGTCCAGCCGGACGAGGTCGCGCAGTTCCTCGATCGGCGATTCGGTGTAGCGCTGGGCGGCACCGGGCGCCTGCCTACCGTCCACCTTCACGGTGAAGAGGGTGGCGTCCCCACGGCTCGGCGAATGCTGGCCCGGCCCATCCTCGACAAGCTCTGCCCGCACGTCCGTCACCGGCAGGTAGTAACTGGGGTAGTAGGGGTTCTCCCAGACGAGAGACGGCGAAGTGCTGTCAACGACCAGGTGGCCGCCAAGGTAAGCCCTGACGCGCTTACCACTCTGCTCGATCCGGACAGCCGTCCGCTGCGAAGCACTGCTGTGTGGTGCACTCATGACCGAGCCAACAGCCCACCCCACAGCCCTATTTCACCCGCCCCCACTTCCCCCGCCACCCGCCCCCACTTCCCCCGCCACCCGCCCCCACTTCCCCCGCCACCCGCCCCCACTTCCCCCGCCACCCGCCCCCACATCCCCCGCCACCCACACCCCCAACCACGACCCCCACCCCCCGGATCCACGGCCCCCATCCCCCCGGATCCACGGCCCCCAGCTCCTGCCCCTGCCACCCTCCAACCTTCCAGCCCTGCGCCGCCGGCCTCCGCGCTCCTGCGAACGCCTACCCCCTCCGCCATCCGGTCCTGCGGCCGTCGGCCCCGCGCTCCGTCGCCTTCGGTCCTCCGGTCGACAATCCTGGGTCCTCCCGCCTTGGGACGTGTCGCCTTGTGACGCCCCGCCGTGTGACCTCCCGCCCTCCGGCCTCCGGCTCCGGCCTCCGGTCTTCCGCCCTGCGGCCACTGGCCCCCCGGCCTCCGGTCCTTCGCTCTCCCGCCTTGGATGTGTCGCCTTGTGACGCCCCGCCGTGCGACCACTCGCCCCCCGGCCTCCGGTCCTTCGGCCTCCCGCGCTATGGCCTCCCGCGCTATGGCCTCCCGCCCTCCTGCCTCCTCGCCCTGCCTCTGTTCGCTGACCTTGCTTCTCGTGACCCCCAGGAGCGCCGTCTACTCATTCGCCCTGCGCCTCGAAGCGTGCAGGACGGAGGCCGGCGGGGTTGACCGCTGCCGCGCTGAGGCGGTGTCGTCGGTGCCGCAGTGTTGGCGGTCGGGGTGGCTATGGGGGCTCAGGACTTGGTCGTCGGTTCGCGGTGGGGGCCGGGGGCCGCTCCGCTTGCGGTCTCTGGCCGCTTCGCCCTCGGCCCTCCCCTCTCGGTCTTCGGCTCCTGACCCCTCTCCGGCCGCTTGCAGCCTTACTCCTCAGCGCTCCGACCGCTGTGGCTCAGTTCTTCGAGCCTGGCTCCGGCTCTCGTTCCCACCCCGACTCAAGATCGCGCGGCGAGTGCATGGCCTCCCCCCGCTCCATCTCGCTGCGGGGCGCAGTGAAGACTGTGGTGCATGGAGTTCTTCTGCTACCACCGTGACCGCGCCGACTCCTTGGCGTTGCGCAGGAAGTTGGGCGAAGAGCACTGGGCCTACATGGACGGGTACGAGCGGGAACTGATCGCTCGTGGCCCCACCTACGCCGACGATGATGAGACGCCCACCGGGAGCGTGCACATCGTTGAGCTGCCCGATCCCGCTGCCGCTCGCGCGTTCGCCTTCGACGAGCCCGGCTATCAGGCCGGCGTCTACCGGGACGTGCTGTTGCGGCGGTGGCGCAACATGCTGGGACGCACCATGTGGGACTTTCCCGGTGGCCGGACCGGCGGCGATCGCTTCCTCGTGCTCGGCCTCGGCCCGGAGAAGGACGTCGCCCCCACCGTCCCGCCCGGCGAGGACGAACTGGTCGCCTACGGGCCGCTGCTGTCCGACGACGGCGCCACCTGGCTCGGCACCGCGGTTCTCCTGAGGGCACCCGACCCGGACACGGCACGCGCCGTCCTGGCCCCGGATCTGTACGCCGACATCGAGGTCCACAAGTGGGAGTTCGGCGGGCGCCGGTAGACACCCGTACCGGAGCGGCCCCGCCCGGATACCCGTCGCCCCCTGGATCCTCATGACAGTGAACTCCTCACCTTGCGCGGAATGGTCAGGGTCGGCACAAGGGCGATCAGCAGGATCGCCCCGAGCCACCAGAAGGTGCCGGTGAAGGCGTCCGACAACAGTGCCGCCGGTTGTCCGGCCGCCTCGCCGAGGTTGCCGCTCGCGCCCGGGATCTTGTCTCGGATGCCGATCTGCAGGATGACCGCCGACACGGCGGTGCCGAAGGAGCTGCCCACGCGGATCACGACGTTCGCGCCGGTCGTCGCGGCGGGTACCGCCTCGCGCGGGAGGCCCTGGTAGCTCATCGCCATCAGGGACGGGCCGATCAGGCCGTGCCCGACGCCGACGACGAACATCGCGCTCATGATCACCGCTCGTCCCGTCGAGGGGTCGAGTGAGGTGAGCACGAGTGCGCCGCACAGGACGACGACCAGGCCCGCGGCGGCCGGCCAGCGGCCGCCGAACCGGTCGGCGAGCCGTCCGGACACCAGCATCGTGATCATCGCGCCGACGCCCAGCGGCGCCAGGAGCCAGCCGGAGTCGAGCGCGGACTCGCCCTGCACGATCCGCGCGAACAGCGGGATCAGGATCATCAGCCCGAAGACGGCCAGGCTGTAGAGGAAGAAGCCGCCGGTCGCGCTGGTGAACGCGCGGGTGGTCAGCCGCCGGACGTCGATGAGCGCGCCGTCGCCCTTGCGTACGGCGTGGACGAGGAACGCGGCGATCAGGACGGCGCCGCCGACCACGCTGCCGACGAAGCGTCCGCCCGTGAGGCTGGTGCCATTGCCCGCCTCGGACAGCCCGTAGACCAGGGCGGCCAGGCCGGGGGACAGCAGCAGCATGCCGAGGACGTCCAGCGAGGCGTCCGGGCTCCGCTCGGTGTCGCGCGGAAGCATCCGCCATGCCGCCAGCAGCGCGACCACGCAGAACGGGACGTTGACGAAGAACATCCACCGCCAGCTCAGATGGTCGACGATCACCCCGCCGAGCAGCGGGCCGAGCGCCGGCGCCAGCATCGCGGGCACCGAGACGATGCTCATCACCCGTCCCATCCGTTCGGGGCCGGCCTCACGGGCGAGCATGGTCTGCCCGATCGGCATCAGCATCCCGCCGCCGAGCCCCTGCAGGACGCGGAAGGCGATCAACGAGGGCACCGACCACGCCACCCCGCACAGCAGCGAGCCGCTGATGAACAGACCGAGCGAGAGCAGCCACATCGTCTTGGAGCCGAATCTTCGCACCGACCACGCGGTCAGCGGGATCGCCATCGACAGCGCCAGCGTGTAGCCCGTCACCACCCACTGGATGGTCGACAGCGAGGTGTCGAAGTCCTTGCCGAGCGCGCTGATCGCGACGTTGACGATCGTGCTGTCGAGGACGGTCATGATCGCGCCGAGCACGACGACGATCGCGAGCGTGCGGAGATGGGGGTCGATCCGCTCCTTGCCGCCGGGCCGGGCACCCGCTGTGGTGATCATCGAACCGCCTTCCGTACGCCGTATCGGCCACACGCTACACCGTATCTCCGAATCCGTACAGCGTATCGATACGCCGTATCGCGTACGATCAACGTCGTGGCAGGTAACCCCAGGAGTCAGCGCGAGCAGCCCCGCGATCTGTGGACGAGCCCGAAGAGCGGTCGCCGCCCGAAGCTGACCCGCGAGGCGATCGTCGAGGCCGCGATCAAGCTCGCGGACGCGGAGGGCCTGGAGGCGGTCTCGATCCGCCGTGTCGCCGCCGAGCTGGGCGTCCGCGCGATGAGCCTCTACAGCCACATCGACGCCAAGGAAGACCTCCTCGACCTCATGTACGACGAGATCGCCAAGGAGGTCCTGGTCGAGGGCGAGCCGCCGGACGACTGGCGTGAGGCCATGATCGAGATCGCCCGCCGGGAGCGCGACGCCGGCCTGCGGCACCCGTGGGTCTTCGGACTGGCCGGCCGGGCCAGCCGTGTGGGCCCGAACGGGCTCCGACACGCCGAGCAGTCCCTCGCCGCCGCCGCCCGCCTCACCGACGACCCGGAGGCCAGGCTGGCGATCATCACCGCCGTCGACTACTACATGCTGGGCTTCACCGTCCGCGAGCAGCACGTACGCGACCTCGGCGAGAACGGGCTGCAGCGCGCCTACACCAGCATGCTTGAGCAGACCTACATCCGCTCCCTCGTGGAAAGAGGCGAACTGCCCCACCTCAAGCCGCTCTTCGAGTCCGGCCTCTACGGCCAGTCCGACTTCGAACGCGGCCTCAAGTGGCTGCTGGACGGCATCGAAAACGAATACGGGCAGAAGTAGCCCCGCACCGGCGGGAAGACGTACCGTATGCGTCAACGTACGGACCGTGACGACGAGACGGGGATCAGGGTGCGGGGAGCAAGGCTCATCGGCGCGGCCACGGTGCTGGCGTTGGCGGCGGCCGGATGCAACTCCGGCGAGAAGCAGGCCACCTCGGAGGTGGGCGTGAGCGCTCCCACCGGTCTTGGATCGTTCTACGGTCAGCAGCTCTCCTGGAAGGGCTGCGGCGGCGGGTTCCAGTGCACGACCGCCAAAGTCCCCCTGGACTACTCCAAGCCGTCCGGTCAGAAAATCGGCATCGCGCTGATCAGGCTTCCCGCCCGGGACAAGTCCGAGCGGATCGGTTCCCTGTTCATCAACCCGGGCGGCCCCGGCGGATCCGGCGTCGGATTCGTCCGCCAGGCCGCCGAAGCCTTCGGCTCCGACCTGCGTAAACGCTTCGACATCGTCGGTTTCGACCCTCGGGGCGTCGGCCAGAGCGATCCCGTCCACTGCAACACCGGCCCCCAGCTCGACGCGTTCTTCGCCGCGGACTCGTCTCCGGACGACCAGAAGGAGACCGCCGCGTTCGCCGCCGACAGCAAGGAGTTCGCCCAGAACTGCGGGGCCAAGGCAGCCTCGGAGCTCCCCTACGTGGGCACCGTCAACGCGGCCCGCGACATCGACGTCCTGCGCGCCGCCGTCGGCGACAAGAAGCTCACCTACTACGGCGCCTCCTACGGCACCTACCTGGGCGCCTTCTACGCGCAGCAGTTCCCGGGCAACGTCCGTGCCCTCGCCCTGGACGGCGCCGTCGACCCCACCACCTCGTCCACCGGCCTGCTCGTCGAGCAGGCCAAGGGCTTCGAGACGGCCTTCCGAGCCTTCGCGAACGACTGCGTCAAGAAGCCGAACTGCCCGCTGGGCACGTCCACGGACGCAGCCATGACCAAACTCGCGTCCTTCCTTGCACAGACCGACAAGAAGCCCCTGGGCAACACCCGCGACACGCGCCAGGTCACGGAAGCCCTGGCGGTCATGGGCATCGCCTCGGCCCTCTACCTGAAAGAGAACTGGCCCGTCCTACGCCAGGGCCTCGCCCAGGCGTTCCAGAAGTCGGACGGCACGCTCCTCCTGACGCTGGCCGACCAGATGGTCGAACGCCACCCGGACGGCTCCTACAGCAACCAGACCGACGCCAACATGGCCGTGAACTGCGTGGACAAGCCCAACCCCGCCTCCGCGAAGGCCTACGGCCAAGCCGCGGCCGAGGCCAAGAGGGTCGCCCCCCACTTCGGCCCCTTCGTCGTCTGGGGCGGCCTCCCCTGCGTCTACTGGCCCGTCCAGACCAAAACGCGACCCACGCCCGTCACCGCCAAGGGCGCCAAGCCCATCCTCGTGATCGGCACCCTCCGCGACCCCGCCACCCCGTACAAGTGGGCCCAGAACCTCGCGTCCCAGCTCTCCAGCGGCGTCCTCCTCACCCTCGACGGCGACGGCCACACGGCCTACCTCCAGGGCAACCCCTGCATCACCAGGGCAACCGACGACTACCTGCTCAACGCCGATCCACCGAAGCCCGGGACGATCTGCCGCTGATTAACCAGTGCACACCCACCCCCCGGCACCCGGTAGACTGCTACCCGCCGTGCCCCGCACGGTAGGCCGCCTTAGCTCAGTCGGCAGAGCGATTCACTCGTAATGAATAGGTCATCGGTTCGATTCCGATAGGCGGCTCCACTTCAGAGGCCCCTTCCGATCTTCGGAAGGGGCCTCTTACGTGAGTGCCTGACCAACTGCCTGGCTATTCACTCTCGGCGGTGCCGAGGAAACGTCGTCCATGGAGTCCGCTCCGGTGGATCTGGTGCCAGTAGATCGCCTCGCCACATGGCGATGTGGTTGCCCGTGCTGCACAGCGGGGCCTCGCGACGCTCCAGGTGGGCGGGGCAGTCGGTCAGGGCGGGGCTGTGATCGGACGGCGCCGGTACTCGTACACCAGATGTGTTGTGATCGACTGCACCGATTTCGCCGAGGTGACCTTGCGCCAGGCGAAGGTGCGGAGGTGTTCGGCCGACTGTACGGCGACGCGCAGCAGAACGTCGATCTCACCGGACACGACGATTGCGTCGACCACGCAGGGATCATCCATCACGGTTCTCAGGAAGCGCTCGACGACGTCCTCGCTCTGGGGACGCAGTCGGACGGCGATCATGGCTTGCATCGGCCGGCCCAGTGCGGCCAGGTCGATCTCCGCGGTGAACCGCTTGATCACGCCGCCGCGGACCAGGCGCCGGAGGCGTTCGTGCGTCGTCGACTCGGCGGCACCGAGCCGCTTGGCCAACTCGCGGTTCGTCAGCCGAGAGTTCTCCTGGAGAGCGACCAGAATCTCTAGGTCGGCCCGTGACAGTTCCATAGAAGACCCTTAGTTTCCGAGAGAGTTTCGGGCCATCATAGATCTTGACGAAGGTACTGTAGCTTTCGCCGCATGCATCTGATCATCCCGTGGGACAGGCCCGATAGCGCGCGCGAATGCTTTCACCGCGACGGATTCGTCGTCATGGAAGCCGCTCTCACGCCTGACGAGTGCCGATGGGCACGCGACCGTCTCGCAGGGCTCTTCACAGGTCGTTTCCCGACGGGGACCTATCCGGACGAGTGGTACTGGCGTGAAGGGCTGAGCCGTCCCGACGCGACACGGCACATGTCCAACGCCTGGAAGTCCGACCATCTCATCGCATCGATCGTCCAGGCGCCGTGGGTCGGCGATTGGATCGCCTACCTCAACGGATGGCCGAGGACGCGCCTGGGCCAGGACACGATCTGGATCAAACCGCCGTTGGCGCGGCCGTCGAGCCTGCACCAGGACAACTCCTTTATCGACTTCCTGGCACCGGCGACGATGAGCACCTGCTGGATGACGTTCGACGACACCCACGCCGACGCGGCGACGATCGAGTACGTTCCCGGCTCCCACCTCTGGCCGACCGCCCCGCTACCAGCCGACTTCCACGATCCGGGCGACCATCGCGCACGGATGCGGGCGTCCGCCGCCGCGGCGGGGGTCGCGGATCCCGCCGTGGTCCAACTCGAAGTCCCGGCAGGCACGATCGTCTTCCACGACGGCAACGTCTGGCACGGTGCGGCCGGTTCTCAGCGGACGGGAGCCGCATGGCGCCACACTCTGGCGGCGCACCTTCTGCCCGCCGACGCGCGCTTCACCACCGCGCCGGGTGGATACATCTACCGCCGCTACCAACTACCTGACGACGACGGCCTTCATGACGCCTTCTTCCCGGCCTATCCACCACCGGACCCCCGACCGGGTCGCCCCTCGTTCTCCATTCTCACAGCACACTCCTGATCGAAAGAGGTTTCCCATGAGCGCGGACACCACGGACGAGCCGGGTGGCCCCGACCGGCACAAGACGACGGTGCGGACCTTCCTGCGCCTGCTGGAGGAAAAGGATATCGACTCCTGGATCGAGCTATGGGCCGAAGGCGCCGAACACTACTACCCGTTCGGCACCGAGATGTTCCCGCGGCACCTGCACGGCAGGCAGGCCATCTACGACAACTGGAAGTCGGTGCCGGACCTGTTCGACAGCCTGCGCTTCCCCATCCACGAAATCTGGGCCGACCGCGACTCCGACACCCTCATCGCGCGCTTCGACTCCGACAACGTCATGAAGGGCGGCGACCGCAAGTACCAGAACACCTACGTCTGCATCTTCAAGTTCGACGCCCACGGCAAGATCTGCGAATACTGGGAGTACTTCGACCCGATCGTCACCGGCCTCACCTACCGCCTGGCCGAGGTCCGCTACCTGTCCGAGGACGACGCGGACCAAGCCAAATCGGACCCCTTCCCGGAAGGTGCTCCCGGTTCCGCATGAGCACGAGTAGCCGCGGAATGCATTCACACGAGGAGGGTCGGCCGTCAGAATTCGAATAGTTTGTTCCTGAACGCCATCCCTGTCGCTCCCCTTGGCGGACGGCTCGATCCAGTCCGGGTCGGGCGGTTGGTTCCATGACGCGCGCAGGCCGCGAACAAGGCTGCGGCCATCACCGAAAAGGGGCAGCAGAAGCAACCCGTGCACAGGGCCCGGTCCAGTGCTGACACCCACAGGACGCCGCCGGCCATGACACGGGCGAGGGGACCGGCGATGGCCACGGCTACGATCTGGCGTGCCGTCGACGTTCCCTCGGCCGCACTGACGTGCGCCACCGGACATGGCGGTCGCTCGCCTGTGTGTGGATCGCCACCCTCTGACACCTACTGAGTGCGTTACGCGCGATCTACTTCGCTCGGCACGGCGTCCTGGTCGCCTGGCGGGTCGAAGCCTTGGCGGAGGCGTTGCTCGCAGGTGACGATCCGGTACCCGCTCGGCGCGAGTTTCTGATCCCCGGCGGACGACCTGGGCATCCGGGCGGTAACGCCGCCCGGCCGACCTTCCCGGTCAGCGACTCGTCGCTCCATCTACTTTAGAATCATGTATCCAGCCCAAGATTCACCTCTGCTTGTGCTGGCAAGCTTAGGTGCTGGCTATAGAATTTGATAGTGATGTTGTGTGTTCGGAGGCGCTAGCCGGAGGAGAACGTCGATGTTGCATGATCAGTTCAAGGTGGTTCGGGACAGTGATCTATTGGAAGATCGTTTTGCTGTGGACGGTGTCAGTCCGGAGGAGGTGCGGGAGGCGGTTCTTGACCGTCCTTACTGGTCGGCGCCCGGACGGGACGGCACGACCATCCTCTACGGCCTCACTCTCGCGGGGCGCCATCTGCTGGTCGTGGTGATCGCCGAGGGCGATGAGGCCCGCATCGTCTCGGCACGTGACATGAAGGCATCCTGGGATGCCAGCTACACCGGGGACACGCCGCCGCCGTGGGACATCGGTCGGCCGCAGCCGGCCATCGTGCGGCTCGCGGACGAGGGGAGGTTGGCGGGCCGCGTCCTCGACCTTGGTTGCGGCACAGGGGAGCACGCGCTGCTCGCGGCCGGACGTGGCGCCGCCGTCACCGGCATGGATCTCTCGCCGACCGCGATCGCGTGCGCCCGCGCGAAGGCGGCCGAGCGGGGCGTGAGCGTGCGGTTCGAGGTCGCCGACGCGCTCGACCTGCCGCGCCGGGCTCTCACCGCTGACACCGTGATCGACAGCGGTGTCTTCCACGTTTTCGACGATGCGGACAGGGCCAGGTATGTCACGGCTCTCGCGTCCGCGCTGCGTCCTGGTGGTATCTGCTACCTGATGTGTTTCAGTGACCAGGAGCCAGGCGACTGGGGTCCGCGCCGGTTCCGCGAGGACGAGCTGCGCGCCGCGTTCACTAACGGATGGACTTTCGAATCCCTCACCGCCGACACCTTCGACCTCAACCTGATTCAGGGCGTGACCCAGGTTCGTGCTTGGCTCGCCGTGATCAGGCGTGACTGAGCGGCCGCCTGGTGGTGCCCAGACGAGAGGCCCATCGCGGGCGTTCGCGATGGGCCTCGTACCGGTGCGGGCTACGCCTGCGCCACGTCCGTCGTCCTCCTCATGCTGGGAGCGTGACCGCTGGAGGGCGGGACATGGCCTGGCGGGTTCGTGGAGTCGAGGACGGCGAGGAGTGCCGTCCTACCGCCCGCTACCGGCGTTCTTGCGTCTGCTAACGGCGCGCTGCCAGCCTGGCGAGGGCGGTAACGTTCAGTAGCAGGTTCGGGGAGCCGCCGCCCGCGTCGGAGACGACGCCGGGCTGGGCGGCCCTGACCACGGCGTTCCGCGACTCCTGAGGCGTCGCGTTGGGGTGTCCCTCCAGGTAGAGGGCGAGTGCTCCGGCCGCGTGCGGTGTGGCCATGGACGTTCCGCCCAGGACCACCTCGCCGGTGTCGGACTCGTTGTCCGCCGAGACGATGTCGCCGCCCGGTGCGAACAGGTCGATGCAGCGGCCGTAGTTGGAGAAGTAGGACCGCCGGTCGCCCTCGTCCGTGGAGCCGAGGGTGACGGCCTCGGCCACGTCGCCTGGGGCGTCGCAGCCGTTCCGTGAGTCGTTGCCCGCGGCGATCGCGAACTGGATGCCCGCGCGGATGGCGCCGCGCGTCGCCTCGCGGAACGCCTGCGGTTCCGGGGCCGGAGGGTCCGAGCCGATGCTCATGTTGCCGATGGCCGGTTTGTGGGCGTTCTTCGCGACCCACTCCAGTCCCTGGATGGCGTAGCGGTCGGGGGAGTAGCCGTCGCAGTCCAGGACGCGGACGGCGACGATCCTGACGTCCTTCGCGACGCCGTGCTGCTCGCCGCCGACGGTGCCCGCGACGTGCGTGCCGTGGCCGTGGCAGTCCTGCGCGGTGGTGTCCTTGTCGACGAAGTCATAGCCGTAGGACGCCCTGCCCTCGAACGTCCGGTGGCTGATGCGGACACCGGTGTCCAGGACGTAGACGGTAACGCCGGTACCCGTGCCCGGGTAGGCGTAGGTGCGGTCCTGCCTGCCGTCGACGCGGTCCAGCCCCCAGGACGGAGGACTGGGCTGCGTACCGGGCCCGGCCGTATGCACCATCACCGATTTCTGCACGTACCGGACGGCCGGATCCGCGGCCAGGTGCCGTGCCTGCTCGGCGGTCATGTCGGCGGCGAAGCCGCGCAGCACGGCGCTGAAGACGCTCTGGACCGAGCCGCCGTGACGGCGCACCAGGTCCCTGGCCTGCGCGGACACTTGTGCTGCGGCGGTCGGCGCGAGAGAGGTCGCGCCGTTCAGCGCCACGATGTACTGGCCGTCGACCGTGCCGGGCGCGTCCGCGTTGATCACGATGCCCTCGGCGGCGTGGGCCGGCGCGCCGAGTACGCCGGTCAGCAGCACGGCGGCCGCGGCCGTCGCCGACCGTCTTCGGTTCCTGCGGGTCGTTCGCATTCTCGCCTCCATGATCTGTGGTGGGGACCGGCCGTGGGCCGACCCGGGAGCCACCATCGATCGATTCTGGCCAAGAATGGATGAACCGCTGGATTATGGTCAAAACTATCCAGAATCGGGCGTGCAGTAAGGCATGAGTCACCATCCATGCCTTGCTCGCTACTCTCCGTCATTGAGATCATGGTGTCCTGGGCACCGGCCGGCATGATGGCGCACTTCTGCTGGGGATGGTGGTCCTGTGGGGCACCTACGGACGAGCTGGCCGAGTGCGGCGGGCCGCGACGCCGCAGGTCCGTATGCAGGTGTGCGGCGCGGCCTCAGCTTTTTGCCTGCCGGACGCCATTGCGGGAGTCCGGGGGCGTTCGTCTTGATCGTCTCCGGATGGTTCTGCACGGAGGTCATCCGGCATGACCGGGCGGACGGCGCGTCCTCGTACCGGTCAAGGAGGCCCAGGTGAATGCCTGGATCTGATCTCCGGAGGTGCGGCGGAGCTGAAGTTTCTGGCCATGCTGCCGAACAGGTGATGCCGGGGCCTGGCCCGGGCGGCGTGGCGGCCCCGAACGCGGCGCGGGCGGGGCGCGGGCGGGGCGCGGGGCACGGACTTCCCGCAGCTCGATCCCGCCGACGCGCCGCCCGACACGCCGCCCGGCGGGCTGTCGGAATGGCTGGCGGGACGGCGAGCGGCGCGAATCACCGGTGGGTTCTCGCCTACTAGCCTTTCACCGGATTCGTTGCCGACCAGCCGTTCGCCCGTATCGAGCACCCGTCGCGCTGGGCGGGCCGCACCGGGGTGTCACGGTGCCCTGCGCCAACGGTCCCGTGGTTTGCGGCCGGACGGGCGTCGCTCCTCGCGTTCATGGAGTGCGTTGCTCCGACGTCCATGAACCGGGCCGACAAACGATTGCGCCTTGGCTGTTGGGCGCTGGGGCGCACGTCCGCCTCGTTCTGGAGGGGGCGGGCTGATGGGTGCGCGGGGGCGCAGCGCGTTGCACGCGTCCTGTGGAGGTACAAGCGCTGCGGCTTCTCGCGATGGCTATTCGGCGTTGGGCAGGTGCGACTTGGCGTCGTCGTAGGTGGCCTGCTTGGCAGGTTCGGCGGGGGCGTAGATGAGGTTGAGCACGCCCGTGTCGAAGGCTTCCGAGGAGATCAGCTTCAGCGGGATCGAGGTGTCGCCCTCGTCGAACAACCGCATGCCCTTGCGGATGGCGATCGGGTGCACCAGCAGGCGCAGCTCGTCGATCAGCTGGGCGTCCAGCAGGCGGCGGATGATCGAGATCGAGCCGGGGATGGAGATGAAGCCGTCCCCGGGCTCGTTCTTCAGAGCGGTGACCGCCTGGACGAGGTCGCCCTTGAGCTGCTCGGAGTTGCGCCAGGTGAACTCCAGCTGCTGGTTGGACACCACGATCTTCCGGACGTCGCCGAGCGTCTTGGCGAACTCGGCGTCCTCTCCGCCCGCAGCCTCACGGCCGGGCCAGGCGCCCGCGAAGCTGTCGTAGGTCTTGCGTCCGATCAGCATGGTGTCCGCCCCGACCATGCTGTTGGTGACCGCCACACCCATCTGATCGTTGAAGTAAGGGAAGTGCCACTTGTCGGGCGCCTCCACGACGCCGTCGAGTGAGATGAACAGGCCCGCGATGATCTTCTTCATGGTGGTCTCCCTGCGAGTCGTCGATGTGCTCTATCCCTGATGGACCTTCCGGGCCGCCCGAACTCATCGGTGAACCGGAGAACGGTCCGACTCGCCTCAGCTGTGTTGCCCGCTCGCGGCGTGGCGTCACCTGGGACGCTATCGGTGCCCTCTGACAAACGGAATCGCGGCCTTTCGGCGGGCTGAGGGACCGCTTCCGTGGTCTGTCCCGAGGCGGCGCAACTGCGGCGCCCGTCGCGTGGATGGAATGAGCCCTGAGGTGAACGGCTCCGTTCCGGCGGGTCCGTCAGAGGGAACCTGAGCAACGGCTCGACGTGCCGCACGCCGGGAGTCCCGTCCTCGCATCCGGTTATCGCAGGAACCTGCGGACCCCATAGGACTGGGACTATGCGGCCAGGTCATGGCCGGGTGACAACCGTGCGGAAGGAGCCCGGACTTTGGCTGAAGTAGCCATGTGACGAAGGTCATGTAGGGAGTTAGGGTCGGGGCAAAGCTGATCTTGGGGTGGTCGTGGAACTTCTGGACGTTGAGACGGTGCGGGACGAGGTGGAGTCCGCCCTGCGGGCCTGGCACGCATACGAGGTGGGCCGCGGATGCGCGCCGGTGATCGACTTTGACTGCCGTCCCGTGGAGGAGGAGATCGAGCCCGCGCGCAGCCGACTCGACGTCTACCGGCGGTTGATCGAGCTGCGGGAGCGCGCCGAGGGCGTCGATTGCCTGGCCGGACGTCTCGACGCGGACATCGCCTATCTCGGTGCCCTGCTCGGCGAGCACCGGCCGCTTGCCGAGTACGTGCAGGTCACGCAGGGGTGTGGGGCCGCGGGTTGGTCGGCGGAGTACGTCACCGCGATAGGTGAGCGGGCGCGCACGGCCTTGGCGGGCCTTGGCGTCGGCTGGGGCGCGGTGACCGACACCGAGTTGAACGAGGCGGAGGGGCCGCTCGACCTCGACGCGGCGCCCGAGGAGATCCGGCAGGCCAGCGACCGGTTCGAGCCGGCCGTCCGGAAGGCGACCGGCAGCACCGCGCCGTTCGAGCTTCACATCGAGACCGCCGACGTGGACGCGTACTGGGCGTACTGGCTCGATGGCGCGGGAAACAGCGTTCGGCTGCGGCTGAACCTGCGGAACGCGGTCTTCACCGAGGTCGGCGCGCGGCGGTTCGCCTTCCACGAAGTCCTCGGGCATGGCCTGCAGAGTTCCAGCTGGACCGAGACGGTGAAGGGCTCGGTGCCGTGGGTGCCGCTGATGTCCGTCCACGCCTTGCAGCAGGTGCTCCTCGAAGGGCTGGCCCAAACGCTGCCGCTCTTCATCTCCCCGGACGACCAGGCTCTCATCGCCCGGATCCGGCTCGATCACTACATCCAGCTCGTCCGGGCCGAACTGCACCTCGGCCTGGACGACGGTGTACCGATCAGGGATCTCGCCGATCACGCCCGGCGCCGCGTCCCGTGGTGGAGGGACGCGGTGATCGCCGACGCGTTGACGGACCGCCGCGATCCCCAGCTGCGCACCTACCTGTGGTCTTATCCGGCCGGAATCGACTGGTTCGTCCACCTCGCGGACGCGGACACCGCCACCCAGAGCGAGGTACTCCGCGCGGCCTACTCGACGCCCCTGACCCCCGCCGACCTGGTCTCCCTCTGGCCCGACGGCCCCGTCATCGGCGGTCCAGGGCGGTAAGCGGTGACGATGCCCTGGGCGGTGGGGTGCCGACGTTGTCGGCCGGTGCCGGGACGCGTGTTCCGGAGGTCGCGCGAGTGTCGCGGGCGTTGCCGCGACCGGGCGTGTGAGCCCGGACGTGGCTCCGGCGTGGGGCCGCGTTGAGGTAGAGGGGTCAGCCGACCAGTTCTGGGACGGCGGCCAAGTGCTTGGCGAGGACCTCCAGGTGGGTCTTCCTCGCCTTGGCATGGCACTGCCGGCCTGCCTCGGTGACCACGACGAAGACGCCGCGCCGGTCCGATTCGCAGAGGCCGCGCTGGACGAGGCCCTGCTTCTCCAGGCGGGCGACCGTCCGGGAGAGCGCGCTCTGGCTGAGGTACATCTCGGCCGCGATCTCCTGCATGCGGTGCTTCTCACAGTCGGACTCGACGAGCCGGTCGAGTGTCTCGAACTCGCTCATGGTCAGGCCGTGGGCCTCGTGCAACGTGCGATCGAGGTCACACGCGACGGTGTTGTAGCAGGTCGACAGCGATCGCCACCGCCCGACCAGAGCAGCGTTCGACTCCATGCCGCGCATCCTAGCATGCGCACGCATCAGATGCATCGGCATTAAATTCCGCAGAATTTAGTGCGTGGACATTTGATGCATGTGCATGTACTGTCCTTCGACGTGACTATCACCGACACCTCACCTGCCTCCGCCGTCCATGGGCCGGCGACCGGCGCCCCGGCCGAACAGACCTGGACCCCCCGGCTGTGGGGAGTCCTCGCCGTCCTCTGCGCTGTGCTCTTCCTCGACGGACTCGACGTCTCCATGGTGGGCGTCGCGCTGCCGTCGATCGGGTCCGAACTCGGCCTGTCGACCACCTCGCTGCAGTGGATCGTGAACGGCTATGTCCTGGGCTACGGCGGCCTCCTGCTGCTGGGCGGACGGACCGCCGACCTGCTGGGGCGTCGCCAGGTCTTCCTGGCCGCGCTGGCGGTGTTCGCCGTCGCGTCCCTGGTCGGCGGGCTGGTGAACGACGGCACGCTGCTCATCGTCACCCGTTTCGTGAAGGGCCTGGCCGCCGCGTTCACCGCGCCGACCGCCCTGTCCATCCTGACCACCACTTTCCATGAGGGCCCCGCGCGCAACAGGGCGTTGTCGGTCTTCTCGGTCTTCGGCGCCAGCGGTTACTCGTCCGGGCTGATCCTGGGCGGTTTGCTCACCAGCTTCGGCTGGCGCTGGACGTTCTTGACCCCCGTTCCGCTCGCTGTGATCGCGCTGGTCGCGGGCATCGCCCTGATCCCGCGGGACAAGCCGTCCGCCGACGGCGGGCACGATCTCGTCGGCGCCGTCACGTTGACCGGCGGCATGCTGCTGGCCGTCTACACCGTCGTGTCGGCACCGGACCGGGGCTGGCTCGACCCGGTGACCCTCGGCTCGGTCGCGGTCGCGGCGATCCTGCTGGCCGGGTTCGTCATCACCGAGAACAAGGTGAAGCACCCCCTGATCCGCCTCGGCATCCTGCGGATCGGCTCGATCGTCCGCGCCAACCTGAGCATCGTCGCGCTCTTCGGGTCGTACCTGAGCTTCCAGTTCATGATGACCCTGTACCTGCAGGACGTGCTGCACTGGTCGCCGCTGAAGATGGCGATGGCGCTGCTGCCCGCCGGACTCCTGGTGGCCTTCGGCTCCCCGTTCGTCGGCCGCCTCATCGACCGCTACGGGACGCCGCCGCTGATCTTCGCCTCGATGCTGTCGATGAGCCTCGGCTACGTGTGGTTCCTGGCGACCGCCGGTGACACGCCGCACTACGCGTTCACCGTCCTGCCGACGATGCTGCTGCTGGGCGGCGGCTTCGCGTTCGGGTTCAGCTCGATCATGGCGCAGGCCACCGATGGCATCGACGACTCCGAGCAGGGGCTCGCCTCCGGCCTGGTGCAGACCTCCGGCCAGGTCGGCGCGGCCCTGGTGCTCGCCGTCGTCACCGCCCTGGTCGCCGGTGGCGCGCAGGGCGGCGGCGGGGACTTCGGCGAGTTCCACCCCGGGGTCAACCTCGTCAGCGGCGTCGCGGTCGTGGGTCTGGTCCTCAACCTGATCCCCCTTCTCCGTCGTCGTCACAGCCCCAAGCACGTCTGATCGATCAGCCGAAGGCCCTTGGCTTCGGAAGGCACCCGCGGGGGCGCCCTCCGCCCCTGGGGGCCGGGTGATCGCGGGGGCGTCCTCCATCCAGGAGGGCGCCCCTTCGCGCTGCACCCCCTGCGGGTGCCTTCCCCGCCCCCTGCGGGTGCCTTCCCCCTGCCCTCTGCGGGTGTCTTCGCGCTGCCCTCTGCGGGTGTCTTCGCGCTGCCCTCTGCGGGTGTCTTCGCGCTGCCCTCTGCGGGTGTCTTCGCGCTGCGCCCCTCGTCCCTTCACCGCAGCCTCGATGGAGCGCGGATCCCGCCCAGGCGAGATCTTGCCCATCTGCTGTGCTCCGCCCCCAACACCCCGCCGGGCAGGGGGTGGGCGAGCCTTGGCCTATCTGCTGTGCCTGCTTTCCACACGCCCCTGCGCGGCTGGAGTGAGGGCGAGACCAGGGTCTCGCCCTGCGCATCCGCAGTGCCCGACGCCCGACGCTCGCCGTGCGGGTAGGTGGCGAGCGAGGCCTGGCCAACCGCTGAGCCCGCTCTCCGCACCTCACCGCGCGGCCTATCTGCTGTGCCTGCTCTCCACCTCTCACCGCGCGGGCTGGAGTGAGGGCGAGACCTTACGCATCCGCAGTGCTCGACGCTCGACGCTCGCCGTGTGGATGGGAGGCGAGCGAACGTGGCCCAATTGCTGAATCCGCTCTCCACGGCCTCGCCGCGCGGCTCGGGTGAGGCCTAGACCTTGTGGGTTAGCTAGGCCCGCCCCCACCTCGCTGTGAGGCTGGGGTGAGGGCGAGGCTTTGCGTAGGCGCTGTGTCCGCACCTCACGACCCTCCGCGCCGGTGCGGTGATGGTGGGGGTTCGCGCGTCTGGTGTGCCCGCCGGCGGCCCCTCGCCGAGTGGGTGTGCTTGTCGTGGATGTTGGTTGACGGCCGGGGGTGGTTGATCGGAAACGGGGTCGGGCCTTGGGTGCTCCCGTGAGTGGTGCGGGCGGTGGTGGGGTGGGCTGGGGTCAGTTGTTGCGTTTCCAGAAGGGGCGGCGGGGCGGCTCCTTGGCGAGATCGGTGAAGGTCTGGAGGGCGCGTGTCCAGACCTCGTTGACCTGTGTTGGGGCGGAGGACGTGTTCAGGTGGCGGAGTTCGTCGCGGAGCGCCCTCAGGGACGTGGTGTCGAGGTTGTGGGACGTCATGTGCCGGATGAGCGAGTCGAGGATGGGTGGTAGCTCGCGGGTCAGGTGATCGAGTCGCTGGTCGTGGTCGTCGGGGACGTGGCGGAGGCGTTCGAGTTCGGTGGTGATCTCCTGGCTGAGCGGACGGCGGGCCCTGCGGGGTGCGGGTGCGGGACCGGGCGCGGGGGGACGGGCCATCCGGTAGGCGGCTTCCGGTGGGCGGGCTGATCCTCGGCCGGCTACGGCTCCCGGTGCGGGAGGTGGCGGCATGGCCCCCGGTGCGGGTGGCGGCGCGCCGTAGGCCATGGAAGGGGGAGCGGCCGCGTCCATCTGGGCCGTGAAGGCGGCCGGGGCGACCATCGGGGCCGCCATCGGGGTCGCCCAACCATCGGGGGCCTCGACGGGCTGGATCGCCTGGTGGGGCGTGCCGCCTTCGGCGACGACCCGGCTGTCGACGGCCACGAAGGCGGTGAAGCGGCACAGGACACCGAATCTGAGGGAGGTCGCCACGATGCGGTGTTCGAGGTCGTCGGAGCCGCTGATCGTGTAGCGGTCTTCGAGGTCGCGTAGATGCGCGCGGGCCCAGATGGACGACGCGCTCGTGCTCTCGGTGATCGTGGCGGCGGCGTGCCGCTCCCAGGGCTCGCCGTCGCTGCCGGTGCCGTGGACGGACAGCGCTCCAGCGGGTTCTCCGCGGAAGCGGCCCGCGATCACCAGGGGGACGCCGGGGAAGAGTGCGTTGAAGCGGCTGGGGGAGACCGAGTCGGGCACGATCTCCAGCCCGTCGGCGCGGAGCGAGAGACCGGTCGCGAGTGGCGTGCCGATGCGGTGGTGGATGTGGTCCATCGCCTCGTCGAGGCGGTCTTCGGACTCGACGAGTTCGCAGGTGCCCTGGCCGATGGCGGCGAGGCGGTTCAGGAAGCCCGCGTTGACGGCCCGGTCGATGCCGACGGTGTGGACGTGGACGCCCCGGAGCCGGGGTTCCAGATGGGCGAGGATCTGGTCTTCGTTGCCGATCTGCCCGTCGGTGATGAGGACGAGGACCCGGTCCCGGGTGGAGTCGGCGAGCAGGGCGCAGCCCTCGTCGAGTGGGGCGAGCATCTCCGTCCCGCCGCGGGCGGTCAGCGTCGCCAGGTGCTCGACGGCGCGGAACCGGTTGCGGTCGGTGCCGTCGGCGAGGCCGGTGTCGAGGTCGCGCGGCCGCTCGACGACGGTGTCGAACGACAGCACGGCGAAGCGGTCCTCGGCGCGGAGCGTGTCCACCATGCGGGCGGCGGCGCGGCGGGCGGCGACCATCTTCCAGCCCTGCATGCTGCCGGAACGGTCGAGGATGAGGACCACGTCACGCGGCCTCGGTCGGGCCTCACCGGACGGGAGGACGGTCAGCGTGAACGTGCCCTCCTCACCGGAGGCGTCCGGGACCAGCATGAGGGACGCGGCTTCTCGCGCGGCGTAGTCGAAGCGCAGGATGAAGTCGCGGTTGAGGCGCTCGCCCGGCTGGACGCGCAGGGTCGTGCGCCCGGCCTCCTCCTTCTCGGTCACGACGTGCAGGGCGGAGCGGACCCCGGTGAGCGGCAGGCCGGACGGGTCGATGTCGGCGGAGATCGACAGCCGCACCGGGTTGGGGAAGCCGGGCAGGAGGACCGGCGGGCTGATCCGCGAGGCGTCGGGCACGGCGTCGGTGTCGTCCGCCACGCCCGAGCCCGCGCGTTCGTCGTCCAGCGGTGCGCCCGGGATGTAGCGGGGAGCCACGACCAGCGGGAACCTGAACGTGGCGCCGGAGCCCGCGTCGCCGGCCTCGTAGGGCAGCGGCTGGTCGAGCGTGAGCCGGACCGTCACGCGTTCACCGGGCAGGATGTTCCCGACCCGCATGGTGAAGACGTCCGGACGGTCCTCCTCGGCGATCGTGGCCCGCCGGCCGGCGGCGATGGCGGCGTCGTAGTCCTGCCGGGCCTGCCCCCGCTCCTTCAGTGTCCCCTCGATGACGCGGTCGTCCGCCTCCATCCGCAGCGAGGTGACGGCGGCGCGGTCGGGCAGCGGGAAGATGTAGGTCGCCTCCAGCGGAACGTCGAACGGGTTCCGGAAGCCCTGGGCGAGCTCGATCCCGGCGGACAGGCCGGTGATCGAGGCGTGGACGTCGACGGAGTCGAGCGGCAGGTTGCCCCTGTCGGTGGTCAGAGCCCCGAGCCCGCCGTCGGGTTCCGGAGGTGTCGCGGTCTCGGGTAGCGGCATGATGCGCACGGTCACTGTGACCTCCGGGGAGGGGCGGTGGGCAGGATCGGGGAGGGGACGAGGCCGCGTCGCCGCAACTCCTCCAGCAGCGGTTCCGCGGCGGTTTGGATCGCGGCGAGGTCGTCGCCGCCCAGCATGGAGACCTCCAGCAGCAGCGTGAGACCGGGTGCCAGGCGGACGCCCTGGACGAGCGCGGGTGGAGGCGTGTCGTAGTCGACGGACACGTCCCGGTCGTAGGTCACGTCGGGGCGGGTGCTCCAGAACCGTGGACGGCCCGCGGAGCCGGCCACGTCACCGGCTGCGGTGCCCGGCGGCTCCTCGGCGCTTGAGGGGAGGTCGACGGCCGCGCTCGTCCAGGCGGAGTCGGGGGCGCTGGTCGTTGGTTCCTGCTGGTGCGGTGGGGCTGCCGTCTCGGGTGCCTCGGTGGTGGTGCCTGGGCGGGCCGGGGTGGGCGTGGCGGCGGGACGGGAAGTGGCGGAGTCCGGCGGCCGGGCGTTCCGGCTTTCTGTGGTGTCCGCTGGCGACGGTGTCGGATGGGGTGCACCTTTTGGGGAGCCGGAAACGCGGCCGGTGGTTCGGTTTCGCTGTCCGGTTGATGCCGCGCTCTTTCGCGGCCGGGCGACGGCATCGGTGCTCGGCGCGTCCGTCGGCTGCGGGCCGGATGTGGCGGCCGGTGGTGCCGGAGAGCCGGGGGCGGGAAGGGCGGCGATCTGTTCGAGTTTCGCGTCGGTGGCGGCGGCCAGCTCCAGTTGGATCTCGGCGATCGAGCGCCCCGCGGCCTGCCGTCGCTTCACGGCCGTGAGCTGGAGCAGATGGCGCCGGCCGTAGAGCGCGGTGCGCCCGCGCCGCGCCAGCGGCGGGTCGACGAGGCCGATCGTCGTGTACCACCGGATCAGCCGCTCGTTCGGCATGTCGCGGACCCGGCCGCTGACCTGCGCGGATTCGCCGGCGGCGAGGGCCGCCACGGCGCGTTCCGCCAGCTCGCCGATCGTCCAGGTTCCGTCCATGGCCCCATGGTGACACTGTCACGATGACAGTGTCAACGTTGATTCGTCCGAGATCACCCGAAGGGGCGGGAAGTCACGAAGATTCGAAATGGTGGGTTTGTCGCGTCGAGTGCGTCGCCCCGGCATCCCCTCCGCATGGAAGCCGATATGACAGTTGATTTGCCGGGAAAATTTAACTTGTCGCAATTCAGTAAAGTGTCAGCTAATGCGGGAGGATGGCGCGCGACACCGGCTTCAGATCCCTTGAATTGACGGCTGGGGGATCTCAGAGCACTTACCTTGCTGCCATGGACGACCCTCTTCTGGTCGAGGCGTTGGGCGCGCACGATCCGGATGCCATGGCAGAGCTCTATGACGCGTATGCCGATCGGCTCTACGCCTACTGCTGGTTCCAGTTGCATGACAGTGACGCGTCCCAGACCGTGCTGCGCGACGCCTTCGTGGTGGTCGAGGCTCATATCGGCAGGTTGCGCGACCCGGATCGGTTCGGGGCGTGGCTGTACGCCATCGCCCGGCAGGAGTGCTCCCGCCGCCCGCCGCCCGCCGGCGCCCGCCCGCCCGACCTCCCCGTCGCCCAGCCCGACCAGGACGACGCCGATCGGCGGATCATGGCGTGGCAGGCCGTGCTGGCGCTGCCGCCGCGCGCCCGTGAGGTCCTGGAGCTTCGCGTTCGGCACCAGTTGTCGGTACCCGACCTCGCGGCGATCTTCGACATGCCGCCCAAGGAGGCCCAGGCCGCGCTGGATCGCGCGCACGAGGAGCTCGGAGAGGCGCTGACGGCCGAGCTCCTCGCTCATCAGGGCCCCTACGGGTGCGCCGAACGAGCGCTGCTCCTGCGCGTGCGCCGGGGTGAGCCCTCGACGGAGCGGGGGGAGCGGCTTCTCCAGCACGCTAGGGAATGCGAGGTCTGCGGGGCTTTCCGTACGCGTACCGTGTCGGCGGCCAAGGTGTTCGGCCTGCTTCCGGACGTGGAGCCTCCGGCAGACCTGCGGCAGCGGGTACTGGACTGCTTCCGGGACGAGGAACTCGTCGGTTACCGGCTCTTCGTCGCCACCCGCGCGACCGAGTTCACGCCGAGCGGGTTTCCGGTCCAGCCGAGGGAGCCGGTGCATGCGCCTGACGCGTCCTCCCCTGGGCGCGGTTTCGCTTGGCCGCATCGCCTCCGTCCGGCGCGTATCGCGTCACAGGGGGTCAAGCCGGGTACGCGCCACCGTCGAGCGACCGTCGTGGTGGGAGCGGCGGCGGTCCTCCTCGGGGGTGTGCTCGCCTCAATGAACGGGTTCCTCGGCCTGCTGGGCGGGAGCCCCGAACGGGCCGATACCGTCGCAAGCCCCCGCCCGAGTGCTGGGTCGGGCCGGTTGCCGGCACGTGCCGAGGGCGCCACCGCACGGCCGGGGACGGGCCGGGACGGATCCATCGACGCCGTGCCCGTGTCGGCCACCTTCCCGCTCGGCTCGCGCGAGTCGTCCGCGCCGCCGATCGCCCTGTCCCCGACGTCCTCGGGCGCGGTGTACGAGGTCAGTGCCGAGAGCTGGGGGCGGAACACGGCGTCCTCCGGTGAGGCCAGGCGGCTGGAGGTCGCCCCGCACTTCCTCGATCTGGCGGGAGGTTCGGACGGAGCGATCGTGCTGCGCGCGGTGGGCAGCCCGGTCACGTGGCATGCCAGGAGCTGGGGCGGCGTGCGGGCCGACCCGGCTTCCGGACGCCTTGAGCCGGGGCAGGCGGCGACCGTGAACGTGCATGTACGCCGGGCCGCAACTTCGCAGGGCGAAGGTGGCGTCGCGTTCCAGCCCGGCGGCATTCCCGTTCATGTCACCTGGCGGCCCGGCAGTCCCGCCCCAGGACCACGCCCTCCGTCGGCGCCCACTCCCACGAGTACGGGCCCAGCGGTTCCCACCACGCCATCGGCGACGGGAGGGGCGGGTGGCCCGGTTTCACCTTCGGCGCCCAAGCCGCCGCCTTCCCCGCCGAAGCAGCAGAAGCCGGATCCGGCCCCCGCGTCGGGCCCGCCGGCGTCCAAGAGCAATTCGGCTCCGCCGCAGTCGCCGGGCAACCTGCCCGCGCCGCCGATCCCTCCCGGCCTTGGCCCCGCCACGAGCCGGTCCGCGAAGTGAGACGGCCGATCTGCCCGTGTCGCGACCGATCCTGACTGATTCGTACGCGCCCGACCGGTCCAGTCGTGCTTGGGCGGTTCGACCATGTCCGGGGCAGGGAAGTTCCGATCGTTGCCCAACTGCACCACTCTTCGTAGGTGATCATTTGCGCTAAGCAAAACCGGCCGCGGGCAGGACGTGTTCATGGCATCGAGCACGGCGGGGCTCCGCGGCCGGACCCGTACCTCCACCTGGGGTGCGATGCTGCGCTTCGTCGCCCTCTCCACCGGGGTGACGATCGGCGCGGCGTGGCTGATGCCGTCCGCTTCCGCCAAGCCCGCCCCCAGCGCGCGGGACGTGGAGCGGAGCGAGCGCGCGGTCGAGGACCGTGCGGCGGAGGTCGGCCGGACCAAGGCGATGCTCGCCCAGGCGGACGGCGAACTCGGCAGGCTCGCGGTCGCCGCCGAAAGCGCCATCGAGCGCTACAACGGCGAGCGGGTCAGACTGGAGCAAGCCCACCGGACCTACCGCGACGCCCAGGCGCGACTCGTCCAGGCAAGGCGGCGGGTGGCGGAGAACCAGGCCGCGCTGGCGACGTTCGCGGCGCAGGCCTACCAGCACAACACGGGCTACGACCAGATGTCGTCCGCCGTCTCCGGTCACGGCGGCCCCCAGGGGTTCATGGACCGGGCGGGGATGGTGGAGGTGCTCGCCGAGCAGCGTGCGGGCGCGCTCCGCCGGGTGGAGGCGTCCGAGACCGTGGCGGGTGTCTTCCGTAAGCAGGCGGAGGACGCGTTCAAGGAGCAGGGGGACGCGACCGGACGCGCGGAGGACGCCAAACGGCACGCGCAGGACGCGGTGGATGTGCAGCAGGCATCCGTCCAACGCATAGCCGCGGTGAAGCGGAAGCTGGAGTCTCGCCTGGCCGAAGCGGAGACGCATGCGGCCCGGCTCAAGCGCGCGCGGGCGCAGGCGTTGGAGGCTGCGGAGACCCGATCGGCCTACGAGGGTTCAGGCCGTCCGGCCGCCGGCCTGGCCATGTCCAGGACGCGCGGTGTCATCGTCGCGCGGGCGGCGCTCCGGTGGCTCGGCACGCCGTACTCCTGGGGCGGGGGCACGGCGAGCGGGCCGAGCCTCGGTACCGGGCAGGGCGCGAGCATCTACGGCTTCGACTGCTCCGGCCTGTCCATGTACGCGTGGGCCCAGGCGGGTGTCCGGCTCGACCACTGGACGGGTACGCAGTGGACGTCCGGCCCGCACGTCCCGGTGAGCGAGCTTCGTCCGGGGGATCTGGTCTTCTTCGCCAAGGACACGTCCAACCCGGACACGATCCACCACGTCGGCATCTACCTCGCCCAGGACCGGATGGTGGAAGCGCCCTACACGGGTGCGCGCGTACGGATCTCCAGCATCCACCGGAACGACCTGATCGGCGCCACACGCCCCGCAGGCTGAGCTGCTCTTGAGCCGATCCGCATCCGTATCGGGCCCCGCAGGGGACGCCTGGAAGGTGAGAACCCTTCCGCACGGTGTCCCGTGCGGAAGGGTTCTCCAGGAGCCCGTCTCGCGGGCGGCGGCGGGAGCGGACCAGCGCCGTCCGCCAAGCGTCGTCCCGAGTCGCGCGGTGTCGTCCTGGGGCGGAGCCCCGACGGTCACCAGGGCCGGGAGTCCCTCAGTGCCCGCCCTGGTCGGCGGCGCGCTTGCGGGAGCGCTCGATCTCGACCTCGGCCTCGACCCGGCCCACCCAGCTCGCGCCCTCCACGGACTTACCGGGCTCAAGGTCCTTGTACACCTCGAAGAAGTGCTGGATCTCCAGCCGGTCGAACTCGGCGACGTGGTGGATGTCGCGCAGGTGCTCCATGCGCGGGTCCGTCGCGGGGACGCACAGGACCTTGTCGTCACCACCGGCCTCGTCCGTCATCCGGAACATGCCCACCGCGCGGCAGCGGATGAGGCAGCCGGGGAACGTCGGCTCCTGCAGCAGGACCAGCGCGTCCAGGGGGTCGCCGTCCTCGCCGAGCGTGTCCTCGATGAACCCGTAGTCGGCGGGGTACTGCGTGGAGGTGAACAGCATGCGGTCGAGCCGGATTCGGCCGCTCTCGTGATCCACCTCGTACTTGTTCCGCTGGCCCTTGGGGATCTCAATGGTGACGTCGAAATCCAAGATGTCCTCCGCTCCCTGCGCGGTCGCAGTGAATAGTCTTTCGGGAGCCTGTGCGGGCGAGGCCGCCCCCAACAGGGTGGGTGTTCCCTTATATAAGGATGTCGCACGTTGGTGGTTGCTGAGTGGGAGAGGGGCGGTCACGTGCCTGGACGGGGCCGGACCCTGGCAGTGATGTCATTGTCCCTCCTTATTGTCTTCACCGTCGTGGCGGGGGTGGCAGTGGCGAAACTCACACCACAACGGCACCTGTCGCCCCAGCCCCCCTCCGTCGCCGAGCGCGATCTCGTGCGGGCTTCGGCCGTGGTGCCCGCCGCCGATCCCACCGGGGGACGCCCGCCGAACGCCTCCGCCCTCGCCGGACGGCTGTCACCCCTGATCGGTGGCCCGGGCGGGAAGGTTAACGCGGTCGTCATCGACGCCGTGACCCGGCATCCGCTGTTCGACCTGCGCGCCGGGCAGCCGGCCACCCCGGCGTCCACCACGAAGCTGGCGACATCGGTGGCGGTGCTGGCGTCGGCCGGGCCCCGGCACCGGATCACCACCAAGGTCGTGCGCGGCGCCGGCGGCGGAATCGTGCTGGTCGGTGGCGGGGACCCCACCCTCACCGCCCTCCCGGAGCGCCCCGGCGGGGGCCATCCGCCCTACGCCTCGCTCTCGGAGCTGGCCAGGCAGACCGCCGCGAACCTCAAGTCGTCCGGAGTGAGGCGCACGCGAGTGGACTACGACACGTCCGCCTATCAGGGCCCCCGCGCCGCCGCCAGTTGGAAGCCCAACTACCTCCCCGACGGTGAGCTCGCTCCTGTCACCGCGCTGACCGTGGACGAGGGACGGGTCGCTCCCGCGGGTTCGGCGCACAAGACCCGGGTCGCCAACCCGCCCGCCGCGGCGTCGGCCACGTTCGCGCGCCTGCTGTCCCGGTACGGGGTGTCCGCCAAGGCGGGACGGATGGTCACCGCGCCGAAGGCCGCGGCGCAACTGGGCGCGGTCCAGTCGCCCCCCGTGTCCGCTCTGGTCGAGCATCTACTGACCGACAGCGACAACGATGTGGCCGAGGCGATGGCCAGGCAGGTCGCCATCAAACTGGGGCGCCCGCCGTCGTTCGCGGGGGCGGCCCAAGCGGTGCACGACGTCCTCGCCAGGCTCGGCGTCGCGAACGGCGTGCAGGTCAACGACGGCAGCGGGCTGTCGCCCCAGAACCGGATCTCGCCGGTCGCGCTCGCACGCATCGTCTCCCTCGCGGCCGGCCCCGACCGCCCCGACCTGCGGGCCGTCATCACGGGCCTGCCCATCGCGGGCTTCTCCGGGACGCTGAGCCCGCCCCGCTACACGGTTCCGGCGAGCCAGGGCGGGGCCGGGATCGTGCGCGCGAAGACCGGCACGCTGTCGGGCGTCAGCACGCTCGCGGGCATCGCCTATGACGCGGACGGACGACTGCTGGCGTTCGCCTTCATGGCGGGCGACGGCAAGGCGCCGGTGGACCCCGGAAAACTCGACAGGCTCGCCGCCGCCGTCGCGACGTGCGGATGCGGCTGATGGGTCGCGTGTCGACGGCTGGGGCGGATGGTGCGGCCGACCTCCGCCGCACGGGGTTTCGGCCTGGCTGAACTGGTCTTATCGGCAGGCCGCCCGGGTGTGGGCGGGCCCGTACGGGAGATAACCAGAACGGTTGTTCGTTGAACGATCGTGCAGGGGCGCTCCGGCGCCGTCTCCGAAACGTACGGTGGAGTACATGAGCGCCTCAATGATCGACTGGAACGTGGCGGTCCAGGCCGGTACCCGGCTCGTCAGGCCGGGGCCCCAGGTCAGCCAGGCGGAGGCCCGTGAGGTCGTGACGGAGCTCCGCGAGCTGTCCAGGCTCGCCCACGGACACGTCCGGGAATTCACCGGCATGGCCTCCGAGGTCGATCCGGCCCCCGCGACGATCGTCGACCGGCCCGGCTGGATCCGGGCCAACGTCGACGGTTTCCGGGTGGTGCTCGAACCGCTCATGGAGCAGATGTCCGAACGTCGCGGGACGGGCGGGCTGGGCGGGCTGGGCGGCGCGGGCAACGTGGTCGTCCAAGCCGTCGGTTCCAGGGTCACGGGCATGCAGGTGGGCGCGATCCTGGCCTACATGGCGAGCCGCGTCCTCGGGCAGTACGAGCTGTTCCTGCCTCCGGACCCGTCCGGCCGCGCTCCGACGGGCAGGCTCACCCTGGTCGCGCCCAACATCGTGCATGTCGAGCAAGAGCTGGGCGTGGAATCACGGGACTTCCGCCTCTGGGTGTGCCTCCACGAGGAGACGCACCGCGCCCAGTTCACCGGCGTCCCCTGGCTGCGCGAGTACGTGCAGGACCAGATGACCAAGTTCCTCCTCGCGTCCGACCTGGACCCCGGCGTCATGCTGGACCGCATCCGGGACGCGGCGGAGGCCGTCGCCGACGCCGTCCGGGGCGGTGACGCCAACCTCATCGACGCGATCCAGAGCCCCGAGCAGCGCGAGATCCTCGACCGGCTCACCGCGGTGATGACGCTGGTGGAGGGCCACGGCGACTACGTCATGGACGCCGTCGGCCCGGAGGTCGTCCCTTCCGTGCAGCAGATCCGGTCGCGCTTCCAGGGGCGGCGGGACGGCGGCTCCAAGCTGGACAAGACGATCCGGCGGCTGCTCGGCATCGACCTGAAGATGAAGCAGTACGCCGAGGGCTCGCGGTTCGTGCGGAGGGTCGTCGCCGAGACCGGCATGTCCGGCTTCAACAAGGTCTGGCAGTCGCCGGAGTCCCTGCCGACGCACGACGAGATCAAGGAACCGGCGCTGTGGATAGCGCGGGTGGTCGGTCCCCAGGCGATCGACGTGGCCCCGCCGGAGGCCAACGAGGCGTGAGCCGGAGCGGCCGATCCCGGCGCCCGCACCGGTTCCCGCACGCCGAATATGTCGGCGGGTGGTGGTAGAGGTAGCGCATGGGGCCTGATCCGGCGGTGGCGGCGGTACGTCACGCTGTGCGGGGGGCGCTCGCCTCACTGCCGCCCGACGCGATGGTGCTCGCGGCCTGTAGCGGCGGGGCCGACTCGCTGGCGCTCGCCGGGGCGCTGGCGTTCGAGGCGCCGCGCTCCGGACGCCCGGCGGGCGCGGTCACGGTCGACCACGGCCTCCAGGAGGGCTCCGGGGCCCGCGCGGACACCGTCGTCCGCGTGCTCACGGGCCTCGGCCTGGACCCGGTCGGATCGGTCGCCGTCACGGTGGGGGCCGAGGGCGGAATGGAGAACGCCGCCCGCAACGCCCGCTACGCGGCCCTGGACGCGGTCGCCCAGCGGTTGGACGCCGCCGCGGTCCTCTTGGGCCACACCAGGGACGACCAGGCCGAAACCGTTCTGCTGGGGTTGGCGCGGGGTTCCGGTACGCGCTCCCTGTCCGGCATGGGCTCGTCCTTCACACGCACACGCTCCACCCCAGAGCGCGTGGCGACCGTGCTCTACCAACGGCCTCTGCTGGAACTCGGGAGGGCGACCGTGCGCAGGGCCTGCCTCGCCATGGGGTTGGAACCGTGGGACGACCCCCACAACGATGACCCGGTCTACACGCGCGTGCGCGTCCGCCATGAGGCCCTCCCCGTCCTGGAGAAGGCGCTGGGCCCCGGCGTGGCCGAGGCGCTGGCGAGGACGGCCCGGATGCTCCGCGACGACGCCGACGCCCTCGACGAGCTGGCCGAGGCCGCGTACGCGGATCTGACGGCCTCCGAACAGGCCGGCCCCACCCGTGGGGGCGACGGCCCCCGCGCCCTTGTCACGCTTCGTCTGGACGGGCTAGGCGACCTGCCCAGGGCCGTCCGCACCCGGGTGTTGCGGATGGCGGCGATCGAGGCCGGAAGCCCACCCGGTACGCTCGCGGCCGTCCATGTCGATGCAATGGATCGGCTGGTCACGGCCTGGCACGGCCAGCGGCACGTCGACCTGCCCGGGGGTCTTCGCACGTTCCGGCGGTATGGCAGGCTGCTGTTCGGCCCGGCCTGATATCGCGTCGCAGGCGCCGATCGGCGCGTCCGCCGCGCGGCGGCGCCCGTCCGCCGGGCAAGCGAGTGTCACAGCGATGAGGGTGGGGTTGTGGACGAGAAGGACCTGGGCACGGACCTGGCGAAGGTACTGATCCCCGAGGACCGGTTGCAGGCCAAGGTGCGGGAGTTGGCCGAGCAGATCGACGCCGACTACGCGGGCAGGGACCTGCTCCTCGTCGGGGTCCTGAAGGGCGCCGTCATGATCATGGCGGACCTCGCGCGCGCCCTGCACACGCCCGCGTCGATGGACTGGATGGCGGTCTCGTCGTACGGCTCCGGGACCAAGTCGTCCGGTGTGGTGCGGATCCTCAAGGACCTGGACACCGACATCATCGACCGCCACGTCCTGATCGTGGAGGACATCGTCGACTCGGGTCTGACCCTGTCGTGGCTGGTGAGCAACCTCCTGTCGCGTGGGCCCGCCTCGCTGGAGATCTGCGCGCTGCTGCGCAAGCCCGAGGCGGTCAGAACCGACATCGACGTGCGCTACATCGGGTTCGACATCCCCAACGAGTTCGTCATCGGGTACGGGCTCGACTACTCGGAGAAGTACCGGAACCTGCCATTCGTCGGCACGCTCGCCCCGCACGTGTACGGAGGGGACAGGGCCTGACGCGGGGGAGGGCCGCATAGGGAACGCTTCACGCGGGAGCGGCGAGCGCGGGGTGACGGCGACTTGTCCCCCCTGTTCGATGGGGCGGTGCGGGCGCCGGGCCGGTTCGCGCTTACTCTTGACCTGCGGCACCCGCCCCTGGACGGATGTGTTCCAGAGCCCCGGCTCGGGGCGGGCCCGGACCGGCGAAGAAATCGAGCGCCTCAGCGGCTGGTGAGGGGCTTGACAACGGCGCCGGGGAACAAGGGACCGTGACGGATCGTTGCAAAGGTCGTTGACGGGTATATGGAAAGGATCAGGAGATCGGCGCTGGCTGCGTCTCCTGTGTCCTGCGGTGTACCGTCGGTGTCCCCGGCCCTCGGGTCAGGGAGCCGCCCGAGGGAGGCCGCCTTGGTGAGTCCGGAGCCCCGGGATGCGGGCCTTTGGTTGGTCGCAGTGGCGCCCGCCCCCCGGGACGGGCGTGGATCGCACACAGACGTTGGTCAGGAGGGACGGGCCCCGAAGGGGTAACCGGATAAATGGACGTGAAGCGCTATTTTCGCGGGCCGCTGCTGTGGATCCTGCTGTTCGGCCTCTTGGTCGCCCTCGTCATGTGGGGCTTCAACCCCGGCCGTTCGTACGAGAAGACCGACACCTCCAAGGTCGTCCAGGAGATCGCCGCGGGCCAGGTGAAGTCCGCCAAGATCATCGACAAGGACCAGCGGATCGAGGTCACGCTCACCGACAACAAGACGCACCAGCAGGCGTCATGGGTCGACGGCCAGGGCGTGCAGTTGCAGCAGCAGTTGCAGAAGCAGGCCGACGCGGGCAAGCTGCCCGGCGGCTACAACGTCGACGTGCCCAAGCAGAGCTTCTTCCTGAACCTGCTGTTCAGCCTGCTGCCGATCGTCGTCATCGTGCTGATCTTCCTGTTCATCATGAACCAGATGCAGGGCGGCGGCTCGCGGGTGATGAACTTCGGCAAGTCCAAGGCCAAGCTCATCACCAAGGACACGCCCAAGACGACCTTCGCGGACGTGGCCGGGGCCGACGAGGCCCTGGAGGAGCTTGAGGAGATCAAGGACTTCCTGCAGAACCCGGCGAAGTTCCAGTCGATCGGCGCGAAGATCCCCAAGGGCGTGCTCCTGTACGGCCCGCCCGGCACCGGTAAGACGCTGCTGGCGCGCGCGGTGGCCGGTGAGGCCGGGGTGCCGTTCTACTCGATCTCCGGATCCGACTTCGTCGAGATGTTCGTCGGTGTGGGCGCCTCCCGGGTGCGCGACCTCTTCGAGCAGGCCAAGGCCAACGCCCCCTCGATCATCTTCATCGACGAGATCGACGCGGTCGGCCGGCACCGCGGCGCCGGCCTCGGCGGCGGGCACGACGAGCGCGAGCAGACCCTCAACCAACTCCTGGTGGAGATGGACGGGTTCGACGTCAAGGGCGGCGTGATCCTCATCGCGGCGACCAACCGCCCCGACATCCTCGACCCGGCGCTGCTGCGTCCCGGGCGCTTCGACCGCCAGGTCACCGTCGACCGTCCCGACCTGGAGGGCCGCAAGGGCATCCTGCGGGTGCACGGCCGCGGCAAGCCGTTCGCGCCGGACGTCGACCTGGACGTCATCGCCCGCCGCACCCCGGGCTTCACCGGCGCGGACCTGGCGAACGTCATCAACGAGGCGGCGCTGCTCACGGCGCGCTTCGACCGCAAGCTCATCGACATGGACACCCTTGAGGAGTCCATCGACCGCGTCATGGCGGGCCCGGAACGCAAGACCCGGGTGATGTCGGAGAAGGAAAAGAAGATCATCGCCTACCACGAGGGCGGGCACGCCCTGGTGGCGCACGCGCTGCCGAACGCCGACCCCGTGCACAAGGTGACGATCCTCCCCCGCGGGCGCGCGCTGGGCTACACCATGACGCTGCCCATGGAGGACAAGTTCCTCACGACCCGCTCGGAGATGAACGACCAGCTCGCGATGCTCCTGGGCGGGCGCACCGCCGAGGAGCTGGTGTTCCACGAGCCGACGACGGGCGCGGCGAACGACATCGAGAAGGCGACCTCCATCGCCCGCAACATGGTGACCGAGTACGGCATGAGCGAGCGCCTGGGCGCCCGCAAGTTCGGCACCGGCGCGGGCGAGGTCTTCCTGGGCCGCGACGTGGGCCACGAGCGCGACTACTCCGAGGACATCGCCTCCGCGATCGACGACGAGGTCCGCCGCTACATCGAGAGCGCGCACGACACGGCGTGGGAGATCCTCGTCGAGTACCGGGACGTCCTGGACGACCTGGTGGTCAACCTGATGGACAAGGAGACCCTGTCCAAGGACCAGGTGCTGGCGATCTTCGCGCCGATCACCAAGCGGCCGCACCAGAACTCCTACACCGGCTATGGCAAGCGCCTGCCGTCCGACCGTCCGCCGGTGCTCTCGCCCAAGGAGCTCGCGCTGCTCGGTCCGCAGGATGTGACGGACCTGACCAAGGGCAACGGCCAGGGCGGGGTGTCCGGCGGCGTCGGCTCCGAGTCCGTGGACCCGGCCCAGGGCGAGAGCTGATCGCCTTGGCCATTCCGTACGACGAGGCGCCGATCAGGGACGACCCCCCGGGCTTCGACCACGCCCGGATCGAGAAGGCCGTGCGCGAGATCCTGTTCGCGATCGGGGAGGACCCCGAGCGCGACGGGCTCCGCGACACCCCCGCGCGCGTGGCGCGGGCGTACGCCGAGCAGTTCGCCGGCCTGCGCCAGCGTCCCGAGGACGCGCTGACGACGGTGTTCGACGCCGACCATGAGGAAATGGTCCTGGTGAAGGACATCGAGGTGTACAGCGTGTGCGAGCACCACCTGGTGCCCTTCCACGGCGTCGCCCACGTGGGGTACACGCCGAACAAGAAGGGCCAGATCACCGGCCTGTCGAAGCTCGCCAGGCTGGTGGACGTGTACGCGCGCCGCCCGCAGGTGCAGGAGCGGTTGACCAGCCAGGTCGCGGACGCGCTGATGAGCGTCCTGGAGCCGCGCGGCGCGATCGTGGTGATCGAGGCCGAGCACCTGTGCATGACGATGCGGGGCGTGCGCAAGCCGGGCGCGAAGACCGTGACGTCCGCGGTCCGCGGCGACTTCCGCGATCATCCCGAGACGCGCGCCGAGGCGATGAGCCTGATCCTCACGCGCTAGCGCCGGTCGGCCCTTCTCCCGGGTCTCTCAAGGCATCTGAACGGGCCTCAGCGACGAGCTGAGGCCCGTTCGGCGCGTCTCAGGGGCCCCGGCAGACCCGCCGGAGGTCCGGCGTACCGAGAGCCGCCGCGGGCCTCCGCGCCGTCGCGACGATCTTCCCGGGCTGCTCGACGATCTTCTGCCGATGCCGCGCTCGGACGTCTCAGGTGGTCGTTCGCCAGGGACGCCGGAGGCGTTCCCGGTGGTCCCTGTATGCGCGCGCGAGCCGGTGTCCGGTAGGCCCTGGGGCGCGCCCCGGAGTGCTGAGATCAAGGCATAGGGTTGGTCATATGACCAGTGCCGTTGTTCCGGGGCTGCCCGCGCCAGGGCGCTGCCTCGTGATGGGCGTGGTCAACGTGACCCCCGACTCGTTCTCCGACGGCGGCTCCTGGTTCGACGCGGACAAGGCCGTCAGGCACGGGCTGGACCTCGTCGCCGAGGGCGCCGACATCGTCGACGTGGGCGGGGAGTCCACCCGGCCCGGAGCCCAGCGAGTGTCGCTGGACGAGGAGCTCCGCCGCGTCATCCCCGTCATCGAGGCGCTCAGGGACGAGAACGTTCCCGTCAGCGTCGACACCATGCGGGCCGAGGTCGCCGAGGCCGCGGTGGCGGCGGGCGCTCGGCTGGTGAACGACGTGAGCGGCGGCCTGGCCGACCCCGAGATGCCCCGTGTCGTGGCCTCCGCCGGCGTCCCCTACGTCGTGGTCCACTGGCGCGGCCACAGCCACGACATGCAGACCCGCGCGGTGTACGCCGACGTCGTCCGCGAGGTCCGTGAGGAACTCCTCCGCCGCGTCGACGCCGTCCTGGAAGAGGGCGTGGACCCGTCGCTGATCGTGCTGGATCCGGGGCTCGGTTTCGCGAAGAGCCCCAAGGCCGGGCACAACTGGGCGCTGCTGGCGCACCTGGAGGAGCTCACCGGAACCGGCTATCCCGTTCTCGTGGGCGCCTCCCGCAAGAGCTTCCTGACGACCCTCCTGGCCAACCCCGACGGTACGCGCCGTCCGTTCGCCGAATGCGACGACGGCACCGTGGCGACCTCGGCGCTCGCCGCGTACGGCGGGGCGTGGTGCGTGCGCGTGCACCGCGTCCGGCCCAACGTCGACGCCGTCCGCGTGGCCGCCGCCATGCGCGCGACCCGTCCGCTGGAGCCCGAGCACGATGTCCCCGACGCCGAACCTGCCGCGGCGGACGGTCGCGCCGAATCCGGGAGCGACGACCGATGAGCCACGCTGTGAACCGCGCCGATCTGGACGAGGTCCACGCCGAGTTCTACGCCGCGTTCGAGGCCGGTGACTTCGACCGGATGTCGGCCGTATGGGCGGACGGCCGGTTCGCCGACGGCGTCTCCTGCGTGCATCCGGGCTGGGCGATGCTCAGGGGGCGCGAGGAGGTCCTGCGCTCCTGGGCCCTCATCATGGCCAACACGCCCTACATCCAGTTCGTGCTGACCGACGTCGAGACCGATGTTTACGGCGATCACGCGGTGGTCACTTGCAAGGAGAACGTTCTCACCGCCGACGAGGACACCGAATCGGGGTTCCTCGCCGGCGGCAGCATCGTCGCCACCAACGTGTTCGTCCGGTCGGACGGTGAGTGGCGGCTCCTGCTCCACCATGGTTCACCCGTGCTCAACGTCGTCGATGCAGAGGAAGAATGACTCTCGACCACATCGAACTGCGCGGCCTGCGCGCCCGGGGCCGGCATGGCTGCCTGCCCGCCGAACGCGAACTCGGGCAGGAGTTCGTGGTGGACGTCGTCCTCGGCCTGGACACGCGTCCGGCCGCGGAGGGCGACGACCTCTCGCGTACCGTCGACTACGGATCGCTCGCCGACCGGCTCGTCGCCGCCGTCCAGGGTGATCCCGTCAACTTGATCGAAACGCTTGCCGAGAGGCTCGCGAAGATATGTCTGGAAGACGCGACGGTGGTGGAGGCCGAGGTCACCGTCCACAAGCCCAGCGCCCCGGTGCCGCACCCCTTCACGGACGTGGCCGTGAAGATCAGGAGGAGTCGCCCATGACAGCGTCCGACCGCATGCCCGACCGCACCGCGACCGGCGGGCACATGCTGGTCCAGCACCGCGTCGTGTTCTCACTCGGCAGCAACCTCGGCGACCGCCTGGACAACATCCAGGAGGCCGTGGACGCGCTGTTCGACGCCCCCGGGCTGGAGTTCGTGGCGTTCTCCCCCGTCTACGAGACTGCCCCCTTCGCGCCTCCCGGCGAGACGATCCCCGAACAGGGCGACTACCTCAACATCGTCCTGGTCGCCGACACCCGCCTGCCGCCGGAGAACCTGCTCGAACGCGTCCTCAACATCGAGAACTCCATGAGCCGTGTCCGCGAGGTCCGGTGGGGCCCCCGCACGCTCGACATCGACATCGTGGTGTTCGGCGACATCGCCATGGACGACCCCGCGCTGACCCTCCCGCACCCCCGCGCGCACGAGCGGGCGTTCGTGCTCGTCCCGTGGGCCGACATCGAGCCGGACGTGCTGCTGCCCGGGCACGGCCGTGTCGGTGACCTCGCGCAGGCCAAGCAGGCGGAGGGGGGACCGTCGGCCGTCCGCCGCCGGGGCGACCTGACGCTCCAGCAGCCTGCATGAGACCGTCCCGCCCGCTGTTCCTCATCGCCCTCGTCGTCGTCATAGGCGTGAGCACCTGGGCGGTGCTGCGCACGGCCTACGTCTCGCTGCCGCCGCTCCCGTGGACGGCCGTCCCGACGCTGCTGCTGCTGGCGCTGGGCGAGGGCTTCACCGGTGTGAACGTGCTGCGCCGCATCCGCCGCAAGCCGGGCACCAAGCCGGTGGAGCCGCTCGTGGTCGCGCGCATGGCCGCGTTGGGCAAGGCCAGCGCGCATGCGGCCGCGGTCCTGGCGGGAGTCTTCGCGGGGTTCGCCGGCAGCCTCGCCGACTCCCTCGACAAGCCGACCCCCCGCCACGACTTCTTCGTCAGCGGGGGGACGTTCCTGGCCGCCGTCGTACTGGCCGGAGCCGCCTTCTTCCTGGAGTACGCATGCCGCGTCCCCAAGGACCCGAACGAGGAGGAGCACAACCGCGGCGCCTCCCGCGCCTGACCCCCGCCCGCCCCTGGAGCCCGGTCCGCTAGTAGAGGGGCGTGCTCCAGAGCGGGGCTATTTGTCGATGTCGCCCACAACGAAGAACATCGAGCCGAGGATCGCGATCATGTCGGCGACCAGGTTGCCCGGCAGCAGCTCCGCCAGCACCTGGATGTTGTTGAACGACGCCGACCGGAGCTTCAACCGCCACGGGGTCTTCTCGCCGCGTGACACCAGGTAGTAGCCGTTGAGGCCGAGGGGGTTCTCCGTCCAGGCGTAGGTGTGGCCCTCCGGGACCTTCAGGACCTTCGGGAGCCGCTGGTTGATCGGCCCCGGCGGAAGCTCGGCGAGCCGGTCCAGGCAGGCGTCGGCGATGTCCAGGGACGCGTACACCTGGTCCAGAAGGCATTCGAACCGGGCGAGGCAGTCGCCCTCCTGGCGGGTGACCACGCGGACGGGGAGTTCGCCGTAGGCCAGATACGGTTCGTCCCGCCGCAGGTCGAAGTCCACACCGGACGCGCGCGCGATCGGCCCGGACACCCCGTACTGGAGGATCTGCTCACGGGTGAGGACGCCCACGTTCCGGGTGCGTGCGCGGAAGATCTCGTTGCCCATGATGAGGTCCGCGATGTCGCTCATGCGCGCCCGGACCTCGGTGACGGCGTGCCGCGCGCGTCCCGTCCAGCCTGCGGGCAGCTCCTCCTTCAGACCGCCCACACGGTTGAACATGTAGTGCATGCGTCCGCCGGAGACCTCCTCCATCACCCGCTGCAGCACCTCGCGCTCGCGGAAGGCGTAGAAGATCGGCGTGATGGCGCCCACCTCCAGCGGATAGGACCCGAGGAACATCAGGTGGTTGAGGACGCGGTTGAGCTCCGCCAGCAACGTCCTCGCCCATACGGCGCGGACCGGAACCTCCATCCCCAGCATCCGCTCCACGGCGAGCACGACTCCGAGCTCGCTGGAGAACGCCGAAAGCCAGTCGTGCCGGTTGGCCAGCACGATGATCTGCCGGAAGTCGCGCACCTCGAACAGCTTCTCCGCGCCGCGGTGCATGTAGCCGATGATGGGCTCGGCGGCCGAGATCCGCTCGCCGTCCAGCGTCAGCCGCAGCCGCAGCACGCCGTGCGTGGACGGGTGCTGGGGCCCGATGTTCAGGGTCATGTCCTCGGTCGCGAGCTCCTTGGCGCCCGCACCGATACCGACGATTCGTTCGGTGGTCATGGTCGCGTCTCCGCCGCTCCGATCACCGCCTCATAGTCGCATGGCGAGCGGTCGGCGTTATCCGGTTGACTAGGAGGCGATGAACGCGAGCCGTGGCGAACCGCCATATGAGCCCGCCGCAAACCCGGGATCGCAGGGCGCGGCGCATCCGTTGCCGCCACCGGATCCTGCTCGGGGTGGGGCAGGCCGGGACGGGCCGGGCCCCGGCGCGGCGCCCCCCGCGGCGGGGCAGATCCCGGGAGGCTACGCGGCGCATGGCCGGGGCGGCGCGGTGGCCGCGCCCCCGGCCTACCCGGCGGATCAGGCGTTCGCGCCGGGGAACGGGCTCCACTGGTCGCCCATCTCCAAGCGCCACACCTGGCACCGGTTGACCACGGCCGTGCTGTGGGCGATCCCCGTCGGCGCCCTCGGGGCCTTCCTGGTGTGGCGGAACGGCGGCGGGGCGGTGGCCGCCGCCCTGTGGCTCGCCGCCTTGGCGCTCGTGGTCGTCCTCGCGGGACTCATGGCCGAGATGGGGCGCCGCTCCCTCGGCTACGCGGAACGGGGTGACGACCTCATCGTCACGCATGGGGTGCTCGTCAAGCGGCTCATCGTCGTCCCCTACGGGCGGATGCAGTTCGTGGACGTGACGGCCGGGCTTCTGGAGCGGTGGATGGGAATCGCCACCGTCCGCATGCACACCGCCGCCGCGGCCACCGATGCCACCATCCCGGGCCTGCCCGCGACGGAGGCCGGACTGCTGCGCGATCGGCTCGCCCAGAAGGGCGAGGAGCGGAGCATGGGCCTATGAGCGGCCCTCCTGGCCCTCCTCCAGAAAACGGGGGTTCTCCCCACGGGCCACACCCACATCAGCAAGGGCCGTATGGAGCGCCCGGCCATGCCGGGCCGGTCGGACCATATGGCGCTCCTGGGCAGAACGGCCCTCCTGGGCAGCCGGGTCCGTATGGGCGGCCTGGGCCGTATGGTGCGCCCGTCCCTAACGGAGCACCGGGCCCCTTCGGGCCGCATGGGCCGTATGGGCCTGGGGGACGCCCTCCTTATGGGCCTCCTCGCCCGCCGTACGGTCCGCCTCATGGGTATGGAGTTCCACCGGGTTATGGGCCGCCCCCACTGGTGCGGTTCTCGGAAGGCACGCACAGGCTGCACTGGGCGACGGCGCCGCTGCGGGCGTTCTTCATCCTCATCGTGTACTTCGTCCTGCTCGGTTTTCCGCTGCTGCTCACGCAGACCGATGAGGGTGTGACCATCGAGCTCACGCCCGAGGTGATCGCCAGGTTCCTGGTCGTGACCCTCCCGATGATGCTGATCGCCGTGGGCTCCGGCCTGTGGGCGTGGCTGGGGCTGCGCTTCCGTGTGGACGGTGACGACCTCGTCGTCGAGACCGGGCTGCTGCGCAAGCGCAAGCGCCGCATACCGCTGTCGCGCGTCCAGGCCATCGACCTCGTCCGTCCGCTGGTCACTCGCGTTTTCGCCCTCGCTGAGGTGCGGGTGGAACTCGCCGGGGGCGAGCAGAGCGAAATCGCACTGCGCTATCTCGGACGTGGTTCCGCCCAGCAACTACGGGCCGAACTCCTCGCGCGGGCGGCCGGGCTGCCGGGCCATACACCCGAGGCGCCCGAACGCCATCTGTGGCGCGTGCCCTTCGGCGCGCTGTTCGGATCCCTGCTGATACGGCTCCCTGTGATCGGGACGATCGTCCTGTTCCTGGCCTCGCTGGTGTTCCTCGTGGCCTACGCGGAAGGCGGCATGCTGGCCGTCACCGTGCCCGCGCTGCTCGGCCTGATCCGCGCCGTCATCGCGCCGCTGGTGATGTACGCCAACTTCACGGTCGCGATGTCACCGGACGGCATCCGCCTGCGTTACGGGCTGCTGGAGACCCGCATGCAGACCCTTCCGCCCGGACGCGTGCAGGCGGTCAGCATCGTCGAACCGGCGCTCTGGCGCGCCCTGGGGTGGGCCCGGATCGAGGTCACCGTCGCGGGATACGCGGGCGGGCGTCAGGCCCTCTCCTCGACCCTCCTGCCGGTGGCGCCCCGGCAGGTCGCCATGTACCTCGTGTCGCAGGTGTTCCCAGGGACGAACATCGACGCGCTGCCGCTCGTCCCCGCGTCGTCGAAGGCCGTGACCATCGACCGCGCGGGTGGCGCCGGTACCGACGACGTGGTGTTCGTGGCCCGCCACGGCTGGCCCTGCCGCCGTACCGACGTCATCGCGCACGCTCGCGCGCAGAGCGTGCGCCTGACGGCCAACCTGTTCCAGCGGCTCAAGGGGCTGGCGACGGTCCACGTGGACGCGCCGCCGGGGCCGGTGCAGGTCGCCGCGTCCGCCCGGGACCTGGGCGAGGCGCGCGCGATCGTCGATTCGACCGCCCGGCGGGCCCAGGCGGCCCGCCGGACCTCAGGCGACACGACCCACTGGGCGGCCCGCTGACCGGCGGCCTTCTCGCTCGCCCAGGAACCGCGGCGGAGCGCGACACACCCCGCTGGGCCGCTCGCTGGCCGCCGCCGCGTCCTGTTCGTCCAGCACCCGCGGCGGGGCGGGCCACGTATGGGTCGGGGCCCCGCCGAACACGGCTTCTCCGTCATCCCCGCCCGCGCGGCGGGCGGGTCACATATGAGGTCGCGGCCCTCGGCGTCCTACGCGCGCATGCCGGTCGGCAACCGCCCGCTCCGGATCGCGGCAGGGACCGGCGGGAAGATCGTGCTGCGGACCCCCGCCAGGCACGCGCGAGGTCGTCGCGAAGGTGATGCCGGACGTCGCACCAGGCTCGGTTGCCGACCGGCGGCCGTCGTGCCCGACCGGGATCTGCGGCGTAGAGCGACACGACCCTCCCGGGGCTTCACTGACCGGCCGTCGTCCGTTCGTCCGGGAACTGTGGCGAGGAGGGGCACGCCCCGCTGGGCCCTCTCGCCGGCCGGGCTATCCACAGAACGCCGTTCTACTTTTGCCCTCGGCGCCCCGCCCCGACCATGGAGTTGGTCGGCCCGTCCGAGAGGGGGAGGGCGGGCCGACCGCCCGAAACACACGAGTGATCGTCAGGAGGTGAGGGTCAGGACCTCGTGCAGGCGGGCGGCGAAGGCACGCGGAAACGCGGTGTTGCCGTTGTGCCCGCCGGGGAACTCCACGAGCGGGGTGTTGAGGAGGGAGGCCAGCTCCTCGGCGCACTGATGGTTCCAGGCGTTCTTCGAATCGGCTCCTGCGGCGGGCACGATCCGCGTGCTCGCGGCGGCCGCGGCGACCTCGTCGGGCCCGAGAGCGCTGCGCCGAAGCTCGGAAACGTCATTGGTCAGGTAGTACGTCATGTTGGCGGCCCGATCCTCGGTCATCGGCACCAGGGTGACGCCGGACTCGGTCTCCATGCGGGAGGGGTCGAGCCCGGTGGCGGCGGCGACCATCGCGATGGCGGCACGCCAGCCGCCCGCCCGAGCGGTGATCTCCACCTCGCCCAGCATGCGCTCGATCCGGGCACGATCGGAAGGAGGCAGCAAACCGGGCGCGGCCACGTCATGGGCGACGAGCGTGGAGAGTTGCCCGGGGTGCGTGGCGGCCAGGTGAAGCCCGTAGAGCGCGCCCAAGCTGCACCCGAGCATGAGCGCTGGCTCGTCGGTGAGGTTCGCCAGCAGATGGTGGACGTCCTCGGCGTGCGTCTCGGGTGAGACGGGCGCGGACGGGTCGGCGACGATCGTCCGCGAAAGCCCGCGCCGGTCATAGGTGACCACGGTGTAGTGCTCGACCAGCCGGTCGACCATGTCCACGCTCCGCCGCGCGTCCCCCTCGCCGCTCTGACCGATCACCAGCAGCGGCCCGCCCCCTCTGACCTCGTAGTACAGCTCGGCTCCAGGTACGGGGAGCATCCCGCTCTTGGTGGCTGCCATGTCTTCTACGTCCTCTCAAGACGAGGTCGCTCGGGTGAGAGCGAGGTTGATCGGATTGCCGGGGGAGGTGGTGAGAGCAGTGCGCCGGTCTTCGTGCTGCGGCGCGCGTGGTGCGACGCCGGTGTTGCGGCGTCCGTGCTGCGGTGCCGGTGCTGCGGTTCTCGCGCGAAGAAGAGGGGCCGCGGTCCCGGATGAGCTGCCGGGCCGTCGGCGCCGGGGAGCGGTGAATACGGTCAGCCCCCCGCCAGTCGTCAGGGGGAGCGGTTCGGGCGGACGGGTGTGGGCGGTTGGGCGAGGGCGGGGTTGAGCGAAGGGTCTCTGGAGGAAGGGCGGTTGAGCGAAGGCCTCTGGGTGAGGGGCGGCTGGGAGAAGGCCCCTGATTGGGGGAAGCGGCGCTGGATGTAGAGAGGGTGGGTGGGCGAAGGCGTGGCGAAGGGGCGGGCGAAGGGGTGGCGAAGGGGTGGGGGTGGGTGGTTGGGCGGGGGTTGTTGGTGGGGAGCTTAATGGATCTATTTAGATGTATCAAGTTTGATGTATCTCGTTAGATGTAAGTTGAGGGGGTGAACGGAGTTCAGCTGTTCTTGTTGGGGCGGGCGTTGATGAAGGTCGGGGAGGAGGCGATGCCTGCGGCGCGGGGTGGGGAGCGCGGGGGGACTCGGGCGGTGCTGATCGTGTTGAGCGATGTCGTCGAGCATCCGGACACGGCCGTCGGGGAGATCGCCGAGCGCACCGGGTTGCCGCAGAGTCAGGTCTCGATGGCGGTCGCGCGGCTCAGGGAGGCGGGATCGGTGGTCACGGCGCCGGATCCGGCGGATCGGCGGCGGTCGTTGGTGCGCAAGGCCGGTGAGGTGTCCGAGCGGGTGGCCGAGGTACGCGCGGCGGGCATCGAGGGGGCCTTGACGGCGGCTCTGGGCGGGCCGGAGCACGTCCCGGACGTGACGGCGGCGCTGGAGACGCTGGCGCGCCATCTGATGCCCGGTTCTCTCACCGATTTGCCCTCGGAATGAGGCGATCACGGGCTTATCGTCGGAACCATGAACGAGCTGGCCTATGATCCGTGGTCGCCCGACTTCGTCGCCAACCCCTATCCCGTCTTCGAGTGGCTGCGTGATGAGCGTCCGGTGTTCTTCCATGAGCCCAGCGGCCAATGGGTGATCAGCAGGTACGAGGACGTGAACGCGCTGCTGCGGGACCGGCGGCTCGGGCGCACCTACCTGCACATCGCCGGGCACGAGGAGTTCGGGCAGGAGCCGGAGACCGAGTTCCTCAGACCGTTCTGGGATCTCGTCCGCGCCGGGATGCTCGACATGGAGCCGCCCACGCACACGCGGCTGCGGCGGCTCGTCTCCAAGGCGTTCACGGCGCGGATGGTCGAGGGGCTGCGGCCGACGATCCAGCGGCTCGCCGGGGAACTGGCCGAGTCCCTGGCGGCCAAGGGCGGCGGCGACCTGCTCGCCGAGGTGGCCGAGCCGCTGCCGGTGAACGTGATCGCCGAGATGCTCGGCGTGCCCGTCTCGGACCGGCACCTGCTGCGTCCCTGGTCCGCCGACATCTGCGGTATGTACGAGCTGAATCCGCCGGTGGACGTGCAGCGGACGGCCGTCCGGGCCGCCGCCGAGTTCTCCGACTACCTGCGTGAGCTGGCACGGTCACGGCGGAACGAGCCGCGCGACGATCTGATCAGCGCGCTCGCCCAGGTCGTGGACGGTGGCGACCGGCTCACCGAGGACGAGCTGATCGGCACCTGCGTCCTGCTGCTCAACGCGGGCCATGAGGCCACGGTCAACACAACCGGAAATGGGTGGTGGGCACTGTTCCGCCATCCGGGGGAACTGGAGCGGCTGCGCGCCGACGCCTCGCTCGTCCCCACCGCGATCGAGGAACTGCTGCGGTATGACACTCCGGCGCCGATGTTCGAGCGGTGGGTACTGGAGGACATCACCGTTGCCGGAATCGATATCCCGCGCGGTGCCGAGGTCGCGCTTCAGTTCGCGTCCGCCAATCGCGACCCAGAGACGTTCGCCGATCCCGACCGCCTTGACCTGGGACGGGACCCGAACCCGCACATCACGTTCGGCCTCGGCATCCATTACTGCCTGGGCGCGCCGCTGGCCCGGATCGAACTCGCGGAGTCCTATGGCGCGCTCCTGCGCCTTGCCCCCGACCTCCGTCTGACGGACGAGCCCAAATGGAAGTCCGGCTTCGTCCTGCGTGGCCTGGAGGCCCTCTACGTCGAATGCTGATCTGGGAGCCGGTTCGGCTTGTTCGGCCTGGCGGAGTTCAACCGTGACGACCATCCGAGCTGTGATCGGCGCGCCGGGGCCGCCCTGCGCGCTGGCGCTTCATCGCTTGCGGACGTGAGGGCGCGCGGTTTCTTGTCCTGCCGTCCCTGGGGCAAGTTGTTGGCCCCCGGGAAGGCGTGTCCCTTCGCCGTCACGGTCATCGCTTGCAGGCGTTAGGGGAGCGCGGTGTCGTGTGCCGGCGGCCTGCCGCTTGTCACCCTGTCGCCCTGTCGCCTTGTCACCCTGTCGCCTTGTCACCCTGGCGCCTCATGCCTTGTCGCCGCGTCGGCCCGTCGTTGCTGCGGCGGGGTGCTGTTACTCGGGAAGGCCATGTGCTCCGGAAAAGCGCTGTGGTCCCGGGACGGTGCTGTGGTGCTGGGAGGGTGCCGTGGTGCCGGGAGGGAGTTGTGATGCCGGGAGGGTGCTGTGGTGCCGGGAGGGCGTTGTGGTGCTGGGAGGGCGTTGTGGTGCTGGGAGGGTGTTGTGGTGCCGGGGACCCGTTGTTGCGCGGGACGCTCTGCTGCGGGGGGAGATGCTGGGACGTTCGCGGTTGTGGGCGGGGGCTGCGGGGTGGGGTGGGGCTTATGGGGTCTCGGTCAGGGAGGTTGGGAGGGGGATCTGGACGGATTGGGCCAGCCAGCCGAAGCCGCCCAGGCCGGACGGGTCGGTCAGCTCGGCGTCCTCGCCCGCGTGGCAGAGGGCGGTCAGGTAGGCGCGCGGGTCTTGGTGGGCCTGGGCCGTCGGGGGGCGGGCGCCGGAGAGGCCGAGGCCGCGTAGGGCGGCGCGCTGGGTGGTCAGGAGGGTGGAGGTGGCGCCCGCGCGTTCGCCCGCGACGACGCAGGCGTCAAGGGCGACGTGGGCGGTGACGTCGCAGGAGCCGTCCGGGACGGCGGGGACCGTGGAGCCGTCGCGGTAGCCGGTCAGGGTGCCGTAGGGCGGACGGGACTCGCGGTAGTGCGAGTAGTCGACGGCGATCGCGAGGCCGCGGCGGAGCCGCCCGATGACCGAGGCCCAGGCGGCGCAGCGGGGGTGGCCGATCTCGGCGCGGTCGCCCGCCTCGCGCAGGGGCCACCAGCGCTCCAGCCAGTCGCGGTCCTCGGCGGTGGGCTCGGGACCGGTGCGCTCGGCGCCGCTGGACGGGTCGACCAGCACGGTGCGGACGCCGTCCGGGGTGTGCTCGGCCACGTCCAGCGGGATGTTGTCGAGCCACTCGTTGGCGACCGCCAGGCCGGTGATCTCGGTGGGAAGGTCGGCGCGCCAGGTGATGCGGGCGGGAACGTCGGACGGGCGCGGTGCGATCTCCACGGCGGTCGGCGCGAGCCGGTCGGCGAGGGCGGGGGGCGCGCAGGCCAGCACGTTGGCCAGGAGCCGTCCGGAACCGGCGCCGATGTCGACGATGTCCAGCCGGGCGGGATGGCCGAGCGCGGCGTCGATCTCGGCCAGCAGCCGGGCGATCGCGGCGGCGAAGCGGGGTGAGGCGGTCACGGAGGTGCGGAAGTGCTCGGCGGGGCGTTCCCCGCGCCGGTAGAAGCCCTCCTCGCCGTACAGGGCCCGCTCCATCGCGGTGCGCCAGGTCAGCCATTCGGTCACGGGCATCGGCACTCCTGTGAGGTTACCGTGGGTCGCCGCCGCCGAGGTCCATCCTTGGGGTGGAGCCGGTTCCGACTTGCGGCTGATCCGAGGCTGACCTGCGTGTCCTTACGCTGACGGCATGGCCCCGAGGTTCTGGGAGTGGTTGCGCGGCAGGAAGCCGCTGGTCGACGCGTTCCTCGTCGCGCCGGTGCTGGTACTGGTGTTCCCGGTGCTGCTCGGCAACGGTCCCGATCTGAGCGGGAACAGATATGTGGCGGTCACGGCCGCGCTGCTGGTGCCGATGGTGCTGCGCCGGACGTTCCCCCGGACGGTCTTCGCGGTCGTCGCCGCCGTCTCGTTCGTCCAGTGGGCGCTGCACATCCCCGTCCTGCCCGCGAACATCGCCATCCTGATGGGGATCTACACCGTCACGGCGGGCTGCGCCTTCCGGTGGGGGGTGGCCACAGCGCTGATCGGCGAGCTGGGGACGCTCATGGCGACGCTCCGGTACCCGGTCGACGCGAACGACAGGAAGTTCACGTTCCTCGCGATGACGGCGGTGGTGGCGGGCGTGTGGATCCTCGGCCTGCACATGCGGACGCGGCGCGCCTACCTGCGGTCGGTGGAGGAGCGCGCCGAGCGGCTGGAGCGCGAGCGGGACGCCGAGGTGCAGATGGCGATGGCCGCCGAGCGCGGCCGGATCGCGCGGGAGCTGCACGACGTCATCGCGCACAACGTCAGCGTGATCGTGGTCCAGGCGGACGGCGCGTCCTACGCCATCAACACCGACGTCGTGCGGGCGCGGCAGGCGCTGGAGACGATCTCCTCGACCGGACGGCTGGCGCTGGGGGAGATGCGGCGGCTGCTCGGCGTCCTGCGCGAGGACGACGACGCGGGCGAGTACGCGCCGCAGCCCGGGGTCGCGCAGCTCGATGACCTGGTGGAACAGCTCCGCGCCTCGGGGCTTTCGGTGACGATGGGCGTGGACGGCTCACCCGCGGCCATGTCGGAGGGGCGGCAGCTCACCGTGTTCAGGATCGTCCAGGAGGCTCTGACCAACACGCTCAAACACGGCGGATTGCGTGTGTCCGCCCATGTCCGGCTTTGCTATGCCGGGGACACCGTCGAGATCCGTGTCGTGGACGACGGGCGCGGTGCCGCCGCGGTCAACGACGGGCGCGGGCACGGCCTGGTCGGGATGCGCGAGCGCGCGGCGGTGTACGGGGGCAGCGTCAGGGCGGCGCCGCGTCCGGGCGGCGGGTTCGAGGTGGTCGCGCGGATCCCCGTCCGCGAGGCGGCGTGACCGGAGGGGTCCGCGGCTGGGTGTTGGGTGGGAGGTGGCAGGAGCGTGCTGGGAGGCAGTGTGGACGAGCTTGCGGACGAGGGCCCGATCCGGGTGGCCCTCGTCGACGATCAGGAGCTGGTGCGGGCCGGGTTCAAGATGGTCCTGGACGCGCAGCCCGACATCGATGTGGTGGGGGAGGCGGCCGACGGCGTTCAGGCGCTGGAGCTGCTGCGGGCCACGGCGGCCGACGTCGTCCTGATGGACGTGCGGATGCCGCGGATGGACGGCATCGAGGCCACCCGGCGGGTGGTGGCGGCGTCCGGGCCGAAGGTCGTGATCTTGACGACGTTCGACCTCGACGAGTACGCGTTCGCGGCGATCAAGGCGGGGGCGGGCGGGTTCCTGCTGAAGGACGCGGGCCCCGCGCAGCTCATCGAGGCGATCAAGGCGGTGCACTCGGGGGACGCGGTGGTCGCGCCGAGCACGACCAAGCGGCTGCTGGACCGGTTCGCGCTGCACCTGCCGGACGCGCAGGAGCGGGCGACCGGGGCGCTGGAGAGCCTGACCGAGCGGGAGGGCGAGGTGCTGCGGCTGGTCGCGCGCGGGATGTCCAACGCGGAGATCGCGGCGCGGCTGTATGTGTCGGAGGCGACCGTCAAGACGCACATGGGGCGGATCCTGATGAAACTGGGGCTTCGGGACCGGGTCCAGGCGGTCGTGTTCGCGTATGAGACGGGTCTGGTCAAAAGCGGCCAAAGAGACGACTCACCGTAACGACTTGGTCACCGCTTGATGACTATTGTCAGACAGCTTGGGGATAGCATTTCCGCTACCAGACGGTAGCTGGGTAACTACCGTACGCGATGCCATTCATGCGGATGGCCTCGGGCAATGTCCATCGGGTCCACCGAAACCCGACGTACGGGAGGATTCACGTGATCAAGAAGCTTGCCGCTACCGGCATCATCGGCTTCGCCGTCACCGGCTCGATCCTGACCGCCGGCCCCGCCTTCGCCGATGGCCACGGCCACGGCCACGGGCACGGGCACGGCCACGGACACGGGCACGGCGGCCAGTTCTCGAACAACCACACCAGCGGTAACGGGTCGATCCTGGGCGGCAACCAGATCATCGCCCCGATCTCCATCCCGATCGACGTCTGCGGCAACGCGATCGCCGTCGTCGGCATCGCGAACGCCGGCTGCAAGGGCGGCGCGTCGGTGAACTACCTGAACCACTGAGCCGTCCCGGTCTCAGCCGCGAGCGCCGGGGTCCTTCGGGCCCCCGGCGCTCGCGCGCGTTCCGGACGCGTTGACCGACCTCGCATCGCCTCCGATCGACGAATCGCCTGGTCGGAGCCTTGCCCGGCCGAACCCGCCGCCTGCCCGGGGAGAACGCGGTCCCCCGGCGGAGTTCGCGGGCTCCGGTCGAGACCGAGGCCGTGGCCACCGGCGGCGCCCCCCGGCCTGCCGGTCGCGGGCGCGGTCTGCCGGGGGTTGCCGATCGCATGCCGTGGCGGCCGGGGAGCCGCTGAGTCGGTAGGACGGCTGACGGGGGCGTACGACTCAGGTCGTACGGGGCGTTCCGGACGCGCCACATGGCTGACGCGAACCGTGGCCGTGGGGGCGATGGCGGGAGCGGCGCCGATTCCTAGCGTGGAGCACGACCGTCCCCATCCACGAAGGAGTCGCCGTGACCAGCACGTTCACCAGCCCACCCGGGGGAGCGCCGGACGCGGCGAAAGCGCCGGCGGTCGCGGCCGACCGCGTGTCGAAGGTGTACGGGTCCGGTGACGCGGCCGTGCACGCGCTGCGCGGGGTCAGCGTCGGGTTCGCGGACGGCGCCTTCACCGCGATCATGGGGCCGTCCGGCTCGGGCAAGTCGACGCTGATGCACTGCCTGGCGGGCCTCGACACCGTCACCGAGGGACGGATCATGCTCGGCGACGCCGAGCTGACCGGCCTGAACGACCGGCAGCTCACGATGCTGCGCCGGGAGCGGGTCGGGTTCGTGTTCCAGGCGTTCAACCTGCTGCCGACGCTGACCGCCGAGCAGAACATCCGGCTGCCGCTCGACCTCGCGGGCCGCAAGGTCGAGCGGGCGTGGTTCGACCGGGTCGTGGACGTGGTCGGGCTCCGCGAGCGGCTCGGGCACCGGCCGAGCGAGCTGTCGGGCGGGCAGCAGCAGCGGGTCGCGTGCGCGCGGGCGATCGTCGCCCGGCCCGACGTGATCTTCGCCGACGAGCCGACCGGCAACCTCGACTCCCGCGCGGGCGCCGAGGTGCTCGGGTTCCTGCGCTCGTCGGTGCGGGAGATGGGCCAGACGATCGTCATGGTCACCCACGACCCGGTGGCGGCCTCGTATGCGGACCGGGTGGTGTTCCTGCGCGATGGGGAGATCGTCTCGGAGATCGTCCGCCCGACGCCGGACGCGGTGCTCGACCGCCTCAAGAGCCTGGGGGCGTGATGCTGCGGACGACACTCGCGGGCCTGCTCGCCCACAAGCTGCGCCTGCTGCTGACCGCCGTGGCGATCACGCTGGGGGTGGGGTTCATCTCCGGCACGTTCGTGCTGACCGACACGATGGAGCAGGGGGTCGCCAAGACCTTCGCGAAGTCCGCCGGCAAGGTGGACGTCGCGATCCTGCCGAGCCGCGGCGCCGGCAAGGGGGCGGACGACGAGACCGGCATCCCCGCCGACGTCCTGCGCAAGGTGCGGGGCCTGCCGGGGGTGACCGACGCGCAGGGCGCGGTGCGCGGGGAGGCCGCGCTCGTCGGCAAGGATGGCAAGACCGTCGGCGACTACCCGACCTTCGGCCTGTCGGTGCCGACCGGGCGGCTGCTGCGGTTCGACGTGGACAAGGGCCGCGCGCCGTCCGGCGCCGCCGAGGCGGTGCTCAACCAGGAGGTCGCCGACCGGGCCGGATACAAGGTCGGGGACGCGGTGACCGTCCTCGACCACGCGGGGCGCCCGCACCGCTTCTCCGTCGTCGGGATCGTCGACTTCGGCATAGACAACGAGGTCAGCGCCCAGGGCGGGGTGGGGTTCGACGCCGCGACGGCGCAGGCGATGACGGGCAGGAAGAGCTACACGGAGATCGACGTCCTCGGGCCGGACCGGGCCGCGGTCGCCGCCGCCGTCGGCGGCTCCTACGAGGTGCTCACCGGGGACGGGCTCGCCAAGCGGCTCGCCAAGGGCGCGGGCGCGGACACCGAGATCATCCGCACCGGCCTGCTGATCTTCGGGCTGGTGGCGATGCTGGTCTCGGCCCTCGTCATCTACAACACGTTCTCGATCCTGATCGCGCAGCGGATGCGGGAGATGGCGCTGCTGCGCTGCGTCGGCGCGACCCGGCGGCAGGTGTTCGGCGGCGTCCTGGTGGAGTCGGCGGTGGTCGGCCTGGTCGGCTCGCTGCTCGGCATCCTCGCCGGGATCGGGCTCGGCGCGGGCGCGGTCGCCGCTCTCAGCCGGTTCGCCTCGGAGGTGCCGGTGAGCGGGCTGGCCTTCGCCGGGCGCACGGTCGTGGTGGGCCTGGCGGTCGGCGTGACGGTGACCGTGCTCTCCGCGCTGCTGCCGGCGCGGGCGGCGACGCGCGTGCCGCCGGTCGCGGCGCTGCGCTCGGAGCTGGAGCCAGGCGGGGGCCGGTTCCGGCTCGGGCGCGTCCGGACGGCGCTGACCGTCCTGCTCGGGGCGGCCGGGCTCGCGCTCGGCGGGCTCGGCTCGCTCCAGATGGGGAAGGGGCCGACCGCGATGTACGTCGTCGCGCTCGGCGGCGGCGTGTTCTTCCTGGCGGTGGTCACGGGGATGCCCGCGCTGGTGCGCCCGTTCGGACGCGTCGCCGGTGCGATCCCGGCGCGGCTCGGCGGCGTCCCGGGTCGGCTGGCGGTGGAGAACGCACGCCGCACGCCGCGCCGCACCGCAACGACGACGATCGCGCTGACCGTCGGCGTCGGGCTGATGAGCCTGTTCGCGGTGGTCGCGGCGAGCAGCAAGGCGACCTCGGCGGCCAAGCTCGCGGAGCAGTACCCGGTGGAGTTCCAGGTGGAGGCGCGCGGCGGCGCGGGGCCCGGCCGCGACAGCGGCGGGGTCGTCCCGCACGCGCTCGCCGAGACGCTGGCCAAGCGGCCGGAGTTCGCCCAGGTCTTCGAGGTGCTGGGCAAGGACACCGAGATCGGCGGCAGGTCGGTGACGGTCGCCAGCCTGACCGGCAGGGCGCTCGGCACTGTGCTCAAGCCCCGCATCGAGGCGGGGTCGGAGGCGGCGCTCAAGCCGGGCGGCCTCCAGCCCGGGACCGTGCTGGTGGACAAGCTGATCGCGAACAGGAACGGGCTGTCGGCGGGCCGGACCGTCCAGCTCAAGACCGCGCACGGAACCGTGCCCGTCAAGATCGCCGCGGTGTACACCTCGCCCGCGCCGGTCGGCGAGGTCCTGGTGCCGGAGGCGGACTTCCGCCGGTACTTCGGTGCCCCCGGCCAGTCGGCGATCTACATCCAGGACAAGGACAGGGTGCCCCCGGAGGCGGCGCGGCGCGTCGTCGAGGACGCGGCGCGGCCCTACCCGACCGCGAAGGTGTACTCGGGGGCGGAGTTCGAGGAGAGCGTCAGCAACGCGATCGACATGATGCTGATGATCTTCGGTGGGCTGCTCGGGCTGGCGATCGTCATCGCGCTGTTCGGGATCGCGAACACGCTGACGCTGTCGGTCGTGGAACGGACGCGCGAGTCGGCGCTGCTGCGCGCCCTCGGCCTCACCCGCCGCCAGCTCCGCCGGATGCTGTCGGTCGAGGCGCTGGTCATGGCCGTGATCGGGGCGTCCACCGGGGTCGTGCTCGGGATCGCGTTCGGCTGGGCCGCGACCCGCGCGATGGCGGAGGGGTCGGTCTTCTCGCTGCCCTACCTCCAGGTCGTCGGCTTCGTCGTGCTCGCGGGCGCCGCCGGGACGGTCGCGGCGGTCATGCCCGCGCGGCGCGCCGCCAAGGCGTCCATCGTCGAGTCCCTCGCCACCGACTGAGTGCGCGAGGGCGCCCGGGGCGGGATCGGCGCGGTCCCAAACCGGGTGCGATGCGTGATGAGGGTTGGCTCCGCCCCACCGCAGGGGACGACGGTTAGCGGTGGGGCGGAGTGGGGTGCGGGCGGCCTTTCCGAGGTGGTAGGAGCGGGTCCGTTCCCCTACCGCCGGGCCGTCCGCGATGGCTCGGGTGCGTCCGAGGGTTTCACTTATGGTGACGGCGCCGTCGCAATCCAGAGATACGCTCGCCTTTCGGCGCGCCGCAAGAGATGACCCTCCGTCGCCCAGAAAGTGTGGCCGGATCGGGGAGATGATCGTCACACTCGGTAGTTGAGTCCTTACTCGCATGTGATGGCGTGGCCGGCTCGGGTAGTGTCCGCGCGGTGCCACCCCGCCGCACAGGCGCCGTGCCATCCGCCGGACGTCAGGCCACGGGCCCGCGAGTACATTGGGTCGCGCACGTCCGGTACCTACCTGAGGACTGGAACGAACCGATGGATTCACATGCCACGCCCCCTGCCGCCGCGCCTGGGAACGGCCCCGGAGACGGTCCGGGCGGCGCCGGGGAGCGGCCCGCGCGGCTGGCGGTCGGCGTCGTCGGCGCCGGACGCGTCGGGACGGCGCTCGGCGCCGCGCTCGCCGGCGCCGGACACCGCGTCGTGGCCGCCGCGGCGGTGTCCGAGCGGTCGCGGGAGCGGATCGAGCAGCGCCTCCCCGGCGTGGACGTCGCGCCCCCGCACGAGGTCGTGGCCGCCGCCGACCTGGTGCTCCTCACCGTCCCCGACGACGCCCTGCCGGAACTCGCCGCCGGGCTCGTCGGCGCGGGGGTCGAGGTGACCGGCAAGCTCGTCGCGCACACGAGCGGACGGTACGGGGCGTCCGTCCTGGACCCGGTCACGCGGGCCGGGGCGCTGCCGCTCGCGCTGCACCCGGTCATGACCTTCACCGGACGGCCCGACGACGTGAACCGCCTCACCGGCATCTCGTTCGGCGTGACCGCGCCCGAGCCGCTGCGCCCGGTCGCCGAGGCGCTCGTGCTGGAGATGGGCGGCGAGCCGGTGTGGATCCCCGAGGAGCGACGCCCGCTCTACCACGCGGCCCTCGCCGGAGGCGCGAACCACCTGGTCACGCTGGTCGTCGAGACGATGGACCTGCTGCGCGGCGCGGGGGTCGCCGAGCCCGGCCGGATGCTCGGGCCGCTGCTCGGCGCGGCGCTCGACAACGGGCTGCGCCTCGGCATCGACGGCCTCACCGGGCCGGTCGCGCGCGGCGACGCGGGCACCGTCGCCGACCATGTCGCCGAACTCGGCCGGGTGTCGCCCGAGAGCCGCCGCGCCTACGTGGCGCTGGCCCGTCTCACCGCCGACCGCGCGCTCGGCGCGGGACTGCTCAAACCCGAGGACGCCGAACGCCTCCTCGAAGCGCTGGCCGACTGAGCGGGCCGACCGCCCCCAACGATCGAGGAGGACCCGATGTCCGCGATGCCCGCCGTCGTCAGGACGCGCGAGGAGTTGGCGGAGGCCAGGGCGGCGGCCGGGGGGAGCCTCGCCCTCGTCCCGACCATGGGCGCGCTGCACGAGGGGCACCGGTCGCTGATCCGCGAGGCGCGGCGGCGCGCGGACGTGGTGGCCGTGAGCGTGTTCGTCAACCCGTTGCAGTTCGGCCCCGGCGAGGACTTCGACCGCTACCCCCGGACGTTCGACGCGGACCTGCGGGCCTGCGCCGAGGAGGGCGCCGCCCTCGTGTTCGCCCCGGGGCGCGAGGTCATGTATCCGACGGAGCCGCAGGTCACGGTGCGGTCGGGGCCGATGGGCGCCCGGGTGGAGGGCGTGACGCGACCGGGCCATTTCGACGGGATGCTCACGGTCGTCCTGAAACTGTTCAACCTGGTGCGCCCGGACGTCGCGGTCTTCGGGCAGAAGGACGCGCAGCAGCTCGCGATGATCCGGCGGATGGTCCTCGACCTGAACCTGCCGGTGGAGGTCGTCGGCGCGCCGACCGTCCGGGAGCCCGACGGCCTCGCGCTGTCGAGCCGCAACCGCTACCTGTCGGCGGACGAGCGCGCGACGGCGCTCGCGCTGTCGCGGGCCCTGCGCGCGGGCGCGGACGCGGCCGGGGGCGGCCCGGAGGCGATCGCCGGCGCGGCGCGGGCCGTCCTGGCCGAGGCCGCGACGGCCGAGCCCCCGCTCACGCTGGACTACCTCGTCCTGGTCGATCCGGCGACGTTCCTTGAGGTCGCGGACGCGCACACCGGCCCCGCCGTGCTCGCCGCGGCGGGCCGGGTCGGCGCCACCCACCTGATCGACAACCTGCCCCTGGACCTCGGCGCCCCGCCTGAGCGCTGATCCGCGTGCCGTATCGGCCGTATGCCCGGGGGCGTACGGCCGTTTCGCTTGCCTGGAAAGTTCTCCGTCAATGTGACCTTCGTCCCGATTCATTGGCGGCCCCCGGGGTTAATGTCACAATGACGAGAACCGAACCCCGAGGAGGGCTCATGATCCCTTCCGTTCTCGCGGCCCCCGCCCCCGGCTGGACCACCGAGACCGACGTCGTCGTCATCGGATCCGGCATCGCCGGCCTGGTCACCGCGCTGCGGTGCCGGCCGCGCGGGCGGGTGCTGCTGGTCACCAAGGCACTGCTGGACGCGGGGTCGACCCGCTGGGCGCAGGGCGGGATCGCCGCCGCGCTCGCCCCCGACGACACCCCGGAGGAGCACCTCGCCGACACGCTGACCGCCGGTGTCGGGATCTGCGCCGAGGACGCCGTCCGGGCCCTGGTCACCGAGGGGCCGGAGGCCGTGCGCGGGCTCATCGACCTCGGCGCCGCCTTCGACCGCTCCGGCTCCGGCGACATCGAGCTGACCAGGGAGGGCGGCCACCACCGGCGCCGCATCGCGCACGCGGGCGGCGACGCGACCGGCGCCGAGATCAGCCGCGCGCTGCTCGCCGCGCTCAAGGACTCCGGCGTCGAGGTCATCGAGCACGCGCTGGTCCTCGACCTGCTGAAGGACGCCTCGGGACGGGCCGCCGGGATCACCCTGCACGTCATGGGCGAGGGCCAGCCGGGCGGCGTCGGAGCCGTCCGCGCCCGCGCCGTCGTCCTCGCCACCGGCGGGCTCGGGCAGGTGTTCTCCGCCACGACCAACCCCGAGGTCTCCACCGGCGACGGCGTCGCGCTCGCGCTGCGCGCCGGGGCGGCCGTCACCGACCTTGAGTTCGTCCAGTTCCACCCGACGGTGCTCTGGCTCGGTGCGGACGCCGCCGGGCAGCAGCCGCTGATCTCCGAGGCGGTGCGCGGCGAGGGCGCCCACCTGGTAGACCACGCGGGCGAGCGCTTCATGACCGGCCGCCACGAACTGGCCGAACTCGCCCCCCGCGACGTCGTCGCCAAGGGGATCATCAACCGGATGCACGAGACCGGCGCGTCCCACATGTACCTGGACGGCCGGCACCTCGGCGCCGCTACCTGGGAGCACCGCTTCCCGACGATCCTCGCCGCCTGCCGGCACCACGGGATCGACCCGGTGACCGAGCCGATCCCGATCGTCCCCGCGGCGCACCACGCGAGCGGAGGCGTCCGCACGGACCTGTTCGGACGGACGTCCGTTCCGGGCCTGTACGCATGCGGGGAGGTCGCCTGCACGGGCGTCCACGGCGCGAACAGGCTCGCGTCCAACTCCCTCCTGGAGGGGCTCGTGTTCGCGGCCCGGATCGCCACCGCGATCGAGGACGACCTCGCCGGCCCGCCCGGCACGGACCTGCCGGCAGATGAGCGGAGAGCAGGCGGCCTCCTCGATCCGGGGCTGCGCGGCGAGATCCAGCGGATCATGACGTCCCATGTCGGCGTGCTCCGAGGCGCCGAGGGCCTCGCGACGGCGGTCCGCGAGCTGTCCGAGCTTTCGGAGCCGTCCGCGCCGCGGCGGGAGCAGGCGCCGGGCGTCGCGGCGTGGGAGGTCACCAACCTGCACACGGTCGCGTCCGCGATCGCGGCCGCCGCGCGGCTCCGGGAGGAGACCCGGGGCAGCCACTGGCGCGAGGACTTCCCCGACCGCGCCGACGGGACCTGGCGCGGCCACCTCGTCACCCGCCTGGACGGGAACGCTCTCACCACGACCTACGAACGCCAGGAAGGAAGCCGCGCATGACACCGGAACTGGACGGGACGCTCAGGACCGCCGGGCTCGATCCACAGGCTGTGGAGGACGTCGTCCGGACGGCGCTCGCCGAGGACGGCGAGGCCGATGTCACCAGCGAGCCGATCTTCGCGCCGCGGGACCCCTCGACCGGGGACTTCACCGCCCGCGAGGAGGGGGTCGTCGCCGGGATCCCGGTCGCCGCCGTCGTGTTCGAAGCGCTGGAGGTCGCCTACGAGGCGAAGGTCGCCGACGGGGACCGCGTCGTCCCCGGGCAGGTGCTCATCTCGGTGGAGGGGCCGACCCGGGCCGTGCTGCGCGCCGAACGGACGGCCCTGAACCTGCTCACCCACCTGTCCGGAATCGCGACCGCCACGCGCCGCTGGACGGACGCGATGGAGGGCACCAAGGCCAGGGTCCGCGACACCCGCAAGACGCTGCCCGGCCTGCGCACGCTCCAGAAGTACGCCGTGCGGTGCGGAGGCGGCGTCAACCACCGGATGGGCCTGCACGACTCCGCGCTGATCAAGGACAACCACATCGCCGCCGCCGGGAGCGTCTCCAAGGCGTACGAGGCCGTCCGCGCCGTCTACCCGTCCCTGCACATCCAGGTCGAGTGCGACACCCTCGACCAGGTCGCGGAGGCCCTCGCGGTCGGCGCCCGCGCGATCCTCCTCGACAACATGAGCGACGCGGAGATGTCCGAGGCCGTCGCCCTGGTCGGGGGGAAGGCGGAGCTGGAGGCCAGTGGTGGCCTTACCCTGGACAGGGCCCGAGACGTTGCCGTGACCGGGGTCGACTACCTTGCGGTCGGCGCGCTGACGCACTCGGCGTCCGTGTTCGACATCGGCCTTGACTTCACCTGACCAGCGGGGACCTGATGCTGCTCACCATCGACGTCGGTAACACCCACACGGTCCTCGGCCTGTTCGAGGGCGAGGAGGTCATCGAGCACTGGAGGATCAACACCGATCCGCGGCGCACCGCCGACGAGATCGCCGTGGTCCTGCAGGGGCTCGTCCAGCAGAGCCCGCTGCTGGCCGACACCGACATCAGCGGCATCGCGCTGTGCTCCACGGTCCCGTCCGTCCTGCACGAGATGCGGGAGATGTGCCGCCGCTACTACGGCGACGTGTCCGCGGTGATCGTGGAGCCGGGCGTCAAGACCGGGGTCCCCGTCCGGATGGACAACCCCAAGGAGGTCGGCGCCGACCGCATCGTGAACGCGCTGGCGGCCGTCCACCTGCACCGGGGCCCCGCGATCGTCGTCGACTTCGGCACCGCCACCACCTTCGACGCGGTCTCGGCGAAGGGCGAGTACGTCGGCGGCGCGATCGCGCCCGGTATCGAGATCTCGATCGACGCGCTGTCCTCGCGCGGCGCCCAGCTCCACAAGATCGAGCTGGTCCGGCCGCGCAGCGTGATCGCCAAGAACACCGTCGAGGCGCTCCAGTCCGGGATCATCTTCGGCTTCGCCGGGCAGGTCGACGGCATCGTAGCGCGGATGGCGGAGGAACTCGCCGACGACCCGCAGGACGTCACGGTCATCGCGACCGGCGGCCTGGCGCCGCTCGTGCTGGAGGAGTCGCGCCGCATCGACGTGTTCGAGCCGTGGCTCACCCTCGTCGGGCTGCGGCTCATCTACCAGCGGAACACTCCGTGAGCCGCTCCGCCGCCTCCGGCCGCGCCGTGGCGTTCCGCCGCCACACGTAGGCGAGGCAGGCCGAGGCCAGCACGGCGAGCGTCGCCAGCAGCGCGTCCAGCGGGACGAGGCCGTCCAGCCTCGTGAGCACCAGCGGCGTGAACATCCCCACGTAGACCAGGGCGTATGCGGCGGCGGTCAGACCGGCGAGCTCACCCGGCCGCGCCATGCGCGCGACCTCCGTGAGGCTGTAGTTCAGGACGAACCCGTACCCGCCGCCGAGGAGCAGGGCCGCGACCGCGTTCAGCGCGGGCTGCTCCAGCCCGACGGTCAGCGCGGCCGCGACGAGGCCGGAGATGATCCCCGCCAGCCCGGTGCGCGCGACCAGGCGCGGATGCCGCCCCTCCAGGCGCCGCGCCACCGGCTGCGCCGCCATCCCGGCCGCCAGCGTCAGCGCCGTCATGACCCCCGAGTACACGATCGGCAGATGCCGGACGGGCACCCGCGTCGGGAGCACCGCGAACGCGGTGACCGGCGCGGTGAACGTCCAGATCGCGACGGGCGCCACGACCTGCCAGAACCGCGCCCGCCCGACCCCGCCGAGCCGCGGCCCCCGGCCCTCGACCGGCTTCGGCCGCCGGACGCTCGTCTCGCGGACGCGGAACGCCAGCGGCACCGCCGCCACCATGATCAGCAGATGCGGGACGTAGGCGGTGACCAGCGGGTCCGGGGCCCACTGCGCGACCAGCGAGGCCACCAGCGGCCCGGCGCCGAACCCGGCCGAGACCGCCAGCGCCGTCAGCCGCGTCCCCGAGCGGGGCGACAGCTCCTTCGCCCACGCCGTCCCGGTCGCGAGGACCGCGCCGGTCACGATGCCCGCCAGGAAGCGGCCTACATACAGCAGCGCCGGGGCCGTCGCGCCCGCCATCAGCACCAGCGTCACCAGCGCGGACACGGACGCGAACGGCAGCGCGATCCGCCGCCGCCCGAGCCGGTCGGAGGCGGGCCCGCCGAGCACGAGGCCCGGCACCAGCCCCAGCGCGTAGATCCCGAACATCGCCTGCGCGGCGCCGTCGCCGAGGTGCAGCCTCCCGCTGTAGAGCCCGAGCAGCGAGGCGAACTGGTTCGCGCCCCAGCCGACGCCGAACATGATCGATGCGACCGCGCCCGGCCCGGCGGCGCGGCGCGGCCGGGACGAGACGGATGACGAGGTCGTGGCAGCCATGAGCCCCTGTCTACGTCGCGAAACGCCTGAACTCCGCATCTCTTTACATTTCGTGAACCCGGGCCGGATCGCCGGATCGGCCGGTGGCTACCGTGGACGGTATGGAGTTGCGGGAGCTGGCGTCGTTCCTCGCGGTGGTCGAGGAGGGACGGTTCGCGCGGGCGGCCGAGCGGCTGTTCCTGTCGCCGCCCGCCGTGACCGGGCATGTCGCGCGGCTCGAACGCGAGCTGGGCGTGCCGCTGCTGGAGCGTTCCCCGCTGCGGCTGACCGAGGCCGGGGAGCGGTTCGTCCCGCACGCCAGGGCCGCGCTCGCCGCCGTCGCCGCCGCCGCCGGGTCCGTCGCCGACCTCGGCTCGGGCGACGCCGAGCCGGTGCTGCGGGTCGGCGTGATGGGGCACGGGTCCGCCGAGCTGACACCGGCGATCATCCGCGCGTTCCGGCAGGCCAGGCCGCTGACACGGCTCCACATCGAGCCGCTGGACTTCACCGAGCACGTGTCGGCGCTCCTCCAGCGCAAGGTGGACGTGGCGTTCGTCCGCCCCGCGGTGGACGACGACCGGGTGGCGGTCGACGTGCTGACGACCGAGCCGCGGATCGTCATCGTCCCCGCGTCCAGCCCCCTCGGCGACGCGGATTCCGCGCGCCTCTCCGACATCCTCGACCTGCCGTTCCTCACCCTGCCGCCCACGACCCCGCGCGCGTTCCGGGACTACCTGTACTTCAACTCCGCGCGCGGCGGCGCCGGGCCCCGCCGCGGCCCCGACCAGGCCCGCAACCCGCACGAGGCCCTCGCCAGCGTCGCCGCCGGGCGCGGCACCGGGTCCGGGCTCGCCTCGTTCGCCCGCTTCTACTCCTGGCCCGGTGTCCGGTACCTCCCGATCGTGGACGCGCCGTGGGACAACAGCGTCCTCACCAGCCGGCGGGACGACCCGTCCGCCGAGGTCCGCGCCTTCCGGACGCTGGCCGCCGCCCTCGCCCGCGACCTCGGCCCCGTGCTGGCGCGCGGGCCGGGGGCCGTCCGGGAAGTGGTTCGCGGCGCACCGAGCGGGCTGGATAGCCTTGAGCCGTGAGTGACGAGACCAACGACACCGCTCCGAGCGGGGACGCCGGCGCCGAGCTGCCCGAGCAGATGCGCGTCCGCCGCGAGAAGCTCGACCGCCTCCGCGAGAGCGGGACCGACCCGTACCCGGTGACCTTCCCGCGCACGGCGACCATCGCCGAGATCCGCGAGAAACACCCGGACCTGGAGCCGGGCACCGAGACGGGCGAGAAGGTCGGCGTCACCGGTCGCGTCATGCTCGTCCGCAACACCGGGAAGCTGTGCTTCGCCACCATCCGGGACGGCGGCGGCGACATCCAGGTCATGCTGTCGCTGGCCAACGTCGGTCAGGAGCGGCTCGACTTCTGGAAGCGCGAGGTCGACCTCGGCGACCACATCGGCGTCGAGGGCGAGGTCATCACCTCCCGCCGCGGCGAGCTGTCGGTCATGGCCGAGTCCTTCGCGATCACCTCCAAGTGCCTGCGACCGCTTCCGGACAAGCACGCCGGCCTCACCGACCCCGAGGCCCGGGTGCGGCAGCGCTACGTCGACCTGATCGTCAACGACGAGGCCCGCAGGATGGCGCGGGTCCGCAGCGCCACCGTCCGCGCCGCGCGCGACTTCTGGCAGGACGAGGGCTACCTCGAAGTCGAGACGCCGATGCTCCAGCCGATCCACGGCGGGGCGGCGGCGCGCCCGTTCCAGACGCACATCAACGCCTACGGCATGGACCTCTACCTGCGCATCGCGATCGAGCTGTATCTCAAGCGGCTCGTCGTCGGCGGCATCGACAAGGTCTTCGAGATCAACCGGAACTTCCGGAACGAGGGCGCGGACTCCACGCACAACCCGGAGTTCACGATGCTGGAGGCCTACGGCACCTACCTCGACTACAACGACATGGCCGACCTGACCCAGCGGATGTACCAGCGGGCGGTCGTCGCCGCGCTCGGCACGACCGTGGTCGTCCGCGACGGCGTCGAGATCGACCTCGGCGGTGCCGCGTGGCCCCGCGTCACCCTGTACTCCCTGGTGTCGGACGCGGTCGGCGAAGAGGTCACGCCGCACACGCCGATCGAGACCGTCCGGGGGCTCGCCGACGCGCGCGGCATCGCGTGGGACCCGAAGTGGGGGCAGGGCAAGCTCGTCGAGGAGCTGTTCGAGGAGCTGGTCGAGCACACGCTCGTGCAGCCCACCTTCGTCATGGACTACCCGGTCGAGACGTCCCCGCTGGCCCGCCAGCACCGCGCGGAGCCGCTGCTCACCGAGAAGTGGGACCTCATCGGCTTCGGCACCGAACTCGGCACCGGCTACTCCGAGCTGACCGACCCCGTCGAGCAGCGCCGCCGCCTCACCGAGCAGTCCCTGCTCGCGGCGGGCGGCGACGTCGAGGCCATGCAGCTCGACGAGGACTTCCTGCGCGCGCTGGAGTACGCCATGCCCCCCACCGGCGGCGTCGGCGTCGGCATCGACCGCATGATCATGGCCTTCACCGGCAAGGGCATCCGCGAGACGATCCTGTTTCCCCTGGTCAAGCCCGAGTGATCACGACCGCTCGGCCGGCCGCGGCACCGGCGGCCCCCTCGGGCTGAGCGGCGCCGGCGCGTTCCCCGTCGCCCTTTCGCCGCGTAGGGCGGAGGGGCTCTGAGGGGCGCCTGTCCGCGCCGTGACGCTCGACGGCGGGCCCTTTGCCGGGCGGGCGTCAGAGGGTCACGGGAAGGGCGCGTAGGCCGCGCAGGACGAGGTTCTCGCGGTAGGCGAGGGGCGCGCCGGTGAGGGCCACGTCGCGCTCGAAGAGTTTGCGGAGCGCGATCTGGCCCTCAAGGCGGGCCAGGGGCGCGCCCAGGCAGAAGTGGATCCCGTGGCCGAACGTGAGGTGGTGCGGGGCCTCGCGGCCCCGCGCGCGGGGGGCGGCGTAGCGGCGCAGGTCGAGGCGGTCCGGGTCGCGGAAGGCGGCCGGGTCGCGGTTGGCGGCGCCGGTCAGCAGGAGGACGAGCCGTCCGCGTTCGATGAGCGAGCCGTCCAGCTCGACGTCGTCGAGGGCGGCGCGCATCGTGAGCTGGACGGGTGGGTCGTAGCGCAGGACCTCCTCCACGGCCGCCGGGGCGTCGCACGGCCGCGCCCGGAACGCGGCGAGCTGCTCGGGGGAGCGCAGCAGCGCCAGCGCGCCGTTGCCGATGAGGTTGACGGTCGTCTCGTGGCCCGCGACGAGCAGCAGCACGCAGGTGGCGACCAGCTCGTCCTCCGACAGGACGTCGCCGCCGTCCGACACGCGCACGAGCGCGCTGAGCAGGTCGTCGCGCGGGCGCGCGCGGCGGCACGCCGCCAGCTCGCGGAAGTAGGCCCCGAACTCCTCGCGCGCGTCGTCGCGGCGCCTGATCTCCTCGCCCGGCAGCAGGAAGTCGGGGTCGAGGCCGCGGGCCAGGCAGGTCGACCAGCCCTTGAACAGCGCGCGGTCGCACGCCGGGACGCCGAGCATCTCGCTGATCACGATGACCGGCAGCGGGTAGGCGAGCGCGGAGACCAGGTCGGTCTCGCCGGACGCGGCGTCCAGCAGCTCGTCGACGAGCGCCTCGATCCGCGGCCGCAGCCGCTCGACGAGGCGCGGGGTGAACGCCTTGCTCACGAGCCCGCGCAGCCGCGTGTGGTCGGGCGGGTCGAGGGTGAGGAAGGAGCGGTGCCGTTCGGCGATGTCGCGCCACAGGCCGCCGTTCTTCGGCTGGTGCCCGAACCGCGGATCGCGGAGGACCCGATCGCACAGCTCGTAGGACGTGGCGACCCACAGGCCGATGTCGGTCCGCTGGAGCCGTCCGCCGGCCGCCAGCGCCCGGTAGTGCGGGTACGGGTCGGCGCGGAAGGCCGGATCGGACGGGTCGAACCCCAGGATCGCCGCGGCCTCGACCGCCTGCTCCGTCGCTTCCTCCATGGCCCAAGTCACCACGATCGGCGAAATCCTGTCAACAGAGACAACGCCCTGTGGACAACCTGGTCCATCCGAGCCAACCCATTTGGCCAATTCGGTTATTGGCCCACGAATCGGGCGCGCAACAGCGCCCGAACAGGGTCAGGCCGACTCGCGCACGACCAGTTCGGGGGTGAGCACCACCTGCCGGTGCTGGTGGGCCTTACCCTCCCTGATCTCGGCCATCGCGAGTTCGGCGGCCTCCTCGCCCAGCTCGCGCCTCGGCTGCCGCACGGTCGTCAGCGGCACCGCGGCGCTCGCGGCCAACTCGATGTCGTCGTAGCCGATGACCGCGATGTCCTCCGGGACGCTGACGCCGAGCCGGGTCAGCTCGTTGATCACGCCGATGGCCAGCAGGTCGTTCGCGCAGAACACGCCGTCCGGCGGCGGCGACATCCCCATGATCCGCTGCGCGGCGACCTGTCCCTCGGCCGGGCTCAACGCGTCCTGAACAAGGGTCTTGGGCTTACCGAAACCCGCCTCGACGAGGGTCCGGGCGGCGCCGTCCCGGCGCTCCACACAGGGGCGCGGCTCGGGCGCGCCGGTCACGAACGCCACCCGCTCGCAGCCGATGCCGAGCAGGTGCGCGGCGGCGATCTCGCCGCCCGCGACATGGTCGACCTGGGCCGAGCACGCGTCGGGCCCGTCGCGGTCGATCAGCACGACGCTGAGGCCCGCCGCGCGCAGCCGGGCGATGTCGCCGGACTCCAGCCCCACCGGGATGATCATCACTCCGGCGGCGCGCTGGTCCTCCAGCAGTTCGAGCGAGCGCCGCTCCTTGGCCGAGGAGTGGTCGCTCGACAGCCAGAGGGCGTCGTGCCCCGAGGCGTTGAGCGCTTGCTCGGCGCCGCGGACGACATCGGTCGCGTAGGGGTTGGTGAGGTCCTCGACGACGACGCCGAAGGCCCGCCGGCGCTCGTCGCCGAACTCTCCGGCGGTGCGGTCGGGGCGTTGGCGGAGCCGTCTGGCGGACTCGTTCCGGACGAATCCGAGCTCCTCGATCGCCGCTCGGACGCGGTCACGGGTAGCTTCGGCCACGAGGTCTGGCCGGTTTAGGACATTCGAAACGGTCCCAACTGAGACCCCGGCTCGCCTCGCGACCTCACGAATACTGGTCTGTGGCAACTCGCTCCTCGTCCGCCCCGGATCTGTTTTCGCAGGTAGTGGAGTTTTCCATATCTAGCCCCCGGACAGTCGGTCACGCAAGGCAACCATACGAGCACAGATTGCATTTAACCAGCGCTTGACGGGCCGGATCCGGCCGCCTAGCGTTCCGGCACGAGCGTAGCTTGAAACGATTCACGATCTTCGTCCGCGCGGAGATTTCGTGAGTCCAACCGGAAGGGACGGTTTCGATGGCTGGCGATCGTGACCCGTCCCCGGCGAGACATACCCCGTTCCGAAGGGGCCTCCCCACGCCGTCGTGGGCCGGCCCGGACCTGGGAGCGTGTCGTCGTCCGGTAGGCCAACGAGTGAATCGTCACCCGGAGTTCCCCCGCTCGACCCAGCAATCGGCCCATCGGCCACCTCCGGCCAAGCGCGCGAGACAGCAAAGGAACCCGATGATCTAAGTCCGGAAGGCTCCGGACCCGGCAACCCAACGCGTACAGATCGAGGCCAACCCGTGCCTGTGCAGCGGACGGCTGCATCCCCGCGGTCATCAACCACGGACGAGGGAGGACGGAGTGGAACAGGCCACACTGCTGCGACGTGGCATCGACGATCTGCGGCTGAGCGATGAGGAGATTCGGCTGCTCGCCCAGATCGCCAGCGGTGTCACCGCCGATGTGGCGGCACGCAAGCTGGAACTGAGCGCACGGACCCTACGCCGGCGGCTGCGGACCATCTGCGACCGGCTGGAGGTCAACACCCCTATCGAGGCCGTTGTGTGGGCGGCCCGGAGGCAGCTCATCTAGCGGAGTGCACAGACGACGCCCGTCAGGGGACGGCGGGCGTCACCAAGGAGAGAACAGGCGGCCAACTTTCGCGAACTCCGTCCGACCCCGCAGCGGCGGCGCCGACGGCCTGACAGGTAGGTCCCTGCAGCAGGCGTCGCCGCGGACGTTGTTCGTCGCATCGCACCACCGCTCGTCGCACCACCGCTCGTCGCACCACCGCTCGTCGCAAGAACGCTCGTCGCAAGACCGTTCGTCCTGTCACCGCCGCGGCGGCACGGGCCCTGACCGCGCCCGCCACCGCCGTCCGCGGGACATCGTGCGCCACCTCCGGTCGAGAGGCGAGTGCCATCCCCGGTCCGTCCGGCGGATGCCATGTCACCTCGGCTTGCGGGTCGGCGGGCTCCCGGCTGTCGACTGGGCCGGACTGGGCTGGGTTCGGCTCAGGCGACCCGGACCCCGCCCGCGAAGGGACGACCCCCCATCGGGGCGATCTTCACGACGTCGCCGGTGTGCGGGGCGTGCAGCATCTTGCCGCCCCCGATGTACATCCCGACGTGGTGCAGGTCGGAGTAGAAGAACACCAGGTCGCCCGGCTGCAGCTCGCTCTCGGAGACGTGCGTGCCGGCGTTCCACTGGCTGCCGGTGTAGTGCGGCAGGTTGATGCCGACCTGCTTGTAGGCCCACATCGTCAGACCGGAGCAGTCGAACGTGGTCGGCCCGGAGGCGCCCCACACGTACGGACGCCCCATCTTGGTCATCGCGATCCGCAGCGCCTGCGCGGCCTTGCCCGTGCCGACGGTGGGGAGCTTGGTGAGCTGGGTGGGGTCCTCCTTGACCAGCTTGCCGCGGATCTTCTCATAGCTCTGCGAGACCTTCTTGCGCTGGGAGTCGAGCTGGCTCCGCAGCTGCGCCACCTGCTGGGCGCGCGCCTCGGCCGACTTGCGGGCGCGCTGGGCGCCCTGCATGGCCTGCATGAGCCCCAGGACCCTCGTGCTGTCCTGGGTGGCGAAGTAGTTGAGCGTGGCGGCCTGGTCGAGGACGGCCTGCGGGTCCTGGGAGGCGACGAAGGACACCGTGGGGTCCGAGCCGCCCTGCATGTAGCTGGTGGCGGCCAGCGCGCCGACCTTGTCGCGGATTCCCTTGAGCGACTCTTCCTGGCGCTTGGCGTTGTCGGTGGCGACCTTCGCGGCCCGCTGCGCCTGCTGGAGCTTGACCTTGAGCCCGTTGTACTGCTCGGTCATCTGCTCAAGCTGGTCGGCGAGTTTGAGCGCCTGGGCCCTGAGCTCCTTGGTCGTGGGCTTCGGGTCGGCGTGGGCGGCCGCGACGGTGTGCGGGGCCAGGGCATGGGGGGCGACGGAGACGACGGCGAGCGCGCCGGCGACGGCGATCGCGCGTCCCCGGAAACGGGCCGGGTGCCCATTCGCCGGGCTTGCCTTCCGTGGGCGTGCAGAGCGTGAAACGGGTGCGGGCCGGGACGGCTCCACCGATTCTCCTCTCCTCGTCCGCCTACCGAGTTAGCTGACGGGTTCGGGCCGGAGCAGCCCGTCCGCAGGCACGCGCGGATCGGTCCGCGCGCGAATACGGATTCACCCCTGCCGGCCGCTTCCCTGGACGCTGTCCCGGGCGGCCGGGAGTGGGGTCCCCGGCTCCTCGGGACACTGGTTGCGACCCGGGGACTCGGCGGTTCGGCCTCCGCCATGCGGTTGGCCGACGTCAGCGCAGGACACTAACGGACCCGGCATTGGATGCCAACCAGAACATGCGAATTCGCTGGTCGCCATGACAGTTCCGCACCCGATCGCGGTGCGGATAGTGCGCTTTGGCTCACTTTCCGTAGGCGGACTAGTTCTTGTTGGCTAGTTATGAAGGCCCGGCGGGCGGGCGGGCGGCTCACCGCCCCATCGGCGCGGACGCGGGAGCCCGGTGTCCGACCCGCTGTCCGGTGTTCGATAATCTCGCCTGTTTGTGGAAGTCGAGATCAGGCGTGCCCGCACCGCCGATGTTCAGGAGATCCGCAGACTGGTCGGCCTGTACGCGGGAACGGGGCGACGCCTGCTCAAGAAGTCCACGGTGAAGCTGTACGAGGACGTACAGGAGTTCTGGGTCGCGCAGGACGCCGACGGGCGCGTCCTCGGCTGCGGCGCGCTGCACGTGATGTGGGAGGACCTGGCCGAAGTCCGCTCCGTCGCGGTGGACAAGGGGCTGACCGGCAGGGGCATCGGGCACCGGATCGTCGACCGGCTCCTGGAAACGGCCCGGGAACTCGGCGTGCGGAGGGTGTTCTGCCTTACCTTTGAAGTGGAGTTCTTCGTCCGCCACGGCTTCGAGCAGATACTCGGGACCCCGGTGGCGCCGGAGGTGTATGAGGAACTTCTCCGCTCTTACGACGAGGGCGTGGCAGAGTTCCTCGACCTCGACCGGGTCAAGCCCAATACGTTGGGCAACACCCGGATGCTGCTTCGCCTGGAGGACTGACCGCAATGAGTGAGAACCCCGACCGCGGGCGGCCTTACCACCCGCAGCAGGGGCAGGGCTCGTACGGCCCCCCGCCCCCCTACCAGGGCCCGCCGCAGTGGCAGCAGCAGCCTCAGCAGCAGCCTCAGCGGCCGCAGTCACCGCCGCCGCAGCAACAATGGCAGCCGTCCCATGAGGCGCCGTCCTATGAGCAGCCGCGGTCTTATGAGCCGTCCTATGAGTCGGCCTACGACCAGTACCCGGGGGGCGGCGCCTATGACGGGAGCGCCGCCGATCTGCCCCTCGCGCCCATCCACCGGCGCGCCGGCGCGCGCGTCCTCGACAACGCGCTCGTCGCGGTCTTCGGTTTCGCGCTCGTCCTCCCGATCACGGTGGGCGCGTTCGGCCTGGGCAAGCCCGGCAGCAAGGCGGAGGACGACGGCGGCATCTGGAACTGGCCCATCATCTTCACCCTGTTCTGCGTTCTGTCGGTTCTGCCGTTCATCTATGAGGCCGTCCAGTTGTCCGTGTGGGGGAGGACGCTGGGCAAGCGCGTGCTCGGGCTGGGCGTCGTCCAGGTGCGTCCCGCTGGAAACGCCATCACGACCACCCAGGCGGTGTGGCGCGCCGCCATCACCCATGTCGCCTACCAGTTGGGCGTGTTCTTCTTTCTCGTGCTCGCGGTGATGGTCTGGAACTACGCTGCCTACGGCATGTTGCTCGTCTGGGCGGGCGCGCTGATGGCGCACCTGTGGGCGATCTGGGACCAGCCCCTGCACCAGGCCCTGCACGACCGTTTCGCGGGGACGATCGTCATCGACGAGCGAGTGGACGACTACGACTACGCGGAGTAGTTTCTCGATGACGGCATCGCAGCACCCGGACGAGCCGCTCACCGACCCCGCCGAACCCGCCCGCCCCGACGCCGACCCCGAGCCCGACGCCGAGCCTTCCGGCGAGGCCGTGGCCGAGGCCGCCGCCGGGCCGGACGGGCTCGCCGAGCCGGGGCAGCGGCTGCTGGCCCGCATCGTCGACACGCTCATCGTCGGCCTGCCCGTGATCGTGGTCGTCCGCGAGCTGGTGTCCGGGAGCCGGGTGGACGTCGTGGCGCCGCCGGCCGTCGCGGGCTGCCTGCTCGTCTACGACGCGGTCCAGCTGGCCGTCTGGGGCCGGACGCTGGGCAAGCGCTTCGCCGGTATCGAGGTCGTCACCGCGACCGGGCCCCGGCGCGCCCGGCTGGGGATCCTGCGGTCGATCGCCCGCGCGGCGGTCTACGCGCTGCCCGTCGCCGTCCGGCCCGTCCCCGTGCTGGGCCTGCTCGCCGGGGTCTTCTGGGTCGTGAACGCGGGGCTGCTCTATGAGGGCGCCGGCCGCCAGGCGGGCCACGACCGGCTCCTGAACACCCAGGTCCGCAAACGCCCCCGCTCGTCGCCGCCCGAGTAGGCGGCCTTCTGGGCGCGGGCGCCCTTTCGGCCGGGCGGTTCCCGTCATCGCGCCGCGGGCTGTCAGGTCGTTGCTGACGGCCGTGTAGGCGTCCGTAAGGCTCTGGGTGTCAGGCGAGGTGCCCGGAAGCCTCCATCGGTTCTCAGGAGCCTCCTCGGCCCGCGCCGGCGGCTTTCCGGGCGCCATCGCCGGGAGCCGTGTTTCTCCGGACGACGCTCGGCGGCGGCCGGTGGCAGGGGTGTCCGCCAGGTCTCAAAGGACCGTTCCGGTGGTCAGTTCAACGTGGTGCTCCCGATAGAACCGTATGCGCGTTCTGTATACCGAGCGCAGTAGGAGGCCGCGTTCACTTTAGGGCCGCGGTTAGGAGCTCGTGATAGCAGCGCAGGGCCTACGGCGCTTGGGTCGGACGAGGTCCGTTCACAGATCCACTAGCGCGTCGGCAGGTGGACGTTAGGGAGCGTCCAGGCGTGGCTTTCGGTTCGCCGCCGCGAACGTTCACCCCCGGTCCACAAGCGGGCCTGGGGTGGGCTCTAAGGCGGCCGCCAGGTGGGCGGGAATCGGTGCACTCGGGGGGAATGTGACACTCGTTCCGGTTACGGCCCCGAATCGGGGCGGATGTGTCCTGTCCCGGACGCCCCCTCCGCTTTGTGGGGTGCTTCGCGCGCCGGTGACGGCCAGGCTTCATAGGGCGAAGGACTAACGGTGGATGGGACGACGTCTCGGTTGGAACGGGCCTTTCGGCCCGCGCGGCGGGAGCCCGCGCGGGGTGGACTGGTCTGGTCTGGTCCAGGTTCCGAGACGGGGTTGATGAAGCAGGGCAGGAGGTGGGATTGTGCCGCTAATCCGCTGAAATCGGGATCGACTGTCCGCTCGACGTCGCGCGGGGATAGCGGATCGTGACTTCCCGTCACGGAGACATGGCAAGAAGATTTCGTCGGCGGCGCACTCGCCGTTATCCAGCGACATCCGCCGGTGAGCGGCGCGGAACCCCTCCCGCCGGGCAGGGCCTCGGGCGCGCCGCCCATTCCCCTGCGGTGCGGTAAGTCCGTTACGCCGGTCTAAAGGTTCGGGCGGGGCGGAGGCCCCCGGCCTGTTAAGGTCCCAGCGGGCTCTTTTTCGTCGGACGGCGCGGGCCTGGAAAGCCTGGACGCCCCGAAACCCTGTCCAATCCGCGATCGGCGGCCCAGGTCAGGACGGGTGGACGGTGACGCCGGTCACGCCGAAATCCCCGCCGCGGGCACGTCCACCCGGACAATTGCCGCGGCGCGGAGCCGCCGTGCCCGCCGTCCCGGGTGGTCATGGCGGATTCGACGGTCAACGCTTACGCGATGTCACTCCGGGTGGACGGCTTCATCACGGGTGTTGAATTGTCATCGGCGGAGTTCTCGGTATATCTTTGTCAACCGAATGCAAGTTTGCTCCAGCCGAAAGGTCTGTCCCCATGGCACAGAAGGTTCAGGTGCTTCTCGTCGACGACCTCGACGGTGGCGAGGCGGACGAGACCGTAGCGTTCTCGATCGACGGCGCCTCCTACGAGATCGACTTGAGTGGCTCCAACGCGAAGAAGCTGCGGGATTCCCTGCACCCGTTCGTGGAGAAGTCGCGTAAGGCGGGCACGGGTACCCGCCGGCGCCGCCAGCGCGGCGCGTCCAGCCGAGAGCGCAGCGCCGAGATCCGCGCCTGGGCCAAGAACAATGGCATCAAGGTCAATGAGCGCGGCAGGATCCCGGCCACGGTGATCGAACAGTACGAGGCGGCCAACTGATCCGCTCGTCCGCCAACGGCCCGTCTCCCTTCGTGGGACGGGCCGTTAGCTTGTGGCGCGGAGGAGCCTTGTCATGAGGGCCTTGTCATGAGGGCCTTGTCATGAGGCCGCCGTCATGGGGCAGGGCCGACCCGTCATCGGTCATCGGTCGTCGGACGAAGCCGCTTCTCGCGAGGGCCCGGTGTTTGTCGCGGGCCGCCCACATGGCGCCGCTACTTGTGCGCGGCTTCTTGCGCCCGCCCGCCGCCGGTCCTTGCGGGCGGGCCGCCGGTGATCTGTTCCTGGGAGGCGGGGCATGCCGTTTGTCCGGGCCCGCTCAGGCGGCGCCGCGTGCCGTTGATCGTCGGGCGGATCCGAGGACTCGCACGGGTGCGTTGTTTGTCATGAGCGCCGCGCCGCCTCCCAAGAGGTGCGTCCGCTGTGCGCCGTCCGAGCAGGGCGGTGTTGTTTGTTCGTGCGCTGTTCGCCGGAACCGCGCGGCCTTCCGGCGTTCTTCGGCGATCGCCGCTCGCGCGCGGGGATGCTGTGGCCAGGCCGGGGCGTTACTCATACAAACGCACCGATTTGTCGGCGCGATGGGGCGGAAGCGCCCGCGGGGGCGCGGCGGGCCGTTCGCTTGTGGCGTAGCGCCCGGCGGGTTTGTCGCGACCGGGGGTGAGGTAGACCGGGGCGCGCGGGGCGAGACGCCCCATTCGGCGACCCTCGGACGTGCCGTGGCCGACCTGCGGAAACCCCTCGTTCGCTTGGGGCGTAGCGGGAACATGACGCACCGATACGGTAGTTGGATGAGACTGAACAGCGCTTAGCTGGGGAACGTCTCCTGGTGGGAGTGCACCGGGCGGCCTCCTCGGGGCGGGCTAGCATGCGGAAGGACAGTTCCGGACGTTCCGGACTCTGCCCAACCGCTCTGTGAGGAGCGACGAGATGTTCGAGAGGTTCACCGACCGCGCGCGGCGGGTTGTCGTCCTGGCTCAGGAAGAGGCCAGGATGCTCAACCACAACTACATCGGCACCGAGCACATCCTCCTTGGTCTGATCCACGAGGGCGAGGGTGTCGCTGCCAAGGCATTGGAGAGCCTGGGGATCAGCCTTGAGGCGGTGCGCCAGCAGGTCGAGGAGATCATCGGTCAGGGCCAGCAGGCGCCGTCGGGCCACATCCCGTTCACTCCGCGCGCCAAGAAGGTCCTTGAGCTGTCCCTGCGCGAGGCGCTGCAGCTCGGCCACAACTACATCGGCACCGAGCACATCCTGCTGGGATTGATCCGTGAGGGCGAGGGCGTCGCCGCCCAGGTCCTTGTGAAGCTCGGCGCCGACCTCAACCGGGTGCGCCAGCAGGTCATCCAGTTGCTGCACGGCTACCAGGGCAAGGAGCCGGCCGCCTCCGGCGGTCCTTCGGAGTCCGCGCCCTCCACCTCCCTTGTGCTCGACCAGTTCGGCCGCAACCTGACGCAGGCCGCGCGGGAGGGCAAGCTCGACCCGGTCATCGGCCGGGACAAGGAGATCGAGCGGGTCATGCAGGTGCTGTCCCGCCGCACCAAGAACAACCCCGTCCTGGTGGGCGAGCCCGGCGTCGGCAAGACCGCCGTCGTCGAGGGCCTCGCGCAGAAGATCGTCAAGGGCGAGGTCCCCGAGACGCTCAAGGACAAGCAGCTCTACACCCTCGACCTCGGCGCGCTGGTCGCCGGCTCCCGGTACCGCGGTGACTTCGAGGAGCGCCTGAAGAAGGTCCTCAAGGAGATCCGCACCCGCGGCGACATCATCCTGTTCATCGACGAGCTGCACACGCTCGTCGGCGCGGGCGCCGCCGAGGGCGCCATCGACGCCGCGTCCATCCTCAAGCCCATGCTGGCGCGCGGCGAGCTGCAGACCATCGGCGCCACCACGCTGGACGAGTACCGCAAGCACCTGGAGAAGGACGCCGCGCTGGAGCGCCGCTTCCAGCCGATCCAGGTCGCCGAGCCGTCGCTGTCGCACACGATCGAGATCCTCAAGGGCCTGCGGGACCGCTACGAGGCGCACCACCGCGTGTCGATCACCGACAGCGCGCTGGTCGCGGCCGCCCAGCTCGCCGACCGCTACATCAGCGACCGGTTCCTGCCCGACAAGGCGATCGACCTCATCGACGAGGCCGGCTCCCGGATGCGCATCCGCCGCATGACCGCGCCGCCGGACCTGCGCGAGTACGACGAGAAGATCGCCGACGTCCGGCGCGAGAAGGAGAGCGCGATCGACGCGCAGGACTTCGAGAAGGCCGCCGCGCTCCGCGACTCCGAGAAGCAGCTCCTCGGCCAGAAGGCCCAGCGGGAGAAGGAGTGGAAGGCCGGCGACATGGACGTCGTCGCCGAGGTCACCGACGAGCTGATCGCCGAGGTCCTCGCCACCGCCACCGGCATCCCGGTCTTCAAGCTGACCGAGGAGGAGCAGACCCGCCTGCTGCGCATGGAGGACGAGCTCCACAAGCGGGTCATCGGCCAGGAGGACGCCATCAAGGCGCTCTCCCAGTCCATCCGCCGCACCCGCGCCGGCCTGAAGGACCCCAAGCGCCCCGGCGGCTCGTTCATCTTCGCCGGCCCGTCCGGCGTCGGTAAGACCGAGCTGTCCAAGACGCTCGCGGAGTTCCTGTTCGGCGACGAGGACGCGCTGATCCAGCTCGACATGTCCGAGTTCATGGAGAAGCACACGGTCTCGCGGCTGTTCGGCTCCCCGCCCGGCTACGTCGGCTACGAGGAGGGCGGCCAGCTCACCGAGAAGGTCCGCCGCAAGCCGTTCTCGGTCGTCCTGTTCGACGAGATCGAGAAGGCCCACCAGGACATCTTCAACTCGCTCCTGCAGATCCTGGAGGACGGCCGCCTCACCGACGCCCAGGGCCGCGTCGTGGACTTCAAGAACACCGTCATCATCATGACGACGAACCTGGGGTCCAAGGACATCTCCAAGGGCGTCTCGATGGGCTTCGCCCGCGCGAACGACGAGCAGGGCTCCTACGAGCGGATGAAGGCCAAGGTCGGCGAGGAGCTCAAGCAGCACTTCCGTCCCGAGTTCCTCAACCGCGTCGACGACACGGTGGTCTTCCACCAGCTGACGCCGAAGGAGATCATCCAGATCGTCGACCTGATGATCGCCCGGGTGGACGAGCGGCTCCGCGACCGCGACATGGGCATCGAGCTGCGCCAGGAGGCCAAGGACCTGCTGGCCGAGCGGGGCTACGACCCCGTGCTCGGCGCCCGTCCGCTGCGCCGCACGATCCAGCGCGAGATCGAGGACAACCTGTCCGAGAAGATCCTCTACAACGATCTCAAGGCCGGGCAGATCGTCATCGTCGGCGTCGAGGGCACCGGCGAGGAGGCCAAGTTCACCTTCAAGGGTGTTCCGAAGCCGTCCACGGTCCCCGACAGCCCGCCCCCGATCGAGGGCGCGGTCAACTTCAACAAGGACTGACCGCCCCCGGACCACGAAGGGCCCGCTCCGCTTCCCGCGGCGCGGGCCCTTCGCCGCGTTATCCCCAGAACCACGTTCGCCTTCCCGCCCCGCCGCCCGTCCGCGATCCTGGACGTCAGACGACTCCAGAGCGCCTCAACCCCCTGCCCGGGGCGTGCGAACCGTCGAGAGGAGAACGCACCCCTGAACGCTCCTGAGCCCCGCCAGACACCCCACCGCCCGCCCCGCCTCAACGCCCCACAGCCGGCAGCGCCCTTCCCTCTGGGGCGCGTCGGCAGCCCCCGATTCACTAGGCCGCCCGACCAGCCCGGAGGTGGTGGCGACCTCGAAGCAAGAACCCAGCGAACTCGACCCAGAAGGCCCCATATGAAGCGGAGGAATGTCGGAGGGGAGTCCTAATATTCGAACATGCGATCGAATCCGGTTGGTTCGGCGGCGGAATTCCGGCGACGGCAGGGACGTGTCCCGGACGCGTTCCTGCGGAACGCCCGGTCGCCCGCCCCGCCCCAACCGCCGATCTTCCGCTCCCGATTCCAGGGCGAACTGCTCGCCCGCGTCCTGCTCGGGCCCGAGCGCGAGATCACCATGCTCGATCTCGCGGTGATGCTCCGCAGCGACCTCGGATCCGTGATGCGCGAAGTCGAGTCGCTCGCGGACGCGGGCGTCGTGGCCCTGCGGCGCACCCTCGCGGGCCGCGTGGTGGTCCGCGACACGAGCAGCCCGCTGTACGAGCCGCTCGCCCAGCTGATCATGCTGACCTTCGGCCCGGCGACCGTCGTGGCGGACGTGTTCGGGCGGCTGCCCGCCGTCCGGGAGCTCCACCTGTTCGGCCCCTGGGCCAAGCGCTACGAGGACGCCCAGGGCGACCCGCCGGGCGACGTCGAGGTGCTGGTGATCGGCGACATCGGCCCGGAGGCGGCATTCGACGCGGCCCAGCAGGCGTCCGCCCGGCTCGGCCTGCCCGTGCACCCCGTGGTCCGCACACTCGCGCAGTGGCAGGACGACAACGACCCCTTCCTCCGCGAGATCCAAGCCTCCCCCTTGATCCAGGTAACGACCCCCCACTTCCCACTGAACCCCACCCAGGGCCCCTCACCCAGGCCCCCGGGGAGCCCTGCCCACGGCCCTGAGCCCGGAGCCCGAGGCGGGAGCCCGGGTGTGAGTGGGGGACGTGGAGCCTGAGGCGCGAGGTATGACGCCTCGGAGCGGGATACCTGGGGCGAAGCGGGTCCTGAGGTGTGGGTGGGGGCCCGGAGCGTGAGGCGAAAGCGGGCTTCTGGGATGGGGGGAGCCTGGAGGCTCAGGCGTGATGCCTGGAGCGTGAGGTGTGAGGCGAGGGCTTGGGGCGTGGGTGGGACGTGGAGTCCGGAGGCTCGGGCGTGGGTCTGAGGCGCGAGGTGTGACGCCTCGGAGCGGGATGCCTGGGGCAGGGTCCTGGGGTGTGGGTGAGGCATGGAGCCCGGAGGCTCGGGCGTGGGACGTGAGGTGGGACGCCATGGAGCGGGATTCCTGGGGCGGAGCGGGGCCTGGGGTGTGGGCGGGGCCCGGAGCTCGGGCGTGGATATGAGGTGTGAGGGGGCGAGGCGGGATGCCTGGGGCGGAGCGAGGGCCGGGGGTGTGGGCGGGGGCCGAAACTCGGGCGCCGGGGCGGGATGTCTGGGGTGGGGGGCTTTGGCGTGGGCCGTGGAGGGCCGGGGCATGGGCGGGGGCAGGGAGGTCTGGGGCGTGGAGCGGGGCCCGGAGGCCGGGGGTGGGGCTGGGGCTGGGGCGTGGGGCTGGGGGGTTATTGGGGGGGTGGGGTTAGCCAGGTTTTGATTGCTTTGTGGATGGTTGTCTTTGTGGGGGGTGGGGCGAAGGAGGCTTCGGTGGCGTTGTGGGCCAGGGCGGCCAAGGTGGCGTCGTCGTAGCCGAAGGTTTCGCGGGCGTGGGTGTACTCGGTGGTCAGCGGGGTGTCGATCAGGGCTGGAATGTCGGTGTTGATCGTGACGAGGAGGCCCGCGTCGAGGAGGTGAGGGAGGGGGTGGTCGGCCAGGGAGGGCGAGAAGCCCAGGGCCACGTTGGAGGACGGGCACACCTCCAGGGGGATGCGGCGTTCACGGACCTCCGCGACCAGGTCCGGGTCGTCCAGGACGCGGATGCCGTGGCCCAGGCGTTCGGTGCGGCCCGCGTCCAGGGCCTGGCGGATGCTGGCCGGGCCCTCGGCCTCGCCCGCGTGGTGGACGACGTGCAGGCCCGCGTCATGGGCGGCGGCGAAGACGGCCGTGAACGGGTCGCCCGGGTAGGACTCGTCTCCCGCCAGGCCGATGGCCACCACGTCGTCGTGGCGTTCGGCCAGGGCCAGGGTGTGCCAGGCGCGGTCCAGGGAGCGGCGGCGGGAGTGGTCGAGGATGAGGCGGACGTCGATGCCGAACGCCTCGCGTCCGGCGGCCAGGCCCTCGCGGACGGCGGTCAGGGGCATGTCGAGGTCGCCGAGGCGTTCGCCGTGGGCGGCGGCGGTGAACGACGCCTCGGCGTAGCGGGTGCCCTGGGCCGCTTCGTCCCGGCAGAACTCATAGGCGATCCGGTGGAAGTCCCGCGGGCGGCGGAGGCATTCGCGGACCAGGTTGTTCTGCGCGAAGAACGCGGCGAAACCGCCGAGGGCGCCGGAGCCGGCCGGTACCCGGATGCCGTTCGCCGCTCCTATCTCGCGGAGGGTCTCCTGGCGGATGGTGCTTTCCAGGTGCACATGCAGGTGGACCTTGGGGAGGCTGAGCAGATCACGCACGCCACGTACCGTATTCGGCCCGCGTGATCGCGGGCCATCGGTTTATGTCCGTTGACCTGGCTCGGGGCGCCCGGCATGCTTCGGCGACACCTATGAGTTGGCGGGGGCATGGATCGGATCTACCGCGTCGCGGACGGGCGGCGCATCGAGGGCGTGACGCGCCTGGTCTTCATTCACAACTTCTCATATCACCTGACGGGCCTTCAGATATACGCGGACGGCGCGATCCACTGCTGGGAATGGGTGGACCTGGACGGCCTGCGACGCAAACTCGACAGCGGCTGGGTCGTGACCGAGGTGCCGGAGGGCGCCGAGGTCAGCGCGTTCGAGTTGGGCCGGTGGAAAACGGCCGAGGCGAGTTTCGGGCTCACGGCCGAGATGTTGCTGGGCGAGGTCGCCGACGACATCGAGCGGCTCAACGACCGTCCGGACTCGACCGACCGGTGCCTGACCAGGCTCGACCGCTATCTGGCAACGCGGGACGAGGATGATCGGCGCGCGTTGCGTGAGGCGTATCTCGCGATTCCGGAACACAAGCGCCACTACGCGCTCGGTGACATGGACCGGAAGGACGGACCGCTGGTCGCCCTGGCCACCGATATCGGAGAACCGCCGATAGGCGGCTGGTTCCAGGTGGAGGTCATCACCGAATCCATGCGGGACGAGGCGCTGCGGTATTTCGCCGAGCGTGACCAGGCCCGCACGGAGTACGCGAACAAACGGCCTGCCGATGATCCGGAGAAGCCGGTCGCGGGGACGGTCCACCTGGGTGGCCGGGTGCTCCCCAAAGGCCCTCCTGAGAAAGCCGGCCTCGATGTGCTGCAAGACGAGTTCCCCGCACCGATCGAGGTCGGGGGAGTCGTCTATCCGTCCGTGTCGCACGCGTATTGGGCGCTGTCCACGGCCGATCGCGGGGCGCGGGAGCGCGTCCGGGAGGCCGAGACTCCGTCCGAGGCGCGGAAACTGGCGGCCGAGTCGGCGCGGGTGGAAGGTTGGCCGGACGCGCGGACGGCCGTCATGGCGGGCCTGCAACGCGCGAAGTTCGCCCAGCATCCAAGGCTCGCCGCGATCCTGCTCGGGACGGGCGACGCCCCGATCGGCTACGGCGGCATGGATTCCGACCATTGGGCGACCCGGGGCGATCGGGGGCGCAACTGGTCGGGACGGCTGCTGGAACTCGTCCGATCCGAGCTTCAGGCACAGGCGGCCGGCATCGAAATACCGGGTTCCGATGCGCGGCCGTCCGGCACCTCCCTACGATGATCTTGAATTTGCCCACCGGATCGGGGAGGTCCATTGAGGCGCACATGGATGTACGGGGCCGTCGGAGTCGTCACCGCGGCGGCGCTGGTGGCCGGTACCACCGGACAGGCGTCGGCTGAGACGGCGAAGGGTGTGGACGCGAAGCGGACGGGCAAGGTCGGCCAGCACCTCCGCCAGGCCATCGAGGGGCTGAGGTTCCAGGAGGTCCTGGACACGGCGCCGCCCAGCACGGCGCAGGCGCGGTCCGCGCGGAACCCGGTGGACAAGGAGCTCAACGCCGACAGGCGCGTCGCCTCCGTCGCCGCGCCGCAGCCGATCGCGCAGCAGCCGCAGATGGACGCGACCGTCATCGAACTGGACCGGCGCGGACGTCCCGTCTCGTCCGGCACGGTGCTGATGAGCCCGCTCTACAAGGACGGCGTCGTGGTCCCGGTCGACCGGAACCTGTCCACCAAGAGCGTCCGCTGGCGGCAGTGGGACGACGCCGGCTGGTACAAGAACAAGGGCCAGGGCACGATCGACGTGGTCCAGGGCCGGGAGAACGCGCCCATCGACCACATGCTCGACTACCCGGCGTCCGTGCTGAAGCTGATGGTCAACTTCGGCGTGCTGCGGCTGGTCGACCAGGGCAAGGTCAAGCTGGACGACACCTACTCCTACGAGCCCTCGCCGATCAGCTCGCTGTGCGGAGGGGCCAGCAAGAAGACGATCCGGCAGTACATGGACGCCTCGCTGACCTACTCCTCCAACGCCGCGTCGTGCGCGCTGATCAAGATGCTGCACGACAACCAGGCCATCGACCCGCTGAACCAGACGTTCCAGGACCTCGGTCTGGAGACCCTCCAGCTCAAGGGCACGAACCCGGCCAACGGCGGGCGCTGGTCCAACTCGGTCACGATGAGCTCGCTCGACACGGCCAAGCTGCTCACGCTCATCAACGGCGCCCCCGGGCGGGTGTGGACGGCGCCCAACGGCAAGCCCGTGACCAGGGCGGTCCTCAGTACCGAGTCGCGGAAGTTCTTCCTGTCCGAGCTGGGGCAGCAGGGCTTCAACGACATGCTGTCGTCGGCGAACCGGTGCGGCGGCGACTACCCGGCGCCCGGCATCCCGAACGCCGTGCCGTCCCGCTGGATCGGCGAGGACGGGACGGTGACCGTCGACGGCAACAAGTTCGGCCAGGACGTCCGTCCGTGCAACGCGAAGGCCGAGGTCGCGTTCGCGCACAAGACCGGCTGGGTGAACAACACCGCCGCCGACGCGGGCATCGTCCGGGCGCTGCCCGGCAAGGGCGGCCGCTCCTACGTGGTCGTCGTGTTCTCCAACCTGGGCACGCAGTACGTGGACGCCGGTCGCCCGGCCACCCCGCCCGGGACCTACCCCTACTCCTACACCGAGAAGTTCTCGAAGCTCGGCCGTCTGATCGACGCCTACGAGAAGAACCGCCACTGAGCAGCACAAGGTGAGACGCCCGCCAGGCGACCCGCCTGGCGGGTGTCGCCTTTTACACGGGCAACGCGTACCGGCCGTCCTGGAGGGGGTCGACCAGGCCGTCGGCGACCAGGGCGTCGAGTGCGCGTTCGCGTTGGACGGCGTCGGACCAGACGACGTCCAGCGCGGGCTTCTCGACCGGGCCCTCGGCGTCGCGCAGGACGGCGAGCAGCCGCCCCCGGCACTGCCGGTCGGTGCCCGCGTAGGTCTGGCCGCGGCGCGGCGGGCCGTCGTAGGCGGGCCTGCCCGCGCGCTGCCAGGCGCAGGACGCGATGACCGGGCAGTCGGCGCAGCGGGGCGTCCGCGCGGTGCAGACCAGCGCGCCGAGTTCCATGACCGCGACGGCCCAGCGCGCGGCGGTCGGCGGGTCGAGCGGCAGCAGCGACTCGGCGAGCCGCACCTCGGCCCTGGTCTGCGACTTCGGCGGGTACTCGACGCCGCCGAGCAGCCGGGCGAGGACGCGGCGGACGTTGGTGTCCAGCACCGCGTGGCGCTGCCGGAAGGCGAAGCTGGCCACGGCGGCGGCCGTGTAGGAGCCGATGCCGGGCAGCGCCAGCAGCTCCTCGTGGGCGGAGGGCACCGCGCCGCCGTGCCGTTCGGTGATCGCGCGGGCACTCCCGTGCAGCCGCAGCGCGCGGCGCGGGTAGCCGAGCCGCCCCCAAGCGCGGACCGCCTCGCCGGACGGTTCGGCGGCCAGGTCGGCCGGTGCGGGCCAGCGCCGCATCCAGGTCTGCCACACGGGCAGGACGCGCGCGACCGGGGTCTGCTGGAGCATGATCTCGCTGACCAGCACGCCCCACGGGGTGGCGTCGTCGGCGCGCCACGGCAGGTCACGGGCGTTCGCCTCGTACCAGCCGAGGATCGGGTCGAGGTAGATGGAGTTCATGGCGGATCGCCATTGTGGCACGCGGCGGGTCGCGTCCTCGCACCGGTTCGGCGAATGCATACTGACCGTATGGGGGTGGATACCGGACGTGGTTCCGGTGGTTCTGGGCTCGACCGGTACTGGCGGCGCCGGGTGGTGGCCCTCGCGATGGGCCTCGGCGCCGTCGGCGTCCTCGCGTGGGCGTGCGCGGACGGGGAGGACGAGCCCCGGCGGCGCGCGAACGCCGCGTGGAGCGATCCGCCGCCGACCGCGATGCCGACCGTCACCGTGACGCGGACCGTCATCCGCTCCGCCGAGCCCGTCGCGGAGGGCGGCCGCTGCGCGGCGAAGAACCTGGTCGTCAGCCTGGCGGCGTCCCGCGACACCTACACCGGACGGGACGCGCCGCGCTTCCGCGTCTCGGTCGTCAACGCGGGCGAGGGCGAGTGCACGTGGGACGCGGGATCACTCGACGTGCGCGTCGCGTCGGGCGATGACCGCATCTGGTCGTCGGCCCGCTGCCGGAGGAGCGGCGGGGGACGTGCGGAGAACACCCGCCGGACGCTGCGCCGCGGCATCCCCTACGTCGACACCGTCGGCTGGGACCGGCGGCGCGGCTGCGGGGGCGCCCGCGTCCGTCCGGGCACCTATGTCGTCGCGCTGAAGGGCGCCGGGAAGCAGGTCTTCCAGCTCCGTTGACGGACCGGCCGCGAACCCCCGGGCCCGAAGGTCAGACGTAGCGTTCGAGGATGGAGGACTCGGCCAGCCGGGACAGGCCCTCGCGGACGCTGCGGGCGCGGGACTCGCCGACGCCGCCGACGGCCTGGAGGTCGTCGATGCTGGCGGCGAGGAGCTTCTGGAGGCCGCCGAAGTGCTCGACGAGGCGTTCGACGACCATGCTCGGCAGGCGCGGGACCTTGGCGAGCAGGCGGAAGCCCTTGGGGCTGACGGGCAGGTCGAGCGCGTCGGGCCCGGCGAAGCCCATGACCTCGGCGACCGTGGACAGGTCGAGCAGCTCGTTGGCCGACAGCACGTCCAGCGCGGACAGGATCGCGTTGACCCCGCGGGCGCGGGTGTCGGCGGAGGGGTAGTCGCGGACGATCAGCTCGCGGTCGACGTCGACGCCGGAGACCAGCTCGTCGAGCTGGAGGGACAGCAGCCGCCCGTCGGTGCCGAGCTCGACGACGTAGCCCTCGATCTCGTCGGCGATGCGGCGCACCATCTCCAGCCGCTGGACGACGGCGCTGACGTCGCGGACGGTGACGAGGTCCTCGATCTCCAGTGCCGAGAGCGTGCCCGACACCTCGTCCAGCCGGAGCTTGTAGCGTTCGAGCGTCGCGAGGGCCTGGTTGGCCTTGGACAGGATCGCGGCGGAGTCCTCCAGCACGTAGCGGATGCCGTCGAGGTACAGCGCGATGATGTGCATCGACTGGCTGACCGAGATGACCGGGTAGCCGGTCTGGCGGGCGACGCGTTCGGCGGTGCGGTGCCGGGTGCCCGACTCCTCGGTGGGGATGGTGGAGTCCGGGACGAGGTGGACGGCGGCGCGGACGATCCGGCTGTGGCTGCCGTTGAGGACGATCGCGCCGTCCATCTTGGCCAGCTCGCGCAGCCGGGTCGCGGAGAACTCGACGTCGAGTTCGAAGCCGCCCGTGCACAGCTCCTCGACCGGCTTGTCGTAGCCGAGCACGATCAGCCCGCCGGTGTGGCCCCGGAGGATCCGTTCCAGTCCGTCCCGGATCTGGGTGCCCGGGGCAACCGCCGCGAGGGTGGCGCGGCGTCGTTCGTCATGACCCTTGTTGTGTGCTGGCACCTGGCCCCCGGAGGTCGCTGGACGGCGTCAGTTTACCGAGGAGGGCGCTCGCCTGGTTCCTCCCCTGGTCGCAACCACCGGTTGCGTGCAGTAATACTCTGGCGCTACCCGGCTCAGGGCGCCGTAAAGGCGACCTGGAGCGCCTGCTGGATGCTGTCGACCTCCATCACCTTCATCCCCTCGTAGCTGGAGAGCTGCGGATCGGCGCGCTTGAGCGGGGAGCCGTCGGCCAGTTCGAGGGAGCCGCGCGGGACGACGGCGTACTTGAACCCGAGGCGGGCGGCCTCGGCGAGCCGCCGCTGGACGCCCGGGACGACCCGCGCCTCGCCCGCGAGCCCGACCTCGCCGAGCGCGATCAGGGTGGTGGACAGCGACTGCTCGACCGTGGACCCGGCGACGGCGAGCGCGAGCGCGAGGTCGACGGAGGTCTCGGTCAGCCGGACGCCGCCCACGGTGGACACGTACACGTCCTGCTCGTGCATCGAGATCTTGCAGCGCTGCGCGAGGACGGCGAGGACCATCGCGACGCGCGAGGTGTCGAGCCCCGAGGTCGCGCGGCGCGGGGAGGGCAGGTGCGACTTGGCGACGAGCGACTGCACCTCGGCGACGAGCGGGCGGCGGCCCTCCAGCGTGACGGTCACGCACGTGCCGGGGACGGGTTCGTCGCGGCGGGTGAGGAACAGCCCGCTCGGGTCGGGCAGGCCGACGATGCCGACCTCCGACAGGTCGAAGCAGCCCAGCTCGTCGGTGGGGCCGTAGCGGTTCTTCACGGCGCGGATCATGCGGAGCCGGGAGTGCCGGTCGCCCTCGAAGTAGAGCACGACGTCGACCAGGTGCTCCAGCAGGCGGGGCCCGGCGATCGCGCCGTCCTTGGTGACGTGGCCGACGAGCACGACCGTGATGCCGCGCTCCTTGGCGACCCGGATGAGGTTGGCGGCGACCTCGCGGATCTGCGTGACGCCGCCGGGCGCGCCGTCGACCTCCGACGTCCCGATGGTCTGGATGGAGTCGACGACCAGCAGCGTCGGCTGGACGGCCTCGACGTGCCCGAGGACGGCCGACAGCTCCGTCTCCGCCGCGAGGTAGAGGTGGTCGGTGATCGCGCCGACGCGGTCGGCGCGCAGCCGCACCTGCTCGGCCGACTCCTCGCCCGTCACGTACAGGACGTGCGAGGTCTCCTTGGAATCGGAATGGGAATCGGCATCGGAGCCGGGGCCGGAGGCGCCGGTCGAGGCCAGCGCCGCGACCTCCAGCAGCAGCGTGGACTTGCCGATGCCCGGTTCGCCCGCCAGCAGCAGGACGGCGCCGGGCACGATGCCGCCGCCGAGCACGCGGTCGAGCTCGTCCAGCCCGGTGGGCTTGGTCTTGGCGGAGCGCACGTCGACCTGCCCGATCGGGCGCGCGGGCGCGCTCACCGGCCCCGCGTGCACCACCCGCGCGGGCGTCGCCGACGCCGCCTCGGTGACCGTGCCCCACGTCTGGCACTCGCCGCAGCGCCCGACCCATTTGGACGTCTGCCAGCCGCAGTCGGAGCAGCGGTAGGCCGCCTTGGCCGCCGTCTTCGCCTTCGCCATGGGACGGGAGCCTAGAGCCCGCCGCCGACATTCGCGCGAGCCCGCGCGACGAGGTCGGTGAGGTGGGCGGAGACGAGGTCGGGGCGTTCCAGCATGGCCATGTGGCCCGCGTCCCTGATGATCTCCAACCGGGCGGACGGGATGCACTCGGCGATCCGGTGGCTGTGCCCGACCGGGGTGAGCCGGTCGTGCTCGGCGCCGACGACGAGCGCGTCGGTGCCGCCGAGGGCCGCGCAGTCGCTGATCACCTGAGTGGTGATCATGGAGCGGAAGAAGTCGAGGTAGGCGTCGGTGCGGGTCTCGGTCATCATCTGGTCGGCGAACGCGACGGCGGCGGGGCCCGCGTCGGGGCCGAAGGCGACCAGGTCCTTGAGCAGGACCGAGCCGTCCCGGCCGAGGTGGCGGACCCGGTCGATCACCGCCGACCCGGCGCCCGCCGCGCGCAGGGCACCGGGCAGGACGCGCTGCGACACGCGCGCGAGCAGGGCGGGCATGCCGAGCGTGACCTCGCCGAGCCCGCCGGAGGAGGTGCACACCAGCGCGGCGGCGACGATCCGGTCGCCGATCAGGCCGGGGTTCTCGTCCGCGTAGCGCATGATCGTCATGCCGCCCATCGAGTGGCCGACGAGGACGACCGGCGTCCCGGCGGGGACGGTGGCCTCGATGACCGCGCCGAGGTCGCGGGCGAGGCGGTGGACGGTGTACCCGTCGCGCGCGCCGCCGGACGAGCGGCCGTGGCCGCGGTGGTCCCAGAAGACGAGGCGGCCGTGGCCGCGCAGGGCCCTGCGCTGGAAGTGCCAGGAGTCCTGGGTGAGGGTCCAGCCGTGGGTGAACACGACGGCGAGGTCGTCGCGGTCGTCGCCGTCGATCTCGGCGTACAGGCGGGTGCCGTCGTCCGCGCGGACGGGGACGGGACGCCCGCGCAGGGAGCCGAACGGCTCGCCCGCGAAGGGGTCGGGGCGCAGGTGGAAGCGGCGCATGGCGCGGCGCTGGGCGGCGATCCCGGCGATCCCGGCGCCCGCGCCCGCGGCGCCGATCATCCCGGCGGCCAGCAGGGTGCGGCTCGTCCTGGCGGCACGGCCCATGGCCGGTTCCTCCCGTTCCTCGGGGTCGCGGACGCCGGCCGAGACGCGGCGACACCGCCTGCGAAGGGCTGTTGTTGTACGGGAAGTCTAGTAGAGGTCGGGGGTGACCGGCCAGTCAGTGTTCACGCGCGGCGCCACCACAGGTTCACCGCGTAGTCCACGTCGAGCCCGTCGTGTTCGCGCAGGAACGCGTCCGCGAGATCGCGCGGGAACTCGATGCGCAGCACGTCCGCGAGGTCGCTCCGGTTCTGGAACGACCAGCGGATCATGAGGGGTTCCCGGTGGTAGCCGCGCCGCGTCCAGAACCGCTCCACCGCGCCGGGGTCGTACTTCGGCAGCCCGCGCCGGAACCAGCCGCCGAACGTCGACCGCGTCGCGTCGTTGTCGATGATCATGATCGCGCCGCCGCGCCGGACGACCCGGTCCAGCTCCGCGAGGCCCGGTTCGCATCCGGGCCCGAAGAAGTACGCCCAGCGGACGTGGACGACGTCCACCGACGCGTCGGGGAGCGGGAGCGCCTGGGCCGCGCCCACGCGGACGGTCACGTTCGGCAGGTCCCGCACGCGCCGCCGTGCCGTCGCGGCGAGCCCCGCATGCGGCTCCACCCCGATCACCCGGCCCGCCTCCTGGGCGAAGAAGGGCAGGTGGAAGCCGGTTCCGCAGCCGAGGTCCAGCACCGTCGAGCCCCGCCACGGCCGGACGGCCCGCATCGCCGCCTCCAGCACCCCGTCCGGGTCGACCGCGCGGTTCTCGACCTCGTACACGCGCGGGGAGTTCCAGATGTTCGGGCTCGGCACCGCCCCCGGAGCTATCTCGGCCACGCCAGCAGAGCGTAGCCCCGCCGAACGCGGGTGGCACTGGAGGGTGATGGCGAGGGCAACGAGGATCACTCTGGGCGAGGGTCCGATCGGCGCCGGGTGCGCATAGGCTTTCCGTACGAAACATTGGCGAACATTCCTGGCGAGGGAGCCTTGACCGCGGACTACAACGGCGCGTTCGCACCGGCCCTGCGCGTGCCGGACGCGCCGATCACGCTGTCGACCGCCTCGGTCTATCCGGAGAAGGTCCCGAGCGCCTTCGAGATCGCCGCCCTGCTCGGATACGACGGCGTCGAGGTGATGGTCTCCACCGACGCCTCCTCCCAGGACCTGAACGTCCTGCGCCGCCTCTCCGACTACCACCAGGTGCCGATCAAATCGATCCACGCGCCCTGCCTGCTGCTCACCCAGCGGGTCTGGGGACGCGAGCCCTGGGGCAAGCTGGTGCGATCCAAGGAGGTCGCGGAGGAGCTGGGCGCGGAGGTCGTCGTCGTCCACCCGCCGTTCCGCTGGCAGCGCGAGTACGCCAAGGAGTTCGTCGAGGGCCTCGCCCGCATGCAGGACGAGACGGACGTCCTGTTCGCGGTCGAGAACATGTTCCCGCTCAAGGCGCGCGGCGCCGAGGCCGGGATGTACCTCCCCGACTGGAACCCGGTCGACCAGGACTACCCCTTCGTGACCCTCGACATGTCCCACACGGCGGTGTCGGGCTCCGACGCGCTGGACATGGCCGCGAGCCTCGGCGACCGGCTCCGCCACGTCCATCTGGCCGACGGCATGGGCGTCACCAACAAGGACGAGCACCTCGTCCCGGGCCGGGGCGCCCAGCCGTGCGGGCCGATGCTGGAGAACCTGGCCGAGGGCGGGTACCGGGGGCACGTCGTGCTGGAGGTCAACACGCGGCGCGCGGCGGGCCGTCCCGAGCGGATGGAGGACCTCGCCGAGGCGCTCGCGTTCGCCCGCCTGCACCTCGCCGCGGCCGACCGCACCTGGCAGGTCAGCTCGCGCGGGGAGATCACCCTGCGGGGAGCGCGGTGACGGAGGCCACCAGGCCCGCGCGGGGTCCGGGCCGCCGTCCGGGGCCCGGCCGCCGGCCCGGGCGCAGCGAGACGCGCGAGACGATCCTCGCGCAGGCCCGCGAGCTGTTCGCCGAGAAGGGCTACGACGGCGCGTCCCTGCGCGCGATCGCGCGGGCCGCCGATGTCGACCCGGCGCTCGTCCACCACTTCTTCGGCAACAAGGAGGGCGTGTTCATCGAGGCCATGCGCTTCCCGGTGGACCCGGCCGTCCTCCTGCCGCGCATCCTCGCCGCCCCCCGCGACCGGCTCGGCGAGACCATGGTCCGCGTCTTTTTGGAGGTCTGGAGCGATCCCGAGCGCCGCGCGCCGCTGCTCGCCATGCTCCGCTCGGCGATGACCAACGAGCGCGCCGCCGCGCTGCTGCGCGAGTTCGTCACCTCCGCCCTGTTCGGACGCGTCGGCGAGGCCACCGACGTGCCGATGCTGAACGCCCAGGCCGCGGCGGGCCAGCTGATCGGGCTGATGATCGTCCGCTATGTCGTGCGGGTCGAGCCGATCGCGTCCGCCTCCGAGGACGAGCTGATCGCCCTCGTCGCGCCCACGCTCCAGCGCTACCTCGGCTGAACCCCGGCCGAAGCTCCTCCTCTCTTCCGCGTGCCCCTTGACCGGTACCGCTTGCGCGAATTAAATTCAACACATGATGAGTTCAAGTCCGGCGGTCAGCGTGCGGGACCTGCGGGTGGTCCGCGGGGGCCGGGAAGTGCTGCACGGGTTGAGTTTCGACGTCCCGCAGGGGGCGGTGCTCGGGCTGCTCGGCCCGAGCGGCTGCGGGAAGACGACGCTGATGCGCGCGCTCGTCGGCGTGCAGATCGTCCAGAGCGGGACGGTGACCGTGCTCGGCGAACCCGCCGGGTCGCGCGGCCTGCGCCGCCGCGTCGGGTACGCGACGCAGTCGCCCGCCGTCTACACGGACCTGAGCGTCACCGAGAACCTGCGGTACTTCGCGTCCGTGCTGGGCGCGCCGCGCGGCGACGTCGCCCGGGTGATCGACGAGGTCGGGCTCGGCCGCAGCCGCGACCAGGTCGTCGCGACGCTGTCGGGCGGGCAGCTCAACCGCGCCAACCTCGCGGTCGCGCTGCTCGGCTCGCCGGAGCTGCTCGTCCTGGACGAGCCGACGGTCGGCCTCGACCCCGTCCTGCGGCAGGAGCTGTGGGAGCTGTTCCGCGAGCTGGCCGACCGCGGCACGACGCTGGTCGTGTCCAGCCACGTGATGGACGAGGCGGGCCGCACCGACCGGCTCCTGCTGATGCGCGAGGGCCAGATCCTCGCCGACGGCGCGCCCGGCGCCCTGCGGGAGAGGACGGGCGCGGACGACCTGGAGGGCGCGTTCCTCCACCTGATCACCGAGCGCGCGGGGAGCCCCTCATGAGCCTGTCGATCACGCTGGCCACGACGCGCCGCATCCTGGCCCAGCTCAAGAACGACCACCGCACGCTCGCCATGCTCGTCGGCGTGCCGAGCCTGCTGATGATCCTGCTGCGGTACGTGTTCGACCAGCCCGTGCTGTTCGACCGGATCGGCCCGATGCTGCTCGGCCTGTTCCCCTTCCTGATCATGTTCATCGTGACGAGCGTCGCGACGCTGCGCGAGCGGACGGGCGGGACGCTGGAGCGGCTGATGACCATGCCCACCGGCAAGCTCGACCTGCTGCTCGGCTACGCGCTGGCGTTCGGGCTCGTCACGCTGGTGCAGGTCGGTGTCGTGCTGCTGATCTCGCTGACCTGGCTCGGCCTCGACCTCGCCGGGTCGCTGACCTCGCTCGTGGTCGTCGCGGTGCTGGACGCGCTGCTCGGCATGGCGCTCGGGCTGTTCGCGAGCGCGTTCGCGCGGACGGAGTTCCAGGCCGTCCAGTTCATGCCGGCGTTCGTGCTGCCGCAGCTGCTGCTGTGCGGGCTGATCGTCCCGCGCGGCGACATGGCGTCCTGGCTGGAGGCGATCTCCGCCGTCCTGCCGCTGACGTACGCGGTGGAGGGCATGCGGGAGATCAGCCTGCACCCGAGCCTCACCGGCGACCTCGCCGTGGACATCGCGGTCATCGCCGGGTTCACGGTCGTCGCGCTGGTCCTCGGCGCCGCGACGCTCCGCCGCCGCACCACCTGAACGGGGGGCCCCGCCTGAACCGGACACCCTGCGCCGATGTGGGTCTCGCAGCAGGGAGCGGCTGGTAATCTCCGGCGCCATGACCCCCCCAGACCTCCCCGGCCCCTCCGCGCCCCGGCCACCCGACGCGTCCGTGCCGCCGCGCGGGGCTCCGGGCGCCACGGCTCCGGGGGCGCCGTCCGGGCCCGGGACGCCGTCCGGCAGCGGGACGCCGTCCGGCATCGGGGGGCTGCCCGGCCTCGGCGACGGGCCCGCCGCCCCGGGCGAGGGCGGCCAGGGGCACCGCAGGCCGCGCAAGCGCCGCTGGCCGCGCGTCCTGATCGCGATCGGGGTGTTCTTCGCGCTGGTCGTCGCGGGCATCGGCGGGCTGGTCTGGCAGCGCCAGTCCTCCTACAACGGCAACATCGGCCGGATCAAGGGCGCGCTGCCCGAGGACGGCGCCCGGCGGCCCGGCCCGAACGTCGCCGGGACCGAGAACTGGCTGCTCGTCGGGTCGGACTCGCGCGCCGAGGCCGCCACGACGGGCGACGGCGGCGAGGTGTGGAAGCCCGGCCGGCAGCGCACCGACACGATCATGCTGCTGCACCTGCCGGCCGACCGCCGCAGGGCCTACGTCGTCTCGTTCCCGCGCGACTCGTGGGTGGAGATCCCCGGCTACGGCAACCAGAAGATCAACGCGGCGTTCTCCTACGGCGGGCCGAGGCTGCTGATCAAGACGCTGGAGAGCCTGACCGGCGTCCGGATCGACCACTACGGCGCCATCGACTTCGAGGGGTTCAAGTCGATGACCGACGCGCTCGGCGGCGTCACCGTCGACATCAAGCAGAGCGTGTACGACCCGGCCCGCAAGGTGAACTGGCAGGCCGGGCCGCAGAAGCTCGACGGCGAGCGGGCGCTGCTGTTCGTCCGGCAGCGCTACAACCTGCCGAACGGCGACTTCGACCGGATCAGGCGGCAGCAGGCGTTCCTCAGCGCGCTCGCCAAGCAGGCGGCGGCCGGCGGCACGCTGACCAACCCGCTGAAGCTCGACCGGTTCCTGTCGGCGTTCACCAAGTCGATCAGCGTGGACGAGAGCGTGTCCGGCGGCAAGCTGCGCTCGCTCGCGCTGAGCCTGCGGCACCTGCGCGCCTCCGATGTGGCGTTCATGACGACGCCCTTCCGGGGCACGGGCATGCGCGGAAAGCAGAGCGTCGTCCTGCTCGACCCGGCGAAGTCGAAGGCGCTGTTCAACGCGGTCAAGACCGCCGAGATGCCCGAGTACGTCCGGCAGCACGGCGGCGGCGACAACCTGGGCACGGTGTCCTGACGCCCCGGGTCTACGCTGGTGGCGAGCGGCAGGGGGTTCGAGCGAGATTCGAGCGACAGGGGGGTCCGTCAGTGCTTCGGCAGGCTTTGCTGGCCGCGTCCCGCAGCGGAGGTGCGCGCCGGGTGGTGGAGACCGCGCCGTTCACCCGTGACGTCGTCCGGCGGTTCATCGCGGGCGAGACGATCGAGGACGCGGCGCGCGTCACCGAGGAGCTCACCACCGAGGGCCTGCTGGTCACCCTCGACGTCCTCGGCGAGGACACGACCGACCGCGAGCGCGCCGAGGCGAACGTCCAGCACTACATCGACCTGCTCCGGCGGCTCGGCGACACGCGGCTGGAGGGGGCGCCGCTCGGCACGCGCGCCGAGGTCTCGCTGAAGCTGTCGGCGATCGGCCAGACCGTGGACGAGGCGCTCGCGCTCGACAACGCGCGGCGCGTCAGCACCGCCGCCCGCTCCGCCGGGACGACGGTCACGCTCGACATGGAGGACCACACCACCGTCGACTCCACGCTGCGGACCGTCCACGAACTGCGGCGCGACTTCCCCGACACGGGCGCGGTCGTCCAGGCGTATCTGCGGCGGGCCGAGGAGCACTGCGCGGAACTGGCCTACGAGGGGTCGCGCGTGAGGCTGTGCAAGGGCGCCTACGCCGCTCCCGAGCCGATCGCCTTCACCGGCAAGGAGGACATCGACAAGTCCTTCGTCCGCTGTATGAAGGTGCTCATGGCGGGCAAGGGCTACCCGATGCTCGCCACGCACGACCCCCGCCTGATCGACATCGCGGGAGCGCTGGCGGTGCTGCACGGACGGGACGCCGACACCTTCGAGTACCAGATGCTGTACGGGGTCCGCCCGCAAGAGCAGCGGCGCCTGGCCGGGCAGGGCGCGGCCGTCCGCGTCTACGTCGCCTACGGGCGCGAGTGGTACGCCTACTTCATGCGGCGCCTCGCCGAGCGTCCCGCGAACCTGCGGCTCGTCATGCGGTCCGTCACCGGGCGCTCCTGACCGCTCGGTAGGCTGGGGCGGTCAACGAAACCCCACGTCAAGGTATATGCCGATGATCGCGATTCTGGGTGCCGGGAAGATGGGCGAGGCACTGCTGTCCGGGGTGCTGCGGGCCGGGCGCCGCCCGTCGGAGCTGATGGCGACCACGCGCCGCGAGCAGCGGGGCACGCTGCTGCGCGAGCGGTACGGCGTCCAGATCGTCACGAACGTCGAGGCCGCGGCGAAGGCGGGCACGCTCGTGCTGGCGGTGAAACCGCAGGACATGGGCGCCCTGCTGGACGAGATCGGCCCGCACGTCCCGTCCGGACGGCTGGTCGTCTCGATGGCGGCGGGCATCACGACCCCGTTCATCGAGCAGCGGCTCCCCGAGGGCGTCCCGGTCGTGCGCGTCATGTCGAACACGCCCGTCCACGTGGACGAGGCGATGAGCGTGATCTCCGCCGGCGCGCACGCGGGGGAGGAGCACCTCAAGCTCGCCGAGGAGCTGCTGTCGCCGGTCGGGAAGGTGCTGCGCATCCCCGAGTCGCTCCAGGACGGCGCGACCGCGCTGTCGGGCAGCGGGCCCGCCTACTTCTACTACCTGGTCGAGGCGATGGTGGACGCGGGCATCCTGCTCGGCATGCCGCGCGCCGCCGCGCTGGAGATGGTGATCCAGTCGGCGGTCGGCGCGGCGATCATGCTGCGGGACTCGGGCGAGCATCCCGTGCTGCTGCGCGAGGCCGTCACCTCCCCGGGCGGGACGACGATCTCCGCGATCCGCGAGCTGGAGCGGCACGGCGTCCGCGCGGCCGTCCTGGAGGCGATCGAGGCGGCCCGCGACCGGGGCCGGGAACTGGCGGGCGGCTGACCCGCGGGCGGGCCGGTCGACTCTCGGACGGCCGGTCGACGCGCGGGCGGCCGGTCGGCGAAATCTCACGGAATCGGGCATGGCATCGGAGAGAAGTTCATCTCTGAACATTTGAGCCGAGACGGGGCCTCCAGCCGTGTAAGCGGTATGGGACTCATCATCCGCCTGCTGGTGGCCGCGGGGCTCGCGGCCGACGCCATCGTGCACTGGAGGTTCGCCCCGGACATGGCCTACGTCCAGGGCGGCTCCATCGACGGAGACCTGCTGTTCCGGATCCAGGCGGCGGTGGCGGCGGTGGCCGCCGTCGTGGTCCTCACCTACGCCCGCCGCTGGTCGTACGCGCTGGCCTTCCTCGTCGCGGGCAGCGCCGTCGGCGCGCTGCTGCTCTACTACTACGTCGACACGGGCGCGCTCGGACCGCTGCCCGACATGCACGACCCCGCCTGGTACACCGAGAAGACGATCAGCCTCGCCGGCGAGGGCGTCGCGGCGCTGGCCGCGATCGCCGGGTTCGCGCTCACCCGGACGGGGAGCCGCGCCGAGCCGTCCCGCGCCCACGAGCCCGCCGCCCGCCGCTGAGAGCGCGCGTCGCGCGCACGCCGTGTGATCCGCACCACGCGGCCGCCGCGATACCGTGAGGTCATGAGCAGTGCCGCCCCGCCCCCGTCCGCCGAGCCGGCCGGGTGCGGGCTCACGATCCTGTGGGACGACCGGCTCATCTCCTACGACTTCGGCTCGGGCCACCCGATGAACCCCGTCCGGGTCGAGCTGACGATGGCGCTGGCCCGCGAGCTGGGCGTGACGGACCGGCCGAACGTGCGGGTCACCGGGTTCGAGGCGGCGGGCGACGCGCTGCTCGGCCTCGTCCACGAGGAGCCCTACATCGCGGCGGTCAAGCAGGCGGGCGCCACCGGCCGGCCGGATCCAAGGCACGGGCTCGGCACGTCCGACAACCCCGTCTTCGTCGGCATGCACGACGCGTCCGCGCTGGTCGCGGGCGCCTCCGTCGCGGCGGCCGAGGCGGTGTGGACGGGCGCCGCCGAGCACGCCGCGAACATCTCCGGCGGCCTGCACCACGCGCTCAGCGGCGCCGCGAGCGGCTTCTGCGTCTACAACGACCCGGCGATCGCGATCGCGTGGCTGCTGGAGCAGGGCGCCGAACGCGTCGCCTACGTGGACATCGACGTCCACCACGGCGACGGCGTGCAGGACGCGTTCTACGACGATCCCCGCGTCCTCACCATCAGCCTGCACGAGACCCCGCGGACGCTGTTCCCCGGCACCGGCTTCCCCAACGAGTCGGGCGGCCCCGGCGCGAAGGGCACGGCGGTCAACGTGGCGCTGCCGCCCGGCACCGGCGACCGGCCCTGGCTGCGCGCGTTCGAGGCGACGGTCCCGCCGCTGCTGCGCCGGTTCCGGCCGCAGGTGCTGGTCACCCAGCACGGCGCGGACGCGCACGCGCTCGACCCGCTCGCGCACCTCATCCTCAGCGTGGACGGCCAGCGCACCGCCTACGCCGCCCTGCACCGGCTCGCGCACGAGACCGCGGGCGGGCGCTGGATCGCCACCGGCGGCGGCGGATACGAGCTGGTCCAGGTCGTGCCGCGGGCGTGGACGCACCTGCTGGCCGAGGCGTCCGGCGCGCCGATCCCGCCCGGGACGCGGACGCCGGCGGGATGGCGCGAGTTCGTCCGGCTGCGCACCGACGAGACCGCCCCGCAGCGCATGACCGACGGGACCGACGTCGTCGACGTCCAGCGCTGGGGGGACGGCTACGACCCGGCCAGCCCGATCGACCAGGCGGTCCTGGCGACGCGCCGGGCGGTGTTCCCCGAGCACGGCCTCGACCCGATGACCGACGAATGACGACCCTCGCACGCGAACGACACTTGGGATGGCGACGGCAGGGATGGCGGCTGGGATGGCGGCAGCGGGCATGACGGCACCGGCACGGGACGAGCTGCGCGAGCACCTCGTCCAGACGATGATCGCGGGCGATGTGGCGACACCGCGGCAGAACAACCTCAAGCACTACCGGCTGATGGCGGACGGCGAGCCGTACTACCAGCTCGGCCTGGAGCTCAAGCCCTCGTGGACGGAGCGGACCGTCCTGGAGATGATGGTCGAGCGCTGCGGCGTCGACCCCGATCCCGGGCACGTGTACGGCGACGACACCATCGACCCCGACATCACCCTCGACATGCTGGAGGCGATGGGCGAGCGCGTCGGCCTCGCCGCCCGCCGCGCCGAGACCGTGCTGATCGCCACCGGCCACCCGGCGACGCTGTCGCCGGTGTACCAGGCGGTGGCGCACGCCCTCGCCGGCGCCGGCTGCCGCGTCCTCACCCCGGCCGAGGGCTGGACGTATGAGATCGACGCGGGCTGGGGCGGCTCCGAGACGCGCCGCATCGTCTACGCCGAGGGCGGCGTCGCGATGCTCGAAGGCGACGACGGGCGCACCCACCACACCCACGACCCGCGGCCCATGGAGGCGATGCTGCGCGAACTGGCGACCGGTGAACCGGCACCCGTGGGGCGTGTGTCCGTTATCGCTCCCGATGGGCCAACGGGCGAGAAAACCGAAGTTTGGCCGGATCTGGCCATCGCCGACCACGGCTGGGCGGGTGCGGCCGGGCAGGCGGGCATCGACACCGTGGGGTTCGCGGACTGTAACGATCCGGCGCTGTTCGCCGGGGCCGCCGAGGGCAAGATCGACGTCGTCGTTCCGCTGGACGACGGCGTATCCCCGCACCATTACGCGCCTATGACGGCCTACCTCCTGGGTCGAGCGGGGCTGCTCCCGTCCGGCTGACCTTCCTCACTCGGCGGATACACCCGGGCGGCCGTCACCCCCTGTGACGGGGCTCCGGTGGTGGGACGCCGGTGTCCGCGCGGAGCCGATGATCGCGCCTGAGACGCAGGTCATCGCCTGATTTTGGTTGACAACGGGTCGTGACACCACGCGTTGTGCCGTCATGTCCACGCTGTGTGTGGACATATCCCTGTGGCCGCCCGGTCAGGTCCGGATACGCAAATGGGTGGAACTCCCCTCTTGCGACTGCCGATACGCGATTTACGCTGGAGGAAGTACACGTGCGTGATCAAAGTCACCCAAAGGGCCGGTGCGCGGCACGTGTGGAAGAGGGCGTCCGATGAGCTCAGGCGAGCGACCTCTCAGTGAGGTCAGGTTCCTGACCGTGGCCGAAGTGGCCTCGGTGATGCGGGTGTCCAAGATGACCGTCTACCGCCTCGTCCACTCAGGCGAGCTGCCCGCGATCCGCGTGGGCCGCTCGTTCCGGGTTCCCGAGCAGGCCGTTCACGACTACCTGCGCGACGCGTACATCGAAGCCGGATAACGGGTAGGGGCGGGGCGATCCACGCCCTCGCCGCGATCTCCACACCCGGCCGTGCAGGGGGCATCCGGGACGAACCGTCCCGGAGCTGGGGAACGAGGACAGGGACCGGACGGTGGCCACCTGGTCACCGGGACCGGTATCCGGGGGCCGGGGGCATCGCCGATGTCCCCGGGCGCCCGGACGCCGGGGACGGTCAGGACACCGGTGCGGGACGGGCATGCCCGGCCCGCGCTGGAACGGTGCCCGGCGCCGCGCGACGCGCGGTGCCGGCTCCGGCATGTCCGGGGTCGGGCGAGGGCGCGGCCTGACCTCCACCGCCACAGCGGTACCCTTGGGCAGCGGACCGTGCGCGCGTGCCGAGTGAACTCGCCTGCGGCACGCCCGTCTCCTGCACAACACCCGATACGCCGAGCGAGGTCTCGTGGGCTCTGTCATCAAGAAGCGCCGCAAGCGGATGGCGAAGAAGAAGCACCGCAAGCTGCTGAAGAAGACGCGCATCCAGCGTCGCAACAAGAAGTAGTCACGCCGGCCACTCAGCCGTAAGGGGTGGGGCGCACAGTGTCCTGCATACCCGCCGCCGCGGCCCGTGTCGTCCTCGTCACGGGCGTCTCCCGTTTCCTGGGGGCGCGGGTCGCGAACACCCTCCAGTCCGACCCGGGCGTCGAGCGGGTCATCGGCGTCGACACGGTGCCGCCGACCGCGTCGCTCGGCCGTACCGAGTTCGTCCGGGTCGACGTCCGCACGTCCGGCATCGCGGAGACCATCTCCTCGGCGCGGGTCGACACGGTCGTGCACCTCGGCCTGGCACCCTCGGGCGCGGGTTCGAAGGAGCCCAACGCCGTCGGGTCCATGCAGCTCCTGGCCGCGTGCCAGCGCTCGCCCGACACGCGCAAGCTCGTCGTGCGCTCCTCGGCGGCCGTCTACGGCTCATCCCCGATGGACCCGGCGGTCTTCACCGAGCCGGACGAGCCCGTCGAGGCGCCCACGTCCGGCTACGCCAGGGACGCGGTCGAGGTCGAGGGCCATGTGCGCGGGCTCCGGCGGCGCCGTCCCGACCTGGTGGTCTCGGTGCTGCGGTTCGCGAACTTCCTCGGCCCGGACGTCGACTCGCCGTTCACGCGCTACCTGCGCATGCCCGTCGTGCCGACGGTGCTGGGCTTCGACCCGCGGCTCCAGTTCGTCCACCCGGGCGACGGCGCCGAGGCGCTGCGCCGCATGACCGTCGAGGACCACCCCGGCTGCTACAACGTCGCGGGCGACGGCGTCCTGCTGCTGTCGCAGGCGCTGCGCCGCGCGGGCCGCCCGTACGTGCCCGTCCCGTCCTCGTCGCTGTCGACGCTGGGCGACCTCGGACGGCGCTTCGCGGGCCTGTCGGGCTTCTCCCCCGAACTGCTGCGCTGGCTGACCTACGGCCGTGTGATCGACACCTCGGCGCTCGTCCGCGAGCTCGGGTGGCGTCCCGAGTACAGCTCCGAAGAGGCGTTCGCCGAGTTCGCGGCGTCGGACGGCGGCATGCTGGACCGGCTCGGCGCGGTGCTCGGCGGAGGGCGGCCATGAGCCTGGACGCGGAGGTCATCCCGCTGGACGCCGCGCGCCACCAGGGCACGCCCGAACCCGACGGCCTCCTCGACCGCGGCCTGGCCTTCCTGCGCCGCCGCCTCGCGGGCGACTACGAGGTGGACGAGTTCGGCTTCGACCCGGAGTTCAACGGCACCGTCCTGCTCCCGCTGGCACGCGCGCTCTACGAGCACTGGTTCCGCGTGGAGGTCTCCGGCATCGAGAACATCCCCTCCGGCGGCGCGCTGGTCGTCGCCAACCACTCCGGGACGATCCCGGTCGACGCGCTGATGCTGTCGGTCGCCGTCCACGACCACGCGGGCCGCGACCTCCGCCTGCTCGGCGCCGACCTCGTGTACCAGGTCCCGGTGCTCGCCCACCTGGCCCGCAAGGCCGGGCACACCCTCGCCTGCCCGGCCGACGCGTCCCGCCTGCTCGCCAAGGACGAGCTGGTCGGCGTCTTCCCCGAGGGCTTCAAGGGCGTCGGCAAACCCTTCGCGGAACGCTACAAACTCCAGCGCTTCGGACGCGGCGGCTTCGCCCGCACGGCCCTGGAGTCCGGCGTCCCCATCGTCCCCGCCGCGATCGTCGGCGCCGAGGAGATCTACCCGAAGATCGCCGACCTGCGCTCGCTCGCCCGCCTGCTCGGCCTCCCCTACTTCCCGATCACCCCGACGTTCCCGCTGCTCGGGCCCCTCGGCCTCGTCCCGCTCCCGTCCAAGTGGCTGATCCGCTTCGGTGCGCCGATGCCCCTGGACGGCCACGACGCCGACGACCCGGCCGCGGTCTCCAACGTCACCGACCACGTCCGCGAGACCGTCCAGCGGATGCTGAACGAGACCCTCGAACTCCGGGGCCCCGCCTTCCTCTAGCCGGCGGTCACGCTCAGGTCGGAGTCGAGGTAGAACGCCCGCGCGGAGACGGACTGCGCGCGCACGATCCGCGGTGTGTCCGACGACTGGTGATTGCGCACCCGGATACGCGCACCGCCCCCGACATAAAGATGCGGGGTCCCGGCGGGCGTCGAACCCTTCTGCTGGCCGTCCCCATTGGAGAACATGCAGCCGTCGAAGACCACATCGCTCCCACCGGTCATCGTGACGATGCCTTTGTGGAGCGCCGGGTCGGGATGCCCGGTGGAATCCGGCTTGCTCATGCCGTTGAAGAAGAACACGTCCCGTACCCGCAGGAACTTCCCGCCCGTGATGATGAGCTGGCTTCCCCAGGTCGGGTTCCCCTGCTGGGCCTCCAACCGCGCCCCGCCGATGACGAGGCCGCGCCCGCCGTCGACGCGCATCGGCGTCACATTGTGCATGCCGGTGACGAAGACCGGCCCGACCGTGCTCTTGCTCAGGTGCGGCAGCCATATGTGGTAGCGCTCCCCGGCCGGATGGTTGGGGGAGTCCAGGAGCATGCCGTCCGTCCAGTAGTTGTTGTCGGAACCCCAGAGCTTGAACTCGGTGTCGTAGCAGTTGTTGACGTCCCACTGCCCCGAGAATGTGACGGCGGTGTGCGCGCCCCAGATGACGTGCTTGAACAGCGAGAAGCCGAGGTTCTTCAGATGGCTGGCCCACAGCACCGTCTGGGTGTTGGTCTTGTCGACGAAGAACGAGGTCTCGGCGTTGCCCTCGAACGAGAGGTCGCCGATATAGATCCCCTTGAGCTGCCCGCCGGTCATGTCCAGCCATCCGGACCCGGGCACGTTCAGCTTCACCTTGCCGTTGTAGCGGAACTCGCTCCCCGACACCGGCGGCCCGCTGATCGCGAAACCGTTGAACATCGTCCGCCGCTTTCCGAACGTGTACTGCCGGGCCTCTCCGAGCAGGATGACGGGCTTGTAGGTCTGCGCCGCGCTGTAGGACAGCGCGGCCGTCAACCTTTCATCGTCGGTGCTGCCCTTGAAGCTCTCCAACGGCGCGGGATTGACCATGGCGACCGGCTCCTCCCCGAAATGATCGGAACCGCGAATCACTGTTCGCGGTCAGAGCCATGATGTCCGCCCCGCCCCGACTCCAAGAGCCGGGTCAGCACAAACCAGCACCTGAGCCAGGGTCTTACTCACCCGCCGGCCGCCATTACCCCGGGCCCAATACCACTCTAAGTCGGACGAATCACCCGGCCGGGTGGCGGACCCTTCGTCCGTCCGCCACCGGCGACCCGGCTCGTCGTTCCCGCGCCCGCGCGTATTACTGGGTCTCGCGGATCATGGTGGCGGCCTGGCCGGAGAAGCGCACGACGGCGTTGTGCGGCGCGGCCCGCACCCACTCGTCGAACCCGTCGACGGAGCACCTGCTGACGTCGGCCGGCGGCGGCGTGCCGTCCGGGCAGGTGCCCCCGGCGACGTACACGACGGTGTCGGTGGCGGTGAAGAAGATGACGTTGCCGACACTGAACTTGCCCGGCGCGACGTAGCGCAGCCGTCCCCACGCCTCCTTGGCGGGCTTGCCGCCCGGCTGCGCGAGCGGCGAGTGCCGCACCGTCGGAGCGTCCGAACCGCCCGGGGTCGTGGGGGTGGACGCGCCGCCGGGGGTGGCGGCGCCGCTGGGCGCGGACGTCCCGCCCGGCCCCTGCGAGGTGGTGGGCGCGGCCGGCGGCGTGGGCGCCGCGGGCGTCGCCGCGGACTTGGTGTCGCCGACGTTTCCGCAGGCCGTCAGCCCGAGCGCCAGCGCCGCGGCCACTCCGGTCATCACGATCTTCCGCATGGGTCCCCGCTCCCGTATCGGTGCGCGATCTTCTTGATCGCGCTGTACGGGGTGAGATGGGGGGCACCCCGGCGGGGTTGGCGCGCCGGGACGTGATCAATCCGACCCGCCGTGCCCCGAACCCGCTGCCCGATACGGGCGTCAGGATGTCGTGAAGGCGCAGGGAAGTTCGCGCCGTCCCGGATATTTCTCGCCCCTGGCCGCCACCAGGATCAACACTCGAAACCGTTCGGCGAAGGGCCTGAACCCGCCCGGTCCCAGGCCGCTTCGCCCGGCGCGGCGGCCGGGGCTCAGCGGGGGGTGTTGGGGGGTGGGGCGGTGTCGCGCGGGCTCACGAGGCCGCTCTGGTAGGCGAACACCACGAGTTGGGCGCGGTCGCGGGCACCGAGTTTGGTCATCGCCCTGCTGACGTGGGTCTTGGCGGTGGTGGGGCTGAGCACCATGGCCTCGGCGATCTCGTCGTTGTTCAGCCCGCGGGCGACCAGGGCGGCGACCTCGCGTTCCCGGTTGGTGAGCGACTCCATGCCCACGGCGGCGAGGACGTCCGGGGGACGGGCGACGAACTCGCTGATCAGGCGCCGGGTGACGGAGGGGGAGAGGAGCGCGTCGCCGCGCACCGCCACGCGGAGGGCCTGGAGCAGTTCGGCGGGATGGGTGTCCTTGAGGAGGAAGCCGCTCGCGCCGGCGCGCAGCGCGCGGAAGATGTACTCGTCCAGCCCGTAGTTGGTGAGGATGACGACGCGGACGTCGGCCAGCCGCGGGTCCGCGACGATCTGCCGGGTGGCCTCGATGCCGTCCAGCACCGGCATCTGGATGTCGACCAGCGCGATGTCGGGACGGTGGTCCAGTGCCAGCGCGATCGCCTGCTGCCCGTCGGCGGCCTCGCCGACGACCTCGATGTCGTCCTCGGCGTCGAGCAGCGACCGGATCCCGCTGCGGATCAGCACCTGGTCGTCGGCCAGCAGGACGCGGATCATTCCGTGGTCCGGATCGGCAGTTCGGCGCGCACCCGGAAGCCGCCGTCCCGGCGCGGCCCCGTCTCCAGGCGGCCGCCGAGTTCGGTGACCCGTTCGCGCATGCCGATCAGGCCGAGCCCCTGCCCGGCGGACGCGGCGCCGGGCACGTCGCCGTCGTTCTCCACCTCGACGATCAGCTCGTCCGACCGGTAGAGCACGAGGACGGTGGCGCGGGTGCCCGCGGCGTGCCGGGAGACGTTGGTGAGCGCCTCCTGGACGATGCGGTAGGCGGCCTGGTCGACGTCGCGCGCGAGGCGGCGCCGCGTGCCGGTCACGGTCAGGGTGACCGGCTGCCCGGCGGTGCGCGCCCGCGCGACCAGGCTCTCCAACTGGCCGAGGCCGCTGGTGTCGCCGTCCTCGTTGGAGCGCAGCACGCTGAGCGTGGCCCGCAGCTCCCGTCCGGCGTCCGCGCTGGCCTCCTGGATCGCGAGCAGCGCGGGCGGGACCTCCTCGCCGCGCTTGCCCGCCAGGTGCACCTCGACGCCGGCCTGCACCTGGATCACCGAGATGCTGTGCGTGAGCGAGTCGTGCAGCTCGCGGGCGATGCGCAGCCGCTCCTCCACGGCCCTGCGCCTGGCGGCCTCGTCCTTGGTCCGCTCCGCCTCCTCGGCACGCTGCTCCACCTCGCGCAGGTGGAGCTGCCACATGCGGGCGACGACGAACATGACGCCCGCGGAGATGAGCCACCCGGCCCCGTAGAGCCTCCGCAAGCCGCGACCATTACGCATTCTCCGAGCATACGGGCCGGTTTCGCGGGCACATCCTCCCGCCGGGCCGATTGTCGCCTACTCCCCACGCAGTAGTCGGCCGGACCGCCGACTCCCCGCTGAGCAGGCGAAATACACCCCCTCCACCGGACGCCCCGGAGCCCCCGTCCCAGGCACGATCTGCCTCATGACACACATCCTGAGCAGTGAACGTCTCGCATCGGGCCTGGCCGAGGTCGCGCAGGTGCTTCTGCCGGGCGAGGACGGCTACGCCGAGTCCGCGGCGGCCCTGTTCGCGGACGGTACCCCTGACCTGGTCGTCCGTCCTCACGACGCGGCGGGGGTGGCGGCGGCGCTGCGGCACGCCTCCGACGCCGGGCTGGCCGTCACGGTGCGGTCCGGTGGGCACAGCATGGCGGGGCTGAGCACGAACACGCACGGAATGGTCATCGACACGCGGCGGATGAACCGGGTGCGCCTGCTGGACGCGGCGTCCAGGCGGGTCCGCGTCGGCGCGGGGGCGACCTGGGGCGAGGTGGCGGCGGCCCTGAGCCGGCACGGCCTCGGCCTGTCCTCGGGGGACACCGGCCAGGTGGGGGTGGGCGGCCTGACGCTCGGCGGCGGTATCGGCTGGATGGCGCGCAGGTACGGGCTGGTCATCGACAGCCTGGCGGCGGTGCAGATGGTCACCGTGGACGGCCGGATGCTCGGCGCCGACACCGCCGAGCACGCCGACCTGTTCTGGGCGCTGCGCGGCGGCGGCGGGAACTTCGGCGTCGCGGTCGGCTTCGACTTCATCGCCCAGCCGATCACGGCCGTGTGCTTCGGGACGCTCGGCTACCGGACCGACGACCTGCCGGGCCTGATCGCGGGCTGGCGCGACCTCGTCCGGGCCAGTGACGAGAACCTGACCACGACGCTCAACCTCATGCCCGCGATGCCGGGACATCCCGAGGGCATCTCGCTGACCTGCTGCTACGCGGGCTCGGACGGCGCCGGGGCGGAGCGGGCGCTGCGCCCGTTCCGGGAGCTGGCCCCGGTGGTCTCCGACGACATCGGGGTCGTGCCGTACGCCGAGGTGTTCCAGGACGTCACGGCGCTGCCTCCCGGGATGCGCATGGCGGTGCGCAACACGTTCTTCAGCACGCTGGACGGCGCGCGCGTCACCGCCGTCCACGACCTGTTCACCGGCGGCGGAGCGGCGATCTCGCTCCGCGGCATGGGCGGCGCGGTCGCCCGCGTCGGCCGGGACGCCACCGCCTTCGCCCACCGGGACGCCGAGGTCATGGTGGCGGCCGCGTTCCCGGTTCCGGAATCCGCGCCGCCCGGACATCTCGACCAGGCGTTGCGGCGGTGGTCGCGGGTGTCCATTCTGGGCTCGGGCGCCTATGTCGGATTCCTCGGCTCGGCCGACCACGCGGACGTCGCGGCGGCCTATCCGGCGGACACCTACCGGCGGCTGGCGACCGTCAAACGGCGGTACGACCCCGACAACATTCTCCGGCGCACCCACAACATCCTTCCCGGCCGGCCGTGAGAAAGGGACGCCGGGAGCGACCGGGGCGGGGACGCGAATCGCGGCTCCGCCCCGGTGCGAACCGTTTCCCGGATCAGTGGCCGATGGCGGCGCGAACGTCGTTGGCGATGGCCTCGTCGACTCTGCCGTCGGGCGCGCCGCCGACGCCGATCCCGGCGATGGGGAAGCCCTTGTGGATGACGGGGACGCCGCCGGGCAGCACGAGCGTGCCGGGAATCTGCTTGATCGTCTCGTTTCCGGCCAGCGCGCTGGTCGGCTGGCCGAACGCGACGGCGGTGTAGGCCTTGCGCTTGGCGGATTCATAGGTCTGCGGGCCCGCCTGGCGAGTACGGACCACGAGCCGGATGACGCCCGACCGTTCCATGATGACGAGCGTCACGCGCTGGTTCCCGTGCCGGTGCGCCGAAAGCACGAAGGCCCTGGACGCCCGCACGAGCGCGCTGTTGGACAGCACTGTGTCCTGCGCCGTGGCGTCGCCGTGCCCGCCCTTGCCGCCGTGCCCGCCCTGGACGGTGACGGCGGCGGACGGAGTCGCGGCGGACGCGGTCCCAGCGCCGCCGAAGGTCCCGGCCGCGACGGCTCCGGCCACGATGGCGCCGCCAATGAATTGCCTGATCGACATGGCTCCCCGATTCTCTGACATGCGATTACATAGAGTAATCATCCAAATATGGACGGTAATGGAGTCAGGATCGGGGGACAACCCGGCGTGCGCAGTGAGTGGAGCAACTCTCGGGAAACGAACGGCCATGGTTTCCACAAGGCGGCGCCCATGGCGGGCCTGCGGCGGTGGCGAACCCCTTCGGTTCCAGCCCTTGCTTCGACCGCCGGGACCGCGGGTGAAGGGCCCCCGGACGACCGAGGGCCCTTCGCATGCTACTTCTTGATCACGTCCTGGGGGAGGCCGCCGCGGAGGGCGGGTTCAGCGGCGGCGGGGTCGGGTCACCGAGCGGGGAGACGTGCACGGTGCGCTTGTCGGGCAGTTCGTCCTGAAGCCAGTAGGCGTCGAAATAGGAGTCCAGGCCGCCCGGACGGAGATCACCGCGATGCACGACGCAATGCGTGCGCTCGCCGTCATGGACGACGAGGTGGGCGTTGAAGATCTTCTGCACCTCCAGCGCGTCCGCGTACGGGGTGGCCGCGTCGTTGGTGGCGTTGAACAGCAGAATGTTCTTGGGCAGGTCCCGCGTGTGCCCGACCTTCACCGGCGTTCCCGGTGTGGCCCGCCAGAACATGCAGGGCGCGTTGTACCAGACGTTGAACCAGGTCGAGAACGGCGCCTCGCGATCCATGCGGGACGCGTCGGCGCGCCACTTCCGCCAGCTCTTCGGCCACTTCACGTCACTGCACTGGATGGCGTGGTAGGCGGCGAACTCGTTGTCGTCCTGGCCGCCGGCCGTGGTGGCGCCGAAGGTGTCGAGGAAGGTGTCCAGGTCGCCGGATTTGTAGGCGGAAAGGCCGGAGGCATAGGTGTGCCAAATGGCCTGGGCGCGCCGGTAGGCGACGTTCTGGACGGTGTCCACGAGTTCGGCGGCACCGACCGCGACGCCGTTCTTGACGATGGGCGATCTGGTGAGCCTGGACTCCAGGTCGTAGTAGAACTTCCGTACCGCCGCCTGGGTCTTGCCCAGGTGATAACGGTCGTCATATCGCGCCAGCCAGCCGAAGTAGTACTCCATGTTCTCGTTGAACGCGATGTTCTGGGGAGCCTGGGCTTCGTACCAGACATTGGCCGGGCCGGCATTGCCGTCCAGCACCATCTTGCCGACCCGCTTGGGGAACACCGTGGCGTAGACCTGGCCGAGGTAGGTGCCGTAGGAACCGCCGTAGTAGTCGAGCTTCCTGTCACCGAGGGCGGCCCGGATGATGTCCATGTCGCGAACCGCGTCGATGGTCTTCATGTGGTCGAGCAGGTTCACCGGCGAACCCTTGCCGTATTTGCGGGCGCAGGCGTCGGCGTAGGACTTCGACCGCTTCAGCCAGGCCGCTTCGAGCTTGGGATCCCCATGGCCGTAGGCCGGCCGGGGCGCGTTGCCGTATCCGGTGTCGCAGCTGAGCGCGGGCTTGCTGAAGCCGATGCCGCGCGGGTCGAAGCCGATGACGTTGTAGGCCGCCCGCATCGGCGCGGAGTTCTGGGCATAGAAGGCGGGGCCGAACAGGGATCCCTTGGCCCCTGGACCACCCGGGTTGACCACGATGTCGCCCTTGGCCTTGCCGGGGCCCTGGTGCGGGGTCCGGGTCAGCTGGAGCGTGATCCTCTGGCCGTCCGGGCGGGCGTGGTCCAGCGGGACGTCCAGCTCGGCGCACTGGATGATCTTGGAGACGGCGACCGGTCCGAGGCGGTCGTAGCGCTTGACCTCGTTGACGAGTTCGGTGTCGCAACCGTGCCATTTCAGATTCGCGGGACGGAGCACCTCGGGCGTCCTCGCGTCCGCGGACGCGCTTGTGGCACCGACTCCGGCGATGCTCAGACCGGCCGTCGCGACCGCGACGATAACCTTTTTCACAAATCCCCCGATTGGCTGTCGCTGCCATAGGCAGGAAGAACGCTATGGCGCGCCGGCGCGGCCCGCCCATGGGGCTCCCCGGAATGCCCGAGGTAGGGCTGGCCCCACCAGCGCACGACTGAAGCGAGAGCCGTCCGTGGCGCCATCAGGATTCGCGAGCACTAGTGAGGGGACTGCTGGGAGTGCCTGGGCAGGAGGCCGACCAGCAGGAGCGCCAAGGCGAAGATCCCGGCGCAGACGGCGAACACCAACCCGGCGGCGGCGAGATAGGAAGCGGTGGACGGCCGTCCCACCCGGGCGAAGAAGGCGGTGCCGAGCGCGGCCACGCCGATGGCACCGGCGAATTGCTGGGCGGCGTTGAGCATTCCCGCGCCGGTGCCGACCTCCTCGGCGCGGGCGTCGCCGAGGATGTAGTCGAACAGCGGGATGAACAGCAGCCCGGAGCCGATGCCGGTCACGCACAGGGCCGGTGCCAGCCTCCACATGGTGATGGCGTCGCCCCAATGCGCGGTGCTCCACCACAGCCCGAGCACGCCCACGATGGCAATGGAAAGACCCAGGTGCAGGCTGGTGCGTCCGAGCCTGTCGGCGAGCACCGCGCCCGACAGCAGCGTCGCGGCGGCGGTGCCCACCGCCCAGGGGACGAGTGCGAGACCGGTGCGCAGCGGCGTCCAGCCCAACCCCGACTGGAGCAGCAGGTTGACCACCAGGACGAACGCGCTGAGCGCGGCGTAGACCCCGCCGACGATCAGCAGTCCCACGACGAACCCGCGCCTGCCGAACAGCGACGGGGTGATGACCGGATGGTCGCTACGGCGCTCGGACGCGGCGAACAGCCCGAAGGCCGCCGGCGAGGCGGCGATCATCGCGAGACTCCACGCGGGCCAGCCCAGCTCGCGGCCCTGGATGAGCGGGACGATCAACAGCGCCGAACCGGCGGTGAGCAGGCCCACCCCGGCGAGGTCGAGGCGGGCGCCGCGATCCTCGCCGCCGTGCCGTGGCAGGACGTACCAGCCGAGCGCGGCGGCGAGGACGCCGAACGGGACGTTGATCAGGAAGATCGAGCGCCACCGGGCGCCGAACAGGTCCAGGTGCAGCAGCCAGCCGGCGAGCATCGGGCCGGCCACCATGGCCAGCCCCATGATCGGGCCGAAGGGCGTCAGCGCCTTGCGCAGGTGCTCGGGCGGGAAGACGATCTTCACCAGCGCCATGCCCTGCGGGATCATCACCGCCCCCAACAGCCCCTGGAACAGCCGGGCGCCGATCAGGAAGCCCGCGCCGGGCGCGAGGCCGCAGGCCAGTGAGGCGAGGGTGAAGCCGCCGATGCCGACCAGGAACAGCCGCCGGCGGCCCACCAGGTCGCCGAGCCTGCCCGAGGTCACGAGGCCGAGCGCGAAGGCGGCGGTGTAGGCGGACAGCACCCACTGGAGGGTCATCGGCCCGCCCCCGAGATCGGCGCGGATCGAGGGCCCGGCGAGGTTGGCGACGCTGGTGTCGATCAGGTCCATCAGCTCGGCGAGGACCACGACCACCAGCACCAGCCAGGCCCGGCCAAGCGGGAGCGGAACCACCCGTGTCGTTGTTGACGAACTAAGTTCGGTAGTCACGAACTAAGTTCCTACATAACGAACTAAGTTCGTGTCAAGCTATAGTGGGCGGTATGCCCGCCGATCCCCGACGGCGCCGCGCGGCGGAACGCGCCGCCCGCCACACGCCGCCCCAGGCCGACCCCACCTCGCCCGCGCCGCGCAAGAGGCCCATCACGCCCGACCGGATCACCGACGCCGCGCTGCAGGTCATCGCCACCGAGGGCTACGACGCGCTGACGATCCGCCGGGTCGCCGCCGTGCTCGGCACCGGACCGTCCTCGCTGTACGCGCACATCCTCAACAAGGACGACCTCGACGACCTGCTCATCGCCCGGCTCTGCGCCGAGATCGAGATCCCCGAACCCAACCCGGCCAGGTGGCGGGAGCAGATCCTCGACGTGTACGGCCAGATCCGCGACCAGTACCTGAGATACCCCGGGGTCTCCCGCGCCGCGCTGGCGATGGTCCCCACCCACCTCGAAACGCTCCGGGTCGGCGAGGGAATCCTGGCGATCCTGCTCGCCGGAGGAATCGATCCGCAGACCGCCGCCTGGACGCTCGACGCGCTCACCCTCTACGTCAGCGGCTACGCCCTGGAGCGCTCACTCGTCCAGCAACGGCAACGCCGCCGCGAAGACGCCTGGGTCCTCAGCCGGGAGGAGCTCATCGACCGGTTCGGCGCCCTCCCCGCCGACCGCTTCCCCTACACCCGCCGCTACGCACCCGAACTGACCTCCGGCACCGGCCACGACCGCTTCGACTTCACCCTCACCTTGATCATCAACAACCTCACCACCCGAAGCACCCCCTGACGCGACGCCCCTTGGACGCGGAGTCCCGACACAGAGCCGCGACATGTTTCCCCACGCAGGGCCGGTGCCGCACCACCGCACGGCGCAGCACCCCCTGAACCGGAGGCCCTGAACCGGAGCCCTTGCCACGGCTCCCGTGACGCAGGGCCCGTAAGGCAGGGCCCGTAAGGCAGGCCCGTGAGGCCGGGCCCGTGAGGCCGGGCCCGTGAGGCCAGGCCCGTGACGCAAGGCCCGTGACGCAAGGCCCGTGACGCAAGGCCCGTGAGGCAAGGCCCGTGAGGCAAGGCCCGTGAGGCAAGGGCTGTGAGGCAAGGGAGGCAAGGGCTGTGACGCAAGGCCCGTGTGACGCAAGGGCCGTGTGGCGCAAGGGTCGTGATGTGGGGCCGGTGGCGTGGCGGCCGGGAGCGTGGTGTTCCTTGATGCGGGGCCCCTGATGCGGGTCTGGGACGTGGGGGCGCTGATGTGGTGGGGCGCCGCGGCCGGGTGCTGTTTCGTCTTCTCGCCTTGAGGTGAACTGTCGGACCCGGGTGGTCGGCTTCTTCCATGCCGCTTCATGTCGCGAGCCGTCGCCGCACCACCCTTCGCCGGGACTTCCCCGACGCGCTGATCCTCGATGTGACCTCCCGGGGAGCCGAGCCCTGGGTTCGCCTCAGCCCGTTCTATCCGCACGGCGGCATCCCGGTGCCCGGCCATCCGGACCGGACGTCGCAGTCCGTCGAAGGCGTCTGGCAGGCGCTGAAGGTGTTCGCCGGCGAGCAGGAGGATTTCACCAAGCTGGACGTCGCGACGATGAAGGGCATCAAGCGAACGGTCCGGCGGCTCGGCCCGCCGCTCGGCCACCGCCTCGACGGCCGAATGCTCGGATATGAGCGGGCCCGGCGCCTGCTCTACCTCCCGACCTATCGCTGGATGCTCGACCACCGCGTCCCCGAACTCGTCGCCGAACTGCGCGGACTCAGCGACCACCGGACCGTCGTCCTGCTCGACTACACGACCAACGGGGACGTGGCCGACCTCTCGACGCCGCTCTCCCATGCGGCGCTCGTCGCGCAACGCGTCCAGCAGACGTGACAGGAGGCCCCGGAACCGTCCGGCTCCGGGGCCTCCTTCCAACGTGTCAGGCGGACGGGACCAGCGTGACTTCAGCGGTCATCGTCCGAGTTCCGACTGTGGCGGTGACATGAACCTTCTGAGGCGAGGTCACCCTCTCGGCCGCGAAGCGGAAGTCCTCTCCCAGCACGTTCGGACGGACCGTCTTGGTGGCGGGCGGATTGAGCAGAGGACTGTCGCTCGTGAGGCGCACGACGGTTCCGCCCGTCGGGGAGAGTCCCCAGAGCGAGATCTCCCCGTACACGTATACGCCGTCCGACTCGGGGCGCAGCGTGAACGCCTTGAGGCCGGGGCTGACCGTCACGGGCTGGGCGAGGAGGTCGGCGCCGTACCGCGCGGCCACCTTGGTGGTGAACCGGTCGGATGGCGCCTCCCTGACCTTGAGCGGGAACGCGGCGGTCGTCCGCCCGGCCGGGACGATCGCGAGCGGCGGCACCGTCACGCGCCGGTCGCCGGTGGCGAGGCCCACCGCGATGTCCTCGGACGGGGCGCAGCTCGCCTGGACCGTGCCCGTCACCTCGTCGGCGGTGAAGAGGTCGGGGGTCGGGAGGGAGAACCCGGTCAGATGGGGATCGCAGGCGCGCGCGGTGCCGGTGGCCGGGGCCGCGGCCGCCGGGCCGGCCTGGAGGGGCAGCAACGCCACGAGAGCCCCGGCGGTCGCTGTGAAGATCGTGAATCGGCGCATCAGGCCCTCACCCCGTAGGCGCGGATGAACGTCTGGCTCACGGTGTTGCCGTCGGCGTCGGCCGCCTTGATCCGCAGGGAGACGAAGCCGGGAGTGTCCGGGTTGGTCACGGTCGCGGTCCAGTTGCCGCCTTCTTCCGCGGCCGAGGCCGCCTGCCAGGTCTTGCCGTCATCGGCGGACGTCTCGACCGACATTGAAGTGATCTCGGGTGCGGGCAGGCCCGTGACCGGCTCCACCTTCACCGGGATCTGTGTGCGGGAGCCCGGCGCTGCGGTGTTGGCGTCGTCCAGACCCGGCACCGCGAGCCGCAGCAGGTGCAGCGGAAGGATCTGGCTCTGCCACTCGATGTGGTGCGACTCGAACGACCATTCGGTCGTGATCGCGGTGGAGAACTTGGCGATCTCGGGGTGGGCGGTGCGGTTCCAGGTGAGGGTGTAGCGCTTGGACTCAGGCGGGAGGGTGGCATACAGCTGTCCCGTACCGGTGCCGATCGTCTGGCCGTCCGCGGTGAGGGTGAACGCGTTGGCCGTCCGGTCCATCGAGCCGGTCCGTCCGGACGCGTCGGTGTACTGGTCGTAGGCGGACACCGACAGTTGACCGTTCGAACCGCGGTACGGCCTGTTCTCGGCGAAGGCGCCCGGGGCGAGGACCGCGCCGTTCCAGACGTCGTCGCGTTCCCCCCGTTGCGCCTCGATCCGGTAGTCGGCGATCTCCGCCCACTTCCCGTACTCGATTCCGTAACCCAGCTCCCGGCTGTAGACCAGGCCCGGCTCGATGTAGGTGGTGACGGTCTGCGGGAGGGTCACCTTCAACCGCATCTCGTCGACAAGACCCCCCGTGACCTTGAGCTCGCCGGAGCCGGAGAGGTTCACCGAACGGAAGTGGTTGCGGGTCACGCTCAGCTCGTCCGGACTCGGGTGCCACACGGTGGCGGACGGGATCCGTCCGTCGAAGCGCCGCCTCAGGATGTAGGCCTCTCCCGGGCCGCCGGTGGCGTCGCGCTTGCCCCACCCCGTGACCTGGAAGCCGACGTTGTCCTTGACCTCGTCCGGGCCGTGCCAGACGGCGAAGACCGAACCCTCGGGCCCCACGGCGTTGAAGCTGTACCAGGGGGTGTCGTACCAGGCCTCGATCTCGCCGGGAACGCCGATGCCCTGGGGGCTCAGCTCGACCGGCCTGCCCTCGCGGGCGTCCATTCGCAGGTCGAGGTCCCAGTCGTCGACCGTGACCCGGTGGTTGATCAGGGTCTCGCCCGCGCCGGTGGTGATCGCGGTGGTGATGTCGTAGGTGCCGGGCGGCAGTTCGAAGACGTCCTCGCCGTTCACGACCTTGCGCTCCCAGCGCCCGCCGTCCGAGACGCCCCAGGCGTAGACCCAGGTCGGCTGGGTCGGCACGGCGCCGTCGCGGTCGAGCAGGTTGACCGCGACGCTGTACTTCTCTCGGCCGACGTCGGCCACGAGCGTGGTCGTCACCTTCGTGGTTCCGTCGGTGCCGGTCGCGACCAGGGCACCGAGGTAGCGGCCGTGCGGGATCTTCGCGCCCCGGAAGGTCAGCGTCACCTTCGCGGTGCCCCGGGCGGGAACGGTCACCTGGCCGGGCACCTGGAGGAGCGCCGCGGGAGCCGGGGTCGGCTCGCCGCCGGGGCCGTTCATGTCGGCGGCCAGCCGCAGCGTGACCGGCTTCGTCCCGGTGTTGCGGTAGGTGAGCGGGTAGCGCCGCGTCAGGTCCGGAATGCCGGGTGAGGCGAGGTCGGCGACGATGGAGTTCGCGGACGCGGTGACGGGCCCGACCGCGGCGGCGGGGGCGGGGACCGGTGCCCGGAGGTCGACCGACACCGCCGTGGAACCGAGCGGCTCGCCCGCGGCGGAGGAGACCTGGACGGTGCCGTGGTAGGCGCCGGGCTTGGTCCCGTCGCGACGCAGTTCCAGGTCGACCCCGGCCTCCCGTCCGGCCTGGACGGTCAGGGAGGTCGTCGACAACCTCGCCAGTGCGGCGGGGACCGCGCGTCCGGAACGGTCGCGCAGGTTCACTTTCAGCCGCACCTGCATGGCCTTGCGCGTGTTGTTGCGGTAAGTGATAGCCCGGCTGACCGGCTTGGCGGCGGTCTTCGACCAGGCCAGCGGGACGTTCAGGCGCCGCGGGGCGACCGCGAACGGCGCCTTCGGACGTTTGGAGGTCACTTCGTAGGGTCTTGGCGCACGTTCGGTGTAGCTCGTTCCCGCGACGGCCGCACTCGCCCCGGAAACGGCCGCCACCGTACTCGCCGCCAGGGTCAACGCGACCGAGGCGGTGATGCCGACATGACTTTTCACGCCATCACCTCAACTGAGGGTAGGAGTCCAATTGGTCAACATTCGCAAGCAGGACGTGCGAATATGGCCTTCGGTTTACCGTGGAACTGTCGAGCGATCTCTGAGCCTGTCAGATCGCTCTAAAGTCAGCCGCCGCAGGCCGTTGCAAACGACCTGAACAGCGGATATCGCGCAGAGTCCGCCCGCCATGACGGAACGCTTCGATACGGCTGGAGCGGGCATTCCGGCGAGTGGCCGCCCGACCCTGTCAACCTCCGATGGAAAGGACGATGCGGTTGGCGGCCTTTCTCCTGAGGCCCAGGTTCAGCCGCACCAGTGATCGGCCGTCGCCGCGGTCGGCGATGACGACCTGGGTGAGCAGCCCGGACCTCGCTTCGGCGCCGAGGGCCTGGCGAGGCGCGGCGAACACCATCTCGCCGGGCTTGGAGGCGCTGCCGGTCTTGGCGTACATCAGGACGCGCTGAGAGGTCACCACGACCCACACCGCCGGTATCGCGGCATAGACGAACAGGCTGCCGCCCCCGGTGACCGCCGTCGTCACCAGCCCCGCGGCCACACCGGCCGCCAGATTCTTGCCCAGGTGCTGTTTCATCCCCTGTTTGAGCTGGGCGACGGTGATGACTTCGATGGTCTCCCCGTGTTGCAAATCAGCGCTGAGATGGCCCCGCAGCTTGGCTTTCGACCCCATGAGATCCCCTCGAACTCGCACCCGGAGTGCAAGGATCATAGAGCGGGAAGGCCGCCGGGGTCGCGTCATTTCGGGGAGGTCGGAAACGAACGCCCTAACCAGGGGAAATCTGGTTGCCGCGCCGTCCGAGGGCGGGCCGTATTAGAGCCGTGTGGCCGTGCGGATGAGTTCGGCGAGGGCGCGGGAACGGCTGTGGGCGGGCCAGACGATATGCGTGACGACGGCGGGCGCGTCGTTCAGGGGCACGGCGGCGTGCTCGGCCCAAAGCCAGGCGCGGGCGGATTCGGGGATAACGGCCGCGGTGCGTCCGAGGGCGATCAGCTGGGCCAGTTGGGTCATGTCGTGGATTTCGGGGCCCGGACCGGGTGGAAACACGCCGTGGCGGGCCCAGCGGGCCAGCGGCAGGTCGGGAATGTCGCCGACCTCGTCCAGCGAAAGTGTTCCGCGCGCGGCGAGCGGGTGCCCTGCGGGCAGGATGGCGATCTGCCCCTCGGTCAGCAGTTCCTCGCTGTCGAAACCGGCGAGGGAGTTGAACGGCGTGTGCATGAGCGCCACGTCGGCGCGGCCGTCGCGCAGCATCTCCCCCTGCTCGCAGATGCCGCTCGGCAGCACCTCGATCCCGGCGGCGCCGGGCTCGGCGGCATAGGCGTCCAGGAGTTTGCTCAGCAGTTCGTGGGACGCGGCGGCCTTCACCGCCAGCACCAGGCGCTCGCCGGAGCCCGAACCTCCGGCGCGCCGGGTGCGGCGGGCGGCGGCGGTGACCGCGTCGAGGGCCGCGCGGGCCTCGTCCAGCAGCACCGTTCCGGCGCCGGTCAGGGCGACGCCGCGCCGGTCGCGTTCCAGCAGCGTGACACCGAGGCGCCGTTCGAGCCGCTGGACGGCCCGGGACAGCGGCGGCTGCGCCATGCCGAGGCGCGCGGCGGCACGTCCGAAGTGCAGTTCCTCCGCGACCGCCATGAAGTACCTCAGCTCGCGCGTCTCCAAGGTGTCCATGGGCGGAGCGTATGCGGTGATACCTCCCCGGTATCACAGCGCACTTCATCGGTGTTGGAGCCGCCGCTCGGTCGCGGGCGAGCATCGACGCATGAGCGAAGCGAGAGTCGCGCTGGTGACCGGCGCGAACAAGGGGATCGGATACGAGATCGCGGCCGGCCTGGGCGCCCTCGGATACCGCGTGGGCGTGGGAGCCCGCGACGAAGGACGCCGCGAGTCCGCCGTCGGGAAACTGCGCGCCGCCGGGGCGGACGCTTTCGGCGTCCCCCTGGACGTGACCGGCGACCAGAGCGCCGCCGACGCCGCGAAACTGATCGAACGCCGGGCCGGACGCCTGGACGTCCTGGTCAACAACGCCGGAATCTCAGGCGAGGCGGGCCCGGGATGGGTGCAGGACCCGACCACGCTCGACCTCGACGTCGTCCGCGCCAATGTCGAGACCAACGTCATCGGCGTCATCCGGGTGACCAACGCGATGCTGCCGATGCTGCGGCGCGCGCCGTCGCCGCGCATCGTCAACATGTCCAGTTCCGTCGGCTCCCTCACGCGGCAGACGGATCCGGAGGTCGAGGTCGGCCCCGTCATGGCGGCGTACTCGCCGACGAAGTCGTTCCTCAACGCCGTCACCGTGCACTACGCCCGGCACTTCGCCGGGACGAACCTCCTGGTCAACGCCGCCTGCCCCGGACTGGTCGCGACCGACTTCACCGGCTTCCAGGCGCCCCGCACCGCCGCGCAGGGCGCGGCGATCGCGATCCGGCTCGCCACGATGCCCGACGGAGGCCCGACCGGCTCCTTCTTCGAGGACGACGGTGTCATCCCCTGGTGAGTCCGCGCTAGTTGGCGAACCCGCCCCTGGGCCGGATGATCTCCAGGTTGGTGCCGTCCGGGTCGTTGAAGTAGGCGACCTGGGTGCCGAGTGCCTCATCGGGGGTGACCTCGCCCGCGACGAAGGTGTAGTCGTCCCCGAGGAAGCCGTAGCCCGCCTCCTCCATGCGCCGGTGCACCGCGTCGAAGTCCTCGACCTCGAAGCACAGGTGCATGGAGCCCGGACGGTTGGCCGCCCCGTGCGTCGGCGTGCCGACCGGGTCCTGGAACTGGATGAGGTCGATCCCGATGTTGTCGAGGTTGAACGTGGCGTACCGGAGCTCGGCGTTGGGCAGGCCCTGCGTCCCGCCGAACGGCACGCTGCGCATGGTCTCGTCCGCGACGATGGGGTCCCGTCCCGTGAGGGCCCTGTAGAACGCGATCGACGCGTCCAGGTCCGAGACCGAGATCCCGACGTGGGCGGCCTGGGTGAGGTTCATCGGAGTGCTGGAGACAGCCATGATCCATTCCCGTCTTCGCAGTGGTCAACGGTCCTTTTGGCCGCTATGCCCGATGGGGCTGGTTCACACCTCGTCCCATCGCCGCTGGTGATGACCTAACGTGACTTCATGCTGACCTTGAGTGAGGTTCGTGTCGCGTCTCCGACGGACCTCCCGACGTGAGCGCGGTCGCCGACGCGGGGCCGCGCCGCGCCGTGTCCCCGCTGGAGCTGTTCTTCGACGTGGTCTTCGTCTTCGCCGTCGGGCAGCTCGCGGAGCACCTGCACACCGAGCTGTCCTGGCGCGGCGCCGCCGAGACCGCCGTGATGGTCGTCGCGGTCCTCGGCACATGGGTCCTCACCAGCTTCGACGCCACCTTCCTGGACATCACGCGGGCCCAGACCCGAGGGCTCGTGCTGGTGGTGATGGGCCTCGGCCTGTTCATGAACGCCCAGATCCCGCACGCGTTCGCGGGCCGTCCGTGGGCGTTCGTGGTGCCGCTCGTGGCGATCCTGCTGCTGACCGGCACGACGGCCGCCGTGACGGCGTCGGTGGCCGTACTGCGCAGCCACTACCACCGGGTCCTGATCTGGGCGGCCGTCTCCGTCCCGCTGTGGCTGGTCGGGGCCGCGGTGGACCATGACGCCCGGATCGCCTGGTGGGCCGCCGCGGCCGCGGTCGATCTGGCCGGCACATGGCTGCGGCACCCGCTGCCCGGCCGGGTCTTCCCGTCCCGGTACTTCGTGTTCGACGCCGAGCACATGGTGGAGCGCATCCGCCTGTTCCTCATCCTGCAACTCGGCGAGACCGTGCTGACGATCGGCTCGTCGATCACCGACGCACCGGTCGACGCGCCGACGGTGGCCGCGGCCCTCGGCGTGTTCGTCGCGCCGGCGTGCCTGTGGGCCACCTACTTCCTCGGCGGCGAGGAGATCGTGACGCGGCAGGTCGCGTCCACGTCCGACCCGATGCGGTCGATCCACCGCGCGGTGAACAGCACCTACGGCACGCTGACCGGCCTGGTGGCCCTGGCGGTCGGATCGGGGCTGGTGATCGGCCACGCCTCCGGGGCCGGGACCGTCCGGCTGAGCCTGCTCATGTTCGGAGGCCCGATCCTGTACCTGGTGGCGCAGGCGTGGTGGTACTACGTCACCACGGGACGCGCGTGGGCCGCCCGGCTCCTCGCCTGCGCCGCCTGCGCCGCCGCCGGAGTCGCGGCGCGGTGGCTGTCTCCCCTGGTCTCCGTCCTGATCCTGGACGTCATCCTCGTGGTGCTGGTCATCGTGCTGACACGGGTGCACCGCCAGGTCGCCGAGGCCCTGGAGGCCAGAGGCGAGGACCGGTCATGAACGGTGCGTCGGGCCGGGGGACGCGTCCTAGCTGGACGTGGGCGACGCGGTCGGTCCCGGCGTCGGCAGGGTGATCCGCCAGGTCGCGTCCGGGCAGACAGGGGGCCCGTCGCTGACCGTGCGCCCATCGCCCGCCCGCGCGAAGTAGGTGTCGGGGGCGCAGGAGGACGGCGCGGGAAGGCGGGTGATCTCCCCGGGCCGGACACGCATCGACCGTCCGTCCGCCGTCCCGGTCCCGTACTGGCGCCAGACTCTCACGGCGACGGGACTGTCGTTGATGACGGTGATGACGCTCGGCCCTTCGCCGGGCGCGCAACACGCGGACGCTGTCAGTAACAGCAGCGCCGCCGGAGCGAGCCGGGCGAGGCGATCGACCGTCATGGCGACTCGGCTCCGGGGAAGCGGATGTACCAGGGCCCTCCGGGACAGACCGGAGGGCCGTAGGTGGCGGTGCGGCCGTCGGGGGCCGTCGCGACGAACGCCGTGGGAGCGCATGAGGCCGCCATGTGAATGGCCTGTCCTGGTGACAGCGGTATCGCCTCGCTGGTCGCGCCGGAGTCGTAGCGCAGCCGAAGGCGGACGCCACCGCCGGTGCCGTTGACGACCTGGACTTCACCGGGCTCCGCTTCGCCGCACCGCGATGACGACCACACGACCAGTAAGAGAACACCCGCGAGCAGGACGGCCGCCAGGGCCGCCGCGCAGCCCATGAAGCCGCGGGAGAGCCTTCCGCTCATTGGCGAGAGTGTAGGGGAGCGCGCCTGAGCAGAACGGACACATTGATCAAGCGTGCCGGGCCAGGTCGGGGGAGGTGGGGGGTTTGCTGGGTTGCGGTCTGCTCGGGCCGCGGCCGATGGGGCCGACCACTAGGGAGGCCAGTGCCAGGGCGGCGGTGCTCCACAGCAGTGGCACGATTCCCGCGCCCTCGACGATCAGGCCGCCGGCGAAGGCGCCCAGGGCGATGGAAGCGGTGAACACCCCGACGTACAGGCCGGTGACGTGCTCGACCCGGTCGTGGGCGGCGGCCGACATCCACAGTTGTCCACCGACCGAGACGCCGCCGTAGGCCGCGCCCCACAGCGCGATCGCCAGGCCCGCGACCAGCGCGGTGGTGCCGAACAGGGCCAGGATCATGAGCGCCGCGGTGATGCCCGCGGCCAGGAGCAGCACCGTCCGCCGGGGGCGGCGTCCGGCGGCGGCCCCGGCGGCGAAGTTGCCGATCAGCCCGAACACGCCGTAGAGGAGCAGCGACAGGGCGATCGCGTTCGCCGACATGCAGGGGAGTTCTTCGAGCGCGGGACGGACGTAGGTGTAGGCGGCGAAGTGCGCGGTGACCAGCAGCACCACCACGACCAGCCCGGAGACGACCGCCGGACGCGCCAGTGACCGGCGCCGTCCGGCCCCGGCTTCGTCGCCGGTCGCCGCCGGACGACGCAGCCTCGGCAGCGTCAGCGCCAGGGCCGGGACGAGGAGCAGCGACAGGGCCGCGAGGGCACCGAAGGCCGTCCGCCATCCGAAGGCGTTGCCCACGAAGGTGCCCAGCGGGACGCCGAGCACGGAGGCCGAGGCCACGCCGCTGACGGCGAAGGAGACCGCCAGGGCGATGTCGCGCGGCGCGACCAGGCGGGTCGCCACCGCCGCGGCCATGCCCCAGACGGTCCCCATCCCGATACCGAGGACGATCCGCGAGACGACCAGCATCCCGAACCCGCCGGCGATCGCGGTCAGCCCGTTGCCGGCGGCGAGCACCACCATCGCCACCGCCAGCACCACCCGGCGGTCAAGGTTCCCCAGCAGGCGCGGCACCAGCGGGGCGGTCAGCGCGGAGACCAGGCCGGTGATCGTCAGGCTGGTGCCCATCGCGCCCGAGGAGACGCCCAGCCCGTCGGCCATCGGGGTGAGCACCCCGACCGGGAGCATCTCGGAGGTCACCACCAGGAACGTGCTCAGCGTCAGCACCCCGACGGCGACCCACCCGGGCAGGGGCGTTCGCTCGTCACGGGCCGCATCCAGAGAACTCATGCCCCCCAGCCCATCGCCACCGACGCGCCGGAACAACACCGATCTCCTCATTGATCGATTAGCCAGGCTGATCGATCGGTCCTTACACTCGGTCATATGACCACCGGGCTTCCCACGATGCACCAGGCGCACCTGCAACAGATCGAGTGCCTGATCATCCTGGCCGAGGAACTCCACTTCGGACGCACCGCCGAACGGCTGGGCTACTCCCAGTCGCGGGTCAGCCAGCTCGTCGCCACGCTGGAATCGCGCGTCGGCGCGCGACTGGTCGCCCGCACCAGCCGCCGGGTCTCCCTCACACGGGCCGGGGCGCAGTTCGTCAAGGAGGTCCGTCCCGCCTACCGGACGCTGCTGCGGACCTTCGACCGCGCCCGGGAACGGGCGATGCGCGGTGCCCTGGAAGAGTTGCGAATCGGGTTCACCGGCATGGTCTACGAAGAGATCACCTCGACCTTCCGCGCCCTGCACGACCTGCACGGGGTGGCCGTGCACACCCACGATCTCCCGCTGGGCTCACCGTTCACCCCCGTCCTCGACGGTGAGGTGGACGCCGTGATCGTGGAGCTGCCCGTGCATGAGCCCGAACTGACCGTCGGATTCCGGTTCCCGGCCCAGGACCAGTTCATCGTCCTCAGCACCGAGCACCCGCTGGCCGATCGGCACACCATCGACCTGGAGGAGTTGGCCGACCTCGATCTGCTGCACCGCACCGGTGACGCCCCCGACTACTGGAAGGCCGCCCGGACACCGCCGGTCACGCCGTCCGGTGCGCCGATCCTTTCCACGGCCGGTATCACCACCGTCCAGCAGGGCCTGGCCCTTGCCGCCTCGGGCCGCCACGCCATGCTCGCCTGCCGCCCCCTGACCGAACACCACGCCCGCACCGACCTGCGCTACATCCCGGTACGCGGCCTGGAGGCCACGAGCCAGCTCGGCCTGGTCTGGCGCACCGACCACACCACCCCGGCGCTCAACGCCCTTGCCGAACTCCTTGAAGAAGCAGGCCCGCCAAGGCCGACCGCCGCCGAGCAAGCGGCGGTCAGCGCATGATGACGCGATAACGTGTCCCCGCCGAGCGGAGCTGGACGGCTGCCCGGCGGGGACGATCGACATCTGTTCCTTGGCAGAAGCCGCCGCCCTTTTACCCTTCGTCTGTGGCGCGCCAGATTCTGCTGTGCAGGTCGGTTCCCCTGATCACCTGGACGCGCCAGGGTTCCAACCGCAGGATGTGCAGTTCCGGATCGCCGGGCCCGCCGCGCCAGAAGTTGCCCAGGTCGTACCCGGCTCCCTTTGGACTCGTTCGTTGGTACAGGTCCCACACATGCTGTTTTGTGTCCGGGTCGTCCACCCACGCGGCGACGGTGTCGATGCTCACCGCGTTCTGCCTCGGCGTCCAGTAGGAGAAGGTGGTGTGCGGGTTCCCGGCCAGATGAGCGGCCTTGACCGGCGTCTTGTAGGTGGCCAGCCATCCCACCGGCACGCCGTCCACGGTCTCCCAGACCGGAATCAGCACCCGCGCGCGAGGCCGTCCCTTGGTGTCGACGGTGGTCATGGTCGCGTACACGATGTCGCCTATGTAGGTGTCGAACTGTTCTTTGATCTCGGCGAACGATGCCACTTTGTCGGCCATTGCTCTCCTCTTCCTTTCTCAAGCCGCGATCGCGCTGGACTCGGCCGGGGTGGTCGCGTTCGGCGGCATGGCGGGCGTACGAAGCCCGAACGCGATGACGATCGCGCCGACCGCCGCCGCCGCCACGGGGACGATCAGCGCGGTGCGCAGGGCGTCCAGGCCCGAACCGGCGGCGACGCTGACGGCGGTGACGGCCGACAGTCCGAGCGCCGTCCCGAACTGGATGGAGGTGTAGAGCAGACCGCCCGCCAAGCCGTGTTCGTCCTCGGCGACGCCCTCGGTGGCGGCCATGGTCAGCGGCCCGTACGTCAGCGAGAAGGCCAGCCCGAGCAGGATCAGCGTCGGAAGCATGGCCGCGTAGGTCCAGTCCAGCCCGACGGGAAGGAACAGCGCGTACGCGACCGCGGCGAGCACGATGCCGCCGAACAGCACGCGGGCGTTGCCGAAGCGGCCCACCAGGCGCGGCGTCAAAAGAGGCGCCAGGACGGTGTCGATACCGAGCACCAGCATGGCCAGGCCGGTCTGCATCGTGTTCCAGCCGCGCACCTCCTGGAAGTACAAGGTGGCGAGGAACTGGAAGCCCGCGAACGCGGCGAGGAACAGGAGCGCGGCCACGTTCACGCGCACCAGCGACGCCGTCCGCAGGATGCCCAACCGCAGCAGCGGGGACGCCGACCGCCGCTCGACCGCGATGAACAGCCCCAGCAGCGCCAGGCCCGCCGCGAACGCGCCGACGGTCAGGACGGGAGCGTCACCGGGGTGCTCCAGCCGGACCACCCCGTACACCAGCAGCAGCATCGCGCCGGTCACGGTGAACGATCCGGCCAGGTCGAAGCCGCCCGGGGGACGCTCGCCGCCGGTGTCGCGGACGAAGGCCAGGGCCGCCACCAGGATCAGCGCCGACAGGAGGACCGGCGCGAAGAACACCCACCGCCACCCGAACGAGGCGAGCGCGCCGCCCGCGACCACGCCGAGCGAGAACCCTCCCGCGGCCGTCCCCGCGTACACCCCGAGCGCCTTCGTGCGCGCGGGCCCCTCCGGAAAACTCAGGGTGACCAGGGCCAGCCCGGCGGGGGCCATGAACGCGGCCGCGACCCCCGTGACGAACCGGGCGACCAGCAGCATCCAGCCCTCGGTGGCCAGGCCGCCCAACCCGGAGAAGACCAGGAAGACCGCCAGCCACAGGACGAACATCCGGCGGTGGCCCAGCAGATCGGCGGCGCGTCCGCCCAGCAGCATGAACCCGCCGTAGCCCAGCACGTAGGCGCTGACGACCCCGCTGAGCATCCCCGTGGACAGGCCCAGGTCGGCGCGGATCGACGGCAGCGCCACGTTCAGCATCGCCACGTCGATCCCCTCCAGGAAGATCGCGCCGCACAGCACGAGCAGCACACCCCACGCACGCCGTTCCAGCCGGGGTGACACGTTGGTCGAACCGGACATCGGTGCCCGCTCCCTCTCATCGCGGGAACCGGACCCCGGGGTGGTTCCCCGAATGACTGCCGGTTCCCTCTTGTAAGTGACAGCATCGTCAGGCACCATCGGTGAGCATGGAAGACGGCACTTTCAAGTCCCTCGGTTACTGCGCGGATACCGGCGTCGACGACGACGTTCTCCAGTGGGACCAGCGCGCCGACTGCGAAGTGCGGCAGATCCTCGACCGCATCGCCGACAAGTGGTCGCTGCTGGTGATCGCCCTCCTGGACAAGCGCAGCCTGCGCTTCACCGAACTGCGCCGCGCGATCGACGGGGTCAGCCAGCGCATGCTGACGCGCACCCTGCGCCACCTGGAACGCGACGGCCTGGTCAGCCGGACGGTCCATCCGACCGTCCCGCCCCGCGTGGACTACGCCCTGACGCCGATGGGCGAGACGCTGCACGCCACCGTCCGCTCCCTGGTCGTCTGGACCGAGGAGCACCAGAACTCCATCGCCGCGGCCCGCGCCGCCTACGACCTCCGCGCCGCCGCTGAGCAGGAGGCCACCGAACGCGACGCGGCCGAACGCGCCGCCATAGCCCACGCCGCCCTTCCCCAACGGCCCTGACCAGTCCCAGAAGCCTCGGTTCGGCCTGGGGTCTGGTGGCCTTCTCCGGGGTCTTGCTAGGAGGATTGCGGGAGGAGAGGGCGTGTTACCGGGGAGGGGACGATGCTGTTCAGGCGGGAGGTCCTGGAGGGGATCGCGGGTGGGCGGATCGATCGGGTGTTCCGGGTGTGGGCCGAGCCGCGTGTTCGTGCGGGAAGCACCCAGCGCACTTGGGCGGGGATCGTCGTCATCGACTCGGTCACCGCTGTCACCCCTGAGGAGATCACCGAGGAGGACGCGCTCCGGTCGGGGTTCAAGGGGCGCGCTGCTCTGCTCACGGCCTTGTCCAAGAGCACCAAGGAGGGCGGCTACCACCGCGTCATGCTCCATCTGGGCGGCCCCGACCCTCGATCGGAGCTGGCCGAGAAGGCCGAGCTGACCGAGCAGGAACTGGCCGGGCTCAAAGCCACCCTGGACGGCATCGACGGCCGCAGCCGCCGCGCGCCCTGGACCCGTGAGGTCCTCCGGCTCATCGAAGAGCGACCCGGCCTGCGCGCCATGGATCTGGCCGAGCGGCTGGGCCGCGAGAAGCTCTCCTTCAAGGCCGACGTCCGCCGTCTCAAGGCCCTCGGCCTCACCGAAAGCCTGGAGACCGGTTACCGCGTCTCCCCGCGCGGCAAGGCGCTCATGGCCTACTTGCGGTCCTTGGCCGAATGATTCTTCCCGGGGGTGCCCGCGGATCAGCGCCGTGGCCGTATGGGGATTTCCAGGGTGAGGTGGTAGCCGCGGTCGGGGGTGGGGCCTGATTCCAGGGCGCCGCCTAAGAGTTCGGCGCGTTGGCGTAGGCCGATCAGGCCGTGGTGTGCGCTGGGGAGGGGGAGCGCGGGTCTGGTCGGGGCGGTGTTGGTGACGGTGGTGCGCACCGTCCCGTCCCGGTGGCGGACCTCTACGCGGGTGCTGGAGCCCGGGGCGTGTTTGCGGGCGTTGGTCAGTGCCTCCTGCACCGTCCGGTAGATGGCCCGCTGGACCGGGGGCGGGAGGTCGCCGTCCAGGTCGACGTGCAGGTCGGCCTCGATGCCGGAGCCCGCGACCAGGGTGTGGAGCTGGGCGAGGGTCGGCTGGGGGGTCAGCTCCGTGGGCGGGCTGCCGGAGGTGCGCAGCACGCTGACCATGTGCCGCAGCTCGTCCAGGGTCTGGACGCTCAGCCGCCGGATGGTGGTCGCGGCGTCCTTGGCGTCCGGGTCGAGCGTGCTGACCTGGAGCGCGCCGGCGCGTACCGCGATCAGGCTGACCTGGTGGGAGACGACGTCGTGCATCTCGCGGGCGAGCTGGGCGCGTTCCTTGGCGAGGACGCTCTGCGCGGCGAGGAACTGCTCGTGCTCGCGTACCTCGGTGATCTCCCCGAGGCGGAGGGCGAGGTCGCGGCGGGCTTGGACGAGCTGGCCGAACAGCGCCGGGGCGGCGGCCAGGCCCAGCCCGTAGGCGAGGTCCGGGACGTCCGAGAGGGCGAGGATCGGGCCGATCTTGGGCGCCGGCCACGGCAGTATGTAGCAGGCGGCGAAGACCGCCGCGCAGGCCGCCAGCAGGGGGCGGCTGCGCGTCCGCGCCGCGAGGGCGTAGATGGCGATCAGCGATCCGGCCACGGCCGACGAGGTCAGCACGCTGGGCACGGTCAGGACGAACGCGGGCAGCGGCGCGCGGCGGCGCAGCAGCAGGGCGCACGAGGTGAGCGCGACGCACGCGATGTTGAACCGCGTGTCGAAGCTCCCCTGGAACCAGGCGTCCAGCAGTGAGATGGCGACGAGACCCGCGTCCGTCAGGGGACGGCGGACCGCGCGCCGTTTCATGCGCCTTCCCCGTCGCGCGGGACGAGCAGGCCGGCGCGGTCCGCCAGCAGCGCGGCCTGGACGCGCCCGCCGACCTCCAGCTTGGCGAGGATCGCGCTGACGTGGTCCTTCACGGTCGAGGTGCTCAGATGCACGCGGGCCCCGATCTCGGTGTTCGACAAGCCCTGGGCGACCAGCACGAGCACGTCCCGCTCGCGGTCGGTCAGCCGGGCCACCGCGCTGACGGCGGGGGCCTGGGACCCGGCGTCCAGATAGCCGTCGACGACCGTACGGGTGACCTTGGACGACAGCGCGACTCCGCCCTCGGCGAGGGTGCGCACCAGGTAGGCCAGGTGTTCGGGGTCGGTGTCCTTCAGCACGAACCCGGCAGCCCCGGAGCGCAGGGCCCCGGCCACGAACTCGTCGGTGTCGAAGGTGGTGAGCATGGCCACCACGGGCGGATCGGCCAGCCGGCGGATGTCGGCGAGCACGGTCAGCCCGTCCACGTCCGGCATCCTGATGTCGAGGAGGACGATGTCGGGACGCAGGTCCTGGACGGCGCGCAGCGCCTCGCCGCCCGCGACCGCCCCGACCGTCTCGATGCCGTCGGCGGCGTTGAGGATGTGCGTGAAGCCGGTACGGATCAGTGCCTCGTCATCAACCACAAGCACGCGGATCACGTTTCGATTACTACCATGTCCAAGTGTCGTTGGACGGCCGCACGGCCATGAACACCCGCCGGTCGGCGGGTCGGTCTAGCCGATCGGCCGGGTATCTCTAGACGGGCGGCGGATGTGATCAGCCGCCCCGAGCCGCGACATTCGATGACATGACACAGCAGGCTCCCCCGAGCGAGCACGGCGCCTCGGCGACCCGGCGGGACGCCCCGGCGACGGGACGTCTCGTCGGTCTCGACCTGGCCCGATGCCTGGCGGTCTTCGGAATGTACGTGGCGCACGTCGGCCCTGATCCGGCCGACGGCGGGCCGACGGGCGTGCTCGCGGAGTTGACGCACGGCAGATCCATGGCCCTGTTCGCGCTGCTCGGCGGGGTGACGCTGGTCATCATCGGTGGGCGGCGCACGCCGAAGACCGGCCGGCCCGGCAGGCAGGCCGCGGCGAAGGTCGTCATCCGGGCGGCGATCCTGGTGCCGCTCGGCGTCGCGCTGACCATGACCCCGACCGACGTGGACGTCGTCCTCGCCTACTACGGCGCCTACTTCCTGCTCGCGCTGCCCCTGATCCGCCTCCGCGCCCGGACGCTGGCCCTGATCGCGGTCGGGTGGGCACTGGTCGGCCCGCAGCTCTCGTTCGTGATGCGGGACGTCCTGGACGACCTCTCCGACGGCGCCATCGGCGGCGGCGCGCTCGTCCGGGTGAGCGGCGAAGGTCTCCTCGACCTGCTGTTCACGGGCACCTACCCGGCGCTGACCTACATGCCGTTCCTGATCGCGGGGATGGCCTTCGGCCGCCTCGATCTCGCATCGAGGGCCGTCCGCGTGCGCCTCGCGGCACTCGGCGGTGCCCTCACGGTGCTCGGGTACGGCGGATCGTGGCTGGCCTTCCGGCTCCTCCCGGGCCTCATGGGGGAGACCGGGTCGCCCGCGGCCTGGTGGTCCGACGTCGACGGCGACCCGTCCGAGGGGGCCGCCTGGCTGCTGACCGCCGCGCCGCACGGCGAGACCACCCTCTCGCTGGCCGGCGGCACCGGCGCGGCACTGCTGGTGACGGTCGCGGCGCTGGCCGCCGTCGACCGGCTTCCCCGGCTGCGGCGGCTGGCCGTCCCGCTGATCGCGGTCGGCTCGATGTCGCTGACCGCCTACGTCGCCCACATCGTCGTACTCCTGCCGCGCGGGGCCGAGCTGCCGGAATGGCCGCCGCACATCCTGCTCGGCTTCATGCTCGCGGTGACCGTCCCCGCGTTCCTGTGGTCCCGGTACTTCCGGCGCGGGCCGCTGGAGCACCTCGTCCACACCGCGTCGCTGGCGAGCCGGTGCGTCAGATGAGGGAGATGAACGGCCGGCGTGTGGCGGGGCGGCGGATGCCGGGCGCCCGCCATCGCTGTCGGCCTCGGTACGTCCTGACGGACCTCACGCACTGCGTGCCCGGGTCGGGCGGGCGCCGGGCGCCGCGTTCCTTGGTGTCAGAGGCGAATGCCATCGTGATCCGCGTGATGGACCACGACGAATTGCTGAGCCGGGTCGCCGAGCGCGCGATGCGGCAGACCGGCGGCGATCTCTCCTGTGCCACGCAAGAGCAGGTCAAGGAGGCTGAGGCGGTACTCGGGTTCGCGCTGCCTCCGCTGCTGGCACGGCTCTATCGGGAGGTGGGGAACGGCGGGTTCGGGCCCGACCACCAGTTCCTTCCCCTCATCGGCTCCGAAGGCCGCACGGTCGTGAGCGCCTACCGGGAGGAGCAGACGCCCGGCCAGTGGCCGACCGGCGTGCTTCCCGTCCTCGACTGGGGCTGCGGCATGTACGCGGCGGTCGACTGCACCGGCGCCGAAGCGCCCGTCCTGCTCTTCGAGCCGAATGCCGTGGACGACGACTGGAGCCACGCATGGTTCCAGGACGCCGACAGCCTCGCGGACTGGCTGCGGACCTGGCTCGCCGACGCGGGGTGGTACGTGGAAGAAGCCATGGACAGCGACGACTTCTCAGGGCCGCAGCCGTGGCCCCAAGCGGAGCGGCGCCTGGCCTGAAGGCCCGCCGTCCGACCGCGGACACCCGCAGCAGGTACCGAACGCGGACGGTACGCCGCCTGACGTACTCGAACCGCGCGTCCGGCTTGTCGGCATAGGGCACGACGAAAGTCATCGCGCCTCATCTCCGTGTCGCCCCATCATCGCGCCGTCCCCTCGTCCCCTCGTCCCCTCGTCCCCTCGTCCCCTCGTCCCCTCGTCCCCTCGTCCCCTCGTCGCCTCGTCGCCTTGTCGCCTTGTCGCCTCGTCCCCTCGTCGCCTCCTCACCTCGTCGTGCCGTCGTGCCGTCGTGCCGTCGCCTCGTCGTGCCGTCGCCTCTTCGTGTTGGCGGGGAGGAGGGCGTCGCCTGCCCCTTCCCCTGGCGGCACTGGGGCGGGTGGAGAATGTGGGGCGGCGCCCACCGGACCCGGGGAACGTGTTCTGAGCATGATCCGGGGTCCGGTGGGCGCCGCGGTCCGCGGAGCCTGGGCGGGCGTCAGGCGTTCTTGGCGGCGGTGAAGCGGGCGGCGACGCCGCTCCAGTTCACCGGTGTGTAGGCCATGGGGCCACTATTGCAAATAAGTCGCAACTGCATCAACAATGCAGCCATGTCGCCTCCGGATCCCTTCCACCGGGACCCCTGCCGCCCGGACCACGCGCGTCGCCGTTCGTGGGCGTTGCGCCGGGTGCGGGCGGCGGGCCATCGCAGCACCCGTCCGCGCGCGCTCATCGTGACCGTCCTGGCCCAGGCGGAGGGCCACCTGACCGCCGACGTGGTCCACGAACGCGCCGCCGCCGCGGGCACCATGGACCTGTCGACCGTCTACCGGACACTGGCGCTGTTCGAACGGCTCCAGATCGTCCACACCCTGGCGATCGGGAAGCGCGTCACCTACGGGCTGGCCGACCACCCGCACGCGCACACCGTCTGCGACGGATGCGCCCGGGTCACCGCGCTGCGCGGCGGCGAACTCGGTGACGTCCGGGCGCTGGTGCGGCGCGACCTCGCCGGGTTCGCCGCGACGGGCATCGTCGTCCGGGGCCGCTGCGCCGCATGCCGCCCGCCCCGGCTCCCGGAGGAGTGACCCCGCGCCGGTCAGCGGTCGGCGGACGCGGCCAGAAGCCGCGCGAGGACCGTCAGGGCCGCCGACGCGTCGCCCGGCGGACGCCCCTGGGCCAGCCGGGCGTTCCCGCCGCCCCGCCCGTCCAGGACCGTCTTGACCAGTTCCCCGGCGGACACTCCGGCGTCCTGGGCCGCCTGGTTGGCGGCGACCACGAATCCCGACGGCGACGTCACGGCCGCGACCCCCGGACGGCGCTCGGGCAGCCGATCGACGATCAGCTCCGCGAGCCGGCGCGGGGGCGCGTCGGTGTGCGCGCGGGCGAAGCGGACTCCGCCCGCGTCCCCGGCGTGGGCGGCGGCGATGCCCGCCTCGGCCACCGCCACCTGGTCGCGCAGGAGCCGGTTGACGCGCTCGGCCTCCCTGAGCTTCTCGACCATGCTCGCGACGCGCTCGGGGAGCCGGTCCCGGGGCGCGTTCAGCCGGGCGGCGACCTCGGTGACCAGGTCCCGCTCGCGGGCGAGGTAGCGGAACGACTCCAGGCCGGTGACGGCCTCGACGCGCCGCCGCCCGGACCCGACGGACGACTCGCCCGTGAGCGTGATGCTGCCGACCTGCGCGGCGTGGTCCACGTGGGTTCCGCCGCACAGCTCCCGTGACCACGCGCCGCCGATCTCCACGACCCGCACGACGTCGTCGTAGGTCTCGCCGAACAGCGCCAGCGCGCCGATTTCGCGGGCCCGCGCCAGCGGCATGCGGCGGACCTCCACCGGCAGGTCGCGGCGGATGGCGAGGTTCGCCGTCTCCTCGATCTCGCCGCGGGCGGCGTCCGGCAGCGCCCCCTGCCAGGAGAAGTCCAGCCGCAGGTATCCGGGACGGTTGTAGGAGCCTGACTGCACGGCGCCCGGACCGAGGGCGGCGCGCAGCGCGGCGTGCACGATATGGGTGCCCGAGTGCGCCTGCCGGGCGCCGAGCCGCCATTCGGGATCGACCTCGGCGTGCGCCCGCAGGCCGGTCGCGATCTCGCCGCCGGTGATCCGGACCTGGTGCGTGATCAGGCCCTTGACCGGCCGCTGGACGTCCAGGACCTCGGCGGCGAAGCCGGTGCCGCGCAGGGTGCCCGCGTCGCTGTCCTGCCCGCCGGACTCGGCGTAGAAGGGCGTGCGGTCCAGGACCACGGTGACGATCTCGCCCTCGCCGGCCGCGTCCACGGGCCCGCCGTCGCGCAGCACGGCCAGGACGGTCGCCTCGGCGGTGAGGGTGTCGTGGGCGAGCCAGTCGGTCGGGCCGCCGGCGTCCAGCAGGGACCGGTAGAGGCCGGTGTCGGCGTGGCCGGTCTTCTTGGCCCGCGCGTCCTGCCGGGCCTTGCGCCGCTGCTCGGCCATGAGCCGCCGGAAGCCGTCGACGTCCACGTCGAGGCCCCGCTCGGCGGCGATCTCGACGGTCAGGTCGATCGGGAACCCGTAGGTGTCGTGGAGCCGGAACGCCGTCCCGGCGGGCAGCGGCCCGGACGTGCCGGACAGGGCGCGCCCCAGCAGGGCGCTGCCCTGGCGCAGCGTGCCGCGGAAGGCGTCCTCCTCCCCGTAGGCGTAGGAGGCGATCCGCTCGAAGTCGGTGGCCAGTTCGGGGTAGGACGGCGCCATGCAGTCGCGGGCGACGGGAAGCAGGTGCGGGAGGGCGGGGTCCTCGTACCCGAGCTGCCGGACGCCGCGGACGGCCCGCCGCAGGATCCGGCGCAGCACGTAGCCGCGCCCCTCGTTGGCGGGGGTCACCCCGTCCCCGATCATCATCAGGGCCGTGCGCACATGGTCGGCGATCACCCGCAGCCGCACGTCCGTGTCCGGCTCCGTCCGGTAGGCGGTGCCGGTGAGCTCGGCGGCGGCGTCCAGGACGGGACGGGTCTCGTCGATCTCGTAGAGGTTGTCGACGCCCTGGAGCAGCACGGCCATGCGCTCCAGGCCCATGCCGGTGTCGATGTTGCGGGACGGGAGCTCGCCGAGGACCGGGTAGTCCTCCTTGCCACTGCCCTCGCCGCGCTCGTACTGCATGAAGACCAGGTTCCAGAACTCCAGGAACCGGTCCTCGTCGACCTCGGGGCCGCCGTCGCGGCCGTACGCGGGGCCTCGGTCGTAGAACAGCTCGGAGCAGGGGCCGCACGGGCCGGGGACGCCCATCGACCAGAAGTTGTCGGCCTTCCCCCGCCGGACGATCCGCGCCTCGGGCAGTCCGATCCGGTCGCGCCACAGCGCGTACGCCTCGTCGTCGTCCCGGTAGACCGTGGCCCAGATCCGGTCGGCGTCCAGCCCGTAGCCGCCGTCGGCCACCGGCTTGACGACCAGGTCCCAGGCGAGCGCGATCGCCTCCTCCTTGAAGTAGTCGCCGAAGGAGAAGTTGCCGTTCATCTGGAAGAACGTGCCGTGCCGGGTGGTCTTGCCGACCTCGTCGATGTCGAGCGTCCGCACGCACTTCTGCACGCTGGTCATCCGCGGCCCCGGCGGGGTCCGCTGCCCGAGCAGGTAGGGCTTGAACGGCACCATTCCGGCGTTCACGAACAGCAGCGTCGGATCGTCGGCGGGGAGCGGGGCACCGGCGGCGACCCGGTGCCCCGCCGCCTCGAAGTGCGCGAGGAACCGCCGCTTGACCTCTGCCGTCCGCATGTCCGCTCCTTTGTTGCACTAGATTCGCAACTGCGAGTCTATTGCGATAAGGAGGCCGGTGTGGCGGTGGTGCTCGGCATCGAGAGCTCGTGCGACGAGACCGGCGCGGGCGTCGTGTCGGGCGGGCGGCTGCTCGGCGCCGCGCTGTCGTCGTCCATGGACGAGCACGCCCGCTTCGGAGGCGTCGTCCCGGAGATCGCGGCCCGCGCGCACCTGCACGCGCTCGCGCCGTGCGTGCGGACGGCGATGGCGGAGGCGGACGTCCGCCCGTCCGACCTGGACGCGATCGCCGTCACCTCCGGTCCGGGCCTGTCCACCGCGCTCCAGACCGGTGTGGCCGCCGCCAAGGCGTACGCGCTCGCCTGGAACCTGCCCCTGTACGGGGTCCACCACCTGGCCGGACACGTGGCGGCCGACACGCTGGAGCACGGCCCGCCGCCCGGACGGTCCGTCGCGCTGATCGTCTCCGGCGGGCACACCTCGCTGCTCCTGCTGGGCGACCTGGCCCGGGACCCGATCGTCCACCTCGGCGACACCCGCGACGACGCCGCCGGAGAGGCGTTCGACAAGGTCGCCCGGATCCTCGGCCTCGGCTACCCGGGCGGACCCGCCGTGGACCGGGCCGCCCGCGAGGGTTCCGCCACCGCCGTGCGCTTCCCGCGCGCGATGCTCGGCGCCGGATTCGACTTCTCCTTCTCCGGCCTCAAGACCGCCGTCGCCCGGCATGTGGAGGCCGAGGGCACCCGCGCGCCGCTGGCGGACGTCGCCGCCTCGTTCCAGGAGGCGGTCGCGGACGTCCTCACGGCCAAGGCCGTCGCGGCCTGCCGCGCGCACGGCGTCGACACCCTGACCATCGTCGGCGGCGTGGCCGCGAACCGGCGGCTGCGGGAGCTGGCCGCCTCGCGCTGCGCCGCCGCCGGGCTCGTCCTGCGCGTCCCGCCGCCGCGGCTGTGCACCGACAACGGCGCGATGATCGCCGCCGTCGGCGAACTCCTCGTGGACGCCGGCGCCCCGCCCGCAGGTCTGACGCTGGCGACCGACCCCTCGGCCCCGCTGACCCGGGCCGCGCTCGCCCCCGCCAGTCGGTAGCCGTTGCTACGACGGGACGTCCGCGCCCCGCGCGAGTCTCCTTGCAGTCGGGCCAACGCTAGCCCCGGCCCTCCCCGGCCTTCGTCGCCCGCCGATTCGAATGGCGGAGTTGAGCGAGACAGAGCATGGGTGACGGGTTTGTGTCACCGGCTCACCACCCACCGAACGGGTTCAGGAACGGCGTTGCCGAGTGCGTGGTATCGAACACTCCGAGTGGAATCGGCAGGTTGACGGCGCACATTCCTTGGAGGTGTTTCCGAGCCGCTACGGACCATCACGCGAAAATGGGCTTGCCGCCGACGACCGCGGTGCGCCACAATGATCACGTATTCCGGCTTTTTCCAGCGAATTTGTCAACTCACTAAGAATCGCCTGTTCCTGTGAGGAGATGATATGCGACGAGTCGCGATCACCATCGGAGTTCTGGCGGTTGCGGGGGCCCTCGCCGTACCGTCCCCGGCGAACGCCGCATCCGGCAAGCTGACTTTCGACCAGGGCAACGGTTACCGGATCACCATCGAGAACCCGCCCGCCGGAGCCTGCTACAACCTCTCGGCCCAGGCCGGGCACACCAAGATCGGCCTCGTCGGGAACGAGACCACCAGGCCGATCAAGGTCATCATGGGCCCGAACTGCACCGACCAGGCCGGTTGGTTCAACCTCCCGCCATCGACGACCACGCGCTACGCGCCGAATGAGAGCGTCCTGATTCTGGAGTAGCCGCTCGCGGCCGGCCGACGGTGGGGCGCCCCACCGTCGGCATCTGGGCCGGGAAACCGGGCGAGGTAGCACGGAGTCCGTGCCGTGGGGGCGTATGCAGAACGCGTCGAGGTCCATATGGATATGCGACTGTGGCGCGGCCGGGTTCAGCGGGTTCTGTATGCGCCTCCGTTCACGTTCAGCACCTGCCCTGTGATGTGGCGTGCCGCAGGTGACGCGAGAAAAATGACCGCCTCGGCGATGTCGCCGGGGGAGGCGGCGCGGCCGGTCGCGGTCGAGGAGACCAACTCTCCGCGCCTTTCGTCCGGCAGCCGGTCGCGGAAGAACTCGGTGTCGGCGACGTATCCCGGCGAGACGACATTGGCGGTGATGCCGCGTGGGCCCAGCTCGCCCGCCAGGTCGAGGTTCCAGGAGGCGAGCCCGGCCTTGGCGGCGCCGTAGGAACCGGCGCCCTGGTCGGCGGCGATCGACCCGATGTGGACCACCGCGCCGCCTGGGACGAGGCGCTCGTCCACCGCCTTGGTCGTCAGCGCGGCGCTGACCAGGTTCGCGTCGAGGTTGGCGCGGAAGTCCCGAGCGTAGGCGGCGAGGTCCGTCCTGCCGTCGGCGTCGAAGTCGGTGTTGCCCCCGGCGTTGTTGACCAGCACGTCGATCCTGCCGGGCAGCTCCGCCAGTGTCCCCATGAGCGCCTCAGGGTCGGTGTGGTCGCATATCAGGGCTCGGACGCCGAGCGCGTCCGCCGTCTCCTTGAGGGGACCGGGGCGGCGGCCGGTGATGACGACGGCCTCGTGCCGCTCGGCGAAACCCCGCGCGATGGCGCGGCCGATGCCCGTACCGCCGCCGGTGACCAGGATGGTGCGTGTCATAAGCTGGGCCCCTCACTAGCGTTGAGGTCTAAATTTAGATCTAAATATATCCTCCAGGGAGGGGCTTGTGGCAACAGACGACGAGGGCGGCGCCGGGCACCCCGTCCATGAGATCGCCGCCGCCTGGGAGCGGGAGCGCCCCGGCACGCCGGTCTCCTCGATCCGGATCGTCACGCCGATCTGGCAGCTGGCCAAGCTGTTCGGCGATGATCGGCGCTCGGTCCTGGCCCGCGCGGGGGTGGACGCCGCCACCCTGGACCTGCTCAGCGTCCTGCGCCGCAGCGGCCCCCCGTACACGCTCAGCACCCGCGAGCTGAGCCGCCGCTCCCTGGTCACGGCGGGGGCGATCTCGCAGCGCGTCGCCCGCGCCGAACGCGAGGGCCTGGTCGAACGCCATCCCGCCCAGGGGCGCCCCCGCACCGTGCATGTCGCCCTGACCGCCGCCGGGCACGAGGTGGTCGAGGCGACCGTCGACCAGGTGCTCCACCGGGAGGCCGAACTGATCAGCGGTCTCACACCCGACCAGCGGACCCAGCTCACCGAGCTGCTCCGCGTTCTGCTCCAACAGGTTCAGCACCGCACCGACGACGACCGGATAACGCACGTCGGCCAGGACTGAAACCCCGCGCGCGGCGGGATCGCGGCTAGCGCAGGACGGCTGCCAGCAGGTCGGTGCCCAAGGCCGTCAGGTCGGGCAGGTTGAGGGTGTAGCGGACGTAGCGGCCGTGGCGGCGGGACGTGAGCAGGCCCGCGCGGCGCAGGGCGGCGAGGTGGCGGGACACCTCCGGGGGCGAGAGCTCCCAGAAGTCGGCCAGCTCGCTGGTGGTGTGCGGGCCGCGGGCCAGCGTGCGCAGCAGCCGCAGCCGCACCGGATGCGCGAGAGCCTCCAGCCGGAGGGTGACCGTCTCCAGGGAGACCGGTTCCGCCGGACCCGGCTCGGCGACGGGGTACTGCACCACCGGATGCCATCCGGGCGTGTGGACCGCCACCAGGTGCGGGCGGCCGAAGACGCTGGGGATGAAGGTGACCCCGGCGCCGTGGGCGGTGGTCGCCTTGTCCTGCACCTTGTCCACGACGATGCAGTCGCCGTCCGGTGCCAGGGCGACCGCGCCGGAGACCGAGGCGAGCGCCGCGCGAAGGCCCTGGCGCCTGAGCATCTCGTTCTTCAGACGCAGATCGTCGGCGAGTCGCACGGTGACGCCCGCCCAGGCGTCGTCGAAGAACGCCTCGGCGCATTCTTCGAGGGTGCGGCGTACCCGCGCCCGCACCGCGGCGGGGTCCGCGAGCAGCCGTTCCGCGAACGCCTCCTGTAGTTCGCCGCGGGCCTGGGCCACGACCAGGGCCCGCTCGCGCGCGGTCGTGTCGGTGAGCGGCGACGCCCCGGGGAAATGGACCCGGTTGCTGCCGCACGTGGTGACGAGCGCGGCGGTCACATAGGTCTCGTCGTCGAGCCGGTCCACGTCGTCCAGCTCCTCGGCGAGGGTCGGCCGGGGTCTCGCGGGGATCAGGAAGTCGGCCTGCGAGGAACGCCAGAGGAACTCCGCCTCCCGGAGCCGCTCGGCCGGCTCCGGCCGAAGCCCGGCCCAGACGTCCGCGGCCCAGCCGGAGAACTGCGGATGGTGGCCGGGCTCGGCCAGCACGTGCAGCATCGCGGTCAGCTCCGCCAGTGGGGAGGCGGCGAACCGCACCCGTTCGGACGGCAGGCCGCTGATGTCGATCCTCAGCGTCATTCACCCATCATCACCGCCCGGACGGCCTGGTCACGGCATCGATTGACGACAACCGTCAACCGACGTGCCCCGCCCCGGCGGGTCGGCGCACTGTCTGACGCCATGGCGACCACCACCAGGATCCAGCCCCGTGCCCTCGTCCGCGCCTCCGGAGGCCCGCGCTACGCCGTCGCCCTTGCGGTGGACGCGCTCGGCACCGGCCTGCTGCGGCCCTTCCTGCTGCTCTACGGCGTGACGGTGCTGGGGCTGTCCGCCCCGGCCACCGGCACCGCCATGACGGTCGGCATCGTCGCGGGCCTGGTCTGCATGCCCGCGGTGGGCCGGTGGCTGGACCGGGGCGCGCGCAGCACGGTCGTGGCCGCGTCGATGCTGGTGCGGGTGCTGGGCGCGGCGCTGCTGGCGGCCGCCCCGGCGGGGCACGTCTGGCTCTTCGCTTCGGCCGCCCTGTTCCTCGGCATCGGCAACCAGGCATGGCCGACCGCCCACGCCGCGCTCGTGGCCACGGTCGCCCACGGACGGGAACGCGACACCGCCCTCGCGGCGGCCCGCGCCCTGCGCAACGCGGCCCTGGGCGTCGGAGCGCTCCTCGCCGCCGCGTGCCTGGCCGGCGGCGCCACCGCACTGCGGGCGCTGGCGGCCGCCACCGTGCTCGCCTACCTGCTCGCCGCCGCTCTGGCGTGGTCGGTCCACGTGCGCGCACAGCCGGCGGACGCCGCCTCGGCCCGGGACGAGGGCCCGGCGCCCCGCATGACCGCGCTACTCGCCGCCAACGTGGTCTACGTCTTCTGCCTCAACGTTCCCGAAATCGCCATCCCCTTGATCCTGGTGACGCGGTTCCACGCGTCGCCGGTGTGGCCGGCGGCCGTCTTCGTGGCCAACACCGTGCTGGTCGTCGCCTTCCAGGTGCCGGTCACCGTGCTGATGTCCCGCTACTCCCGCCGGACCACGCTGGTCCTCTCCGGCGTGGTGCTCGCCGCGTCCTACCTCGGCTTCCTCGCGGCCACCTCCCTGGGACACGGCTGGGGCGCCCCGGCCGTCGCCGGGGTGTCCGTGGTCTGCACGATCGGCGAGATCATCTACGCGGGCAGCGCGACCGCGCTCGTCACCACCCTCGCCCCGGCCCACGTCCTCGGACGCGCCCTGGCCCGCTTCCAGCTCTCCACCGGTTTCGGCCTCGCCGTCTCCCCGGCGATCATCACCGCCCTCGCCTCCCACGGCCCGGCCGCGCTGTGGGGCGGCCTCACCGCCGGGACGCTCCTGTCCGCCTCCGCCGTCGCCGCCGAGAAGGACCACGGCTCGACGGTCGGGCACGAGCACGCTCGCACCGAAGAGGCAACGTGATCGTCGCCGCTCCGGACGCGGGCGGGCGGCGGCGGCAGGTCCGGGCTCTCGCCCGGACCGGCTGCCGACCGCCCCGCGGCGGCTTACTTGTTGGAAGCCTCCTCGTACTCCGGCTCCTTGCTGTCCCTGCTGCTGCCCTTCGAGCCGTTCCTGCGGCCGTTCCTCGCGCTGGAGCCGGACCTGGCCTTCGGGCCGTCGCCGGACTTCTCCTCCTCCTTCAGCGCGTCCTCATGGGACTTGACGACCTCGCTGTCGTGGATCTCGCCGCGCCAGCCCTCGATCTCGTCGGCGCGGGTCAGCGACTGCGTCATCACGTACCGGCGGAAGTGCTTGAGCTCCAGCCGGACGCGGCGGCCCTGCGCCCGCCAGAGGTTGCCGGTCCGCTCGAACAGGCCCTGCGGGTGGTACTCCAGCGCCACCAGGACGCGGGTGAGGTTCGGCGCCAGCTCGTGGAAGCTGATCGTCCCGTCGACGTGGCCCTTGTTGCCCTTCGAGCGCCAGACGATGTGCTCGTCCGGCACCTGCTCGACGATCGTGGCCTCCCACGTCCGCTTGGACCAGAAGATCTTCGCCTGCCAGTTCAGCTTCTCCTCGTCCGCCTGGTCGACGCTGACGACCTTCTTCATGAAGGACGGGAACTCCTGGAACTGCGTGAACTGGTCGTAGACGAGGCGGCGCGGCGCACCGACGTCGGTGTGCTCGACGATGTTGGTGACCTTCACCTTCTTGCCGCCACCGCCGCCCTTCTTCAGGGCGCCCCCGACGGTGTCCTTCAGCCGGCCGAACAGGCCCTTGGCCCCTTCGGCGGGCTTCTCGGCGGCGTTCTTCGCGGTGTCCTTGGCGCTCTTGGCCGCGCCCTTGGCGCTCTTCGCCGCACCCTTGGCGGCACCGGCGCCGCGTGCGCCGCTCTTGGTCTCGGTCTGCTCCTGCTCGCCGTCCTCGCCGTTGCGGCGGCTGAGCGCGCGGCCGGCCGCGACGGCGGCACCGGCGCCGAGCAGGACGCCGCCGGTGGTCCCGAGCGCCTTGCCACCGGGAATGCCGCCCGGCAGGTTCTGCGTGATCCGGCCGAGGCCCGACGGGCTCTTCCGGCCGACCGGCAGCCGTTTCGCGATTCGGCCGATGGGCATCGGGCCCACCTTGGTTCCGCGTTTCATATTCGTGCTCCTCCGCATGGATTGGGTTTCGGGGTTCTGTCTCACTGCGGGCCGCTCACGCCGTCCGGACGACCTCGCCGTCATGGATCTCGCCGCGCCAGCCCTCCACCTCGCCGGGGGCGACCAGCGCGCGGGTCATGACATGGCGGCGGAAGTGCTTGAGCTCCAGCCGGACGCGGCGGCCCTGCGCGCGCCAGAGGTTGGCGGTCCGCTCGAACAGGCCCTGCGGGTGGTACTCCAGGACGAGCAGGACGCGGGTCAGGTCGGGCGTCAGCTCGTGGAAGCTGACCGTCCCGTCCACCCGGCCCTTCCCCGCCGCTGAGCGCCACACGATGTGCCGGTCGGGGACCTGTTCCACGATCGTCGACTGCCAGGTCCGGCTCGACCAGAAGACCTTCGCCTTCCAGTTCAGCTTCTCCTCGGACGCCTGGTCGACGCTCACCACCTTCTTCATGAAGGACGGGAAGTCCTCGAAGCGGGTCCACTGGTCGTAGACCAGCCGGCAGGGCGCGCCGACATCGGTCTGCTCGACGATGTCGACCCGGCCGCCGCGCCGTCCGCCGCCGAAGATCCGCTTGAGTGTCTCCTTCAGCGCCGTCCAGCCGAAGCTCACCAGCGCCCGCGCGGGCGACTTGCCCTGGGCGAGCGCCCGCGCCCCGGCGAGGGACGCCTTGGCGAGCGGCCCGCCGTACTCGGCCCGCACCGCCAGCCGCCGGACGGAGCGCGCCAGCCTCGCCTCGTACCGGCCGACGACCCGGCTCGCCAGCCGGCGCCCGACCCGGCCGACGGCGAACGCGCCCAGGACGCCGCCCGCGCCTGCCACGCCGGCGGCGAGCCCGGTCCGGAGTTTCATGTCCTCGTCACCTCGCCGTCTACTCGGAGTCGAGCGGCGGGCTACCCGCGTAAAGAGGGACAAAACAGGCCACAGGCCGAGCCCCGGACTTCCATGCCACCGTGATACCGCCTCGGTTAGCACACAGTGACCGCCTGGTAACACGCCCTACCGCCCGCCGGACACCCTCACCGAACCCCCCGGCCGCCGCCTCTCGCGCCGCATTGTCGGACGACGAACTGCCGGCCCGGCTCCACCTGACCACCACCGAACGCGAGGCACCCCTGAGCCGCGCCATGCGACTCGGTGTGCATCCACGTCGGGCTGCCCGCCGCCCCGCCGCCCGCGGAGGCGATACAGGCCCGGACCGTCGGCGGCCAGGTGGTCCCCCTCACGGTGCGGCGGCTCCCCGGGGCCCGGGTGTGATCGGCGTGGCGCTCCCGGACCGCGACGATCCGCCCCTCCGGCTCCATGTGCTCGACGCGTCCGGCGCCGACGGGCGCAACCCCTAGACACCCCCGTGCCCGGCGCAGGTGGCATCAGAAGGGCGCCCTTGTGGGCAGCATCACTCGATGACTCCGGAGCCTGTGTTTGCTAGGCAAACCACGGATCATCGGGGAACATCTGAGTAAGGCGCTCGCGGACCTTCTGGCGGACCTCGGCGCCGCCGTGGCGCACGATCGGGTCCCAGCAGTATCTTCTGACCGCCGGATGGCCGGACGCGTCCGGGCACATCAGAACCGCGAGGACCCGGATAGGCCAAAGGAGCGGCGCGACATCCCCGCTGTTCAGCAATGCTCGCAGGCTCATCCCGGCGTCTAACGTCGAGATGATGCCCTCGAACAGGTACCTCCAAGCCGACCACACCGCGACCTCTATTGCTCTCGCACAGCGCAACTCATCCGCGAGAGGTTGTGTGCTTCTCAGGCGAAGAGCCTCTTCCGCCATACGGAAAATTCTGTCCCGGAGTTGCTCGTACTGAGTGATGGCGTGGGCGATCTGAGCGAGCAACTCGCACCAGAAGTGGGTACTGCGCGCCCAGAGCTGGAATGCTTGCATTCGTTGTGCCCCGAGATGAGCGGACAGGCCGCGCAGCACCAGCCCGCTGTCGGAGACGCCCGGTGCGTCCTCGAAAGCCCTTTCGTCCGCGCTCCGAGCGCACCTCCGCAACGCCTTATCACGGTACAGCCAGTAAACGACGTCCGCCCTCGCGCAGCCGATCGCTGCCTGTTTCAGGGTCACCCCCGGCGGCCTTGTGTCCCAGTTTCCCTCCTGTTCCGCGAGGTACTCACGTACACGTTTCTCCGTTCCATCCGCGATTTCGAAGGCACCTTGGCAACCGTGCATCGCGCCACCGCAATCGCACATACATCTGGGCCGTTCAGCCCGAGCACAGTTGCTGTTGTGGGCCATGCGCTCCTCCTCCGCCAAGAGAGGAACAAATCATCCACCGCAGGGCCCTGAGCGTAAATATGTGTCCGGGGAGCAAGTCGATTACCTCGCGGCGAAACGTGTCTCTGCCGCAGGACGCTGTCAAGTTCGGTTTGTGTCACGGTTCTAGGGGCAAGTAATAACCGGTCCCATTCCTGTCGCCGCCGTCGAGGGGGCCGCTCGACCCAGGCCGGGGTGGCCGAAGCCCGGTCGCGGACGGACCGAAACACATCGAGTGCGTCGTCCGGGACAGCGCGTCGTGGGGCCTTCGTCTCCGGAAAACGGAAGCGGATCGTTCACTGAAGTCGGTGTTCTGCGGCTCGGGGAGGACTGGCCCCGCCCGATCTGCATCGGCTTGTTTGCTAGTGCCCCATCACCGCCGTCATCCGCGCCGGTGAGCAGGGTCCTTCTGACCACCCGGTCATGCTTGCGATCGCGTGGCGGTTCCGGTTGTGGCCGACCGTCCCGGGTCCCCTTGAGACAGAACCAATTTCCAGCGATTTTGGGGTGACAGCCCGTCCTGTGCGAGGAGCTCGGATGACGCCTCCGACCAGTCGCCGTACGGTCCTCGTCGCCGGCGGCGCCGCAGCCCTCCCGCCCGGTCGGGGCGCGCCCGGGTGGCGTCTCGGGGAGGACGCCGAGGGCACCGTCTACTTCGGCGTGACGGCGCCGCTGCCCGCCGTCGAGGGCGCTGAGCCCGCCGGCCTGCGCCAGGTCGGCGCGCTCCTCGCCGACCGCGACTCCGGGCTGCTCACGCACGCCGTCGCGCTGGAGCACTGGCATGCCACGCACCGATTCTGCCCGCGCTGCGGCACCGGGACGAGGGTCGCCTCGGCCGGGCACGTCCGGGTCTGCCCGGCGGACGACCTGCTGCGCTGGGACGGGCGAGAACGGACTGCGGCTCGATCCGCCCGCTCGTCGGACGGCTGTGCTGACCTCATGGTGCGTGCCGAGGGGGCGTCGTGGCAGTAGACGGGCCGCTGAGCGATCAGGATCGCGCCGAGATCGTCGCCGGACTGCGCGATGCCTACCGGGCATCCCGGAGACGCTGGCACCGCCGCGTGATCTGGGTCGAGTCCCCGGAGCACCTCCGGAGGTACCGGCACCGGAGCAGCCGGTCCGCGAAACTGGCCGCCGGAGAGCGCATCCGGGCTCGGTGCCGGTACGCGCTGTCGCTGTCGCTCTCGGCGCTCTTGCTCTACCTGGTCTTCATTCCCTTGGGGGCGGGCGTCTACATCGTCTGCCGCATGGACGACAGGCCGGCGGGGATGATCGGCGCGAGCATCGCCGAGCTGAGCCTGCCGAAAGCTCTGGGAATATATTCGTTCTTCGCCCTTTTCGCCTATCTGTGCTGCGCCTTACATGCCATCGATGGAGAGGGCGGCCTCGATCTACTGGATCTGGGCGACGACCGGGTGAGGCTGCGCGCCCTGAAACCTGAGAGCCCCCGGTTCGATCCGCTGCTCCCCATGCTCCGGATCTCTTCGGCCCTCTTCCAGGGAGGCGATATCGCGGACCTGCGCGGCTGCCTCCACTTCGGAGTCCCGGGGCGGGCGTTCGCCTGCGCGACCTTCCGCGGCCTGGCGATCGTGGTCGAGCCGCCCTCGGTCGTGCGCACCGAGGCGCTGCCCGACGGAACCACCCGCCCGCACGCGGACGACGTGGCCGCGCTGCGATGGCCGAACGGTGAAGAGCACTTCTTCCTGCACGGCACCCTGGTGCCGAAGGAACTGTTCGATGGCGAATGGAACATTCAGCAGATCGAAAGAACACGGAACAGCGAGTTGCGGCGCCTGGCCATCGAACGCATGGGCTGGGAGAGATTCATTTCCAGGGCCGGGCTCGAACCGCTGGCCGAAACGGAGGATCCCGGCAACCCCGGTGCCGTCCTGCGCCTGTACGACATCCCCGGCGCCGACGCACGACTGCTGGTGATGCGCAACGGCAGCCCCGACCGGTCCGGCGCGCACCGCGACTATGCGGAACCGGTCCCCGGACATCTGGACGATCCGGTCGAAGCCGCCGCCTGGCAGTACGGCTGCCCCGTGGACGTCTACCGGCGACTGGAACGACGAACCTGAGGAGAGCGCCATGCACACCTACGCGACCGCACTGAAACTGATCGGCGTCACCGTCCCCGGCCATCTCACCGCCGACGCCGAGGTCCCGATCCTGACCGGGCCCCAAGCCCAGGGGGACCTGCTGGTCATCCCCACCGGCGCGCCCCGCTCCAAGGACTGGCGGACCGTCCCCGCGACGGGAGTGCGGGTCGTCCGCGGCGAAGCGACCGGCAACACCCACTGGCTCCACCCCGGCTTCGACAGCCCAGGGGTGTCCTGGCTGCCCGCGAGCGGCCAGGAGGACGGCCTCGCGGTCGGACACCTGCGGGTCCCCGGCGGTCAGACGGCCCTCCTGATCCACACCGACGAGCACGGAGCCAACGGCATCGGGCCGGGCGAGTACGTCATCAACCGCAAACGCCAAGCGAAGGTCGCCTTCGACGCCGCGCCACGGACCGCGTCAGGCACGTCCCACGACCTGTTCGGACTCGTAGACGACTGAACCATTGATCGCGGGCCGCGCTGGGGCCTCACCTGCACGAGCGCGTGACCTTTCGCCAGGCATCCGGGCGACCGGGGCCGCCGCCGTTGCGAGCGCGATCATCCCGGCCCGGGTGGTTCGCGTCCGAGGCCGCGGTCGCGTTGCGCCGCGCTCCCTTTTTCCAGGGCCGGACGAACGATGCCCCGTTGGCGACCACTCTTGGGGAACAGCGGGTAGATCATCGCGGCGCTAAGGAAAGACCAGGTCAGAGCTGGGATCTGGCAGTTCACGGGTCGGTCGGCCGGGTAGGTGGCGGCGGAAGATGAACGCAGATGACCCACCCGTTCGCCTTTCGGGGGAGGTTTCGCGAATGTCTGAGTCACAGATGCCCGACCTGGTCCGCGCGGCCGTGGCGGTGCCCCGGACACGGCGGCGACCGCGAACATCGGTGGCCGCAGGGGTGCCGGCCGTCGTCGCGGCGGCCGTACTGGCGCTCGCCGGGTGCGGCGGTGGAGAGGGGGACAAGTCGTCCGACTCGCAGGCGCCGAGATCCCCGGCTCTGGCGGGGTCGGCGTCCGCGTCTCCGTCCGGTGGTCAGACCATCAAAACGGCGACCGTGGGGGCCCTGGGGCAGATCCTGGTCGACGGTCAGGGCCGGACGGTCTACCTGTTCGAGAAGGACACGGGCGGCATGTCGTCGTGCACCGGGTCGTGTGCGGCGGTGTGGCCGCCGGTCGCCACTGCGGGGCGGCCCACCGCCGGGCCGGGCGCGGACGCGGCGAAGCTGGGCACCACCAAGCGTCCGGACGGCTCGACGCAGGTCACCTATGGCGGACATCCCGTCTACTACTACGTGCCTGACGGCATGACTCCCGGCAGCGCCAAGGGGGAGGGCCTGAACCAGTTCGGCGCCGAGTGGTACGTGCTGTCGGCGTCCGGCGGCAAGGTCGAGCCCAAGGGCGGCGGCTACTGACATGCGCCGCCGGTGGTGGGCTCCGCTCGTCGCCGTCCCGGTGATGGCGGCCACTGGCTGCGCGATGGCGACGAACTCGCTGCATCCCGGCCGGGCGCGGATCGGCACGGAGCGGGTGCCCTCGCTCGGGCGGATCCTGGTGGACGGGAAGGGCCGCACGCTCTACCTGTTCGTCGCCGACCTGCCGAACCGGTCGAGCTGCGGCGGGGCGTGCGCCGCCATCTGGCCGCCCGCGACCTCCCAGGGCCCGGCGATCGCGGACGGTGCCGCCCAGCGGTCCCAGATCACCACGATCGCCCGCTCCGAGGGGCCGCGCCAGCTCGTCTACGCGGGCCACCCGCTGTACTACTACCAGGCCGATACCGGACGCGGTGACATCCGAGGCCAGGCGCTCACGCAGTTCGGCGCCGAATGGTACGCCGTCTCACCTCAGGGTGAGCAGGTCCAGGGCGGAGTGAGTCGTGGCTCCCTCGTCCCGGGCGGGTGACCCCCGTGCGTCACGTGCTGCGTTACCTCGGCGTGCTGCTGCTGTTCGGCATCGGTGCCGTCCATCTGCGCGAGTACGTCGCCGACCATTACCGGGTCATCCCGATCATCGGGGTCCTGTTCGCGCTCAACTTCGCCGGGGCGGTGGCGCTGGGGATCGTCCTGGCGAGCCCGCCGCGGTGGCCGCCCCTGTTGGGACGCGCGCCGCTCGCACTCGTGGCGCTCGGGGCGGCCGGGTTCGCGCTGGGCACGATCATCGGCCTGCTGATCAGCGAGCAGGCCAGCCTGTTCGGGTTCCACGAGTACGGCTACCGGTCCGTGATCGTGCTCGCGCTCGCTCTGGAGGGCGCCGCCGTGGTGGTGCTGCTCGGGTTCGCGGCGCTCGAAACGCGCCGGACGCGGGGACGGCCCTCCACCGACGCGGGATGAGCCTTCCGGTTCCCTGATGACCATCTGTTAGTCGGTGCTGTGGCTTCCGGCTCGCCCGGACGGGGGAGGACTTCCGCAGCAGCCGACCGTCGAGGGGAGTCGTCGTGGGAAGCCGTGCGCCCGGCGGAAGCGGACCTGGCCGGCACGGGCGGCCCACGACGATGCCAGGACGGGGCGCGGCCGTGCTCGCCCTGGTTCTCGTCCTGGCCTCGGCCTGCTCGTCCGGGGCGCACGGCCGCGACGCCAGCGGGCGGCGGGCGCCGAAGGCGGCCCAGGTAGCCGAGAACGCCAAACGCGGCGACGCGGACTGGCGGATCGTCCGCCGGAACCTCGGATCCGAGCACGAGATCGAGGGCTACGCCGACCGCGTGAGCGTGCTGCCGGGCGAGCCCTTCCGGTTGTTCGTGTCCACCACGTCCTCCGGGTTCTCCGCCCAGGCGTTCAGGATGGGCTGGTACGGCGGCGCGCAGGCGCGCCGGGTGTGGCGGTCCGGGCTCAACCCCGGGGTGCGGCAGGCGGGCGCCCATGTCGACAAGGCGACCCGGACGGTGTCGGCTCCCTGGCGGCCGTCGCTGACCGTGTCCACCTCCGGATGGCCCGCGGGCAGCTACCTGGTCATGCTGACCGCCACCTCGGGGGCGCGGCGGTACGTGCCGGTGACCCTCCGCTCGCCCAGCGCGGCGGGACGCGTCGTCGTGCTGAACGCGACCACCACCTGGCAGGCCTACAACATGTGGGGCGGCTTTGACCTGTACAAGGGACCGTCGGGCGGGGAGGGGGACCGGGCCAGCGCGGTCAGCTTCGACCGTCCTTACGACGGAAACGGCGCGGGCAAGTTCATGGTCTACGAGCAGCCCGCGATCGCGCTCGCGGAGAAGCTGGGCGTGCCGCTGGCGTACGCGACCGACAACGACCTGCACGCCGACCCCGGGCTGCTCAAGGGGGCACGCGGCCTGCTGACCCTCGGGCATGACGAGTACTGGTCGTCCACCATGCGCCGGCGCGCCACGCAGGCCCGCGACCAGGGCGTCAACATCGCCTTCCTCGGCGCCAACGCGGTCAACCGGCACATCAGGTTCGCCGCCACCCCGCTCGGGTCGAACCGGCTGGTCGTCTGCTACAAGGACGCCGCCGCCGACCCCATGGCGCGGACCGACCCCAGCGAGACGACCCAGGACTGGCGGCTGCCCCCCGAGCCTCGGCCGGAGAGCGACATCATCGGCATCCAGTACATGTGCTTCCCGGCCGAGGGCGCCTTCACCGTCGCGCGGCCGGACTTCTGGCTGTTCCGGGGCACCGGGGTGCGCGCCGGGACGAGGTTCCCCGGCGTCATCGGCCCGGAGGCCGACGCGCTCAACCGCGCCGGGCCCACCCCGGCCACCCTGGAGATCGTCGCCAGCTCGCCGATCACCTGCGGGGACCGCCGGGCCGTCGCGCACGCCTCCTACTACACCACCGGCGAAGGCGCGGGCGTGTTCGCGACCGGCACCATGCGCTGGGTCTGCGCCATGCGCGGCCCCGCCTGCGGGCACGGTGTCACCGAGGCGGGACGCCGGTTCGTCACACAGGTCAGCCGGACGCTCATCCGCGCCATGGCCGAGGGGCCGCTGGGGCGGGTGCATCCGTCCCGTCCCAACTACAAACTCGGCGCCGACCAGGAATGAAGCGCCATGGCGACCGAGGGGAGGACGGTGGTCAGGGCGGGCCGGTGGCCCGCCGGGCGCGTAGGGCGCGAAGTTTGTGCCGGTTGCCGCAGCGTTCCATCGAGCACCAGCGCCGCGCGCCGGGGCGAGAGGTGTCGACGAACACCAGCGGGCAGTCCTCGCCGGCGCATTCGCGGACGCGCCCGGACAGCGGCCCGGACAGCAGGTCGATCATCTCGCGCGCCAGCGCCGACAGCGCCTGCGTCGCCCGCACGGGTGACGCCCACGTCGCGGCGGTGCCCCCGCCGGACAGCTCCGGGACGAGTGGCGCCGCCTGGGCGGCCCGGTTGATGGTGGCCACCGCTTCGGCGGGCAGGGGGCGCTCCGCGGCGCGGGCGTGCGCGGCCTCCCAGATCGCCTGCCGCAAGGTCTTGGCCGCGCCCAGTTCGCGGGACGTGACGGGGGTGGTCAAGGCCGCGTCCAGGGGCGGCTGGGCCAGCCATCCGGCGAGGTCGCCGGGCTCGTGGAGGGTCTCGAAGACCGCGTAGTCGCCCTCCCCGCCGGTGTGGGCGAAGTCCAGGCAGACCGCGCCTGCGTCGAACCGGAACGACCCGCCCTTGGGGTCGTGCAGCACCCGCCCGGTTGTCCCCGTTCGCATGCAACCAGTATAACTGGTGTCGCAACGACACCACTTTAACCGGTGTCTCGAAGAAGGAGATCGACATGGGCGTCCGGCACATCAACCCCGAGGGGCTGCACCGCAGCCCGGCCTTCAGCCATGCCGTCGTGGTCGAGCAGCCCGCCAAGACCATCTACATCGGCGGGCAGAACGGCGTCGACGCCGACGGCGAGATCGTCGGCCCCACGCTTGGAGAGCAGTCCGCCCAGGCGTTCCGCAACCTTCAGACCATCCTGCGAAGCGAGGGCGCGAGCCTGTCCGACATCGTCCACTGGCGGATCGCCGTGGTCGACGGCCACTCCTTCGACGAGGGGGTGGCCGCCTTCCAGCAGGTGTGGAACCGGGCCGACCCGCCGCCGGCCATCACCGTCCACGTCGTCGCCGGACTGTCCCCGGGCTTCCTGGTCGAGATCGACGCCGTCGCCGTTATCTGACCTCCGCGTTTCGGTGCGAAGGGGTAGAGCTAGCTCTACCGGAGGTCTAGAGGAAAGGCTCCTGTGCCCGTGCACCGGGTCCCGAGACCGTAGAGGAAGTCGAGCCAACGGGACGGGAGCCTTCATGGACACATATCGGAAGCGGCGCGCGTGGGGAAGGTCGCTGGCCGCGATCGGCGGTGTCGCGGCAATAGGGCTCGCCGGATCGGGACTCGACGGGGTCGCGGCGGCGGCCGCTCCGGCGGCCGGCGGCGGTTCGCTGGTGGTCACCGACAAAGGCCCGGTGCGGGGCACCGTCAGCGCGGACACCCGGGAGTTCCTCGGCGTCCCGTACGCGGCGCCGCCCGTCCGGTGGGGTTCGCCGCAAGCGGCAAAAGCCTGGAGTTCACCGCGGGACGCGACGAAGCCGGGCAACGCGTGCGCCCAGAATGCGGGGTTCTTCGGTGAGAAGGCGAGCGACAGCGAGGACTGCCTCTACCTGAACGTGACCACGCCCCGGCGGTCCGCGAAGGGCAAGCGGCTGCCGGTCATGGTCTGGATCCACGGCAGCGGATTCCGGAATGGCTCCGGTGCCCTGTACCGCCCGGCCCGGATGGCCGCGCGCGGCGACGTGATCGTCGTGACCGTGAACTACAGGCTCGGGATCTTCGGCTTCCTCGACCACCCGTCGCTGGACGGCGGCCCGGCCAGGAACCGTTCGGGGAACTTCGGCCTGGAGGACCAGCAGGCCGCCCTCGGTTGGGTGCGCAGGAACGCGGCGGCGTTCGGCGGCGACGCCCGCAACGTCACGGTGTTCGGTGAGTCGGCGGGCGGGGTGAGCACGTGTTCGCAGCTCACCGCCCCGGGCGCCGCGGGCCTCTTCCAGCGGGCGATCGTCCAGAGCGGTCCGTGCACGGTCGAGAACTGGCCCGACTGGGACGGGACGCTCGAACCCTCCGGCGCGTGGCTGCCGCGTCCGCGCGGCAAGGCCGAGCGCCAGGGCCAGGCGGTCGCCGCCAAGCTCGGCTGCCCCGCCCCCGCCACGGCCGCCGCGTGCCTGCGCGCGCTGCCGACGTCGAAGCTGCTGAAGGAGTCGGAGTACGGCTTCGCGCCGGTGTACGGCGGCGGGGGCGTGCTCCCGTACTCGCCGAAGCGGGCGCTGCTCGACGGGAGGTTCGCGAAGGTCCCGGTCATGTACGGCATGACGCGCGATGAGTACCGCACGTTCGAGGCCGCGCAGCAGCTCATGGGCGTTCCCCCGCTGGCGGACGAGGCGGAGTACGCCGCCCGCGTGCGCGCCTATGTCGGCGCCGAGAAGGCGCCGAAGGTGCTGGCCCGGTATCCGCTCCGGGACTACGGCTCGCCGAGTGAGGCTTGGTCCGCTCTCGTCACGGACGCCACGTTCGCGCGTTCGGTGACCGACCTCGGCCGCTCCGTCGCAAGCCGGGTGCCCGCGTATGCCTACGAATTCGCGGACGCCGAATCGCCGTGGGTCGCGAATGTGCGGAAGCCCGGTTTCCCGACCGGCGCCTTCCACGCCGCCGAACTGCAATACCAGTTCGAGACCGACTACTTCGACGAGAGCCGGCTGAGCGCCGCCCAGCGGAACCTGGCCGATCAGATGACGGGTTACTGGACGAGGTTCGCCCGCACAGGCGACCCCAACGGCGCGGGCGCGCCGACCTGGCGTGAGGGAGGAAACGCGACTCAGGTGCTCGCCCCCGGCGAGGGCGGCATCCGGCGGATCGACTTCGCGAAGGAACACGGGTACACCTTCTGGAAGAACCTCTGACCAGAACGAAGTAAGACAGCCGGTGAACGTACGAACCAGGAAGCGCCCATGACCGACGGGCCCTTCCGCTCCATCACGGGACCATCCGCCTGGGGACCGGCCCCCGCTCGCGCGGGGGCCGGTCCCCAGGCCCGCGCGACGCCAGCGCCGGCCCCTCCGACCTCAGAATCCGCGGGACCCTTACCGGGCGAGGTCGGGCCGCCGCTCCCCGGAGACGCCGATCAGGCCCGCCATCCGCACCCGTGCGCGCGTTGGGGTGTCGAAAAGTCGGAAACTCTTGCTCTGCGTTAACGAATTTGCCACCCCGCCGCCGACGGCTCCCGGAAGGACCATGGCAATGGGGCCGGTGTGAGTACGTGCCCCATTCCTCAAAGAAGACGCGGCCCGCTGTGGCGGCCTGTAGGCATCCGGCCCGTTCTCCCTTTTCGGACCCAAGGGACCACCCCTCCCGGGGTGCCACTTCCTACTGGCAGGCTCGGCGTTCTCAAATTCCGGGTGGCCAAAGCCGCACGGCGGCTTCTTTTGTTCGCGAGTGATGTGGGTAAGGCTGATTCGGAACGCCTTTAAAACCATGCAACAGGAAATGTGTGTCCTTGCGGTAACCCTCCGTTTCCCTGACCGGTATGGCCTCCCCCGCTTACCGCGGACGAGAGTTGAGGAAGCCCCGGCCCCCGAACAGGGGCGGCACCACGATCAGGGAGGCACCGTGCCCGTTGAACAGAAGGCCGGATGGGACGACATCCTGGTCAGGGACAATTTCCAGGACCAGGGGCAGACTCCCACACCCGACCCCATGTGGCGGTCCCCCGACCTCATCCCCTTCGGCAGCGACATCCTCGACTTCGACCTGCTGGAATCCAGCTACAACGGTCCCGACCTCGGGGTTCGCCACCCCATTGTGTACGGGGGGCTCAACCGCGTCTATGTGCGCGGAAAGAGCCTGAGAAGCGGCTGCCCCGCGTCCGGTCACGTCAGGCTCTACTACGCCGCCGGCGGACTGTTCCTGGATCCGCGGGCCTGGCATCCGATCTACGCGGAGAACGGCGACCTCACCGTGCCGTTCGTCGCGCGCGGCGGCTCCAGGCAGATCGCTCCCGGACAGATCTGTGTCAGCGCGAACGCCTTCGTCCTACCGAACCGGCTGCCACCGGGCCACTACTGCATGATCGGCACGGTGGACACGCCCGCCCACCCCATGCCCCCGCGACTACCGGTCTTCAACTCCAACGTCGACTACGTCAACTGGGTCAAGAACAACCCCGATGTCTGCTGGCGCAACATCGACGTCATCCCGTGCGAGCAGCGAAGGTACGTCCTGACCAGCCTGACCATCGGCAACCTCAACGACACCCCGACCAAATACGTCTTCGGCGTATCGGGAACCCACCTGCCCGACGGCACCGCCGTCTTCTCCAGCACCGACCAGCGGTTCCCGTTCGTTCTGCCGCCGGTACAGATCTACGCGCCCGGCGAGGACGAGGTGTACTCCCGCTCGATCACTCTGCCTCCCCACTATTCCGGGACGGTCACGGTGGTGGTCGAGTTCTCCCAGCCCCTTCCGTGTGACGCCACGCTCATGCTGCGCGCCTACAACCCGGTGACCAGCAGTCCCGGCACGCTCGAACACCGACTCGCCGTCCCCCTCACCGGCGCGCAGGAGGCCGCCGAGCCGGGGCGGTTCATTCTGCTCGGCGAGTACACCTTCGTCGCCTCACGAAGCGCTTCGTGACCTAGGTGGTCGAAGGCCGGGACGTGGGCGATATGCGCCCCCGGTCCCGCGGCCCCCGGGGACTTTCCCGGGGGCCGGCGCTTTCCGTCAGGTCAGGGGCAGTTCCGCCATGGCGTCCGCCAACTCTCCCGCAGTGTCCCCGGCGGCCCACACATGTCCGTCCGGGCGCATCAGCACGGCGGCCGTGGGCCAGGGCAGTTCGGTCTCGTACAGATGGAGGTCGGTGCTCATGGCCAGGTCCTTCATCGCCGGGCCGGCTTCCTGGGCCAGCAGCACCGGGCGGCCCTCGCGCAACAGGTGCAGTTGTTCGCGGGTGGCCGGGAGGCGCCGGCCTGCCAGGGGATGGGTGCCCGGATAGCGCACGTCCAGCGCGGTCAGCGTGTCGGCCAGCGCGGTCGCCACGTCGGGATGGGTTCGCAGCAGATCGGCCATGAACCGGCGCAGGGACCGGCCCTCCTCGGTCGTGGCGGTGATCAGGGCGGTCTGGGCCTTGGTGTGCTCGCCCAGGGCCGCGCCGACGGGGTGGCGTTCCGAGTGGTAGGTGTCCAGCAGGGCCGCGTCCGCCCGGCCCCGCTGGACGGCGGCGAGCTTCCAGCCCAGGTTCATCGCGTCCTGCACTCCCACGTTCAGCCCGACGCCGCCCGCCGGGAAGTGCATGTGCGCGGCGTCGCCCGCCAGGAACACCCGGCCCCTCCGGTACTCCGCCGCGAGCCTGGTGGCGTTGCCGAAACGGGACAGCCACGCGGGGGAGTGCATGCCGAGGTCCGTGCCCGCGATCCGCTTCGTCGTCTCCCGCAGGGACTCCAGGGTCGGCGTGGGATCTGACGGGGCGTACCCGGTGACGCGGTAGAGCCCGCCAGGGATCGGGGCCACGATCAGCGCGCCGTGCTCGTTGTGCCAGAAGCCCAGCCGGTCTGGCGGGTCGTCCAGCTCGACGTCACCGAGGAAGCCGAAGACGGTCGAGTCGGTGCCGGGGAAGTCGATGCCCGCCGCCCGGCGCACGGTGCTGCCCGCCCCGTCCGCCCCGACCACGTGGTCCGCGGTGATCTCGTACTCGCCGTCCGGCCCGTCGACCCGCAGCGTCACGCCCTGTTCGTCCTGGCTCAGCCCGGACACCTGGTGCCCGCGCCGGATCACCACCCCGAGGGTCAGGGCGTGCTGTTCGAGCAGTTCCTCGGTGCGCAGTTGCGGGTGCGCGAGCAGGAACCGGAACGGCGTGGCCAGGCCGCGGAAGTCCAGGCGGGCGGGCAGCATGCCGAAATGCCCGTCCGGGACGGGCAGCCCGCCGTCGAGGAAGGCCCGCTCCTGCCCGCGCATCGCCAGCACCTCGATCGTGCGCGGGTGGACGGCCAGCGCCTTCGAGTGCGGGCTGCGCCGCTCGGCCCGTTCCAGGACCAGCGGCCGCCCGCCGCCCAGGGCCAGCTCCGCCGCCGTCCACAGCCCGGCCGGGCCCGCGCCGACCACGATGGTGTCGTGTGCGTTCAAAGACATGGGTGGAATTCCTTTTCAGAGTGGTTGGAGAGCGCGCTCCGGTGATCCGCCGGAGCCGTGCACGGGTGCGTGGACGCCTCGCGGGCGTTACATACTGGTGGTGCGGTTGCATCCGGATGAGAGGTGATCGAGATGGCGCCGGCGCGACGGATCAGTGGTCCGTGCGGGGAATGGCCGGAGAGCAGCGCCTTCATCCGTGAGGTGCTCGACCGCATCGGCGACAAATGGACGGTGCTGACCGTCAGCACTCTGGGCGCCGGCTCGCTGCGCTACTCCGACTTGCAGGCGAGCATCCCCGGGATCTCCCAGCGGATGCTGACCCAGACGCTCAAGCATCTGGAGCGCGACGGCCTGGTCACGCGGACCGCGTACGCCGAGGTCCCGCCGCGAGTGGAGTACGCGCTGACGGACCTGGGCCGGTCGCTGATCGACGCGGTGATGGCGATGGCCGACTGGGCCGTCGCCCACCACGGCGAGATCGCGAGCAACCGGGCCGCCAGCGAGCTGACCGGAGTAGGCCGGGCCAAGGCCGCGGTCAGCGCGCCGACGGGCTGAGCCGTCGGCGGCAGATCGGTCCGTTGTCTCGTGGACGGTGTGGACGCGGCACACCCCGGTGCCGGGATCGTGCGTCCGGGTCCGGCTCGACGGATCGTCTCATGATCTTGAACCGGCCTGCCGCCTTCTCCATCATCTTCCTCACCTCACTGGTAGTGCGTAACACCATCATGAGTGACTGAGAAAGGGCCTACAAAAGGCACTTTCAAGTGCGTGAGAAAGACGCCCTTCTCCTGGATCGATGCTCCGTGCCCGTCGAGCACGTGGTCGGGCAGCGCGAGGTGCGGTTCAAGGGGATTTGGGGAGCCAGCGGGTCAGGTGTGTTCTCGGCGTGGCCGCCGCGACGTGCCAGAGCTGGTTTTTGGGGTCCCATCTCGCCTTTACCAGGCGCTTCGCCTCGTCCTTCTCCTCGTAGGGAACGTTCAGGTAGAGGCGGCCGTCGACCACGTCGCCGGGGGAGATGCCGTTGTTCGAGGATCGGCGCGGCGCCGGGGGCCCGGGACGGGCGGGACGGTCCATGCGGGCGCGGTCGACGATGCGCCGTACCCGTTCGCACGCCGTCGGGTCGGTGATCCGCATCATCAGGTCGGTCGAGCCGCCGTGGGCCAGGAGGTTCAGGGAGCCGTGCCAGAGGACGGTGTCGTCGACGATCAGGACCTTCTCGTGCATGCGCTCGCGGGCCTCGATGCGGCAGCCGGCCGCCTGCATCGCCGCGACGAGGTCGGCGTCCTTCGTGCCGGGTTCCTGTCGCCGGGTGTGGACGGTGACGCGTGTGCCGGCGGCGATCCGCGGCGCGAGATGCCGGAGCCAGTACCGCACCGGGGTCGGGGCGAGGAAGGCGCAGTAGATGTCGATGCTCTGGCGGGCCTGCGCGATGTCCCATTCCACGGCGCGGGAGACCTCGTCGGCGGGGAAGAACGCGGGGCGCGCCAGTTCCTCGGGGGCCAGGCCGCCCAGGTCGGCGGCGCTGCGCACCGGGACGAGGTCCTCGACCGGGAGCCGCTGGGCGTGCTTCTCGAAGTGCGCGAGCATGCGGGCGGCCTCGCTCGTGCGGCTGAGCCCGCGGTGCATGAACTCGGTGTTGGCGACCAGGACGAGATGGTCCTGCGCGCGGCTCAGCGCGACGTTCAGCAGCCGGCAGGTGGCCGAGGCCAGCCCGAGGCCCTCGTAGAAGTAGCCGAGCCGGTCACCGGCTCCCGCGACGGTGTCGATCACCACCAGCGGACGCTGGCTTCCCTGGAAGCGGTGGACGGTGTCCACCACACCGTCGTAGGTCTCGCCGAAGCGGTGGGCGAGGCTCGTGTTCAGCGCCTTCTTCTGGTTCTTGTAAGGGCAGATGACGGCGAGCCGGTCGGCCGCCCCCTCCCCCTCGGCGAGCCCGGTGTGCTTGCGGGCGGGCAGCACGGTGTCGTACTGCAAGCCCCGGATCAGCTCGTGGATCACGGCTTCGTGGACGGCGTTGGTGGTGTGGGCGTTCCGCCTTCCCCGGTCCGGGACGCGGCTGGAGGTGTCGACGAGCACCAGCGGGCTCTCGATCAGTGGTGAGGACGGCAGCCGTGTCCCCTCCTCCCTGCCGGTCAGCAGCGGCGCGTCCGGATACGCGACCTCGTTCACCACGGCGCAGATCGCCCGGCGCATGCGGTACTGCTCGTTGAGCGCGACCATCCTGGGGTCGCCGACGCGGGCGCCGCCGTGCGGATCGACGAGCCCCGCGGCGTGGAACGCGTCCCGGTCCATCCACAGCCGCGAGTGCTCCTTGTCCTGGGGCGATGCCCCGCGGTTGTTCGAACCGCGTGTGACGGCGGGCAGCTGCCGGAAGTCGCCGGCCAGCACGACCCGCTTGCGGGCCAGGCCCGCCGTGTACCAGGCGGACGGCAGGTTCACCATCCCGGCCTCGTCGATGACCACGACGTCGATCTCGTCCATCAGCCGGCGGGTCTGCACCGCCTTGGACACCGTCGTGCCCAGGATCCGGCAGCGGCTCCGCACGGTGTCCGCGATCCTCTGGAGTTCCTTGCGCAGATGGTCGAGCCGGTGCTGCAATCGGTCGGCGTCCTCGCGCAGCCGCGCGACCGGGGCCAGGCCCTCCACCCGGGCCAGGAGGCTCGGCAAGGCCGCTGTGATGGCGGCCAGCTCGGATTCGCAACGCTGGGAGTCCGCGCGGGCGGCTCCAAGCCGCTGCTGGCCGGTCTCCAAAGCATGGCGGTGGTGGTACAGCTCGCTGTCGAGCGCGTCCAGCTTCGCCTGCTTGCGTTGAGCGAACATCCCGGACGGAGGCCCGATGCGGTCGATCTGCTCCCGGACCCGGGCGATCTGCGCGGCGGCGGCGTTCACCGCCGCCTCGGCGTCGAGGACGGACTGGTGGGCGGCCACCAGCCGCTGCCCGAGCTCCTGGCGCCCGTTGATGGCACGCGTCGCCTCGTCGTGGCGGGCGATGCCCGCGCGCACCCCCGCGAGTTCCGGCGTGATCTGTGCGATCTCGGCGTCCAACTCGCCCGTCAGCCTTTCGGCGATGCGGCCCCGGTCGATCTGCTCCCCGTACTTCGCGGCGAGGGACGCGACGGCGATGTCCCCGGCGCGCTGCACCAGCCCCGACCCGAATTCGGGTTCCCGGGCGAGCAGGTCGCACATCCGCAGCAGTGCCTGGTCGACCGCGACGTGTGTGGGCGCCAGGAAGAGCACGCGCAGGCCCTGCCGGTAACAGCCCTCCACGATGCTCGCGACCACGTCGGTCTTCCCGGTGCCCGGCGGCCCCCAGACGAAGGTCAGCTCGCTGTCGAGCGCCCGTTCCACGGCCTGCCGCTGCCGGGTGTTCAACCGGCGGTTCCGGTACCCCGGGACGAACCGCTCCGTGTCGGAGCAGCGGCCGATCTTCGGCTTGCCCTGGTCGACCAGCCACCCCGCGGCGGTGAGGTTCACCCCTGGCGCGCTGGTGCCCGTCTGCTCCAGCCGCTCGGCCAGCGCCACCAGGCCCGCGGTGTCGTCCTCGACCAACTGCGCGTTCACCGGCTGGGCGCCAAGGTCGGCCTCCGTGGCCACCCGGATCCTCCCGTCCGGCGACCGGGTCGCCTCGGCGCGCTCCCACGGACCGCGGGACCGCGACGTCCGGATCAGCAGGTCCTTACTGCCGAAGGCTTCCTTCCATCCCTTGCAGAGGAACAGATACTCCCGCTCGGACCCCGACTGCTGGACGAGTCGACCGTCATGCAGGGACAGTTTCTCCGCATTCGTCATGTCGTCGTGCAGGATGGCCTCGATCTCCAACCGCACCGCACGCTGCAAATGGGCTACGGGGTACGGCCCGGTCTGCTTCTCCGCCATCGATTCCTTCCGAACGCCGTGGAACCTGACGAGCGCGACCGAACCGCGCCTCGTGGAGCCTGAGCGGGGCACCCGCCCGAGTGTGCCGCGCAGTCGTTGCTTCCCCCAGAATGCCCCACTAGATAGGGTTTTGCTCGGTAGCGAACGGTTCGCAGTGTGCCAGAAGCGGTCCTCCATGCCGAGCCCCTTGACCGAGAGTTGATCTTGAGTCGAATGGGCGGCGCCGACTCGCCGATCGGGAGCGGCCGATGAGCGCGCGCAGCTCAGCGTGCCTGCCTCCAGCCGCCCTCGACGGATTGCGCCGTGCGGCCCGAGCCCGTGCAGACAAATCGTGCAAATAGGGATAATTGAGCAATTCGCGCTGACCGGACGTTCGTCCGGTGCCCACGCTCGTCGGAGATCGCGGGGACGGCTGACTTCAGGGCCCAGCGATACTCACGGGCATGGGGAGCCACGGCGGAGGCGACCGGCTCCATCCCCTCGACTTGGCCACCGTCCGCGGGCCCGCCCCCGAGACCGCCCGGTCACCGCGCCCGGCTCAAGGCCCGCATTGGCCGATGAGCTACGGCCCCACGGCCCCCCCGCCGCCGTTGGTCGACCGATCCTCTAAAGGGCTCCTAGCCCGGTCGCCCAGGGAAAGCGGAAGCGTGCGCAGTGGCTTGCCGAGTACGGCCTGCTCGTCGGGGTGAGTTCGTCGCGTCGATCACGGCCACAGCCGAGTCGCCTGTCCTCCGGCGGGGGCAGGGGCGGAGGCGGGCATTCCCTCCCGGGACGAGCGGGGCGAGCGGGTCCGACGCGTCCGCCAACCTCGGCGGCAGTGGCATGCCGCCCCCGAGACTTCAGCACGGTCGGGCAGGCATTCGTCGTGAACAGTGCAGCCGGGTCTGCACCGAACCGCGCGTCCCCTCGCACTGCCCGCGAGCCTCCCCGTACCCGCAGACACGCCTCCTGGACAAGGCCCGCCGCCACCGGCCGTTTCCTCTCCTCCAGGGACCCCGGCGACCATCGCTGAGTTCCGCACTCGGTCCCCTCGCGAGTCCGTACGGCGGCCTCCTGTGATCGCGCAATTGCCGGCCTGATCGGCGCTCTCCTGACCGTGATCTCCGTCCTGGCGGGATTTGCCGGTGAGGTCGAGGTGACGAGCCTCAAGATCGGGGCACTCGGCGCCGCGCGATGGCGGGTGGAGGGGCGGCGTTGTGGACCATGCGATCTGACACCGCTCGGTGTGATCCGCTGTCCCAATGGCTTCCTCAGCGGGCCCGGCGATCTCACACCCTGCGGATATGCGCCCCTCCATTGATGTCAGAAATGACCGTATTGAGGCGATTTGAAAGATCGCAATCTGTGCGACAAACGCCTATGGACGAGACTTGTCGGCCACGATTGGACAACGCTGAGTGTATGCGGTGTAAAGAGACCAAAGAGTAGGCAAAAATGAAGTAAAGCAATCGATCAACGCGTGAGTGATCGCATTGCGTGCGGGGGCGCACGGGAGGGCGATCAGGGGCTCACGTGCCGGCCATGGGGAGGCTGCAGGCGATGCTGGGGCTGTCATGGGAGACCACTGGCGGATGGGCGCTGTCGTTCGTGCTTTCGTGCCTGGCGGCCGCTGGTTGTCTGGAGCTTCGCTGCCGGGGCCAGCACAAGATGTTCGGCAAGGTCAGCCGCCCGTGGACCCTGGCGGTCATCGGGACCATCGGCGCGGCGGCCACGGTGCTGGGAAATGTCGCCGTGCTCATGCCTCACCCCTTGTGGGGGGCGGGAGCGTCACTGACGGCGGTCGGGGCACTGCTCGGCGGTGAGATCAGGCGGGGTGTTCAGGTCAGGCAGATCACTGAGTCGGCGCCGACGCAGACCATGATGATCGCCAGTGTCGGCATCGCCTACCTGCTGTTTCGGTTCGAACGATCGTTGGCGGATGACGATGTGTCATGGGCCGGGCGCTGCTTCAAGGACCCGGAGTGGCTGGATGGCGAGCGCGACCCCGAGGAGATCATCGCGGCGACGAGGTTCTTCTGCCAGCGACTGCGCAAGCAGGTCGCGGGCGGAGAGAGTCCGGATGAGCGCAGGCGCGAACTGCAGCGTCTGAGCGATCACATCCACGATCTGGTCGGCGTCGCCGCGCTGTGCGAGGACACCGGCGACCGTGCGTCCGAGAGGGTGCTGCGGGCCCTGGAACTGCATGGACTGCTGGGCGGTCAGGGCTATGAGGATCGGGCCCGGCGGGAGGATCTGACCGAGCTGCGAGGACGGTTGCTCTCGGATGCGATGGGCGAGATCCAACGGATCCTCACCTGTGCTCTGCGCTGGGGGTACAAGCCCGGGCTGTTCACGGGGGTGCCGCTGAGCTCCACGGGCCCCGACAGGGTGTGACCGGCCCCCCGGCGTCCCGGGAGCTGCCGGGACCTCAGAACAGCCGGCCGACCGGCTGGCGGTCACCCTTCGGCAGGGGCAGAGTCGAGTCGTGCAGAGGGTGCATCCGCACCTCCAGGCGGGCTCCCAGAGCCGTCACCACGGTCTCCAGGGTTCGTAACGTGACGTTCTCCTCGCCCGAGAGGATCTGGGTCACCCGGCCCGGGGAGACGCTCATCTCGTCCGCGAGTTGGGATCGCTTGATTCCGTTCTTGCGCATGAACCAGGCGATCTCATTCATCACGGCGCTGGCCAGGCAAGTCTCGCTTTCGGCGGGGGCGCGGACGTCACCTGCGCCTTCGCGCCGACCATAAAAGACCATGGCGCACCACCCCTTCCCTTACTCGGGATCTACGTTAAGTTTAGCTTTCCCTAAAGCTCTTGGTCAAAACTACGGGCAGTGACTTCGATGGCATGATGGATTGACCAGGTCGAATAAAAGGATCAAGATAAGGAGCAAAATGGCCCGCAACCAGCCACAATGCGGCCTCGTGGTTTCGCTGTAGGTGAGCCGATTGGCTCCCCGGGTGGGTACTCCTGGCCTGAAATGGCCAATCGGCGGTGTCGGATTTGGTCGTGAGAGTCCGATGGCCTGGGGCGGTTGCGACCGGAGAGGCTACGTGACGTCTACGGACCATTTGTTAAGAGAAGCAAGTTAATGCGCCTTTCATAGCTTCTTGTCCGATATGCACCGCTTTGAGATTCCGCATCGGCAAGGTGTGCTCGGAGGCGCCGGCCCTGGGGCCACCGACCGAGCAGCAGGTCGTCGTCTCCCCGCTCGCCGATGTCGGCGAGGGAGCCGACGGAGCGCACCACGTAGGCCGTCGAGTTGGAGACTCGGCAAGACCAGGACCGCCTCCCGCCGCATGTTCCGCGTGGCGGAGTATGCGGCAAGTGAGGACACGCTTTGCGGCCTTCCGGGGGTAGGGCCATCGGGCGGGCTGTTTTGGGGATCACACACCGTTGCCAACCGCTAGGGAGGGGCTCAGTGTGCCGCGTCCAGTTTGGCGCGCTGCTCCCCGGTCAGCTCCAGGTCCACGGCCGCCAGACTCTCCTCCAGTTGCGCCACCGAGGACGCCCCGACCAGGGGGATGACCGGTATCTCGCCGCCGATGAGCCAGGACAGCACCACCTGGTTGGGGGTCGCCCCGGTTTCCTCGGCCACCTGGTGTAGGGCCGCGAGGCGGGCGGGTGTGCCCGCGTGGTCGAAGCCGGCGTCCAGGGGTTTGTCCTGGCGTACGTAGGCACCGCCCAGCAGCGGGGAGTAGGCGACCAGCGCGAGGCCGGGCTCGGCCCGCACATAGCTGAGCAGGTCACCAGAGGCTATGCCGAACTCCCCGTCTGGGGAGCGCCTGCCGGGTAGGTCGCCCCGCCGCCGCAGGTAGCTGTGGTGGTACTGGAGGATCTCGTAGCCGGGCAGGCCGGCGGCGGCGGCCAGGTTCCTGGCCCGCTCCACGCTCCACGCCCAGTGGTTGCTGGCGCCCAGCAGGCCGACCGTGCCGGCTGCGACCAGTTCGCCGAACGCCTCAACGATCTCCTGCCATGGCGCGTCCGGAAACCCGATGTGCGCATACAACAGATCCAGCTTCTCCACGCCGAGGCGCTCGCGGCTGGCGGCCGAAGCCTCCCGGATCACCTTGGCGTTCACCCCCTCGACGCCGTCTGAGGGGACCAGCCCGCTGGTGGAGCCGGTCGGCTTGGTGGTGGCGGTCGGCCGGCCGCCGAGCTTGGTGGCGATGGTGATCTCCTCGCCGACCCCGCGGCTGCGCCGCCAGCGGCCGAGCAGCGCCTCGCTCTCCCCGCCCTGGCTGCCGGTGTTCCAGTACGCGTAGTTGTTCGCGGTGTCGATGAACGTGCCGCCCGCATCGACATACCGGTCGAGAATCGCGAACGACGTCGCCTCGTCGGTGGTCGTGCCGAACAGCATCGCGCCGAGACTGAGCACGCTCACCTCGCGCCGTGTCGCCGGGTCGGCGCCGATAGTGCGGTATTTCACCCCAGGTCCTCTCATTTAGACCAGTCAGTGGCAGCGTCAACGGCACTTCCGCAACGCGCTCTGCGCTACCGCGCCCCAGGCCGCCCAAACCAGAGTCCTGAGCAGTGTTAACAATCCAGTTTTGAGGTTGAGTAGCCCAGGATTGTGTGCGGTGAATATGTGATCGGGGTGAATATGTGAGGCACGGCATGCGCCCAGAGGTCGCCGTATACGGTGCCCCGAATCCCGATACCCGTTGGCTTGACGGCTTCGCCGTCGTGCCGGTGTGAACGGGCGGTTTCGTTGGGTCGATGTCAGCTGCGGCAGCAGGAGAACTGACCCGATCCTATGGTGACCAGTAGCGCCACGGCGGCCGCCACCATACAAGGCTCTTCGTTGCCAAGCGGCGCGGCTCCGAGATCCCCAGCACGCGACAGCGCATGGATCTGGCTCGATGGCCAGAGAACGCAACGGTCTTCATGTTGATGATCGTCACGTAGGCGCACAGCGGTGGCGTAGAAGATTCCTGTTCATATTCGCTCACCTGGGCCGGCGGGTCTCAGCATCGCCCGGACCGCGCTCGGTACCTGCCCTGTGTGCTGCCGGAACACACGGGTCAGGTGGGCCTGGTCGGCGAAGCCGTAGGTGGCGGCCAGCGTCCGCAGTGAGGAGTGTCCGCCGGCGAGGTCTTCGGCCACGGCGCGGACCCGTAGCTGGTTGCGGTAGCGGTTGAGGGTCTGCCCGGTGACTTGGTGGAACACCCTGCTGAGGTGGAAGGGGGAGCAGCCCACCTGGCGGCCGAGTTCCTCCAGGCTCACCGTCAGCGGCCCGTCGATCAGCACCGCCCGCGTGTGGTCGACCAGCCTGCGGTGCGCCTGGACGGTGGCGGCGCGCCGCCCGGTCCGTGCCGGGGTGTGCGGGGTGGGGACTGTGGTGAGCAGGTGATGCACCCGCTCGGCGACCTCGAAGCCGTCGATCCCTGCCCGGCAGGCGGAGACCAGCCGCCGGTGGGCCAGGTCGAGCGCGGCGGTAACCGGTACGACAGGATTCTGGGCCGGTGGCAGGAGGTCAGCGCAGACGTCGCCGTACACGTCCAGGCCGAGATCGAGCATCGTGCTGATGTCGCGGGTGTGGGCCGGGTGGGCGAAGGCCACCTCATCGCCCTGGCGGAGCACGAATCCTGTGACCGGGTCGGTGAACTCCTCGCGGCCGTTGACCCGCGCCAGGAACCCGCCGGATCGGACCAACAGCATCCGCGTGACCCCGGCCTTCGGCCCGGAGACCAAGACCGGCGGACGAAACGACCGCCGATCGTCACAACAGGTGATCTCGACAATGTCGAGGGACGAACCCTCCGCCAGAGGACGTCTGATTCTTGGCCCGCCACCCAGCGTCTCCCGACAGACCTCGGCCACCCGCCCCAGACCCTCGATCACCTCGGCGCCCCCCACAGATTCACACAGCAAGGGCCCACTCAGCCGTATTCCCCCGCGGCACCACTCACCCGCCGACTTGCGATTGAGCGTCGACGTGATGACTTTCCCGGTATGCAGCCGCCGAAATCGTCCCAAGCGGGGGCGGCCTTCCTCGTAAAGGCGCATGAAGGATGGCGCGGAGTCGCGCGAGTAGTTCCTGCTCGCGTGCCAAGCGGTCCTTCGAGGCGGTTCGGTTGGGCTCGGATACAGGCCGGACGGTCGGGCCGCCGAGCGGGGACGGGCGCGCTCAGCTGTAGGCCGTGATCGGGGGGAGGGCGCCGGTGAGGAGGAAGGTGCCGAGTTCGCGTGCCTTGTAGGCGACGGGGTCGTGCACGGTGAGGGTGCGGGCGTCGCGCCAGAACCGGTCGAGGCCGGTCGAGCGGGTCGTCGCGCGGGCGCCGGTGAACTCGAAGATCCGGTTCGTGGCCTCCGTGGCGAGCCGGGTGGACACCACCTTCGCGGCGGAGGCGGTCAGGGCGGCCCGGCCCCGCTCGGCCGCGGTGAGGCCGGGACCGCGGGCGTCGGCTTCCGCGAAGGCGCGGGTCGCGTCGTCGGCCAGGAGGCGGGCCGCGTGGAGGGTGGCGGCGAGTTCTCCGTACCCGGCGCGGACGTGCGGGTCGTCGACGGCCCGGTCGAGGCCGCTGGCGGGCCACGGGCGTGACCGCTCGCGTGTGTACCGGGCGGCCTCGTCCAGCGCTCCCTCGGCGATGCCGACGAGAATCTGGGTGAGCACCGTCTGGAAGGCCAGCGGGACCAGCGACAGCCGGAGCCAGCGCGGGCTCGACTCGTCCTCGCCGGTCGGAAAGGTGCCCAGGACGTCGCCATGGCCGACCCGGACGTCGTGGAGGACGATGCTGCCGCTGGCGGTCAGGCGCTGGCCCAGGTTGTCCCAGTCCGGGGGGTGGGAGACCCCGTCCGCGCCACCGCGGACCACCGCGACGAGGCGGGACGCGCGGTCCTCGCGGACCGCGCTGATCAGCAGCCGGTCCGCGACCGCGCAGCCGGTGGCGAACGCGCCCCGGCCGGAGATCGACAGGGCGTCGCCGGACGCGGCGGCCGTGAGGGTGTCGCGCGGGTTGCTGACCGCGGCCACGAAGTGCGTGCCGGTGGCGGCCTCCCGCCACAGGGAGCGGGCCAGGTCGGCGTTGTCGTACAGCGCGGCCCGCCACAGGTGCAGGTAGTGGTAGCCGAGGAGGTGGCCGATCGAGGCGTCGCCCGCCGCGACGATCCGGGTGACCGCGTGCGTGGTGCGGTGGTCGTCCGGGGCGAGGGCGAGGAGGCCGCTGCCGCGCAGCAGGTCGATCTCGGCGCGGGGCGGCCGGTTGGCGCGGTCGCGGGCGACGGCGTCCGCGCGCAGCCGGTCGGCGACGGCGCGGGCGGCCGCGAATGCTTCCGCCGGGTTCATCGGGGGTCTCCCATCGCGGGGCGCCGGAGCCGGCGATGCAGCACGAGCACGACCGCGGGCAGCAGCAGGCACTGGGCGGCGACGGCCGCCCAGAATCCGGGGAGCAGGTCGGCGGACTCGAACGCCTGGTACGTTCCGCCGCCGACGAGCCCGCTCAGGGACGCGCCGGTGCCCTCGGCCAGCCGCTGGTGCCCGAAGACGACCGCCGGTGAGCGGGGGGTGCGGGCGAGCGCCTCAAGAACGTTCTTGAGGAAGAGGACCGAGTTCCCGGCGGCGATGACGGCGATCCCGGCGGCGATCGAGATCTCGTTCCCGCCGGTGAAGGCGAGCGCGCCGGCGGCAAGGCCACCGAAGCCGAGCGCCATCGCGTACTCGTACCGCATCCGCTCGACCCGGCCCGTGATCAGTGGTTGCAGCACGACGAGCAGCAGCGAGTAGCCCATCATGGCGGATCCGTAGAACATCGTGGGCACCCGGCCCTCCGCGTAGGAAGAGAGGTACTGGTAGAAGTTCATGTGCAGGTAGATGGTCAGGGCGGTGACCGCGAACGGCAGGGCCGCGAGGCCCCCCAGCGCCCGGCGCAGCGGCTCGATCACCTCGCGGTCGTCGCGGGCCTCGCGGGGCAGCAGGGCGTGCGCGATCATGAGCGCCGCGTGCAGCGCGACGGCGACGGCGAACATCCCGCCCGGGTCGTGGATGAACACGGCCCCCACCACCGGCCCGAGCGCGACCCCGACGTTGCCGGTGGCGTAGCTCGCCGACACCAGCCGCGGCCGCTCGTCCGGGCCCGCGCCGTGCACCACGTAGCCGCGGACGCTCGGCGAGTACAGCGCGGTCGCCGCCGACCGGAGGAAGAGCGCGGCGATCGTCACCGCCGGCCAGGCTCCGCCGGCGAGGAAGCCCAGCGATCCGAGCGTTTGCAGCGCCATCGCCAGCAGCAGGGACCGCTGGAGCCCGAGGCGTTCCGCGAGCGCCGCGCCGGGCAGCCCCCCGGCGAACTGGACGAGCGTGGCCAGCCCGAGCACGACACCGACCTGGTCCATGCCGAGGCCCATCCGGTCGCGGAGCAGCACCGCGAGGTAGGGGTACACCGAAAAACTGATGAGGTTGACGAGCAGCCCGCTCCCGAGCAGCGCGGTCTGGACGCCGGTGAACGAGCGGGCACCGCCCGGTGTCACCTCGGCCGTGCCTTGGCGCCCCGGACGATCAGGCGGGTGGCGCCCGCGTCGTACGGGCCGCCGTCCAGGGTGCCGAAGCACTCGACGTCCTCGAACCCGGCCTGGACGAACATGGCGCGCAACTCGGCGGCGCTGTAGACGTAGCAGGTGAGCGAGGTGTGCTCGGCCCTGTCGCCCCGGACGAGCGTCCAGTCGGTGCGGTAGCGGGCCCAGTCGTCCAGGATCGTGTCGCGCATGACCACCATGCCGCCGCGCACATCGACGATCTTTGGGGTGCCGGCCCAGGACGCGTACGTCTCCTTGCTCAACAGGTCCACGATCAGATGACCGCCCGGGGCGAGGGAGCGGTGGGCGTTGCGCAGGACCCGCAGGTTGTCCTCGTGGTCGTCGAAGTAGCCGAAGGAGGTGTACATGTTCACCACGACGTCGTAGGCGTCCGGCGCCACGTGTTCGCGCACGTCCGCCCGCACGAGCGTCGCCTTCACCCCGGCGGCGGCGCACGCGGCCGCCGCGCGTTCGAGCAGTTCGGGATGGAGGTCCACGCCGGTCACGCGGTGGCCGTGGCGGGCCAGCGGCTCGGTGAAGAAGCCGACGCCGCAGCACTGGTCGAGCACGCGGCTTCCCGGGGGGAACGCGAACAGGGGCGAGGAGGCCACCACCTCGGCGGCGGCGCGCGCCCGCTCGGGTGTGAAGAGGACCTCCGAAAAGCCCGACCACAGGTGCATGTCCTCGTACCAGTTCACGGTCTCCTCCGATCCGGATCGGGTGGGAAAGCGGCTCGGGGCGTCACCCCGAGGCCGGGCGCCTTGCCGAGGACGATCCGCCCGTCCTCCAGGCCGAGCCCGCGAAAGGGCGGTTCGCGCAGGTAGAGATGGCCGTCGAGGTCGATGTGGTCGGCCAGCGGCGCGAGCAGCGCGGCCTGGCTGATGGCGAGCTCCGACTCGCACATGCAGCTGAGCAGGACCGTGAGCCCGGCCCGGCGGGCCGCCTCCATGACCCGCCGGGCGCCCCGGACGCCGCCGGCCTTGCACAGCTTGACGACGACGCCGTCGGAGTGCCGCCCGGCGGCGTGGACGCTGGCCACGTCGGTGCATCCCTCGTCGAGGACGACCGGGAGCCGGCCGGGGACCTCCCGGTACCGGTGGTAGTCGTCGATCGCCGCCCGGGGGAAGGGCTGCTCGATGAGCTGGATGCCGAGCGCGCGCAGCCGGGGGGTGAGGGCGCGGGCGAGGTCGAGATCCCATGCCTCGTTCGCGTCGATGCGTATCGGCAGCGGGGTCGCCCGCCGGACGGCCGCAAGGACCTCGATGTCGTCGGAGCCGCCGACCTTCACCTTGAACGCGCCCACCGGCGGCGCGTCCCGGACCGCCCGCGCCGCCTCGCCGGGGCTCGCGATCCCGATCGTGTACACGGTCGGTCCGATCTCGCGGGGCGTGCCGAGCACGTTCCAGGTCGGCCGCCGGGCGGCCTTGCCGATCCAGTCGTGCAGCGCGCCGTCGAGGGCCATCCGGGCGCCCGCGGGCGCGTCCCACCGCTCGACCCGGTCGAGGGCCGCGCGCGGATCGCCCAGGTCGTGGCCGAGCAGGTCCGGCCCGCCGGACTCGATCGCCCGCGCGACATCCTCCGCGGTGACCCCGTCGTACTCGACGGGTGTGCCCTCTCCGTAGGCGACGACGCCGCCGTGCGCGAGGGCGACCACGCAGGTGTCGACGGAGTCGATCTCACCGCGGGAGCTTCGCACGGTCTCGGTCAGCCGTAACGACACGCGACGGACGGACAGGCTCAGATCCATGACGGCCCTTTCCAGATGTCGGAGGAGGCGGGAACCAGCCGGACGCCGGAGGCGACCTACTGCACAGGGAGTTCGGCCGATTGTGGAGGGGACTGCGATGGAGTGGTTCGAGGACGAGGCGCTGTGGGCCGACTTCACGGACGTGCTGTTCTCCGCCGAGCGCGCCGCCGAGGCCGAGACGCGGGCCGCCTCGTCGCCGCTGCTGCGGGTGGCGCCCGGGACCAGGGTGCTCGACCTCGGATGCGGGCCGGGAACCTACACGGTGCCCCTGGCCCGCCGGGGAGCGGAGGTCACAGGTGTGGACCTCAGCGCGGCGCTGCTCGACCGCGCCTCGACGGCCGCGTCCGAGGCCGGCACCGAGGTCCGGCTCGTCCGGGCGGACATGCGCGAGTTCGCCGAGGCCGACCGGTTCGACCTGGTGATCAGCATGTACACCTCGTTCGGCCTGTTCGACGACCACGAGGAGAACATGCGGGTGCTGCGCAACGCGCGGACCTGCCTGGCGCCCGGCGGCCGGCTCCTGATCGACCTGTACGGCAAGGAGGTCATGGCCCGGGACGGGGCCCGACCGAAGATCCTCGACGTCGAGGGCGGCACGCTCATCGTGCGCGGGACGGTCCTCGACGACTGGACCCGCTTCCGGGACGACTTCTACCTCGTGCGGGACGGCCGGGTGCGGCAGGCGTCCATCGTCCACCACCTCTACAGCGCCGTCGAGCTCAAGCGGATGCTCGCCGAGGCGGGCTTCACCGGCGTCGAGTGCTTCGGCGGGTTCGACGCCGAGCCCTACGACCACCGCGCGCGGCGGCTGATCGTGCGGGGCGTCCGGGCCTAGCACGCGGGACGCGTCTCGACGCGCAGGGCGGCCGCCGCGGCGACGGCGCGGTGTGTGGCGATCTCCGCCGTCGGCCCCTCGGCGAGCAGGATCCCGGCGTGGCCGCGCCCGTCGGTGACGTGCGCGATGTCCGCGCCGATCTCCTTGGTCGGATACCACTCCGTCCGCCCCGGATAGCGGGCGACGTCGTCGAGGCCGTGCACGGCGACCAACTCCCCGGCCCGGTCCGGGTAGGCCAGGACGAACGCCACGGCCGGTCCGCCGCCCAGGGGCGCGTCGAGCAGTCGCGGACGTCGGCCGAGCGCGAGGTCGACCAGCCCCTCGTAGACGTTGGCGTTCAGGGCACGGCACATCGACTCGCCGACGAGCGCGCCGCCGATGCGCGGGTTCACCTCGATCAGGCGCGGCCCGTCGGCGGTCATGGCCAGCTCGACGTGGGCGAACCGGTCGGTGTAGCCGAGCACCGCCAGCAGCTCGGAGAGCCACCTCTCGATCTCGCGGGCGTCGCCGGGCGGCAGCGCCACCGGGAACGCGGTGACGTCCTCGCGGAACCAGGGCTGCGGCGACATGAGGCGGCTCGACAGCCCCAGCAGCCGGGTGCGCCCGGCCCAGGTGAGCGTCTCGGCGCTGTACACCGGCCCGGCGAGGAACGGCTCCGCGAACAGCCGTCCGAACAGCGTCGCCTCCGCGGCCTCGCGGCGGAGGCGGGCGAGGTCGCCGGCGTCGCGGACGAGCCAAACGTTCCGGCTGCTGGTGCCCGCCGTGTCCTTGACGATGGCGGGGAGCCCCACGGCCGCGGCGAGCCGGTCGAGGTCCAGCGCGGACGCGTCGTCCACCGCGAACGGCGCGAACGGGCTCAGGCCCTTGCGGTGGAGGAGGTCGCGGACCTCGAACTTGTCGCGCACCAGCCGGATGACCGCCGGGTCGATGCCGGGCAGGCCGAGTTCGGCGGCGAGTTCGGCGCCCGTGACGCCCCAGGTGTCGGTGGAGCTGATCAGACCCTTGAGGCCCTCGATGGCGGTCAGGGCCTCGGCGACCGCCCGGCGGTCGCCGGTGTCCACGGGAACGACCTCGATCGTCCCGGGCGGCAGCGTGGCGAGCTCGTGCAGGTACAGCGACTCGACGCCGGTCAGCAGCACCAGTCGCTCGCCGGCGCCGCGGGCGGCCCGCGCGAGGTGGGCGAGTCCGAAGGAGAGCATCTCAAGGCAGGCGATGGTCACCATCAGTATGTCGGCCCGATGGCCCGGATGGTTCCCGGCCGTCGTCACATCGTGGGCGTCGCCGAGAGCAGCAGGCGCGTGTAGGGGTGCCGAGGGTCGGTGGTCACGTCCGCGGTCGGGCCCTGTTCGACGATCCGGCCGCGCGACATGACCGCGATCCGGTCCGCGAGCTGGGCGACCACCGCGAGGTCGTGGGCGATGAACAGGCAGCCGAAGTCGAGCCGGTCCCGCAGGTCGCAGAGCAGGTTCAGCACCTTCGCCTGGACCGACACGTCGAGCGCGGTGACCGGCTCGTCGCAGACCAGCAGGCGCGGCTCCAGGGCCAGCGCGCGGGCGATCGCCACCCGCTGCTGCTGCCCGCCCGACAGCTGCCCGCGACGGCGGGCCCCGACCTGCGGGTCGAGTTCGACCAGGTCCAGCAGCTCGCTCACCCGCGCGGCCCGGGACCGGGCATCGCCGACGCGGTGGATGGCCAGCGGCTCGGTGAGGGCCTGGCGTACGGTCTGCCGCGGGCTGAGCGACAGGTAGGGGTCCTGGAACACCATCTGGACCTGCCGCCGGTGGGCCCGCAGCGCCTTGCCCCGGAGCGCCCGCACGTCCACTCCGGCGACGCGAACCGTTCCCGCGCTGGGCCGGTGCAGGCCGGTGACGACGCGGGCCAGCGTCGACTTGCCGCAGCCGGACTCGCCGACCAGTCCGACGATCTCGCCCGCCGCGACCCGCAGCGTGACGTCCTCGATCACGGTCGTGCCGGCACGGCCGTAGCCCGCGCTGACGCCCTCGATCTCTAGCATGGCCCGTCCGCGGTCGTGGAGGTGCTCGGATGGCGCAGGCACGCCGACCGGCGCGCGGCCGAGCCGGCCAACGGCTCCAGCGCCGGGCCTACCAGCGGTTCCAGCGTCGGCGGCACGGTCGTGCAGGCCGGTACCGCGAGCGCGCAGCGCGGCGCGAACCCGCACCCCGGCGTGTCGTCCGGGCCGATCCCGGCCCGGCCCGGCATGGTGCGGAACCGGGTCCCCGGTGCCGCGCCGGGACGCGGCACGGCGTCCAGCAGGCCCCGGGTGTAGGGGTGGTCGGGGGCCTTGATCAGCTCCTCCAGCGGCCCCGACTCCACGATCCGTCCGCCGTACAGGACGGCCACGCTGTCGGCGAGGCGCGCCACCACCGCCAGGTCGTGGCTGACAATGACCATGGCCATGTCCAGTTCGTCCCGGAGGCGGGCCAGCAGTTCGAGCAGCTGCGCCTGGACGGTCACGTCGAGCGCGGACGTGGGTTCGTCCGCGATCAGCAACTCCGGCTCCCCCGCGAGCGCCATGGCGATCTGCGCCCGCTGCCGCATGCCGCCGGAGAGCTCGTGCGGGAACCGGCGGGCGACCGGTGCGGGGTCCGGCAGACCGGCCGTGGCCAGCAGCTCCTCGGTCACCCGGCGGGTCGCGCCGCGCCGTCCGCCCCGGCCCGCGTTCCGGACCGCCTCGTCGATGTGCGCGCCGATCGTCCGCAGCGGGTTGAGCGCGGCGGCGCTGTCCTGGAAGACCACGCCGACCCGGCGGCGGTCCCGGGGACCGGGTCCGAGCGGCTCGCGGGTGCCGAGCGTCACGGCCCCCGTGACCGCCGCCCGCGGGTCCAGCAGGCCGAACGGCGCCAGCGCGGCCGTGGTCTTCCCGCTTCCGGTCTCGCCGACGAGCGCCAGCACCTGCCCGCGCCGCACCTCGTAGGAGATGCCGGCCGCGACCCGGCGCGGCCCGCCCTCGCCCGGGTACGCGACGGACAGGTCCCGCACCACCAGCACAGAGTCCTGGGTGACGGACGGTTCCGCGACCACGGTCGTTCCCGCCGCGGCCTTCGGGCGCGCCGTCCGCCGGATCCGTCCGGGAAGGGCCAGCCGGAGGAGCGACGGCCGCTCCTCGCCCGCCGCGAGCCGCTCGCCGAGCAGGTTGCTGGCGAAGACCACCGCCGTGACGGCGATGCCGGGCGGGTAGGCCAGCCACCACGCGGAGTCCAGGAACGGCTGCCCCTCGATGAGCATCTGGCCCCATTCGGCGTGCGGCGGCGCGACACCGAGGCCGAGGAAGCTCAGCGTGGCGACGCCGAGGACGATCATGCCGACGTCCGTGCTGGCGTAGACCAGGCACGGCGCCAGCGCCGGCGGCAGGAGGTGCCGGCCGATGACGCGCACGCGGCCCGCCCCGAGCAGCCGCAGCGCGTCCATGTGGGGGCTGTCGCGCATCCCGGCGACGCGGGCGCGGGCGATCCGGGCGTAGGGCGCCCACGACCACAGCGACAGGGCCAGGACGAGGCTCTGCACGCCGGGCCCGCGCGCACCGATCACCGCCAGCGCGACCAGCATGCCGGGCAGCGACACCACGACGTCGATCACCCGGGCGACGCCCCAGTCGACCCATCCGCCCAGGTAACCGGCGGTGGCCCCGACGACGGCGCCGGTGGCGAGCGAGATCGCCAGCACCGCCGCCGTGATCGTGATGGAGATCCGCGCGCCGTGCAGGAGCCGGCTGAGCTGGTCGCGGCCGAGCTGGTCCGTGCCCAGCGGGTACTCTCGCGACGGCGGTCGCAGCGAGGCGGCGAGGTCGCCGACGTTGGGGTCGGCCGGAGCCAGCAGCGGCGCCAGCGCGCCCGCGACCGCGAACAGGACCAGGGGGACCGCGATCAGCGCGGTGCGCGTACCCGGTCGGCGGAGCATGCCGTTCATCTCGTCCACCGCCGCCGGGAGCGGGGGTCGATGAGCCCCTGTACGAGATCCGCGCACCGGTTGGTCAGGATGAACCCGCCGCCCATCACGAGCACGGCGGCTTGCAGCGCCGGCACGTCGCGGGAACCGGCCGCGTGCACGAGATAGGACCCGAGGCCGGGCCAGCCGAAGACCTCCTCCACCACGACCGTGCCGACGAGCAGGCCGCCGATGCCGAACGCGGCGACCGAGAGGATCGGCCCCGCCGCGTTCGGCAGCCCGTCGCGGAGCACGATCGACAGCGTCCCGCTGCCCCGGGCCTGCGCCGCCCGCACGTACGGCCTGTCCAGGGCCTCGCGCAGCGTGACCGCCACGACCCGGCTGAGCACACCGGCGGTCGGCATGGCGAGCACCGCGATCGGCATGACCCACGTCTCCGGCCCGGCCATGCCCGAGGTCGGCACCAGCCCCAGTCGCAGGGCGAAGACCAGCACCAGCAGGTAGCTCAGCCAGAACACCGGCACCGAGGTCAGCAGCAGCGCACCGACCCGCAGCGCGCCGCGCAGGACGCCGCGCGGGAGCAGCGCCCCCGCCACCCCCACGGCCAGGCCGGCCAGGATGCCGACCACCGCGGATCCCGCGACCAGCCCGAGCGTGACACCGAGCCTGTCGGCGACCTCGGGCCCCACGGGCAGGTCCGTCCGCAGCGACAGCCCGAAGTCGCCGGTGCACGCGTGGGCGAGCCAGCGCAGGTACCGGATCGGGGCGGGGGCGTCGAGGCCGAGTTCGACGCGGACGGCCTCGACCTGCTCGCGGGTGGCCGGGCGCCCGGCCCGCGTCGCGGCGAGCACCGACGCGGGGTCGCCGCGGGCGAACAGGACCAGCGCGAAGGTGCCCACCGTCATCGCCAGCAGCACGCCGGCGGTGTCGAGGGCCCAGCGGGCGGCGTACCGGCCCCCGGTGGTCAGCCGGTCGGGCGCCTTCACCGGACGGTGACCCCGGCGACCCCGAGGTCGAGGTCGGTGGGCGGCACCGCGAAGCCCTTCACCGCGTCCCGGACGGCCCACAGCCGCTTCCGGTAGACCAGCGGCACGAACCCGGCGTCGGTGGCGAGCACGGCGTAGAGCCTCTGGTAGGCCGCGGCGCGGGAGGCGGCGTCGCGGGCGAACACGGCCCGGTCGACCGCGGCCTTGGTGGCCGGGGTGGCCCAGAGCGGCCCGCGCGCGTCGGTGGTGAACATGGACACGACCGAGCCGGACGGGTCGTAGGGCGCGCCGAGCCCCTCGAAGAACGTGAGGTCCCAGTCGTCCTCCGCCCGCTCGTCGTAGTAGGAGGCCGCGTCCACCTGGGCGATCCGCACGGTGATGCCGACCTGCTTGAGGGCGGCGACGACGGCGGCGGCCATGGACCGGGGGTCGAGCTGCCCCTGCGCCGGTGTCGAGGGGATGAGCAGCTTCAGGGAGAGCGGCTTGCCGTCCTTGACCCGGGTGCCGCCGTTGAGTGTGTATCCGGCGGCGTCCAGCGTCCGGCGGGCGGCGGCCTGGTCGAAGTAGAGCGGGAGGTCGGTGCCGGAGTCGGGCACCTCCGGCGGGAACACCCGGCGCGCGGGCTCGGCGTAGCCCATGAACAGCGCCTTGCTCAGGGACGCGGTGTCGATGGCCTGGCGGACGGCCTCGCGGACGGCCTTGTCCCCGGCCGGGCCCTTCGGCTGGAAGCCGAGCATGATCGAGACGTCCGGCGCGCCGGTGAGCAGCCTGACGTTGGCGCGCCTGCTCAGCGCCCTGGCCTCCACCGGCGTGATGGCGGACAGGTAGGAGCCGCCGATGAGGTCGAGTTCGCGGTTGGCGAGCGCGTCCACCCGCGCCTGGGAACTGGGGATGACCTTGAACTCCAGCCGCCGCAACCGGGGCTTGGCACCCCAGTAGCCGTCGTTGCGGGCCAGCGTCGCCCCCTTGGCCGAGTTCGACACCAGCTTCCACGGCCCGGTGCCGACCGGGGTCTGGAACCTCCCTGCGGCGTTCGCGGACTTCGGGCTGAGCAACCGCACCGGCCGGGCGATCGACAACTCCTGCAACAGCGGCTCGTAGGGCTCCGACAGCGTCAGCCGGACCGTGTCGGCGTTCGGAGTGTCAACGGAGGAGATGATCTGGGAGGCCCGGAAGAAGCTGAACTTCTTGTTGCCGACCCACCGGTCGAAGTTCCACTTGACGGCGGCGGAGTCGAGCGGCGTCCCGTCGGTGAACCGGACGTTGTCGCGCAGGTCGAACGTCACCTGCCTGCCGTCCTCGGCCACCCGCCACGACTCCGCGAGCCCCGGTTCGAGCCTTCCGCCCGCGGCGTAGGTGACGAGCGGCTCGTAGATCGCGTCGATCATCAGGAAGTTGCCGGTGAAGGCGTGCGGGTCCAGGGCGCCGGACTCCTCGCTCAGGCCGACGCGCAGCACCGGGCTCGTGGAGGCGCCGCTGCCGGCACCGCCACCACACGCGCTGACCAGCGTCAACGACGCGACAAGCGCCGCGATTGGACGAAGTCGTGACAAGGCTCCTCCAAGCGGACGGTGCACCAGGCGGTCACCCGCCGCAGAGGTAGTCGGCGGGAGCGCGGGTCCGGTTCCCGCGACATCGGTCGGCCTGTCGCCGGGGGAACCAATTCGATCTCGCGCGCGACCTCTTCCAAGACCGGTCAGTACATCGACAGGGACACCTGCCGCCCGCATGACGGCACGACCCGAGGGACGACCGCCCATGCCATTCCTGGTCCCGCCCGCCATCTCCACGACCGTCCACGACCACATCACCGACGGCATCCGGGCGCCGAGCCTGATCCGGCTCTCCGACAACGTGGTGCTCATCCGCTTCGAGACCCTGAAGATCTACGCGGCCCTCGGCGCGGTGCGGGCCCTGCTCGCCGACGGCACGGTGCGGCCCGGCGACACGCTTGTCGACAGTTCGAGCGGCATCTACGCGCTGGCCCTGGCGATGGTCTGCCACCGCTACGGCCTGCGCTGCCACATCGTCGCCTCGACCACGGTCACCTCGACGATCCGGGTCCAACTGGAGATCCTCGGCGCGACCGTCGACCAGATGCCCGCCGAGTCCGACCTGCGCCTCGACCAGGGCCGCCGGGTCGACCGGATACACCAGCTGCTGCGGGCCGGCACCGGCATGCACTGGATGCGCCAGTACCACGACCCGGTGCACCGCCTCGGGTACGCCGAACTCGCCGACCTGGTACGCCTCGCGCTGCCGGACGCGCGCCTCGCCGTGGTGGCCGGCGTCGGGACGGGAGCGTCCAGCGCGGGCCTGATCCAGCCGCTGCGCCTGCACGACCCGTCGACCCCGCTCGTCGGGGTCCAGCCGTTCGGCAGCGTGAGCTTCGGCAGCGAACGGTTCCAGGACCCGGAGGCGATCATCGCGGGCATCGGCAGCGCGATCCCGTTCGGCAACGTCCGTCCCGAACTCTACGACCAGATGCACTGGCTGAGCTTCCAGCACGCCATGGCCGGCACGATCGGCCTGATGCGCGCGCACGCCGTCTTCGCGGGCCTGTCGACCGGCGCCGCCTACCTGGTCGCGGCGCAGGAGGCACGCCGCCATCCCGAGCGCACGCTCCTCGTGATCGGCGCGGACACCGGCCACCGGTACGTTGAGAAGGTCTTCGCCCGGCACCGGGAGGCGCTCGACCCGGACACGCTGAAACCGACCGAAATAGGCTCCCTGGACGAGCTGGCACCGCCCTGGTCCGCGATGGCCTGGGGCCGCCGCCGCCACCCGGGTGCATGACGGCGGCCGACGCCTGCGTGCGATCAGACCGCTCGTCGCTAATTCGGATATGTCAAAAATCCCCTGAAGCAGCCGACGAATTCCCCCGCCCGGGTATAGCCGGACCGCTTTCGAGGCGATCCCGGGACGGGAAATCGCAGGCCCCTCCCGGGGCGGCGGTGGGTCGAGCGCACCGCGATCCTGCTTGAGACCAGGTTGTGGATGTGGCCGGAGTGAACTTAACGACAAACGCATCGATCGACGTGTCCTGGGAATAATGACGCCAATCGGGAATTATGTAAGAATCCACGCATCATGGAGCTGTGGTCGGTAGTGCGGCTGGTGCGCGCGGCGACGTTCGCCGCGACGTGCGCCGGTCTCGCGGCCGGCGGCCACCTGGCCGCGGGCGGGGCGGTCGAACCGCTCGTCCTGGCCATCGGCTTCGCCGCGATGTTCGTCCCGGCCCTGCTGCTGACCCGCCGGGAACGCTCGATCGGCACGATCCTGCCCGCCGTCGCCCTCTGCCAGGTGGTTCTGCACCTCCTCCTGTCAGGGAGTTCCCCGGCCCACGGCATGACCACCACCGCGGACGGCATGACCGCGCACGGCATGTCCGCCGCGTCGGACGGTTCGCCCGGCCTCAGCATGCTGCTGGCGCACGCGATCGCCGTGCTGATCACCTCGTGGTGGCTGGAGCGCGGCGAGGCGGGGCTGTGCGCCCTGGTCCGCTGCGTGGCCACCTGGGCGCTGCGCTCCCTGACCTGGCTGCGGCCCACCGTCGTGCACGGCCCCGCGTGGATCAGATCCGTTTTCAGAGGGCGCCACCCTCGTCCCGCCCAGGCGCTGAAGCACGCCATGGTGCGGAGAGGGCCTCCAGCGAAGCACGTCGCCCTCGTCTGAACACCGCCAGATCCTTCAGCGCCCATGCACATCGGGTGCTCGCGTCTCTGAGCTCACCGACAGATCTGTGTGACGACAAGGACGAGGCCGACTCCGCCACCGGATGACCTTGTGCCATCCGGGCGTAAGCCGCTCCCCACTCTTCTTGGAGTCGTCGATGCTGCGCTTGCTCTCGCTCCATGGTGACGGAACATCACCAAAAACCTACAGACCGTCCCCGCCCTCGGCTGCGCGCCGAACCATCGCTCCCGACGGCGATGCCCCGTCCGGCCTCAAGTCCGGACGAGCCGCGATCGTCGACCTCCCCGCCCCTGATCATGACGTGATCACTGTGGACCGGGCCAACACCCCCGCCCCGGTCAAGGCGCTGACCTGAACCCATGGCCGAGGACCTTGGTCGGGGCAGGCGACAGGACGAGCGCTCTGAGGAGCACGTGCCGGGTGGCCATGTCACATGGCTCAAGGGCCGAGCATCCCGTCCCGGCGCCGTGCGACGGCACGTCCCACCGGGACACCGATGGACCGTGCCGTCCGCAGTCACAGCGGTCCGACGACGAGAGCCGGTCGGCACCCCACAGCCCGCAATCGGCCATCTACTCCAGAACGAACGCGAAGCTCCCTGCCGCCGCCCCCGACGCGGGGGCCCTCATGACCGCGACCACGGACACCGCAGTGGCCGCGGCACCCAACGCAACAATGCCGACCGCGTCCCAGACCAGCGGATCACCCGAAACGGAGACCTCCGCGCAGCGGAGGAACGTCAGGCGGCCGACACCCCTGCGGTGGCGAGCCCATTGCCGCATCGGCCCGCGTATCGCCTCAAGGATCCACCATGCGTGCCGAGCTCCCCGGCCGCTCAGGTTCCACGCGTCCCCGCCCCCTGCCCCGACCGACCGTTCAAAGGAACGATCAGCGTGAACACTGGCATCGACGACCAGCAACTCACCCGGCTCGCCCTGTCCGCGCGCCACGGCGCGCCTGCGGATGTGGAGGCTTTCACCCGCGCCGTCTACACCGACGTACGACGCTTCATCTCCTACCTGGACGGCACGCACGGGGCCGAAGACCTCACCCAGGAGACCTTCGTGCACGTGCTGAACAGCCTCCCCGCCTTCGCCGGCCGCTCCTCCGCCCGCACCTGGCTGCTGTCCATCGCCCGGCGGGTCGTCATCGACCGCTACCGGTCGGCCGCCCGCCGACCGGTGGTCTCCGATCTGGCCGACTGGCAACGAGCCGTGGAAAGAGGTCAAACCGCCGCATCTCCCGGATGGGAGGAAGGCGTGGCACTGACCGCCCTGCTGGCCGAGGTTCCGTGGGAACGACGCGCGCCGTTCGTGCTCACCCAGATTCTCGGCCTGTCCTATGCCGAGGCGGCCGAGATCCTGGGTTGCCCCATCGGCACGATCCGCTCGCGCGTGGCCCGGGCCCGAACCCAGCTGATCGGCACCATCCGCGCCGCCGAGCAGGCGATCTGACCCCGGTCCCGGGCCGGGACCTGCCCCGGCCCGGGACGGAGTTCGTGCCTCGCCAGCCGTCTAGCGGCCCTCCGAAGATCGTTTGTCACCGGTACGCCGCTGAATTCAGGAGGGAGCGCGACGACCTCGACGAGAAGAACGACCGAAGCGGGCCCTGGCACGAGAACAGCCCGTGCGGCGCCTCCGGAGGCGCTCTAGGACTCCTCTTCAGGAGTCCTTGTCGGCTTGCTCTCCGGCGGAGCGCTGTTGGAGAACGCCGACGAGGGCCGAGGCGACGAGGGCGACAGCGCGGTCGTCATCATGGGCCAGTTCGCGCAGGACTTCCTGCCCAGCGGCTCCCGAGAGTTCGACCAGTGCCTGGACGAGGCGGATCCGCGTCGCGGAGTCCGCGGTGGGCGCGGAGAGCTCGTCGACCAGCGCAGTCATGATCTGGTCCGCACGCTTGGGGTCCTGGGACAGCGTCCCCAGGACCTCCGCCGCGGCGACGTCGTCGAAGCCTTCGACCACCATGCCGACAAGCGCGGGAACAGCCGCCGTCACGCCGTGCCTGCCCAAAGCCAGGGCGACGTGCCTGCGCACCGTCATGTCCGGGTCCCCGAGGGCGTCCGCGAGCGCTGCGGCGGCACCCGCGGCATCGGGCATCTCGGCGATCGCCCGCACCGCGCGCCGCCGGACGTCGACGTCCGGCGAGCGCAGGCCGGCCTCCAGCACCGCCAGCCCCTCACCGCCCGATCGGGCGAGCGCCCAAGCCAAAGCACCCGCGACATGTGGATCGGATTCGGCCAGGACCGCCCCGGCCAGCAGTTCCGCAGGAACCGACACGCCCTCCGACTGGACCAGAACAGCCTGTTGCCTGCGCGCGGCACTGGTCGAGTTGAGTCCCCGCATGAGCTCGACGATGCGCAGCACGTCCTGCCAGTCGGTGGGCGCCGACGCGTCGATCGCGCGGAGCCGCGCGAGCAGTTCCTGCTCGCGCGCCAAGCGGTCCCGCGTCCACCGGATGAGGTCACCGACCAGGACGGACGGCGTGAAGGCCGGGTCCTCCAGCGCACGTCCGATCTGCTTGAGCGAGAGCCCGAGGGTCCGCAGGCTCTCCACCTGGAAGATCTTGCGGACGTCCTCGGCGGAGTACTCGCGGTAGCCGCCGGCCGTGCGCCCCGTCGGCCGCACCAGCCCCAAGGCGTCGTAGTGCCGGAGCATCCGGGTGCTCACCCCCGATCGGCGGGCCACATCGCCGATCAGCAATCCGCGGCCTCCCGAGCCTCTTCGGCCTTCGCTGAGTTCGCGCCGACCACGGCCACGCGCTTGGCCTCTTCGATGGCCGCGTCGAAACCGGTCTCCGGGTTCTGCCGGAGCGACTCGGTGGCACGGGCGTGCGCGGCCACTTCCGGGTCGGGGTCCTCGGCGGCCTTCTCCAAGGCGGGCTTGATCACCTCGCCGAGTTCGACGAAGGCGCGGCTCAGGCTCAGCCGCACGCTGCGGTCACCGCGCCCGAGCTGCAGGACGAGCTCGTTCACCAAGTCCTTCTTCCCCTCCTCCGGGACGAAGGCGACCGCGACGCGCCACGCGGTCCGTGCGACCTCATCGTCGGCGTCGTGGAGCATGTCGCGGGCGATCCAATCCCATGCCCCCCTGTCGCCGATCTTGGAGAGCGTATGTAGCGCCTGGCTACGGGCCTGGGGCCGCTCGGAGTCGAGCTCCTGCCGGATCCGGGGCAGGGTGATCTCCCGGGAGAGACAGGTCAGCGCCCAGGACAACATGTCCCGCACAAAGAAGTCCGGCTCGACCGCGCACCGCTCAACAAGTGCCTCCACGAACACCGGGTCGGGGTTCGAGCCGACCGCCAGGGCCGCTCGAAGCCGCACCGAAGCGTCCTCGGCACTCAGGGCGTTGACCACCCGAGCCTGCTGCGGGGTTGTTCCGTCGATCTAAACCACCTCCTTCACACAATTGGAGACCTTGTCACCGTGTCAAGGTCAAGCCCACGACCAGTGAATCAGGAAACCCGACCGCGCTCGCCCAAGGCGACATAAGGGAACGCTGCCGGTACCCGCCAGAAGCATCAGCGCCAACCGCCGCCGACTCCAAAAGCAACATCGCGCCCACCTACCTGCGCCGGTACCTGGACGCCGCAATCAGCAAAATCGAATCCGACCGCAGCCCTCCGCTCCCGGCGACAACCCGCCGGAGTCGGCGGCCCCGTCCCACAACCCCGCCCATCCGAACCGAGCTTCAACCCGTCAGAGCGAAATCCCCAGCTCACGAGCTGGCGACCGAGCGGACCAAGATCGGTCGGAGGCGCCGGCACAACGCTTCCACCTCGGTCTCGTCCGGCACGGCCCCTTCGCGGAACATCTCCATCTGCAAGGCGGGCCCGTACGCGTCGAACCGCTCCATGTCGGCTTTCCTTGCGGGCTGGACGACGAAATGCAGGTGCCCGGGCACGGCATCCGCATGGGACCACAGGCACACATACACCTGCTCCGGTCGGACGACCTCCGTCACCGCCGCGGCGACCCGGCGCAGCAACGGGCCCAGAGCCGCACTCTCGGCATCGTTCAACTCGGCGACATGGACGACATGCCGCACCGGCTTGACCACCAGAGCCCCCAGGCCGAGCGGCCCCACCGAGTGCTCGACCACCCACCCCGACGACTCCGCCAACCGCCCCCCAGGAAGACGCCGAACCCCGACAAGAAGATCACACGCAAGACACCCAGCCACGAACCCACCGCCACCACAGGACATCCCGAGACCATCCCGCATGCCTTTCTCTCCCCAGCGCTCGCGACACTCGACGCCATACATACTAGTATGTATGGTGGCTCTCATGACCCTCACACGCACCGCACCCGAGTCCCGTGTGCACTATGCGAGCCTGCTGGAGGTCGCTGCGAAGCTACGCGCACGCGAACTCACGCCTGTGGAATTGACCGAGACGCTGCTGGCACGGATCGACCAGGTCGATCCGGTGCTGCGCAGCTACGCCACGGTGACGGCGGACGTCGCCGTCGCTCAAGCCAGGAACGCCGAGACCGAGCTGGCAGCAGGCAAATACCGAGGCCCCCTGCACGGCGTGCCGATCGCTGTGAAAGACCTCTGCTTCACCGCCGGAATCGTCACCGCGGCCGGCACCACGATCCGCTCCGGCCATGTGCCCACCTACGATGCGACAGTGGTCCGGCGTCTTTCGCAAGCCGGGGCCATTCTGCTCGGTAAGCTGCAGCTGACCGAAAGCGCATTCGCCGAGCACCACCCGTCTGTCACACCACCCCGCAACCCCTGGAACACGGAGTACTGGTCCGGCGCCTCCTCAAGCGGTTCCGGCGTCGCGGTGGCGGCCGGCCTCGCCTTCGGTTCCCTGGGCACCGACACCGGCGGGTCGATCCGGTACCCCTCCGCGGCCAACGGCATCACCGGCATCAAACCCACGTGGGGACGGGTAAGCAGGCACGGCATCTTTGCGCTCGCCGCGAGCCTCGACCACGTCGGCCCGATGGCGCGCTCGGTGCAGGACGCGGCTGCGATCCTGGGAGCGATCGCCGGAGCAGACCCGCATGACCCGACCGCGGCCCCCATGCCCGTGCCCGACTATCTGACCGGCCTCGGCGCCCCGATCGGGCCGGTACGCATCGGAGTGGACCGCGCCTACAACGAGACCCGTGTCGACCAGGCGACCATCGGCATGCTCGATGACGTCGTCGCCGTATCGCGCCGCCTCGGCGCGACGATCGTCGAGGTCACCCTTCCCGATACCAGCACCATCAATGCCATGTGGTCCCGATACGCCGGTGTGGAGGCCGCGATCGCCCACCAGGCCAGCTATCCCTCGCGCGCCTCGGAATACGGCCCGGCCGACACACCCGGATCGATCGCCGGGCTCATCACGCACGGCCACACGGTCTCCGCGATCGAGCTGATGCACGCGCACCATCAGCGGCTCGCGTTCACCGGCGGACTGGCGCGTACCCTGTGCGAGGTGGATGTCCTGCTGGCTCCGGTGCAGCCGACCACGAGCCTCACGCTTGCGCAGAAGGAGGCGGTGTATACCGACCCCGAAGCCCTGACGGACTTCCTCCGCTTCGTCACTCCGTTCAATATGGCCGGCGTCCCGACCATCACCCTGCCGGGCGGTTTCGGCGAGGACGACATGCCGCTGGGATTCCAGTTCGTCGGCCGGCCGTTCGAGGAACGACCACTGATTCAGCTCGGCCACGCCTACCAGCGTGAGACGGACTGGCACCTGCGGCATCCGGCCCTGTAATGCGGGCCGCGACAGGCACGCACCGCATTGCTGGGAGGCACGATGAAACCGAACGCTCGGGAGCGCCTGATCGAGGGCACGCGGCAACTGCTGTGGGAGCGTGGATACGTCGGCACCAGTCCGACCGCGATTCTGGCGCGCTCAGGCGTCGGCCAGGGCAGCATGTACCACCATTTCGATGGTAAGCCGGACCTGGTGTTGGCGGCCGAGCAGCGCAGCGCGGAACTGATGCAACAGCAGATCGCCGAAGCGTTCGCCGCTGAAGGCACTGCGCTCGAACGCATCACAAGATATCTAGGGCGCGAACGCGACGTGTTGCGTGGATGCAGCGTGGGACGGCTCACCGCCGATCCGGAGGTCATGGCCGACGACACCTTGCGCGCACCGATCCGGGAAACCTTCGAGGTACTGCACGAACACCTCCGGCGCACGATCGCCGAAGGCGTGGCGGCCGGGGAATTCGCCGGCGACCTGGACATCGACGAGACCGCTTCCGCCGTCGCCGCCGTCATCCAGGGCGCCTACGCCCTGGCCCGCGCGGCGCAGGCGATAGAGCCCTTCGACCGCGCCATCAGGGGAGTGCTCTCACTTCTACGGGCGAGCGCTCCGCACGCGAACTGAACCCAGGCACCACCCCCCATCGGCCAGGGCCCTCGACGAGTTCGAAAGCCCTTCTCTTCCCGTGCCCGCAGACGCCGACCGGCGTAGGCACTCGGGGCTCCAGTCGCTCCTCGCTCGGCAATAACTCCATCGGGTAGCGACACCACTGGCACCGGAAACCTTCTCTCCCCATCAACCTTCGGCATGCGCCAAGCAGCTGCCACAGCCCTCGCCTCCCGACGAGGGCGTGTTCTCCATATTCCATCGGAGTGACCGTGTCACCTGACGCTGCCAAGAATCGGCTACCACCACCTGCTTCCGCCACCAGCCGGACATTGGGCCTCACCGGCCTGTGTCTCGGCACCGCTCTGATCGTCATGGAAGCGAACGTCATCAACGTCGCGATCCCAGTGATACGTGCCGACCTGCACGCGAGCCTGGCCGGCGGACTGTGGGCCATCGACGCCTACACGCTCGTGTTCGCCGCCCTGCTGCTGTCCGCGGGCCGGCTCGGAGATCGGATCGGTGCCCGACGCGGCTACCTGACCGGACTGGGGTTGTTCGCCCTTGCCTCGATCGCCTGCACGGTCGCTCCCAACACGGGCATGCTCGTCCTTGGCCGCGCCTGCCAGGGTCTGGGAGCAGCGCTCCTCGCCCCGGCACCGCTGACCTTGATCACCCGCATCTTCACCGTGCCGACCGAACGCACCAGAGCTGTCGCGGTCTGGGTGAGCGTAGGCGGTATCGGCTTCGTGATCGGCCCGTTCATCGGTGGACTGCTGGTCGACACTCTCGGCTGGCGGAGCATCTTCCTGCTCAACGTCCCGGTCGCCGCCGCCACCGGCTGGCTTGTCGCCCGACATGTGGCGGAGGTTCCGCTGCAACGCGTGCCGTTCGACATCCGCGGGCAGGTCCTCGCGATCGTCGGCCTCGCCGCCATGGTGTGGGCGCTGGTCGAGTCGAGTGTCGCGGGCTGGCTCGACCCCGCCGTGCTCACGGCTCTCGCGGGCGGCACCGCGGCCCTCGTCGTGTTCGTCGCAGCGCAGTATTCCTGGGCGCGAGACGGGCGACAGGTCCTCCTGCCCCCCGCCATCATCGCCGCGCGTCCCGTGCTCGCCGGCCTGCTCGGCGGAGCGACGTACAATTTCACGCTCTACGGGATGCTGATCGTCTACACGTTCAACTTCCAGCAGCTGCGTGGCTACTCGGCCTTGCAGACCGGGTTGGCCTTCATCCCCTTGACCGTGGCCGCCACCCTCGCCTCGACCTTTCTCGGTGCCCGTTTCATCACCGCGTTCGGCCCGCGCAGCGGATTGGCCACCGGAATGACCCTCTCGGCCATCGGACTCGCGCCCCTCACCGTCGCCTCCGCACCATACCCACTCATCGCAGTCGGCTTCTGCGTCTTCTCCATCGGTATGGGGCTCTCCGCACCCTCCCAAACGCTCGCCGTCATGACGTTCGCCCCCGCCCGGCACCAGAACATGGGATCGAGTGCCTTGAACACGGCCCGGCAGACAGGCGGCGCACTCGGGGTCGCACTACTCGGAGCGATCGTCGCAACAGACCCCGACAGGGGCACCTTCGCAGCCATCACCATCGCCATCGGCATGTGCCTGATCGCAGCCGTGACCGCCCTACGCCTCATTCCACGAGAAATCATCCACACCGGCACGAGCCGGTGCTCTGAGCTCGAACGGCTCCACGATGGCAAGTCATGTACATGAGCCGGACCGATCACAAGTGAGCTGCGGACCTGCCACTGCGGCCGATGCGCGACCCGGGTACGTCATCCAATACATGGTCCCCGCGCCGGGCAGCGGACGATGAGCGCGGCCGTCGCGAAAATCACCATGCTGCGTGGCGACGGCGTCACACTCGCCCGCTGACCATCCGCGACGTACCGGCCGCCTACGTCCGCGAACACGACCCCGCCCCCAAAGTGAAGAACAAGGACCTACCGACCAAACCCGAGACCGAAGTCGCCGCCGTCCTCACCATCATGACCCGCCGCCCCCCGATCCCCCCGGCCAGTCCCTGGATCTGCACAAACACCCGCATCCCCCGCGCCACCCGGCGTGAACATGGCCTGCGTGGACTTGATCGACGCGGACCTGACCGGCGCACTCCTGTTCAGCGTCCGTGGGGCCACTGAAGCGCAGATCCGGAAAGAGGCCCGGACTGACGCCAAGACCCGGTTCTAGCAGCTTCCCGAATGACTGACCCGTTAGGCCTGCCCGACGCTCTTTGGACGGCGGAGGAGCCTGGCGGAGTGGGTGGCTCAAGGACCTGCCGGAGGGGCCGGGATCAGGGCGGTGTAGGAGCCTCACCGTGATCTCGTCGTTCTGCCCTCACCCCTGGTCGGCACCAGCGCCAGGCGCCCCCTTGACCCTCGAGCCGAGGGGCCGCTGCGCGGCCGCGCCCGGGCGCCGCCGACGATGTTCCACCGCCACGTGTTGCCGAGTGGCCGGGTTCCGCTCTGATCGGGAGACCAGACGCACATGCCGTCTTCGGGTCAACGGCGGTACGGGCGGGGGCCGATCCTTGTGAGCGAACCCGCGGATCCGCTCGTCTCGGGCGGCCGGAGTGATGATTACGCAGGGTCTCCGGTGCGGGTGAAGCAAGCAACCCTCGCGAACCGAACTGGACGCATTGCCTGCGGATCGGCGCCTGGAGTTGCTCCAGGCGGAGCCCAATGCCGGGACAGTGAGCGCGAGGGGAGTCGGCAGAGCACTCACCAGTGGATCAACAGCGGTGTCCTGCTCGTCGGGGCCGTGCTGGCCGGCGCCAGTCTCATCGCCACCGCCGTCACCTTGCGCACCGGGCAGCAGCAGCCCACGGCCCGCAGGGGTAGATCACTGGTCGGTATACCAAGGCGATCGAACAGCTCGGCTCAGGCGAGCGGGACGTGCGGTCCGCCGCCGTCTACGCCCGGGCGCGCATCGGCACCGACTCCACGCGGGATCGAGCCACTACCAAGGAGGTTCCGGCGGCATTCATCCGCGAACAGGACCCATCCCCGCTATTGGAGACGACAAGCCGACCTCCGGGGCGGTCGAGGGGGCCGCTCGTCCGACCGCCGTGCCGCGCACTGCCGCCACAACTCGTCCTGCTGACCCGGCGACAACCCGTAGTCCCGCATCACACCTCCACGATCAAGATCATTAAAGGTGATGCACTGATCCCTTGAGCCCAAGATTCGCTTTCTGGCCACCGGCGCGAGCGTGCTGGGAGATGGCGAAGAGGTGCCCGGGAGGCGTTGGGAATCGTGTTGTGCTCGGGTGCGGGCGCCTGGCTGAGTGGTTCTGTCGTGCAGGCTGGTCAGCGTTGTGTGGGCGGGCCGGGGGTGTTCGGTGCGGGGTTGGGCGGGGGGTTGGTGGCCGGGGTGCCATCGATGGCGCGCTGGTAGAGGGTGCGGGCGCGGTCCAGGTTGCCGGCTTGTGTTTCGATGGCCGCCAGGTTCCGTGTGGCGCTGACCACGGCATCGGGGAAGCCGGTGTCGATGGCCGCTTGCGTGAGACGGCGGGCTTTGTCGGTGTCTCCTTGCTGGTGCCGGAGCCAGCCCAGGCTGCGCAGGGCGTAGGCGCGCACGGAGATGTAGGGGCTGTCCAATTCCTGTTCGTACACGTGACTGGCCAGGTCGAAGTTGCCTTCGGTCTCCTCGAAGTAGCCCAGGTTGAGTTTGGCCAGGGCGCCTAGTTCGGCGTCTCCTTCCTCGACCGCCAGGGCGGTGAGTTCGCGGGCCAGTTCGGTGTTGCCTTGCAGATGCTCGATCCAGGCGAGGTTCTTGCTGGCTCCCGCGCGGGCTGGCCTGTAGGAGGAGTCGAGGGCGGCCTGGTGCAGGACGCGGGATGCGTCCAGGTCGCCTTGGAGGTAGCGCAGCCAGGCCATGCATTTCAGGGCCAAGGCGCTTTGCTCTGGATGGCCGCCGTCGATGACCTGCTGGTAGAGGCCGCTGGCCGCGTCGAGGTTGCCGGCGTTCTCCTCCAGCACCCCTAGATCCAGCATCGCCCTCAGCCGCTCCACGGTCCCTGTCGGCAAAGGCCGCGCGGAACCGAGCCCGCCGCCCGGCGCACCCTCGCCCCCAGCCCCACCGCCGCTCCCAACTCCGCCACCGCCGAGGGTCCCCGCGGCTTCCGTGCCGGCGCCGGTAGCCGGGGCCGCCGGCGGGGAAGGCGGTGTCGTCGTCGGGACGGGGGCCGACGCGCCCGCCTGCACGAGACCCTGTGCCGGTGCGGTGGTGTGGGCCTGCGCGTTCCCGATGCCGATGGTGTGGGGGGCGGGTGCCATCACCCGGTCCCAGGCGTCACGCCAGGGGCCGTGCGACTCCGCGGGCACGCCGCAGGCCTCGACCAGGGCCAACATGGCCTGCTTACGCAGCATCCGCTTGCCGTTGAGAGTCTCGGACACCACGCTTGGCGACAGCGCGGGCTTGCCGTTGCGCACCGACCAGTCCGACAGCGATCGCAGCGGCGGGGAGTCCGCGCGTAGATGCAGCACCTTCAGGGCCCGGCACAGCTGCGACATCGTGGTGATCGCGGTGAGGTTGAGGTCGTCGGTGCGCATTGGATGCTCGTTCATGACTCACCTGACCGTTCGCTGCCGTTTGCGGAGGTTCTCAGACGTTCTCGCCCGTTCGAAACGGTAGCGGCGGATCCAGCCGGAGCCGCTAGAACGTCCAGGTCCGGCCCCTTTCTGTTCCGCCGAACACCGCAGGCGTGACCGCCTGCACCTCAGGCGTGTGCGGATGCTCCAGCACTCTGGCGCAACGCTCGCGTGGCCCCGTTGAGTGGAGGTGCCCGGCCGGGCCCGCTCACCGCCACACCGGCGCCCCTCCACATCCTGAGGACATCTGATGACCAATCGCCACCGCAAGGCTCGCTCCCGCGACCGCGCCCCCGGCCGCGCCGCCGCGACCACGACCACGACCACCGAGACCCGCTACTGGCACCACCGCCTGCGCATCGAGTACCTGCGGCTGGCCCTGGAGACCACCCTGCGACTGCTCAAGGAAACCCTGCACTGAGCGTCCTCCCCCGTGCGGCACCTGACCGCCTTCCTCGTGCACCCCACCCAGCACGAGGAAGGCGGCACCGCCGAATACCGACAGATGAACCGCTTCCCATAACGGCCGGTCGGCGACCTGCGGGGTTACCGGAAGGCAAGGCTGATCACCTGCCCGCAAACGATCGGATCTGAGACTGCCGCGAGGCTGCCCGCCGGGCAGGTGTTGGTGCAGGTTCGTTGTCTCAAAAGCCGTGTCCGCTCACGTGGTACTGGCTGCGGCCTGGAGTTCACCATCGCCCGCGCGGCAGTCGGCAGTCTCGGCTTCGTGACCCGCCCCTTGGTGGTCATGTTGAGTCTTCGTCGTTGCGGGTGTCGGTGCCCTCGCCGCCGGTGGGGTTGGTGCGGTGGCGCAGGGCGGTTTCCAGGAGCGAGAGAATCGCGGCCGCGACGCTGAGGGTCGCGGCGATGGCTTGGACGGCGGTTGTCGGTTCCACGGTGCTCCTTGCGGCCGGTGCCCGGGGTGGGCGGCCTGGGGGTGTCGGCGGTGTCGCTGGCCTCACCGTGCCTGCCGGAGGAGTTGTCCGTTGTTGGTTGGATATCGCGGCGCAGGTCGGTCGTGGACAAATACGGTGCTGTAGCGGTGTGGGACGCGGCCGAGGGGCGGCGGACCGGGCCGGGTGGGGTTGATCGGATGGGGAGGGGCACGGGGTGCCGGGGCCGAACCAGGGCCGGCGGCCGGGCCGTCGGGTGCGGGTGCGTGCCGAGACGCCCGAGGCGGCCGCGCTGGCAGAGTGGTTGCGGGAGACGCTGACCGCCGGTTTGACGGTGCGCGAGCTCGCGGATCGGTTCCGGTTCGGCCGGGCCAAGTGGGCCGAGTTCCGCAATGGCGCCGATCTGATCCCGGGGTGGCTGCTGGAACAGGTGGTCACCGATCTGGTGGCCGAGCCGCGGCTGCGGGAGCGGCGGTTGGAGCAGGGACGCGACCTGCTGGAGCGGGCCGAGCGGGCGGCCGCGGGCAAGGTCGCGGTGGCCGCGCGGGGGTTGTCGGAGGGGGAGCTGCTGCGGCGGCTGGAGCAGGCGCAGGACGGGCAGATCGTCGCTCAGCAGGCACAGCTGGCGTCCTTGCGGGTGCTCTTCACGCTGTTGAACGTCGTCCGCCTGCTGCGTGAGCAGAACCAGACGCTGACCGGCCAGGTCGCGGCCGAGCGGCACGGCGTCCACCGGCTCCGGCGGGACCTGGCCGAAGAACGGCTGCGTCAGGCGCGGGCCGCTCGCGATGAGGCCGAAGACCTGATGGTCGAAGGACACACCCAGTCCGGGCAACTGCGTCAGTTGCTGCACCGGCCGGAGCGGGCCCCGGCAATACTGCCGGGCGAGCCGCCGCCCATCGCGGTGGCATGGTCGCCCGAGGAATGCGACCAGTACCTGGACCAGGCCCGCGACTTCCTGCAGCAGATATGGGCCGCCCTGGACCTGGCCCGCGACCGGCTGCGGCTGGAACCGGCCGAAGATCGCCCGGCATCGGCCATTGTCCACGGACAAACCCTGGACAACACCCCCGACACCGATCCGCCCCAGCTCAGCAGCCCCAGCCACGACCCCCGAAACCAACCCCAGGACCTCCTGGAGGACGACGCCGAGCCCCACCGGCCGCCCCCCGGCCAGGTGCGGCTCCCGCCATCGGCCGAGGCCCACGATCAAGCCCGCCAGTCTCGCGAGCCGAACACGGACAACCCGCAACCAGCGGAGCCCCCAAAGTCAGCCGATGGATACCAGCAGGTCCGCGAGGGGGGCGAAGAGGACACGGAGGACTATGACTGGTTTGACTGGGCGTTCCCCGCAGTCTTAATCGGGCTCTTCGTCGCCCTGTTCTCCTCGCTCATCTGGTATCAGTCTTACTCTCAGACCAAGAGCCTGGACCCGGGCTGGGTGGTCAGCGGGGCCCGGCCGGCCCGGGTCGCCGTGTCCCAGAAGCGGTCGTACGCAGGCCACACCGCGCTGGGGTACCGGCTGACAGCGGGCCAGGCGGTCAGCACCTCTTTCGCCCTTCCCCGGATGAGGAACATGCCGCTGTCGGGCGGAACCCGGTTCTTCTCCGCCTTTCTCGACTTTCGTCCCGACACCGGCTGCGGCGCCGAAACCAGGCTCATCTGGACCATCGGCAAACACAGCGGCCGACTTCGCCCCCGTGAGGATCACACTCTCACATCCGAGGTCGTCACCACCCCGATCACCCTGTCTGCTCGCCTGGAGGCTCCCGCTCCCTGCAGCGGGACCTTCCGCCTCTCCCTTCCCAGCGTCAGCAACTGACTCGTAACCAGAGTCGGCACCCTTCACCTGAGGCACCTACGAGACGCGCTGAACCGCGTTCATCTAACGAAACGTCTAGCGAACACTCGGAGGCATGCATGACCGCTGAACGACCACGAGCGAGCAGGGGCTCCGTGTGACCTTCGTCGATAAGTAGCCGGGAACCTTCGGTGTAATCTGGCAGGGCGGTATGCCGATCTTCGGGATTGCTGCGGCTGCTCGTCATCACATGACTCCGATGACCAGTGATTCACGGGCGGCTTCGATGAGGGGCCCTGCGTTTTCCGGACAGTGGCTTGATGGATGTCCTACGCGGCCTGGTGTCGGCTCAGGTACTCGGTGTGGACCTCCAGAGGCGTCCGGTACCCGATCGCCGAGTGAAGCCTACGTCGATTGTAGAAGCCTTCGATGTATTGGACGACCGCGCTGCGCGCTTTGGCGCGTGTGACAAATACCATGCGGTGGAGCCACTCGTTCTTCAGGAAGTCGAAGAATGACTCGGCCATGGCATTATCCCAGCACACTCCCGTCCGCCCCACCGAGCGACGCATCCGGTACCTGCGTAGATGGCTGCCGAACTCCTCACTAGTGTAGTTCGAACCACGGTCGGAATGGAAAATGCATCCGGGCTCGATGTCGATGTGCCCGGCCGCCGAGTCCAGCGCGGCGTTGATGAGCGAGGTCTTGAAGTGATCGGCCATCGCCCACCCGACGACCATCTTGGAGTGGCAGTCGATGACGGTCGCCAGATAAAGGAAACCCTCCCAGGTGGGGATGTAGGTGATATCGCCGAGGAGTTTGATGCCGGGCCGCTCGGCGGCGAAGTCCCGTTCGACCAGGTCGGGAAGGTCACGCGGGTCGCCGGCCAGGGTGGTGATCAGCCGCCAGGGCCTGGACTGCACCGGCTGCAGGCCCAACTCGCGCATCAACCGCCGGACCAGTCCCGGCGAGACCTGTCCACCGGAACGGGCCAGCACGACGTGGATCCGGCGGTACCCGTAGGTCTCGTGGTTGGCGTCGAACACCGCCTGGATCATCGCTTTCAGGCGCTGTCGTCGTTCCGCGGTCACCGACACCGGCCGTCCGCGCCATTCGTAATATCCCGATCGTGACACGTGCAACCAGGCACACATGTCGATGACGGCGTGGTCGGCCTTCTCCGCGTCGATGAACTCGTACTTGGCGGTCACCGGTGATCCCTGGCGAAGAAGGCCGCGGCTTTTTTCAGGAACTCGTTCTCTTCGCGGAGTTTACGGTTCTCTCGTTCGAGTTGGAGCTCCCGCCGGCTCTTATCCCCGCCTCCGCCGGTGTCGATGGCGGCCGCGTCGCCGTGCCTCCTGCGGTAGTCCTTCACCCAGTTGCCCAGGGTGGTGTCATGGATCCGACCTCACGCGCAACGTGGGCGATGGGGCGCGGGCCGTCCAGAACCATGCGGACGATCTCGTCCTTGTGCTCCTGGGCGAAATGCCGCCTCTGTCGCACCAACGACCTTCCCTTCCGGTTCTCCCCAACTCTAGCTGGGAAGCTGTCCGGAATCTCCGGGGCACCTCAGCGGGTATGCACCAAAAGTGGCCGGACAGGAGGAGTTCCACCGGTGCGCCGACCAGCGGTATGCGAGGTAGGTCCGGACAACAGCGATTCGTATTGTCCGGACCTACCTTGCGGGTTTGGTGGCGCCAGCCGATCGGGCCGAGATTCCTGCGGCTAGCGGGGCCCGCCCGGCATGCCTACGAGGAGCCAAATGACGAACGTGATGAGCCTGCACAACTCGCCCAGTGCGTAGTACCTCGAACCGACGTCGCCGTCTTCCCGGGGAAGTCGAGGCAACCGTGCCATGGTTCACTCCTTCCGATGCGGGGCCGGAGCTACCAACCCCTCTCTATCGGGTAACCCGGGCGCTTCGCCGTCCCACCCTCCTACTGATGAGTAGCGATCAGTGCCTTGCGAGGCCCATCGCTAGATTTCCGGGTATTCCGGCCGTCCCCAGCAAGACCCCGCCCACCGACAGCGCTGACCTCAGCAAACACCTAGCCACGGCCCCTTTCTGTCGGTTTCAGGCCGCCCCCTGGGACGGGCGACGGATGGTGGTCGCCTGCTCCCCCGATCACATGAGGCAACTCCACGACCTGGCGGAAGCCCGGCCCTACAACGACGCCGAACTATGGGCTGGGAAACTCCTGCGCGCGCTCGAAGACGCCAGGCCAGCCGACCAGATAGAGATCTCTGTCGAGGAACTACGGCACGCGACCGGACTCACCCCGGAACAGTTGCTCGCCGCGATGTGCTGGCTGGAACGCGACGACCTGTGACCCCGGCGGCCCACTGATCAGCCACCACCCGGAGTCGCTACTGGCCGTTCCGATCTTCCCCAAGGCCGGACATCAAGGTGACCCTGCTCGCGGTACCTGCACTGCCGGTCCCGTCAGGAGACTGCGTGCGCTGAGTCGCATCAGAAGCCGCATCTCAACCGATCTTGGAATTTGCAAGTCGAACGGAGTGCCTGGTCGGGCATAGCGGTCAGGGGTGTCATTCGAAGGTGACGTGGTCGGGATAGAGCGTTACCAGTCCCGAGGTTGCGCCGTTCCAGACAAAGCCTGGGCCGTGGTACCTGGTCGTGAAGTAGGACCAGTGGAGGCTGCCGGACATCATGAGGCCAAGAGCGTCGACATAGGCGCGCAGTCCGGGGTAGCCGCCCAGCGAGCTGGCCAGGAGTTCGGCGCGGGCCCGGATGAAGTTCGCCTCCGCTTGGTCGATCAGGGCGCAGAGCCGGTTGATAGCGGCTTGAAGGGGCATGCCGTCTCCGGCGCAGAATACGGCTACTGCGTTCACGTAGTCGTCAGCGGCGCATTCCAAGGGGAACGAGAAGAGGTCGTTTACCAGGACGAAGTGTTCGCTTGTGTGCCGGTGGACCAGTTTCAGCGGGGGCTCTTCGATGATCTCGCTCAGGTCGATTTCAAGGCCGTACTCGATCTGGACGCAGTAGGGGCGGGTGGCGATGCTGTCCCGGTGGATCTCCATGTAGGTCTCGAAATCGAAGATCTCGTCGCGTTCCCGTGCCGCCACTTCCAGGAGCTGGGCGTTTAAGTACGCCGTGCAGGCGTCGACGAATCGTTTACGTTGCGGCGGGTTCATCACTTCAGCGATCCGTCGCCACACATCATGGAAGGCGATCTCGTACGCCATAGCCGGGGCGGGGGTGGCGCCTGCCATGATGCCGAAGATCCGCGTGAACGTGTCTTTGGCTCGGTCGAGTTCGCCTCGGCTGCCCATGCGGTTCGTGAAGTCGGAGTCGAAGGCGAACAGGAACTGGGAGAGGTCGCACAGGGGGGTCATTCTCCTGCCTGTGGCGGTGGGGAAGCCCAGACAGGCCCAGTGGGAGCCGCGTTCTTCCAGGATCTCCTCCATCTTCTGCTCGGTCACTAGGGCGGCGCCGAGCATCGCGCGTACCCATTGCTCGGACTCTGCCTCGCACTCGGCCGCACGCGGATGGATCTTCACTGGGATGGACCGGGTGAGCTCGGGCAGGTGGAACTGGGTACCGGGCGCAAACAGCATCAGGGGCACGTCCTTTCGCCACGCGCAGTGCTGTCGTAAGGGGCTGGGGGCAGCGGCGGCTTGCGCCTCCTGCACCCCGCCCCCTAGACACGACACGACATCGGACCTGGGCTCCCGCCGCCCGAGTCCGGGGGGCCTGGACGTCGCCGGCGACGCGACACGGAAGGCGACAACAACTGGCACCCCGTTCCACCCCCCTGCGACCTCTGGACGGCAACGGAAACGGCGACGTAACCGCGCAGCGCGACTGGCGTAGAGCAATGGATAGATCGATCGACGGATGCGCCAGGGTTTCAGTACCAGAGGGCGGGAGTGGTGAGCGTCATGATGATGTACGCGGTGATCAGGAGCTGGTAGGTGAGGCGGTCCGCAGCCGTGTTCCGCAGGAGCAGGGCTCTTAACGCAGGCGTCCAGCAGGCGATGGCCAGGGCCGTGTCGCAGAGGAGGATTCGGGGCCCGGAGGCGTGGGTGGGGAGGAACAGTGCGTAGTGCAGGGCGAGGGGAATCCAGGCGAGCAGCCCGGCGAACCAGACCCGCAGGGGCCACTCGCCCAGGACCAGCGCCGGTGTACGGCGGCCGATGGCGTGGTCGCCGGCCATGTCTCTGACGTCTTCGAAGGGCAGGGCGAGGCAGAACGGGACGGCGATGATCAGGATCCACCGCCAGGCGGTGGAGTCGATGGGGGCGACGGACTGCCAGGCGGCGGCGAGCTGGGCGACGACACCGAGGATCATGCAAGGCGTCTTGCACCACAGGTAGGCACGCGGTGGGCAGAGCAGATTGAGGAACGTGACGACCGCCTGGAAGAGCAGGACCCATTCCACGACACCCATCGCCCAGCCCACCAGGGTGTACACAGGCATCACGCACCAGAAGCGCCGACGCGCGCCGGCAGGGGTGATCAGTCCTGACGGGACGGGCCGGTGCGGCTTGTTGATGCGATCCTCATCGGTGTCGCGGGACTGGTTAGAGGCGTCGAAGACGTATCCAAACAGCATCTGCAGGAGGATGATCATCCCTGCGTGCTCGGCGGTCTGCACCGCGCCCAGGTGAGCGCGAAGGCACGCGCCGAGGGCGAATATCAGGGACGGGGGGATGTTCACCAGGAGGTTGTCGATGGTCATCCGCCAGGTCACGGCAGGCTCGCGCCGGACCCACCCTCCAGGGCCCGGTGGCGGGCGGGGCGTCGAGGTACCCGGAACGGCCATCCCCGCGCCTCCTCACCGTAGTTGCGCCGCTTCGCCGGGCATGTGGTGACTAGCGGCACTGCGTGCCTGCTCGGCTATGACGTCGGCGAGCGCCTGGTCGACCAGGTCAGAAGGTCCACCGGCGCCGACATTGCCAGTGCCGCGGCGGCTCAGCCACAGCCCGCCCCACCGCTTCCCGCGGCGCGGTCGACCGCGCCCCAGGTCCTCCTCAGCGGCGCCAGGCAGCATCTCGGCGGTCCCTCCGGGTGCTGCAGTAAGCAGACGGGCTACTTGCTCCCGATGAATTCCTCGTCACCGTCCGCGCCTCCTATGCCTTTCCGGCGGTGGACAAACCTGTGGCGTCCCGTCGTGCTCGGGGTCGCTCCAGTACCCGGGCTCAGCCCGCGATCCACTCTGGGGCCAGAGCACGGACCCAGGCGGCGGGTCCGCAAGGTGAGCGCGACCTGGGTCTTGGAGAAGCGGGCGTTCTTCATCGCGTTGTGCCTGGGCGACCGCCGAATACAGCAGATGGACCTCCTGGAGCGATCATCTGCTGCGCGAGTTGGACCACCTCGTCGTATCGGCCGCGTTGGTGGTGGGGTGTTACCGGCGGTGCAGGGTCAGGGGTGCGGGCGAGGGGACCAGGGTCAGGTGCGGGAGGGGGCGTGCGCGGGGCGCGCCAGGCGGGATGGTGAGGTGCCACCGGTCGGCGAGGGTGGCCAGCAGCAGGGGCGCCAGGGTGAGGGCGAAGTCGTTGCCGATGCATTGGCGGGCGCCGCTGCCGAAGGGCATGAAGGCGGGAGACCGCTCGGGGTGTCCGGGCCCGGCCCACCGGCCGGGGTCGAAGACGGCGGGCTCGGGGAACCAGTCGGCCAGGCGGTGCAGAAGGTAGGTGCAGAAGACGGTGGTGGTTCCTTGGGGCAGCCGGTAGCCGCCGAGTTCGGTGTCGCGGGTGGTCCTGCGGGTGAACAGCCAGCCGACCGGATACAGCCGCAGCGCCTCCAGCAGGACCTGCCGGGTCAGCTCCAGGCGGGGCAGGTCGGAGAAGTCGGCCGGGCGGCCGTCGAGCACGCTTCGGGCTTCGGCGTGCAGGTGCTCCTGGATGTCGGGGTGGGCGGCCAGCAGGTGACACGCCCAGGCCAGCGCAGAGGAGGTGCTTTCGTAGCCGGCCACCATCAGTGTCTTGATCTGGTCGTGCAGTTCGGCGTCGGTCAGCGCCGCGGTGCCGTCCTGGTTTCGGCTGTGCGCCAGGGCCGACAGCAGTGTGCCGCGGTCGGGGCCGTCGCGGCGGGCCTGCCGGGCGGTCTGGTGCACCAGCGCCGACCACTCGGCGACGGCCTGCTGGTAGCGGCGGTTGGCGCGGGTGGGCAGCCTGGCGGTCAGCCCGGTCGGGTCGGCCATCCGGCGGAAGCCCGCCGTGAGGGTCTCCTGCGTCGCGCGGTAGGAGCGCGAGATGTCCGCGGCGTCCGGGTCGGTGCCGAAGAGGGCGGCGGCGGTGGTGGCGACCACGATCGAGTAGAACTCCTCGCGCGGGTCGATGGTCTGCCCGTGGTGCCAGTCCGTGCCGGTGAGGGCGTCGATGCGTTCGCTCATGATCTGCGCGTATCCGGGCATGCGGGCGCGGTGGAACGCCGGCTGCATCTGACGCCGCTTGATGCGGTGATCGGCGTGCCCGCACGAGGCCAGACCGTTCCCCAGAAACACCCGCGCCTGGTCGTAGACCGGCCCGCCCTTGTCGAAGTCGCGGTCGTTGGCCAGCATGCTCCGCGCGATCTGCGGGCTGCAGGCCACATAGGCCCGCAACGGCCCCGCTCCGATCCGCACCAGGTCACCGTGGGCGGGCAGTGATGCCATGAAGCCCAGCGGGTCCCTGACCATCGGCAGTACCGTGCTCCGCAACCGGATCCGGGGAGGCGCGGGGAACCTGTCGGCCGGCGCTTGCTGCTTCCTGCTCATCCGATGTCCTTTCCGTGATGGTTCATTCGGCCTCGGGCTCGTGGCGGTCCGCCACAGGGGTGGGTGAGGGGGCGCTGGGCCGGTCCCGCGGGGACGTTCTGCCTTCAGGTACGCCTTGTTTGGCGCCGCTTGGGGCGAGGTCGGGCTGGTGGTCATGGCGCTCCGAAAGGCCAGAACCGGACGGGGTGGTGGGGGTGGCGATGGTCTAAGGCTGGGCTGCGGGGGGCTGCTGGTAGCGGCTGCACAGGGTGAAGCCCCAGTGGGAGTGAGCGCGCATGAGCAGGCGCGCGTGCTCGACGCACCGGTTGACCGCGTCGGTCTCGGCGGGGGTGATGCCGAGACTGCGGGCCAGTGCGGGGAGGTGTTCGGCGTAGCGGATGAAGGCGCGGGCACGGGCGTTGGCCAGCTCGGCGGTCGCCTGGATCGCCGCGTCGCGGGTGATGCGGCGGGTGCGCATGAGGCAGTGGACCGCGTTGGTGTTGCCGACGGCCTCCTCCTTCTCCAGCGAGTACAGGTCGTTGACCAGGGAGATCTGGTCGGCGGCCAGACCCAGCAGGTGCTGGAGGTGGCTGTGGTGGTAGGCGATGTCGGGGACTTGGTAGTGGACGCCGCGTTGGGCCGCGTCCAGGGTGGGGACCATGCCGACGGTGTGGCGGCGCAGGGCGAGGTAGTCGTTGAGGCTCAGGGTGGTGCCGGTGAGGCGGTCGGCCATTTCGGTCAGGCAGGACCGGATCCAGTCGGCCCAGTTGTGGGCGGCGCGGCGGACCCACCGGGGGGACATGCCTGCGGTCTCGCGCTGCCAGATGTCGGCGAAGGCGGCGACCTCGGTGCAGGCCCCGGCCGGAGCCGGGCCGGGGGGCGAGCTGAGGATGGTGTGCATCTGCTGGTAGGCGGTCAGCGCCGACTGCGGTGACTGCCCGGGGTGGACCTCGAAGACGTCGTCGAAGAAGAAGAACCAGCCGGTGAGGTCGTACATCAGGTCCATGTCGGCGCCGGTGGCATCGATGAAGATGTAGGCGGCGAGGTCGGCCAGCTCGCTGTCCAGATAGCGCCGGGAGGCCTCTTCACCCTGAATGAGGCCCGTCTTCTGGGCCCAGCCCAGGTGGCGCACGCGAGCCTCCGCATACTCGGGGCTGCATCGCAGCGGAAAGGGAATGAACAGCTGCGGGCGCTCCATGGCCGGGTGCCCCCTTTCTGTCGCGGATGGCAGCGCGGCGGGCCACTGCGAGGACGGATGGCCGACCAACCGCCAGGGGCCGGCTCCCAGGGCGGTGAGCCGACTGATGGTGATCAGGCTCCACGGCGGGAGGGAAGAGGTATCGGTGGCCACGGCGTCGGCCACGTCCTCCCAGGGCCGCCAGGCGAGGGCGGCGACTTCGGCGGGGCGGGGGCCGGGCGAGGTGGACGCGGACGGCGGGGCCGACCTCGTTCTCCATGATGCCGTTGGCCATCACCGCCCGGTAGCGCACCGCCCCCAGCACCACATCCAGGCGCGCCGCCCTCGTGCCGAGTTCAGCTTCCAGGCGGCGCTGGACCGCTTGGTGGAGTGCTTCGCCGGGAGCGGGATGCCCGCAGCAGGTGTTGGCCCACACCCCGGGCCAGGTCTTCTTCGTCCAGGCCCGCCGGGTGAGCAGCAGCCAACCGCCGGTGTCGAAGGCGTAGCAGGTGAAGGCCAGGTGCAGGGGGGTGTCGCTGTGGTGGACGGTCCGTTTGGGTGCGGCCCCGACCGCGCGCCAGACCCAGTCGAGCAGGACCACCATCTCCTCGCCGACTTCCTCCACTGGGCTCATCTGCTTCTCTTTTGCTACGCCTGGGCGGGGCGGGAAAGGACTTGTTTGTTCATGCCATGGCCTCTTCAAGCGGACCGGGTGGTGCCGGCCAGAGCCATGCTCCGCAACGCCTCGGCGGCACGGCCCCGAACGCAGCGGGGGTGATCAGGTTCGCAGTGCGGTGTGGGCTGGCCGCTAGCGGCGGCACTGGTAGCCGGTGACCCGGTCGGGGGTTTCGGCGATGCCGGAGACGAACGAGGCGGTGGGCTGGGTGCAGGTCACGGTGAGGCGGGGGGAGCGGCTGGTGATGGTGAACGTGCCCTGGATGGGACCCTCGGCGGGGGCGCCGCCGCGCGCCTCGCAGTCGTCGAGGCCGATCCACTGCCTGCCCTCGTCGGGCAGCGCGGACGAGCACAGGTAGCCGGGGGTCGCGGCGGCCGGGGCGGCGGCGAGAGCGGCCGGGGCGGCCGGGGCCAGCAGGGCGGCCAGGGCGAGAGCGGAGGTCAGAGACAGGCGCGCGATCACGAGGGCCTTCTTTCAGGGCTCAGGGAACCGGGACTCCACAGATATCACTAACTGTAGTCTTTTGGGCACTTTCTGCATGGGTTGGGTTCCCTGGCGACGGCGCGTGCCCGCCGCGACCGCGGGCCACACCGGGGGGACGGGCTCATCCGGGCGCGGTCGGCGGCTCGCCTGCTCGGGTTGCCGCGCGCCCGCGCCCGGAAGGCGGTCGGATCCAGGGGACCTGCGGCTAGAGCTGGACGTCGACGGCGCTCTCGACGTCGGCGTCAAGGACGCCGAGGATGCCGCCGCCGTGGGGAGCCGCCGCCGTCGCTGCGGGGACGACGGCGGGGACGAGGGCGGGGGCGGCGTGGGCCGGGCCGGTGAGAGCGGTCAGGGTCAGCGCGGCGGCGGCCGTGGTGACGGTCAGGGTCAGCGTGCGGGGGGGGCATGAGCGACTCCAATCACGAAGGCTATTACGTGCAGTCACTTATAGTGCACTAAAAGTGAAAATCGTGTGTCTTCTGACTGATTCGGGACGCGAAGGGCCATCCCCAGCGGCCAGACGTCCGCACGGACCCACGTGATCTGTCCCGGCGACCCGCCGGGTCGGTGGGGAGCCTGGGCCGCGCGGACCAGCTCGTCCGCCCGCGCGCCGCTAGACGCTAGAACCCTCGCCCAGGAGGTCGTCAGCTTACGATCAGTTGGCTCCATCCCAGTTCCATCCCGGCCACGCCCGCAACCTGGCGGTGCTCACCGTCGCCGCCGGGCTCGACCTCGCGACTGGCCGCCTGAAACTCGCCCCATGACACGACTGGGAGACCATCCGGTCAGGTGACGGCCCCTCTGCGCCGAATCTGCTCATCGGCGCCGTTGATGTAGTTGTGGCCCCGGAGCTCACCGCATGAATCTGGCTCCGAAGTCCGTCATGATCGGCAGTCGGGCGTATCCGCTGCGGTTTCCGCCGCGTGAGCCCCACGGCGACTTGGCCGACCAGGACCACTGACAACCGACACTGGGGACGAGCGACGACGGGGGAGGCGCCACCACGCCCCGCAGGTATCAGGCTCTGACCTCCACTGAGTCGTCTTTGCCGCTCAGAGTGGCGCTCGCCATCTGCGCCGTCAGATCGACTGGCACATCGCCAGATCCGCTGACAACCGACAGGGGATCCCCTGCCGGAAGGGGGGCAGAACTGGTTCCAAGACAAGCCGGAGGGGGGGCAAGCCGCAGGTCAGGGGGGTGTCTGGACCTGCGGCGCTGGCTCAGGCGGTGACGCGGTCGGTGAGCAGGTCGGCGACCGTCCGTGGTTCGCGGCCGAGGAGTTCGGCCAGGAGCGGGTCGACTTGTGTGAAATGGCCACTTCGTGCGGCCTGGAAGAACGGCAGCAGCATGCGGGCCATGGGCTCCGACGTGCCGGCCGCGACCTGGTCGGCGATCCATTGCTCGTCGTCCACGACGACTCGCCTGATGTCGCGGCCGGTGATCTGCGTGGCGATCGCGGCGATGTCGTCGAAGGTGACGGCGCGGCGGGCGGTGAGCGTGACGGGGCCGTCGAACGGGCGCTGCCCGGCGAGGATGATCGCGGCGGCCTCGGCTTCGTCGGCGCGGTCCGTCCACGAGACGGGGCCGTCCGCCGGCGCGGCGATGACTCCGGTCGGCCGCCAGGGGCCCAGCAGCCAGTCGAGGCTGTGGGCGTAGAAGCCGTTGCGCAGCGAGGTCCAGGCGGTTCCCGAGTCCGCGAGCAGCGCCTCGGTGGCGGCGTGTTCACGCGCCGGGGCGAACGGACTGTCGCTGCGCACGTTCTGGTGACCGGTGTACAGGATGCGCCGGGCGCCCGCGGCGACCGCGGCCTCGATCGCCGTGCGGTGCAGACCGACCCCGTCGCCGTGGGGGTCGTTCTGGGACGCCAGCAGCACTTGATCGGCGCCCTCGAACGACTCACGCAACGCGGCCGGATCGTCGTAGGAGCCACGCCGCACGCGCACGCCCCGGTCGGCGAAGTGCTGTGCTTTGGCGGCGTCGCGCACGCTGACGCCGATCTCCTCTGCGGGGATGCGCTTGAGCAGGTGCTCGATGGTGGCGCCGTTGAGGGCGCCGGTCGCGCCGGTGATGACGATCATGATCATGCCCTTCTGCGGATGTTTCGTGTTGGACCACGTGGTCGGGCGCCGAAGCGCTCAGTGCTCGCCAGGACGTGCGCCGAAGGGGAGGGACAGCCGGTCCGGGCTGCGGCCGTCCACGCGGGGGCGAGGGGCGGCGATGCGCCGGTTCTCACCCGCGCCGGAGCAGGGGCAGGAGGATGTCGTCGACGAGGTGGGCGAGGAATCGCTGGTCGCAGGGCTCGCCGGCGACGATGAGCCGGTGAACGATGAGGGCCGGGGCGACCTCGGCGAACAGCCCGGCAGCTCCGGGCACCAGGTGTTCGCCGCTCTCGGTCGCACTGCGAAACGGCTGTTCGGTCATCACCGCCCCATCGCGGCGCAGGATCCGCCGCATGGCCGCGGCGAGCTCGGGGTCGCTGCGCATGCCCGCGAACAGGGCGCCGAGCAGCCCGACCTCCTGTTCACCGATCTGCCGCGCCAGCCACCGCACGAGCTCCAGCAAGACCTCGCGAAGATCACCTGTCCAGGTGACCGGCGGGGTGTCCACCGCCCGGCGCTCGACCGCCGCGGCCACCAGCGCGGCCTTGCCGGCGTAGCGCCGGTAGACCGTCGGCTTACCGACCTCGGCCCGGGCCGCGACCGCCTCGATGGACAGCTGCTCGTACCCGACTTCGGTCAGCAGACGCAGCGCCGCGTCGAGTATGGCGGCGTCACGGCCGCTGTCACGCGGCCTGCCCCGCGTCGGCGAAGCCTCACCCGCCCCTGACACGCGCGCACTCCCGATTTACGAAACGGAACTGGAACGTAAAGAAAATAGGTCCGGGCGGGGGAGCCGGTCAAGGCCGCCGATTCCCCAAGCTGCCCTGAACTCCAAAGTAGGAGTCCTTTGCGCAGGTCACGGCGCGGCACGCGCTGAACAGCCTCGGGGAGGAGCTGGAGAAGCAGGGATGGGCGGTTGCCCGCGCCTCCTGGGAGCCGGCCCACCGGGCCTGGTACCACGGCGGCCAGGCCGTGAAAGAGATGGAGGACAAAAACCGAGACGACGTCACCGGCATCACCGGGGTCGCCGCCGATGCCGGTTTCTGGGATGACGCGGAAGCCGCCCTGGTCAAGCGGGCGTGCGCCGCGGCCTGCCGGTGGTGGTCATCGGGGCGGGCCCGGTCGGGCTGGCCGCCGCCGCCCATCTAGCCGCCGAACGCGGCCTGGACTTCGTGGTCCTGGAGGCCGGTGAGGCCGCCGGGGCGGCGATCTCCGCATGGGGGCACGTCCGGCTGTTCTCACCAGGTAGCCCAACCGCAACACCACCAAGTCCTCCGCACATCCCACAGCCATCGGGGTGTGCATAGGACTTTAGACATCCGTGCAGAAGACTTCGGACATCGACATTCGGCGCCCCCTTGGTCGGGTTCGGGTGTTCAGTTCACTGCTCGTTTTCGGTTTCGGTTCATCCTTCGGGTCCGCCGCGTTTGATGAACAAATGTGACCGCCTGTGGTGCTTCGCTTGCCGGCCCGAGTCGAGGTCGACAAACATGGGTATAATAGATTAGCTGGAAGCTGAGCGAAAAGTAATCTTACTAGAATCTTTTCGGTGATGTCGTAGGTCTGATGATTGGGCGCTTTCTAGTTGCGTGTTGATCGTGTCTGGGAAGGCGGCGGCGGCTAGTGAAGGTTGACTTGTTTCGAGGGTACGCCATGGTGCGGTGGATGATGAGTGATGCCTCCTCTTTCAAGTTCTGAGGGGGCGCCGTCAGGGCTTGGATGGTTCTACCGAGGGTTGCGATGGCGTGGTGGCCTCTGAGTTTTGTGGTCTCGTATCGGGTTGGCAGTTCTCGGACTGCTATGGGGACGCGGGGGCGGCGGGTAGGGTGCTGTTTCTGGTGATTGAGGATGCTGATTGCTGCTGCATCGTTGATGGCGGCGTGGTGGTGGGGCCGCGATGTTGTTGCATGCCTCGATGGCTTTGAGGGTGATGGTGGCGAGGTGGGCTGCCCGGGGGAGGTCGGGGGCGAGATGGTGGGGCGGTTTCAGTTGAAGGGATGCGCGGGGGCCGGGGGTCCAGGCGGGGTCGGCGTGGATGAGGCGGCCTAGGCGGATGATGAGGTCGTCGGCGTCAGTTGCAGGGCCGTTGGCTGGGTGACCGTAGTGGCCGAGTTGCTGGTCCCAGCGTCTGACGATATTCCTCCACGCGCTCCCCGTGAGGTTGACTTTCGCTGCTGCTTGTTTGAATGCTGAACTGTGTTCGGGTTTCTCTGGTTCGGTCATCCGGTGCATGAGTTGGTAAAGGGTCTTGGAGTTGAGGTCGCAGATGATGGCAGCCGCTCGTGCGAGATAGCGCCATGTGGTGACTGAGGTGGAGGGGTGTGGAGTGCTCAGGCGCTGAATGCTGTTGGTGAGTCCTGCGAGGGTTTGGGTGGGGTCTTCGTCGAGTGTTGGCGGGATGCGTTGCGGGGTGTGGTGGAAGGGGATGGCGGTGGTAGGTGATGTCTGGTCTTGGCCGTGGGTTTGGGTGAGGGAGGCGGCTTTTAGTAGAGGCGTGGCTGCCTGGTTTGTAGGTGGGAGGATTTGCTGGGTGAGGTGGGCGGCGGTGGCTGTGGGGGTGCTGAGTCGGTGCAGTAGGGAGCGGGCTGTTTCCGGGGTTGCGATGATGATGGCAGTTGGTGTGGTGGCCTGATCGGGGGCGGTGGGGAAGTGGGAGGAAAGTAGGTCCAGGCCGCAGCCGAGGGCTATGGATGTGGCTCGGAGTTTTTCGGCCAGTGCTGATTGTGGGGTCTCGGTTTCTGCGGGTGGGCCGAGGAGGTGCTCGGCTTGCTTGAGGAGAGCGCTCGCTTGGCGTGCGGCGTCCTCTACATCGTTGGTGCGGGATTGTGGGAGGCCGAAGCCGGTGGCGATCTGGTCGGTGTAGCGGATGAGGACGTGTGTGAGCCGGGCGATCTCGGCGGGGGTGTCTGGGCGGTGGATGTCCTGGTCTGTGGACGGGTTCTGGAGGTGGTGTTTGAGGTCGGTCAGGTGTTGGTCGGCCAGTGCGGTCATGTCCCCGAAGGTGACCACGGCGGCTACCTGAGGGTGTCCCGGAGACGTCCGGCGTGCAGGGCCGCTTGGAGGCAGGCCATCTTGTCGTCGGGGTCGCCTGCGAGCTCGGCGGCCCGGACGAGGTTTTGGGAGATCTTGCTGGCCAGTTCGAACAGGGCGTCGGCGATGGCGTTCACGCCGTCGTAGTCGGTGGGGAGGGTGGCGCGGAGGGAGGGGGCTTGGCGAAGGGCTTGGTGGGCTTGGATGGCTTCGCCTTCGGCCATGCCCCAGGTGATGAATCCGTCGGGGTCCTGGGCGGCGTGTGCGGTGATGACCCGTTCGGTGTGGGCGAGGTCGTTGAGTGTGCTGTTGAGGATTTCGGTGAGCCAGGTGCGGCGGACGTCCTCGTGGTCGTGCTCATGCGTCATGGGGATCCTCCGATGGGAAGGGCAGTGCGGTGGCTGGCGTCGTTGTTCTGGGCCGAGGTGAGATTCAGGCATGTGCGGCAGGGTGCGTGCTTGCGCTGTGCGCGGCGGCTCTCCTGTTATGCGGTTAATCGACCGTTGGTGTGGTGCCGTCTGAACAGGTGGGGCGCGGACGGTCTGCGGCGTCGGCCGAGGATTCTTTGGGTTGGCTTCTTTGGTGCGCAGTTCCTGGTCGAGGGGTGAGCGCGCTCTGGATGCGGGTCGCTGGGACGCCGCTCCAAGAGCTCAGTGCTGCCAGGAGCCTGTGGAGATCCTGCTCCAGGACGTGCCGAGTGGAGGGGAGGGAATCGGCGAGCCTGGCCGTGATGCTGGCGTAGACCTGCTCGGCCTGGTCGGCGTGTGCCACGACACCCAGGGTGGTGTTGATCTCCGGGAACGGCGGTGCCGTGGCCAGGTGGGCGGACGCCGCCTGATGATGGAAAACGTGACGTACGACGTCCGCATCTACAAAATGGAGGTGTACAAGGGGAAGAGGGTCACCTCGTACACTGTCCGATGGAGGACCGGCCCGGAGCCGTGGAAGGAATCCTTCCGCAAGCGCGCGCAGGCCATCAGCTTCGAGTCCGAGTGCGCACGGCGGCGAACAAGGGCGAGGCGTTCGACATCACCACCGGTCGGCCGGTGAGTTGGGGACGTGCCGAGAAAGACATGTCCTGGTACGCGTTCTGCCTCGCCTACGTGGACATGAAGTGGAAGGGCATCTCTGCCAAGCATCGCGCGAATACGGCATGGGCGCTCGTCACCGTCACACCCCCGATGCTCACCACCGAACGCGGCAAGCCCAAAGACCAGCACATCCGGACCGCGCTTCGTCGGTGGGCGTTCAACACCAAGAATCGCCCCGCGTGCCCGCCGGCCGCCGCCGAGGTTCTGCGCTGGGTCGAGCACAACACCAAGCCCATGTCCGTACTGAACGACCCTGCCGCCGTCCGGGAACTCCTCGACGCCGCCGCCACACTTCTCGACGGCAAGCCGGCCGCGCCGTCCACTGTCCAGCGCAACCGCGCGATCCTGCACCACGCCTGCGAATACGCCGTGGAAATCGGCGTACTGTCCAACAACCCGATCAAGACGACGAAATGGAAGGCACGAAGCAAGAGTTCCCCCGAGGTCGACCACCGTTCGGTGGTCAACCACGCCCAAGCGCGCCGACTCCTCGAAGCGGTTCGCCAGCAGAGGCCGAGCGGCGAACGTCTCGTGGCGTTCTTCGCCGTGATCTACTACGCCGCGCTTCGCCCGGAAGAGGCCGTGAACCTCCGCGTCGAGAACGTCACGCTTCCCGCCCTGGTCTGGGACGACGAAGCCCAGAAGTGGCAGGAACCCGCGGACGACTGGGGAGAACTGCACTTCAACACCGCCAGCCCTCAGGTCGGAACCGACTGGACGGATGATGGCGCCAACCGGGAACAGCGCCAGCTCAAGGGGCGCGCCAAGGGCGCATGGCGCCGGGTACCGACGCCGCCCCCGCTCACTCGCATCCTGCGCGCTCACCTGCGGGACATCGGACCCGGACCTGGCGGACGCCTGTTCTGGGGGATCCGTGGCGGCGAGCTGGCCAGCATCACCTACCGCCGCTCATGGGACGCTGCCCGCCGCGCGGCGCTGAGTGACGCCGAGTACGTCTCGCCGCTCGCCAGGAGGGTTTACGACCTCCGGCACGCGTGCGTGTCCACCTGGCTCAACGGGGGAGTGCCCCCCACCGACATCGCCGAGTGGGCCGGCCACAGCGTGGAAGTACTGCTCCGCGTCTACGCGAAGTGCATCGAGGGGCAGCACGAGGCCGCCAAGCGGCGCATTGAGCAGGCACTACGGGACGGCTGAGTTCCGGATCCATTCCTCACAACCAGCAAAACCCAGACAACCGAGCACGGCTCGGGACCGCATGCACACCGGTCCCGGGCCCTGCTCTTCAACAAAGGTGAGCTCTGTTTCGTGAAGCATCCCCGGGATTGTTCGCGGCCCGGTTTAAGGTGCGGGCGTGGGTAAAAAAAGGTCTTCGGCAACGGGTCGGTCCTGAAGGCGGTTACGGAGTATGACGAGCCAGCCCCGAGGGCAGGCGCGCTATGAGACGCGTGCCTGTCGCTTCGGGACGGGGCAAGGCTCCCCGAACTGTTTACGACAGCAACGCAACGAGACTAGCAACAGCAACAATCAGGGCGAACATGCCAGAAAAGGTGGCGGCTGCCCACCCGATCTGGTGGAGGACCTTCCCTCCGTTTGCGGCACTGATCCAGCCTGCGACTCCGCCACTAGTCGAGCAGAAAAAAAGGGCCGCGAACACCACGGCGATCACTAGCTCGTTTTCCACTTGCCCGCTCGCCTCTCGACTCGTCTGGTCGAGAGGGGGGCCTTGCGGGCAAGCCTCAACTCGACCAGGTTCACTACCTGGCTGAGCTGAGCCCGCCCTACCCCGGTTGCGTGTGTCGCTCGCCACGCGGGTGGATCTCAGGTACTACAAGTCCGTCTAGTTCGTTTTGTCTGCATCAGCAAGACTTGGGACGCTCGTTAGCCGTGTCCGAGGAGCACACGGCTGCCGTGAACCACCCGTTGTCGCGGGGAGATCTCCTCTGGGATGAATGAGCCCAGCGAGTACCTCTTAGCTCTCGGCTAACTCGATGCTAACCCAAGCTCTGCCCTCGTGTGGCGTATGCGAAGAAAGCAGAGCGAGAGGAGTCTGTCTCGATGCGGTTGATCGCTGCGTAGCCGGGGGACGCGAGCCGCATGTACTGACCTCATGGCCGCTGCCAGCCGTCCCGGAAGGCACTACGGGGGACTGAGTTCCGCATGTATTCCGCACGGCCAGCCGTAGACCGCCGATGACCGCCGGACACGGCCAGACAGACGAGAACGGTCCCTGACCGCGAACATGCTGGTCGGGGACCGTTCTTGCTGCTTGGGAGTGTGGGCAGGGGCGGGGTCGAACCGCCGACCTTCCGCTTTTCAGGCGGACGCTCGTACCGACTGAGCTACCTGCCCAGGGCGCGCGGGGCGCCTGCGCGGTCCTGACGGGATTTGAACCCGCGGCCTCCACCTTGACAGGGTGGCGAGCACTCCTAACTGCTCCACAGGACCTTGCTGATCCGAGCCTGGCTTGCTCGGGAGGGGTGTCGCCGGCGCTTGGCGACGTCCGAGAGCATACGCGATGGCCGAGGGCGGCGCCAACTCGATTGCGGTTGGCCGGGGGGACGGAGGGTAACGGGGCGGTACCGGGGCGATACCGATCGAGAGCGGGTTCGGAGTCCGGTGTGGTGGGTGTTTCGCTTTTGTGGTCTGAGTTCCTACTCTGACCCGGGTCAGAGTAGACGTGCGAGAGAGGCCGAGTGCATGGTCGAAAAGCTCCCGGACCAGGCAGAGGACTACCAACGAGGGCTTGGAACGCGCCAGATCCAGATGCTGGCGATCGGCGGGACGATCGGTACCGGGCTGTTCCTCGGGGCCGGGGAGAACATCGCCAAGGCGGGGCCCAGCCTGATCCTGACCTACGCGGTCGCCGGACTGATGTTGTTCTTCGTGATGCGGGCGCTCGGTGAGCTGCTCAGCTATCGGCGGGTGGAGGGGGGTTTCGCGGGGTACGCGCGGGAGTTCCTGGGGCCCTTCTGGGGGTACGCCACGACGTGGACGTACTGGATCATCTGGGTCACGACCGGCATGGCGGAGCTGACCGCGGCCGGGACCTACATCCAGAAGTGGTGGCCGGGCGTCGAGCAGTGGCAGACGGCGCTGGTGGCGCTCATCGTGCTGTTCGTGGTCAACCTGATCTCGGTCAAGCTGTTCGGCGAGCTGGAGTTCTGGTTCGCGATGATCAAGGTCGCGGCGATCGTGATGATGATCCTGGTCGGGATCGGGGTGCTCGCCTTCGGGTTCAGCGACGCGGGCGACACGGCGGAGGTCCAGAACCTGTGGTCGCATGGCGGGTTCTTCCCCGAGGGCGTCAGCCCGATGATCATGACGTTGCAGATGGTGATGTTCGCCTACCTGGGCGTCGAGCTGGTGGGTGTGACGGCGAGCGAGGCGAAGGACCCGGAGAAGAACATCCCGCGGGCGATCAACTCGCTGCCGCTGCGGTTCGCGCTGTTCTACCTCGGGTCGCTGCTGGTGATCCTCGCGGTGGTGCCGTGGACGGAGTTCAAGGGCGGCGCGAGCCCGTTCGTGCTGGCCTTCGACAAGATCGGCATTCCGGGCGGCGGGGACATCGTCAACTTCGTCGTGCTCACGGCGGCGCTGTCCTCGTGTAACGCGGGCGGGTTGTACTCGACGTCGCGGATGCTGCGGACGGCCGGCGTGAACGGGGACGGCCCGAAGGCGGTGGCCGCCCTGAACGGGCGCGGTGTGCCGGTGCTGACGCTGGTGATCTCGACGCTGGTCATGGGCATCGGCGTCGTGATCAACGCGGTGGTGCCGGAGAAGGCGTTCGAGTACATCACCTCGGTGTCGACGGGTGGGGCCATCCTGGTGTGGGCGGTCATCCTCGTCGCGCACATGGCCTACCGGCGGAAGGTGGCGGCGGGCGCGCTGCCCAAGGTGTCGTACCGGATGCCGTGGGCGCCGTACACGAACTGGATGGTCCTCGCGTTCTTCGTGTTCGTCACGGTGACGATCGCGTGGGAGTCCGACACGAGGATCGCGCTGTATGTGATGGCGGGATGGCTCGCTCTCGTGGTGGTGGGCTGGCCGTTCGTCCGGCGGACGTCGCAGACCCCGGCGGTGAGCGCGCCGCTGGCGGAGGAGAGCACCAGCGCGTGAACGGGCGGGGTCGGGACGCCGGAGTGGGCGTCCCGCCCCGTCCCCCGGTGCGATGATGGGGCCTTGACCCCCGGAGGCGCCCCGTGACCCGCCTGTCCGTCGTGCCGCGCACCATGCTGGAGGTCCGCGTCCGCTGGGTCCTGCTGATCGTGGTCGGTGTGGCGAACATGGTCGGCGCGCTGGTGGTGCTGCTGTTCGCGACGTTCGTGGTCCCGGATCCGCCGCTCAAGGACCGGAACCACGTGCACCTGGTGAACGCTGCCGCGTTCTTCGGCTACCCGGCGTTCGCGGTGCCGGTGGCGCTGGCGGCGGGGCTGCGGTTGTGGCGTCCGGTCGTCCGGCTGGCGCGGGACGGGGGGATCCCCGACCGGCGGCAGGGACGCGCGGTCCTGCTTGGACCGCTCCGGTTGACGATGCTCATGGGCGGTCTGTGGGTGCTCGGGGCGATCGGCTGGGCCGTCCTCGACCTCGTGCTGTTCACCGGACGGCTCGCCGTGAAGACGGGCCTGACGTGCCTGCTCGGCGCCGCGACGACGTGCACGATCATGTATCTGCTGTCGGAGCGGCTGCTGCGGCCCGCGGCGGCGCTGGTGCTCGCGGCGGAGCCGCCCCGGCGGTTCCGGCTGCCGGGGGTGACCACGCGGGTGATGCTGGCGTGGGCGCTCGGCACCGCGATCCCGGTGTTCGGGCTGATCTGCGTGGCCGTCGCCGCGCTCGCGGCGCCCGACATCGGCGCCACCCAACTCGCGATCACCATTCTGGGGCTGGGCGGCGCCGCGCTGATCGTCGGCGTCTATGTCACCTATATGGCGACACGGGCGATCGCCGATCCGATCAAGTCGGTGCGGATGGGCATGGCCCAGGTCGAGCGGGGCGATCTCGGGGCCGAGGTGTCGGTGTACGACGCGAGCGAGGTCGGGCAGCTCCAGGCGGGGTTCAACCACATGGTGGCCGGTCTCCGCGATCATGAGCGGCTCCGGGACCTGTTCGAGCGGCATGTCGGCGAGGAGGTCGCGGGCCTGGCGCTGGAGCGCGACGTCCGGCTCGGCGGCGAGACGCGCGAGGTGGCGGTGCTGTTCGTCGACCTGACCGGGTCCACGCGGCTGGCCGAGACGCGCAGCCCGGACGAGGTGGTGAGCCTGCTCAACCGGTTCTTCGGCGTGGTGGTGGCCGTGGTCGCGCGGCACGGCGGGTGGATCAACAAGTTCGAGGGGGACGCGGCGCTCGCGATCTTCGGCGCGCCCGCCGAGCTGCCGGACCCGGCGGGCGGGGCGCTCGGCGCCGCGCGGGAGCTGGCGGCGCGGCTGCGCGAGGACGTCCCGACGCTGGACGCGGGGATCGGCGTGTCGGCCGGTCCGGTCGTCGCCGGGTACATCGGCGCCGAGCAGCGCTTCGAGTACACGGTGATCGGCGACCCGGTGAACGAGGCGGCGCGGCTGAGCGACCTCGCGAAGATGACCTCAGGACGGGTGCTCGCCTCGGCGCCCGTGCTGGACCTCGCCCACCTCGGCGAGGCGGACGAGTGGGCGCTCGGCAAGTCGGTCACGCTGCGGGGGAGGAGGCGTCCGACGCGGCTGGCCGCGCCGCGCCCGCCCGCCGTCCCGGTGCCGATGCCCAAGAAAGAACGGCCCGCGCGGGGCGGGCCGCCGTCGGCCCGCCGCGTCCGCTTCCCGCGCCCGCCGGGGCTGCGCCGGAGCCGCAGGGTGCTGGCCGGGACGCTGATCCTCGCGCGGGCGGCGCGGCTGTCCCGGCAGGGGCCGCCCGCGGAGCTGGAGCCCGGCGCGCCCCTTCCGGTCGAGTCCGACAAATCAGAAGAAAGCGAATAGCTGCAACATTTCAGGAACACTCCGTGTTGCCCTCGCGCCGTACGGTCGCGGATACGTATTGTCACTGCTCGTACATAGCCTGCTACCGCTTCGTCACTCCCGTGTCATCAAGCGGATCAACCGTGGGGGTGACATCACCCAGCCTTCGAGAGGTGAAGATGTTCCGACGGTACGGTCTCGCGCTCGCCGCGGTCGCGACCACGACGACGATCACCGGATCCGTGACGGACGCCGCGATCGCGGATCCGCCCCCCGCCCTCTCCCTGCTTCCAGGTTCTCCCGACCTGCGGCCCGGAACCGCCGCCCCGGCGGCCGGCGCGCTCAGCTCGAAGATCTCCAACGTCGCGCACCGCGGCGGGTCGGCCTACGCGCCGGAGAACACGATCGCGGCGTTCCGCTTGGCACGCGCCAAGCACGCGGACGTGTTCGAACTCGACGTCCAGGAGACCAAGGACCACAAGCTCGTCATCGTCCACGACGGCACCCTCGCCCGCACGACCAATGTGGAGAGCGTCTTCCCCGGCCGGGGGACGAAGGTCTCCTCGTTCACGCTCGCCCAGATCAAGAAGCTGGACGCGGGGTCGTGGTTCTCCGCCAAGTACAAGGGCGAGCGGGTTCCGACGCTCGGTGAGGTCCTGAAGACGATGAACGGCCGCGGGCTCGGCCTGCTGCTGGAGATCAAGAACCCGGCGAGCTACCCCGGCATCGAGGGCCGGATCGCCACCGAGCTGAAGCGCTACCCGTCGTGGCTGCGGCCCGACGCGAGCCAGCGCAGGCTGACGGTCCAGTCGTTCGACTGGGCCTCGGTGAAGCGCTTCCACGCGAAGCTGCCCGCCGTGCCGACCGCGCTGCTCGGCACGCCCGAGACCGACGAGCTGCCCGCGCTCGCGAAGTACGCCGACCAGATCAACCCGACGTTCCGCGACCTTTCCGCGTCATATGTGAAGAAGATTCACGCGGCGCACATGCGCGTCCAGACGTGGACGGTCGACGACCCCGCCAAGATGCGCCAGGCCGCCGGCGCCGGTGTGGACGGCATCATCACCAACAAGCCGGACGTGCTCTACGGCGTGCTGCGGGACGCCAGGGCCGGGTCCGCCTGATCCCTCCCCTCGTGACGGAGGCCGAGGGGGACCATCGGGCGGCGATCCGGCCAGGCGCCGATACAGCCATATGTCTGGAACGTGACACCCGCGTGCGCGTCAGACCGGAGGGAGGGCGCGGGCGCGGTCGATGAGCGCGCGGGCCGCGGGGCTGCGGGGACCCTCGGCCCGCCAGGCCAGCGCGATGCGTCCGCTCAACCGCGGGCGGACGATCGGCATCAGGCGCAGCTCGTCCGCGTACGCGCGGGCGGCGGACTCCGGCAGGATCGCCACGCCCAGGCCGTGCGCGGCGAGCTGCGCGAGGACGGGCGGCTCGGCGGCCTCGAACGCCACGCGCGGGCGCACGCCCGCGTCCGCGCACGCCTCCTCCAGGACGGCGCGCAGCCCGGTGCCCCTCGGCAGGCTGACGAGGTCGTGCCCGGCGAGCGCCGCCAGCGTGATCGTCGGACGGCCCGCCAGCTCGTGCCCGGGGGCGACCGCCGCGTAGACGTCCTGCTCGATGACGACCTGCGTCCGCAGGCCCTCGGGCGGCTCGGAGGCGAGGCTGAGGAACGCGAGGTCGATCCGCCCGGCGCGCAGGCCGGCGGCGAGGGTGGCCGTGTCCTCCTGCGTGACGGTGATCTCCACGTTCGGGTGGTCGCGGTGGAAGGCGGCCAGCATCGCGGGCAGCTCCAGCGACCTGATCCAGTCGATCGTGCCGATCGTGACGTGCCCGCGCAGCAGGCCGGTCAGCTCGTCCACCGACAGCCGCGCGCCCTCGACCGCGGCCAGCGCCGCGCGCGCGTAGGGCAGGACGGCGGCGCCCACCTCCGTCAGCCGGACGGTCCGCCCGGAGCGGTCCAGCAGGGGCTGGCCGAGTTCGCGTTCGAGTTGCCGGATCTGCGCGCTGACGCCCGGCTGGGCGACGTGCAGGCGGGCGGCGGCCTTGGTGAAGCTGGCCTCCTCCGTCACCGCCACGAAGTACTCAAGCTGGCGCAGCTCCATAATCAGCGATGCTAACAGCGGGATTTCTCATTTCCCCTGCTTCTGATGGCCACAGTCGGGCGTTGCTTCCGGAAACGGACCGCGAGCGGCTTCGCACACGGGACGCGTCGGTCGTTCCGCCACCGGATGAACCATTTCTTTGACCTCTCTTGGGCGAGAGCGCCCCGTTTTCAGGACTGATTCCGGTCTCCCGGGTGATTACCTCACCTGCGGGAGGTCGGGTGCACGGACGTCGCACATGGTCCATACGGGTGCGGATGACCGTCATAGCCGGGGCGGTCGCCGCCGTCATCTGTGCCGTCCTGACCGTGGGGATCCTCGCGGGCGTGCGCGGGCACGTCGCCGACCACCGGCGCGAGCAGGCCACCACGGCGGCGCTGCGGCTCGCCTACCAGATCAGGGGCGGGAACGTCCCGGCGGAGCTGGACGCCCGGCGCCACATCGTCCTCCAGGTGCTGGACGAGCGGCGGGCCGTGGTCGCCGCGACCCCCGAGGCGCTGCACGGGCCGCCCCTCGCCTCCATCGTCCCGGAGGTGAGCAGCGTCTACGCGTCCAAGACGCTGTGCCCGCCCGCCGGGCTGCACGGCTGCATGTCCGTCGTGGCGTTCCGCGTGTACGAGCCGGGCGGCGACTGGACGGTCTACGCCGCCGCCGACCGGACCCCCTGGTACGTGAGCGCGAGCCTGTTCACGTTCCTGGTCTGCGTGTCGCTCCTGGCGACCCTCCTGGCGGGGCTGTGGGCGTGGCGGACGGTCGACCACGCCCTCGCGCCGGTGGACGCGATCCGCGCGGAGCTGACCGAGATCACGGCGCGCCGGTCCGGGCACCGCGTCCCCGTCCCGGAGAACCGGGACGAGGTGCGGCTGCTGGCCGAGGCGGCGAACGCGACCCTCGACCGGCTGGACGCGGCGCTGGAGCGCCAGCGCAGCTTCACCTCCGACGCGTCCCACGACCTGCGCAGCCCCATCGCCGCCGCGCGGGCGCAGTTGGAGGAGGCGCTCATGTATCCGGACGAGGTGGACTGGCCGCGCACGGGGCGGACCGTCCTGCAGAGCCTCGACCGGCTCCAGGCGATCGTGACCGACCTGCTGGAGCTGGCGCGCCTGGACGCGGGCAAGTGGGCCGAGGCCGAGCCGGTCGACCTCGGCGCCCTCGTCACGATCGAGCTGGCCAGGACGGAGCGGAGCAAGCGCGTCGTCACGCACCTCCAGGAGGGCGTGACGGTCAACGGGGACCGGCTGCGGCTCGTCCGGCTGCTGACGAACCTGCTCGACAACGCCGAGCGGCACGCGGAGGAGCGGGTCGACATCAGCGTCCGGCGCGAGGACGGCGTCGCCGTCCTGGAGGTGCTCGACGACGGCGTCGGCATCGCCCCGGCCGACCGCGAGATCGTGTTCCAGCGGTTCGCGCGGCTGCGGGACGGCAGGGCCAAGGACGCGAACGGCACCGGGCTCGGGCTCCCGATCGCGCACGAGATCGCCAGGTCGCACGGCGGCGAACTCACGATCGAGGACAGCGCGCGCGGCGCCCGGTTCGTCATGCGCATCCCGTACGGCCCCGGCCCGCGCCGCGGTGACGACGGCGGCTCGTGAAAAGGGGCGTGAAAAGGGGCGTGAAAAAGAAGACCCCGCGCGGTGGCGGGGGGCCAGTGCGGGCGGGGGCCGCACTGGGGGCCCGTGCGGGGAACGGGCCTCGTGTTACTGGGGGATCGGGGTCAGTGCGCGGGCTGGACGGGGGCGCCCAGCATGTGCATCCAGCCTTGGACGTCCGTCTCCTTGACGCGGCAGCGGACGAGTTCGTATTCGGCGGCGTTCATGTGCCGGTGGTGGGCGATGACGGATTCGTAGACGAACGACGAGGCGATGAAACCGAGGTCGGCGCCGGTCTCCTCAAGGCGGTCCTTGAGGATCTGCGCGTCCAGCAGCCGGGACGTCTGGATGAGGGCCCAGCCGGAGACGCCCTCCTCGTCCTGCACGACGGGCCCGACGTTCAGCGCGAGCCTGAGCTGCATCCGGACCGCCCTGCTGGAGCGGCGGTTGTGGCCGTTCAGCAGCGCGGCGAGCCGGGCGACCATGGGGTCGATGACGGCGGTGGTCGGCGTGTCGGGCGGGACGATGATCAGCGCGCCGTCGCCCCTGTCCTCGCGGTGGCACATCGTCCAGGGGACGTGCGACTCCTCGAACGCCTGCCGGAGGAACCCGTACATCCAGCCGCGCATCTCCAGGCGGGCCGGGTCGTCGCGGTGGACGACGTCGCTGAAGCCGGCGATGTCGGTGAAGACGATGGTGCAGTTCTGGCCCGCCCACGACGGTGACGCGGCGGTCCCGCGCCGCGGCGCGCCACCGGCGCGCCGCGTGAGGGCCATCGGGGCGTGTCCTTCGGGGACGTGGGCCATCATGGAATGGCCGTTCTGGTCGTGCTGGTAGGGCGGGATCCCCGCGTAGCGGTTGAGGCTCGCGTGCAGATGCCAGGCGTAGGGGCACGCGATCGGCGGATGGGCCGCGTGCGGATGCCCGAGGACCGGCGGCTCGGTCGCGTACCGCTGCGCGGGAACCCCCCACGGCGGGCGGGACGTGTCGTGCGGGTTCGTGACGGGGTGGGTGGGCGTTCCATACGGTGAGGGGTGCGTGGCTGTTCCGTACGGTGAGGGTTGAGTGCCCGTCTCGTACGGCGACATGTATCCGCCGGGCGAGAGGAGCGGCTCAAGGGTCGGCCGCTCGGTCATCCGCTTGTACATCTCGTGTTCGAGGACGGCGAGGACGCGCGGGTGGTCGGTCAGGTAGCCGGCGAACTCCTGCGTGCTCATGCGCAGGGCCCGGACGTCGTCCATCGCCACGACGGTGGCCGAGCGGAGCCGCAGCAGCAGCGCGGCGCGCTCGCCGACGATGTCCCCCGGGCCGCGGAAGGCGATGATCCGCTCGCCGCCGTCCCGCTCGACGCAGATCCTGACCGGGCCGGACAGGATCACCAGGACGTGGTCGGCGACGTCGCCCTCCTCCCAGAGGACTCCGCCGACCGGGAAGACGACCTCCCGCGCGGACAGCAGCAGCGCGTCCCGCTCGGCCGAGGTGAGCGCCCGCCAGAAGCCCCGGGTGCGGTCCGCGTCGCCGGAACCGGCCACTTCGGCGGCCGGGACGGACGGCGCGAGGCCCTCCGCCGAGCCCTGAACGGAACCCTGCACGGAGCCGTGCTCGCCCGCCGTGTCGGCCGCGTCGTGCTCCGGGGGTGCGCCCTCGGACGAGGCGTGGCGGGTCGGAGTCGGGGGCTGGGGATGGTCGCCGGACATCCCGAACACGGTGGGGACGATCTGGTCGGGGTCGTGCCGGTGCTCGCGGTCGGCCATCACCGCACCCCCTCGGGAAAGCCCGGTCGGCCTGGCCGGGACGGGCCCGGACGGTGCGTCCGGAGCGCTTCCGGGCGAGCCGCCGAGGCCGCATGCGGACGGTTCGTTCTCGGTGCGCGCGGACGGTTCGTCCGGGGTGTGGGGCGGACGTCAGAGGTCGGGGAACGATCTTGCTTTCTTGACATCATGTTCGAGAACCCCATGTCTCGATTTGCGTCTGCTGGCGCAGCACGCCGGCCGCGGGGAGGTCCGGGGACGCGGTCGCTTCGCCGACACAGTCGCGGTCACCTATAGCCCATGCCGCGTGATCGCGGTTAGACTGGGTGAGTCCGCAGGGAATGTTTTGCCAGGTCAACGCCGGTGTCTCTGCGTCTTTGCAGGATGTCGGAACGGCCCGGCGCGACGTCCCTCGCGGTCTCCAGGAGTCGCTCGCACTTTTCGTCGATCGTCATGGCTCGCAACCGGTGACCGGCGAGAAGTGAGAGCGGCTCTGTTTTGTTTCCTGCATCTGGCCGGTCCGTCGGCACCGGCCGAATGTGTCGTATCAGGCTGTCCTCCTGAGCGGTTCCCGTCCGGGCGAGGTTCGTGCGGCGACCCGGGTCGACGCCTTCCCCTCACCCTCCGTTCCCAGATTCTTAGGCTTCTCGCTAGCGGGACGTCCTATCGCATCGTGAAGCCTGCTAATCTGCTACCAAGCACGCTACAACATACTCAGCCGACATGCAGCACGCCGCCAGCTCCAGATGCTAGATTTCAGCGCAGTTGTGGGGATAGGAGTCGGCAGATCGCGACCTTCGGGGGAAGGGACATGACGGAGTGGCGTCATGTACGCCGCCGGGTCGCCGACTGCCACCTGGCAGACGGGCTGCTGGCGCCGACTACACAGGGTGAGCGATACAGATGACCACTGACCAGGGGCCCATCGTCCAGAGCGCGCTGCTGCGCACCGAGCTCGTGCGCCTCCGAAAAGAGAAGGGGATGACACAGGAGCAGGTCGCGAACCGCCTGGAATGGTCCCCGTCGAAGCTCATCAGGGTCGAGGGCGGCAAGAACACGATCACCCGCACCGATCTTCAGGCGCTGCTCACGGTGTACGACGTCGTGTCGGAGAGCCGCCAGGAGCGGCTCCAGTCGTGGGCGCGCGGCGCGCGCGAGCCCGCCTGGTGGAACGCCTACCGGGGCGAGTTCGACGAAACCTTCCTCACCTATGTCGGGTACACCGCCGGAGCGGCCTACATCCGGCACTTCCACGGGACGCTCGTCCCCGGCATGTTGCAGACGGAGGAGTACGCCCAGGTCCTGTACACCGGCGTCGTCTCCCCGCAGCAGCAGGCGTTCGGAGTGAAGCTGCGCATGCAGCGGCAGCGTGAGCTGGCCAAGCGCGACGATCCGCCCCGCCAGAACTACATCATCGACGAGGCCGTGATCCGCCGCCATGTCGGCGTGAAGGTCGATCCCGCGATCATGCCGAACCAGCTCCGCCACATCGCCGAGTCCGCCGAGGCCGACGAGCTGCTGACCGTCCGCGTCATCCCCTTCAGCGCGGGCGCGCATCTCGGCATCTTCGGGCCGTTCTCGCTGCTGGAGTTCGAGGGCGGGCTCAGCGACGTCCTCTACCTGGAGGGGCGGGCCAGCGCGAGCGTGATGGTCACCGGCGAGGACACCCGGATCGCCGAGTACCGCGACAACTTCGAGACCCTGCTGGACGAGGCGCTCACCCCGGAGAAGTCGATCGCTCTGATCCGGCAGGCGGCCGAGGAGCTGATGGACTGACCGAACGCCCGACTTCCCTATCCGCTCCCGCGCAGAACGGAGGTGACGGCCGCACCGGCGACCCCCAAGGCGAGTGGCCTTCATAGCACACAGAGTGATCTTGTGTTCCCGTGTAGGCGGAATAACTGGAACCGTTTACACTCGTGATCGGGAAATTTTCCACAAGGTCGTGGTTTGTTGTGCCCTGCTTGGCTCGCGTCGGGCGGGTGTTCTTGCCCGATCGGTGGCGAGACGGCACCCGCCGGCAATGGATGGAGGGTTGCTGGATGGTGTATCGGCCGGATCAGGGGAGGACGCTGAACTGGCGCAAGGCCAGTGCGAGCGGCGAGGGGCAAGATTGCGTCGAAGTCGCCGCGGCCGGGCCCTCGGTGCTGGTCCGCGACTCCCACGACCACGCGGCGGGTCTGCTCTCGCTCAATTCCACGCAGTGGCGCGCGCTGGTGCGCGTCATCCGGAGCGGAGAGTTGGACGGCCGCTGAGTCATGGGACTCAAACTCCCCACTTTTCTCGGAAATTGTCGGGCGCCACAATGAAGTGAAGCATTTCCGGTGATTGTTGCCAGGCACCGTCCCGCGCGGAAGGCGCGCATCGCCCACCCCGGTACGGTGCCCCGCACCCGCCGCCCCCCGCCCTCTCAGGCGACGACGACGCAACGCGGAACCGCGCCGCGGCGCCCCACCGCGGCGGGGCGGCGCGGCGGGTGGTGCGGGGTTGGTGTTGGTGGTGGTGTCGTGTGGGGCGTCTTGGCCGGGCGGTCCTAACCTTGAGGGTGTGGCCGAACTCGCTCGGCGGCTGGAGGCCGCGCTTCCCGGGGTCTTCCGTACCGGACTGACCGTCCGGACCGCCTATTCGTCGGACGCGTCGGTCTACCGGTGCGTCCCGCTCGCCGTCGCCGAGCCGCGCACCGCCGCGGAGCTGGGGCGGGTGCTGGAGCTGGCCGGGGACGAGGGCCTGCCCGTGACCATGCGCGGCGGCGGGACGTCGATCGCGGGGAACTCCGTCGGCGCCGGGATCGTGGTCGACACCTCGCGGCACCTGCGGCGCGTCCTGTCGATCGACCCGGACGCGCGGACGGCCGTCGTCGAGCCCGGCGTGGTGCTGGACGACCTGCGCGCCGAGGCCGCCCGGTACGGGCTCACGTTCGGGCCCGACCCGTCCAGCCACTCGCGCTGCACGCTCGGCGGGATGATCGGCAACAACGCGTGCGGGTCGCACAGCGTGGCCTGGGGGATCACGTCCGGGAACGTCGAGGCGCTGCGGGTGCTGCTCCCCGGCGGACGGGAGGTCGGGGCCGAGCGCGGCACGTCCGGGGACGCGGCGATCGACGCCGAGCTGCGGCGGCTCCGCGACGCGCACCTCGGCGCGATCCGCACCGAGCTCGGCAGGTTCAGCCGCCAGGTCTCCGGTTACGGTCTGCATCATCTGCTGCCCGAGAACGGGTTCGACGTCGCGAAGGCTCTGGTCGGCGCGGAGGGGACGTGCGGGATCGTCACGGAGGCGACGGTCCGGCTCGTCCCGGTTCCGAAGGCGCGCGCGCTGGCCGTGCTGGGGTTCCCTGACGTCTTCGTGGCCGCCGAGGTGGCGCCGTTCGCCGCGCGGTCGGGGGCGCTGACCGTCGAGGGGATGGCCGCCGACCTGCTCGTCGCGCTGCGTGACCAGCCCGGCCGCGCCGACGCGGGCTCCGACCTACCGCCGGGCGGCGGCTGGCTCTACTGCGAGGTCGGCGGGGACACGATCGGTGAGGCGCAGGACGCGGCGCGGGCGCTCGCCGAGGCCGTCCAGGAGCGGGTTCCGGGGACGACGGCGGTCGTCGTCGGCGAACCGGCGCGGATGCGGGCGCTGTGGTGGATCCGCGAGGCCGGGTCGGGGATCGTGACGCGGCTCCCGGACGGCAGCGAGGCGTGGCCCGGCTGGGAGGACTCCGCCGTCCCGCCCGAGCGGCTCGCCGGTTACCTGCGCGAACTCTACGGGTTGATGCGCGGGCACGGGTTGCGCGGCGTCCCGTACGGGCATTTCGGCGAGGGCTGCCTGCACCTGCGCGTCGACTTCGACCTGGAGGAGCCGCGCGGCGTCGCGGGCTACCGCGCGTTCGCCGAGGACGCGGCGCGCCTCGTCGTCTCCCACGGCGGGACGGTGTCGGGCGAGCACGGTGACGGACGCGCCCGCTCGGAGCTGCTCGCCGCGATGTACTCGCCCGGATTGCTGGACGCGTTCGCCGCGTTCAAGGCCGTGTTCGACCCGGGCCGCCGGCTCAACCCCGGTGTGATCGTCGATCCGGCCCCGCTGGACGCCGACCTGCGCCCCGGCCCCGGACGCGACGCCCTGAAGATCACGCCCGTGCACGCGCTGACCCGCGACCACGGCTCGTTCGCCGCCGCCGTCCACCGCTGCGTGGGCGTCGGCGCCTGCCGCAACCTCGACACGGGGGCGATGTGCCCGTCCTTCAAGGCGACCCGGGACGAGGTGCACTCCACGCGGGGCCGGGCGCGCGTCCTCGCGGAGATGCTGCGCGGCGAGTCGCTGCCGGACGGATGGCGCTCGCGTGAGGCGCACGACGCGCTGGACCTGTGCCTGTCGTGCAAGGCGTGCGCGAGCGAGTGCCCGGTGAACGTCGACATGGCGACGTACAAGGCCGAGTTCCTGCATCGGTACCACGCGCGGCGGCGGCGTCCGATGGCGCACTACTCGATGGGCTGGCTGCCGCTGTGGTCGCGCGCCGTCACCGCCGTCCCCGGCACGGCCCGCCTGGTCAACGCCGCGCTGTCGCGCGGACGGGTCGCCCGGGTGGTCAAGCGGGCGGCGGGCGTCGAGCCGCGCCGCCAGATGATCCGGTTCGCGGAGCGGACGCTGCGCGACTGGTTCCGCGCGAGGCCGCCGGCCGGGCGCGGGCGGACGGTCGTCCTGTGGCCCGACACGTTCACCGAGTACCACGCGCCCGAGGCCGGGCGGGACGCCGTCGAGGTGCTGGAGGCGCTCGGGTACCGGGTGCTGATCCCGCCGGGCCGCGTCTGCTGCGGCCTGACCTGGCACTCGACCGGGCAGCTCGGGGTCGCCAAGCGCGTCCTGCGGCACTCGCTGGACGTGCTGGCGCCCGCGCTCGACGCCGGGCTGCCGGTCGTCGGGCTGGAGCCGTCCTGCACGGTGATGCTGCGGAACGAGGCGCCCGAGCTGTTCCCGGACGACCCGCGCGCGCGGCGCCTCGCGGACGCCACGGTCACGCTCGCCGAGCTGGTCGCGGAACACGAGGGCGACTGGCCGTTCGGGACGCTGGACGCCCGCGCGATCGCGCAGGTGCACTGCCACCAGGACGCCAAGGGCTCCTACGCGCCCGACCTCGCCGTCCTGCGGCGCCTCGGCGTGGACACCGACGTCATCGGGTCCGGCTGCTGCGGTCTCGCCGGGAACTTCGGGTTCGAGCCCGGCCACTGGGAGGTCTCGCAGAGCTGCGCCGAACGCGAGCTGTACCCGAAGGTGCGCGCCGCCGTCGGCGAGCTGATCCTCGCCGACGGCTTCTCCTGCCGGACGCAGGTCGCCCAGGGCACCGGACGCGAAGCCCTGCACCTGGCGCAGCTCCTCCGCCGCGCCCTCCCATGAGGCGGGCGCTGCCACAAAACTGTGGCCCCGGCGCGGTGGGACCTCGACCCTGAGGTCACCCTGAGCCGACCCTGGTCCTTCCCTGGCCGGCCTTACGAGGCCCCTCGCACCGCCCTAACTTGATCTCTCGGGCGGCGCCCGCCGGAAGGCGGACCAGAGTGAGGGGACCACATATATGCAGCGTGCGGTGATGATGGCGGCGAGCCTGGCGCTCGTCGCGGCGGCCGTGCCGGTGATGTCGCAACCGGCGCGGGCGCGGTCCATCGCGTGGACGGAATGCGGCGACGACGGCAAGGCGGAGTGCGCGACGCTGCGGCTGCCGGTCGACTGGGCGCGGCCGGACGGCCCGTCCTTCGGCCTCGCCATCGCGCGCCGCAAGGCCAAGGACCCGGACGCGCGCGTCGGCACGCTCGTGTTCGGCCCCGGCGGGCCCGGCGACTCGGGCGTCCAGCGCGTCACGAGGCTCAAGGGCGGCATCGACCGGTTCAGCGAGCGGCTCCAGAACCGCTTCGACATCGTCAGCTTCGACCCGCGCGGCATCGGCGCCAGCAACCCGGTGACGTGCTCGGCGGAACTCCTGGCGGAGCGTCCGTCCCCGGTCATGAAGAGCCGGAAGGAGTTCGACGCGACGCTCGCCTACAACAAGCGCCTGCGGGACGACTGCCGCACGCGGACGGGCCCCCTCTACGACCACGCCGATACGCTCAGCACCGTCCGGGACGTGGACGCCATACGCGCCGCGCTGGGCGAGACCCGGCTGAACTTCCACGGCAGCTCCTACGGGACGCTGCTGGGGGAGATGTACGCCGAGACGTTCCCGAAGCGGTTCCGGACGATGGTCCTGGAGAGCGTCGACGACCACAGCCTCCGCGACACCCGGCGGTTCGTGAACTCCGAGGTGGCGGCGGCCCAGGACTCCTTCGACCAGTTCGCGGCCTGGTGCGGCAGGACGGAGGAGTGCGCGCTGCACGGCCGCGACGTCCGGGCCCTCTGGCGCGACCTCCGCGCGCGGGCGGCGCGCGGCACGCTGCCGGATCCGCGGAACCCCGGCTCCGCGCTCCCGGAGTTCGACCTCGTCGTGCTCGCCTACAAGGCGTTCTACGGCCCCGACTGGGCGGACCTCGCGACGAGGCTCGCCGCGCTGGACGCGTCCAAGCCCGTCGCGACCCGAGGCGCGTCGCCCCAGACGTCGCCTCAGACGTCGCCCCGGACTTCGCCCCGCACGACCGGGACGGCGACCGGCACGGACCCGTTCACCGCGCAGTTCTGCTCCGACTGGAGCCTGCCGGTGCGCGGGTACGCCGACTACGCGAAGATCATGCGAGGCGCCGAGAAGATCGCGCCGGACATGAGCCAGGCGCGTCCCGTCATGGCCGTCTCCGCCTGCCTCGGCTGGCCGGGCCCCGTCAGGAACCCGCAGCACAAGCTGCGTGTGAAGGGAAGCGCGCCGATCCTGCTGGCGAACGCGGTGCACGACCCCGCCACGCCCTACTCCTGGGCGCGCACCGTCGCGCGGCAGCTCGGCAGGACGGCCACGCTCCTCACCTACGAGGGCTCCGGCCACGGCTCCTACAACCGCGGCCCGTGCATGCGGGACACGATCGACCACTACCTCGTCACCGGAGAGCGCCCCGCGCCCGGCACGACCTGCCCGGCGACCTGAGCAAGGTGAACTAGGCGGGCGTGATGTCGGCGGGGAGCAGGGTCGCCAGTTGCGCCTTGGTCAGTTCCTCGCCGCCGTTCGCGAGCTGCTCGGTGCGGCGGGCGTGCGCGGTGACCGCCGTCCGGAACAGCTTGTCCACCTCGCGGCCGTTGCCCTCCCGGAACCGGTCGCGCTCGGCCGCGAGGTGGCCGGCGAGGGCCGCGCGCGTCTCGTCCGGGACGAGGTAGTCGGCGCCCTCCGCCTTGCCCACGAAGATCGACACGAGGCCGTCCACGTCGTAGGGCTCGAACGTGAGCGTGCGCGCGAACCGGGAAGCCAGGCCCGGGTTCGCCGCCAGGAACCCCTCCATCTCGGACGTGTAGCCCGCCGCGACGACGATCACCTCGTCGCGGTGGTCCTCCATCAGCTTGACGAGGGTGTCGATGGCCTCCTGGCCGAAGTCGTGCCCGGTCCCGCCGGTGGACCGGGCCAGCGTGTACGCCTCGTCGATGAACAGGACCCCGCCGCGGGCCCGCTCGAAGACGTCCGCGGTCCGCTTCGCGGTGTGCCCGACGTACTGCCCGACCAGGTCGACGCGCGCCGTCTCGACCACCTGGCCCTGCGCGAGGACGCCGAGCGCCGCGAGCAGCTCCCCGTACAGGCGCGCGACGGTCGTCTTGCCCGTCCCGGGCGGGCCCGCGAAGATCAGGTGCCCGGTGAACGGCTCGGCCTCCAGCCCGGCCTCGCGGCGCCGCCGCGCCGAGGCGAGCAGGTCGAGCAGGTCGCCGATCTCCCGCTTGACGCCCGCCAGGCCCGTCATGCCGGTCAGCTTCGCCAGGACGTCGCGGACCTGCCCCGCGTCCCGCGCCTCGCCGAACCGCGCCGCCAGGCCCGTCTCGACGTCGAGGTCCTCGGCGAGCAGCAGGCTCAGCTCCTCGCCGGACGGCAGCTCGACCAGCTCGGCCAGCCGCTGCGCCTGCCGCTCGACCGCCGCCTCGAACACCCGCCGCGCCGCGCGCCCGTTGCCGAAGCTCGCGTCCCGCTTCACCGCGGTGAAGTGGTCGAGGACGGCGGTCCGCGCGTCGCCGGCGAGCCGGTAGCCGTCCTTGCCCGCCTGGAGCTCGACGATCTGGAGCAGCTCGGCGGGGGCGTAGTTCTCGAATTCGACCGTCCGGGATATCCGCGACTTCAGCCCCGGGTTCGCGCTGAGGAACTCGCGCATCTCCGCCGAGTACCCGGCCGCGATCACCACGACCTCGTCGCGGTGGTCCTCCATGAGCTTGACGAGGGTGTCGATGGCCTCCTGCCCGAAGTCGGTGCCGGTGGTCTCGCGGGCCAGCGCGTACGCCTCGTCCACGAACAGGACGCCGCCCTTCGCGCGCTCGAACGCGTCGGCCGTCTTCAGCGCCGTCCCGCCGACGTTCTCCGACACGAGGTCGCCGCGGCTGACCTCGACGACCTGGCCCTTCTCGACCACGCCGAGCGCCGCGAGGATCCGGCCGTACAGGCGCGCGACCGTCGTCTTGCCCGTCCCGGGCGGGCCCGCGAACACCATGTGCCGCCCGATCGTCGGGCCCGGCGGCAGGCCCGCGAGCCGCCGCTGCTCGGCGACCTTCTGGAGGTTGGTGAGCTTCCTGATCTCCCGCTTCACCCCGGCGAGGCCGATCATCGCGTCCAGCTCGGCGAGCAGTTCGTCGGCGGACGCCCGCTCGGGGGGTTTCGGGCCCGGCGCCGCCTTGGCGCCGCCCGCCTTCGCGTCCGCCTCCGCGGCCGCGCCCAGCGCCGTCTCCACGACCTTCGCGGTGACGACCTCCGGCTCGAAGTCGAGGATGTCCTCCCCGCCGTTCCGCTCGCTCGTCACCCCCGACATGTGGACGCGCGCCGTCTTCGCCATGACGAGGCCCGTGCCGGGGTTGTCGACGATCGCGCAGTCCCGCAGGGTCATCTCGCAGTCCGGGTCGGCGTTCGCGCCGATGTCCCCGCTGCCGGTCACGGTCACGCCGGTGAACGTCCCGCTGCCGCCCTCGACCGCCGCGACGCCGATCTCCGCCGCGTCCGCCACCCGCCCCCGGACGAACGTGCCGCGCCCCCGCTCGCCGACGAACACGCCGTGCTTGCCCGCGCCGAGGATCTCGCAGTCCTCGAAGTACCCGGTGCCCTCCTCGACGACCACGCCGGTCCGGCGCGGCGTCTGGAGCCGCAGCCGCCGCGCGGTCAGCGATCCGGCGGCGGTCACCCACACCGCCTCCATCGCCGCGTCGGTGATCAGGCAGTCCTCCGCGAGCGCCTTGCCCTTGTCCCGGACGACCAGCGAGCACGTCCCGCTGCCGTGGAACGCCGAGTTGCGGATCGCGGCGTCCGCGTGGTCGTCCACCAGGACCGCCGCCGACCCCGGCGCCGAGATCGTGCACTGCTCGATCAGCGGCTTGGACCCCTCGGTCACCCAGATCCCGCTGCCGGTCGCGCCCTCGATGCGGCAGCCCCGCACCGTCACCGCGCTGCCCTTGCGGATCGCCAGCGCGTTGCTCTGCGTCCCCGCGAGGTCGGTGGACTCGACGAGCCCGGACGAGGCCGAGTACACGACCGCGCCGTCCTGCACCCGGCAGCCCTTGAGCGCCAGCCGCCCGCCGTTCCACACGCTCACCGCGACCGTCCCGGCGCGGCTCACGAACTGGCACTGCTCGGCGAGGACGCTGCCCTTCGCCACGTCCAGCGCGTTGCCCTCATCGCTCCAGTTCCGGACGATCAGCCCCTGGAGTGTCACGTTCCCGGTGACCTCGATCGTCGCGTCCGTCGCGCCGTCGAGCGTGACCGACCCGGGGCCCGCGGCGGCCGTCAGCACGAAGTCGCCCGAGCTGCGGAAGCCCGTCGCCGGGTACTGCCCCGGCTCGATCATGATGTGCCGGCCCGGCGGGCCGTAGGGCGGCAGCGGGGCCTGGAGCGCGTCCAGGACCGTCCGGTACGCCCGGGGGGAGGTCTGAGAGACGACCAGACGCAGCAAACGAACCTCCTCGGCCACGGGCGGGGACCATCGTAATCGTGCCACCGCCCCTCGGTCGTCGGCGAGGCTTTACCGCCCCCGGATGGTGAGGGGAGGAGGACGACGCGACGGTCGCCCCCGCGCGTCCACGCGTCGGCGGCAACCAGCAGGCGCACGTCGCCTTCTGGGACCAGCCCGTGGGCACCGGTTACAGCTGTTCCGACCTCGCCGAGTACGTCAAGGACGAGGACGTGCTCAGCGAGATGTTCTGGGAGGGCCTCCAGAGGTCCTTCGCCGAACACGAGGCGTACGCGCGGTGCCCGCTCTACATCGCCGGCCAGAGCTACGGCGGAAGTACGTGCCGCACATCGCCTCGAAGATCGACGAGGAGAACCGGCAGAACGAGGGCCGGCACATCGACCTCCAGGGCATCGCCATCGGCAACGGCTGGATCAAACCCGAGCTGTCGCTGAAGATCCTGGTCGACTACGTGTACACGACCGGGTTCATCGGCATCGACCAGAAGGAGAGCCTGTACCGGGACTACGAGGACGTCCTGGACGCAGGCCCAAGGCGATCCGAAGGGGTTCGTCCGCGCGTACCGGCACCTGACGCAGGTCAGCCTGCCGGACTCCGGCCACCAGGCGCCCGCGTCCCAGCCCGAGATCTGCCGGGAGATGATCTGCAACTGGGTCTTCGACCGCCCGTTCCACGGATACGACCCGCAGCAGCTGGCGAAGGAGCACAACGGCGAGGGCGGGCACAGGCGGTAGGCGCGGCCTGGAGACGCCCGCGTGCCCGGGGACGGCTGGAGACGCCCGCGTCTCCGGGGACGACTGGAGCGCCCGCGTCTCCAGGGACGGCTCAGCGGACGTTGTGCGGGCGGTACTGGACGCTGATCCTCGGGCCGAGCGCGCGGGCCGACTTCGGAATCGCGTGCTCCCAGGTCCGCTGGCAGCTCCCGCCCATCACGATGAGGTCGCCGTGCCCGAGTTCCCGGCGGATCGTCGGGCCGCCGCCGCGCGGGCGCAGGAGCAGCGGACGCGGCGTCCCGACGGACAGGATCGCGATCATCGTGTCCTGCGTCGCGCCGCGTCCGAGCGTGTCGCCGTGCCAGGCGACGCTGTCGCGGCCGTCGCGGTACAGGCAGAGCCCGGCCGTGCTGAACGGCTCGCCCAGTTCCGGGGTGTAGTGCTCGTCGAGGGCGGCCTTCGCCTCGTCCAGGACGGGATCGGGCAGTGTGTCGCCCTCCCGGTAGAAGGCCAGCATGCGGGGGACGTCCACGACCCGGTCGTACATGCGGCGGCTCTCCGCCCGCCACGGGACGGCCGTGAGGAGCCGTTCGAAGAGCGCGTCGGCCCCCGGGACCCAGCCGGGCAGGACGTCGATCCAGGCGCCGTGGGCCAGCCGCGTCCGGCGGGCGGAGGTGAGGGGCCGCGGGCCTGTCTCGTCCGTGTCGTCCAGCAGCGAGCCTTGAAAAGCGCCTGTCATGCCCCCAATGTATCCGGCGAGTCAAACACGTGTTCGATCAGCTGTCCTCGATCGTGATGTCGAGCTCCGCCGCGAAACTGGCGAGCAGCCCCGGCGCGTCCATCGCCGACACGGTCACGCCGCGCATGCTCTGCACCCCCGCCACCCCGCGCAGATCGCAGCCGGAGAACCGCGCGCCCGTCATCGTCGCGCCGCTGAACTGCGCGCCGTCGAGCCGGCATTCCTGGAACCGGACCCCGCGCAGGTCGGCGTTCTGGAACGTCGCGCCCTCCAGGTTGCAGTCGCGGAACACGACCCGCTTGAACGTGCTGAACCGGAACCCGGCGAGGTCGGCGCGGCACGCCTCGTACACCACGTCCTGGAACGCGCAGTCGGTCAGCGCGGCGCCGGTCATCCGCGACCCGGTGACGGTCGCGTTGAACATCCGCGCGTTGGTGAGCCTCAGGTTCGCCAGGTCGCAGCGGTCGAACGCGGAGTCGGCGACCGTCGCCCGCTCCAGGACGGTCGCGGGGAGCCGCGTCCCGTCGAACACGCAGCGCTCGATCTCGACGTCCTGCGCGTCCCGTCCGGAGAGGTCCCGCGCGCCGAACCGCAGCTCGCGCAGGACCTCGTCGTCCACGAGATCGTGCTCGGGCCCGGCGGGCGCGGGCGCGGCCGGAAGCTTGGGACGCGCGGGCTCTTTGATGCGGGACGTCTTCGTCGGAGGCATGGAGGCGACCGTACTGAAATGTCAGAGCCGAGCCGTACTCTCGCAGCGTGACCGAGAGACTGCGGAGAGATGTGAAGGCGCTGGTGGGCGTGCGCGTGCTCAACCAGCTGGGCGCGTACGTCCTGCCGTTCCTCGCCGTCCTCGCGGGCCATGACCTGGCGGCCTGGTCGCTCGGCGTGTTCGGTGCCGCGGCACTCGTCTCGCGCTGGTTGGGCGGCCTGCTCCTCGATCACCTGGCGCCCCGCTCGGTGATCGTCCTGGGTCTGACGGCGACCGGCGCCACCATGCTCCTGCTGGCCGGAGCCCGCGGCCCCGGGTGGGTGCTGGCCGCCGTCGCACTGGTCGGGCTCGCCTTCGAGATCTACGAACCCGCCACGCAGGAGTCGCTGGCCCGGCTGACCGACCGTCACGCCCAGGCCGACGTCTACGGATTCCTCGGGACGTCACTGGTCGCGTCCGGCGCGGTCGGCGGCCTGCTCGCCGCGCTCCTGCTGCCGCTCGGCGCCCGATGGCTCATCGTTGCGGACGGCCTGACCTGCCTCCTGGCCGCAGGCGTGGCCCTGGCGCTCCTCACCCCCGACCAGCCCACCCGAAGCCCTCCACGCCCGCCGACCGCGAACCCACTTCCCTCCGCCTCGCGCATTCCCGGTCCCGAGACCCTTGCCGTGGAGACGCCCAGTTCAAAAGCATCCGGCTTGGCGGCCTCCGACGCCTCGAAGGCCCCGTTTACCCACCCCGGTTCCCCGGCATCCGGAAGGGAGGCGCCCGCCAGGGGACACGCTGATCCTGAAACGACGACCACCCGGGTTCGCTTCTTCGGACGACGTGGCGTGAGGGGGTGGCGGCCGCCCGGTGCGCTGGTGCGGTTGACGGCGGCGGGAACGGCGTTCGCCTGCGGCTATCTCGCGGTGCTGATGTTCGTGCCGTTCGTCCTGCTCCAGCGCGGGGCTCCGGCGTGGCTGCCCGGCCTGACGCTGACCGGTGCCGCCCTGGTGGCGCCGGTGACGGGACGTCTGGGCCGCCACGCCCTACGCGGCCTCGGGCACGAGCGCGTCCTGGTCATCGGGATGGCCGCCTTGGGCGTCCTCACGCTCGCCATGGCCGTCGGACGCTCCGTCCCGCTCATGGCGGCGGGCTACCTCGCGTGGGCGGCGGTCGACAGCGTCCTGCAAGGGCGCTGGCCCGCCCTGATCGCCGAGACGGCGCCGGAGGCCGACCGGCCGCGATGGTTCGCCTTCCACGGCTCCTCCTGGGGGATCGCCCAGCCCGCCGTCCCGGGGCTGGTCGCGCTGACCGGGGGAGCGATGGTCACGGCCGGCGCGGCGTTCCTCCTGGTCCCGCTCCTGCTGGCGCTGCCCCGGCGACACGGGCGAAGGCCCGGATCCGGCCGGCTCAGCGGCGGAAGATCACCGCCAGCACGCGGAGGGCGAGCACCGAGCAGACGACGAGGAGGCAGTAGCCGAAGAACTCGTACAGGGTCACCTCGCCGGTCATGGGCGGGCCGTCGCCGAGGCCGAGCAGCATCACCGCCATGATCCCCGCCGTCGAGGCGAGGAACGTGAGGAGCACCTGCTGGAGGAGGCCGGTGACCGTCCGGCGGTCCCGTTCGTCGCTGAACAGGCGGATGTTCAGGGTCAGCCGTCCGGCCTCGGCGGCCGCGGCGATACGGTCCAGACGGCGGGGGAGGCGGCGCAGCATCGGCAGCAGCGCGGTCAGCTCGTCCGCGGCGGCGTCCCGCACCGACTCGGGGTGCATCTGCTCCCGCAGGTAGATCTCGCCGAACGTTTGTGCCTCGGTGACGATGCTCAGGCCCGGCGCCAGCTCGGTGAGGCCGCCCTCCAGCGTCGCGAGCGCCCGGAACACCGCCGCGATCTCCGCCGGGACCGCCAGGTCGTACCGCGCGACCAGGCGGAACAGCTCGGTGAACATCGCCATGCCCGGGGTCGTGCCGGCGCCGAGGTGGCGGGTCATGAACGCGCCGAGCGCGCGGACGAGGCCCTGCTCGTCCAGCTCGTCCGGGCGGGCGACGACCTCCAGGAACGCGTCGGCCACCGCGACCGGGTCGGCGCGGTTCATCGCGAGCAGCATCCGCCGCAGCGCGGCGCGCAGCTCGGAGTCCAGGCGTCCGACGGAGCCGAAGTCGATCAGGCCGAGGCGCCCGTCGTCCAGCAGCAGGACATTGCCCGGATGCGGATCGGCGTGGAAGATCCCGTCCAGGACGATCTGGCGCAGCAGCGTGTCGAGCAGCACGCGCGCCAGCGCCTTCCGGTCGAGCCCGCGCGCGTCGATCGACGGGCCCGCCTTGCTCAGCGCGACCCCGGGCAGCCGCTGCATCACCAGCACGCGCCCGGTGCACAGGTCCGCGTGCGGGTGCGGGAGGAGGACGTCCGACCCGCGTGCCGTCGCGGCCGCCGCCACCGAGGCCATGTTGCCCGCCTCGACCCGGAAGTCCAGTTCCTCGCGCAACGCGGCCGCGAACCCCTCGGCGAGGTCCACCACGCCCATCGAGCGCGCCCACCCGGCGCGGGCCCGCAACGTGCGGGCCAGCCGTCCGACGATGTCGAGGTCCCGTTCCACGACCGCGCGGACGTCCGGCCGCTGGATCTTCACGACGACCTCCTCCCCGGACCGCAGCCTCGCCGTGTGCACCTGCGCGACCGACGCGGCGGCCAGCGGAACCCGGTCGAAAGCGGCGAAGACGTCCTCGGGCGGCGCGCCCAGCTCCTCCCGGACCACCCGCTCGATCTCCGGCCACGGGACGGGCGCGGCACGGTCCTGGAGCCGCCCGAGTTCCGCGACGAACTCCGGCGGCAGGACGTCCCGCCGCGTCGACAGCACCTGGCCGAGCTTGACGAACACCACGCCGCCCTCCTCCAGCGCCGAGGTCAGCGACCGCGCGAGCCGCTCCCGCCCCGCCCGCGTGCTCGGCCCGCGCCGCGCCCGTCCCCGCAGGTAGGGGCCGAGCCCGCGACGCAGCAGCACGAACGTGATCTGCCGGTACCGCCGCGCCCGCGCGATCCGCGACCGCACGCCCCGGGTCCACAGCAGCGGCGACGGGACGGACCCGGTCGGGACGAACGCCTCCCACAGCACCAGGACGGTCATCGACACGAGCAGCGCGCACGCGAGCCCCAGCATGACGAACCACGCGATCGCGGTCAGCTCCCGGCGCGCGTCCAGCCCGCCGACGAGCGCACCGATGATCGGGCTCGCCGCGGCCTGCCCCATGACCCCGGCGACGACCGTCCGGAACAGCGAGAAACGCGCGTCCAGCAACCGCCGCGCGCCGTAGGCCATGATCAGTGTGTTGAGCAGCAGGCCCCCGGCGAAGGCGATCGCGGCCGAGAAACCCCAGGTCGATGAAGTCACGCGGCGAGCCTAGGAACGTCCGCGCGCCACGAACTCCCCCATCCGAGGGACAACGTCCCCCACCAGAACGAGCCGACCCTCCGACCGGCCCGACGGCCACGGCATGCCCCCACCGCCCCCACCGCCCCCACCGCCGCCGCTGCCGCCACCGCCGCCGATGCCGCTGCGCCGCCGATGCCGCTGCGCCGCCGATGCCGCTGCGCCGCCGATGCCGACGCGGACACCGACGCCGACGCGGACACCGACGCCGACGCGGGTGCCGCTGCCGCTGCGGGTGCCGATGCGGACGCGGGTACCGCTGCCGCTGCGGGTGCGGGTGCGGGTGCGGGTGCGGGTGCCGATGCGGGTGCCGACGCGGATGCCGGTGCCGATGCGGATGCCGGTGCCGATGCGGGCGCGGGTGCCGATGTCGATGCGGCCGTGGGCGCCTTGGTCGTGCTGGGCGTGGTCGGCGCGGTTGGCCGGCTCCAGGGGGGTCAAGCGAGATCGCCGTGTTGTTGGTCGCGGTGTGCGGGGTGCCGATGGTGATCTCGCGATGAATTCCGGTGGGCCGCGTGGTCCGCTCAGGGAGCGGCGCGCTGGTGGTCACGGGAGGTCTCGGTGGGAAACGCTGTTGTCCACTTCGAGATCGAGGGCAGGGACGGCGAGGCGTCCAGGAGTTCTACTCCGACATGTTCGTCTGGCTGATCAACGCGGACAATCCAGCGCGCTACGGGCTGGTGTCAGGTGAGGAGGACGTCAGCGCCGAGCGTGGGAATCGGCGGCGCCGTGTTCGAGGTCCCGGAGACCCCGTCGTCCTCCTGGCGCGGACCGACCGCGCCGAGGGCTGCCGGGGCCACGTCACGATCTTCGTGGAGGTCGACGACGTCGAGACCACGTCGGCGTAGGCCGAGCGCCAGGCCCGGACGTGGTGAGGGGCGGCCTGACCATGGGCAAGTTCAGCGACCCAGAGGGCCATCTCATCGGCCTCATCAGCACCGCCACCGCCTCGCCCGTGATCCTCGGCGGGTCAGAGGTCGGAGAGGAGGTCCTTGAGGAAGGCGGCGGTGCGGGCCGGGTGGCAGGCGCGGCCGGTGACCAGGTCCATGATCTCCTGGTAGCGGGCGGCCTCATGGCCCTCGGGGTAGCGCGCTCCGGTGAGTTGTTCGAGGTAGACGACGTCGTGCAGGTCGTGGTGGGCGAAGCGGACGACCGTGATCGGGCCGCCGAGCGCGACGTGGCCGCCCGCCGCGAACGGCAGGATGCGCACGTTCACGTTGTCCATGCCCTCCGAGACCGCGATGAGGTGTTCGATCTGGCCGCGCATCGTGGCGGGCCCGCCGATCGGGCGGCGCAGGGCCGCCTCGTCGATCACCGCCCACAGTTGCGCGGGACGGTCGGGGCGGCGCAGGATCTCCTGCCGGGCCATCCGGACGGAGAGGCGCCGGTCGACGCCCTCCTGGTGCTCCAGGCCGATGACCGCCTGTGCGTACTCGCGGGTCTGGAGCAGGCCGGGGATGTACTGGACCTCGTAGCAGTGGATCGAGGACGCCGACTGCTCCAGCCCGAGGTACTGCTCGAACCAGTTCGGCACGACGTCGCCGAAGGACTGCCACCAGCCGGGCCGCCGCGCCTGCCGGACGAGGTCGAGCAGCCCCTCGCGCTCGCCCGCGTCGTGTACGCCGTAGAGGTCGAGGAGGTCGTGGACGTCCCGGGGCTTGAAGGCGTGCCGGCCGAGTTCCAGCCTGCTCATCTTGGACGCCGAGCCGCGGATCGCCGCGCCCGCCTGGGCGCGCCCGATGCCCTTCTCCTCCCGCAGGCGCCGCAGCCGGGCGCCGATCTGCATGCGCATCGCGGTCGGCGCGGCCTGCCGATTGTCCAGCACAAGATCTCCAGGTCTCGTTTCTGACAACCCTGGGAGCTTCTCACAGTCAATGGCGGGCGCGCAGGGAACCGCCGGACAGAGATATGTAACTCATTTCGCCCTTCAGGACCGCTCCAAAATGGCGTTCTAACGGGGCGGAACGAGAAGGTCCAGATCGGCGCGGGTGACGCGCGCGCTTTCGGCGAGCCGGTCACGGTCGGTGCCCGCCGCGCCGACCAGTTCGACCGCCCTGGTCAGCATCGTGGGCCGTTCGAGCGCTCTGACGCCGCCCGGTTCCTGGCGCCGCCAGCCGCGTGCGCTCATCGTGCTCATCGCGTTCCGGTACGCGTTCTCCTTCATGATCCCGAGCGTGCGGGAGCGGTAAAGGAGCGCGGCCATGCTGACGCCCCATACCCGCTTCAACTCGGCGAGCCGGTCCCAGTCGGCGGTTCCCGGCAATTGCTCGGAGATTCCCTCTTCGGGCATCAGGAATTCCGCCGCGAAACGGTTCGCCTGATCTTCGACGATCCGTTCACCGGGTTCGGCGTCGGCGTGCATCACCAGGTGGCCCAGCTCGTGCGCGCCGTCGAAGCGGTTGCGCCAGTAGTCGCCTTTCGCCGGGTTGAAGAACACCATCGGGCGGGGGTGGATCCCGACGCTGAAGGCGTCCACCCGCTCCGCCGCGTCCGGCAGGACGAGGACGATCACGCCGTGCGCCTCCAGCAGCCGCACCACGTGCGCGACCGGGCCCGGTTCGCCGAGCAGCGCCTTCCTGGTGACCTTCGCCGCCTCCACCGGGCCGCTCCCGGCGATCTCGTCGGGCGGGACGGAGTACTCGGGCAGGTCGACGGCCGGGAAGTCGACGGCATGCTCCAGCGCGGCGACGACGTCGGTCGCGATGCGGCCGTAGGCGAGCGCCTGGTCGCGCTCGATCTGCGACGTCGACCGCAGCGACCGGAAGTGCGCGCCGTCCATCGAGACCGGGCTCCGGCCCGGCCGGAAGAACTCGACCGGGACGCCGAGCGCGATCGCCAGCCGCGCGAGCGTCGCGTCCGGCGGGCGGTGGACGCCCGCCTCGTACTGCCCGATCGCCTTCGGCGTGGTCCCGACGCGCTGCGCGAGCTGGTTCTTGCGCAGCCCCCTGAGCCGCCGGGCCAGCGTCAGCCGCTCGCAGTCGAACGGCGGCCCGGCGGCCCGCCGGGCCATCCGTTCATCGTCCACTAGGCCGTTTCAGTGCTCGTCTCTTCCCGGAGCCGCATGGGCACATCGGCCGCATCGCTCCACAGCGGCAACGTCCGCTCGACGAGCTTACGACGTGGATCACGCCCCAGCGCCTCGTCACTCAGCTCCCGGACCCAGTGCCAGGCCGTCCCCCCGTCCGCGTTCCACCTGGGCCGCCCCAGGTAGAGCTCCATCTCCAGCGGCTCCTCGCTGGCGCTGTGGGCCAGCACCAACGTCAGGACCCCGGGCGTGTCGCGGGCGATCCCGAGATCCAGCGCGAGCTGCGGATCCTCCGCGTAGCCCTGCCGCGCCACGGCCTGCTTGGTCGGGCTGTCGCGGTCCCACCGGACCGCCCGCACGGCGCCGAACTCGTGCCGCTTCGTCAGCACCCGGTACGGGCCGTAGCGCCAGCCGGGCGACCCGTTCAGATCGTCCCGGACGACCCGCCCGTCGCCCTCGAAGACGCGGTCGATCTGCGATTCCAGCACGTCGAACGCCCCGACCCCGAACGAGCGCTCCTTGAACCCCGCGGCGCGGCTCAGCCCCCCGAAGACCGCCAGCGTGGCCTCGCGGTGCGCCTCCCGCACCGCGTGCAGGAACCCGGCGCCCCGCAGCTCCTCCCAGACATCCCGTTCCTCGTGCATCACCCCACGCTAACGGCCGCCACCGACATTTCCCGGCGCGACGGCTACGCGCAGCCCTCGAACTCGGGGACGGACGTCGTCATCTTCAGCTCGGAGGCACCGAACCACTTGCTCAGGAGCCGCGCGGCGGTTCCGTCCTGGTACATGGTGGTGAGGGCCCGGTTGACGCCCTCGCACCCGTCGATGTCGCCCCTGCGCAGCCCGACGCCGTACCGCTCGTCGGTGAAGGGCGCGTTGATGATCTTCACACGGTCCCGGTAGCGGGCCGCGAATCCGGCCAGGACGAGGTCACCGGTCGACACCACGTCCACCTTGCCGGCGAGCAGCCTTCCGACGCACTCGCTGTAGGACGACGCGGGCACGAGCGTCGGGCGGATCCCCAGCCCGATCACCACCCGCTCAGTGGAGACCGAGCCGCTCGCCTGGCACATCCGCCGTCCGGTGAGGTCGCGCACCCCCCGGATCCTGTTCTCGGGCCGCCGGACCATGATGTCCTGGTGGGCGACATAGTACGGGCCACCGAAAGTGACGAGTTTCGCACGGTCGGGAGTAATCGAGTACGAGGCCAGCACAAGGTCGACCGTGTGCGCGTTCAGGAGCCGTTCCCGGTTGTCCGAGCGGACGGTCCGAAAGGTGATGTGCTTCGCGCCCATGTGCTCGGCGATGTAGGTTCCGACGTCGACCTCGAACCCGCGGTGGGAACCGCGTTCCATGAGCCCGAGCCCCGGCTGGTCGTCCTTGACGCCGACGACGATCGTGTCCTTGCTGGACACCGACGCGGTTGCCGCGGCGCATCCGGTGAGGCCCAGGCACGACAGTGCGACCGCCCAAACCAATCCACTGTTCACGCGCCATGGCTACCAACCCAAAGCGTCCCTGAGGTGAACGCCAGGAAACGTCGGAATTCACCGATCGCGACCGAACTCGGGGTCGCCCGGCCGTGCTTTCCGTGATGACGATCTACGCCGCCGGGTGAACGCCAGGAAGCGCACGGGATAAAGTCGCAGATCAAGCGCCCTTCCTGGCCGAGGCGGCGCGGGTTCAGGCGCGCTTTTTGGAACGTGCGCTTTTCACCGGGACGGCCTTCCCCTCGGCCACGAGGCGTTCGTGCTGCTGCCAGCCCTGGAGCCATTTCCAGGCGGTGGCGAGGGCCGCCGTCATGGCCGCGACCATGAAGGTCGTGAGCTGCGTCTGGTCCAGCTCGGCGCCGGGGACGATCTCGGCGATCAGCCCGGCGAACCAGCCGGCCGCCACGGAGAAGACCGGAGTGAACAGGGCGACGAGGCGCCCGAGCCAGGAGGCCTCGGTCTCCGGCATCACGCTTTCCACGGATTCTGACACGTGCAACACCTGTCCCTTTGGTCAGGGGGATTGGCCCGAAGGGTGCGGCGGTGTTCGGCCTCGGCGCCCGGCGGAAGGCGACCGTCCGCATGGGCTCGACCACCACCGGTCACATTATCAGCCCGCATTGTCGCTAAGGTTCGGGTGAGGGGGTTCGGTGTTCGATTTCTTGTTGCTTCAGGCGTTGTGCGCGGTGCGTGATCATGGATCGCTGACCGGTGCGGCGGAGGCGCTGTACATAACGCCGTCCGCGGTTTCCCAGCGGATCGCGAAGTTGGAGCGGGAGACCGGTCAGCCGATGGTCGAGCGGGCCGGACGCGGCGTCGCGCTGACCGGCGCGGCCATGGTCCTCGTCGGATACGGCGAGCGCATTCTGTCGCTGGTCGACGAGGCCGAGGCCATCCTGGAGGGGCATCGCGGCACGGTCGCCGGGCGCCTTTCCGTCGCCGGTTTCTCCACCGCGGTGCGCGGATTGCTGCCGACCGCCCTCGGGGCCATGCGGATGCGGTATCCGGATCTCGCGGTGGAGGTCTCGGAACTGGAACCGGGCGCGGCGAGCACGCGCGTGGCACGCGGGGAACTGGACGTCGCGATCGTCCAGGACTGGTTCAACGCGCCGCTCGAACTGCCCGACGGACTGCTGAAGGCGCCCCTTCTGGACGACGTCGTCGACATCGCCCTGCCGGACTCGCACCGGCTCGCGGGATGCGCCGTCGTCGGGGTGGAGGAGTTGGCGGGCGAGGAATGGATCACCTGGCCCGTCGGCGCCGTCTGCCACGGGTGGCTGCTGCGGACGTTCGCCGAGCCGCGGGTGGTCCACACGGCCGCCGAGCACCCGACGCAGCTGGCGCTGGTCGCGGCGGGGCTCGGGGTGTGCGTCCTCCCACGGCTCGGCAGGGACGAGGTGCCGCCGGGCGTCACCGTCGCCGAGGTGCGGCCGGTGCTCAGCCGGCACGTCTACGCGGTGTGGCGGCGGGAGGCGGCGCGGCGGCCCGCCATCGGCGCGATGGTCGAGGAGTTGGCCGCCGCCGCGGGCTACGGCGCGGCGATCTTGGAGAGGAACTGAAACTGGTCGTCGGTCAGTTCCAGGTCGGCCGAGGCGAGGTTCTCCTCCAGGTGCGCGATCGACGAGGTCCCCGGGATCGGCAGCATCGCCGGGGACCGCTGGAGCAGCCACGCGATGGAGACCTGCGCGGCCGTGGCGCCCGCTTCCTCGGCGACCCGGGCGACGGGTCCGCCGGGACGGGTCAGCTTCCCGGACGCGATCGGAATCCACGGGATGAACGCGATGCCCTCGCGCTCGCAATAGTCGAGGACGTCCTCGTGCTGGCGGCTCTCCAGGTTGTAGAGGTTCTGCACGCTGACGACGTCGACGACCTCCCGGGCCGCCTCGATCTCCGCCACGGAGACCTCGGAAAGGCCGATGTGGCGCACCTTGCCCTCGTCCTGGAGGCCCTTGAGCGCGCCGAACTGGTCGGCGGCCGGGACCTTCGGGTCGATGCGGTGCAACTGGTACAGGTCGATGCGTTCGACGCGCAGCCGCCGCAGGCTCAACTCCGCCTGCTGGCGCAGGTACTCGGGGCGTCCGAGCGGAACCCATTCGGACGCGCTGGGCCGGCTCTGCCCCGCCTTCGTGGCGATGAGCAGGTTCTCCGGATAGGGGTGCAGGGCCTCGGCGAGCAGTTCCTCGTTCGCCCCGAGCGCGTAGGAATCGGCGGTGTCGATGAAGGTGACGCCCAGTTCCACGGCGCGGCGCGCCACGGCGACGGCCCCGGGCCGGTCGGCCGGAGGGGCCCAGATCTGGGGGCCGGTGAGCTGCATGGCGCCGAAACCGAGCCTGCGGACGGGCAGGTCTCCGCCGATGGTGATGGTCAGGTCGTGCATCACGTCTCCTTTAACGGGTCATCCCATTCTCTCAAGCGGGACGGTACGCTGGCGTGAGGGCTGCTTCACCGCACCTTTCGCTCTCGCTTAACTCCCGTGCGGACGGCGGCGTCCGGCCCCTCAGAAGGGCCGTTCGCGGCGGGGGAGGGACGTCTGCGGCGGGTGCCCGTGGGGTTGAATGGCGGCATGCCGAACCTCGTCCCCCCGGTCGTCCCACCCGGCTCTCTCGCCGCGTCCGCCCAGCCCGTCATCGACGCGGGCGACGGCCTGGTGCTGCGGCCGTGGACGCACCGGGACGCGCCCGTCCTCCTCGCGGCCAGGCAGGACCCGTCGATCCGCCGGTGGGGCGTGCGCAGCGTCGAGTCGGTCGAGGAGGCGGAGGAGATGATCACCGCCTGGGCGGACGGCTGGAAGACCGAGACGACCGCCGGGTGGGCGGTCGCGAGAGGCGAGGAGATCCTCGGGCATGCCGGGCTGCGGACGATGGACCTCAAGGAGGGCGTCGCCGAATGCGCCTACTGGGTGCGGCCGCTGGCGCGTGGGCAGGGCATAGCGCCCAAGGCGCTGCGCGCGCTGTCCGAATGGGCCCTCGGCGTCGCGGGGCTTCACCGCGTCGAGCTTTATCACTCCGTGGAGAACATGCCCTCATGCAGCGTCGCGGTGAAAGGCGGCTATGCCCTGGAGGGAACCGCGCGCAGCTCGGTACTCCACGAGGACGGCTGGCACGACATGCACCTGCACGCGCGGGTGGCCGAGTAGCCGCCTCCGGGCTTTCAGGAACTGGGGCGACCGGCGATCAGATCGGCCAGGCGGGTGCCGAGGCGCTGGAACGGGCCGCGCAGCCGTTTGTCGCGCGCGGTGGCGCGGGCGAGTTTCCGCTCGCCGTAGCGGCGCCGCGCCCAAGGCGAGCCCGGACGGGCCAGCCGTATCGCGCCGACAATGGCCACGATGCCGATGAACAGTCCGATCAGGCCCGTCCACACCTTGCCCTTGACGAGCGCGACCAGCGTCACCAGGAGGTTGAACAGCAGGGTCAGGGCGATCGCCACCGCGGTGCCCTGCTCGTCCCCGATGCCGAGCGGGCGCAGCCCGAGCAGCGCCAGGCCGCACAGCGCGATGGCGATGAAGACGACCTGCACCGAAAGGCGCCCCTGCTCGCTCCAGTAGACGTCGTCGAGGTGGAGGACGAGCGCGAACTCGTCCAGGACCAGGGCCGTCCCGACGCCGAAGACGCCCGCCAGCACCCCGGCCAGGGCGGAGGTCTCGTCGGCGACCAGCAGCCCGCTGATGCCGCCCACGCACATGAACACCAGCCCGAAGACCACATGGTGGACGTGGTGGCCGCCCGGCGTGACATTGCCCGGCCACCACCGGGCCCCGCGCCGGATCATCCGCACGCTGAACCGGATGAAAAGGAACGCCGCGATGAAGGCCACCAGGAAGACGAACAGCCGCAGCCGGCCGCTGTCGACGATCTCCCGCGTGAACCAGGCGCCCATGGGCCCAATCATGCCCCGCCTCTCGCGCCGTCTATCCCGTCGGACGCGAAATAGCGCCCCGGGTCGCCGCCAATACCATCCGGCGGTAACTTGTTCGCCAAAAGACCGTGTTCGTTCCCGGCCTCGGACGGCCGCGCCGAATAATGGGTGACGGTTTCCGTGCGACGGCGTTCGACGTCTACTTTGCGCCGATAGCGGAAGTATTCGTTAGCGGACGAGCATAAGGGAGCTTTCACCCCGCGGTTGCCCCGCGGTTTCCCCGCGCCTCGCTCCGTGCCCTGGGAGACGGAGAAGCGGCCGTGCCGACCCATCGCGACGCGCTGCGCCTGGCGGCGGCCACGGCATTGGCCGTCACCGTGGTGGTCGGCGCCGATGTGGCGCACTATCGCACCGCGCCCGAAAGGCGCCATGTCGCGGTTTCGTCCGGCGCCATCGTCCGGTACCAGAACAGCCTGCGCCGCACGCCGGGCGACTACCGGACGTGGGCGGCCCTCGGAGCCGCCTACATCGAACGGGCCGAGGTCACCGTCGATCCCGCCTTCTACCCGAAGGCGGAGGAGGCCCTTCGCCGGTCGCTGAGCATCAACGGCGGCGGCAACCGTCCGGCGACGGCCGCGATGGCGTCACTGGCCGATGCCCGGCACGAATACGCCGACGCCGTCGGCTGGGGTCAGCGGGGCGCCGCGATCGGCGCCGATGTCCAGGGCGTGCTCGCCGACGCCTACACCCAACTCGGCGCCCACCGGGCCGCCGGCGCGGCGATCGGCCGAATGGACGGCTCCGGTACCGCGTTCGCCGCCCGCGCCTCCCGCGAACGGGAGATGAGGGGCGACGACGCCGGGGCGCGGGCGATCGCGGAACGCGTCCTCGAAACGGCCGCCACCTCGTCGGACGTCGTGTGCGCCCGTTCCCGCCTCGGTGACATCGCCTTCCGATCCGGCGACCTGGACGCGGCCGACCGGCATTACCGGGCCGTGCTCGCCACCGATCCGGCGTTCGTTCCCGCCCGGCGCGGAAGGGCCAGGGTGCACGCGTTGCGCGGCGATCTGGAATCGGCGGCCGAGGGCTACCGCGACCTCGTCGCCCGCGTTCCGCGTCCACAAAATCTCATCGAGTACATCGAGGTCCTGAGAGCCGCCGGGCACCGGAGCGAGGCAGCCCGCCAGGACGGACTGCTGCGCGCGGAATGGCGGTCGCTCGCCGCCAACGGCGTCGTCGGCGACCTGGAGGCCGCCGAGTACGCCGCCGACTCCGGCGACGCGGCGGGCGCGCTCCGGCACGCACGGGCCGAATGGTCGCGCCGCCACGCCGTGACCGTCGCGGACGCGCTCGCCTGGGCCCTGCACCTCAACGGCCGCGACCGCCAAGCGCTCCGCCACGAGCGGCGGGCGATGCGCCTCGGCTGGCGCAACGCGCTGTTCTACCGGCACCGCGCCGATATCCGCGCGGCCTTGGGCGACCACGCCGGGTCCGCACGTGATCGTGCTGTCGCCCGCCGGATCAACCCTTACCTCGACCTCCGCTTCCCGGCGATCCTTCGCGCCTCTCTCGACCCTTTCGCCACATCCGCAACCGGGGACTCCTGAACCTCGATGATCACTATCGCGATTGGCGCGGGACAAAATCGGTGCGATCAAGGTTAGGGTGATCATGTAAGAAGGGACGGAACTCCCCGCAGGTGCGATCCTCCCGCAGGATCACTCCGTCCGGTTCTGCGCCCACTCCTCGACCTCCTGTCATCGCACAGAAGGGAAACCAGGTGAGGCGTTGGAGAACTACCCTGACCATCGGGGCCGCGCTCGCGGCGCTGCTCGTCGTCCCGCAGGCGGCGACGGCGTCCCCGGCGACCCCGGCCACCCGGGCGGAGCCCGGCGCGGCCGCCCGGCCACCGCTCCCCGGCTCCTCAGGGCCCCTGTTCACCCTCGGCCACAGCAAGATCAAAGCCAAACCGAAGCCCAAGGCCGCCGACCACACGGTCACCCTGCGCGGCGTCAACGTCGACGGAAACCCGGTCGCACCGCTCGCGAGCCTGGTCGACGTGACGACCGGCGCGGAGTTCGCGCTGGTCGAGGCCGGTGACACGCTCATCGGAAGCGTCCCGGACGGCGACTACAGCCTGACGGGCATCGTGCTCACCGGGCCCCGCGAGGCGCCCACCGACCTGGCGCTGTACGGCGACCCCACGCTCCAGGTGCACGCGGACGTCGACCTCCTGCTGGACGCGCGGACGGCGGCGGAGGTCAAGGCGGTCAGCCCGTCCGCGACCGCCGCGCGCGTCGTCAACCACGCCCAACTCGTCCAGACGATCGCGGGCCAGGAACTCGTCACGATCATCAGCGGCTATCCAGGGCTCAGCCTGCGCGCATGGCCGTCGGCCAATACCACCCGCCCCTACCATTTCCTGTATGCGGAAAGTCAGTCGGAACCGCTGACGACCCTTCCGTCCCCACGCGTCTACAACCTGGCGTTCCCGACGGCCGGTCATATTCCGTCCACGCTGACCTTCACCGCGACGCCGGAAAGCCTCGCCCTGGTGAACACCACCTACAGCACGCAAGGGGTGCCATCGGTGACCCCTGGCCCGCATATCGACTACGCCGATTTCAACGGGATCGGCGCGGCACCCGGACTCCAGCACCCGGCCGGCGCGCCCAGTGCCCAGCGCGTCTACTACACCGCGAACGGCGTGAAATGGAAGGGGCTGTACTTCTACTACTTGAACGGCGTCCAGGTGGTGGAGCAACAGACCGGGTTCCGCTCCTACACCGCCGGGACCACCTCTTCCGCGACATGGAACAAGGCGGCCTTCGGCCCGACCATGAAGGTCGGGCACGGCCAGGGGCTGCTTCTCGCCCGTCCGATGCTCGCCGACACCGGGCAGCTCGGCTACGAGAACTCCGCCGGCAACAATTCGCAGGGCACCACCGGCACGCTCACCCTTTTCCGCAATGGGCAGAAGTTCGGCGAGACCAGCACCAACCCCCTCGCCGGAGACTGGACGGTGCCCGCCGACAGCGCGCAGTACCGGCTCGACCTTTCCGCGACCCGCCAGGTCCCCTGGTCCAGATACGCCACGGGCATCAAGACGAGCTGGAGCTTCACGTCCACCGAACGGCCCGAGGACCCGTTCGAGCACCTGCGCGGCCTGCTCCAGCCGCGGATCACCGGTGGCTTCGACGCCAACGGCCGCGCGCCGTACGGCACCACGTTCCCGCTGGCGGTCGCCGTCGAGCGTCCCGAGGGCGGAACCGCCGTGACCTCGGTGTCGCTTGAGGTCTCCTTCAACGACGGCGCGACCTGGACCGCCGCGCCGCTGACCCCGGCCGGCACCGACCGCTGGACGGCCGGGATCGCCCATCCCGCCACCGGCAACGGCTACGCGGCCCTGAGGTTCAAGGCCGCCGACGGCTCCGGGAACGCGGTCCAGCAGACCGTAACCCGCGCCTACGGCCTGCGCTGACACCCTGAAGTCACGGTCCCGGGGCGTCCTTGCCGGACGCCCCGGGACCGTCCCGCCGAGGGGAGACGTCACTCACACCCGGTTGCACTCAACCCGGGTTGAGTTACGAAGGTTGCGTTCTGCCTGCCGCCCGACAGGGGCGGAGTGACGGAGGTGGAACGTGATCGAGGCGTTGACCCTGACCGAGGCCGCGGAGGCGCTGCGGGACGGCACGGCGACCAGCGTCGGGCTGACCGAGGCGGCGATCGCCGCGGCGGACCGGTCCGACGCGGTGCTCGGGGTGTATCTGGCGCGGTTCGACGAGCAGGCGCTCGCGGCGGCCCGGCGCGCGGACGAGGAACTGGCGCGCGGAGTCGACCGGGGGCCGCTGCACGGCGTCCCCGTCGGCGTCAAGGACACGATCGCGGTGGCCGACGGCCCGACCACCGCGCAGAGCCTCGTCCTCGACCCGGCCTGGGGCGCCGGACGGGACGCGCCGGTCGTGGCCCGGCTGCGCGCGGCCGGCGCCGTGCTCACCGGGAAGACGACCGCGATGGAGTTCGGGTGCGGGCTCCCGGAGCCGGACGAACCCTTCCCGGTCCCGCGCAACCCCTGGCGGCACGGGTCCTGGGCCGGGGGCTCCAGCTCGGGTTCCGGCAGCGGGGTCGCGGCGGGGATGTTCCTCGCCGGGCTCGGCGGCGACACCGGCGGAAGCATCCGCATGCCCGCCGCCTTCTGCGGGGTGACGGGGCTGATGCCGACGTTCGGCCGCGTCCCGGTCGAAGGGTGCGTGCCGCTCGGATACAGCCTCGACCGCGTCGGCCCCCTGGCCCGCAGCGCCCGCGACTGCTCGGCGGTACTGGGCGTCATCGCCGGGACGGCCTCCTTCACCGAACCTCGCTTCGAGGGAGACCTGTCCGGAATGCGGGTCGGTGTCGTGCGCGAGCACCATTTCCCGGCGGACGGCGACCCGGCGGTGCCCGGCGCGTTCGAGGAGGCCGTGTCCGTCCTGGCCGGGCTGGGCGCGGTCCCGGTGGAGGTCGGCCTGCCCTACCGGCGGGAGATGGTCACCGCGACCTTCGTCACCGCGACCAGCGAGGGCCTGGCCTACCACCGCGCCGACCTGTCCCGCCGCTGGGACGACTACACCGCCGCCGCGCGCGGGCTGCTCGCCATGGGCGCGCTGGTGTCGGGCGCGGAGTACGTCCAGGCGCAGCGCGTCCGGCAGGTGGCGCAGCAGGCCGTCGACGCGCTGTTCGCGGACGTCGACGTGATCGTCTGCCCCACCGCGTCGATCGGCGCGCCCCCGTTCGACGCCCTGGCCGACGAGGCGGGCCACCAGGACGACGCGGGCGCTTTCGGGAAGATCCACACGCCGTACTGGAACCCGCTCGCCAATCCCGTGCTCGCGGTGCCGATGGGGTTCACCGCGTCCGGGCTGCCCCTGTCGATGCAGATCGCGGGCCCGGTGGCGGGCGAGGCCGCGATCCTCCGGGTCGGCGACGCCTTCCAGCGGCACACCGCCTGGCACCGGCGCACCCCCCTGCACGCGGCGGCCACCGAACCGGCGGCGGAGGTGACCGCGTGACCACGCGCGACGAGAACCCGGGGGACGCAGGCACACGGCGCGCGGAAAGCGACGTGGCAGTAGCAGGTGAGGGGCGCGCGTGCTCGCCCGATGAGGCGCGGCCTACCGCGGCAACCGAGGAGAGCGCGGTGTACCGCGACGTGACCGTGCGGGTGCGGAGTCTGCTTGCCGCCGCCTTCCTTCCCGCGGGCGAGAAGCAGGTCGCCGGGCTCGTCGCGTCCTATGCCGCCGCCCGCCCCGCCATCGACGGCCTGTTCGACGTGCCGGACGCGCGCTACGCGAGCCCGGTGCTGGAGCGCCGCGTCTCCGCCCGGCCGGGCGAGCGCGACGAGGAGCCCGCATGAGGCCGCCGGTGCGGGGGCGGCCCGCCGCGGCGCCGCGGCGGGATGAGCGCGTCCGGCGGCACGAGCGGCTGGTGATGGCGCTGGCCTGCGCGGGGTCGTTCGTCGTCATCCTGGACGCCACGATCGTGTCGGTGGCGCTGCCCGACATCCGTGGTTCGCTCGCGTTCTCGACCGCCGCGCTGCCCTGGGTCGTCAACGCCTACACGCTCGCGTTCGCGGGGTTCCTGCTGCTCGGCGGACGGTGCGCGGACGTGTTCGGGCACCGCGCGATGCTGCTCACCGGCATGTCGGTGTTCACCGGCGCGAGCCTGCTCGGCGGGCTCGCGGTAACGCCGGTAACGCTGCTGGCCGCGCGGGCGGTGCAGGGTCTCGGTGGAGCCCTGCTCGCGCCGGTGACGCTGTCGCTGCTCACCACGACGTTCACCGATCCGGTGCGGCGGGCGCGGGTGCTCGGCACGTGGAGTGCGGTCGGGGCGGTCGGCGCCGCGTCCGGCCCCCTGGTCGGGGGCGCCCTGACCGGGTGGGCGGGCTGGCGATGGGTGTTCTTCGTGGTGGTCCCGCTCGGGGCCCTCGCCCTGATCGGCGCCGCGCGAGGACTGCCGCGCCGCGACGCCCCGGGCCGCCGCCCCCGGTTGGACGTGGTGGGCGCCGCGCTGGCCACCGCCGGGCTGACCGGCGTGGTGTACGCGGTGACGCACGCCGCCGTCGCGGGCTGGACGAGCCTTGAGGTCACGGGAGCGCTAACGGGCGGTCTCGCCCTCCTCGGGGTGTTCCTGCTGCACCAGGCGCGCTGGTCGCGGGAGCCCCTGCTGGCGCTGGGCATCTTCCGCTCGCGGGCCGTGAGCAGCGGAAACCTGGTGATGCTCCTGCACGGCCTGGGCTTCTTCGCCAGCCCGATCCTGCTGTCGCTGTACCTCCAGGACGTGCACGGTTGGACACCGCTGCGGTCCGGGCTCGGTTACCTTCCGGTCGGTGTCGCGATGTTCGCCGGGGCGCGGGCCGCGGGCCCGCTGACGGTCCTGCTCGGGCCGCGCCGCGCCGTCGTGACCTGCTGCCTGATCGGCGCGGCCGGGTTCGCCGGGGTGGCCTTCTTCCTCGGCGTGGACGGCTCGTACGTGCTCACGGTGGTGGTGTCCGGGTGCGTCTTCGGTTTCGGGACGGGTGCCGCGTTCACGCCGATCACGGTGGTGGCGACCAGCGGCGTCCCGCCGTCCCGGAACGGGCTCGCCGCGGGTGTGCTGAACACCGTCCGGCAGACCAGCGGGGCGATCGGGCTCGCTGTGATCAGCACGGTCTCGGCGTCGGCGGCGGGGAACTGGGCCGCCGCGCATCCCGGGCGCGGTGGCGCGGACGCCCCGCACGCGCTCGCGCACGGTCACACCGTCGCGTTCCTCGTCTCCGCCGGTTGCGTGGCCGCCGCCGCGCTGGCCGCGACCCTGGTCATGCCCCGCTCCCACCGACCTCTCAGAAGGGCACGGGAACGGACTCCCGGAACAGCGGGCAGCCCTCAGGGGCGCCCTCGTGCCGGCAGGTGAGGAGGTAGCGGAGGTAGTCGCGCGCCGCGTCCAACCGGGCGATGTGCTCCTCCAGCGCGGCGATGCGGTCGTGTACGGTCTCCCGCCACCTCGGGCCGGCCTCGGCCCGGCGCAGCAGCACGCCGATCTCCTCGATGGACATCAGCCCGGTCTCCCGCCACAGCTTGATCAGCGCCACCCGGTACACCTGCTCGGGGTCGAAGCAGCGCTGCCCGGAGCGCCGGCGCGGCTCCAGCAGCCCGCGCCGTTCCCAGTAGTGCAACGTCGAGATGGGCACCCCGAACCAGTCGGAGACCGTCCGTATCGGCGTCAGCTCGTCCATGTCCCCATTCTGCGTGCCCGAGACATCCTCAGGCGGCGGACGTCAGCGCGGCCACCCCGGGCCCGTCCAGCTCCTCCAGCGCCGTCCGCCGCCCGGAGATGACCAGCAGCAGCGCGAGCGCGGGTCCGCTCACCTCGGGTCCGTCACCGATCGACACCCCGGCGTCCGTGGCCGTCAGCCGGACGCGCGACGCCGTCTCCCTGGCGCCGCCGAGGGACGCGGACGTCCGCGCCTGCAACCGGAGCGCCCTGACCACGGCCTCCCGCGGATACTCGCGGGCCAGGCCCAGCGGCCGCCGGATGTCCTCCCCGTGCACGACCTCCTCGACGAGCCGGGTGTCGAGGGGCGCCGGAGGGGCCGAGGTGCGCGCGGCGACCCGGCGCAACCGCTCCAGTGTCACCCGCGGTGTCGCGCCCAGCTCGCGCTCCACACCCCGCGCGTTCTGCCGGTCGAAATCGAACCGCGCCCTGGCGAGCGCGACCACGAAACCGAGGCGCGTCGTCAGCGCCGTGTCGACCAGGTGCGCGGCGACCTCGTGCACCGTCCACTCACCGCAGAGGGAGGGCATCCGCCACTGCTCGTCCGCCAGCCCCGCGAGATCGTCGATGAGCGCCGCGCGCTCGGCGTGCACCATCGGCCACACATCGCTCTTCATGGTCTCCCCTTCACCCGTTCACGACGTCCACCACCTGAGACCGGCCGCGGCCCGAGAACTCATCGCTCGGCGGCGGAACCATCCGGACGGGCCGGTCGTCCGTCCATCGCGCACCCGTACGCGAAGATGGGCCGGCGCGGAAGGAGGGAACGGTATGGGCGATCAAGGAATGGTCACCGTCGCCAGCGCCTGGGGCGTCGGCGCGACGATCGACCGCCTTCAGGCCGCGGCCACCGGCGCCGACCTGCTGGTCTTCGCCCGGATCGACCACGCGGGCAACGCCGCCCGCGCCGGGTTCGAGCTGCGGCCGACCGAACTCCTCATCTTCGGCAACCCCCGCGGCGGGACCCCGTTGATGCGGGACCGGCAGACCAGCGGCATCGACCTTCCGGTGAAGGCCCTGGCCTGGGAGGACGCCGACGGCAAGGTGTGGCTGACCTACAACGAGGCCCGGTGGCTCGCCGACCGGCACGGGCTCGGAGCCGGAAGCGAGAGCGCGGTCGAGGCCATCGAGACGGGACTCGCGCGGCTCGTCCGGCACGCGACGGATCCCGCCGTTCAATAGACACGCCGCTTCGCCGAGGCATTGCGAGGTGAACATCTCCGATGGCGAAACCGCTGACGATGGAACTGCTCTCATCGCCCCTGCTGAGCCTGGACGAGATAGGGAGCGCGCTGACGGGACTCAGCGTCACGGTCCGTATCAGCACGAGCGGGGTCACCCACGCGCCCCAATGCAGGCAGGTGGGCAAGCGCACCCCGGCCGAGGAGACCATGACCGCGCGGGAACTGCGCGCACGCGGAGAGGTCCGTCCCTGCCGCACCTGCGGCGGTGCGCTGGTCGAGGAACTCTCCCGCGCCCAGGCGGAGCAGTTCGAGAAGCTGGTTCCGATCCTGGAGAGGCGGCGCGAGCAGGCGCGCGAAGCGGAACTGGCCCGGCGCGAGGTGGAGCGGCGGACGAGCCGCGCCGACGCGATCGACGAACGCGCGAGCGACATCGTGAACGGCTGGGATCGGGCGATCGGAAAGCGGCGGGCGTTTACCGGACCGGCTGAACCCCGAGTGGCGCTCGTCCCCTGCGACGACTGCGACGCCGAGGCCGCCATCAGCTTCGATCCACGCTCTCTTGAGGTCTCCTACGCCTGCCCGTCCGACCCCGAGCACGGATTCCACGCATTGGGCGACGGCTTGAAACCGCTGGCACTGTGGCCGCACAGCGGGGCGAACCAATGGATCGCGCTCGGCCTGGTCGCGCCCGTGATAGCCGGAGATGACGACGCCTGGGCCGCCACCTACGGCACCCGGGCCGACGACTACCGGGCCACCCTTTCCGCGATGGAGGCGTTCGACCGGGCGCATCCGCCCCGGCTGCGGCTGGCGCCCGACGTCCGGTGCGGTGACTGCGGCGGTCCGCTGGTCGCCTCGCCGGAACGCGGAATGGGCCGCCGGCGGATCGAGGCGCACTACACCTGCGACAGGCGCCATGAGGACGGCAGGTTTCGGCACTACGAGAAGCGCGTCGTGGACGGGGAGATCGACTGGAGCCTGCACCGCAGGCTGCACGAGCATCCGTCGTGGGCGGCGGCCGCCGAACTGGAGCCCGACCCCGAGGAGGTCGCGGCCTACACCGCCGAACTCGAAAGGAAGATAGCGCTGTTCGACGCCTGCGCCGGCGCGGCGAAGTCGGTCGACAACCTCGTGCGGATGCGGGCACGGCTGGTGGAGAGATTCGCCTTCGCCTCCAAGGTCCGCGACGAGGGCGCGCTGAACGCGGCGGGGCTCACGCGATACACCCCCTACGCCCACCGGTGGGCCTTCTCGGAACTCGCCCGTGCTTTGCTGACGAGCCGTGTCGACGTCAATGCGCAGTTCGTCACCGTCGCCACGCCCTTCGACGAGGGGACGCCGCTGCGACGACTGCTCCGCACCCGCGAGATCAGAGGCGAACTGGCCGACCTGCGCGAGCGGCAGGAGGAACTGGAACGGGAGTTGGCGCATTTGGAGGCCGAATCCTGACCACTGGCACTTCGGCGACCGTCCATCTGAAGGGCCCCGGCGTCCATGGGTCATCACGGTGGTTACGTCGGAGGTAATCGCCTCCGAGTGAGTCGCGCTGCCAAGGTTGGCCTCGTCCAACCCGAGGGAGGCCGACCATGTCCGACACAGGCACGCGCGCCGCGGTCGAGGAACTGCTGCGGCGGATCGGTGAAGGCGATCCCGAGCGAATCGCCGCGATGTACGCCGAGCACAGCGACTGGAAGCTGGACTGGCCCGAGGCCGAACACGGCCGTGCCGCCACACCCTGGATCCGGCACCGGGCCACCCGTGCCGATGCCGCCGCCCATTTCAGGGAGATCGCCGAGCATCACGTCCCCGAGGATGTCGCCACCGAGGTGGAACGCGTTCTGGTGGACGGTGCCGACGCGGTGGTGCTCGGCGAGATCCGGCAGACGGCCCGTTCCACCGGACGCGCCTACCGCGCCCGTTTCGCCCTGCACCTCACAATCGAGGACGGCCTGGTCACGCGGCACCACGTCTACGAGGACAGCCTCGCCGTCGCCCAGGCGTTCGCGCCCTGATCCCTCTCCGCCATGTGGCGGGCATCGGCGGAAAGTCGTACACCGACGCGGTGAACCGGTCCTCTTTCCGCCGATCCGGGAGAACACATCGGCCGATGCGACGGCCGCGCCGGGCGGGCGAGCCTGACGGGGTGACCAACGACAACACGCCATCTCGGCGAACAGTTCTGCGCGGCGCCGCCCTGACCGCGGCGACCATTCCCATCGCCGGAGCGGCCCGTCCCGCCGCCGGTTCGTCCCTCTCCCGAAAGCGAACACCGGTCACGGTCGGCCCCGGCGATCCCCGCTACGACTCGCTGGTGTTCCGTGGCTACAACCGGCGGTTCGAATGCAGGCCGGACCAGATCCGCGTGGTCGGCTCCACGCAGGACGTCATTCTGGCCGTCGACGAAGCCGTGCGATCGGGTCGGCGCATCGCCGTTCGCAGCGGCGGCCACTGTTTCGAGAACCTGGTCGACGACCCCGCCGTCCGCATGCTCGTCGACATGTCCACCATGACGGACGTCCGGTACGACCGGCGCCGCAACGCTTTCATGGTCGAGGCGGGCGCCACGCTCGGCGAGGTGTACCAGCGGCTGTTTCTGGAATGGGGCGTCACCATTCCCGGAGGCACCAGCGCGGACGTGGGAGTGGGCGGCCACATCTGCGGCGGAGGCTATGGAGCGCTGTGCCGGGTGCACGGCCTGACCGTCGACCACCTCTATGCCGTGGAAGTCGTCGTCGTGGGAAGGGACGGCAGGGCCGCAAGCGTCGTGGCCACCCGAGAAGCGTCGGACCCGAACCGCGACCTGTGGTGGGCGCACACCGGAAGCGGTGGCGGAAACTTCGGGATCATCACCCGCTACTGGTTCCGTTCGCCGGGCGGCGACCCCGCCGAACCACTGCCCCGGCCGCCCTCCACCGTCCTGGACTTCTCGCTCGACTGGTCCTGGGACGAACTGGATCGGGACACATTCGTGCGGCTCCTGCGCAACTACGGAGAATGGACGGAGCGCAACTCCGCCGCGGGCTCACCCGCCGCCGCCCTCTACGGCGAGTTCACCCTCACCAGCTGGCCGACCGAGACCATCACGCTGTCCGGTCAGGTGGCCACCGACAAAGGCGCGCGACCTCTGCTGGACGACCTTCTGAAGGCGCTCGGCCGGGGCGTCGCCGCCCGACCGGCGCGGCAGGTCGCCACCCTTCCGTGGCTCCTCGCCGCCACCAAGGGATTCGGCGGCGGCCCCGGGCCCTTCCACCGCGTCAAGATGAAGTCGGGGTTCCGGCGCCGCCGCTTCACCGACGAGCAGATGGCCGTCGCCCACCACCATCTGACCCGGACCGACTACGGGCATCCCTACGGGCATCTGTTCATCAACACCTATGGCGGCCGGGTCAGCACCGTCTCCCCGAGCGCGACCGCGATGGCGCACCGCGACTCGACCTTCCTGGCGGGTTTCCTCGTCGGCTGGGACGACCCGTCCGAGGACGCCAGGCACCTCGGGTGGATCCGCGAGTTCTACCGGGACATCTACGCCGGCGGTGGTGGCGTGCCGGCCGGAGCGGACGACGAGGGCGCGTTCATCAACTATCCGGACACGGATCTGGCCGACCCCGAGCAGAACACGTCGGCCACCCCCTGGCACGCGCTCTACTACGGCGACGGCTACTCGCGCCTCCGGCAGGTGAAGCGCCGCTGGGATCCGCACGACATCTTCCGCCACGCTCTGTCGATATCCACTGGCTGACCGTTCCGCGAACAGTGGGCACCGGGCTCTACCTGCACGACGTCCCCCGGACCTGGCCCGGCGCGTGCTGGACCATGACGCCGCGCTGTCCGCGGGGATGGACATGGCCCGCGCGGGGCGCGAACCGTGGCCGCCGCCCGCCTGGCCGGACGTCCCGACGCGGTACCTGCTCTGCCGCGACGACCGCTTCTTCACCCCCGACTTCGTGCGCCGCCATGCGAGGGAACGGCTCGGCATCACCCCCGACGAGATTCCCGGCAGCCACATGGCGATGCTGTCCCGGCCGCGCGAGCCGGCCGACCACCTGGAACATGTGGCCATGCCGACAGGGGCTCCGTCCGAGTGAAGCAGGGGCGTGAAGCCCAAACGATGACGCGAATCAAGGGCATATCCCCAAGACGCCGATCAGCAACATCTGACAAAGGGAGGAATGCGGCCCGCTCGCATCTCCGGCCCCCTTCCACCGGACCGGGCGAGCGGTCGAACGCCTGATCAAGCGCCGGTGAACCCCGTCGCAATACCTCGCGCGCACGCAAACTCGGTGATCTCGGCCAAAGCCATCGCCGTACTTTGGAAGCGTGAAATTTCAAGGACGGCGGGCGCGTGCCCAACGCGTCCCGCGGGTCGCCGCCGGCCGCGATATTTGTGACGACGATCTTGCTTCCAGATGGTCTAGATCTAACAAACTCGTATCCGGACCCTGGCTTCGCTTCCCGATGCGAATTGGATCTTGAGCGAAGCCCGGGTGCGCTGTTAGCTTCAGCCGGTGGGCGACATGCGTGCGCAGGCGGCGGCCATCGCGGACTTCGCGGCGATCCTTCGAGAACTTCGTCAATCGGTAGACAACCCACCGTTCCGGGAGATGTCGGGACGATCAGGGGCGATCTCACACACAACCCTGCACGAGGCCACGAAGGGTAACCGGCTCCCGAGTTGGGGCACGACCGTCGAGTTCGTCAAGGCGTGCGGCGCGGACCCGGCCACCTACCGTGCACGCTGGGAGGAGGCGAACTCGACGGTCAGGTCGGTGAGCACCAGGCCGAAGACGGCGGACGCCGAGGACGAGCCCGCGGCGGACGCCCCCGACGAGCGTCCGCCGGACGAGCGGGCGACCCTCACGACGGACGTCGCGAAACGTCCCGCCGTCCACATCGCCCTCGGACCCGGGCTTTCCCGGACGGTGAGCGCGGCCGTGCCGCCCCCGCCCGCCGAGATCCTGGGCATCGTCCCACCGCCTCGGCCCGCCCCGGCAGGCCGGCGGCGGAGGCCGGTCGTGATCGTGCTCGCGGTGGCGGTCGTCGGCGTGGGCGCGGCGGTCGCCATCGCGATCTCCGGCCACCGCGCCTCCGGGCCCGACGAGGACGGGGGCGAACCGCCCGGAACCCTGTCCAAAGCCGCGCTCACCCCGGCCGACTGCCCGGTGCACGTGTCCAATCCGGCGCCGGCACCGCCCGCGCACAACGGCGACGCGGCCGTCTTCATCGCGGACGTGACACTGCCCGACTGCGCGCGAGTCGCCCCGGGAAAGACCGTCACCAAGATTTGGCGGCTCAAGAACGCTGGAACGGTCCCCTGGGAGGGGTACTCCCTCCACCGCCTCGACCTCCCGCAACAGGCCGATCAGTGCCAGACCATTTCCGATGTCCCGATCGACGACACCCGTCCGGGCAAAGAGGTCGACATCCGGACCGACATCACCACGCCGAGAAAGCCCGGCCTGTGCTATGTGCGGTTCAAGCTGGTGGACGCCGGCGGAAAGGTCGCCTTTCCCGGGAACAGGCCCGTCAACTTCCAGGTCATCGTCGAAGAAGGAGCCCTGGCTCCCCGTCCGGGGGGACGGGCCGGGGAGCCAGGGCCGGGCGGGTTGCGGATCTCAGGACAGGGCGATCCTGCTGTAGTACGCCTTGAGGATGCTGGAGTAGCTTGAGCCCGCGTTGGCCTTGTCACGCGAGCCGTACTGCGACATCCAGTCCCCGGTCACCCAGCCGCCGCACGCCGTGGTCGTCGAGCAGTAGTGGGCTTGGAGGATCTTTCCGTCACGGGTCATTCTGGTGCCCCATGTCGCGTCCACCGCGGCGTTCGTCGAGGCTTTCGCCGAGCCCGGCTTGTACACCTGGCTCGACGTGGTGTCGTAGACGTCGAAGCACTGGCCGCCCGACGTCTTGCGCGTCGAGTGCAGCGCCCAGTACCAGCCGTAGCTCTTGACCGCCATCGCCCCCGCCTTGAGGGACTCGGCCGGCCAACTCGTCACCCATTCGTTGGGCAGGACGTTCTGGACGTAGGTCTTGAACGCCACCCGCTCGACACGGTTCAGCGACACCCGGTAGACGAGGATCGTCGAGGGCAGTTCGCTGTTCGAGCCGTCGGTCTTGCACCCGGTCGGCGGCGCGGAGTCGAAGAGTTGGTGCGAGGCGTTCTGGTTCTTCAGGGCGGAGTTCAGGTTGCCCTTGGCGCCCGCCGCGAAGTCCTGGGAATTGCCGTCGTAGTCGCTGTTGTAGTAGACGCGGACGATCTTTCCGGTGCGGTTCCAGACCGAGGCGGCGGCGTTCTTGACGCACTGCCCCTGGCCCGCGCCCGGCCCCTTGAAGTCGTAGCAGGTGGGTTGTGTGGTGCCGTAGTCGGCGACGGACCCGGTGAAGTCCGAGACCGATCCCTGGTTGTCGCTGTTGAAGTAGTAGCAGAACTCGCCGTCGTCGCACACGCCGTCACGGCCCGCCGCCGAAGCGGACGCCCCCGGAATGGAGACCGTCCCGCCGAGCGCCATCGCGGCGGCCGCCACGAGCCACATGGTTCGTTTCGACACAGTTGCCGTCCTCCGCTGTCCCGGCGCCCTAGTGGACGTTGTAGCCCTGGGAATTCCAGAACGAGGTCGGGTTCGGGTTGTCGAGCGTGTAGTCGTTGACGCTCTTGGCGGCGTGGGTCTGGCGGCCGAGCCGCATCTCGACGTGGGTGTGCGCGCCCGAGCTGGAGGAGATGCCGCGCCACGCCTCGTCGGCGATGACCTGGCCGCGGCCGACCTGCTGCCCCACGGCCAGCGCGGACCGCGGCGCGGAGTGCAGGTAGATGACCGTCTTGTTCAGCGAGGAGTTGTAGACGGAGATCGTGGAGAGCCCCGAACCGCCATTGGCGCCGCGCGCGATGTAGATGACCTCGCCGGACACCAGCGCGTGCACGTCCGACCCGATGCCGCGGGCGATGTCGATGCCCTCGTGCCGTCCGGGGGTGCTGGTGTAGCCGTCGAAGCCGCAGGTGATCGAGCCGCCGCTCAGCTCGTAGAGCCCATAGGACATGTTCGTCCGCGTCGACGGGTTGAACTGGTGCGAGGCGTTCTGGTTCTTCAGGGCGGAGCTCAGGTTGCCCTTGGCGCCCGCCGCGAAGTCCTGGGAGGCGCCGCCGTAGTCGCTGTTGTAATGCACCCGGACGGTCTGACCACTCCGGTTCCACACCGAGGCGGCGGCGTTCTTGATGCACAGCCCCTGGCCCGCCCCGGGGCCCTTGAAGTCGTAGCAGGAGGGTTGCGTGGTGCCGTAGTCGGCGACGGATCCGGTGAAGTCCGAGACCGAACCCTCGTTGTTGCTGTTGTAGTAGTAACAGAACTCGCCGGCGTCGCACACGCCGTCACGCGCGGACGCCGAGGCGGCGGAGGTGAAGGCGACCGCCGTCCCGCCGAACGCGATCGCGGCGGTGGTCGCGGTGAGGATCCTCTTGAGCGTTCTCATGCTGTTCTCCTTGTCCGTGGGGCTTGGGGTACGGATGGGTCAGCCGAGCCGGTATTCCTCCCAGGTGCGGATCGTCAGCCTCGGCCCGTCGTCCGGGCCGCGGTTCGCGAGCCCGTTCATGCCGAGGTAGTAGTCACCGACCTGGTGCTGTGCCTGTGCGGCGAGGTCGGTGTCGCTGATGGCGACGGCGTGGATGTGCCACGGCCAGTCGCCCTGCTCGGGGCTGCGCACCCACGCCGCGAATCCGACGCGGCGCAGGGTGCGGGAGACATAGGTGCGGGTGGCGGCGCTCATTCCCTCGACCGAGATGTCGACGACGCCGCCGCCGTCATAGGTGCCGGCGGACGTCGGGTCCCCGCCCGGGTTGTAGGAACCCTGGTCCAGCGCGAGATCCCGGCCGAGCAGCCTTTCCGCCTCGGCCAGCATGCTCTGCGTCCGGGTATTGATAACGGCGTCCCCAACGGAAACGCGGGTCCCCGGGCCGATGATGTGGTTGACCGTGAAACGCCCGGTTCCGAGCTTGGCGAGCGAGGTCTTCCCGGGCAGCCCCGAGGCGTCGATACCGCTGTAGCCGAGAGACTTCTGGTAATCGGCGAACGCGGTGATCGTCGTGGTGCCGAAATAGCCGTCCACCCATTTGGCGTCCAGCAGGTTCCGGTCGCGCAGGGCCTCCTCGACCAGCAGCACGCTGGCCTTGGCCCCCGGCGTCAATGTGCTGTCGGCGCGCCGCGGATCGATCTGGGCCGCCTTCACGGTGGCCGCCATGTCCACGCCCGGCAGGGCCGTGCCCCCGGCCGCCCGCGCCGCGGTCCCGGGCGCCACGCCCAGAGACCCGATCAGCGCGGTCGCCGCAAGGGCGGCGGCACATGAGGATAGTTTCATCGTCCCTCCTGGTGGCGGGCGTGGGGAGGAGCGGGGCCCGCCGGGGACAAACGTCACGGATCACTCACGTGTCCACAAGATGATCACTGTTGTCAGCCTGTACGCCGAACACCCCCGTACAGGCCCGACCCAAGATCTGACAGCCGCCCCACCACGAAATCTCCGACCCGAACCCCGTGTTCACCCAGGCCAACAGCAGCCCACCCGGCCCAACCCAACCGACGCGCCCCCGCTGGACGGGTGGGGGGTTATGGGGGAGGGGTCAGGGCGTTGCCCAGGGGGTGCGGGTGTAGAAGGTGCGGCCGGCGGGCGGGCCGTTGCAGAACCAGGAGGGGACCAGGGGGAGACCGGAGGCGGATGACCGCCTGTGGCGGCGGGTGCGTTTGTCGGGCTTGAATACTTCGCGTTGAGTGTGTGTGTTTCGCGTTTCATCTTTGGGCGGCCATATCGGTGGCGCGTCCGCGATCGTCTTGCCGTTCCTTTCGGATGGGTAAGGACGGGTGGGGGTGGTCCAGTGGCGATCCAGGTGTCGGTGTGCGGGCCCCGCGACTGCACCGCTGACGACCGCGGGCACGCCCGCGAGGTCGGACGGCTGCTCGCCGGACGGGGCGCGGTGGTGATCTGCGGCGGCTACACCGGTGTGATGGCCGAGGTCGCGGCCGGTGCGGCGGCCGCCGGTGGGACGGTCGTCGGGGTGCTGTCGCGCGCCGACCGGGAGGGCGCCGGTCCCGACCTCACCATCGCCATCGCGACCGGGATCGGCGAGGCCCGCAACAGCGTCATCGTGAACAGCGGCGACGCGGTGATCGTCATCGGCGGGTCCTGGGGGACCCTCTCGGAACTCGCGCTCGCGAAGCGCCGGGGCGGCGTGCCCGTGGTGCAACTCGGCGGCTGGCGGATCGTGGACGCCGCCGGTGACGTGGTGCCGGGCCTCCTTTATGCCGACACGCCCGCCGAGGCGCTGGCGCGAACCGGGCTGTGGGACTGAACGTCCGCCCCGGCGGACGCGGCGCGGGAATCCCGGCCTCGGCGGGGGCGTTAGTGCGCTGGTCAGCGGCAGTTAGTGAAGGGCTCTCCGTGCGCGCTATACAGATCGACCGGTTCGGCACCCCCGACGTCCTCCGTCTTGTGGAGGTTCCGGAGCCCGAACCGGGTTCGGAGGACGTGCTGATCCGGACCATCGCGTCCAGCATCAACCCCGTGGACGACAAGACGCGGGAGGGCGCCATCGGGGACGGGACTCCGCCGCTTCCGACGACGCTCGGCTGGGACCTGGCCGGGATCGTGGTCGAGGGCGGCGGCAGCGGCCTGCGCGCCGGGGACCGCGTCATCGCGATGTCGCACCAGCTCGGCTCCGCCCGGGGCACCTGGGCCGACCTGGTCGCGCTTCCGGCGCGGTCGGTGGCGGCCGCGCCGGGGGCGGTCAGCCTGAACGAGGCCGCCACGCTGCCGCTTCCCGGGCTGACGGCCTCGCAGACGCTGGACTGGCTCGCGGTGTCCGCCGGGGAGCGGCTCCTGATCGCCGGTGCGGCGGGCGCGGTCGGAGGGCTGGCGCTGCAGATCGCCCGAGCGCGAGGCGTCAAGGTCGACGCCCTGGTCTCCCGGGAGGCGCAGGTCGGTTTCGCGCAGGAGCACGGCGCCGATCTCGTCACCACCGACAAAAGCGCTCTTGAGGGCCGTGGCTACGACGCGGTCTTCGACACCTTCGGGGCCTTCGTGACCGGGGCGGTGGCCGACGGCGGACGGTACGCGTCGATCGCCACGCAGGCCGGTCCGGTTCCGGATCTGTCCGCGCGCGGCGTCCGGACGACGGTCAACCAGGTGCGCGAGGACGGCGCGGGGCTGAACGAACTCACCCGGCTCGTCGACCAGGGCGCGCTGCGGCCGCGTGTGCACTCCGCCTTCGGCATCCACGAGATCCAGGCCGCACACGAGCGCTTCCGTCGGGGCGGCCTGGCCGGAAAGATCACCCTGGCCTTCTGACGGCTCCGCCCGACCGCGTCCTTATACGATTGCTTCATCGTCGAGACCACTCGTGGCTGAGCGGAGCCGACATGGGCGGGATTCGTGTGGTGGAGCAGGAGCTCGTGGCACATGTCTTCGCGCCCCTGGACGGTCCGGCGTCGGCCGCCGCGCTCACGGCCCTGCGCCGGATCTGGGAGCGGTGCGCCGACGTGCTCGGCATGACGGAGCCGGTCCCCTCCACCGGCCTCCGCGACACGGTCCCGCCCTCCCTGAAGCGCGTTCCGAACGGCGCCGTCGCGGCGCGCGAGCATCGCGGCCACGACCTCCAGATGGTGTTACGCCGCGAGCACGACGTCCTCCATCTCGTCCTTGTGTCCGCCGCGCCGCGCGGCGGCACGCCCGGCCCGGGTTGGGCCGATCACGAACGGTTACTGGGCCGGGTCCTCGGCCCCACCGACGTGTTCATCGGAACGGCGCTGCTCGCTCTCGGCAAGACCACCGGGAAAGGCGTCCCGCCCGAGGAGGCGCCGGGCTGGTCGAGGCAGCCCGCCCGGCTGCCCGGGGGGATCGTCGCCTGGGAGTACGGGCCCGCCGCCCAGCCGACGGCCGACCGCCGCATCCGCGTGCTCGGCGCGCCCGACCAGGACGATCTGCTCAGCGCCTGGACCTGGTCGCGCGGCACCGCCGACGACATGCCCTTCCTCGGCCGCTACCTCATGCACATGGCCAAGAGCCGCTACCAGATGCGGGTCCACGCCACGTTCCCCGACGTCAGGGACGTCTGCGACCGGCTCCGCGACGGAGCGTCCGACGCCCTCTCCCTCGCCCGGTCCCTCGGTCAGGGCGACGCGCTCGCCGACCGCCTGGCGGAGCTGGGCCTCGACCAGGCCAGGGCGAGCGGACGCGTGGCGGAAGCGAAGACCATGCGCCGGACGGTCGAGATCGCGCTGGACAACGCCGCCGCCGTCCTGGGGCCGGGTACCGCCGAGTCCGGGTTCGTCGCCGACGACCTCCGGCTCGCCCGCTGGTTCCGGCAGCGGCTCGACGACGAGATCGCCTACCTGGACGCCGCGTCCGAGGCCGGACGCGGGCTCTGGCGGCTCGACGCGAACGCGCCGGGCCGCGCGAAACGAAGGAGGGCCGTGGAGGAGCCGACGATCGGTATCGTCAGCGCGCTGCCGGAGGAGTTCAACGCCGTCCGGGCGTTCGTGCGGGACGCGCGGCGGCGGAACGTGGCGGGCGACCGCGCCGACTACGTCGTCGGGACCATGACCGGCGCGGACCCGGACCGTCCGCACGGGGTGGCCCTGACGCTGATGGGGGACACGGCCAACGACGCGGCCGCCGACGCCTGCGCCAACCTGGTGCGGAGCTTCCCGACGGTCGGCTACGTGCTGATGGTCGGCATCGCCGCGGGCGTGCCGGACCCCGGGCACCCGGACCGGCACGTCAGGCTCGGCGACATCGTCGTCTCCACGTGGGGCGTCATCGACTACGACCACGTGGTCGACCGGCCCGACGGCCTGACGCTCCGGCAGCCCTTCCCCCGGCCGTCGCCGCTGCTCGTCCGCCGCGCCAGGTACCTGGAGGCCGAGGAGCAGCTCGGACGCAGGGCGTGGGAGGACCTCCTCGCCCGGGGAGCCGCCGTCCTCCAGGGCTTCGACCGCCCGCCGGACGCCACGGACGTCCTGTACATGTCGGACGGCGCGCAGGCCCCGACGCCGCACCCCGACCGGGCCGCCAGCGGGCACCGGCCCGGCCACCCGAAGGTGCACTACGGCTTCGTCGGCAGCGCCGACCGCGCGCTGCGCAACGCCGCCACCCGCGACCGGCTCGCCGCCGAGCACGCCCTCCGCGCGGTCGAGATGGAGGGCAAGGGCATCGGCGTCGCGAGCTTCTCCAGCGGGCTGGAATGGCTGGTGGTCCGCGGTGTCAGCGACTACGGCGACACGCGGACCGACCGGACCTGGCGCAGGTACGCCTCGCTCGCGGCCGCCTCCTACGGCGCGGCCCTGCTGGCGGAGTGCCCGCCGCTCACCCCGCGCGGCGGACGCACCGCCGAGGTGTCGGCCCGCGCGCCGGACGGCGTCGAGACGGCATGAGCCCGGCCACGGCCCTGATCGGTGTCGGCGTGCCAGCCCTGGCCTGCGCGCTCCTTTGGTGGCTGCGGCGCGGGCGGCGGACCGGTCCGGGGCGGCCGCTCGACAGCGGCGAGATCCGCTACTTCAGGTTCACCGCGGGCGCGGGCGAGCGCTACGTCGGCATCGTCTGCGGCGACATCCGGCGGGCGCGCTGCGCCGAGGTCTGGGTCAACTCCGAGAACACCAGCATGGAGATGGCACGCGTCGAGGAGTTCTCGGTGTCCAGCATCGTCCGCTACGAGGGGGCGCGGCGGGACGCCACCGGGCAGGTGGTCGAGGACCTGGTGGGTCATGAGCTGGCGCGCGCGACGGCCGGGCGCGCCCCGCTGCCCGCCGCGACCGCCGTGATGACCGGCGCGGGCATGCTGGCGCGCGGCGGGGTGCGCCGCGTCGTCCATGTCGCGGCGGTCCAGGGCGAGCCCGGCGGCGGGTTCCGGCAGGTGCGCGAGATCGGCCGGTGCGTGACCAACGCGCTGGCGGAGGTCGAACGCGCGGACGCCGACCCGCCCCTGCGGAGCGTCCTGTTCCCGCTGCTCGGCGTGGGGCAGGGCGGCGGCGACGTCGAGCGGACGGTCCGGGCCATGCTCGGCGCGGTCCTCGACTTCCACCGCACCCGGGCGGCGTCCGGCCTCCAGGTCGTCTACCTGCTCGCCTACACCGACCGTGAGCTGGCCGTATGCGACCGGGTCCTCGGCGGCGACCGGAACCTGCGGCGGCTCGGCGCGGCCCCGGAGGGCATCGCGCCGCCGTTCGCGCCGCCGTTCGCGGAGGACGCCGCCGCGGCGAGCGCCGTCAGGCCGCCGTCCGGCCGCAGGAGCCTCCAGATGGGCTTCGTCGTGGACGTCATGGGGTACGGGCGGCGCGGCGTCCCGGCCCAGGAGCGGGTGCAGGAGCGCCTGGCCCGCCTCGTCGCCGGGGTCCTCCTCGACTGCGGCGTCTCGATCGACACGGCCGACAAGCAGTGGACCGGGGACGGGTTCGTCGCGTTCCTCCCCAGCACCGCCGACCCGACGGCGGCGCTCCCGCAACTGCTCGCCTCGACCGCGCGCAGGCTCGCCGCCGACAACGGGGCGGAGCACGACCGGGTCCGGTTGCGCATGGCGGTGGGCATCGGACTCATCGGCCCGAGCGTGGCGGGATTCTCCGGTTCGATGGTCGTGGGCATCAACCGCCTGGTGGACAGCCCGGAGCTGCGCGCCGCCGCCGGGGAGCGGGCGGCCGACCTCGCCGTGCTGGTCTCCGACCACCTGTACGACTACGTGATCAAACCCGGCTACCTCGGGGGCGCCGCGGACGAGTTCACCAGGGTCCACGTCCAGGTGAAGGAGTTCGCCGAGCAGGCGTGGCTGTGGACCCCGCCGAAGACTCCGGAGGACGCGTGAGCTCACCGGAACTCGACGCCTCGGATCCGCTCAACAACGCCGTCGCCTACGCGCGGATCGGCAAGCGGCTGATGGACGACCACCAGGAGTTGGAGGCGATCGGCTGCTACGAGGAGGCGGTGCCCTGGGCGGAACGCGCGCTCGCCGAACGTGAGGAGGACCGGGCGGAACTCCTGCCGTTCCTCCAGTACCTGCACGACGTCCTCGGGAACCTCATGCTGCGGCAGAGCAGGCTGGACGAGGCCGAGACGCACTTCGGGCGAGCACTCGACATCGCCACCGGGATAGACGCCGGAAGCGCCGACGTGGCGAAGTTCACCAGCAACCTCGGTTCGTTGCACAAACCGCGCGGAGAACTGCGCGAGGCGCTCGCGCTGTTCCGGAAGGCGGCCGAGATCGTGTCCGCCCTCAGCCCCGTCCCGGACGCCTATCCGTCCTATCTCAGCAACGCGGGCACGGTGCACCTCGCGCTGGGGGAGCTGGACGAGGCGCTCGCCCTGTTCCGCCGGGCCCTGGAGGTCGACCGGAAGACCGACCCCGGCGCGGCGGCGACCGACCTGAGCCTGATCGGCTCGGTCCTGGTCGAGTACGGCGATCTGGACGCGGCGCGCACCCACTACGAACTGGCGCTGGTCATGCAGCGCGAGCTGGACCCCCGCTCGCGGGCGACCGCCCGCGAACTCGTCAACGTCGGCTACGTGCTCCGGCTCGGCGGAGACCTCGACCAGGCCCTGCGCTACTACTACGGCGCGCTCGACATCGACGAGGCGCTGGCCCCCGGCTCCACCGAGACCGCCACCGACCTCGCGAACATCGCGGCGATCCACCGGCGGCGCGGCGAGGACGGCCGGGCGCTGGACGCCGTCGAACGCGCGGTGGAGATCAGCCGGCGGGTCGTCCCGCGCTCGCCGTCGCTGGCGAGCCGGCTGAGCACGCTCGGCGGCCTGCGGCTCCGCGCCGGGGACCGCGCGGCCGCGCTCGCCGCGTTCCGCGAGGCGCTCGACATCGACCGCGCCGCCGCGCCGCGCTCGCTGGAGACGGCCCGCGACCTCGGCAACCTCGGCGGCTTCCTGATCGACGAGGACCTGGCCGCGGCCCGGCGGCACTGCGAGGAGGCGCTGTCGATCTACGCCGAGTCCGTCCCGGACTCGCCCTCGGCCGCCGTCGTCCACGGCAACCTCGCCGTGATCGCCAGAGCCGAGGGCGACCTCGACCAGGCCCTGGCCGCCGCGCGGCGGGCGCTGGACATCACGCGGCGGGCCTCCCCGGCGTCCGAGTCGACCATGATCGACCTGGTGAACCTCGGCGTCATCCACGAGGGCCGCGACGAACTGGACGCGGCGCTGGACCGCTACGCCGAGGCCGTCGAGATCGTCGAGTCGCTGCGCGCCCGCGCCGGGATCGGGACGGCGCGCGAGAGCCTCTTCGCCGAGCACCAGACGCCGTTCACCGGGCTCGTCGCCCTCCTGGTGCACCGCGGCGGCCCGGGGGATCACGACCGCGCGTTCCACGTCTCCGAACGCGCCCGCACCCGCGCGCTCATGGACCTGCTCTCCGAGCGCCGCCTGGAGATCCGGGCCGAGGACCCCGCGCAGGAGGCGCTGCTGGCCGAGGAGCAGGACCTGCGCACGCGCCTGGCCGTCCTGCACGAGCAGAGCCCCGGGCAGCGCGAGTACCGGCGCGTGGAGGAGAGGCTTGAGCGGGTGACGCTCCGCATCCGCGACGAGCTGCCCGGCTACGCCGCCCTGAAGGAACCGGAACCGCTCGACCTGCCCGCCACCCAGCGGCTCCTGGACGGCGGCACGCTGCTCCTCGCCTACCACCTCGCCCCTTACGGCTGCGCGGTCTGGGCGATCACGCGCGGGACCTCGCGCGCCGTCCACATCAGGGGCGGCGAGGACCGGATCAAGGAGCTCCTCGACCGGGCCCTGGCCCGCTACCGCGAGGGCGCCCTCGGCGACGAGGCGACGGAGGCCGCCCGCCGGGAACTGGCCGGGCTGCTGCTCGGGCCGGTCGCGCCCGAACTGGACGCGGCGCGCCGCGTCGTCATCGTCCCCGGCGGCGCGCTCGCCTACCTCCCCTTCGAGATGCTGCCGTTCCGCGACGGGCCGCTGGGGGACCGGGCGGTGCTCTCCTACGTGCCGTCCGCCACCGTCCTCGGCGAGCTGACCGGCCGGACGCGGCGTCCCGCGGGCGGGCCCTTCCTCGGGGTCGGGCTGGAGGAGTCGCTGCCCGGCACGCGCGAGGTCGCCGAGATCGCGGCGGAGTACGGCGGTGGCGCCCGCGCCCTGCTCGGGCCGGACGCGACCAAGGAGCACTTCGCCCGCGAGGCCGGCGGGCACCGGATCGTCCATCTGGCCACCCACGGCGCCATCGACGACCACGAACCGCTCTACTCGGCGCTGTCCTTCACCGGCGACACGACGCTGCGGGTCTACGAGATGTTCGGCCTCGACCTGACGGCGGACGTCGTCGTCTGCTCGGCCTGCGACACGGCGGTCGGCCCCATCACGCGCGGCGAAGGGCTGGTCGGCATGAGCAGGGCGCTGTTCTACGCCGGCGCGCAGTCCCTCGTGGTGAGCCTGTGGCCGATACCGGACCGCCCCACCCGCCGGCTGATGCGCGCCTTCCACCGGCACCTGCGGTCCGGCGCGCGCCCCGCCGACGCGCTGCGATCGGCCAAGACGGAGGTCCGCGCCTCCCACCCGCTGGTCTACCGCGACCCCTACACGTGGGCCGGATTCGTCCTCCTCGGCGTCCCGTGACCTCGTAGCATCCCTGGTGTGGAGCGATGGCCTGAGACGTCCGTCCGGGAGGAACTGCTCGACCTCCTGAACGAGATCCCGCGCTGGCGCCTGCCCGACGACCGCTGGGACCGCACGGACCAGTACCTCCGGGCCTTGGACGACGCCCTCGCGGCACGCGACATCGCCGAGCTGGACGCCGCGGCCGCCGGGGTCGAACTGTGCTGCGCCCGGCGCGTCACCCGGCTGGGCGAACCGTCCACCGTGCCGCCGCCCGAGCCGGTGCTGGAGCGGGTCAACCAACTGATCCACGCCCTGGAGCCCACCGCCCCGGAGACCCCCGAGGACCCCCTCCCGGAACCCCCGCCCGTCCCCTCCTGACCGCCGCGGTCTAGGCGCGCTCGGACAGGTGCCTGACCACGGCCGCGAAGTCGGCCACGGACCGGCCCGTGGTGCCCACCGGCCAGCACATCGCGATGCGCAGGGGCGAGACGTCCTCGATGGGAAGCCAGGTCAGGTCCGGTCGGCCGTAGTGCAGGGCCATCGACTCCGGGCTGATGCAGATCGCCACGCCGGACGCCACGTGTTCGAGCATCTCCTCGACGTTGTCGTTCTCCGGGCCCCAGACCGGCTCGCGCCCGTCCGGGCGCGGGTTCACCGCCCACCAGTCGACCCACTCCCTGGGCGCTCGCCGCGTCCACATGAGCGGCTCGTCGCCGAGGTCCAGGATCGACACGCGGTCACGAGCGGCCAGCGGATGCCCCGCCGCCAAGCCGACCATGCGCCGCTCGGTGGCCACGACCTCGGTGTGCAGCCCGGTGGTGTCGGCGGGCAGCCAGACGAAGGCGACGTCGACCAGTCCCTCGCGCAGCGCCATGACCTCCCCGCCCCACTCGAAACGCTTGGGCTCCACGGAGGAGCCGGGGTGCCGCCGCATGAACTCGGTGTAGGCGTGGGTGGCCAGCGCGCCCGCGCCCGACGCCTCGAACCCGACCCGCAGGATGCGGGACCTGGCGGCGGCCACGAGGCGCGCGGAGCGCTGTGCCGCCTGCCAGTCGGCGATGAGCTGCCGGGCGAGCGGCAGGAACGCCTCGCCCGCGGCCGTCAGCAGCACCTCCCGGCCCGTCCGTTCGAACAGCGGCGTGCGCAGATCCTCCTCAAGCCGGCGGATCCGCCGGCTGAGCGCCGGCTGGGAGATGAAGAGCCGCTCGGAGGCGCGGGTGAAGTTCAACTGCTCGGCGAGCTCGATGAAGAAGCGCAGGGAGCGGGTGTTCACGTCCATGCGCAACCTCCCTGGCCGGCCGTTGATCTATGCGTTCACTGTATGGGCCGCGGTCCCGGACCCGTGCGGCGAAGCCGAGTGTCCGCTGCGGTCGGGACGGCGTCGACGCCGTGGGTGGACGACCGACCGGCTGACGCCAGCTATGCGGTTATTGCATGGCAGAAGGTCTTGGACGCGCCGGGCGGCTCCGCGTTTTCCTGAAGGCGCGAGGAGCCCGATGTCTGAGGGCTCCCTACCGACCCGGCCCGGCGGGAGCCCCCGCGCCTGCCGGGCCGGGTTCATGAAGCTCGTCCAACCAGAGGTGAAGGGTCATGCGATTCAGCGGGCAGGTCGGCTTGGCGGCATTGGTGTTGGCGTTGGCGACGGGCTGCTCGGGAACGGCCCGGCCAGGCCGTGCGGACCCCAGCGGAAGCCCGGCTGCGCCACCGGCCGACAGGGCGGCGGCCGAACGCATCGCCCAGCGCTTCGTCGAGGCCGCCAACGCCGGCGACCGCAAGGGCGTGGCCGCCGTGTTCGCCGAGAACGCCCGGTTCGACAGCGTCGGCCGGATCTACCGCTCGCGCGAGGAGATCATGACCCGCTTCCTCATCCCCGAGGTGCTCGACGCGGGCGGCCGCTACAAGGTCACCCGAAGCCGGTGGGACGGAGAGCGCTACCGCGTGGACTACGACTTCTCCACCGGGAGCGGGGGCGGCGAGAGCTTCTCCTACGCCTTCCTGGTCCGCGACGGCCTGATCCGCGACGTCCTCGGCCGCTACCACTGACCTTCGATCGCCGTAGGAGTGCACGTGAGCACCAACCTCGCCGTCCATCGGGACGGCGAACGGGTCGGCCGGCGCACCTGGGCGGCCCTGGTCGTCCTCGCCGCGGGCCTGGCCATCGACACCGGCAGCGTGGCGGTCGTGAACGCCGCCCTGCCGGTGATCGGCCGGGAGCTGGACATGGACGACGCCCTGCTGCAATGGACGATCACCTTGTACGCGGCGGCCTTCGCCGGCTTCCTGCTCTTCGGCGGCCGGGCGGCGGACGTGCTCGGCCGGCGGCCGGTCTTCGCCCTCGGCATCGGCGTCTTCACCGTGTGCGCGGCGATCGCCGCGGCGGCGCCGACGGCGGAGGTCCTCGTCGTCGCCCGCGCCGGTCAGGGGCTGGGAGCCGCGCTGTCCGGCCCGGCCTCGCTCGCCCTGGTGACCCAGCTGTTTCCCGAGGGTCCGCTCCGCGACCGGGCCCTGGCCGTCTACACCTCGGTCGGCGCGTCCAGCTTCAGCGGCGGCCTGGTGCTGGGCGGGGTCCTGACCGACGCGTTCGGCTGGCGCGCGGTGTTCGCCGTCCTCACCGCGATCGCCCTGGCGGTGTTGCTGGCGGTGCGGAGCCTCCTGCCGTCCGGCACCCGGGAAAGGCAGAGCATGGACCCGCAGGGCGCGGTCCTCGCCACCTCCGGCCTGGTGGCCGCCGTGTACGGGGTGGGCAACGCGGCGACGAACGGATGGGCCGATGCGCGGACGTGGGCCCCGATCGTCGTCGCGGTCGTCCTGCTCATCGGCTTCCTGCTCTGGGAACGGCGCACCGCCGACCCCCTCCTGCCTCTGACGATCTTCCATTCCACACCGGTGCGCCGGGCGACGCTGGCCGCGGTGGCGTTCTTCACCCCGGTGCTGGGCCTGCTCTTCTTCGCGCCCCTCTACCTGCAAGGGATGCTGGGCTACTCGCCGCTGGAGTCGGGGCTGGCGATCGTGCCGATGGGCCTGATCGTCATGGTCTCCGCCAACGTGGCGGGCCGCGTCCTCGCCCGGGTGGGCCAGCGTCCCCTGATCGTCGGCGGCCTGCTGCTCATCGCCTTCGGCGTCGGCGTCCTCTGGGCGCGGACTCCCCTCGGCGGCGGCTACCGGGCGGACGTCCTGCCCGGGATCGCCGTCATGAGCGTGGGGCAGGGGCTGGCGTTCGCCGCGCTGACGGCGGCCTCGCTCACCGACGTCCCGCAGGCCCGGCACGGCGTGGCCGGCGCCCTGAACGTCACGTCCCAGCAGCTCGGCGGCAGTCTCGGCGTCGCCGCCCTGGTGACGGTCGCCCATGCCGCGGGGTCGCCCGGCACCCCGTCCGGCGTGCTCGACGGCTATCACGCCGCCTATGTCGCGGGCGCCGCCGTCGCGGTGCTCGGTGCCCTCGTGATCGCGGTCCTGCCGTACGGCGGCACCACCCCGTCCAAGAAGAAGGAGTGACCGTGTCCGACCTCTCCCGCGCGACCCTGCTCCGTGGCCTCACGGTGGCCGGAGCGGCCGCAGCCATCGCCACCCCCGCGGCGTCGGCCGAGCCCCCGAAGGAACATCCCAACGTCACCCTGATCCGCGGTTACTACGCCGCCTATGCCAAGAACGACCTCCGGGCGCTCCGTGAGCGGTTCTTCGCCCCGGACGTCACATGGACGATTCCCGGCCATCACCCGCTGGCCGGGACAATGAAGGGGGTCGACGAGGTGCTGGCGTTCTTCGCCCAACTCGCCCGCGCCGGATTCCAGGCCGAGACGATTTTCCTCGCGGCGGACGGCGACTGGGTCGTGGACCTGCACCGAGGCTGGAGCACCAAGCCGAAGGGCCTGGACATCACCTGGGCCCTGGCTTTCCGCATCGAACGCCGCCGGATCGCCGAGGCCGTCAACTACCCCGGGGACCAGCACGCGGCCGATGCCTACTTCTGGAAGAACTTCCCGCTGACGAACATCCCGCAACGCCTACACCCAGGCGAAAGGCCGTAACACCGTGGCTGGACGGCCACCCCGCAGCCGTCCAGCCACGTCGCGGAAGCGCTGCGAGAAGACGACCCGACCACCACCACAAGGCGATACCTGACCGGGATCACAGGCACCGAGGTCCTCGAACGGTAGGGGCGTGCGCGACCTAGGAATGGGTGAGGAGTCGGCGCGGTGGTGTCCTGGGTCCAGCGGACGCCGTTCCAGTGCAGCAGCACCCCGTAGTGGCCCCCAAGATGGTCGTAGGTGGAGCCGCCCGCCCAGACGTCGTCCGGCGCGCGCCGTGACCTTGTGCGGCGAGCCGGTAGGGGTCGAGGTGGGTGAGGGGTGGTCGAACGGGCTGGGGACGATCTGCCATCGCGTCCCGTCCCAGTGCTCGGTCAGCGTGCCGCCCCGCTGCCCGGTGCCGGTCGTGTAGCCGACCACCCAGGCATCGTTCGCGCCGATGGCGACCACTGACCGGGGCAGCGCGTAGGTGCCGTCGGCATGGCCCGGGACCTGCTCCATGGGCACGGCGCGCCACGCCGCCCCGTCGTAGTGCATCGCGAACAGCGAGTTCGGGGCCTGCCCGGGGTTGCCGTAGGTGCCGATCGCCCAGATGTCGCGCGACGAGCTCCCGCTGATCGCGGTCAGCGAGGAGTGGAGCCCGGTGCCGGGGACGGGCACGGTGACGCGGCTCCAGCCTTCGCCGTCCCAGTGCTCGGCCAGGGCGGTGGTTCCGTCGCAGCCGACCGCCCACGCGTCGTCCGGCGCGAGCGCCGCCACGCCCCAGAGGGCCGCGTACCGGCCCCGAAACTCCGGGCTGGGGGTGATGTTCCAGCTCACGCCGTCCCAGTGCTGGATCTGCGTGACGAAGTTCTTCCCAGCGGGAGGGGCGCCTCGCCGGCCGACCGCCCACGCGTCGGACGGCCCGGCGTCGGCGATCGCCTCCATCGTCCCGCCGCCGTCCGGCGCCGGGACGTTGCGCCACTCCCGGCCGTCCCAGTGCGCGAAGCCGCGGTCGCCGCCGAGGGCCCAGGCGTCGGTGTCGCTGAAGCTGCTCACCGGACCGTTCACACCGGTCGCCGGCGAGGCGGTCCAGCCTTCCGCGGCCCGCGCCGCGCCTTGGGAAAGCGATAACACCGCGAAAGCCGCGGCGAGGAGGGGGCTGATCCGGCGCATCGGAGGTCCCTTCTCAGAGGTGACAACGCCTTTACTAAACCAGTGTTGCAACGGCGCCCCTGGCGACTACTCATGCAGCGGAAGCACCTTACGCGGACCCGGTCGAACCGGCCGGCCAACAGCGGCTCGGCGCCCCGCTCCGGACGCCGCCCGAAGGCGCTGAGCAATCCGGACGTTCCGGCCCCAGACCCGAGTCGATTCGCCACCGCGCCAAGGTCAACCTCGTATCAGCGGGCGCCTAGCGATGCCTGACGTCCAGGAACACCGCGGTGCCGCGGTTGCGCACCCGGAAGTCCACCGCGTCCCCCAGCCCCAGCACGAAGTCGGTACGGCCATGGCGGTCGGAGGTCATGACATAGGCACGTAGCAGGTGGAGGCCACTGATGGGCACCGGACGCTCAGGGTTCGGCTTGAGCAGCGTCCCCAAACCCTGCTTCCCCGTGATGGAATTGGCGTAACTGAAGGAGATCTCCAGGTATGCCTGGCCTGGCATTTCCACTTTTCTCGCCGACGGATCCTTGATCACTTCAGGGACGTACCGCACCCCGTATCCGGGAAGCGGCCGGGAGGCGTCAAACGTGAAGGTGACCCGGTCGTAGCCGTTGTGCTCGGTCGCCTGAACCTTGGTGAGAACACCGCTGTCCTCGCTGATCCGGGGATGCTGGCACAGGCTCGACGCCCAGGAGCGCCGATCGCAGCGCGGCTTGCCGTGCAGATGCCACGGGGGCAATGACCGAGAATGCGACGCCGAAGGTGATGGGGCCGGGTTCACGGGCGAAGATGCAGGCGACCCGCTCCTGACCTCCGTGGCGGCCTTCCCCCCGTCAGACCCGCACGCCGTGGCGCCAAGAAGGAAAACCGCGACCAGGAGCCATCTTGAACGCATGAGTTATGCTTCCGGGCAGCAGGAAGAGGCCATGCCCATTCAGGCCGGCCTCACTTGCGTGGAACGCATGGTATTGAAGTGGAACACCTCTCAGACTCGCGCTCCCGGCCAACACCCCACACCTTGGTGGCCCCCGTCCGCGCCGACGCCGCCTTCATCAACGGCGGACTCGTCGCACCCTACGCCCTACCCGATCAAGCCTGCCGGAAAGTAGCCTAAAGATCTTGATCCACAGCTCTTGACCATTGCTCTCGTCACCTCCAAGCAGCGCAGTGTGAGCAAGTGGACGTACTCCTCGGTCCGAGAGGTGCTGACCAATCCCATGTACACCGGCTACCTGGTGTAAAACCGCAAGGCCACCACCTCGGCCGGAGGCCGGAACAACTTTCCTGAGGCGTGGATCGGATCCGCGCGCCCACTCATCCTGCCCTGATGACTGCTAGCCGCGAATGTGGCGATCATGGGGTGGTGGGCTTGTGGCCATGGGTGTGGTAACCCCTATGGGGAACCGCGCCTATGGCTGCGCCCACAAATTCACCATCCACCGCTGCCGACTAACGATTCCGATTCCTTGACCGCGCGGGTCGTCAGGCAGGGCTAGAGCACCGCCGGGTCGGCATGGTGAATCCGCCGCCCGACGGATGCCGGGCTTGTCCTCGACCACGAGCAGGCTTGCGGTCATGGAGCTCACGGTGCCCTCGCATGGGTCGCACGGCGACCCCGGGACGTTCGGCGACTTGGGGGGCGGATGGTCCCGGCGGTCGAGCTACCTGGGCGGGTGCGGACGGTCGAGGGTGTGGCCCTTGGCGAACGCCGTGGTGAAGGCTTCGTCGCCGAGTGCCGATCGTGCCGTGCCGGTGATGCGGTCGACGTCCGCGCGTTCTTCGGGTGGCAGGGGCGCGCCCGTGGACTCGCGCAGGGCGGCGGCCTCGCCGAGGAGCCGTGCGGCGTCCGCCGGGGCGCCCGTGCGGGCCGCCACGCCGGCCATGCCTTCGAGGGCCAGCGCGATCGCCCGGGGGTCGCCGGTTTCCTGCGCGACGGCGAGGGCCTCCCGGTGGAGTTCCGCCGCCGCCGGGGCGTCCCCGCGCTGCTCGGCGGTGAATCCGAGCTCGGCCAGGGCGAGCGTGATGCCCGGCGCGAACCGCACCTCGCGTTCCCAGGCGAGGGCGGTGCGCATGTGGGTCTCGGCCTCGTCGAGGCGGCCCGCGCGGCGGGCGGTGAGGGCCAGGCCGGTGAGTGCGAAGGCCTCGCCGGGGCGGTAGCCGTGCTCGGCGGCGAGGCTCCTGCCCCGCTCGTGGCGGCGGTCCGACTCGGCGTGGTCGCCCGCCAGGAGGGCGAGCCGGCCGAGCGCGGACTGGAGCAGCGAGACCTGCAACCACAGCCCGAGCTCCTCGGCCGGCCGGAGGCCGCCGCGGACGAGCGCGGCGGCCTCGCGATGGTCGCCCTTGATCTCCGCGAGCCTGGCGAGCAGGTCGGTGGCCCGGGCCTGCCCCCACCGGTCTCCCAGTTCGTCGAATACCGCGAGGCTCTCCGTCCCGGCCCGGCCGAGCGTGCCGAGGTCGCCGCGGACGAGGGCCTGGTTGGCCTCGGTGGCCAGGGCCGCGGCGGTGCCCCAGCGGTCGCCGAGCCGCCGGAACACCGGCAGCGCCCGGTTCACCAGGTCCCGGCTGAGGGTCAGATCGCCCGCGCCGAGCAGCACGTCGCTGAGAAACCACTCCGCTCTGGCCTGTTCGCCCGGATCGGCGATGGCCTCCGAGGGCGCGCGGAAGTCCGTGGTCCGTTCGCCGAGGAGGTCCAGGCCGGTCTTCCACGCCTCGGCCCGCGCTCTCGTCGCGGTGGGGGCCTCGTCCTGGACGCCCAGCGCCGTCGCGAACGCGCGCCGTCCCTCGCCGATCCTGCCGCGCAGGTACCAGTACCAGGCCATCGCGTTGACCAGCCGCAGGGCATGGCCGGCGTCGCGGCGTTGGACGGCCTCCTCCAGCGCCCCCCGCAGGTTGCCGTGCTCGGCGTCCAGACGCTGGAGCGCTCGCCGCTGGTCATGGCCGCGCAGCCGCCGCTCGGACCGTTCGGCCAGTTCCGTGTAGAAGGTCAGGTGCCGCAGGCGGAGCCGTCCGGTCTCCCCGGCCTCCTCCAGGCGTTCCAGGGCGTAGGCGGCGACCGATTCCAGCAGGCGGTAGCGGGTCCCGGCCGGGCCACCGGCCCTGACCACCATCGAGCGGTCGACGAGGCGGGCCAGCAGGCCGAGGACGTCCTCGGACGCCACGTCGCCGTCCGCGCAGACCTCCTCGGCCGCCTCCAGCGTGCAGCCCTCGACGTGCACCGCGAGCCGCCGCAGGACGACGCGCTCGGCGTCGGAGAGCAGTTCCCAGCTCCAGTCGATCATCGCGCGCATGGTCCGCTGCCGCGCCGGGGCGCCGCGGTGCCCGGACGAGAGCAGCCGGAACCGGTCGTCGAGCCGTGCCGCCAGGTCGTGGACGTCCAGCGCCCGCAGGCGGGTGGCCGCGAGCTCCAGGGCCAGCGGGACGCCGTCCAGCCGGCGGCAGATCGCCGCGACCGCGCGGGCGTTCGCGGCGTCGATCTCGAACCCCGGCGCGGCGGCCGCGGCGCGCGCCTCGAACAGCCGGACGGCGCTGAACCGCCGGAGCGCCGCGGGCCCGTTGTCGGAGGGAGAGTAGGGCAGCTCCAGCGGAGGAACCGGCCAGACCGCCTCTCCGGCGAGCCCGAGGGGTTCCTGGCTGGTGGCGAGGATCGTGATCTCCGGTGCCGCCCGCAGGAGCCGCTCGCTCAGCGCGGCGACCGCGTCGATCACGTGCTCGCAGTTGTCCAGGACGAGCAGCGCCCTCCGGCTCCGCAGCACCCCGGCGAGCCGTTCGACCGGATCGGCGGCCACACCGGAACGGGGCAGGCCCGGCGCGGCGTCATCGCGGACGTCGAGGACGGCGATCACGGTCTCCGCCAGCAGGTCGCCCTCGCGGGCTCCCGCGAGCCGATCGCCCTCGCGGGCCCCCGCCACGCGGTCGAGGCCGGCCAGCTCGACGAGCCACACACCGTCCGGATGGCGTTCGGCCGCCCCGGCGGCGGTCTCCAGGGCCAGCCGCGTCTTGCCGACGCCGCCGGGTCCGGTGAGCGTGACCAGCCGGGCGGACTCCAGCAGCGTCCGGACCCGGGCCACCGCCTCGTCACGGCCGACCAGCTCGCTGATCTGCGCGGGGAGGTTGGTCCGCGGAGGCGTTCCGGGCGCCGCGGCGAGGGCGGGGTCCTGGTCGAGGATCCGCCGGTGGAGTTCGGCGATCCCGGGGCCGGGGTCGACGCCCAGTTCGCCGCGCAGGCGCGCCTGGAGGTCGGCGTAGGTCTCCAGGGCCTCGCCCTGGCGTCCGGCGCCGTACAGGGCGCGCATGTACGCGGCGCGGAGCCGTTCGCGCAGGGGATGCCGATCGACCAGGTCGCCTAGCTCGCTCGCCGGCGCTCCCCGCTCGCCGATCTCCAGGCTCGCCTCCGCCCGTTCTTCGACGGCCGTGAGCCGCCGCTCCTCCAGGAGGGCGATGGCGGGACGCGCGAACTCCTCGTCGGCGAAGTCGGCGAAGGCCGGTCCGCGCCACAGCCCCAGCGCTTCCGTCAGCAGGCCCGTCCGCGACCGCGGGTCGGGGGCTTCGCGCGCCCGCGCCAGCAGACCGGTGAACCGCGTCGCGTCGACGGCCTCGGCGTCCACCCGGAGCCGGTACCCCAGCCCCTCCTCGAAGGACACCAGGCCCCGGGCGCCCGGCTCGGCATCGTCCAGGACGCGGCGCAGCTGCGAGACCTTGACCTGGAGCGCTCCAGCTGGATCGCGGGGCGGCGCGGCGCCCCACAGGTCGTCGATCAACCGGTCCACCGGCACCGGCCGTCCCTCGTGCCCGAGCAGGACGGCCAGCAGCGCCCGTATCTTCGCCCCGCGCACCGCCACCGGGGTGCCGTCCGCTGCCCACACCTCCAGCGGTCCGAGCACCCCGAATCGCATGTCCCCACGATAACGGGCGCCTTCTCCGAGATCGGTCCGGTCGCCGCCGCTTGCGGGCGCGTGAAAGCGCGCGGTAGGCGCCGGATAAGCGCCCGTCGGCAGGCTCGACCCACCGAACCGCGCAGGACGCAGATTCGAAGGGAGCGCGCGATGACCGCGTCAGGACCGCTGAACATCGTCATCATCGTCGGCAGCACGCGGCACGGCCGATTCGGCCCCACGGTGGCCGGATGGTTCGCGGCGGAGGCCGGCCGGCATCCCGGCCTCGCCCTCGACGTCGTCGACCTGGCCGAGGCCGTCCTCCCCGAGGTCCTCCCCGCCCGGCCGGGCGCCGCCGGCGCGCCCGCGCCGGTCCGCGAGCTGGGCGGACGGCTGGCCCGAGCCGACGCGTTCGTGGTCGTGACACCCGAGTACAACCGCAGCTTCCCCGCCCCGCTCAAGACGGCCATCGACTGGTTCGTGGACGAATGGCGGGCCAAGCCGGTCGGCTTCGTCTCCTACGGCGGGGCATCCGGCGGCCTGCGCGCCGTGGAGCACCTCCGGCAGGTCTTCGTCGAGCTCCACGCCGTCACCGTCCACGACACGGTCAGCTTCCACTTCTGCCGGGACAGGTTCGACGACCATGGCCGGCCGATCGACGCCGCCGGCTGCGGCGCGGCGGCCGAGAGCCTGATCGGCCAGCTGACCTGGTGGGCGCGCGCCCTGCGCGACGCCCGCGCCGAACGCCCCTACGCGGCCTGACCGAAGCCTTGATCCCGACGCTGTGAAGGAGCCCGTCATGAAGCCCCGAGAGAAGACCGCCACCGGCGGCGGGCCGCGCCTGGTCCTCGGCCTGCTGGCCTTCTCCAGTCTGATCACCTCGCTCGACTTCACCATCGTGTACGTGGCGCTGCCCGACATCGCGCGGGACGTCGGCCTGTCCGGCCACGCCACCCAGTGGGTGGTCAGCGCCTACGCCGTCTTCTTCGGCGGGTTCCTGCTGCTGGGCGGCCGCTCGGCCGATCTGCTGGGCCGCCGCCGCATGTTCGTCCTCGGAATGCTGCTGTTCGGCGGCGCGTCGCTGCTGGGCGGGCTGGCGGCGTCGCCCGCGATGCTGATCGCCGCGCGGGCCGTCCAGGGGGTCGGCGGGGCGGTGCTGTTCCCCGCCACGCTCTCGCTGGTCACCACCAGGTTCGCCGAAGGCCCCGACCGCGTCCGGGCGCTGGCCGTATGGGCCATGGCCGGTGCGGGCGGGCTGAGCCTGGGCGCGCTGCTCGGCGGCGTCCTGACCTACGCGTTCGGCTGGGAGGCGGCGTTCCTGGTGAACGTGCCGCTGGTCGTGGCGGGCACCGTGGGCGCGTACGTCCTCCTCTCTCCGGACGGCCCGCGTGCGCGGGGGCGCGGCTTCGACATCCCGGGCGCCCTGACCGGAACGGCCGGGCTGACCCTGCTGGTGTTCGCCATCGCGCAGGGCCCGGAGGTCGGCTGGACAGCGCCGCGGGTCGCCGCGTCCGCCGTCCTCGCGGTGGCGCTGCTGACCGCCTTCGTCATCGTCGAGGCACGCACCGAGAACCCGCTGATGCCGCTGCGGCTGTTCGGCAACCCCAACGTCCGCGCCGCCCTGCTGGTGATCCTCACCTTCGGCATCTCGATGCAGAACCTCGTCTACTTCCTCAGCCTGTACCTCCAGGGCGTGCTCGGCTACTCGGCGCTCCAGGGCGGGCTGGCCTTCCTGAGCCTCTCGGTGGTGATCGGGATCGCCAACTTCGTCGCCGAGCGGCTGATCATCCGCATCGGCGCCCGGCCGACCCTGGTCATCGCGCTGCTGCTCGGCTCCGGGGGCGGCGCGCTGATGGCCGCCGGGATGCTCGCCGACGGCTCGTACTGGACGATCCTCGCGGGCCTGATCGTCTACGGGCTGGGCATGGGCTCCATCTACCCGACCATGTTCGGCGCCTCCGGAACCGGGGTCGCCGACGAGGACCAGGGCGCCGCCGGGGGCATGGCCAACACCGCCATGCAGATCGGGACGAGCATCGGCCTGGCCGTCCTGGTCGGGGTCTCCACCTCCGGCCTCGGCGACCTGACCGGCGAGGCGTTGCGCACGGCCACGGCCGGCGGCCTGCGCGACGCCGTCTACATCGCGGCCGGCTTCACCCTGGTCGGCATCCTCGCCGCCCTGGCCCTTCCCCGCCGCGCCGAGCCGTCCCCCACCCGCACCACCGAGGAGTCCTCGCCCGCCCTCCGCTGACCTCGTCCCGACCGCCGGTTCAGGGGCTCGCGTGACGGCGGTAGTGGCGCGCGACCCTGGCCCGGTTGCCGCAGCCCGGTGAGCACCAACCGCGTCGTGAGCGCGAACGGTGGTAGTAGAGCACGCAGCCGGGCCCGTAGCAGGCGCCGAGCCGGATCTCCGGTCGCTCGGACAGCAACTCGTCGGCCTGGAGAGCCAGGCCGACGAGTTCGCGTTCGAACCCGTGGACGCTGAACCGCCAGTCGCGGCGGAACCCCCGCTCGCCCTCCCGTCTCAGTTCGGGGACGCAGGACGCGGTGAAGCCGTTCAGGTTCTCCAGGGCGCGGTCGACCGACAGGCCCGTGTCCACGGCGGCGGGACGTTCGTCGGCCACCACGGTCGCGGCGAGGCGGCGCAGGGCATCGCGGAGTGCCCGGGCCAGGAGCAGGTCGTCCTCGCCGAGTGGGCCGGTGGACGGGATCCCGCATTGCCGCGCCCAGCGTTCCAGTTGCCCGACCGTGGACAGGGCGTCGTGCACTCCGCCCGCGCCCGCCCAGATCGTGTTCATCAGGCGCACCGGCGTTGGCTCGGAGGGATACAGGTCGGGCACGTCGTCGATCGTCATGGCTCCTCGCGCTCGGCTCCCGGCGCGGCCCGGAACCCCTGATGTATCAAGGCTTGCTTCGCATTAGTGTGCGCTCTTAGGCTGCGAATGGCAGGACGGTTCCTGATCATCGATGCCGTGCCCCGCTCGGACGCCGACCGGAAGTTTGCGCCGCGCAGGGATGGCGGCGTGGGCATCGCCCCGTGGCAGCAGAACAATGGCAGCTTTTCCACCGGACCGCCCGGGCCGCACCACTTGCCCTTCGACGCCCGGAGTGATCACGATCAGCCCGGACGTCGTGGCCCCGAGGTGATGCCCGCACACCGGCGAGTACTGGCCGTTCCACGCCCACAGCCGCGCACTGCCGCGGCTCGGAACGCGGGGCCGACACGTTGCGCGCAGGCCGCCAAGCTACTGGACCGGAATGTCGACTCCGTGCTCATGGGCCGGACGTGGGCCGACGATTCGGCGCTCCGCCTCGCTGATCGCCAGGTCGTTGATGCTCGCCTCCCGGCGCGACATCAGGCCCCCGTCGGTGAACTCCCACAGTTCGTTGCCGTAGCTGCGCCACCATTGGCCCTCGTGGTCGTGCCACTCGTACTGGAAGCGGACGGCGATCCGGTTGCCGCGAAAGCCCCACAGGCTCTTGCGCAGCGCGTAGTCCTGCTCGCGTTCCCACTTGGCGGCGAGGAATTCTACGATCGCCTCGCGACCGGTGACGAAGCTGTCTCGGTTGCGCCACACGGAGTCGGGCGTGTACGCCAGGGAGACGCGGTGCGGGTCACGCGTGTTCCAGGCGTCTTCTGCGGCCTGGACCTTTCGCAGGGCCGTTTCCTCATCGAAGGGCGGGAACGGCGGGCGGGACTCGGGCATGAAGGGTTCCTTCCGATTGCGGGCTATGGCTGCCGGGGACGAGGCGGGTGGGCCCGTGACCGCGGCAACCAGGTGGAAGCCGACGGAGTCGTCCGCTGAACCGGACGCGGCACGGATCGCATACTCGATCAACACGACTGCGCCCACGGGTACCGGGTGGAGGGGCGCCCGGGGCGGCGCGGATGTGGAGCCGGGCCGTTCACCATCGCCCTGGACATGTTCGGAGTCGTGCCGAGGGCCTCTTGGACCGGGTCGAGCAGCTCCTTCGCGGCACCTGTGGCGGTCGCGGGATCGAGGTGGTCACGTGGAGCTCCTCAGCACACCTAACGGATACACGTCTAGTATCCATTAGAATCCTAGGCAGGCTCTTCCGTGGATGTCAAACGCTTGGCGGTGCTCCATCCATTAGAAGACGCTGCAATGTGCGCGTGCCCGCTCCGCGGCCCCACCGCCCCGCTCCTGGGGCAGGCGCTGCCTGGGCCTACTCATTTGCTTCGATCGAGGACGCGCGGCGGTGGCAGGTTGTCCTGTGTAAGGATCGACAGTCCGTACCCGAGTGCACCAACGAGCCGAACCAGTGAAGGACCGGGGCGTCCGCGTCACCTGCGCCGGCTCGCGGCCGAGCGGACCGGTGACCCCCGAGAGGCGGCGGAGTCCGCGATCCCGAACCTCCGAACAGCCGTCCGGACGATCAACCGGAGCGCCCGTCTCGCGTAGACCTGCCCGCCGCTCAGATCGCTGCCGACCTGGAAGCCGCCCGGACCAAGCTAAGGGAAGTGCAGAATGCGGCGCCCGAGCGGCCCTGTCCCCAACTGCTGGATGTGTTCAGGCTACGGATGCGGTACGACCGGACGGTCGATCTCGTGGAGTGTGAAGTCACCGTCACATCCGAGATCGCGGGCACCCAGCACGACGCGGCATGTGCGGCGATCGACGGCGGCGCCGTGGACACGCGCGCCGGTCCGCGTGGTACCCCCTACCGGATTCGAACCGGCGCTACCGCCTTGAAAGGGCGGCGTCCTAGGCCGCTAGACGAAGGGGGCCCGGGGTGGCGGGGTGGCCGCCACTCGACCTGGTCAAGTGTAGGGGACAACCGGGGGGCGCGGGTAAGCGGTTATCGGCGTCCGGGGGACGGGCTGGTCGGCGGGGTGGTCGTGGGCTCGCCGGACGGGAACGGGGACGTGGGGGTCGGGGGCGGGGAGGGGGCCGGGGGCTTGATGGGGCGGTCGGGGTCGGGTTCCAGGTGGCGTTCGATCTGGGCGGAGGTGAGGCCGAGGCCGCCGAGGCGGAGGTCGTCCCAGCCCTGGAGGCGGTGGCTGGCGCGGCTGAAGTACAGGACGGAGAGTTCGATGGGGGTGGGCTGCTCCTTCTCCAGGCCGCGGAGGCCCGCGCCGCCGGTGGAGCCCTGGACGAAGAGGCGGGTGCCGGTGGGGAGGAGTTTGGTGGAGCGGGTGTGGGCGTGGCCGGAGAGGATGAGGGGGGTGAGGCCGGAGAACGCCTCGCTCTCGGCCGGGTCGTGGGCGACGGCGATGTCGGGGAGCCTGCCGGTGGCGCGGAGGCGGTCGGCGAGCGAGAGGCCCTCGGCGCGGAGCTGGTCGGCGCCGACGAAGTCGTCGCGGGTGCTCTTGTCGGGGGTGAAGCGGGGGTCGCCGACGCCGTAGATGTTCAGGCCCTCGACCGTGCGAGTGGCGTCGTCCAGGACGATGGCGTTCTTCTGGCGGGCGACGGCCTTCTGGGTGTTCTTGGAGTCGTGGTTCCCGCGGACGTAGACGTAGGGGACCTTGAGGTCGGAGATGTCGTTGGCGAACTTGTCCTCGGCCTTGGTGCCGTGGTCCATGAGGTCGCCGCTGTCGATGATGACGTCCACCTGGAACTGGGTGCTGACGGAGCGGATCACGTTCCAGGCGGCGGGGTTGATGTGGATGTCGGACACGTGCAGGACGCGGAGCGTGGACGGGTCGGGCTCGTAGATCGGGAGGGTGGAGGTCGCCGCGTACAGCTTGGAGACGTTGCCGACGAGGTGGGCGAGCTGGGCGCGGTAGACGGAGAACCGGGCGGCGACGCTCTGGGTGTCGCCGACGACCTGGGGGGCGTTGGCCATCAGGCCGGTGTAGCGGGGTTCGGCGACCGACTGCGGGTTGAAGGTCAGCGCGGCGGTGAGGGCGAGCGCGACCAGGCCCGTCGCGGACGCGGCGAGGCTGACCAGGGCGCGCCGCCAGGAGCGGAACAGGGCGAGGGAGACGACGAAGCCGGCGGCCAGCGCGAAGGCGATCGCGCGGGCGAGCATGACGATCACGCCGTGCCGGATCTGCTCGGCGATCTGGTCGGTGACGCGGTCGAGTTCGGCGTCGTTCTCGATGAGCTTGCGCGCCTCCTCCGGGCGCAGGTCGGTGACGCGGGCCTGGAGGGAGACCGGGCCCCAGTGGGTGTCGAGGTGGAGGGCGCCGAGCGGCGGCAGCTTCAGCGTGGTGCCGCCGCCCCAGGACGGCGTGAACGAGAGCTGGACGTCGGTGGGGCCGACGGCGGTGGTGGCGTGCCCGCCGAGGAGCAGGCCCGCGTAGCCGCCGAGCAGGCCCACGGCGAGGACGAGGGCGAGCCTGGCCCAGCGGCCCGTCGCGGCGGCGCGGAGCCGGGGCCGGGCGGTGCGGAGCCGGTCGGCGGCGGTCAGGACGGTACGGACCGGGGTCCGCGACACAGGGCCTCCCTTGCACAATGGACGGTGTGATCGATATATCGAGGGAGGCGTTCGAGGACCTGGTCGGCGAGGCCCTGGACACCATCCCATCCGAGCTGACCGCCCGCATGCGCAACGTCGTCATCGTCGTCGAGGACGACGCGCCCGAGCGGGGGCTGCTCGGTCTCTATCAGGGCGTACCACTCACCGAGCGCGGCGACTGGTACGGCGGGGTCCTGCCCGATCACATCTCGATCTACCGTAACGAGATCCTGCGGATCTGCGACTCCGCGGACGACGTGGTGCGGGAGGTGCGGATCACTGTCGTCCACGAGATCGCGCATCATTTCGGGATCGACGACGAGCGGTTGCACGAACTCGGCTACTAGATTCGAGTAATTGGGCACTGTAGGTCACATAACTGCCACGCAGCGTGAGTTAATGGGGAGGGATGCCCAACCCAGGGAGCGTGCGTGACGGGAAGGCACAGTGGCCGGCATCGTCGTCCGCCGGAGGCGCAGGCGACGTACCGCGAGGTGTTCGCGGTGAGGGAGTTCCGCGCGCTGTGGCTGGCGCAGGTGCTGTCGTTCGTGGGCGACCAGCTCGCCCAGGTCGCGCTGGCCGTGCTCGTGTACGAGCATACGAACTCGGCGCTGCTGACCGCGCTGACGTACGCGCTGACCTATGTGCCGCCGATCGTGGGCGGGCCGGTGCTGTCGGGGCTCGCGGACCTCTTCCCGCGCCGGACGGTCATGATCGTGTGCGACGTGCTGCGGGCCGGGCTCGTCACGGTGATGGCGCTGGTGGCGATGCCCTTCTGGGGGCTGTGCGCGCTGGTGTTCCTGATGGTGCTGCTGGGCGCGCCGTTCACGGCGGCGCGCGCGGCCGTCCTGCCGGACGTGCTGGAGGGCGACCGCTACGTCGCGGGCTCGGCGATCAACAACATCACCCACCAGGCCACGCAGATGCTCGGCTTCCTGGCGGGCGGCGCGATCGTCGCGGCGGTCGGGACCTACGGGACGCTCGCGATGGACGCGGCGACGTTCGTGCTCTCGGCGGTGATCCTGGTCGGCGGGCTGGCGCCGCGTCCGGCGTCCAAGCGCCGGGAGCGGGACTCGCTCGGGCTGTGGCGCGGCACGCGGGACGGCGCGCGCCTGGTCTTCGGCGACCCGACGCTGCGCGCGCTGGTGTCGTTCGCGTGGCTGTGCGCGTTCTACGTGGTGCCGGAGGGGCTGGCCGCGCCGTACGCGGCGACGTTCGGCGGCGGCGCGGCGACGGTCGGGCTGCTGATGGCGGCGATGCCGACGGGGATGGTGGCGGGGGCGTTCCTGTTCAGCCGGTTCGTCCGTCCGGCGAACCGGCTGCGGGCGATGGGGTGGATGTCGATGCTGGCGTGCCTGCCGCTGATCGGCGCGGGGGTGCGGCCGCCGCTGTGGGGCGTGGTGGTGCTGTGGGCGCTGTCGGGCGCGGGCAGCGCCTACCAGATCGCGGCGAACGCGGCGTACGTGGTGGCGGTTCCGGCGGAGGGGCGCGGGCAGGCGTTCGGGCTCGCCCAGTCGGGCCTGCTCGCGGGCCAGGGCTTCGGGATCCTGGTCGGCGGCGCCGCCGCGCAGGTCCTCGGGCCGGAGACCGTGGTCGCGTTCGCGGGCGTCCTCGGCCTGTCGGCGGCCACGACGCTGACCATCACGTGGAACCAGATCCGCGGCGGTGTCATCGCGGCCATGCGCAAGGAGCCGCCGCCGGACGCCGCCCCCGCGGACGCCTCGGGCCGCGCGGCGCGTCCGCTCGCCGCGGGGCGGGCCGTCCGCCGCTCGGCCCCACTGCCCTGATCAGGTGTGGGAGCGGTTCTTGTTGACGGCGTCCTTGGTCTTGGTGACGGCGTCCTGCACGGTGGGGGAGTCGCTCGCCTTCTTCAGCAGGTCCTCCGCGATCGAGGTGGGCGCGCCCTCCTCGGGGATCAGCACCCAGCCGATGACGTAGAGCGCGATGCCCGCGCCGCCGAACAGCGTGAAGACGGCGATGCCCAGCCGGGCGAGGTTCGCGTCCACGCCGAGGAACCGCGCCGCGCCGGAGCAGACCCCGGCGATCATGCGTCCGTCGCGGGTGCGGCGCAGCTGTTTGCCCGTGGTGGTGGTGCTCTTCTCGAAGTCCATGCCCCGATCATGCCCATTCGGGGCGTTCCCTGACATCGGGATTCGCCCTGATTCGTCCCTGACCCGCGCCCCGGCCCGGCGGAGGAGACCGGAGGCCGTAGCCTGGCGGCGACATCGGCCGCGAGGAGGATCCCCGCATGGACGTGCTGCGCGTCGACGACCTGCTCACCGGCGAGGAGCGGATGGTCCGCGACACGGTCCGGGCGTTCGCGGCGGAGCGGGTCGCGCCGCACGTGGCGGGCTGGTTCGAGGACGGGACGTTCCCCGTCCGCGAGCTGGCGCCCGAGCTGGGCGCCCTCGGCCTCCTCGGCATGCACCTCGGCGGCTACGGCTGCGCCGGGACGAGCGCGGTCGCCTACGGGGTCGCGTGCCGGGAGCTGGAGGCGGCCGACTCGGGGCTGCGGAGCTTCGTGTCGGTCCAGGGGTCGCTGGCGATGACGGCCGTCCACCGGTACGGGTCGGAGGAGCAGAAGCGGGAGTGGCTGCCGCGGATGGCGGCGGGCGAGGCGATCGGCTGCTTCGGGCTGACCGAGCCCGACCGGGGCTCCGACCCCGGCGACATGCGGACCCGCGCCCGCCGCGACGGCGCCGACTGGGTGCTGGACGGCACCAAGATGTGGATCACCAACGGGTCGGTCGCCGACGTCGCCGTGGTGTGGGCGCGGACGGACGAGGGCGTCCGCGGCTTCCTCGTCCCCCGGGGCACGGCGGGGTTCACGGCGCGCGACGTCCACCGGAAGCTGTCGCTGCGCGCGTCGGTGACCTCCGAGCTGGTCCTGGACGGCGTGCGCCTGCCGGACGCGGCGCTGCTGCCCGGCGTGCGCGGGCTGAAGGGGCCGCTCGGCTGCCTGTCGGAGGCGCGGTTCGGGATCGTGTGGGGCGCGGTCGGCGCGGGCCGGTCCTGCTACGAGGCGGCCGTCGGGTACGCGAAGACGCGCGAGCAGTTCGGCAGGCCGATCGGGGCGTTCCAGCTCACGCAGGAGAAGCTCGCCTGGATGGAGGTCGCGCTCGGCCAGGCGGGGCTCGTCGCGCTGCGCGTGGGGCGGCTGAAGGACGCGGGGGAGGCGACCCCGCAGCAGGTGTCGTTCGGCAAGCTCGCGAACGTCCGCGCGGCGCTGGACGTCGCGCGCGAGGCCCGGACGGTGCTCGGCGCCAACGGGATCACGCTGGAGTATCCGGTGATCCGGCACATGAACAACCTGGAGAGCGTCCTCACCTACGAGGGCACCCAGGAGGTCCACCTGCTGACGCTGGGCAAGGCCGTCACGGGCCTCGACGCGTTCCGCTGACCGTCAGGAGAACGAGCCGGGCGGCGGCCCCTGCCACGGCCCGTGGCGGTTGCTCGGGACGCCGTTCGGCGGAGCCGGAGCGGGCGCCGGAGCCGGGGCGGGCGGCGCGGAGGCGGGCGGGCCCGACGGCGGCGGCGCGGACGGCGGGAGCGGCCCGCGTCCCGGCCCCGGACGCGGCGGCACCGACGGCACCGGAGCGGGTCCGGGCTGTCCGGGATGGCCGGGGATCGGCGCGCCCGGCTGGACCCCGCCGCCCTGCGGCTGCCCGGGATGCGGGTCGACGCGCGGGAAGTGGTCGGAGCGCAGGTAGTTGTCGACGTTGCCCGGGATGTTGCGCAGCTCCCGGTTGCGCCACTCGTGCAGGACCGCCTGCGCGATCTCCTCCTCCGCCCGGACGGTCTGCTCGACCATCCGGGGGATGACGGCGTCGCGCGCCTCGCGGAGCAGCCGGGCCTGGGTGATGATGTCCTCGGCGTCCAGGATCTGCGCGTTCTGCTCGCGGCGGGCGCGCTCCTCGGCGACGCGGAGCTGCCGGTGCTCCTCGACCTCCAGGATCTCCTCGTAGAGGTTCTTCTTCGGCATGAGCGTGAGCAGCAGCTTCACGAAGATCGGCAGGCACTCGATCGAGGTGAACAGCAGGAGCAGCAGGAGGTGCGCCCACATCAGCGTGCTCTGCTGCTCGGTGAGCTCGTTCAGCGCCTTGATCCGCAGCAGGAGCCCGTCGGAGGTGGCGTTGCTGTCGGCGAAGCCCTCGTCGAGGCGGTCGCGCTGCTGCTGCGCGGCGGCGAGCTCCTTGCGGGCCTGCGGGAGCCGCTGCTTCGCGGTGGCGAGGTTCTGCTGGCGGGACGTGGAGCCCTCGCGCTGCAACTGGGCCTGGCGCGCCGCGATCTGGTCGCGGATGTTCTTGAGCTGGCCCTCGGCGTCGTCCAGCTCCTGCTTGCTCAGGCGGGCGAGGGGGCCGTCGCCGGCCGTGCACTGGCCGCCCTGCCCGCTGAGCTCGCAGCCGAGCTTCTTGCGGGCGGCGTTGACGCGCTTCAGCGCGTCGCCCTCCTGCTTGCGCAGCCCGGCGAGCGTCCGGTCGGCGTTCTGGTCGGTGCCGGTGTCGCCGTTGTTGCTGATGATCCCCTCAAGCCGCTTGGCCTCCGCGTCCAGCTTGGCGATCCGCTGACCGAGCTTGCCGGCCTCCGCGTTCTGCGCGTTGGAGTTGGCGGCCTCGGCCTTCATCTGCTCCAGCTGCACGTTGATCTCGGGCTTGAAGATCTGGAGGACCAGCGGGGTGGAGATGACGATGCCGATCAGCAGCGCGAACAGCAGCCGGGGCGCGGCGAGGTAGAACGCGTGGCGCTTGTGCTCCTGGCGCTGGATCGTGGTGACCAGCCAGCGGTCCAGCATCATGATCGCCAGACCCCAGAGCAGGGCGAACACCAGCGCGACCACCAGCGGCGCCTTGATCGCCATCGACAGCGCGAACGCCATCGAGACGGCCGCCATGCCGGCGGTGATGAGCACGGCCGCACCGATGCCCTGGTATTTCCCGCGCTCGGTGGGGCATTGCGCGAGAATTTCCGGCCGGGCGCCGGACAGCCAGATCAGCGGATGAAATCCGACCGTTCGCCTGGGGACACTCGTCATGGACGCTGCTTTCGGCGGAGAGTGGGAAGTCGGTCGAGGAGGGGGAATCGCCAGGTCACGGCGGTGCCGCGGGGGGCCGGAACCGGTGCCCGCGGCACCCGGGCGGACGGCGCGGAACCCAGCGTGGGCGAACGCATCACGGGCGAGCGCGTGAACGGGCCGGACGGCATCTGCCAGTGCGCCCGGGGCAGGCCGGGTGCCACGGCGAAGCGCGGCAGCCTCGGGCGGCGCCGCAGCAGCGGGCCCGTCGCGAACCGGCCGAACCGGGTTCGGGCCCCCACGATGACGGGCCGGTGGCGGACGAGGGCGGCCTCGTCGAAGATGACCCCCGGCGGGACGATCGTGGTGACCCGCGGCAGGGGCGGTAGCCGGGTGGGATCCCCATGGCTCGGAGGGTCCTCGTGAGCGCGGACCATGTCAGGTGGCCATTCCTGTTCATTCGGGCGAACGGGGTGGTGAGGAATGATGACCGGCTGCGGGGGCCGATTTGGCAGGATAGCGCGCGAACAAGAACGACTCCGCGTCACGGTGTGCGCACTCCCCGAACCTGACCGGATCCGGTCACCGCCCCCGAAAATACCCGAGCCGCCGCCAACAGTTTGTGTCACCTGCCATTAGTGCGAGGCAGGCAACCCCGTACAATCCGGCGCACTGGCAGGCGTCACCCGGTCACTCACCCATCCCCGATCCCCCCGAACGGTCGAATGCTCAACGTGGCTGAAACATGCGTGGGTACCCGCGCGCTCGGACCGGGCACGCGGTCGGTCGTGTGGGTCCAGGGGTGCCCGTTCCACTGCCCGGGGTGCCTGGCGCCCGAGTGGATCCCCGACCGTCCGGCGCGGTCGGTCGCGCCGGCCGAGCTGGCCGCCGAGCTGCTCGCCGACCCCGCCGTGACCGGCCTGACGTTCTCCGGCGGCGAGCCGATGGCGCAGGCCGCCGGGCTGGCGGAGGTCGCGCGGATCGCCCGCCGGGACCGTTCCGGCCTGACGTTGGTCTGCTTCACGGGGTACCGGCTCGAACGGCTTCGCAGCCGTCCGCCGAACGACGGGGTGGCCGCGCTGCTCGCCGAGGTGGACGTGCTCATCGACGGCCTGTACGTCGCCGAGCGCAACGACGACCGGGGCCTGCGCGGCAGCGCCAACCAGCGCGTCCACCACCTGACCGGTCGGCTGCGCGGGGCCGCCGAGGCGCTGGAGGGCGGGCCGCGCTCGGTCGAGGTCCGCGTCCGGACGGGCGAGACGCTCTACGTCGGCGTCCCGTCCCGCGCGCTCGCCGAGCTTTACCCGCCGGTAACCCTGGGTGACGAGGCGAACGCGACGGCCTCCCCGGGCGTCCAACCGCGGGGGACCGGTCTCCCTCGTGAAGGCAGAGGCTACGGGGACGGCGCGGAGGCGGGCCGCCGGACGCCAGGGAGGAGCGCGCGGTGAGCGGGGCGAAGCGGATCACGGTGGACGAGGGCGCCTGGCGAGAGGCGCAGACCGCGGCGCGGAAGCTGCGCCAGGTGCGCAGCGACATGCCCAAGCTGGTCGAGGCCGTCAAGAAGGAGCAGCGCGCGGAGCTGGACCGCACGTTCAACCAGGTGGAGGGGCGGCAGCGGCGCGTCGAGCAGGTCCTGACCGGGCTCAGCGACGAGGCGAAGCGGGCGGAGCTGCGCACCGCCAAGCGGCTGCGCGAGCAGTCCGACCGGCTGCGCGGGCAGATCGGCTCGGCCGTGGAGCAGCTCCGGGCCGAGCAGGACGAGCGGATCCGCACGGCGATCGAACGCGAGCGGGCCGAGCAGCGCGCCGAGATCCAGGAGCTCGGCCGGGAGCTGGACGGCATGCGCGCCGACCGCGACCGCGCGGCCGTCGCGGCCGGGAACGCGCTCGCCGACGCGCGGCTGATGCGCGACGCGATCCGCGCGGAGCTGCCGCACGAGCGGTTCGCGCCCGGACGGCTCGACCGGCTGGAGCGCCGCATCGCCACCGCCGAGGCCAACCTCGCGGCGGGGCTGGCGGCGGAGTCGCTGAGCCTGCTCCAGGAGACCTACCTCGACCTCGCGGAGCTGCGCGCCGACCTCGTCCTGCTCGACCAGGAGTGGCAGGCGGCGCGGCTCGCGGCGCTGGACGTGCTGACCGTCGTCGCCGAGCGGGTGCGGTTCAGCGCGGACCTCCCGGCGCCCGACGAGCGCGGCGAGCCGATCGACGGGCTGTCGTTCGACGTCGACCACTGGTCGGGCGGCGGCCTCGCCGAACTGCGCGCCGAGGTCGAGGAGCGCAGGGGCCGGGTCGGCGAGGGCACCGGGCTGACGACCGAGGAGCTGCGCGAGATCGTCCGCCGGGACGCGCCCGATCTGGAGCGCCGACTGGAGGAGACCCTCTCCCACGCGACCGCCGCGCTGCTGGCCTCGCAGGCGCGCGTCAACGTCGCCGAGCAGGTCGTGGACGCCGTCGAGCACGCGACCGGGTTCTCCTGGGCGGAGAACGCCTACGCGGGCGACGACCAGCGCGCCGCGTTCTACAGCAAGCTCCGCCACCTCAACGACAACGAGATCGTCATCGAGGTCGCGCACGAGGAGGAGGACGGCGGACCGGGGACGCTCGCCGTCCGCATCCTGTCCTACGACCGCGACACCGCGTCGGAGGAGGAGCTGACGGAACGCGCGCGGGAGATAGCGACGAGCCTGCGCGATCGCGGCCTGCCGGTGGGCGAGCCGACCGCCGACGCCCCGCGCGCGGACCCGGCGCTCACCGACTTCGACTCCCTGCGCGCGGAGGGCACCGAGATCTCCGCGCGTGCCGGGGACGGCCGGTCCCGGCCGGGCGAGCGGCGTTGAAGGCGGGGGCGACGGAGCGGCCCGGGGGCACGGCCGCGGGGCGTCTGGCGGGGCTGCGCCGCGCGGCGGTCGACGGCGACCCGGTGATGATCGTGCACGGCCCCGGCGCCGACGACGCGTTCGTCGACGGCGCCTACCGCACGTTCGGGATCGAGGCCGCGCTGTGGGAGTCGCTGCACGCCGCCGGGTACGACGCGATCGTCTTCTACTCGCTGCACCGCAAGGTGTACTTCCGGGACGCGGAGTCGCGGCGGCTCGTCCGTCCGGACGCGGCGGCGGCCCGGCCGGTCGTGGACGAGCCCCGGCGCATGCGGCCGGGGTTCAGCGGCCCGCTGGGCGACCGGGTGGTGACGCGGCCGCCCGCGCCCGCGCCGGAGGAGCCCGCCGCGAACTCGGGCATGTCCGACGCGCACGCGGTGATGACGCTCGACCACCTCATGCGCCAGGACGCGATGCGCGCGGCGGTCGTCGTGCTGCACGCCGAGGAGGTGCTGAGCCACACCGTCGCCGGACGGGCGCTCGCGACCGTGTTCGCCGAGTGGGTCGCCTACCGGGGCAGCGCCCGCAACAAGTGCGTGCTGGTGTCGCGGAAGGCGTCGCTCGCCGACGTCCGCGACTTCATCCGGGACGTGCGCGGCTTCCCGACGCTGGAGGAGTGGGCGCGGCGGCTCGCCGAGCGCGGCGGCGGCCCGGGTCGGGTCGGCGAGCCCGACGAGGAGGAGCTGGCGCGGCTCGTCCACGTGCAGCGGCTGGCCGGGCGGCCCCGGCTGCGGATCGGCGACTGGGCGGGGCTGGCGCAGACCGTCCGCGCGATGGCGGCGACGGCCGAGCCCGCGCGGACGTGGGAGCAGCGGCTGCGCGGCCTCGCCGCCGAGGACGTCCCGCTGGACGGCGCGGTGCTGCGCGAGCGGGGCTGGGTGACCTCCGCCGCGTCCGGCCACGAGGACGTGTGGCGGCGCCTCGACCGGCTGGCCGGGCTGGACGCGGTCAAGGAGCACCTCGCGGGCATGCGGCTGCTCATCGAGGCCGAGAACCGGATGCGCGCGGAGGGGCGCGGCACCGCCGACCCCGCCGCGCACCACCTGGTGTTCACCGGCAACCCGGGAACCGGCAAGACGACGGTCGCGCGGCTCGTCGGCGAGATGTACCGGGAGTTGGGCGTGCTGCGGCGCGGGCACCTGGTGGAGGCGACGGCGTCCACGCTGGTCGGCCAGTACGTGGGGGAGACCGCGCAGAAGACCCAGGCGGTGATCGACAGCGCGCTCGACGGGGTGTTGTTCATCGACGAGGCGTACATGCTGGCCGACCAGGCCGAGGGGTTCGGGAGCGACGCGATCGGCGTGCTGCTGACCCGGATGGAGAACGACCGGGGGCGGCTGGTCGTGATCGCGGCCGGCTACCCCGACCGGATGAAGGACTTCCTGGACGCCAACCCCGGGCTGCGCCGCCGCTTCCCCGAGGCCAACGTCATCGCGTTCCCCGACTACGACGCCGGCACGCTCGCGGGCATCGCGCTCGCGCGGCTCAGCGAGCAGGGCCTCACCTGGTCCCCGGAGACCGAGGACGACCTGCGCCGCGTCGTCGCGGGCATGCACCGCACGCGCGGCCCCGGGTTCGGGAACGCGGGCGCGATGCGCGACCTCGCCGACGACGTGAAACGCCGGTGGGTGCTGCGGACGCGCGCGGACGTCGACCGTCCGCTGGAGCCCGGCGACGTGCCCGAGCGGCTGCGGGTGCACCTGCGCACGGCGGTGCCGGAGCTGCCCGTCCTGCTCGGCGAGCTGGACCAGATGATCGGCCTCGGCCCGGTGAAGAAGGCGATCCGCGACCTGGTCGCGCAGGTCCGGCTGAAGCAGCGGCGCGGCAGGGGCGAGGTGGTCGCGCCGCACCTGCTGTTCCTCGGCCCGCCCGGCACCGGCAAGACGACGGTCGCCCGGATCATCGGCCGGATCTTCCGCGACCTCGGGCTGCTCACCAGCGGGCACGTCGTCGACACCGGCCGCGCCGACCTCGTCGGCGAGTACATCGGGCACACCGCGCCGCGCACCCGCGAGAAGGTCCGCGAGGCGATGGACGGGGTGCTGTTCATCGACGAGGCGTACGCGCTGGCCAGGGGCGACGACGGCCGCGACTTCGGACGGGAGGCGCTCGACACGATCACCCAGGAGATGGAGAACCTGCGCGGCCGGATCACCGTGATCGCCGCCGGCTATCCGGACGAGATGCGGACGTTCCTCGCCGCCAACACGGGCCTGCGGTCGCGGTTCACGGTGCGGGTGGAGTTCCCCGACTACGCGCCCGAGGAGCTGGTGCGGATCCTGGAGAAGATGGCCGGGGCCGAGGGGTACCGCGTCCCGGACGCGACCCGCGCCCGCGCCCTCGCGTGGCTGGCCGCCGAGCGCCGCGCGCATCCGGGCGACTTCGGCAACGCGCGCGCCGTGCGGGAGCGGCTGCTCCCCGCGATGGAGGTGCGGCTCGCCGCCCGCACGGCCGACGCGCCCGACGCCGACGTCGACACCTTCCTGCCCGAGGACGTCCCCGACCTGCCCTCCGAGGGGGTGCCGCATGCCGACCGGTGACCAGCCCGCGGGCGACCGGCCCCCGGGCGACCAGTCCGCGGGCACGGGCGCCATGATGCGGGCGCGCCCGGGATGCCCGGTGTGCGGGTGCCCGATCAAGAGCGAGGAGGCGGGCTGCTCGGAGTGCCGGTGGCCGCTGCACGGCGAGTGGCGGTTCGGCGTCCCCGACCCGGCGTTCGCGCGCGACTTCGAGGAGCGGCTCGCGGCGGCGCGCCGCGAGCGCGACCTGCTGGCCGTCGTCCGCGCGGGCCTCGCCGACGACCTGTTCGTCCGGGGCGGCACACCGACCCCGCAGGAGTGGGTGCGCGCCAGGCAGGCGGTGGACGCGCCGCCGATGCCCGACGCGGCGCTCCAGTCCGTGCTCGGGAACGCGCTGCACCGGATGCGGCCGGGCCGGGGCCTGGTCGTCGCCGAGATCGGCGCCGACCACGGGCTGAGCGTCACCCGCGTCGTGCTGGACGAGCTGATGATCCCGCGCGGGTACGACGCCCCCGAGGTCACCCCGTGGGAGACGCTGCTGCCGTTCCTGTCCCGCGACCCCGGCGAGCGGCGCTTCCAGCTCGCGGGCGGGCTCGCCGACCTCGACCGCGACACGCTGTGGCGGGCGCTGCGCGACGGCCTGCCGCCGCGGCTCGACGAGCCCGGCGACGACGTCGTGCTCGCCTACCGGGAGATCGGCTGGCCGGTCCCCGACCGGGCCGTGCGGCTGCTGCGCAAGCGGCACCAGAACGCCGAGGTCGTGCCCGCCGGGGAGTCGAGCGCCCGCGACCTGCTCGGCCCGCTGATCGCCACGCTGCCCACGCGGCACGACGTGGGCCTGCTCGCGGCCGGGGTCGAGCCCGGCACGCGCCGCGTGAGCCCCCGGCTGATCCCGCTGTTCCCCGCCGGGACGCCCGCCGGGACGGTCCGGACCCTGCGGCTGGAGAGTCCGCCGGGCGCCGCCGAGACGACCGTGCTCGCGGCCGTCGCCGCGAGCGCCGAGCACTGGACGCTGCTGACGGCCGGCGCGGTGCCGCTGCCCGCCGACGTCCGGTTCGTGCTGGAGGGGCCGGGCCGGGTGGGCATCGCCGAGCCCGCCGACCCGGCGCCGGTGACCGAGCGCCTGCCCGAGCTGCTGGACGGCCTGCCCGAGCGGCTGGAGATCCTCACCGAGCCCGTCGACCTGATCTGCGCGGTCGAGCTGGGCGGCGTGGACGAGCTGGTCCGGCGCAGGCTCGGGCTGCTGCGCGAGCTGGTCTCGACCGTGGACGCGACCTACCCCGGCTCGGGCCTCCTGCGGGTGGCGGTGCTCGGGTACCAGGACCACGCCTACGGCCGCGGCAAGGAGGGGCGCAGGCCCGTCCTCGGCGGCTGGCTCGACACCCCCGCCACCGCCGTCGCGGGCCTGGCGCGGCTGCGCCCGAGCCCGGTCGAGTACCCGGAGGCGGCGCCGGTCGAGGACGCCCTGCACGAGATCGCCGAGCGCCTCTTCCGCCACCGCGCCCCCGGCCGCCCGGCGCGGACCATCCTGCTGACCGTCGGCGGACGGCCGCCGCACCCGCCCGTCCAGGGCGACGACGACGTCCTGCCCTGCCAGTTCGAGCGGAGCTGGCCGTCGGCCCTCGGCGCCATCACCCACGCGGGCGTCGCCTGCGCGGCCGTCCTGCACGACGCCGCTCTCCGCGACCACCCCGTCTGGGACACCCTCGGCGCGGCGGGCGTCCACGACCTCGACGACATCGACGCGCGGCGGCTCGGGGTGGGGCTCGGCCTGCTCCCGTCCGCGCCGCAGACACTCAACCTTCCCCTGGCCGATCTGGAACGAGGTGCCCGGTGACCACCCCTTCGCAGTTCTCCCCGCCGCCGCAGAACGCGGCGCCCGGACAACCGGTGCCCCCGCCCCCGGATATCGCCCAGCCCCAGCGGCAGTTGCGGCGCATCGGGCTGTGGGGCGCGCCGCAGAGCGGCAAGACCACGTTCCTCGCCGCGCTCCAGGTCGCGGTGCTGCGCACCTCCGGCGACTGGATGCTCTACGGCGTGAACGAGGAGTCCAACGACTTCCTCGACACCCAGACCGGGATGCTCACCCAGCACCGCCGGTTCCCCGCCGCGACGAGGTTCTCCGAGGCGCTGAGCTGGACGCTGCGCGGCACGACCCAGCAGCCGACCGGCAAGCGGTTCGGGAAGAAGTTCCGGGACGTGCCGATCGAGGTCAACATCGACCTGCTCGACTCGCCCGGCGCCGTCCACGCGAGCAAGTCCGTCCCGGGTGAGGCGATGGCGCCCTCCGGCGGCGACGACAACCTCGGCTTCGACGACGACCAGGAGGAGGAGCAGGGCGACTCCGACGAGGACCGCATCATCGAGCACCTCGCGGGCTGCGACGGGATCGTCTACCTGTTCGACCCGACCCGCGAGCGCCGCGAGGGCGACTCCTACAGCTACTTCCAGCGGACGCTGCTCAAGCTGTCCCGCCAGGTGTTCCGCGACCGCGGCTCCAAGGACGCGAAGCTGCCGCAGCACCTCGCCGTCTGCGTCACCAAGTTCGACGCGCCGGAGGTGTTCCGGCGGGCGCGGGTCGGCGGGTACCTCACCTACGACGACAGCCCGCAGATGCTCCCGCGCGTCCGCGAGGACTCGGCCGGGCACTTCTTCTCCGAGCTGTGCAAGGACTCCAAGGTGGGCAACGCCGACCTCGTCCTCAACAGCATCCAGAAGTACTTCCACCACGAGCGCGTGCGCTACTACGCGACGTCCGCCGTCGGCTTCTACATGGGCGAGTCCGACCGGTTCACCGAGAACGACTACTGGAACATCAACAAGAGCGCCGACGGCAGCGTCGAGATCCGCGGCAAGGTGTGGCCGATCAACGTGGTGGAGCCGATGCTGTGGCTCGGCAACAGGCTCGACGGAGAGACACCGCAATGGTCCAGGTGACCGCCGGCTGGGCGCTTTCGGGAAAGCGGCCCGGCAGCAGTGACGACTACGGCGTGCTGAACTGCAGCCGCGAGCCGTTCAGCAAGGCGAGCTTCGGGCGGATCCTGCGCCAGTACGGGCTCGGGACGCCGCCCGCGCACCGCACCGGCGAGGGCGCGCTGCCCTGGGTGACGGTGAGCTGGGTCGGTGAGGCGCCGGACCGCTACCTCGGCATGTCGATCGAGGACTGGACCGAGCACCGGGACGGCTCGGGCCGCCCGGTCGCGTTCACCAAGTACATCTGCGTCCCCTACCGGGACGTGCAGGCGACGCCCGTCTCCTATGCGGCGCTCTACCGCGAGCTGAACCGCCTCGAACTGCCGATGGACGGCCCGGAGGGCGACCTCGTCACGCTCTCCCCGCCGGAGTACTCCGCCGCCGACCTGGCCCGCGACATCGACCGGTTCGACCGGAAGAAGGTCATGCGGACGGCCGCGCTGCTGCTGGACGGCCGGGTCGACATCGTCGGCGCGGGCGAGGCGTCCCTCCAGGACAGGCTCGCGTTCCTGGACGCGGTGGCCGCGCTGCTCCCCTACGGGTACCGGGCCGACTTCACGGGCGCGACCTGGGCGACCGGGTCCGCCAACAAGATCCGGCTCGCGTTCCTGCGCCGCGCCCGCGACAACGCGAACGAGGTGGGCTGGCGGAACCAGGGCGAGCGCATCCCGCCGTCCCCGACGGCGGGCCACTACCTCCAGTGGCTGGACCGGCTGCTGAGCCGCCGGGACCTGCCCTGGCTCGTCGGATACCTCGCGGGCGGCGCCGAACCGTGCGACTTCAGCGACAAGAGGAGCGCCGTCCAGCACCTCGCGGACGTCGAGTGGCCGCAGCAGGTCGCGCGCTACGCCGAGGAGAGGCGCCAGGGGAAGGAGGAGGACGCGCGGCGGCTGCTGCTGAGCCCCCGGCGCGACGAGATCTCGCCCAGCGCGCAGGGCCGCGTGCTCGCCTACCTGATCCGCGCCGCGGAGCCGGGCGACCTGAAGCTGATCGGGGAGCGCTGGGACCAGGTCGCCGCGACCGGCGGCTCGGAGCTGATCGAGGCGCTGGTGGACGCGGCGGCGAGGCTGCTGTGGCGGGAGGAGCCCGACAAGCGCGTCTCCGACTACGTCAGGCTCGCCCGGGAGCGCCGGCTCACCGACCAGTTCCTCGCGGGCGTCGTGGAGGCCCTCCGCGTCCCCGGGTTCACCGGCGGGGCGGCCAAGCACCGTGCCGCGCTGGACATGGCCGCCGATCTGATCCGCGACCATGTCGACCCGGCCGCCCCGGCGTGGGCGAACTCCAAGCTGCTGGCGGAGCTGACCAACGAGAGCCGGCTGGCCGCCCGGCTGCTCGTGGCCGAGCCCGGCGGGGCCGACCGGGTGCGGGCGTGGGTCCGCTGGCTCGGGTCCGGGCGGAGCGACGCGCTGCCGGGCTTCGGCGAGCTGCTCGCCGGGAGGGAGATCTCCCTCAAGGACTTCCGCGGCCTGATGAAGGGCGCGCCCGAATGGGCGGCGGCGCTCGTCCAGGTCGCCGGGCGGCTCGGCCGCCTGGAACCCGTCATGCCCGCGCTGATCGGCTGGATGAAGGGGCAGCCGGAGATCAGCCTGGCGGCCCGCGAGTTCGTCAAGAAGACGTTGAGCCAGATGGAGTCCGAGGAGCCCGGTGGATGGGGCGCGGCGGACGTGGTGCTGCTCACCGTCGGGGCGCCCTGCGTGCACCTGAAGAAGGCGGTGCTGCTCCCCGACCCGGCCACGTATCACAGCGGTTTCGTCTGGGCGTGGCAGCGGGTCCGCCAGGACCGCGGCATGGCGGCGACGTTCATCCGGGAGCTGGCCTCGGCGCTGCGGGACCAGCGTCCCTGGGCGGGCGGCCCGGCCCGCGCGGACACGGTGATCAACCTGGTCAGGGCCGTCATCGTCGAGGACGAGGGGCTGGACTGGACGATCCTGCGGACGGTCCTGGACACCGAGCCGTCCGACCCCGCGCTGGAGGGCAGGCCCGCGTTCGTCGAGCTGCGCAGGCTGCTCCGGGAGAACCAGGGCAGGTTCGAGCCGGTGTTCGCACCCGCCCTCGGCGCCACCCCGGACGGCTTCACCTCGGACGGGTACGCCTCGGACGGTTTCGCGTCGGACGGCATGCCCCCGCCCGGCCCGCCGCCGCCGTCGCTGGGCGCGCCCGCGCTGGAGGGGCTGGGACGGCTCGCCTCCGATGCCGACGTGGACACGGTCGCCGACTTCTACATGCGCGCCATGCGCCCCCTCGAAGCCAACGTGGCGAACGCCACCGCCGCGATCAAGGCCGTGGCCGCCGCCGGCCGCCTGCTCAAGGGCGCCGAGGCGCACACGGTCGTGCTGCGGGTCTGGGGCTCGAACGTGGACGGCAGCAACTACCAGTGGGCCGACAAGCAGGCGCGCCTGCTGGTCGAGGCCATCGCCCAGGGCGCGCTCGGGTCGGCCGTGGCCCGCGACTTCGCCGACGCGCTCGCCGGCCACGCCAGCCAGGAGATCAGCTACCAGCTGCGGCTGCTGGAGGCGGTCAGCTCCCACGCGCCGTTCTGGGAGATGCCCCCGCAGGTCCGTACCCGCCTGGAGGAGTGCAAGGCCACCATCGAGCGGCTCGCCAAGTCCGGCCGCGGCGGGCTGTTCGGCCTCGGACGGCGCGGCAAGTCGGGCGACGGATGACGGGGCCGGTGGCGGTCGCGCTGGACGTGGGGACGGCGACGACGAGGATCGCGCTGTCCCAGCGGAGCGGCGTGCCCGTCGTCGAGTCGCGCCCGACGCCGCGCGGCGACCTCGCGATCTTCCTGTCCAAGCTGCTGGAGTCGGGCAGGAAGCGGGCTCCGGGCACGATCGGCCGGACGACGGTCACGGTCCCCGAGTCATGGCTGGACGGGACGCCCTACGGCATCCGCGCCTACGAGCGGCTGCGCTGGACCCTGCTGGAGGAGCTGGGCTGGCCCGACGTCGCCTGGCTGAGCCAGGCCGCCTGCGTCGCCGCCGACGCGCTCGCGCGGGCGGGCCGCCCCGCCGAGGGCTCGGTGCTCGTCTGCGACCTCGGCGCCCGCACGACCGGCGCCGCGCTGTGCGAGGCCGCCGGCGGCACCCTGCGCGTCACATCGGTCGCGGTCGCCGAGGGCGGCGGACGCGCGTTCGATACCGCGGTCGCCGCGTCGGCGCCGAGCCTGCCCGTGTCCGCCGCCCCCGCCGCGTCGTCGGCGACCTCCGTCGGCCCCACCGCCGGGTTCGCGGAGCTGTTCGAGGGCGCGCGGGCGCGGCACGGGCGCCGCGCCGCCGTCGTCCTGCCGCGCGCGTGGTCGCATCCCCGCTACCGGGACGCGCCCGTCTACCGGGTCGGTGACGCCGACGTCACCGCCGGGACGCTGATCTCCGCCTTCTCCGCCACCGCGACGGCGCTGCGGAGCGTCGTCGCCCGCGCCCTCGCCGGCTCCGCACCGCCCCGGGCGATCGCGGTCTCGGGGAAGTTCGGCGTGTTCCCCCTGGTCAGCCGGGTCCTGATGGACGAGCTGGCGCCACCTGAGCCGCCGATGGTGCTCGGCCCGGCCGCCGCCGTCCGGGGCGCGCTGCGGATCGCGGCCGGGGGGATGGCGGTCGCGGGGCCCGAGCGCCCGTCGGTCGTCCTGCCGCTGCACCGGCTCCGGCACGGGCTGCTGGAGGTCCGGGAGGTGCCGCTCGACCCGTCGGCGGAGTTCGCCGTCCAGGACGGCTACGCGGTGCTGGTCGAGGTCCCCGCCGAGGGCCCGAAGCTGTTCGCCGTGAAGGTGGACGGGCGGGACGTGCCGGTCAGGCTGCCCGGCCTCGCGCCCGGCCACTACCGCGTCGGGCTGCGCCCGTCCCACGCCTGCCCCGGCGTGCTCGTCCTCGCCCCGGCGGCCGGCGGCGAGCCCCGCCACTACCCGATCGACCCGGACGGGACCGGGGAGAGATGATCCACAGGGAGTCGCCCCGATGACCATCGACGACGTGAAGGCCGGCATCGCCGCCGCGCTCGCCGAGGAGGGCCCGGTCGCCGCGCTGACCGCGCTGCGCCTCGCGGCGGACTGGTCCGGCCGGGCGCTCGCCGCCGGCTTCGACGACGACGTGGCCGCCTTCCAGGCCGTCGTGGCGCTGGACGACGCGCTCGAACCGCTCGGCGCCGTGCGGGAGGCCGTCCCGGCGCTGGTGGAGGCGGCCTCGCCGGGCGCGCCCGTGGACGCCCACCTGCGGGAGCGGCACGACGAGCTGGCCGCCGCGCGGCGCCGCCTCGCCGCCGACCGCGCCGCGCTGGACGAGCTGGGCGAGGCGCGGGAGGAGCTGGCCGACCTCACCGCCGAGCACGACCGGCTCCGCGAGCGCCTCGCCGAGCTGCGCCGGCTGCGCGAGCTGGCCGGGGAGGTCGAGGCGCTGCGCGACCAGGCCGCCGCGTTCGACGCCGAGGCCGCGCGCCCGGCACGGGAGGCCGAGCGGGCGCTGGAGGAGTCCGCCGGGACCCTGCTGCGCGTGACCCGCGAGCAGCTCGCGCTGCTCGGCCCGAGGGTCGCGACCGCCGTGCGGGACGCCGCCGCCGCGAACGCCGAGCTGACCGAGCTGCGCGAGCGGCTCGGCGGCGCCGAGGAGACCGCCGAGAGCGCCCGCGCCGAGCTGGCCGCGGCGGCCGAGGGCTTCGAGCGGCTCCGCACCCGCCGCGACGAGGTCCTGCTCCCGCTGCGCGCCTACCGCCAGGCCGACCGCGAACTGCTGACCGCGCTGAACGGCGGCGTCGCGCCCTTCACCAAGGAGAGCGGCCTGGAGCGCGCCGAACGCGAGCTGGCCACCATCGAGGAGCGGCTCGGCGCGATCGACGAGATCCTCGCCCGGGTGCTGACCGAGCACGTCCAGGCGCACGACCGGGCGCGCGCCGCCCTCGGCTGGACCGGGTAGCCGGGGGTTAGCGCCACGTGTGAGCAGCGCTTAGAGTCGACGGGAAGGGATATTGAATGGACGTCCCGTAGAGGCTTGGGCAGACTCGTTCGCCCAGGTCGAGTGACTTACCAGAGGGAGCGGCATGAGGATCGGGATCGTCGGGGCCACCGGGCAGGTCGGGAGCGTGATGCGGCGCATCCTGGCCGAACGCGGGTTCCCGCTGGACGAGCTGCGCCTGTTCGCCTCCGCCCGCTCCGCCGGCCGCAGGCTCCCGTTCGACGGCGCCGAGATCACCGTCGAGGACGCCGCGACCGCCGACTTCTCCGGCCTCGACATCGTCCTGTTCTCCGCGGGGAAGGGCTCCTCGAAGGAGCTGGCGCCCAAGGTCGCCGCCGCCGGCGCCGTCGTGATCGACAACTCCTCGGCCTGGCGGATGGACCCCGACGTCCCGCTCGTGGTGTCGGAGGTCAACCCGCACGCGGCCGCGAACCGGCCGAAGGGGATCATCGCCAACCCCAACTGCACGACGATGGCCGCCATGCCGGTGCTGCGGCCGCTGCACGCCGAGGCCGGGCTCGCCGCGCTGGTCGTCGCCACCTACCAGGCCGTGTCCGGCAGCGGGCTCGCGGGCGTCGCCGAGCTGCACGAGCAGGCGTCCAAGGTCGTCGAGGGCGCCGACCGCCTCACCCACGACGGCGCCGCCGTCCAGTTCCCCGACGCGCGGGTCTACGTCGCGCCGATCGCGTTCAACGTGCTGCCGATGGCCGGTTCGATCGTCGACGACGGCCTCGCCGAGACCGACGAGGAGCAGAAGCTCCGCAACGAGAGCCGCAAGATCCTGGAGATCCCGGGGCTGCGCGTGTCGGGCACCTGCGTCCGCGTCCCGGTCTTCACCGGCCACTCCCTCCAGATCAACGCCCGCTTCGAGCGCCCGATCGGCACCGAGCGGGCGAGCGAGCTGCTGTCGGGCGCGCCCGGCGTCGTGCTGGCCGACGTCCCGACCCCGCTCCAGGCCGCCGGCCAGGACCCGACCTACGTCGGGCGGATCCGCCGCGACGAGACCGTCGACAACGGCCTCGCGCTCTTCTGCTCCAGCGACAACCTGCGCAAGGGCGCGGCGCTCAACGCCGTCCAGATCGCCGAGCTGGTCGCCGCCGAGTAGCCCGCCCGACCCGAAGCGAGAGCACCGCCCGCGAGCCCCCTCGGCTCGCGGGCGGTGCCGTCGTCTCCGCGGGCGGCCGATCAGGAGGGCGCGCTTCGCCGCCGCGGCGGAGGTCAGGACGCGGCGCGGCTCCCCCTGACCTCAAGCGAGCCCAGCAGGGCGGCGGTGGCCTGGGCGACCTCCTCCACGGCGCGGTCGAACGCCTCGGCGTTGTGGGCGGCGGGGGCGCGGAAGCCGGAGATCTTCCGGACGTACTGGAGCGCGGCGGCCCGGACGTCCTGGTCGGTGACTTCCTCGGCGAAGGGCGGGCGGAGCGTCTTGATACTGCGGCACATGCCTTCATTGTTACCTCCCGCACCGACAAAACCGCAGGCCGGCCTACCTGGACGGCGCCACCGGCTCCGCGGCGGGGTCGGCGTGGGCGGCGGGCCGCCCCAGCCTCGCCCCCTCGATGTCGAGGTCGGGGAGGATCCGGTCGAGCCGGCGGGGGATCCACCAGGCGGCCTTCCCGGTCAGCGCGAGGACGGCCGGGACGAGCGTCATCCGCACCAGGAACGCGTCGGCCAGCACCCCGGCGGCCAGGCCGAGCGCGATGGGCTTGAGCGTGAGGTCGTCGGTGGTGACGAAGCTCGCGAAGACCGCGAACATGATCAGCGCGGCGGCGGTGATGACCCGGCCGGTGTGCCGCGCGCCGGTCAGCACGGCCTCGCGCGGGCGTCCGGTGTGGACGTGCTCCTCGCGGATCCGCGACACCAGGAAGACCTGGTAGTCCATGGCCAGGCCGAACAGCACGGCGATCACGACGATCGGCATGAAGCTGAAGACCGGCCCGGTGGTGGCGACGCCGAACAGCCGGGCGAGCCAGCCCCACTGGAAGACGGCGACGACCGCGCCGAACGCGGCCCCGGCCGACAGCAGGAAGCCCGCCGCCGCCTTGATCGGGACGAGGACCGAGCGGAACACCAGCAGCAGGAGCAGCAGCGAGAGCCCGACCACGACGGCGGTGAAGGGCGGCAGCGAGTCGCGGAGCCGGTCGGACACGTCGATGGCGGCGGGCGTGGAGCCGGTGACCAGCACCCGGGCGTCGGCCGCCGCGCCGAGCGCGGGCGTCCGGGCGCGGATCCTGCGGACCAGCCCCTGGGTCGCCTCGCTGCGCGGGCCCTGCTCGGGGACGAGGTTCACGACCGCCGTGCGGCCGTCCCCGCCGCGCTCGGGATCGCCGATCGACTTCACGCCGCGGATGTCGAGCCCGCCCGCGACGCGGTCGGCGGCCCGGACCGGGTCGCCCCCGCGGGTCTGGACGAGGATCAGCAGCCGGCCGTTGCTGCCGGGGCCGAACGCGTCCGAGATCAGGTCGTAGGCTTTGCGCTGGGTGGACGCGGGGTCCGCGGTGCCGTTGTCGGGCATCGCGAGGTCGAGCCGCAGCGCCGGAAGCGCCATCGCCCCGAGCGCCAGCAGCACGACCGGGATGGTGACCAGCGGGCGGCGCGTCACCAGCCGGGCCCAGCGCAGGCCGCCGGCTCCGGCGCGTCCCGGACGGCCCGCGCGCGAGCCGGGGCGCGGGCGCAGCCGTTCCCCGGCGAGGCCGAGCAGGGCGGGGAACAGCGTGATCGCGGCGGCCACCGCCATCAGCACGGTCAGCGCGGCGGCCAGGCCCATCACGGTCAGGAACGGGATGCCGACCACGCTCAGCCCGGCCAGCGCGACGATCACGGTGAGCCCGGCGAACACGACGGCGCCGCCCGCCGTCGCGACGGCCCGCGCCGCCGACTCCTCGGCCGCCATCCCCTCGGCGAGCTGGGACCGGTGCCGGGAGCCGATGAACAGGGTGTAGTCGATGCCGACGGCGAGCCCGACCATCAGCGCGAGGCTCGGGGCGGTGTCGGAGATCGTCGCGACGTTGGAGACCAGCATCAGCCCGAGCAGCCCGATCGCGAGCCCGGCGACGGCGGTCAGCAGCGTCAGCCCGGCGGCCAGCAGCGAGCCGAATGTGAGCACGAGGACGACCAAGGCGACGCCGACGCCGATCGCCTCGCCGACGCCGGCCTCCATGCCGGCGGTGCTGTAGACCGTCCCGCCGACCTCGGCGCGCAGGCCGCCGGACCTCGCCGTGGCGGCGATGTCCTCCAGGGCGGTGACGCTGGAGTCCTCCAGCACGTCCCGTTTGATGGGGTAGAGCACCTGGGCGAGCGCGGTGCGCCGGTCGGCCGAGATGCTCCCGGTCTTGAACGGGTCGGTGACCTCGGCGACCTGCGGGGCCGAGCGTGCCTCGCGTACCGCGTCCCGGATGCGGGCCTTGTGGGCGGGGTCGTCCACGGTCTTCCCGGGCGGGGCCGCGAACACCAGCTGCGCGGTCACCCCGGTCGCCTCCGGCAGGGAACGTTCCAGCAGGTCGATGCCCTCCTGGGACTCCGATCCGGGGATGGTGGCCTCGCTGTCCAGGTGCGAGCCGTAGGCGGCGAAGGCGCCCCCGACCAGGAACAGCAGCGCCAGCCAGCCGGTCAGGAAGCGCAGCCGGCACCGGAACGCGGTACGGCCGAGCCGGTAGAGCAGGGTAGCCAACGGGGGTCCTCTCAGGCCGGGGGGAGCAGGGCGGTGAGCACGGCCGCGAAGGCTTGCTCGATGACGTCCTCGGTGACCGCCTCGGGGTCGGCGAGATGCTCGTTCACCAGGCCGTTGGTGAGGCAGTGCAGGATCAGCCCGGCCAGCTCGGCGGGGATCCGCGCGCCGGTCAGCTCGGCGACGGCGCGGGCGGCCGTGTCGCGCTGGGCGCGGCGCATCGGCGCGAGCACGGCCCGGGTCTCCGCGTCCCGGGCGGCCCGCGCGGCGAACTCCAGGCCGAGCTGGCCGTGCCCGGTGTCGGTGACGATCCGGGACGCGATCAGCGCGGCGACCCGCTCGACGACCGCGCGGGTGTCACCGGCGGCGTCGATCTCGGCGGTCACGGTGGCCAGCTCGTCCTCGGCCCCCTGCCCGAGGACGGCGGCGAACAGCTCCCGCTTCCCGCCGAAGTTGGAGTAGACCGCGCCCTTGGTGAACCCGGCGGCGTGCGCGATGTCCTCGATCCGGGCGTCGTCGTAGCCGCGCTCGGTGAACACGCGCACCGCCTCGTCCAGCAGCCGCCGCCGCACCTCCTCGCGCGGGACGCGCCGCGCGGGCCCTGGGTTGTCGCTCATGACCGGACCGTAGCATACTCAAAGTACTGAATACTTTCGGTATCGACCAGGAGGCCCGTTGACCATCCCGCCGCACCGCTCGCCGCTCCTGGGCGCGCCGCTCCTGCTCGTCCTCCTCGCGGGCTGCGGCGCCTCGGCCGACGACGCGTCCCCCGAGCACCGCGACTTCGGCCCCGTCGGCTCCAGCCTCACGATCACCAAGGACCGGGGCGACCTGGACATCCGTCCGGCCGACGTCGAAGGCGTCCAGGTGACGCGGCGCTTCGACCGCTGGACGCTGGTCGGCGGCGGCCCGTCCGCGAAATGGGGACTGTCCGGCGACCGGCTGACCCTGGCCACCGACTGCGGGGCGCTGACGGACTGCGCGGTGCGCTACCAGGTGCTGGTCCCGCGCGGGACGGCGGTCGCCATCAAGGGCCAGAACGGAACGATCACAGCCGAGGGCTTCACCACCCCGCTGCGCGTCCACACCACCAACGGCGCGATCAGGGTCAACGGCGCCTCGGCCCCCTTGGACCTGCGCAGCGAGAACGGCGCCCTGCATGCGACCGCGACCAGCTCCCCCCAGGTCTCGGCCAGGACCGACAGCGGCAAGGTGGCCCTGCTGTTCGCGGCGCCCCCGCAACGGGTGGACGTGACGACGGACAACGGCGACGTGAAGGTGACCGTCCCGCACGCCACCTACAAGGTCACCACCGAAACGGAGAACGGCGACGTCCAGGAGAACATCCCCAAGGACGCCGCCGCCCCCCGCTCGATCACCACCCGCACGGACAACGGCTCAATTACCCTGACCACCCCCTGAGGCGGCCGGATAGGTACTGATCATCGCGCCGAAGTAGGCTTCGACGTCCCCGTCGAGGTGCTCGGGCAGTTCGGCCATGAACTCGCGCAGCAACGGCGTCGCGTTGTGCCGGTCGAGGTCCTCCTGCGACCGCCAGACCTCGTAGAGGAAGAACCGTCCGTCCTCCTGCTCGTGGATGTGGTACTGAAGGCTGCCCTCGTGCCCCCGGGAGGGCGCGACGAGGTCCAGCAGGAGCTTCCTGAGGACGTCGGCGTGCCCCGCCTTGGGAGTGAGGAATCCGTAGAGCGAGACCGGTGCTGATGTCGATGTCATGCGACCAACGCTAAAACGTGCAATCAATGCCAGGTTCAAGGTGAGGTCAGTCACATGAAGATCGGAGATCTGTCCCGCGCCACCGGGGTGGACGTACGCCTCCTCCGCTACTACGAGGCCCAGGGACTGCTCACCTCCCGCCGCAGCGAGGGCGGGCACCGCCACTACGGCCCCGAGGCCCCCACCGCCGTCGCCCGCGTCCGCACCCTCCTGGCCGCCGGTCTCACCACCAAGGTCATCCGCGAACTCATGCCCTGCTTCGTGGGCGACGGCACCGAGCTCCAGGCTTGCGTCCTCGACCACATCAGAACCCAGCTCACCGAGATGGACACCCGCATAGCCGACCTGACCCAGGCCCGCACGGCCCTGGCCGGCATCCTCGCCTCCTCCACCCAGGCCCTGACCCCCGCCTGACTCGTATTGCAGAGCATGCACTTTTTGCATACTCTGCAAGTCATGGAGGCGGGAGAAGGGCGACGCGAAAGGCGCCGCGTCGCGCGCCGCGTGGCGATCCGCGGCGCGGCCGTCCGGCTGGCACTGGAGCGGGGCGGGCCCGACGCGGTGACCGTGGAGGAGATCAGCGAGGCGGCCGACATCTCGCCGCGGACGTTCTTCAACTACTTCACGACCAAGGACCAGGCGTTCTCGATCGAGCCGCACCAGTGGACGACCGAGGAGATCGTCGCCGAACTGCGGGCCCGACCCTCCACCGAGCCCCCCGCTCTGGCGATGCGCGAGGTCATCAAGGCGATGGCGCACGCGGCCGACTTCGCGCATCTGGGCGAGGAATGGGAACTGCTCCAGGAGCTGTACCGGCGCCACCCCGAACTGTTCTCCAGGATGAACCTCGACCAGGTCGACACCACGATGGCGGCCCTGGCCGCCGAGATCGCAAAGCGGATCGGCCCACCCCGATCCGAGGGCCTCTACCCGGCCATGCTCGTCGGCGCCGCCTTCGCGGCATTGCAGGTGGCCGAGAACCGAGGCCGCGTCGACCCGCGTCCGCTGGACGCCCTCATCGACGAGGCGTTCCAGCTACTCGTCCAGGGCCTGTGACCCCTCAGGAGGAACGGTGACCGGCGGCTACGACTCCGAGATGGCCCAAGGCCGGGCGGCACTGGCGACCCGCGACCTCGCCGCCGCCTACCGCCACTTCGGCCGGGCCCACAGCCTCGGCCACGACACGCTCGCCCTCCACCTGGCCGCCCACCGAGGTCTGCTGGCCACCGCCTGGAAGCAGCGCAGGCCCGACCGAATGATCACCCAGATCTTCCTGCTCGGCGCCGCCGCCCTCTTCGACCGCAACCAACCCCAGGCGAAAAAGCCCGCATAACCCCACATTCGCCAGCTTCGCCAAGCACGCGAGCTGAATTCCGGCCCCATTCAGCGTTCTGCCGGGACGCTCCGGCAGGTGCTACGTACGCTGTGCACAGGCGAAGAGGGGAGCCCGCATGAGCGCGGACGTCGGTGGCCAGATTCGCACCATTCGTAAAATCCGGAAGATGACGGTCCGGCAGCTCGCCGAGGCGGCCGCGATCAGCGTGAGCCTCATGGAGAAGATCGAGTCCGGTAGCAGGGTGCCGCAGTCCGCGCTGGTGGTGGCCCTCGCCCGCGCCCTGCGCGTCGGGACGGACCGGCTCTACGGGCAGCCGTACATGAACGGCGCCGAGGCCGATGACGGTGTTCAGGGTGTCATCCCCGATCTCCGCCGCGTGCTGCTCACCTACGACTCGCCGGACGACCTGGTCACCGCCCCTCGGCCGCTGGACGCCTTGGTCGCCGAGACGCGGCAGGTGGCGCGGATGCGGCAGGACGGGCAGTACGTCCCGATGGGGCCGCTGCTCCCTGGCCTCCTGATGGAGTTGACGCATAGAGCGTTGTCGTCATCGGGCCCGGAGCGGCAACGGGCGTTCTGGTGGCTGGCGACGGGCTACCGCGCGACGAACTCGCTGGCGCACAAGCTCGGCTACCACGACCTGTCGCTGACGGCGGTGGAGCGCGTGCATTGGGCCGCCGACCGGTCGGGCGACCCGCTGATGCAGACGTCCGCCGCCTACCTCAAGGGCGGGGCGATGCTCCGCATGGGCGCCTACACCTCCGCTCGCCGGCTGCTTGAGGGGTTGGCGGACGCGGTCGAGCGGCTGGCTCCGGAGGGAGCGCTGAGTGACGAGGCCCTCGCCGTCCAGGGTGCGATCCTCCTGAAGTTGGCGATCCTGGAAGCGCGAGACCGCCGTCCCGAACGGGCCCATGACCGCTTGAGCGAGGCCCACGCCTGCGCGGATCTGCTGGGCGCCGACAGCGTCCACTACGAGATGTCGTTCGGTCCGACCAACGTGCGGATTCACTGGGTCGCCGCCCTCATCGACTCGGGCGACGCGGACCAGGCGCTGGCGCGGCTCGGGGAATGGGGAGCCTCCCAAGGCCGGGCGGAGTGGGAACTGCCGGTTCCGCTGGCCGGTGAGCGGGCGAGCCACCATCACATCGACGTGGCCGCCGCGAGGCTGGCGACGGGCGACGCGCGGGGAGCGTTCGGCTCACTCCAGGCCGCGCGCCGGATCGCGCCGAACCACGCACGCAACCACCCGACACTTCGCGCCACGGCGGCCACCTTGGCGCGGGTGGACCGCACGTCCGGTGAAGAGGTCGCTGCGTTCGCTCGCTGGGCTGGCATTACTAGGTAGAAAAGATCCAGTCAAGCAGCGTGGTCCGCACATATTGTGCGGTTGGCCGCGCTCACGCACGGCACCATTTCACTCACTCAACGTGAGAGGAGCGTGTCGTGTCAGCACCTCACCAGCATGCCACCGGTGACCCCGAGCCCCGGGACGTCTACCGCTGGTGCATCGCGCGCGGCCTCGCTCTCCTGCTCACGGGCGAGGAGGAGCCCATGTACGCGTGGGACGTCCGGACCCCCGATCTTGGGGCGGGCGGCGTGACCGATGTGCGCGAGCGCGCGTTCCAGGAGGTCGACGCCGCCTTGCGTAAGGGTGAGCCCGGCGCGGTCGGAGTGGTTCGGGAAGTCGTGCTCGGTACGGGGACTATCACATACCGCGACGTTCGTGTGGTGGGGGAGGCGCGGCTGGATGGGGACAGCGGCTCGGTTGTGTGGGCCCATGAATGACACAGGCGTGGGTGCGGCGGCTGGGGCTGTCGCATTCACCACGGCGGCGTCGGGGTCCTGCCCCCCGTGGACCCCGCGCCGCCGTGCTTTTGCTCCGTGCGGCCAGCGCCGCGGCTGGACGGCATCGCAGGCAGCCGTACGGACGGCGCGGCGGCGGGAACTGGAGCCTCCCGCCGCCGCGCTCATCTCTCAGGAAAGGCGTGATCGTGCCCAATCCTTGGACGGCGCTCTGGTTCACACCACAAAGGCCCGAGCCGGTGGATGACAGGTATCAGATCGACGGCAAGTATGAGTTCATCGGTGATGAGGAAGCCTTCATCGTCGCCGATATCAAGACCCGTGAGATCGTCGGTGCCGCGCACAGTGACGACGTCTCGTCGGGGTGGTGGAACTGCACCATTCACGGGCGCGTGTGCAAGCTGTTCGTGCCGCGCACGGTGGCCGAGCCGCATCTCGACGTCGCCCGGCGGCTCACCCGTTGATCCAGGGTGGCCTGTCATGCGCTCAGATGTTGAGGGGCCCTCGGCGCCGAGGACAGGGTGGCGCCGAGGGCCCGGCGGGGGGCGGGTCCCCGTGGGAACGACGGCCGCACGGGACGGGCCGAGATCGCCCCGTACGGCCGTCCGCGGTCAGCCCGTGCAGGTGGTGGGCTCGCCGCTGGCTCGGGGGACGCGCACGGCCTCCCACGCGTCCCGGGTGCGGGTGAAGTCGGTGCACGTCAGCGCGCCGGACTTCGCCAGGTTGAGGGCGGCCTGGAGGGAGGCCTTGCGGACGGCGGTGTGCGTCCAGTTGGAGGTCTTCATGTTGAGGGTCGCCATGAAGATCTGTCCGGCCTTCTTGAGGCCGACGCCCGTCACCACCATCTTGTTGCAGGTCGGGCTGTTGGGCCGTCCGTTCTTGGGGTCGTTGGCGTTGGAGCCCTCGGCCAGCAGGTAGAACCAGTGGTTCTGGATGGCGGCCGCCGCGTGCGGCTCCATGGGGGGCACGTCCGGGCCGTAGCAGAGGGGGTGGCTGCGGGAGGCCGTGGTCGGGTCGGACATGCTCCGGATCGGTCCGGAGCCGACCAGGTCGACCTCCTCGCCGACCTCGAAGTCCGGCGGGTCGTAGTTCAGGAGGGCGACCGTGCCCTCGAACTTCTCGTCCACCCTCGGCTCGTTCAGGTACCACTCGGTGAGGGCGCCGAAGATGTCGCCGGTCGACTCGTTCAGGCCGCTCTTCTCGTTGCTGCCGCCCGAGCCGCCGGGCGTGGACTGGAAGATGCCGTGGCCGAGCTCGTGCGCGACGACGTCGGTCGGGGTCGCCTGGCGCGTGCCATGCTGGTTGCGGCCGAAGTAGGCGGAGCTGCCGTCCCAGTACGCGTTGACGTCCCGGAGGCCGACCTTCATGGGCCAGCCGCGCCCGTTGCCGTCCAGGCCGTTGCGTCCGAGCCATGCCTTGACCATGTCGAACTCGGCCTGCGCCGCCTTCATGGCGTCGACGCAGGCGGTCTCCAGGTCGGTGCCGTCGGCGTTGCCCCACGCGTCGTCGGTGCCGCTGAGGGGTGTGCCGTTCTCGCCACCGCAGCTGATCCCCGGACGGCGCGCGTCGCTCAGCGTGTACCGGCCGTTGGAGCCGGACGTGTCGATGTGGGTCGGCTTGGTGCGGCCGCCGTGGTAGTAGGACTGGTCGTCGTTCACGTCGACGACCTCGTCCCAGGTGCGGACGACCTTGCCGGTCTTCGCGTCCACCATCACGTGCAGCCTGGACGGACGCTCGGGCAGCGCGGCCAACCCGTAGGACCCGCGCGGGCCGTAGCCGTACGAGCCCTTGGGGCCGGCGAGCCCGTACGAGCCGGGCGGGCCCGCGAGACCGTAGGACCCGGGCGGGCCCGCGAAGCCATAGGAGCCGGTCGGGCCCGCGAAGCCGTAGGACCCGGGGGGGCCGGCGAAGCCGTACGAGCCGGGAGGCCCTGCGAAGCCGTAGGAACCGGGAGGCCCGGCGAAGCCGTAGGAGCCGGCGGGGGCGAAGCCGTAGGAGCCGGGGGGACCCGCGAAGCCGTAGGAACCTGGGGGGCCCGCGAAGCCGTAGGAACCCGGGGGGCCCGCGAAGCCGTAGGAGCCGCCCGGGCCGAAGCCGTAGGAACCGCCGGGGCGGAACCCGTAGGAACCGTGCGGGCCGAAGCCGTAGGAGCCCGGCGGGCGGTTGAAGCCGCGGACGACCGTCTCGTACACCAGCCGCCCGTTGCCCTCGGCCAGGACGGACAGCGTCGGCGTCGTCGTGCTCTTGGGCCGCGTGATCTGCTTGCGGGCGATCGCGGCGGCCCTGGCCGCGGTCAGCGACGGGGTGGTGGAGACCGTCAGCTCGCCGGTCTGGGTGGTCGAGGTGCTGAGGACCTTGCCCGCGGCGTCGGTGGCGACGACGAAGTCGCCGCCGCGGACGGGCAGACCGGCGTGGGTGCGGTCGTAGGAGACGTACTGGAGTCCTCCGGTCCCGGACGTGACGCCACGGCGGACGATCTTGTCCTGGGGGGACGCGTGGACGGGTGCCTGACCGGCGGACACGAACCGGTCGGCGGAGGCTGCGGCCGCCTTGGGGGAGGGGGTGGGCGGCGCGGGCGTGGCGCTCGCGCTCGAAGCGGGGGCGGACATCGCCACGGCGAGGCCGGCGCTGATCGCCGCAGCCCCGAGCGCGGTCTGGTGTCTCACAGCGGTGCTCCTTACATGGGCCGGGGGCGCTTGGCCCGCGGAGGTCCTTGTGGGAGTCGCCGCGGGCGCCGCTGTCGCCCGGCGTTGACTAGGAGTGGACCCGCGAGGTCGGCTGATCGCGGATGCGGCCGGGCGGGGGCGGCCGCATCCGCGAGCGTCCGTTGCGGGGGCACAGGACGCTTGGCGCGGGTCTGGGGCCCCACGCCGTTGGGGTGCTGGTGGACGTTGAACTCAACCGGGTGAGCTGGTTCCAGAAGCTCACCGTGCGAGCTGGTTGATGTCAACAAATCCATTTGGTACTGGAATTTCAATAATTGTCGGTCAAGGTCTGAAATCCCCTGAAATTACCGGTTGACCTGGGCGGACACCGTCTCACTTGGTGATCTTGATGTCGTCCAGACCCGCTTCGACGAGGCTTCCGGAGCCGTTGTCGGCGGCCTCGACGACGATGCGGACCGACTGCCCCGCGTACGCGGAGACGTCGGCGGTCTGGGTCTGCCAGGAGCCCGCGCGGTTGGCCGCCGCGCCGGTCTGGTCGAGGACGGTCGCCGACCCGTTCGGGCCCACGACGCGCACCCTCAGGTAGTCGTCTGCGCCGCTGTTGTTGAGGTGGGCGAAGTTCCAGGCGAACGACAGCGTCTTCGCGCCCGCCGGGAGGGCGATCGGGCCCGACTGGGCGCTCGTGGTGCCGCCGTCGAGGTCGTTGGACCCGGCGTCGGTCCCGGCCTGCGCGCCGGTCACCAGCGCGTTGCTGCCGCCGGGCGCGGTGAGTTGCAGGCTCGTCCCGCTGTAGGCGGTCGCCTGCGGGGCGCCGCGCTCGAACCGGCCCGCGGTCGCGGTGTCGGTGCCGCCGGGGTTCACCGTCCAGCCGGTGTCGGATTCGAGGCCGTCGGAGTAGACGGTCTCGCCGCCCGGCTCCTGGCCGCCGTCCCCGGCCAGCGTCCACACGGCGTAGGCGATGGCGTCGGAGTTGCGGTCGAGCGCGGGGTCGTTGATGTTGGACGAGGTGTCGCAGGACGAGTGGTAGCAGCGGTCGTAGGGCGTGTTCGCCTGTCCGCCCCACTTCTGCGCCTGCGCGGCGGTCTTGTAGTCCTCGGCGCCGGTGAACAGGCCGCCGGCCGGGATCCCGTACTGGATGAACGGGCCGTAGTCCGAGCGCCCGTCGAAGGCGGTGTCCTCGACCGGGACGTTGATCGTGGCGAAGTAGGCGCGCAGCACCCGCTCGATCTCCGCCGAGCCCGCCGGGCCGCCGCCCCCGCTCGACCCGTCGCCGTCGTAGGCGAAGTAGCCGGGGTTCGGGGAGCCGACCATGTCGAAGTTCAGGTATCCCTTGATCTTCGACCGCTCGGCGGCGGGCAGCGTGTCCACGTAGCGGGTCGAGCCGATCAGGCCGAGCTCCTCGGCGCCCCACCAGCCGAACCGCAGGTGCCGCTTCGGCTGGTACTTCTCGCGGGCGACCGCGAGCGCGACCTCCAGGTTCGCGGCCGAGCCGGAGCCGTTGTCGTTGATGCCGGGGCCGGCGTTGACGCTGTCGAGGTGCGCGCCGGTCATCAGGGTGTTGTTGACGTCGCCGCCCGGCCAGTCGGCGATCAGGTTGTAGCCGGTGGCGCCGTTGTAGCTGAACGACTGGACCTGCGTCTGGTAGCCGGCCGTGTCCAACTGGCCCTTGACGTAGTCGATCGACGCCTTGAACCCGGCGCGGCCGTGGGCGCGGTTGCCGCCGTTCCTGGTCGCGATGGACTGGAGCTGGGCCAGGTGCCCCTTGACATTGGCCAGCGGGATGTCGGGCGACTTCAGCGCCGCCCCGGCGTGGGCGGCTGGTGCGGGTGGGGCGGCGGGGGCGGCGGGCGCGGCCGAGGCCGAGCCGCCGGGTGCGAAGGCGGCCAGCGCGAGGGCCGACGCCCCCACGACCGCCGTGATCCGGGGTCTCATGGTCTCTCCGATGGTCACGTCGTGTCGGACGGTGGTCACACTGAGCTTGCGGGTGACCAGGCCCTTATGTCGCGGCCCGCGACGGGGGAGCGGGCCCCCGTCACGGGCCGCGGGCGGGGGGCGGTCAGGATTTGGTGATCTTGATGTCGTCCAGCCCGGCCTCGACGAGGCTGCCGGAGCCGTTGTCGGCGGCCTCGGCCACGATGCGGATCTTCTGGCCGGCGAACGCCGACAGGTCGATCGTCTCGTTCTTCCAGGCACCGGCGCGGTTGGCCGCGGCGCCGGTCTGCTGGACGACCGTCGTGGTCTGCGTCCCGACGACCTTGATCCGGAAGTAGTCGTCGGTGCCGCTGTTGTTGAGGTGGGCGAAGTACCAGGACAGCTTCAGCGCCAGCGTGCCGGACGGCAGCGTGATCTCCGGCGACTGGATCGTGGTCACGCCGCCGTCGACGTCGTAGGTCCCGGCGTCACTGCCCGCCTGCGGCCCGGTCACCAGCGTGTTGCTGCCGCCGGCGGCGGCGAGCTGGAGGTTCGTCCCGCTGTAGCTGGTGGGCTGCGGGGCGCCGCGCTCCCACTTCCCGGCGGTCGCGGAGTCGGAACCGGCGGGGTTGGCCGTCCAGCTCCCGTTGGCCTCGAAGTCGTCGGCGAACACGGTGCCGGGCTGGTCCGCCCCGACCGTGAGCGTGTAGGTCGCGGTGCGGTCGACCGACGCGCCGTCCGCGAGCACGGTGATCTTGTAGGTGCCGTCGGCGGTGCCCGCCGGGACGTTCACCGTCATCGTGGACGACTGGCCGGAGGAGACGGACGCGGGCGAGAACGTCGCCGTCGGACCGGCCGGGGTGCTGGTCGCCGACAGCGTGACCTGCTGGGCGCCGCCGCCGGTGGTCTGGGTCGTGACGGTCGCGTTCGCCGATCCGCCCGCGTCGGCCCTGCCGGACGCGGGGTTCACCGCGACGGAGAAGTCCGGGCCCTGCGGCGCGCAGGCGGCCTCGGCGCCCTGCTGCGGGACGTCCACGGCGCTCCACGCGGCCTTGACCGCCACGCACTCGGCGCCGGAGTTCGGGAACAGCTCGATCGCCGCGTTGATGGTCTCGACGCGGGCCCGGGCGTGGCTCCAGTTCGTCACCTTCTTGTTGAGGCCGCCCATGAAGATCTGGCCGGCCTTCTGGATGCCGATCCCGGTGACGGTGGAGTTGTTGCAGGTCGGGCTCGTCGGGTTCCCGTTGGTCGGGTTCGAGCCCTCGGCCAGCAGGTAGAACCAGTGGTTCTGCGGGCCGGCCGCCGAGTGCACCTCGGTGCGCGGGATCGAGGAGGAGTAGCAGTTGGGGTCACCGAGCTGGCCGGGGTCGTACATGTTGCGGATCGGGCCCTGGCCGACCAGGTCGACCTCCTCGCCGACCAGGTAGTCGGGCGGGTCGTACTGGGCGGGCTCGTTGATGTAGTGCTCGGTCAGCGCGCCGAAGATGTCGCCGGCCGACTCGTTCATCCCGCCCTTCTCGTTGCCGTTGCCGCCGCTGTCGCCGCCGGGGGTGTTGGTGAAGACGGCGTGGCCGTTCTCGTGGCCGACGACGTCGACCGAGGTGGCCTGCTTGTTGTTGGCCTGGTTGTGGCCGAAGTTGGTGTAGCTGCCGTTCCAGTAGGCGTTGACGTCACTCAGGCCCACACGCGCGGGGAAGCCCCGTCCGTTGCCGTCGGTGCCGTTGCGGCCGAGCCATGCCTTGAGCATGTCCCATTCCTTCTGGACCGCGTACAGCACGTCCACGCACGCGGTCTCCAGGTTCGTGCCGCTGCCGGTGCCCCAGGCGCTGTCGGTGCCGGTGTAGGCGGAACCGCCCTGGCCGCCGCACTGGTGGCCGGGACGCTGCGGGTCGGTCATCGAGGTGGCGGCCGTGCTGAGGTCGACGGTGCCGTGGTAGTTGCTCTGGTCGTCGGCGACGTCGCGGACCTCGTCCCAGGTCTTGACGACCTTCCCGGACTTGGCGTCCACCATCACGTGCAGCTTGGTCTCGGCACGCTTCTGGTGACCGCTCACGACCGTCTCGTAGACCAGCCGTCCCGAGCCCTCGGCCAGCACCATCAGTCGCGGCGACGACACGGTGCCGATCTCGCTGACCTTCGCCTTCGCGGCCTTCGCGGCCTGCGCGGCGGTGATCGTCGCCTTGGTGCGCAGGTCCAGCCGCTCGCTCTGGTCGACGGAGGTGCTCAGGATGCCGCCGGTCGCGTTGGTCGTGACGACGAAGTCGCCGCCGTACACCGGCAGGCCGTCGTAGGTGCGCTGGTACTGGACGTGCTGGAGACCGCGCAGGCCCGAGGTGACGCCCGTGCGGATGATCCGGTCCTTGGGGGCGGTGCGGAAGGCGGCCGGTTTGGCGACGACGAAGGTGTCGGCCGAGGCGGCGGCCACGGCGCGGGGGTCCGGCTTGGCCGGGGCCGCGGGGGTGGTGCGGGTGGTCGCACCTGTGGCGGGGGCGGACATCGCCACGGCGAGGCTCGCGGCCAGCGCCGCCGCCCCGAACGCGGTCTGGTGTCTCACAGGGGTGCTCCTTCCACGTGCCCGGGCGGGGCGGGGCACGGGCGCGTCCCTCCTGGAACGCTCCGCGACACCCCTGTCCGTCGAGCGAGGACTGGGAACTCATCCGGATGAGCTGTCCCGAAGTGCACCCCGGCGTGTGAAAAGAGTCAATGAATCCATTTGGTACTGGATTTTCAAAATTTCAGAGCAAGTTAATGGATGGCCCGTAAAACGTTCCTGGACAGGGGCGACCGGCGGGCCGGCCTTCCCGTCCGGCCCGCCGCGTGCTGGAACCGCCGAGGCGGGCGGGGCGTTGGAACCCCGTCCCGCCGTTGGACTTCCCCGACCGGCGCGGCCTGGGGCGCCGGTTTCAATTTCATATCGGTTCGGCGTCTGTCGGGTTATGAAGGGCGATTTCTGGTTTCGGGATCAGGGCGCGATGCGCCGGCAGAGCCAGGAGAGCGCGATCGGGTAGCGGTAGTCGATGCCGCCGTGGGCCGCGTCGAACAGCTCGAAATGGATCACGTCCTCGGACACTCCCGCGTCCAGCAGCGCCCGGTGGAACGCCTGCGCGCCCACGTCCAGGAACCACTCGTCGCGCGTCCCGCCGTCGATCCAGATCGCGCGCTGCGACCGCATCGCCTCGGCGTGGCCCGGCACCATCCGCACCGGGTCCCACGCGAGCCAGCGCTCCCACACCTCCGGCCGGATGATCCCGGTGACCGGGTCGAAGGGGAGGTCGGGGGTGCCGTCCTCGCGCGCCGAGTAGCAGACCGCCATGCCGAGGAGGTTGAGCAGCTCCATGTCCTCGGGCTTGGTGAAGGACGCCCGGCCGTGGAAGTCCTCCCACCACCGCCAGATGTCGCCGCCGTACCCGCGCAGGTGCCGGACGCACTTGGGGAACTCGGGCAGGTAGCAGTACTCGAACAGCGCGTCGCCCGCATGCGTCGCGAGCGCCCCGAACAGGTCCGGGCGCAGCATCGGGGTGATCATCGCCCCGTAGCCGCCGCTGGACTTGCCGCTGATCGCCCGGCGCTCGGGCGCGTCGAGCGTCCGGTAGTGCGCGTCCACCCACGGGACCAGCTCGTCGCAGATGTAGGAGTGGTAGCGGCCCGTGCCAGGGGAGTCGAGGAACTGGCTGCCGCCGTGCGCCGTCCACGCGTCGACGAACACGACGATCGCGGGCGGCGCCTCACCGGAGGCGAACACCGCGTCGGCGGTCTCGGGGAACGGCCGGCGGTAGGGCATCCGGTTCCGCCAGATCCCGACGTGCCCGGTGAACCCGGTGATCACGTACACGGTGGGGTAGCGCCGTGACGGGTCGTCGTCGTATCCGGGCGGGACGTACACCAGCAGCGGGCGCTCGTGCGGGTCCTTCAGCGGGTTGCCGCGCAGCAGCTCGCTGCTGACGACGTGCTCTTCCAGGCGTCCGGCGAAGTCGGCGGACCACGGCAGCATGCGCACTCCCTCAAGGCGGGGATGAATGATCACCTCGACGCTAACCCAGCCCGGAGCGGCACGCCATGCGCGGATCCCGGCCCGCTGAGCAGGGGTCTTGGCGGGCCGGGCGCGGCCGCGCTTCGTCGTGATTTGCCACTACCGGGCGGCGCGGACGATCACTACCGTGGGGCGGCATGAGACCGCGCTGGACAGTCACCGCCGCCCTGGCCGCAGCCGTCGCCGCCGCGCTCGTCCCGGCGGGCGCCGCGCAGGCGGCCCCCGCCTCGCCGGGGCACGGCGGGAAGCAGGTGCGGTGCGTCTTCACGCCCACGCCCGACAACCCGGCGGCCAAGCCCGTGCGCGCGCCGCGCTCGACGGCCCGCGCCCACGGCAAGGTCGACGTCGTCCTGATCACCAACTTCGGCGCCGTCAGCATCCGGATGGACCCGGGGAACGCGCCCTGCGCGGTGCACAACTTCGCGAGCCTGACCCGGCAGCGGTTCTACGACCGCACGCGGTGCTGGCGGCTGACGAACTCGGCGCGGCTCGGCGTCCTCCAGTGCGGCGACATCTACGCCGCCGAGAAGGGCGGCCCCGGTTACGAGTTCGACGACGAGCTGACCGGCAAGGAGACCTACCCGCGCGGGACGGTCGCCATGGGCAACTGGGGGCCCGACACCAACGGCAGCCAGTTCTTCCTCGTCCACTCCCGCGCGGACATCCCGCCCGCCTACACCGTCCTGGGCAAGGTCACGCACGGCCTCGGCGTGCTCGACCGGATCGTCAAGGGCGGCATCAAGCCGGGCGGAAGCAGCCCGCAGGACGGCGAGCCCGCCAAGCCCGTCAAGATCTACAAGGTCTTCGCCCGGGGCTGAGCGGCTCGGGTTCGGGCACGGGCGCGGCACGGCGGCGCGCGGCGGAATTTCGGTCGGCCCCGCTTCGGTTCTCCGGACGGACGGGTACACGAAGGTCGTCACAGACGACCGTCCTCACCTGTCCCCCCTGAAAAAGGACAGAAGGAGAATCATGACCGAGCACGCCCAGCGCCTTCGCGACCTGCACCGCCCCGGTGACCCGCTGCTCCTGCCGAACGTCTGGGACGCGGGCAGCGCGACCGCCGTCCAGGAGGCCGGTTTCCCCGCACTGGCCACCGCGAGCGCGGCGGTCTCGGCCATGCTCGGCTACCCCGACCACGAGGGCGCGCCCGTGGAGGAGATGTTCGCCGCCGCGGGCCGCGTGATCCGCGTGGCGGACGTGCCGGTCACCGTGGACGCGGAAGCGGGCTACGGGCTGGAGCCCGCCGAACTGGTCGACCGCCTCCTGTCGATCGGCGCCGCGGGCTGCAACCTTGAGGACACCTACGCGGCGGGGTTGGCGCGCCCCGAGGACCAGGCCGCCTACCTCGCCTCCGTCCGCGCGGCGGCGGGCGACGCACTGGTGATCAACGCCCGGGCCGACTCGTTCGTCGCCAAGGCGGCCGACCCGGTCGCGGACGCGATCGCCCGCGGCCGCCTCTACCTGGAGGCCGGCGCCGACTGCGTGTACCCGATCGGGGCGCCGATCGACGCGGTGCCGGCGCTGGTCGCGGGCATCCCCGGGCCGGTGAACGCCAACAACGCCCCCGGCACGTCCCTGGCCGACCTCGCGGCGGCCGGGGTGGCGCGCGTGTCGTACGGTCCGCGTCCCTACCGGCTCGCGCTCCAGGCGCTGACGGAGTTCGCCGGGCGCGTGCTCGCCAAGGGCGACCCCCACCGGTGACCTCGCACGCGGCGTCCGGGTCCGCTCCGGACGCCGCGTCCCGCCCGGGACGCCGCTCCAGCCCACCGGCACCCGCGTCGCCGGCGCCTCTCCCGTCACGTCTTGCGTCAAGCCGTCGCCTCGGTATCATGCACGTATGGTAGTCATTCATGTACGGATCGTAAACATGTGCCGCTCCCGGTCATGATCCGGGCGGTGAACGGAATAGGTTCGGTGACCCGGCTGACAAGGCGCGGCCGCCCCCGGGTGGTGCGGTGAAGGCGGTCGTCGTCGGCGCGGGGATCATGGGCGCGGCCGTCGCCCACCAGCTGGCGCGGGCGGGCGCGAGCGTCCAGATCGTGGAGGCGGGCCGTCCGTCCCGGGGCGCGACCGGCGTCACGTTCTCCCGGCTGAGCGCGTTCGACAAGGAGCCGCACGACTACTTCCGGCTCAACGGCGCGGGGATGGAGGAGCACGCCAGGCTCGCCGCCGAGACCCCGCTGTCGAACTGGTACCACCCCTGCGGGACGGTCCTGCTCTCCGACGACGAGCAGGAGCTGAGACGCCGCGCCGAGCGCTACCGAGCCTGGGGATACCCCCTCGCCTGGCGTTCGGAGACCAGGCTCGGCCCGGTGGCGCGGCTGCCCGCCCGCGTGCTCCACGCCCCCACCGAGGGCTGGGTGAACGCGGTCACGCTCACCCGCCACCTGCTGGAGCTGGCGACCCGGCACGGCGCCGTCGTCCGTCCGGAGACACCGGTCATCGGCCTCGCCCGGGGCGCCGCGAGCTGGACGGTCACCACCGCGGGCGGGCGCGTGCTCAGCGCCGACGTCGTCGTCAACGCGGCGGGCCAGGGCGCCCCCGCGATCGCCGCCGGCGCCGGGACGTCGCTGGCGCTGACCCGCGGCCCCGGGCTCCTGCTGACCGTCGCGATCCCCGGCGAGACGCTGCGCCACATCGTCCACTCGCCGGAGGTGTCGATCCGCCCGGACGGGCCGGGCCGCGTCCTGATCAGGTCGGGCCCGGTCGACCGGCGCCTGGAGGACGGCTCCGACCTGCGCGAGCTGACCCAGGACCTGCTGGCGAGGGCCGCCCGGGTGCTGCCGCACCTGGCGTACGCGGCGGTCGTCCGGCCGAGGATCGGGCAGCGCGTCCTGCCCGAGGGCGGGCTCCCGAGCATCGGCGCGGTCCCCGAGCTGCCCGGCTACCACGAGGCGGTCAGCCACAGCGGCGTCGTCCTCGCCCCGCTCGTCGGGCGGCTGCTCGCGGAGGAGATCATCACCGGCCGCCGGTACCCGGGCCTGGAGCCCTTCCGGCCCCGCCCGGCCCCTGCGGGCTAGGGGCGCACCGGCCGCCGCCCATCCGGTGGCGGCCCTGCTCCTGGCCGGCGGCCTGGTAGATCGCGGACTTCAGGCCCTCGGGGCCGCGCTCCAGCGCCGGCGCGTGGCGCCGTCGATCCGTCCGCGGCGGCCTCGCGCCGGCGGCTGTGGCACTGGACACATCCGGGGTCGATGGCGGCGTCCCGATCGTCGGACACGGTAAGGCCGGCGATCAAGGAGATACCAGATGACCGCGACCATGTCCGATCACATGTCCGATCACATGTCCGACCGGACGGCCGGGGCCGACGTCGTCCCGGCCGCCAAGGCGAGGACGCCGCTGCGGCTGCTGCGCAAGGCGGCGGTCGCCGTGGCCGGACTCGGCCTGATCGTTCTGGGCGTCGTGATGCTGGTGCTGCCGGGGCCGGGCGTGGTGGCGATCCTCGCCGGGCTGGGCCTGCTGGGCACCGAGTTCCCCGCCGCGCGCCGCGTCAACGACCGCGTCCGCGGCTACCTGGCCGCCGCCTGGCGCAAGGTGAAGCGCTCCTGATCCCGCGCCGGCCATTACCGTGCCGGCTCCGCATGCCGGCTCCGCATGCCGGCATCCGCCGGATGAGCGGAATGGATCTTGGTGGGCCCGGCGGCGCCCGCCGGTGATTCGTCCGAAGGTGTTGGAGGAAGGGCGAATTCTCCGGTGCTTTCTGCGGCCCCGCCCGGCCGACAACGGAACCGTCCGTGCGCCCCGCATCACCGCCCGCTTGAGTGAAGAGCCCGATTGAAGGGAACGCTTCGAACGGCGGGAGGGTGGCTTAGGATATCGGCGTGATGCCCGGGGGGCGTCTCCAGGGGGCACCGCGGCGCCGGCGTAAACGGGGGAGCACCGATTCGGCGTCTGGACGGTTCCGGCTGTGTAGTGGACGGGCAGGCGTCGTGTGTTTTGCGGAGGGGTGGTCATGACGCAGACGGGCAAGGTTCTCAGGTTCGACGATTTCCGCGGATACGGATTCATCGTGCCGGACGGCGGCGGAGAGGACGTTTTCGTCCACGCCAACGAGCTGCTCGACGACAAGGCGGTGTTCTCCCCGGGGACGCCCGTCGAGTTCGAGGTGACCCAGGGGGAGCGGGGGCTGAAGGCGTTCGCCGTGCGCGCGCTGGAGGCCGACCCGGTGTCCCGGCCCCCGGCGCGCTCGCTCGACCGGGGCCCCGTGCTGGACAGGGACGATGACGACGGCCTGTGCGACGTCCTGTCGCAGGACGAGTTCACGCAGGAGCTGACCGAGCTGCTGCTGCGCGACGACCCCGAGCTGACCGGCGCGCAGATCCTCAAGCTGCGGCGCGGGCTGCTCGCCTTCGCCAAGAAGTACGGCTGGGTGGAGGGCTGACCCTCCGCCGGGGGGTCCCCGGCGGAGGCCCGCGCCCGGGGTTCAGGGCGTGTCGTCGGCCGCCAGCGCCACGAGCAGGTCGTTGAGCCGTCCGACGAACGCGGCCGGGTCCTCGACGAGCGCCCCGCTGGTGAGCACGGCCTGGTTGAACAGGACGTGCGCCCAGTCGGCCAGGCGCGGGTCGTCCTGGCGGCGGTTCAGCCGCTCGATCAGCGGGTGCCGGGGGTTGATCTCCAGCACCGGCCGGTTGGGCAGCCCGGAGCCGCGCAGCCGCTGCGCGAGCGCCAGGTCGGTGATCGCCTCGTCGCCCACGATGCACGCGGGCGAGGTGGTCAGGCGGGTCGTCACCCGCACGTCGTGCGCCTGGCCGTCCAGCTCGGCCTTCAGCCGCTCCAGCAGCGGCGCGAACTCGGTGCCGGCCTTCTCCGCCGCCTCCTTCTCCGCGTCGTCCTCCAGGTCGCCGAGGTCGGGGACGCCCTGCGCGACCGACTGGAGCCGCTTGCCGTCGAACTCCTGCACGAGGCCGGTCACGACCCAGTTGTCGACGGCCTCGCCGAGCAGCAGCACCTCGATGCCCTTCTCCCGGAACACCTCCAGGTGCGGGCTGGCGGACGCGGCGGCCGGGGTCGGCGCGAGCAGGTAGTAGATCTTGTCCTGGCCCTCCTTCATCCGGCCCACGTAGTCGCGCAGCGAGACGTCCGCCTCCTGCGTGGCCGACCGGGTGGTGGTGAAGCGCAGCAGCTCGGCGATGTCGTCGCGGTTGGCGTAGTCGTCGGCGATGCCCTCCTTGAGCACGGCGCCGAAGTTCCGCCAGAACGTCGCGTACTTCTCGGGCTCGTTCGCGGCCATGTCCTTCAGCAGCCGCAGCACCCGCTTGACCGCGCTGGAGCGGATGTGGTCGACCGCGCGGCTGCCCTGGAGGATCTCCCTGGAGACGTTCAGCGGCAGGTCGCTGGAGTCGATGACGCCGCGCACGAACCGCAGGTAGGCGGGCATGAGCTGGCCGCTGTCCTCCAGGATGAAGATCCGCTGGACGTGCAGCCGCATCCCGCGCCGCGCCTGCGGGACCCACAGGTCGTACGGCGCCTGCGAGGGGACGTAGAGCAGCAGCGTGTACTCGTACCGGCCCTCCACCTTGGCGTGGACGTAGGCGAGCGGGTCGGTGAAGTCGTTGCTGAGGTGCCGGTAGAAGTCGTGGTACTCGCGCTCGGTCAGCTCGCCCTTCGGCCGCGCCCACAGCGCCGACGCCTGGTTGACGGTCGTCTCCTCGGCGGAGTCCGCGTCCTCGGACGGCATCACGATCGGCACGCTGACATGGTCGGAGTAGCGCTGGACGATCGTCCGCAGCCGGTGGCCGTTGAGCAGCTCGTCCTCGCCGTCGCGCAGGTGCAGCACGATCGTGGTGCCGCGCTCGGGGCGCTCGACGGACTCCAGCGTGTACTCGCCCCGCCCGTCGGAGGACCAGCGGACGCCGTCGGCCGCCGCCGCGCCCGCCCGCCGCGTCGTCAGCACGACCCGCTCGGCCACGACGAACGCCGAGTAGAACCCGACGCCGAACTGGCCGATCAGCGCGGAGTCGCCGCGCTGGTCGCCGCTCAGGTTCCGCAGGAACTCGGCGGTGCCGGAGCGCGCGATCGTGCCGATGTTCCCGATCACCTCGTCCCGGCTCATCCCGATGCCGTTGTCGGAGATGGTGATCGTCCCGGCGTCGCGGTCGTAGCCGACGCGGATCCGCGGGTCGTCATCGCCGTCCTCGGCGAGTTCGGGGTGGGAGAACCGCTCGAAGCGCAGCCGGTCGATCGCGTCGGAGGCGTTCGAGATCAGCTCGCGCAGGAAGATCTCCTTGTTGCTGTAGAGCGAGTGGGCCATCAGGTCGAGAAGCTGCGCCACCTCGGCCTGGAACGTGAAGGTCTCTTCGGTCGTCTGCGCCGTCATTGCAGCGAGATTAGAATTGGGTCAGGGCGCGGTCAAATGACCGCCTTCCCAGGGGCGCCGCCGGTCGCCGTGATCGGCTTTCTCGCGACGCCGCCCCACGCCGCGCACCGCCCGGGCGTCCGGAACGGGCTCGGGTCGGGCCGCCATTGCGGGATCGGGACGAACCCGGGAGAAAGCAGCTGGAACCCGTCCAGGAAACGGCGCAGTCGCTCGGGGCCGCGCAGATGATAGGGCGCCGATCCGCCCCGGTTGTAAAGGCGCCACGCCTGGACGTGGGCGCGGTCGGTGTCGGTGCCGTCGTGGAGCGCGAGGTGGCTGCCGGGCGGCAGGGCGTCCTTGAGCGCCGCGACGATCGACAGCGCCCGCCCGTCGTCTTCGGTGATGGGGATGTGGCCGAGCACGTTCATCAGCATGAGCGCCACCGGACGGGTGAAGTCGAGGCGCGTGCGGGCCTTGGCGAGGAGCCGCTCCGGGTCGTTGAGATCGCCGTCGAAGTAGTCGGTGCCGCCCGCGTCCGGACCCGTCAGCAGGGCGTGCGCGTGCGCGAGGACGAGCGGGTCGTTGTCGACGTAGACGACCCGCGCGTCGGGCGCGACGCGCTGCGCGACCTCGTGGGTGTTGTCGTGGCTCGGCAGTCCCCCTCCGACATCGAGGAACTGTCGCGCGCCCCCGGCGGCGAGGTGGCGGACGACGCGCATGATGAAGTACCGGGACGACCGCGCCATGTCGATGATTCCCGGATAGATCGCGGAGAAGCGGTCGCCGGCCTCCCGGTCGACGGGATAGTTGTCCTTGCCGTCCATCCAGTAGTTCCAGATTCGCGCCGAATGCGGGATCGACATGTCGATCCCGGTCATCAGATCATTTTCCGCGGCGTGCCAGAGGAACGAGTCGTCGCCGGCCACGGCAACCTCCCACCCGTCACATGAAATGTGGGAGACCAAACATGACACGGCCGGGATGCCGGGGAGTCGGGAACGGTGTAACAGGCCGCGCCGGTTTCACGGTCCGGTGAGGGAGGTCCGGGATTCGAGCGCGTGCAGGACGGCCGCCATGTCCGAGCGGCCGTGCCCGAGGGCGAGCGTCTCGCGGTAGAGGGCGTGGCAGACGTCCAGCAGCGGCGAGGCGACGCCGGAGGCGCGGGCGGCCTCGGCGATGAGGCGGTTGTTGTCCAGGACGTTGGCGATGGACGCCTGGACGCCGAAGTCGCGGGCGAGCAGCTTGCCGCCCTTCGCGCGCGACACCGTGCTCGCCATCGGGCCCGCGTCCAGGACGTCCAGCAGCCGCCGCTCGTCCAGCCCGTGCCGCGCGGCGAAGTGGAACGACTCGGCGAGCCCGGTGACCATCGTGATCAGGAAGATGTTGACCGACAGCTTCATGAGCAGCGCGTTCGGGACGGGCCCGCACGGATGGGTCTCGTGGCACATCGGCGGCAGCAGCGGGCGGGTCGCGGCGACGGCGGCCGGGTCGCCCGCCAGCATCGCGACGAGCCGCCCCTCCTCGGCGGGGCCGCGCGAGCCGGAGACCGGCGCCTCCGCGTACGCGCCGCCCGCCGCGTGGATCTCGGCCTCCAGGCCCCGCGAGTACTCCGGCGACGTCGTCCCCATGTGGACGGTGACGCGGCCGGAGACGTTCGCGGCGAACTCCGGGGCGCCGCGTCCGAGGACGGAGTCGATCGCGGGCCCGTTCGCCAGCATGAGGAACACCACGCGCGCCCGCCGGAACACCTCGGCGGGGCCCGCCGCGACCTCCGCTCCGGCCGCGCGCAGCGGCTCGCACCTGGCGGGGGTGCGGTTCCACACGGTCAGCGGGGTTCCGGCGCGGGCGAGGTTGAGGGCCATGGGCTGCCCATGACGCCCAGCCCGATGAAGCCCACGCGCTCGGCGGGATCGACGCCCATCCGGACCGCCTCCTTGCGAGTTATGACAACGGTCATGATAATGGCCCAGGTGAAGGCGGCAATAGCCTTCAGAACTTTCTTCTCGGGCGGGGGCGGCCATGGCGGAGCGGGAGCGGGGGCCGCGCGAGCGCATGGTGTTCAGCGCCGCGCAGCTCATCCGCCGCGACGGGGTGACCGCGACGGGCCTGCGCGACGTCGCCGTCCACGCGGGCGCGCCGCGCGGGTCGCTCCAGCACTACTTCCCGGGCGGCAAGGAGCAGCTCGTGAACGAGGCCGTGGAGTGGGCCGGGCGCTACGCGAGCGAGCGCGTCGCCCGGTTCGTGGCCGCGATGCCGCGCCCGACGCCGTCCCGGCTGTTCGCGGCGATGGTCGGGCAGTGGGTCGAGGAGTTCACCTCGGCGGGCTTCGAGCGGGGGTGTCCGGTCGCGGCGGCGACCGTCGACTGCGCGGACTCGGTCGCCTCCACGCGCGCCGCGTCCGCCGAGGCGTTCGCGGCCTGGCGCCGCCCGATCGCGCGCGAGCTGGCCGCGATGGGCGTCCCGGCCCGGCGGGCGGCCGGGCTCGCGACGCTGATGGTCGGCTCGCTGGAGGGCGCGATCCTGATGGCGCGGGCCGAGCGGGACGTCCGCCCGCTGCGGACCGTCGCCCGCGAACTCGGCCCCTACCTGGACTCCTGCGCCCTCCAGTCCGGCTGAGGCCGTTGCGGACGGTTCGGCAGGGGTTTTATCACCGGGACCTCGGGTGCCAATTGTGGCCATTTGTTCGATGATCGACGCGTAGACCGCGCATCGAGGAGGCATACTGCGTATGCCCCCCGTGGGCCTACTGCGTAGGTATCAGGACGATCGTTCGGACGTGGCTGATGGTTACATGGCGTGTCGGGCCGGGTGCCGGTGAACGGCCGAGGGCGAGGCCGGGGCCGTCGGACTACGCGCTGACGCGCACGGTGCTGCGGTTCACGATCTCGCTGCGCTGCGGCGGGGTGCTCGCGGCGATCATCGCGGCGGTGATCGGCGAGGGCGCCGGGGTCTCGCGCGTCTGGCAGGCGTGGGTGCTCGGCGGGCTGGCGGCGTGGGCGGTGTTCTTCGCCGCGCGGGCCGTCGGGCGGGGGTTGACGTTCGGGCTGGTGGCCGCCGACACGTTCGCGGTGTCGCTGGTGCTGCTCGTCCAGGACAGGCTCGTGGCCGTGGACGCGGTGGTCGACGAGACCACCTGGGCGATCATGCTGGCCAGCACCTCGATCTACGTGGCGCAACTCGCGCTGTCGCAGCCCGCGGGGCTGGCGATGGCGATGGCCGTCACCGCCGCGTACATGACCGGCGTCCCGACGGAGACGAGCCAGGTCCGGATCCTGTTCGTGCAGACCGTCGTGGTCAACGCGCTGATGTGGCTGCTGCGCCGGGGCGGCGGACGGGCCGACGCGATCGTCGCCGAACGCGACCGGGAGCGGCGGCAGGCGATGGTCGAGGCGGCGCGCCGGGCCGACGAGCGCCACCACCGCTCGGAGATGCACGACTCGGTGCTCGCCACGCTGGTCATGGTCGCCTCGGGCGCCGTCCAGGGCGGATCGCCGGTGCTGTCACGCAACGCGCAGGCCGCGCTGGACGTCCTGGAGGAGTTCTCGGTATCCCCCCTGACCGGCGAGCCGCCACCGGTCGACCTCGGCGAGCGGCTGGAGGGCCTGGCGGTGGAGATGGCCTCGCTCGTCGCGGCGGACATCACCACCGGCGGCGTGCCGCTCATGGTGCCCGAGCCGGTCGCGGTGGCGCTCACCGGCGCGGCGCGGGAGGCGCTGCGCAACGTCGCCTGCCATTCCGGCGTCGCGCGGGCCGAGGTGCGCGCCGAGGTGCGGGCGGGCGGGGTCATGACGGTCACGGTCGCCGACCGGGGGCGCGGGTTCGACCCGTCGCTCGTCCCGGGCGGGCGGCACGGCATCCGGGGGTCGATCCGGGAGCGCATGCTGATGGTGGGCGGTACGGGCCTGGTGGATTCCCGTCCGGGCGGGGGAACCGTCGTCACGTTGCGGTGGCCCCATGGCTGAGATGGCGATATTCGCCCGACTCGCGGCCAACGGCGCGGTCAACGGCGCGAACGGCGGCGACCACGGCGCGGACGCCGCCGACCACGGCTCGGCGGGCGGCGACACCGTGGCGGCGGCCCCGTTCGCGGCCGGCTTCCACCGCGCGTTCGACGTGGCGACCGTCATCACGGTCGCGCTGTGGCATCTGGGGGCGGCGGGCGCCGCGCTGCTGGTCTACCTCGGCGAGTACCGCTCCCCGGCGGTGGGCGTGGCGGTGTGGGGGCTGCAACTGCTGGTCATCGTCGTCGGCGCGGTCGCGCTGCTGCGCGGCAAGGACGGCCCGGCCGTCATCGGCCCGATGGTCGCGGTCGCCCTCGCCAGCGGCCTGGCGATGGCGGTCAACTGCCCCGGCGGCCAGCTGCTGAAGGTGAACTGGGGGTGGGCGACGACCGGGCTGATCGGCGTGCTGCTCCTGCTGCACCGGCCGGTGAGCAGGATCGTGGCGTTCCAGGCGGCCAACGGCGGGACCGTCCTCGCCGTGCTGCTGGCCACCGGCACCTGCGACCGGCACAGCGTCGCCGGGTTCGTGACGCTGCTGTACGCCTCGGGGAGCATCCAGCTCGCGATGATCGCCGGGGCGCGGGTGTTCCGCTACAGCGGCGGCATGGCGGCGACCGCGGCGGCGGCGCGCTGGCGGATGGCGAGCCGCGAGGCCGTGATCAACGAGGTCGCGCGGGCGCGCCAGGACCGCTACCAGGAGGTGCGGCGGCTGATCGCGCCCATTCTGCGCGACCTCGCCGCCGGCGTGGTCGATCCGGCCGAGCCCGCCGTGCGGGGCCGGTGCGCGACCGCCGAGGCGATGCTGCGGCAGCTGCTCGCCGAGCACGAGGACATCCCCGACCCGCTGCTCCAGGCGCTGCGTCCGGGGATCGACGAGGTCATGCGGCGGGGGGTGGTCGTCGACGTCGTCAGGGTGGGCGAGCTGACCGGGATGGGGATCGACGAGCGGACGGCGTCCGCGATTGCCGAGGTCCCGCTGGCCGTGCTGGCGAAGGCGCGCGGCCACGCCCGCGTCACCATCGTCCCCGAGGGCGCCGACCGGGTCAGCGTGTCGGTGCTGGCGGGCACCGACGCGGCGGTCCCCCGGTTCGAGGTGCGGGGCGACGTCACCGTCACCAGCGACCACGACGGAGAACTGCTGTGGGTGGAGGTTTCGTGGCACCGGACGTGACCATCGCCGTCATCGACGACCAGGACGTGGTGCTCTCCGGGATCCAGACCTGGGTCTCCGAGGACCCGCTCCGCCGCGTCGAGATCATCTACACCGCGACCCACCTGGACGACGTCGACTGCGGACCGGCCGCGAAGGCCGACGTGCTGGTCATCGACCTGCGCATCGACGGCGCTCTGGTACTCGACCAGATCGCGGAGCTGGCCGCGCGCGGGCGCCGGATCGTGGTGTTCTCCCAGCACTCCGAGCCCGAGATCATCTACCGGGCGGAGCTGGCGGGCGCCCGCGCCTACATCACCAAGGAGACCAGCGAGGGGCGGCGGCACCTCATCGAGGCGATCCTCGCGGTGGCGGCGGGCGAGTCCTACACCTCGCCGACGCAGGCCGCCGCGATGCTCGGCGCGTCCGAGCTCGGGTCGGGGCTCGCGTCGGGGCTCGCGCAGCCGAGGTTCTCCGACCAGGAGCTGCGGACGATGCGGCTGTGGCTGGGCGGCCTCACCCGCGCCGGGGTCGCGCGCCAGATGGGGATCAGCGAGCACACCGTGAAGCAGTACCTGGAGCGGGCCAGGGAGAAGTACGCCAGGGCCGGACGCGAGGCGCCGACGCGGGTCGACCTCTACCGGGAGGCGCGCCGCGACGGCATCCTGCGCGAGTAGCGTCACCCGGCGGGCGCGACGACGCCCTCCCTGAGCAGCTCCCCGACGAGCGGCGCGGGCAGCTCGCCGGGCTCCAGGCGCGCGCCGCCGAGCAGCGCCTCGACCGTCCCCGCGAACGCGTCCGGGACCTGGACGTCGTGGTCGCCGAGGTGCAGGACGAGGCCGCCGTCGCCCTTGCCCGTCGCGAGCACCGCCCCGGGCACGGCGGCGACCGCGCCCTCCTCCCCGGGTGCGCGCACGGCCGCGGTCACCGACGCCCTGCGCGGGCCGCCCTGGGCGCGCAACTGCTCGGCGCGCAGCGCCGGGGCGGCGCGGTCGAGGTCGAGGTCGGACAGCCACGCGGCGAAGCACCGCGCGGCCTCGGCGGCCGCCTCGTCGATGCCGCGCTCGTTCAGCGCCGGCGGCAGCGCGGCCCGGAACCGCGGGTCGCCCGCGGCCAGGTCGAGCAATCTCTCGATGACCCAGTGCCGGGTGAGCTGGAGGATTCCGAGACTGATGTGGAGGCTCGTGTCGTCCTCGGCGTAGCCGTTGTGGACCCAGCCGCGCGGAATCCACAGCGCGTCGCCGGGCGCGAGCCGCACGCGCAGGAAGGGCTCGCCCTTCTCGAACCGCTCCCGCTCCTTCGGCGGGACGGGAGTACGCCCCCAGCGGTGCCGGGGAAGCGGGTCGGCCAGCACCGGCTCGTGCAGTTCCCAGGTCTTGTGGCCGGTGGTCTGGAGGATGAAGACGGCCTCGGTGTCCCAGTGGTGGGCGAAGCCCTGGTTGCCCGGCGGTGTGAGGAAGGCGTGCGCGTACAGGGGGTGGCCGAGTTCGGCGGTCAGCAGCCGGCAGAACTCGCTCAGCGGGCGCCAGGTGCGGTGCAGGCCCATCACCAGCAGCGTGTGCCCCGAGCGGAGCCGCTCGCCGACGCGGCGCGCGTCCACGGCCCCGGCGGTGCCGGGGAAGGCGGCCAGCTCGGGCGCGGTGAGGCTGCCGGGCCTCGCCATGACGTTGTCCTTGGCCATCGTGACCGAGGACGCGGGCAGGCCCTGGTCGGCGATGACCCGGTCGAGGTCGCCGACGCTCAGCAGCCGCGCCGCCTCCGCCGGGTCGCCGTGGTGCACCCGCGGCTCGTCGGGCCACCGCTCGGCGAAGCCGTCGGGCTGGGAGGAGAGGCGGCCGAGTGCGCTTTTCATTGTCCGCCTCCGCGGGCGTCGTCGCGAATCTTCATCGCCGCCATGATGTTCTTTCCCGCCATTTTCCCGCAAGGGGCACGCGACCGGGGCGCAGTCGGCTACGACCCCGGGTGTACGCGGTGGTCGTAGCCGGGCTTTCACCTTCGTCGGAGTTGTTCCGCAATTCCGCGCCGCCACTGTCGGCGGGCCTCCCCGCCGTTTACGTTTCGTCCCGGAAGGTCTTCCAGCCCACGAAGACGAAAGAAAGGAGAATCCCATGAACGCTCCTGAGGAGCTCGATTTCGATCTCCAGGACGTACCGATGGACGTGTTCGACCTCGCCGAGAGCGGGCTCACCATCGAGTCGCTGACGGCCGGTCACGGCATGCCCGAGCACGGGGCCTCGCTGCCCTTCTGCTCGTGCAGCGCCACGTGCAGCTGCTGCAGCTGACGAACCTTCACCGCCGTGCCGCCGGCCTCGCGCCGGCGGCACGGCCTCGGGCAGGAGGGGCCATGAGCGAGAACCTCGGCACGGTATCCGGCGGGATCACCCTCGACGGCGGCGCGCGGGCCGACGCGCCCCTGGTGCTGCGGCGCGCGGGGCTGCCCGCCGCCGCCCTGGACGTGCTGCGCACGGAGAAGGCCCACGGGTGCGCCCGCGAGCTGGCGCGGCTGCGCGCGTGGCTGGCGGCCGAGGGCGCGGCGCTGTCGGACGTCCTGTTCGCCGAGATCGGCGCGGTGGGGGACGGCGGCCCGAAGCCCCGGCTGGTCGGGCTGCGCCGGGCGGTGTTCCGGTCGCGGCGGCCGCGGCCGGAGGAGTGGAACGCGGAGGTCGAGGGCGCGCTCGGGCCGGAGGCGGCGCGCCGCGTCCGGGAGTGGCTGGCGCGGTTCGACGAGGCCGACCGGCTCGCCGCGCGGCTGCCCGGCGTCCTCGCCGCCGAGGTCGCCGAGCGGGAGCAGGTGCTGCGCGGCGTCGCCTCCGACCCGTGCCTGCGCCGCGCGCTGTCGCAGGCCAGCCCGGCCCTGTACGGGGAGCTGGCCAAGTGGCTGGACGACCCGAGGAGGCGCCCGCGCCCGCAGACGATGGCGCGGCTCGTGAAGTACGTCGCGCGGGCGGCGGCCAAGACCAGCCCCTACAGCACCTTCACGATCAGCGGCCTCGCGGTGTGGGGCGAGCGGGAGGAGTTCGCCGAGCAGCCCGTCCACGGGGTCGTCGAGCTGGACGGGTTCCTGTTGCGGAGCATCGTCCGCGCGCTGTGCGAGGTGCCCGCGCTGCGCGCCACGCTCACCGTGCGCGCCAACCCGGGCGCGGTCGTCGCGGACGGCCGGGTCTCCTTCCCCGGTCCGCCGCCGCGCGAGCCGATCGTGACGCTGCCGGAGACGCCCGCCGTCCGCGCGTGCCTGCGGCTCCTCGCGGCCGGGCCGCCCGGCACCCTCGCCGCGCTGGCGGACGTGCTGGCCCCCGGCGGGCGGAACCGCGAGCGGGTGGAGGGGTTCCTCGCCGCGCTGGTGGAGGCCGGGCTGCTGATCCTCGACCCGCCGGTCGCCGACCAGGCCGCCGACCCGCTGCGCGAGCTGTCGGCGTGGGCGGCGCGCGGCGGCGAGGAGACGGCCGACGTCGTCCCGCTGCTCGAACGGCTGCGCCGCGAGGTGGTGCCGCCCGTCCCGGTCGAGGACGTCGAGGGCCACCGCGCCCGCCAGGACCGGCTGCGGGACGCGGCGTCCGCGCTGGTCGAGCGGCTCGGGCTGCCGTTCCCGGTCACCGGGCTCAGCAAGTCGGTCTTCCATGAGAACGCGGTCTTCGGCGACGTGCCCGCCGAATGCTCGGTGGAGGGCTGGCGGCCCCTGCTGGACGACCTGGACGCCGTCCGGCACTGGCTGGCGGTCTTCGACCCGGCGCTGCCGCTGCGGCTCGCGCTCGGCGCGTTCTGCGGGGAGCGGTTCGGCGCGGGCGCGCGGGTGCCGTTCCTGGAGTTGTTCCGCGCCGTCCACGAGGAGATGAACCGGGGTGACGGAGCGCCCGGCGCGGCGCGGGAACTGGTGCGGTTCCTGCGCGCGTCGCCGATGGCGGGGGACGCGGCGCTCGCGGGCAGCCCGCTGGAGCGGCTGCGCGAGCTGGGCCGGATCCGCGACGCGGCGCGCCGCGCGGTGCTCGTCCCCGCCGACGCGGACGGCGTCGTCCGCGCCCCGGTCGCACGGCTGCGCGCCCTCGCCGCGCGCTCCCCGGAGTGGATCGGCGCGCCGGTCTCGATGGGCTGCTACGTGCAGAGGGCCGGAGACCTGATCACGCTGAACGTCGCGCACGCCGGGTACGGGCGCGGGCGCAGCCGCATCCGGCGGCTCACCGGATTCGCGGGCGGCACGGTTCCGCCGGAGCGTCCCTTCGACGCGCCGCCCGGCACGGTGTTCGCGGAACTGGGCGGGACGTTCGCGTCCGCGCTGAACGCCCGCGCCCCCGGGACCGCGTACGAGATCGACTATCCGCACACCGTCTCCGCGCGGCCCGCGCCCGAGCGGCTGCCCCTGGGCGACCTGGACATGGTGCACGACCCGCGCACCGGGCTGGCGGACCTCGTGTCGCGGCGGCTGGGGGAGCGGGTCGTCCCGCTGCACCTCGGGATGATGGCCGACGTCCTGCTGCCGCCCGTCGCGCGCTTCCTGACCTGGGCTTTCGGGGCGAGCTACTACCTGCATCCGAGCTTCTCCCCGCTGGCGCCCGACTGGGAGCCGCCGACCTCGATCGTCGCCGCGCCCCGCGTGGAGGCGGGACGGGTCGTGCTGCGGCGGGCGCGGTGGAGCGTCCCGACCGGCCTCGTCCCGGCGCGCCGCAAGGCCGAGTCCGACGCCGATCACCTGGTGAGGCTGGTCGGCTGGCTGCGCGCGAACGGGATTCCCGGCCGCTGCTATGTGCGCATGTGGGCGGACGGCCTCTGGCAGGACGACGCCGAAGACAACAACTGGGGAAAATGGGTGCTCGACAAATCGCGGAAGCCCGTCTACATCGACTTCGCCATCTGGCATCTCGTCGCCGTCTTCGAACGGATGCTGAAGACGCCGGGACCGGTGATCGTGTTCGAGGAGGCGCTGCCGGAGCCGACCGCGGCCGGTGCGGCCGGGGGCTTCGTGTCGGAGTTCCTGGTCGAGATCTCCGGCGGGGTGGCGTGAGATGAGCGAGCACGCAAGCGAGCACGGCTGGGTCAGCCTGCACGCCTTCCACCAGGGCGACCAGGACCGGCTGCTGAGGGAGGCGGTCGCGCCGCTGGCCCGGGAGCTGACCGACGGCGGCCGGATCGCCGGGTGGTTCTTCCTGCGCTACTGGGACGGCGGGCCGCACGTCCGGCTGCGTGCGCTGCCCTCGGCGGGAACACCGCCGGAGGAGATCGAGCAGGCTTTCACCAAGCATGTCGGCGCGTATCTGCGCGACCACCCGTCCGAGCCGTCGATGGGCGAGGACGAATACGCGCGGACGGCCGAGATGCTCGCCTCCTGGGAGGAGGTCGAGCCGGGATTCGCGACCCTTCAGCCGAATGACACCGTCGTCCCCGTCCCGTACCGGCGGGAGCACGACCGCTACGGGTACGGCGCGGCCATCGAGGCCGTCGAGCGGCATTTCACCGATTCGAGCGAGCTGGCGATGCGGCTGCTCGTGTCGGGCGCCTCGGCCGGGGAGCGCTCCACGGCCGCGTTCGCGACGCTGCTGCTCGCCTGGCTGACCTGCGAGACCGATCCCGCGCGGCTGGTGGGGTGGATCAGCTCGGCGCCGCGCCGCGAGGATCCGGCGGCTCCGCTCGCTCCGCCGCCGGAGCCGGACGCCGAGCGGCTGGACAAGGGCGTCGCGGTCGCGCGCCGGATGCGGGCGCTGACGACCCTCGATCCCGATCACCCGGGGAAGGGGCTGCTGGTCGAGTGGCTGCGGTCGGTGCGGACGCTGCGCGGCGCGCTCCAGGAGGAGCTGGACCGCGGCGCGCTCCGCCCGCCCCCGTCGGGGTGGGAGGGGCCGGGACGCGTCGTCGCCGACCTGTCCGTGCTGACCGTCGTCGACATCTGCGCGCACCTGGTCTGCAACCGGCTGGCCGTCGACCTCCCGGCGGAGATCGGGCTGCGGCGGCTCGCCGTCGCGGCGCTGGAGTCCATCACCGAGAAGGGGAGCTGAGGCGATGCGGTGGTACGGCTTCCGGATCTACTACTACGCCGACGACAAGGAGGCGCTGATCCTCGACGGGATCAGGCCCGCGTTCCAGCGTTTCGCGGGAGATGTCGAGGCCGCGTTCTTCCTCCGGCACTGGATTCACGGACCGCACGTGCGGATCTGCGTCCGGTGCGAGCGGGACGCGCTGGAGACCGTCGTGCGACCCGCCGTCACCGAGTCGGTGGGCGGGTTCTTGCTGGAATGCCCGTCCACGCGGCGGCTCGTGCCGGAGGAGCACCTTCCGATGCACCGGCGGCTGGCCGAGCTGGAGTCGGAGACCGAGGACCTGCTGCCCTGGCGGTGGGACAACACGATCCGGTTCACCGGCACCTTCGACATCGACGCGCTGAAGGCCGACTTCTACTCCGGCACGAGCGGCCTCGCCTTCGCGATGACCGAGGCCGTCGCGGCCGGACGGCAGCGGCTCGCGGCCGCGTTCGACCTGATGGTCGCGACCGCGCACACGCTGTCGGGCGTCGGGCTCGCGCGCGGGGCGATCTCCTACCGCTCGCATTCCGACGCGTTCCTGCACGGCTTTCCCGAGGGGCGGGGGCTCTCGTCCGGGTGGGACGAGCACTACCGGCGGAACGCGGCGGCGCTGACCGGCCGCGTGCGGGCGGTGGCCTCCGCGCTCGACGGCGGGGGAGGGCACGTCCCGCACGTCCGCGAATGGGTCGACACCCTTCTGCCGTTGCGCGACCGCGCCGTCGCGGACGGCCTGCTCTCCGACGACGGACCGCCGCCCGGCGCCGACTCCCTGGGCATCACCGACCTGACCCGGGTCAGCCCCTTCCACCGCGAGCTGTTCGGCAGCGACGTGTGGAACGAGCAGGTCAAGGCGGCCGACTGGTTCCTCGGCTACAAGCTGATGCTGAACTGCACCTATCTCCACCTGACCCGGCTCGGCGTGAAGCCCGTCGAACGGTTCCTGCTCTGCGACATGGCGGCCCGCGCGGTCGAGGACGCGCTCGGCGTCTCGGTCGCGGAACTGGCCCGCACCCCGGTCGGGGAGGTGCGGAGATGATCGGCTCGCCCGAGTCCCCGGGTGTGCTCACCGAACGGCTGGCGCTCGTCGCCGGGGTCTACAGCGCGATCGCCCGCGACGGGCGGCTCCGGCTCGTGATCGGCTCCCGCTTCGAGGACTTCGGCCCCGCCGAACCCTGGAAAAGCGAACTGCTGAAGCGCCTTGTCACCGGCGCCGCCGACGCGGCGGACGGCCGTGAGGCCGAACTCGTCGGGAGGCTGCGGGAGGGCGGGTGGCTGACGACCGAGGTCCTGCGGGACGGCGTGCCGCTGTACGCGGTGCAGCCCACCGGCCGCCCCGAGGCGATCGCGTACGCGGAGCCCGGCGGAAAGGCCGTGCTGTCGCGGTTCGCGGTCGTCCACCGGGAGGACGGGCACCTGGTCGTCGAGTCCCCGCTGTCGTGGGGCCGCGTCCACCTGCACGATCCCGCGCTGTTCGGGGTCGTGGGCGGGGTCGGGGCGGGCGGCCCCGCCGCGCGGCGGTTGGAGCGCGACCTGCTGCGGACGGGGTTGGCCGTGACCGGCGACGAGGACGAGGACGAGGCGCGACTCCGCCAGTGGAGCGTCCACGAGCTGTGGTTCCACCGGCGCAGCCGCCTGGGCGACCGCGACCGTCTCGGGGGCGGTTACGGCCGGACCCGCTGGGCGGACGGCGTCTACGAGGAGCCGCCGTTCCGGCGCGAGCCCTATCCGGGAGAGCCGATTCCGCTCTACCGCCCCGATCTGGCCGAACTCCGGCACGGCGATCCGACGCTGAGCGCGGTGGTCGAGGATCGGCGGTCGGTGCGCGTCCATGACGACGCCGCACCGATCACGCTGGAGGAACTCGGCGAATTCCTCTACCGGTGCGCGCGGATCCGTACGGTCTCATCCGAGAACGGCGGGCATCTCACCGGACGGCCCTATCCGTCGGGCGGGTCCGCGTACGAGTTGGAGCTGTATCCGGTCGTGCGGCTGGCGTCCGGGCTGGACGCGGGCGCCTACCACTACGACGGCCACGACCACGTGCTGCGGCGCGTCCGGGAGCCGGGCGCGGAGACCGCCCGGCTGCTCGCCACGGCGCGGCAGGGGACGCTCGTCCGCGCGGCCCCGCAGGTGCTCATCGTCGTGACCGCCCGCTTCGGCCGGCTGATGCGCGCCTACGAGCAGATGCCGTACTCGCTGATCCTCAAGCACGTCGGCGTGCTCTACCAGACGATGTACCTCGTCGCGACCGCCATGGGGCTGGCGCCGTGCGGGCTCGGCGGCGGCGACTCCCGGACGTTCAACGCGGTGACCGGCACCGGGTTCACCGAGGAGGGCGCCGTCGGCGAGTTCATGCTCGGCAGCCGTCCCGCCTCCACCCACACGGAGAAGCCATGAGCGAGGCGCGGGATTCCGGGGCGCTGCTGCTGCGTCCCGACGTCTACTACACCCGTTCCGGCGACGGCCTCTACATGCTGACGCACGACGGGCCGGTCATTTTCGGAGGCTCGTCCGTCCATCCTCTGCTGGTCAGGCTGGCGCCCTATCTGAACGGCCGCCATTCACTGGCGGAGCTGACGGAGAACCTGTCCGGCGAGCGGCGCGAGATGGTGCGGGGGCTGCTGGCCGCGCTGGTGCGCAGGGGGGCGATCAAACAGGTCCCGGAGCGGGACGGGGAGCCCGCCGATGACGCCGTGCACGGGCGGCGCGACGAGGTCTCCTTCCTCGGCTACTTCCACGACACGCGGGAACGGGCCGAGCGGGCGTTCCGGGCCTACCAGGACGAGCGGGTCCTGATCGTCGGCGCGGGAGACTCCGCCGCCGCCATGGCCGACGCCGCGCGCCGGTCGGGCATCGCGTCCGTCCGCGTGGTGGAGGGCGGGCCGGTCGAGGGCGCCGGGCTCGTCGTGCACCTCGGCGGGCCGTCCGCCGCCGAGATGGAGCGGGCCTGCGCCGAGGCGGGCGCCGACCTGGTGCTGGGCCTCGTCCTGGACGGCTCGCTGTGGTGCGCCGCGACGGGCCCGCGCGTCGGCGACGGGCCGGGCGCCACCTCGATCGAGCTGCGCCGCGCGGCCCGCCGCCCCGGGCCCGCCGCACCCGCCGCGTGGGACGGCGTGCCGGGCCGGGTCGCCTCCGCGCAGCTCATGCACCAGGTGTTCCGGTCGCTGACCGGCGTCGGACGGCCGGAGCCGGGCACCGTCACGCGGCTGGATCCGCGCACGCTGGCCCGCCGGACGCACACGGTGGTCCCGCACCCCTTCGACTCCACCTCGCCGCCGCCGACCGAGAACGGCGACGCCCGCCTGGACGAGGACGACTTCTCCCGCCGGGCCGCCCGCCTCGTCGACGACCACGTCGGTGTCTTCGGGCCGCCCACGGAACGCGACTTCGTCCAGCTTCCCCTGCACGTGTGCGAGATGGAGGTGTCCGACCCGGTCGGGCTGCTCGGGCCCGGCGCCCGCCCGGCGCGCGCCACCGGCGCCGGCCTCGGCTTCGCCGCCGCCCGCCTCGCCGCCGCGCTCGCCGCGTTCTCCGCCTACGGCTCGCTCATGATCGACCCGCGCCGGCTCACCGGTCCCGACGGCGAGCCCGCCTTCCCCGGCGAGGACGACCCGTTCCACGCCCTCGCCCTGCTCCGCGACGGCGCCTGGCGCGAGGTGTACGTGCCGGGGCGGGCGCTGGCGAGCGGGCGGGAGCGGTTCGTCCGGGTGGCGAGGGCGTTCCCCGCGCTGCGGTCGGCGGACGTGCCGTTCGCCGTCCCGCCGGAGATCGTCTCGGCGTACTCGCGGCGGGACGCGGTGACGGCGGGCGTCCTCGCCTGCGTCCGGCGGCTGGCGCTCGACGCGGCGCCCGGCGACGCCCCGCGCGTCGACGTGGCGGACGTCCCGCGCGACCCGGTCACCTCGCGCTACCTGACGATCCTGGACGCGCTGGGCGAGGACGTCACCCTCCACCGGCTCGGCGGCGACTTCCCGGCGCCGACGGTGCACTGCCAGATCGGCGCCTCGGCGCGGGGCTGCGCGAGCGGCCTGTCGATGGCGGGCGCGCTGCGCGACGCCCTGGGCGCCGCGATCCTCGACCACCAGTCGCGCCTGCACGGGCAGCCCGACTACGCCCCGCCGCCCGTCCCGGCCCTGCCCGCGGACGGCGCGCTCCGGCCGGCTCCGGCGGGCCGATGCGATCTCGACACGGTCGTCGCCGCGCTGGCCGCGCGCGGGCACGAGCCCGTCGTCGTCCCCCTCGACCACGACCCGGAGGTGAGCGCCGTGATGCCCTACACGGTCCACGTGGTGATGGCCGATGCCTGACGTGCTGCTGCTCGGCGCGGGCACGCTCGCGGACGCCGTCGCGCGCGACACGCGCGTGACCGGCCCAGGCGGCGCCTCGGTGGTCGTCAGCGCGGCCGACACCTGGAGCACCGCCGACCATCCCCGGGCGCGCTCCCTGAGCCGGGAACGGAACATCCCCTGGATCCCGGTCCGCGCCGAGCTGGGACGCGTGGTGATCGGCCCGTTCGAACGCCCCGGTGAACCCGGCTGCGCCGACTGCGCGGAGCAGCGGCGGCGCGCCAACCGGCTGCACTCCCGCGCGCACGACACCGTCCTCGCCGACCACCGGGACGAGCTGGGCGGCAGGCCGTCGGCGTGGCTCACCGGCCTCGCCGCCGACACCGTCGCCGCGCTGGTCGCCGACGAGATCGACCGGTCGGCGCGGGGCCGCGCGCGGACGTCCGACGCGCTGCTCTACCTCGACCTGCGGACGCTGGAGGTGACCAGGCACGCGTTCCTGCCCGACCCGATGTGCCCGGTGTGCGGCGGCCTGGACGACGACACCGAGGACGCGGCCCGGATCGTGCCGCGGCCCAGGCGCAAGCTCGCGCCCGGCCGCTACCGCGTCCGGGACCTGGCCGCGCACCGGGACGCGCTCGCCGCGACCTACGTGGACGCCGAGTGCGGGCTGATCCGGCTGCTGGCCCGCGACAGCGACGCCGGATCGGTGATCGCCGCCGCGTGGATGGGCCTGCGGGACGGCGCGACCGAGGGCGGCTACGGCCGCACCCGCAGCTACGAGAGCAGCGAGCTCGTCGCGATCCTCGAAGCGCTGGAACGGCACGGCGGCATGTTCCCCGGCGGCAGGCGGACCGCCGTCCGCGGCAGCCACACCGAACTCCGCGACCGCGCGTTGGACCCGGTGGAGCTGGGTCTCTACCCGCCCGAGCGGCAGCCGCCCGGCTACGAGCCGTTCGACCCCGATCGCCGATACGACTGGGTGTGGGGATATTCGTTCCGGCGGGACGCTCCGATCCTCGTGCCGGAGACCTACGCCTACTACCGCGTGCACGCCTCCGGGAAGGGCCGGTTCGTCTACGAGATCTCCAACGGGTGCGCGCTCGGCGGATGCCGTGAGGAGGCGATCCTGCACGGCGTCCTGGAGGTCGCCGAGCGCGACGCGTTCCTGATGACCTGGTACGCGCGCATGCCCGTCCCGCGCATCGACCTCGGTTCGGCGCGCGGACCCACCGTCCCGCTCATCGCGGAGGCGATCCGCGCGGAGACCGGATACGACGTCATGGCGTTCGACACCACGCTCGAACAGGGCATCCCCTGCGCGTGGGTCATGGCCGTCGACCCCTCGTCCCGGGACGACCGTCCGGCGGCGGTGTGCGCGGCGGGATCGCACCTCGATCCCGAGTCGGCCGTGGAGAACGCGCTGAGCGAGCTGGGGTCGATCCTGCCCGACCTCGTCCGCCGCTACCCGGCGGAGCGGGAGCGGGCCCGCGCGATGGTGGACGACCCCTCCCGCGTCAGGGAGATGGCCGACCACTCCCTCCTCTACGGCACGCGCGAGGCGTTCTCCCGCCTCGACTTCCTCGTGGGCACGCCGCACACGGTCCGGTTCGCGGACATGCGGCGCCCCGCCGCGCTCCGCCACACCGACCTCGGCGACGACCTCCGGGAGCTGGCGCGCCGCTACCTCGACGCCGGCCTGGACGTGATCGTCGTCGACCAGACGACGCCCGAGCACCGCGCGTTCGACCTGTCCTGCGTCAAGGTGATCATCCCCGGGACGCTGCCGATGACGTTCGGCCACGACCAGCGCCGGGTCGACGGCATCCCGCGCCTGCGCGACGTGCCGCACCGGCTCGGATACCGGGACGCGCCGCTGGAGCCGTCCGATGCCAACCCGCACCCCCACCCGTTCCCGTAAGCCCTCGCAAGGAGCCGAAGCGATGTACCTCCAGCTCGTCGTCTGGGACCTGGCCGAGTCGGACGTCTCCATCGACGACCTGCGCGCCTACCTCAGGGACTACGCCGTCGAGGCGTACTCGCAGCTCCCCGGCATGCGGCTCAAGGTCTGGTTCGCCAACCCAGAACGCCGCGTCTGGGGCGCCGTCTACCTGTGGGACGCCGTCGAGCACATCAGCGGCCCGGCCCAGGTCAGCAGGGCGATCGAGCTGATCGGATACCCGCCGACGTCGGTGAGCGTCTTCGAGGTCGAGGCCGCCGCCGAGGGGCACAGCGTCCACACGGCGCTGGCGTCCGTGGGCGCCGCCTTCGCCTGACGGCCGGCCGCCCGACGGCTAGTCGCGCAGCAGGTCCGACTCCACGACCTTCCGGACCGCCTCGGCCCGGGAGGTCACCTCCAGCTTGCCGTAGATGTTGGTGAGGTGCCGCTTGACGGTCGCCTCGGTGATGAACAGCCGCCGGGAGATGTGCCGGTTCCGCATGCCCGCCGCGACCAGCCGCAGGATCTCGGTCTCCCGGTTGGTCAGCGCGCCGGGACCGGCCGGCCCCGGCCGCAGCCGCCGCACGGCCTCGACGGGCGCCGACAGGACGAACCGCCCGTCCTCGCGGTGCACGGTCATGATCGTGGAGACCAGCTCGTCGAGCTGGACGCGCTTGGCGAGGCACGCGTGCGCGCCCGAGGTGAGCACCTTGCCGAGGAACAGGTGGTCGCCCGAGTCGGTCAGGACGATCACCTTCGACCGGGGCGAGGCGGACAGGATCGGCTCCACCAGCGCGTCCGGCGCGTCCTCGTCGTCGTCGGTGATGAGGATCGTGGTGCACGGCCGCGTCCCCGCGCCGAGCTCCGGGCTCGGCGCGTCGGCGTCGTGCACCTGGAACCCCGGGACCTTCCGCAGCAGCTCGGCGAGGCCGTGCCGCAGCAGCGGCGTCGTGCTCACGATCTCGATCACTATCGCCCGGCAGGGCAGGAAATGGGCGGGCGCTTCCGGGCCCGCGAGCTGAGTCGACACTGGCACATCCCCCTGGTGTGAAGCCGCCTCGCCACCGGTCGTCGCCACCGGCCCCCGCTGTCGGCCCTCGCTATCGGCCGTGCATGAGCCGCAGCAGCGCCACCGCGTCCTCCCGCTTGGCGTCCGGCGCGGCGGGCGAGTCGAGGAAGGCGCGCAGCGCGTCCCGCTCGTCCGCGCCGACGCGCTCCCGCACCGCGGGCAGCCGCAGGATCCGTTCGTAGGAGCGTTCCGGAAAATACAGATCCTTCGCCGCCGCGAGGACGGTCTCGGCGGCCTCCGCCGAGACCACCCCCTGGTCCCGCGCCGCCGCGACCGCGATCCGGATGTTGACCATCGGCTCGCACAGCGGGCGCAGCGTGTCCGGGTCGAAGGTGATCGCGACCTCGTCGTCGGCGTCCACCTCGCCCGACCGGTACAGCTCGAAGACCCGCCCGACGCCGACCATGCCCTCCTCCGAGAGCTCGGCGGCCCGCAGCGCGCCCATGCTGGAGGACCCGAGCACCCGCACCGGGCGCGGGTGCCGGTCGAGGGCCCGCAGCACCTCCTTGGGCGAGATCATCAGGCCGTGCAGGAACTGGCCGTCCACGATCCCGACCACGCCGGGCGGGTCGGGCTCGGCGAGCAGCGCGTCGAGGTCGCCGCGCTTCACCGGCGGGCGCACCTCCACCGGCGCCAGCTCCGCGATCGCGGCCCTGTCGATGCTCGGCCCCGCGAACACCACGGCGCGCGTCATGCCGTCCTCGCTTCCCGCCCGCGGCCGCGGGCCTCGTTCAGCGCCGCCTCCCAGCACGCGCCCGCCCGCCGGCCGAGCCTGCTCTGGTCGACCGCCCAGGACTCCAGCCCCGGCACGATCACCCGGACGACGTGCACCGGGAAGCCCGGCGGCGTCCGGTCCACGACGACGGCCCGGTACAGGCCGTCGAGCTCCAACCGGCCGAGCATCAGGTCGATGTCGGCGACGACGTCGTCGCTCGGATGGTCGGGGACGTCGCCGAAGCGCACCGGCCGGGCGGACTCCCGCCACGGCCACACCGACCCGTCCACCGACCCGCCGCGCGACACGTGCTCGGCCCATTCGCCGTTGTGCTCCTGCGGCAGCGTGATGTCCTCGCGCATGCCCTGGATGTCCACCGCGCGGCTCTGCGCCAGCTCGGTGAGCGCCCGCACCAGCGCCACCTCGGCGTTCGGGTGCGTCCCGTATCCGGAGTGCCCGGGGGAGAAGGTCTCGGCGACGCTCTCGTGCGTGACGGCGGCGAAGGTGGCGATCCCGAGCGAGGAGGTGAGGTCGCGGACGACCAGCGGCAGCCCCGCGTCCACGATCCGCCCGGCGAACCAGGCCGCCGACTCCGGCAGCGTGTCCAGGTCGACGCTCGGGTGCCGGTCCTCCAGCCGCTCCTCGACGCCGGGCGGGACGCGGTCGCCCAGCTTGTCGCGCACCATGTGCCGGAGCCGGTTGCTGACGAGGTCGGCCAGCGTCAGCGCGTCCCGCTCGATCACCTCGCACAGCGCGTGGCAGATCGCCTCCTCCAGCGAGTTCCCGGACGCCAGCCCGTTGCTCGTGCTGACGGAGAAGGGCTGCGGCTCGTGGAAGTCGACGTAGTAGCCCGCGAGGCACAGCGGCACGAGGACCTCCTCGTCGCCGAGCAGGTCGAACCCCGTGGCCCAGGAGATGGGCCTGTCCGGACGGTAGGCGTGACCCGGCGCCAGGTTGTGGTCGGCCGGGTTCAGCACCGGACGTCCCGCGGCCTCCAGCTCGGCGCAGGAGGCGACGACGTCCGGCGTCCTCGGCTGCCACGCGGCGAACCGCTCCACCGCCTCCATGATCGCCGACGCTCGCGCGTCGTCCCGCGTCCGCCCCTTGCCGTTGTAGACCGACAGGAGGTCGTGGGAGCGGGGCACGATCGCGTTGAAGACGGGGATGCCGACGCGGTCCAGCCAGGTGATGTCGGCGACGCGTGTCACGCCGACCGTCCGGAGCAGCGGAGTCACCCTGTCGAGGGTCCTAGCGGCGACGACCTCGCGGGTCGGCCCGATCTTGGGCACGCGTTCCCGTAGTCTCATCGGCCCGCCCGTCGAACCGTTCGGAGAGACGTCCGGCAGCGTTCGCACATTGGGTCACGGCCCTTTCTCAGGGGGACGGTCCGATGCCCGTCGCCGTGCTCTCCAACGCCGAACCGGAGAACCCTGGGAACGGCCCCGACCCCCCGTACCGGCCGGGCCCGCGCTCCCCTCGGCGGGCCCCTCCATTATTCGATCATGCTGACGGAATTGTCATGACAGCCGTTCGGGGGTCATCGGCGCACCGGCGCCGATGAGGGGGTTCAGCGGCCGGTGAAGCGCGGGGGGCGCTTCTCCATGAACGCCCGCCGCCCCTCGCGGGCGTCGCCGGACTCCGCGCACTCCTCGACGAGCCGCTCGGCCGCCGCCGCCAGCGCCGGATCGGCCGCCGACCTGATCGCCGTCTTGGCCGCCCGCACCGACAGCGGCGCGTTGGCCGCGATCCGCTCCGCCGTCGCGCGGGTGGCCTCCTCCAGCTCCCCGGGCGCGACGACGCGGTTGACCAGCCCCGTCCGGAGCGCCTCGGCGGCCCCCAGCGGTGCCGCCGTGAACAGGATCTCGGCGGCCTGGCCCGGCCCCACCGCCCGGACCAGCGCGTGGACGAGCGGGACGGGATAGGCGAGGCCGAGGCGTCCCGCCGGGATCGCGAACCGCCCCCGGTCGTCGGCGATCCGGATGTCGGCGCCGAGCGCGAGCGCCAGCCCGGCGCCGAGGCAGTGCCCGTGGATCATGGCGATGAGCGGGGTCGCGAGCCGGTCGAGCACGCCGAACAGGTCGGTGATCGCGCCGTCCGCGCGGCGGCGCGCCTCCGCCGTGGAGCGCTCCGCCTCGAACTCGGAGATGTCGGCCCCGGCGGCGAACGCGGCGGTGCCCTCGCCCCGCACGACGATCACCTTGACCCCGGGGTCGGCGTCGAGGCGGTCGAGGGCCCGGCCGAGCGCGTCCATCATCGCGATCGACAGCGCGTTGCGCCGCGCCGGGTTGCGCACCGTGACCCACCCGATGTCGCCGTCGGCGGCGGCGTCGACGCCGGGGCTGAAGATCCGTTGCTCGGACACGGTGCCAGCGTACGGACCGCCCGCCCGGCGTCCCCCGGCGGCCCGCCCGGACGAGCGCTCTGCACTCGCCACCCGCGCCGCGGGCGAGATCACGCGGGGCGCGCTCGGCGTCCGCCTGCGCGCGATCGCCTGACCCCGGTCAGGGGGCGGGCGCGGTGAACGTCAGGGCGCGCGCGGGGTTCTCCACCATGATCGCGTGCAGCGCGTCCTCGCCGACGCCGAGCCGCCGCAGCGCGGGCAGGAAGTGGTCGGGGATGTAGCTGTAGCCCTGCCCGCCGTACCGCTTGAGCTGGATCTTCTGGCAGACGTCGTGGCCGAGCACGATCTGCCCGGCGAAGCCCTCCGCGACGAGGTTCGCGATGCCGCGCGCGACCTTGTGGTCGCTCATCAGCACGAGATGCCCCCACGGGCTGCCCGGCGAGGTCAGGAAGTCGAACTCGACGAACACGCCCCGCGCGAGGATCCGCCGGGCGAAGTCCAGGTCGACGGCCATGTCCCCGGCGTGGCCGAAGACGACGTTCGCGGGGTCGACGCCCTCCTCGTCCAGGATGTCGAGGACGGCGAACTTCTCCTCGCCGACCCCGCCGACGTGGAAGGAGATCGGCGCGCCGGTGATCCGGCTCGCCCGGCCCGACGCCCGGACGCTCTTCAGCTCGTTCGGCGTCAGCGGCGCGGTCTCGGCGCCGATCTCACCGATGATCCCGGCCCGGATCCCGGTGCCGTCCGCGCCCTCGACGACGTCGCGGACGATGCCCTCGGTCAACTCCTCGACGGACCGGTCGTCCATGTCGAGCGGCTGGAACGTCGGGGTGTACCAGCCCGCGCCCATCACGATGTTGAGGTCGCTCGCCCGCGCCATCTTCAGCAGCGACTCCGGGTCGCGGCCGATCCCGAGGCTCGTGACCTCCACGATCGTGCCGCCGCCCGCGCGCCGGAACTCCCCGACCTCGGCGAGCATCTCCGCGAAGTCGGCGAGGACGTCGTTGTCGGCGTTGACGCCGCCGTGCCGCGTCCGGGCCAGGTTGGCCAGCGTCAGCGGCTCCAGCGCCTCGGGGGAGTCCTCGCCCGGACGCAGCGCGTGGGCCGGGCGGCGCAGGTCGAGGAAGATGTGCTCGTGCATGAGCGTCGGGCCGAGCGCCGACGGGTCGACCGGTCCCGCGACCGTGAGCACCTGGCCGGCGAGGTTGGGGATGGTCATCGGCGTTCCTCCGTGATCGTCAGCCAGCGCGCCGGGTTCGCCTCGGTCAGGGCGTGCACGAGCGCGTCGTCGGCGCCCTGGAACCGCAGGAAGGGGACGAACTGCTGGACGACGAACCCGTACCCGCCGCCGCCGAAGCCCTTCAGGTCGATCTTGCGGGACACGCCGGGGGACAGCAGCACCCGCTCGGCGTGGCCGCGCTCCGCCAGCGCGAGGACGGCGGCGGCGACGTCCTGGTCGTCCACCTCGGTGTAGACGTTCGTGAGCCGCCCGAGCCGGTCGAACTGGACGGACACGCCCCGCTCGGCCAGCGAGGCGAGCGCCTCGTGGTCGGTGGCGAACGCGTCGCAGGCGCCCACGGCCACGCGCGCCGGGTCCACCCCGTCGAGCAGGTCGAGGACGCGGTGCGTCGCCTCGTAGGTCGCGGCGCGGTCCAGCAGCACGGGCGCGCCCGTCTCGCGCGCGGCCTCCCCGACGGTCGCCGCCACGGCCCGGTGCGCCGCGCGGTCGGGGTCGAGCGTCCCGATCCTGCCGATCACGCCCGCGCGGACGCCGTCCACCCCGTCCACGACCTCGCGGACGATCTCCTCCGCGACACCGCCGGAGGCGCCCATGACGATGTGCACGCCGGTGGCGCGGGCGAGCCGGGCGAGGGCCCGGGGGTCGCGGCCGCGGCCGGCGCCGGTCACGTCCACGACCGTCCCGCCGCCGAGCGCGGCGAAGTCGGCCAGCTCGGCGGCCGCGCCCTCCTCGGTCAGCCGCGCGTTGTCGCGGTTCGCGGCGCCCAGGCTGAGCGCGCCGAGCAGCCCGAGGCCGACCGGGGTCTCGTCGACGTCCCCGCCGTTCTCGCCGGCGGGGAGGTCGCTCACCACGTGGACGGAGGTGACGGTGTGCCCCAGGGCGTCCGGTGCGACCGGTCCGGTCACGGTCATGACCCGCCCCGCGCCGGGTGTGTCGGGCGCGCTCATCGAGACTCCACCGGTTCTCCTCGCTCCAGGAAACATGCCGTACGCGGCACCGAAACCGCGTCCCGCCTGCGTGAGCATAAACGGGCGGCCTCCCCGTCGCGCGGGCCGCCCCGCCCCGCGCGGCCCGCGCCGCCGGCCCGGAGGGCGTAGGCTCGGTTGTGGACAAGGGGTTCTCGACGCGGGCGGCCAAGCCCGTTTCCCCCTGGTTCGCCACTACGCGGCCTCCTGAAGGGTCCGGATCGGTCCGGCACCCATGACGCCTCGACACCATCTCGGCCGGACGCGGGCGACCCCGCCCGCGCCATGGCGTCCGAACCCGGCGGCCCCGTACTCCGGATCGGAGACACCAGCATGACCAGCGCCGACCGTCCCGCACCCCCCACCGGGCTGAGCCGCGAGCGCCGCCCGGGAGCCACCGTCGTCGCCCTCCGCGGCGAACTCGACATGGCCACCGCGCCAGCGCTGCGGGAGGCCCTGCGGATCGCCCTGCGCGACCCGGGCGCCCTCGTCGTCATCGACCTCGCGGACGTGACCTTCTGCGACGCCTCCGGCCTCGCCCTGCTCGTCGGCACGCGGCGGCGGACGGAGCGCGAGGGCGCCGCCGTCGTGCTCGCCGCCCCCCGCCCGCAACTCGCGAGGCTGCTGGAGATCAGCGGTCTCGACCGGTACTTCAGCGTGCACCGCACCGTCGAGGCGGCCGGGCTCGCCGGGCCCGGCGGCGGATCGGCCGCGGCCTGAACCCGCCGGGGACCGGGACGCCGCACGAGGCGGCCCGGCCGGACGACGAGGCCCGGCACGGCGACGCCCGGCAGGAGGAGGCCAGGCACGACGAGGCTGGGCACGGCGAGGCTGGGCACGGCCCCGTGCCCCCGCCCGCGACGCCGCGGGACGGCGCGGGGCCCGCGGGCGTGCCGCCGATCACCTGGCGGCCGGCGCGGGCCCCGCGGCCCGCCGAGGAAGGGCACCGGCTCGCGGCGTCGTTCGACCTCATGGCCGCGATCCTGGGCGGCGCCGAGCCCGCGGAGGCGCTCGGCCTGGTCGCCGAGCACGCCCGCGCCATGGCCCGCGCGCCGCTGGCGTTCGTCGCGCTGCCCGCCGAGGACGGCGGCAACACGCTGCGGATCGAGGTCGCGGTCGGCGCCGGCGGTGACCGGCTGCGCGGGCTGACCGTCCGGCGCGGCCGGTCGATGATCGGACGCGTGTTCAGCTCACGGCGGGCCCTCTCGTCGCGGGTCGCCGTCGACCAGGGGCTCAGCGAGCTTCCGCCGGGCCCCATCCTCATGCTCCCGCTGGAGACGGGCGAGGCGACCCGCGGGGTGCTGGCCGTCGTCGACCGGCCCGGCGCGTCGCCGTTCACGACGGCCGTGGCGCGGGACCTGATGCTCTTCGCCGACATGTCGGCGCGCCTGATCGAGCTCGCGGAGGAACGCCGCGCGACCGGGCTCGCCCCGGCGCCCGGGACGTTCTCCTGAGCGCGCGGCGCGGTACCGGCGGCCGGGACCTCCGAACGGGGAAGGGCCCGGCCTCAGAGCGGGAAGAGCTTCGCGTACGGCGCCGGGATCCGGACCTTGCGGGTGCCGAAGTCGACGAAGACGGCGTCGCGCTCGACCTCGACCACGCGGCCGAGGCCGTACTTGTCGTGGGTCACGCGGTCCTCCACGGCGAACTCCTTGGCGGGCGGAGCCGGTGGCGGTGGCTTGAAGGGACTGGTGGGCAGGTGTCGCCGCTGCGCGGCTCGCGGGGGTCTCATCAGCGCTAGTATGCGCCCGTCCGGACCCTGACGGGGCCCCGATCGGTGACCGCTTGGCGAATTCGTTGCGTCCGAGGCGTCCCGGCGGCACTTCCATGACGCTCCGGCGGTGGGGGCCCGGGGTCATGTGGTAGTGTCCGGGACGTTGCGGTTCCCATAGACATTTGTGTGCGCCTGCTGGTTCCACCTCAGGCGCATTTTTGTTGTTCGGATCTTCCGGATGGGCCATCGCGGCGTCCGCGGGCCCACAGGGTGTGGGACCCGGACTGAGCCAAAAGGAGATCACCATGGCCACCGGCACCGTCAAGTGGTTCAACGCCGAAAAGGGCTTCGGCTTCATCGAGCAGGACGGCGGAGGCGCCGACGTCTTCGCCCACTACTCCAACATCGCGGCGCAGGGCTTCCGCGAGCTCCAGGAAGGCCAGAAGGTGTCGTTCGACGTCACCCAGGGCCAGAAGGGCCTCCAGGCGGAGAACATCGTCCCCGCCTGACACCCTGCACGGCACGGCGCGGGCGGGCCCTCGGCCCGTCCGCGCCGTTCCCGCGCCCATCGTCTCCCGGTTCGTTCTTGAGATTTCTTCGCCCGGCCCTCCGGCCGGTCCCGCGCAGCGGAGCACTCCTCGACACGCGCCATCACTGAGGAAGGTTCCATGCCCCGAAGCGCCACCCGCGTCCGCCGTCCCGCCCTACCCCCGGTCTCGTCCTTCGCCGAGCTCGAACTGCCGCCCGCCCTGCTGGCGGCGCTGACCCGCGAGGGCGTCACCGACCCGTTCCCGATCCAGGCGGCGACGCTCCCGAACGCCCTCGCCGGACGGGACGTCCTCGGCCGCGGCCGCACCGGCTCCGGCAAGACCCTCGCGTTCGGGCTCGCCACGCTCGCCCGCCTCGACGGCCGGCGCGCCGCGCCCCGGCGCCCGCTCGCGCTGGTGCTCGTCCCGACCCGGGAGCTCGCGCAGCAGGTCACCACCGCGCTCACCCCGTACGCGGACGCGCTGCGGCAGCGCCTCGTCACCGTCGTCGGCGGGCTGGGGATCGGGCGGCAGGCCGCCGCGCTCGAACGCGGCGCCGACGTCCTGGTCGCCACGCCCGGCCGCCTCGCCGACCTGATCGAGCGCGGCGACTGCCATCTCGGCGACGTGGCGGTCACCGTGCTGGACGAGGCCGACCAGATGACCGACATGGGCTTCCTGCCGCAGGTCACCCGGCTCCTCGACCAGACCCCGCCCGGCGGGCAGCGGATGCTGTTCTCCGCGACGCTCGACCGGAACGTCGACACGCTCGTCCGCCGCTTCCTGGACGACCCGGTGACGCACTCGGTCGACCCGTCCGCGGGCGCGGTCACGACGATGGAGCACCACCTGCTGCACGTCGTCGACACCGACAAGCTGGAGACCACCGCGCACATCGCCGCCCGCGACGGCCGCGTGATCATGTTCGTGGGCAAGAAGCACGGCGCCGACCGGCTCGTCCGCAAGCTGCGGTCCCGGGGCGTGCTCGCCGCCGCGCTGCACGGCGGCAAGACCCAGTCGCAGCGCAACCGCACGCTGGAGGGCTTCCGGACGGGCGACGTCGCCGTCCTGGTCGCCACCAACGTCGCCGCGCGCGGCATCCACATCGACGACCTCGACCTCGTCGTCAACGTCGACCCGCCCGCCGACCACAAGGACTACCTGCACCGGGGCGGCCGCACCGCCCGCGCCGGCGCGTCCGGGACGGTCGTCACGCTCGTCCTGCCCGACCAGCGCCGCGAGGTGGACGCGATGATGTCCGCCGCGGGGATCGCGCCGCGCACGACCCGCGTCCGGCCCGGCGACGCCGAGCTGGCCCGGATCACCGGCGCCCGGACCCCGTCGGGGACGCCCGTCCCCGCGCCCGCGCGCCCCGCCGCCAAGCAGGCCGCCAAGCCCGCGGGCAAGGCCCCGGCCAAGGCCGCCGCCGCCGCGCCGGCGGGCCAGGCGCGGCGCCCGCGCCGCCGCAAGCCCCGCCGCGGCGCGTCGTCCCACAACACCTGATTTCCGCGAGAACGGCACCCCGCCACCGGCGGGGTGCCGCCGCATGCCCATTGACATGGTGCAGAATGTATGGTTCATTCTGAATGATTGTCCGAGCGATGTCTCCGCCCGTGCGGCCGGAGCGGAGGTGGCGACCGTCCCATGGGTGAACAACCGCTGAGCTGCCCGTTCTTTCTCGCGGTGGGCCTGAACACCCGTCCGGACGAGCCCGAGGGTATGAAGCGGGCGCTCGCCGACTTCTACGACGAAGTCCACCTGCGCGAGGTCGTCACCCTCAACGAGGGGTTCGTCAGCGCCGCGCGGTACGAGCTGACCGACTCCGGTGGCGCGGGCGACGCCGTCCCGTACTGGCTCGCGGTCTACGGCATCGACGGCGAGGAGTCGGCGCGCCGCTTCCTCGCCCGCCTGGACGGTCCCGAGGACCAGCGCGTCACCTACACGCCGGGGCCGCCCTGGGAGCGCATCGCGGTCGTGTGGCGGATGATCTGGCGGAACACCGGCTCGACCGGGGCGGACGACCTCGTCCCGGGCCGCATCGCCATGATCGGGATGGACCCGGCGGCCGACGCGTCGCCCGCCGAGGTCGCGGAGTTCGACGACTTCTACACGCGGACGCACCTCCCGGAGATCGTCGCCGGGTTCGGCTACGACAGGGGGAGCCGCTTCCAGCTCTGGCACGAGTTCCGGCACCCCGCGCCCGGCTGCCCCGCGTACAACGCGGTCTACGAGGCCGAGGACGCGCGGGCGCCCGCGCCGCCGGCGGGGGTCTCCCTCACGCCGGGGCCGCGCGCCTGGGAGGAGCGCCAGGTGCGGTGGCGGGTCAAGTACAAGCGAATGGGCTAGAAAGCGGGATTGGGGTGGTGGGGCGTGCTTTCGGCGACGCTCGATGTCGGCCGTATGAGGGTGACGCATATCAGTGACGGGGTCGCGCAGCGGTCCAGCCGGTACTGGTTCCATGGCGTCGACCCGTCGGAATGGATGCCGGAGGTGGGCGTCTCCGACCCGGACACGCCGTTCACGGTGAACTTCGGCGGTTTCCTCATCACCGGCGACGGTCATGTGACGCTCGTCGACACCGGCTGGGGCCACCGCGCCGGCGAGATCCCGGGCATGGCGGGCGCGGGCGAGCTGCCCGCGACGCTGGCGAGGCTCGGGGTCGAGCCCGGCGACGTCGACCGGATCGTCCAGACCCACCTGCACGCCGACCACTGCGGCTGGCTGGTGAAGGACGACGAGGGCACGCTGACGTTCCCGAACGCGACCGTCTACGTGCACGAGCGCGAGGTCGACTACTGGACGAGCGACGAGGTCGACGAGATCCCGGTGAACCGCGAGTTCGCGACCAAGGCGCGCCCCCGCCTGCGGGCCGTCACCGGCGCCGGGCGCCTGCACGCCTACGACGGCGAGCTGCCGCTGTCCGACGAGGTCACCATCCTGCCCACGCCCGGCCACACCCCGGGGCACGTGTCGGTGATGGTGGCCTCCGGCGGCGCGACCGCGCTGCTGGTCGGCGACCTGGCGCATCATCCCGTCCACCTGGAGCACCACTGCTGGCTGCCGAGGGTCGACCACGACCCCGTCCAGTCGCTGCGCAGCCGGGAGCGGATCACCGCGCTCGCCGCCGACCGGGGCGCGACGATCCTCGCGCCGCACTTCCCCATCCCCACCGCCGTCGACCTCGACCGCGACGCCGCGGGCGCGCTGCGCACCGCCGTCCGCACCGACCTTGGGAGCGCCTCGTGACCACGCCCGGACCCCGCATCCCGCCGCTGCCCGTCGAGGAGTACCAGGCGCTCGAACGCGAGCTGTTCGGCGACGCCGCGTTCACCGGAACCATGCACGTCGGCCGGACGTGGGCGCACAACCCGGGCCTGATGAAGGCGCAGCGCCCGCTCCAGGAGTACCTGCTGAACGCCTCGTCGCTGCCCGGCCGCGACCGCGAGCTGGCGATCCTGCGGATCGTCTGGCGGCGCGGGTCGGAGTACGCCTTCGGCCAGCACGTCCGCATGGGACGCGCCGCCGGGCTCACCGACGCCGAGATCGAACGCGTCCCGCACGGCCCGGACGCCGACGGCTGGACGGCGTTCCAGAAGGTCCTGCTCCAGGCGGTGGACGAACTGCACGACGCGGGCCGCCTCTCCGACGACACCTGGCAGGCGCTCGCCCGCCGCTACGAGGACGCCCAGCTCATCGACCTGATCGCGGTCGTCGGCCGATACTGGGCGGTCGCGGTGATGCTGAACTCCGTCGGCGTCCAACCCGAGCCCGGCCTCCCCGGCTTCCCCGCCGACGCCCCCCAGACCTAGCCCGCCCCGCACGCCCCTGACCGGCTGCAACGCGCCGCAAGAAACCTCAGCGCTCACGCGAACCCACCCCTGACCGACTGGAGCGCGCCGCACGAAGACTCACCGTTCGCGCGGACGCGTGCATGACCGGGTGGAGCGCGACGCAGGAGACCTCAGCGCTCACGCGGACGCACCCCTGACCGGCTGCAACGCGCCACACGAAGACTCAGCGTCCGCGCCGACGCGCACCTGACCGGCTGGAACGCGCCCGCACGGAGAGCCTGGCGCTCGCGCGGACACTTACATGACCGGCTGGAGCGCGCCACAAGAGACCTCAGCGCTCACGCGAACCCATCCCTGACCGGCTGGAGCGCGCCGCACGAAGACTTACCGTTCGCGGCACGCGCGCCTGACCGGTTGGAACGCGCCGCATGGAGAGCCTGGCGCTCGCGCGGACATACCCCTGCAACGCGCCGCACGAAGACTCACCGTTCGCGCGGACGCGCGCCTGACCGGGTGGAGCGCGCCGCACAGGGACCTCAGCCGTCGCGCGGGCGCGTAGCTGAGCGGTGGGGCCGACGCCGGAGGCGAGGCCCCACCGCGAAGATCGCGAAGCGATGCCGCGCCCGCCAAAGGCGCGGTCAAGGGGGCGAGCCGCCAGGCGAGCCCCCTTGGGCCGTGACTTCATGAATAACGCCTACCGGCCGGCCGTCCCTCTCGGTCACGCTGCTCGGGAGGGGTGTGGAGGCCGGCCGGTAGGACGTTCAGTGTCGCGCTCCAGCGGCGGGAGCGCCTCCTCCGTTGGTCGTGGTAATGGCCTCGCCGAGCGGCGGGCCGTAGATCTGCTTGCCGAGCCACTGCCCGCCGTCGGCCGTGAGGACCTCACCGGTGATGTAGGACGCGCGGTCGCTGAGCAGGAACCCGGTGAGGTCCCCGATCTCGGGCGGTACCGCGAACCGGCCCATCGGCACCGAGGCGAGGACGCGCGCGCGGTCCTCCGGGGTGGCCCACAGGGCGCCGCCCGCGCCGTCGGTCTCGGTCGGGCCGGGGGCGACGCAGTTGAGCCGGATGCCGTGCCGCGCCCACTCGACGGCGAGCGTCCGCGTCATCGACACGACGCCCGCCTTGGCGGCGGCGCTGTGCACGGTGCCGGGGTGGCCCGTCCACGCGTAGGTCGCGATCACGCTGACGACCGCCCCCGGGGTGCCCGCCTCGATCATCGCGCGGGCCACCGCCGACGTGCAGTTCCACGTCCCGTTGAGGACGATGTCGACGACGGCGCGCCAGCCGTTGGGGGACAGGCTCTCGGCGGGCGTGACGAAGTTCCCGGCGGCGTTGTTGACGAGCCCGTCGATCCGTCCGAACCGGTCGAGGCCCGCCGCGACGCCCGCCCCCACGGCGTCGGGGTCGCGGACGTCGGCGGGGAACGCCAGGGCGTGCCCGCCCTGGCGCTCCACCTCGGCGGCGACCGACTCCAGCGGCTCCTTCCGGCGCCCGAGCACGGTCACGGACGCGCCGAGCCGGGCGAGGTGGAGCGCGGTGGCCGCGCCGATGCCGCTGCCGCCCCCGGTGACGAGGTAGGCACGGCCTGCCAGTGATTCCACAGAAGTTTCTCCTCAGGACTTCGCGAACTGCTGGAACCGCTTCAGGACGGCGTCGCGGTTCTTCCCCCACCACTCGCTGTTCTGGAGGAACTGGACCTCCAGGTTCGCCGGGTGTGACGGGAGGGTCTTGGCGAACTCCTTGTCCATCAGCGCGAGCGCCTTGGAGTTCGCGGGACCGTTCGGGTACTTGCTCCAGATCGTCGCCTGCACCTGCGGCCGGACGGAGTACTCGATCAGCTTGAAGGCGTTCTCCTTGTTCGGCGCGCCCTTGGGCACCGACCAGCTCGCCAGCTCGAACATGCCGCCGTTGTAGGTGAAGTCGAGCGGAGCGCCCTTGGTCTTCAGCTCGCCGACCCGTCCGGAGAAGATGCTGGTGGCGCCGACCTGCTTGCTGACGAGCATCTGGCCGGGCTGGGCGCCCGACACCCACCACTGCGGCACGTGGCCCTTGAGCCGGTCGAGGCTGCGGAACGCGCGGTCGACGTCGATCGGGTACACCGACTTCGGGTCGACGCCGTCACCGAGCACCGCGAACTCCATGTCCGGCGGGACGCCGTTGTCGGCGCCGCGCAGCGACCTGCGGCCGGGGAACTTCTGGGTGTCCCAGAAGTCGCGCCAGCCGGTCAGCCGCTTCCCGGCCCCGATCACCGAGGTGTTCCAGGCCAGCACGACCGAGAACAGGTAGTAGGTGACCCAGTTCTTGTCGACGTAGGACGGGTCGATGCCGGGGATGTTGAGCAGGTTGTCGGGCAGCGTCTCGAAGTACTCGCGCCCGATCGGCAGCACGGTGCCGGGGCCGCCCGCGATGAGGTCCCACTCGATGTTGCCGGTGTCGACCATTCCCTTGATCTTGGCGCCGGTCGGCGGCCCGGACACCACGACCTCGATGCCGGTCTCCTTGCTGAACGGCTCGAAGATGTACTTCTTCTCGGCCTCGACGAGCGCGCCGCCCCAGTCGGCGACCACGACGCGCTTGCCGCCCCCGCCGCCGGAGCCGCCGCAGGCGCCGAGCACGGGCGCCGCCGCGAGGCTGCCCGCCAGCAGCGCGCCGCCCTTCAGGACGCCTCGGCGCGAGAGTGAGGGTGAGTTGCCGGTGATCTTCATGGCTGATCCTTCGTGGGGTGGGCGGCGGGTGTCGACCTCGTGGTGAGTGGGCGGGCGGTGGGTCAGGAGAACATGCCGCGCTTCAGGAGCTGCCGGGCGAGGATGATGCGCTGGATCTCGGAGGTGCCCTCCCAGATCCGCTCGATCCGCGCGTTGCGGTAGGCGCGCTCGACGTAGGTCTCGTTCATGTAGCCGGTGCCGCCGAAGATCTGCAGGACGCGGTCGGCGACCCGGCCGAGCGCCTCGCTGGCGAACAGCTTGGCCGCCGACGCCCGAGCGTGGACGATCTTGGGCGCCTCGCCCTGGTCGGCCGCCCACGCCGCGTTGTAGGTCATCAGCCGGGCGGCGTGCAGGTCGGTGGCGCAGTCGGCGAGCATGAACTGGATCGCCTGGTAGTCGGCGATCGGACGGCCGAACTGCACCCGCTGCTTGGCCCACTCGACGCCGTCGTCGATGAGCCGGGCCATCGGGCCGAGGCAGCGCGCGGCGGTCATGATCCGTCCGCTGCTGAGCCCGCCGTGCGCGATGCCGAAGCCGCGCCCCGGCTCGCCGAGGACGTTCCCCTCCGGGACGGCGCAGTCGTCGAACACCAGCTCCGCCTGCCGGTAGCCGCGGTGGCCCATCGTCTTGTGGAGCTGCCCGACACCGAACCCGGGCGTGCCCTTCTCGACGAGGAACGCGGTGATCCGGTCCTGCTCGCGGTCGGGGTGGGTGAGCGCGAAGACGATCGCGAAGTCGGCCGAGTCGCCGTGGCTGATGAAGCGCTTGCGGCCGTTGATCACCCAGGATCCGTCGCGGAGTTCCGCGCGGGTGCTGATGCCCGCCGCGTCCGACCCGGTGTCGGGCTCGGTCAGCGCGAAGCACCACTGGATGTCGCCGCGCACGCACGGCAGCAGGAACCGCTCGCGCTGCTCGCCCTCGCAGGCCAGCAGGATGCCCGGGGTCGTCGGGACGACCTCGGCCAGCCCGCCGAGCGCGCGGAACAGCTCCTCGGTGACCAGCACCTGGCTGAGCACGTCCAGCCCGCCGCCGCCGACCTCCTCGGGCATGCCCATCGAGTTCAGGCCCATCGCGACGGCCCGCTCCCGGATCCGGTGCTCGACCTCCTCGGGCAGTCCGTCGTGCTCCTCCACGTAGTCCTCGTGCGGGATCAGCTCGGTCTCGGTGAACCTGCGGACGGCCTCGCGGAACTCCACGAGGTGGTCGGGAATCGCGAAGTCCATCAGTCCCGCCCTCCTTTCTCCTCCGGGCGGCGGACGACCAGCGCGTCGAGCGCGAGGCAGCCGTCCGGCCCGGCCAGCAGTGGGTTGACGTCGATCTCGGCGACCTCGGGCAGTTCGGCGAGCAGGCGGCCCACGGCGGCCGCCGCGTCCGCCAGCGCGTCGAGGTCGGCGGGGGGCGAGCCCCGGTAGCCGCGCAGCAGCGCGCCGGCCCGCAGCCGGCCCACCGCGTCGAGGACGTCGTCGCGGGTGAACGGCCACAGCAGCCCGGCCGAGTCGCCGAGCAGTTCGGTGAGCACGCCGCCCGCGCCGAGGACGACGAGGGAGCCGGCGGCGTCGTTGCGCCCGCCGACGATCAGTTCGGTGCCGGGCCCCGCCATCCGCTCGACGAGGACGCCGGGCGCGGGGCCGTCCCCGGGGGCGTCGACCGCCGCGGCGGCGCGCCGCATGATGCGGGCGAACGCCCCGCGCAGCGCGTCCTCGTCGCGCAGCCCGACCTCGACACCGCCGATGTCGGACTTGTGGGCGACGCCGGGCGCGTGGAGCTTGCACACGACGGGGTAGCCGACGCGGTCCGCGACCGCGGCGGCCGCGTCGGCGTCGGCGGCGACCCCGCCGGACGGCGACCCGATCCCGTACAGCGACAGCAGCTCCTTGGCCCGCGACTCCGACAGCGGGCCGTCCAGGAGCGCGGCGGCGCGGCGCCTGCGCTCGGGGTCGGCGGGCGGCTCGTCCGGCCGTGCGATCGAAGGACGCGGCGCCCCCGCGAGCGCGATCGCCCGCAGCGCCGGACGCGCCCCCGCGAGCAGCGTGACGCCGTGCCGCCGCGCGAGCGCGATCAGCCCGGACGTGACGTCGGTGGTCGTCGTCATCAGCACGACCGGCACGTCCAGCTCCGCCGCCGCCTCGCCCGCGCCGATCACCATCTCGGGCCAGCCGATCTCGTCCAGCGGCTCGGAGTGGGTGGGGGCGTCGCCCGCGAACGCGACGACGTCCACGTCGGGGGAGGCGCCCATGGCGAGCGCGGCCGTCCGGTACATGGCCTGGTCGCCCCAGGCGTTGGCGCCGAGGTCGAGCGGGTTGCGCACCGCCATGTAGGGCGGCAGCGCGGCGGCCAGCCGGTCGCGCGCGGCCCGGTCGAGGTCCGCGAGCGCGACGCCGGTCGCGTCGGCGAGGTCGGCGACCAGGCCGCACTCCCCGCCGGAGCTGGCGTAGACGCCGACGCTCCGGCCGCGCGGGCGGCGCGGCGCGGCCAGCAGCGAGCTGAGCGCGATCATCTCGTCCAGGTCGTCGACGCGGTAGACGCCGGTCTGGCGGAACAGCGCGTCGTAGGAGGCGTCCCGCCCGGCGAGCGTGCCGGTGTGCGCGACCGTCGCGGCCTCGCCCACCGCCGACCGCCCGACCTTCAGCACGATGACCGCGACGTCGCGCGCGGCGGCCCGCTCGGCCAGGGCGCGGAACCGCGCCAGGTCGGCCAGGCCCTCCATCACCAGGCAGACGACGCGGACGCCGGGGTCGGTGAGGAAGTACTCCAGGCAGTCCGCGAGGTCGAGGACGGCCTGGTTGCCCGCCGACACCCCGTAGGCGACCGACGGGAGCCGCCCCGACAGCATCGTGGTCAGCGCCATGTTGCCGCTCTGCGCGGCGAGCGCGACGACGCCGTCGGCGTCCGCGTGCAGGAGCGGCAGCTCGATGCCCCACAGCGCGGCGCGGCCCCGGAAGCTCGCGACGCCCAGGCAGTTCGGCCCGATCAGCGGGAGGCGGCCGCCGGCGGCGGCGACCAGCTCGCGTTGCAGCCGCCGCCCGGCCTCGTCCCGCTCGCCGAACCCGGCGCCGAACACGACCATGGATCCCGCGCCGAGGTCCGCCGCCTGCGCCGCCAGCGCGGGGACGCCCGCCGCCGGGATCGCGGCGGCCACCGCGTCCGGCGCCTCGGGCAGGTCGGCGAGCGAGGGGTAGGCGCGCACCCCGTCCACCTCGGCATGGGACGGGTGGACGGCGTAGAGCCGCCCGGCGAACCCGGCGCCGCGCGTGTTCCGCAGCGTCCGCAGCCCGTACCCGCCCTTGGGGGAGGCGCCGACGACGGCGATGCTCGCGGGGCGGAACAGCCGGTCGAGCCGGTGCCCCGCCACTACCTCCGAGACGACCTCTGACATGGCCTCCGACATCGTCATCATCGCCCCACGAAGACCGGGCGGCGCTTCTCGATCGCGGCCTGGAGGCCCTCGACCTTGTCCTCGGTGTGCACGCAGATCCGCGCTCCCCGCGCCTCGTTGCGCAGCGCCTCCTCGATCCCGATCGTGTGCCCGAGCCGGATGTTCTGCTTGGCCTCGCCGATCGCCACCGTCGGCCCGGCCGCGAAGATCCGCGCCTGCTCCAGCGCGCGCTCCAGCAGCCTCTCGGGCGCCACGACCTCGCTGACGACGCCGATGCGCAGCGCCTCGTCCGCGTCGATGATCCGGCCGGTGTAGATCAGCTCGGCGGCGCGGGTCTCGCCGACGAGGCGGGGCAGCAGGTAGGAGCCGCCCGCGTCGGGGCAGATGCCGCGCTGGGCGTAGACCTGGCCGAACCGGGCGGCGGTCGAGCCGAACCGCATGTCGGCGGTCAGCGCGATGTCGAAGCCCGACCCGGCGGCGACGCCGTTCACCGCCGCGACCACCGGCTTGGGCAGCCAGTACAGGCGGGCGATGGTCCGGTGCATCTTCGCGGGCCAGGACTCCTCGTCGGCGTCGGACCGCGCCGCCCACTCCTTGACGTCCGCGCCCGAGCAGAAGCCGCGCCCCGCGCCCGTGATCACCAGCGCGCGGACGTCGGGGTCCTTGCCCGCCCGCATGACGACGCGGTCCAGCTCGTCGATGTCGGTGTTGGCGATCGCGTTGAGCCGTTCCGGGCGGTTCAGCGTGAGCACACCGACGTCGCCGTCCATGTGCCAGGTGCAGCACTTGAGTGCTGGGACTTCCATCACTTCGCCTTTCCGGTGCGAATCACGGCATGCTCGAACAGAGGTCGCGGCGGGGGAGTGTGCTCTCGGACGCCGGTGTCCCGGCGGGGGGGTCAGTTGACGCGGGCGAGGAAGCGGCAGTCGCGCGCCGTCCAGCTCAGCCAGTGCGCCGAGCCGGCCGCGTAGTCGGCCTTGGCCGCCGACGGCACGATGACCTGCATCTCCGCGCCCTGCTCGGTGCGCAGGTGCACCTCGATCTGCGGGCCGAGGTAGACCTGCGCCGCGACCGTGCAGGCGACCGCGTTGCGCTCGGCCGGGTCGGGCCTGTCGGTACCGATCCGGATCCGCTCGGGACGGATCATGAACTCGCCGCCCGTCTCCGCCGAGCAGTCGTTCTCGGCGTCGACGAGGATCCGGCCCGCGATCCCCTCCACCTCCACGACCGTGTGCGCGCCCTGCTCGACCCGGGTCGCGGGGAGGCAGATCGACTGGCCGAGGAACCTCGCGACGAACGAGTTGACGGGTTTCTCGTACAGCTCGTCCGGCGGCGCGGTCTGCTGGAGCACGCCCTGGTGCATGACGCCGATCCGGTCGGACAGCGCCAGCGCCTCGTCCTGGTCGTGGGTGACGTACAGGACGGTCGCGCCGATCCGCCGCTGGAGCGACTTGAGCTCCAGCCGCATGTGGTCGCGGAGGTTGCGGTCGAGGGCGCCGAGCGGCTCGTCCATCAGCAGGACGCTCGGGTCGAACACGAACGCCCGCGCGAGCGCCACCCGCTGCTGCTGCCCGCCCGAGAGCTGGCGCGGGTAGCGGTCGCGGAACGGCGTGAGCTGCGTCATCGCCAGCACGCGGTCCACGTGGCCCTGCGCCTCGGCCTTCTTCATCCGCCGCATCCGCAGCGGGAACGCGATGTTCTGCGCGACGGTCATGTGCGGGAACAGCGCGTAGTTCTGGAACACCAGCCCGATGTTGCGCTTCTCGGGCACCTCGTCGGTGACCGCGCGCCCCGCGAGGTAGACCTCGCCGGCGGTCGCCGACTCCAGGCCCGCGAGGATGCGCAGGCTCGTGGTCTTGCCCGAGCCGCTCGGCCCGAGCAGCGTGACGAACTCGCCCTTGCCGATCGCGAGGTCGAAGTCGTGCACGGCGGGCGCGTCCCCGTACCACTTGTGGACGCCGTCGAACACGACCTGCCCGGCCGTCTCCGCGCGGCGCTCCCCGGCGGGCCGCTCGTCGGTCATCTGCGCGCCGCGCCCGGCGCGTCCCTGCTCGGTCATCGGCGCTCCCGCCGTTCGCGGATGGTCTTGATCAGCTCGGAGAGGCAGAACAGCCCGACGCAGACGGCGATGAGGATCGTTCCGGCGACCGCGAGCGTGGGCGTCAGGTCGTAGCGCACGCTGTCCCACAGCTTGCGCGCGAGGGTGACCGAGTCGTTGCCGGCCACGAACAGGATGATGACCGCCTCGTCGAAGGCGATCACGAACGCGAACAGCGCGCCCGCCGAGATCGCGGAGGTCAGCGACGGCAGCGTGATCCGCAGCAGCGTCCGGGTCATGCCGGCGCCGAGCGTGCGCGCCGCGTTCTCCAGCTCGGGGTCGAACTGCTGGAGCGCGCTCGACACCGACACGAGGACGTAGGGGATGCCCATCACCGAGTAGGCGACCGCGACCATCTGCCACTGGCCGATCAGCTTGTAGTCGGCGAAGGTGAAGTAGTAGCTCATCGCCAGCACGATGATCGGGATCACCAGCGGCGAGTACAGCAGCGCGAACACCAGGCCCTTGCCCCGGCTGGTGCTGCGCGCCAGGCCCCAGGCGGCGACCGTGCCGACCACGGTCGCGATCACCGCCGCCAGCAGCGCGATCCGCGCGGACAGCAGCGTCGCCTCCACCCACGCCGAGTCGGCGAAGAACCGCCGGTAGTGGTGCAGCGACCAGCCCTCCAGCGGGAACGACAGGTAGTCGGCGCTGTTGAAGGACTCCAGGACGACGATGAGGATCGGGATCACCAGGAACGCGAACACCAGCGTGACCACGCCCAGCAGCGACCAGTGCAGCGCGCGCTCCATGGGCGTCGCGGGCAGGCGCCCGCGCCGCCGCGTCGGCGGCCTCGTCCTCGGGACGCCGGGCGCCTCGATCGTGCTCGCGGGAACGCTCACAGGGACACCAGCCCCTTCACCTTCGTGAGGCGGCGCACGACCAGCGTCAGCGCGGTCGCCAGCACCAGCAGCATGGTCGCGAGCGTCGCGGCCATCCCCCAGTCGAAGTTCACCTGGACGTTCTGCGCGATCACCACGGCGATCGTGCTCTGCTTCGGGCCGCCGACCAGCGCGGGCGTGACGTAGAAGCCGAGCCCGATGACGAACACGAGCATGCCGCTGCTGACGATCGCCGGGACCGCCAGCGGCAGGTACACCTGGACGAACGCCCGCACCGGGCCCGCGCCGAGGGACCGCGCCGCGCGCGGCAGCGACGCGTCGATCTGGTCGAGCGTGCCCTTGATGATCAGGATCGGGAACGGCAGCAGGATGTGGGTCATCGCGATGACCACCGCGCTCTCGCTGTAGAGCAGCCCCTGCGAGTCCCCGGTGAGCGGGTCGAGCACCTTGGTCACCAGCCCGTTGTCACCGAGGAGGACGATCCAGGCGAACGAGCGGACCAGGATGCTCGTCCAGAACGGAATGACCACGAGAAGGGACAGGAAGCGCGCTTTACGCGCGGACGTGCGGGCCAGGAAATAGGCCACCGGGAATCCGAGGACGACCGTGAGCACGGCCACTTCGAGTGACAGCCGAACGGTCACCCAGAGGACGTCCCAGATCGTCGAATCGGTCGCCGCCTCGGTGAAGTTCCCGAATCCCGCCTTCGGCTCGGTGACGCTTTTCATCAGCATCTTGCCGACCGGATAGGCGTACACGATCGCCATGAACGCGACCGGCAGTCCGAGCGCCATCGTGACGAAGGTCGGACGCCTGCCGCGCGCTCTCGGCGCGACCCGTCCGGGGGCGGGACCGCCGCCGGGGGGAAGCCTTGTGATGGTGGTGCGCGCCGTCATGATTTCACCGTCCCTCCGTTCCTGCGTGCACCCGGAACGGGCGACACGCGGTTCCGCTGGGGACCGGTGGCGCCGGTCCGCGCCGCATGTCGACACAGTCAACGTTTAAGGCCGCTCCATGTCATGAGGTCGCGCTCACAAAAGTCCCTCAGGGCACCTGTGCCGGTGACACAGTCCACAGGCGCGTTCACTGGACGGAAGGGCCCCGGTGAGGGCCCGGGTCGCGCCCGCAGGCCGTTGACGTGGGACGACATAGCGTGTTAGACCACCACGACCCGGGTCTTCGAGGCGATGCCGATCTTGCGGACCCGGTTCTGGGAGGGTGATCATGGCACCATCCGGCACGTCGCACGCCACCGCCGATCACATGACGGCGGTGTCGCGCGAGTTGAGTTCGGCGTCGACGGCTCTCGCGAACGAGTTCGTCCGCCAGTACGTCTCCACGACCGATTCCGGTTCGGTCGACCGCCAGGCGCCCGTCGAGGCGTTCGAGATGGCGGTGCACGTGATCGACCTGTGCGCGAACGGGCTGGTCGACCGTCCGCCGCCCGGCGGAACCCCACCCGGCGGGATGCCCGCCACCGGGCCGCCGTCCGGACGCGGCGCCCGCATGGCCCTCCAGGGCAAGCCGGTCGCCGAGGCCGTCGAGTGGCTGCGGCTGCTGGAGCGGGTCGTCACCGACCACGTGCTCGCCCACGCCACCGGCGGGATGGACGAGATCCGGGCCGTGCTCGGCAGGCTCGCCGAGCTGTTCGACGTCCTGTGCACACGGGAGCTGGAGTCCTTCACCGCCACCTACAACGAGCTGGCCGGATGGCAGGCGCGGGTCAGCACCGACCTGCTGAGCTGCCTGATCGCCGGGCCCGTGGTGGACGCGAGCACGGTGAACGACCAGGCCAGGATGCTCAACATCAACCCGCACCAGCGGTTCCGCGCGGTCGCGGCCTACCACGACCCGGCGCCGACCTCGCAGCAGTGGGTGCGGGCCCGGCGGCGGATCATGGAGGTGCTATGGCGGCACGACCCGCGCCGGGAGATCCTGCTGCGCGAGCGGCGCGGCCTGCTGCTGGCGCTGGTGCCGATCGAACGCGAGGGCCCCGGCCTGGTCGACCTGCTGACGACCATGCTGGACGGCGAGCCCGGCCGGGCGCTGTTCGTGTCGGCGGGCGAGCCGGGCCAGTCGCTGTCGGCCGCCGGGCACAGCTGCCGGCAGGCGCTGTCGGCCCTGGAGATCAGCATCTACCGGGACCAGCGCGGCCAGGTCACGCAGTGCACGGACGTGATCCTCGAAGTGCTGCTCGCGCACAACCGCTGGGTGTCCAAGCGGCTCATCGAGACCCGGATCGGGCAGCTCGTCGAGAAACCGCATCTGCTGGACACGCTGCGCGTCTATATCGCCTGCGATATGGCGTTGCAGCGCACCGCCGAGGAACTCGTCGTGCATCCGAACACGGTCGCCTACCGGCTGCGGCAGATCGCCACGCTCACCGGCCGGGATATGCGCCGGATCACCGACATCGGTGATCTCAACGTGGCGTTGATGGCCTTTGACGCGATCCAGATGAGGCGCGACCGGGAAGAGGCGCGGACGGATCTTCGCGCGCGGTTGTTCGCCTGACCGGCGGGCCGCCGGGCCGGGCCCCGTGCCGCACGCCCCGTGCCGCACGCCCTGTGTCGCTCACCCTGTGCCGCTCACCCTGTGCCGCTCACATAATGAGTGCCGGATTTCTTTGGTGGCCCGGCCCGAACAGGTCTTCGCCGTTTGATCCTAGGCTTCGAGACCAATCGCCCAGGACCTGGTGAGCGGAGCGTCATGGACCATCGTGCGGACACATACATCGACGGGCAATGGGTCGAGAACAATGGCGACGACGTCATCGCGGTCATCGACCCCTCGACCGGGCAGTGCGTCGCCACCGTCCGCGAGTCCTCCACCGACGACATGGACCGGGCCGTCGAGGCGGCCGGGCGGGCCCGCCCCGTCCTGCGGGCGATGCCGCCGGACGAGCGGGCCGCCCTCCTCGACCGCGTCGCGGGCGAGTTGGCGGCGCGGGAGGGCGGGCTCGCCGAGCTGATCTCCAGCGAGATGGGCATGCCGCGCAAGCACTGCCTCGGCTACCAGGTGCGGACCGCGATCGGAACGTTCCGCAACAGTGCGGCGGCGGCGCGCGGGATGGACTTCACCGAGCGGATCGGCGGGTCCACCGTGCTCCGCGAGCCGGTCGGCGTGGTGGCCGCGATGACCCCCTGGAACTTCCCGCTGCTCCAGACCGCCGCCAAGCTCGGCCCGGCGCTCGCGGCGGGCTGCCCGGTCGTGCTCAAGCCGAGCGAGATCACGCCGCTGGACGCCTACGTGCTGGCCGAGGCCGTGCACGCGGCGGGCGCGCCGCCCGGCGCGCTCAACCTGGTGTTCGGCAACGGCCTGCACGTCGGCGAGTACATGACCCGCCACCCCGGGGTGTCGATGGTGTCGCTGACCGGCTCGACCCGGGCGGGTCGCCGGGTCGCCGAGCTGGCCGCCGCGTCCATCAAGCGGGTGACGCTGGAGCTGGGCGGCAAGTCCGCCGCGATCGTGCTGCCGGACGGGGACCTGGAGGCGGCGGTCGAGCGCGTCGTCCGCACGGTCGCGATCAACACCGGGCAGACCTGCACCGCGCTGACCCGGCTGCTCGTCCCGTTCGAGTCGATGCCGGACGCCGAGGAGCTGGTCGCGGCGGCGCTCGCCGGGTACCGGGTCGGGCCGTCCGACGACCCGGACGCCGACGTCGGCCCGCTCGCCAGCGCGAGCCAGCGGCACCGCGTGACCGACCACATCGAACGCGCGCTCGTCGACGGCGCCCGCACGATCTGGGCCTACCCGGACGCGGAGCTGCCGCGCGCCGGGTTCTTCACCGGCCCGGCCGCGTTCGCCGTCTCCGACCCGCGCATCGTCCTCGCGCAGCAGGAGGTGTTCGGGCCGGTCCTCGCGGTGATCCCCTACGTCGGGGAGGACGAGGCGGTCGCGATCGCCAACGGCACCCCGTACGGGCTCGCGGGCGCGGTCTGGTCGCGCGACGAGGAGCACGCGCTGCGGGTCGCCGAGCGGATCGAGGCGGGCAGCATCGAGATCAACGGCGCCCCGTTCAACGGGCTCGCGCCGTTCGGCGGCCACAAGCAGTCGGGCTACGGCCGCGAGCTGGGCGCGCACGGCATCGCGCAGTTCACCGAGCTGAAGTCGATCCAGCGGCACACGGCGGCGGCCCGATGAGCGCCCCGACGGGCGACAGGGCCCGCAGCGGAGGGGACCTCGTCGCGGAGGCGCTGCTCGCGCTCGGCGTCGAGCACGTGTTCGGTGTGGCGAGCGTCCACAACCTGCCGATCCTGGACGCGATCCGGCGGCACAACGGCCCCCACCATGGCATCACGGTCGTGAACGTCCGCCACGAGCAGGGCGCCGTGCACGCGGCCGACGGCTACGCCCGCGTCACCGGACGGCTCGGCGTCGCGCTGGCCTCGACCGGCCCCGGCACGGCCAACGCGATGGGCGGGCTGTTCGAGGCGCACTTCGCGGGGTCGCGGGTGCTGCTGATCACCGGGCAGATCGAGAGCCGCTTCTACGGCCGCGCCAAGGGCTACCTGCACGAGGCGGAGCAGCAGCTCACGATGCTGCGCACGCTCACCCGCGAGTCCTGGACGGTGCGCCGCGCCGAGGACATCGCCGACACGGTCGTCGCGGCCGGACGCGCGGCGGGGACGGGGGCGCCGCGCCCCACCGCCGTCGAGATCCCCGTCGACCTCCAGTACGCGTCCGTACCGGAGTCGCTGACGGTGTCGGGGCCCGCGCCGGACGTCCACCCGGTGCCGCCCGAGGACCGGCTGCGCGCGGCGGCCGACCTGCTCGCCGGGGCGAAGCGGCCGCTGATCTGGGCGGGCGGCGGCGTGCTGAGCGGCGGCGCCTGGCCGGAGTTGCGCCATCTCGTCGACCGGCTGGAGATCCCGGTGGTGACGTCCGTCCAGGGACGCGGCGCGCTGCCCGAGGACCACCCGCTCTGCCTCGGCGCGCTGGTCACGACACCGCCGCTGCGCGAGGTCGTGGAGAGCGCCGACGTCGTCCTCGCCGTGGGCGCGCGGTTCCAGATGTACACGACGGACGCGTGGCGCCTGCGCCTCACCGACAAGCTCATCCACGCCGACGCCGACACGAGCGTGTTCGGCCGGACCTACCCGCCCGCCGTCGCGCTGCACGGCGACGCCCGCGCGACCCTCCGCGCGCTGGACGAGCGGGTGGCCACCTGCGACGCCGCCGCCGACTGGGTCCCCGGCGCGCGCGAGGCCGCCGCGCGGGCGCGGGAGGCGTCGCTGGAGGCGCTCGGCCCCGACCACCGCGCGATCGTGGACGTCGTCCGGCGCGTGCTGCCGCGCACGGGCGTGGTCGTCCGGGACTCGACCGTGCCCGCCTACGCCTGGGGCGACCGGCTGCTGCCGATCCTGGCGGCGCGGACCTCGCTGCACCCCGCGTCCGCCGCGATCGGCCCCGGGCTGCCGCTCGGGATCGGCGCCGCGATCGGCAGCGGCGAGCGGACCGTCGTCATCCACGGCGACGGCGGCATCATGCTGTCGATCGGCGAGCTGTCGACGCTCGCGCAGGCGGACGCGCCGGTGACCGTCTGCGTGTTCAACGACCAGGGGTACGGGGTGCTGCGCGACGTCCAGCGCGCGACCTTCGACGGCGCCCGCAACGACGTCGACCTGCACACCCCCGACTTCGTCGCGCTCGCGGCGGCGATGGGCGTGCGCGGGGAGAAGGTCACCGACGTCGCGGGCTTCGACCGGGCGCTGACCCGCTCGGTCGCCGGACCGGGCCCGTATCTGATCGAGATCGACCTGACCGCGCTGGCGCCGATGAAACGCCGGATCGGCCGCCAGCGACTGCTGAGCTGAGCCCTCGCCCATGGTGCCGAACAGGAGACGAGCGAGCCCTATGACCGTCCAGAATGGATGGTACAGTTCGATCCATGACGATCCACCTCTCGTCCAGCTCGTACCTGGTGCTCGGCCTGATCGGCCTGCGCGGGCCGAGCTCGTCGTACCAGCTCAAGCGGGCTGTCGAGCGCTCCGTCGGGTACTTCTGGCCGTTTCCGCACAGCCAGCTCTACGTGGAGCCGAAGCGGCTGGCCGAGGCCGGCCTCCTGGAGGAGTCGGCCGAGACGCAGGGCCGCCGCCGCCGCACGTACTCGCTGACCCCCGCCGGACGCGACGCGCTGCGCGCGTGGCTCGGCGACCCCGGCACCGAAGTCTTCCAGGTCCGCAACGAGGCGGAGCTGAAACTGTTCTTCAGCGAGCTGGGCGACGCGGGGACGGTCGAGCGGCTCGCCGAGGCGCAGGCCGGCTACCACGGCGAGCGGCTCGCCGGGTTCCGGGAGACGCTGGAGCGCCTCGGCACCGTCCCCGACCTGGAGAAGCGGGTCGCGCCGCTCGTCCTCGGCGTGCGGATCGAGGCGGCCTGCCTGTCGTTCTGGGAGGACGTCCGCGAGTCGGGCGTGAGCGGCGCGCTGGCCCGGACCGCGCCGGTCGCCGCCGAGGGCACCGCCGGGCCGCCGGATGGGGGATCGGGGCACCACCCGGGCTGAGCACACCGCGCCCCGCGACACGCGGCCCCCGCCGCGGGAAGGAAGGGCCAGCATGGTGATCGCCGACGCCGCCGGAGGCGGGACGCGCTGCCGGGGTCCGCGCCAGGAGACGCTGCTGCGGATGCTGGAGAACACCCTGGCGCACGCGGAACGGCCCGGCGAGCTGATCGTCTACGCCGGGCTGGCCAAGGCGGCCCGCGACCACGACGCGCTGAAGCAGATCGTCGCGGCGCTGTCGGAGCTGGAGGAGCACGAGACGCTCGTCGTCCAGTCCGGCAAGCCGATCGGGGTGTTCCCCACCGGGACGCGGGCGCCGCTGGTCCTCATGGCCAACAGCAACCTCGTCGGGCGCTGGGCCACCGGCGAGCACTTCTACGAGCTGGAGCGGCGCGGGCTGATCGCCTGGGGCGGCTACACCGCGGGCGACTGGCAGTACATCGGCTCGCAGGGCATCGTCCAGGGCACCTACCAGACGCTCGCCGCCGTCGCCGACGCGCACTTCGGCGGCGACCTGGCCGGACGCCTCGTCGTGACCGCCGGGCTCGGCGGCATGGGCGGTGCGCAGCCGCTGGCGACGGTGATGGCGGGCGGCGTCGCGCTGTGCGTCGAGGTCGACCCCGACCGGATCCGGCGGCGGATCGACGGCGGCTACCTCGACCGCGCCACCGAGTCCCTCGACGAGGCGCTCGCCTGGGCGCGGGACGCCGTCGCGGCCCGCACCGCGGAGTCGATCGGGCTGCTCGGCAACGCCGCCGAGGTGCTGCCCGCGCTGCGCGGACGCGGCGTCGTCCCGGACGTCGTCACCGACCAGACGGCCGCGCACGACCTGCTCTACGGGTACGTCCCGGCCGGGATGTCCCCGGCGGAGGCGGCGGAGCTGCGGACCGACGACCCCGGCGAGCTGACCCGCCGGGCGCGCGCGTCCATCGCCGCGCACGTGGAGGCCATGCTCGCCTGGCAGGAGGACGGCGCGATCGTCTTCGAGTACGGCAACAACCTGCGCGCGCAGGCTGCGGAGAACGGCGTGGACGCCTTCCGCATCCCGATCTTCATCGAGCGCTACATCCGGCCGCTGTTCTGCCGCGGCCTCGGGCCGTTCCGGTGGGTCGCCTCGTCCGGGGACGCCGCCGACATCGACCACATCGACGAGCTGGTCGTCCGGGAGTTCCCCGACAACGACCTCGTCCAGCGGTGGATCCCGATCGCGCGCGAGCACGTCCGGCAGGCGGGGCTGCCCTCGCGCATCTCCTGGCTCGCGCACGGCGAGCGCGCGCGGCTCGCGCTGCTGGTCAACGACGCCGTCCGGCGCGGCGAGCTGAAGGGCCCGATCGCCTTCACCCGCGACCACCTCGACGCGGGCGGGGTGTCGCAGCCGCTGCGCGAGACCGAGAACATGCCGGACGGCTCGGACGCCGTCTCCGACTGGCCGCTGCTGAACGCGCTGCTCAACGCCGGTTCGGGCGCCGACCTCGTCGCGATCCACGCCGGGGGAGGCGGCTACGCGGGCTACATGCAGAGCGCGGGGGTCACGCTGATCGCCGACGGCACCGGCGCCGCCGACGACCGGATCCGCTCCGCGCTCACCGCCGACACCGGCATCGGGATCATGCGCTACGCCGACGCCGGATACGAGGACGCGGCCGACGCCGTCCGCGCGAGCGGCCTGCGGTGGTTCGGATGACCGCGCTTGAGGACGTGCGCGTCCTGGACCTGAGCCGGATCCTGTCCGGCCCGCTGTGCACGCGGATGCTCGCCGACCTCGGCGCCGAGGTCGTCAAGGTGGAGTCCCCGGCGGGCGACGACGGCCGCTTCTTCGGCCCGTTCGTCGACGGCGAGAGCACCTTCCACCGGCTCCTCAACCGCAACAAGCTCGGCGTGACGCTGAACCTCAAGGACCCCGCCGACCGGGAGCGGTTCGCCGGGCTGGTCGAGCGCTCCGACGTGCTGGTCGAGAACTTCCGGCCCGGCGTGCTCGACCGGCTCGGGTTCCCGCCCGCGGAGCTGGCGCGCCTCAACCCGGGGCTCGTCGCGGTCTCCATCAGCGGGTTCGGACGCGGCGGGCCGCTCGCCGACCGTCCCGCCTACGACCTGATCGTGCAGGCCATGTCGGGGCTGATGTCGGTCACCGGGCCGGAGGGCGGGCCCGGCGTCCGCGTCGGCGTCAGCGTCGGCGACATCGTGCCCGCGCTCTACGCGACGGTCGCGGTGCTGTCGGCGCTGCGCGAGCGCGAGCGGACGGGCCGGGGCCAGCACATCGACGTGTCCATGTTCGACGGCCTGGTCTCCGTCCTGGAGTCGGTCGCGATGCGGGCGCTGCACACCGATGAGCCCGTGCTGCCGACCGGCGGCCACCACGCGATCAGCGCGCCGTACGGGACGTTCGCGGCCAAGGACGGCACGATCACGATCGCGGTCGCCGGCGACGCGCTGTTCGCCCGGCTCGCCGCCGTCCTGGACCGGCCCCGCTGGCTGGAGGACGAGCGCTACGCCACCGACGCCGAGCGCGGCCGCAACCGCGAACCGCTGCGGCGCGAGGTCGAGGCGGCGCTCGCGCACCTGACCTGCGAACAGGCCCTCGCCCTGCTCGCCGGGGCCGGTGTGCCGTGCGGGCCGGTGCTCGGCGTCCGCGAGGCCCTCGACCTGCCGCACACGCTGGCCCGCGGCCTGGTCACCGAGGAGGCCGACGGGTTCCGGACGCTCGCGGGCGGCGTCCGCACGACCGGGACCGTCCGCGAGTTCCGCCGCGCGCCCGACCGGGGCGAGCACGACCACCTGCTGGAACGCTGGCTGGCGGAGGAACCCCGCCGCCCCCGGACGGAGGACGCATCGTGACCGCCGCCTTCGACGGCCTGCTGGCGGGCGCCCTCGACATCGAGCGCACCGAGACCGGCCTGATCCCGCGCCGGCTGCCCGCGTGGACGCGCCCGCAGATCACCGACCCCTACATGCGGCTGATGGTGCCGCGCCCCGCCGGGGTGCGGCTCGTCCTGCGCACCGACGCGGGCGCCCTGGAGCTGGACGTCTTCGTGACGCGGTTCCGCAACGCCTACTTCCCCCTGTTCCCCGTCGCGTTCGACGCGGTCGTGGACGGGACGCGCGTGCTCTCCCGCCCCGTCCGGGACGGCGACCTGTGCATCGTCCGCGCGGGCGCGGTCACCGACACCGTCCGGGGCGTGCCGGAGACGATCCGCTTCGACGGGCTCGGCCCCGGCTGGAAGGACGTCGAGGTCTGGCTGCCCCAGGCCGCCGTCGTCGAGCTGCGCGACCTGCGCGCCGACGGGGCCGTCACCCCCGGGCGGCTCCCGGAACGCAAATGGGTGCACTACGGCAGCTCGATCAGCCACTGCGCCGAGGCCGGCGGCCCGACCAGCGCCTGGCCCGCCCGGGTCGCGCGCGCCGCCGGGCTCGATCTGACCTGCCTGGCCTTCGCGGGGAACTGCCACCTCGACCCCTTCGTCGCCCGGACGATCCGCGACCTGCCCGCCGACGTCATCACGCTCAAGATCGGCATCAACGTCCAGAACCTCGACTCGCTCAAGGAGCGGACGTTCGGCCCGGCGCTGCACGGCTTCCTCGACACCGTCCGCGACGGGCACCCGGAGACGCCACTGGTCGTGGTGTCGCCGATCATCTGCCCGACCGCCGAGGACCGCGCCGGACCCACCGTCCAGGACGAACAGGGCCGCTACCACGCGACGGGCTCGACGTCGGGGCTGACGCTCGTCCGGATGCGGGAGTTGATCGAGGAGGCCGTCGCCTCCCGCGCGGACGCCGCGCTCTCCTGCCTGGACGGCCGCTCATTGTTCGGCGAGGACGACGCGGACGACCTCTACGACGGCCTCCACCCGAACGCGGACGGATATCGGCGTATCGCCGAACGCTTTCACGCGCTCGTCTTCGGCCCTAATGGGATGGCTGTGCCGGGCGCATAGCCGTCCCGGGAATTCTTTGGTCCGGCGGCCTCAAGACGTCCCCGGAAAAGGCTTCTACGCTCGAAACGAATCGCATGGAACGGACGAATGCCATGACCACCGTAGCGACCGGGGACGACGCGGCCCGGGTGATCGGCGTCATCGATCAGCACGAACCGGAACTCGTCGCCTTTCTCCGTGATCTCATCCGCATTCCGAGTGTCTGGGGCGACGGCCCGGCGCTCACGGCGGCGGCCGAACACCTCGCCGCCCCCCTCGCCGAGGCCGGCCTCACCGTCGAACTGCCCGACTCGGGCACGCCCGGAATGCCGAACGTGCTCGCCCGCACGGGCACCGGCGACCCGGCGGACGCGCTGATCTTCAACGGCCACCTGGAGGTCTACCCGCCCTCGACGTCCTGGCGCCGCGACCCGTTCGGCGGCGAGATCGACGGCGGCGCCATCCACGGCGTCGGCGTCGCGGACATGAAGGCCGGGACGGCCGCGATGACGATGGCGGCGGCCATGCTCGCGCGGTCGGGCGTCCCGCTGCCCCGCGACGTCGTCGTGCTCGCCGTCCCGAACCACTTCGAGGGCGGCGAGGGCACCCGCCAGGCGCTGCGCGACGGCCTGCGCGGCGCGTACGCGGTCAACTGCGAGCCCAGCGGCCTGCGGGTCCTCACCGGCCAGCGCGGCATCGCCTACGTCACCGTCACCGTGCGCGGGCGCGCCGCGCACACCACCGCGCTCGACATCGGCGTGAACGCCGTCGCGCGGGCGGCGGAGGTCGTCCGCGAGGTGCTCGCGATGCCGATCACCGCCGCCGACGGCCGCGTCCTGGACGACGTCAAGATCTGCAACGTCGCGCAGATCTCCGGCGGCGTCGCGCACAACCTCGTCCCGGAGCGCTGCGACATCACCTTCGACTTCCGCTTCCCGCCCGCGCAGACGCAGGACGACGTGCTCCGCGACGTCCGCGCCGCCGTGGAGCGCGCACTCGACGACCTCACCGGGTTCCCTGTCGAGGTGTCGCTGGAGGCCACCTGCGTGAAGAACCCGCGCAGCTCCCTCCGGGTGCCGGACGGCGAGGGCCTGCTCGCCGACGTCGCCGCCGCGCACCGCGCCTCCACCGGGCGGGACGCCGCGCACGGCTTCCACCAGGCGTGGCCCGACACCCCGATCTTCTGGGAGGCGGGCATCAGGGCCGTCACCTACGGCCCCGGCTCGATGGACTGCTACTGGGACGACGAGTCCGTGCCGGTGGAGGACTACCTCGCCGCCGTCCGGACCTACGCCCTGGCCGCCCTGACCCTGGGCGGCGCCGATGGCTGAGGTCGAGGAGATCTGCGCCGACCTGATCCGCTTCGACACGACGAACCCGGGCGGCCGCGAACGCGAGGCGGCCGAGTACGTCGCGACCCTCCTCTCCGACATGGGCCTGGACCCGAAGGTCATCGAAGCCGAACCGGGCCGCTCCAACGTCGTCGCCCGCGTCCCGGGCACCGACCCCTCGCTGCCCGCGCTGCTCGTCCAGGGCCACCTCGACACCGTCCCCGCGCAGGCCGCCGACTGGTCGCGCCACCCCCTCAGCGGCGACATCGCCGACGGCCACGTCTGGGGGCGCGGCGCCGTCGACATGAAGAACGCGGTCGCGATGACGCTCTCGGCGTTCGGCACCGCGCTGGCCGAGGGCCGCCGCCCCCGCCGCGACATCGTGCTGGCGTTCGTCGCCGACGAGGAGACCGGCGGCCGCCTCGGCGCGGGCCACCTGGTCGCCGAGCACGCCGACCTGTTCGAGGGCTGCCGCGCCGCGATCGGCGAGGTCGGCGGCTTCAACGTGCCGACCCCGTCCGGCCCGCCGCTGTTCGCGGTGTCGGTCGCCGACAAGGGCCTGCGCTGGTACGAGGTGCGCGCGAAGGGCGTCGCCGGGCACGGCAGCATGATCGCGCAGGACAACCCGATCCCGCGGCTGGCGGAGACGACGCTGCGGGTGCTGTCGGCCGAGCGCCCCTACACGGTCACCGAGCCGATGCGCGTCCTCGCCTCCCGCGTCGCGGGCCGCCCGCTCACCTCGCCCGCCGAGATCGCGGACGTCCTCGCCACCCGGACCGGTCCCTTCGGCCGGATGTTCGCCGCCGGGGTCCAGGGCACCGTCAACGTGACGCGGCTCGGCGCGGGCTACAAGGAGAACGTCATCCCGGGCGAGGCGTGGGCGCGGTTCGACTGCCGCTTCGTCCCGGGCCACGAGGACGAACTGCACGAGCACCTCACCTCCGGATTGGACGAGAACACCGAGGTGTCACTGCTCCGACGCAGCCCGCCCGTCCTCTCCGACCACGAGGGTGAATGGTTCGGACTTCTCACCCGCGCACTGCGCGAGGTGAGCCCCGGTTGCGACGTCGCCCCCTTCGTGTTCAGCGGCGGCACCGACAACAAATGGTTCCGGACGCTCGGAATGGAGACCTACGGATTCACGCCGATGCTGTTCCCGGCCGGCTACGACTATCCGGCGATGTTCCACGGCGTGGACGAACGCTGCCCGGTGGAGGCGCTGCGCTTCGGCGTGCGGGTCATGGACGAACTGATATCCCTGTGAGGACCGGATGACACGGCGCAGTTCAAGCCCGCGGGTGGCGATCATCGGCTGCGGCCTCGGCGGAATCGCCACCGCGGTGAAACTGAAGAAGAAGGGCCTCACCCGCTTCACGGTCTTCGAGCAGTCCGACGGCCCCGGCGGGACCTGGTGGGACAACCGCTACCCCGGCTGCGAGGTCGACATCGCCTCGCACGCCTACTCCTTCTCCTTCCTGACCTACGACTGGACGCGCACCCACGCGCGCCAGCCCGAATTGCAGGCGTACGCCGAACACGTCCTCGACCGCTTCGACCTGCGCCGCCACTGCCGCTTCGGCGTCCGCGTCGAATCGGCGACCTGGGACGAGGCGAACTCCCGCTACGACCTCCTCCTTCCCAATGGCGAGATCGAGCGGTTCGACGTCGTGATCAGCTGCCTCGGCCTCCTGAACCAGCCCCGCTACCCCGACTGGCCGGGCCTGGACGGGTTCGAGGGCCCCAGATTCCACACCGCCCGCTGGCCGGCCGGCCACGACCTCACCGGCAAGCGCGTCGCGGTCGTCGGCACCGGCTCCACCGCCACCCAGGTCGTCCCGGCGATCGCCGACGAGGTCGAGAAACTCTACGTCTTCCAGCGCCAGCCCGGCTGGATCCTGCCCAAGGGCGAACGCGACTTCACCCCCCGCGAACGGGCCATGTACCGGGTGCCGCCCATCCAGAAACTCCGGCGGCTGCGCCTGTTCTACCAGTTCCGCCAGATGTACAAGGGCTACGACCTGCACGGCGAACGCCAGCGGCAGAACCTCCGGGCCTGCCGCGCGTACATCGATTCCACCATCGAGAATCCCGACCTGCGCGCCGCACTCACGCCCGACTACCCGTGGGGATGCAAGCGCCCGGTACTGGCGACCGGCTTCTACCCGGCCCTCAACCGCCCCAACGTCGACCTCGTCCCCCACGCCGTGACCCGCATGACCCCCAAGGGGATCATCGACGCCACGGGAACCGAACGCGAGATAGACGTCCTCATCATGGCCACCGGCTTCCGCGCGACGAAGTACCTGGCGTCCCTGGAAGTACGCGGAGTAGGCGGCATCTCCGTCCACGACACCTGGAAGGACGACCCGAGGGCGTTCCTCGGCATCACCGTCCCCGGCTACCCCAACTTCTTCATGCTCTACGGCCCCAACACCAACGGCGGCTTCTCCATCATCGCCCAGTTGGAACGCCAGGCCGAAGTGGCCGCCCGGATGGTCGCCCGGATGCGCCGCAAACGCCTCCGCGTCGTGGACACCCGCCCCGGCGCCGCCGAGCGCTGGGTCGACTGGGTCGACACCCAACTCCACCGCCACGCCTCCGCGATGGAGGCGAACTGCACGAACTACTACCACGCCGAGAGCGGACGCAACGTCACCCAATGGCCGAAGCCCCACGGCGAGTACTACCTCCTGACCAAGGCCCTGCCCTTCCTGGGCTTCACCGGCCGCCGATGAAACCGCTGCGGGAACTCCTGGCCTCCGACCCCGAACTCCTGGACGCCTGCACCGCCCTGGCAGACGTCCCCGCGAACCACGCCGCCCTGGACCCCAAAACCCAAGAACTGATAGCCCTGGCGGTGAATGCCGCCCCGACCCACCTCCACACCCCCGGCATCCGCCGCCACATCCGCGCCGCCCTGGCCCACGGCGCGACCCGCGAAGAAGTCATGGAAACCCTCCAGTTGGCCGCGACCCTGGGCATCCACGCCGCGAGCACAGGCTTCCCCCTCCTGGACGACCCCCCGGAGCCCACCGAGGAAACAGAACGACTCCGCGCCGAGTTCACCCGCCGCCGCGGCTACTGGGACCCGTCCTGGGAGGACGTCCTCCGCCACGCCCCCGTCCTCTTCGCGGCCTACCTGCGCTTCTCCGCGATCCCCTGGGACAGGAACGCCCTCCCCCCGAAGACCAAGGAACTCATCTACATAGCCATAGACGCCTCGGCGACCCACATGTTCACCGAGGGCCTGAAGGTGCACATGACCAACGCCAAAAACCACGGCGCCACCCCGTCCGAGATAGCCGCCACCCTAGAAATAGCCAGCACAATAGTCCTGCAAACCCTAGAGGTAGCAGTCCCCATCCTCCAAGAAGAACTGAACAACCCCCCACTCAAGTAAAGCCCCCGGGCTCGTCCAGCCACACCCGTCACTCACGAGTCACGACGATGACCCAACCCAGCCAAAACCGGGATCCCCTACCTCAACCATCGGAAGTAGAAGTCCCAACCCGGGCAGCTGTTGACCGCGCGGCGTCGCGCAGGAGAAGCTTCTGTGAGGCGTAGCGAGCATCATCGAGCATCCTCCAGGCCGGAGGCAAGGCATGACTCTACGGTTGATCGGCGGAGACCATCAAAGCGAAGGTGGCGGTTCCCCTGCCGTATGGGTGGACACCGATACCCATGAGATCCTTGTGCAAGGGCTGACCGGCGACGGGTCGACCAGGGCCGACGCGCGAGCCACGGGTAAATTGACACCCGACCATGAGTCGATCATCAGGTTCCCTGATCGGCTGTACCCGTTGCTCGCGGAGGCGCACCATGTCATCGCAGAACTTCGAGGAGACATTCGAGGCAATGCTCCGCGAAGCACGCCATGAGGCGCTACATCTGGAAATGAGGGACTTTTACGGCCCTCCGTCCAAGACGTTCGCCGACTGGAAGGCCGGGATCGACTACGACCCCGCCGAGAGGTTCGCGCCTTGGGTGTCACTCGTCCTGGAAACGGTCGCACGTGGTGTTGCGGTTCGTCGCGCCCGTATCGTGGGAACTCCCGTCAGTGAGTACACGCGATACCTCCACTGGACGACGCGCATGAACGTCGGAGCCGGTGAAAGTGTGCGGTGGCTGATCCGCCGTGACGCCGCCGACTTGTGCCTTACCGGGGCGGATTTCTGGGTGATTGACGGAGCCATCGTCTACTGGAACCACTTTTCTGGCGAGGGTATCCTCAATGAGGTCGAACGCGATGACCGGGACGCATCGGCCAGGCTGGCGCGTTCGGCCTTCGAAGCCGCTTGGGCGAGGGGCGTCGACCATTCCGGGTTCCAGCCCTGACGGTGGCTCACTCTCCCACGCCGGCAGTTCGGGAGGCGCGGCGCGCTCTTGCGTTGCGTCTTCGTGACATCCGCCGTGATGCGAATCTCAGTGGGGCGGCCCTGGCGCGGGCCGCGAACTGGGACCGCACCAAGGTCTACAAGATCGAGGCGACCACGACCACGCCGTCCGACACGGACATCCGTATCTGGTGCGCCGTCTGCGATGCCGAGGAGCAGACAACTGACCTGATAGCGATGGTCCGCGCCGTCGAAACGATGTACGTCGAATGGTGGCGGGCCGCCCGTTCCGGGTTGAAAGCGGTGCAGCGTGGCGCTATTCCGCTCTATGAAAGAACCACGACCTTCCAGATCTATGAGCCAGGAGTAATTCCCGGACTGTTTCAGACCAGGGAGTACGCAACAGCCCGAATGGGGCGGTTCACTGAATTCCATGGTTTTCCGGGCGCAGTAGCGGACGCCGTCCAGGCTCGTATGGAGAAGCAACGAGTCGTCCGGTCAGGAAAGCGTACGTTCGCTGTTGTCCTGGAGGAATCGGCGTTGTGGCTTCGGATCGGTTCGCGCGAGCTGATGCGCCAGCAGCTTGATCACTTGGCGCGGGTTGCCACGTGGCCGCAGGTTTCGCTCGGGATCATCCCCCGTGACCAGGACCGCCGTATTTGGTCCGTACCCAACTTCTGGATCTTCGATGGACGGCGCGTGATCACGGAGACGCCCACCGCCGAACTGAACATCACCACGCCGGGCGAGGTCGAGATCTATCGGCGCCTTTTCGTTGAACTCTCCGCCATGGCGCTCGTCGGCGCGGGCGCCGAGCATCTGATCGCTAAGGCGTACGCCCAGTCCTGAATCCTGGTGAGCATCATCGAGCATCATTGTGGATGCTTGTAGGACGATGAGCTTAGCGTCCTCGGTATGAGGCGCCACAGCCCGCGACACCCCAAAGCCCCCGCTGATCAGCCGATGCCAACGAGTGGGCGCCGTTCGTACCTGGTCGTCCACGATGCGGCTGTGCGTGTGTGCGGTGGGATGTCGTGCGGTGTGGTTCCGCGTGACGGTGCTGCACGTGATCAACTCCGACGCCGCGAGCCGATCGCAAAGATCGGGGGCGGACTTCGTCGAAGGCCGGTGGTGGTTCACCTGGGTGGCACCGGATCGGGACGGTTGACGAGGTGGACGGCGCCGTCGATGCCATCAGCCAAGCGGTCGGTGCTCATGCGCGGATGCGTGGCTGATGCCGGACGAACCGGATGACGTCTTCCGACTGAGAGCCCGACAACCGAGGCGGCGACCGCAGCAAGGCCATGGTCCTTGCGGGGAGGCTCCACAACGCGGCGTCCGGCCGCACGGATACAGCGAAAGGAACTCGGCGATGGGCAGGCACGAAGGCGGGCAGGGCGATGAGCGTGGGGGCAGCGGCGACGGCCAGAAGGGCAGCGGTCACGGCGGGAAGGGCGACGGCACCAACGGCAACCCCAACGACGGGCAGAAGAAGTGATCGACTGGCATGAGGTGTTCGAGCAGGTTCCCCGGAGCCTGTTCGCGCCCCCGGTGTTCTGGGCCGACCTGGGTCCCGGCCCATGGGCCAGAATCGACCGCGACGCCGACTCCGCCTTGTGGGCCGAGGTGGTCGCGCGCGATCAGCCGCTCGTCATCCAGTTCGAGGACGGCCACGCCGAAGGGACGGGGCTGGCTACCTCGTCACTGTCCATGCCCACGGTCGTGGCCGAGTTCCTGTCTCGGCTCGACCCGTTGCCGCATGACCGGGTGCTGGAGATCGGCACCGGATCAGGATGGACGGCCGCGCTGCTTTCCTCCCGCCCCGGAGTGAAGGTGACCTCCGTCGAGGTCGATCCGGATATGGCGGCACAAGCCGCGAAGCGGCTCAAGGGTGCCGGTTTCCATCCCCGGCTCATCGTGGGCGATGGCGCGGAGGGGTGGCCGCCGGGAGCACCGTACGACCGGGTGCACGCGACCTGCGCGGTGACCTCCATCCCGAACGCGTGGATCGAGCAGACTCGACCGGGCGGGGTGATCGTCGCCCCGTATTCGCCGGGCTTCGGGTGCGGCACCATCGTCCGCCTGGACGTCCTGCCCGACGGTGCCGCCATAGGCCGGTTCTGCGGATCAGCGGACTACATGCTCCTTCGTTCCCACCGGCCCGCCGGAGGCCGTCCACGCGCATGGGTCGATGCAGGCCGGAAAGCCGCCGGCTCCGCGACAAGGCTTGACCCCCGGCTGATCCGGTCCGCACCCGTCAGCGTCGATCTCGTGATCGCCACCCTCGTGCCCGGTGTGGTGTCTCGTTTCTACGAGGACATCGAGCAGACCGGAGAGGCGACCCTGTGGGTGCTGGACGCCCGGGGGCCGGGCGGCGCATGGGCATCGGTGGACTATGTACCAGGCCACGAGACCTACCGGGTGGAACAGGCCGGAGACCGCGCCCTGTGGGAAGAAGTCGAAGACGCCTACGCCCAATGGCTGAAGTGGGGACGTCCCGACATCACCCGCTTCGGAATGACCGTCACTCCCCAAGCACACACGATCTGGCTGGACGACCCAAGCAACATCGTCTAGGGGCCGGTCGAGTAGTGGACGTCGTCCTCAATGCCGGATCGGTTCTGACGCCACCTCGGCGTAAGAGGTCACCGACGTCGGCTAGCCTTGCGCTCCATGTCTGACCAGCACAAAGAGCGCGCCGTTGAGGCCAGGTTCGAGATCGTGGAGTTCGAGGAGACGGTCTACGAGGAGCCCGCGGAGGGCCCCAAGCTGACCCGGGTCACGATCAAGAAGCGCTACGAGGGAACCATCGAAGGCGCCGGCGTGACCCACGTCCTCACGGCCCAAGGCTCGGCAGGGGGCGGCTACGTGGCGTCCGAACGGATCGAAGGCACCCTGGACGGCCGCCAGGGCACGTTCGTGATCCAGCACCACGGGCTGGCCGACGGCGACGCCCAAACCAGCGACGGGCGTATCGTCCCCAACTCGGGCACAGGAGAACTCGCCGGCATCTCGGGCCGAGCAATGGAACGCGAGTTCAAAGTGCTCACCCTCGTCTACACCCTCTGAAGGGTTTCCACGCGGAAATCCTGTGAGGTGACTCTTACGTACCGTGCTGCGCTGGAACGAATGGATCATCGCCGCCCCGCCGTAGCCTGGGGGCGCCGAGACCTTCGGAGGTGCGAGGCCGATGTACGACGAGGTCACTATTGGGGCTCGTCTGCGGGCTTTGCGTCGTTGGCGGGGGATGTCGCTGCGGACTTTGGCCGATCTGGCGGATTTGAGTCAGGGTTTCCTGTCCAAGGTGGAGAACGGCAAGCAGCCTCTTGACCGTCGCTCTCACATCGCCGCTGTCGCCCAGGCCCTCCAGGTCTCCGAAACCGACCTCATGGGCGGCCCCCACCTGAGTACCGACCCGACCCAGGCCGGGCCGCATTCGGTCGTCCCCGCGCTGCGGGCCGCGATTCAGACCAACCGGCTCGGCGACGCGGCGGTCGACAGGGCGCGCCCCCTGCCCGACCTCCTCGCCGAGACACGGGAGTTGGAGGAGGTCTTCATCTGCTGCGACTACCTCGCCCTTGGTCGGCGTCTGCCGAGCGTCATCGACGAACTGCACTTCCACATCGCCGAGCCCGCTGGGGAGCCCGCGTTACTCACAGCCTTGACGGTGCTGGTCGAGGTGTACATGTTCGCCACGTTCCGGACGAAGGACCTCGGCTATTCCGACCTCGCCCACCTGGCCGCGTCACGGGCGATGGACGCCGCGAAGCTTTCCGGCGATCCGGTGGCCGCCGGGAAGGCCGACTACCTACGCGTGCAGACGATGCCACGCGAGAACTCCTGGGACCGGGCCCAGATCGCCGCCGAGCAGGCCGCGAAGATGCTCGAACCCCACGCGACGGATCCGCTTGGCATCCAGGTGCTCGGCATGCTCACCTTGTCGGCGGCGATGGCGGCGGCCGTGCAGCACAAGACGGCAGCGGCCGGGGCCTGGCTGGACGAGGCCCGCGCGCTCGCCGCCCGCGTCCCCGACGAACCGCTCGTCAACTGGTCGTCGTTCTCGACCACCAACGTCGGCGTGTGGGGGGTGGCTGTCGGTGTCGAGTCCGGTGAAGGCGGGGCCGCCGTCCTGGAACTTGCCGACGCCGTGGACGAGGCGAAACTCAGCGCCCGCCGCTCGCGGCACGCGACCTTCCTCGCAGACGTCGGCCGAGGCCTCGCCCGGGACCGGAACCGGCGAGGCGAGGCCCTCCGCTGGTTGCGGCGAGCGGAGGCGGTCGCGCCGCAGCGCATCCGCAACAACGCTGCGGTGCGCGAGACGGTCGGGGTCATGCTTCAACAGGCGAGGGAGGCGGCCGTGGGTCGTGAGCTGCGGGGAATGGCCGCTCGAATGGGCGTCCCGCATTAAAGGTTCCAGTTCTGGCGCCGAGACCTTCGGAGGTGCGAGGTCGATGTACGACGAGGTCACCATCGGGGTTCGTCTGCGGGCGTTGCGTCGTTGGCGTGGGATGTCGCTGCGGACTTTGGCCGATCTGGCGGATTTGAGTCAGGGTTTCCTGTCCAAGGTGGAGAACGGCAAGCAGCCTCTTGACCGTCGATCTCACATCGCCGCTGTCGCCCAGGCCCTCCAGGTCTCCGAAACCGACCTCATGGGCGGCCCCCACCTGACACGGGACCCCGTCCAGTCCGAACCGCATCGCACGATTCCCGCAGTGCGCACCGCGTTGATGACCAACACCTTCACCGCGCCTGCGACGGACCGGGCCAGGCCGCTCGCCGAACTCGTCGCGGAGATGGTCCGCATCGGTCGCAGCGAGTACGGCCATGACGAGGTCGCTGTGAAACTCCCGCCGATCATTGACGAGTTGCACGTCCACGTGTGTGCCCCGGCGGACGAGGCAGCGCACCGGCTGGCGCTGCGGACGCTGATCGAGGCGTTCCAGTCCGCGACCTTCCTCAGCAAGGACCTCGGCTATACCGACCTCGCGGCCGTCGCCGCCATGCGCGCGCACGACAGCGCGAGGATCCTCGACGACCCGGTGAGCGTCGGCAAAGCCGCGACACTGCGGATCCACACGCTGCCGACGGGCGCGCGCGACCTCAGGCTCACGGCCGCCGAGTCCGCGGCCGAGGCGATGGAGCCGCACGTCCGCGATGATCTCGACGTCCAGGTACTTGGAATGATCACCCTGGTGGCCTCTCTCATCGCGACGCTGAGTTACAGGTACGACCGTGCCGAGCACTGGCTGGCCCAAGCCGGTGACCTCGCCACCCGCACCGCCGATGACCCGGGCGCGAACTGGGGCGCGTTCTCGGCGACGAACGTCGGGGTGTGGCGCGTCGCGCTCGCCACCGAACGCGGCGCCACCGGCAGGCCGCTCCTTGACCTCGCCGCAGGCGTCGACGAGGCGAAGCTGAGGCCACGCCGCGGCCGCCACGCGACATTCCTCGCCGACGTGGGACGTGGCCTCGCACGCGAGCCGCGAACCCATCGCGAGGCGGTGCGCTGGCTCCGCCGCGCCGAATCCACCGCGCCCCACAAGATCCGCAACTCGACGGCCGTCCGCGAGACGGTCGGGGTGATGCTTCAGCAGGCGAGGGAGGCGGCCGTGGGTCGTGAACTGCGCGGGATGGCCGCTCGAATGGGCGTCCCGCATTAGAGGTTTGTGTGCTGGTGCCGAGACCTGGGGAGGGAGTGAGGTCGATGTACGAGGAGGTCACCATCGGGGCTCGTCTGCGGGCGTTGCGTCGTTGGCGGGGGATGTCGCTGCGGACTTTGGGCGATCTGGCGGATTTGAGTCAGGGTTTCCTGTCCAAGGTGGAGAACGGCAAGCAGCCCCTTGACCGTCGCTCCCACATCGCCGCCGTCGCCCAGGCCCTCCAGGTCTCCGAAACCGACCTCATGGGCGGCCCCCACCTGACACAGGACCCCGTCCAATCCGAACCGCACGTGCACATCCCCGCTCTGCGTGTTGCCTTGCAGACGAACGGCATCAAGGCGGCCGCGACCGATCGGGCCCGCCCGTTGGCGGCGTTGGTCGTTGAGGTTCGCGATGGGCTGGAGCCGTTGCGCCGGGCTTGCGACTATGTCGCCATCGGCGAGCGGCTCCCCGCCGTGCTGGACGAGTTGTATGTCCACACGGCGGAGCCCGCCGACGAGCTCGCACAACGGACAGCGTTGGAAACACTCGTCGAGGCGTGCGTGTGCGCCACATTCACCGCCAAGAACCTCGGCTACCCGGACCTCGCGTACATGGCCGCAGCGCAGGCTGCCGATGCCGCGAGCCATCTTGCCGAGCCCGCACAGATTGGTAAGGCCGCCTTTCTGCGAATGCAGACAGTGCCGAAGGCTCCCCAAGCGCGCACGCTATTGATGGCCGAGCGAGCCGCCGACGCCCTGGAGCCGCACGTCAACGCACCGGGCGCGGTTGAAGCGCTCGGCATGCTGGCCTTGACGGCATCGCTTACGGCCGCGACGTGCTACGACAAGGCAGGCGCCGAGTACTGGCTCGCCGAGGCCGCACGCCTGGCAGCGCGTGTGCCGGACAAGCCCCTGACGAACTGGCAGTCGTTCAGCACCGCCAACGTCGGTGTCTGGCGGGTCACGGTGGAAGTCGAGCGCGGCGCTTCCGGCGCGTCCGTCCTGAAACTGGCCGAAAGCGTTGACGAGACCAGTCTCGGACGTTCGAGCCGTCGCGCCGCGTTCCTGGCCGACGTAGGTCGCGGGCTGGCGCGCGACCGCCGGACACAGGCCGAGGCGCTGCGATGGCTCAAGCGTGCGGAGGCGGTCGCGCCGCAGCGCATCCGCAACAACGCTGCGGTGCGTGAGACGGTCGGGGTGATGCTTCAGCAGGCGAGGGAGGCGGCCGTGGGTCGTGAGCTGCGGGGGATGGCCGCTCGAATGGGCGTCCCGCATTAGAGGTTTGTGTGCTGGTGCCGAGACCTGGGGAGGGAGTGAGGTCGATGTACGACGAGGGCACCATTGGGGCTCGTCTGCGGGCGTTGCGTCGTTGGCGGGGGATGTCGCTGCGGACTTTGGCCGATCTGGCGGATTTGAGTCAGGGTTTCCTGTCCAAGGTGGAGAACGGCAAGCAGCCTCTTGACCGTCGCTCTCACATCGCCGCCGTCGCCCAGGCCCTCCAGGTCTCCGAAACCGACCTCATGGGCGGCCCCCACCTCATGCAGGATCCCGTCCAGGCCAGCGGGCACAGGGCTGTTCCGGCGCTACGGACGGCGCTCACCGTCAACACGCTGGACGACGCCGGGACCGATCGTCCGCGCCCCCTTGATGACCTCGCCGCCGCACTGGACGGGCCAGTGCACAAAGCCGAGAAGAGCGCCGACTACGCCACGCGCGGCACCTTGCTCGCGCCGATCCTGGCGGAGTTGCATGCCCACGTCGCCAGAGGCGGGGAAGCGGACCAGCTTCGCGCCCTGCCGCTGCTCGTCCAGGCGAGCCACGGTGTCGCGATGACGGCACGGTTCCTCGGTTACGACGACCTCGCGTCGCTGGCCGCTCACCGTGCCGGTGAAGCGGCGGCGCGCCTGGAGGACCCTGTGGTCGGCGGACGCGCCGCATGGGTGCGGGTGCAGACGCTGCCGCGCGGCACGGACACCGGGAGGCGGGTCGCCGCGCATGCGGCCGACCATCTGCAGGATATGGACGGCCCTGAGGCGCTGGAGACCTACGGGATGCTCCACCTGAGCGCCGCGATGTGCGCCGCGACCCTCAACGACCTCGGGGCTGCTGAGGCGCACCTCGCCGAGGCGCGCGACACCGCGTCCCGCATGGGTGAGCATCCCGGAGCCTGGGGCGGTTTCGGCCCTGCGAACGTGGGTGTGTGGGGCGTCGCCATCGCGACGGAGGTCGGTGACCACGAGGGCGCGGCTCGTACGGCCGAGACGGTTGACCCGGAGCGGTTGGGCAGTCGAGAGCGGCAGGCGATGCTGTGGGCCGACCTCGGGCGAGCGCTGGCACACATGCCAGGCCGTCAGCGGGACGCGGTGTCCGCCCTAGTGCGCGCCGAGCGAATCGCTCCGCAGCGGATCCGCAACAGCGGTCCCGCGCGGCATGCCATCGAGGTCATGCTGTCGCAGGCGAGGGAGGCGGCGGTGGGGCGGGAGTTGCGGGGGATGGCCGCTCGCATGGGCGTCCCGCATTAGGGTTTCCATCTAGAATCACTGTGTGTCATCGGCTGGCTACCTTCTCGCGTCATGGACGCGACAATCACCGCGCATCTGGAGCGGCTGGCGGGGGAGCTGAAGGTTCGGGGATGGCACGCGAAGGTTCGTGTCGAGCCTGGCCGGACGCCCTGCCTGCATGTCCGCAACCCCGAGGCGCCACGCATGAACGACGACGTCGTCGCCGACACGTCCGCCTACCGGTGGACGTGGGGCAAGGACATCGGTCCGCTCTCGGAGACGGCGGCGGTGGCCGACCGTGTCATGTACGTGCTGCGCACGAACGGCATGTGAAGACGTGAGCGCGGCGGCCGTGGCGAAGACGCGGACGCGGCCGCCGCGCTCACTTGGAGAGTCGCCCACGCTGCTCCCCGTGCCGGTGCTGTGATGGACCACGGTGCATCTTGCGCGGGCGAGAAGGAGATGAGTGTGCGGGGCGATGGTGAGCCGGGGTCCTCCTGGGGTGCCGGGGGCGGAGGTCTGCGACTGGGGACGCGGACGTCGCCGTTGGCGATGGTGCAGGCCAACGGGGTGGCCGTGCGGCTGCGGGAGTTGGCGGACGTGCCGGTCGAGGTGGTCGGCGTCCAGACCTCCGGGGACCGGCACCAAGGGCATCTGGGTGAGTTGGGCGGCAAGGGCGCGTTCATGCGCGAGATCGACCGCGCGCTACTGACGCGGCAGATCGATGTCGCGGTGCACTGCCTGAAGGACGTGCCCGGCGACGTGCCTCGTCCGGGGGAGTTGGTATTCGCCGCCTACGTCGAGCGGGACGACACCAGCGACGTGATGCTGTTTCCCGTGGCGAGCGACGTCCAGTGCATGGCCGATCTCGCGCCGGGCGCGCTGGTCGGGACGTCGGCCGTGCGGCGGCGTGCGCAGCTCGGGCGTATCCGTCCCGACCTGCGGGTGGAGTACCTGCGCGGCAACGTGAACTCGCGGCTGGGCCGGCTGGACGCGGGTGAGGAGTTCGACGCCATCGTGCTGGCGCGGGCAAGCCTCGATCGACTGGGGATCGAGCGGCACGGCGAGAGCCTCGACATCGTTCCGGCGGTCGGCTCGGGCGTACTGGCCGTGGACTGCCGCCGCGCCGATCCCGACATCGTCGAACTGGTCCGGCTGCTGGACGACAAGGAGACCCGCCAGTGTGTGGCCGCGGAGCGCACGATGCTCCACGGCCTGCAAGGACACTGCAACAGCCCGATCGCAGGGCACGCCCGGATCGAGCGTGACGGACAACTGAGCCTGCGGGGGATGGTGTTCACCCGGGACGGCTCGCAGTTCGTCCACTCCCAGGAATGGGCCTCACCGGACAAGGGTGAGGATCTCGGCACGTACGTGTCCGGTGACCTGCTCAGCAAGGGCGCCCGCGACCTGATCGACCGCATCCCGCACTAGCGGCGCGGTTCGAATGAGGACGTAAGTCTGGGTGGGCAGGGGCGCAGACTGGACGGGTCCGCGACGGCGCTCGAACCGTTGCTCCGTGACATGGAGTGGTTCCAGGCGCCGAGTTCGGACCTCATCTGCCGGGGTCGAAGATAGGCCGGCTCGTCGTCGCCGAATCCAGCTCGTCATCGGGTGCGCCGATGTTCTGGGCGGCGGTCAGGAGCCACGTCCCGTTCTCCTTTGCCATGACCCACAGCGGAGAGCCCACGTCCGGCCCCTCGGGCGTCTGGTATATCTGGCGCAGCTTGACGGCGGCGACGTCAGGGCGGATGAACAGTACGTGCTCCAGTTCGAATGTGATCGTCAGGTCCTTCATCCCGCCAGGAAGCACTTGGTGGGTGAAGGCCGAGATCTCTTCGATGCCGAAGAGGCGCTTTCCGCCGCCGGTCGTCCAGATGGCGTCGGCCCGGAAAAGCTTGAGGAATTCTTCGGGGAGTTCGTTGTTCTGTGCGTGTTCGACGGTGGCGATCACTTGCAGGATCGCCTCGATCTCAGCCTTGCTCGATTGTGCGTCGAGGCCCGATGTGCTCATGAAGGCTACTCTGCGACCTCAACTGTGCTTGAGGTCAAGACGTTTCGGGCACTGTATTACTGCTGCCCGTGGGCGCGGTGGGTCCCGGATGCCGGTGCGGGTGGTATCGGCCAGGGGCGCACGCATCTCGGCGGGCGCGGACCCGTCCCGGTGTCACCGGCCGTTGGCGTTGCGGGGATGTCGTGTTAGGGGTGTTGGCGGGACACCATCTCGTTGATCCAGGTGGGGGCGTAGGGGGACGTGCAGCCTGGGGGAGTCGGGTAGTCCTTGAGTACCTCCAGGCGTTCGCCGATGTCGAGCGCGCGGGCGCGGCGGGCGGGGTGGTCGATTCCGATTCGGGCCAGGCAGTGGTTCATTTCCCATTGCAGGCGGTCTGGGGCGTCCTTCATCCGCGCTTCGATGGTGTCCAGGAGCGCTGCGAGGTCCAGGCCCTCGGGGTTCTTCGTCACGCGGTCGGTGGTCAGGGCCCAGGCGGCGCTTGCCACGACGGGGTCGGGGTCGGTGAACCAGGCCAGGCGTAGTTCTTCGGCGTGCGGGCTCTTCTTCACGACGTGGTTCACGAGCCAGTCGTGGACCTTGGGAGTGCGGGCCTCGCGCAGCATCGCGTCCAGGTCGGCGCGTTCGAAGCTCTTGGGGCGGCAGATCAGGGTCGCGAGGAGTTTCGCGGCGCTGTCGTCGGTTCGCCAGAGTTGGCATGCCAGTTCGTGTTGTGTCTTCAGCCGTTTCGCCAGCGCCCGAAGTTTGCTGAGGTTCACGGCGTGGTCGTCGCCGTGGCGTTCGTTCACCGCGCGTGTCTTCGGGTCCGCGAGGGCGGCCAGTTCGGCCATCACGTCGTCGGTCGGCATGCTCGGGCTCCCTTCGTCCTGGAAGCAGCTTATGGCCGTTGCCTGCTGGAAAGGGGTTTCGGTCGTGAACGGCCGAACCAGGACTGGGGTCGGAACGTGGTTCGCGGCGGTTTCTGCTAGCTTTCTTCGATTGAACTTCGTGGAAGCGTCAATTCCATGATTATTGGAATGAAGGGGTTGGTCGGTGCGGGGGTGACCGTATTCGGGGTCGCCGCGGAGCCGCCTCCGCCAGGAACAGAACAACGGCTATTGGATTCAGGGGTGCCGACCGATGTGGTCATCGACCCCCTTAACGGCCGGGTGCTGTCGGTGACTCCGCGAAACGGATCGGTGCGTTAAGGGTTGTGGCCATCTCGCGCGCTGTCGGGGTGGTGGGCCGGTCCGCCGGGTGCTCCCCCCTCGCGCCCGACGGACCGGGGTCAGCGGGGCGGGCCCACGACGATCTGGCCGTAGGCGTCGGCGGCTGCGGCCAGGGCTTCCCGGGAGATCTCGAAGTCGTCCGGGCGGGGAGTGGAGAGGTCGCGGCCCGCCTGGCGGAACATGCCCTCCAGGCCGCCGGGGGTGGCGATCATCAGCAGGTCCGCGCGGTCTGAGGTGATGCGGTAGCCGTGCGGGATGTTGCGGGGGAGGTAGACGATGCCGCCCTCGGACAGCTCCATCCGCTCCTCGCCCACCCACAGCAGGGCGGAGCCCTTGATCAGGAGGAAGATCTCGTCCTCGCGGGTGTGCATGTGGAACGGCGGCGCCTCGCCCTTGGAGACGTCGAACCGGCCGACGGTGAGCTGCCCGTCGGTCGCCGCCGCGTCCAGCAGGACGGAGAAGGTGCCGCCGTCGAGCCATTCGAGTTTCTGCTGGTCCTCGCGCTGGGCCAGGTACGGGATGCTCATGGCTGCGCCTCCTTGAAGCGGACGATTTCATCCGCTTAAGGCCGAGTGTAGCCGGTCGGGAGAGTAAGCGGAAGTATTCGTCCGCTTTGCTGGCATACTGGGCGCATGGCTCCTGGTGGGCGGCGTCCCCGGCGTGACGCCGAGGCGAACCGTGAGCGGCTCCTCGCCGCCGCGGTCACGGTGATGCTTCGGGAGGGACGGGGCGTCCCGCTCGCCACCATCGCCGCCGAGGCCGGGGTGGGCGTCGGGACGCTGTACCGGAAGTATCCGGACCGGCAGGCGCTGCTGCATGCGCTGGAGTACCGCGCCTATGGGCTGCTTGTCGGAATCCTGGAGAGCATCGGTGAGCTGCGTTGTTCTGGGCTTGAGGCCGTCGGGGAGTATTTGCGGCGGAATGTTGAGGTCGGGGACCAGCTTGTTCTGCCGTTGCACGGGGCGCCGCCGTTGATGAGTCCGGAGGCGGTGGGGGCGCGGGGGGAGATCTACCGGTACCTGGAGGAGTTCCTCGGGCGGGGACGGGAGGACGGGAGCATTCGCGCGGCCGTCAACGCCACCGATGTCATCGCGTTCGGTGCCCTCATCACGCAGCCGTTGCCATTCGGGCCTCGTTGGCCGCGGATGGCCGAGCGCCAGACAGCACTGTTCTTGAACGCTCTCGCGGCGGACGGCCCGGTGGAGCTTGGGACCGAGATTCGGCGGGAAGGTATTGAGGACGCCTTCGCCGACGGGAACCGGTGAGCTGTCTCAGTCCGGGTTGGGCAGACGGTAGCGGCGGCGGGCGTCAGGCGGCACCGACGGTACGTCCGCTGTTGTGAGATAGCGGGACAGCGCCTCGTGAACGGCCGAGTTGAGGGCCAGGCGAAACGCCTCCAAAGACGGCATGCCCACGGTCGACCCCGTCAGTGCGCAGCTTCTCGGTAGCGTTTCGCGTAGTTCGTGGGAGAGATCGCTGATTTCGTCCATCGTCTGCTGGTCTGATGAGTTGAGCGGAGCGAGGGTGACGAGGGGCGTCTCGTCCAGCTGTCGGAGGCGCTCGCGCAGGATCGGGTCCCGAAGCGCCCAGGGGTCCACGATCAGAATGCGCGGTGCGTCGGCGGGGTTGGGCAGGACGCGGCCGAAGGACTCGACGACACAGTTGGTTTCGGACGCGATGGCCGCCTGCTGGGAGATCGTGCCGACCGACCGTTCACGGTAGGGCGCCCATTCAAAGGCGCTTGCGCCGTAGTAACGGGCATCGCGGCCGGGCGGGAGCCTGTCGAGGGACGGAGCGACGAGCGTGAGCAGGACCAACGGCAGCCGGGAGCGCTGCTGTTCATCGGTGAACAGGCTTCGCACCGAGGACAGGGCGGGGATCCGGCCGGGGGGAAGATCGGCCTGGGCGGCCTGTTCCTTGATGGCGGACGCGAGCCGGAACACGGTCTCCTTGTACTGTTCACGGTACCGGCCCAGTTTCATGATTCCGTACAGGCCCTCCGCCGCGTACGCGGGCGGGAAACTCGACGGGATGAACTGCACGGTGCGCGCCGGCGGGGGGATGTCTGCAATGCCCATCGGCGTCCATAGTGCGGGCACCATCGCCGAGAGGCGACTGGGCCCCGCGGTCTCCGCCTGCGCGCGTTCCTGGAAGGCTGTCCATTCCTTGCCGCAGTACTCGCTTGTGAAATAGGCGGGCGAGAGCAGAGGGACGAAGACGCGGCAGCTCGACAACGCGTCCCTGATTTGCCGCGGCCAGTCGGAACCCGGCGCGATCTGGCGGTCCATGAACCCTGGGTTCGGTGCGTCCGTCATCTGGCCGAGGTCCGCGCACAGGTCATCGAAGAATTTCTGCACCCATCGATCGGGATCTCCTGCGCGGAAACGCGACCGAGCGTAGCTGAGAAAGAAGAGCGGGCGCCGGTCCTCTGCTACCGGCAGGCGTCCTCGGACGGGTCTGGGGGGCGCGGACGGGATCTCGACCGGTTTTTTCGGCGGGGGCGGTGAGGCGTCGTCCAGGACCGTTACATGTAGTTCGTCGCTGCGGGTCGCCGCGCCGCCCTGCGTCATCATGGTGAGGGTCAGGGGGTGTTCTCCCGGGTCTGACGAGGGGGTTGCTTTGATGACGAAGCGGGTGGGGCTGTAGCTTCCGCCGAAGCGGTGGACGATCACCGTGTTGTCGTCTACTGATTCCACGACGAAGTCGGGGCCGCCGTCCAGGACGCAGGTCAGCGCCACCTCCTCGGCCTCGTACGGCCAGGCTCCCGGCTCTTGGAGAACACGGCATTCGACCGTGACGAGGTATTCCTCGCCGCGCCGCACCTGGCGTGGCCAGCCGATGACGGGTTGCAGGTTGACCGCGTGCGCCGTCATGGTTCCCCGGCCTTTCTCGATCGCAGTTCGAGAACGGTGTCGGGGTAGCCGTAGTAGACGTACATGAAGGCATAGAAGAGCGGGAAGAGCAGGCGGGCGGCTTCGGTGTCGGTTCCCCGGGACGGTTCCGGGGCGGCGTCGGCGATACGGCGGCGGTAGTCGCGTAGCGCGGTGGCGAGCGGCGCGTTTCCGTTGCGCATGACATGGGCGACGAGGTCGCGGCCCGCCTCGTGTCCGGCGCGCATTCCGACGGCGCCGAGCGTTCCGATGAAACCGGACGCGCCGGAGCGCAGGAAGACCTCGGCGAAACCGCGCAGGGTGGCGTCGTCGAGTTCGGGGTCGAACGCCTGGCGTCCGGAATGGCAGGCGTTGAGGAACACCACGCTGCGCGAGGAGGAGATGCGGCGGAAGGTGCGGGCGTCGATGTCGCGGACGGAGACGACGTCCCAGGCGGCCGGGCCGTCCCTGAGCTTGATCTTCGCGCCGGACGGTTCGGCGGAGGGGTACTCGCCGTGGCAGGCGATGTAGACGAGGGCGACCGGGTCGCCGGGCTGGTCGAGGTGCAGGAAGAGGCCGTCGAGCGAGTCGTCCCAGATCTGGGCGGAGAGGTGGTCGAGGAGCACTCGGTCGGCGCGCATCTCCTTGTTGATGTAGGCGGCGACGTCGCCCTTGCAGGTCGCCGGCGGCGGTTCCGCCAGGCGCCGCCGCTCGACCGCCGTCGTGGACCGGGTGACGGTGACGAGGGCGCCCATCCATCCGGACTCCGGCGGCTCGTCCAGCCAGAGCAGTTCCCACGGCAGGTCGTAGTCCGTGAGGTCCAGGATGATCAGGCGGAGGTCCGCGCCGTGCGCGCGGCGGATCGCGGCGAGCCAGCCGTGCAGGCGCTCGTTCAAGTGCACCGACCACGACCTGAGGCGCTTCCATGTCTCGGCCGGGGACTCGCCGCCCGTCTCGGGAGTGATCAGCGAGCCGAGCGAGAGGCGCGGCGGGCGCGCCTGGGTGCGCGGGGCCGTGTAGGGGAGTTCGATGCCGCAGCAGCAGGCGCCGGTGAGCCCGAAGACCTCGGTGTCACCGCTGCGGTCGCGGGTCACGGTCAGACGTGCCGTCCCGGCCGGCAGTGCTTCGGTGATGGCGGACGGCCGAGCCGCCAGCGCCACCGGCTCGGGCCGGGCGGCGGGCGGGTCGGGGCGGCGCCCGCCGGTGGGACGCGGCGGGCGTGCGAGCGGCCGTTGCAGCTTCTGCCCGGCCAGCGCCTGGTTCAGCCTGCTGATCATGCCGCTCATGGCGCCTCGCGGTCGGACAGCAGCCGCGCGCCGAGCGCCTCGGACAGTTGGACGGTGAGCCGCGCGTTGTGCCGGGGTCCCGGGTCGACCACGACGGTCTCGACGTGGCCGAGGGCGCGGATCGCTCGGGCGACGTGCAGGCTGTCCTGGAAGCCCTCGCCGCCCGCGAACTCCGGGAGGGCGCCGAGGCGGCTGGCGGCCAGCGGGACGTTGCCGCGCCCGTCGGTGACGACGACGAGCAGCACGTCCTCGGACGGGAGGCGGCCGCGATGCAGGCGGTCGCGCAGTAGTGAGGCGACCAGGTCGAGCCCGTGCGCGAGCGGTGTGCAGCGTCCGCGGGGGCGGTCGAGTGCCTGGAGGACGCGCGGGTCGAGCAGACCGGCGGCGACGAAGCGCTGGGCCCGGGCCTCGCATGCGGTGTCCTGCGCGCCGACCTCCACCACGCAGACCGCCGCCCGCCCGGAGTAGGCCCACTGGAGATAGGGTGCGAGGGGGCGCGTCCAGTCCCACCGGTCGTGGCATGTGTGGTCGAGGACGAGCGCCAGCAGCTTGTTCGGCCGTCCGCCGCGCCGGTAGGAGCGCAGGTCTGCGGCCCGGACGTGCGTCGCGTGGCCCGCCGTGAAGTGCCGAGGGCAGCGTCGGGTCTGGTGGCGGGCCGCTTCGAGGAACGTCGCGACGACCGCGATGTCGTCCACGCGGTCGGCGGGACGGACGCCGATCGGCCGGCCGCCGTTCAGAGCGGGCAGCGCCTTGTGGGATGGGCTCGGACGCAGCGTCCCCGGCTCCCGCCCGACCTCCGCCTCGTCCTCGGGGTAGGGGGTGAAGGGTGCTGCGAGGGCGAACGTGCCGGGACCGGTCGGCTCTGGGCCGTCGGGTTCGTTGACCTCGCGGGTGACGGGCTCGGCGTCGGCGGCGGGCGGGCCGAGCACATCGCCCGGCCGTTCCGGTGGAGGCTGGTCGGCGTCCGACAGGTGGTCGAGACCGGCGGACAGGCCAATAAGCGACGCGGCGGCGTCGACGTCGCCCATCGTCGTGGTCGGCCGTCCGGCGAGGGTCGCGAGCGCGCGAGCGAGCCTGAGCAGCGCGAGTTCCCTGCGCATGCCGGGGGACGACCGTCCGGTGAGCGCCATGACGTCGCCGATCACGTCCGAGGGGACCTCCGCGGGCGGCCCGGACGGCTGGGCGAGGCGCGGGCCCGCCGCCTCCAATGTCTCCGCTGTCAGCTCGGACGCGTCGATCCGGATCGGGAACCGGTCGAGCAGGTGCGGGGACACGCGTCCGACGTCGGCGCGGGCGCATCCGGCGAGCCAGCGGCTTCGCGGCGTCCAGATGAGGCTGAGGCCGTCGCGTTCCAGGTGGGCGACGTCGCCGTCCAGCAATGTGATCGCGGCGCGGCGCTCGGCCAGCCCGAGCCGCGCCAGGTCGCCGACGACGACCACCGGGGGCGGGCCGTCCGGCGGGTCGACGAGCGGACCGGGGGAGATGGTGATCCCGGAGCCCGCGCGGGGCGTCGGACGGCTCCATAGGGTGTCCTCGCGCGCGCCCGAGCCCAGGTGCGTCGTGCGTTCGCTTCCCAGTGCGTGCGCGAGGTGCTTCCCGAGGGGCGCCGCAAGGTCCGGGCGCAGGTCGAACAGCAGCACGCCGCGCAGGTCGGGATCGAGGGCGGCGCAGGCCAGCGCCGTCGTCACGCGGTCGAGGACGGAGTCGGTCACGGCTATCCCGCCGTGATTTCGTCCAGCCGCTTCTGGTGGTCCTCGGTCCACTCGACGGCCTCGCCGAACGCCGCCTCGGGGAGCCGGTGCGCCAGCGCGTAGGGCGCGACGGCGCGCACGTCGGCCACGATCGCCTTGTCTCTCCTGCGCAGAGCGGCGTGGGCGCGCGCGGCAAGTGCCGTCACGATGTCACCCCGATGCCCGGCGACACCGAACTCCGCCGCGATCGTCGCTGACAACTGGATGATGTGGCCGGGTATTTCGCGCGCACGGGCCAGCCACCGCGCCCGTTCGAGTTCGCGGCGCCGCTGTCGGTCGAACTCCCCTGCCTGCTCCAGCCAGGGGGAGTCGGGCCTGGACTTCTCCTCCTGGAACCGCAGCACGGTCTCCACCACGCGCCGCCGGGTGACCGGCGAGGTCTCCGTCGTGACCGGCACCAGCAGCCCGAACCGGTCGAGGAGTTGCGGCCGCAGCCCGCCTTCCTCTGGATTCATCGTGCCGACCAGTGAGAACCGCACCGGGATCTCCGGCCGGTCGAGTCCCTCCCGCTGGACGTTGAGCACGCCCGTGGAGGCCACGTCCAGGATGAGGTTGACCAGGTGGTCATCAAGGAGGTTGACCTCGTCCACATAGAGCAGGCCAGTCTCGTTGGCCGCCTCCAGCAGGCCGGTTTGCTCCCGAGTCTCGCCCGCCATCAGGGCGTCGATCCGCCAACCGCCGAGCACCCGGTCGTCGGTGGCGTTGATGGGCAGCGTGACGGGCAGCCTGCCGAACACCATCCGGCTGAACGCGCGGACGGCCGTCGACTTCGCCGTCCCGCGCTCGCCGGTGATCAGCAGGCCGCCGATCCCCGGTTCGATGTAGGACAGCTCCAGGCACATGCGTAGCGCGTCCTGTCCTACGAGATAGCTGTAGGGCAGGATCGGGACCGTGGGCTCGCTGGTCACGGGCGCGGGGGCTGCCAGCGGAGGGTGACCTGGAGTTGGCAGCCGGACGTGAGCTCGACGATCTTGGCGCCGACCTTGCCGTCCACCTTCACGGCCATCTGGAGCTCGACCTCGTGCGGACGGGCGGCCTCGGGCATCGCCTCGAACTGGGTCGCGACCTCGTCGGCGCAGTTGCGGACGAGGGTGACGGCCTCCTGGAACAGCGGGCGGCTGACGCGCAGTACCCGCTCGCCGGCGCCGCGCGTCTCCATCCCGTCATACAGGTCGGTGTGGTCGGCGGCGGGAGCGTCCTCGACCTCGATCTGGATGACGCCTCGTCCGTCACTGCTCTCGTCGACCACCACGGCCATGGGACCCCCTGAAAACGCGTGCGGGAAGGGCTTTCGATAGGAATTTCCATCGTAATCGCGCCGGTTGCGGCGGGTCCTGCTCGTCACATCGCTGCCCATATGTGGACACCTTCCGCAGGGGCGACCCGGGCGGAGGGCGAGGTCAGGGGTTGGGTTAGTGTCGGAAAGATGCGCTTCGCGATCTCCATTCCCCAGGATCTCAACGACCGCGCGTTCGACCCCGCCGCGTTCCGCGCCCATATGCGGCGCGTGGAGGAACTCGGGTTCGACGGCGCCTGGACGCAGGAGCAGGTCCTCGGTTCGGCGGCCCGGTCGAGCCCGGTCGAGATCCTCACCTACGCCGCCGCGTGCACCGAGCGGATCCGGCTCGGCTGCGCGGTGTTCGTGACGAGCACGCACAGCCCCGTCCACCTGGCCAAGAGCCTGAGCACGCTGGACCAGCTCAGCGGCGGACGGCTGGACGTCGGCGTCGGCATCGGCAACCGGGGGCCGGGGATGGCGGCGTTCGGTGTCGACCCCGAGAACGGCCTGGTCGCCCGGTTCACCGAGGGGCTGGATGTGATGCAGGCGCTCTGGACCGAGCCCAGCGTCACGCTCGACGGACGGTTCTGGCAGCTCAGCGACGCGGCCATGGAGCCGAAGCCCTACCAGCGTCCGCACCCGCCGCTGTGGTTCGGCGCCCGCGCCCCGGCGGCGCTGCGGCGCGCGGTCCGGCGGGGTGACGGGTTCTTCGGCGCCGGTTCGTCGACGACCGCGCAGTTCGCGGAGCAGGTCGGGATCGTCCGCGAGGCCCTCGACGAGGAAGGGCGCGACCCGGAGACGTTCTCCATCGCCAAGCGCGTCTACATCGCCGTGGGCGATGACGCGCCGACCGTCCGGGAGCGGTCCGCCGCGTCCCTGGAGCGCCTCTACGGGCGGGGCGGTCTGGAGCCGGTCGCCGTCTTCGGCGACGCCGGCGCGTGCGCGGAGGGGTTGCGCGAGGTGCGGGACGCGGGCGCCGAGCTGATCCTGCTCACCCCGCTCTACGACGACGTGGAGCAGACGGAGCGGCTCGCCGCCGAGGTCGTCCCGCAGCTGTGAGACGGAGTGGCCCCGGAACGGTTGGACCGTTCCGGGGCCGGAATCCCGCTAGCGCGAGTGCTTGCGCAGGAACTTGTTCAGCGTCGGGTTGAAGACGTCCGAACGCTCCCACTGCGGCATGTGGCCGCTCTCGTTGGCGACGACGGTCTCGACGCCGCGGATGTGGCTCGCCATGACCCGCTGGACGCTCGGCGGGCTGTACAGGTCACCGTCGCCCCACAGCAGCAGCGTGGGGACGCGGATCCGCTCGACGTCGGCCCAGGACGGCTTGTTGATGTTGGCCTGGGAGACCTCGGTGTGGACGGCGCGGTCGTGGATCTCGACCCACTCCTTCACACCGGCCGGGTTGAGCGCCCGGTAGGACGGCCCCAGCTCGATGAAGTCGGCCGGCATGTCGTAGAAGCCCTCGGGACGCAGCCTGCTGAGCATGTCCTTGTAGGCCTGGTCGGTGATGCCGGTCAGGCTGCCGCTCAGCACGAGGCTGAGCAGCCGCTCGGGGTGGGTCAGCGCGTAGTCGAGCGCGATGCCGCCGCCCGCCGCGACGCCGACCGCGTGGAACTTCTTGATGCCGAGCTGCTCGATGAGGGCGTGCAGGTCGCCCGCGCCGGTCCCGGTGTCCTCCTTCGGCCCCGCGTCGGACTTGAAGTAGCCGCGCCGCGAGTAGGCGATGACCCGGTAGCCCGCCTTGGCGAAGTAGGGCTGCTGGTAGGGCCAGCTCTCCGCGCTGCCGGTGCCGGGGTGCAGGAAGATCACCGGCGTGCCGTGGCCTCCGGTGTCCCAGTAGTACAGGCGCGCGCCGGGCACCTGCACGTAGCCTTCCTTGGCCTGGACCTGCGGGGGGACGGGGATGATGCGCAGCGGCGACGCCGGCCCGGGAATGGGCCCCCCGAGGGCGGCGCTCGCGGTGCCGGAGCCGACGGCGAGCGCCGCCCCTCCGGCGGCGAGCGCCGTCACCCCGCCCAGCAGGCCGCGGCGTCCGATGCCTGGAACGCCACCCGTGCGTTCGGCGCTGTCGTTGGTCGTCACTCAAGACCTCCAAGATCCTTGATGGGACGACCCCGCGAGTCCCCCCGGGCGGCAGGGTCAGGGCAGTAACATAACCCACTGTTGATGGGTGCAACAGCCTGTCTTGCAGGGAAAACGTGCTGAAACGCCATTTACAGGCGATGTTGACGGCCACAACAGGGACGTCAGTTCCCGGTGGTCACGGTGCGTGACGAGTGACCGGTGGGGTCGCGCAGGTCAGCGCGCCAGGTGCTCGGTGAGGGCCGCGTCGATGAAGGCGGTGTCCACCGGGTTGCTGCCGTGGCCCGAGAAATGCCCCCACACACCGGGGATCACGCGCAGTTCCGCGTTCGGGATGTGCTGGACGGCCCACGCCTCGTCCTCGGGCGGGAAGTACAGGTCCTTCTCGCCCGGCATGACCAGCGCCCGCGCCTTGATGGACGCGAGGGCCGCCTTGGTGTCGCCGTTGAAGCCCGGTGTCAGGCCGACGTCGGCGTTCTGCCACGTCCACAGCATCGTGAGCAGGTTGTTGGGGTCGCGGTCGTCCAGGAAGAAGCCCTCCCAGAAGCCGACGAGGAAGTCCTCCAGCGAGCTGTAGCCGAGGGTCTCGTAGAGGCGGTCCCAGTAGAACGCCTGGGAGAACCCCCATCCCGCGTAGACGCGGGCGGCGGCGCGCAGGCCGCGCGTGGGCGGCGAGGTGTACCAGCCCTCCGCGAACGCGGCGTCGGCGGTGAGGGCGGCCTTCACCCCTTCGAGGAACACCTTGTTGTGGTAGCTGGTGCGGGACGAGCCGCAGAAGGGCGCGATGCGCTCGACCATCTCGGGGTGGCTGACGCCCCACTGGTAGGTCTGCCCGGCGCCCATCGACCAGCCGGTCACCAGCGGCAGCCGCTCGATGCCGAAGTGCTCGGTGACGAGCCGGTACTGGGCCTCGACGTTGTCGTACATCGTGACGTTCGGGAACCGGCTCTGGTCGTAGGGCGGCGGCGTGTTGCTCGGCGAGCTGGACAGCCCGTTGCCGAGCATGTTCGGGACGATGATGAAGTAGCGGGACGGGTCCAGCGCCATGCCCTCGCCGATCAGCCACTCGTTGTCCTGGTGCCGCCCGGAGTACCAGGTCGGGTAGACGATCGCGTTGCCTTTGTCGGCCGCCAGCGTGCCGTAGGTCTCGTAGGTGAGCTGCGCTCCGCGCAGGGTCGCGCCGCCCTGGAGGACGAAGTCGCCGAGCTCGTATGTCGTGGCCATGGAGAACCCCCTTATTTTCCGCTGAAACTATTTCGGACGGAACCAATGGTCAAGAGGGGACATGACGGATCTCGCCCCCACAGGCGCACTCCCCATCCGGAGGGGGGTGAACCCAAGTACACCTACGTCAGGGGTCTAGGCGCATTGGGCGGTGGTACCGCCCGCCCTAGCGTCGTTGGCCATGAAGAACTCCATCGTTCGCCTCCGGTCCCGCCGGGCCGGGGTCGCGCTCGCCGGCGGCGCGGTCGTCCTGACCGCCGTCCCCGCCGCCGCTTTCGCCCTGGACGACTCCGGCTTCGCCCCGGCCCGCCACGTGTCCGGGGACGCGGCCGCGCCGGGACGCGGGACGGTCGTGTCGGCGACCCGCGTGGCCCACATGACCGGCGCCCAGACCGGCGCCTACCTGAAGGACATCGACGACGCCTTCGCGTCGCCGCGCCCGCGCAACGGCGTGGACGCCTACAGCGTCGTCTACCGGACGATCACGCCCACCGGGCGGCCCACGACCGCGAGCGGCATCGTGGCGCTGCCCGCGACGGCCCCGGGCACGGCGGTGCGGGCGGTCAGCTTCGCCCACGGGACGCTCGCGAGCAGGAAGGACGCGGGCGCGACCGCCGAGGACGGCCAGGGCCGGGTCGCCGCCGTCTACTACGCCGCCGCCGGGTACGCGGGCGTCGCCCCCGACTACCTCGGGCTGGGGCTCGGGCCCGGCCCGCACCCGTACATGCACTCCGCGTCCGAGGCGTCGGCGTCGCTCGACATGCTGCGCGCCGCGCGGACGGTGGCGGGCTCCCACGGCGTCCGGTTCCAGCCGCGCGTCGCCGTGACCGGGTTCTCCCAGGGCGGGGTGGCGGCCATGGCGCTCGGCCGCGAGCTCGGCCGCGGCGCCGACCCCTCCCTGCGGCTCGGCCCGATCGCCTCGGTCAGCGGGCCGTTCGACCTGCGCCGCGCGCAGCTTCCCGCGTCGCTGTCGCCCACGACCACGCTCGCGCCGAAGGCGTCGGTGTTCTACCTCTCCTACGTCACGGTGGCGTGGAAGCACGGGTTCGGCCTGTACCGGTCGCCGTCGGAGGTGTTCAACGCCCCCTACGACTCGATCGTGGAGGGGCTGTTCGACGGGTCGAAGAACGAGGCCACCGAGATCCTGCCGAAGCTCCCCGACACGCCCGAGCAGCTGCTCACGCCCGCGTACCGGAAGCGGCTGGCGCACCCGTCCGGCACGCTGCTGAAGGCGATCCGGTCCTCGGACGGGACGTGCGACTGGCGGCCGGACGTCCCGGTCCGGCTGTTCGCCGGGTCCGGCGACGAGCAGGTCGCCTACGCCAACACGCTCTCGTGCGCGCGCGCCCTCCGCGCGCACGGCGCGAGGCCGCAGGTCGTGGACTACGGGCCGGAGTCGCGGCACATGGGGTCGCTCAGGCGCGGCGTCCCCGACATCCTGCGCTGGCTGCGCCGGACGCGCTAGGAGTCGGCCGGGTGCGTGCTGATGACCTTGCCCTGGGTGTTGACCGCGAGGTACCCGCCGTCGTACTCGTCGGTGAAGTGGATCATCATGGTGGGCTTGTCGCCGTTGAAGGTCCACGCGGCGCTGACGATGACGTACCGGTTGGTCGGCTTCGGCACCTTGAGCGTCCGCGCGGCCCGGTTGAGCAGGGCCGGCAGCGCGTCCCAGTTGAAGATGTCGAGGTCCACCTTGGCGTCGCCGGTCGTGATGGCGACGCTCGGGCGGCTGCGGATCGCCGCGTCCGCGCCCTTCTCGTAGGTGTAGTTGTCGAAGGCGGCGCGGCGCCCGGCGACGGGGGCGTCGGCGGACGCGCGCTCCTCGTACACCGTGAACTCCGCGAACCGCTTGCTGCCCGACGCCTGCTCGAACTTCTTGATCACATCGCGGACGGCGGCGGGCGTCAGCAGCGTCTTCGGTGCCGCGTCGCCCTTCTTGGTCCCGCTCGCGTTCCCGGTGCTCTTGCGCGTGTCGTCCGTATGGGTGGTGCCGGGACTGCCGGCGGCCGCCCTGTCGAGGGCGTCCATCATGCGGGGGACCGCGATGGCGATCGTGGTGAGGACCGCCGCGACCACGCCGATCGCGAGGATGATGACGGCCGTCGCGGCCGTCCGCGCCCGCCGGCGCGGAGGCGGCGGCGCGGCCGGGCCGGTGATCCGCATCGGCGGCGGGAAGGTGCCGGGGAACGAACCGGAGGAGCCGGGGTCGGTGCCGGGTGGCGGCGGCGGGGCCGGAAAGGGGGCGGGCGTCGAGTCCGGAAAGGAGGTGGCGGACGATCCGGCCGCGTGGGCGAGCATGCGGTCGAGCTGGTCGGGCGTCGGACGGGCGGCCGGGTCGCGCACCAGCAGCGCCTGGAGGACGGGCGCCAGCGGCCCCGCGCGGTGGGCCGGGGGGATCTGCGCGGTCATGACTGCGGCCAGCGTCGCGGCCGGGGTCGGGCGCCGCACCGGGTTGCGCCCCTCCACGGCGACGTAGAGGAGCATGCCGAGCGACCACAGGTCCGACGCCGGGTCGCCCTCCGTGCCGTGCAGCCGCTCCGGCGCGATGTACTCCGGTGAGCCCACGAGCCCGCCGGTCGCGGTGACGCGGGACGCCTCGTCCAGCACCGCGATGCCGAAGTCGGTGAGGACGGGCGTTCCGTCCATCCGCAGGAGGACGTTGCCGGGCTTGACGTCGCGGTGGCAGATCCCGGCCTCGTGGGCGGCGCGCAACGCGGCGAGGACGCCGCGCCCGACGGCCGCCCCCTCGGCGGGCGACAGCGGCCCCTCCTCCAGCCGGTCCTGGAGGGACTTCCCCCGGACGAGCTCCATCACCAGCCACGGGTGCGGCATCTCGGAGGAGTCCACGATGTGGTGGATGGTCACCACGTTCGGGTGGTCGACCCGGGCGAGGGCGCGGGCCTCGCGCATCACCCGCTCGCGCAGCATCCGCGCGAGCTTCGGGTCGAGGGCGGACATGTCGGTCTCGGCGAGCCGCACCTCCTTGAGGGCGACCTCGCGTTCCAGCGCGAGGTCGAGCGCGCGCCAGACCGTGCCCATCCCGCCGCTGCCGAGCCGTTCCCGCAGCTCGAAGCGCCCGTCGATCACCATCTGCCCAGAGGTCACGGCGGACAGCCTAGAACGGCGACCCCGGTGAAAGCGCCCATATCCCCCTGGAACGGGCCCCCGGTCCGAGGTAGGTCAGGGTGAGCGCGGGGTGGGTCAGTGCGGGTTGGGCCAGTGCGGGGTGGGTCAGCGCGGGGTGGGCCAGCGGGGCTTGGCGCCGAGGCGCCAGCCCTCCTCGCACGCGGACATCCACGCGCCGCGTCCGGCCGGGAACCTGCCGCCGCCCTTGACGCCCTCTTGATAGGACTTGGCGCAGAAGTTCGACGGCGCGGTCTTCATGGTCGCGCGCATGCCCGCCGCCAACTGGGCCATCTCCGTGTAGGTGTAGCGCTTGCCGTCAGGGTCGATCATCACGATCGTCTTGCTCGTGGGGAGCCTCGGCCTGGCGGGCGCGGCCGCCGGCGTCGAGGGGGTCGGGCTCGCCGCGGTGGGGCTCGCCGCGCTGGGGCTCGTGGGCGCGGCGGCGCCCGGTGCGGTCGCGCCCGGGGTGGCGGCGGCCGACGGCGTGGACGGCCCGGCCTTCGCGTCCCCCTTACCGTCGCCGCCGTCGTCGTCGCACGCGGTGGCGCCCAGCATCAGCCCGCCGAAGGCCAGCACGATCGCGATCTTCTTCGCCACGGGTCAGCTCCAAGGGGCGGGGGACGGGTATTGCGGTCGGACCCTAACAGAACTATCGGCATCCGATCGCTGGCGGACCGTCACGCTCGCGGCCGGTTCCGGCCGCTGGGTTGATCATCCGCCGTCCCCTCTCGTGCGAATCACGCGGGACGAAAGGGGACAGGATGGGCGATCTCTTTGCGACGCTGACGAGACGGGTGGACGCCAACGCGCGCCGGGCGGTGGAGCTCTACGCGCGGGAGCTGCCCGAGTACAAGGCGCTGGCCTCGGGCGACCGCGAGCACACCGACCTGCTGGAGTTCGCGGTGCTGCTGCGGCGCCGCACCGTGGAGCTGTCGGCGCACGACCGGCCGTTCACGGGCGCCGACCTCGCGGTCATCGCCTCGGTCGGGCACGAGCGCGGCCGGGCGGGGATCTCCCTGCACGCCCACCGGTCCGTGCTCGGGCTGCACTCGACGCTGACGGTGCGGGAGATCCACGAGGCGGCGGACCCCTCCGGCCTGGACGACCTCATGCGGCTCCTCGGCTGGGTCGGCCCGCAGGGGACCGCCGCGCAGAACGCCTACACGCGCGGCTTCCTGGACGGGCAGCGGAACGTCGTGCCCCTCGTCGAGCGCGTCCAGCAGCTCGCGGCGGCGCTGCTGGCCGGGGACCCGTCGGCGGCCGAGCTGGCGCGGCGCCTCGGCCTGCCCGTCCCGGACCGCTACCTGCTGACCGTCGTCCGGATCGCCGACCAGGACCCGCCGCTCCCGCCCCCCGCCCGCGCCGAGATCATCGGCGTCCTGGTCGACACGGACCGGGTGCCGATGCGCTGGCAGGACCCCCGCGAGTTCGTCGCGCTGCTCCCGCTCCCGTGCGAGGCGACGTCCGGCCCCTCCGAGCGCGAACCGGACGAGCCCGCCGAGCCCGCCGAGCCCCCCGAACCGGCCGAGCCCCCCGAGCCGGCGGAGCCCCCCGAACTGACCGAGGTCTCCGAGCGGGAATGGGAGCGCGCCCTCGCCATGTCCGCCGCCGTCGCCGAGATCGCCGGGCGGCGCTGCGCCGTCGGCGCCACGGTCGCGGACGCGGGCGCGCTGCCCGGCGCGCTGCCGCTGGCGCGGCGGATCAGCGGGGCGGCGCCGGTCGAGGCCGTCCCGCGCAAGGTCACCACGCTCGCGGACGTCTTCGTCGAGCTGGGCGCCGCGCGGGTCCCCGAGGTCGACCACTGGCTGCGCGGCATCGCCGACCGGCTCTTCCAGGGGCCCGACCTGGTCTCCACGCTCGACGCCTACTACCGCCACGACATGAACCGGCTGCTGACGGCGGCGCACCTGTACGTCCACCCCCGCACCCTCGACTACCGGCTGCGCCGGGCCCGGGAGCTGACCGGCATCGACCCGACGAGCACGCGGGGCGTCCGCGCGCTGAGCGCCACCGTGGCCCGCATCCTCGCCGACACCTGACCTCCGGGACGGCCAAGAGCCCGGCCCGGGGACGCCCCGGGCCGGGCCCTTGCCGTGCGCTCAGAGGTTGGTCGGGCGGTACGCCTTGTACTCGCTGCCGGACGAGAGGCCGTAGTCGCGGGTCCGGTGGTCGGTGCCGTAGCGGCCGCGCTGCTCGTAGGCCCAGTAGGCGGTGTGGTCGCTGTTCGCCCACTTCTCGAAGATGACGACGTGCCGGGTCGTGTTGGTGCCCAGCGCGTCCATGACGAGGTCGCCCTTCTTCAGTTCCGACATCGAGATGCGCTCGGTGAGGCGCGAGGAGGTCAGGCCGACGGTGTTCTCGCCGGGCTTGGGCAGGCCGAGCGCCATCGAGACGAAGCCCGAGCAGTCGGTGCGGTAGCCGTTGTGGTAGTCGGTCTGGCTGTAGGAGACGCGGTCGGAGGTGCCCGGGTTCCAGGTCTTGGCCCGTTCGATGACCTCCGAGCGGGGGCCGGCCACTGGCTCCGGGGTCTTCTTCTCCGTGCGCCGCTCGCGCGAGGCGCGGTCGCGGGTGTCGCGTTCGCGCTTGTCGGCCTCGCGCTTGCCGGCCTTGCGCTCGCGCGCCTCGGGGGTGCCCGCCGGGGACCGGTCCGTCTGGTTCGGCGCCTGCGGGACGGTCTGGATCGCGGCCACCGAGTCGGCCGGGTCGGAACCCGACGAGCCCGTCGTGACCTGCACGATGCCGCCGATCACGCCGAGGGCGGCGACTCCGGCCACGGCTCCGGCGACCCGGGGGTTGAGGTTGCGGACGGTCCAGTTGCTGCCGTGCTTGCCTTTCACAGGGGGGAACTCCTTGGCTTCCAGACGCCTACCGGGTTAGCTGACGGGTTCGGGCTGGAAGTCGCCCTACGGCCTGGTGACAGGCCGATTCACCCCGATGCGAGGTTGGGTCCCCGGCTCCGCGCGACGGCGGACTCGGCGTCGCCGCTGCTGCGACGCAGCGGCGCTGATGTGGTGGCCCGAGCGCAAAGAATCGGCTCAGGTCACACCAATGACCCCATCTAGGGACACTGGTGATGGATCGCCTGGAGGGCGTCCGAGTGGGACAAGTTACTCATATCGCCAATGGTTGGCAAACTCCAGCAAAATCAGGATCTAGGGTGAAGGTGCACGTCAGGGCCCTGCACGCGGTGGCGGCAGGGCCCTGCGGGGGTCGTGCGTCAAGGCGGAAGTCAGTGTCGAGTCAGGGGCGGACGAGGACCTTCAGCGCCTCGCGGTCGTTCATCGCGCGGAAGCCGTCCGCGATGTCGTCCAGGCTCACCGAGAGGTCGAACACCTCACCCGGCGTGATCGTGCCGTCGAGCACCTCGGCCAGCAGCTCGGGGACGTAGCGGCGCGCCGGCGCGACGCCGCCGGTGATGGTGAGGTTGCGCATGAAGACGTCGAAGTCCATGCGCGCCTGCGCGTACTGCGGGACGCCGACCCGGCTGATCGTGCCGCCGTCGCGGACGCCGCCGAGCGCCGTCTCGAACGCCTCGGTGTTGCCGACGCATTCGAGCACGTGGGGGATGCCGTCGCCGCCGGTGGCCTCGCGCATCGCGGCGACCGCCTCGGCGCCGCGGCCGGGGACGACGTCGGTCGCGCCGAACCGGCGGCCGAGGTCGGTGCGGGCCCGGTGGCGGCCGAGCAGGACGATCCGCTCGGCGCCGAGCCGCGCGGCCGACAGCACCGCGCACAGCCCGACCGCGCCGTCGCCGATGACGGCGACCGTGGAGCCCTTGCCGACCCCGGCGGTGACGGCGGCGTGGTGGCCGGTGGGCAGCACGTCCGACAGCGCCATCACCGAGGGGATCACCGGGTCGTCGGCGCCGACCGGCAGCTTGACCAGCGTGCCGTCGGCCTGCGGGACGCGCGCGGCCTCGCCCTGGCCGCCGTCCAGCCCGCCGACGGCCCAGCGGCCGCCGTTGCGGCAGGAGCCGTGCAGGCCGTCCCGGCAGAAGTCGCACGAGTTGTCGCACCACAGGAACGGGACGAGGACGACGTCGCCGCGCCGCACCGAGCCCACGTCGGCGCCGGTCTCCTCGACCACGCCCATGAACTCGTGGCCGATGCGCAGCCCCTCGTCCACGGGGTCCATGCCGCGGTAGCGGTGCAGGTCGCTGCCGCAGACGCAGGCGCGCGTCACCCGCACGATCGCGTCGGTCGGCTCCCGCAGCACCGGGTCGGGCACCTCCTCGACCCGGACGTCGCCGCGGCCGTAGATGAGGGTGGCTCGCATCAGGGGGTCACTCCTTCGGTTCGGTGATCGTCGCGTCGACCAGCTCGCGCACCGGCCGCCGGTCGAGGTCGAGGACGACCTCGACGAACCGCTCCAGCCGGTCGGCGGTCAGCGGTGTCTCGGCGGCCATCGCGCGCAGCCGGTCGGCGGTCTCGTGGCGGTCCCAGTCGAACGTGGAGGGGTCCGGGGCGTGCTCCGCGACGCGCGTCCCGTCCTCCCGGGTCTGGACGGTGATCCGGCAGGCGCCGCGCGGCAGGTCCGCCGGGACGACCCGGACGCGGCGGACCAGGTCCATCAGCGCGGGGTCGTCCCACCCGTACAGGTCGTCCAGCTCGATGCCGCCCTCGCGCAGCGCGACCGCGAGGCAGTAGGGCAGGCTCATCAGCGTCCCGCCGACGTCGCGGAACGGGCCGTGCGCGTCGACGCCCGGATAGGCGGCGTCGTCGGAGGGGAGTTCGACGACGGCCGCCACGACGTCGTCGGCTCCGATGCCGTGGCGGCGGGCGAGGCCGGTCAGCAGCGTGACCGGGATCTGGTTGATCGCGCAGACCGGATACGGCTTGTAGGTGACGCGCCGGAGCCGCCAGTCCTCGCCGAGCCGCAGGTCGGCGGGGGCGGGGACGGTGCCGGTGAAGGCGCGCAGGTGCCCGGCGGCGCCGTCGAGCGCGTCCGGCGCGCCGGTGACGCCCCGCGCGGCCAGCAGCGCCGCGACCATGCCGTTGCGGCTCGCCGCGCCGACCTGGTAGCGCCACTCCTGCGTGCCCGCGACCCACGTCTGGTTCGTCCCGCCGCCGAACGCGGCGGCGAGGCCGAGGGCGGAGACGGTCCGCCCGGCGGTCAGGCCCAGCAGCCGCGCCGACCCGGCCGCCGCCGCGAACGGCCCGTAGACGCTGCTCGCGCGGAACCCCCGCGCGGTCGAGACGTCGGCGCCGCCCTCCGCGATGACGGACGCGGCCTCGTACCCGGCGACCAGCGCGGTCAGCAGGTCGGCGCCGTGCAGCCCGGCGCGGTCGGCGAGCGCGAGCAGCGCGGGCAGCGTCGTCGCGCCGAGGTGCGTGGACACCGCGACCTGCGTGTCGTCCTGCGTCCGCGCGTGGACGAGCGCGCCGGTCGCGAGCGCGAACGCCTCCGCCGTCACCGGCGTGCCGTCCACCAGCAGCCGCGCGCCGCGCGCGCCGGCGCCGCAGCCGCCCTCCTCCTTCGCGTACGCGTACGCGGTCGCGGCGAGGCGGTGCCCGGCGAGGCCGACGCCGAGGTCGTGCAGGACCGTCACCTTCGCCTTCTCGACGAGGTCGGGCGGGATCGAGGACGGCTTCAGGTTCGCGGTGAAGTCGGCGACGCGTTCGGCGAGCGTCATCGGGGCGCCTCGCCCTCCGCCGCGACGCGGGCGATGACCTGGCCCACGACGACGTCGGCGTCCTTCTCCACGAGCAGCTCCACGATCGTCCCGCCGACCGGGCTGACGATCTCGGCCTGCGCCTTGTCGGTCTCCATCTCGGCGATGGGCTCGTCCTCGGCGACGCGGTCGCCGACGCTCTTCAGCCACTGGACGATCGTCGCCTCGTCCATGGTCGCGCCCCATTTCGGCACCACGATGTCCGTCATGCCCCGGTCCCTTCCGTCATATCGTCTTCAGGGCCGCCGACACGACGTCCTCGGCCCCGGGGTAGTAGGCGCGCTCCAGGTCGGGCGCGAACGGCACCGGCGCGAACGGCGGCATCACCTGCGCGGCCGGGGCGCGCAGCGACGCGAACCCGTCGGTGGCGGCGAGCCGGATCACCTCCGAGCCGACGCTGCACGGGCCCTGCGCGTCCTGGACGACGACGAGCCGTCCCGTCCGGCGCAGCGACTCCAGGATCAGCGGCTCGTCGAGCGGGCTCAGCGTCCGCAGGTCGAGCACCTCGGCGTCCACGCCGCGGTCGGCGAGGGCCTCGGCGGCCTCGACCGCGACCGCGACGGTGTCGCCCCAGCACACGAGCGTCACGTCGGTCCCCGGGCGGCGGACGAGCCCGGCGCCGATCGGCACCAGGTGGTCGGGATCGTCGGGAACCTCGCCGCGCCGCGTCCACAGCCCGAGGCTCTCGATGACGATGACCGGGTCGTCGTCCCGGATCGCGGCCTTGAGCAGGCCCTTCGCGTCGGCGGGCGTGCCGCCCCAGACGACCTTCAGCCCGGGGACGGCCGCGAGCCAGCCCTCCAGGCTCTGCGAGTGCTGCGGGCCCGACCCGCGGTGGCCGCCGCACAGCGTCCGGATCGTCAGCGGCACCGAGAACGCGCCGTCGGACATGTAGGACATCTTGGCGGCCTGGTTGACGAGCTGGTCCATCGCCAGCGTCATGAAGTCGAAGTACATGATCTCCGCGACCGGGCGCAGCCCCGCCATCGCCGCGCCCACCGCCATGCCGGTGAACGCGGCCTCGCTGATCGGGGTGTCGCGCACCCGCCACTCGCCGAACCTGTCCCGCAGGCCGCGCGTCGCCGCGAACGGGCCGCCGGGCACGCCGACGTCCTCGCCGAAGACGTGGACGGAGTCGTCCCGTTCGAGCTCCTCGTGCAGGGCCGCGTTCACCGCCCGCCAGTACTTCGTCGTGCTCATCGGGCGGCACCTCCGCTGTAGACGTGGGCGGACACCGACGCGGGCGCGGCGAGCGGCTCCGCCTCCGCCGCGCGGACCGCGTCGGCGATCTCGCGCTTCGCCTCGGCGTCGATCGCCGCGAGCTCGGACGCCGCGTCCGGCAGCGCCTCCGCGAGCCGTTTCAGCGGGTCGGCCGCCTTCCACTCCGCGACCTCGGCGTCCTCGCGGTACTGCTGCGGGTCGCCCTCGAAGTGGCCGTGCCAGCGGTAGGTCATGCACTCCAGCAGGGCGGGGCCGCCGCCCGCGCGCGCCCGCTCCACCGCCTCCCGCGCCGCGCTCCGGACGGCCAGCACGTCGTTGCCGTCCACCCGCGTGCCCGGGACGCCGTAGGGCGCGGCGTGGTCGGCGACACGCTCGGCCGCCAGGTGCACCGACACCGGCGTCAGCTCCGCGTACAGGTTGTTCTCGCAGACGAGCACCAGCGGCAGCCGCCACAGTGCCGCGAGGTTCAGCGACTCGTGGAACACGCCCTGCGCGACCGCGCCCTCGCCGAAGAACGCGACCGCGACGCCGCCGCGCCCCTTGCGCGCCGCCGCGAAGGCGCCGCCGAGCGCGATCGGGATGCCCGCGCCGACGATCGCGTTCGCGCCGAGGATCCCGGCCGCCGGGTCGGCGATGTGCATCGAGCCCGACCGCCCGCCGCAGTACCCGCTGGCGCGGCCGAGCAGCTCGGCCAGCATCGACACCGGCTCGCCGCCCTTGGCGAGGCAGTGCCCGTGCCCCCGGTGCGTGGTCGTGATGTGGTCGTCCCCGCGCAGGACGTCGCAGACGCCCGCCGCGACCGCCTCCTGCCCGATCGACACGTGCAGCGTTCCGGGCAGCCTCCCGGCCGCCATCAGCCGGGACGCGCCGATCTCGAACTGCCGGATCCGCGCCATCGTCCGGTAGAGGCGGAGAGCCGTTGCCGCGTTCATGGGCGGTCCTTTCCGGGTCGTCTCGGGAGTTCCAGGACGGCGGTGCCCGGCGCGCACAGCACCCCGTCGGCGTTGCGCTCCTCCAACTCGCACTCGACGATCCCGCCGCCCGACGCCTCCACCTGGCACGCGGTCACCACGCCTGTGCAGGTCAGCGTGTCGCCGGGGACGGCGATGCGCCGGTTGCGCCACCCGAACCGGCGCAGCCGCGCGCCCGGCCCGGCCCAGGCGAGCGCCGTCCGCACGAGGAAGCAGCCGTGCAGATGGGACTGGACGAGGACGTCCGGATACCCCTCGCGCGCCGCGTACTCGGTGTCGTAGTGGATCCGGTGGGCGTTCCAGGTCGCCGCGCTGAACCGGAAGAGCTGGATCCGGCCGGGCCGCATCGTGAGGGGGTCCAGCTTCGTGCCGGGTGCCACGTCCTCGAAGAAGCGCGTCGTCACAGCTCCGCCTCCGGACGCGCGATGAGGTTCTCCCGGGAGGTCGCGAGCGGCGCGCCCGACGCGTCGCGGTAGGCGCGCAGCAGCGTGACGACCAGGAACGGGCCCGAGCGGCCCTCCTTGAGCGCCACGTCCTCGATCGAGGTCTCCCGCACGATGTGCGTGCCGTCGCGGACCGGCGCGTGGAAGTCGATGTCCTGCCCGGCGCCCATCATCCGCAGGCCGGCGAGGGGGAGTTCGGCCATCTCGTCGTCGGTCGTGCCGTCGGGACGCAGCGCGTCCTGCGGCGGGCCCGCGTCCCAGCCGAGCACGCTGGTCGGGAACAGCGGCGGCGCGACCGCGCCCGGCAGCCCGGCGGCCCGCGCGGACGCGTCGTCGAAGTACACCGGGTCGGTCTCGCCCGCCGCGACCGCGAACCGCTGGAAGTCGCGGGCGGACACGCGCCCGAGGTCGTCGTGGCGGGACGTCCCGACCTGGGCCCGGACGCGCCGGTACACCTCGTCGAGGGTGCTCATCGCTCATCTCCCCCTGGAAGCCCGGCGAGCCGCAGCCGCAGCAGCTTCTTCTCGATCTTGCCGATGGACGTCTTCGGGAGTTCGGGGACGACATGGATCCGGGTGGGCACCTTGAAGGCCGCCAGGCGCGTGCGGCAGTGCGCGGCGATCTCCTCCGGCCCCGGTGCCTCGCCCGCCGCCGCGACGACGAACGCGACCACCTCCTCGTCGCGCACCGGGTCGCGCCCGGCGACGACCGCCGCCTCGGTGATCGCGGGATGGGCCAGCAGCGCGAACTCCACCTCGCTCGCCGACACGTTCTCCCCGGCTCGCTTGATGACGTCCTTGCGGCGGTCGAAGAAGTACACGTAGCCCTGCTCGTCGAGGTAGCCGTTGTCGCCGGTGTGCAGCCACCCGTCCCGGACGGCCGCCGCCGTGGCGTCCGGGTCCTTGAAGTAGCCCTTCATCAGCGTCCGGCCCGGGACCCCGGAGACGAGGATCTCGCCGACCACGCCCGCCGGGACGTCGCGCCCGTCCTCGTCCACGATCCGGATCCGGCGGTCGAAGTTGGGCAGCCCGATCGAGGGCCATCTGCGGTCGCCGAACACCGGCGACATCGTGACGACGGTCCCGCCCTCCGACAGCCCGTACCCGTTGATCAGCTCCACCCCGAACCGGCGCTCGAAGGCGTCCTTCTCCTCCTCGGTAACGTTGATCGCGTAGACGCAGCGGCGGATCCCGTGCTCGGCGTCGCGCCCGGTCGGCGGCTGCGCGAGCAGCGTCCGCGCCTGCATCGCGACCAGGCTCACCGCCGTCGCCCGGTGCCGCCGCACGGCCGGCCAGAAGCCGCTGGCGTGGTAGTCCTCCAGCAGGACGGCCGTGCCGCCGACGGTCAGCGCCGCCAGCAGCGTGATCTCCTGCGCGTTGATGTGGAACAGCGGCAGCGCGGTCAGCAGCCGGTCGCGCTCGTCCAGCGCGGCGCCGCGCGACACCCGCTCCCCGCCCCACAGGCAGTTCGCGTGCGTGATCATGACGGCCTTGGGGCGCGCGGTGGTGCCCGAGGTGAACAGCATCTCCACCACGTCCTCGGACCCGACGCCCTTGGACGGCGGGGCGGGCGGCGCGGCCAGCAGGTCGGCGAACGGCGTGAAACCGTCCGCGCCGCCGCGCGCGACGATCCGGTGCGCGACCCGGGGCGCCTCCGCGAAGAGCGGGACGTGGCCGGGTTCGGTGAGCACGCCGACGGCCTCGGAGTGCTCGATCAGGTAGGTCAGCTCGGCGGGGGAGTTGGCGGTGTTGGAGGGCACCATGACGGCGCCGAGCCAGGCCAGCCCGAACCAGGCGAACACGAACTCGGCGCTGTTGCGCAGGTGCAGGACGACCGCGTCGCCGCGTCCGACGCCGAGGGCCGCGAACCCGCCCGCCGCGCGGCGGACGGCGTCCAGCACCTCCGCGTAGGTGTACTCGGTGACGGTGCCCGCGCGGTCCTCCACGACCAGGCAGGCGCGGCCGGAGTGCCGCGCGTCCCGCTCGGTGAGCAGGTCGGCGAGGGTGCGGTTCCCGATCAGATCCATGCCGGCTCCCCCGCTCAGTCCCGCGAGGACAGGCCGAGCAGGTTGCGCGCGATCATCCAGCGGTGGATCTCGGAGGACCCGTGCCCGATCCGCCACACCCGCACCTGCCGGAAGAAGCTCTGGATCGGCAGCTCCTTGCTGTAGCCGAGGCCGCCGAACACCTGGAGGCAGCGGTCGGTGACGCGCTGGGCCATCTCGGTCGCGTACAGCTTGGCGATGAACGCCTCGTTGCGGATCGTGTGCCCCTCGTCCGCCATCCACGCGGCCCGGTACACCAGGTACCGCGCCGCCTCCAGCTCCACCGCGCTGTCGGCCAGCATCCACTGGACGCCCTGCCGGGTCGCGATCGGCTTGCCCCAGGTCACCCGCTCCTTGGCCCACTCGACGGCCATGTCGAGGCAGCGCTGGGCGATGCCGAGCTGGAACGCGGCGATCTTGAGTCGGCCGTGCGTGAGCTGCTCGGAGGCGAGCGCCCAGCCCCCGCCGACCGGGCCGAGCCGCGCCGAGTCGGGGACGACGCAGTCGGTGAACGACAGCTCGTAGGGCTCCCAGTCGTCGCCCATCGTCGGGATCGGACGCGACACCTCGAAGCCCGGCGTGCCCATGTCGACCAAAAAGCAGGTGATGCCGCGCGACCCCGCCTCGGGATCGGTGCTGGCGAACAGGATGCAGAAGTCGGCGCGGTCGACCTCGGAGATGAAGATCTTCGTCCCGTTGATGACCCAGTCGCCGCCGTCGCGCACCGCCGTCGTGGTGATCCGGGCGAAGTCCGAGCCCGTGCCCGGCTCGGTGAAGGCGTAGCAGCTGCGGCGCTCGCCTTCGATGACCGGATGGAGGTAGCGCTTCTTCTGCTCCTCGTCCGCCTGGTAGAGGACGGGCTCGGGGCTGCCGCCGAACTCGAACATCCCCGGGTGCTTGTACAGCTCCTCGACGACCAGGCAGGTCGCGAGCGTGCCCATGCCCTGGCCGCCGTACTCCTCCGGCACGTCCAGCGCCCAGAGCCCCTGGGATCTGGCACGTTCCTGGAGGTCGCGGCGCTCCTGCGGGGTGAACCTCCCCTCGGTCAGGAACCTCTGCTCCAGCGGCATCAGCTCCCGCTCGCGGAAGCGCCGCACGGAGTCGACGAACATGCTGAGCTCGGCCGGGATGCTGAAGTCCATTCGTCGTCACCCTCCCGCTATCGACCGACTAGTCGGTCGGTTTCGACTTTTACACGGCCGCGGATCGCTGTCAACGCTCATCGGCCCGTCACGCCGGCGTGCTCGTCAGGGGCGCCGACCAGCGCGACCCGGTTGCCGAACACCTCGATGCCGTTCGCCATGTCGTGGTGGGCGCGCCCGATCTCGTGGAAGGGGACGACCTCCCCCAGCGACGGGTCGATCCGCCCCTCCCTGACCAGGTCGTTGTAGGCGCGGGCCTGGTCGTCGTTGGTCCCGTGCGAGCCCTGGAGCCGCTTCTGCATGACCCACTGGTAGCGGAGGTCGACGGTCGCCGAGTACCCGGACGTCCCGGCGCAGATGACGACCATGCCGCCCGGCGCGCACAGGAACACGCTGGTGGGGATCGTCGCCTCGCCCGGGTGCTCGAACACGATGCGCGGGCTGCGCCGTCCGGCGATCTCCGAGAGCGCCTGCCGGAACCGGCGCGCCTCCTTCATCCACGCGCCGTAGCCCGGCGCGTCGTCCCAGTGGGGCGGCACGCCCCAGTGCGAGAAACCGCCCCGGTTCAGGTAGCCGATCGCGCCGAGGCGGGTCGCGTACTCGCCGCGCCGGTCGTCGGAGACCACGGCGACCGCGTCCGCGCCGTGCGCGACCGCGAGCTGGATCGCCTGGGTGCCGAGCCCGCCCGAGCCGCCCCACACGAGGACGAGGTCGCCGGGGCGCAGGCGGTGCCCGTCCCAGCCGAACAGCATGCGGTAGGCGGTCGTTCCGACCAGCGTCGGCGCGGCGGCCTCCGCCCAGGTCAGATGCGGTGCCTTGGGCAGGATCTGGTGCTCCTGGGCCAGGCAGAACTGCGCGAACGACCCGAAGTTGGTGTTGTACCCCCAGATCTTGGCGCTCGGGGCGAGCATGGGGTCGTCGCCGTCCTTCACCCACGCGTCGTCCGGGTCCCAGTGGCCGGGGTGGACGACGATGCGGTCGCCCGGCGAGACCGACTCCACGCCCTCGCCCACCGCGTGGACGATGCCGGACGCGTCGCTGCCGCCGATGTGGAAGTCCCACGGCTCGCCCTTGCGCCGCCGGTCGGCGATCACGTCGATCGGCGTGCCGCGCGCCGCCCACACGTTGTTGAAGTTGATGCCCGCCGCCATCACCGCGACCAGCACCTCGCCGGGCCCCGGCTCGGGCACCGGAACCTCCTCGATCTCGAAGGCGGTCAGCGGGTCGCCGAACCGGCCCTGCCGGACGACCTGCGCGAACATGCGTCCCGGACGGGTGCCGGGGGGCGGCACCTCGCCGATCGGAATCCTCGCATCAATGGACAACAATCGCTCCTGCCGTTTCGAGGGCTCGGCTTCTGGGAGTTCATCGCCTGCTCGGGACGCGCCGCCCGACGCTTTCTCGGCGACCGCCTAATTTGGATGGAACTACGCGCCGAGGCGCAATGTCAATCCCTGGTCGCGGAGGGTTGACGGCCCTGCTATGGCGAGGTAGCTTCAAGTCATCCGACCGGTCGGTCGGGCCACGGCCGAGCGCTGATACACCGCGCCCACCTGCGTCGACACCTCGCCCTCCGCAGCTCATCTCCAGGCAGATCCGGCGGTTTCCGCCGCCCGGACCGCCATTGTCCTCCACCCCCCTCTGAGCGCCGATCAATCGACGGGCGTCCTGTCGAGAATGCGCATCGACGTTTTCTCCTGCCCTTTTGGCGGAGTGTGGAATTTTCAGCCCGAATTCTCAGGAGGACCGATGGCCGGCGACCGATACCACAGCCTGACGGCGGCGGAGCTGGTGGCCGCCTACGCCGCCGGGACGATCTCCCCGGTGGAGGCGACGACCGAGGCGCTGGAGGCGATCCGGCGGCACGACGGCGACTGCAACGCCTACGCCCTCGTGGACGCCGAGAGCGCGCTGGCCGGCGCCCGCGCCGCCGAGCGGCGCTGGCGGGCCGGCGCCCCGGCGAGCCCGATCGACGGCGTGCCGATGTCGATCAAGGACCTGTTCCTCACCCGCGGCTGGCCGACGCTGCGCGGCTCGCGGTGCGTCGACCCGGACCAGCCCTGGGACGTCGACAGCCCCGCCGCCGCCCGGCTGCGCGAGGCCGGGCCGGTCCTGCTCGGCAAGACCACCACGCCCGAGATGGGGTGGAAGGGCGTCTGCGACAACCCGCTGACCGGCGTGACCCGCAACCCCTGGGACACGACCCGCACCACGGGCGGCTCCAGCGGCGGCAGCGCGGCGGCGGTCGCGTCCGGCATGGGCGCGCTGTCGGTCGGCACCGACGGCGGCGGCTCGGTCCGCATCCCGGCGTCCTTCTGCGGCGTCGTCGGCCTGAAACCCACCCACGGCCGCGTCCCGCAGTACCCGCTGAGCGCGCTCGCGGTCCTCGCGCACGCCGGGCCGATGGCGCGCACCGTCGAGGACGCCGCGCTCCTGCTGGACGTGCTCGCGGGCCCCGACCCCCGCGACCCGTTCGCGCTCGGCCCCCTCGCGACCCCCTACACCGACACGCTCGGCCGCGACGTCGCCGGCGTCACCGCCGCCTTCTCCCCGGACCTCGGCTACGCGCGGGTCGACCCCGAGGTCGCCGCCGCCGTCGCGTCCGCCGCGCGGGCCCTCCAGGACGCCGGGGTCCGCGTCGAGCAGGCCGACCCGGGCTTCCCCGACCCCTACGACGCGTTCGACATCCTGTGGTGCGCCGGGGCGGCGAAGTGGCGCGACGTCCTCGGCGACGGCGCCGGCGTCGACCCCGGCCTGCGCGCCGTGATCGAGCGCGGGCTCACCTGCTCGGCCGCCGACTACCTGGCGGCGGAGGTGGAGCGGGTGGCGCTCGGCGTCCGCATGGGCGAGTTCCACACCCGCCACGACGTGCTGATCACCCCGACCGTCCCGATCCCCGCGTTCGAGGCCGGGCACGACGTCCCGCCGGGCAGCGGGCTGAGCGACTGGCCGCGCTGGACGCCGTTCACCTACCCGTTCAACATGACCCACCAGCCCGCGATCACCGTGCCGGTCGCCCGCACGTCCGGGGGGCTGCCGATCGGCCTCCAGATCGTCGGCCCCCGGCACGCGGACGCGCTGGTGCTCGCGGTGGCGCGGGCGGTGGAGCGGGTGCACCCGATGGCGGACCCGCCCGCCGCCCGCGCCGCGGCGCCCGCCCCGGCGTCCTGAGGGCGGGCGGTGCCGCGGTCAGCGCAGCCTGTCGGCGAACGCGGCCAACTCGTCGAGGGCGCGCAGCGACTCGCTCTCGGACGTGGTCGGATGCTCGAACGCGATCCGCTCCACGCCCGCCTCGGCGAGCCCCGCGACCGCCTCGGCGTCGGGCCCAAGCCCGGCCAGCGTGATCGGGACGTCCGGACGGCCCCGCTCGGCCAGCCGCGCGGAGAACCGGCGGATCTCCTCGGGCGTGGTCGCGGCGCGCGGGAGCCAGCCGTCCCCGAACCGGGCGATCCGGTCCAGCGCGGCGTCGCTCTCCCCGCCGACGTAGATCGGCGGGTGCGGGCGGCGCTCCGGCTTCGGCCACAGGTGGATCGGGTCGAAGTCGACGTGCTCGCCGTGGAACTCCGCCTCGTCCTGCGTCCACATCGCCTTGATCGCGGCGAGCCGCTCGTTCAGCAGCGCGCCCCGGGTGCGCGGGTCGGTGCCGTGGTTGCGCATCTCCTCGCGGTTCCAGCCGGAGCCGACCCCGAGGATCACCCGCCCGCCGGACAGGACGTCGAGGGTCGCGACCTCCTTGGCCGTGTGGATCGGGTCGCGCTGGGCGAGCAGCGCGACGGCGGTGCCGAGCAGCAGCGTGGAGGTCACCGCCGACGCCGCCGCGAGCGCGGGGAAGGGCGCGAGCGTGCGGTAGTAGGCGTCCGGCAGTTCGGCGCGCCCCTGCCAGAGCGTCTCGCGGCGGACGGGAATATGCGAGTGCTCGGCGATGAACAGGGAGTCGAAGCCGCGTTCCTCCGCCGCGCGGGCCAATACCTCGGGCCGGATGCTCGCGGCCGTCAAAAGCGTGTAGATGCCGAACTTCATGGGTTCTCCGAGACTTGTCGTCGTCCTGCTGACTTTCCGGCGAGACGCCAGGCGAATCGCCGGGGATGGCATCGCCGATTTCCGTGTCCGGGCGACTTCGATCTTAGGTGGACGCGGCGCGGAGCGGCAACGCGGCAGCCCGGAGAAAACGCCAGCTCAAGGGTTGACACCCCCTGTCCCGGCTGCAATCGTATTCATACGACCGACCGGTCGGTCGTCAACTCGGAGGCGCGGTGGCGCCACCGCTCAAAAGGCGGGCGACCACCGCGGATCCGGAACCGGTGGCCGCACCACAGCCGCCGTCGTGGGCGACCGGAAGCCGTCGTCGTGGGCACAGTCGCCGGCCGCCCGGCGCCCCTGCGGCACCGGCGGCCCTCCCAGCGCTGCCCGGGGGACTCAGCGCATACGTAGGCCGACACGCGAAACGCGCCGCCCGGATCGCTGGAATTCCGGGTGATCACGCTTTCCGCGCGTATGGCAGGTGGGCGCGAGACCGTCGCGAGGCGGTCCGCCACGTCGCTGAAAGGAAACGCGGATGGTCCCTGGAAAGAAACCCCCGCAGGACGCATCCAAAAAGAGCACGCTGAAGATCGCCGCCGCGGCGCTGGCCGCGTCGAGCATCGAGAACTACGACTTCTTCATTTACGGGACCGCCGCCGCGCTGGTCTTCCCGGACCTGTTCTTTCCCGGTCAGAGCCCGCTCGCCGGGGCGCTGCTGTCGTTCTCCACGTTCGCGATCGGGTTCATCGCCCGGCCGGTGGGCGCGGTGATCTTCGGTCATCTCGGCGACGTGCACGGACGCAAGCGCTCCCTCGTCATGGTGCTGCTGACGATGGGCCTCGGCACCACGCTCATCGGCGTGCTGCCCACCTACGACGCGATCGGGCCGGGGGCGCCGCTGCTGCTGGTGCTGCTGCGGCTCGTCCAGGGGATCGCGCTCGGCGGCCAGACCGGCGGGGTGATCCTGCTGGCGATGGAGAGCGCGCCGCCGCGCCGCCGCGGCTTCTACTCCAGCTTCGCGCTCGCGGGCGGGCCCGCGGGCATCCTGGTCGGCAACTTCGCGTTCCTGATCGCCGACGGGATCACCGACTCCGACTCCTTCGACGCCTGGGGGTGGCGGCTGCCGTTCCTCGCGAGCGTGGCGCTGCTCGGCCTGACGATCTACATCCAGCTCCGGATCGAGGAGACCAAGGCGTTCAAGCGCCTCCAGCGCGCCGCGGCGGCGGAGAGCGGGGAGGAGGCCGGGCCCTTCGTCAAGCCCAAGCCGGAGCCCGTACCAGAGCCTGTGCCGGTGGTCGTGCCGGAGGGACGCGCCGCGCGGGCCGCGCGCTCGCCCGTCCTGGAGGCGCTGCGCCGCTACCCGAGGCGGATCGTCCTCATCGGCGGCGCCTACATCGGTATCAACGTGACCTACTACCTGTTCATGACCTTCGCCGTCGCCTACGGCACCAACGACGACATCCTCGACATGCCGAAGAGCCGGATGCTGCTGGGCGTGCTGTGCGGGGCGGCGGTCCAACTCGTCATGCTGCCGGTCGCGGGCGCGCTGTCGGACCGCTTCGGCCGCAGGGGGATGCTGACGGTCGGGTCGGCGCTGGTCGGGGTCTGGGCGTTCGTGTTCTGGCCGCTGCTCAACACAGAGTCGCCGGTCGTCATCGTGATCGCGTTCGTCGTCGGGCTCGGCCTGCTGCACACCACCATGTACGCGCCGCAGGGCGCCTTCTTCGCCGAGACGTTCCCGACCGAGACGCGCTATTCGGCGATGTCGCTGAGCATCCAGGTCGCCTCGGTGGTCGGCGGGGCGCTGGCGCCGCTGATCGCGACGTCCCTGTACGCGTGGACGGATTCATGGCTCGCCATCGCCGCCTACATGGCGGGCGTCTGCCTCATCACCGTCGTGTCGGTACTGCTGCTGCCGGAAACCTACCGGATCGATGTCGAGGAGACGGCCGCCGCGCGGCCCGCCGAAGCCGATGAGGCGGGCACGGTCACCAGCATTTGATCACGCCGCCCGGTGTGCCCGGCCCGGCCCCGCAATCGGCCGGCCGGGCAGGCCGGGCCGGCGGTCGCAATGGATTAGGGGCGCAGGCCGCGGTAGGCGTAGTCCCAGAAAGCGTCGGCGATCTCCTCGTGCGAGAACTTCCCGTCGGAGTGGTACCACTGGTAGGCCCAGTTGCTCATCCCGAATATCGCGAGGCTGAACAGCTTGGTGTCGACGTCGCGGAACGTTCCGTCGGCGATTCCGCCGCGGACGGCCTCCTCCACCATGGCCTCGTAGCGGGTGCGTTTCTCGGTGGCGACGGCGAGGTCGGCGTCGGGCAGCTCGCGGTGGTTCTCGAAGAAGACCCGGCACTGGCCGCGCCTGGTCGCGATGTTCTCCAGGAAGTCGTGGATGACGCCGCGCAGCAGCTCGACCGGCTCGGCGCCGCGCTCGACACGTGCGCGGTGCGCGGCGGTCAGGCCGTCGATAAGCTCCTCGTGCATGTACCACAGCAGTTCCGACTTGCTGCGGAAGTAGTGGTACAGAGTGGGCTTTCCGATTCCGACCGCGGCGGCGATGTCGTCCATCGAGGCGCCCGCGTAACCCAGTTTCTCGAAGAGGTCGGCGGCGGTCGCGATGATCTCCGCGCGGCGCTCGTCCTTGGACATCTGGCGCCGCCTCGACCGCCGCTCCGAATCCGCTTCCGCCATCGGTGTTCACTCCGCATCGCTGGGAAATACCAAGGGTCGAGCCGACCGCGAGAGCCGGACGCACGCCCCCGCCGGATCGCTCGATCCCAAAGTATACCAGGATGTTCACAAATAGCTTACCGCTGTGCCTGAACGCCGGTCGGATTACGTGTCGGAAAGTGGTCGCACGCGCACTTATCAATGCGAACTCGGCCGCAATAGCGGGCGCGCGGCGCGGCCTGTCGCGCCGCTTGTGCCCACCCGCCGGACAGACGCGGTCCGCGTAGTATGTTGATCTTGTCGCGGATGTCGCTGCCCTCCCCCCTTCGACGAGGAGTGACCATGACCGGCAATTCCTCCCCGGTGCTGCTCCTGCACGGTTTCTGGTTCGGTTCCTGGTGCTGGAGCGAGGTCGCCGGGCACGTGGCGGGCACCGGGCGCGCGGTGCTGGCGGTCGACATGGCGGGGCACGGCCTCCGCGCCCGGTGGCCCGCCTGCCTCAGCAGGCGCCCGTTCGACCCGGCGGCGCTGCCCGTCGAGAGGTCGCCGGTCGCGGACGTCGGCGTCGAGCAGGCGGGCGACCTGCTGGTCTCGCAGATCCGGCGGCTCGGCGACGGACGCCCGGTCACGGTCGTCGCGCACAGCATGGGCGGCCCGGCGCTGACCTGGGCGGCGCAGCGGGCCCCCGAACTCGTGGCGCACGCGGTGTACCTGGCCGCCTTCATGCCCGCCTCGGGCGTCCCGGCGAACGACTACTCCGTCCTGCCCGAGAACGCCGAGACGCTCGTCGCGCCCTCGCTCCAGGGCGACCCGAACGTGATCGGGGCGCTCCGGCTCGACCTCGCCTCGGCCGACCCCGACTACCGCCGCATGCTCAGGCGGGCGTTCTTCGACGACATCGGCGAGGCCGAGGCCGAGGCCGCGATCGGGCTGATGACGCCCGACTCGTCCACGGCGCTCGGCGCGACGGGCATCGAGTTGACCCGCGACGCCTGGGGGTCGGTGCCCCGCACCTACGTCACCTGCGCGCGGGACCGGGCGCTCTGCCCGCCGTGCCAGCACAGGTTCATCGCCGAGGCCGACGCCGCCTACCCGGAGAACCCGACGGGCGTCGTGGCGCTCGACTCGTCCCACTCGCCGTTCCTGTCCATGCCGTCGAGGGTCGCCGAGATCATCGCGGACCTGCCGTGACGTCCCCGCCGGACGGTTCGGCGGCGCGGGCGATGCCCCGGCACATCCCGCCGAAGATCCGGTCGTGGAACGGCCGGAACGCCCACCAGTAGGCGTGCCCGGCGAGGCCGCGCGGGTGGAACAGCGCCCGCTGGGCGAGCCGCGCGCGGCCGCCCTCGTCCTCGACGCGCAGCTCCAGCCAGGCCAGGCCCGGCACCCGCATCTCGGCGCGCAGCCGCAGCAGCCGTCCGGGCTCGATCGCCTCCACCCGCCAGAAGTCGACGGTCTCCCCGACCCGCAGCCGGCGCGGGTCCCGGCGCCCGCGCCGCAGGCCGACGCCGCCGACCAGCCGGTCCAGCAGGCCCCGGACGCGCCAGGCCAGCGGGAAGGAGTACCAGCCCCGCTCGCCGCCGATGCCCTCGACCACGTCCCACAGGCGCTGCGCGGGGGCGGCGGCGCGGCAGGTCCGCTCGTCGGTGTAGAGGCTGCCGCCCGCCCAGTCGGGGTCGGTGGGCAGCGGGTCGCTGGGCGCGCCCGGGACGCTCGCCGACGACCAGCGCGTCGCGACGTCGGCCTCCCGGACGCGGCGCAGCGCCAGCTCCACCGACCGCTCGAAGCCGGTCGCGCCGCCCGGCGGCGGTGGGACGTACCGGTCGATGTCGTCGTCCGCGCACACCACCTCGTTGCGCAGCGACTCCACCAGCGGGCGCGCGAGCCCGCCGGGCACGGGCGTGATCGTGCCCACCCACAGGCTTGACAGCCACGGGCTGAGCAGCGGGACCGGCACGATCACGCGCGGCCTGAGCCCGGCGACGGCGGCGTAGCGGCGCATCATGTCAAGGTAGGTCAGCACGTCCGGGCCGCCGATGTCGAAGCCCCGGCTCACCTCGGCGGGCAGGTCCGCGGCGGCCACGAGGTAGCGCAGGACGTCCCGGATCGCGATCGGCTGGATGCGGGTGTGCACCCATTTCGGGGTGACCATCACCGGCAGCCGCTCGGTGAGGTAGCGCAGCATCTCGAACGACGCCGAGCCCGAACCGATGATGACGGCGGCGCGCAGCCACGCCGTCGGCACGCCGCTGTCGAGCAGGATCTCGCCGACCTCGGCGCGCGACCTGAGGTGCGGCGACAGGTCGCGGCCGCCCTCGCCCGGGGCCATGCCGCCGAGGTAGACCAGCCGTCCGATGCCCGCCCGGCGGGACGCGTCGGCGAACGTCCTCGCGGCGCGGCGGTCGTTCTCGGCGAAGCCGCCCGCGCCGCCGATCGCGTGGATCAGGTAGTAGGCGACGTCCGCCCCGTCCAGGGCCCGCGCGGTCGAGTCGGGGTCGGTGGCGTCGGCCTCCACGACCTCCACCCGGTCCGCCCAGGGGTGGTCGCGCAGCCGTCCGGCCGAGCGCGCCATGCAGCGCACCCGGTGGCCGGCGTCCAGCAGCTCGGGCACGAGCCTGCCGCCGATGTAGCCGGTGGCCCCCGTGACCAGGCACAGCTTGCTCTCCGTCTCGCTCATCCGTCCTCCCCGGGCGTCCTGTACCCCGAGATGGGCGGGGGATAGTCGAGCGCGCTTCTGCGGTCGTCGGGCAGGGTCCAGGGGTGGTGGACGTGCCGGGCGTCCAGCTCCGCGAGCTCGGGCAGGTAGCGGCGGACGTAGTCGCCGCCGCGGTCGAACCGGGCGGCCTGCCGGAGCGGGTTCATCACCTGGCCCGGACGCGTGTTGTTCCCCGTTCCGGCGACCCACTGCCAGTTCCCGGCGTTGTCGGCGACGTCGCCGTCGGTCAGCCAGGCGTCGAAGTGGCGCAGGCCCTCGCGCCAGTCGATGTTCAGGTTCCGGGTGAGGAACGACGCCGTGACCAGGCGCGCGCGGTTGTGCATGAAGCCCTCGCGGCGGAGCTGGCGCATGCCCGCGTCCACGATCGGGATGCCCGTCGTGCCCTCGCGCCAGGCGGCCAGGGCGTCCTCGTCGCGGTTCCAGGAGCCCCGGCGCGGCCGGTAGTCGCGCCGCGCGAGCCCGGGGAAGGCGGCCGCGACCTGGTGGTGGAAGTCGCGCCAGGCGAGCTGGCGCCGGAAGCCCTCCCGTCCGCCGCCCCGGGACGCCCGCTCCAGCTCCAGCGGGGAGACGCAGCCGAACTTCAGGTAGGCGCTGAGCCGCGAGGTGCGGTCGGCGGCCAGGTCGTCGTGGATCCGGTCGTACTCGTCGGCCGTTTCACGCAGCCACGCCCTCATCCGCGCCCGTCCCGCGCGCTCGCCGCCCGGCGCCGGATCGGGGGAGCGCGGGCCGGACACCAGCTCGGCGCCCGTGGGGAGCGGCCCGGCGTCCAGGCCGTCCGGGAGCCGGACCGCTTTCGGCTCGGGTGCCTCCGGGCGGCGGCGCGCCGCGTCCCACACGCGCCAGTACGGGGTGAACACCCGGTAGTGGTCGCCGTTCGCCGGGGTCAGCGCGCCCGGCGGGACGACCGTCACGCCCGGGTGCGCCGTCACCGCGAGGTCCAGTTCCCGCAGCGCGGCGAGCCGCCGGGTCCCGTAGGCGGACCGCTCGTCGGCGAGGTGCAGCGCGTCCGCGCCGGCCTCGCGGGAGAGCCGCGCGACCTCGGCGGCCGGATCGCCGCGCCGGACGAGCAGGTCGCCGCCCGCCGCCCGGAGCGACGCGCGCAGGTCGGCGAGGCTCTCCAGCAGGAACCGGACGCGGTTCGGCACGGTGAGGATCGCGTCGTCGAGGACGAACAGCGGGACGACCCGGTCCGCCCGGCACGCGGCGGCCAGCGCCGGGTTGTCGCGGACGCGCAGGTCGCGGGTGAACAGCAGGATCGAGGTACTCATCACCTGGACTTCGTGGCGGCACCCGCGACCGGATGCGTCCGCGCGCCGGATGGTCGGCGGCGCTCCCGTACGCCCCCCGTGCGCCTCCGATCGCGAATCGCGGGCGCCCGGCCGTCTCCAGGCGACCGGCCGGGCGCGTTTCAGCGGGCGCGTAATCGTTGTTCGAGCCGGGAGGAATCAGTAAACGATTTCGCAGTTGACCGTGTAGGCGGATCCGTCGCCGCCGACGCAGGTGTCGACTCCGGGGCCGCCGTCGATGATGTCGTTTCCGGCGCCGCCGTCGATGAAGTCGTTCCCGTCGCCGCCCCAGAGGTTGTCGTTGCCGTCCTCGCCCTTCAGCCGGTCGTCGCCGTCGTTGCCGATCAGGTTGTCGGTCCCGGCGTTGCCGTTCAGGAAGTCGCCCGCGGTGCCGCCGAGCAGGGTGTCGGCGCCCGTCCCGCCGCGCGCCGCGATCGAGCCGGACGGCTGGGCGAGGTAGGAGCCGATCCAGTCGTCGCCGTTGTCCCCGCAGGTCACCGCGTCCGAGGGGAACGGGCCGTCGGTGACCTGGTCGAGGAAGATCCGGTCGTCCCCGGCCTGCGCGGAGACGACGTTGCCGTTCACGACCCAGATGTTGTCGGCGCCGGCCCCGGCGGGGACGGTCGCCGTCATGTCCTTGCCGGTCCGCTCGTCCAGGCAGGTCGTGGAGGTGGCCGAGGCGGGGCCCGCCGACAGCGCGGGGGTGAGGGCCGCGCCGAACAGGGTCAGGGTCGCGGCGATCGCCTTGATGCGCATCTGTCCAATCTCCCTTCGGCGTCGGGCCTTCGCCGGCGCCGCCTCCAATTCGCACTTTCGGCGCCCGCCTCAACAAGCGTGGTGACCGGCTGAGGACAATGGACAATGATCAATGCCGAATGGATTAGGAACTGTCACAAGCGGCGGGCGGCGACTCACGCGGAATGCGAAGTCCCCGCGCGCGGTCGGACGCGTGCGGACGGTGAGGACCCCCGAGGCGGCTACCGTCTATGGGGAATCGACGTCCGCCGCGAAGGGGTGAGGCCGGTGCCGCGCAGACCGCTCGGGCAACTGGAGGCGGAGGTCCTCGCGGCGCTGGCCGGGCTCGGCGGCTCGGCACGGACGGCGGAGCTGGTCGAGCGCCTCGACGGCGAGCCCGCCTACACCACGGTCAACACGATCCTGCACCGGCTGCACGAGAAGCGGCTCGTCACCCGGACCCGGGCCGGGCGGCACTACCGCTACCGGCTCGCCATCGACGAGTCCGAGCTGGTGGCGGGCCGCATGCGCGAGCACCTGCGGCTGGCGAGCGATCCCGGGACCGTGCTGAGCCGGTTCGTGAGCACGCTCAGCGACGAGGAGGCGCGCCAGCTGCGCGCGTTCCTCGAAGGCGCCGCCATCGAAGAGGGCGCCGTCACCGAGGGGCGGGGTGAGCGGGGGTGAGCTGGTTCACCTTCCTGCCGCTCGCCGTCATGCTGGCGCTGAGCGCCGTGCTCGGCCGGGTGCCGGTGCCGCTGCACCCGTCGTGGTCGGCGCGGCTGCTGGCCACGACCGGCGCGATGACGGCGGTCGCCGCGCTCGGCACCGGGGTGTTCGTGGCGATCAACTACGGGGCGACGCTGACACCGTCCGCCGCCGCGCACGTCCCCGAGTGGGCGCTGTTCGGCGACGACCGCCCGGTGCCCGACGTGGTGGGCCTCCCGGCGGCGCTGCTGACGGCCGCCGGGCTGCTCGTCGCCGGACGGGCCGCCCTGCGCTGGGCCCGCGAGCTGCGCGCGGCGAGGTCGCGGGCGCGGGCGCCGCTGGAGACCGAGGTGCCGATCGCGGTCGCGGTCCCCGGCCGGCACGGGGGAGTGCTGCTGTCGCGCGGGCTGCTGCGGCGGCTGGCCTCCGACGAGCTGCACGTGGTGTTCCAGCACGAGACCTCGCACCTGCGGCACCGCCACCACCGCTACCTGGCCTCCGGCGCGCTGGCCCGCGCGCTCCTGCCCGCGCTGCGCCCGCTGGACCGGCGGCTGCGCCTGGCCGTGGAGCGCTGGGCGGACGAGGACGCCGCCGAGGCCGTCGGCGACCGCGCGTTCGTCGCCCGCACGATCGCCAAGGTCGCCCTCGCCCATCCGCCCGCCGCTCCCGGCCCCGCCGCCGCTCCCGGCCCCGCCGCCGCTCCCGGCCCCGGCCCCGCCGCCGCGTTCGCCGAGTCGGGCGTCATCGAGCGCGTCGAGGCGCTGCTCGACGCGCCGCCCGCCAAGAATTCCGTCACCGGACCGCTGCTGTTCATGGGCAACGGCGTCGTCACCAGCACGCTGACCGCCGCGACGCTCCAACTCGACCACGCCGTCGCGTCCGGCCTGCTGGCGCTGCTCGCGCTCCGCTGACGGGCCGGTTCAGAGTTCGAACTCGGCCGGGTCCAGGCCGACCGCGAAGCACGCCTCGCGGACCACGGCCTTCTCGCTCTCGTCGAAGTGGCCGTCCGCGCCGCCGATGATGATGCCGATCTGGATGACGGCGCGCGCCTCGGCGGGCTTCTTCTTGGTCTTGCCGATGTCCTGGAGGACCCCGACCTTCCCGAAGGCGAAGTCGGCCGTCAGCTTGGCGACGTAGTCGTTGAAGCGCCGCTGCAGGTCGTCGGCGGGGAAGTTCTGGAGCACCTCGTTGGAGGCGATGAGCGAGGCGGTCCGCTGCCGCTCGGACGGGTCGACGCTCCCGTCCGCCGCCGCCACGAGCGCGCACATCGCCATGCTCGCGTCCCGGAACGCCCCGCTCTTCAGTTCGTTCTTCTTGCTGAGGAGCTGCGTCTGCATGGTCTGTGTGGACTCGCGCAGCTTGTCCCAGAAAGGCATTGGTTCCTCCGGTCGTCGTCGGTCACCCCCGACCCTAGCCGACCTGCTACATCTGTAGCAGAAGCCCCGGACGCCGCCCACCGGCGCCTGGATCGCTCCCCGCGACCGTCTCCGGCCACCCGGCTGTACGGCGCGGAGCCGGGCGCGCACACTCGGGGCCGTCCCCGTCCGGCCGTTCGCCGGAGGCACGCGGAGTACCCCGGCGGCCCGTCCAGAACTGGAAACGCCATGCGCTCCCACGCCTTCAGGAGGCTCGGCCCGACGGCCGCCGTCGCCCTGGCCTCCCTCGCCGTCCTGTCATCCCCGCCCGCCTTCGCCGACGCGGCCCGCCCGGACCCGCAACTGCCCCGGTGCTCGATCCTGACGAACGTGCCGCAGGGCTTCCGCAAGATCGCCGACACCTACTTCACCTGCGAACTCTGCTTCAGGGACGGCGACTACGGCCTCGCCCACGGAAGCTGGACCGACTACCGCTGCAAGCTGTACTGGGCCGGCTTGGACGTCTTCGCCGCCCTGTACGTCTACCCCTGAGAACCCGGGCCGGGAAGGCCGGGTTCGCGTCACCCGTCACAGTTCGGAAAGACGTTCGACTGTAGGGTCTGGTCCGGTGTGTGCAATCGTCCATACCCTTTTCATGACGTGGCTGGTATCACCACCGAAGGCGGGGGATTTTTGCCACCATTGGCCGGGGAACGGGCAAACACATTGGAGTGATCATTGCTGTTCGTGGACGGCGTCCTCTCCCCGGCCGACCTCGCCGACCAACGGGTGGCCGATGTGCTCTACGCCGCCACCGACCGGGCGGGCGCGCGGGTCCGCACCGGCGACCTGCTCCACGCCGCGATCGACGCCGCCGACCAGGGCCTGCGTTCGATGCTCGCCCGCGCCTTGCAGGACGGCGCCTACCTTCGTGACCTGCAAGAAAGCATTCAGGCATACAATCCCGGCTCCGCCGGCGGTGGCGGTTTCGGCGGTCACCGCGAGGATTTCTCCGCCGAGGCCCTCGTCGCGCTCGACGCCTTCGTGGAACGGCTGGCGTCCTTCCCGCCGGCGGGCGACCACGCGAAGCGGCTCGGGCTGGAGTTGTTCGTCGCGTGCGTCCTGGCCCACCTCGACGCCGACGACCGCCTGTACCTGACGTTCCTGGACGCCGAGCGGGCCGCCGCCGCCCTCTTCGAGCAGGTCCGCGTCGCGGTCGAGCCGCTCCCGCCGCTGCTGGACGAGGCGTCCGGCCGGGTCCGCTCCGAGGAGTTCACCGAGGCGGCGTGGGCGGCGCTGGAGCAGTCCGGGGAGCAGGCCGCCGACCTCGGCTACGACCGCGTGCTGCCGCCGCACCTGCTGCTCGCCCTGCTCGCCGAGACCGAGGGCCCGGCCGAGCACCTCATGCGGTTGCAGGTGCCGCCGCAGCTCGGCCTGGCGAAGGTCGCCTCGTCGCTCGCCGACGCCTTCCGCATCGCGCAGCGCAAACGCGGCGCGCCCCCGCTCGCGCCGACCCGCGAGTCGTTCGGGCCGCCGCTGCTCGACCTGCTGGGGCGCGCGCAGCGCAGCGCGGCCGTCTGGGATTCGGAGCGCATCGACACCCCCCACCTGCTCGACGCCCTGCTGGCCGACCCGCCCGCCCGGCTCGTGTCGGTGTTCCAGGCACCGCCGCTGAAGCTGAGCCTCGACCAGCTGCGCGCCCACCTCGACGAGGAGCTGCGGGAGGCCGGCGGCGCCGCGTCCCGCGAGAACGCGTTCCGGCTGCCCGCCGGCGCGGCGCCCTCGCAGGACCTGACCTGGCTCGCCCGCACCGAGGGCATCACGCCCGCCCTGCACCTCGACGGGTACGTGGAGCTGCTGAGCAAGGCCCTGCACCGCGTCACCGCGCCGCACGTCGTCATCACCGGCCTGCCCGGCGTGGGGACGACGACGCTGCTGCGGGAGCTGGCCCGGCGCGCCGCCGAGGGCGAGATCCCCTTCCTCGCGCGCAAGCGCTTCGTGCACGTCGACTGCGGCGACCTCGCCCCGGCCGACAGCGGGGAGGCGCTGACGCAGATCATCGACCACATCGCCGGGCGCACCGACGTGATCGTCTGCGCCGACGGGCTCGGCTCGCTGATCCGCGGGAAGGCCGGCACCGACCACCGGCTGACGCTCCGCAGCGCCCTGAAGCAGGGGCGCCTCCACCTCGTCGGCGTGATGTCGGCGCACGAGTTCGACGACCTGATCGGCTCCGACCGCACGCTGCGGGAGCTGGTCTCCCGGGTCGACATGGACGAGCCCGGCCAGGCCGAGGCGCAGGACATGGCCGCCAGCGCGGCGCGCGGGCTCGCGGCCGAGTTCGGCGTCGAGGTGGACGGGCGCGCGGTCGCCGACGCCGTCGCGCTGTCCGCCGACTTCATCCTCAACGAGCGGCAGCCGTCCAAGGCGATCCGCGTCCTGCGCCGCGCCTGCGACGACCTCCACTACCGCCGCACCCAGGCGGGGAGCGCGGACGCGCGGGTGGACACCGCCGACATCGTCGCCGTCGTCGCGGAGATCTCCGGGGTGCCCGCCGAGCAGATCTCGGGCACCGGCGGCGCGCGGATCGACTTCGAGCGCTCGCTCGGCGAGGTCGTCGTCGGGCAGGAGGAGGCGGTGCGGGTCGTCGCGAGCGAGCTGCGCCGGATCAAGCTGGGGCTGACCGGCGTCGGCGGGCGGCCCGCCTCGGTGATGCTGTTCGCGGGCCTCACCGGCGTCGGCAAGACCGAGCTGGCGAAGGCGGTCGCGCGGTTCTACTCCGCGTCCAAGCGGCTGCACACCTATCCGATGGAGAACTACGCCGAGCCGCACAGCATCTCGGGCATCATCGGCGCGCCGCCCGGCTACCACGGCCACGACCAGGGCGGCCGGCTCATCAACGACCTCAACTCCGACCCGTACTGCGTGTTCCTGCTGGACGAGGGGGAGAAGGCGCACCCCGAGGTGTGGCGGCCGTTCCTCAACCTGTTCGACGAGGGCTGGATCATCGACCAGCGCGGCGTCAAGGCGTTCGGCGACCGCGCCATCTTCATCATCACCTCCAACGCCGGGCACGAGACGATCGCGCGGCTGAGCGCGCAGGGGCGCTCGCAGGAGGAGATCACCGAGGCCGTCCGCCGCGACCTGCTGAACGTCCGCGACCGGACGCGCCAGGCGGTGTTCGCGCCGGAGTTCCTCGGCCGGCTGCGGCAGATCGTCGTGTTCCGCCCGCTGGACCGCGCCGCCATGACCGGGATCGCCCGGAAGCTGTTCGACGAGCAGCGCGCGTACTGGGGGCGGCGCGGCAAGGAGCTCGTGGTGCCGGACGCGCTCGTCGAGCACGTCGCCGACCGCAGCCACGAGGCCAACGAGCGCTCCGGGGGCACCGAGGGCGGCCGGATCGTCGCCAAGACGATCTCCCGGCTGGTGGAGGACGAGATCACCCGGACCATCGAGCGGCGGCAGGCGGAGTTCGAGAAGGGCGCGCGGATCGAGCTGGCGTTCCGGCCGGGCGCCGTCCCGCCCGTCGGCGTCGCCTTCGGCGGAGCCCCCGCATGACCGGCGGCGAGGCCGATGACCGCGAGCTGAAGGGCCTGCTCGGCCGGGTGATCGACGGACGCTACGAGCTGCGCGAGTTCATCGGCGGCGGCGCGTTCGGGGCCGTGTTCCGGGCGCAGCAGCGGCTGCTCGGCGTGCCCGTCCGGCAGGTCGCGGTGAAGCTGTCGCGCCGGGGCGGGCTGACCGAGGAGATCGCCCGCGACCAGTTCGCCGACGCGCTGCTGCTGGCGGGCGCGCTGGAGGAGATGACGGACGCGCAGGCGCGCGACCACCTGGTCGCGGTCTATGACGCCGGGGTCGCGCTGGAGGCGGGCCGCCGGGGGTTCCTCGTCATGGAGCACGTCCGGGGGCGGACGCTCGGGGAGGAGTTCGCCGCGTTCGGCGCCGGCGTGCCCGCCGCGTCGCTCATCCGGTGGGGACGCCAGATCTGCCTCGCGCTGCGAGGGCTGCACGGGCTCGTACCGGCGCTGCTGCACCGCGACCTGAAGCCCGACAACGTCCTGGTCGACGGGCTCACCGGCCGGGCGCGCGTCGTCGACTTCGGGCTGGCCGCCCGGCTGATCGAGCGCGGCCACGCGCCCGGCGCGGCGGGAGCGCTCCACTACATGGCGCCGGAGACGCTGAAGGGGGAGAGCGTCCCCGCGTCCGACCTGTACGCGGTCGGGATCATCCTCTACGAGGGGCTCACCGGCAAGCACCCCTACGGGCACCTCCACCCGCCGGACCGCGTCCCGGTCGCGCTGCACGGCGACTGGCTCCAGGAGGCGCGGCTCACCTGCGTGGTGCCCCCGCCGTCGGCGCTGAACTACACGGTCGGCCCGTCCCTGGACGACCTCGTGCTGCGCTGCCTCGACCCCGACCCGAGGCGCCGGTTCGCCTCGGCGGGCGAACTGCTGCGGGCGCTGGACGGGGCCGAGCGTCCCGCCGCCCCGCGCGCCAGCACGCCCGCCCAGCGGGTGGCCCGGCTGCTGGAGCAGGCCGACGCGCAGCTCGCCTCGGGGGAGGGCGGGGCCGCCGTCAGGTCGTGCCTGGACGCGTGGGAGGTCGTCGAGCGGCATCCGGCGGCGCTGCGCAGCCGCCGCGAGCGCGCCGACCTCGCCGCGCGGACGGCCCGCGCCTACGAACTCGACGGCAACGGCTTCCAGGCCGCGCGCTTCCGGCGGCGCCGCGACGCCGAGCTGAACGGGGGGCGCTGAGGTGCTCGGACGTGCCCTCGGGACCCGGCGGCTGCGCAGGGCGGTGCACAACGCCTCCGCCGACCACGACCCGGCGGGCGCGCTGGCGGCGCTGCGCGAGGTGCGCGCCGAGGTGTCGGGCGCGCTCGCGGACGTCGACGAGGCGGTGCTGGCCGAACTCGTCGGGACGACCGTGCGGCCCGCACTCCTGCCGCTGCTCGTCGAGGCCGACTTCCACGAGCTGGAGCGGGTCGTCTTCCAGGTCGTGCGGGCCTCCGCCGAGCGGCACGAGCCGAGCGGCGTGTGGCGTCCGGTGCTCGCCGCCCGCGACGCGCGGCAGGAGTACGTCGCCGCGCGCGGGTTCCTGATGCGGGTCTACCCGATCCTCGACCCGCAGGACCCGGCCAAGCAGGAGGTCGCGACCGCGCTGGCGCGCCGCAGCGCGCTGCCCGGCGAGACCGAGGCGCCGGAGACCGAGCTGTCGATCTACGTGGACGCGCTGACCCGCGCGCCCACGTTCATGCGGGAGATCATCGACGTCGTCGCGTCGGTGCTGCGGGTCGACCTGGAGTCCGGCGAGCGGCGGATGGAGCAGGCGGCCGAGCTGGCGCTGGACCTGTCCAACCGGCGGATCGAGGCGCCCGGCCTCGACGCCGCGCTCGGCCTCGCCCACCTGATCGTCCTGGACCGGCCCGACACCGCGATCACCCATCTGACCAGGGCGCGGGACGCCGGGCGCAACGACGAGGCGTTCCGGACCATGCTGACCGCCGCCTACCTGCGGGCCGGCGACCGGGCGGCGGCCGAGGCGCTCGGCGGGCACGCGGCGGCCACCTCGTCCCGGTGGGCCAGGGAGATCGCCGTCCTGCTGTGGACGCTGACCTGGCTGGACGACCCGGCGAGCGAGGAGGCGCCCCCGGTCGGGGCCGCCGCGCTGCGCGACTTCGTGATCGGCAGGCTGACCGGGCCCTGGCTCGGCTACGCGGCCGGGCGCATGTTCCTGCTGGAGGGCGACCAGCGGAGCGCCGCGTCGCTGCTCATGCCGCTGGTCGCCGCCGACCCGGTCCGCGCGGAGTGGATCTACCACGCGGCCTGGGCGTGCCTGCTCACCGGCGACCGGGAGGGCGTCGCGCGGTGCTTCGACCGGGTGCGCGGCCAGCCCCTGGAGTGGGCGGTCGCCTGCCTCTGCCTCGACGCCGACCCGGAGAGCGACCGCGCCGAGGAGATCGCCGGCGTGGTGCGGGACGCGCCGCCGCCCTTCACCGCCCTCGCCGGGGTCCGCGCCGGGATGGCGCGCGGCGGGGGCGCCCGCGCGGAGCCGGAGCCCGATGAGGAACCGCCGTGGAACCCCGACGAGGGCGTGCTGCCCGAGCGGCTCGAAGCCTTCCGGACGGTCATGGCCCGCCATGTCGGCCGCAAGGACGACCGGCTCGCCCAGCTCGTCGCCCTGCCGCTGTTCGTCCGGCTCCCCGGCCAGGAGCGGCTGCTGTGGTCGGGGCTGGCCCTCCGCGCGACCGAGCCCGACCAGGGCCGCGAGCTGCTCGACCAGGCCGCGCGGACCTACGGCTACGGCCGGGCCGCGCTCGTCCTCGCCGCCTGGGACGCCGGGCTGAACCGTCCCGGGACGGCGCTGGAGCTGCTCGGCGACGGCGCCCCGCGCGCGGGCGTGAAGGCGGCGTCGCTGGCGGCCTGGGCCATGGCGCGCGACGGCCGGGACGCCGAGGCGTCGGAGCTCCTGCGCGAGCTGAAGGACCGCGGGCAGCACCAGGCGGGCTTCATGCTCGGGCAGCTCCGGATGCGCGCCGCCCTCGCCCGCCACGCCGCCGGCGACGCCGCCGAGGCGCGCCGGATCGCGGCGGAGGCCGCGTCCGAGCTGGCGGAGGCCGTCGCCACGGTTCCCGCCGCGACCAGCGAGATCGTGCGGCTGCTCGGCGGCGCCGCGGCGGCCTTCGCCGGGACCGGCGGCCGGGAGGCCCCCACCCCGCAGCCGTCCATGCAGGCCCACCCGTGGGCGGTGTGGATCCTCGGGATAGCCGCCGCCACGCGGGACCCCGCCGGGGCCGACCTCGGGCTGCTCGAATACCTGGTGATCCTGCTCGACCGCGACGAGCGGCTCGGCCCCGAGCCCTACCTCGACCTCGCGCGGGCCCTGGCGCTGGCCTGCCACCGCGGCCGCGACCGCGCCCGCACCGGGGCGCTGGTCGAGCTGCTCGGCCGCCTCGCGGCGCGGGCCCGGGGCCGCGACGACCTCGCCGAGGTCGTCGCGCTGCACGACCGCGCGGTCCTCGGGCACGCCCAGCGGGAGTCCGACGAGTCCGCGCCGTCCCTCCCGGCGGCCCCGGGCAGCGTCGCGGTCGCGATCGTCCAGGCGGCCCGCGCCCTGCACGGCGGCGACCCGGCGGAGGCGGCGCGGCTGCTGCGCGAGGCCGGTGGCGGCGACGCCGCCGACGCCTGGATCTGCGTGGTCCTCGCGGGCGCGGTCGAGGGGACCCCCGTCGCGGACGCCGCGGCCGAGCCGCCCCTGGACGAGCTGTCCGCGCGGGCGCGGATGGCCGTCCACCTCGCGCGGGCGGCGAGCCTGTCGGTGGACGAGCCGGACCGCTGCCTGGAGCAGGTCGCCGCGCTGCTGTCGTCCCCCGGCGCGGAGGCGGTCTCCCGGCTGGTCGACATCGACCGCGTCCTGCCCATGCTGTGCGCGGCGAAGGGCGCCCCGAAAGGCGGCGCGCGGCGGGGGTCCTCGCCGCTGGCCGAGTTCGTGGAGCGGCTGGCCGAGACGCCGGGGGTGCGGTTCGACCCGGTCGTGCTCGCCCGCTGCGCCACGGCGACCGGCGCCCTGGACGCCGCCGACCGGCTGTGGCGGCGGGCCCTTTCCGCCGAGCCCGATCCGCCCGCGCCGCTGCGCGAGGAATTCGCCCGCCTCCTCTGCCACCGCGCCCAGCGCGCCCGCCAGAACGGCTCCCCTCTCGACGCGGCGGGACTTCTCCGGCAGGCCGGTCAGGTGCTGTCGTCCGGCCCCATTCCAGAAGGGACGCCCGCGTGAGATCCAAGCCGTCCGCCGACGAACTGTTCGCGCTCGCCGACGCCCTGGAACTGGAGGCGTGCACGGACCGGCTGATCGCCCTGGAATCGCTGGAGCCGCCGGAGGCGATGAAACGCACCGGCCGTTACCGCAGGCTCGAAGCCGCCATTGAGCAGAACGGCGACCTGCGGGCGGCCCTGCTCCGGGAGACCGACGCCGAGGCGGCCCGGCAATGGGCCCGGCATCTGGAGGTGGGCGGCCCCGACATCGACGTCTACCATTCGCTCGCGGTCGCCTACCGGGAAAGGGCGTTCCGGCGGCTCGCCGGCCCCGGCCCGGCGGAGGCGGAGCTGGAGGCGGCCACCGCCCTCTGGTTCCTGCTGCTGGCCAGCCCGGCGTTCTGGGAGCGCCAAGGCGACGTGGACGACGAGTCGCGCGTCCGTTCACAGCTCGCGACCGAACTGCTGGAGATCCACGCCCGCCAGGGCGCCCGCGCCCTGGCGGCGGGCGAGCACGCGGTCGCCCGCACGCACCTGAACTGCCTCGCCGCCTGCCGGTCCGGCGGCGAGGCGGTCGAGGGGCTGCTCCAGCGGCAGAGCGTCCCCTACGACTACGCGGTGGACCGCGAACGCGCGGACGAGATCGCCGCCGTCGCCGCCGGACTCCTCGACGCGTGGTGCGCCGACGTCGTCCAGACCGCCGAACGGATCACCACCGAACCCGAGCGGCTGACCCGGCTTCCGGAGGGGCTGCCCGCCGACTACGCGGCGGGAATCGAGCACCTGGGGCCGTTCCTGAGCCTCGGGGTCCCGTTCAAACAGGCATTGCGCACATGCCTCGGCTGGTACAACTCGTGGTGCGATTTCATGCTGGTCGACGGCGGGCGCCCGAAGGTCAAGACGGTCGTCGACCAGGCCCGTTCCTGCGCGGACGAACTCGCCGCCATCTGTGAAAAGGGAGACTCACTGAAGATCGAGAATCAGGCCCTCGCGGAGCACCACCTCTTCCGCGCCGCCGCGCTGGATCCGGGGCCCGGTCAGGAACGCGAGCTGACCGCCGCGCTGGAATGGAGCCCGGCCAACAGCGAGGCCACCACCTGGCTCGAAAGAATCCGTTCGCGATAGGAGAGGGAGGGCTGGAGAAATGAGCAACCAGACGGGGCGCAACCCCTTCCACGCGCTCGGGCTGCCCGTCGACGCCGACCGGGAACTCATCGTCGAACGCGGCCAGGAGATGGCCGACCTCGCCACGAGCGACGAGGAGCGCGACGTCTACCGCTGGGCCGTGGGCGAGCTGATCCACGACGAGGCCGCCCGCAGGGTCCACGCGATCCTCGAAGTCCCCGGGACCGACTACGACGACGACCGGTGGGCCCGGTTCGAGCGCCGGCACCGCGCGAGCCCGGTGGACCCCGCGGCGCTGCGCGCCGCGGGCCGGCCCTCGCCCGAGGTGTTCGACATCCCGCAGATCATCGACGTGGTCCTGGACTGGATGCTCACCCCGCCCGAGGTGGACGTCGACGAGGCCGTCCGGCACGTGCCCGTCCGGCCCCGGCTCGACGAGCCCCCGCTGGAGGTGTCCGATGTCCTCTTCGGATGAGGCCGGGCCGGTGCCCGAGGACCTGCCCTACGGATGGGACGCCTTCGAGGAGCGCCCGGCCCCTCCGGACCCGGCGCTCGTCTCGCCCGCCGCCGAGATGGGCGCGGCGCTGCAACTCCACCGGTCCGCGCTCAGCGCCGAGCGGGGCCGGTCCCAGGCCGCGCTCGACCAGGCGCTCGACATGGCCTACGACCAGGTGGCCCTGCTCGCCCGGTGGGACGTGGCGCTGAACCGCCACCGGGACGCGCTCGCCGAGGCCGGGCTCGGCCGCGTCCACCAGGAGTTCCGGCTGCTGAAGGACGAGGCGCTCGACCTGCTGCGCCGGGGCGGCGTCACCTACGAGGACCCCACCGACCGCCCGCTCGCCGAGGTGGAGGACCGGGTCGAGGTGAAGGGCTGGAAGTACGGCGCCGAGTACACGGCCGAGGTCGTGGCGCGGACGATCGAGCCGGTCGTGCTGCGCGAGGGGGCGGTGGTCCGCCCCGGGCTGGTGCTGATGGGGGCGCCCGAGCCCGAAGAAGAAGAGCGGGACGCAACCGGCGACCACGACGAGGATGGGGAAGGCACGCGATGACACAGGTCGTGAGCAAGGCGGTCGGCATCGACCTCGGCACCACCAACAGCGCCGTCGCCATCATGGATCCGACCGACACCGACATCGTCATCCACCGCGATCCGGTCACCAAGTTCCGCACGACGCCGAGCTGCGTCTGGCGCTCGGGCCCCGACGCCGAGCTGGTCGTCGGCCGCCGGGCGCGCAACCAGGTGGGCCGCCGCCCCGAGCCGATCACCTCGATCAAGCGGAGCATGGGGCAGCCGGGCAGCGTGCGGCTCGCGGGGGCGCCGATCACGCCCGAGGCGGTGTCGGCGGCGATCCTCGCGGAGATGAAGCGCCAGATCGAGGAGGACGTCGCGCGCTTCGAGACCTCCGACACGACCTGGCAGGTCGACCGCGCCATCGTCACCGTGCCCGCCTACTTCGACCAGCCGCAGATCGACGCGACCCGCCGGGCCGCCGAGATGGCGGGCCTGGAATGCCTGGAGCTGCTGCACGAGCCGACGGCCGCCGCGTCCCACCACTGCTGGCGCACCGGCCGCCGCGACGGGACCTTCATGGTCTACGACCTCGGCGGCGGGACGTTCGACGTCAGCGTCGTGCGGTGCACGGCCGGGGTCTACGAGGTGCTCGGCATCAGCGGCAACAACCGGCTGGGCGGGGACGACATCGACGCCGACTTCACCCGCCACCTGCTGGAGATGCTCTGCGCCGAGGGCGCGGCGCTCGACCTCGACCCGCACGGCGACGCCGACGACCGGCTGCTGTTCGACGACATCAAGCGGCTCGCCGAGGGCGTGAAGGTCGGGCTGTCCAGCGAGCCCGACTACGCCTGGCGCGAGAACGGGCGGATCCTCGACAAGGCGGGCGACCCCGTGCTGATCGAGGCGGTCATCGAGCGGTCCGAGCTGGACGCGGTCGTCCGCCCGCACGTCGAGCGGACGCTCGCCTACTGCCACGAGGCCCTCGAACGCGCCCAGGAGAAGGCGGGCATCTCACTGTCGGACGTGGACGAGATCATCCTCGCGGGCGGCTCCACGCACATCCCGCTCGTCCGGGAGATGGTGGCCACCGAGCTGTGCGCGGGAGCCAAGTGCGACGAGCCCGTCTACGAGCAGGTCGACACCGTCGTGGCGATGGGCGCCGCGATCCGCGCGGCGGTGACCGGCGGGCTGTCGGTCTACGACTCCGAGCGCACCGTCCGGGTCTCCTTCCGCGGCACCTCGGCCAGCGCGCGGGAGACCACGCACGTCGGCGGGACGGTCGAGTCGCTCACCGGCGAGCACGACCTCACCGGCGGCTACGTCAAGCTCCAGACCCCCGACGGCGTCGAGGACGACTCCGACATCGGACCGCGCGGCAGCTTCGCCTTCAAGGGCGTCGCCCTCCGGCAGGGCGTGGAGACCATGCTCGGGTTCGAGGTGTTCGACCGCGACGACCGGCTCGTGGCGGCGGTCGGGCGTCCGATCACCCAGAGCGAGGAGGCGCGCCGGCTGCCCGGCGTGAGCAACACCGCCGTCTGCCCCAAGGCCATCCTGCTGGAGGTCAACCAGGCGGGCCAGAAGCGCCGCAAGACGCTGATCCCCGAGCTCCAGGAACTGCCGACGAGCGCGGAGTTCGACTTCTCCCACCCCGGCGACACCGAGACGCTGCTGCTCCCCATCTACCAGCGGAGCAAGAACATCCAGGTGATCCGGGTCCCGGTGGACTCCTCGACGCCGCGCGGCACCCGAATCCACCTTGAGGTGCAGATGGACCGCCACTCCTACCTCACCGCCCAGGGCACGATCGGCGACCAGCCGTTCGAGTTCGACGTGCAGGCCCCGGCGGAGCGCGCGATGCCGAGCCCCGACGAGGTCACCGGCCTGGAGCAGGGGTTCCAGGACGCCGCGTCCTTCCTGCCCGCCGGGCGCCGCGCCACCGTCTCCATCCAGTTCGACATGGCGCTCAAGGCCTACAGGCGGTCGCAGGAGACCGGCGACGAGAAGGGCGCGGTGCACGAGTTCGAGCAGATGGAGGAGATCCTCGCCGGCATCCAGGTGGCCAGTGCGCCGCTCCAGCCGCTGAAGGGCGACTTCGACAAGATCGTCAGTGACTGCGACGAGATCAACTCCTACCTCGCGGGCGCCGACAAGGTCCACGACGCGCAGGAGATGAGCCGTTCGATCGAGGCCCAGCGGGTCCGGGGCGAGAAGGCGTACCGGGAGAGCGACCAGGCCGCCTACAGCGAGGTCTTCCGGCAGCTGGAGGCCTACCGGTCCTACCTCCTCGACCGCTACCGGCAGAACAAGCCGGCGGGCACCGAGATGTCGCCGGAGGAGCGGGCGTCGCTGATCGTGCAGATCGCGGAGGAGGAGGCCGAGACCGTCCACCGCAACACCGTGCTCGCCGGGCGGGACGACCTGCGCGCCACCGTCGAGGGCATCCGGCGGGACCTGAAGGAGCTCGGCGGCCGGGCCGCCCGCGACCCCCAGTCCGTCATCCAGCGGGCCGTGCGGACGCGCGACGAGCTGGAGCGGATCAACAACCTGCTCCAGTCGGCGCCCGGCGAGGCCGACGGCAAGCTCTTCGAGGACTTCTAGGAGCGCCGATGAACGCGGTGACGGTGAAATGCCCGTTCCCCCGGTGCGGGGCGGAGAACGACCACGACGCGGCCGAATGCGGCAGGTGCGGGGCGCCGGTCCGGAGCTACGCCCTGCTCTCGGGCTACTCCGCGCACCTGTTCAACCGCGGCCTCGCGGCGGCGCGGGAGAACCGGCTCGCGGAGGCCCACGGCTACTTCGCGGCGGTGGTGCACTGGTGCCCGTCCGACATCGAGGCGCGCAACGCGTTCGCGCTCGCCTGCCAGGCGCTCGGGCACGCCGGCGAGGCCCGGGACGCCTGGGAGGAGGTGCTGCGCCGCAGGCCGGGCGACCGGCTCGCGGGCCTCGGCCTCACCCGGGCGGCGGCCCCTGATCCTCCTGCGCCGCTTCCTGATCCTCCGCCGAGCGGGGCTCCGGCACCGGCTCCTCCGGCGGAGGCTCCCGCTCGATCGTCCGAAGGTCCCTGAGCAGGCGGCCGGTGTCCACGCCGAGCCGGTCGAGGAAGATGTGGGCGGCGGACCGGGAGTCCGACAGCAGGGCGCTCAGGACCGCCGCCTCGCCGATCGGCGCGCCCGCGCCGCCGTCCCAGGCCGTCGCGAGCGCGCCGAAGGAGCGCTGGGTGAACTTGCCGGGCCTGATGCCCGGCGCGTAGAGGACGTGGAGCGCGTCCTCGGCCGCGCCGCCCTGCGCCTCCAGCGCCCGGCGCAGCACCGTGCTGCCCGCCGCGGCGAACCCCTGGAGGAAGGTGTGCGACTCGACGACCCTCCGCTTGCCCGCCGCCAGGATCAGGGCCGCGGTGACGGCCCTGGCCGTGCCGTCCGCGAGGAGGTCGGGGGGCAGCCTGCCGTCCGCGTCGAGCCTGCCGGTGAGGCCGCCGGGTGAGGACCTGACGGCCGCCGCGTTCGCCGCCGGCACGACCTTCGTGTCGGTGTCGGCGGGGGTGACGGCTCCGGTCAGGGTGTCGGCCGCGGTCCCCGTGTCGGTGGCGGTGCCGGTGGCGGTGTCGGTCGCCGTCTCCGGCTGCGTCGTCGTGTCCGTCGCGGAGGCTTCGGGCTCGGCCGCGGGGGCGACGGCCGCGTCGGGGCAGAACAGCTGCTGCACGGTGACGCCGACGGCCTCGGGGATCTCCGCCGAGGTACCGCCGTCGGTGCCCGCGAACGCGAGCGCGATGTCGCGCGGGCTGATGACCGTGCGGCCCTGGGCCGCCGCGTCCTCCTCGGCCTGGAGCAGGACGCCGTGGACGGTGTCGGACAGCTCGATCTCCTCCGAGCGCCGCTCCCCGGCCTCGTCCCGCGTCCCGACGAACATGTGCAGGATCGCGGAGAGCATGGCCAGCCGTTCGGCGCCCACCCCGCGCACCATCGTGGCCTGGAGCTCGGTCTCGGTGATGAGGGCGAAGAGCAGTTCGACGGAGGTGACCAGGCCGCTGGACTCCGCGACGACGTAGGCGCGGCGCAGCAGCTCGATCGCCGCGTCGGAATAGCTCGTCTGCCCTTCCTCCTCCGCCGGCGGCGCGGGGGCCGCCGGGGGCGCTCCGCCGGTGATGTGCACCCCGGGGTTGCTGTAGAGGAGGAAGGAGGCCCACCCGGCGTCGGCCTCGTTCAGCAGCGCGTGGCGTGCCCTGCGCACCGCCGAGCCGGCCGTCTGGTCCTCCAGCAGCCGCTGGTAGAACTCCTCGGCGAAGAGTTTGGCGCTGCGCTCGGAGACCTCGGCCCTGGTGCCCACGACCACCTTCGCGCCCATCGTCAGGAACGACAGGCACAGGTTCGCGATCGGACGGGCCGACTGGCAGCCGTTGACGAACACCACGGGCGGCGCCCCCGCCATCGTGGCGATCCGCAGCGCGGCCTCGTTCAGGATCTCGCGGCCGTGCAGCATCAGGCCGCTGTCGGCGGGCTTGCTGGTGAGCGAGACGTGCCCGCAGTAGTGCAGCAGGTCGAAGGAGGTCGCCCTGAGCTGCTTGACCACGCTGACCAGCGTGGCCCGCGCGCCCAGCAGCAGCGTGCACTCCGTCCCGCGCTCGGTCAGCCACTTGGCGACGTGCTCGGCCTCCGACCGCGCCATGGGCTGGTCCCCGAGCGGGTCGCCGACGATCAGCGCGCGCTCGATGCGGCCCACCTCCCGGCCGCTGACCGGGAGCTTCCGCACGATCGAGCCCTGCCCGAGGTCCTGGGTGAGGCCGAGGAAGTCCGTCCCGTCGTGGAGCAGGTCCCAGGGGACCACCGACTCGTCGGTCCGCACGAGCAGCGGGCCCTGCGAGAGGCGTATGCGGGTCGCGATCTCGGGCTCGCCGTCGCCCTGCGCCGAACGGAACAGCAGCTGGTACAGCAGTTGCCCGTGCTCGGTGAGCTTCGCGCGGTGGTCCACGCGGCCGCCCGGCGCCGGGTCGTCGTTCGTCGCCCTGTCCAGCGCCGACCGCAGCACGTTGTTGATGTCGGTGCAGACGGCCTCGACGAGCGCCTGGGGGATCTCGACCGAGTTCTCGTACTCCAGCGCGCCGCCGACCCCGCTGCCGGCGGTGCGCAGATCGTAGGAGTAGCGGGTCTTGTCGTCGTTCCGGCTGACCATGACGCGCAGCATGGTCACCGGTTCAGCCGCCGTCATGGCCCCCCGCATTGCCGTGCCGGTCGATGAACCGCTCGATGATCTGGGTCTCGGCGGGGGTCGGCGGGCTGGTCACGGTGACGGAGTTCCCGTCGATCGTGAGCGTGATCGAGGGCGGCGTCTCGGTTTGGCGGGGGGTCCGCTGGAGCCAGATCTGCACGATCTGGACCACGGTGGCGATCGTGGCGACCGATTCCACGACCAGGCCGAAGATCTCCGTCGTCGAGGCCCGCCGCCCGGGGGGCGGCGTCGCGACGTTCACCTCGTGGATCTTGACGACGCCGGCGTCCGGGGTGTCCTGCAGCGCGTCCCGCAGCCCGCGGCGCAGTCGCTCCGCGTCATGGTGATCGTCGACTCCGTCGAGTCTCAGTTCGAATTCCAGATGGGGGCTCATACGGATTCATCCTCTGCGGAGGCGTTCGACCAGGGACGACCTTAACTCTGCCACCGACCGCGCGCCGAAATCGAGCGGTTCGCCATGAACGCGGTGGACGTGAGATCACACGTTGTATGTCCAGTCTAAAGCCTCGGGTCTGATCACCATTGAGACCTTTGGGCGAGGCGGCGGATGGCGCTCTGGAGGGGAGACCGCCCGGCGCGGCGGCTCCTAGCGTTTCGTATGGCGGCCCACCGATTCGCTCCACTATCCCTGGGGGAAAGGTGTCACAGTCCAAGAAGCCCGTTCTGACCCGTCGGACCCTGCTCGGCGGCGCCACCGCCGCGGGGGTCGGGGCCGCGTTCGGCTCCGTGCTGCCCGCCCACGCCGACGCGGGAGGCGCATCCCGGCCGAACGCGATCGAGCAGGGGCGGATCGACGCGGTCGCGGCGCGTCTCGACCGCGGCCTGATCGCGTTGCGCGACGACATCCACCGGCACCCGGAGGCCGCGGGCGAGGAGCGGCGCACCGCCGCGCTGGTGGCGGCCCGGCTCCGCGCGGCCGGGCTCTCGGTGCGGCGCGGCGTGGGCGGGACCGGCGTCGTCGGCGTGCTGGACGGCGCGCTCCCCGGCCGCACCGTCGCCTACCGCGCCGACATGGACGCGGTGCCTCCCGGCGACCAGATCGAGGGCGGAGCGGAGGTCGCGCACTGCTGCGGGCACGATCTGCACACCGCGATCGGCGTCGGCGTGGCGCAGGTCCTCGCGCGCCTGCGGGACCGGCTCGGCGGCCGGCTCGTGTTCTTCTTCCAGCCCGGCGAGGAGGCGCTGATGGGCGCCCGCGCGATGATCGACGCCGGGGTGCTGGAGTGGACCCGCCCCGAGGAGATCCACGCGCTGCACTGCGGCCCGTTCCCGGTCGGCCGGCTGGCGGTCACGCCGGGGGTGGGGCTGCCGGGGCTCGACCGTCCCACCATCGCGGTGCCGGGGCCGGACGCGGCGGAGCGGGCGCGGCGCCTCGCCGCCGAGATCAACGGGCTCGGCACGGTGGCGTTCCCGGAGACGCACGCCGACTACGAGCGGGTCGTCCGCGAACTGGAGACCCCGGACGGCCCGCTGGCGCGGTTCATCCTGACCAACGCGAGGACCGGCGAGCCGGACGCGGCGGGCCGGGGCACGGTGGAGGTGGCCTACCGCTGCTGGCCCGAGGAACGGTATGTGGAGGTCAGGGAGCAGATCGGCCGGGTCGCCGCGGCCTACGAGGGCGCGCGCGTCGACTTCTCCGCCGACCCGTTCCCGGCGATGGTCTGCCCGGAGAAGGACGCGCTCGCGCTGAACCGGCACCTGCGCGGCACGTTCGGCCCCGGCGCCACCACCGAGCTGCACGCCGCGTTCCCCTTCAACGGCGAGGACTTCGCGCTGTTCCTCGACCGCATGCCCGGCACGTTCACCTTCCTCGGCGTCCGGCGGCCGGGTGCGGACATCACGACCTGCTACCCGCACTTCGGCGGCTTCGACCCGGACCTGCGGGCGATCGGGGTCGGCGTCCGCGCGATGTCGGGCTGGCTCGCCGAACGCCTCCGGGGCTGACCTCTGTGGGCGTCGCGGGCCCGGCCGGGCCCGCGACGCCCACCCGTCAGACGCCGAGCCGCTCGGACGCGAGCGCGGTGCCCTCGACCCGCGCGCGGACCTTGGCGAACGCGATCTCGCGGGAGGTGGAGGTGTCGTCGGCGAAGGGCGAGAACCCGCAGTCGTCGCAGGTGCCGAGGCGGTCGGCCGGCAGGTGGCGGGCGGCGGCCAGGACGCGGTCGCGCACCTCCTCGGCGGTCTCCACGCGCGGGTCGATCGGGTCGGTCACGCCGACGAAGACCCGCGCGCCGGCGGGCAGGTGCTCGGCGATGACCGCCAGCACCCGCTCGGGGTCGGCCTCGCTGGCGAGCTGGACGTAGAAGTTGCCGGCTTTGAGCTGGAACAGCTTCGGCAGCAGCCCGGCGTAGTCGACGTCGAGGCTGTGCGTGGAGTCCTGGTCGCCGCCCGGGCAGGTGTGCACGCCGATGCGGGCGCGCTCCTCGTCGCCGAACCGCTCCAGCACCCGGTTGTTCAGCGCGACGAAGTCGTCCAGCAGGCCGCCGCTCGGGTCGAGCTTCAGCGAGAGCCGCCCCTCGGTGAAGTCGAGCTGGACGGCGTGCGCGCCCGCGTCCAGGCAGGCCCGGATGTCGGCCTCGGCCTCGGAGGCGAGGTCGTCGAGGAAGTCCTTGGCCGGGTACCCGTCGATGCCGTCGGCGGGGTAGAGCAGGCTCAGCGCGGACGGCGCGATGACCGCCTGCTTGACCGGGACGCTCGCGTGCTCCCGGGCGGCGCGCAGGTAGGTCTCGGCCCGCGCCGCGTAGCGGAACGGTCCCGCCGCCAGCCGGGGGAGCTGCCGGGTGTGGCCGTCGGCGAACGGGATCACGGCGCCGTCGGGGTCGAGCCCGCTCAGGCCCGCGATCGGGTAGGTGAGGAAGCTCGGCTTGGTCTGCTCGCCGTCGGTGACGACCGGGGAGCCGGCCTCCTCAAGGCGCTGGATCGTGTCGGCGACGGCACGGCCGCCGGCCTCGCCGAGTTCGGCGTCGCTGAGACCGCCCTCGGCGTGCGCCTGGACGGCGGCCAGCAGCTCGGCGGGACGGGGAATGCTGCCGATCGGTTCGGTGGGGATGCCCATGCGGTGAAACCTAGGTCACCGGATCGGCCATTTCAATTACGCAGCGTAATTTTCTCGCTACTTGGCCGCATCAGGTCATCGGACGGTCCAGGCCGCCGCCCGTGAATGCCATTTGTCCTCAGTGTCATTCTGCATCCGCGGCGCGATTCCGCCAGCTTTTACGGGGTGAATTTTCCGGGTTTTCCGGAGTTGCCGGGCCGGTTGCCGCGACCCGGTCGGAGTGGGCGGAGCGGGCGGCCGGCCACCCGTCCCGCGGCGGCGGCGCCTCATGGGCCAGCCCGGCGAGGACGGCCCGCACGAGCCGTTCGGCCTCGGTCTCGACCGCCCGGGGACCGTCCAGCCGGACGAGGCCGTCCATGAGCAGCGTGGCGAGCCCGTGGACGGCGGCCCAGAAGAGGAACTCGGCCCCGGGCCGCGCCGAGGGCGCGAGACCGCCGCCGGCCAGCAGCCGGTCGAGTTCGACGGTGAGCGCGTCGTGCGGGTGCGGCGAGACCGGGCCGACCGCGCCACCGGCGCCGAACGCCAGGCGCGCGACGGCCGGGTCGTCCACGGCCCAGGCGACATAGCCCCGGCCGTAGGCGATGAGGCGTTCCAGCGGGTCGGCCGACGCGGCGTCCGCGTCGAGCGCGAGGCGTTCCCCGAGCCGGGCGAGGACGCGCCCGGAGAGCGCGCCGACGAGCGCGCCGCGCGAGTCGAAGTGGTGGTAGGCGGCGCTGGGGCTGACGCCGACCCGGGCCGACGCCTCGCGCAGTGACCAGCCGTCGGGCCCGCGCTCGCGGACGAGCGCCTCGGCGGCGTCGAGCAGCGCGCCCCTGAGGTCGCCGTGGTGGTAGCGGGCCCTGGCCATGGCGACGATCTTAACACCGTTCAGATATGCGCTACGCTCGGAGACGTTATCTGAACAGTGCTCAGATTGGAGTCCGCCATGTGCCCCTCGCCGACGCTGCCCGAGCGGTCCGCGCCGCCCCTCGTCCGGGGGGAGCCGGCCGAGGTCGCGCCCGGGGTGTTCGTGATCGCGGATCGCCGGGTGCCGATCGTCCCCAACGTGGGCGTCGTCCTCGGCGATGACGCCGCGCTGGTCGTCGACACCGGCATCGGGCCCCGCAACGGCGCCTACGTCCTGGAGCGGGCGAGGCGGCTGGCGGGAGATCGGCCGCTCTACCTGACCCTCACCCACTTCCACCCCGAGCACGGGTTCGGCGCGCAGGCGTTCAAGGGCGAGGCGACGATCGTCTACAACCGCGCCCAGCGGGACGAGCTGCACCGCAAGGGCGCCGGACATGTCGAGATGTTCCGAGGGCTCGGCCCGGCCGTCGCCGCCGAGCTCGAAGGCGTGCGGCTCGTCGACCCCGACGTGGTCCACGCCGGCGAGGCGGAGATCGACCTCGGCGGGCGGAGCGTCCTGCTGCGCGAGGTCGGCCCGGCGCACACCGTCGGCGACCAGGTCGTCCTCGTGGACGGCGGGACGCTGTTCGGCGGCGACCTGCTGGAGACCCGCATGTTCCCGATCGCGCCGTTCTTCCCGCCGCACGACACCGACGTCGAGCCGGGCCGGTGGATCGGCGTGCTCGACGACCTCCTCGCCCTCGGCCCCGAGGTCGTCGTCCCCGGCCACGGCGAGGTGGGCGGCACGGAGGTCATCAAGGACGTGCGCGACTACCTCGACCACGTCCGGGGCGAGGCGGCGCGGCTGCGCGCGGGCGGCGTCCCCGTCGAGGAGGCGGTCGAGGCGGTCGGCGCGGACGCCCGCGAGCGCTGGGACACCTGGGACCACGGGGAGTACATCGGCCTCACCGTCCGCGCCTTCTACCGCTGAGCCCCGGCCGCCCGTCCTTCCCAGTGATCGTGAAGGTCGGTACGGTCGAGGCGGAGGTGCATGGTGGCGAGTCTGGTGGTGCGGAACGCTCTCCTGCTCGACGTGGAGTCGGGGGAGTACCGGGAAGGCGACCTGCTGTCGGTGGACGGCCGGATCGTAGAGAGCGGACCGGGCCTGCGGGCCCCGGCCGAGGCCGAGACGCTGGAGGCCGGCGGCGCGGTGGTGCTGCCCGGCCTGATCGACGCGCACGTCCATGTCGCCGCCGCGACGGCGGACATGGCCGAGCTGGCGGTCTGGCCGCCGTCCTACACCGCCGCGCACGCCGCGCGGATCATGGCGGGAATGCTGGAGCGCGGGTTCACCACCGTCCGGGACGTCTCGGGCGCCGACTTCGGCCTCGCCGACGCGCAGGCCGAGGGGCTGATCCGGGGGCCGCGGCTGGCGTTCTGCGGGCACGCGCTCAGCCAGACCGGCGGGCACGGCGACATGCGCGTGCGGGGCGATGACACCCCCGCCGAGCTGAAGTGCTGCCTCGGCTCGGACCGGGTCGCCGACGGGGTGGACGGCGTGCGCGTCGCCGCCCGCGACGAGCTGCGCAAGGGCGCCGACCACATCAAGGTGAACGCCGCCGGGGGGATCGCCTCCCCCACCGACCGCATCGACTCCACCCAGTACTCGATGGAGGAGCTGCGCGCGATCGTGGAGGAGGCGGAGGCGGCGAACCGGTACGTCGCCGCGCACGCCTACACCGCGCGGGCGGTGAACCGGGCGCTGGAGGCCGGCGCCCGCAGCATCGAGCACGGCAACTACATCGACGACCGCAGCGTCGAGCTGTTCCTCGAACGCGGCGCGTTCCTCGTGCCGACGCTCGCGACCTACTGGGCGATGGAGCGGGAGGGCGCCGCCTACGGGCTGCCCGAGGTCAGCCGCCGCAAGGCCGCGGGCGTGCTGGAGGCCGGGATGGAGGCGCTCGACCGGGCCCGGCGCGGCGGCGTGGCGATCGCGTTCGGCACCGACCTGCTCGGCCCCGCGCACCGCTACCAGAACGAGGAGTTCCGGATCCGCGCGAAGGTCCAGGAGCCGATCGAGATCATCCGGTCGGCGACCTCCACCGCCGCCGAGCTGCTGCGCAGGACCGGCGAGATCGGCACGCTGCGGGACGGCGCGCTCGCCGACCTGGTCGTGCTGGACGGCGACCCGCTGGCCGACATCACCGTCCTCGCCGACCCCGCCAACGTCCGGCACGTCGTCCAGGGCGGGAAGGTCCGCTAGAACACCCGCCCCGGGGTCACGATCGCGAGCCGCGCCCCGACCGGGTCGTTCATCACCGCGAACCGCGCGGTCGGGACGTCGCTCGGCGGGACGCGCAGCCGCGCCCCCAGCTCGACCGCGCGCTCGGCGGCGGCGTCGCAGTCGGCGACGGTGAAGTAGGGCATCCAGTGCGTGGGGTGGTCGGCGGGCCAGAACTCGTCCATCGGGATCATGCCCGCGACCGGCCGCTCGTCGACGTGGCAGACGTAGTAGCCGGAGCGGTAGTAGGGGCGCTCGACGGTCGTCCAGCCGAAGACCTCGCCGTAGAAGCGCTCGGCCTCCACGATGTCGGGCGTGACCAGCTCCACCCACGAGAGCGCGGACGGCTCGTCCCACAGGGCCGCGCCGTGGAACTCATACGGCTCCCAGACGCCGAAGTCGGCGCCGCGCGTGTCGGCGAACTGGGCGATGCGGCCGAGGTGGGCGACCTGGTAGGGCTCGGCCTGCTCCTGCCCGCCCGCGGCGGCCACGGCGCGCACGGCCGCCTCGGCGTCGCGGGAGGAGAAGTAGCACGTCCAACTCGGCTCCTCGGTGCTGTCGAGGAGCGTCTGCATGGCCGCCACCTCGGGCCCCTGGACGCCGCCGAGCGTGAACACCTCGTAGTCGCCGAACGCCTCGACGGCCAGCGTGTAGGAGGACCATCCGAACAGCCCGCGGTAGAACTCCTTGGACGCCTGGACGTCGGGGCTGGCCAGGTCGACCCAGCAGGGCGCCCCGGTGGCGTACCGGGTCACCTCGGCCATCGGCGCCCCTGGAGATCGGGCGTGGACACCGCAGTACACATGCGCCCCACGCTACGGGCGGGTCCGCAATCGCAATGGCGGCGGGCGTGAGGGGACTCTTCAAGTCCATGCCAATACCTCGTATTGTCGCCGCCCGACTTGCACGCGTTGCGCCATTGGTGGGTCCCGTGCACGGAGTCGTCCTGAGTGACGGGTGTGAACGCTCGCCTGTGACAGTGTGTGACCGGCGCCGAACGCAGGCCGAATTGGCGTGGTCCTGCTGATCGTCTCCGTGCTGAGCGCCCGCTCAATACCATCGGCATACCCTTGGAACAAAACCTTTCAGGTTCCGTGTACGACCCTTGTTCGTGGGTCATAATTACGTCACCGTAAAGGGCAGGGATATGAATCGCTAACCCAAGGGGGCAGGCGTTGTCCACGCAGGGCGATCCGGCGGTACGTGAGGCACTGGCCTTGAAGGAGGTGACCGACCGCCTGCGGCGGTCGTTCGGCGACACCTACAGCGACGGTCAGGTCACCGAGACGGTGAGCGCCGTCCTCCACCGCTTCGACGACAGACCCATCCGCGACTTCGTCCCGATCCTCGTCGAGCGCATGGCCCGCGAGCGGCTCGGCGCCGCCGACTCGCTCGGCTCGGCCGACACGCTCTGATCCGACACGCTCTGATCCGCCCCTAGCCGGGGGCGAGCCGGTAGACGCGGACCACGCGGTCGTCGGTCCCGTAGACCTGCCGCCAACCGGGCCCGGCCCAGACCGGATTGCGCAGCATGGTCTGGGCCGACACCCGGCAGAGCGCGCACACCCGCCCGGTCTCGGCGTCGAACACCACGAGCAGGTCCCCCGGGCGGGGCCGCTCGCCGTCCGGCGGCACGGTCCGGATCCGTCCCGGCCACGCCTGCCCGCCGAAGGCGCCGTCCTGGTAGACCTTGAGCACCCGCCTCGTGTGCTTGTCGGTCCACACCCGCGTGTCGGGCCCCTGGTCGTTGTCGCGCATCCAGGACCGCAGGGACTCCAGTTGCGTCCCGCCGCCCGCCCTGGTCGCGGGCCCCGCCCACCACGAGTGCGTGGCGGGGCCGACGCTGACCGCGGCGACGGCGAGGACCGCGGCGGCGGGCAGCGCGGCCGCCGCCGCCACCCGCGCCCGTCCGCGCCGGGGGATCCGTCCGGCCAGGGCGGCCGCCGCGATCCAGACCAGGCCGACGCCGCCGAGGACGAACGCCGGGAAGACGGGGAACCAGTACCGGATCAGTTGCAGCCGCAGCTTGGGCGCGCTCGGGTCGAGGACGCCGCCGAGCAGCGTGAGCGGCAGCCACAGCGACGCGCAGGCCGCCACGAGCACGAGGATCCGCCGCATCCGCAGCAGCCCGCCCAGCAGGGTCAGGCCGATCAGGATCTTCAGGACGCGCCCCTCCGGGTAGGCGCGCAGCGTGTGGGGCAGCCGCAGCACGTACGTCATCCGGGACTTGTCGCGGTAGGACGCGGCGACGCTCGGCGTGGACGGCCGCTGCCCGTGCCCGAGGATCGCCTGCGCCCGCGCGAACGGGTCGCCGTAGAGCCGCCAGCACAGCGCCAGTTCGGCGAGCCCGATGAGGGCGACGGGGGCCGCGACCCACAGCAGGCCGGTCCAGCGCGTCCGGCGGAACAGCACGGCCACGACGACCGGCCACATGAACACGACGAACTCGCGGGCCAGGTAGGACCAGCCGAGCAGCGCCCCCACGGCCAGCAGCGCCCCCGGGCCCGGCGCGTCCGGGCGCCGCCGCAGCCACACCGCGAGCGCCAGCGCGCACACGAACAGCCCGGCCGCGAACACGTCCGGCAGCAGGTCGGTGGAGTCGATGGCGACCGGCGTGGCCGCGACGACGATCAGGGCGGCCGCGACCCCGGCCGGGCGCGCGAACAGCAGCGTGCCGAGCGCGTAGGTGCCGAGCAGCAGCGTCAGCGTCGCGAGGATCGGCACCGTCGCGTACGCGGCCTGCGAGTACCCGAACACCATGATCGCCAGCCGCACCGGGACGATCAGCCCGAACCGCGTCACCTGGTGCATCTCGGTGGTGGCCTCGACCCGGTGCGGGAAGCGGTCCGCCGCCAGCATGTAGTTGAGCTGGTCGGACGGCACGGGCGTGCGCAGGTTGAGGATCAGGACCGCGAGCCAGGCCAGCCCGAGGAGCCCCGGCACGAGCCAGGGTGAGTCCGTCCAGCGGCGGGCCGGCGAGTCCGGCGGGTCGGCGCGCCGGGACGCGGTGTCGGTCAAGCCCACGGGCACGTGGGCTATCTCCCCGCACCCGCCCGACATCTCGGTGTCCGGGTGGTGATCAGCGGATGAATTCCCCCAGGCCAGCGCCCTGATCGCCTCGGAATATCACCCGATCTCACCACTTACCGGACGGTCGTCCGGAGCGGTCCAACTGCTCAGCAGCGCCAGCGCCTCGGCGGTCGGGGAGCCCGGCCGACGTTGTAGACGCACAGCGTCTGGTCGGGGCCGCCGGGAGGCTGGAGCGACTCGTAGGAGAAATGCAGCTCGCCGATGAGGGGATGACGGTAGCCCTTGCCGCCGTGCGTGCGCCGGAGCACGCGGTGGTCGCCCCACCAGTCGGAGAACTCGGGGCACCGCAGCATCAGCTCGCCCACGAGGTCGGCGAGCCGCCGGGGGGGCGTCGGGCGCGCCAGCAGGTCGAGGAGGTGCTCACCGGGCTGATGAACGTGATCGGCGCGTTCACCCCGCAGCTCGTCGAGGCCGCCGCCGCGTACGGCACCGCCGACCTGATCAACACCTCGTCGATCGCGGCGAGCGACATCTTCCCGAACTTCGCCGTGTACTCCGCGACGAAGGTCTACGTCTCGCACCTCTCGCGGCATCCGCGGGTCGAGCTGGGCGCGCAGGACGTGCGGGTGTCGGCGCTGGAGCCCGGCATCGTCGGGACCGAGTCGCAGGGCCACGTCACCGACGAGGGCGCCCGCGCGTGGCTGGAGGGCTCCAAGGAGGACATCGAGTGGCTCACGCCGCGCGACGTCGCCGAGACCGTCGGGTTCATCGCCGCGCTCCCGCCGCGCGCCAACCTCCAGCAGATCACGATCATGCCGACGCGCCAGCCGAGCCGACCTCGGCCTCTCCCCGACCCTGTACCGTCCGTGGGCAGGGATCACGGCGGGCGTCCAGGGGAGCGGGATGAGCATCGGCGGGCCGCTGCGGCGGGTGATGGGCGGGCGCGACCCGGGCGAGGAGCACCGGGTCTCGACGCCGCTGGAGCTGCTGTTCGACCTGACGTTCGTGGTCGCCGTCTCGCAGGCGGCGTCCCAGCTCCACCACGCCCTGGCCGAGGACGACCTCGGTCCGGGGCTGGCGGGGTACGCGGCGGTGTTCTTCGCGATCTGGTGGGCGTGGATGAACTTCACGTGGTTCGCGTCCGCCTACGACACCGACGATGTGCTCTACCGGCTGCTGACGCTCGTCCAGATGGGCGGGGTGCTGGTGCTCGCGTCCGGGGTGGAGGACGCGTTCGACGGCGACTTCGCGCTCGTCGTGGCCGGATACGTCATCATGCGGGTCGCGCTGATCGCGCAGTGGCTGCGCGCGGCCGCCGAGCATCCCGCCGGACGTCCGGGCGCGTTCCGGTACGCGGCGGGCGTCGCCGTGGTCCAGGCCGGGTGGATCGCCCGGCTCTGGGCCGCGGGCGTGTGGGAGCCGGTCACCTTCGTCGCGCTGGTGGCCGCCGAGCTGGCCGTCCCGGCGTGGGCGGAGGCCCGGGGCAACCCCACCAACTGGCATCCCGGCCACATCGCCGAACGCTACGGGCTGTTCACGATCATCGTGCTGGGCGAGGTCATCCTCGGCACGCAGTCGGCCGTGCGCGCGGCGGTGACCGACCGGGGGCTGTCGGCGCCCGTGCTGCTGATCGCGATCGGCGGGCTGCTGCTGGTGTTCGCGCTCTGGTGGATCTACTTCACCGGCGCCGACGCCGGGCTCACCACGCTGCGGACGGCGCTGACCTGGGGTTACGGGCACTATTTCGTGTTCGCGTCGCTGGCCGCGCTCGGCGCCGGGCTGGAGGCGGCGCTGGAGACCACCGAGCACCACGCGCACCTCACCGAGCGGGGGGCGGGCCTGGCGGTCGCCGTCCCGGTCGTGGTGGTGCTGGCCGTCCTCGGCCTGCTGCACCGGCTGACCGGCACCGGCGCCGTCGGGCACGGCCCGCTGGTCGCGGGCGGCGCGCTGGCCGTGCTCGCCCTCGGCTTCAGCCCGCCGGTGCTCGGGCTCGGCGGCGCCGTGCTCGGCATGGGCCTCGCGGTCGCGCTGACGCTCGCCGCCAACATCGCCGTGCTGCGCCGCCGGACGGGCGGTCAGGGGGCCGCGCGCGGGGCGACGAGCCCGGTGTCGTAGGCGAGGATCACCGCCTGGACGCGGCTGCGGAGCTGGAACTTCTCGAAGATGTTCGCGATGTGCGTCTTGATCGTCGCCTCGCTGACCGTGAGGTGCTCGGCGATCTCGGCGTTGGACAGGCCGCTCGCCATCGCGCGCAGCACGTCCAGCTCGCGGGCGGTGAGCGCGTCCAGGGCCGGAGGCGCCGCCGCCTCCTGCACCCGCTGCTCCTGCTCGGGGATGCGGGCGAAGCGGTCCAGCAGCCTGCGGGTCACGCGCGGGGCGAGGATGGCCTCGCCGGTCGCGACGGTCCTGATCGCCGCGACGAGGGAGTCGGCCGGGCCGTCCTTCACCAGGAAGCCGCTGGCCCCGGCGCGCAGCGCGTCCAGCACGTGGGCGTCGAGGTCGAAGGTGGTCAGGATGATGACCTTGCTCTCGGGGCCGGAGCGCGCGATGAGCCGGGTGGCCTCCACCCCGTCCAGCCTCGGCATGCGGATGTCCATGAGGACGATGTCGGGCCGCAGTTCGGCGGTGTCGCGCACGGCGGCCATGCCGTCCGCGGACTCGCCGACCACCTCGATGTCCGGCTCGGTCTCCAGGATGAGCCGGAAACCGGTGCGGATCATCGGCTGGTCATCGACCAGCAGAACACGGATCGGCGGCATCGAGGGTTCCTTCGTGGGCGGCCGCGGGCAGGGGGATGGTGGCGTGCACGCAGAACCCGCCTCCGGGGCGTGGACCGGTCTCCAGTATCCCGCCGACGGCGGCGATCCGCTCGGCCATCCCGACGAGTCCGTGGCCTGTTGTCCGGGACCCCTCGTCCGCGATCAATTCCCGTTCGCGGCGCTCCCCCTCGTCGCAGATTCGCAGGTTCAGGCGGCGCGGAGCCTCCAGCCAGGAGACGGTCAGCCTGCTCTCGGTGGGCCCCGCGTGCTTGAGCGTGTTGGTGAACGCCTCCTGGACGACGCGGTAGGCGGCCAGCTCGGTCCCGGCGGGCAGCGGGACGGGGGTCCCGCTCGCCCGGTACTCGACCCGCAGGCCCGCGGCGCGCATCGACTCGACCAGGTCGGGGAGGGCCGCGATGGTGGGCTGCGGCGGCTGCGGGCACTGGCCGGACCCGGGGTCGCCGTCGTCGTCGGTCCGCAGGACGTCGAGCAGCCGCCGCAGCTCGGCGACCGTCGCCCGGCCCGTCTCCTCGATCGTGCGGTGCAGCTCGTGCGTCTTGGCGTGGTCGCGCTCCTGCATCCGGTCGGCGGCGATCGTCTGCACCACCATCAGGCTGACGTTGTGGGCGACGATGTCGTGCAGCTCGCGGGCGATGCGCGTCCGCTCGTGCGCGACGGCCTCGCGGGCGACCGCCGTCTGCTCGCGGGCGACGGCCGCGGCGCGCCGCACCGCCTCCTGCCCGACGAGGCGGCGCGCGACGAACAGCGTCCCGACCGTCCAGGCGCCGAAGAGCAGCAACGACAGCACGGCCGAGGTCCCGACCCAGTACGCGCGGTTGAGCAGCGCCTCGGTGACGACCACCGCCGTGACCAGGACGAGGAGGAACCAGGTGGCGCGGGGCGCCCGCAGCACGGTCAGGAACACCGCGATCGTGAGCCCCATGTAGGGGGCGCCGACGGCGGGGCCGCCCCACCGGCCCATCATCGGGTAGATGTAGTCGCCCCCCTGGAGGATCAGGGTGGCGACGCACATGGCGGTGAGCACCGGCACCGGGCGGAGGCGGTGGAAGGCCATCGGCACGCCGGCGATCAGCAGGAGCAGCACCCCCCACGTGTCCATCGGCCGTAACTCCTCCTCGCCGGGCGCCTTCCCGCCGAGGGTGACGAGGCTGCCCGCGAGGATGATCATGGCGAGCGCGACGTCGACGGCCAGGGGCGGGAGGCGGCGCCGCACGATCGCGTCGAAGAGGCCCATGGCTCCGACGGTAGCGTCCCGGTCCTTTCGAGCGCCCTAGTCCTTTTGTGGGAGGGAGGCGGACTCCTCGTCTTTTCGGACCCTGAACGGAGCCTCCCAACATCCTCTCCGCGGGCGACGAATCCCGCCTTCCACGCTCATAACGTTCATTGTCATGAACGGGGAGAGGCCACCGGCACTCGCTCGCAGGGCAGGTGATCATGCAGACATGTGAACCGGACATCGACGGCGGGCCCGGCGTCCGCCCGATCAGGCGGCTGTACGGGCGGGAGTCCGAGACGGCCGTCCTCACCTCGGCGCTGGACGCCGTCGCCGTGGGCAGACCGCGGATGCTGTCGCTCGAAGGCGCGGCCGGCCTCGGCCGGAGCGCGCTGCTGGCCGCCGTCCGCGACGACGCCCGGCGGCGCGGCTGGAGGGTGCTGAACGCGCGCGCCACGATCCTGGAGACCGCCAACGACTTCGGCGTGCTGCGGCAGGTGCTCGCCGGCCTGCCGGCGCTGCCGGACGGGCGGTCCGCCGCCTCGCTCGCCGCGCGCGGCGGGGACGCCTCGCCGTTCGAGGTCTTCGAACGCGTGTCGGACCACCTGTGCGAGTTCGTGGGGGGCGGCCCGTCCCTGATCACGCTGGACGACGTGCAGTGGTGCGACGCGCTGACGCTGCGCTGGCTCGCCCACCTCGCGCACCGCAGCGCCGGGGCGCTCGCGATCGTCCTCGCCCGCACGGCCGGCGAGGGCGGCGAGCGGCGGCTGCTGGTGGACGAGCTGGTCGCGGCGAGCGAGCGGCAGACGCTGCGGCCGCTGACGCCCCCGCAGGTCAGGCAGTGGATCATCGACGTGCTGGGCGCCCGCCCCGACGAGGCGTTCCTGGAGCGCTGCCACCGGGCCACGCGGGGCAACGCGGCGCTGCTGGCCTCGCTGCTGCCCGCGCTCGCGGTGCGGTCGGTCCCGCCGGTGCGGGCCTCGGCCGCCTCGATCGAGAGCGTGGGCGTGATGGCGGGCCGCCGCATGCTGCCCTGGATCATGCGGGGCGGGCCCGAGGCGCTGGCCGTCGCGCAGGCGGTGGTCGTGCTCGGCGACGACGGCGAGCCGGTGCTGGTCGCCAAGCTCGCGGGCCTGGAGCTGGAGGAGGCCGCCGCCGCGCTCGACCGGCTGATCGAGCTCGGGATCCTGTCCGACAGCACGCCGCTGCGCTACGTCCATCCGCTGGTGCGGGCGGCCGTGGACGCGCAGATCTCCACCGGCCTGCGGACCTCGCAGCGGCTGCGCGCGGCCCGCATGGTCCGCGACCACCACCCCGATCCGGGCCGGGCGGCCGACCACCTGATGGCCGTCGAGATGCTCGGCGAGCCGTGGGCGCTCGACACGCTCCGCGCCGCCGCCGCGGACGCGCTGGAGGGCGGCCTGCCGCACCGCGCGCTCGGCTACCTGCGCCGCGCGCTCGCCGAGCCGGTGACCGGACCCGTCCGCGCGGAGCTGCTGGCCGACATCGGCGCGGCGGAGATCGGCGCGGACGTCCCCGGCGGGGAGCGGACGCTCATCCAGGCGCTCGCGCTGGCGGACGACCCGTCCCTGCGCGCCCGGATCGGCGCCGAGCTGGCCCGCCTGCACGCGGACGCCGGGCGCCCGCTCGGCACCGCGCTGAAGGTCGTCGAGGAGGTGCGGGCGCTGGTGCCGCCCGAGCGCGGCGAGGTGGTGGTCGAGGTGGAGCTGGGCGCGTTCGCCGCGTACGCGGCCTCCGCCGACGCCGACGAGTTCGTCGAGCGGCGCCTGCCCGCCCTGGCGGACCTCGCCGCCGGGGACGCCCGGCTGGGCGCGCTGACCGGCGTGGCCGCCGCCTGGACCGACACCCGGCACGGGCGGGCGCGGGCCGAGAGCGTGCGGCGCGCCCTGGCCGCGGTGCGGGTCGCTGACCCGCGCCGGACGTGGGAGGCGCGGCTCGCGATACTGGCGCACGCCGTCCTCCTCGCCGCCGACCAGGACGGCATCCCCTGCGACCCCGACGACATGGGCGGCCACTCCACCCGCTGCCAGACCGCGCCCGGCGGCCCGCAGCTCACCGCCTACGTGCGCGGATGCCTCCTGCACGGCCGCGGCGCGCTCCGCGAGGCCGAGGCGCGGCTCGTGGTGGCGCTGGACGCCCCGCTCGACGTCGGCGCGGCCGCGGCGGCGCGGCTGGCGCGCGTCCTGACCGACCTCGGCGACCTGGACGCCGCCGACCGGGTGCTGCGCGACCACGCCCCGCCGCCGCAGGCGCAGCCCGCCTGGGCCGCCGCCGTGTTCGCCTTCGCGAAGGCGTCGCTGGCCATGGCCCGCGACCAGAACGAGGACGCGCTGGAGGGCTTCCTGGAGACGGGCGAGACGCTGCGCCCGCTCGGCATCGACAACCCCGCGCTGTCGGCGTGGCGGTCGCGGGCCGCGCGGTGCGGCGCCGCGCTCGGCGACACGCGGGCGGCGGAGTCCCTGGCCGCCGAGGAGGTCGCGCTGGCCCGCCGGTGGGGCGCGCCGCGTCCGCTGAGCGCCGCGCTCGCCGCGTTCGGCGTGGTCGCCGCCGACCCGGACGCGGCGCGCGAGGCCGTCGCCGTCCTCGACGGGCTGGACGCCGGACTCCTCCGCGCGGCGGCGCTCATCGACCTCGGCGCCGTGCTGCTGCGCGGGGGCGACGCCGAGCAGGCCCACGAGCGCCTCCAGGACGGGTTCGCGCTGGCGCACGAGATCAACGCCCGGCCGCTGTCGCTGCGCGCGGCCCGCCACCTGCGCCGCGCGGGCGGCAAGCCCGACCTCGGGCGGCTCAGCGGCGTCACCGCGCTCACCGCGCAGGAGCGCGCCGCCGCCGACCGCGCCGCCGCCGGCGCCACCAACCGCCAGATCGCCGAGGAGATGGTGCTGACCCAGCGCACCGTGGAGCAGTACCTCACCAGCGCCTACCGCAAGCTCGGCATCAGCGGGCGGCGCCAGCTCGCCGCCGCCCTGTCCGCCTGAGTCCGCCTGAGTCCGCCTGAACCCCGCCCTGTCCGCCCGAACGCCCCGCCCCGTGGAGTGGTCATGACGCATGTCGTCGTCCCCCAAGCCCTGATCGACCGGCGCAGCCCGGTCCGGCTCATCGTCAGCGGGGGCGGCGGCGACCACACCTTCCCGGCCGTCGCGGTCGTCCGTGCGGCGCGGACCGCGTTCCGCCACCACGGCCTGGAGCTCCAGCCGTTCTGGGTGGGCGCCGAGCGCGACGTCGAGGCCAAGGTCGCGGCGGAGGAGGGCGTGCCGTTCACCGCGATCCCCACCGGCGGGACGCGGCGCGCCCGCAACCGGCTCTGCCGGGTGTCGGCCGCCGTCGGCCGGGCGCCCATGGCGGTGACCGAGGCGGTCAACGTCGTCCGGGGGATCCGGCCCGACGCCGTGCTGTGCACCGGCGGGTACGCCTCGGTGCCGGTCGGGCTGGCGGCGCGGTTCTGCCACCGGCCGCTGCTCGTCCACGAGCAGGGGGTGCGGGTGGGGCTCGCCAACCGGATCACGATGCGCGGGGCGTCGCGCGTCGCGCTCGGCACCGAGCCGACCATGGACCTGCTGCCCGAGCGGCTGCGGGGGCGGGCGGTGGTGACCGGCAACCCGCTGCGCCCCGGCCTCGCCGGCGGCGACGCGGGCTCCGCGCCGGCGCGGCTCCGCTGGGACGGCTGGGCGCCCTCGCTCCCGACCGTCTACGTCACCGGCGGCGCGATCGGGGCGCGCCGGCTCAACGAGCTGGTCACCGCGATCCTGCCCGAGCTGCTGCGCTACGCCAACGTGTTCCACCAGGCGGGCGCCGAGCTGCTCGGGCCGGTGCTGGCGGCGGCCGAGGCGCTGCCGCCCGAGCTGCGCCCCCGCTACCTCGCGCGCGGGTTCGTCGGCGAGGAGCTGGCCGACCTGCTCGCGCTCGCCGACGTCGCGGTGTCGCGCGGCGGCTGCCGGACGGTCGGCGAGCTGACCGCGCTCGGGAAGCCGTCGGTGCTCGTCCTGCCCGCCCGCGCCCCCGGGGACGAGCGGCGCCGCCACGCCGAGCACCTCGCCGCGCACGGCGCCGCCCGCGTGCTGGCCGGGGACGAGGCGACGCCCGCCCGGCTCGTGCGGGAGCTGGCGCTGCTGCTGACCGACCCGCTGCGCCGCTCGGAGATGTCGGCGATGGCGCGCCGCCTCGGCCGGCCCGGCGCCGCCGCCGCGCTGACCAACGAGGTCCTCGCCCTCTGCGCGGCGGCGCCGTGACCTGGCGCGGGGCCCGGGACTGCCCGGTGCGCGGGGGCGCAGACCCCGGTCGGTCCGGGCCGAATGCCCGGTATCCCGGTGTGTTCGGGGCGTTTTACGATCTGGCGCTAAGGGGTGGCGCCGGGGCCGGACGGGAGATCATGCAGGCATTCATGGGCCTCCGGAGGGGGGAGTACCGTCCCGCCGTCGGCGGGGTCGAGCGGGACGGTACCTGGAGGCCGGACCCGTCCGCGGCGGTCGCCGAGGCCGCCGCGGACGGGGCCGGTGCGCATCGCGGGTCAGCGCGGCCGGTGCCGTGATCCCGCTGACCCTCCACGAGATCGCGCTGGCGGTCGGCGGAACGGTGCACGGCGCCCCCGCCCCCGGTCCCACCGTCACCGGGCCCGTCGTCATCGACGCGCGGGACGTCACCCCCGGCGCGCTGTTCGTCGCCGTCGCCGGGGAGCGCGGCGACGGGCACGACCTCGCCGCGCGCGCCTACGCCTTCGGCGCGTGCGCGGTGCTCGGCACCCGCGCCGTCGAGGGGCCGTGCGTCGTCGTGGACGAGGTGGTCTCCGCGCTGACCGACCTCGCCATGTTCGTCCGCGACATGCTGGACCTCGTCGTCATCGGCGTCACCGGCTCGGTCGGCAAGACCACGACCAAGGACCTGCTCGCCCAGATCCTCGAACGCGAGGCGCCGACCGTCGCCACCGCCGGCTCCGACGGCAACGAGATCGGGCTGCCGCTGACGATCCTGCGCGCCGACCGGTGGACGCGCTACCTCGTCCTGGAGATGGGGGCCGCCCGCCAGGGCGACATCACCCACCTCGCGTGGGTGGCGCGCCCGCAGTTCGGGCTGGTGCTGAACATCGGGCCCGCGCACCTGCTCACGCTAGGCGGGATCATCGGCGTCGCGCGGGCGAAGGCCGAGCTGGTGCGGGCGCTGCCCCCGGCGGGGGAGGGCGGGCTGGCCTTCCTCAACGCCGACGACGCGGCCGTGGCGTCGATGGCGGGCGCGACGTCGGCGGGCGTCGTGTCCTACGGCCGCGACGCCGAGGCGTCCGTCCGGGCGGGCGGCGTCACGGTCGACGGCGAGGGCCGCGCGTCGTTCATCCTGCACACCCCGTCGGGCGCGGCGGCCGTGCGGCTCGGGCTGCCCGGCGAGCACCAGGTCGGCAACGCGCTGGCGGCCGCGAGCGTCGCCGACGTCCTCGGCGTCACGACCCGCCGGATCGCGGCGCGGCTGAGCGCCGCCGCCCCGCGCTCGCCGAACCGGTTCCAGCTCGTCGAGCGCGCCGACGGCATCACGGTCATCGACGACGCCTGCCACGCCAACCCCGTCTCCATGCGCGCCGCGCTGCGCACGCTGGCGACGATGTCGGCCGGACGCCGGACGATCGCCGTCCTCGGCGAGATGACCGGCCAGGCCGGGGACGCGGCGCGGCACCACGCCGCCGTCGGCAGGCTGGCCGCCGAACTGGGCGTCGCGATCCTCGTCGTGGTCGGGACCGGCGAGGGCCCCGACGCCCTGTCCGAGGCCGCCCGCCGGGCGGGCGTGGCCACCCACGCGCTGCCGCGCCGCCGGGAGGCGGTGGCCCTGCTGCGGAGCCTGCTGCGCCCGGCCGACGTCGTCCTGGTGAAGGCGTCGGGCGAGATCGGCCTGTCCGCGGTCGCGACCGCGCTGTGGAACCCGCGCTCCTAGCGGGGGACCGCGGTCAGTACACCGCGACGCCGAAGGCGCTCAGGATGGGGCCGACCGGTAGGAAATAGGACGAGCCGCCGCCGGCGCAACTGCCGGACCTGCCGATTTCGAGCCCGACCGCCCTGGTGTCGGCGAAGTAGGGCGCGCCCGGGAGTTCGCCCGGGCACACGGTCGCCTGCGCCACACCGTTGATCACACCGTCGGGGAGGTTGATGGTCAGGTTGGTCGCCGTGACGGGCCCGCAGACCAGGTGGTTGACGGGGCCGCTGCGGCAGACCCGCTGGCCGGCGGCCGGGGCCCCGGCCGTCACGATCTCCTGCGTGCCGGGGTAGGTGTGGACGGTGCCGGGCCGCTGCGTCTTCGGGTCCACGTACTGGACGAGGGCGATCTTGTAGTTGGTGACCGCGGCGACCGTGCCGAGCGGGACGGTCAGCGCCGGGTCGGCGTAGATCCGCAGACCGGCCTGCGCGCAGCCGCCCGCGGTGAGGAAGTAGTAGGTGCCGCTCCTGACCACGTTGAACCCGAGGGCGCAGCGCACGCCGTTGGCCGCGTAGATCGCCCGCCCGCCCTCGGACGGCGGCGGGGCGGTGGCCGCGGCCGTGCCGGGGACGAGCAGGCTCATGACGGTCGCGACGCACGCGAAGATCACACGAATGCGGGCTCTCACGGGGGCCTCCTGCCGGGGGGCTGACTTTCCGGAATAGTGCGGAAAAGCGCGGCCACCGGCAAGGGGAGGAAGTGCCAATGTTGGTCACCGCCTTGTATCAACATCAGGTGATCGCCAATTTTCGGTCAACGTGGGCGCATGCCGTTTCCACGTGTCGTAATAAGTCGAGCCGCGCGCTTACTGATCTTCGTCCCGGGTGAAGACGCAGGTGGACCTGCAATTCGGTGAATTTGAGGGCGGCATGGCAAAAGTGAGGCGCGAGCACAACGGGCACGACCGGGCGGCGGGCCCGGAGGTGGTGTCCTCGCAGGAGTACGCGGTCGAGCAGCACTACGACGCGAGCGGGCGCAGTTTCGGCGGCGCGAGCTGCGGCGGGCCCGCCGAGGGCCTGGAGCAGCACGTGTGCATGGGCCTGAACGCGTGCAACGCCTTCGACGTCGACGGCGGCGCCGTCATGGCCGGAACCGGGAACTGCGCGACCGTCCGCCATGTCTGCCACGGCGAGGGGCAGTGCCGCGGCCAGGGCGGCTGCGGCTACGCCGGAGGCGACGACCAGCAGTGGCGCCCCGGGGAGCAGGCGTGCCGGTTCAACGGGAGCTGCGCGAGCCCGCTCAACGTCAGCCGCGTGTTCAGCGCCGGGCCGATGAAGGGCAGGAGCGTGTGGTTGCAGGCCCGGCGGCTCATGGAGGACCGGATGTACCGGGCGGGCCTCGCCTACGGCCCGTCCCCGGGCGACGGGATCCCCGACGACCTGCTGCCCGAGTACGACGTCGACGACGGCGAGGACCTGGTGGGCCCGGTGGGGCGGCGCGGCGCCGCGTCCGGGGACGGCGCCCGCCGCAAGACCGCCGGGAAGGCCCGGAAGGCCGCGCCGAGGAAGGCGCGGTGACCTGGGCGGACACCGCCGCGGACACCGCAACGGGCACCCCAGCGGGCACCGCCGCGGGCATGCCGGGGTTCGGGATCGGGCTGCGCGGGCCGCACATGGACCACGTCCGGCGGCACCGCCCGGACGTCGGCTTCTTCGAGGTGGTCTCGGAGAACTTCATGGACTGCGCCGGCGGCCGCCGCCGCGCGCTGGAGGCGATCGCCGAGCACTACCCGATCGCGCTGCACGGGGTCTCGCTGTCGATCGGCGGCACCGACCCGCTCGACCTCGGCTACCTGGCGCGGCTGCGCGGGCTGGCCGCGGCGGTGCGGGCGCCGCTGGTGTCCGACCACGTCTGCTGGACGGGGGTCATGGGCCGCAACACCCACGACCTGCTTCCGCTCCCCTTCACCGAGGCGGTGCTGGCGCACGTGGTGGAACGCGTCCGGATCGCGCAGGAGTTCCTCGGCCGCAGGCTGGTGCTGGAGAACCCGAGCACCTATGTCGGGTTCACCGCGTCCGCGATGCCCGAGCAGGAGTTCATGACCCGGCTGGCCGAGGAGGCCGACTGCGGGCTGCTGCTGGACGTCAACAACGTCTACGTCTCGGCGGCCAACCACGACTTCGACCCGGTCGACTATCTCGACGCGCTGCCGATGGAGCGCGTCGAGCAGATCCATCTGGCCGGGCACGCCGATCACGGGACGCATCTCATCGACACCCACGACCGCCCGGTCTCCGACGCCGTCTGGGACCTCTACCGGCTCGTGACCGAGCGCGCCGGGCCGATTCCCACGCTGCTGGAATGGGACGACCGGCTGCCGGAGTTCCCCGTCCTTGAGGCCGAACTCGGCAAGGCCAGGCTCGCCGCCGCCGGACGCGACCCGGTCTCGGCGCTCCAGGGCGTACCGGATGCCTGAACCGGTGGCGGGGCTGGCCGGGACCCAGCGGTGGATGCAGGCCGCCATTCTCGGCGATGGCGCGGCCGACGGCGTCGAAAGGACTCTCACGGCGTCGTCGTCGCTGACCGCGCGGGAGCGGCTCGGGATCTACCGGCGCGGCTACCGGCTCCGGCTGCTGGAGAACATGCGCGGCCTGCACCCCGGGCTGACGCGGCTGCTGGGCGAGGAGATGTTCGACCGGTTCGCCCTGGACTACCTCGACGCGCGCCCGTCCCGGACGTACACGCTCACCCGGCTCGACGAGGGGTTCGCCGACCACCTGGAGGCGACCAGGCCGGACGGCGCGGCGCACCGCGAGCAGTGGCCGGACCTGATCATCGACCTGGCCCGGCTGGAGCGGATCATCACGGAGGTCGTCGAGGGCCCCGGCACCGAGGGCGGGCCCGTCCTGCGCCCGGACGACCTCCCGGCGGCCCTCGACCTCTCGCGGGGCTGCGACCTGCGTCTGGAGACGGCGCCGTGCCTGCGGTTGCCGACGTTCGCCTTCCCCGTCAACGAGTACCTGGCGGCCGTCCGGCGCGGCGAGGACCCGGAGCCGCCCGCGCCGCGTCCGGTCGCGCTGGCGGTGAGCCGCCGCGACTACCGGGTCACGATGCGCGAGCTCGACCCCGCCGCGCACCGGGCGCTGCGGGCGCTGGCCGGGGGCGCGGCGGTCGGCGCGGTCCTCGCGGACCCGTCCGCCGAGGCGCTCCGCCGCTGGGCCGGACTCGGCTACTTCACCCGCGCCCACCGCGCACCCGAACACCTTGAGGAGAGGGCGAGACGATGACCACCACCACGACCCGGACGAAGGCGCGCAAGCCCGCGTCCAAGACGAAGGCCAAGACACAGCCCAAGACGCAGCCCAAGACGCAGCCCAAGACGCAGGCCAAGACGCAGGCCAAGACGCAGGCCAAGACGCAGGCCAGGACGAAGGCGCGCGCCGCGCGGAAAGCGGGCGACCGGCTGGTGCGGACGAGACCGATCCGCCGGCTCGACCCGGCGGCGGGCATCCGGACCGTGGACGACCTGGCCGACCACCTGTACGTCGCCGCGCAGGTGGAGCTGTCCACGATCCCGATGTACCTGTTCTCCGCGTACTCGATCCGGACGCGCGGGCACTCGCAGTGGGCGGCGCCGCGGGGCGTGCTGCGCACGCTGGTCGGGATCTCGATCGAGGAGATGCTGCACCTGGCGCTCGTGCGCAACCTGATGGTCGCCATCGGGTACGGCGAGGACATCTCCTTCTACGACGAGGAGTTCATCCCGTCGTATCCGAGCACGATGCTGAACCGCTACAACCCCGACGACCCGGACGGCCCGGAGATCATCCTCAGCCTGGACCGGCTCTCCAAGGAGCACGTCAACACCTTCCGCCGGGTCGAGATGCCCGACGACATCGACCTCGGCGCGGAGACGTTCGCGCGGCACCCGCGGGACGTCGGCCAGTACACGAGCCTGGGCGAGTTCTACCGCGCGATCGAGCAGGGGTTCATCGACCTGGAGGACGAGATCGAGTGGGCGGTGGAGGACGCGCGCAAGCAGTACAAGCGCGGGTTCTGGAACGAGTTCGGCAACGGCAAGCCGATCCGCGTCCACGACCTCGCCACCGCCCGGCAGGCGCTGCGGATCATCATCGAGCAGGGCGAGGGCACGATCACCGACCACAAGAAGATCGAGATCAGGCCCGGCGTCGAGGACTACACCCACTACGAGAAGTTCGTCCGCGTCCAGGAGGGCATCGAGGGCATCGGCGCGGTCGACGGCGGCCCCGAGCACCGGATCGACATCGACGACCCGGAGGCGACCTGGCCCGTCGTCGCCGACCCGCTGGTGGCCGACTTCGACGACCAGCCCGGCGTCCAGAGCCTGATGACGCTGTTCAACGCGGCCTACTGCTACACGCTGTGCCTGCTGGACGAGACCTACGCGCATTCCACCGACGACGTGAAGACGAAGAAGGTCCCGGGCACCGACCGCGAGGAGATGTTCAGCCACCGGTACCGGCTCGAACGCAACGACGTCGCGGTGATGCAAGGGATCCTCTACCCCATCGCGCAGGCGCTGGTCACGACGCCGATTCCGGACGGCCCCTACAAGGGGCGGCACGCGGCGCCCTCCTTCCAGTTCTACGACTTCGACGCGGACGAGCAGGAGCGCACCAAGAAGGAGCAGCTCATCGACCTGTGCGCGGAGGCCATCGAGCATTTCCCCGTTCTCGGCGGCCCGGACGGCGTCGAACGGCAGATCCGGCTTCTCGTCGACATCTGACATCCGGGGGTTGCGCCTACCGATGAGGTGGGGCCAGGCCCACTGACCGCATCCCGCGCCGTCCCTACGTTGGTGGTCATTCGCGATCTGAGGAGTCCGGATGACCGAGCACACGCGGAGGAACGTCCTGCGGGGCGGGCTGGCGGCCACGGCGGCGGGGGTCGCCGCGCCCGCCCTGGGCGCGGCACCGGCCGAGGCGGCCGGGCCTGCCGCGCCGCCGCCTCCGGCGTCGGAGGTCGGACGCGGCGACCCGCGCTTCCCGTCCCTGGCCTCGCGCGGCTACAACCGGCGGTTCGTGGGCGATCCCGACCACGTGTGGGTGGTCGGGACGACCGAGGACGTGGTCACGGCGGTGCAGCGGGCCGTCGACACCGGCAGGAGGGTGGCGGTCCGCGGCGGCGGCCACGGCTTCGAGGGCTTCGTCGGCGATCCCGCCGTGCGCGTCGTCATCGACACCTCCGCGATGACCGACGTCTACTACGACGCCCGCCGCCGCGCTTTCGCGGTGGAGGCGGGCGCGCTGCTCGGCGACGTGTACCGCAGGCTCTACCTGGGATGGGGCGTGACGATCCCCGCCGGGTGGTGCCCGACCGTCGGCGCCGGCGGGCACGTGCCCGGCGGCGGCTTCGGCCCGCTGTCGCGGACGATGGGCCTCGCCGTCGACCACCTCCACGCGGTCGAGGTGGTCGTCGTCGGCCGGGACGGGCGGGCCCGGAGCGTGGTGGCGACGAGCGGGGCGTCCGACCCGAACCGGGACCTGTGGTGGGCGCACACCGGCGGCGGGGGCGGGACGTTCGGCGTCGCCACCCGCTACTGGTTCCGGACGCCGGACGCGCGCGGCGACGACCCGTCCCGGCTGCTGCCCGCGCCGCCGTCCACGGCGCTGACGTTCTCCGTCGACTGGGACTGGAGCAGGCTGGACAGGGCCGCGTTCGAGCGGCTCGTCCGCAACCACGGCACCTGGGTGGAGCGCAACAGCGCGCCGGGCTCCCCGGCGGCCGCGCTCTACAGCGAACTCCAGCTCACCCGCCCGGCGGCCGGGACGATCGGCATGATCGGCCAGGTCGCCGCCGTCGCGGGCGCGTCCGCCGCCGAGCGGCTGCTGGACGGCCACATCGCCGCGATCAGCGAGGGTGTGCCGGCCGCACCCGTCAGGAAGGCGGCGAACCAGCCGTGGCTCGCGGCCGCGCTAGCCGGGTCGCCGGGCGACCCGGGGCCGCGGTACCGGCTGAAGGTGAAGTCGGCCTACCTGCGGCGCCGCCTGACCGACCGGCAGATCGGCGTCCTGCACCACCACCTGACCCGCACCGACTACGACCACCCCGGCGCGATCCTCAGCCTCTACACCTTCGGCGGGCGGGTCAACGCCGTCCGCCCGGACGCGACGGCGGCGCCCCACCGCGACACGATCATGAAGATGTTCTTCATCAACGGGTGGGAGGACGCCGCCGACGACGCCCGGCACATCGCCTACACGCGCGAGGTCTACCGCGACCTCTACGCCGACACGGGCGGCGTGCCCGCGGCCGGCGACGGCGCGTTCATCAACTACCCCGACACCGACCTCGCGGACCCGGCGCTGAACGGCGGCGCGCCGTGGCACGTCCTGTACTTCCGCGGCAACTACCCGCGGCTCCAGCGGATCAAGGCGAAGTGGGATCCGCGCGACGTCTTCCGCCACGCGCTGTCCGTCCGCCCCGTGTGATCGCGCTCGGCGCGGCGCGGCTCGGCGCGGCGCGGCGCGGCTCCGGGGCCGGTGGTCGGGATCGGGACGTGCTCAGTAGACCTCGCCGCCTCCCAACTGCACAAGGATCTCGTCGAGCTGCTGGTAGTAGGAGTTCTCGCCGCCCTCGCAGGCGCCGGAGCCCTGGAACTCCACGCCGAGCGCGGTCCCGCCGGCGAAGTAGGGCGCGCCGGGGGCGTCGCCGGGCAGCCCGCAGGCGTCGGTCTGCGCGATGGTGCCCATCGTGCCGTCGGGCAGCATCACGCTCAGGTCGACCGCCTTCAGCTTGCCGCAGCGCAGCCCGGAGACCGGGCTGCTGCGGCAGATCTGCTGGCCGATGGGCACGTGGCCCGCGCCCTTGATGTGCTGCGAACCGGGGTGGGTGTCGACGCCGCCGGGACGCTCCGCCTGCGGTTCGACATAGCGGACGAGCCCGACGCCGAGGGGCGTGCGCGCGACGACGGTGCCGAGCGCGGTGGTCTTGGCGGAGTCGGCGTAGACCCTCTGGTCCTGCCGCGCGCACGAACCGGCGGTGAGGAAGTAGTAGCCGTCGCTCCTGCGGACGTTGAAACCGAGCGTGCACGGGGAGCCGTCGCTCGCGTAGACGGTCTGGCCGCCGACGGCGGAGGGCGGGGCGGCGGGGGAGGCGGGGGAGGCGGATGATGCCATCGCGCCCGGGGCGGGAGCGGCGAGCGTGGCGATGGCGCAGGCGGCGGCGGTCGCGGCCGCCGAGGAGATGCGGAGTCTCACGGGGGTCTCCTGCGGGGATGGACGCCCAGGGTCCTGGGTTGCCGGAATAGTCCGGCCGGGCGCGGGCCCCGGCAAGGGGGGGAACCTGCCAAGACGGCCGCCGACCGTATATCAACTACGGGGCAGGCGGCCGGAAGGCGCCGGTCAGCGGAGCTCAGCCCGCGCCGGGCGCGTTTGCGGACGTCCGTTCCGAGCTGCGCGTCCATGCCTCGGCGATCAGTTCGAAGGAGCGGACGCGGTCGGCGTGGTCGTGGGTGATGGTGGTGAGCAGCAGTTCGTCGGCGCCGGTGACGCGGCGCAGCGTCTCCAGCCCGGCGACGACCGCCTCGGGCGTCCCGACGAACTGGGTCTCGACGCGGTCGGCGACGAGGTCGAGGTCCTCGGGCCGCCACTCGTGCGCGGCGGCCTGCTCAGGCGTCGGGAACGGGATCGCGCCGTCGCCCGCCCGGATGCTGTGCACCCACAGCGCGTAGGGGGAGGCGAGCTCGCGCGCCTCCGCCTCGGTGGGCGCCGCGACCACGTCGGCGGAGACGAGGACGTAGGGCTCCTCCAGCGCCGCCGACGGGCGGAACGCCGCGCGGTAGGCGTCCACGGCCTCCAGCACGCTGGCCGGGGCGACATGGTAGTTCGCGGCGAACGGCAGGCCCCGCTCGCCCGCGACGCGGGCGCTCTCGCCCCCGCTGCTTCCGAGGATCCACAGCGCGAGCGAGGCGCCCTCGCCGGGGTTGGCGTGCGCGTCCACGCCGTCGCGCTGGAGCGTCCCGTCCAGCAGCGCGGTGACCTCGTCGATGGCGTCGGGGAAGCGCGGCGCCCGCGCCCCGGCCTGCCGCAGCAGCGAGTCCTGGAGCAGGAGCCTCGGCGACCTCGCGGCCCGCGAGGTGTCGTAGGGGGTGGGGATCAGCAGGCCGTCCACGAACGTGGCCTCGCGCGCGGGACGCGGCGGCGCGGCGGCCCGCCCCGCGGCCTCCTGGCGCTTCTGCCCGGAGCGTCCGACGCCGAGGTCGATGCGCCCCGGGTGGAGGGCGTCGAGCGTGCCGAACTGCTCGACGATCGCCAGCGGCGTCCAGTGCCCGGTCTGGACGGCGCCGGACCCGACCCGGATCCGGGACGTGGCGGCGGCGACCGCCCCGATGAGGACCTGCGGCGCCGCGCTCGCGACGCCCGGCGAGAGGTGGTGCTCGGCGAGCCAGTACCGGTGGTAGCCGGCGGCCTCGGCCCGCCGCGCGAGGTCGAGGACGTCGCGCACGGCGTCGCGCGCGGTGCCGCCGGCCGGGACCGGCGCGAGGTCGAGGACGGACAGCGGTGTCACGGGCGCCTCCCAGGGTCGGACACGGCGTAGCGGTTCGCGGGACGCGGCAGCCCGAGATGCCCGCGCAGCGTCGCCGTCCCGTAGCTCTCGCGGAACGCGCCGCGCCCGCGCAGGATCGGCACCAGCTCGCGCGTGATCGCGGCGAGGTCGGCGGGCAGGACGCCCGGCCGCAGCCGGAACCCGTCCAGGCCCGCCTCGCGCCAGTCGAGCAGCAGGTCGGCGAGGTCGCCGGGGGTTCCGGTGAAGACCTCGGCGTCGAAGGCGGCGCGCGCGAGGCCGTCCAGCCGGGCGAGCCGGGCGTGGGCGGCCCCGGGCACGGCGTCCAGGAACACGACCAGGTCGCCGAGGACGCGGAGCGGCTCGCCGGTCCGCTCGACCGTGCGCTCGGCCTCCCTGACCTGGGCGACGACGGTCACCGCGTCCCCGCGGGAGCGCGGGGCGACGAGGACGACGTCGGCGGCCCGCGCCGCGAGCTCATAGCCGGCGACGTCGTCGGCCAGCACGGTCACCGGCGGCTGCCCCTGCGGCGGGCGCGGCGTGATCGACGGCCCCCGGACCCGGAGGTGCTCGCCCTCGAAGTCGATGTAGTGCAGCTTCTCGCGGTCCAGGAACCGGCCGGTGGCGGTGTCGCGGATCTCCGCGTCGTCCTCCCAGGAGTCCCACAGCCGCCGGACGACCTCGGCGAACTCGGCCGCCTCGCCGAGCAGCGCCGCGTCCGGGAGGTCGCGGCGGCCGAAGTGCGGCGCGTGGGCGTGGTGGGCGGGGGCGGCGTCGGGCCGCCATCCGGCGCGGCCGCGGCTGGCGTGGTCGAGCGAGGCGATGCCGATCGAGACGTGGAACGGCTCGGTGTGCTGGACGACGGTCGCGGGCACGAGGCCGATCCGGGACGTCGCGGGCGCGAGCCGCGCGGCGATCAGCACCGCGTCCAGCCGCGCCGTCACCCCGCCGGGCGGGGCCGGGGGGCCGAGCGCGTCCTCGATGGTGACGAAGTCGAGGAGGCCGCGCTCGGCCTCGGCGGCGAGGTCGCCCCAGTACCCGGCGGTGAACAGCGCGGACGGGCGGGCCGACGGGTCCCGCCAGGCCGCCGGATGCCAGCCCGCGTCGTTCAGCGCGGCGGCGAGGTGCAGCTCGGTCATGGCGCCTCCAGTCCGACGTGGTCGCGCAGGGTCGGGCCGGTGTAGTCGGCGCGGAACACGCCCTTCTCCTGGAGGAGGGGCACCACGTGCTCGACCAGGTCGTCCAGGCCGGTCGGGGTCAGGTGCGGGACGAGCACGAACCCGTCGGCGGCGTCGGTCCGCACGAACTCGTCGATCTGGTCCGCGACCGAGCGCGGCGTCCCGACGAACGTCTGCCGCCCGGTGGCCTCGATGACCAGCTCGCGGATGGTGAGGCCGCGCTCGGCGGCCAGCGCCCGCCACCGGCGGACGGTCTCGCTCCGGTCGCCGCGGAACTGCGCGCGGCCCTTCGACACGCCCTCGCCGAGGTCGGGTTCGACGTCGGGCAGCGGGCCGTCCGGATCGTAGCCGGACAGGTCGCGCCCCCAGAACCCCTCCAGGTAGGCCAGCGCGCCCTGCGGGGTCACCTGCGCGCGGCGGATGTCGGCGGCGCGCTCGGCCGCGTCCTCCTCGGTGTCGCCGAGCACGTAGGTGACGGAGGGCATGATCTTCAGCTCGTCCGGGCGGCGCCCGTACTTGGCGAGCCTGCTCTTGACGTCCTTGTAGAAGGCGCGGCCGTCCTCCAGCGTGCCGTGCCGGCTGAAGATGACGTCGGCCTCGGCGGCGGCGAACTCGCGCCCCTCCGCCGAGTCCCCGGCCTGGATGATCACCGGGCGGCCCTGGGGCGGACGCGGCGCGTTGAACCGTCCGGCGATGTCGAACTGCGGGCCGCGATGTGCGAACGCCCCCGCGTCCGGGCGGGCGAACGTGCCCGAGGCGGGGTCGGCGACGAGGTCGCCGCCGCTCCAGGAGTCCCACAGCTCGCGGGCGGTGCCCAGGAACTCGCGGGCGCGGTTGTAGCGGTCGGCCTCGGCCAGGTAGCCGCCGCGCCGGAAGTTCTCGCCGGTGAACGCGTCCCAGCTCGTGACGACGTTCCAGGCGGCGCGCCCGCCGCTGAGGTGGTCGAGCGTGGCCAGGCGCCGCGCCACCTCGTAGGGCTCGTTGAACGTCGAGTTGACGGTCGCGGCGAGCCCGAGCCGCGCGGTGACCCCCGACAGCGCCGACAGGACGGTCAGCGACTCGGGCCGCCCGGCGACGTCGAGGTCGTGGATGCGGCCCTTCATCTCCCGCAGCCGGAGCCCCTCGGCGAGAAAGAAGAAATCGAACTTCCCGCGCTCCGCGGTCCGCGCGAGGTGGACGAAGGAGCCGAAGTCGATCTGGCTGCCCGAGCCCGGATCCGACCACACGGTCGTGTTGTTGACGCCGGGGAAATGGGCGGCCAGATGGATCTGCTTGACCGGCACCGGAACGGCCCCCTTCTCAGATCCGCGCGGCATCGCGGGCGAGTTCCGCCGCCACCACCTGCGGCGCGACGATGTCGGCCCAGGCGCCGAGCACCTCCTCCGCGGCCGCGATCTGCGTCTCCAGGAACGCCAGCCCCGGTGTGGGCACGACCGCGCCCAGCTCCACCAGCAGGGGCCGCAGATGCACCTCCACGGCCAGGGAGTGCTTCGGATCGCCCATCACCAGCAGCGGCAGCGCGACCGTCGAGGCCAGCGCGCCGCCCGGCAACCGGTCCAGGAACACCTTGAGCAGGCCCGTGTAGGTGGCCTTGTAGGTCGGGCTCGCGACCAGCAGGACGTCGGCGGAGGCGACCCGGTCCAGCGCGTCCTGCGTCTCCGGGGCCGGCACGGCGCCGAGCAGGCCGGGTGCCAGTGCCGACAGATCGACGGCCTCGACCGCGTCGCCGTCGCCGATCCGTTCGGCTATCGCGGCCGCGGCCTTCAGAGCCACCTGAAATGTCCGGGACTGGGGACGTGGATTCCCTACCAGAACGACAATGCTCATGTTCGCTCCCTTAGTCACAATACTTTTGCCATGCAGATCGAGAAATGCAACCGTTCGTACGGGGGAAAGACCGGGACGCGGGTGTAGCCCTCGCGCTCGTACAGCCGGACCGCGTCGGGCTGCCGGTCGCCGGTCTGCAACACGAGCCGGGACGCGCCGAGCGCGCGCGCCGCGTCCTCCACCGCCGCCAGCAGCGCCGTGGACACCCCCGTGCCCCGCGCGGCGGACGCGACGTACATCCGCTTCAGCTCCAGGTCGCCGCCGTCCAGGCGGCGCAGCGCGGCATGCCCCACGGGTTCGCCGGAGGCGTAGGCGACCGCGACGTGGACGGCCTCGTGCGGTTCGACGACGAGCGCGCTCCGCCACTCCGGCTCGGCGACGAGGGCCTCGATCTCCTCCAGCCGGTCCTCGTAGCGGTCGCGCATCTCCGCGTCCATGGATCTGCGCAGCGCCTCCGCCGCGGGGTCGTCCCAGGCGGCGGCGCGGACTTCGACGTGGACGCTGACGGGCAACGGAAAGGCTCCTTAGCGGAGGGAACGGAAGGTGCTGGCGTGGAAGACCAGCGGCGGGACGTCGTGCGCGGCGTCCAGGTCCTCGACGCGGAAGACGACGATGTCGTGGTCACCGGAGCGGACCTGCTGCTCGACGACGCAGTCGAACCACGCGGACGCGCCCTCGACCAGCACGGAGCCGCCCTCGGTGGCCCGCCACTCGACGCCCGCGAACCGGTCGCCGTCGCGGGCGCCGACGCGGCGGCCGACGTGCTCCTGGTGCGCGCCGAGCACGCTGATCCCGATCGTGGGCCGCTCGCGCAGCAGGGGCCAGGTCGTGGAGGTGTGCGCGACGCACACCGACACGAGCGGCGGGTCGAGCGACACCGGCACGAACGAGCTGGCGGCGATCCCGGCGGGACGCCCGCCGACCAGGCCCGCGACCACGGCGACGCCGGTCGGGTAGGCGCCGTAGACGCGGCGCAGGTCGAGTCCGAGCGCCGTCATCGCGCCGCGTCCTTCGGGAGGAAGGCGGTGGCGCCTTGGCCCGCCGGCCCGGCCGGGCCGTGGAACAGGCCGCGTTCGGCGAGGCGGGGCAGCACGCCCTCGCCGACCCAGTACAGCTCCTCCAGGTGCGGGTAGCCCGACAGGACGAACTCGTCGATGCCGAGGCCGGCGTACTCGGCGATGCGCTCGGCGACCTCGGCGTGGTCGCCGACCAGCGCCGTCCCGGCGCCGCCCCGGACGAGCCCGACGCCCGCCCACAGGTTCGGCGCGATCTCCAGGGCGCGGGGGTCGCGCCAGGAGCCGTCCGCGCGGCTGGTCTCGTGGAGTTCGCGCATGCGCCGCTGGCCGACGGACTCGCTGCGGGCGAGCGCGGCCTGGGCGGCGGCGACGGTGTCCTCGCCGAGCGCCTCGACCATCCGCCCCGCGAGCCGCCACGCCTCCTCGGCGGTGTCGCGGGTGATGATGTGCAGCCGGATGCCGAACCTCGGCTTCCGGCCCCGGGCGGCGGCGAGCCCGCGGATCCACTCGATCTTGGCGGCGACCGCGTCGAGCGGCTCACCCCAGGTCAGGTACACGTCGGCGTGCTCGGCGGCGACCGGTCCGGCGGCGGCCGAGGACCCGCCGAAGTACAGCGGCGGGACGGGGTCGGGGACGGTCGGCAGCCGCGCGGCGTCGATGTCGAGGTGCGCGCCGCGATGGGTGACGGTCTCGCCGTCCCAGAGCCGCCGCACGACCGACAGGAACTCCGCGCAGCGCGCGTACCGCTCGTCCTTGGACAGGTGGTCGCCGTAGGCGCGCTGCTCGTGCGCCTCGCCGCCGGTGACGACGTTGAGCAGCAGCCGCCCCGGGGCGTGCGCGCTGAACGTCGCGGCCATCTGCGCGGCGAGCGTCGGGCTGATCAGTCCCGGCCGGAACGCGACGAGGAACGCCAGCCGCTCGGACTCGCGCGCCAGCATCGCGGTGGTCAGCCAGGCGTCCTCGCACCACGCGCCGGTCGGGGTGAGCGCGCCGGTGAAGCCCAGCTCCTCGGCGCCGCGCACGATCGAGGACAGGTAGCCGATCGTGGCGCGCCGGTCGCCGGACGCCGCGTCCGCGGGACGGCCGTGGCCGCCGCCCACGATGAAGCGCGAGTCGCCGTAGGTGGGCAGGAACCAGTGGAACGACAGGGTCACGGTTGGGGTTTCCTTCCTCAGAGCTGCCCGTGCCGGGGCGGGGGAGCGCCCGTCAGCAGCCAGCGTCCGATGTGCTGCACCTTCCAGCGTTCGGGGTCGTGCAGGGTGTGGGTCCGCGCGTCCCGCCAGTGCCGCGAGAGGTTGAGCGCGCCCGCCGCCGACCGCGTCCCGCCCAGCTCGAACAGCGTCGAGGCGGCCTCCAGCGCGGCGCGGCCGGTGGCGACCTTCGCGGCGGCGGTCGCGATCGACGCCCGCGCGGCGGAGTCGTCGGAGAGGTCGCGCTCGGCCGCGTCGATCGCCTCGGCGGCCTCCCGCAGCAGCGCCTCGGCGGCCCGCACGGTGATCTCCAGCTCGCCCGCCCGCTGGACGAGCAGCGGGTCGCCGGTCGCGGTCTCCGCGCCGCTCTCGAACCACGGCCGCGCCCGCCCGGCGGCGGTGACGGCGGCGGCGACCGCGCCCCGGGCGATGCCCGCGTCCAGCGCGGCGTGCAGCACCTGCGCCCGCGCGCCGTAGGTCGTCGGCCCGTCGAAGAGCGCGTTGTAGGGGACGATGTCGTCGGCGCCGACCGGGACGTCCTCCAGGCGGACCGTTCCACTCGCGGTGGTCCGCTGCCCCATGCCGTCCCAGTCGTCGTCGATGGCGACGCCGGGGGAGTCGCGCGCGATGTAGGCGAGCGCCTTGGGCGGCGCGCCGCCCGGCAGCGGCGGCTCGTCGGCGAGGACGGCCCGGACGACCAGCACGTCCGCGAACAGCGCGCCGGTGCTGTAGTACTTCACGCCGCCGAGGACGTAGCGGCCGGGCCGCGTCCGGCGCAGGGTGGTGGCGTCGTCGGTGACGGTGCGCCCGCCGCGCTCGGTCTGGGCGTTGGCGAAGCGCGCGCCGTCCAGCGCCCTCGCGAAGTACCGGGCCCGCTGCTCCTCGGTGCCCTGCCGCCGCAGCGCGTCCAGGAACACGAAATGGCTCTGCGGTATCTGCGCGAGGCTCGCGTCGGCGGCGGCGAGCGTCCGGAACACCTCGGCCAGCACGGCGGCGCCCACCTCGGCGCCGCCGTGCCGGGCGGGCACCGCGGCGCCGAGCAGGCCCGAGCCCGAGAGCTCGGCCAGCTCGGCGGCCGGTGCCCGCCGGTCGCGGTCGCGCTCGTCCGCCCGCACGGCGACGGCGGCGGCGAGCTTGCGCGCGACCTCCACGGCCTCCGCGCCCGAGCGGATCACGTGCGCGTTCGGCATCGTCGTCCTCAGCGGTAGAGGGAGAAGGCGGGGGCGCGGCGGTTCAGCGTCCAGTCCCCGACCTCGCGGGCCTTGTAGGCGACCGGGTCGTGGACGGTGTGGGTGCGCAGGTTCCGCCAGTGCCGGTCGAAGCCGTAGGCGCTGGTCGTGGCCCGCGCGCCCTGGATCTCGAACAGCCGGGACGCGACCGACAGCGCGACCTTCGTCGACAGGTACTTGGCCTCGTAGACCGCGACCGCCGCGTCCGCGCGCTGCTCGGCGGTGATCGAGGGGCCGATGCCGAGCGCGTCCTGGAGCGCGTCCCCGGCCCGGTCGGCGAGCAGGGCGGCGGCGCGGATCTCGCTGCGCAGCTCCCCGACCGTCTGGAGGACGTAGGGGTCGTCGGTCGCGCTGTCCACGCCGGAGGTCTCCCAGGGCGCGCCGTGCAGGCGCGTCCAGTCCAGCGCCTCGTCGAGCGCGCCCTCGGCCGTGCCGACGTAGAAGTTGACGAACGCGAGCTGCCAGTGCGGGGTGACCAGCGTCTGGTACGGGGTGATCGTCCGTCCGGTGAGCGGGTCGGGGCCGAGGACCTCGTGCCGCTCGACGGGCGTCGCGGTGAACTCGACCCCGCCGGAGTCGGTGAGCCGCTGGCCGATGTTGTCCCAGTCGCCGAGCGCGCGGAAGCCCTTCCGCCCGGCGGGCAGCGCGACGAACAGCAGCTCGCCCTCGAAGGCGGCGGTCACCGACAGGTAGTCGCCGAGCCCGGCGCCCGAGGCGAACGAGCGGCGGCCGTCCAGCCGGAACCGGTCGCCGTCGCGCGACAGCACGACGTCGGAGCCGCCGCGCGGGTTCTGCACGCCGCCCCAGAACACCTTCTCCCGCCCGTTGCGCCGCGACAGCTCGGCGTCCTGCTCGGGCGTGCCGAACAGCGAGGCGACCCGGGTCTGCGCGTAGTGGTAGCCGATCAGGTGCGCGATCGAGGTGTCGCCGCGCGCGATCCGCCGGACGACCTGCGCCGCCTGCGCGAACGACAGCCCGTCGCCGCCGTGCTCGACGGGCTCCTGCACCTGGAGCAGGTCGTTGCGCCGCAGCAGCTCGACCTCCTCGCGCGGCGCCCGGTTGGCGCGGTCGCGCTCGGCGGCGGTGGCCCGCAGCTCGGCGGCGACGACGTCGGCGCGGTGCAGCGCGGCGGCGAACCGCTCGTCGTTCGTTGCGATGCTCTGCTCGGTCTCGACGGACATTGCCTCTCCTGTGTCGTGGGGGTTTTCAGGAGTTCACGTGTGCCGGCGTCTCCAGGTCCGCTTCCAGCTCGCGGACGAGCGGCAGGACGCGCTCGCCGAAGTACTCGACGTCCTCCAGGTAGTGCAGGAAGCCGAGCAGGAACAGGTCGACGCCGAGCCGCTTGTAGGCGACGATCCGCTCCGCGATCTGCTCGGGTGTGCCGATCAGCCCGGTGCGGAACCCGTCGTTGTACTGGACGAGGTCGGCGAACTCCGAGTCCTGCCACATGCCCTTGCCGTCCGACGCCGACCGCCCCGCCTGCCTGACCGCCGACCCGAAGCCCTCGACGGCCTTCCGGTCGGCCTTCGCGACGATCTCGCGCAGCACCTCGCGGGCCTCGGCCTCGGTGTCGCGCGCGATCAGGAACCCGTTCAGCCCGAACCGGACGCGGCGCCCGTGCAGCCCCGCCTCGGCCCGGACGTCGCGGATCTGCTCGGTGACGCCGTCGAAGTCGCGGCCGTTGCTGAAGTACCAGTCCGACACCCGCCCGGCCATGCGGCGGGCGCTGGTGGAGTTGCCGCCCTGGAAGATCTCCGGGTGCGGGCGCCCCGGCCCGGCCAGCGGCTTGGGGCGCAGGTCGAAGTCGTGCAGCCGGTAGAAGTCGCCGCCGAACTCCGCGTGCTCGGAGGTCCAGATCTCGCGCAGCACCCGGATGAACTCCTCGCTGCGCCGGTACCGCTCGTCGTGCTCCAGCCACGGCTCGCCGAGCTTGGTGAACTCGTCCTTGAACCAGCCGCTGACGACGTTCACGGCGGCGCGGCCGCCCGAGAGCTGGTCGGCGGTCGCGATGAACTTGGCGAGCACGCCCGGGTGCCACAGCCCGGGGTGCACGGCGGCGATCACCTTCAGCCGCTGCGTCGCGAGCAGCAGCGCGAGGCTGAACCCGGTCGACTCGTGCTGGTAGGCGGCGCCGTAGGAGGCGATGTAGCGGACCTGGCTGAGCGCGTACTCGAAGCCGTTCCGCTCGGCGAGCACGGCCAGTTCCCGGTTGTAGTCGTAACCCCAGTCGGTGCGCTGCTCGATCGTGCTGACGACCAGCCCGCCGCTGACGTTGGGGACCCAGTAGGCGAACTTCAGGGGATCGTGGCTATTTTCCATATTCCCTACTGACATAGTGTGAATTGTGCGCGTGCGGCCCCGTCCAGGTCAATGCCGTCAGCGAGGCGATCGGATCCGCTCGGTGAAGATGTGGTTGCTGTCGGCGCGGCTGCCCGGCGTCCGGCCGCGCCCCCAGCCGACGATCCGCCGGTACTCCCCGAACGCGTCGGCGAGGGCGGCCTCGTCGGTGTGCGGGGAGCCGTCCGGCGCGGGCCCGCTGAAGGGCGCGACGTACAGGGCGTCCGTCGGGCAGTGGGCCTCGCACATGAAGCACGACTGGCAGTCGCTCTGCCGCGCGATCACCGGGAGGCCGTCGGCGCCCCGGTCGAACACGTCGGTCGGGCACACCTTGACGCACACGTCGCACTTCACGCAGCGCTCCGCGCTCACGACCTCGATCACGCCGCCACCTCCTGGGGCTCGGTGGAGGTCCAGGTCTCCTCCAGGCCGCCGACCAGCAGCCGGTGCTCGAAGCTCCGCAGCGTCGGCAGGCCGTCCAGCCGGTGCATGCCCCGGGACTCCTCGCGGGCCAGCGCGGCGCGGTAGCACCACCGGGCGTGCGCGGTCATGGCCGCCGCCGACCGGGCGCGCAGGCGCTCGCGGCCCGTCCCGGCGACGCCCTCGGACGTGACGCGCTCCCACAGCGCGTCCAGCGAGGCCAGCGAGGCGCGGAGCCCCTCGCGCGTGCGGAACAGGTTGCGGTCGAGCGGCAGGATCTCGGCCTGGACGGCGCGGACGACCCGCGCCGCGTCCAGCGACCCGGGCGTCAGGCCGGCCCTCCCGGCCGGAATGGTGCGTGTCCGGTCCCGGCCGAGGCCGAACCGCGCGGCGCCGCGTCCGGCCCAGGTGCCCGACGAGATCGCCCACGCGCCGTTGTAGGCGCCGCCGCCGCTGACCGCGCCCGACACCGGTTCGCGGGTCGCGACGTCCCCGGCGGCGTACAGGCCGGGGACGGTCGTCGCGCAGTCGTCGCCGACGATCCGCAGCCCGCCCGTGCCCCGGACCGTGCCCTCCAGCACCATCCGCACCTCGTAGGGGTCGCGGAACGGGTCGATCCCGGCCTTGTCCAGCGGCAGGAAGTAGTTCGGCTGCGCGTCGCGCATCGCCTGCCGCAGCTCGGCGGGCGCCTGGTCGAGCCGCGCGAAGACCTTCCGCCCGGCCGCGAGGCGCTCGGCGACCTGCGCCCTGGCCCACAGCGGGTCCGGGACCTCGATGCGCGTGCCGTCCTCGGCGTAGTACGTCGCGAACTGCATCATCAGGCCCTTGGTGTGCGCGCCGTAGGCGGGCGAGAGCCCGTACACGCTGGAGAACTCCATCCCCGACAGCTCCGCGCCCAGCTCGGCGGCCATCAGGTGCCCGTCGCCGGTGTCGACGTTGGTGCCGAAAGCGCCGGACAGGAACGCGCAGCCGCCGGTCGCGAGCACGACCGCGCCCGCGCGGACCGTCCAGGGCGCCTCGCCCTCCTGCCGGGCGATGCCGGCCGCGCCCGCGACGACGCCCGAGGAGTCGGTCAGCAGCCGCAGCGCCGGATGGTGGTCGAGGATCAGCACCCCCGACCGGTGGACGCGGCGCCGCATCCGCTTCATGTACTCCGGCCCCTGGAGGCTGCCGCGCCGCTCCACCCCGTCGTGGACCGGGAACGGGTAGCCGAACGAGGCGAGGTCGTCGACGCGGCGGTAGGTCTCGTCCACGACGCGGGCCATCCAGCGGCGGTCGGCGAGCCGGGCGCTCTGCTCGAACCGCGCGTCGACCTCCCGCTCGCGCTCCGCCGCGTCCGGGGGCACGTACCAGAGGTTGTTGCCGCCCGACGCGGTCGGCCCGCTGGTGCCGCAGTACCCCTTGTCGGCGAGGACGACCCGCGCCCCGGCCGTGGCGGCGGCCAGCGCCGCCCACGCCCCGGCGGGCCCGCCGCCGAGCACGAGGACGTCGGCGTCGTGCTCGATCACGGCGTGGCCCCGGCGGCGGTCCGGGCGCCCGGGGCCAGCCACGAGTCGATCGGGAAGTCGGTCTTGAGGAGCTTCTGCCCGGCGAGGAACCCCTTGGTCCCGTCGAGCAGCTTCAGCCCCTCGGGGGGGAACGGCGTGTCCGGGAGCTGCTCCCTCAGCGTCGTCTTGATGGTCACCTGCGGCGCGTAGCCGCCGGTCCGCGCGACGTAGGCGGTGTAGGCGGGCCAGTTCGCCTTGGCCACCCGGGTCGCCTTCGACTCGGCCCGCTGCCAGACCTTGACGATGTCCTTGTGCCCGGACAGGTACTTCTCGGTCACGACGGTCGCGGACGTACCGAGCAGGTCGGGGTGGTCGCGGGAGGCGACGTCGACCGAGCGGTACCCCTTCGCCTCCTCGGCGACCTGGTCGGCCGAGACGAGCCCGCCCGCGTCGATCGCGTTCTTCTCCAGCGCCGCGATGATCGCGGGCGTGTACATGTGGATGATCTGCTTCGGCCTCACCCCGGCCTGCTGGAGCGCGCCGAGCAGGTAGCGGTGGATGTAGGAGCCGGTCTGCACGCCGATCCGCTTGCCCTCCAGGTCCTTGAGCGAGGTGGGCCCGCCGTCCTTCTTGGCGACGATCGCCGCGTCCAGCCGGATGGAGTTCAGCGACACCAGCCGGGTCGGCAGGCCCTGCCCGCGCCCGATCAGCGCCGGGGTGTCGCCGTAGACGCCGATGTCCAGCGACCCGCCCGCGAGCGCCTGGTTCAGGTCGGGGCCGTTCTGGAACGTCGCGACCTGGATCTTGTCGATCCCGGCGGCCTTCAGCTCGGGCAGCAGCTCGCCGCGCTCGTCGAGGAACCCGACGGTGCGGTTCAGCTTGTTGCCGACGGCCGTCCCGATCACTCCGACGCGCAGCGTCTTGGAGCCGCCCGCGGCGGCGGACGAGCCGCACGCCGCCGCGCCCAGCACGAGCAGCCCGGCGGCCAGGATCTTGGGGATCTTCACAGTTCTTTCCTCTCGGTGTCTCAGGACGTGAGCGGGGCGCCGGAGCGGTTCAGCGACGGGCCGACGGCGAGCCTCGCGCCGGGGGTGCGTCCGCGCCCCCAGCCGATCTGCTCGCGGTAGCTGCCGAGCAGCCCCTCGGCGGCGAGGTCGGCCTCGTCGGGCGGCTCGGGCAGCGGGTGCGAGCGCGGGTCGACGAACAGCGCGTCGACCGGGCAGTACGCCTCGCACATGAAGCAGGTCTGGCAGTCGCTCTGCCGGGTCAGGACGGGGATGCCGTCCGCGCCCCGGTCGAAGACGTTCGTCGGGCACACCGCGATGCACTTGTCGCACGCGATGCACCGCTCCCGCGACACGATCTCGATCACGACGCCACCGCCAGCGCGGCGGTCTCGGGCCGCGTCCACACCTCGTGCAGGCCGCCGGTGACCAGGCGCCGCCGCTGGGACGGGTCCTGCTCGGGCAGGTCCTGCCGCTTGTGCATGCCGCGCGTCTCCGTGCGGGCGAGCGCGGCGCTGTACATCCAGCGGGCGTGCGCGGTCATCGCGGCGGCCGACCGCGCCCGGACGAGCCCGGCGCCCTCGCCGCGCAGCGTGCCGGCCAGCTCCCGCCACGTCCGGTCGAGGGCGTCCAGCGCCGGGACGAGCCGGTCGGCGTGCCGCAGCAGGTTCTTGTCGTAGGGCAGCACCTCGGCCTGCACGGCCCGCACGTACTCGGCGTGGCCGCCGGTCGCGGGCCCGGCCGGGCGGACGCCCGCCTCGCCGAGCGCGCGCACGGGCCGTCCCGTGGCGCGCCCGCCCAGCTCGGCGGCGTGCCGCGCGGCGCCCCGCCCCGCCCACGTGCCCGACGACATCGCCCACGCGGAGTTGTGGCTGCCGCCGCCGGTGAAGCCGCCGCAGATCAGCTCGCGGGTCGCGGCGTCGCCCGCCGCGTACAGGCCGGGCACGGTCGTGGCGCAGTCCGGGCCGGTGATCCGGATGCCGCCGGTGCCGCGCACGGTGCCCTCGGCGAGCAGCGTGACCGGGAACAGGTCGGTGAACGGGTCGATGCCCTGCCGGTCGAACGGCAGGAAGAAGTTCGGCTGCGCGAGCCGCATCGCCCGCTGCTCCTCCGGCGTCGCCTTGTCGATCCGGCACAGGACGGGCTCGGTGAGCAGCGTCCGCGCGATGACCGAGCGCCCGCGCTGGCTGCCCGCGCCTTCGAGGACGCTCCCGTCCGCGTGGTAGAAGGTCGCGAACGAGTAGAACGCCGTCTTCGTCACCGACGTGAACGCCGGGGCGATCGCGTAGGCGTTGGAGAACTCCATCCCCGACAGCTCCGCGCCCGCCTCCGCCGCGAACAGCGCGCCGTCGCCGGTGTTGACGTCGCAGCCGAGGGCCTTGCTGAGGAACGCGCACCCGCCGGTGGCGAGCACCACCGCGCGGGCCGTGACCCGGAACGGGTGCTCGTCGCGCAGCCGGTACCCGGCCGCTCCCGCGACCGCGCCCGACCCGTCCGCGAGCAGCTCGGTGACCGGGCTGTGGTCGAGGACCCGCACGCCCGCCCGGCGCACCCGGACGCGCATCCGCCGCATGTACTCGGGCCCTTGGAGGCCGCGCCGGATCTGCCGCCCGTCGTCGTCGACCGGGAACGGGTACCGCGACACCTCCGCCAGCTCGTTCATGTTCGCGTAGGTCTGGTCGAGGACGCGGGCCATCCACTCCCGGTCGGCGAGGTACCCGCCGAGGCCCTCGCGGCTCGCCATCGCCGCCTCCCGGGCCTCCGGCCGAGGCTCGACGTACCAGACGCCGGTGCCCGCCGACGCGGTCGCGCCGCTCGTGCCGAGGTAGCCCTTGTCGGCGAGGACGACGCTCGCGCCCGCCTCCGCCGCCTTCACCGCGGCCCACGCCCCGGCGGGGCCGCCGCCCGCGACCAGCACGTCCGCGTCGATCTCGTTGATGGTCACAGCGCCTCCCGGGCGGTGGTCAGGTTGGTGGCGACGGGGCGGACACCGAGCCCGTCGAGCAGGTCGCGGCGCAGCGCGACGAAGCGGGGGTCGTCCATCGAGCGGGGACGCGGCAGGTCGACGGCGTACTCGCGGGCGATCCGCCCGTCCGCGAGCAGCAGCGCGCGGTCGGCGAGCAGCAGCGCCTCCTCGACGTCGTGGGTGACCAGCAGCACCGCCGGGCGGTGCTCGGCCCACAGGTCGGCGACGAGCGCCTGCGCGTTGAGCCTGGTCAGCGCGTCGAGGGCGCCGAAAGGCTCGTCCAGCAGCAGCAGGTCGGGGGTGCGGACCAGGGCCCGCGCCAGCGCGACCCGCTGCGACTCGCCGCCCGACAGCGTGAGCGGCCAGGCGTCGGCGCGGGCCGAGAGCCCCACCTCGGCGAGCGCGTCCTCGGCCCGCGCGCGCAGGTCCCGGCCGCGCAGGCCGCGTTTCGACAAGCCGAGGACGACGTTGTCCCAGACGCGGCTCCACGGCAGCAGCCGGTGCTCCTGGTAGACGACGGCGCGCTTGGCCGGGACGTCGATCTCGCCGCCGCCCTCGCCGTCCAGCCCGGCCAGCGCGCGCAGCAGCGTGCTCTTGCCCGAGCCGCTCGCGCCGAGCAGCGCGACGAACTCGCCGGGGGCGATGTCGAGGTCCACGCCGTCCAGCACGGTCCGCTCACCGAACACGCGGGTGAGCCCGCGCACCCTCACGCCGCTTCTGGTTCCGACGGTCATCGCGCCACCAGCCCTCTCCGCCACGCCAGGACGCGGCGCTCGACCAGCCGCACCAGCAGGTCCGTCGAGACGCCGAGCAGCGCGTAGACGACGAGCACCAGGAAGACCGTGTCCATCTGGAGGAACTGCGTGGCCTGGTTGATGACGAAGCCGATGCCGCTGGCGGTCGCGGACTGCTCCACGACCACGAGCGTCAGCCAGGCGACGCCGAGCGAGAGCCGCAGCCCGACGAGGATCTGCGGGAGCGCGCCGGGCAGGATGACCTTGCGGACCAGCCCGATCCGGCCGAGCCCGCAGGTCCGCGCGGACTCCACCAGCCGCTCGTCCACGCCCCGGATGCCGTGGAACACGTTGATGTAGAGCGGGAACACCACGCCGACCGCGATCAGGCCGACCTTGGAGGTCTCGCCGATCCCGAACCAGATGATGAACAGCGGCACCAGCGCCAGGTGCGGCAGCATCCGGACGGCCTGCAGCGGCGCGTCGATGATGTCCTCGCTGACCCGGAACAGCCCCGACAGCAGGCCGAGCCCGAGCCCGAGCGGCAGCCCGATCGCGAGGCCCTTCAGCACCCGCAGCAGCGAGACCCCGAGGTTGTCGGTCAGCTCGCCCGAGGAGGTCATCTCCCAGCCCCGCGCCGCGACGTCGCTGAGCGGCGGCGTCGTGCTGCCGAGCCAGCCGGCCCGCGCGCCGATCTCCCACAGCGCGAGCACCAGCACCAGCCCGCTGACCTTGCGGGCGCGGCGCAGCAGCGCCAGCGCCACGGCGCCCGAGCGCGCGGCGGCCCGCGGCGCCGCGGCGCGCGGCAGCGCGGACCGGGGTGGATCGAGCAGCTCTGTGGACATGCGTTACCTCCAGGGCGGGACGCGGGCAGGCAGGCAGGGGGATCCGGCGGGCATGGGGCCGTGCGGCCGACAGGCGTGAGCGAAGGGGGGAAGAGAAGAGAGGGGCGGCGGATCAGCGGCCGAGGCGTGCGGAGGGGCGGGTCAACAGGACGCGCTGCACACGCGGAGGAGGTCGATGTGGCGCCTCGCCACCAGTGCCTCCGTTGCGTTCATGCTCCTAGCATGCACATGGACGCAGCCTGGGGGAAGACCCTGAAAAGCCCGCCCGACCTGCGGAGACGCCGCAAGGATCATGCAAAACCGACAAAACCTACTGCTTTACCAGGGAATATGCCGTACCGGACGGCCGATGATGATCTTGTACACGGTTACACAGATCACACCGTCCGGAAACCCGGAGGTAGACGGACCGTAACTCGCTCCGGACGCAGGGTCCACCAACGGGTGTGGCCGTGCCCGGGGTCCTGGTTCCCCGAACACGGCCACCTTCCCGGAGTGCCGCCCGGCGGCCGCGTCGCTCCCCAGCGGGACCGGCCGGACGGCAGTGGTACTAGACCGCGGCCCCCGCCGCGGTCTGGACGGGCACGGTCAGGCGCGGGCTCGTCCAGCGGACCAGCGACGCGCCGAGCGCCATGCCGCCGCCGAAGCCCGCCAGCAGGACGAGGTCGCCGGGCCCGATCGCGCCGCGCCGGTACGCGGCGTCCAGCGTGATCGGGATCGACGCCGCGCCCGTGTTGCCGTAGCGCTCGACGGTCAGGTGGGTGTGCGCCGTGGTGAGCCCGAGGGAGGGCACGATGTCGGCGAGCATCGCGCCGTTGGCCTGGTGCGGGACGAAGTGCCGCACCTCCTCGGGCGGCACCCCGCCGCGCCGCAGCAGCTGCGCCACGGTGGCCGGGAGGGTGTCGTGGACGAACTCGCGGACGCCGCGCCCGTCCATCTTGAAGAAGTGCTGGCCTTCCTCCAGCGTGTGCTCGGTCGCGGGCATGCGGCTCCCGCCCGCCGGGACGCGGATGAGGCCGTGCATGTCGCCGCGGCTCATCATCAGCGCGTCGGCGAGCCCGCCTCCGGACGGGGACGGACCGAGCACGACCGCGCCCGCGCCGTCCCCGAACAGGATCGCCGTCCTGCGGTCGGAGTAGTCGAGGATGCGCGAGTAGATGTCGACGCCGACGACCACGCCGTAACCGCCGCCGCCGTCACCGCGCAGCAGCCGCTCGGTCACCATCAGCGCGTACACGAAGCCGCTGCACACGGCGTTCATGTCGAACGCGCCCGCGCCCTCGGCGCCGATGAGGTGCTGGACGATGCTCGCGGTCGCGGGCTGCGGGTGGTCGGGCGTGGAGGTGGCGACGACCACGTAGTCGAGCTGCTCGGGCGAGAGCCCGGCCTGGTCGAGGGCCCGCCGCGCGGCGGCCGCCGCGAGGTCGGAGGACGCCTCGTGCGCGGCGGCCCGCCGCCGCTCCACGATGCCGGTCTTGCGGACGATCCAGTCGGCCGACACTCCGGCCGGCCCCGCGATCTCGTCGTTGCCGACGACGCGGTCGGGCAGGTAGGAACCCGTACTGAGAATGCCTATCTGGGCCATGAGAAGGATTGCTCCAGTTCTTGGGTTGGCCTGGCGCAGGGCGCGGTCACCGGGCGGGCGCCGCGTGGCGGATCCGGTCGGCGGACCGCCGCGCGGCGACCGCCGCGGATCAGGAGACCGCCGCGCGGGGCGCGGTCCCGGTGCGCAGCCTGCGCCACCGCCCGAGGTTCGCGCGTTCCAGCAGGAACGGGTCGTCGCCGACCACGACCGGGTCGCCCACGGCCTCCAGCAGGTGGAGGTCGGTGGAGTGGTCGCCGTAGGCGCTGCACCGGGCGAGGTCCAGGCCGCGGACGGCGGCGGCGGCCCGCGCGGCGCGGCCCTTCGCGACGCCGATCAGCGGGGCGAGCACCTCGCCGGTCAGCGCGCCGCGCCGGACGAGCGGCCTGGTGCCGAGCGCCCAGCAGTGGCCGCCCAGCGCCTCGGCGATCGGGTCGAGGCAGGCGAAGAACGAGCCCGACAGCAGCACGACGAGGTTCCCCCGTGCCTGGTGCCGCCGGTACTCCCGCAGCGTCGCGGGCACGAAGGGCGAACGCTCCCGTGACTCCTCGGCGAACCAGGCGGCGCCGCTCTCGGCCAGCCGGCGCGCCTCCTGCCCCGCGAAGAGCCGGTAGTACCGCCGGTTGACCTCGGCCCGGTTCGCCCCGGCCGCGGCGGCGGCGTGCAACTCGCCGGCGAGGCGCCCGTAGGTGCCGTCCGGCTCGCCCTGCGTCCTCAGGTGGTACCGCAGGAAACGGAACATGCTCTTGAAATGGACGAGCGTCTCGTCCACGTCGAAGAACGCGGCCGCCCCCGCGGGCGCGTCGGCGCTCACCGGCCGTGGACGCCGGTGAGCACGCAGCCGACCGCGCAGATCGAGCGGTCGTTCTGCCGGACGTCCACGTCGGCGACGACCGTGAGCGGCGCCGCCGCCGGGTCGCCGGGAAGGCCCTCGATCTCCCCGGGGCCCGCCGCCGTGTAGGTGATGCCGTCCTCGGCCAGCGGGCTCCCCGGCCCGCTCGCCGCCTCGGGCGCGCCGATGGAGGCGTGCAGCGTGATGTCGCGCTCCAGTTCGCCGAACGCGCTGAACGTCGCGGACAGCTCGGTGAGGTAGCTCTTGACCGCCGACACGCCGCGCACCTCCAGGGCCCCGTAGTGGACGACCTGGCGGGCCGCCTCGGCGAGCACCATCCCCGGGATGTGGTCCTGGGGGTGGTCGAACAGGCTCGGGTGGTTGGCCGCCAGCCGCAGCACGGCGCTCGCGCCGGACCGTTCCGCCTTCGCGTCGCACAGCACGACGTTGTCGGGCAGCATCCTGCCGACCAGGTGCGGCGCCACCGGCGCCCCCGGGCTCTGCTCGGGCGGGACGGACGTCGAGCGCAGCAGCGCGCCGTCGCGGTTGCGCAGCCGCAGCGCCATGTAGCCCTCCGGGGACTTGAACCGCATGCCGATCGCCGCGCTTCCGAACTCGAAGCCCGCGATCTCCAGCCGCATCGCGTAGTCGATGCCGGTGATCCGGTCGTCGCGGACGCGCCGCGAGGTCGTGACGGTCATCGTGACCCGGCGCGGCTTCGCGCCGACCGTGAGCAGCTCCGGCCGGTCGATCCTGATCCGCATGTGGGTCAGGATGAACTTGTGGTCGAGCGGCACGTCGTAGTGCCGGTGCGCGCCGAGGATGGCCCCCTGCCGGCACGCCTCCAGTAGCAGCATCGGGTCGTAGGCGGCCGGGGTGAGCAGGTGGTCGCCGTAGTAGGCGTGCGAGCGGGGCAGGAACGCGGCGACGGCGTAGGTGTCCTCGTCCACCTGCCGGCTGTCGGTGAGAAACACTTCGGCGAGCGATTCACGGTGCACCAGTGTGCGGTCAATGGTACGCGCGAATTCGAGATCGATCGCCTGCGGGCTGATTTTCGTTTGGGCCATGGTGTCATCCTCTCCAATCGACCATGGTGACGGCATCAGCTATCAAATGATCTTGCTCGATAAGGCTATGCGTGCCTTGAAGACATTGTCAACGTACTTTAACGGTGCAGGGAAGACCTCCAAGAATTGCGTTTGGAAAGGGTCGGCCGAAGTATCGGACGCGGGTGTTTTCGGTCGTCCGGATAGGGGTGGCCATGGGGCTGATCAGCGACGACGCGGGCCGCCTCCGAGGGCCCGGCGGTGCACTGTGATCCGGCTCTCATGGTCATCGCGGTACATCGCATTCCCGTCCAGACGGCGAATAGGGGACGAACGCGACGCCGAGTTTCCAAACCCGGGCAGGAATGCTGGAATTCTCGGCGTCGCGGCTCGGGGACCGGTCGGCGGCGACCGGTCGGCGGTGCCCGTCAGGGGTAGACGTCGCCCGGCAGCCTCCGGTCGGCGCCGACCGTGCGGATGTGCCAGTACGGATAGGGCGCGGGCACTTCGCTGACCTTGTCGAGGCGCTCGACCTCCGCCTCGGTCAGCGTCCACTCCATGGCGTTGAGGTTGTCCTCAAGCTGGCTCGGCTTGCTGGCGCCGACGACCGCCGCGGTGATGCCGGGCTTGGCCAGCACCCAGTTCAGCGCGACCTGCGGCACCGTCACGCCGCGCTCCGCGGCGATCTCCGACAGCTCGTCGACGATGTCGTAGGCCTGTTCCTCGTCGGTCAGCGGCGCCGACTCGGCGGCGGTCGCGTTGGCGAGCCGGCTGCCCTCGGGGCGCCCCTCGCCGCGCCGGTACTTGCCGGTCAGGAAGCCCCCGGCCAGCGGCGACCACACGGTGATGCCGACGTTCTGGTCCACGCTCAGCGGGACGATCTCCCGCTCCAGCTCGCGGGCGGCGAGGTTGTAGTAGCCCTGGTAGGTCACGACGCGCGCCAGGTTCCGCCGCTCGGACACCGACAGCGCCTTCATCAGGTGCCAGGCCGCGAAGTTCGACACGCCGAGGTAGCGCACCTTGCCCGACCTGACGAGGTCGTCCAGGGCGCGCAGGGTCTCATCCAGCGAGGTGCGCGGGTCGAAGCCGTGCAGATGGTAGATGTCGATGTAGTCGGTGTTCAGGCGGCGCAGGCTGGCCTCGACCGCGGCGAACAGGTGGTGCCGGGACGAGCCGAGGTCGTTCGGGTCGTCGGTGATGCGCCAGCGTCCCTTGGTCCCGATGACGACCCGGTCGCGGACGTTCTTCAGCGCGACGCCGAGGAACTGCTCGCCCATCCCGTTCTTGTACACGTCGGCGGTGTCGAAGAAGTTGACGCCCGCGTCGAGCGCGGTGTTCACGAGGCGGAACACCTCCTGCTCCTCGACCGTCCCGAACTCGGCCCAGTCGCGGTCGGGGGCGCCGAGGAACGGGGCGTTGCCGCCGAAGTTGAACGAGCCGTAGCACAGCTCCGACACCATCAACCCGGTGTCGCCCATATAGCGGTACCGCATCGCGTTTCCTTTCTGCGTTGTGAATCCGTGCGGGGTGCTCCGCGCGGCGCGGGGTCCGCGCGGGAGCGGGGGCTCGTGGGTGGATCAGGCGCCGGCCGGGTCCGGTTCGGCGGTCCCGCCGCCCGCCGCGGCGGCGGCCTCGGCGGTCTCGGGGGCGGTCTCGGCGGCGTCGTCGAACTCGCGGTCGCGGATGACCGCGTAGGTGGTGATGGCGCCCAGCAGCGCGAGCCCGGCCAGGAGCAGGAACGCGGTGTGCATGGCGGAGGTGAGCCCGTGCGCGGCGGCGTCCAGCGCGTACTGGCGCTGCCCCGCCGGGACGGAGTCAAGGGCCCCGTCGATGCGTCCCTGCGTGGCCTCGCCCGCCAGGTCGCGCGCGTTCCCCGACAGCGAGGGCGCGCGGTCGTCCAGGTCGCGCAGCGTGAGGCTCGCCAGCAGCGCGGCGGCGCCCGCGATCGCGACCGACTCGCCGGTGATGCGCATCGTGTTGAAGATCCCGGACGCCATGCCCGCGCGCTCGACCGGCGCGACGCTCACCGCCGCGTTGTCCATGACGCCGAACGCGCTGCCGACGCCGACGCCGAAGACCAGGAGCGGGCCCGCGAGGTTCGTCCACGACGCGTCCGGCTGGAGGGTCATCAGCCAGAGCGAGCCGACGGCGATCAGCGCCGAGGACGCGGCGAGCATCACCCGCAGCGGGATCCGCGCGGCGATCCGCCCCGCCACCAGGGGGACGAGGAAGACCGGCACGGTCAGCGGCAGCAGCAGCGCGCCCGCCTCGGTCGCCGAGTGCCCGCCCACGCCCTGGAAGTAGGGCGGCAGGTACACCAGCAGCACCACGAACCCGAACGTGATCGTGAACGGCTGGCACACGACGACGATGAACGTCGGGCGGCGGAACAGCGACAGGTCGAACATCGGGTGCTCGACCCGCAGTTCGACCAGCACGAACGCGACCATCAGCGCGACCGCGCCCGCCAGCGAGCCGAGCGCCGCCGGGGTCAGCCAGCCGCGCGCCGGCCCCTCGACGAACATCAGCGCGAGCAGCCCGAGGCTCCCGCTGAAGGTGGCGGCGCCGCCCCAGTCGACCCTGCTCGCGACGGGGTTGCGCGACTCGGGGATGAACCGGGCGAGGGCGAGCACCACGATGCCGACGACCACGTTGATGGCGAAGACCGCGCGCCAGCTGCCCGCGCTCACCAGCGCGCCCGCCGTCAGCGGTCCGAGCGCCAGGCCGCAGCCGAACGAGCCGCCGAGCACGCCGAACGCCTGCGCCCGCGCCGGGCCCTGGAACGAGGCGGCCAGGATCGCGGCGCCGCTGGTCAGCACGCCCGCCGCGCCGATGCCCTGGACGGCGCGCGCGACGTCGACCAGCAGCATGCTCGTCGCCACCGTGCAGACCAGCGACATGAGGCAGAACAGCGCGAGGCCGGTCAGCAGGACGCGGCGGCGGCCGAACCGGTCGGCGAGCCCGCCCGCCGCCAGCAGGCAGGCGGCGAAGGTGACGCCGTAGGCGTTCTGGACCCACTGGGCCGCGGCCACGCTGGAGCCGAGGTCGGCCGCCATGTCCGACAGGGCGACGGCGGGGCCCGTCACGGTGAGCGGGAGCGTGATGCTCGCGAGGGCGATGGCGGCCAGGGTGGGAACGGTGTGCACCCGTTCCGGCGAGCCGGGTCGCGCAATTTCCGATTCCGTGCTGGCAGACATACGTCCAGGCCCCCTCTCTATGAGGACGAAATATCATCAGGCACCGAGCAACTATAAGGTCTCTTACAGTACGGCGCAAGGTAACGCGGGATGAATGTGGGTCGCCGGTTTCACCATCAACCGAAGGTATGACAGAAGCTGTCATACCCGGGTTGCAGTTTCCTGCGGGCGCTGAATGTAATTCTGTTCTCACCCTGCGAAGTTGTTGGTGCTTATTCGCCTGCGCGCGCCCGGAGTGTGGCTGAGATCTCGTCCGCCAAGTGCCCTGGCGGGTGCCCATATGTTCGAGACGTGGTCTTATCATGAATGATAAAGTCTGCGGCGGGATATGACCGGGGGTGCAAAGAGCCGCACGTGGTGCGGCGTTTTCCGCGCTCCTGGGGAAGAATCCATGTCCCGTACCCGAGCCTGCTTGACGCCGCGTTCGCGTCGCGTGGCCGAGACGTCCGCCCCGGCGGCGGGCGGCCCGCGGATGGCGTTCAGGGAGAGGGAGCGCGATCCGCGGAAATGGCGCCGGGTCGGCACCGGTTTCACCCCGGTGCCGACCCGGCCGTCATCCGGCCCGTTCCCCCGTCACATGGGGTGGGGGCCGGCTGGATGGATCGCGATCAGTAGCGGGTGCCGGTCACCTGGTCGGCGAGCGGGGCCAGGGCCTCCAGGTCGGCGGCGGTGAGGCGCACGTCGGCCGCGCCGAGGTTCTCCTCCAGGTAGGTCAGGCGCTTGGTGCCCGGGATCGGGACGATGTCCTCGCCGAGCGCGAGCACCCAGGCCAGCGCGACCTGCGCGGGCGTCGCTCCCCGCTCGCGGGCCACCTCGTCGACGACGGCGACGACGCGCCGGTTCCGCTCGATCGTCTCGGCCTGGAAGCGCGGGTTGCCGCGCCGCCAGTCGCCCTCCTCCAGCTGGTCGGCGGTGGTCAGCACGCCGGTGAGGTAGCCGCGGCCGAGCGGGGAGTAGGCGATGAACGCCGCGTCGTGCTCCCGGCACCACGGCACGACCTTGTCGAGCTGGTCGCGGCTCCACAGCGACAGCTCGCTCTGGACGGTCGCGACCGGGTGGATCGCGTGCGCCGCCGCGAGCTGGTCCACGTCCGCCTCGGACATGCCGATGTGGCGGACCTTGCCCTCGATGACCAGCTGGGCCATCGCGCCCCAGCTCTCCTCGACGGGGACCCGCGGGTCGACGCGGTGGAGCTGGTAGAGGTCGATCACGTCCACGCCGAGGCGCCGCAGCGAACCCTCGGCGGCGGCGCGGATGTGGTCCGGGTGGCCGCTCGGCACGATCTCGCCGTCCCGCACCACCAGGCCGCACTTGCTGGCCAGCACCACCTCGTCGCGGCGGTCCCGCAGGGCGCGCCCGACCAGCTCCTCGTTGGTGAAGGGGCCGTAGACGTCGGCGGTGTCGATGAGCGTGACGCCCCGGTCGATCGCGGTGTGGACGACGCGGACCGACTCCTCGTCGTCGCGCCGGCCGGGGCTGTAGGCGAAGCTCATCCCCATGCATCCGAGGCCGATGGCCCCCACGGTCAGGCCCGTCGATCCGAGAGTCCTCTGCTGCACGGTCTCGTTCATCCCTTCTTGGTGAGCGTCGATCCGCTGAGCGAGATCGATCCTGTCTTGACCGTCCCGTTCGCGGTGACGCCCGTCTTGTCGTTGAGCGTCAGCGTCGATCCGCTGACGGTGTACTTGCCCGAGTAGGCCGCCTTCTGGCCGTTGTAGTCCTCGACGAAGGTGCCGTCGGAGTTGAGGACCAGGCGCAGGCTGCCGTCGTCGCTCGCCCAGGTGCCCACCACCCCGGCGGCCCCGGGGGCCGTGCCCTCGGCGGCCGCCGCCGAGGGCACGGCCGACGAGGAGCCGGCCGCCTGCGGGGCGGCCGACGTGGTCCCGGCAGACGGGGGGGCTGCCTTGGGATCGTCCTCGTCGCTCGAACAGGCCGTGGCGGTCAGCGAGACGGCGAGCAACGCGGTCGCGAGCGCGACGCCGGGAGAGATGGTCCTGGACACGTCGGTCTCCTTCTCGATGGATTCCGGCTCGGTGGCCCGGATGGCCCGCGGCTCAGGAGGTCATCTCCAGGACGCCCTCCATGCCGTCGCCGCGGTGCCGGCCGACCGAGCAGTAGAACGCGTAGCGGCCGGGGGTGAGCCCGGTGACCAGCGCCTGCGTCTCGCCCCTGGTGATCACGCGGGTGCGGCCGACGACCCGGCCGTCCCGCTCGACGACCATGTCGTGCGGGATGCCCGAGTCGTTGCGGAAGACGAGCAGGACCCGGTCGCCGGACGCGGTGTGCCGGTTGTGGTCGAACGCGTGCGACCCGTCGCTCTGGGCGGCGAGCCGGAACACCGGAGCGCCCGCCGCGCCGGCCGGTGCTCCGGGGTCGCCGGTCCCCTCGGTGCCGAGGGTGGCCGCGCCGCCGGTCGCGCCGCCGGCGGTCCCGTGGGCGTGCGCCCCGGTGCCGTCCGGCGACCCGGCGCAGCTCGCGACGGCGAGGGCGAGGGCGCACAGTGCGGCGCCGGCCGCGCCCGCGACTCCGACCTTGGCATGCATCGCCTGCCTCCCCCTCGGCGCGATGGTCTCTGACGTTTCCCATCGTGTGGGGCGCGGCGGCGGGTGCCCAGGGTTCTGTCTTTCCTGGGTCCCCGCTACCTAGGTCTGGCGTGACCACCCTTCCGGGTGCGGCGATGTCTAGACTGACCAGATCATTCGGTGTCTTATAGTCATCTGAGGTCGAATGAATATAAAGTTCTGGCCACCGGGAAGACGGACCGTACGGGGAGGTTTGACCTCTTGAGTTCCGAGACGAAACCCATCGCTTCCGCGACCGGCGGGGACGCGCCGGGAGATGTGCTGATCGTCGGCGCGGGGCCGACCGGGCTGATGGCCGCGTGCGAACTGCTGCGGCGCGGCGTCGGCGTCCGGCTGATCGACCGGGCGCCCGCCCCCTCGCCCTTTCCGAAGGCGCTGCTGCTGTGGCCGCGCAGCCTCGACCTGCTGGAGGATCTCGGCGCGCTCGGCGCCGCCCACGAGGCCGGCCTGCTGATCAACGCCTTCGACTACTACTCCGCCGGACGGCCACTCGCGACGTTCGACTTCCCGCCCGCGCTCGCCCCGCTCTGCCTGCCGCAGAGCGAGACCGAGCGGGTGCTGACCGGGGCCCTGCACGCGCTCGGCGGGACGATCGAGCGCGGCGTGCGGCTGCTGGCCTTCGACGGCCTGGACTACTCGGGCCGGATCGCCGAGGGCGGGACGGTGACCTCGATCCTCGAACACTCCGGGGACGGCCGGGTCGAACGCGCCCGGCACCGCTTCGTCATCGGCGCGGACGGCGCGGGCAGCGCCGTCCGCGCGCAGCTCGGCACGGCCTTCACCGGCGCCACCTACGAGACCGCGTTCGCGCTGGTGGACGCGCACATCGAGGGGGAGCTGCCGCCGGACCGCGCCCTGTACTACCAGTCGCCCGCCGGGGCGCTGGTCGTCGTCGCGCTGCCGAAGGGGGTGTACCGGTTCTTCACCAGCCTGCCGCCGGGGCGGCGGGTGAGCGTGCCGCTGCTGCAACGCGTGGTCGACGAGCAGGGGCCGCGGGGCGTGCGGCTGGTGGATCCGGTGTGGGAGGCGGTCTTCCGCGTCCACCGGCGGCACGCGACCGACTTCCAGCTCGGCCGCGTGTTCCTCGCGGGCGACGCCGCGCACGTGCACAGCCCGGCGGGCGGGCAGGGGCTCAACACCGGGCTCCAGGACGCGCACAACCTCGCGTGGAAGATCGCGGCGGTGCTGCACGGGGAGGCTCCGGCGGGGCTGCTCGCCACCTACGAGCCCGAGCGCAAGGCGGTCGCGCGGCGCGTCGTCCGGGAGACCGACATCCAGACGCGCGGGTGGATGCTCAAGCACCCGCTCCAGGTCGCCGCGCGGGACGCGGCGTTCCGCCTGCTCGACCGGTCGGGTGTGATGGCGCGGCACTACGTCCCCGTCATGGCCGGGCGCAGGCTCGCCTACCCGCAGGTGCGCGAGACCCAGGAACCCTCGGACCGGACGGGCTGCCGCCTGGCGCGCGGCCGCCTGCCGGGCGGGGGCCTGCGCGTCGGCGGCGTGTTCCCGCGCGAGGGCGGCGGCGCGGACGCCGCGAAATGGAGGCTGGTGGGGATCGCGCACGGCGACGAGAGGTGGTGCGGCGCGCTGGAGGAGGCCGCGGCGCCGTGGCCGCAGGTGCGCGTCGCCGCGGCGTCCGGCGCGCGGGCGTGCGCGCGGCCGTCCTACTACCTCGTCCGGCCGGACGGCCATCTCGCGGCCCACGGCCACGACGGAGACCTCGACCGGCTGAGGGAGGAACTGCGTGCGACGCTCGGAGCGGCCGCGGCGGTGGGGGCGGCGGCCGCTACCACGGCTGATAGGGCTCAAGCCTCGAAATGGAATCAGACACCTTAATAGTATCTGGTCTATGATGGCACAATGAGTGCACTTCCGATCGAGCAGCGGCTCGGCCACCACCTCAAACGGGTCGAGCAGGAGCTCATCGCCGCGAAGACCGTGGCCCTGCGGCCGTTCGGCCTGAACGTCCCGCAGTACACGGTCCTTCTCGTCCTCTCGCACGAGCCCGGGCTCTCCGGGGCGGCGCTGGCGCGACGTTGCCTGGTCACACCGCAGACGATGTCGTCGGTCCTCGCGACGCTCGAATCACGCAGGCTGGTGGAGCGAACGCCCCATCCGATCCACAGCCACATCCTTGAGGTCCGGTTGACGAGGAAGGCGAGATCGTTGCTGGCCGAGGCGGACGCCGCCGCGGTCACGATCGAGTCGAGGTTGAGCGCGGAGTTCGACACCAGGGAGGCTGGTCAACTGATCGAGTATCTGGGCCGCTGCTCCGGCGTGCTGACGGCGGCGGTCGACGCCCCGAAGAAGGCGCGCTGAGCGGCACGGCCGGCGAAGGCCGAAGACAAGGCTGAAACGGAGGGGAAAGGCTGTGCGGGATGCCGGGGAGAGGCCGACACCCCGCACAGCGTCTGCGTCGCCCGTACCGGCGCGGGGGGCACCGCCGGGATCGGTGCCGTTCATCATCATCCCGCCGGTGCATGCTCGAATCATGCTCCCCAGGCGGGATGCTGCCCAGTGTCCTGACGTCCCTAGGACTCTGCTACCTAGGTCTACCAGGCACAGGCATCGGAAGGGGAAAGGGGTGACACTGGGACCATGGACCAGCGAACCGAACTCGGCGAGTTCCTGAGGTCCAGGCGCGCCCGCCTGAGCCCCGAGGACGTCGGCCTGCCGGCCCTCGGCAAGCGGCGGGTGCCCGGCCTGCGCAGGGAGGAGCTGGCGCAGCTCGCGGGCGTCAGCGTGGACTACTACGTCCGGCTCGAACAGGGCAGGGCCCGCAACGCCTCGGCCGCCGTGCTCGACGCGGTCGCGCAGGCGCTGCGGCTGAACGAGGACGAGCAGGCGTACCTGCGCAACATCGCCAAGCCCGTGCCGGCGCGGCGCCGCCCGCCCCGCCCGGAGCGGGTGCGCCCGGGATTGCAGCGGCTGCTCGACATGAGCGCGAACGTCCCCGCGTACGTGGTGGGGCGGCGGGTGGACGTGCTCGCCTGGAACCGGCTCGCCTGCGTGCTGTTCACCGACTTCGCCGCGCGCCCGCCGGCGCTGCGCAACTGGGGCCGCATGATCTTCCTGGAGCAGGAGATCCGCGACCTGTTCGACGACTGGACGGTCAAGGCCCGCGAGACCGTGTCCTACCTGCGCCTCCAGGCGGGCAGCCATCCGAACGATCCGGAGCTGGCCGCGCTGGTCGGGGAGCTGTCGGTGAAGAGCGCGGACTTCCGGCACTGGTGGGCGAGCCACGACGTGCACGACAAGGCGCACGGCCGCAAGCACCTGCGGCACCCGGTCGCCGGCGACCTCGTGCTCGACTTCGAGACGCTGCGGCTGCCCTCCGACCCCGACCAGGTCCTCGTCACCTACACCGCCGAGGCCGGGTCGCCGTCGGCGGAGGCGCTCAACTTCCTGACGAGCTGGAGCGCCGGGACGCCCGACCACGTCGAGCGCCCCACCTGAGCTCAGCCCTCGATCGTGCAGAGCACGGCGCCGGAGGTCACGGTCTGGCCGACCTCGGCGGACAGCGCGGTCACCGTCCCGGCCTTGTGCGCGGCGAGAGGCTGCTCCATCTTCATGGCCTCCAGGACCAGGACGGTGTCGCCCGCCTCGACGGCCGCGCCGTCCGCCGCGACGATCTTGACGATCGTGCCCTGCATGGGGGAGACGAGCGCGTCGCCGGACGTCCGGGCGCCGCGCCCCTTCCCGGGCCGCCGCCGCGCCGGGGCGACCACGCCGCCGTTGAGCGGCACGGCGCCGGGCGCCGGGGCGCCGAACCCGGGCGGGAACACCAGCTCGACGCGCCTGCCGTCGACCTCGACGGTCATCCGCTCGCGCTCGCCCGCGTCCGCCTCGGCCGGGTCGGCCGCCGCGTCCGGCTCCCACGGCGGGATCCGGTTGTCGAACTCGGTCTCGATCCACCGGGTGTGGACGGTGAACGGGGCGTCGTCGTCGGCGGGGACGAACGCCGGGTCGTCCAGGACGGCGCGGTGGAAGGGCAGCACGGTCGGCAGCCCCGCGATGCCGAACTCGGCGAGCGCGCGGCGGGCGCGCTCGACCGCCTGGCGGCGGGTCGCGCCGGTGACCACGAGCTTGGCGATCAGCGAGTCGAACACCTGCGGGACGGTCTGCCCCGCGACGTAGCCGGAGTCCAGCCGGACGCCCGGCCCCGACGGCGGCTCCCACCGCGCCAGCGTCCCGGCGGCGGGCAGGAACCCCCGCCCGGCGTCCTCGGCGTTGATCCGGAACTCGATCGAGTGGCCGCGCGCCGGCGGGTCGTCGTAGCCGAGCGGCTCACCGGCCGCGACGCGGAACATCTCGCGGACGAGGTCGAGGCCCGCGACCTCCTCGGTCACCGGGTGCTCGACCTGCAACCGGGTGTTGACCTCCAGGAACGAGATCGTGCCGTCCTGCGCGACCAGGAACTCGCAGGTGCCGACGCCCACGTACCCGGCGGCGCGCAGGAGCGCCTTCGACGCCTCGCGCAGCAGCGCGTCCTGCTCGGCGGTGAGGAACGGCGCCGGGGCCTCCTCGACCAGCTTCTGGTGGCGGCGCTGGAGGGAGCAGTCGCGGGTGGAGGCGACGACGACGTTGCCGTGCGCGTCGGCCACGCACTGCGTCTCGACGTGGCGCGGCTTGTCGAGGTAGCGCTCGACGAAGCAGTCGCCGCGCCCGAACGCGGCGACGGCCTCCCGGACGGCCGACTCGTACAGCTCGGGGACCTCGTCCATCGTGCGGGCGACCTTCAGGCCGCGCCCGCCGCCGCCGTAGGCCGCCTTGATCGCGATCGGCAGCCCGTGCTCGCGGGCGAACGCCTCGACCTCGGCGGCGCCCGACACCGGGCCGTCCGTCCCGGCGACCAGCGGCGCGCCGACCCGCTGCGCGAGGGCGCGGGCCTTGACCTTGTCGCCGAGCGCGTTGATCGCGTCGGGGGGCGGCCCGATCCACGTCAGCCCCGAGTCCTGCACGGCCCTCGCGAAGCAGGCGTTCTCGGCCAGGAAGCCGTAGCCGGGGTGGACGGCGTCCGCGCCCGCCTTCTTCGCCGCTTCGAGGACCCTGCCGATGTCCAGATAGGAGTCGGCGGCGGTCGCGCCGCCCAGCGCGTACGCCTCGTCGGACACCTGGACGTGCAGCGCGTCCAGGTCCGGCTCGGCGTAGACGGCGACACTGGTCAGCCCGGCGTCGCGGCAGGCGCGGGCGATGCGGACCGCGATCTCCCCGCGGTTGGCGATCAGTATCCTGCGCACGGCTCTTCCTCTCGGCAGCGGGCCCGCGGGTCGCGGCCCCGGATCGGTGGGGCCCTGAGTCGGTGCGGCCCTGGGTCGGTGGGGCGCGGATCGGACGGCGCGCCGGCGGGCGCGGAGCCGCCGGCGCGCCGTCCGCGATCCGCGGGGTTCAGACGGGGTTGAGCACCATGAAGTGCTTGATGCCGAGCCGCAGCAGGACGAACCGGATGTGGGCCGGGATGTCGTGCTGCCGCTCATCGATGATCACGTGCGGGTCGGCGAGCTTCACCCGCCGCCCGTGGGTGCGCAGCTCGCAGCCGCCGGCGGCGACGACGTTGCGGACCCAGTCGCAGTCCGGTCCGTAGGGCATCGGCAGCACGTAGACGCCGTCGCGCCGGAACACCTTGACGGGGATCCGGTAGAGCCGCCCCGACCTGCGGCCGGTGTGGAACAGCGCGCCGAACCCGGGCATGCGCGCCATCGGACGGCCGATGATGCGGTTGGCAACGATCTTGTTGAACCTCGCGAGCCGTCGTTGGATCGACATCGGCGACACCTCTTTCTTCTGTACGGGGAGAGGGGGCGTTGTCCGGGCGCCCCGGCACGGCGATGGCCGCGTCCCCGCCGGACGGGTGGCGGAGACGCGGCCGTGGAGGCCCGGCCCGGCGCGCGGGCCCCGGGCTCAGGGGGCCGGACGCTCAGGAACGGGCGGGTCGGAAGGGTGGGAAAGGTCAGCGGGGCCGGAAAGGCCGGGCGCGGGGGATCAGCGGATCCCCTGGGCGAAGCGGAACACGCCGTGCGGGTCGTAGGCGTGCTTGATCCGGCTCAGCCTCGGATAGTTCTCGGCGTAGTAGGCGCGCTGCCAGCCGGGCAGCGCGGGGTCGATGAAGTTCTGGTAGGACTCGCGGCTGGAATGGGGGTCGATCGCCTGGAACCCGGTGTCCACCCAGGCGCGGGCGGCGGCGCGCCCCTCGTCGGTCGGCTGGAAGACGGGCGTCACGTACTGGATGTTGAAAAGGCTGTCGCGGTGTACGTAGGCGGTGTCGGTCCGCCCCGGGGCGTTCGCGGCGCCGCCGAGCGCGAGCACCTCCATCTGGTGGCGCTGCCCGGGGACGCGCGCGGTGTCGAACACGGCGAGCGCCCGGTCCCAGGCGGCGCGCGGGATCGGTCCCCTGAACAGGCGGCTGCGGGCCAGGCCGAACGGGGTGCGGGGCAACCGGGCGTCCGGCCGGGTGCCGACGCGGCGGCACTGGTCGGTGCTGAGCGTGGCGCAACCGTAGATGTTCATCATCAGGTCCCGATAGGGCAGCTCGGCCACCCGGTTCGACTGCGGGGCCCTCCCCACCAGCGACAGCATCCGGTCGACCTCGGCGGTGAGCTGCTCGGGGCCGCCGGTCCCGACGAGCTGCTGCGCGACGACCGGCGGGGTGCCGGGCGCCGCGTCCGGCAGGAACACGAGCACGATGCCGCCGATCGAGGACGGCGCGTCCACCAGCCAGCGGGTGTAGCCGTCGAGGAGGTCGGCGGCGTCGTCGAAACGCCAGGCGAGGGTGGCCGCCGCGACCGTCCCGACCTGCGCCGTGGTCGCGGTGTAGGAGGTGACCACGCCGAAGTTGCCGCCACCGCCGCCGCGCAGCGCCCAGAACAGCTCCGGGTGCCGCCGCCGGGACGCGGTGACGACGCGCCCGTCGGCGAGCACGACCTCGGCCGAGGTCATCGCGTCGCAGGCCATGCCGAGCCTCCGGGTCAGGAAGCCGACCCCGCCGCCCTGGACGTACCCGCCCGCCGCGACCGTCGCGTGCGCGCCGCCGACGACCGCGCGGCCGTGCGGGGCGAGCCCGGTGAGCAGGTCGATGTTCTGCGCGCCCGCGCCGAACCGCACCGTGCCCTCGCCCGGGGTGACGGCGTTCAGCCGCGAGACGTCCACGATCAGGCCCTGGGTCGTCGAGTACCCGCCCAGGCTGTGGCCGCCGCTGCGCGGGGTCAGCGGGACGCCGTTGTCCTGCGCGAAACGCAGGCACAGCGACACGTCGGCGGGGCTCTGGCAGTAGGCGACCGCCTGCGGGCGCGCCGCGTCGAACTGCCCGAGGTCGAGCTGCTTGGCCTGCTCGTAGGCCGCGTCGCCGGGCTGGACGAGGGTGCCGCGCAACCGGGAGGCGAGCGCGTCCCACGGGGTGGCCCGCGCCCGGGCCGCCGCCCGCGCGGGGCCCAGCGACCCCGTGAGCACCGGCAGCGAGAGGGCGCCCGCACCGGCGCCGAGGAAGGTTCTGCGACTGACCGTCATTGCCTCACCCGTCCAGAATGGGATGGATGCCGAGCAGCTGCTCCTCCAGGACCCCCATGGAGCCCCGGAAGAAGACCAGCGGCTCCGCGCCGTGGCGGGAGCCGCCGAGTTCGGCGACCTCCCCGAGATAGATGGTGTGGTCGCCGCCGTCGTACTCGTTCACCAGCCGGCAGGCGAGGAACGCCAGCGCCTCGCCGAGCACCGGCACGCCGGTCTCGGTGGTGTGGTGGACGGCCGACTCCAGCGCGGCGGGGTCGCGGCCGGCGAACGCCCACGCGAGGCGCTCCTGCCGGCCGGCGAGGAAGTTCACGCCGAAGCTGCGCGAGCGCGCCAGGGCCGGCGCGAGCCGCGAGTCCTTGTGCAGGCAGAACAGGACGAGCGGGGGATCGAGGGACACCGAGGTGAAGGAGTTGACCGTGGTGCCGGTCGGCTTCCCCTCCTCCTCGGTGGTGATGACGGTGACGCCGGTGACGAACAGCCCGCAGACATTCCGCAGGGTCTTCGGGTCGATCACGGACACATCAACCTCCATGAACGGAAACGATCCCCGGCCCGGACGGACCGGACCGAGGATCGCGACTGCCGGAGCGGACTACCAGCGGCTGACCTTGCGGTACTTGGGGACCCAGACGCGCCGGTAGATCAGGCGCGCGGGCGGGGGGAGCATGCTCAGGATCCGCTTGACCTCGCCGTCGGTCGCCCCCTCGGTGACCCACGGCATGAACTCCGGCGCCCCCGACATCGACGCCTTCTTGATGCCGGACACGATCTTCTTCCACTCCTTCTCGGGGATCGCCTCGACGATCATCGGGATCGCGTCGTGCTCCTCGTGCGTGAGGTGGTAGCCGAGCTTGGAGTTCAGCTCGTCCAGCACGGCGGCCAGGTCGGCGGTCTCGTGGTGCTCGAAGGCGTAGTCGACCGAGCGCAGCAGCGGGTCGATCAGCGCGTGCTCGGACTCCATGTCGTCCAGGACGGACATGGCCGCCTCGCTGTTGGCCATGTTCTCCCGCAGGTTCGGCCAGATGAACCGGTCCTCGTGCGAGTGGTGCTGCTCAAGCTGGTTCTTGAAGACGGCCCACCCGTTGAGGATCGACCTGCGATGCGCCGGATCGCGGAAGTTGGCGACCGTCGCCACGCGCGCCATCTTGGTGAGGTCGCGCCTGAAGGCCGCGTGGGAGGCGTTCAGCGCGATGAGCCGTTCGTTGTCGACATAGCGGGCACTGACGTTGCTGTGGGTCATGTCCTCTCCCCAGACGAGGATGTCGCGGGCGGGTGGGCGACGATGCCGTGGCGTGCCGCGACCTCGCGCATGCGCGGCCACTCGGGGGGCGTCGCGCCCGCCATCAGGGCGGAGAGCTCCTCGAAGAAGTCCTCGATGCCCCCGGGTGTGGTGACGCAGAGGATCTTCGCGGTGCCCGTCCCGCTGTTGCGGAACGCGTGCGGGATCGCGCGCGGGCAGAACAGCACGGTGCCCGCGCGCAGGTCGAACTCCTCGTCGCCGAGCCGGACGGTGATCCGGCCCTCCACGACGAAGAACGTCTCGTCCATGTGCTCGTGCGTGTGGACGATCGAGCCCTCGTTCTCCGGGAGGCTCACCTCGTAGAGCGAGAACCGCCCGGCGGTGTCGGTGCCGCGCAGCAGGAACCGCGCGGCCTCCTGCCCGCCCCAGCGGACGGGCGTGACGTCGTCGAGATGCAGAGGCTTGGTCATCATCAGGTGTCCGCCATCGTCGAGTCGTAGGTCGCGCGGCGCGGCAGCGTGAACATCCCGAGGAAGCAGATGATCAGCGCTCCGATCAGGTAGCCGAGCCCGATGGTGAACGACTTGGAGAAGTCCTTGGCGTTCGCCTCCGTGCCGTTGTCGGTGAGGACCTTGGCCACCTGCTGGGCGGCCTGCGGGTTCGGCGCCCCCATGACCGGCTGCCGGCAGCTCTCGGGCGTGGCGCTCGGGTCGGTCGCGTTCGCCCGGTCGCTCACGCAGGTGCGGAAGCCCTGGACCAGGGCGTCCTGCTGCTGCCCGGTGACCTGGACGGCCGCGAGGTCGGCCCGCAGCTTCGGTTCGACCTCGTCGACGCTGCCGTCGGCCTGCTGGGCGATCAGGTGGAACATGAGCACGCCGACGAGCGCGATGCCGAGTGCCGCGCCGAGCTGCTGGGTGGTGTTGAACAGGCCGGACGCCGAGCCCGCGTCCCGCGTCGGCACCCCCGACAGCACGATGTCGGTGATCGGCGCGACCACGAGGCCGAAGCCGAAGCCCGACAGCACCAGCGGCGGCACCATCTCCCAGGAGGTGATGTCGGTGCCGTAGTGGTGGATCGCCCAGATGTAGGCGCCGAACCCGGCCGCGTTGAGCAGCGCCCCGGCCATGACGACCTTGCGGCCGAACTTGGGCGTGAGCACCTGGATGGAGATGCCCGCGGCGGGCGAGGCGCCCAGCGCGAACGAGACGGCGGTCAGGCCGGCGTGCAGCGCGGTCCAGCCGAGGCCGAACTGCATGTAGAGCGTCCAGACGAAGAAGAACGCGCCGAGCGCCACCTGGAACAGCAGCCACACCAGCAGGCCGCCGTCGAACGCGCGGGCCTTGAACAGGCGCAGCACGACCAGCGGGGAGCCGACCGTCGCGGTGCGGCGCCGTTCATAGACGATGAACACCGCGAGCACCGGGATGGCGCTGACCATCATCAGGTAGCCCCACAGCGGCCAGCCGTTGGCGCGGCCCTCGGTGAGCGGGTAGATGACCAGCAGCACCGCCGCCGTCACCAGCACCACGCCGAGCAGGTCGAGCTTGGCGGCCGTGGGGGACTTGGACTCGCGCAGCACCCGCCATGCCAGGATCGAAACGATCACTCCGACGGGGATGTTCACGAGGAAGATGGGACGCCATTGCAGGCCCCACAGGTTCGCCTCCACCAGGATGCCGCCGAGGATCGGCCCGGCCACCGCCGCCGAGCCGATGATGCCCCCGAACAGGCCGAACACCTTGCCGCGCTCCTCGGGTGGGAACGTGACGTGGATGATGGCGAGGATCTGCGGAACCATCAGGGCCGCCATGGCGCCCTGCAGGAAGCGCGAGGCGATCAGCACGCCCGGCGTCGGCGCGATGCCGCACAGGGTGGACGCGACCGTGAAGCCGAGCACACCGATCAGGAACATGCGCTTGCGGCCGACGATGTCGCCGAGCCGGCCGCCGGTGATGAGGACGGAGGCGAAGGCCAGCAGGTAGGCCGACACCATCCATTCGATCGAGGCGTACTGGGCGTCGAGGTCACGCTGGATGCTCGGGATCGCCACGTTGACGATCGTGGCGTCCAGCAGGTCCATGAATCCGGCGACCAGTACGAGCGAGAGGCCGAGCCACCGCCGGGGGTCCAGGTCCTCCCAGTCGGCGGGAGGGCCCGGCGGGTCGGGCCGGCTGTGCACGTCCTGGACCACGAGGGGCCTCCAGTTACCTTAGTTGATGGGCTCATCCGAGCCCTTAATCGATAAGCTAGTGAACTATATAGATGCTAAGGAAACCGGTTTTGAGGTGTCAAGGATGACGACGGAACCACGCGGGGACATCGCCTTCGACGGCACGCCGACCAGCGGGGACGAGACGTCCTCCAGGCCATCTACCAGCGCGGGCGGCCCGTCGGGCGGTTCGCCTGACGGGCCGTCGCTCCGCCGGCTGATGGCCGCGACCCAGGAGGTGGCGCTCGCGGCCGTGGCGCTCAACTCCGCGGGCGCGGCCCTGATGGGCATGAGCCCGAGCGACTCGTTCTGCCTGTGGCACGTCACCGAGGCCACCCAGGACGAGCCGGTCACCTCCGGCCGGCTCGCCGAGCTGACCGGGCTGACGACCGGCGCGATCACCGGGGTCGTCGACCGGCTGGAGGCGGCCGGGTTCGTCACCCGCGAGCGCGACCCGAGGGACCGCCGCAGGCAGCTGATCCGGCCCGTCCCGGAGAAGATCGCCGAGCTGTACCGGCTGTTCGAGCCGCTCGATGAGACCTACGAGGGGCTCCGGCTGGCCCTGAGCCCCCGCGACCGCGAGGTGATCCTCGACTACCTGCGGACGGTGTCGGGCATCATGCGCGCCCACGTCACGGTGCTGCGCGAGGCGCACCGGCGGTCCAAGGCCCCGGGCCGCCCCCGCCGGACGGACTGAACGTCCGCCCGGCGGGTCGAGCGGGCCCCCGCGGCCCCGGTCGCCCGGCTCAGCCGGGGGACCGGGCGGGGACGAGTTCGGCGGGACGCTCCCGCAGCCGCTCCAGGGCCTCGCCCCGCGGCAGCAGCGGACCCGCCAGCGCGGTCGTGACCAGCGCCATCAGCACCATCATCGTGAACATCTGGCCGTCCAGGACGCCCAGCCCGACGGCCGCGTTGAGGATGATCAGCTCGGTCAGCCCGCGGGTGTTCATCAGCAGCCCGAGCGTCCCGGTCTCCCGCCAGGTCATCCCCGCCAGCCGCGCGGGCGCGGCGGCCCCCACGATCTTGCCGGCGCACGCCACCAGGATGATCAGCGCGAGCTCCAGGTACTGCGTGCCGTGCAGCCCGCCGATGTCGACCCCGAGGCCGGTGACGATGAAGAACACCGGCAGCAGGATCAGGCTGAGGTGCTCCAGCGGCCGCCGGACGTGCTCGACCAGCCGCTCCGCCGGCTCGCGCGGCGTGACGAACCCGAACAGGAACGCCCCGAAGATGGCGTGGATGCCGATCCAGGTCGTCGCCCAGGCCGACAGCAGCGCCCCCGCGCACAGCACCCCGAGCAGCGTCCGCCACTGCTCGGCGCCGGTGAGCCGCGCCACCAGCGCCCGGAGCAGCGGACGGACGGCCGCGAACATGAGCGCGACGTAGACCGCGGAACGCAGCGCGATCGTGCCGAGCTCGGACGGGTCGCCGTCGGAGGTGACCAGCGCCGACACGTAGGCGAGCATGCACCAGGCGAGCACGTCGTCGACGGCGGCGCTGGCCATCGCGAGCGTGCCGATCCGCGTCCCGGCCATCCGGTGGTCGCTGAGGATGCGGGCCAGCACCGGGAAGGCGGTGACCGACATCGCGGCGCCGAGGAACACCGAGAACGCCAGCGCGGAGACGTGGTGCCCGTCCACCGAGTCGTGCCGCGGGTACAGCACCGAGGCGGCCGCGACGCCGAGCCCGAAGGCCAGCGCGACCGACATCAGCGACACCCCCGCCGCCGCGGTGAGGTGCTTGCGGATGAGCTTCCTCTCGAACTCCCACCCGACCGAGAACATGAACAGGATCACGCCGATCTGCGCGACCGCCGACAGCAGCGGCCGCACGTCCCCGGGAAAAAGTTGCTTGGTAGGATTACCCGGGAATTGGCCCATGAGACTCGGGCCCAGCATGATGCCGGCCGTGATCTCACCGATGACGAGGGGCTGGCGGACCGTCTTCGCGATCCGGCCGAAGAGGATCCCGGTGAGCAGTACCACCGCCACACCGGCGAACATGATCGCGATCCTGGTGTCGGCCGGGGGGGCCATGGAATCTAACATCGGACGCCTTCCTCACCAGCGGTCGGTCCGGGCGTAGTCGGGCCTCCACTCCTGGCGGTAGACCGCCCGGAAGGGCGGAGGCACGATCGTCTCGATGCGCTCCAGTTCTTCGCCCGTCGCGCCGTCGGCCAGCCACGGAAGGTACTCGGCGACGAACGCGAGGTCGGCCGAGGCCCGGATCGCGTCCATGACATCGTCCCATTCGGCATCGCTGAGAGCCATGCCGATCAGCGGCAACGCGTCCCGCTCCTCGTGGCCGAGATGGGCCGACAGCGCCTCGTGCAGCTCGCGTACCGCGCCCTCGACCTCCGCCCGCCCGGCCGGCGCCGACCCCCCGGTCACGCCGTTCTGACCAGGCGTTTCCAGGGTGTCGTCGACGGCCTTCAGCAGCGTGTCGAGCCGCGCGTGCTCGGCGTCCATCTCGGCCAGCACCGAGAGGGCGTTCTCGCTGCCCGAAAGCCGCTCGCGCAGGCGGGGCCAGATGTGGTCGTCCTCGCCCTGGTGGTGTTTGCGCATCTGGGTCTTGAAGGTGCGCCAGCCCGCCAGCAGCGCGGCGCGGCGGCGGGGGTCGGCGAGGTCGGCGCGGCCGGCGGCGGTGGCCAGCCGGTCCAGGTCGCGGCGGAACGCCGCGTGCGCGGCGTTCATCGCCAGCAGACGGTCGGGGGCTTCCATGTCTCTCCCTGTCGAAGGTGTGGTGGGGGGTGTGCGCGGTCGGCCGTCCGGCGCTAGAGCAGCTTCCGCATCTTCACGCCGTTCTTGAGGATGCCCTTCATGAACTCGCGGCCCAGCTCGTTCATCTCGGGCGGGCCCTGCACCGACGCCCAGTACAGGAACCGCGCGATCATGAAGGTGGTGGGGAAGATGTGCCGCTGCTCCGGGTCCTTCCAGCCGAACACCGGGTTGACGATGTCGGTGGTCTGGATGAGCCGGTGGACGATCGCGGCGGCCTCGGTGCCGGTCAGCGCGCCGGCCTCGTACTTCTCGCACGCCTCGGCGGCGCCTTCGAGGAGGTTCTTGAACTTGTCGCTCTCGGGCCACCACAGGCCGGGGTAGGGCGCGTCCTCCAGTTCGAGGAAGCTCTCGTCCCGGCCGTACTTGAGGTAGAGCATGCGGGCGCGGGTGAGCCGCATGACGCCGGGCGTGATGAACGCGCCCCAGACCCGGAACATCGCGTTCCACAGCTCGAAGTTCTCGAACGAGATGAACGAGCTGTTGACGAGTTCGTCGTTGAAGTGCAGCAGGCCCCGTTCGAGCTGCTCGACGTAGGCGAAGCGCTCCTCGCTGAAGTCGTCCTCCTTCAGCGCGCCGAGCAGCCGGTGCACCAGCGCGTCCACGACCTCGAAGGTGTTGGACAGGCCGCGCGAGAACAGCGGGTCGATGAACCCGGCGGCGTGCGACATCAGGCACCAGCGGTCGCCGATCGTGCGGGACGAGGAGTACTGGAGCCGGTCGGTCGACACCCACTCGCGGACCCGGTGCGCGTCGGTGAACTGCCGCTTGACCGCCGGGTACTGGTCGAGGAAGGACTCGAACTCCTCCTCGGGCGTCATGTCGGTGGGCTTGGGGTAGCGGCGCGGGTCGATGGTGAGCCCGACGCTGCACAGCGGGTTCTTGGACTTCTTGTAGCTGTCGAACGGGATGATCCAGAACCAGCCGCGCTCGATGAGGTGGTGCATCGTGCCCTCGTGCCAGGCTTTCGGCGGGCGCTCCTTGCGCGGGTGCCGGCTCACCTCGTCGAAGGGCCGGACGCCGACGAAGTGCGTGAACAGCGACCGCGAGTGGTGCTTGAAGCGGGCGGGCGTCTCGCGCAGCCCGAACTTCTCGGCCAGCGGCGAGCGGAACCCGCTCGCGTCGATCAGGTACCGGGCGCGGAACACCTCGCCGTTCTTGCCGGTGACCGTGACGCCGTCGTCGTCGAAGTCCAGGTCGGTGGCGCGCCAGTTCTGCCGGGTGACGCTGCCGTACCGGCAGGCGGCGTGGAACATGAACGAGTCGGAGTCCTGGCGGAACATGTGACTCGCCTGGGTGAGGATCTTGGGGATGGTGAACTGGGTGGACTCGCGCGGGTCGGGCTCCTTGCCCGGGTAGTGCCGCATGAAGCCGAAGTGCGCCTTGTTGCCGAACGTCGGCCCGATGTCGCGGGTGCTGGCGGTGATCGAGGTCAGGCCCTTGATCTCGGGGACGTCGTAGCGCTCGGCGAGGATGTGCAGCCACTCGACGAGCTGCGGGGTCATCGACTCGCCGATCGCGAAGCGCGGGTGCTGCGAGGCGTCGATCAGCGCGACCTTGACGCCCTGGCGCGCGAGGATCGAGGCGGTGACCGAACCGGCCAGCCCGGAGCCGAGGATCACCACGTCGACGAGGTGGGTCTTCCCGTCGCTCTTGTCGGGGCTCTTCATCGTCACGGTCTTGGACATCACTTCTCCTCTGCGTCCTTCTCGTCTTCCTGGTGGTCGAGGCCGCTGGCGAACGCGGCGAGCTTGCGCCGGACCGACCGGTGCGTCATCAGGTCGGCGATCAGGGCGCGGTGCGGGTCCTGCTCCGGGCCGCCGAGCAGCAGCTGCTCCTGGACCCGCATCGCGCTGAGCGCCTTGCGCACCGTCCCGTGCCGCCGGTCGTGGTAGTCCTCCAGCAGCGACTCGGGGCCGCGCCCGGTGGCGACGGCGGCGAGCGCCGGGCCGAGGGCGTGCGCGTCCTGGATCCCGAGGTTGATCGGCAGCCCGCCGACCGGCATCTGCCGGTGGGCGGCGTCGCCCGCGAGCAGGATCCGGCCGCGCCGGAACCGCTCGGCCTGCCGCGCGGCGTTGTCGAAGGCGTGCAGCCAGACGGCCGTGCCGTGCCCGATGCTCTCGCCGGTCACCGTCCGCCAGGCGGCGGCGACCTCGCCGAACGAGGGCGTGCCGATCCGGCGGGGGGTGAGGTGGCCGTGCCGGTGGACCATCACGCGGGTCAGCCCGTCCGACCGCCTGGACGCGACGGCCAGCCCCGCCGGGAACCGCTCGAACCGCCGGTTCGGGACGTCGATCCCGGCGACGTCCGCCGCGAGCAGCTCGTGCGTGGCGGACGTGCCGGGGAACGCGATCCCGGCCTCGCTCCGCACCGTGCTGTCCTGCCCGTCGCAGCCGACGAGGTAGGCGGCGCGCAGCGGCTCCTCCAGCCCGTCGCCGCCCACCTCGGCGAACGTCGAGCGGACGCGCACCGAGCGGACGCCGACGCCCCGCCTCACCTGCGCGCCCTGCTCGATGGCCCATTTCTCCAGCAGTTCCTCGACCCGCGTCTGCGGGACCTTCCACTGGCCCGGGTAGGGGGAGTCGACCTGGGACAGGTCGAGCGGGATGCCGCCGAAGTGCCCCATCGGCTCGTTGGGCGGGACGCCGAGCAGGTCGAGCAGGCCCAGCTTGTCGAAGATCTCCATCGTCCGCGCGTTCAGCGTGGTGGCGCGCGTCTCGGTGGCGCGCTCGGTGCGGCGCTCCAGCACCGTCACCTCGGCCCCGCCGAGGCGGAGCGACCCGGCGAGCAGCAGCCCGGCGGGGCCCGCCCCCACCACGACGACCTGCCGCGGGTCGGCGTCGGCCGCCACCTCAGCGCCTGCTCTCGGCGTATTCCTTGGCATGGCCGAGCGTCGCGGTGCTGTTGCGGCTGAGCGCGTTCCGCACGAACCGCGCCGACTCCAGGACGCCCGCGTCCGCGCCGAGCACCTTCGTGATGTTCTCGGTGTTCAGCACCACCGTGTGCTGGGAGGTGACGAGGACGCCGTCCTGCCCGTCCTCCTCCAGCAGCCAGTAGCCGGTGTGCAGGTCCATCAGCGCGGGCAGCGTGATCTGCTTGTAGACGATCCGCTCGTGCGGGAAGCACACGCGCACCGACTTGGTCGTGTGCGTCGAGCCGTCCGCGGTGCGGGTGTCCATCTCCAGGATCTGGAGGCCCGGCCTCTCCTCGGTGAGGCCGACGCGCGCGACGTGCGGGAGCCGCTCGGCCCACAGCCCGGCCTCGTTGAGGAAGTCGTACACGTCCTTGGCCGAGCCCTCGACGCGCAGCGAGTCCTGGAAGGACAGCAGCCGGTCGGGCTCGGTGCCGCCGAGTTCGGCGTTGGCCTTGAGCGCGGCCAGCTCGGCGTCGCTGTTGCGGTCGACGGCGGTGTCGATCCAGGCCAGGCCGTCCGGGTCGTCGTCGATCGCGCGGTAGTGGTGCAGCAGCCGCACCAGGCTCTCCTCGTCGGAGACGGCGTCGACGATCCAGGTGCCGCCCATCGCCGCGACCGGGGGCACCGTGACCTCCTGCGCGAACTCGATGCGCCGCGCCTCGGGGTCCAGCAGGCGCCGCGACGTCCAGCCCTTCGCCTCGCCGTTGGCGGTCGCCCAGATCTGGATCCGCTCGCCGCCGTCCATCTCGCCGAGCCGCTCCACGTGGACGGTCGGCGGGAACAGCCGCGGCCAGTTCCCGACGTCGGCGAGGAGCCGGTAGACCTCGGCCGCCGGTGCCCGCACCGTGACGGTGTGCTCGACCTCGTGGAGGCCGGATGGCGCTGTCATGGTCTCTCCTCCTTCGCTTCGGAAATCACCGGGGGTCAGAAGTTGCCGAGGCCGCCGCAGACGTTGAGCGCCTGCGAGGTGATGGACCCGGCGGTGTCGGTCGCGAGGTAGCCGACGAGACCGGCCACCTCGTCCGGGGTGGAGTAGCGGCCGAGCGGGATCTTCGCCTGGAACTTGGTGAGGATCTCGTCCTCGGACACGCCGTAGGCGGCGGCGTAGCCGCTGCGCACCCGCTGCGCCATCGGCGTCTCGACGTAGCCGGGGCAGACCGCGTTGACGGTGATGCCGTGCGGCGCCAGCTCGTTGCCGAGGGCCTTGGTGAACCCGACGACGCCGTGCTTGGACGCCGAGTACGGCGCGCCCAGCACCACGCCCTGCTTGCCCGCGGTGGAGGCGATGTTGATGACCCGGCCCCGGCCGCGCCCGCGCATCCCGCCGGTCGTGAGCACCTCCCGGGTGACCCGGAAGACGCTGTTGAGGTTGGTGTTCATGACGTCCAGCCACAGCTCGTCGGGCAGCTCGGCGGTGACGCCGCCGCCGCTGCGGCCCGCGTTGTTGACCAGGACGTGCACCGGCCCGTACCGCTCGACGGCCGCGGTGACGAACGCCCTGACCTGCTCCGGGTCGCGGACGTCGCAGGGCGTCCCGTCGACCTCCAGGCCCTCCTCGCGCAGCTCCTTGAGCGTCGTGCGCAGGGTCTCGGCGGTGCGGGCGCAGATGTAGACCCGGTGCCCGGTCTCGGCGAGCCGCCGGGTGACGGCCAGCCCGATCCCGCTGGTGGCGCCGGTGACGAGGGCGACGCGGCCCTCCTGCGCGCGCTGCTCGGTCGTCGGCATCGTTGCTCCTTTCGGGGGTCGCTTGCGGTTCGGGACGTGTCAGGCGGCGTCGGCGGAGCCCTGGCGGTTGACGACCGCCAGGAACAGGCGCGGCGTGGTGGCCTCGCCGACGGTCTCGTCGTCGAGCTGGATGCCGAGCTGGCGCTCGATCCGCCCGGCGGCCTCCAACAGCGCGATGGAGTCGTAGCCGATCTCGGCGAAGTCGGTGTCGAGGCTGTCGCCGCCGACCGCCACCTCGCTCTCGCCGGCCGCCTCGCGCAGGACGCGGCCGAGGTCCTCGACGGTGAATTCGGACATCGTGGTTCCTTCCGTGAAGCCTGGTCAGGCGGGTGCGGCGACGGGCGCCTCGGCGGTGGCGACGACCATCGCCGAGTTGAACCCGCCCTGGCCCCGCGCGAGGACCAGGGCGGTGCTCATGGCCGCCTCCCGCGTGTCGCGGACGAGGTCGAGCCCGTAGGCGGGGGACGGGTCGCGGGTGAGCGTGGGCGGGATCAGCCCGTCCCGCATCGCGTAGAGCGCGGTGCTCAGCGCGAGCGGCCCGGCGCCGGAGTTGAGGCGCCCGGTCATGGTCTGCGGCGCGGTGACCGGGACGCCGCCCGGACCGAACAGCGCGTTGATCGCCTCGGCCTCGACCCGGTCGAGGTCGGGGATCGCCGCCGCGTCGGCGAACACCACGTCGATGTCGGACGGGCGGAGCGCCGCGTCCCGCAGCGCGATCTCCGCCGCGCGGCGCAGGCCGGGTTCGCGCCCGGTGTCGGGGTGCGGGTCGAAGGTGGAGCCGTAGCCGGCGACGCGCCCGTAGATCCGCGCCCCGCGCGCCCGCGCCGCGTCCTCCTCCTCCATCACCAGCAGGGCGCCGCCCTCGCCGGGGACGTGCCCGGCGGCGTCGGCGGCGAACGGGCGGTAGGCCCGTCCCGGGTCGGGGTCGGTGCTCAGCCGCCCGCCCGCGATCTGCGCGACCCAGCCCCACGGGCAGATCGACCCGTCCACGCCTCCGGCGAGGACCAGGCCGCCCCCCTTGCGGATCTGCCGGCGCGCCTGCGCGACCGCGTCCAGCCCGCCCGCCTGGTCGGACACGAGGACGCCGCCGGGCCCGCGCAGCCCGTTGCGGATCGAGATCTGGCCGCTGTTCACCGCGTAGAACCAGGCGAAGGACTGGTAGGCGCTGACGTACTGGCCGCCCTTGCTCCACAGGTTCTTCAGCTCGCCCTGCCCGAACTCGAACCCGCCCGACGAGCTCGCGGTCATGACGCCGATGCCGAACTCGGGCCACTCCGACGGGACGATGCCCGCGTCGGCGAGCGCCCAGTCGGCCGCGACCAGCGCGAGCCGCGTCATGTGGTCGGTCTGCGGGATCAGCCTGCTCGGCAGGTGGTCGCGCGCGACGAACCCGGGGACCTCGCCGGCCAGCGTGGAGGGGTACCCGGTGGCGTCGAACCGTCCGACGGGCCCGATGCCGGTGCGGCCCGCGCGGGTCGCGTCCCAGAAGTCGTCCTTGCCGAGGCCGTTGGGCGCGGTCACACCGGTCCCGGTGATCACCACCGACTTCATGCGACGCTCCGCAGCACCATCGCGCTCTGGAAGCCGCCGAACCCGCTGCCGACCGTGAGCACGGTGTCGGTGCGCTGCTCGCGCGCGGTGAGCGGGACGTAGTCGAGGTCGCACTCGGGGTCGGGCGTGTGCAGGTTCGCGGTCGGCGGGACGAGGTCGTACTCGATCGCCAGCGCCGACGCGGCGATCTCGATCGAGCCGATCGCGCCGAGCGAGTGCCCGACCATCGACTTGATCGAGCTGACCGGGGCCCGGTAGGCGTGCTCGCCGAGGCTGCGCTTGAACGCGGCGGTCTCGTGCCGGTCGTTCTGCTTGGTGCCCGACCCGTGCGCGTTGATGTAGTCGACGTCGGCCGGGTCGGTGCGCGCCTCGTCCATCGCCCGCGAGATGGCCTCGGCCATCTCGCGGCCGTCCGGGCGCAGGCCCGTCATGTGGAAGGCGTTGCACCGCGTCGCGAACCCGGCGATCTCGGCGTAGATGTGCGCGCCGCGCCGCCGCGCCCGCTCCAGGCTCTCGATGACGAACATCGCCGAGCCCTCGCCGAGCACGAACCCGTTCCGGGACCCGTCGAACGGCCGCGACGCGTGCTCCGGGTCGTCGTTGCGCGCGGTGGTCGCCTTGATCGCGTCGAAGCACGCGACCGTGATCGGTGAGATCGGCGCGTCCGACGCACCGGCGATCATGACGTCCACCTCGCCGTCGCGGACCAGCTCGATCGCGTGGCCGACGGCGTCCAGCCCGGACGTGCAGCCCGTCGAGACGACCGTCGCCGGGCCCTCCGCGCCGGTCGACCAGGCGACCTCCTTGGCGAACGAGCTCGGCACGAAGTAGTCGTACAGGTGCGGGACGGCGTAGGCGTGGTCGACGAGGTCGAGCCGGCCGCCGTCGCTGACCACCCGGTACTCCTGGTCCAGGCCCATCGTCGCGCCGACCGCCGTGCCGACCGTGACCCCGACCCGGTGCGGGTCGAGGTCGCCCTGCTCCAGCCCGCTGTCGGCCAGCGCCTCGGCGGCGGTGACGACGGCGAGCTGCGCGCCCCGGTCCATCCGGCGGATCTCCTGCGGCCCGAGCCCGTGCGCCTCGGGGTCGAAGTCGATCTCCGCCGCGACCCGGGACCGGAACGGCGCCGGGTCGAAGAAGCTGATGGTGCGGGTGGCGGTGCGTCCCTCGGCGAGCAGGTTCCAGAACGCCTTCGTCCCGATGCCGCCCGGTGCCGTCACACCGATTCCCGTGATCACTGCTCGATGCCCCATCGAGGCGTCGCCCCCTCGGCTCATTCCGTGGACCAGTGGTAGAAGCGGGTCGCCATCGCATCGGACGGCGAGCGCCAGGTTGCGGGGTCGTAGGCGGTGATGTGCGCCCGGAGGTCGTCGCTGACCTGCACGAACAGCGGATGGGTCTTGGCCTGCTCGATGGCCTCGCCGCCGTGGTCGTCGGCGAAGTCCTGCACGTGGAAGTACAGGCCCCGGTAGTGGAAGAGCTGGCGGCGGCGGGTGCCCATCAGCCCGGGCATCTCGGTCTTGTCGAACGCGCCGAACAGCCCCGCGACCTCCGCCTCGGACTCGGGTGCCATCCGGGCGACGATGAGGGTGCTGTGCATCGGATCTCTCCTTCGCTCGCGAGGGTCCTGACTAGCGGGGTGTGCCGAACCAGCGGGACGCCGCGTCCCGCGGCCCGGAGCCGTCGTCGCCGGCCCAGACGACGTAGCCGTCGGGGCGGACCAGAAGCGTCGCGGTGCCGCACAGGGGGCTGTCGTCGGGCAGCCCGTGCGGGACGGCGTCGACGACCTTGACGTGCTCGGCGAGGCCCGCCGCCGGCGCGAGGCCCTCGCGCAGCCGCAGCAGCACCGGGCGGCCGTCGTGCAGCAGGCCGAACGTGCTGGTCTTGGCGTCGCCGACGACGAGTTCGACCTTGGGGACGCGGCGCCCCACCAGCGGGTGCGAACCCGGCCCGACGTCGTAGCGGACGTCGAGGCCGCTGACCATCCCGGCCAGCCGCCGCCGGACGTTCGCGTCGTCCATCAGCTCGGAGAAGACCGTGCGGAGCGGGTCCATCTCGACGCCGCTGAGGTAGAGCATCCCCTGCGCCTGGGTGTTCATCAGCAGCCGCGCGCCGATCGGGTGGCGCTCGGCGTGGTAGCTGTCGAGCAGGCCGTCCGGCGCGCGTCCGGCGGCGGTGGCGGCCAGCTTCCAGCCGAGGTTGAAGGCGTCCTGGACGCTGACGCTGAGGCCCTGGCCGCCCGCGGGGAGGTGGGTGTGCGCCGCGTCCCCCGCGATCAGCACGTTCCCCAGCCGGTACCGCGTGACCTGGCGCGTGGCGTCGCCGAACGAGCTGACCCAGCGGGCGTGCCCGCCGTGCAGGGACTGGCCGGTGAGGCGCTGCCACGCGTCCGCGACCTCGGTGAAGTCCGGCGGGGCGGTGCGCCGCCGCGGCGGCGTGCCGCGCTCGACGACGATGATGCGGTCGTAGCCCTCGCCGAGCGGCGCGGACATCACCATGCCGCCGGGCACCTTCTCGCCGATCTGGCGCGGCTCGATGACGCAGCCGCCGACGTCGGCGAGGAACATCTCGATGGTCGAGTCGGTCCCGGGGAACTCGAAGCCGGTGAGCGCGCGGACGGTGCTGCGGCCGCCGTCGCAGGCGACCACGTGGCGGGACCGCAGGGTCAGCGGGCCGTCGGGCCCGACCGCGTCGACGTCGACGCCCTCGCCGTCGTCGGTGATCCCGACGACCTCGACGCCGCGCCGGATGTCGGCGCCGAGTTCGGTCGCCCAGTCCTCCAGCACCTCCTCGGTGCGCGACTGCGGGATCCCGCGCGCCCCGAAGTGGGCGTCCGCGAGGACCGAGTAGTCCATCGGTATGCCGCCGAAATGGCCCTGCGGGCTCGTCTCGACCTCGCCGAAACGGGGCACGAGCCCGCGCTGGTCGAACATCTCCAGCGTGCGCGCGGTGAATCCGAGTCCCCGGGATTCCCCCGAGCGCTTCGCCAGTTTCTCCAGGACGATGACCTCGACGCCGCCGAGGCGTAGCTCCGCCGCCAGGACCAGCCCCGAGGGACCGGCGCCGACGACGATGACGGGCGTGTCCACCAAACCTCCCTGATAGGGAAAGGAAGAATGAGATGAGGAAGGCCGGACCCGGGACGGGTCCGGCCTTCGTAAGGCGCTCGCGCGCCTCGCGTTTCACTGGTGGCGGGTGACCATCGGGAGCATCGGTGGAGGCGGTCAGGGACGGCCGGGCTCCCGGCGCGTCCAGCTGTGCGGCGGGACGAACGGCGGCGGGATCAGCACGCTGCGTCCACCGGGTGCGGTGGCGGCGGCCGCGGCCGCCCGCCGCGCCAGGTGGAGCGCCAGGACCAGCCCGGCCAGCTCGGCGGGGTCGAGGCGCCCGCCGGCCACTTGCAGCACGCCGCTCATTGGGGCGGGATGCCGTGCTTGCGGGTGGGCGGGACGGCGTGCTTCGCGCTCAGCATCCTGAACGCCCCGCAGAGCGCGGCGCGCGTCTCGCCCGGCTCGATGATGTCGTCCACGAGCCCGCGCTCGGCGGCGTAGTAGGGGTGCATCAGCTCGTCCCGGTACTCCTTGATCTTCTGCTTCCTGGCCTCCTCCGGGTCCGGGGCGGCGGCGATCTCCCGCCGGAAGATCACATTGGCGGCGCCCTCGGCGCCCATCACCGCGATCTCGTTGCCGGGCCAGGCCAGCGACAGGTCGGTGCCGACCGAGCGGGAGTCCATGACGATGTAGGCGCCCCCGTACGCCTTGCGCAGGATGACCTGGACGCGCGGCACCGTCGCCTCGCAGTACGCGTACAGCAGCTTGGCGCCGTGCCGGATCACCCCGCCGTGCTCCTGGTCCACGCCCGGCAGGAAGCCGGGGACGTCGACCAGCGTCACGAGCGGGATGTTGAAGGCATCGCAGAACCGGACGAACCGGGCGGCCTTCTGGCTGGCGTCGAGGTCCAGGACCCCGGCGAGGACGGCGGGCTGGTTGGCGACGATGCCGACCGTCCGCCCGTCCAGCAGGCCGAGGGCGCAGACCACGTTCGCCGCCCAGTGCGTCTGGACCTCGATGTACTCGCCGAGGTCGAGGATCTCCTCCAGGACGTCGCGCACGTCGTAGGACCGGTTGGGCTCGGCGGGCACCAGCCGTTCGAGCGCGTCGGTGCGCCGGTCGGCCGGGTCGTGGGTGACGCGCACCGGCGCGATCTCCCGGTTGTTGGAGGGCAGCAGCGAGATCAGGTAGCGGACGTCGGTGAGGCAGCTCTCCTCGTCGTCGTGGACGAAGTGGCACAGCCCCGACGTCGTCGCGTGCATGTCGGCGCCGCCGAGCGTCTCCTGGGAGACCTCCTCGCCGGTGACGGACTGGACGACGTCCGGCCCGGTCAGGAACATCCGCGACACCCCGCGCACCATGAACACGAAGTCGGTGAGCGCGGGGGAGTAGGCCGCCCCGCCCGCGCACGGGCCGAGCATCACGCTGATCTGCGGGATCACCCCCGACGCGTGGACGTTGCGGGTGAAGATGCCGCCGTAGCCGGCGAGCGCGGTGACGCCCTCCTGGATCCGGGCGCCCGCGCCGTCGTTGAGGCTGACCAGCGGGGCGCCCGCCGCCAGCGCCATGTCCATGACCTTGTGGATCTTCTCCGCGTGCGCCTCGCCGAGCGCCCCGCCGAAGATCCGGAAGTCGTGCGCGTAGACGAAGACGGTGCGGCCGAACACCGTGCCCCAGCCGGTGATGACACCGTCGGAGTGCGGCCTGCGCCGCTCCATCCCGAAACCGGTGGCGCGGTGCCTGCGCAGCCCCTCGATCTCGGTGAAGCTGCCCTCGTCGAGCAGCATCGCGATGCGTTCGGGCGCGGTGAGCTTGCCCTTGCCGTGCTGGCGCCTGGTGGCCTCCGGATCGGCCCCCTCGCGCACGGTCTCCTTGAGGGCGCGCAGTTCGTTCAGCCGCACGTCCCGCGCGAGGTCATCCTCCGTCTGTCCCTGGGTGAGCAACGTCGCCAACTCCTCGAATGAGCGGACTGTCAAGGCTCCGGGACCCATCTCCCCGGTCTCCTCCACCTCGCGCCGGAGCGACATGGATGCGCCGTGCGCGTCGATCGTGTGCGTCGGCGGGGTGGGCACGATGCCGGACGGGGGGCGGCCCGCTCGATGGTCGAGGGGACGCCGGCCGGGTCGGACCCGCGGGGGTGTGGAGGACGAATGCGATCACGGAGTGAGACCGTGCGGGGCGAGGGAGAGGCTCTCGGTGCCGTCTCGGCCGAGCGCATGGCTCTGCCGCCGGAATCAGCGTGACATCATCGGTCGACCGATGTCAACGGGCAGAAAACTGATCGGCTCCGAGCTGGAAAGACGGGCCGGTCAGAGCTCATTTCATAACGTGAGGTGGCATTCACAAATTGTGGTCTGAAGCGCGATTGAAGATCGCTGCGGGCACTGATGATCAATGCGCGGGCGCGGCCGCGCAATGAAACCCCTGAGACGACGCCACGGCAAGAGGAGTTAGCGGGGAGGCATGTCCAGGTGTGGACAACGAAATGATTGGTATACAGACTGGACGGATCCAGCGGCCGTTCCTTAGCGTTCGATCGGGAAGCGGTGGAGGACAGGCCGCCGCTGCGAAGCCGCGAGCAATGATCGATGCGGAACGCGAGATTAACGACGGGGGGCTATACGGCTGTGGGCTTGTATCCGGGGACGTAGCGTACTAATTCTCTCACCGTGAGGGTTCTTCGCCGATCAGGCGGACGCCGGCGGCGAAAACAGGGAAGCGTGCCGAGGGCACCGCTTGCACTGTCGTGCTGAGCATGAACGCGATGGTCCCCGCCCATCATGCCCGTTGACTGGTCCTTAGTTGTCAGGTGATCAAAATGGACATAGTTCTTTGTGGCGGACCTAGCTGTGGCGACCGTCGACCCCAGCGGCGGCGCCAGATCCCGCGGCCCGGAAGCCGGGTCTGCGTCGCGTGTCACGAATCCACCCGCAGCGCCGTCGAGCAGCTCCCCGACCTCTTCGACGAGTGCGCTGCCGCACTGGCCCACACGGCCGGCCCGCCGGTCGGCCAGATCCGCAGGGGAAGCCGCCGAGCAGGGATAACGCTCAACGACAGGGCCGTCGCCGCGCGGTCGGCGATCCTGTCCACGCTCGCGTCCTGGGCGGCCCTGATCGCCGACGAGCGCCGGGTCTGCCGGCCCGAGCGGCGCGAGCCGCGCGCGCTGGCGGCGTTCGTCCTCACCCACCTCGACTGGATGCTGGCGCATTCCGCGGCGGTCGAATTCGCCAATGAGGTCGTCGCGGTGGCGCGGGTCGGCCGCGACTCGACGCCCGATGCCGGGCGGCTGGAGATCGGCGAATGCGTCTGGCCCGGCTGCAACGCGAAGATCATGGCGTCTCCGCGCGAATGGGACGGCCGCGGCGGACGCGATGTCAAGTGCGCGGCGGGCCATGTTTGGCGTCCTCATCAATGGCTCGACCTAGCGCATCAGCTACGACGGAGAGAAAACCCGGGGGATGGTCTTATGGGGGGAACAGGATGACGCCGCGAACACAGACTCGCCTCGTCCCGACCGAACTCGCCGCGCTCGCCGCGGGCGTTTCCGAGGCCACGATCAGGAAGTGGGCGAGCCGTCGCAAGCTCACCCGGCACGGCACCACGAGAAGGGCGCTGTACGACCTCGACGAAATCATCGACCTGAGGGCAGGGGAAAGCCGGCGCCCGGCCTAGCCGCCGGACGCTCGTAGGTGTGCGGTGCGGCGGCCCCGCCGGCCGCACCGCACACGTCCCTCGTCCCCCCCGCCGGGAGCCGGCGGATTACCTGCTTCGGTTCCCGGCGAAAAGCCCGGCGCGGGCTCGGCCCGGCGGACCGGCCCACCCGCGGGTGGCCGCCCGTGAATGCGGCTCTGAATCCGGCCCCGAATCCGGGGCGGAATCCGGCCCTGAATCCGACGTCTCCGATAGAGACGTCGATCCCCCTACACACTGCGACAAATCGGACATGGAGCCCCCAGTCCTCGCTCGTGCGACGGAGACCAAGGTAGCGTCCAGCTCGTTAATCGTCAAGATGCTTAATCATCCGTAAACTTTGCTAGACTTATACTGATGACCAGTGAAGATATGACCCCCCCGGGCTCCGACCGGGGTCTGCTCGGCTACACCGGGCACCTGATGAAGCGCGCGTTCCTCCATGTGCACGCCCACGGCGCCGACGCGATGCCCATCGGCCGGCATCCGCGCGAGATCGGCGTGCTGCTCCTGCTGATCCACGCCGGGCCCCTGTCCCAGGCCCGGGTGGGCGCGCTGCTCGACATCAGCCGCACCGACATGGTCAAGGTCGTGGACGGCCTCGAAACCCCCGGCTACGTCGTCCGCGAGCGGGACCCCGCCGACCGCCGCCGGTACGCGCTGCGGGCGACCGAGGCCGGGGAGCGCGCGTGCGAGGAGCTGCGCGCGGCGGCCGACGAGGCCGAGCGGGCAGCGTTCGCGTGCCTGTCGGCGGACGAGCGGGCCCGCCTCGTCCCGATCCTGCTCGACCTGATCCCCGACCTGCGGGACGCGCTGCCCGCCGAACTGCTGGCGCGCACCGGGTTCCTCATCGCCCGCTGCCACCACCGCCTCCGCCGGCGCGGCGAGCAGCGGCTCGCCTCGCGGGGCCTGCGGCCGCGCCACTTCGGCCTGCTCACCGCGCTGGCGAGCGCCGAGCCCTGCTCGCAGCAGCGGCTCGCCGGGCTGATGGGTGTGAGCGGCCCGGCGATCATCCAGTCGATCGACGAGCTGGAGCGGGCCGGGGTGATCCGGCGCGACCGCAACCCCGACGACCGCCGGGAGCACCTGCTGCTCATCACCCCCGACGGGCGGCGGCGCCATCGCGAGGCCCGCGACGATATGGACGACTTCCAACGGGAACTAGTCATAGAGATCGGAGCGGAGCGGATCGCGGAGCTGAACCGCCTCCTGCTCGCGCTCATTCCGAGCGAGGCTCCCACGCCACAGAGGAGGACCCCATGACCGTCCTGGTCATCGGCCGAGGCCGCGCCATCGTCGACTCCGTCACCAAGGCCATGAGCGAGCACGGCATCGAGGGGACGGGCGTCACCGTCGACGCCGACGCGATCGCGCATCTCGGCGGCGGGGACGTCGACCTGCTGGTGATCGGCGGCGGCGTCGAGTCCGGCTCGCGCTCGCTGCTGAAGAAACAGGCCGCGACCCACGGCGTCCGCGTGCTGGAGACGCCGCTCAAGGGTCGCGACCCGGGCACCTACGTCCTGGAGGAGATCGTTCCTCTGCTGAACGCCTGACGCGTCACCTCCGGCCCGGCGCGCATGCGGGGTTCCGAGAGGGGAGCGTCCCGGACGCGAGGTAGGCGTTCACCTCGGCGTCCACGCAGGGGGCGCCGTACTCGCCGTAGATGCCGTGGGCGATGGTCCCGCGCAGGGTGAGCAGGCGGGATCCGCTCATCAGCCCGTGCAGCCCGAGCGCGCCCCGGTAGGTCGTGGCGGTGTCGCCGGTGGCGGACACGAGCAGCGCCGGCGCCCCGGTCGTGATCGCGGTCGGCTGCTCGCGCGGCGGCGCGGGCCAGAACGCGCAGGGCCCGATGTTGTTCGTGATGGGCCCGAAGAGCGGATGGCGGTGCCGGGAGCGCTGGACGTCGCCCCAGTAGACCTCGGGGTCGCGCGGGGCGGCCCGGTCGCCGCACAGGATCGCCGCCGCCGGGCTGACGAGCGCGGAGCTCCCGCCGCTCAGATTGAACCGCAGCGCGCCCTCCAGCTCGGGCGTGGGCGTGGCCTCTTCGCCGCGCGCCGCCGCGTCCAGGACCTTCACGCTGGAGGCGAACGAGGCCCGCGCCTCGTCGCGGTCGCTGCCGACACCGCCGTAGACCAGGTACGGGACGAGGTGCTCGTCGACCGTGTACCGGCCGACGCGCAGCGGGCGCGCCGCCGAGGCCCGGACGATCCGCGCGACGGTGCCGAGCACGGCGGCCCGCGTCCGGCCGAGGCCGTACTCGCCGTGCCGCGCCGCCGTCCAGGCCGCCCACGCGCGCAGCGCCCGTTCCGAGGGGCCCTCGGTGCCGGTCAGCCGGGGACCCCACACGCGCGGGTCGCCGGGGCTGTCGAGCACCATCCGGTCGGTCCGCCCGGGGAACATCTGCGCGTAGACGGCGCCGAGGTAGGAGCCGTAGGAGTAGCCGAGGTAGGAGAGGCGGCGCTCGCCGAGCACCGCGCGGACGATGTCGATGTCGCGGGCGGTATCGCGGGTGTCGGCGTAGGGCAGGACGTCGCCGCTGCTGCGCGCGCAGCGTTCGGCCAGGTCCTTCTGGAGGGCGACCTGGCTGTCGAAGGCGGCCCTGGTGGAGCCCGCCGAGCGGATCCACATGCCGCCGGGCCATCCGCAGTCGAGCGGCGTGCTGCGTCCGACGAAGCGCGGGTCCATCCCGACCAGGTCGTACCGCGCGCCCACCGCGCCCATGTACCGGCGCGCCTCCAGCGGCATGCCGAGCGTCGGTTCGGCGGGGCCGCCCTCGTTGAGCATCATCGCGCCGACCCGGTGGTCCCGGTCGGTGGCGGCGATCCGGGACAGCGCGATGGTGATCGTCCGGCCGCCGGGGCGCGTGTGGTCCAGCGGGACGGTGATCCGCGCGCAGCGGGCCCCGGCCCGGTCCAGCTCGCGGCCCTGCTCGTCGTCGGAGCCCTGCCGGCAGCTCGTCCAGGTGACGTGCTGGCCGTAGTAGCGGGCGAGTCCGGGGCCGGGGCCGGGCCCGGCGGCTGCGGCGACCGTGCCCGAGGCCGCCAGGACGGGTAGCGCGACCAGCGCGCCCAGCCGTCGCGCCAGGGCGCGGGTGAGTGTTCTCGATGTCATGGGCCGGGACGCTAGGTCCGTACGCCCGCCGCGAGAATGCAGCCCGCTGCGGGTCGTGACTACAGCTAGCCGTAGTGCCCGCCGTGCGCGGCGCCCGGATACTGAGGGCTCGGCGACGGGAGGGAGTGGACATGCGCGACCGGTGGGCGGCCGCGGCCTACCTGTTCGGGGCGCTGGGCACCGCCGTCGTCACCGTGCTCGGGGCGCCGCTGCTCGCCGTCCCGGCGCAGGGGCGCGCCTGGGCGGAGCGGCACCGGCGGCGCGCCGGGCGGCTGCTGGGCGTCGCGGTGCCCGCCCGTCCGATGACCCGTCCGATGACCCCTCCGATGACCAGGGCCCGCGTCGGCCCGGCGTTGCGGCGCGGTCTGCTGTGGCCGGTCGCGCACGTCGGCACCGCGCTTCCCTCCGGGCTCGCGCTGGTGCTGTGCGTGGGCAACATCGTGACGGCGCTGGTGGCGATGACGGCCTGGTGGGCGTTCCCGGCCGACGCACCGCCCCATCTCCAGGGGGACGTCCCGGTGGACGGCTGGACGGTCGCGCTGACCGCCGCGCCCGCGCAGGCCGCCGTGCTCCTCGCGGTGGCGTGGTGGGGCGGCCCTCCGCTGGCGCGCGCCCATGCCCGGCTCTGCCTGGCGCTGCTGGCGCCGACGCCCGCCGAGAGGCTGTCGGAGCGGCTGTCCGCGCGGGTGGAGACGCTGACCCGGACCCGCGCGGACGCCCTGGACGCCCACGCCGCCGAGCTGCGCCGGATCGAGCGGGACCTGCACGACGGCGTCCAGGCCCGGCTGGTGGCGGTCGCGGTGCGGCTCGGCGTCGCCCGCGAGTCGCTCGCCGGGGCCCCCGAGGACGTGGCCGTGCTGGTGGGGGACGCGCACGAGGGCGTCGAGGAGGCCATGGCCGAGCTGCGCGGCGTCGTGCGGGGCGTCTACCCGCCGATCCTCGCCGACCGGGGCCTCGCCGGGGCGCTCGCGGCGCTGGCCGCCGACTCCGCCGTGCCGACCCGGCTGAGCGTCGGGCGGCTGGACGAGGTCCCGGCCGCCGTCGAGACCGTGGCCTACTTCGCCGTCACCGAGGCGCTCGCGAACATCACGAGACACGCCCGCGCCACCCGGGCGCAGGTGCGCGTCGAGCGCGCGGGCGACCGGCTGTCGATCCTCGTGACCGACGACGGCGCGGGCGGCGCGGACGAGGCGCGCGGCACCGGCCTCGCCGGGATCCGCCGCCGGGTGGCGGCGCTCGACGGGACGCTCCGCCTCACGAGCCCCCCGGGCGGCCCGACCGCGCTCGCCGTGGAGGTCCCGTGCGGGTCGTGATCGCCGAGGACAACGTGCTGCTGGCCGGCGGCCTGGAGCTGCTGCTGGCCGCCCGGGGCTTCGAGGTCGCCGCCGTGGCCCGCGAGGCGCCCGCCTTCCTGGACGCGGTCGCCGAGCACCGCCCGGACGTCACGATCGTCGACGTGCGGCTGCCGCCGTCCTACAAGGACGAGGGGATCCGCGCGGCGCTGCGCGCCCGCCGACTGCACGCGGGGCTGCCCGTGCTGGTGCTGTCGCAATATGTCGAGCGCGAATACGCGCGGGAACTGCTCTCCGACGGGCGCGGGGGAATCGGCTATCTGCTCAAGGACAGGGTGAGCCGGGTGGCGGAGTTCACGGGCGGGCTGCGCCGCGTGGCGGCCGGGGGCACCGCGATGGACCCCGAGGTCATCTCGCAGCTTCTCGTCCGCCGCGAGGACGACGCCCTGGCGCGCCTCAGCCCGCGCGAACACGAGGTGCTCGCGCTCATGGCCGAGGGGCACGACAACGCCGCCATCGCGTGTCGGCTGCGCATCACCGGGAACGCCGTCCACAAACACATCGGTTCGGTCTTCGCGAAACTCGGGCTGCCTCCCGACGCGGGCGGCCACCGGCGCGTCCAGGCGGTCCTCACCTACCTTGACCACCGGCGGGGCGCCGGCGCCACGACCGAATAGTCGGGCGGGCGGCGGTGGTATATCCTGCGGGTTTCCTTCGGGGCGCCTGTGGTAGACCACTTGTGAATTGTGAGGTCGGCCACCTCCGGGGCGCGGGCCGAATATCGCCCCGACCGCTTTACCGAAATTAGTCGGGACAGCGGCGCCGGTGAACCGTTATTGAAACGTTCAAACCCATATCGCGCGCCTGTCAATGGATATGGCTGCCAGCCTGCCCAATGACCGCCTCCGGTCATTGTTGTTGGAAATCCAATGGCAGGGTTAGACCATCTTCCGATTCTGACCTCCCTTCTTTGCGGCCCTTGACTAGGGCGCGGAGGCGATTCGAGGAGTTTCAGTTGGGCGGTACGAACAGCACGACGGAGGCGGGCGACCGGATACCGGTCGCCCCCGCGGAGACGGCCCGGCACGTCACCGCGGACCACGTCCTGGTGCCCACGGGCCACGGGCGGGACATCCGCTGGCGGCCGGGTGAGCGGCTGGAGGGTTTGTTCGAGGAGCGTTGCGACCGTTTCCTGGCGGCGGGGAGGGAGGACCATCCGGCCGTCGACACCGGCGGGTCCACGCTGAGCTTCGGTGATCTGGACGAGCGGGCCAACCGGCTCGCCCGCCACCTGCTGGCCCGCGGCGTCGGCCCCGGGGACCGGGTCGCGCTGCTGTTCGACGAGGCCGTGCGCTCCTATGTGGCGATGCTGGCCGTGCTGAAGGCGGGCGCGGCGTTCGTGCCGCTCGACGCCGGGTACCCACCGGACCGGCTCGCCTACATCATCGAGGACGCGGGCGTCCGCACGGCCTTGTCACTCACCCGGCTGCGCGAACATCTGCGCGAGGCCGAGGCCGAGGTGGTGTGCCTGGACGAGGCGGACGAGCGGATCGGCGCGCTGCCCGGCCACCGCCTCACCGCCGCCGAGAGGGGCGCCCCGGCCGACGACCTGTGCTACATCGTCTACACCTCGGGGTCGACGGGCCGCCCGAAGGGCGTCGCGATCGAGCACGCCGCCATCTGCAACTTCGTGCGCGTCGCCGTCGAGGTCTACGGCGTCCAGGACACCGACCGCATGTACCAGGGCATGACGATCGCGTTCGACTTCTCCGTCGAGGAGATCTGGGTGCCGCTGCTGGCGGGGGCGACGCTCGTCCCGAAGCCGCGCGGATCGGTGCTGGTCGGCCCCGACCTGCGCGACTTCCTGCTGGAGCACGGCGTCACCGCGATGTGCTGCGTCCCGACGCTGCTCGCGACCCTCGACGGCGACCTGCCCCGGCTGCGCTTCCTGCTGGTGTCGGGCGAGGCGTGCCCCCAGGAGCTCGTCGCGCGCTGGCACCGTCCGGGCCGCAGGTTCCTCAACGTCTACGGGCCGACCGAGGCGACGGTCACCGCGACGTGGACGCCCCTGGACCCGGGCCGCCCCGTGACCATCGGCATCCCGCTGCCCACCTACGCCGTGGTCATCCTCGACCCGGACGAGGACCGGGCGCTGCCGCCGGGCGAGTCGGGCGAGATCGGCATCGCGGGCATCGGGCTCGCGCGCGGCTATGTGAACCGGGACGACCTCACCGCGCGCAAGTTCGTCCGCGACTTCGTCGGCATCGAGGGCAACGCCTCCGGCCGGATCTACCGCACCGGCGACCTGGGCCGGATCACCCCCGACGGCGAGATCGAGTACCAGGGCCGCATCGACACCCAGGTCAAGATCCGCGGCTACCGGATCGAGCTGACCGAGATCGAGTCGGTGCTCTCGCAGGCGCCCGACGTCGCGCAGGTGGTGGTCGGCACCCACGAGTCCGAACCGGGCAAGACCGAGCTGGTGGCCTACTACACGCGGCGGAACCCCGGCGTCGCCGTGGACCGCGACGCGCTGCGCGGACGCGCGCGCGAGCGGTTGCCCGGCTACATGGTCCCCGCCTACTTCGAGGAGCTGGAGGCCATCCCCATGCTCCCGAGCGACAAGGCCGACCGCGCCCGGCTGCCGGCGCCCTCGGCCCCGCGCGCGCTCGCCGGGCGGCGCGGCCACCTCGCGCCGGAGACCGACGCCGAGCGCGCGGTCGCCGCCGCGCTGGCCGGGGTCATGCGGGTGGAGCGGGTGTCGGCCGACGCGGACTTCTTCGACGACCTCGGCGCCGACTCGCTGCTGATGGCGCGCTTCTGCGCCGCGCTGCGGGAGCGTACCGACCTGCCGGTGTCGATGCTCGACGTCTACCAGAACCCCGACGTCAGGGGCCTGGCGGCGGTGCTCGCCGAACGGGTGCTCGACCAGGCCGCGGCGGCGGCGGACACCGAGGCGGTGCCCGAGGCGGGTGTGCGGACGCGCCGCCACGAGTACGTGGTCTGCGCCGTCCTGCAACTGCTGCTGTTCGTCGCGACCACCTATGTCGGCGCCGTCGTCGCGACGGTCGGCTACGAATGGACCTCGGACTTCGAGGGGTTCCCCGACCTCTACCTGCGGTGCGTCGCGTTCGGCGCCGCGACGTTCGGCTACCTGTGCGCGCTGCCCGTGCTGGCGAAGTGGGCGCTGATCGGCCGCTGGAAACCCCGGCGGTTCCGGGTGTGGAGCCTCGCCTACGTGCGGTTCTGGACGGTGAAGACGCTCGTCCGGACGAGCCCGCTGATGCTGCTCGCGGGATCGCCGCTCCACGTCCTGTACCTGCGGGCGCTCGGCGCGAAGATCGGCCCGGGTGCCGTCGTGCTCTCCCGGACGATGGTCTGCACCGACCTGCTCACGATCGGCGCCGGGACGCTCGTCCGGGAGAACTGCGCGATGCCCGGCTACCGGGTCGACGGCGGGGTGGTCCGGACGGGCGCGATCACACTCGGCGACCGCGTCTTCGTCGGGGCCAAGACGGTGCTGGACGTCGACACCGCCATGGGCGACGACACCCAGCTCGGGCACGCCTCCTCGCTGCACTCCGGGCAGGTCGTGCCGGGCGGCGAGCGCTGGCACGGCTGCCCGGCCCGTCCCACCGGCACCGGCTACCTGACCGTCCCGCCGCGCCGGTGCGGCACCGCGCGCAGGTTCGGCTACGGCGTCGCGCAGCTGTTCGCTCTGCTCGCGGTCGCCTGGCCGCTGGCGATCATCGTTCCGGTCGCGCTGCTCACACAGCTTCCGATGCTGGCCGACATCATGGCGGCCGACACCGAGGGCCTCGGCCGCATGGCGCTCTACGGCGACGCGATCATCATCTCGGGCCTGCTGTTCTTCGGCGGCGCGGCGCTCGGGCTCATCTTCGTGCTGACCGTGCCCCGGGTGATCGCCCCGTTCGTCCGGCCCGGAAAGGTCTACCGGCTGTACGGGTGGCACTACTGGGCGGTCACGGCGACCCGGCGCCTGACGAACATCACCTTCTTCCACGACCTGTTCGGCGACAGCTCCTACATCGTCGGCTACCTGCGTGCGCTCGGGTACCGGTTCGCGCGTCCGATCGTGCAGACGGGAAGCAACTTCGGCACCGAGCTCCAGCACCACTCGCCGTATCTGACGACCGTCGGCAGCGGAACGATGGTCTCGGACGCGCTGTGGGTGATGAACATCGACTTCTCCAGCACGTCGTTCACGGTGTCGGAGGTGCGGATCGGCGCGCGCAACTTCCTCGGCAACAACATCGCGTTCCCGGCGGGCGCGGCCGTCGGCGACAACGTCCTGCTCGGGACGAAGGTCGCCGTCCCGGTCGACGGCCCCGTCCGCGAGAACACCGGGCTGCTGGGCTCGCCGTGCTTTGAGATCCCGAGGGCGGTCGAGCGCGACCACGCGTTCGCCGAGTTGGAGAAGGGCGAGGAGTTCCGCCGCCGGCTCGCGGCCAAGAACCGCTACAACCTCGCCACCATGCTGCTGTTCCTCGCGGTGCGGTGGTTCCGGCTCTTCGCCGTGACGGTCCTGTGGCTGTTCGCCGAGGACCAGTTCCACGACCACGCCGCGGCGGGGGTGGCGGCCGGGGTCGCGGCCACCCTGCTGTTCGGCGCGGCCTACGGCGTGCTGGTCGAACGGGCCCTGCTGCACTTCCGCTCCCTCGAACCGCGGCTCTGCTCGATCTACGACCCGTACTTCTGGTTCCACGAGCGGCTCTGGAAGATGGGCGGGCAGGCGCTGTTCAGCGGCACCCCGTACAAGAACGTGCTCTGGCGCCTGCTCGGCGTGCGCGTCGGCCGCCGCGTCTTCGACGACGGCTGCGCCATCCCCGAGAAGACGCTGGTGACGCTCGGCGACGAATGCACGCTCAACGCGGGCAGCGTCATCCAGTGCCATTCCCTGGAGGAGGGCGTCTTCAAGTCGGGCCGCACCAGCATCGGCGCCCGCTGCACGGTCGGTGTGGAGGCGTTCATCCACTACGACGTGACGATGGGCGAGGGGTCCACGCTCGACGCCGACTCCTTCCTGATGAAGGGCGAGCAGATCCCGCCGAGCGCCCGCTGGCGGGGCAACCCGGCCGGTCAGCGGCGCGTGCCGAGCGGGGGCGGTGCCATGATCGAATAAATTTTCGGGTCGGAGCGATGAGTTCCGGCGGCGGCGCCGGTCTACCCCGGCATGAACAGCACACCTGAAGCCACTCCCGACCGCGAGCCGGGCCGCGAGGCGGTCACCCACGAGGGCGTGACCGCCTCCGGCTCCGGCGGCCGGACCCCCGCCGTCGTCCGGCTGCTGGTGCTCGCGACGTTCGTCGTCATCCTCAACGAGACGATCATGATCAACGCGATCCCGCGGCTGATGACGGACCTGAGCATCACCGAGCAGGCCGCGCAGTGGGTCTCGACGGCGTTCATGCTGACGATGGCGGCGGTGATCCCGGTGACCGGGTGGTTCCTGCAGCGGGTCACCACGCGCCGCGCCTACGCCACCGCGATGGGGGTCTTCCTCGCCGGCACGGCGCTGGCGACGGTCGCGCCGGTGTTCGAGGTGCTGCTGTTCGCGCGGATCGTGCAGGCGGCGGGCACGGCGGTGATGATGCCGCTGCTGATGACGACGCTGATGACCGTGGTGCCCGAGCGCGACCGCGGCCGGGTGATGGGCACGGTGACGATGGCGATCTCGGTCGCGCCCGCGCTCGGTCCGGCGGTCTCCGGGCTGATCCTGCAGGTCGGCTCGTGGCGGCTGCTGTTCGCGGCGGTGCTGCCGATCGCGGCGGTGGTCACCTGGCGCGGGCTCGCGCGGCTGGAGAACGTCGGGGAGCCGCAGCTGTCGGCCATCGACTGGTTCAGCGTCGTCGCGGCCGCCGCCGGGTTCGGCTCGCTGGTGTACGGGCTGAGCCGGTACGGCGCGGGCGGCGCGGCGATGCCCACGGTGATCGTCGCGACCGGCCTCGCGCTGATCGCGGTGTTCGCCGTCCGGCAGCTCCGGTTGCAGCGCCGCGACGTCCCGCTGCTCGACCTGCGCGTCCTGCGGCACGCCACCTACGCCCTGTCGCTGCTGCTGATGTCGCTCGGGTTCCTGGCGATGATGGGCGCGATGATCCTGCTGCCGATCTACCTCCAGAACCTGCGCGGCCTGTCGCCGCTGGAGACCGGGCTGCTGATGATGCCCGGCGGCCTCGCGATGGGCCTGCTCGGCCCGACGATCGGACGGCTGTACGACCGCTTCGGCGGCCGGATGCTGGTCATCCCCGGGTCCGTGGGCATCGTGGTCGCGCTGGCGGGGTTCACCCAGATCTCGAAGACGATGCCGTACTGGCAGGTGCTCGGCATGCACACGCTGCTGATGGTCGCCCTGGCCACGATGTTCACGCCGGTGTTCACCCTCGGCCTCGGCGCGCTGCCGGCCCACCTGTACTCCCACGGCAGCTCCATGCTGGGGACGCTCCAGCAGGTCGCGGCGGCGCTCGGCACGGCGCTGGTCGTCACGGTCATGGCGCGCCGCGCCGACTCCCGGATCGCCGGCGGCGTCGAGGAGACGCTCGCCCAGCTCGACGGGATGCGGCTGGCGTTCGTGGTCGCCGCCGGGCTGGCCGTCGTGATGATCGCGGTGGCCGTCCTGCTGCCGAAGCGGGCGGCGGGCACCGGGCACCCGGAGGGGGCCGACGCGCCCGACCGGAGTCTCGAACCGGTGAGCTGATCATGTTCTGAGGTTTCGGCGCGGAAACCCGCGCGACGGGGTTTCCGCCCGACGGGCCGGAGGCGAGGACGATCCTCGCCTCCGGCCCGTCGCCGTTACCCGGCCCGTGGAAACAAATCTTGACGGGCAAGCAGACGTATGTTCTCATTCATCAGACAAAGTACAAACAGTCGCCGCGGCGACCCCGTGGCAGTCCGCTCAGCGACCCACCCTCCGAGCGATCGGGCCCGTCCCCTCCGGACGCAGGAACCCTGCGAGCGATCAGGCCCCGTCCCCCTCCGGACGCGAAATAGCGCGACATCCGGAGCACAAAGGCCACCCCCCCACCCGCGTTTTCCCCTCCCACATCTTGGTTCGGAGGACTCCTTGATGCGGAAAAGGCTCATCGTCGCGGCGACCGCCGCATTCCTCACCCTCACGACCGCGTGCAGCGCGGGCGATGACGACGGCGGCGGCGGCACCGGTGCGGGCAAACCGGCGCAGAACGTCGCGTGTCCGCCGATCGACAAGGCCGCGATCGACAAGAACGCCACATTCACCTGGATGTACAGCGTCGCCAACACGAGCTTCGACCCGGACAAGATCACGACCAGCAACAGCTGGATGTACCTGTACCCGGTCTACGACACGCTCGTCCGCATGGACGCCAATGGCGAGCCCAAGCCGATGCTGGCGAAGAAATGGAAGATCGGCGAGAAGGGAAAGTCCCTGACGCTGACGCTGATCGACAACTGGAAGTACCACGACGGGACGGCCTTCGACGCCGCGTCCGTCAAGGCGAACATCGACCGGCACCGCGACGCCAAGAGCTTCAACAAGCAGGCGCTGCGGGGCGTCACCTCGGTCGAGGTCGTCGACTCCGCCACCGTCAAGGTGGTGACCAAGGACGGCGCCGCGCCGCTCATCGGGATCCTCGGCAGCTCCGCGGGCATGATGATGAGCCCGAAGGTCTTCGACGACCCGAACCAGGCGCGGATGCCCACCGGCGGGTCGGGCGCCTTCAAGGTCACCGCCTACGAGCCGAACACCAAGGTCGAGTACACGCCGGTCAAGGGCTACTGGGACCCGGCCGCGGTCAACGTCGCGAAGATGGTCTTCCTGATCTCCAGCAACGACAACGCGCGGCTGAACGCCACCATCACCGGGCAGGCCGACGTCACGTTCCTGCGCTCCAGCATGTACAAGCCCGCCAAGGACGCGGGGCTCGCCGTCTGCCAGAAGCCGAGCCTCGCCAGTTTCACGATCGCGCTGAACGTGAAACGGCCGCCGTTCGACAAGAAGGAAGTGCGGCAGGCGCTGAACTACGCCATCGACCGCGCGTCGGTGAACGAGCTCCAGGGCGGTTTCTGCCAGCCCGGGGTGCAGATGTTCCCCTCCACCTACTACGCCTCCGACCCCTCGCTCACGGCGGGCGCCTACCCCTATGACCCCGCGAAGGCGAAGGAACTGCTCGCCAAGGCCGGCATCAAGAACGGTTTCAACTTCACCCTGGAAACCGACAACCTCGACGCCTACCAGCGGGTCGCGGAGCTCCTCCAGGCGAATCTCCAGGAGGTCGGCGTCAAGATGACGATCCGGCCGGTCGAGCTGCCCAAGCTGATGGAGGGCTTCTCGGTGAACAAGTCGGTCGACGCCATCATGGTGCAGCAGAAGGCCGACGCCGACCCGAGCATCCAGATCTCGTCCTATTACGGCGCGGACGGGTTCAGCAACCCGGGCGGCTACTCCAACCCGACGATCAACGATCTCGCCGCGAAGGCGCAGGGCGCCGAGGACCGGGCGAGCCGCGCGGCCATCTACAAGCAGCTTTTCCGGGCGGCCCACGACGACGCCGCCTCACCGGTCACGCTGTGCCATCTCAACACGCCTCTCGCGATGAACGACAAGGTGATGGGAGTCGAGGTCTTCGTCGACGGGTCCCGCCAGTTCCGCGGCGTCGCGGTCAAGAAGAAGTGACGCGCCGATAGCGGGCGGGTTCCGGCCGGAGCCCGATACGCCCGGCCGGAACCCGCCACCACAGAAACGGAGGCCCCGGCGTGCTGCGTCTGCTGTCCGTCCGACTTCTGGCGATGGTTCCCATGCTGCTCATCGTCAGCTTCCTGATCTACAGCCTCATCGCACTGGTACCGGGCGGGCCCGAGGTGGCGCTCGCCGGGAACAATCCGACGCCCGAGAGGATCGCGGCGATCCGCGAACAGCTCGGCCTCGACAAGTCGTTCATGTCCCAGTACTGGAGCTGGCTGACCGGCGCGCTGCACGGCGACCTCGGCAAGTCCTTCGTGGACGGGCAGAGCGTCCGCTCGGCGGTCGCCTCCGGGTTCCCGGTGACGCTCTCGCTGGTCGTCCTCACGCTGGTCATCGCGGCGGTGCTCGGGCTCGCACTCGGCCTGGCGGCCGGGCTGCGGCCGGGCACCTGGGCGGACCGGATCGCGACCGTCACCGCGAGCGCGTTCATGTCGCTGCCCTATTTCTGGGTCGGCATGATGCTCGTGCTCGTCTTCGCGATCCAGATGCGGACGCTTCCGGCCGTCGGCTACGTGCCGCTCACCGAGAGCCCGCTGGAGTGGTTCCAGCACCTCATCCTCCCGGCCTTCTCGCTCGCGACCGTGCCGACCGCCGTCGTCGCCAGGCAGACGCGCGCGTCGGTGACCTCGGTCATGCAGGAGGACTTCATCCGCACCGCCCGCGCGAAGGGGCTGCATCCCAGCCGGCTCGTCGTCAAGCACGTGCTGAAGAACGCCGCCGTCCCCGTGGTCACGGCGTTCGGCGTCGAGGCGAACCGCCTCATCGGCGCGACCGTCGTCATCGAGCAGTTGTTCGCGCTCCCCGGCGTCGGCAAGCTCGCCTATTTCTCGGTGTTCTCCCGGGACTTCCCCATGGTGCAGGGAATCCTGCTCATCACGGCCATTCTGATCATGCTCATCAACCTGGCGGTCGACCTTTCGTACGGCTACTTCAATCCGAAGGTCAAGGTGTCATGACGCGAAGTCGCAGCGTGGACATCAAGAAACCGGCCCCCGTCCCGGCGGAGAAGGATTCCGACGCCGCCGTCCCCGCGTCCCGCGGGCGCGCCCTGCTGCGCCGGTTCGGCGGCAACAGGTCGGCCGTCGTCGGCTTCGGGCTGCTGCTGGCGATCATCGTCGTGACCGCGGCGGCCCCGCTCCTCGCCCCCTACGGCCCGGCGCAGGTCGACATCGGCGACCGGCTGTCGGGCCCCACCGCCGAGCACTGGCTCGGCACCGACACGCTCGGGCGCGACACGCTGAGCCGGCTCATGCACGGCGGACGCGTGTCGCTCGCGGCGGCCGGGCTGGCGGTCGCGATCGCCACCGCCATCGGCCTGCCGCTCGGCCTCGTCAGCGGCTACTTCGGCGGGATCGTCGACTGGCTGCTGGACCGCGCCGCCGACGTGCTGATGGCCTTCCCCGCGATCATCCTCACGATCGCCATCATCGCGGCGGTCGGCCCCGGGCTCACGACCGCGATGGTCTCGCTCGGCATCGTCTACGCGCCGCGGATGTTCCGCGTGGTCAGGGGCAGCACGATGGAGGTCAGGCGCGCGGTCTACATCGAGGCGTCCACCAGCATCGGGACGCCCAGCCTGATGATCCTGCGCAAGCGCGTGCTGCCGAACATCCTGCCCGCCGCGCTCGTCCAGCTCTCGTTCCTGCTCGCCTCCGCGCTGCTGGCCGAGGTGACGATCAGCCTGCTCGGCCTCGGCGCGCTGCCGCCGACGGCGAGTTGGGGGAGCATGCTCGGGCAGGCGTTCCTGGAGATGCGCAGCAGCCCGTCCCTCGCCGTGTATCCCGGAATCGCGATCGCCATCGCGACGCTCTGCTTCAATCTCATCGGAGACGGCCTCCGGGACGCCTTCGGCCGCGAGACGAGGAAGGCGTCATGACCCCCGAACACGAGCCTGCGAAACTGCTGGAGATCGAGGACCTGCACGTCGACTTCCTGACCGACCGGGGCTGGACGAACGTCGTCGCCGGCGTCTCCTTCGACGTCGGGCCGGGCGAGATCGTGGGCCTGGTGGGGGAGTCCGGCTCGGGCAAGAGCGTCACGAGCCTGTCGGTGCTGCGGCTGCTGCCGCCCGCCTACACCCGCACGCCCGGCGGCCACGTCCGCTACCGGGGCCGCGACCTGATCGGCATGCCGCAGCGGGAGCTGCGCGACATCCGCGGCAACGAGATCTCGATGATCTTCCAGGAGCCGATGACGAGCCTGAACCCGGCCTACACGATCGGCGACCAGATCGCCGAGGGCTACCGGCGGCACAAGGGCGGTTCGCGGCGCGCCGCGTTCGCCCGCGCCGCCGAGATGCTCGACCTCGTCGGCATCCCGGACGCGGGCCACCGCGTCCGGGACTACCCGCACGAGTTCTCCGGCGGCATGCGGCAGCGCGCGATGATCGCGATGGCGCTGGTGTGCGAGCCGCGGCTGCTGATCGCCGACGAGCCCGCGACCGCCCTCGACGTGACCGTGCAGGCGCAGATCGTCGCGCTGCTGGCGCGGCTGCGCGACGAGACCGGCTGCGGGATCCTGTTCATCACCCACGACCTCGGGCTCGTCGCCGAACTCGCCGACCGGGTCGTCGTGATGTACGCGGGCGAGGTCGTCGAGACCGCGCCCGCGCTCGACCTGTACGACGCGCCGAAGCACCCGTACACGGCGGGACTGCTGAGCGCGATGCCGCATCTCGGCGTCCGGGGCGAGGAACTGCCGACGATCCCGGGCCGCACCCCCGAGCCCTGGCGGATGCCGGAGGGGTGCAGGTTCAGCCCCCGGTGCGGGCACGCGAACGAGACGTGCACGGCCGCGCCGCCGGAGTTCCGGATCGTCGGGGAGGGCCGCGGCTGCCGCTGCTGCCGTACCGAGCAACTGCGTCTGGTGGGGTCCCCATGAGCGTCATGAAGTCGAGCGCCGAGGTCCCGGCGCCCGGTTCGCCGGAGCCGGCGCCCGCGTCCGGGCCGCTGGTGGACGTCCGCGACCTCAGCGTCGTCTTCCGCAAGCGGCGGACGCTCGCGGCCCCGAGGGTCGTCCGCGCCGTCAACGACATCTCCTTCCACATCGACCAGGGCGAGACGTTCGGCCTGGTCGGCGAGTCGGGGTCGGGCAAGTCGACGACCGGGCGGGCGCTGCTGAAGCTGGTGCCGGCGGCGGCCGGTTCGGTCACGGTCGCCGGGCACGACGTCACGCGCCTGCGCGGCAAGGCCCTGCGGACGGCGCGGCGGAGCATGCAGATGGTGTTCCAGGACCCCTACTCGTCGCTGGACCCGTCCTCGACCGTGGCGGCGAGCATCGCCGAGCCGCTGATCGTCCACGAGAAGCTCTCGGGACGGGCCGCGCGGGAGCGGGTGCACGAGCTGATCGAGATGGTCGGGCTCCGCGCCAGCTACGCCGACCGCTACCCCTACGAGTTCTCCGGCGGGCAGCGCCAGCGGCTGGCGATCGCACGGGCCATCGCGCTGAACCCGGGCTTCGTCGTCTGCGACGAGGCCGTGTCCGCGCTGGACGTCTCCACCCAGAACCAGGTGATCAACCTGCTGGAGCGGCTGCGCGCGGAGTTCGGGCTGACCTACCTGTTCATCGCGCACGACCTCGCCATCGTCCGGCACATCTCGCACCGGGTCGGGGTGATGTACCTCGGCCGGATCGTCGAGACCGGCCCGGCGGAGCGCGTCTACACCGCGCCCGCGCACCCCTACACCCGGGCGCTGCTGTCGGCGATCCCCGATCCGCGCCGGAAATCGGAGCGGATCGTGCTGGAGGGGGACCTGCCCGATCCGGCGCGGCCCCCGGTGGGCTGCCCGTTCCAGACGAGGTGCGGCCATGTGATGGACATCTGCCGGCAGCGGGTGCCCGAACCGACCGTTGTGGAGGGCGGGGGAGAGGTCTCGTGCCATTTGCAAACGAGCGGTCCGACGCTGGCGGGGGCGCCGTTGAGCGCCCTCCCGAAGGGGCCGGGTCCCGCGGCATGAGGCGGCGACCGGCATTCCTGACCCGTGATCCGGCTCACCTTGACCGGCTTCTACTGGCAGACGTAGTCTGTAGTACGTCAGACAAAAGTAAGGGACTGCCGTGACCGACCCGAAGCTCGACCTGCTGATCGACCGCCCGACCGAGTCCATTCCCGAGATGGTCGTCCGGCGGATCCGGCACGCGATCGCCTCGGGTCTCCTCCCCCCGGGTCGCAAGCTCACCGAGCGCGAGCTCGTCGAGCTGACCGGTGTCAGCCGGACGTCGGTCCGGGAGGCCATGCGGCACCTCCAGACCCTCGGGCTCGTGGAGCCCTCGCCGAGCCGCGGCGTCCGCGTCGCGCGGCTCGGCAGCGCCGAGGTACGGGAGATCTACGAGGTCCGCGACGCGCTGGAGCCCGCCGCGGCCGAGCTGTTCGTGCTGCGCGCGACCGACGAGGAGGTCGCGGAGCTGGTGGAGAAGACGCGCCCGCGCCCCCGGGGCGAGGAGCGCCTCCAGGCCATATACGAGTTCGACGAGCTGCTCGTCGCGGGCGCCCGCAACTCGCTGCTGGCCTCCATGCTGGGCCCGCTGCACACCCGCATCCACGCGCTGCGCAGCCTTTCCGTGACCATTCCAGGACGACTCGAATCGTCGGTACAGGAATACGTCGACCTCGGTGAAGCCATCAGCGCGCGCTCGCCCGAGCGCGCGGCCGAGGCCGCGCACCGGCATATCCGCGCGGCCGCGAAGGCGGCGCTCGAAGCCGTGGAGATCCTGGAGAAAGAGCACCCGACGTCATAGCGCGACATCGTGGCCCGCGGCCACGACCTGCACGAGTACAAGGGTGATATCGCGATGGCCATGAAGGACGTGGCGATCGTCGGTGTCGGCACGTCGGACTTCCGGCGGCTGTACGCCGACAAGAGCCAGAAGAACGATGTGTACCAGCTCGCGGCCGAGGCTTTCAGGGACGCGCTGGAGGACTGCGGCGCCACCCAGAAGGACGTCGACGGGCTGCTGTGCGTCAACATCAAGTACGGTCCCTTCGGGGACATGACCGGCCTCACCGGTCCGGGGTTCGTCCATGACCTGGAGGGCACCGGGCGCATGAGCGGCGTCGCGCTCCAGGAGGCGTGCTCGCTCGTGGAGTCGGGCGCCGCCCACACCGTCGCCGTCGTGTACGCGACGAACGGCCGGACGGCGGGCCTGAAGTACGGCGGCGGGGACGCCGACCCCGCCGGGGCCTACGACGCCATGTACGGCATGACCTCCACCGGCGCGTACCTGTCGATGATGTACCAGCGCTACCGGCACCTGTACGGCGCCCCGGAGGACGCGCTGGCCCCCCTCGCGATCAACAACCGCGCCAACGGGGCCCGCAACCCGATCGCGGTGTTCCAGCAGGAGATCACCAAGGACGAGTACCTCGCGTCGCGGTTCATCTCGCAGCCGCTGCGCAAGCTCGACTACTGCATCATCAACGACGGCGCGGTCGCGTTCATCGTCACCTCGATGGATCGCGCCAGGGGAATGCGCAAGAAGCCGGTACGCGTGGCCGCCACAGCGGGCCGTGCCGAGCTCGGCCGCAGCTACATCAGCCCCGACTTCTACTACGCGACGAGCGCGGCGGTCGCCGAGGACCTCTACAAGAAGTCCGGTATCGGCCCTGACCAGATCGACTGCATGCAGGTCTACGACAACTTCCTTCCGACGATCCTCTTCACCCTGGAGGGCTTCGGCCACGCGCCGCGCGGCGCCTCCTGGGAATGGATCCGCGACGGCCGGATCGAACTCGGCGGCGAGCGCCCGATGAACACCTCGGGCGGCCATACGAGCGAGAGCTACATGCAGGGCTTCGCCCTCCATGTGGAGGCGGTGCGGCAGGTCCGCGGGGAGGCCGGCGAACGGCAGGTCGAGAACTGCGGCACCGTGCAGTACATGTGCGTCTCGCCCATCGTGACGTCGCACATATTCACGGCCGACTAGAAGGGCACGCCGATGGACGTCGCCGCGTACGCGAAACTTCTTCCCGATATCACCCCCCGCAACAAGCCGTACTGGGACGGCCTGGCCGCCGGAGAGCTCCGGTTGCAGAAGTGCGCGGCCTGCGGCCGGCACCGCTTCCCGGACGCTCCGCTCTGTCCGGAGTGCCTTTCCGGCGAGTCGTCCTGGGAGGCCGTGAGCGGCGCGGGGACCATCTGGTCCTGGTGCACGATGCACCAGAAGTATTTCGCCGCGTTCGCCGACGAGGTCCCCTACCAGCTCGTGTACGTGCGGCTCGCCGAAGGGCCGCTCGTGATCAGTGTGCTGGCCGGTGAGCCGGGCGAACCGGAGATCGGCCGGCAGGTTCACGCGGTCTTCCAGCCGATCGCCGGTGACCGCACCGTCCTGAAATTCAGTACCGGCGCGGCGGCGTGAGCCGACCGCGCCGCCGGCCCGGCGGCACCGACCGGGCCGGCGGCGCGGCCGCCCATAGGCATGTGAGGTTTTGTTTCCCATGGATCCGATCGCTGATCATAAAATTGTGCACGAGGCGTTGAAATCGAAAAGGCCGGAGTGCGTATCGCATGCGGCCTCTATCTGCGCGGGTCCCCGATGAGCGACGGAACCCGGACCGGGGGGCGGGGGAGGCTCCTGCGGGTCGTCGAACTCGGCGACGGCGTGGCCGTCCAGGTCTGCGGACGGCTGTTCGCGGGCCTCGGCCATCACGTCACCCGGTGCGAGGCCCCCGGCGGCGACCCGCTCCGCCGGCGGGAGCCGGTCGACGCGAACGGCCTGGGCCATACCTTCGCCGCGCTGAACGCCGACAAGCGGAGCGTCCAGATCGACCTGGAGAGCCGGGACGGCCGCGCCCGCCTGTCCGCGCTGCTGGCGGCGGCCGACATCGTGATCACCGGCCTCGGCCCGGCCCGCGCGGCGGAGACCGGCCTGGCGGCCGAGCGCCTGCGCGCCGACCACCCCGGGCTGGCCGTCGTGGCGATCACCTCCTACGGCATGGCCGACCCGAGGTCGGACGCCCACGCCGACAGCCTGCTCGCCGAGAGCTACGGGGGCCTGGCCGCGATGGTCGGCGAGCCCGACCGGGAGCCGCTGACGCTCGGCGGCGAGCAGACCGCGCACGCCGCCGCGTTCGTCGGCTTCTACGGGTCCATGCTCGCCGCGCTGCGCCCCGGCGGTGACGTCGTCGACGTCGCGCTCTGCGACGTCGCGGCCTACATCGACTGGAAGAGCGACGTCGTCTACGCCGAGACCGGCGTGGTCCCCGGCCGGACGGGCACGAACAGCGGCCGCTGGCGCACGGTCCGCGCGGCCGACGGCTGGGTCGGGATCATCTTCCTGCCCGAGCAGTGGGACGCCTTCATCTCGCTGATCGGCGACCCGGCGCTGGAGGACCCCGAGCTGCGCGGCGACCAGGTCCGGTTCGAGCGCATGGACTCCTGGTGGCCGGTCGTCGAGCGGTGGGCCGCGCGGCGCCCCAAACGCGAGATCTACCGGGACGCGCAGCGCCTCGGCCTGCCGTTCGGCTACGGCGCCGACATCGCCGACCTGGCGTCCGACCCCCAGTACCAGGCCCGCTCGTTCTTCCCGGAGCCGGGACGGGACGGCGCGCTGGCGCCCCTCAAGGGCCTGCCGTGGCGGTTCGGCCCCCCGCCGGGCCTCTCCGGCATCGACGAGGTCCCGGTGCCGCGTCCGGCGCCGCCGCCGGCCGACGGCGCCGACCGCGCCCCGCTGGAGGGCGTCGTCGTCCTCGACCTCGGCACGATCACGGCGGGCGCCGCCACCGGGCGGCTGCTCGCCGACTACGGCGCCACCGTCATCAAGATCGAGTCGAGGGGGCGGCCGGACGCGTTCCGGCTGTGGCCCTCCCCGACCTCGGGCGACGCGGAGGTCACCGAGGAGTCCCCGCTTTTCGAGTCCAACAACGCGGGCAAGCTCGGGATCACGCTCGACCTGAAGTCCGAGGACGGACGGGCGGAGATGCGGCGGCTCGTCGCGCGCGCCGACGTCCTGATCGAGAACTTCACCGTCGGCGTGACCCGCAGGCTCGGCATCGACCCGCCGACGCTCCACGAGGTCAACCCGGACCTGATCTACCTGTCGCTGTCGAGCCAGGGCCAGTCCGGGCCCGAGTCGGGCGTCCGCTCCTACGGCTCCACGCTCGACCTGCTCTCCGGCCTGGCCTCGGTCACCGGCTACCCCGGCGGCGGCCCGATGTGGTCCTCGGCCGACATCAACTACCCTGACCAGCTGGTATCGCTGTTCGGCGCCGGCATGATCGCCTACTGCGTGGCCCAGGGTCTGCGCGGCACCTACCTTGACGTTTCCCAGCGCGAGCTGGTGAGCTGGACGCTCGCGGACCGCATCGCCGAACACCTCGCCGCCGGGACCGTTCCACAGCCGACCGGCAACCGCCGCCCCGGCAGCACGCCGCACGACGTCTACCGCTGCTCGGGCGACGACCAGTGGATAGCGATCGCCTGCACGACCGACGCGGAACGCGCCGCGCTGGCCGCACTGGTCGGCGCGGGCCACATGGCCGACATGCCGGCCTCCTGGTGGGAGCGCGACCACGAGGAGGTGGACGGCGCGATCACCAGGTGGACGCGCGGGCGCTCGAAACAGGAGTGCCTGCGCGAGCTGACACGCGCCGGGGTCCCCGCCGCGCCCGTCCAGTCGGCCCGGGAGCGGGCCGAGGACCCACATTTCCGACTTCGGCGGGTGTTCCTCGACGGACCCCGCCGCCAGAAGGGGTACCCGCTGCGCCTGCTCGGCCACGAGCCGCGGCAGCCGCGTCCGGCGCCACGGCTCGGTGAGCACGACGCCGACGCCCGCGCCCCCCACTGGCCGCACGCCGCGCCCGCCGAGGCGATCAGCGCGGCGCCCGTCGAAGTGCCGTCCCAGCGTCCGGGAGGAACGACATGAACGTCAACGATGCCGCCGTGATCATCGGCGCCTACGAACATCCGGGGAGGGAGCTGCCCGACAAGTCGCTGGCTCAGATCCACGCCGAGGTCGCGATCGGGGCCCTCGCGGACGCCGGGCTGACGCTCGACGACGTCGACGGCTACTTCTGCGGCCACGACGCGCCGGGCTACGGCGGCGGCTGGGTCTCGATGGCCGAGTACCTGGGTCTGCGCGACCTCACCTACATGGACTCGACCGAGAGCGGCGGCGCCTCGCCGATCTACCACGTGTCGCACGCGATCGCGGCGATCGCGGCGGACAAGTGCAACGTCGCGCTGATCACGCTCGCGGGCAAGCCGCGGACGGGCGTCCAGCCGGGCGGCGGCGGCCCGATCCGCCCCGAGGACTCCTTCGAGATGGGGATGTTCACCGGCGCCGGGCTCGTCAGCACCTACGCGCTCGCCGCCAAGCGGCACATGTACGAGTTCGGCACGACCAGCGAGCAGCTCGCGGAGATCAAGGTCGCGGCGACCAAGCACGCCGCGCACAACCCGCACGCGTTCCTGCAGAAGGTGCTGACGGTCGAGGACGTCGTCAACTCGCCGATGGTCGCCGACCCGCTGCACCGCGCGGACTGCTGCCTGGTGACCGACGGCGGCGGCGCGATCGTCGTGGTCAGCAAGGAGGTGGCGCGCGGGCTGAAGCGGCAGCCGGTGCGGATCATGGGCCAGGGCGAGTCGGCGAAGCTGACCAACGGGGGACGGCTCGACCTGACCTACACCAGCGCGGTCTGGTCCGGCCCGCGCGCGTTCGAGCAGGCCGGGGTCACGGTCCGCGACATCGACTACGTGTCGATCTACGACAGCTTCACGATCACCGTCCTGGAGATCCTGGAGGACCTCGGCTTCTGCGAGAAGGGCGAGGGCGGACGGTTCGTCATGGACGGCGCGCTCGTCGCCCCGCACGGTCGGCTGCCCTTCAACACCGACGGCGGCGGGCTGAGCAACAACCACCCCGGCCACCGCGGCGGCGTCACCAAGATCATCGAGGCGGTCCGGCAGCTGCGCGGCGAGGCGAACGCGGGGGTGCAGGTGCCCGACTGCGAGATCGCCCTGGTCCACGGCAACGGCGGCGACCTCGGCACCCGGATGCGCAGCGCGACCATGATCCTCGGAAGGGAAGCCAAATGAGTGAGGTTCGGAGCCCGGTCCTGCCGGCCGCGCGGCCGGTGGTGAACCCCGACACCGAGGAGTTCTGGAAGGCGACGGCCGAGGGCAGGTTCATCGGTCGCCGCTGCGACGACTGCGGATCGGCGATGTGGTACCCGCGGCCGATCTGCCCGTTCTGCCACAGCTCCAACACGCGCTGGGAGGACTTCACCGGGCGCGGCACCGTCTACTCCTTCAGCGTGGTCCACCGGGCCGGAGGCGAGTGGAAGGGCGTCACCCCCTACGTCCTCGCCTATGTGGAGCTGGAGGAGGGTCCCCGGATGATGACCAACATCGTCGACTGCGACGTCGAGTCGGTCGCCATCGGGGACGAGGTCGAGGTGGTTTTCGAGGACACGGGACACGGCAGCGCGCTGCCCCGTTTCCGTCCGGTGCGCGCAGAGGCAGGGAGCCAGGCATGACGATCAACAAGGTGTACGAGTCCCCGCAGGCGGCGGTGGCGGACGTCCCGGACGGCGCGTCGGTGTCGATCGCCGGGTTCGGGATGACCCACAGCTTCCCGACGAGCCTGACCGTGGCGCTGCGCGAGCAGGGCGCCAAGCGGCTGTGCATCGTCGCGAACTCGCTCGGCACGGGCGACTACCGCTCGAACACGCTCATCGAGAACAACCAGGTCAACCGCCTGATCGTGTCGTTCTCGGCGCGTGCGGGCGAGGCGACCTCGGCGGCCGAGAAGCAGATCGCGGCCGGTGAGATCGAGGTCGAGCTGGTCCCGCAGGGCACGCTGGTGGAGCGGCTGCGCGCGGGCGGCGCCGGGATCGGCGCGTTCTTCACCCGCACCGCCGTCGGCACCGCCGTCGCGGAGGGCAAGGAGACCCGCGTGATCGACGGGGTCGAGCACGTCCTGGAGATGGGGCTGAAGGTCGACTACGCGCTCATCCGCGCGACCAAGGCCGACCGCTTCGGCAACCTCTCGTTCGAGGGCGTCGGCCGCAACTTCATGCCGGCCTTCGCCAAGGGCGCCAAGATCGCGATCGCCGAGGTCGACGAGATCGTGGACGGCGAGCTGGACCCGGAGACCGTGGGCCTGCCCGGGATCTTCGTGAGCCGGGTCGTCCGCAAGACCGTGGACGTCCCGCACGACCACATGGCGCCGAGGGAGGGGCGCGGCGCCGACAGCGCCCGCACCTACAACGGCAAGCCCGGCCTGACCCGCCTCCAGATGGCCGAGGTCGCGGCGAGCCTGGTGCCCAACGGCAGCTACATGAACCTGGGCCTCGGCATCCCCACGCTGATCTCGAACTACATCGCCGGGCGCGACATCGTCCTGCACTCGGAGAACGGCGTCCTCGGCTACGGCACGATCGCGGGCCGCGACGACTACAACCCGGAGATCTACAACGCGGGCGGCCAGTACGTCCACCTGGAGAAGGGCGCCTCGTTCTTCGAGAGCGTGACCTCCTTCGAGATGGTGCGCGGCGGCAAGGTCGACTTCGTCGCGCTCGGCGCGTTCCAGGTCGACGCGGACGCCAACCTCGCCAACTGGAGCACGCCGAACATGATCGGCGGCGGCATCGGCGGCGCGATGGACCTGGTCGCGGGCGACGTCACGGTGATGGTGCTGACGACCCACCTCGACTCCAAGGGCCGGCCGAAGCTCGTCAAGGAGTGCGAGTACCCGCTGACCGGCCTGAACTGCGTCGACATCGTCGTCACCGACCTGTGCGTGCTGCGCCGCCACGGCGACGCCTTCAAGATCGAGTACGTGGCGCCCGGGTTCACCGAGGACGAGGTCGCCGCGCTCACCGAGTTCGAACTCCTCCGCTCGGACGCGGGGGGTGCGGAGGCGGATGCCCCCGCGGCGATCTGACCGTCCCGCCGGCACGCCACGGACCTAGGGGGTCCCATGTCCGATCTCCTCGGGATGACCGCCGCCGAACTGGCCGGGGCCTACGGGCGGGGCGAGACGTCCCCGGTCGAGGCCACCCGCGCCGCCCTGGAGGCGATCGACGCGCGCGACGCGGAGCTGAACGCGTTCGTGCTGGTCGACGCCGAAGGGGCGCTGCGGTCGGCCGCCGAGTCGGAGGCCCGCTGGGTGGGGGGCACCCAGCGGGGCCCGGCCGACGGCGTCCCCACCACCGTCAAGGACCTCGAACAGGCCCGGGGCTGGCCGACGCTGCGCGGAAGCTGGCTGTCGGGCGACCCCACCCCCGGAGGCGACGACTCGCCGAGCGTGGCGCGGCTGCGCGAGGCGGGCGCCGTCATCCTCGGCAAGACCACGACACCGGAGTTCGGCTGGAAGGGCGTCACCGACTCCGGCCGGTTCGGGATCACCAGGAACCCGTGGGACCCGGCGCTGACGCCCGGCGGGTCCAGCGGGGGCTCGGCGGCGGCGGTCGCGGCCGGCATGGGCACGTGGTCGGTCGGCACCGACGGCGGCGGCTCGGTGCGGGTCCCGGCGGCCTTCACCGGGACGGTCGGGTTCAAGCCGACCGGCGGGCTCGTCCCGGCGTTCCCGCCCGGCAGCAACGGGCACCTGTCGCACCGCGGCCCGATCGCGCTGTCGGTGCTGGACGCGGCGACGCTGCTCGACGTCCTCGCCCGCCCCGACGCCCGCGACTGGGCGGCGGGGACCCATCCGGGCGGGTCGTTCACCGACGAGATCGAGGCCGGCGTCGCCGGCCTGACGATCGGATACTCGCCCGACCTCGGCTATGGCCGCAACGACCCCGAGGTCGAGGCGCTGGCCGCGGCGGCGGTCGAGACGCTCGCGGGCCTCGGCGCGCGGGTGCGGGAGATCGAACCGGTCTTCGCCGACCCCGTCGCGGCCTTCCAGACGATGTGGTGCGCCGGGATCGCGCGGACGCTCCGCCCGTTCGAGCCCGACCACCTCACCCGCGTCGATCCCGCGCTGCTGGAGTACGGGGAGCGGGGCCGCGAGATCAGCGCCGTGTCCTACCTGGACGCGATGGCGGTGTGCGCGGACCTCGGCCTGAAGATGGCGCGGTTCCACGAGACCTACGACGTGCTGGTCACGCCGACCGTCCCGTGCGTCGCGTTCCCGGCGGGCCGGAACGGGCCCACCCCCGAGCAGTCGGACGTCTGGGCGTCCTGGACGCCCTACACCTACCCCTTCAACATGACCAGGCAGCCGGCGCTGAGCGTGCCGTGCGGCATCACGCGTGCCGGGCTGCCCGCCGGGCTCCAGATCGTGGGCCCCCGCCACCGGGACGCCCGCGTCCTGCGGGTGGGGCGCGCCTACGAGCGGCACACCGGGTGGTCCCCGGTGGCCGAGGCGTCGCGGGCGCGGGCAACGACGAGAGGACGACCCTCATGACAGATCTGCCCACCGTCGCCAACCTGATCAACGGCGAATGGCTGACGACCGGCCAGGAACGCCTGGTGCACCACAAGTTCACCGGCGAGCCCATCGCCGTGGCCTCCGACGCGACGGTCGAGATGGTCGGCGACGCCGTCTCGGTCGCCCGCGAGGCGAGCCGGACGCCGCTGGAGCCGCTGGAGCGCTTCGAGATCCTGCGGACGGTCGCCGGGATGATCGCCGACAACCGCGAGCGCCTCGCGCTGGACGTCGTCCGCGAGTCCGGCTTCAGCCTGAAGGACTGCCTGGGCGACACCGACCGGGCCGTCCAGACCATGCTGACCTCGGCGGAGGAGGCCAAGCGGATCGACGGCTCGGTCGTCCCGATCCAGGCCGCGCCGGGCTTCGCGCACCGGCTGGCGTTCACGGTCCGCCACCCGGTGGGCGTGGTCGGCGCGATCACGCCGTTCAACTCGCCGCTGAACACCGTCGCCCACAAGATCGGCCCCGCGCTCGCCGCCGGGAACGCGGCGGTGGTCAAGCCGTCGCCGTTCACCCCGGTCGCGGCGGCGGCGCTGTGCCGGATGCTGCTGGAGGCGGGCCTGCCCGCCGGGCTGATCGGCCTCGTGCTCGGCCCCGGCGACCCGGTCGGCACCGCCCTCGTCGAGGACGAGCGGGTCGACTTCGTGACCTTCACCGGCAGCACCGCGGCGGGCAAGGCGATCTCGGCCAGGCTCGGCATGCGGCGCGCGACGATGGAGTGCGGCAACGTGTCGGCGACGATCGTGTGCCGCGACGCCGACATCCCCTCCGCCGCGCAGCAGTGCGCGCGCGGCGCGTTCCGCAAGTCGGGCCAGGTGTGCACGTCGGTGCAGCGCCTCTACGTCCACGCGGACGTGGTGGAGGAGTTCCTCGACGCGCTGTCGGCAGCCGCCGCCAAGTTCGTCGTCGGCGACCCCGAGGACCCGGCGACCGACATCGGCCCGATGATCAGCGAGGCGGCCGCCGAGCGCGCCGAGCAGTGGGTGGAGGCGGCCGTCGTCCAGGGCGCCCGCGTCTTCGCCGGCGGGAAGCGGAACGGGCCGGTGATGAACCCGACGATCCTCGTGGACGTCCCCTCCCGCGCCCGGCTGCTCTGCGAGGAGGCGTTCGCCCCGGTCGTGTCCGTCGTCCCCTTCGACGACCTGGACGCCACGATCGAGACGGTGAACGACACCCCCTACGGCCTCCAGGCGGGCGTGTTCACCCGCGACCTCAACACCGCGCTGTCCGCCGCGCAGCGCCTCCGGATGGGCGGCGTCGTGATCAACTCGCCGTCCAGCACGCGCGCCGACCTCATGCCCTACGGCGGCGTGAAGGACAGCGGGTACGGCGTGGAGGGGCCGCGCTACGCCGTCCGCGAGATGAGCGAGGAAAGGCTGATCCTGATCGAGCCGGCAGGGGCCTGAGATGCCGGTCCGCATCGCCGCCGACGAACTGCGCGACGCCGCCACCCGGATCTTCGCCGCGTCCGGGGTGCCGCTGGAGGACGCCGCGCTGGTGGCCGACAGCCTCGTCCAGGCCGACCTGTGGGGCCACCAGTCGCACGGGGTGCTGCGGGTCGGCTGGTACGTCGACCGCATCCGGTCGGGCGTGATGCGGCCGGAGACGAAGATCGAGACCGTCTCCGACCTCGGCGCCGTGATGACCCTGGACGGCCACGACGGCGTCGGCCAGGTCATCACGGCGCACGCCGCCCGCGCGGCGGTCGAGCGCGCCGGACGGCACGGCGTCGGCGTCGTCGCCGTCCGCAACTCCAACCATTTCGGCACCGCCGCCTACTTCACGAGAATGGCGCCGCCGCGCGGCCAGATCGGCATCCTGACGACGAACTCCAGCCCCGCGATGGCCCCCTGGGACGGCCGCGGAAAGCTCGTCGGCAGCAATCCCTGGTCGATCGCCGCGCCGCTGGACGGCGACCGCCAGATGGTGCTGGACATCGCCAACACCGCCGTCGCCCGGGGCAAGATCTACCTCGCACGCAATCGAGGCACGCGGATCCCCGACGGGTGGGCGGTCGCCGCCGACGGCACCCCCACCCGGGACCCCGAAGCCGCCCTGCTCGGCACCGTGCTGCCGATGGCCGGGCACAAGGGCTACGGGATCTCGGTGATGATGGACGTGCTCTCCGGCGTCCTCAGCGGAAGCGGTTTCGGCTCCCTCGTCAACGGCCCCTACCAATCCGAGCACCCGGGCCGCTCAGGACACCTCTTCATGGCCCTCGACATCGCCGCCTTCGGCCCTCCGGACGAGTTCGAAGAACGTATCAAGGCACTTGTCACCGAGCTGAAATCCGGCTCCCGGGAAGGCGCCGAAGAAGTGCGCTACCCGGGCGAGCTGGAGGCCCTGGCCGAGGAGCGCAACCTCGCCGAGGGCCTGCTCCTCCCCGAGCGAACCCTCACCGACCTGCGCCGCGTCGCCGATTCCCTGGGAGTCGAAGTGCTGGTGGACCGATGAAGGTGACCCCGTTCCGCGTGGGACGCTCCCGCGACGTCCCGCTGCCCGCCGCCGTCTACGGCTCGGCGAGCGACGAGACCATCGACATCATCATGTTCATGTTCGTCATCGAGTCCGCCGGGACGCGCGTGATCGTGGACACCGGGACGCTGGCGCCCGAATACGTCCGGCGGCACCACGCCTACGACTTCGCGCGCGACCCCGAGGAGACGCCCGAGACCGTCCTTCGCGAGGCCGGAATCGAACCCGACGACATCGACTACGTGGTCAACACCCATCTCCACTGGGACCACTGCTCCAACAACGCCCTGTTCAGAAACGCCCGGGTGCTCGTGAACAGGCGCGAACTCGAATACGCGATCAACCCGCTCCCGATCCACGAACGCGCGTACGAGAAACTGCCCGGCCTCCAGGCCCCCTGGATGTCGGCCTGGGACCGCACCGAGGCGATCACCGGCGAACAGCGGATCTGCCCCGGCGTCACCGTGGTCCCGATGCCCGGCCACACCCCGGGCTCCCAGGGGGTTCTCGTCGAGGCGGACAACGGCCGCTACCTCCTCGCGGGCGACGCGATCGGCGTCTACGAGAACTGGGATTCCGGCGACTGGCGCCAGAGCGTCGCGCCGACCATCCACACCAACCTGATCGAGTGCTACGAGACCTTCGAATACGTCGCCGCCCTGGACTGCGAGGTCATCCCGAGCCACGACCACCGGGCCCTGACGAGCCCCCTCTTCCAGTCCTGAAAGGCGCCCTGCCTCCCTGGGATCCAGGGAGGCAGGGCCACGCGGTATACCCGTACCACGCAGAGCGTCACAAGGCGCCCACAGGAGGTAGTTGCCTCCTCGCGCGGTCGGAAGCCCCTCATCGTCGTGCGAGCTTCCGGAACCCATCCGTCGGGGATGAGACACGGCATGAGCCATTCCAAGCGCCTACGCCGCACGACCGCGATCATCGCGGCAGCGCTCACCCTTCCCCTTGGCGCTTTCCCCGCCGACGCGCATGCCGCGACGGGCACGTTCTTCTACCACTCGCCGGAGTCCGGCGACCTGGAGATCAACAACCCGGACGACGGCGAATGCCGCCTGCTCCTCCAGGGCGCGGACCGCGCGAGGAACGCCACGAACGCCACCGCGACCCTCTTCTCGGACCGGGGCTGCGAGGACACGCACAGCACCCTGCGCCCCGGCCAGTCGAGAACCTTCACCCCGCCGAACCTCCCGCACAGCGTGATCTTCCACCGCTGACCGGCCCTCACCCTTAAGCGCGGATGATCTCGGCCAGGCTGGCGAAGCCCTCCCCGCCGCGGCCCGCCTCGATGCCCCGGGCGGTCAGTGCCCGCACGAGTTCCGGAAGGGCGGTGTCGAGGCCGCGTGCTCGGGAGGTCTCGACGAGGTGGTCCATCAGCGGGGCGTCGAGTTCGAGCCATTCCTGGTCGCCGGGGTAGTCGCGGTCGTCGATCTGGCGGGCCTGGTCGCTGATCACGTCCGCGACGGTGGCCGACAGCCAGCGGATCAGCAGCGGCGCCACCGTCGTGGCCGGGATCTGGGCCGTCCCGAGCAGCGCGGCGGTGTGCAGGAAGCCGAGCTGGGTGGCCCAGGCGAAGTTGAGCATCGCCACTTCGTACAGGGACGCGGTGCCCGGCGCCTCGCCCAGGTACGTCGCGCCGCCCAGGCGGTCGAGCACGGCCCGGTGGTGCTCGAAGGCTTCGGCCGAGCCGCTGTACACCAGCACCGTCTCGGGGGCGCCGACGTGCTCGGGATGGCCCATCAACGCGCCGTCGAGGTAGCGGGCGCGCGTCCCGGCGGCGGCCTGCTCGGCCTGCGCGCTCGTCCCGGACGTCAGGTTGACGACGTCGGCGGCGAGATGCGGCTCGGCCTGGGTGAGGATGCGCTGGGAGGCGTCGTAGTCGTCAACGCACATGAGGACCAGCGAGGCGTCGGTGAGCGCGGCCCGCAACGACTCGGCCGGCTGGAGCCCCTCGCCCGGGGACGTTCCGGGCGCGCTCTCGTCCCAGACCGTCACCCGGGCGTCCGCCGCGAGCACTCGGGCCAGTGCCATGCCTCGCGGGTTCAGGCCGATCACGGTCACGGGGTCCATCGGACGGCTCACGAGTTCCTCCTCCACCCATGCGGTCCGCGCGGTCGCGCGGTGCCTGCGCCGCTAAGCTAGAGCTTCACATGCATGTGAGAGTCAACCCGGAGGCACCCGTGCGCATCGGCGAGTTGTCTCAGCGGACCGGTGTCAGCCAGCGGCTGCTGCGCTACTACGAGGAGCAGGGTCTGCTGCGGCCGTCGCGGCGGCCGAGCGGATACCGCGAGTACGACGACGCCGACGCCGAACGCGTGCGGCGCATCCGCACCCTGCTGGCCGCCGGGCTCAGCACGACCACGATCGCCGACGTGCTGCCCTGCACCATCGACACCGGCGAGGGGCTCGCGGCGGCGTGCCCCGGCCTGCTCGACGACCTCCAGCGTGAACGCGACCGGATCAGCAGATCGATCACCCAGATGGACACGGCCCGGACCATGCTCGACGCCATCATCGACGCCACCCCCCGCTGAGCCGCGGGCCTAGCCGACGATCACCAGGGCGTTGTCGTCGCGGTCCCGGAGGGTGAACATGGGCGGCACACCGGGCCACTGAAGCAGGTCGCTCACATCGACCCCCTGCTCTTTGAGTCGGGCGTGGACGGCCGGGACGTCCCCGGCGCTGAGCCTGATCCCGGTGTCCACGCCGGTGGACTCGCCGGGGATCAGCGCGATGCCGGTCTCGGCCCCGGCCGGGGCGACGGTGATCCAGCGCCCGCCGATCTGCTCCAGCGGGACGTCCATCCGCTTCTCCAGCCCCAGGACGCCGACGTAGAACTCGACGGCCCTGTCCTGGTCGCTGACGGGAACGGCGACGGTGCCGATGCCGGTGATGCGCGCCTGGTCCTGCTCGGTCACGGTGTTCTCCCTGCTGTGGTGGTTTCGCCTATGTGGACCAGCGGCCCCGGCGAAACTCATCGCTCCGATCTCCTACGCTCGACGTCCGTGGCCGATGACCCAGCAGCCTCCTTCGCCCGTGCCCGAGCGGCGGCAGGCGTTCTGTTCTTCGATGCGGAAGACCGCGTCATGCTGGTCGAACCCTCGTACAAGGATTATCGAGACATCCCCGGTGGCTACGTCGAGCACAACGAGACCCCGCACCAGGCCGCGCTACGCGAAGTCACGGAGGAGCTGGGGATCCGCGCGGAGATCGGCCGACTACTGGTCGCGGACTGGGCGCCCAACGGGGCCGAAGGCGACAAGGTCCTCTTCGTCTTCGACGGTGGTTCACTCACCGCTGACCAGCTCAACGCCATCCGCACCGACCCGAGGGAAGTGGTCGGCTATCACTTCCACGACATCGCCCAGGTCCACGACCTGACCATCCCCCGCCTTGCCCGCCGCCTCGTCCACGCCCACGCCGCCCACCAAGACGGAACCACCCACTACCTGGAACATGGCGAACCCGTCTGAACAAGAAAGCCCCTCGACCGAAGTCGAGGGGCTCCCTTGCGGTGACTAGAGGTCCAGTTCCCCGGCCTTGACCCGGCTGAGGAGCCTCGCGAGACCCTCGCGCTCGACCGTGATGTGAGGAGTCTGTGGGTTCTTGCTGTCGCGAATGCCGACCGAGCCGTCCAGCGAAGCCAGCTCGACACAATCGCCTTGCGTCTCGCCACCTGCGCCGCTGTAGGTGCTCTTGCGCCATAGTGTGGTCACGTCACACCCTCCGATTCGGAGAATCAGGGCCGTCAGTGCGGGTCCAGGCTTCCGTCCTTGATCTGATCGAGGAGGTTTGCGAGGCCCTCGCGGCCGACCGTGATGTGGGTGATTTGGGGGTTCTTGCTGTCGCGGATGCCGACCGAGCCGTCAAGGGAGGCCAGTTCGACGCAGTCGGAGGCGTTGCCGGAGCCGCTGTAGCTGCTCTTACGCCATAGTGTGGTCACGTCACACCCTCCGATTCGGAGAATCAGGGCCGTCAGTGCGGGTCCAGGCTTCCGTCCTTGATCTGATCGAGGAGCCTTGCGAGACCCTCGCGTCCGACGGTGATGTGGGGGGTGTGGGGGTTCTTGCTGTCGCGGATGCCGACCGAGCCGTCAAGGGAGGCCAGCTCGACGCACTCGGCGTTGGTGCTTCCCTCGGAACGGCTGGACTTGCGCCAAACGGGGGGCGAGTTCACGTCATCTGCTCCATGTTCTTCTTGATCAGGTCACGAGATGGTCCGACGGGGAGGGCCAGCATGCCGATCCGATCGAACCGGATCACGAAGTCGTTCACCTCCTCCAGATGAGCGACGAGCCTCCCTGCGTTCGGGGCTTCGGCGAACGCGATCTCGCCCTCCCGGCCAGTGGTGATCATAAAGGGGCCGTCCATTCCTTCGTAGGCCCCTGCTGTTCCTGGCACGACGCGGATGCTGATGTTCGGCTGTTCGGACAAACTCAGCAACCTGGCGAGCTGGGCCTTGAAGGCATTCTTCCCGCCGACCGGCCACTCAAGCACGGTCTGAGCGATGATGACCCAGACCTCTGGGGGGTTGGGTCTACTCAAGATCTCTTGCCGAGCCATGCGCCGTTCGAGGGCTGCCTTCTTGTCCTTTGCCCGTCCTTCGGCCAGTAGCGCCTGGGCGTACTCGGGAGTCTGGAACAGTCCGGGGACGTACTGTCCGGCGAACATCCGCACCCTGTCGGCCCCCTGCTCGTGGGACAGGTACGACTGGAACCAGTCAGGTGTCGTCGCGCGGACTGCGTAGTAGATCAGCAGCGTGAACAGCCCACCGGTCCTCCATGCCTCATCGAGTCGCGCGGCGTGCTTCGTCGACATGAGCTGAGCGCCGGTCTCGATACGGGAAATGGTCGATGGCGCACATCCCGCGATCTTGCCTGCCTCCGCGCCGGTGAGGCCCTTCGATGTACGAAGAAACCGCAGGTAGAAGCCTATAAGGCCCCACAGCGAGGAGCGTGGGTCCACCTCATCCGTCATGCTCATCTCGCGCGGTCACCTCCTTTTGATCATTTCCGCAGCCCTCGTGGAAGTTGGCTGATTAATGGACACGGTAGATGGCGGATAGCACTCTAGTCAGAGGTTCCGACGAAATCCATTGCGTACAAAACGGAAATAGTCGGGCCTAGGCGTCGAAGTGGGGCAGTGGAAGTAGCTCGCTGTCCAGTGAAATCGGAGCAGTCGAGGAAGTGGACCCGTAATCATGGACAGCCATCGCTCAGGAGACCGCGCTGACGCGATCCCGTACATCAACCCCCAGGACCCACTGCCGGCGGTTCCCCCACCCGAGGGCAGGTGGGCGGAGCCCTATCAGCAGGCTGAAACGGAAATGTGGGTGGTCCACCTTCGGCTTCCCGAGTTGCTGGGGGATGACGTCCGTCTGGTGGACACTCTCACTGCTACTAACAGGGAAACCCTCTCTGCGCTAATGGAGCAGCAGGACTCTCTGGCCGCCGATGCCGGGCTGCGGGTGAGTGAGACATGACCGCGCGGCTGAGTGGGCGACAGGTCACCGCGCAGGCTTCTGTGCTTCCGGCGGTGCGGCACAAGGTGGCCAGTACGCCGAGTGTGCTGCCGGATGTGCGGTGTCTGGTGCGGGCGGCGGCGGTGGGCTACGGCATCGAGGCCGAGACCACCGAGGACGCTGTGCTCGTGGCCAGTGAGCTGGTCACCAACGCGATCCGGGCGAGCGCGTGGCCGATTGCTTTGCGGATGTTCGTGTCCAAGGACGGGTTCCACATCGAGGTCCACGACTTCTCCAGGAAGAAGCCCAGGAAGAGCGAACCCGATCTGACGATGCCGTCTGAGCCGGTGCCTGATGACGCACCCGATCCGCATGGGTGGGGCATGGGCATCGTGGAGACCCTGTCCCGGCGCCATGGCGTGCGGAACGAGCGCGGCGGGAAGACCGTGTGGGCCGTGCTGCGCATCGCCTCTGGCCGACGTCCCTGAACTCCTCCGGGCACACTGCGTCCGCTATCGGCGGCTGGGGAGTCGGCCTGGCGGAGGCCCCGCCGGTGTGCCCGGAGGTCCAACCCCCTAAGGAGACCTCCATGCCACGACAGACACCCGAATACGAAGTCCTACTGACTCCGGCGGAGGTGGCCACCATGTTCCGGGTGGACGCCAAAACCGTCACGCGGTGGGCGAAGCTGAAGAAGATCCCCTACGTCTGGACGCTGGGGGGTCACCGGCGCTACCCCGAGAAGGCCGTCCGTGCACTGCTCGCGCAGGGCGCCACACGGCGCGAGGTCCCGCCGCCTATTCGCTAACGGGCGACAGCATCAGTCGTTTCGCTCCCGTACGTAAGTCGTCGCGCCGTGCGTGCCGGGATCCGGTGAACTATCGTGCCTGTCGCGCGACGGGCCTTTCCTGGCCGGTGCCGCGTTCCATTCTTTGATGGCCCGTTGCAAAAGCCCAGCGGATTCTTCTCAATGTGGAGGCGAGGGTGACGACATTCGTTCTCGTGCACGGCTCATGGCACGACGGCTCGGCTTGGGACCGGGTCGTCCTCCACCTGGAGAGCCTCGGTCATACCGCCTACGCGCCCACGGTCGCCGGGCACGGCAAGGGCGTGGACAAGGCGGTCGACCATGACGACTGCGTCCAGTCGGTCGTGCGGTTCATCGTCGAGCGGGACCTCTCCGACGTGGTGCTGCTCGGGCACAGCTTCGGCGGCACGGTGATCGCCCGCGTCGCCGAGGAGATCCCCGACGCCCTGCGCCGGTTGATCTTCTGGAACGCGTTCGTGCTCCGGCAGAACGGCAGCATCAACGACGACATCCCTCCGCACTACCGCGAACTCTTCGCCGAGCTGGCCGCCGCCTCGGAGGACGACACGGTGACGCTGCCGTTCCCGATATGGCGAGAGGCGTTCATCCAGGACGCCGACCTGGAGTTGGCGAGGGCCGGCTACGAAAGGCTCTCGCCGGAACCGTACCGGCTCTTCCTGGCCCGCCTCGATCTGTCGAGGTTCTACCAGGTGAGGCTGGCGAAGAGCTATCTCAACGCCACCGAGGACACCGCGCTGCCACCCGGCGAATGGGGATGGCACCCCCGGTTGTCGGGCCGGCTGGGGCTGCACCGCCTCGTCCAGATGCCCGGCAGCCATGAAGTGATCTTCACGGCTCCCGAGCGGCTGGCCGAGAAGATCGTCGAGGCCGGACGGGACTGACGCCCGGCCGCGTCAGTTGATGGTGAGGCCGCCGTTGACGTCCCCCATCTGGATGACCTTGTCGGCCGTCCCGTTGAAGGTGTTGGTGACGCCGCCGCTGGTCGTGGTGTTCACGGTCGTCTGGCGCACGCGGGCGTCGACCTCGGCGCGGAACTCGGGAGCTTCGGCCATGACGCGCTGGAACGCGGCCTGGAGGTCGTCGGCGAAACCGGGCTCCTCGGACATCACGCGGCGAAGTGTTTCGGCCAGTCGGGAAATCCGGTCCTTGTCATCCGGTTCGGCGATCGCGCCGCTCAGGATCTCCGCCTCGGCGGGCCGGGCGCGGAAACGGTCGCGGACCTTCCGGGCGATCGCGGCGATGCCGTCCCGGACGGGTTCGCCGCTGAGTTCGACCGCTTTGCCCGCCGCCGCCACGGCGACCGCCAGGGTGAGAGGGTCTACCATCGCGATCGCTCCTTATGTAGGGATGTGACCGGAGTGGTCATGTCCATAGTGCATCATGCCGTCCGACGCCTTGCCAGGTCCTTTTCCCGTCTGGGGTCGGCCGTTTGGGGCGCGGTGGGAAAGGGACGGCTTGAATGCCGTTCATACCGGCAGGCGGGAAGCCTTAGATGATCAATGTTCGCGCGCTGGTCGTCTCGGTGTCGGGCCACGCGCCTGACACCGTTCATCAGTCGCCCGACATCCTCCTGTATCGGCATTAGGGAGGGTATATGTCCGGAGAATTTCCTCGCCGTCGGTTCCTGGCCACCGGGGGAGCCGCGTCCGTTCTCACCGCGGGCCAAGTCGTGCTGGGCCCCGCGATGCTGGGTCAGGACGGCGCGCTCGGCGCGGTCCGTACCCATGGCGGCGGCCCGGTTCCGCACGGCCTGTTCACGCTGGGCGTCGCGTCCGGCGACCCGGCGCCCGACGGGTTCGTGCTGTGGACGCGCCTCGCCCCGAATCCCCTCGACGGCGGCGGCATGCCCGACCGGGCGGTGCCGGTGGCGTGGCAGGTGGCCGAGGACGAGCGGTTCCGGCGCGTCCGCGCGTCCGGTGTCGTGAAGGCGCGGCCGGAGGACGGACACGCCGTGCACGTCGAGGTCTTCGGCCTGCGTCCGGACCGCGCGTACTTCTACCGGTTCCGCGCGGGGTCGGAGCTCTCGCCCGCCGGACGCAGCCGGACCGCGCCCGCGCACGGCGCGGTCAACCGGCACCTGCGGTTCGCGTTCGCGTCCTGCCAGAACTGGCAGGACGGCTACTTCACCGCCTACCACCACCTCGCGCAGGAGGATCTGGCGTTCGTCGCGTTCCTGGGCGACTACATATACGAATCGGCGCCGCGCACCACCACCGTCCGGACCCACGAGGGCACCGACGAGCCGTACTCGCTCGCCGAGTACCGCAACCGCCACGCGCAGTACAAGACCGACCCCGACCTCCAGGCGGCGCATGCGGCCTTCCCCTGGATCACCACCTGGGACGACCACGAGGTCGACAACAACTGGGCCGACGAGGTTCCGCAGGACCCGGCCCAGCAGCCGCACGAGAAGTTCCTCGCGCGCAGGGCCGCCGCGTTCCGCGCCTACTACGAGCACATGCCGCTGCGCCGGTCCGCGACCCCGCACGGCATCGACATGCGCCTGCACCGGCGGCTCGGGTTCGGACGGCTCGCGTCCCTGCACGTGCTCGACACCCGCCAGTACCGCAGCGTCCAGCCGGTCACGCTCGCCGAGGCCGAGGACCCCGCCCGCACGCTCACCGGCGCCGAGCAGGAGAGGTGGCTGGTCAAGGGCATGTCCCGGTCGGGCGCCCGGTGGAACCTGCTGGCCAACCAGGTGATGTGGGCCTCCAACGACCGCAAGGCCGGCCCCGAGAAGGTCTACGACTTCGACAACTGGGACGGCTACCGCGTGCAGCGCCGCCGCATGCTGGAGTACTTCGGCTCCGGCCGGACGTCCAACCCGGTGGTGCTCACCGGCGACCGGCACGCGACCTGGGTGTGCGACCTGCGGCCCGACTTCGACGACCCCGCGTCGAGTGTCGTGGGCGCGGAGATCACCGGGACGTCGATCACCTCCGGCGGCGACTCCGACCCCGTCTCCTTCCACCGGACCTTCGACCCGATCATGGCCGAGAGCCCGCACTGGAAGTACATCGACAACCAGCGCGGATACGTCGTCTGCGACGTCACCCCGGCCCGGCTGTCGGCCTCGCTGCGGATCGTCAGCTCGGTGTGGAAGCCGACCGGCAGCACGATCGCGACGACCGCGCGCTTCCGGGTCGAGGCGGGACGCCCGGGGATCACCGTGGTCGACCGCTCGCCGTCCCCGCAGGCGGGCGCCGTGAAGGCCGAGCGCCGCTACGACGTGGACGACGACCAGCGGTAACGGACGAAACGCCCACCGCCCCGGTCCCGCGTTCGGCAGGGCCGGGGCGGTGCGCGTCCGGTGATGGCCGCATCCGGCCGCGATCGGGGGCGCCACAGTTGTCTTTCCGGCGGGAAAGTCGGCTCTGGGTGCCCGTCCGCGGAGTGCCTCATGTGCTGTTCTGAAACGTTCGTCCTCGTCCTGGGTGGAGGGCGCAATCCCCGCTCAGCACGCGTGCGGGCCGCCGTCGCGCCATCGCCGGAAGCGCCGCCGTTCGACCGCGACAATTGCCAACAAAGCCGCCCCAGACCGGCATATCGCTAGGGACGCCTATTAGGGGTATTCCCGGATAAATGCCACGTACGGGGGTTCTGTCGATAGCGTCACGGCTCCTGTGAATTGCGAATTGAACGGGCGGTGAAGTTGGGGCATGCTGGAAGCCGCTGATCTGTACCCGCCGGTCGCCGCCGGTGGGCGCGGGTCAACCTGGCCGAAACCGGCGAGGGCCGCCGCGCGATCGTCGGTTCCACCCGGTGCCCGCTTCCGGCGTCCGCCGAGCGGGCGGCCACATGTCTCGTACCGGTCGCCTTTTAGGAGGGCATGGTCATGCGTCCGCTGAATTCATCCGCGAGCGAGCGTGGCCTGACCGGGAATGGCGGCCGGGTCCGAACGCCATGGCGGCGACCGGGTGTTCCGGCCTCCACGGGCATGAGGGATGCGGCCTGTTCGCCGCTCACCGCCGTCGTTTCGGCGCCGCCGTGATCGGCGGTGCGTCCGGCGCGATATGCCCGGCATGAATGTGACGCCACCGGTCGCGGCAGGTCACCGGCTTCGCGCCGCTCGTGACATCTGATCGCGTCCGATGGCGGTCGGCGGTGCCTTTCGCATGGTCACCGCCCTTTTGGAGAGTGGAAGGGCCGCCCTCCCGTACCTGCGACCAACAGACTTACGGGAAGACGACCCCTCCTCGTGCTCTCCGCACCCAGCACTCTCGGTATCCGGAAGACGGAGGCACGTCTATGCACGACATTACTGGACACGGAGTCAAGGCGCCCGCCGAACCCCCCACCGGCGAACTCGCCGGACACCTCGCACTCGCGGGCGGGTCCGCCGGCCTTGCTCTCGCGATAGTCCTCTGCGTGCTCATCGCGTTGTACGTGCTGTTCATCCTGGTGATCGCCTGGCGCGCCCATCGCGACCCGGCGACCTTCGACAACAATGCCCGGCTGCTCGAACTGCTCCTGGCCGCGCTCCCCTGGCGGCGAAGCCGGTAGGACCGCCCGCCGCGCGGACAGGGCGCGTTCCGGTTGATTCGGAACCGAAATGCCCCCGCTCGCGCGGCACATATCGCCGTAAGGCGAACCCGGGCCCCGCGGGACGGCGAAAGCCGCCCCCTCGGGCCGCCGCCCCGCGGGGCCCGGGCCTTACCCCGACGCCCCCGACAAATCTCCCGCCACCCTTTTCTGGGGTCCACGCCCAGAGGCATCTGCCGATGACTGATCCAATCCGAACGCCCGCGAATGCCCGCCAGACCTGCTCGGTGCCCGGCTGCGACCGGCTGTCGTGTTTCCGGATCGCGCTGGAGCAGGACAATCGCCGGGACCAGGAGAATTGCCGCGGCCGCCATGCCGTCCGCCGAACTCGAAGGGCGTGCGGCGTCCACCTCGCCAGGGTGACCCAAACCCTGATCCGCTGGGCCGACCGCCACACCACCGCCGTCGCGCAGGTCAGTGTGTACGCGACCGCGAGAGGGCAGGTGATAGGCGAGGCCCGCGCGCCCGGTCCATTCGACCAACTGCGCCTCGGCGTCATGCCGGTGGGCGGCGGCCGCCCGGAGCGGCGCACCGGCTCCTGACCCCGAAACGCTTAACCGCCCAATTGTCATCCCGGTTAATGATCATCTGTTTCGGCGGGGATAACACGGCGCGATCCGTTGCCCATCGCCGGGCTGATGCCGATACTGGGACGGCCGGTGCTTGACGTGCCGCGCGGCGTGCCGGGGTGGAGGAGATGCGTGATGGGGTTCCAGCTCGGCCTGTTCTCACCCAACACCGAGTCGGGACTGGCGATCACGAAGGTCCCGGAGCGGTGGCACGCCACCTGGGACAACAACCTCCGGCTCGCGCGCCTCGCGGACGAGACGGGCATCGACTTCCTGCTGCCGGTCGCCCGCTGGACGCACTGGGGCCCGGACACCGAGTTCCACAAGAGCGCCCTCGACCCGCTCGTCTGGGCGTCCGGCCTGCTCGCCGCCACCACCCGGATCCGCGTGTTCAGCACCGTCCACACCGCGTTCCACCACCCGGTCGTCGCGGCCAAGCAGCTCGCCACCGCCGACCACCTCGGCAAGGGGCGGGCCGGGCTCAACATCGTCGCGGGCTGGCACGCCCCCGAGTACGAGATGTTCGGCCTCACGCTGCCGGGCGACCACGACACCCGCTACGCGCTCGCGCAGGAGTGGTGGGACATCGTGCGCCGCATCTGGTCGAGCGCCGAACCCTTCGACCACGACGGACGGTTCTTCCAGCTCAAGGGGGTCGTCGGCGCGCCGGGGCCCTACCGGGGCGACCGGCTGCCGGTGATCAACGCGGGCTCCTCGGCGCAGGGCCGCTCGTTCGCCGCCCGCAACGCCGACCGGGCGTTCACGGTCGTCGGCGGCCCCGAGGACGGCGCGGAGATCGTCAAGGCCATCCGCGCGGAGGCCGCCGGGCACGGCCGCAGCGTCGGGGTCTTCACCCTCGGCCACGTCGTGTGCCGCCCGACCCGCGCCGAGGCGGAGGAGTTCCTGCGCTACTACGCCGACGAGAACGCCGACTGGCCCGCCGTCGACGAGGTGATGCGGCTCCAGGGCCTGCACGCGCAGTCCTTCACCCCGGAAATGCTCCAGGTGTACCGCGACCGCTTCGCGGCCGGGCACGGAAGCTGCCCATTGATAGGCGATCCCGACGACATCGCGGACGGCCTTGAGCGGTTCGCGAAGGCGGGATTCGACGGTATCGCCCTGTCATTCCTCAACTACGCCGACGAGCTCGGCTACTTCGCCGCCGAAGTGATGCCCCGGCTCCGCGCCCGCGGCGTCCGCGTCTCCGATCCCGAGCGTCCCGAATCCCGTTGATCACGACATCGATCACAGACGACATGACTGAAACCCAGACCGCCCCGCCCGCCCTTCCGGAACGCGGGCCAGAACGGCCGCCGCTGTCGGCCTACCAGCGCGTCTCCGGCGTGACGGAGATCGACGTCCTGCATGACGAGGTGGAGCCGTTCGCCGTTGGCCACGACCTCCAGGCGCTCGACCGCGCCATTCCCCTGAACGGCAGCGTGAACGCGCTCGGCGTCGGCGCGGTCAACCTGGTGTGGGTGCGCTACGGCGGCGGCGGCGTCATCGTCGACACCCCGCCGACCGACGGCGAGTTCGCCATGTGCGCGCCGATCGCGCCGATGGACTTCGAGTACCGCAACTCCAAGGACCACGGCACGGCGGGCGGAAGCCTCGTCCTCTCCCACGACCGGCCGATGCGGATGAAGCCGGACGCCCGGCTGGGCTGCCTGGTCATCGCCACCAGCACGGGGCGGCTCACCGACTACCTCGCCGACTACCTGGGCGACCAGCCCGGCCTTCCGCTGCGCTTCCACGATTCCGAATCCGGCTCCCCGGCACTGGCCCCCGCCTCGATCGTCGAGCAGACCTGGCGGCACGTCTGCGGCATTCTCGACAACGGTTCCCACCTGCATCCGCTGGCGGCGCGGAACATGGAGGAGGCGCTGCTGACCGCCATTCTGCTCGGGCTCCCGCACACCGCGACCGCGTCGCTCGCGGAGCCGCCGCGCCGCGTCCCGCACTACCTCGCCACGCTGATCCGCGACTGGGTCCACGCGCATTACGACGAGCCGATCGGCGTCCGCGACATCGCGGCGGCGGCGGGCATCGGCATCCGCCAGCTCCAGGTCATCTGCCGCGACCAGTGGGGCGTCACGCCCACCCAACTCCTGCGCGGGGTGAGGCTCGACAACGCCCGCGCCGCCATTCTCGCCGCGCATTCCGCTCCCGGCGTCATCACGAAAATAGCCGAGGCCGCCGGATACATGGACCTGACCCGTTTCGGCGTCCACTACCGGCGCCGGTTCGGGGAGACGCCCACCCAGACCCTCAACCATTCGCGGCCCGTCTCCCGGCTCACGGTCGCCGCCTGCGGGAAATGACGGAGACCATGGCCACCAGGCGCGTCCTGCACGTCCTTCCCGTGGCGGTTCCCCCGGCCGCGCGGGCGGCGTTCGCCGAGCAGCTCCCCGCGGAGATCGTCGACGACGACGTGGCCGTCGAGTTCACCGCCCCCGCGGACGGCCCGCTCAACATGATCGACAGCGCCTACGAGCGGACGCTCAGCGACGTCGCGGTGCTCGCCGCCGCCACCGGCGCGCAGGCGGACGGCTACGCCGCCGTCGTGGTCAACTCCATGTCCGACAGCGGGCTCGACGCGCTGCGCTCCCGGCTGGACATCCCCGTCGTCGGCGCGTGCCAGGCGTCGATGGCGCTGGCGGGCGTCCTCGGCCACCGGATCGGCGTGATCACGATGTGGCCGCCCTGGCACGCGCTCTACCCGTCCGCCGCGTCCGCCGCCGGGCTCGCCGACCGCCTGGTCAGCGTGCGCGACATCGGCGTCCGCCCGGACTCCGCGGCGCTGCTCACCGGACGCGAGGACGAGATCTTCCCGGTCCTGCTCGACACGGCGCGCGCGGCGATCGACGAGGACGACGTCCACGTGCTGATCCTGGGCAGCACGACCATGCACCAGTCGCACCGCTACCTGGCCGAGCACCTCCCGATCCCCGTCATCAACCCGGGGGCGGCGGCGCACCAGCTCGTCCAGCAGCTCCTGCGCGCGGGCCTCACCCACTCCCGCCGCGGCCACCCGTCCCCGGCCCGTCCCAATGACGAATTCCTCGCCCACCTCCACCAGGGCCGGTAGTCAGCGGCCGATCTGGGGGTAACCCTCAGGTGAGGACTTCGGAACCCGACCAGCGAGGACGGCCAGTGACGGACCCGGCGGACAGGATCGACACCTCCGTGCCGCATTCGGCGCGGGTCTGGAACTTCCTCCTGGGCGGCACCGACAACTACCCGGTCGACCGGCAGGCGGGCGAGCGGGTCTTCGCGACGTTCCCGGGGATGGTCGCGATGGCCCAGCAGTCCCGGCAGATGCTGCGCCGGGTGGTGCGGTACCTGGCGGGCGAGGCGGGCGTCGCGCAGTTCCTCGACATCGGCACCGGCCTGCCGACGATGGACAACACGCACGAGGTCGCCCAGCGGGCCCTGCCCACCGCGCGGATCGTCTACGTCGACAACGACCCGATGGTGCTCGACCACGCCAGGGCCCTGCTGACCAGCACGCCCGAGGGCGCCACCGACTACATCGAGGCGGACGTGCGCGACCCCGGCGCCGTCCTCGCCGAGGCCGCCCGGACCCTCGACTACGACCGCCCGGTCGCGCTCATGCTGATGGGCATCCTGGGGCTCGTCCCCGACTTCGACCAGGCCAGGTCGATCGTCGCGACGCTCATGGACGCGCTGCCGTCCGGCAGCCACCTCGCCGTCTACGACGGAACCGACCAGGACCCGGACTACACCGAGGCGATCCGCGCCTACAACGCCGGCAGCGGCGCCATCCCCTACACCCCCCGGAGCCCGGAACTGATCACCCGCTTCTTCGACGGCCTGGAACTGCTGGAACCCGGCGTCGTCCCCGTGACACGGTGGCGCCCGGCCCCAGGCCAGGAGGAGGTCCCCGAGGTCTCCTGCGCGGGCGGCGTGGCCCGCAAACCCTGACGACTGGGCCGAGCTCTACCCCGACGGCCTCGGGTTCCGCGACCCCTGGGACGGCGCGTACTCCACCTGACCACCGGGCGCGGTTGACCTCAACAAGGCTTCAGGTTCCATCATGAAGGGATGTTCGAGGAAACGAAGCCACAGGTGACACCCCTCAAGCTCGGCATCGGCCTGCCCACGTTGGGAGGGGCGCCCGCGGCGGGTCTCGGCGGGGTCACCGACGTCGCGCGGCGGGCCGAGGCCGCGGGCTTCGACTCGGTGGGCGCGGCGGACGTGCTGATCGGCAACGGCACGCCCGCGCTGGAGAGCGTGGCCGTGCTCGCCGCGGCGGCGGCGGTCACGGAGCGGGTGACGCTCGACTTCGGCGTGCTGTCGGTGCCGACCCGCCCGGTCGCCATGCTCGCCGCGCAGGTCCAGACGTTGCAGCACCTGTCGGGCGGCCGGGTCAGGCTCGGAGTCGGCATCGGCGGGTTCCCCGGCTCGCCGTTCTGGCAGGCGGTCGGGGCTCCGGCGCGGGGGCGCGGGCGTGTCCTCGACGCCGCCCTGGAGGTCCTGCCCGGCCTGATCGCCGGGGAGCCGACCGCGCTGCCGGACGTCCCGGGCGGCCCGGTCGTCACGCTGGCGCCGGGCGCCCCGATGCCGCCGGTCCTCATCGGCGGGAGCGCGGCCGAGCCCGCGCTGCGCCGCACGGCCCAGTACGGCGACCTGTGGCTGCCGTCCGCGCTGACGCCCGCGGAGGTGGCGAAGGCCGCGGCGCGGCTGCGCGAACTCGCGGCCGAGCGCGGACGCCCGGTGCCCCGCGTCTACCTCGGCGTGCACGCCGTGCTGGGGGACGGTGCCGCCGACGAGACCGCGCGCGGGGCGATGGTCGCGCAACTGGGCGCCGCCTTCCAGATGGCGCCGGAGCAGGTGGCCGAGATCTCCCTCTCGGGGGCGCCGGCCCGCGCCGCCGAGCGGCTCGCCGCGTACGCCGAGGCGGGGGTCGACGAGATCGGCCTCGCCCTGGACGGCGACGACTTCGCGCGGCAGCTCGACCTGGCCGCCGAGGCCAGGTCGCTCCTCACCTGAGTTCCGGCGGTCTCGCCCGGACCCTCACCAGTGGTCCCAGTGGAGGACCTGGTCGCGGGGGATGCGGGGCGCGGGCTTGAAGTCGGTGCCGATGGAGTAGGCGAGCGGGATGAACGCGGCGAGCATCACCTCGCGGTAGGGGACGCCGAGGATCGCGGCGAGTTCGGGTTCCAGCGGACCTTGGGCGGTGGTCCAGGTGGTGCCGAGGCCGCGGGCCCGCGCGGCGAGCATGAAGCTCCAGGCCGCGGGCAGGATCGAGCCCCAGGTCCCGGACTGGAGGGCCGCCGAGGCGCGGTCGGTGCGCCCCTCGATGGCGGGGATGACGAACGCCGGGACGCGGTGGATGTTCTCGGTCAGATGGCGCAGCCCGTCGAACACGCCCTGGGTGGAGCGCGGGGCGTGGTTCATGCGGCGGACGTCGTCCCCGGTGAGCGGATGGCCCTCGGCGGCGGCCAGCGCGCGGCGGAAGAGGTCGCCCACCTCGCGCCGCCGCGCGCGCTCGGTGACCACGATGAAGTGCCAGCGCTGCCGGTTGCGCCCGGTGGGCGCCTGGGTGGCCAGGTCGACGCACTCCTCGATGAGCCTCCGGGGGACGGGCCGGTCGAGGTCGAGCCGCTTGCGGACGGCCCGGGTGGTGGACAGCAGTTCGTCGGGGGTCAGGTCGAGGGTCATCGCGGTGCTCCATCTGTGAGCAGATCATCTGTGGGCAGACGAATGAAACGTATGACCGCCAATGATCTGCTGTCAAACAATCAGATGACAGACGGTTTCTGGTAGCCTCGGGCGGGCCGACAGAAGCAGGAGAGCCATGCCGTCCAAGACCGCCCGTCCGGCGTACTTCCCGACGCTGGCGGCCGAGCGCCCCGACATCGCGCTGTGCCGCGCCTCGGCCTACCTGGCCCGCGCCGCCGACGCCCACGCCGGCCTGCACGGCCTCGGCGTCGGCCAGCACCTGGTGCTGAAGATGCTCGACGCCGTCGGCCCCTGCTCCCAGCAGGTGCTGGCCGAGGAGCTGCGGATCGACCGCAGCGTGATGGTGAACGTCTGCGACGACCTGGAGAGGTCCGGCTTCGTCCGCCGCGATCGCAACCCCGACGACCGCCGCTCCTACGCCGTCACGATCACCGGCGAGGGCCGTGAGCGCCTCGCGGAGGCCGAGCGCACCGTCCCGTCCTATCTGGACGAGATCCTCGCCCCCCTCACCCCCGACGAACGCGCCCGGCTCGCGACCCTCGTCGGCAAGCTCCTGGAGTTCTGAGCTCCGGCCGGACGTCAGGCGGGGCGTCGAACCGAGGTGGTGTCGCTGGTCAGGGGGGCTCCGTCCGGTGTCGCGGGGAGAAGTGCCGGGACGGGCGCGCCGCCCGTGTCGACCAGGATCGAGTGGGTCTCGTCCGGCTCGAAGGCGTGGTGCTCGCCCCACTGGCGCAGCGTGACGATCACGGGGAAGAGGGCCTTGCCCGCGTCGGTGAGCGTGTAGAGCCTGCGCCTGCCCGTGGGGGCCTCCACCTGCGCGAGCAGGCCGTGCGCGGTGAGCTTGCGGAGCCGGTCGGTGAGGATGTTGCGGGCGATCCCGGTGCGCTGCTGGAAGTCGGTGAAGGAGCGGGCGCCGTCCATCGCGTCACGGACGATGAGCAGGCTCCACCGGTCGCCGACCAGGTCGAGCGTGCGGGCGACCGGGCAGGTCGGGTCCGTCCAGTCGCGTTCCATCGCGCCTCCCAAGAGTTGCGTATTGAAACCATTCTGGCCTAGGGTCGGCTTGGTTGCAAAATGAAACTGATTGGGAGGTGAGGGCGGTGCTCTGGAGGACGAGGCTGCTGCTGGCGGTCGTGTGCGGTGTCGCGGTGGCGAGCGTGTACGCGGGGCAGCCGGTGCTGGCGCCGATGGGGCGTGACCTGGGCGTCTCCGTCGGCTCGGTGGGCTGGTTCGTGGCCGCCGGGCAGCTCGGCTACCTGGCCGGGCTGGCGCTGCTGGTGCCGCTCGGCGACATGCTCGACCGCAGACGGCTGATCGCCGGGCATCTCGCGCTGGTGGCCGTGGGGATGGCGATCACCGCGGCGGCGCCGGGTGCCTGGGCGGCGTTCGCGGGGCTGGCCGTCGCGGGCGTGTTCGCCGTGGTCGTGCAGACCGCCGTCGCCTACACGGCGTCGGTCTCGCCGTCCGCCGAGCGCGGGCGCAACCTCGGCATCGTGACCTCGGGCGTGGTGATCGGCATCCTCGGCGCGCGGGTCGTCGCGGGAGTGCTCGCGGACGTGTGGGGATGGCGCAGCATCTACGTGGTGCTGGCGGTGCTGGCCGGTCTGCTCGCGCTGCTCACGCTCGCCCTTCTGCCCGCGGACGTCCGGCCGGACGCGGCGCGGTACGGGCAGGTCCTCCGCTCCTTCGGCGGGCTGTTCGCCCAGCCGGTGTTCCTCAGCCGGGGGCTGATCGCGTTCTTCCTGTTCGCCTCGTTCGGCACGCTGTGGAGCGGCATGGCGCTGCCGCTGGCCGGGGCGCCGTGGCACCTCAGCGAGGCGCAGATCGGCCTGTTCGGGGTCGCCGGGCTCGCCGGCGCGCTCGGGGCCGCCCGGTCCGGACGGTGGGGCGACGCCGGGTACGCGCGCCGGGTCACCGGCGCCGCGCTCGTGCTGCTGATCGTCTCGTGGGTCGCGATCGGGCAGCTCTCCTGGTCGCTGCCGCTGCTGGTCGTCGGCGTGATCGTGCTCGACTTCGCCGTCCAGGTGGTGCATGTGAGCAACCAGCACACGCTGACCACCGCCTACGCCGACCGCACGAGTTCGACCGTCGGCGGCTACATGGTGTTCTACTCTCTCGGGTCCGCGGCGGGAGCGGCGGCGACCACGGCCCTGTTCGGCGCCTTCGGCTGGACGGGGCCGACCGTCCTCGGCGCCGCGCTCGCCCTGGGCGCGCTCGTCACCTGGGCGTTCGGCGGGCGCGCGGCGGAGGTCACCCGGGAGAATGTCGAGGCGCGCAAGGTGCTCACCTGAGGGGGACGCGATGGCCCGGATCCTGGTGTTCGGCGAGGCGCTGGTCGACCTGGTCGGGGAGCCCGGCGGACGCCGGTACCGGGCCGACCCCGGCGGCAGCCCCGCCAACGTCGCCGTCGGGCTCGGACGGCTCGGCAAGGCCGTCACGCTGGTGACCGGCCTCGGCGACGACGCGTTCGGCCGCCTCGTCACCGCGCACCTGGCCGCCTCCGGCGTGACACCGGATGTGCGTCGCGCCCCGTTCACCTCGCTCGCGGTCGTGTCGGTCGACGGCGCGGGGGTCCCGTCCTATGACTTCGCGCTTTCCTGGACGCCCGGAACGCCCGAGATCCCGCCGGACGCGGCCGTCCTGTGCACCGGATCGCTGGCGGCGGCGCTCGCGGAGGGGCCCGTCGAGGCGGCGATGGCCGGGGCGCCCGCGGTCTGCTACGACCCGAACATCAGACCGGCGCTGCTCGGCGACCCCGCGTCCGAGCGGCGGCGGGTCGAGCGGCAGGTCGCCCTCAGCGACGTGGTCAAGGCCAGCGACGAGGACCTCGGCTGGCTCTACCCCGGCGCCGATCCCGTGGAGGTCGCGCACCGGTGGCGCGCTCTCGGGCCCGCGCTCGTGGTCGTCACCCGGGGGCCGCGCGGCTGCGTCGCCATCACCGCGTCCGGCCGGGTCGAGCGTCCCGCCCCGCCGGTCGAGGTCGTCGACACCGTGGGCGCGGGGGACGCGTTCATGTCGGGCCTGGTGTCGGCGCTGCTGGACGGCGGGCTGCTCGACCCCGCGCGGCGCGCCGACCTCGACAACGGCGGCGAGTCGCCGCTGTCGGGCCCGCTCGCCGCCGCGCTGGCGTCCGCCGCCATTACCTGTGCGCGTCCCGGGGCCGATCCGCCGACGGAAGAGGAACTCAGAGCCGCGCTGCGATGACGTTTTTCGGGGGGACAGGCCGATGGGTTTTGGGATGGCGTCAATAGCGTGAAAGGTGATCGCCCTCGATGGTTCGGGCTAGCCTGGCCCGATGGCCGCCGACGACGAGACCATCGCGCCCCGGGGAATCGATGTCCACACCCCGCACATCGCGCGGATCTACGATTACTGGCTCGGCGGCAAGGACAACTTCGCGGTCGACCGCGCCGCCGCCGAGCAGGTGATCGCGGCGACACCGACGGTCAAACCGGGGGTGACCGCGAACCGGGCCTTCCTCAGCCGCGCGGTCCGGTTCATGGTGGGGGAGGGCGTCACCCAGTTCCTCGATATCGGCACCGGAATTCCCACCGCCGACAACACGCATCTGATCGCGCAGGCGGCCAGCCCGGAAAGCCGGGTCGTCTACGTCGACAACGACCCCATTGTGCTGACCCATGCGCGGGCGCTGCTGTCCGGCGTGACCGCGCCCACCTCTTTCATCGACGCGGACCTGCGCGACACCGGGCGGATTCTGGAAGGCGCGGCCGAACTGCTCGACTTCACGCGTCCGATCGGCCTGCTGCTGATAGCGATCCTGCATTGCGTGCCGGACGAGGAGGAGCCGGGCGCGCTCGTCCGGACGCTGATGGGCGCCCTGGCGCCGGGCAGCTTCCTCGCGGTCACCCATCCGGGGATCGACCAGTTGCCCGACCAGATGGCGGCCGCCGAGAAGGCCCTCACCGACGCGATGGGCTACCGGGTCACCTTCCGGACCCGCGAGGGCGTCGGCCGCTTCTTCACCGGCCTTGACCTGCTCGAACCCGGTGTGGTCGCCGTCCAGGAATGGCGTCCGGAATCGCCTCCGGCACCCATCAAGACGGGCATGTGGGGCGGCGTGGCCCGCAAGCCCTGAAGTCCTCCTCCCTCCTCTCCGGCCGTGCCCGAATAGGGTGAGAGTTCGGACACAAGGGGGACATCTGTGAACACACCGGATTCGCGGAGAGTGCGCGACCTCGTCTACGAGACGCTCGCGTCGGAGGGGCGGGCGCCGTCGGTGGCGGAGCTGGCGCGCAGGACGCGGAGCACCACCGAAGCGACACAGAAGATCCTGCATGAGCTGGCGGAGGCCCACGCCCTGGTCCTGACGGCCGACGGGGACGCGGTGCGGATGGCCCACCCGTTCACGGCGGCGCCGATGGCGTTCGTCGTGACACCGCTGGACGGGCATGACGACCGGCGCTGGTGGGGCGGCTGCGCCTGGGACTCCTTCGGCATCAGCGCCGCCCTCGACCTGGACGTCCGCATCGACACGGCGTGCCCGCAGTGCGGAACCCCGATCGCGTACCAGGCGGGCCCGCGACTCCCGCCTCCGGCGGAACTGGCCGTCCGCTTCCCCCGGCCCGCCGGGGAATGGTGGGACGACGTGGTCGCCACCTGCACGATGATCCGGACGTTCTGCGACCGCGGCCACGCCGAGCGGTGGACGGCGGACAACGCGCCGGGCGGCGGCTACATCGCCGAGGCGGCGACCGTGTGGCGCCTGGCGGGCCCGTGGTACGGCGACCGCCTCGATTCCGAGTTCCAGCCGCACAGCCGGGAGCACAACCAGCGGCTCCTCGACGAGTGCGGCCTCACCGGCCCGTTCTGGCGGCTCCCGTAGCCCGATCCCGCCTGGGCGGTATCCCAGGAAGGTGAACGGGATCCGCCTCGACGGTTACGGCGGCGGCCGCGCACCGCGCCGGCGGGGCCGCCCGCGCGGTCGCGGCGGGCCGTCGGCTCGGCGCGAGGTGTTCCGCCCGTCCCAGCACTTGCGCGCTGACCTGCGACGATGCTGCTCCTCCCGGCCCTTTCAAGATCATCTGTTCATTTCAAGATCATCTTCAGGTTGTTCACCGGGGCGTTGCCCGCCACGTTGTTGATCTTGTGTGGGTGCTCCGCGGCGAGGGCCGCGGAGGAAGCGAGGAGACATGCGGAAGATCAAGCGCGCGGCGGCCCTGGTGGGCGTCGCCGCGACCGTCGCGGTGCCGCTGGCCACGTCCGGGACCGCGAACGCGAGCACCGCGTCGGTGGCCGCCGCCAACCCGTGCGGCAGCGGCTACACGCTCCGCGGCACGCTCCCCGTCGGCGAGTCGAGCGAGGCCCAGATCCGGTTCTACCGCTCCGACGGCTCGCACGCCTGCGCCGCGACCTTCAAGCTGGGCAAGGCCGTCGGCAACAACGTCAAGATCGGCGTCTGGATCGACGCCCGCCCCGGCGGGGCGGACAGCGACGTCGGCCGCTACAGGGAGTACGCCGGCCCGGTGAAGGTGACGGGCACCTGCGTCAACTGGGGCGGCGGCTACGGCGAGTACAACAACAGCAACCAGCCCTGCCGCTGATCTGATCCCGGCCGGTCGAGCGCGAGCGCGCGGCGCGCCCGACCGGCCCTTCTCGCCGGGGCGGCGGGGCTACCGCCGTTCGAGACCGTCCAGCAGGACGGGCAGGAAGCGCTCGGGGATGACGCCGGGGTGGCAGGCGAACGCGCCGAGCAGCTCCATGAGGTCGCCGGTGCCGACGTCCGCGCGCATCGCGCCGTCCGCCTGCGCCTGCCGCACGAGTTCGTCCAGCCGCCGCACCAGTGCCCGCCTGGCCTGCGGCGCGGAGGTCCCGGCCAGCGCGGTGGCGACGGCGCCGCGCCCCTTCTCCACCCCGTACACGATGAACGCGCGGACCGCCGCCCACGCGCCGGGCTCGGCCGCCACGGCGCGGTCGACGGCGTCGATCAGCTCGTGGACGTACTGCTCCGCCAGCGCGGCGAGCAGCGCGGCGCGGTCGGGGAAGCGGCGGTAGAGCGTGCCGACGCCGACCCCGGCCCGTTGGGCGATCAGCTCCATCGGGGCGTCCGGGCCGCGCTCGGCGACCGCCCCGCGCGCCGCCTCCAGAATCCTGTCCCGATTGCGGCGGGCGTCGGCGCGCATGGCTCTCCTTCAACTGGACGATGACCTTCCGCTTATTATATAACCGGAAGCCAACATTCCACTTGAGGGGAACGCGATGATCGTGGTGACGGGTGCGACGGGCACGATCGGACGCGCGCTGGTCGCGGAGCTCGGCGGCGCGGCGCGAGCCGTGGTGCGGCGCGCGGAGCAGGGCGAGGAACTGGCCGGGAAGCTCGGATGCGACTACGTGGTCGGCGACCTGGAGCGGCCGGAGAGCATCCCGCTCGAACCGGGCGACCGGCTCTTCCTCAACAGCTCGCAGTGGCCGGGTTTCGCGCGGGCGCACAAGGCCGTCATCGACCGCGCGGCGGCCGCGGACGTGGCCCAGGTCGTGACCGTGTCCGTGCTCGGCGTGACGTCGGGCAGCCTGCTCGGGTTCGGCATGCACGGCCAGGTCGACGAGCACCTCAGGGCGTCGGGGGTGCCGTGGGCGATCCTGGCACCCGTCGGTTTCATGCAGAACCTCGCGGGCGACGTCGACGAGGAGGGGCGGATCGTCGGCGCGTACGGCCGGGGCGGCGTCGGCTACATCGACGCGCGCGACATCGCGGCGGTCGCGGCCGCGCTGCTCACGCGTCCCGTCGGGCCCGGTGCCACCTACGATCTCACCGGACCGGCCGCGCCCACGCATGACGAGATCGCCGCCGAGCTCACCCGGGCGCTCGGCCGGGCCGTCCGGTACGTGGACCTGACGGTGCAGGAGGCCGCCGTGCACCTGGAGCAGCGCGGCATGCCCGCCCCGGCGGCCCGTGACCTGGCCGAGCTGATGGCGCAGATCGGGGACGGCCGGTGGGCGGGCACGACCACGACCGTGGCCGACATCCTGGGCCGCGAACCGCGTTCGCTGCGGGAATTCCTCGGGTGACCGTGTCCGGCGGCGGGCGGGTGCCGGCCCGCACCATTCGGCGATTCCGAGCAATAGGGCCTGTGTCAACAGTCCGAATGCGCGGAGTGGTGGCGGCGCGGTAGGGGTCCCTTGCCGATCGGTGATCGGGTCCGATAGACATGTCGGGGCTTGGCGGCCGCCGATTGCGCGCGGCCACGACAAGCCGCGCAGGTCGGGGGCGGGACGCACCAAGGGACTTGATCGCCCCGAATCACTCCATGATCTATCGGCGATTTCTAAGATCATGGGATCCGTGCATTTGGAGGACGCGTGCCCGAGGTGACGCCGCTCTTGCCCACCGACCCCGAGGCCATCGGCGGGTACGAGCTGCGGGGGCGCCTCGGCGTCGGCGGCCAGGGCACCGTTTACCTGGGGCTGGACGAGCGGGGACGGCGCGCCGCGATCAAACTCCTGCACCCCCACCTGATCACCCAGGAAACGGCGCGCACCCGCTTTCTGGCCGAGGTCGAGATCGCCAAACGGGTCGCCCCCTTCTGCACGGCACAGGTCCTCGACAGCGGAACGATCAACGGTCAGCCCTACATCGTCAGCGAATTCGTCGACGGCCCCTCCCTGCTGGCCTCCGTGAAGGACGCGGGGCCGCGCGGCGACTCCGCACTCGAACGGCTGGCGGTCAACACCATCACCGCGCTGGCGGCCATCCACAAGGGCGGGGTGGTCCATCGCGACTTCAAGCCCGGCAACGTCCTGCTCGCCCCCGACGGCCCCGTGGTCATCGACTTCGGCATCTCGCGCGCCCTGGACCTCAGCCAGTCGCTCACCAGCAGCCAGGTGGTCGGGACGCCCGGCTACATGGCCCCCGAGCACATCGACGGTGCGAAGGCCGGCCCGGAGGCGGACATGTTCGCCTGGGCGGCCACGATGGTGTTCGCGGCCACCGGCCGCAGAGCCTTTCCCGGCACCACCGTCTCGGCGGTCGCCCTCGCCGTCCTCCACAAGGAACCGGATCTGGACGGAATGGAAGGCGACCTGGCGGAAGTCGTCCGCGACTGCCTGCGCAAGGACCCCGCCGAACGCCCCACCGCGGCCGAGGTGAGCGACCGCCTCCTCGACTCCCGCACACCGCGGCCCGCCCCCGACGACACCGAACCCCGCCGACCGCCCGAGCCCCCCGGCGCAAAACGCCGACGCCTGGGGTTCGCGGCCGTGGTGCTGGCGGTGCCGGCCATGGTCGGTGCCCTCTACATCCGGCTCCCAGGGGAGGGGGAGGGCGCGACAGCGCGCCCTTCGCCGACGCCCCCCGGCGCGCCGTCCGCAACGCCCGCCCCGGGCCCGTCGAAAGAGCCCGGTCAAAGCCCGAGTCCGACCACGGGCACGACCGAGGGCGTGAGCGCGCCGCCGGAGAGTCCGGGGTCTCATCCGAGCCCGGCGGCGACGAAGAGTGATCCGGCGCCGACACGCCGGCCGTCCCAGAGGACGCCCCGGCCGAAGTCGCGGAACCTCGGCTCCCTGAGCGCGCAGGATTACTCCGATTACTGTAGGGCGCACGGCTATCCCTATTCCGCCGTCTGGGCCGATCAGGCGGTCTGCTCGAAAGACCGTGAAGGTGAGAACGGAACGATAGCCGGCCCCACCGCCGTATGCCGCTGGAAGTATTCCGGCCGGCCGAATGTGCGCGCCGAAGGCCGGAACTGTGTCTCGGGAGCCTGATCCGCCGGGTTCGGCGGGCATTTTTGCTCGCACCCAAATCCTCTGACGGCCGTATCCAAATCCCGCAACAGCGTGTAGTCAATTAATCTCCCAACAATCTATCTGCTTGGAGACATTGGACAGGCGCCCAAGGGGTAATTGATTCGAGGGGCGTGCATGCGCACGCTCCTTGGGCGACGGGGAGGAGGAAGTAGAGATCATGATGAGGCTCGTGAAGCGCACGCTGGGCGTCCACCGCGGTCAGATGCCTGGCCGCTACAGGATTTACCGCGTCCGGTAACCCATCCCGCCGGCGGTGCCGGAACGGCGACGTGCTTTCCGGCACCGCGTCGGGCTGCGTGTGGGAGTAGGACGTCGAAAGGGAGACATGCTGCGGCGGGCGTCGAACGCGGAGATTCCGGGGCCGGACGGCGGGGTGTTCGCACGGCACCTCAAGGCGTACGAGGCCGCACCGGCCGAGTACCTGGCCTGGTGCAACCGGGAGTACGGCGACGTCTTCCGCTTCGACACCGGCGTGGTCGTGGTCAACGATCCCGCGCTCATCCAGCAGGTGCTCGCGCGCACCAACCGCGACTCCGTCCCCAATGCGAACCCGTTGCGGGGAGGGCGCTTCCCCGCCGCCGAGGAGACCGAGCGATGGATGCGGGCCCGCCAGGAGGCCCTGGCCGTCCTGAGGCCGACGGCGCTTCCGGCGCACCTGCCGATGGTGAACCAGGTGGTGGAGGCCGACCTGCGGGCGCTTGAGGGGGAGTGGTTCGACCCCGCCGAGCAGGGGTGGCGATTCTGCGTCAGGGCGCTGCTGTCGGTTTACGCGCCGCACCCGTCGCCGCAACTGGAAGACGCGCTGATGGAGTCCTTCACGGAGACCTCCTCCGCGTCGCTCGGCCGCGTGCCCAACTGGTGGCCCAGCCGGGCCCGGCGCCGGATCGAGGCCGCCGATCAGCGCATCAGGGACCGCATCTCGCTGATGCTGGAGGACGACGCGCCGGCCGAGGACCCACCGACTCTGCTGGAGATCCTGCGGGCCGCGCCCGAACCGGTGCCGCACGACATCGCGCACGGCGCCGCGGGGATGAGCGCGCTGGGCGCCATCGGCACGATGGGCGGGGCCTGGTGCTGGCTGCTCTACCACCTGGCCGCCGCCCCCCAGTCCTTCGACCGCATCCGCGGCGAGGTCTCGGCCTCCGGATGGGAATCCATCCGCGCCGCTCCCGAGCAGGCCCTGCCCTATACCTATTCCTTCCTCCACGAGGTGCTGCGAGTACATCCGCCCGCATGGCTGCTGGGTCGCGACACCATCGCCGACATCACGGTGGGCGAGATGCGGATCCCCGCCGGCACCGCCGTGATGTTCAGCCCCTATCTGCTGCACCACGACCCGCGCTTTTGGACGGACCCCGACCGTTTCGAACCCGAGCGCTGGAGCACCGGCGAGCGTCCCCACGCGCCCCACGCCTACCTTCCCTTCAGCAGCGGCCCGCGCGGTTGCCTCGCCGCGCAACTGGGGCTGAGCATTCTCCTGCTCGCCGCGGCGCGACTGGCCGCCGGCTACGACCTGGACGTTCCCGACCTCCACCAGATCGGCGCCGAGTACGGGCCGGTCCTGCTGCCCACCGGCATGAAGTGCCGGCTGACCCGCCGCACGACCGCCGCCGGCTGAGCGGAGACCGGGCCCCGCGCCCGCGCCGGTTCGCCGATGCGTCCGGGCCGAGCGGCAGGTCGTACCCTGGTCCGCGATGGGAACACGAGGTGTGGAGGGCGCGTACCAGGGCGCGCTCCGGGCGTTTCAGAACCCGATGCTCGATCTGCTCCACCGGACCTACGCGCCGTTCGTGGTGACGGTGCTGGCGATGATGTTCACGCCGGAGCGTCCGGCGGTGGCGGTGGCGGACGCCCACGCGGAGATCGCCGACGCCCTGGACCGGTTGCGGGCGGCGGGCCACGGCGACGAGGGCGACCAGCCCCTGCCCGCCGGGAACGCGCGCGACCTGTGCAGGCAGTGGGTGCACGCGGGCTGGCTCGTCCGGCAGGTCGCCGACGACGTCGAGGTGTACCGGCTGTCCGCGCACGGCGTCGGCGCGCTGGAGGTCGCGGGACGGGTCGGCGGAGCCCGGACCCGGGTGTCGGAGTCCCGCGTCCGGACGCTGCTGGAGGCGGTCGAGCGGCTCGCGCAGGACGCGGACCCGGACGTGATGGCCCGGATGGCGCGCCTCCAGACGGAGATCGACCAGCGCCGCCGCGAACTCGACCGGCTCGAACGGGGCGGCGCGGTCGAGACCGTCGACGACGACCAGTTGCTCGAAGCGGCCGAGAACGTCCTGCACCTGGCGCGGGAGCTGCCCGCCGACTTCGCCCGCGTCGCCGAGTCGATCAAGGCCATGCAGCGGGACGTCGTCTCCGACCTGCGGCAGGACGTCCGGCCGACCGGCGAGGTGCTGCGCGAGTACCTGGAGCGCGGCCGGCAGATCATGGACGCGACGCCGGAGGGCCGCGCGTTCGCCGGGGCGCTGCGCCTGATCGGCGACCCGGCGCGGATCGACGACCTGTCGAACCTGCTGCGCACCGTCCTCAGGCACGGGTTCACCCACCAGATGGCCGAGCCGCAGCGGCGGGAGCTCGCCGAGATCGCGCGCCGGATCGAGCAGGGCGTGAAGGAGGTGCTGACCGCGCAGCGGCAGGCGTCGCACGTCATCACCACCCAGGTGCGCAACCACGACCCGATGCGCGACCGCCAGGTGGACGAGCTGCTCCGGGACGTGATGGCCGGGTTCCACACCTGGGTGCCCGGCGCGCGCCGCGGCACGGTCGTCGACCCGCTGCGCCGCCTCCCGGTGGCCGACGTCGGGCAACTGCGCCAGACCATGAACGACCTGCGGCCTCCCCAGCCGCCCACGCCCCTGCGGGAATGGGACGACATCGAGGACGTGCCGTCCGCGGACACCCGTGCGTGGGGCGGCCCCCAGTACGCCGAACTGCGCGCCCACCTGGAGGAGTTCGCGGGGGACGCGGACGGCGTCGACGTCGCGGCGGCGTTCCGCGCGGCGGCCGCGCGGATCCGGCGCCCGGTGGACCTGCTCGGACTGCTGGAGATCGCGCACGACCTCGGAATGTCCGACACGGCTGAGATGGTGACGGTCGACGCGGTCAGGCCCGACCTGACCGGGCGGCGGTTCGCGTTCGGGGGCGTGCTGGCGGCGAACCCGGCGCACCCCGCGACGAGCGGCGCCGCGGACGAGAGCCAGGGAAGCGACGATGAGTGAAGGGGACGGCGCGGGCGACGACCGGTCGTCCGGCGCGGCGGCGGGCTTCATCGAGCCGGTCCCGATGGAGGACGACCCGGCCGAGCTGTTCGCCGGCGACACCGGCACGCTGGACGTCGACGTGCGGCGGGTGCTGGTCCGGCTGCTCCAGCGCAGGTTCCTGCTGGCCGAGAAGCACCCGGCGCAGTGGCGCACGCTGCTGGAGAACCAGCAGATCATCGAGTCGCGGCTGCACGACCTTTTCGTCCGGCTCGTCGTCGACCACGACCGGGGCATCGCCTACAAGCAGCAGGTCCGCACGGCGGAGCTGGACGTCCCGATCCTGCTGAAGGACGACCCCTACAACCGGGCCGAGACCCTGGTGCTGGTCCACCTCCGATCGGTCTTCCAACGGGAGCGCGGCACCGGCGAGACGTCCGCGCGGGTCGACATCGAAGAGCTGGAACAGACCGTGCTGACCTACTTCGACCCCGACGACCACAACCTCGCCCGGGGCCAGCGCGAGATCCGCAACGCCGTGCAGCGGCTGGTCACCGAGGGCCTGCTCGCGGAGGAGTCGGCGGGCCGGTACCGGATCACCTCGCTGGTCGAGGTCGTGCTCAGCACCGAGCGGCTCACCGAGCTGAGCCGGTGGCTGCGGGAGCGGAACGAGGCCGCGTCATGAGCATGATCGACACGCTGTTCGGGCTGATCCCGGCGGCCTCGCGGGGGCAGCAGTGGGTCGCGCGAGACCTCCAGCTCGTCAACTGGGGCGGCTACGACGGCTACCACCGCATCCGGTTCGCCCCCGGCGCGACCCTGTTCAGCGGCGGCTCCGGATCGGGCAAGTCGACGCTGATGGACTCCTACATCGCGTTGCTGATGCCGCACACCACCCCGTTCAACGGCGCCTCCAACGGCGGGGTGGTCGGCCGCCCCCGCGGCAAGGACCAGCGCAACATCCTCTCCTACGCGCGCGGGAAGCTCGACGAGTCGCGCACCGACGGCGAGACGAGGTCGCGGGTGCTGCGCGGGGACGGCCGCGACACCTGGTCGGCGATCGCGATGACCTGGGCCGACCCGGGCGGCGCGGTGTTCACCGCGCTCCGGGCCTGGTACGTGCCCTCGGCCGCGCGCGTCCTGGACGACGTCGCCGTCGTCCGCGCCACCCGCGACGACGCCTACGACCTGCGCGAACTGGACGGCCCCGCGGGCAGCAGGTTCGCCCGCGACGCCGTCACCGCGACGGGCCTGACCTGCTTCGGCACCGACCGCGACTTCACCGCCCGGCTGCACACCGCGCTCGGCATCGGCGCCGCCGGGGACGGGCACAAGGCGGTCGGGCTGCTCGGCCGGATCCAGGCGGGCCAGCAGATCACCACGGTCGACGCGCTGTACAAGACGATGGTGCTGGAGGAGCCGTCCACCCTCGCGACGGCCGACGAGGTCGTGCAGCAGTTCGACGAGCTGTCCGGCACCCGCGACCGGATGATCACCGCCCGCCGACAGGTGCGGGCGCTGGCCCCGATCCGCGACCACCGGGCCGCCATCGACGACGCGGTGACCCGCTTGCAGGTGATCGACGAGGTCGGATCGTTCGCCGACCCGGCGTCCCCCGCCGCGCTGTGGCGCCACGAGCGGCGGCTCGACCTGCTGCGCGCGGCCGAGCAGGACCTGACCAGGCGGCGCCACCGGGCCGCCGGGGACGTCCAGGAGACCTCCACGCTGATCACTGCGGCGGAGGCCCAGCGCGACGCGGTCCTCGACACCCTGCGCGCCTCCGGCGGCGACCGGCTGGAGACCGCCCGCCGGGAGATCCGCGGCGTGGAACTGCGGCTGGCCGAGGTCGAGCGCGCGCGCAAGCGGCTGGACCACGTCCTCGCGACCCTCGGCGCCACCGCGGCGTCCGATGAGGAGTTCGCCGCACTGGTCGACACCGCGCACCGGACGCTGGCCGACTCCGACGCCAGGAAGACCGCGCAGAACGAGTTCGCCAAGGCGGCGTCGGAGAGCGGCGCCGCCGAACGCGACCTGGCCGCGCTGCGCGCCGAGCACACCCGGGTCAAGGCCCGCCGCGGCAACATCCCCACCGACCTGCACACCGCCCGCGACCTGCTGGCCGAGGCCGCCGGGCTCACCCCCGACGACCTGCCCTTCGTCGGTGAGCTGATCGAGGTGCGCACGGAGTTCGAGCCGTGGCGGGAGGCGTTCAACCTGGCGCTCGGCGGGTTCGCCACCCGGATGCTGATCGACATCGGCCGGCTGAACGCGTTCCGCGAGGCGATCAACGCGGTGCCCGTCGCCCGGCGGCTGCATTTCGAGGGCGTCCGCACCGGCATGCGCGACGAGGTCGGGCTGAACGACAGGACGCTCCCCGGCCGCCTCGACTACCGGCCGTCGCCGTTCACGGCCTGGCTCAAGGGCGAACTCGCGCGCGGGTTCGACTTCGTCTGCGTCGAGTCGCCCAAACTGCTGGTGCAGCATCCCAGGGCGCTCACCATCACCGGCCAGACCTCGCAGCGCGGCCGGGGCGCGCACGGCGGCCACGGCCGCGCCAACCTGCTGGGATTCTCCAACACCAGGCTGCTCGCCGACCTCGACACCCGGATCGAGCACGCCAGGGAACGCCACGAGGACGCCCTCGCGCAGGCGAGGAAAGCGGAGCGGAACCTCAACTCCTTCGAGGAGAGACGCGCCGCCTACCAGACCGTGACCGACCTCTCCTGGGACCAGGTGGACGTCGCGTCCGTCACCGCCGAACACGACCGCTGGAACCGGCTCATCACCGAGGTCCGCGACGACAACCCGGAGATCGACCGGCTGCAGAGACAGGCGGAGGAGCTCAAGACCCGGGTCAGCGCGCTGACCGAACGCATAGGCGAGCAGAAGAGCGAGGCCAAACGCCTCGACGAGTCCTGGGAAGCGATCGTGGACGAGGTGGACGGCGCCCAGCAGGCGCTCGACACCGCCGCCGCGAGCGGCACCGAGGTGAGCCCGCGGCACCGCGAGTACCTGGCGGCCCTGTTCGACGACGCCCCCGACGGCACCGACCCGGCGACGGCGCTGAAGGACTTCGACACCGCGCACCGCCGCGGCGTCGAACGGATGCGCGACGACCGGAAATCGGCCGAGGAGTCGATCGACCGCTCACGCCAGGCACTCCGCGAGACCTTCTCGACCTTCGTCGAGCGCTGGCCGAACCCGAACCTCGGCACCGAACCGGACGCGTCCTACCGCGACTTCGACCGCCTGCTCACCGACCTGGAGACCAGCGGCCTGCACGAGCTGGAGACCGAGTGGCGCGACAGCCTGCTCAAGCTCTCCGGCAACGACCTCACCAGCCTGGACAGCGAACTCGCCGCCGCCGTCCGCGAGATCCGCGACCGGATCGACCCGGTCAACCGCATCCTCGCCGAACTGCCCTTCAACGACGACGGCCACCGGCTGCGCATCGACCCGCAGGAAAGCCACTCCGCGGTACGCGCCCGCTTCCGCAAGGAACTGCGCGACGTCCGCGCCGCCATCGACACATCGACCACGGACTCCGACCGCGAACGCGCCTACCACCGCATGGCCAAGGTGATCGATCGCATCCGCCGCACCGCCCCCGACTTCGCCGACCTGGTCGACGTGCGCAACCACGTCCGGATCAGCGCGGAGAAATGCGACCTCACCGGCCGCCATGTCGCGGTCTACGACCACATCGGGGAGAAGTCGGGCGGCGAGTCCCAGGAACTGGTCGCGTTCATCGTCGGCGCCGCGCTGCGCTACCAGCTGGGCGACGCGGGCGCCGAACGCCCCCGCTACGCCCCCGTCTTCCTGGACGAGGCGCTCATCAAGGCCGACGCGCACTTCACCGGCCGCGCCATCGGCGCCTGGCGCGGCCTGGGCTTCCAACTCATCATCGGAGCCCCCAACGACAAGCACAGCGCGATCGAACCCCACGTGGACGCGGAATACCTGATCCTCAAAAACCCCGAAGGCCGCTCATGGGCAAAACCAATAGTCGCGCTTCCGGACGCACGACCCTCGTCCGCCCGATCCGAGTGAGCGGACCGCACGCCAACTCCCGATGGCTCGCCGGAGGCGACGTCCGCACCGAGCTCTCGTCCACGTCGTCGGGAACCACGCCGCCCGCCCCCGGTCCCCAGCGGTAGGCCCCGTCAGGCGCTGGTGCAGTGTTTGTCGGTGTCGCGGCGGACGGTGGCGCCGGTGAACTCCTCAAGGATGGCGATGTTCGCCGGGGCGTAGTTCGTCGCGGTGATCCGGTCGGCGTCGGGGCTGCCGAGCTTGCCCGTGTAGGGCGCGGACTTCTCCAGCCAGTAGGCCGTGCGCAGGAACTCGGTCAGGACGAGTTCGCGCAGCTTCGGCTCACCCTTGATCTGCGCCCAGTAGTCGGGGTGCTTGTCCTTGGCCACCCGCAAATAGAGCAGCAGGTAGCGCAGGTTGGTGGCAGCGATGTCCCGGGCGTTGCTGGCCCCGACCCCCTTGATGTACTCCTGCACGACGGTCACCGCGGGCAGTCCCATGAGGCCGGCGTTCAGCTCCGCGAGCACGCCCTGCAACTTGTAGCTGCCCTGCTGGGAGTCGCGCAGGTAGATGCCGTCCATGCTGTCGCTGTACTTGTCGGTGATCAGGGGCAGGATCTCGCGGCGGGGGAAGCCGCCGTGCAGCGGCACGGTGGTCGCCTGCTGCGAGGCGTTGATCCAGGCCGCGATGTGCACGTCCCACCGGGTCCGCGACGGATCCAGGTCCCACATGTGCGTCTCCTCGTGGATCGCCACCATCATCGACTCGGCGAAGCCCTCGAAGCTCCGGGTGTTCACGAACTGGCTCCAGTACTTGTCGCCCGCCTGCGCGACGGCCAGCTTCTGCCCGCTCGGCCAGCGCCGCTTGTACATCTCCTGGAGGCTCGCCATCCAGTTCCCGGAGCCGAAGCGCGCCTTGACGTCGCTGATGTCGGCCGTCGGTGTCGAGGGTTCTCCGTAGCAGTAGGGTTCGGCCGCGCCGCCCGGCGCGGCCGAGGCCACGGCTGCGGGGCCGGGCACCAGCGACAGGGCGACGGCGGCGGTCAGCAGGGTCAGGCGGCCGGTACGTTTCACGGGGACCTCGCTTCGGCGGAGCGGTGGTCGCGACCTGGGCCGTTGCGACGCGACCTGTGTCTCTGATCAGGGCATGCTAATTCCCTTCGACCCGCACCGCCGCCCCCGGCGCCTGTGATTACCGCCCGAAGGATCTCCAAAACCGCAGCTCAACCTCTTACGGCCCCGCCGCGGAACTCTGGAAAAGTAGTTCCCCCCAAGATCATCATCACATTTCACCTGCCCCGCCCTTGAAAAGCCACCGAATTCCACCCGGCCCCGAAGCCGACACGCAATCCCCGGGCTGTGGAAGGCCGTCGAGACCGTGGCGGGGCTGTTGGATGGAGGAGAGGCGATCTTCCTGGCCCGTCCCCGACCGGAGGCCGAAGGCCGATCGGCGTTGAAGTTCTTCGCGCGCCTGCTACGCCGACCAGGGCCGTGCTCTGGGTGAGGTCACTTGGGGCTCAGGGGCACCGGTGGGCTCGGGAGTATTGCTCCCTTGTCGATGTATGACTATATTACGTCATACAAAGTGGGGGGAGATGGCATTCGTCATGGAGTCAGCTGCGGGGCTCGTGGAGCGCTCCAAACTCGTGGTGTCGGTCGCGTGAGGAGCATCGAGACCGCCGGGCCCGATGATCTGGACGAGGTGCTGGCGCTGCTGAACGGTGTCGCGTCGTGGTTGATGTCCCGGGGCATCAGGCAGTGGGCCATCGGGTTCACCGCCGAGAAGATGGCGCCGATCATCGAGCGCGGTGAGCTGTACGTGGTCCGCGAGAACGGGGCCGCGATCGCCACCGTCACCGTCTCCACCGACGGGGACGCCGACTTCTGGACCACCGAGGAACGCGCGGAGCCCGCGCGCTACGTGGCCAAGCTCGCCACCGCCCGCGAGTACTCCGGGCAGGGCCTCGGGGGGCTGCTGCTTCGCTGGGCGGTCGACCTGGGCGCCCGCCAGGGCGCTCGGTGGGTCAGGCTCGACGCGTGGCGCACCAACTATCAGCTTCATGACTTCTACCGCAAAGCCGGTTGGTCCCATCTGCGGACGGTCGAGCTTGAGCACCGTCGGTCCGGGGCCCTTTTCCAGCATCCCGCCGTGTCCGACCCGGAGGCCCGGGGCGCCCTTCCCGTGGCCTCTCAATAGACCTGCCCCACTAAAAGACGAGAGCTGTGCGATCGGAGATCGCACAGCTCTTTCGTCGTGAATTACGCGTCTTGGGGAGCCGCCGTAGTTCGCGATGGCGGGATCCTCCCACGGGCCGGGGGCACCCGTGGGAGGACGTTTCTCATCCGGTGAGGTCGCTCGTCTCCGCGTCGGAGCGGTCGACCTCCAGCGTGTCGGCGAGCAGCCCCTGGGTGTAGGGGTGCTGCGGGTCGGTGAGCACCGACTCGACCGCGCCCGACTCGACGACGCGTCCCTTGCTCAACACGACGACCTGGTCGCCGATGCTGCGCACGACCGCGAGGTTGTGGGTGATGAAGACCATGCTCAGCCCGTCGTCCTGCAGGGTGCGGAGCAGTTCGACGACCGAGGCCTGGACGGAGACGTCGAGGCCCGAGGTGACCTCGTCGCAGATCAGCAGCGAGGGGTTGCAGGCGAGGGCGCGGGCGATCGCCACCCGCTGGCGCTGCCCGCCCGACAGTTCGGCGGGGTAGCGATCCGCGAGCCGCCACGGGATCTCCACGCGCTCAAGGGCCTCCTGGGCCTTGGTGCGGGCCGCCTTTCCGCGTTCGCCGTAGAAGTGCCTCAGCGGAACGGTCACCGCGGTCGCGACCGTCTCGCGGGGGTTCAGCGAACCGTAGGGGTTCTGGAAGACGTACTGCATCTGCTGCTTGACGGCCTTGGGGCGGTCCCGCAACCGGGAGGGAAGCGGCTTGCCGTCCATTTCGAAGTCGCCGGTCTGCTCTTCGTGGAGACCGATCAGACATCGGGACATGGTCGTCTTGCCGCTGCCCGACTCGCCCACGACCGCCAGGCATTCGCCGGGGGCGACGTCGAAGGAGAGGTCGTAGAGCACCTGGGTGCGGTTGTAGGAGGCGTTCAGGTTCCGCACGCTGAGGACGGCCTGCCTGTCCCCGCCCTTGTTCTCGGTGTGGTGCAGGGGCTCCTTGACCAGCAGCTTCTGGTTCTGCAGGACGTGCTCAACCCGGATGCAGCGCGCCTGGCTGCCCGTGGACGTCGTGACCATCTCGGGCGCGGCCTCGCGGCAGCGGTCCTCGACGAACGCGCAGCGGTCGGCGAACACGCAGCCCTCGAACTTTGCCCCCGCCGCCGGCGCCCGGCCGGGGATGGCGACCAGCGGCAGCCGCTGGCGCGTGGACGGCACCGATTCGAGCAGCGCGATGGAGTAGGGGTGCGCGGCGGAGAGCAGGACCTCCTCGCGCGATCCGGTCTCCAGGATCTGCCCGGCGTACATCACGGTCACCAGGTCGCCGACCGTGCCGACGACCGCGAGGTCGTGCGAGACGAAGACGGCGGCCATGCCGTTGTCGCAGCAGAGGCCGGCGACCATCTCCAGGACCCTCGCCTGCGTGGAGACGTCCAGGCCGGTCGTGGGCTCGTCGAAGACGATCAGCTTCGGGCCCTTCGCGACGGCCATGGCGATCGCGACGCGCTGCTGCTGGCCGCCCGACAGCTCCTGGGGGTGCCGCCGCAGGAACGCGTCGTCCGAGGGAAGGCCGACGTCCTCCAGGACCTTGCGGATCCTCGGCAGGTTCTCCTTCTTGCCGCCGAGCAGTCCCTCGGTCAGCTGGGTGCCGATCCGCATCGCCGGGTTGAGCGCCGTCGCGGGGTCCTGGGGCACGAAGCCGATGAGCTTCTTGCGCGCCTCGCGCAGCTCCTTCGGGCCGAGCGCCAGCAGGTCGACCCCGCCCACCACGACCTTGCCGCCGGTGATGTTCGCGCCGGACTTGGCGAAGCCGAGCAGCGCGAGCCCGACCGTGCTCTTGCCCGAGCCCGACTCGCCGACCAGGCCCATGACCTGGCCGGTGTCCAGGCTGAACGAGACGTCGTTGGCGATCACGCTGCCGTCGTCGAGCGTGACGGTGAGGCCGGTGACTTCGACCGCCTTCATGAACGGGTCCCTTCGGTGCGGCCGATCACACGCGCGGCGCCTTCGGCGAAGAGGTTGCCGCCGATCGTGAACAGGGCGACGCAGACGGCGGGGATGATGACGGCGAGCGGCTGGATCGCGAGGCCGTCCTTGTTCTCGCTGACCATGAGGCCCCAGTCGGAGGCGGGCGGCTGGACGCCGAAGCCGAGGAAGCTCAGCGAGGCGAGGCCGACGACCGACCACATGAGCCGGAGCCCGATCTCCACCATGAGCGGGGAGGTGACGCTCGGCAGCACCTCGCGCATGAGGATGTGGCGGGAGGAGAGTCCGATCGTCCGGGCCCACATGACGTGCTCGCGCCGCATCACCGGACGCGCCGCGCCGCGCATCACGCGCGCCATCCCGGGGGTGAGGCCGATCGCCACGAGGACCACGAGGATCACCCGGCTCGGCCCGACCATCGAGATGAACAGGATCGCCATGATGATCGTCGGGAACGTCAGCATGATGTCGACGAGCCGCATGAGCAGCGCCTCGACGATCCCGCCCTTGAAGGCCGCGACCAGCCCGATCGTGGTCCCGAGCGTCACGCCGATGAAGGTGGCGGCGAAGGCCATCCAGGTCAGGTTGGCGCCACCGCTGAGGATGCGCGAGAGGATGTCCCGGCCGAGCGAGTCGGCGCCGAGCACCAGGCCGTCGCCGGGGTCGGCGTAGGGCTTGGCGAGGACCGCGGTCGGCGAGTGCGGCGCGAAGAACGGGCCGGCGAGCGCGAAGACGATCATGACGAGCATCATGATCAGGCCGAGCCGGGTCTGCCGGGCGGTCAGGACGCGGTGGGTGAGAGTCCTGGGCGGAGCCTGGTCCCCCTGCTCCTTGGGTCGCGTTCGGATCATGGCCGCACGCTCCTTCGTCTGTCAGCGGGACTTGTTCAGGGTTCCGAGTACGTCGGCGAGTTGGTTGAAGCAGAAGAACGCGGTCGCCATCAGCATGATGATCGCCTGGATCATCGGCAGGTCGTGGCCGGCGACCGAGTCCACGAGCGCGGAGCCGATGCCCGGGTAGGCGAACAGGTACTCGATCACGACCGAGCCCGCGATGGTGTAGGCGGCCATGATGCTCGCCGCGGGGATGCTGGGCGCGAGCGCGTTCGGCAGCGCGTGCCGGAACAGGATCCGCCGCGTGGACAGGCCCTTGATCGTCGCGAGCTGCACGTACTCGCTCTCCAGCACGTCGATGAAGGACACGCGCACGAGGCGCGAGAGGTAGGTGACCCCGACGACCGTCATGACGGCGAGCGGCATGATCAGCTGCCGCGGGTGCTCCCAGGGCGCCTCACCCGGGGGGATCAGCGACACCGGCGGGAGGACCTTGAACACGACGGTGCCGAACAGCGCGATCACGAGGCTGCCGAGGACGAAGTCCGGGGTGGCCGTCACGACGAGCGAGGCGCCGAGGTAGGAGCGGTCGACGAACTTGTCGCGGAAGACGGCCGCGATCAGGCCGACCAGGAGCGACAGCGGGAGGATCAGCACCATCGCGATCACGGTCAGCGTCGCGGAGTTGAAGATCCGTTCGGACAGCAGCTCCGACACGGGCTGGCCGCTGACCAGCGAGTCGCCCATGTTCCCGGTCAGGACGTTGCTCAGCCAGTCCCAGTACTGGCTGATCAGCGGCTGGTTGAGGCCCAGGTTCTCGTTCATCTGGGCGACCTGCTCGCTGGTCGCGCTCGGGCCGAGGATGATCTTCGCGACGTCGCCGGGCATCGCCTGCGTCGCCACGAAGACGATGACGGAGATGCACCACAAGGTCACCAGGCCCATCAGCACGCGTACCCCGATCTGCCACGCGAGCGTGGCCTTTCGGGAACGGCGCCGGGGCGGGGCGGCCTTGACCGCGATGGCGGTCGTCGTCTCAATAGCCATTGCAACAATCCCGTTCAACGTGTCCGGTCGTCGTTTGGGCCAGGGGGCGTCCGCTGGTGACCTTCCGGTCCGAGCGGTGCCCAGGGCAGGCGCTGGCGCCGTTGTCGGCGTTCGGGAGGAATTCCCCCGGGCTGTTCGGGAGAATGGCCCCCGAGATGTTCGCGGTAAAGCCCTCCGCGACGCTCGCGGGAGAATCTTCCGCGATGTTCACGAGAAAGCCTTCTGCGATCGCCTCCGCCGGCGCGGTCGGCTTGTAGCCTTGGCACCGCTCGGGTCGGAACGCCACAAGCGGACACCTCCTGGCCACGACTCCGTGCTTGCGGAACACGGAGCCGCCCCCTCGCCGGGCCCAGGCCCACGAAGGCCTGGACCCGAGGAGGGCGAACTCCGGTTCGCGCGACACCGCCCTACCTGCTCAGTTGTTGATGCTGACCTTGGTGAAGTCGTACAGGTTCCCCGAGGGGTAGTCCGGAACGAGGCCGTGCACCTTCGAGGAGTACACGCTCACCGTGGGGTTGGTCGCGGCGAGAATGGACGCTCCCCGCTCGTACTCGATCTTCTTCATCTGCTTGGAGATGTCGCACTGCTGCTGCGGGTCGGAGGTCTCGTAGAGCTTCTTGGAAAGCGACTCGAACTCCGGGTCGTGCCAGTGCGTGTGGTTGAGCGTGTCGTCCTTGCTGATCATTTCCGGCACGCCCTCCAGGTAGGGGCGCGTGTCGTACCCGGTGTAGAACGTCCGCTTACCCCACTTTTCGAGGTAGGCGCCCAGCTCCATCTTCTGCACCTTGATGTTGACGCCGATCTTCTTGGCGTCCTCGGCGAGGATCTGGGTGAGCTGGAGCATACCCGGCTTGTTCGCGGCGGTCTCCAGGTCGATGCTGAGGTTCGACTTGCCGGCGTCCGCGAGCAGCTTCTTCGCCTGGTTGAGGTCCTGGTCGCGCTGGGGGACCTCCGGGACGCACTTGTCGAAGCCCGAGTAGTCGTTCGCCAGCTCCCCGAGGCCGTCGAAGGCGTTGGTGAGCGCGAGCTTGCGGTTGATGATCAGCCGCATCGCCTGGCGGACGCGCACGTCGTTGAAGGGCGCGACGTCGGCGCGCATGCCGATGCTGACCTTCAGGTTCACATCGCTCTTCATGACCTTCTTGCCCGGCGTCTTCTCGATCGTCGGAAGCGAGGTCTGGAGGATGTTGGAGCTCGCGTCGATCTGCCCGCCGATCAGCGCGTTGGTCGAGGCCTCCGCGGTCTTGAAGCTGATCAGCTTGACCTTGTCGAGCTTGGGCTTGGTGCCCCAGTAGGTGTCGTTCCGCTTGACGACGGTCTCCCGCCCGGGGGTGAAGGAGACGAGGCTGAACGGGCCCGTCCCCATCGCCTGCTCGGGCTTGGAGCCCTTCTTGTAGAAGATGATGTTGCTGTTGGTGACGGCGAAGTCGAACGGCCCGTAGGGCTTGGCCAGCTTGAACTTCACGGTCAGGTCATCGACCTTCTCGATCCCCTTGGGGTCCATGAAGTCGATGTAGTTGCGCTCGATGAGCGTGTTCTTCTTGTCGAGGATCCGCTGGAACACCGCGATCACGTCGTCCGCGCTGAACGCGCTGCCGTCGTGGAACTTGACGTTCGGACGGAGCTTGACCGTCCACTCGGTGTTGTCCTTGTTGTGCGTGATGCCGGTGGCGAGTGCCCACTGGAAGCCGCCGTCCTTGGTCCGGTGGGCGAGCGGCTCGAACAACGAGGCGTTGCGGACGTAGAAGTCCTGTGATCGCAGGTTGGAGTACGCGTCGATAGTGGAGATCGTGCTGGCGACCACGCCAACGCGGAGCATCCCCCCTGACGCACCCCCCTGCCCCTCCGACGAGTCTGAAGAGCATGCGGCCGCGAGGCTGAGGGCCATGGCGGAGGCCACCATGGGCGCGAGCATCCGGGGATGTCTCCTGTACCCCTTGCCGACCATTCGACTCAACATCCTTCCTCCTTAGAAAGACGCTGTGGGTGCGATGGGAGCTCTTGCCCGGAACGAGATCGGTCGGTGTCCTTGGCTGCCGTGCTCCGCAAACGTGCGCGAACAAGAGGTCATCCTGTCCGACCGAGTCTGGCTACTTGGCACTTTGTATGACGTACTAAATCAGACACCCCAGGTGGCGTCAACATCGAAAATCACATGAAGTTTGCCGACAAGATGGCGTTGTCGCTGCTGACAAGCGGTCAAGGTCGGGCTGGAGGGCTGCCGCCCAGGTCCCGCGCGGGGGCGCCCGCTGGAGGTTGACCTTGTCTTTGGGTACGACTATATTACGTCATACAAAGTGTGAGGAGATGGGATGCCAGAGACCGGACCGGACCTGCGGATCGACCGTCCTGCGGAGACGGTCCCGCAGTTGGTCGTGCGCAGGGTTCGGCAGGCCATCCTGGAAGGCGCGCTGCTGCCGGGGCGCCGGCTCACCGAGCGGGAGCTCATGGAGCTCACCGGCGTGAGCCGCACCTCGATCCGCGAGGCCGTCCTCCATCTCCAGACGCTGGGCCTCGTCGAGACGTCGGGCGGCAGGGGCGTCCGGGTGGCGGTGCTCAGCAGCGACGACATACGGCAGGTCTACGAGGTGCGCGCGGCGCTGGAGTCCGAGGCCGCCTCGCTCTTCGTCCAGCGCGCCACCGACAGCGAGGTCCTGGAGCTGGTCAAGCTCACCCGACCGGGCAAGAGCGACGACGACCAGCTCACGGCGATATACCACTTCGACGAGCTGCTGATGGCGGGGGCGCGCAACGCCCTCCTGGAGTCCACCCTCGCGCCGCTGCACGCTCGCATCCACGCGCTACGTCGCCTGTCGCTCAGCACCCCCGGGCGCCGGGAGAAATCCGACCAGGAGTACCGCGACCTCGTCGCCGCGATCACCGACCGGGCCGCCGACCGCGCCGCCCAACTCGCCCGTGTCCACGTGGACGCCGCGAAGGAGGCGGCACTGGCGGCCATCGCGAAGCTGGAAGAAGAACGAGCCTCGGGAGCGTGACCGCGCCGGGCGCCGGTTCCACCGCGCGCCCGCCCCGACCGCGCGGCGGCGACTCCGAGACCCCGGACCGCGCGGCGGCGTTCCCGAGAAGAGCGGTTCACCCCGTGACAACGGCGTACACGGAAACAGCGGCATGCCCCTGAAGGCGGCGTGCCCGGAGAAAGTCGTGCCCGACTCGGACGGGCGAGCAATGGCCTACCGACCGGAGAGACTCATGCAGCATGAGCTAGCTGATATCGCGATCGTGGGCGTGGGGCAGTCGGACTTCCGCGCGCTCTACGCCCCCACCGACCGTCCCAGGGACGCCTTCGGGCTGGCCGCCGCCGCCCTCCGGGAGGCGATCGAGGACTGCGGGATCGACAAGGACGAGATCGACGGCCTGCTCAGTTGCCGTGTGCCCTACGACCGGCTGGCCACCGTGACCGGCCTGAGCAGCCCCCGCTTCGTCCACGACCTGGAGGGGACGGGCCGGATGAGCGGCATCGCCCTCCAGGAGGCCGCCGCGCTGATCTCCAGCGGCGTGGCCGACGTCGTCGCCTGCGTCTACGGCAACAACGGCCGGTCGGCGAAGGTGAAGTACGGCGGCGAGGGCGCGGGGCCGACCACCGCCTACGACGAGATGTACGGCATGACCTCGCCGGGCGCCTACGTCGGCATGATGTACCAGCGCTACCGGGGCATGTACGGGGCGGGCGAGGACGCGCTGGCGCCGCTGGCGATCAACAACCGCCGGCACGCCGCGCTCAACCCGGTCGCCGTCCTCCAGAAGGAGTTCACCCGCGAGGAGTATCTGAGCTCCCGGTACATCGCCGAACCGCTGCGGCTGCTCGACTACTGCCTCATCAACGACGGCGCCGTCGCCTTCATCGTCACCTCGATGGACCGCGCGCGGTCGCTGCGCAAGGCGCCGGTCCGCGTCGCCGGGACGGCGGGCCTGGGGCACATCGGCAACTACTACACGGCGGAGGACTTCTTCTACTCCGCCTGCCAGGACGTGGCGAGCCGGCTCTACGAGCAGACCGGCATCGCGCCGGAGGAGGTCGACTGCTTGCAGATCTACGACAACTTCACGCCCACGATCCTGTTCACCCTTGAGGGCTTCAACCACGCGCCGCAGGGCGAGGCATGGCGCTGGGTGGACGAGGAGAAGATCCGCCACGACGGCCCGCGGCCGCTGAACACGGCGGGCGGGCACACCAGCGAGAGCTACATGCAGGGCTGGGCGCACCACGTCGAGGCGGTGCGCCAGCTGCGCGGCGAGGCGGGCGGCAGGCAGGTGCCCGGATGTTCGACGGTGCAGTACATGTGCGCGTCGCCGATCGTCACCTCGCACATCCTCACCAATGACGAGGCGGTCACCCGATGAGCGTCCAGAACGACACCCAGAGCATCGCCGAGAGCTACGACCGGCTGCTGCCGGAGATCACCCCGGAGAACCGCCCGTACTGGGACGGCCTCGCCGAAGGCGAGCTGCGGCTCCAGTGCTGCGACGCGTGCGGCGAGTACCGCTTCCCCGACAGCGAGGTGTGCCCGCGCTGCCTGTCCGGCTCGTTCGGCTGGCGCGCGGTCAGCGGCAAGGGACGGCTGTGGTCCTGGATCCGGATGCACCAGCGCTACCTCAGCGCCTTCGACGAGGTCAGGCCGTACCTGGTGGCCTACATCAAGCTCGACGAGGGCCCGCCCATCATCAGCACGCTCGTGGACGTGCCGGACGACCTCGAATTCGACCTGCCCGTCCGGGCCGTGTTCGAGCCCGGCCTGAGCGAGCGCACGATCCTCAAGTTCGCGATCGAGACCCCGGAGGACGCGGCGTGAGCGCCCAGTCGAGTGAGCAGCTCGTCCTGCACGAGGACCTCGGCGACGGCGTCGCCCGGATCACCCTCAACCGGCCGGAGAAGCGCAACGCGATGAGCCGCGCCGCGCGGTCGGCGCTGCTGGAGGCCCTGGACCGCTGCCACGGGACGGCGAGGGTCATCATCCTGACCGGCGCCGGCACCGCGTTCTGCTCCGGGGTCGACCTCAAGGAGGCCGGCGAGGAGGGCCCCGGCGCCGACGACACCGTCGAGGGCAGGCGGACGAGCTGGCACACCGTCCAGGAGAGGATCCGGCGCCACCCCGCGATCGTCATCGCGGCGGTCAACGGGTTCGCGCTCGGCGGCGGCGTCACGCTGGCCAACTCCGCCGACCTCGCCATCGCCGCGCACGAGGCCCGGCTCGGCATGCCCGAGCTGGGGTTCGGCCTGTACCCGGGGCTCGCCGGGCCCTCGACCCAGCTGCGGCTCTCGCCGAAGCGGGCGGCCTGGATGGTGCTGACCACCAAGCGCATCAGCGGCACCACCGCCGCCGAGTGGGGCCTGGTCAACGAGGCGGTCCCGCTCGCCGACCTCGCCGACGCGGCCCTGGAACTGGCCCGCGACATCGCGCAGTTCGACCCGGTCAGCCTCGACTGGTCGAAGCGGGCGCTGCACGAGATCCCCCAGCACATCTCCGACTGGACGACGGCGCTGCGCTACGGCGAGGACGTCCGCGCGCAGATCCAGGCCCGCAGCGACGTCCTGTCCGACGGCGCGAAGACCTACCGCCGGGCCGTGGGCAAGAACGAGGCCGCGGGCAGGAACGAGGCGGCGGGCGAGATCGGAGCCGCGGGCGGGAACGGCGAGCGATGACGGCGCCGGCCGGCGCGGCGCCGCCGCCCTTCACCAGCGAGTTCCTGTACTGGATATCGCTCGACTTCGCCGGCTCGGAACCGGCGGACCTCGCGCGCTTCGAGCGCTTCTACAACGAGACGCACGTCCCGGAGGTCCTCTCGCGGTACCCGGGCTTCCGGGTCGCGCACCGCTTCTCCCTCCAGATCCCCGACCCGCGGGGCGACTTCGGCGGGGGGTACCTGGCGGCCTACGAGGTCGAGGACGAGCAGGCGGTCGAGAAGTACATCGCGGGGACGACGGCCCCGGGGGGCACCCGTCCCCCCTACAGCGACGACCCGCCGCTCTGGCCGGATCTGCTCACCCACCGCTGGCGCGTCGTCTACGAGAAGGTCTCGGAGACCGGGCCCTCGACGGGCGACCCCGGCTCGATCTACATCATCGGGATCGAGCCGCCCGCGGACGTCGGTGACGAGCTGGCCGAGTTCGACGAGTTCTACACCGGCGTCCACCTGCCCGAGGCGGTGGCCATCGGGGGCTTCAGCCGGGGGAGCAGGTACACGCTGCGGCGCGAGCTGGAGCACCCGGCCCCCGGCTGCCCGCGCTTCCTCGCGGTCTACGAGCAGGCGGACGGCAGCGACGAGCAGGCCCGCGCGACGCTGCGCACCTTGATCGACTCGGACGGCTGGACGCCGGGCCCCGCGTCCTGGACCAGGAAGACGACGCCGTGGCGGCTCTGGTACCGGCACATCGCGGTCATTCCACGGGCGACGTCGCCGGACCAAGCGACCGTCCGGCAACCTTGAGGAGGGGGAGGCGTGTTCATTCTCGACACCCAGATCCACATGTTCCTGCCCAACACACCGGAACGGCCCTGGCCGGACATCGGTGAGAGCTACTCCGGCAAGCCGGAGTCGACGCCGAAGCAGATCCTGCCGAGGATGGACGAGCTCGGCATCGACGCCGTGGCGATCGTCCCGGCGATCTGGGCGGGCGACGACAACGGGCCCGCGCTCGGCTGGGCCGCGGAGCATCCCGGCCGGTTCGGCGTGATGGGCCGGTTCAACCTCTGGGACCCCGACCGCGAGCGCATCGAGCGGTGGTTCGACAACCCGTACATGCGCGGCATCCGGATGAGCTACCCGGACTTCCGCGGACGCGAGTGGATCGACGTCGACACGTTCCCGTGGTTCTGGGAGGCCGCGGAACGGCTCGGCATCCCGCTGATGCTGCTGATCTACGGCCCCGAGGTCCGCAAGGTCGCCGCGATCGCCGAGCGGCACCCGGACCTCAAGCTGATCGTCGACCACATGGGCCTGATCATCGGCGACCCGGACACCCAGGACCTCTGGGCGCACATCGACGACATCTTCCCGCTCGTGAAGTACCCGAACGTCTACATGAAGTACTCCGCCATCCCCGACTACACGAACGAGCCCTACCCCTACCCGTCGCTGACCCCGACGCTGAAGCGCGTCTACGACGCCTACGGGCCCCAGCGGCTCATGTGGGCCTCGGACACCACGCGCGTGCGCGGCGCGACGTGGCGGGAGAACCTCGACCACGTCCGCTACACGCTCGACTTCCTCAGCGAGGAGGACAAGGTCTGGATGCTCGGCCGGACGGCGGCCACGGTGCTGAACTGGCCCCGTCCCGCGGAGGGCTGGGAGTGGGAGCGCACCGGACCGGGCGCCGCCGACACGGCGCGCTGAGCCGGTGGCACCTTCAGAGGAGAAGCGGGACGGCGACGCCGGCGCGGTGCTGCGGGTCGTGGAACTGTCCGGCGGGGTGGCCGCGAAGGTCTGCGGGCGCCTGCTGGCCGGGCTGGGACACGACGTGCTCCTGTGCGAGCCGCCCGGCGGGGACCCGCTGCGGACGCGGGCCCCGCTGGACGGGCACGGCGTCGGCCTCACCTTCTCCAGCCTCGACGCCGACAAGCGCAGCGTGGTCCTCGACCTGGACTCGGCGGACGGCCGGGCGGCGCTGCACCACCTGTTGGAACGTGCCGACGTCCTGATCACCGACCTCGGCCCCACCCGGGCGCGGGCGCTCGGCCTGACCGCGGCGGAGATCCGCCGCGCCTGGCCGGGCCTCGTCGCCGTGAGCGTCACGGCGGCGGGCCTGGACGACCCGCGCTCGGACCACCCCGGCGACAGCCTGCTCGCCGAGGCCCACGGCGGCCTCGCCTCGATGATCGGCGAGCCGGACCGCGCCCCGCTGAGCCTCGGCGGGGAGCAGGCGGCGCACGCCGCCGCGTTCGCGGGCTTCCTCGGGGGCATGCTCGCGCTGCGCCGCCGCGCGCACGCCGCGACGGGCGACGTCGTCGACGTGGCCCTGTGCGACGTCGCGGCGTACATCGACTGGAAGAGCGACATCGAGACCCACGTCGCCGCCACCGCCCCGACGCGCACGGGGGCCACGGCGGGGCAGTGGCGGATCGTCCGCGCGGCCGACGGCTGGGTCGGCGTGATCTTCCAGCCCGCGCAGTGGGACCTGCTGGTCGAACTCGCCGGCGGGGCCGCGCCGGCGCCGTCCGACGACCCGGAGCGGGGGTGGGCGCTGATCGAGCGGTGGGCGGCGCGACTGCCCAAGCGGACGGTCTACGAGCGCGCGCAGGCGCTCGGCCTGGCCGTCGGCTTCAGCGCCGACCTGGGCGACCTCCTCGGCGACCCGCAGTACGAGGCGCGCGGCTTCTTCCGCGGGCCGCGGCGGGACGGCAGGACGATCGCGCCCGTCGGCCCTCCGGCCCGCGCCGCGGGACTGCCGTGGCGCTCGGGCCCGCCGCCGGAACCCGGCGACGGCGCCCAGGCCGCGGGGGCGCCCGTCCCGGCGCCCCGGGGGTCGTCCGGTGAGGGGGAGGCGCCGCTCGCGGGCGTGACCGTCCTGGACCTCGGGACGATCACGGCGGGCGCGGCCACCGGGCGGCTGCTCGCCGACTACGGCGCCACGGTGATCAAGGTCGAGTCGGCGAGCCACCCGGACCCGTTCCGGCAGTGGCCGGTGGCGGGCAGCCCCCCGGCCGAGGGCACCCTCTCGCCCATGTTCGAGTCCAACAACGCGGGCAAGCTGGGCGTGGTGCTGGACCTCAAGACCGAGACCGGTCGCGCGGAGCTGTACCGGCTGGCCGCCCGCGCGGACGTCGTGATCGAGAACTTCACCGTGGGCGTGACCCGGCGGCTCGGGGCCGACTTCGAGACCCTGCGCGCGGTCAACCCGCGGCTGGTCTACCTGTCGCTGTCGAGCCAGGGGCAGGACGGCCCGGAGTCCGGCCGCAGGTCCTACGGCTCGACGCTCGACCTGCTGTCGGGGCTGGCCTCGGTGACGGGCTACCTGGACGGCGGGCCGATGTGGTCCTCCGCCGAGGTCAACTACCCCGACCAGGTGGCGTCCCTCTTCGGCGCGGGCCTCGTCGCGTACTGCCTGGAGCGCGACGTCCGGGGCGTCCACCTGGACGTCTCGCAGCGCGAGCTCATCAGCTGGACCCTCGCCGACCGCATCGCCGAGCACACCTGCACGGGCGCGCTTCCCGCGCCCACCGGCAACCGGCGCCCCGGCGCCACGCCCCACGACGTCTACCCCTGCGCGGGTGAGGGCCGGTGGGTCGCGATCGCCTGCCACACCCAGGCCGAACGGGACGCGCTCGCGGCCCTCGTCGCGCCGGAGGAGCTGGCGGAGCGGTCCGAGAAGTGGTGGTGGGCGCACGAGGGGCGCGTGGACGAGCTGATCGGGGCATGGACCCGCGCCCGTTCGCGGGCGGAATGCCTCGACGCCCTGGCCGGGGCGGGAGTGGCCAGCGCGCCGGTGCTCACGGCGTCCGAACGCGGGCGCGAACCGCGCTTCAGCGAGCGGAGGGTCTTCCTGGGGGACGGCGCGACCCGCCGCAAGGGATTCCCGCTCACGCTGCACGGCCACACCCCGCCGGACCCGGCTCCGGCACCGGGCCTCGGGGAGCACCAGGAGACGGTGCTCGCGGGCCCGAGCCTCACCAGCGGAAATCCGTCTTCATGAGAATCGGGGGGCGGATCCTCCGCCCCCGGGCATTCGCGTGAATCGGTGAATCACGAAACGCTCGCCGGCCCTTCGGGTGGACGACGGCGAGCGGGGCCCGGCCGGACCGGCCGCCGCCCCGCTCGCCGACCGGGTCACCGGACGTCGATCGCCAGGGTCTTGATCTGGCTGAACTCGTCGATCACCCAGTGGCCGCCGAGCCGGCCCCGGCCGGACCGCCGCCCGGCCGCGCCGCCGAAGGGCAGGCTGTACTCCCAGTAGTTGGAGGAGTCGTTGACCACCACCAGCCCGCAGTCGATGCGCTCGCCGATCCGGAACGCCTTCGAGACGTCGGAGGTGAACAGCGCGCCGACGAGCCCGAAGTCGCCGGAGTTCGCGGCCGCGACGATGTCCTCCTCGTCGTCGAAGACCGACAGCGAGGCGATCGGGCCGAACGTCTCCTCGGTGAAGAGGGCGGCGTCGGAACCGACGGAGGTGACGACCGTCGGGGGGAAGAAGAACCCGTCCTTGTCCTGGACGCGCTCACCACCGGTCACGACGTCGGCGCCGTGCGCCCGGGCGTCCGCGATCAACCGGTCGTACCGGGCGATGCCCGATTCCAGGTGGACCGGTCCCATCGTGACCTCCGGATCCAGCGGGGACCCCAGCACCGTGTCCTCGGCTCGTTTCGCGAGCAGCCGGGTGAACTCGTCCGCGCACGACGCCGCCACCAGCACCTTGCCCGCGGCGCTGCACACCTGGCCGGCGTTCCAGAACGCCGCGTTCGAGATGGCCGCCGTGGCGATGTCGAGATCGGCGTCACCGAGCACCACGATGGGGGAGTTCCCGCCCAGTTCGAGCAGGAGCTTCTTGTCCCAGGCGGATTTCGCGATGGACTGACCGGTCCCGCTGCCACCGGTGAAACCGACCGCGACGATTCCCGGGTGCGTGACCAGATGCTCGGCGACCGCGACCTCGTTCGTGACCACCAATTGCAGCAGTTCCTGCGGGAAGTCCGCGGCGAGCAGGATCTCCCGGAACTTCGCCGCCACGACGGCGGTGGTGGGGGCCGGCTTCCACACCACGGCGTTACCGGACGCGAGGGCCGGGCCGAGATATTCGACCGGAATGTTCACCGGGAAGTTCCACGGGGTGATGACCGCCCATACGCCGAGCCCTTCACGGCGTACGATCACCCGCTTGTTCGGGTCCTCCACGTGCGGCGTTTCCCCGCTCATCGCGAGAACGGATTCCGCGGCCATCTCCAGCCCGCGAACCGCGAACAATATCTCGCCGCGGGCCTCGGCGACCGGCTTGCCGTGCTCGGTGGAGAGCACCTCGGCGAGTTCCTCATGCGAGGCGAGCAGCACCTGGGCGGCTGATCGGCACCACGCGGCGCGGGTGGCGGGACGTGCGGAACGTGTCTTGCGGAAGGCCGCCTCGGCACTGGCGACCGCGGCGTCCACATCGCCCGTCGAGGCCGCCGCCACATCGGCGAACGGCCGTCCTGTGGTCGGGTTGATCGCGGGGTAACGGGTGTCGCTTTCGCGCCATGATCCGTCGATCCAGGACGCGTAGACGTCGGCAGCCGAAGGCGCGGCAGAAGTCATGGTGATCCTTTCTGAGATTCATTTATCATATCAATTCCGTGGCCGACTGAATAGGTCCGGGGGCTGTGGACCTGGCGGGGCGGCGGTCAGTGGAACGTCGCAATGAGGTGGTCACCCGGCGGAGTCCCGGGATGCGGCGCGGCGCCGACCGTCCCACGGCCGCGAGCTGGGGCCATCGGCCGGGGATGCCATGGGATCCGCCGTCGCCTGAAACGACGCCGGTAAGCCGTATCTTCCCTTTTCCGTGCGAATCAATAAGGGTTGGCAAGGAGTATCCTGGGGCGTTTTGAATGGTCGAGATGGAAGGAATTTGATTGTCGGTTTTCTCCATGGCTTGCGCTCTGATGTGATTCCGGTCAGATTGGTGGCGAGCCAAGCGATCGGGATGTACCTGATCATGTGAGGAGTGCGCCATGGAGTCTTCGGTATCGCGTCGATCGGCTCTCGTCCTGACCGGCGCGGCCGTGGGAGGCGTGGCCGCGGGCCGCCCCCGGGAGCACGCCGACCTGGTGCTCCATTCGGGAACCGTGTGGACCGGGAACGGCACGGCCCGGGCGGTGGCCGTGAAGGGAATGCGGATCGTGGCCGTCGGCTCCGACGAGCACGTCCTCGAATGGGCGGGGGACCGCACGCGCCGGGTGGACCTGCGGGGCGCCTTCGTCGGCCCGGGATTCCGCGACCAGCACACGCACCTCATCCAGACGGCGCTGACCGGCGCGGGAGCGGAGACCTACCGTCCGGTGTGGAAGCCCTACGACGAGGGCGAGGCGTTCGAGTCGCGCAGGCGGAACGGGAAGCGGCACCTGGAGATCCACGCGCGCGGCGAGACGCCTGTGGACAACCGCACCCGCAGCCCGGTCACCGAGAAGATGAAGAACGACCTGCTGGTCATGCAGGAGGAGGTGGCCAGGCAGGTCCTCGACCCGCTGTGGGGCCTGCAACGCGTGGTGACCCGCACCGAGTTCGACGGCACGCCGCCCGGCGGCTGGATGCCGGAGCAGCGCCTCGACGTCCCCGCCGCGCTGCGCCTGATCACCTCGAAGGCGGCGTTCGCCTCGTATGAGGAGCGGCAGCGCGGCACGGTGTCGCCCGGCAGGTACGCCGACCTCGTCGTCCTCAAGGAGAACCCGCTGACGGTGCCGCCGGAGCGGATCGCGGCCGCGACCCGCCTGATGACCGTCACCAACGGAAAGATCACCTCCGAGGGCCCCGTGCGCTACCCGCCCACGGCCTAGGCGGACGATGCGGGTCCGCCGCCTCCCCCGGGCGGCGGCCCCGCATCGCGGATCGGACCGGTTCAGTTGGCGGGTCGTCCGGTACCGGGCTTGTGCGGCGGCGGCCACGGGGTGGGAACGCAGCGATCCGCCGGCCCCGAGGCGAGCGCCTCCATCGTTCCGATGACCTCGCCCCTCCAAAGGCTCTTGTCGCCCTTCTGCGCCGGACTGTAGAGGACGTCGACATAGATGGTGTATCCGGCGGGAATGCGCTCAGGGTGGACGATCGCCTCCTTGTAGTCCACCGGTACACGGTCCTTGTTGAGCACGTTGACGAGCTCGAACACCTGTCGCCGTTGGCTGATGAGCCGCTTTTCCCATCCCGGCCCGTGCACGCACCGCTTCTCGGGCGGCAGATACGTGATCACGGCTCGCACGCCGAGTTTCCGGAGCCGTCGTTCGAGCCCGGGGGCGTCCCGGAACTCGCGGATGGTGACCTTGATCGTGCCGTCCGGGAGCCTTTCGGCGGCATAGGCGGGGCTGCCCTGGGACTCGGTCGCCACCATGGTGAACACGGCACCGGCGGCGACCACGCTTCCCGCGGCGGCCGCCAGCGCGAGCCGCCGGCCCGCCCACCGGCGGCTCCATGCCGCGCGGACCCGCGTCCCGGCCTCGGCCTCGCGCATCAACGCCACGCGCCGGCGTTGCCGGGCGATGGGGTCGACGGGCTCGTCCAGGCTTCGGCCCAGCTCGGTCAGGTCATTCATCTCGATCACCTTCCGCGTCGAGTCGGTCATCACGCAGGGGGTCGCGTCCGCCGAGTGCCTGGCGGACCTTGTGGCGGGCGCGGTTCACGCGGGAGGCCACCGTGCCGGTGGGGACGCCGAGCGCCTCGCCCGCCTCCTGGTAGGAGAGCCCGGCCCACACCACCAGCAGCAGGGCATGCCGGTCGCGCCGCGCCAGCGCGGCCAGCGCCCCGGCCAGCGCGGGCCGGGCCGCCTCGGCGCTCACCTTGTCGTCCACCCGGCCGAGGGCGTCGTCGTCGGCCTCCACCGGCGTCCGGGCGAGCGTCCTGTAGCGGGTGGCCTCCAACCTGCGGTGCCGCGATATCAGATGGGTCGCGATACCGAAGAGCCACGGCCGGACCCCGCCTCGCGCGGGGTCGTAGCGGCCGCGCTCCCGGAACGCGACCAGGAACGTCTCACCGGCGACGTCGTCGGCGGCCTCCGGACCGAGCCGGCGCGCGACGTACCGCCGCAGCGCGTCGTAGTACCGGTCGAACAGCACACCGAACGTCTCCGGCTCCGTGAGCGACACCGCGACGATCCTCTCGTCGCCCTCACGCGGTCTCCGCCCGGCCGTGGTCACCGGCTCGGACGTCATCGCCGCCGCCACAGGCGGTACGGCGGCACTTTCGTGGTCATCTCCGGCCCTTCGAGCGGGTGCGGATTCCTGTCACCTGTGTATTGCCATCCGCGCCCCGCCCACTTCACGCCTCAGGGCTTGATGGTCGTGCCCTGGGCCGAGAGCAGGCGCCACTCACCGGGGGACTCGGCGGCGAAAACGTGGGTGTAGCGGCTGCCCGCGCTGAACGCCGTCCCGTCCGGGTTCTCGAAGGTCATGCTGGTCCGGCCGACGACCAGACCGACGTCACCGACCCTGCGGACGACGGCCTCTTCAGGAAAGGAGTCGATCGCCGGGAAGCGCAGGTCGCCGCCGGAGACCAGGGCGAGCAGGGCGGCCTTGCCGACGACCGCGCCGTCCTCGACGCCCACCAGGAGGAAGTCCTCGGCGAGGAGCGCGTCCAGGCGGGCGGCGTCGCCCTTCATCAGCGCTTGGAAGAAGAGCCGGTCGTGCTGGAGCAGGGCGTCCTGGGTCATAGGCGGTCCACCGTAGGGCCTGACACCGACGACAAGGTCAAGCCCGTGCACGGGTGAGCCGCCGCGGAACGGCCGGGGCCGTTCCGCGGCGGCGGATCGAGCCCGCTACTGGCGCGCTGTCCGCTCCTGGGCCGGTGCTTCCACCACAGGCGACCGCGAGTCGGCCGACGGGCGGGTCGCCGGGGCGCGGCGCACCGTCAGCAGGACGAGGAGGACGAGCGCGGCGGCGATCCAGAACACGCTCCGGACGCCGGTGGCGTCGACCACCAGGCCGCTGGCGAGCGCGCCGAGCGCGATGGCGAGGTTGAACACGAAGCAGTAGATCGCCGTCGCCGCCTCCGCCTCGTCCGGGGCGGCGCCGAGGATCCAGGTCTGGAGCGCGACGGGCGCCGCGCCGTAGGCCAGGCCCCAGAGGAGCAGCAGCGCGGCGCCGGTCCAGGGCGTCGTGCCCAGCAGCGGGAACAGGACGAGCGCGGCGGCGAGCACGACGACGATGGAGGCCAGCGTGCGGCCCGGGGCCCGGGACGCGCGGCTTCCGGCGGCCGCGTTGCCGACCATGCCGAGGATCCCGTAGCCGAGCAGCAGCGGCCCGACGGCGGCGGCGCCGACTCCGGCGACGTCCCGGAGCGCCGGGCTGACGAAGATGTAGGCGCCGTAGTGCCCGGCGATCAGCAGGGCGGTCGCGGCGATCCCGGCCATCAGGACGGGGTTGCGCGTCTGCGCGCGAAGGGCCCGCGGGCGCACCGGCTCGGCCGCCGGAAGCGGGGGGAGGAGGACGAGCGCGGCGGCCAGGACGGCGAGGCTCAACCCGGTGAGCGACCAGAACGCGCCGCGCCATCCCAGCAGCTCGCCGATCATCGTCCCGACCGGTACGCCGAGCACGGCGGCGGCGCCGACCCCGCCGAAGATCAGCACCAGCGCGCGGGGGACGGACGGCCCGGGCACGAGCCGCACCGCGAGGCTGCCGGCGATCGCCCAGAACCCGCCGATCGTGACCCCGACCAGCAGCCGGGACGCGAGCAGCACCCCGAAGTTCGTGGCCAGCGCCGAGACGGTGCTGGCCACGGCCATCACGGCGAGCAGCACGGCCAGCAGCGCCCGCCGGTCGAGCCTGCCCACCGCGAGCGGCAGCCCGATCGAGGAGAACGCCGCGACGACGCCGGGCACCGTGACCGTGAGGCCCGCCGTCCCCACCGCGACGCCGAGCTGCTCGGACATCGAGGGGAGCAGCCCGACCGGGAGCTGCTCCGCGGTGATCATCGAGAAGATGCCCAGCGAGACGGTGAGCACGCCGAGCCACATCCGCGGTGTCGTCCGCTCGGCGTCCCGCGGTGGCGAGTCGGGCAAGGGCACGGTGACCTCCAGGTGGGGGGAGTCCGGGCAGCGCGCGTCGCGTCGCGAGCGGGCGGGAGGCCCGGCGAACAAAAGGGAAGGGGCGTCCCGCGGCGGGCCCTGCTCGGCTCGTCGGGGGAGGTCGCTATGGGGTTGGTGTCCGGCGTGCGCCGGGGTCAGGTGGTCGCTTCGAGGGGGACCCAGCGATCGGCCCAGCGGCTCAGCGCGTAGACCGCGTCGTGCAGCTCCAGGCCCTTCTGGGTGAGCTTGTACTCGATCCGCACGGGGGTCTCGTCGTGGACGATCCGCTCCACGATGCCCTCGTCCTGGAGTTCCTTCAGGCGCTCGGTCAGCATGCGGTCGCTCAGCCCGGGAACGACCACCCGCAGGTCGGCGAACCGGTTGACGTCGAGGAGCAGGGCCCGCACGATCGCACCGGTCCACCGCTTGCCGATGACCTCGACGGCGCGGTGGTAGCGCGGGCAGAACGCGGTGTCGGTGATGTCCACACGCCGATACTAAGGAAAAGTAAGTCGCTGCACAACCGTAAGTCGCTTACGCATTCGCAAGAGCGTCGGACGCGACATCCGCGCCTATCGTCGCCGTGCCGGCGGACCGGCGGCCCCGCCCGGCCCGCGCACGGGAGTGAACACGACCGGGAGCTCATGCAGCGCACGGACGATGGAACTCGGCTGGCGGCGAAGCCGCTCCTGCGGCACGGCCAGCGCCAGGTCGGGGAGACGCCGGACGAGCGCACGCAGCCCCACCGCGCCCTCCAACCGGCCGAGCGGGGCCCCGAGGCAGTGGTGCCGCCCGTGCCCGAACCCCAGGTGGGCGTTGTCGGGGCGTTCCACGTCGAACCGGTCGGGCTCGGCGAACCGCGCGGGGTCGCGGTGGGCGCCGGCCAGCGCGATGAGCACCGGTTCACCGGCCGGGATCAGCGTTCCGCCGATCTCCACCGGCTCGGTGGTCCAGCGCCATGCCGCCAGCTCCATCGGCCCGTCGTACCGCAGGACCTCCTCCACGACGGCGTCCGCCAGTTCGGGCCGTTCCCGCAGAAGCGCCAACTGCTCGGGGGAGCGCAGCAGCGCGACGAGGCCGTTGCCGATGAGCCCGGCGGTGTTCTCGTGCCCGGCGATCACCAGCAGGAAGATCATCGAAAGCAGCTCGGACTCGCTGAGCCGGCCCTGCCCCTGGTCGGCGACGAGCGCGCTGATCAGATCGTCGCCCGGGGCGTCCCGCTTGGCCGCGACGAGCGCTCGAAGATACTCGCCCGGAGGCTGGACGCCGTTCAGGCGCCCGTCGACGTCCCCGGGTTCGGTCGCGACGGCATTGGAGGTCCACTGCCGGAAAAGGCTCCGGTCCTCCGCCGGTATACCGAGGATTTCGCAGATGACGGTGATGGGCAGCGGATAGGCGAACTCGGCGATGAGTTCGGCCTCACCGCGTTCCTCGAAGGCGTCGATGAGCGAGTCGGCGACCTGCTCCACCCGCTCGCGCAGGGCCTCGGTCCGGGCCTTGGTGAAGACGGCGGAGACCAGGCGGCGCAACCGCTCGTGGTCCGGCGGCTCCCGGGTCAGAAGGTGCACGCCCAGGCCCGCGCCGTCCTCCAGCGGACGGCCGCGGTCGGCCTCGCGCCACGCCGGCCCGGCCGCCCGGGGGTCCCGGCTGAGCCGCGGATCGGCGAACGCGGACCGCGCGTCCTCATAACGCGACACGACCCAGCAATGCGCATTGTCGCGCAGACGCACCCGGCAGACCGGCCGCTCCTCGCGAAGCCGCGCGTACGCCGGATAGGGATCGGCGTCCGAACCCGTCCCGATGAGCCCCGTCCTGACGTCCACCCGCGCCCCCTACCGCCGTGGCAGCCCTTCCCGCCAAGACTCTGCGGTCAAGCGACACCCCTGTCAACGCCGTATCTCCCCTCAGGTGGGCTTGCCGAGGAGGCGGACGAGGCGGACGAGGGCGAGGCGCTGGCCGTCCGGGTCGTCGTTGAGGTCCGGCATGAGCATGCGCTGGAACTGGGGGGTCGCGAACCACCAGCCCGCCAGGGCGATGACGGCGTACATCAGCTCTTCGGGCGGCACGTCGGGGTTGAGACGCCCGGATCGCTGGGCGTCCGCGAGGGCGGCGATCTTCTGGGCGTAGTGCGCGGTCCGCTCGGCCTGCGCCGCGACCGGTTCGTCCTTGCCGGAGTGGAGGCCCTCCCAGTGCAGCAGGCGGATGAAGTGCGGGTGGGCGCGGTGGTAGTCGAAGACGCGCCCGGCGTACTCGCCGAGGTCGGCGGCCGCCTCGGAATCCATGGGGACGGCCTCGGCCAGGCGTTCCAGCTCCGCGGTGAGGACGACGGCGAACACGCGCTGCTTGTTGCCGAAGTAGGAGTAGATGCGCTCCTTGTTCACCCCGGCCGTGGCGGCGATGCGATCCATGCGCGCCGCCTCGGGGCCGTGGGTGGCGAACTCGCCGATCGCGGCGTCCAGGATGAGCCGTTTGGTCCGCTCTGTGTCCCAAGCCATGAGTCGAGCATACCGCCAACTCCAACTCGCTGGTTGGATATCTGGGGATCGCCGTGCCAAACTCCAACCAGCGAGTTGGAATTTCCCTCGCGTCCAGAGGTATCAGGGAGACGTCATGGCATCGGTACGCACTCGGTCCACCAAGCCGGTCGCCCCGTCGATCCACCTGCGGGCGGTGATCACGTGGCTGGCCGTCTACGCCATGATCATGGTCACCCAGGTGCTGCTCGGGCCCCTGCTCGGAGCGCTGGCCCTGCCGGTCAGGACCCTCGTGGTGACGGCCATCGTCGTGCCCAGCGTCGTGTACGCCCTCGTGCCGGTGACGCTGCGGGTGCTCGCCGCACTGCGCAGGTGAACCGGGGTTCGCCGGTCAGGTGACCTCCGCCGTCCATACGCGGCCCTGGTGGAGCAGCCGGCCGCGGACGGCGGTGGCGGCCGGGTGGGCGGCTCCGGCGCGTCCGGCCAGGAACAGCGTGTTGATCGGCGGCACCTCGGGCTGGTGGAGCAGGCGCAGGCGGCCGTCCGCCAGCTCGGCGGCGCACAGGTAGGCCGGCAGGACGGTGATTCCGGCGCCCGCGATCACCGTGGCCAGCACGCCGCGCAGGTCGGGGACGACGACGGCGGGGCTGCGGGTGAGGCGGGTGTCGAAGACGGTGCGCCAGTAGCGCCGCAGGATCGGCAGGTTCTCGGCGTAGGTGATCAGCGGGGCGCGGTCGATGTCCTCGGCGGCCCAGACGGGGGCGGCGACCAGGACGAACTCCTCGTCGGTCAGCACCTCGACGTCCAGCCCCCGCCGCCGTGGACGGACGGTGGAGACGACCAGGTCCAGCCCGCCCCCGGAGAGATCGGCCAGCAGGTCGTCGGGCATCCCGAACCGGGTCCGCACCTGTAGTCCCCGGGCGATCAGGTGGGCCAGCGACGGCAGCACGCGCGCGCACAGCAGTTCGGCCGGCCCGCCGAGGTGGACGGCGCGCCCGAAGGGGTCGGCGGAGCGATCCAGGTCGGTGTGGGCCCAGTCCTCAAGGCTGTCGATCGCCGGGGCGATCCGCGCGGCCAGGTGGTCGGCGGCCGGGGTGGGGGCCATGCCGCGCGGGACGCGGTCGAACAGCGGCCGGTCCAGGTCGGACTCCAGCGTCTTGACGTGGGCGGTGACGGTCGGCTGGGACAGCCCCCGCAGCTCGGCGGCACGGGACACCGAACCGGTCCGGTAGACCGCCACGAAGGTCCGCAAGAGATCGAACGAGACGTCGCGCACCCGACCCTTGTATCAGAAAACCGATAGCAGCACGCGTGACGTCCTATTGGATTTCGATGCCGGGGACGGCTGATGATCAAGTCGTCGCCGCCTCGGCCCCGCACGGGGACCGAGGCGTCTCGACGGCCACTCGATCCCGTAGGGAGAACCATCGCCATGTCCAAGCGGATCCTCATCGCCCTGACCAGCCACGCCGCCCTCGGCTCGACCGGGCGCAAGACCGGCTTCTACGTCGACGAGGCGGCGGTGCCGTGGGAGGTGTTCACCGCCGCCGGCCACCGGGTGGACCTGGTCAGCGTCGCCGGAGGCGTCCCGCCGCGCGACGGCGAGGACCGCTCCGACCCGGTCCAGCGCCGCTTCCTGGCGGACGAGCACATCGCCGCGCAACTGGCCGACACCACCACCCCCGACCGGATCGACGCCGACGGCTACGACGCGATCCTGTTCGCCGGCGGGCACGGCAGCATGTGGGACTTCCCCGACAACCCGGGCCTGGCGCGGCTGGCCCGCACGCTGTTCGAGCGGGGCGGCGTGGTCGCCGCCGTCTGCCACGGCCCGGCCGCCCTGGTCGGCCTCACCCTCTCCGACGGCACCTACCTGGTGGCGGGCAAGAAGGTCGCCGCGTTCACCAACGCCGAGGAGACCGCGGTCGGCCTGGCCGAGGTGGTGCCGTTCCTGCTGGCCGACCGCCTGGTGGCCCAGGGCGCCGCGCACGTGCCGGCCGAGAACTTCACCTCCCAGGTGGTCGTCGACGGGCGCCTGGTCACCGGACAGAACCCCGCCTCGGCCCGCGGCGTGGCCGAGGCCGTCCTCGCGGTCCTGGGCTGAAGCCGGCCTCCGCCATCCGAGCTGCGGCGCGTCTCAGAAGTAGCGGGACGAGAGGTCTCCCGTCGGCCAGGTCTTCACGGCGTCGGCGGCGTCGTGCAAGGCCGGGTCGATGTCGCCGTAGCCGGGCGCGTCTCCCTCCTGCCGCTGGTCGAACAGGGCCGCCCAGGCGAGCCCGTCGTACCGGCGGACGAGCAGGGTGAACGTCCCCGCCAGGGAACCGGTGTGCCAGGTGTTCATGCCGGTCCCGCCGCCGACGGGACGGACCTGCCACCCGCAGCCGTAGTAGTAGCCGTCACTGATCCCGGTCTCCGGCTCGGCGAACGCGCGCTGGATCGACGCGGAGTTCAGCACGGTCGTCCCGCCGTCGTAGATGCCCGCGAACCGGGTCAGGTCCAGGGCGGTGGCGAGCCAGCCGCCGTGCGAGTCCATGTTCTCCAGGTTGAACGCGCCATACGGATAGGCGACCGTCGTCCCGCTGTTGTCGAACACGGTCGGGCCGGTGTAACCGGAGTAGTAGCGGACCTCGCCGCTCTCACTGGTGCGGGAGTGCCCGAGCTTCAGCCGCTTGATGGCACGCGGGGTGAGGACGGCCTGCTGGACGTAGGAGCCGTAACTCTGCCCGGTGACCTTCTCGATGATGCGGCCGAGCAGCAGGAACCCGTAATTGGAGTACGCGTATTTCGTGCCCGGCGCGTGGTCGAGCCTGCGGTCCGATACGTACTTCATGATGGCGGCCTGCGAGACCGGCAGGGGAACGCCGAGCGCCTTGGCGATCGTCGCGTCCTGGAACATGGGATCCGGTGAGACGGAGCCGTCCCAGCCGCCGAGATGCTGGAGCAGGCGCAGCACGGTGACGTCCGCGAGCCGGGAGTCGGCGGCCGTCGAGAGCCCGAGCAGGGAGGCGGCGCGGTCGGTGAGCTTCAGCCGCCCGTCCTGGACGAGCCGCAGCACCGCCGTCGCCGTCAGCGGCTTGCTGATGCTGGCGATGCGGAACAGCGAGGTCGGCTGGGTGGGGGAGGTCGTGTCCGCGCTCCAGGTGTAGCCGCGGGCGAGGACCAGCCTGCCGTCCTTGACCACGGCGAGCTGCCCCGCCGGGATGTCGCGGGCCTGCATGAAGCCCTTCATCGTCGAGTCGAATCCCGCGAGAGCCGCCGGCAGCGGTCCGGTCGCCTGCCAGGAACGGGCGGCCGCCCGTGCCGACGCGCGGCCCGCCGGCAGCGCGGCCGCGCCGACGCCGAGGCCCGCCAGCCCCGCCACCCGTCCGAAGTCCCGCCGGCTCACTGCCGTCATGCCCGCCTCCAGAAGATCAGATGTCCGAACGACTCGGACGCTATACGACGGAGGCGAAAATGATCACCTGTCGAGGATCTTGGTGCGCGGGGTCTCCCACCGTGCGGCCCCCGCCGCACGGTGGGCATGCCCATGGCTACGGGCGGACGAGGATGACGTTGCCGAGCGAGCGCTGGCCCGTCGCGTCGGACGGCCGGTTCACGATGCCGCCGTCCCGCGTGACGAGGACGCTGGAGCCGCCGCCGTCGAGGTTCATCGCCTCCTCGGCGCCGAGCAGCTTCATGAGCTCGCCGGTCTGGGCGATCCCGAGCCCCTCGCTGTAGCCGTCCCGGCGGCCGTCGACGACGACCAGCATGAGCCGTCCGTCCCGGTCCATCCCGATCATCGAGCGCGGGTTGGCGCGCAGCGTCCAGTTGTAGGTGAAGGTCTGGTCGTCGCCCTCGCGGATCAGCCCGTCGGCCTGGGCGTTCACCGAGACGCGCCCGTCCCTGACCAGGGTGGGGCCGACCTGGAGGATCGTGGTGCCGCGCTTCAGCGACACGCGGTGGCCCCGGCCGTCCTCGACCCGCTCGCGCACCTTCAGCCGGTCGCCGGCCTTGACCCGGTCGAGCAGCCAGGAAGCGCTCTCGCCCGTCGCCTGGATGGTGGAACCCCCGGCGGGCACGGCCGCGCCGCGCGAGCCGTTCACCGCCGTCACCCTGCCGCGCTCGTCCAGGACGGCCTCGGCACCCGCGCCCTTCGGCGGGACGCCCCACTCGGGCGTGAACCGCACCAGCTCGCTGTCGTCGGTGCACTTCAGGTCGTGCTGCGGCTTCTCGGTCGGCTGGTCGCCGCCCACCCCGCCGCAGTTCCAGATCTCACCCGGCACCCGGTTGACGCCGTCGAGCTCGACGGTGGCCTTGCCGACCCGCATCGTGACGTGGGCGGTGTAGGCGTCCACCTCGGCCCGCCGCCCGTCCTTGGTGAGCTTGATGCCGCCGCGGCCCTGCGTGGCCCCGCCGATCAGCTTGCCGTCCTTGACGTACATGCCGCCGGGCGCGCTGTTGTAGAACCACTGCGCGTTGATCCCCGCGACCGCGCGGTTCGCGGCGACCAGGTCGGTCAGCTTCTCGGTGCCGTTCAGGGTCGGACCGAAGTCGGTGCCGACCGACCCGCGGAACTCGCGGAAGTCGACGCTGATCATGTGCACCTTCTGGGGCGCGCCCGGGTCGGTGCCGTCCTGAGCGGTGTAGCGCGTACCGCCCGCGAACCCCGCCGCCTTGACCGTGGCGAGCGCGGCCGACGCCTCGGCGTCGGTGGCGTACCGGCCGACCCGCACCGTCCACCCGAGTGTCCCCGCGGGACGGTCGGCGAACGCGGGCGAGGAGACCCGCTCCAACCGCGGCTCGAACCCCTTGCCCCGCACCGCCTCGGCCACCCGGCGCGCGATCTCCTCCGAACCCAGCGCCGTCCCGGCCTTGTTCAGCGGCCCGTCGATCGTGGCCGGCAGGTACACGTGGACGGTCCAGTAGTCGTCGGCGTCCTTGGCGCCGAGCGACATCGTGGTCAGCGTCACTCCACGCGCCACCTCGGTGGTCACCGGCCGCCCGCTCAGCGGAAGCCTGCCCCCGAAGAAGGACCCGGGCGCGGCCTGAGCCCCTTCTGGAATGGGCGCGGTCCGAGCGGCCGCCGCGACGGGCATGCTCACGGCCAGCACGGTCACGACCGCTGCCAGGGCCGGGAGGGGTTTGGGACGCATGAGAACCTCTCTGATCAGGCAAAACAGAATCGGCGCGATCATCAAAGGGTCCGCAGCTTGCCCGAAACCAACCACCAAGCGGCCGCCGCCTAACACCAGGCAAACAGCTACCCCCACCCACCAGCGCCATCCCGCCCCCCGCCGTTTCGCTCTGCCCTTGAAAGCGAAATGCTCCAACGAGGGGTGAGCGCGGTGCGGCTCACAAGGGCTGGTCGGAGCCCACCTCCACGCTCGTTGGTCGCAGAGCGCCTTTCGGGCCCGCTGTATGCTCCGGACATGTCGCTGGATCTTGGGCTTTTCACGTCGCGCTACGACGAGATTCCCTGGCCGCCGGAGAGGCTCGGCGCCGAACGCATGGGGCTCTCATGAGGGTGCTCGACCACCGCGACCGGATCGCGCTCGCCGACCTCGTCGCCAGGTACGCGCTCTACGCCGACCACCTCAGGTACACCGGTCTCGTGGGTCTCTTCGCCGACGACGCGGTGCTGGTCCTGCCGGACCCTCCGGAGCAGCTCGAACCCGTCCGTACCCTCACGGGACGAGACGAGATCGGCAAGGCGTTCCGATCCCTGGAGAGGTTCCCGCGCACGTCGCACGAGATCGTGGGCCAGGTATTCGATCCGGGACGCGAGAACGCGACGGCGACAGGACAGATCGCCTGCGTCGCGCACCATCTCAACGAAGAGGAGCCGGGAAAGCCCACCGACCTCGCCTGGCATCTCCGCTACAGCGACGCCTACCGCCGGGAGGGCGGCTTCTGGCACATCGAGCGCCGGACAGTCCAGATCGACTTCATCGAGAAGAAACAGGTCTGGGCCTGGAGAGACTGAACACCAGCAAAGCGACACAGCACTCACAGCCGCCTCGAACCAGCCACTGGCGCTTCATATCCATCGAGGCGCCGACTGCCCTGCGAATGTTGCGAGCAAGAATCGCTCGGAGCGGCTGTTCAGCCAACGCAATCGTCGACTACCAACTGTCACGGGTGTTGACGGATGTGATCGTAATGGGAGGCTCCGTCGAACAGGGTGAGAGTGCTGCTCACTGCAGTGCCGGGGCCGCCGAGCAGGCAACGAGCCGGCATGGCCGTCGCGGCGGCGAATATCACTGCTCGGTGGCGGGCATGGGTTCGCGGGGCTTCGCCGGTTCGTCCCGGACGGCGGCATGGACGACCTCCGCGACGTTGTAGCCGAGGACGCTGGCCAGGTCGGTCAGCCCCGGAGTGCTGAGGACCGCGTTGACCTCACCGGCCTCCAAGCCGCCTCGCCAGCGGGTGTCCTCCCGGGGCTTCTCGTCGTTCCAATATGCCCGGGCATGCCTTATGAAGTCCTCCGCCTCCGCACGCCCGGGGCCGTCGAGGCGCCGGATGTACCCCTCCAGTTGCTCCTTCCCCACGTACGGGACGAAAGAGCTCCAATTGCCGCCGGTGTCGTGGATCCTCGTGGTATCGGATTGCGAGTCAAGCGGAAGGTGCAGGAAGCCGGCCAGCCGCTCCAATGACCGTTCCGGGCGCGCCATGTAATCCTCGTAGCGGACGACCATGTGCGGCAGACCGTACGTGTTGACGGTGCGGAGCGCGTCCACGTACGTGTCCCGCCAGATGCCCGCGCCCCGCCACAGCGGCTCCCCCGTCCGGTTCCGGTGGCTGATCGCGAAGGCGATCGGGTTCCGCGCCGTGACGATCACGTTCACCGGTGCACGGTTCGTCGGGTCGGCGGACTGCTGCTCGATGGCCCGCCGGAGCCAGGTGACGTACTTGCTTCCGTCGACGACCACCGAAACGCCCAGTGACCGGGCGAAGTGCCGGTGCATGCCGAGGATGTCGTCATAGGACGCCCGCTCCCGGAGCGCGGCCGTGAAGTGTCGGCACTCCTTGCCGAGCAGTGAGCAGGGCCCGCACTCTTGACCGGCGTCCTTGTGGCTGTACCCGGGCATCTGCGTGAAGTTGTTCAGCTCACCGACGTAGTGGGCGCTCCGGATCCGAGTGGTCATGTCGCGCCCGAGCAGGGTCGAGCCCGAGAACAGTGTGCCGACGACGAACACCGAGGTAGGCGGACGGTCCTGCCCGTCGCGGAGCCTCGAACGGAGGTTCGCGAGTCGGCCAGGCTGAACCGGGGCCCCTTGCTTCTCAGCGTCCATGCTCACACCCACGGGAATGACGAGTACCGGCCGGCCGGAACGAGATGATCGTGCAGAGCATTGTGCACCCTACCGCCGCCCTGCCCGGCATGAGCCCGGTACCGCCGCTGCCTCCCAGAGCCCGATCAGATGATGTCCGGCGATTGCCTGACAGCTGAGGGGAGGGTCCGATAGATGTGAGCGCGTGACCGATCCCACGCCCCCCGAGGATAGCGAGCCCACCTCCTTTGCGGAGAACGCGAAGAACTGGTACCAGAAGCACAAAACGAAGATCCGCGCAGTCGGCGCAGTGACTCTGATCGCGGGCTTGGGCGTGATCGCCCACCTCGCCGAAAGGAGCGATACCAAGGCGTGGGACGCGGAGGAGTCCGCGCCGCTCCCTGCCTCCGAACACTCGGCCACTCCGAAACGCAATGGACACAACGTATCCGCGAGCGTGGTGAAGCTCCCCGCTGGACAGCAAGCTAGCGAGCAGCGCAGGGCGGCGTACAGGGAAGCAACGGGGGAGGACCTTCCTGCCGGTAGCACCTATCGCTCGGAGCATCGCCGGGGCGCCTCCGAAGAGGACGAGACTCGCGGCGACGAAGCTGCTTGATTATCTGATCTAGCGGCGTCCCTCGCCGCCATTTCTGAAGAGGAGCTGTGCCGATCATTGAGTCGATATCCGGAGCCGCTGCTGGTGTCGCGCGGATGCCGGCCACGATCGTCAACGACCGTGAGCAGAAGGGGCTTCTGCTCACGGTCGCGGCGCTCTTCTTCGGCGTCGGCGACCAGACCTGGCCAGTCGCCCACGCGGCCTTGGTGGCAATCGTCTCCCAGAGGCGCACCAGAGATGCGGGCTTCGACGGTGGTCTCGCCACGATCACTTGTTGGCGCTGATCCTTAGCCGCGCGACGTCGTGACGACGAGGGTGCGCAGGCCGGGATTGCCCTGCTGCGTGCTGTTCCAGCTGCCGACCGCCGTGACGTTTCCAGGTGCGATCGCGGCGACCCCGCCCAGGGTGGTGGAGTTCGAGCCGTTCGGGTTGCTGGGGCTGGGCACGATGCTCCATGCGCTGCCGTTCCAGTGCTCGATCAGCGACTGGTTGACGCCGTCGGCGCCACCGGTGGCCGCGCCCACCGCCCACACGTCATGCGAGGACAGCGCGGTGATGCCGGTGAGGAAATTGGGATTGACGCTGTTGCCGACATTGGGCACCGGCACCTTGCTCCACGCCGTGCCGTTCCAGTGCAGTGCGAGATTGCGCGACTCTCCGCCCTTGTCGCCGAGTGACCGGCCCACGGCCCAGACGTCGCTGGAGGACACGGCGTGTACCGCTTCCAGGGAGTTCTGCCCGATGGGCAGGGTCGGCAGGACGGACCACTGGGTGCCGTTCCAGTGCAGGATCAGTTCGTCGGTGTTGCCGCTGTGCGAGTCGACGTCGGAGCCGACGGCCCATACGTCGTTCGTGGACGCCGCCGAAATAGCCCTCACGAAGTTCACTCCGTTCGGGACGTCCGGCACCGAAACGACGCTCCACGCCGTACCGTTCCAGTGCTCGAACAGCGGAAGGATCTGGGTGGTGGTCGAGAAATAGCCGGTCGCCCACACGTCACTGGTCGACACCGCGGCGACGCCGGTCAACTGGGCGCCCTCCGTGCCCGCGTTCGGACTCGGCACTATCGACCACGCGGTGCCGTTCCAGTGCTCGATCAGCGTGGTGCTGGCCTCGATGGACAGGTTGGAGTTCTGGCGGCCGACCGCCCAGACGTCCTTCGACGACACGGCCGCGACGGCGGCGAGCTGACTTCCCGACGTGCCGTCCGGGGATGGCGTGGCCGACCAGCGTGTCCCGTTCCAGTGCTCCGCCAGGGTGTGTTCGGTGGTGTCGGGGTGCGAGACGAAACCGACCGCCCATCCGTCCTGCGGCGAAATGCTCGCTGTCGAGGTCAGGAGGTCGTTGGAGATCGGCGCCGTGGCGGTGTCAACACTGGGCACCACCCGGAAGATCGAGGCGCTCGCGTCCGCTGCGGCGGTATTCGCCAGAAGCAGGCCCGCGGCGGCCAGTGCCAGGAAGGGAATCGTTCTTTTCCGCATGCTGTCCCCTCAGAGGATTGTGTCCACCAAGGGATAATGCGGGGGGTTACAGCAGGTCTGATGCGCTGGCCGCTCCGGTGCATCGTCGATGATGCCGATGACCGTGAACGCGGTGTCGCCGATGAACACGGCGGGCTGGTTCCGGGCGCTGGTAATGCCGAGCCGGGAGGCGACCAGGCTGACGCCCTCCTTGTTGTCGCCGCGCGCGTGCCGTTCGGGTGTGCGCCACACCATGACATCGCCCGCCCCGACCGTCCAGAGGACCCCGGCGGCCCGGAGGCCGTTCAGCTGGCCGAGCCGGCGCTCGGCGTCCGCGGGGAACGCCGCGTCGGCGGACAGGTCACCCGGAGTCCGTGTCGGAGGGGCGCATCGGTTGGACCGGGAGCGTCGATTCCACCATCGGGCGCGCTCATCAGCACGCCGCCGGGGCCCGCGAAAAGAGGAACCGGGTGGGACGAACCGGGCATCCGGTCAGGCGCTGGGCGGGTTGACCGCCAAGGTCCACTTGGCCGTGGACGGGCGCGGCCTGCCGCTGTCGATCGTGGTCACCGCCGGGAACGTCAACGACTGGACCGCCTTCGCCGTGCTGCGGCACGCTTCAAGTCGGCCTCGGTGCCGGCCCGGCGGCGATCCGCCGGTCGTTGCGGGTGCGGGGGGGCGCCGCGACCATCTCCGAACGCCTTGAGCAAAAGGCCGGGCGGGTCCGGCGCGGCTCGCGCGGCGGTCGTCCGCCGGCCTTCGACCCGACCCTCTACAAGCGCCGCGACGTGGTCGAGCGCTGCATCGGGCGCCTCAAGCAGGGCGCGGCATCGCCACCCGCTACGACGAACTCGTCCGCGACTGCCGCGCGGCGATCGTTCTGGTCACAGCCCAACACATGATCCACCGGCCCCACGCAACAGCAGCCGGTGCGTGGTCCAGCTTTCCGGTCGGCGGGGGCGAATTGGTCTGGCGTGAGGCGAGACCGTACTCGGGCTCCCGCGCCTGCTCGCCCGGTGCCCGGACCAGCGGACGGCACCCGGATGATCAAGGGATGGCGCCGAGTTCGGGTGTAGTTCGCCTCACTTAATTGAATGATGATCAACACGGGATGTCCGATATTGGCCTAGCCTGTGACTGTTCGGTTTGATCCGAGATTGACTTGCTTATCCTTGGTGAGGTGACAGGGGTGGGGGGCGGGCGGCCGTGGTGAGAGGGCGGGCGCGTCCGGCCGTATGAGGCCCTTGGCTGGACGCTTGCATGGGATTCAGGTCTACAGAGAGGCTGATGGGTTTTGCTGGACGTCTGATTCGGGGGAAAGCAGATGTTAATTCCTGATCGCTGGCGAGGATCGACTGTCAATAGTTTTCCTCGGCAAAGGGGCTGGTCCTCCGTCGACAAGGTCTGGGATCTTGTCGGCCGCGAGACCGAGTTGCGCGAATTGGTCGACATCCTGGACAGATTCGGTTGCGGCGAAATACGGGACCGCGTCATCGAGGTGACAGGTGATCCCGGGATAGGCAAGACCGCGCTGCTGACCGAGTTCGCGAAGGTCGCGGAGGCGCGGGGAGCCGTCGTCCGGGCCGGTTGGAGCGGTGGAAGATCGGACGGCGCTTCAGGCTACGCCCTCCTCCAAGCCGTCGGCGCGCCGCACCAGGGGGCGGCCGGGGCTTCACATGACGAGGTCCGCGAGCTGCTGGAGGACCTCGCCGACCCCGTGCTCGTCGTGATCCTCGACGACCTGCACCTCGCGGACCACGAGTCGGTCGACCTGCTGGCGCATCTGGTCCGGCAGCCGCCACGGCGCCGGTGCTCTTCGTTCTCGGGTACCGCGACCAGCAGGCCGACGCCGTTCTCCGGTCGGCCATCGGCGGTTCGCTGTCGGGTGGCCGGGTGGCCCATGTCCACCTCCGGGCTCTCTCGGAAGGCGCGGTCGGACAGATCCTGGCCAGCCAGGGCATAGCGAGCTGGCGACAGCAGATCTACGAGGACAGCTGGGGCAACCCCGGCTACCTCAGAGCGCTGATCTCCGAGCATCTGGTCTTCCCCGGCCGCGTGGCCGAGACGGGGATGGAGCCGCTCGCGCGGGCCGGGAGCTACGCCGTCTTTCTGCGCGAACTCGACGGCATGAGCGAGTGGGCGAGGACGGTCGCCGAGGCGGCGGCCGTCGTCGGCGCCGACTTCGACGCCGAGCTCGTCGCCCGGATGCTGGATCGTCCGGAGTCAGAGATCTTCGACGCCATCGGGGATCTCATGGGCCGCGATCTGGTCCGCTCGGTGGCGCGCGGCCCCTATTTCGCGTTCCGCCATCCGGTGGTCCACCGAGCCGTCTACTACGGAAGCGAACTGAGCGTGCGGGTGCGCCTGCACGTCAGGGCCGACGAAGTCCTCGCGGAGCGCGGCGCGGCCGCCGTGGTCCGGGCGCCGCACGTCGAGCAGTGGGCCGGCCATGGAGACCTCGCCGCGGTGGACGTGCTTGAGGAGGCGTCGCAGGCGGTCAGCGGGACGCAGCCGGTGACGGCCGCGTCCTGGCTGTCGGCGGCGTGGCGGCTGCTGCCGCACCAGCCCTGCCACGAGGCGCGCCAGACCCGGTTGCTGCTGCGCCTCGCGAAGGCGAGGGGGGCGGCCGGGGAGCTGCGCGAGTGCCGCGATCTCATGCACGAGGTGCTGCGCGTCCTGCCCCGCGAACCGCTGGGCGAGCATGCGAAGGCGGTGGCCTTCACCGCGACGGTGCAGCGGCTGCTGGGCTCGCACGCCGAGACGGCGGCGCTGCTCCGCGCCGAGATCGAGACGCTCGGCGACAACGACCCCGCGGGCCGCGCCGCGCTGATGTTCGAGCTCGCCGCGCGCGAACTCCACGGCGGTGGCGGCTGGTCGGCCTGCTCCAGGGTCGCGCGGCAGGCACTGCGGCTCGCCGAGGAGTGCGGCAGCCGCTCCCGGCAGCTCGCCTGCCATGGGCTCCTGGCCAAGGCGTGCGTCAGCGGCGGGATGCTGGAGGCCGCGGCCGATCATCTCGGGCGGGCCACGGCGATTCTCGACGGCATGCTCGACGGTGACTTCACCTACAGCCTGGACGCCGTCGTGTGGGTCGGCTGGAGCGACGCGCTGCTGGAGCGCTGGGACGACGCGCTCCGGCATTTCGGCAAGGCCGTCGAGTTCGCGACGCGGACGGGCCGCCAGCTCGCCCTGCCGCACCTGCTCGTCGGACAGGTGTTCGCCCTCTACAACACCGGCAGGCTCGCGGAGGCCCAGGCCGCCGCGGAGAACGCGGTGTATCTCGCGCAGCAGTCCCGCAGTCCCGATCAGATGATCAGCGCCTACTCCATGCTCGCGTGGACGGACGTCATCATGGGACGCATGGACCGGGGGCTGGAGAGCATCCTGGTCGCCACCGACCACGTCCGCGGCGAGGTCGGCGGGTTCGAGGCGCTGGCGCTGCGGATGCTCGCCGAGGCCAAGCTGCTGGCGGGTGACCCCGAGGGGTGCCTGACCCTGCTGCCCGCGGTCGGCGGCGCCGAGCTGCCCGCAACCGACGCCTGTTCCCGGATGGCCTGGTATGAGCTGCTCACCCGGGCGGAGCTGGCACTCGGCCGGGCGGAGGCCGCGACCAAGTGGGCCGAGGCGGCGACGAGCGCCGCCACGCTCCTCGACCAGCAGGGCCGGAACGGTCTGGCCATGCTCGCGCAGGCCGAGGCGCTGCTCGCGACCGAGCCGGAGGCGGCGCTGCCGAGCGCGGAGCGGGCGGTGTCCAGCCTGACGGCGGCCGGGATGACGGTGGACGCGCACCGCGCCCGGGTGATCCTCGCCAAGTCGCTCTGGCATCACGACCGCTACGACGACGCGACGCGCGAGGTGAAGGACACGCAGCTCGCCCTGAACCAGCTCGGCGCGGTCACGCTCTCCCAGCGGGCCAGAACCGAGCGGCGCCGGCTCGCCGCGCTCGCGTCCAAGGCGAAGATCGCCATCGCGGGGGAGCCCGACGGCCCGGACGTGGGACTCACCGGTCGCGAACGCCAGATCGCGGAACTGGTCCGGGAGGGGCTGACCAACCGGCTCATCGCCAGACGACTGCACATTTCGGAGAAGACGGTGGAGATGCACCTGTCCAAGGTCTTCGCGAAGCTCGGGGTGTCCAACAGGGCCGCGGTCGCCGCGTTCGTCACGCGTGACCAGGCCGCGGACGTCGGCTAGGGAAGGCGGCGACAGGATAGGCGGCCGCGACCCGTCCGAGGACGTGTGGCGGCCGTTCCCCTGTGCCCCGTCGGGTGGCCGCCGCAGGCGAACAGCCCGCGCACGTCGACGTAGATCGTGGTGGACGTCCGGTCAGGCCGCCGAGCCTTCGGGCGGCAGGATCGTCTCGTAGATCGCGAGAGTTTCGGCCGCCCAGGGGGTCGGGGTCAGGCTTTCCTGGTCCAGCCGGATGTGCACCCGCCTGCCTTCCGCGTGCACGGTCTTGCCGTCCGTCGACAGCACGCGGAAACCGTAGGTCGCGCTGGTCTTGCCGATCCGGTCGCCCCAGAAGTGGATGAGGATCTCCCCGGTTCCGAACACCGGCACCTTGTAGCCGATCGAGTACTCGACCACGGCCACGAAGGCGTCGGGATGGCTGGGCTTGCCGCCGGAATGCGAATAGCCGTGCTGTTCCCAGAAGTTGGTCAGGGCGCGCTCCAGCATCACCGCATAACGGGAGTTGTGCACGATTCCCATCGAGTCGAGATCGTCGAAGTGAACGAAGGTCGGTTCGACGTGGCCATACTGGACGATTGGTTCGGGCACCGCACTCACTCGCATCACTCCTTGTCAGAACAGGCCGAATCAGCGTACGTCGCCGACAGGGCCGGGAGAGGGGCCCGTCAGCGCCCGGTCAGCGGGACGTCAGCGGCCCTGGTGAAGATGTTCCGGTACATCATCCGCTCAGTCCCCGAGGAAAGAAACATGACGGCGAAGCTCGGCGGCATCATGACCAAGAGAATCATGGAGTGGGATGGACTCACCACCTGGTATCGCACAATGGACCGCGCGCCGGGAACCGCTGAGCGGCTCCCCGTGATCGTTGTCCATGGCGGACCGGGGCTCACCCACGACTATCTCCTGCCGGTGGCGGGGTTGGCCGGATCGGGCCATCCCTGTGTGTTCTACGACCAGGTCGGCAACGGACGTTCCGATCACCGTCCCGAGGCGCCCCGCGACTTCTGGACGGTCGAGCTGTTCGTCCGGGAACTGGAGCTTCTCGTTGAGCATCTCGGGCTCGCGGGCGGATACCACCTGCTCGGTCACTCCTGGGGAGGGATGCTCGCGCTGGAACTGGCGGTGCGGCGCCCGCCCGGCCTGCGCTCGATCGTGGTGGCGGACGCCTTCGCCTCCAGCGCCGCCTACACCAGGGAGGTCGCCGGGCTGGTGGCCGCCCTGCCGGAGGAGACCGGGTCGGTGATCGAGCGCCACGAGGCGGCGGGCACGACCGAGGCGCCCGAGTATCAGGAAGCGGTTCGGGTGTTCTATCGCGAACACGTCTTCCGGGCCGGCGCGATACCGGACGACCTGATGCGGACCCTCGGGGCCCTAGGCCGGAACCCGGCGGTCTACCAGGCGATGGCGGGGCCGAGCGAGTTCACCATGACCGGGATCCTGCGCGACTGGGACATCACCGATCGGCTGCATCGGATCGAGGTGCCGGTGCTCCTGGTCTCCGGGCGGTACGACGAGGTGACGCCCGCCGCCGTGGAGGGCCTGCACCGCGGGCTGCCCGATGCGCGATGGGTCCTGTTCGAGCAATCGAGCCACATGCCGCACCTTGAGGAGAACGCGGAATTCCTTGCACGCGTGAGTCAATTCTTCACACAGGAGGTAACGATATCCTAACTCACGGTTAGCATCCCATGCATGCCACTGCACATCGGACTGTATGCGCCCAACATGCACGGCACCGCCGATCTCCACGGAACCCGGCGCATCGCGACCCTGGCCGAAGATCTCGGGTACGACTCGCTGTGGGTCGCCGACCATGTCGTCGTGCCCGCGCCCCGTGTCGAGCCCTCACCCATCGAGCCGGACGAGCCGCTCCTCGACCCTCTCGTGACCCTGGCGTACATCGCCGCCGTCACGAGCCGGATCAGGCTCGCGACCGGGTGCGTCGTCGTCCCGCAGCGCAATCCGCTCGTCCTGGCCAAGCAGCTCGCCAGCGTGGACGTCCTCAGCGGGGGCAGGCTGCACTTCGGTGCCGTGGCGGGTTACCTCGTTCCCGAACTCCGGACCCTCGGCGTGGACGTCGCGTCCCGTGGCAGGCGGCTGGACGAATCGCTGCGGGCCATCTTCTCCCTCTGGTACGACCGGAAGCCCTCGTTCCACGGCGAGTTCGTGGACTTCGAAGGCGTGGACGCCCATCCCCGCCCCATCCAGCGGCCGGTGCCGCTGGTGATCGGCGGCCACAGCGCGCCCGCGCACCGGCGCGCCGTGACCGACGGCGACGAGTGGTACGGCTTCATGCTCGGCCTGCGCGCCACGGCCGAGCAGTTGCGCCTGTTGCGTGGGGCCGCCGACGGGATCGTCCGCGACAAACCGCCGCTGAAGATCTCGGTGACCCCGGCGCGCAGGCTCGATCCCGATGTCGTGCGCTCGTTCGCCGAGCTCGGTGTGGACCGGCTCGTCATCGCGGCGCCCGCGGGCGCCGGGCTCGCGGAGTTCGAGGAGTTCGTGGTGAACAACGCGCCCGAGCGGCTGGAGGCCCTCGCCCGCGGGCAGGTCTGAGCCCGGTCAGCGGGACGTCAATCCGGCGTCAGTGCCGTGCGCCAGACTGAGAACGCGAAGGTCAGGGCGCTGTCGAGGACCGGAGGACGCCATCATGATCTCTCCTCGGGCGGCGGTGCTGGCAGGGATCGGCGGCCACGTCCCCCCGCGGGCGGTGTCCAACGGGGAGCTCGCCGAGGTCCTGGACACCTCCGACGAGTGGATCCGCTCCCGGACGGGGATCGCGCAGCGGTACTTCGCGGAGCCGGGCACGGCGACCTCCGACCTCGCGGTCGCCGCCGGGGAGAGGGCGCTGAAGTCCTCCGACGATCTCGCGGTGGACGCCGTCGTGGTCGCGACCACGACACCGGACCGCCCGTGTCCGGCGACCGCCCCCTACGTGGCCTGGAAGCTCGGCCTCGCCGGGGCTGCGGCCTACGACGTCTCCGCGGTGTGCACCGGCTTCCTCTACGCGCTCGCCACGGCCTGCGGGCTGATCTGCGCGGGCACGGCCGAGCGGGCCCTCGTGATCGGCGCGGAGACCTACTCCAGCATCCTGAATCCGCGCGACCGCACCACCTCGGTGATCTTCGGTGACGCGGCCGCCGCCGTGGTGCTGCGCGCGGGGTAGCCGGCCGAGCCCGGCGCCATCGGCCCGTTCGACCTCGGCAGCGACGGCGCGGGCCGCGACCTGATCACCGTGCGGGCGGGCGGCTCGGAGCAGCGGCTCTCGGCGGCCTCGCCCGATCCGGACGACCGGTACTTCACGATGGAGGGCAAGGAGGTCTTCTGGCACGCGGTGCAGCGCATGGCGGAATCGGCCCGGACCACGCTCGGCTCCGCCGGACTCACCGTCGAGGACGTCGACTGGCTGGTCGGTCACCAGGCGAACTCCCGGATCCTGCGGAGCCTCGCCGGTGAACTGGGGATCCCGTCCGGGCGGTCCCTCACCAACATCGACCGGGTCGGCAACACCGCCGCGGCGTCCATTCCGCTGGCGCTCGCCGACGCGCACGCCGAAGGCCGCCTCCGGGCCGGGCAGCGCGTCCTGCTGACCGCGTTCGGTGGCGGGCTCACCTGGGGCTCCGCGCTCCTGACCTGGCCGGACATCGAATGCGTCCCGTGACGGGACGGCCGCGGACCGCGGTTTCACACGCACGAACCGGAACCAACGGAAGGAACCTGTCATGCCGACGATGTACGAGAAGCTGGTCGACCTGCTCGTCGACCGGTTCCAGGTCGAGCGGGTGACATCCGGCGCAAGCCCCTCTCGCAGGTCTTCTTCGGCCACGGCCCGCACTTCTGCCTCGGGGCCCCGGTGGCGCGGATGGAACTGGAGTACGGGATCTGGGGACTGTTCCGCCGGTTCCCCGGCCTTCGGCTGGCGATCCCGGCGGAAGAGCTGAAGTGGAAGGACTTCGCCGCGCTGAGGAACTACGAGGAGTTCCCGGTCACCTGGTGACCGGGCTGGACTGAGGCGCTCCCGCGACGCCGAGGTCGTCGCGCCGCGCGTCAACCGGACGTCAGCGGCCGGTCAGCCCGCCTCGCGAGACTGGGGGCGAACTCGTCCGATGGGAGTGGAGACGTTGACTGACGCGGATCCTGCGGCGCTCGGCGCCGCGGTGCGGCAACTGCTCGGTGACTCGCTCGGATACCTGTATCCGGCAGCGCTGAGAGCGGCGGTGCGCGCCGGGGTCGCCGACCACCTGGCGACCGGGCCGCTGCCGCCCGAGAAGCTCGCAGAGCTCGGTGGCGTCCAGGCGGACCACCTCAGGCGGGTGCTCCGCTTCCTCGCGACTCGCGGCGTCTTCCGCGAACGCGAGGGTGGCGACTTCGAGCTGACCACAGCGGCCGTCCTGCTGCGCTCGGACGCGGCTCTTTCGCTGCGCCCGCTCGTCCTGCTGTTCACCGACCCGCTCTGCTGGCTCCCCACCGGCCGGCTGGAGGACACGGTCCGCACGGGCGAGGCGGTGTTCGGGGAGGTCTTCGGCTCCCAGTTCTTCGACCACCTGCTCACCGACGGGGCCACGAACACGCTGTTCTGCGAGGCGATGGCCACCCTGTCGACGATCGAACAGGGCCCGATCGTCGACAGCTACCCGTTCCCCGAGAGGGGGACCGTCGTGGACATCGGCGGTGGGCTCGGCGGCCTGCTGCACACGGTCCTCGCCAGGAACCCTGGTCTCACCGGAATCCTGCTCGACCGGGAGCCGGTCGTGTCCGCCGCCCGGCTGGACGACCCAGCCGTCGCGGGCCGCTGGGAGGCCCAGGCGGCCGACTTCTACGCCGAGATCCCGGCGGGCGCCGACGTCTACCTCCTCAAGCGCATCCTGCACGACAAGACCGATGCCGACTGCGTCCGGCTGCTGCGGGCCTGCCGCCGCGCGATGCCCGCCGCGGCGCGCCTGCTGATCATCGACCCGCTCATTCCGGTGAGCGGCGCCTGCCCGGACTCGACCAGGCTCTCCGACGTCTTGATGATGGCGGTGTTCGAAGGCCGCGAGCGCACCGAGGCGGATCTCGCCGAGCTCCTCGGCGAGGCCGGTCTCGCCGTGAACCAGGTCGTCCCGACCCCGGGGGCGCTCACGATCCTTGAGGCGGTGCCGGTCAAGGGCGGCGACGCCCGCCCCCGCTGATGGCCGGCCTCCCGGGGTGAGGGCAGATCACGGACGCGGACCCCGGGTGGCGTGGTGGACGGCGTGGGCGATCGCGGCGGCGACCCCGACCGAGCCCGGTACCGGCACCGCGGTGCCGCCGAGCGGTGCGTCGACCAGTGGAAGCACTATCGCGCGGTGGCCACCCGCTAGGACAAGCGCGACCACGTCTACAACGGCACGCTCGCAGCGTATCGGGGCGAAACGGGCGAGTGACATACCGGGGCAGACTCGTGTTTGCCCTGGTCGGGGGTGGTGGGTCGCGTGGGACTCGAACCCACAACCTACGGATTAACGAGGGAGTTTCCGGCTGTCTGGAGCCTGTTCCGGCCTAGTGTCGATCTGAAGGTGTCCGTGCAGCTAGGGGGCATGTTTCATTGGGCTCCAACTTCGGGCTGTCGGAGTCCTTTGGAGCTCCACCAGGCCCCATCCGTGGGGATCGAATGGAGGTGGAACACGGCCCTGCGGCTATTGGTGTGCAACCTCGTGCAACACCCCTTGACGGTCAACGCGGCCCAACAGGAGCCTGAGGGGGCGCAACACAGCGCAACAACCCGACGGGAGAGGCTCATGCGTCCTAGATTGGTCGGCAAGGACCCGGACTCGAACCCGACTGGCTCGCCGACGATCTACCGGACGGACCGGGGCTCTTGGTTCGTTCAGGGGTGGGTCGTGTCGGACCCGGAGGCGCTCGCGACGATGGACATCCCCGAAGGAGAGACGGTTGTTGAGATCCCGGACCGCATGATTTGGTTCTTCCGAGAATTCTTCGAGGAGGAGGCTCGTGCGGAGAGTGGAAGCTGATGAATTTGAACGGCTCTTGAAGACGTTCAAACGTGAAGCCCTGCATCTTGAGGCGAGGGATGCGTACGGCACTGCCACCGAGTTGCCATACCTTGCTAAATGGCTTGCCGGTGAGCCGGACGACTTGGCATGGCTGGATGGCTGGTGTCAAACGCTTCGCAAGCACGTCAAGGCGGGGAGGTCGGTCCGGCGGGCCAGGATCGTGTCCGAGCCTCTGAGTGAATACCAACTCTGGTCACATAGCATCGCTGGCCCGATGGTGGAGGCCGGCGAGGACATCAGGTGGATCCCTCGCCCTGCGGTATCTGCTGTCGGGATTCCCGGCAACGACTTCTATCTCTTCGACGGCCGCTTGGCGGTCTTCCTTCATTATGCTGGCAACGGCCTGTCTGTTGGAATGACGGCGACGGATGACCCAGATGTAGCTGACCTCTGCCGTTCCTCCTTTGAGGCGGTATGGAAGTTCTCGGTCCCTCACAGTGGCTACCGTCCCTTCTAGTTCGGCCAGGCAGGCGAGAGAGGCACTCGGGGCGCGTCTACGGGAGCTTCGCAAGGATGCCGGTTTCTCTGGCAGGGAACTTGCCTCTCGTGTGGGTTTTCACTACTCCAAGGTGAGTCGTCTGGAGACTGGCTCGCAGGCGCCCACGGATGCGGACATTCGAGCCTGGTGCAATGCTTGCGGCGTAGAGGAGGAAGCTCCGGACCTCGTTGCAACCGCTCGGGCAGTCGAGTCGGCCTACGTGGAATTCCGCAGACAAACGCGTGCGGGAATGAAGCGTCTTATGGCGGCGCACGTTCCGCTCTACGAATGTACCGAGCACTTCAGAATCTATGAGCACAACGCGATTCCTGGACTGTTCCAGACCGCCGACTATGCGGCATCGATGCTGTCCTTCTGGATTGACTTCCTGGACTCGCCTAACGACCTTGGGCAAGCCCTGGCGATCAGAATGGATCGTCAGAAGGTCATATATCAAAGCAGCAGGCGCGTTGCCGTACTTCTGGAAGAACAGGCTCTGTGCACCTGGTTCGGAACAGCGGAAGTTCAGATCGGACAGCTTGAACGCTTGCTGGCTGTCATGGGATTGCCCAATGTATCGATTGGCATCATCCCGATGATGAGGGAGCGGAGAGCCGTGGGTTCCGCTGGATTCTGGATCTTCGATGATTCCCTTGTTTGCTTGGAGACTCCTACTGCTTCGATTGAAGTGACTCGCCCCCAAGAGGTGGCGCAGTATGTTCGGATGTTTGACGTGCTCAGAGAGGCCGCCGTCTACGGCCCGGAGGCCCGAGCCTTGATCAGGAAGGCACTTGCGGCGTTCTAGTGCTCAACAACCTGCAACATCGTGGACGACCGAGAACAGACGTTCCTAGCGTTGTGGGCATGAGCTTCGACACTCCCCGACATGCAAGACACGTGGACGGCGTTGTCGATCTCGTTAGCTATGCCGTGGGCGCCCACGCGCGGGTGCATGGCTGATGTCGGGCGAACTGGGCGAGACGTTTCGACTTCTTTCGTTGTTCGGGGCCGTGTGCGTGGCCTTCGGGGCTTTGTTCGGTTACGTGCTCGGGCCCGATCTGGTGCGCTGGGGCCGGCGCTTTGTTCGGCGGTTGCGCCGATGAAAGCCCCGACAGCCGAGGAGGTGGCCGCAGCGCTGGAGATAGCCAGGGGGGCTTATCAGGAGGCTATGACCCGCGCGGGGATGCTCGCGGGGAAGATCGCCGAGGTTCACGCCTACGCCGAGTCCCAGCTTGCCGAGGTAGCGGCGCAGGAGGATAGCGCCGAACCCGGCGCCTAGACCCCTCCGCGCGGTGGTGGCGGGTCTTCGTCGACTCTCACGCTCCGCCGCCGTTCGGAGGTTCAAGCGCGGCAACCGGTCGCGCTCAGTCCCTGGAGGTAGTCGCAATGACCATCGCTCCCGAGAGAACGGCGGAGGCGGTCAAGGACCCCCGCGACCTGGTCTCACCTGAGGTGTTCGCCCTCTTGGTCGAAGACATCATGCGGTACGACCACGTCACCCGCGCCTACGCCGAACGCCTGATGGGGCAGGCCCTGGTGTTCCTCAAGGCACACGCCGAACTCATCAAGGCCGCCGCGACGGACCCTGAGGCGTGGGTCAGAATCGTTCCGTCGGTACCGGTGGATGAGGGATGGCATGCCTTCCTCAAGCGCACCAAGCCCTACCACGAGTTCGGCATGACACACGCGGGAGCGTACCTTCACCACGTGCCGGTGGTGGACGCTGACATCCTCTCCGGGGCCGCTCTGGAGAGGACTGTCCCGATCCTGCGGGCCACGGGTTATCACGTGGACATGGAATTCTGGGAGGCCGGTGTCGGGGCGGGCTGCTGCCCGCCCGAGTGCAGCACGATCGCCGACTGACGAAGGGCGAGGATGCGCGACCAGTGGACCCGCCTACCGGCAGCGGTCCGGACGGCCATCACCGGACGAACCGGCGTGGTCCTCAGCGTTCGGGCCGTTCCCGGCGGCAGTAATGCCGACTTTGCCGCCACTGTGACCGGCTCGTCCGGGCCATCGTTCGTCAAGGCCGCTCGGAAGACCTCGCCGGGCCAGGACGGACCACGCGTCCGCGCGCTGCGCAGGGAAGCCACGATCAACCCTGTCGTGCCCGAGTTCGCCCCCCGGCTTCTGTGGACCGTGGAAGCCGGGGGGTGGCTCGCGGTGGGCTTCGAGCACGTGCACGGTCGCCATGCCGACTACTCGGCCGGTTCCCCCGACCTGGCGATTCTGGCGAAGACGGTGCATCAACTCCAAGGCACGCCATGCCCGGATGCGGTCGTCATGCGTGTGGAACGTCGTTGGGAACATCTCGTACCGGATGTGGCTCCGATGGCCGGTGACGCCCTTCTGCACACCGACCTCAACCCCCACAACCTGCTGATCACCCCAGAGCACCGCGTCTACGTGGTGGATTGGGGGTTCGCGTCTCGGGGCGCGCCCTGGGTGGAGATCGGCCAGATCATCCCCTGGTTGATCCATGCTGGGCACGTCCTCGCCGACGCCGAACGATGGGCGGCCCAGTTTCCCGCCTGGGCAAGCGCCGCCCCTGAGGCGCTCGACCTGTACACGCGAGCATCGGCTGAACGCTGGAGACGACGCGCCGCAGCTAATCCAGACGCAGAGCCTCCGGCCAACCTGGCCATTGCCCGGCAGTGGGCAGAGCACCGTAACGCACGCGTCTTGTAGGAAACCGGGGCCACTCGCAGGGAGAGCCGTTGTCGCACTCCCACACAACCGGCCCGTGACTGATGCGCTGTGGGTCGATCTACCCCAAACTTGGACGTAGTGTGATCTTGCGCTCGGCGGCGGGGCCGTGTCCGCCGGGCGAGTCGCCGTCCTCAGGTGACAGCGCCAAGTGTTGAGGGCACCGGAGCCGCAAGGAGAACCGCTGGCCGCACCGTGCCGTGCGCTGGACTTCACGCACGAGTCCAAGTAGTTGTACATGGAGACGCTGTACAAGGAATCACTTCAACCGGAGTAGCGGTGAGGTTTTCGTGTCTCGCCGGAAGCTGAGCGACAACCTTGGCATTCACTCCAATGCCCCCCTCAAGAAGGTCATGGACGTCTTCTTGGACCATGGGTTTTTGGTTCGCAAGGGCCGAAGCACCGGACCGACCTCCTGACAATCACCTTCCCTGAAGCTCTCCGGGGAAAGTACCCAAACCTCGAAGACGCGGTCATGGGCCCGCTGCTGAACCCGCCGCCCGCTGCTCCTACACCGCCTCGATCGCCTCTGCCTGGTGGCCTGGTGGCCTGGCGGACGACCCGTTCCGGCCTCGGGACGAGCGGACATCGATGGGTGATCCGTTCGCGCCTTGATGCCGTCAGGGCTGTCATGCGGGCATGACCCAACCCGTGACCCGGTATGTGCGTCGATCAGATCGACGCCGACGACATCACCCTTGACCGTCAGATCCGCAAGCACCGCGAAATCAAGGAGTGGTACCTCAAGGAGCCCAAGACCCGCGCCGGGGTCCGCGCGGCCGTCCTGACCCCTCACCTGTCCAAGACCCTCACGGCCTACATGGAGGCCAACCCGCCTGTAGAGCGGGAGATGACTTACCGCTACCGCAACGGGGATGAGGAAACCCGAACGGTCCGGCTCATCTTCACCACCGACGACGGCCAGCCGATGACCCGCGAGTATCTCCGCTGGCGCTGGGATAAGGCGTGCAAAAAGGCCAACATCAAGATCACCCGTCACCGGCTCCGCCGCACCATGGCAACCCTGCTGATCGGTGACGGTGTGGACGTCAAGACCGTCCAAGCGATCCTCGGGCACAGCAAGGCCAGCATCACGCTGGACATGTACGCCGACCCCTCTGAGCAGGGACGGGCCGCCGCGCGTAAGGCGCTGGCACGCCGCCGTATCAAGGCGGCTTGATCCCCCATCTCGTGGGGATCCAGTGGGGAGCCGAACCCCCCTCGTTAGAGAACCGGCAGGTCAGGCGGCCTCTAGGTGGGTCGCGTGGGACTCGAACCCACAACCTACGGATTAAAAGTCCGGAGCTCTGCCAATTGAGCTAGCGACCCTCGTTGCAAGCGTACCGAGATCGGGGACGGGTTCGCGACGGGGTTAGGGGGTGGGGGTCAGGCGGACGGGGAGGTGCTTCAGGCCGTTCTGGAAGTTGGAGGCCAGGCGGACGGGGGTGCCGGTGCGTTCGACGGGGTGGGGGAGGAGGGCGCGGAAGAGGGCGCGCATCTGGGTGCGGGCCAGGTGGGCGCCCAGGCAGTAGTGGGGGCCGAAGCCGAAGCTGACGTGGTCGTTGGGGGCGCGGGTGATGTCGAAGCGGTCCGGGTCGGGGAAGACGGTTTCGTCCCGGTTGGCGGACGCGTGGTAGACGACGACCTTCTGGCCCGCGCGGATGGGGCGGTCGGAGAGGGTGAGGTCGGTCGTGGCGGTGCGGCGGAAGTCCATGACCGGGGGCCAGAAGCGGAGCATCTCCTCGACGGCGGACGGGAGGAGGGACGGGTCGGCGCGGAGGCGGGCCAGTTCGGCGGGGTGGTCGAGGAGGGTGAGCAGGCCGCCGGGGATGCCGTTGCGCAGGGTCTCGTTTCCGGCGACGGCGAACAGGAAGAACATGTTCTCGAACTCGTGGCCGGTGAGGCCGCCTTCGAGCATGCGGGACATGATGTCGTCGGTCGGGCGCTTCTTCTTGACGGCCGCCAGGGCGTGGGCGTAGGCGAACATGTCGGCGAGGGCGGCGGCGGAGCGGGGGTTGACCGGGCGGCCGTCCGGGTGGGTGGTGGACGGTTTGCGGCGCGTCGCCTCGCGGGCCATGGGGCTCATGGACGTGGTGGTGGAGAGGTCGGCGTACTCGTCGTCCTGGTAGCCGATGACGCGGGACGCCCAGTCGTAGAGGAGGCGGCGGTCGGTCTCGGGGACGCCCATGATGTGCGCGAGCGTCCAGACGGGGAGGTCGGCGGCCAGCTCGACGAAGTCGGTGTCGTGGCCGACGGCGGAGGCGATGAGGGTACGCGCCCGCGTTTCTATCGTCTCCTCCAGCGCGCGGACGGCGCGGGGGGTGAACGCGGCGGCGACGATGCGGCGGAGGCGGGAGTGGGACGGGGGGTCCTGGTTGAGCATCATCGCGCGGACGAAGTCGAGGTCCTCGGGTGTGTCGGGGTCGCGGATCTGGGTGGCGCCGAGGTGGGAGGAGAAGAGGTCGGGGGAGCGCAGGACGTGTTTCACGTCGGCGTGGGAGAAGACCGCCCAGTATCCGGTGCCGGGGGGCCAGAGGCCGACGGCGGGTTCCGGTATCCAGGCGACGGGTGACTCGGCGCGCAGCTTCCGGAAGGCGGCGTAGGGGACCCCGGCCGCGTAGGTCGAGGGCAGGAAGATCTCCTCGTGCATGCCTTCAGAGTGCATCATGGCGGTGTGACGTTGCAGCCCGTGGACGGCGACAAGATCCTGCGTGAGAACTTCGCGCCCTGGGTGCTCGACCTGGGGCTCGTCGTGGAGGAGGTGGGGGACGGGACGGCGGTGCTGCGGCTGCCGTGGTCGGAGCGGCTCGCCCGGGAGGGCGGCGCGCTGTCGGGGCAGGCGATGATGGCGGCGGCCGACACCGGGGTCGTGGTGGCGGTCGCGGGGGCCAAGGGCGGCTATGCGCCGATGACGACCGTCCAGCTCAACACGTCCTTCCAGCGGCCCGTGGTCGGGCGGGACGTGCTCGTCGCGGTGCGGTTGAGCAAGCTCGGGCGGACGCTCGCGTTCGCCGATGTGACCCTGACCCTGGACGGGGACTCCGCCGTGGTCGCGCACGCGAGTGCCGTCTACGCGATCATGGGCTGATGCGTATCGAGCGAGTGGGTGTCGCGGACGGCGAGTTCGCCCTGCACGTGTGGGCCCCGGAGAAATCGGGGCCGGGAATCCTGCTGGTCCAGGAGATCTTCGGGGTCGGCGACTACATGGAGGCCGTGGCGCGGGATCTCGTGGCGCTGGGATATGTCGTGGCGGCGCCCGACATGTTCTGGCGGATCGAGCCGGAATGGTCCGTCCGGCATGACGAGAAGGCGTTGCCGAAGGCGGCGTCGATGGTCTCGCGGTTCGACTGGGAGAAGGGGCCGGAGGATCTGGAGGCCGCGCTCGGACATGTGCGGGGGCTTCCGGAGGTGTCGGGGCCGGTGGGCGTGCTCGGGTTCTGTTTCGGCGGGACGCTGGCCTATCTGCTGGCCGCGCGGGCGGACGTTGATGCCCTGGTGTCGTTCTATGGCTCCGGGGTGCCGGGCGCGCTCGGGGAGATCGAGCGGATCAAGGCGCCCGCGCAGTTCCACTTCGGTGGTTCCGACCCCTACATCCCTCGCGAGGACGTGGCGGCCGTCGAGCGCGCGGTCGAGGGGCGGGAGAACATGGAGATCCACGTCCAGGAGGACGGCGGGCACGCGTTCCACAACCGCAAGGCGCCCATGTTCCACCAGCCCGAACCGGCGGAAAAGGCGTGGCGGCTCGCGGAGGAGTTCCTCGCGCGCACTCTCAGGAATGAGCCGGCTCAAGGGTGAGCCGCGACAGTTCCTTGCGCGAGGAGATGCCGAGCTTGGGATACGCCTTGTAAAGGTGGTATTCGACCGTTCGCGGGCTGAGGAACAGTTGTGCGGCGATGTCGCGGCTGCTCGTGCCCTCGGCCGCCAGGCGGACGACCTGGAGTTCCTGCGGGGTGAGGCGGTCGAAGAGGTCCGGGGCCGTGGGAACGGACGCGGCGCCGGGCACGCCGGTCGCCCGCAGTTCGGCGCGTGCGCGGTCGAGCCAGGGTGCCGCGCGGAGGCGTTCGAAGATCTCCACCGCCGAGCGGAGCGGGTGGCGGGCGTCCGAGCGGCGGCGGGCGCGCCGAAGCCATTCGCCATACAGAAGTTCTGTGCGGGCCCGCTCGAACGGTCGCGTTGATCGTTCGTGCCGGGAAATGGCCTGAGCGTAATGCTCTTCCGCGTCGTCCAGGAGAGCCTTGCAGCGGGACGCCACGGCGAGGGCCCAGGGCTGTCCTCCTGCGTGCGCCCATGCATGAAAACGGTCGAACGCTGGGCGTGCGCGGTCGGGATCGCCGGAACGGACCGCCGCTTCCACCAGGTCCGCGGAAGACACCATGACGCCCGCGCTGTATCGGCGTGGGCCGTGCGCGGCGCCTTCCAGGTGGCGGAGCGCGTCGTCGTAGCGTCCGAGACCGAGGTGGAGCAGGCCCGTGAGTCCGCTTTGCGGTGTGTCGTCCATCAGTTCGGTCAGCCGCGCCTCGTCGCCCTCGATCGCCGGGATCCGCGCGAGGACGGCGCGGAACCGTCCCTCGCGGACCGGCAGGCCGATGTCGCGGGCGAGCGCGACCGCCTCCGCGACGCTGTGCTCCGCGTCGCCGTGCAGGCCCGCCGCGATCCTGGCCTGCGCCTGCGTCCGCAGGACGTCGGGGAGCGAGCCGATCAGGCCGTGCCCCCGGGAGAACGCCGTCTCGGCGGTGGTGAGGTCGAGCGCCGCCGCGTCGTCGCCGACGATGAGCGCGAGCCGCGCCGCCTGGAGCCGTCCGGCCGGCTCGGTGGCGCGGGCCTGCGACACCAGCGCCGCCAGGACGGGGAGCCCCCGCCCGACATCGCCCTCGACCAGGTGCGCGAGGCCCTGGATCGTCCGGTCGGCGGGCAGGAGGCGGGCGGCGCGCAGGACGGCGGGGGCCTCGCCGGACCTCCACGCGTAGGTGGCGCCGGTGCGCAGCATCTCGGCCCGGTCGTCCGGGGCGGCGTGCTCGGCGTGCTCCACCATCATCCGCGCGGCGGTCGCCGGGTCGCCGCGCTCGAACTCGACGGACGCGCGGACGCGGCCGAGGCGCGCGTGCTCGGCGGCGTCCGCGGTGAACTTCTCGGCGTCCGCCGCGAGGGACTCGGCCTCGTCGGGCTGCCCCGCCTGGAGGGTCAGCTCCGCCGCCGACCTCAACCGGACCGCCCGCGCATGCGGAACAGGCGTCAGTTCCGCCGCCTGCCGGTAAAGGGCCGCGGCGGTCGCGTAACCGCATCGGCCCCGCGCGCGCTCCGCCGCCTGCTGGAGTTCGCTGGCGACGTCCTCGTCCGGGGCCATCGCGGCGGAGGCGAGGTGGCGTGCGCGGCAGTCCAGGTCGTCCGCCGCGTCCGCGAGGGCGCGGTGGACGGCGAGCCGCCGCGCCGCCACCGCCCCGTGGTAGGACGCGGCGCGGATGAGGGGGTGGCGGAACACGATCGTCCGCCCGGTCACCTCGACGAGGCGGGCGCGCTCGGCCTCCTCCAGGTCGTCCAGGCCGACGCCCAGCGCGCGCGCCGCCGCGAGCTGGCTCGGCATGTGCCCGCGCCCCTCGGCCGCCGCGATGAGCAGCATCGTCTGAGTCGCTTCCGGGAGCCCGCCGATCTGGTCGCGGAACGCGGCGATGACCCGGTCGGTGACCGGCAGGGGCCGCGCGCCGTCCGGCACCGGGAACCGCACGGAGCCGAACTCCAGCAGGGCGAGCGGGTTGCCCTCCGACTCCCGGACGATCCGCGCGCGCGTCAGCGGCGGCAGGCGCCGCGTCGAGAGCAGCCGCTCGGCGGCGTCGCGGTCGAGCCGGTCGAGGTGCAGTTCGGGCAGGCCGGTCCCGGCGAACGCCTCGTCCCGCGCGGCGAAGAGCATCACCACGCCCTCGGCCGCGAGCCGCCGCGCCGCGAACAGCAGCGCCTCGGAGGTCTCGACGTCGAACCATTGCGCGTCGTCCAGCAGGCAGAGCAAAGGGCCGTTCCGGGGGGTGTGGGGGGTCGCCCCCCCACCGGGAGCAGGGCCGTTCTGGGGGGTGTGGGGGGTCGTCCCCCCACCGGGAGGCTGACCGTTCCGGGGGGTGTGGGGGATCGTCGCCTCACCGGGCACGGGGGCGTCGGCCTCGGCCAGGTCGGCCAGCAGTGTCAGCAGCGCCAGGCCCGTGGTGAAGCGGTCGCGGGAGTCGGGGTCGCCCGGGTGCTCGCCGGAACCGGCGAGCGCCGCGCGCAGCGCCCTGGCCTGCGGGCCGGGCAGCGAGTCGACGCGGTCGCGGACCGGCCACAGGAGCTGGTTGAGCCCGGCGAACGCGATCTCCGACTCCGCCTCGATCCCGACCGCGCGCAGGACGCGGGGGACGCCGTCCGCCGCGTCCTCCAGCAGGGCCGACTTGCCTATTCCGGCCTCGCCGCGCAGGACGAGCGCGCCGCTGCGCCGACCGCCGCCGCTCCCCGTCGCGGAGTCCCTGCCGTCGCGCGCCTCGGAGAGCAGCGCGGCGATCCGCGCCTGTTCGGTGTTCCGCCCGTAGAGCACGCATCCAAACTACGGGCTTGACTACCGAAACCGTACGGATTCGCCCGGTACCCGGCCGTCCCTAGCTTCAGGGCATCGAGAACGCACTGCGGAGGATGTCATGAAGGAACTGTTCGAACCGCTGTCGGTCGGGAACCTGGAACTGCCCAACCGGCTGGTGATGTCGCCGATGACGCGGAGCAGGGCCGTGCGGGACGGCAAGGTGACCGAGTTGACCGTCGATTACTACACCCAGCGCGCCGGCGCCGGGCTGATCATCACCGAGGGCACGCAGCCGAGCGTCCTCGGGCAGGGCTACATCTGGACGCCGGGCCTGCACGCGGGCGACCAGGTGGAGGCGTGGCGGGCCGTCACGGGCGCGGTGCACGCCGAGGGTGGACGGATCTTCGCGCAGCTCATGCACACGGGCCGCGTGGGGCACCCCTACCTTTACCCGGACGGCGCGCTGCCGCTCGCCCCGTCGCCGCTCGCCAGCGGCGAGCAGCTCTTCACGCCCGACGGGATGCTCGACCACCCCGAGCCGCGCGAGATGACGCGGGACGACATCGCCCAGGCCGTCCAGGAGTTCGCGGACGCGGCGCGCAACGCGATCGACGCCGGTTTCGACGGGGTGGAGCTGCACGGCGCGAACGGCTACCTGATCCACCAGTTCCTCACCGACGGCAGCAACGAGCGCACCGACTCCTACGGCGGCACGGTGGAGAACCGCATCAGGTTCGGCGTGGAGGTCGCGCGGGCGGTCGCGGACGCGATCGGCGCGGAGCGCCTGGGCTTCCGGATCTCGCTGGGGAGCACGTCCAACGGCGTCAGCGAGAGCGACACCATCGAGCTGTACACCGGGCTGCTCGCCGCCCTGGCGCCTCTCGGCCCGGCCTACCTGCACATTCTGGAACTGGGGGACCGGGGGACGACGCGCGAGCTCCGCGCCGCCTGGCCGGGCGCGCTGATCCTCAACGCGCACCCCACGCCCGAGTCCTTCCCGTCCACGCCGGAGCACGGCCTGGAGGCGCTGCGCGAGGGCGTGGCCGACGCGGTCGCGTTCGGGGAGATGTGGCTCGCCAACCCGGACCTGCCCGCGCGCATCAGGGCCGGAGGGCCCTACAACGCGGCCGACCCGGAGACCTTCTACGGCGGCGACCACCGCGGCTACACCGACTACCCGGCCCTGACGTCCTGACCTGTGGAAGCGGCGGAAGCCCCGCACCGGGACGGTGCGGGGCCTGCCGCGCTTCCATGGCCGTCCCTGGACAGACCGAGGGCACAGGTGGACCCCGGAATGTCGTCAGAGGATGACCCGGATCAGTAGCCGGGACGGACCGCGCCGTGGAAGTTGCGCTTGTAGTAGCCGTTGAGCTTGACCTTCTTGACCCGCTTGCCCGAGCTGGGCGCGTGGATCATGTATCCCTTGCCGACGTAGATGCCCATGTGGGACCTGCCGCCGTAGAAGAAGAGCAGGTCGCCCTTGACCGCGCCCTTCCACGAGACCTTGTACTTCACCGCGCGGTAGATCTGCTGCGTGGTGCGGGGCAGCTTCACCCCGGCCTTGCGCCACGAGCCTCCCGCCAGCCCGGAGCAGTCCCACGAGCCGGGGCCGGTGCCGCCGTAGCGGTACCGGTCGCCGATCTGCTTGTAAGCGTATTTGACGGCGTAGTCGGCGCGCTTCTTCTGCCGGGCCTTCCGCGAGGCGGAGATCCTGGCCGCCGAGACGCTCGCGGCGGCCGCCGTGCGCGCCGACGTGGTGGATGACGCCGTCCGCGCGTTCGCGGCCTCCGCCGGTGCCGCCACCAGCAGCGACACGCCGAGCGCGGTCGCCGAGGTGAGGACCAGGCCGCCGGTGAGCGACCTGCGGGTGATGGCGGACTTCAGGGGGAATCGGGGGGTATGCAGGATGACTCCAGATTTCGCGGACCATGCCTACCGGGCAGCCGTCACCCTCGGCGGTGCTACCGCTGGGGGTCTCGGGCTGCCGCGGCCACTCCGCCTTCCGGACGTCGCTCGACGTCGTGAGGGGGTTCCGGGCGTCGTCTGATCGCCGCGGACGTGGCCGCATTCCGGCTCCGTGCCTCATGGCTGCACGGACTCGGCTCGCGACGGCGGCTCCACTGCGGCGACCCCGTCCCCGGGACGCGCGCCGGGCCCTGGCATGGACCCGCGCCGCCGGGAGGACGGTCCTCGGACCTGAGGGGGGAAAGGCCCGAGGCGGTACCGCAACCGCTCGTCGGTTTGCGTGTTCTGTTATCTGGGCGGCGTCTGTGCCGCATGAACCGGGCAGGAACGTAGCCAGATTCCGGCCGCCGTGGCAAATGCCTGGACGATTCACACATTGGAACAGATCTTGACGGAGAGTGGCGATCACCGTGCTGCCAGGGGTTACCGCGCCCGAATTTCGTCCATTGTGAGGTGAGTCACACCTGCTGGCGAAACCGATTCGCAAGCCCGGTCGCGAACGGATCGTGAAGTGTCCGGCGCGTCGCGTGACGAGCCATTCTTGAGAAATGCGTGCCCAGATCACGGGGTTGGCGGGGGCGGGAAGGTGTCGCGATCAACCGTCCGGGGGAGGGTGCGCGGGCGCTCGATCAAGGAAATGTGACCGGCCGGTGAGAGGTGAATGGCGACCCCGGCGAGCGAGTTGTTCTTTATTCGGGCGTGATATGTGCCACAGCCGCGGGGGCGGGCCGTCCACATCCGGACGGCGCCCGGTGCGACGCCCATCACGGACGCGTCACGCCCGCGTCAGGGATCTTCGAGCGTGCCGTATCGCACCCCGTCCGGTGCCTCCGCGATCACTGGTTGATGTCCGGGATGAGAGAACACTCCCGCTTCCAGGGTATGGAACGAAAATCATTTCCATGCGACGCTGAACCCTGTCCCAGACACGGTGAGAGGGGAGTTCGGTCATGTCCCTGACTGTCGACGATCGGCTGCTGGAGAAGGCGCGGCAGGGCGAGGTGGACGACGCGTCGTTCGTGGCGTGCGTCCGCGACTCGCTGCCGTACGCGTGGCAGGTCATCAGCGACGTCATCACCCGGATGCGCGACGGCGGTGCCGGGTTCGCCGACAACCAGACCCCGCCGCCGGACGAGCAGGCCCGCGGCCAGTTGCTGCGCGTCCTCGCCAGCGACTCGATGCGCGGGGCGCTGGAGCGGCACTTCGGCGTCCGGCTGGCGTTCCAGAACTGCCATCGCGTCGCCGCGTTCGACCTCGCCGTCGACGGCGTCGCCGAGCGGCACGAGCGGTTCGTCTCGCCGCGCGCCCAGCTCCTCAACCAGTCGCCGGAGCTGGTCGACTGCTGACCATCACAGGGTGAGGTCCGCCTGCGGCGGGTCGTGGTCGTGCGGCGTCCCATGACCGCGACCCGCCGCAGGCCATCCGGCGAGGGCCCGGGGCGGCACCCCCTCGGCGGGTAGGTGCGGGATGGCGCGGTCGCGTCTGGATACCATCGTCCCGAACCACATTCGGTCCCTCACGTAAGGTGCTGTCCATGGACCTGAACGGAGTTTCCGCCGTCGTATCCGGCGGCGCGAGCGGCCTCGGCGAGGCCACCGTCCGCGCGCTGGCCGCCGAGGGCGCCACGGTGGTCGTCGCCGACCTGAACGAGGACAAGGGCAAGGCCGTCGCCGACGAGGTCGGCGGCGCCTTCGCCAAGACCGACGTGTCGGACGAGGCGCAGGTGGCCGCCGCCGTCCAGGCCGCCGTCGACACCGGCGCGCCGCTGCGCGTCATCGTCAACAGCGCGGGCATCGGCTGGGCGTCGCGCACCGTCAACCGCGACGGCAGCCCGCACGACCTCGGCCAGTACGAGACCGTCATCCGGGTCAACCTCATCGGCACCTTCAACCTGATGCGCATCGGCGCCGCCGCGATCGCCAGGACCGAGCCCGTCGACGAGGACGGCCTGCGCGGCGTCGTCGTCAACACCGCCTCCGTCGCCGGCATCGAGGGGCAGACCGGGCAGGTCGCCTACTCCGCGTCCAAGGGCGGCATCATCGGCATGACGCTGCCCGCCGCCCGCGACCTCGCCGCGATCGGCGTCCGGGTCAACACGATCTGCCCGGGGATCATCGACACCCCCATCTACGGCGAGGGCGAGGCCGCCGAGGAGTTCAAGGCGAAGCTGTACGCGCCCGTCCCGTTCCCGAAGCGGATGGGCCGCGCGTCGGAGTTCGCGCACCTGGTCAAGGCCCTCATCGAGAACGACTACATGAACGGCGAGACGATCCGCTTCGACGGCGGCATCCGCTTCCAGCCGAAGTGAGGCACCAGCGATGACCGAAGTTCTCACCGAGGAGGACGGCGCCGTCCTCACCATCACGATCAACCGTCCGGCCTCGCGCAACGCCGTCAACGGCGCGGTGGCGCAGGGGATCGCGGCGGCGCTGGACGAGCTGGACGCGCGCAAGGACCTGTCGGTCGGCGTCATCACCGGCGCGGGCGGCACGTTCTGCGCGGGCATGGACCTCAAGGGCTTCCTGACCGGCGACAACCCCGTCGTGGACGGGCGCGGGTTCGCCGGCATCGTGGAGCGGCCGCCCGCCAAGCCGCTGATCGCCGCCGTCGAGGGCTACGCGCTCGCCGGCGGCTGCGAGGTCGCGCTGTCGTGCGACATGGTCGTCGCCGCGCGGGACGCGCTGTTCGGGCTGCCCGAGCCGAAGCGCGGCCTGGTCGCGGCGGGCGGCGCGCTGCTGCGGCTGCCGCGCCGCATCCCGTTCCACATCGCGATGGAGATCGCGCTCACCGGCGACAAGTACCCGGCCGAGCGGATGGCCGAGCTGGGCTTCGTCAACCGGCTCGCCGAGCCGGGCGGCGCCCTCGGCGCCGCCAGGGAGCTGGCGCTCAAGGTCGCCGAGAACGCGCCGCTCGCGCTCGCGGCCACCAAGCGGGTCATCGTCGAGTCCGCCGACTGGACGGCCGAGGAGGCGTGGGCGAAGCAGGGCGAGGTGACCCTGCCCGTCTACGCGTCCAAGGACGCGCAGGAGGGCCCGGCCGCGTTCGCCGAGAAGCGCAAGCCGGTCTGGACGGGCGAGTAGCGCCGGACGCCCGGGACCCGCGGGCCCCGGGCGTCCACCGTCCACATGCGGCCGCCGCGCTCACCGCGGAGCACCGCTTACCAGGCGGCGTCCCGGTATTCGGAGTAGCGCCGCGTCACCCAGGTGAAGGCGCCGCCGTCCACGCGGCCGAGGCGGCCGTCGATGACGTGGAGGAAGTGGCCGCCGGACGCGTCGGGCCTGAACGAGAAGGAGTCGGTGGGCAGGACGACCCTCCAGCCCGCCGGCCTGCCCGTCCGCGCGTCCAGGCGGGTCATGGTGTACTCGGCCTCGTCGTCGTCGCCGTGCTTCTCGCCCTGGACCGCCGCCGTGAGCGTCCGCCCGTCCGGGTCGTAGGCGAAGGCGTTCACCACGGCGTTCGAGGGGAACGCGGCCGCGCCGATCGGCCGCGCGGAGGCCAGGTCGGACGAGGCGCCGCCGGTGTCGAGGGCGCGCAGGCCGGGTTCGCCGTCCTTGTCCGGCCAGATGAAACCGAGCGTGCGGTTGTCGGGGGACCAGGTAGCGCTCGTGACGGGACGGTCGCCGCGGGCGGTCCACGTCCGGCGGGCGCCGGTGCGGACGTCGAGCACGACCACCTCGGCGCGGTCGCCGGTGTTGCCGACGACGGCGAGCTTCGAGCCGTCGTCGCTGACGGCGAACCGGTTCGCCGCGCCGTCCGCCCCGGAGGTCCGCACCGTCCCGCCGGGCACCCGCTTCGGGGCGGACGGGTCGTCCAGCGTGACCCGGTAGAAGGCGAGGGCGCCGCGGCCCGCCTCCGAGGCCAGGAAGAACACGCGCCCCTCGCTCGACACCGGATCGGGCTTCCCGCTCGGAGCCGGGCTGGTGGGGTCGGTGAAGGTGCCGCTGGCGGCGGCCGAGGTGGCGGTGGCCAGGCTGCTCAACGCCTCGTTCGGCGCGGAGGAGGAAGGCGGGGCGGAGGCGGACGGCGCGTCCGCGGCGGCTGCCACGGCGACGTAGCGGCCGGGGATCCTCGCGACGAGGCGCCCCGAGCCGTCCTCGACCACCGCCCCTCCGCCGCGGATCGCGACGAGGCGCTCCCCGCCGCCCGCGAGCGCCGGCGAGGAGGAGGACGGGGACCGGAAGAGCTGCCCGCCGACGGCGGCGCCGCCGACCAGCGTCACCGCCAGCGCCCCCGCCATCAGCGACGGGACGGCCCAGCCTCGCCCGCGCGTGGGCAGGACGAGCGGCTTCAGCGAGTCGGCGTCGATGGTGTCGGCGGCGGAGCCGAAGGCCTCCCGCAGCCGCCGTTCCGTCCCGGTCATGATTCCTCCCCCAGGTCACGGGCGAGCGCGGCGAGCGCCCGCGAGGTGGCGGACCGGACGGTGCTGCGGCTGATCCCCATCACCTCGGCGATCTCGGGCTCGTCCAGGTCCAGGTAGTAGCGCAGCACCAGCGCCTCGCGCTGCCGCTCCGGCAGCCGGCGCAGCGCGTGGAAGACGGCGGCGCGGTCCTCGCCGATCAGCGCCGCCGACTCGGCCGACCAGACCGGCGGCTCGTAGGTCCGCCACAGCCGCGGCGCGAGCCTGCGGCGGCGCAGCACCGACCGGCACCGGTTCACCACGGCGGCGCGGACGTAGGGCAGCATCCGGTCGTGGTCGGTGATCCTGTCGATCCGGCGGTGCATCTCGACGAAGGCGTCCTGCACGACGTCCTCGGCGGTGGGCCGGTCACCGACGATCATCAGCGCGGTCCGGGTGAGGCTCAACTGGTGCTCGCGGAACAGCGTCACCAGCGCCAGCTTGGCCTCCGCGACACGGGTCTCCTCGCGTGCCGTGTCCTTCGCCGCCTCTCCCGCCGCCTCTCCCGCCGCCTCTCCCGCCGCCTCTCCCGCCGCCTCTCCCGCCGCCTCTCCCGCCGCCTCTCCCGCCGCCTCTCCCGCCGCCTCTCCCGCCGCCTCTCCCGCCGCCTCCCGCTGCCAGGATCCGGCGGTGTCCTCGACGGCGTCCTCCATAGTGTGCGCCGTTCTCTCCGTGATGGCGTCCTCGACGGGATCGTCCGCGCTGGGAGGGCGCGTCGCTCTTGCCGCTGTGGTTCTCACGCCTCTTACACGCACGGCGCCGGGATTTGCTGCTTCCGGGTCCGACCGGGAAAGGATCACCGGGCGCGGGCGGGCTGCGGCACGGGCCCTGACTCGGCGCCGCCCGCGATCTGTCAGGGGACGGAATCAAGATCGTATACGGTCGCGCCCGAGGCGGTGACCTGCGCCGACGGGCGGCGCCGTCCGAACCGGCGGCGCTCGGGCCGGTCAGGGGCGTTGTGAGTGTCCCGGCTCGTGGTTATTGTCGGCGCGGCGCCGGATTCCTCCTGAAGGGAACGAGCCATGGACGTTCGGGCCGCGCAGCCGGCTGTCCGGAAGGGAACGCCGCCCTCGCTGGTGGGCCGATCCGCACTGCTCACGTCCGTGGAGGCCCGCCTCGCCGCGGACGGCAGCGCCGTGCTGACGGGTCCGAGCGGCATCGGGAAGACGGCGCTGCTCGAAGCCGTCGGCGCCGCGGCCGCCGCCCGGGGCGAACTCGTCCTGCGCGTCGCCGGGACCGAGACCGAGCGCTGGGTGCCCTGCTCGGGGCTCGCCGAACTGCTCGACCAGCTCCCCGGCACGCTGACCGCGCAGCTTCCGCGCGAGCGGCTGACCGGGCTGCCCGAGCCGCACTCGGCCGCGCCCGGCGACCTCGCCGCCGCGGGCGAGGAGGGCGGCGGCGCGGCGTCCGGAGAGGCGTCCGGCGCGGCGTCCGGCGACGAGCACGACGACGCGGGCCCGATCGGACGCTCCTCCACCGACCGGTCTCCCATGGACCATCTCGCATGCAGGCTGACGTTCCGCGGGCTGCTCGCCCGGTGCGCGGAGGAACGGCCGGTGCTGCTGCTCATCGACGACGCCCAGTGGCTCGACACCGAGTCGGTCAACGCCATCCGCTACACGGTGCGGCGGCTCGGCGCCCGGGGCGTGCGGGCCGTGGTCGCGGGACGCTGGCCGGACGGGTTCGCCCCGGGCGAGGCCGCCGGGGCGACCTGGAGCCCCGCGCCCGACGCGCTCCACCTCCCCGTCCCGCCCCTGGAGCCCGACGAGCTGGCCGAGCTGTTCGACAGCTACGGGCTGCCCGTCCGCGTGGTGAACACGCTGCACTCCGACTCCGGCGGCAACCCGTTCCTCGCGCTCGCGCTCGGCGGCGCGTTCACCGACCGGATCCCCCGGCACTGGCGTCCGGCCCCGCTGCCGCAGCGCGTCCAGGCGGTGATCGTCGAGCGGCTGGCGCGGCTGTCGGCGGAGGCGCGCGAGACGCTGCTGATGGCGGCGCTGGCGATCCGTCCGACGACCGACCTGCTGCGCCGCGCCGGGCGCGCCGAGGCCGCGCGCGAGATCCGGGAGGCGGCGGTGCTCGGGCTGCTGATCACCGAGGGCGGCGGAATCCGGTTCACCCCGCCCGCCGTCGGCACCGTCCTCGCCGAGTCCGCCGAGGCCGCGCACCTCGCGCGGGTGCACCGGGCGCTGGCCGCCGTCGTGCCGGACGCGGCGGGCCGCGCCCGGCACCGCGCCCTCGCCGACCCGGGCCCGAACGCCGAGCTGGCGCACTCGCTGGTCACGGCCGCCGAGCAGGCCGTCCGGCAGGGCTCGCACCGGATGGCCGCCGAGCTGTACCGGCTCGCCGCCGACCGCTCGCCCGCCGAGCCCGCCGCCGAACGCCTGGAATGGCTGGTCGCGGCGGCCGAGACCGGCGCGAACGGAGGGCTGCCCGACCTCGTGCACCGCTCGGCCGAGGCCGTCCTCGCCGCCGACGCGACCCGCGCGCAGCGGGTGCGGGTCAGGCTCGCGATCCTGGACCTGTCCGGGCAGGGGCTCGCCGAGATGGGCGAGGTGTTCGCCGCCGCCCTGGTGGACGCGGAGGGAGACCCGTCCCTGCTCGGCCCGCTGCGGCTGCGGATGGCGCTCGGCGCGCTGCTGAACGGCGCGTCCGAGCGCGCCGAGCAGGAGGCCGACCTCGCGCTCGCGCACGCGCGCGAGACCGGCGACACCGCGCTGGAGGCGAAGGTGCTCGCCGTCCGGGCCAACATCTCGCTGATCGAGGGACGCGGCGACTACGCCAGCGACCTCAGGCGCGCGCGGCGGCTGCCGGAGCTTCCGCTCGACGGCCAGATGCACACCACGCCCCGCTACATCGCGGCGTACTGCGCCGTCGTCGAGGACCGGCTGGCGGAGGCCCGCGACGAACTCCTGCGGATGCTGGCCCTGGTGGAGCGCGGGTCGGGCGAGGAGGTCGTGCACGTGCTGCGCAACCTGTCCGAGGTCGCCGTCCGGACGGGGCGCTGCCGGGAGGCCCTCGACTTCGCCGACCGCGCCATGCGCATCACCGAGGAGGCGGCGCTCAGCCCGGGGCCGGCCTGGTACCACGGGGCGCTCGCCGAACTCGCGGGCGGCAGCGTCCGGCGCGCGATCGCGCTCGCCGAGCGCGGGCTGCGGGCGTCCGAGCAGGAGAACGACGTCATCTTCCAGAGCCGGCTGCTGCACGTGCTGGGCCTCGCCCGGATGCGCGGCGGCGACATCCGCGCCGGGGTCGAGACGCTGTGGCGCATCGACGCGCTCGGCGAGGGACGCGGCGTCCCGTCCCCGCTGGTGCTGCGCTGGCACGGTGACCTCGCGCAGGGCCTCGCGCAGCTCGGCGACGTCGAACTGGCGGAGGGCGTCATCACCGCGACCCGCGCCGCCGTCGGCGACCGCGCCCGGGGCATCGGCGTCACCGGACGGCTCGACCGCGCCGAGGCCGCCGTGCTCGCCGCGCGCGGCGAGCACGACGCGGCGGTCGCGCAGCTGCTGAAGGCCGCCGCGCTGTTCGAACGGCTGGGCCAGCCCCTCGAAGTCGGCCACTGCCTGCTCGAACAGGCCCGCATCGAACGCCGAAGACGGCGCGCCGGGCCCGCCCGCCACGCCGCGTCCGACGCGCTGGAGATCTTCCTGCGCTGCGGGGCGCGCCCCTGGGCCGAGCAGGCGCGGCACCGGCTCGCGCGCCTGGACATGGGCCTGCGGGACGGATCTGCGCCGCTCGGCGCGACGGCCCGCGCGTCCCTGACCGAGGGCGAGCAGCGGATCGCGCTGCTGGTCGGGCAGGGCGCCACCAACCAGCAGGTCGCGAACCGGCTGTTCCTCAGCGTGAAGACCGTCGAGGCGTCCCTCACCCGCATCTACCGCAAGCTCGGCATACGCTCCCGCGCGCAACTGGGCTCCTTCCTGGGCGGCGGCCTGGACGGCCCCGGCGCCTCCCTCCCCGGCTGACCCCGCCGCCGATCGGGCCCGGCGGCCCGTCCGGCTGATCGTCTCGATACGCTGCCGTGCGCTCGCGGCGGGTCCGCGGGCCCTCGAACCCGGGACTGTCCCCGGTTCGGCGCCCGCCGTCCGGACCCCTTCCGGCTAGGGCGTTTCCCTTGCTTAGGAAACCTTCCTATTGATTAGGGGACCCTCGTTAGACCCTCGGGCGCGTAGGGATTCCCCTTGCGGCGGAACCGATCTCCCTATGGATGCGTCCAGCGCCGAACTTTCCGGTGACATGCACCTAAATGCGTGGGATTGTTCCCCCGTCAACCACCCCTTCGACACTCCGAAGTTCCTGGGTACTCACCAGCGCCCTGGAACGCTCCCCCCTCGGTCGTCCCCCCGAGGCGGTCTCAGACAAGGAGTTCCGCGTGACATCCACTACCCCCGGACGCGCCCGCCGGCGCGTCAGCACGAGCAGTGCGCTGGTCGCCGTCGCCGCCATGGCGGCCATCGGCATGCAGGCGGGACCCGCCGCCGCCACACCCGCCAAGCCCGCCGCCGGTGCCGGCCAGATGCCCGCCAAGGTGAGCCCCCAGGAGTACCGGGCGCTCATCGGCAAGGCGCAGTCCCAGCAGGGCGCGACCGCGTCCGAGCTGAACCTCGGCGACAAGGTCGCGTTGCAGACCAAGACCGTCGTCAAGGACCAGGACGGCACCACCCACACCCACTACACGCGCACCTATGACGGCCTGCCCGTCATCGGCGGCGACCTCATCGTGCACCGCGCCGCGTCCGGCAAGCTGGAGCGGGTCTCGCGCGCCGACACCCACCAGCTCAAGCTGAACACCGCCCCCTCGGCCCTGGCCTCCACCAAGCCCGCCACCCCGAAGGCCGAGGGCAGCGTCGCGCCGCGCAAGGTCGTCTGGATGGGACGCGACGGCGAGGCCGTGCTGGCCTGGGAGACCGTCGTCGGCGGGACGCAGCGGGACGGCACGCCGAACCGCCTGCACGTCCTCACCGACGCCACCACCGGCAAGAAGATCATCCAGTGGCAGGGCGTCCAGACCGGCACCGGCCGCAGCCAGTACTCCGGGACGGTCCAGCTCGGCACGAGCGGCTCCGGGGGCAGCTACTCCCTGCGCGACACCGGCCGCGGCAACCACGACACGACCAACCTGAACGGCGGCACCTCCGGCCGGGGCACGCTGTTCACCGACGCCGACGACCAGTGGGGCGACGGCACGCCGAGCAACGCCCAGACCGCCGCCGTGGACGCCGCCTACGGCGCGGGCGAGACCTGGGACTTCTACAAGACCGTCTTCGGCCGCGCGGGCATCCGCGGCGACGGCGTCGGCGCGTACTCCCGCGTCCACTACGGCAGGAGCTACGTCAACGCCTTCTGGGAGGACAGCTGCTTCTGCATGACCTACGGCGACGGCCAGGGCAACAGCAAGCCGCTGACCGAGCTGGACGTCGCGGGCCACGAGATGACCCACGGCGTCACCGCCAACACGGCGGGCCTCATCTACGAGGGCGAGTCCGGCGGGCTGAACGAGGCCACGTCCGACATCATGGCCACGGCCATCGAGTTCTGGGCCAACAACTCCAGCGACGTCGGCGACTACCTCATCGGCGAGAAGATCAACATCTCCGGCAACGGGTCGCCGCTGCGGTACATGGACCGTCCGAGCAAGGACGGCTCGTCGCTGGACAACTGGGGGCCGAACGCGGGCGGCGTGGACGTCCACTACTCCTCCGGCATCGCCAACCACTTCTACTACCTGCTCTCCGAGGGCAGCGGGTCGAAGGTCATCAACGGCGTCAGCTACAACTCCCCGACCGCCGACAACAAGCCGGTCACCGGCATCGGGCGCGAGAAGGCCACGGCCATCTGGTACAAGGCCCTCACCGAGGAGTTCCGCGCGAACACCGACTACAAGGACGCGCGCCGCGGCACGCTCGCGGCGGCCTCCAAGCTGTACGGCGCGGACAGCCCCGAGTACAAGGCGGTGGCCGACGCGTGGGCCGGCGTCAAGGTCGGTGCGCGCTCCGGCCCCGACGACCCGGGCCCCGGCAACCCGGGCGACACCAGCTGGGCCGCCGGCACCGACTACAAGGCCGGTGACGTCGTCACCTTCGAAGGCGTGAAGTACCGCTGCCTCCAGCCCCACACCGCCCAGCCGGGCTGGACGCCCGCCGCCGTCCCGGCCCTCTGGGAGCAGGTCGCCTGACCCGAGCCCCCCTCCCCGACGCCGCGGTGCTCTGCTCTCCCCAGAGCACCGCGGCGCCACCCCTACGCGGAGGCCGGCCCCGAGCGCGCAACCCCCGCCCGCTCGACCACCGGGGCCGGCCCCGCTCGAACCACACGCACCGCGGAGCTCAAGCCGCCGCGGTATCGCCAACGGTGATGGTGAAAGTGGTCTTCATGGCCTTGGCGATTCGATCCAGCATCGCCAGGGTGGGGATTCCTCCGCCGCCCTCGATGCGGGACAGCGCGGGCTGGCTGATGCCGGTCCGTTCCGCCACCTCCCGCTGCGTGAGCCCCAATTCCAAGCGCCGTTCGCGAACCATGTCGCCGAGCCGCAGATCCAGCCCGGCCTGGTCGTACTCCGGATGCGCGTCCACCCCTTCGCGCAGCCGCTGCTCGCGGTAGACCTTCCAGCTGCTGTGACCGGCCATCATCCGTTCCTCTCGTAGACATGGCCTGCCGGGCCGGTGTGGACGCTTCGCAGACATGCCGCATCTTGACCGCCCGTTCAATGTCCCGGATCTGCATATCGTTACGGACTTTCTGAAACACGGTCAGCAGGACGACCACGCGTCCGCGCCCGGTGGGGAGCCAATAGGTGATCCTCCATGTGGTTTCCCGCAAGAAGAGACGTAACTCCCGAACCCCCTCACGGAGCGCCCTGGTGTGGTTCCCGTCCAGGATGTCACCGCGTTCGACGAGATAGTCGTCCACGTTGCGCATGACGCGCTGGTACTGCGTGAAGGTCAGGGCGTCGAGCCAGGTGACGACCTCGGGTTCCAACTCGATCGCGAACATATCGCTGATGGTATATACCATGAGCAATATGCTGCAAGCGCGACGGCGCCGGCCCCGGCCCGGGAGGAGGGGTGCTCGGGGTCAGGAGGTGTCGGGTTCCTGTTCTGGGATCAGGCGGTGGATGAAATGGGCGACGAGTTCGTCGATGTCGGTCACCGGTAGGGCGCCCGGAATGAGCACCATGTGGGTGACCAGCGAGTGCAGGGCCATGTAGAGCATGGTGAGGTCGTTGGTGCCGTCCGCCCCCTGGCGGGCGGCCAGGTCGGAGAAGTCGTCGCTGATCCCGGTGCGGGTCATCTCGACCATGATCGGCTGAAGGTCGGGGCTGCGGGACGCCTCCAGGGCCAGCTCGATCGAGGCGGTCTGGAGGGTGGAGTCGGCGATGGCCTGGCGGACGCTCTGCTGGAACAACGTCGTGAGGGCCTCGCGGTCGAGCGGGGCGGCGACGGCGTCGCGGTTCCTGTCCTCACGCTGCTTGTAGCGTTTCAGGACGCGGTAGGCGAGCTGTTTGAGCAGCTCTTCGCGGTTGCGGAAGTAGTGCAGAGAGGTGCCGGTGGGGACCCCGGCCTGGGTGTCGAGTGCGCGGTAGGTGACCCCGCGGGCTCCGCGCTGGGCGAGCAGTTCGATCGCCGCGTCCAGCAGGGCCTCCCGACGCTCGGGGTTCGTGCGCACCATCGCTCCCTCTCCTGTTCCGTGCTTTCTCGATCAAGTAGGTCACTCCCGCTCGACGGGGCGCGTCCATGGCCCAGGTGGTGAGGGTGCCATGGCCGCCCGGTGAGAAGCGCCCTCTACCCCCGGTTCTTGTCGCCCTGTGTGACGAGGACTAACTTTCAGCTAGACGAACCTCGCCGGTGCCCGGGCGTCCGGGCGCGAACGCCCGGGAGGACGCCGCCAGGCACCTATGAGTGTCACACCGCGGGCACGCGGCAGCGGCACTTATCGCTCGCCCCGGCCCGAACGGACGCCACGGCAAGGCCGGCACCCATGCGTCGAGGCCCCGTCCACAAGAGCAGAGTTCACCGGACGAGCTCTTCTCGCGAAGGGGACCCCAATGAAACCCGGCACGGCGATATGCGCGGACCCTCGACGCGGCCCCTCACCAATGCGACTCATTTCCTGAGATAGATCACCCCGTAACCGAACGGCGAGGAATCCCTCTCACGCCGCCCCCGCACGCCGGACCGCATTCGGCGCGGCGGCGAGAACGCGCAGGGCGACCGGAACATCTTTCACAACTACTCCTCGAACTCAATCGACTACTAAAAGTTACACTGGCGAGTGAGGGGACGCACCGCACGCAACGGTGAGGCCTACCTTCCGCACACCCGTAACGGCCGCGGGTGTCGCGGGGAGGTGCGGGGTCGCCGCGTGCTTTCCGGGGCTAGAGGTCGGTTAGGCGGGTGCGGGCCTTGGTCAGGTGTTCGCGGAGTTCCTCTACCGGGGTTCCGGTGCTGCCGGGGGCGGCCAGCTCGTCCGCGAGGCGGCGTTCGTGCCACTGGACGGCGCGGTTGGCGTGGCCCTCCTCCAGGGCGTGGCGGCGGACGGTGTCGGTGATCGTGCCGATCAGGGCCTCGGCGGCGGTGAGCAGGGCGCCGTGCTCGGCGGTCGTCATCGGTGCGAGGCCGGAGGTCACCTGGCGTTCGGGGTCCTCGTCGGGGACGGTGGCGACGCGGTTGCGGGTCGCGGCCCACTCGTCCAGCCGGACGAGGGTGCGGACGGACGCGTCGGCGCCGGGCGGCAGGTCGGCGGCGGGGGACTCGCCGGTCAGCCAGTGCTCGATGAGCGCCTCGTCGAGCCGCCGGTCGGCCTCGGCGTAGCGTTCGTGCGCGGTCTGCTTCGAGACGTCGCCGAGGGCCTCGCCGATGGCCGCCCACGGCGCGCCGCGCCTGCGGTCGCACAGCACCGCCAGCTCCAGGACCTGCTCGGCCTGCGCGAGGAGCCGCCGCGCCTCGTCGGTGAGGTCGCCCGGGAGCCCGTCGGACCCGGTGCGGACGAGGACGGCGGCGCGGTCGGCCAGTTGGGCGGCGGCCTCGCTCAGCGCCACCCGGATCCGGGACGCGCGGTTCAACTCCGCGGATTCGCTCATGCGTCAAGGAGATCCTGACGCGATCTTCACGTCAAGGTGTTGTCGAGATCCGGTCCGCGGCTCCGACCCAGTCGTGAACGTGCCCCCTCCGGAAGAGGAGACCGACATGACACAGGAGATCGCGCCCCGGCGCGCATGGCTCGGGCTGGCGGTGCTCGTCCTGCCGACGCTGCTGGTCGCGATGGACATCACGTCGCTGTTCCTGGCGTTGCCGCAGATCAGCGAGGATCTCGGCGCGAGCGGCACCGAGCAGTTGTGGATCACCGACGGCTACGGGTTCCTGATGGCCGGGTTCGTGATCACGATGGGGACGCTCGGCGACCGGATCGGGCGCCGCCGGCTGCTGCTGGTCGGCGGCACGGCGTTCGCGGTCCTGTCGGTGGTGTCCGCGTACGCGGTGAACCCGCAGATGCTGATCGCCGCCAGGGCGCTGCTCGGGGTCGCGGGGGCGACGCTGATGCCCTCGACGCTCGCACTGATCACCAACATGTTCCGCGACGAGCGGCGGCGCGGCCGAGCCATCGCGATCTGGGCGACCTGCCAGTTCGCCGGGGGAGCGCTCGGGCCCGTGCTGGCGGGGCTGCTGCTGCGGTGGTTCTGGTGGGGGTCGGTGTTCCTGGTCGCGGTGCCGGTCATGGTCGGCCTGCTGGTGCTCGGGCCGGTGCTGCTGCCCGAGTTCCGCGCCCCCGCGCGCGGACGGCTCGACCTGCTCAGCGTCGGGCTGTCGCTGGCGGCGGTGCTGCCCGTCGTCTACGGGCTCAAGCGGCTCGCCGTCGACGCCTCGGCCGGGACGCCCGTTCCGGTCGCCGCGATCGTCGGCGGCGTGGTCGTGGGCGTGGTGTTCGTCCGGCGGCAGCTCACGCTGGGGGAGCCGCTGCTGGATCTGCGGTTGCTGCGGAACCGCTCGTTCGCCGCCGTCCTGGTGGGTCTGGTGTTCGCGGGGGTCGCCATGGCCGGGACGGGGCTGATGGCCACGCAGTACCTCCAGGGCGTGCTGGGGCACTCGCCGCTGGCCTCGGCGGTGCTGTTCGCGCCGATGGGCCTGGGCGTCGCGGCCGGGACGATGACCGCACCCCTGCTGGCGCGGCGGATGCGTCCGGCCTCGGCGATCGCCGCCGGGCTCTGCCTGTCGGTCGCCGGCTGCGTCCTGCTGACCCGGGTGGACGGCGCGGACGGCCTCCCGTGGCTGATCGCCGGGGTCACCGTGCTCGCGCTCGGCACCGGGCCGCTGTTCGCGCTCGGCACCGGCCTGGTCGTCGGCTCGGTGCCGCCGCGGCGGGCGGGCGCGGCGGCCGCGATGTCGGAGACCAGCAACTACTTCGGCTCCTCGCTCGGCATGGCGGCGCTCGGGGTGGTCGGCGCCGCCGTCTACCGGTCCCGGATGGCGGACGCGCCCGCCGCCGCGCGCCAGACGCTCGCGGGCGCCGACGCGGCCGCCCGCGACCTGCCGGGCGACCAGGCCGAGGCGCTGCTGCGCACCGCCCACGACGCGTTCACCGTCGGGCTGAACATCACCGGCGCCGTCTCCGCCGTGATCTTCGCGGCCCTCGCGCTCCTGATCCGGGCGACGCGCCCCACCGGGCCGTCCCATGAAGAAGCGGTGGACGCGCAGCCCGTGGCCGAACGCGCGGCCGCTTAGGGCAGCGACCTCAGCCACCGCGAAGACCGCGAAGCGATTCCGCGCCCGTACAGGATCGACATGAACACCCCCCGGCTAGTCCCAGCGGCGGGAGCGGGAGCGCTTCACGTCGGAGCGGCGCTTCTTGTTCTCCAGGCGGCGCTCGTTGATGCCGCGCGGGATCTTCTTGGGCACGCGCTTCTTCGGCGGCGGGGCGGTGGCCTCGGCGAGGATCGCGGCCAGCCGCGCGCGGGCGGCGTCGCGGTTGCGGAGCTGGGAGCGGAACTCCTCGGCGCGGATCGTGAGGACGCCGCGGACGAGGCGCCCGGCCAGCCGCTCCAGCGCGCGGGCCTTGTAGGGCTCGGGCAGGGACGAGGCGGCGACGTCGTAGGAGAGCTCGGCGGCGGTCGCGCTGGTGTTGACGTGCTGCCCGCCGGGGCCGGAGGACCGGGAGAAGCGCCAGCGCAGCTCGGACTCCGGCACGGAGACCGAGCCGCGGACGTGCAGCTCCTCGGACATGTCGTCGATTATCCCCGGACGGGCGAAGGCTTGTCGTCCGGTTTTCCTGCCGGGAATGCGAGAACGGCCGCGTGTCCCCAGGGCACGCGGCCGTTCTCGGGCCTCTCCCCGGCCCGGGAGAGGCCCTGTTGACCTGGGGCGGCCGTCCGTCCTCCCGCTCCCCCCAGAGCTTGAACGGGCGGCCGTCCCAGGTCAGGTCTGCGGACCGTCGATGATCTGCTGCACCACCTTCTTGGCGGTGTTGGAGGGGATCGCGAAGCCGACGCCGATGTTGCCGCCGCTGCCGCCGGAGGTCGCGATGGCGGTGTTGACGCCGATCACCTGCCCGGCCGCGTTGACGAGCGCGCCGCCGGAGTTGCCGGGGTTGATCGCGGCGTCGGTCTGGATCGCGTTCTCGATCACCGTCTGCTGCTGCTGGGACAGCTGCCCGCGCATGCCGGGCGGCAGGTTCTGCTCACCACCGCCGCCGCCCTCCTGGATCTGGCGGCCGAGGGCGCTGACGATGCCGGAGGTGACCGAGCCGTCCAGGCCGAGCGGGCTGCCGACGGCGAGGACCTGGTCGCCGACCGCGAGCGCCGCGCTGTCGCCGAGCGTGGCGGGCTTCAGGCCGGACAGGCCCTCGGCCTTGATCACGGCGATGTCGTTGCGGGTGTCGGCGCCCAGCACGCGCGCGGGAGCGGTGCGGCCGTCGCTGAGCTTGACCTGCGCCTGGCGGACGCCGGAGACGACGTGCGCGTTCGTCATGATCATGCCGTCCGCGCGCAGGATCACGCCGGAGCCGCCCGAGGTGCCCTGCGCGGTCTGCGCCTGGATCGACACCACGCTCGGCTGCACCGCCTTGGCGACCTGCGCGATCGTGCCCGCCTTCGTGGACGCCCCGGCGACGGCCGTGGGGCTGGTGGATGCGGTCGTGCCGTCCGTCACGGCCATCGCCAGGGCCGCTCCGGTGCCGCCCGCGCCCACCGCGATCAGCGCGGCGGCGCCGAACGCGGCGAGCTTGCGGCGGGCCGTCCACAACCCGGGCCGCTGCGGCGCGATCGGGTCGGTGACGGTCTGGTAGGGCGGGAAGTGCGGGCCGCCCTGTGGCCCGGCCTGGTAGGGCGGGGCGGGCGGGTCGGTGTGGAAGGGCGGGTCGGTCGGGGCTGTCGGGTGGGACGGCGCTCCGGGTCCACCGGGCCGCTGCCAGGTCGGGCCGTGCGGAGCGAGGTCCGGTCGTTGCGGCTCCCAAGGCTGCCGCGGTTGGTCGGCGCTCATGTCTTCTCCCTGTCTCGTCACCCATGAGCCTGCGTCCCGGGCCTGCATCCCGCCTGGAGCCAACCTGAAAGTGTGCTGAACGGGGAGACGCCACGAAAAAACCGTGGCCGAGGGGGTGTGCGGCGTGCGCCCCCTCGGCCACGGTGCCGTGACGTTGGCCAGGGCGCGTCTCCCCCGGTCCCGCCGGGATCGGGCCGCGCCCTGTGATCACTCACCCAAGCGCACCTTCCTGAAAGGAGCCTGAAGATCACCCGCGAAAAAGATCAGTCCGGATCCAGGGGGAGGACGACCCGGAACAGCGCGCCCTCGCCCGGGGTGGAGTCGGCCTCCACGAGCCCGTTGTGCGCGGCGACGAGCGCGGCGACGATGGCGAGGCCGAGGCCGGTGCCGCCGTCCTCCCGGGAGCGGGACGGGTCGGCGCGGTAGAACCGCTCGAAGACGCGCTCGGCCTGCTCGGGGGACAGCCCCGGCCCCTCGTCGGCGACCTCGACGATCGCGGCGGGCGCGCCGCGCAGCGTGCCGGGCGACAGCCGCACCTCGACCGGCGTGCCCTCGGGGGTGTGCCGGATCGCGTTGGTCAGCAGGTTGCCGAGCACCTGCCGCAGCCGCGGCTCGTCCCCGCGCACCTGGTAGGCCATGCCGCCCTCGACCGACAGCTCGACCGTCCGCGCGGGCGCGAGGACCCGCGCCTCCTGGACGGAGTCGGCGGCGACCGCGAGCAGGTCCACCGGGCGCCGCTCGATCGGGCGCTCGCGGTCGAGGCGGGCGAGCAGCAGCAGGTCCTCGACGAGCAGGCCCATCCGGGACGCGGTCTCCTCGATGCGCCCGATGAGCCGGGCGACGTCGGCCGGGTCCCGGGCGGCGCCCTGCCGGTAGAACTCGGCGAAACCGCGGATCGCGGTGAGCGGGGTGCGCAGTTCGTGGCCCGCGTCGGCGACGAACCGGCGCATGCGCTCCTCGGAGTGGCGGGCCGCGTCCTCCGACCGGCGCGCGGCGGCCTCGGACTGCGCGCGGGCGCCGAACGCCGACTCGATCTGGCTGAGCATCACGTTCAGCGAGCGGCCGAGCCGTCCCATCTCGGTGGCCGGATCGTCCTCGGGCACGCGTCTGGACAGGTCGCCGGCCGCGATCGCCCCGGCGGTCTCCTCCACCGCCCGGAGCGGGCGCAGCGAGGCCCGCACCACCCACACGCCGAGGACGACCAGCACCGCGAGCACGAGCAGCCCCACGATCACGTCGATCGCGACGAGCCGCCCGACCGTGCGCTCGATCTCGTCCATGCTGAGCCCGAGGATGATCACGCCGCCGCCCGGGATCGGCTCGGCGAGCACGCGCCACGGCGAGCCGGGGCCGCCGCCGCTCACCGTGAACGGCTCGTAGAGGTGCCGGTCGAGGTTCTTCGGGAGCCTCGGGTAGCCCTCCACGCCCCACGGGCTGTTCTGCTGGACGGGCCGTCCGGCCTCGTCGCGGATCTGCACGTTCATCTCGCTCGGGATGCGCACGTCGATCTGCGCGCGTCCGGTCTGCAACTGCGGGACGACCTGCGTCAGCGAGCGCTGCACCCAGCCCCGCAGCTGGTCGTCGGCCCGCGTCACCAGGTACTCGCGCAGGACGGACGTGCTCGCCGCGCTCATCGCGGTCATCCCGAGCGTGACGAGGACGAGCATCCCCGCCACCAGCTTCACGCGCAGCGTCGTCCGCCCCCAGAAGGAGCCGAGCCGCCAGGTGGGCCGCGCGGTGCCGGGACCGGCGGGATCGAGCGCGGGGGCCCGCGTGGCCATCAGCCCGGGGCGGGGGGCTCGCGCAGCACGTATCCCACGCCGCGCAACGTGTGGATCAGCCGCGGCTCGACGTTGTCGACCTTGCGGCGCAGCGCGGAGACGTAGGACTCGACGATCCCCGCGTCGCCCCGGAAGTCGTAGTTCCACACGTGGTCGAGGATCTGCGCCTTCGACAGCACGCGCCCCGCGTTGGCCATGAAGTAGCGCAGCAGCTTGAACTCGGTCGGCGAGAGCTGGACGGGCCGGCCGTCGCGCCAGACCTCGTGGCTGTCCTCGTCGAGCTCGACGTCGGCGAAGACCATCCGCGGCGTCGCCTCGGCCACCCCGCCGCGGAACCGGCGGAGCACGGCGCGGATGCGGGCGATGACCTCCTCCAGGCTGAACGGCTTGGTGACGTAGTCGTCGCCGCCGATCGTCAGGCCCTTGACGCGGTCCTGGACGGCGTCGCGCGCGGTGAGGAACAGCACCGGCGTGTGGTCGCCGCCCGACCGCAGCCGCCGCGCGACGTCGAACCCGTCGATGTCGGGCAGCATCACGTCCAGCACGATCAGGTCGGGGCGGTGCCGCCGGGCGGCCTGCACGGCGTCGGCGCCGTTGGTCGCGGTGACGACCTCGAAGCCGGTGAAGCGCAGGCTCCCCGAGAGCAGCTCCAGGATGTTCGGCTCGTCCTCGACGACGAGCAGCGTCGCCTCGGCCGCCCTGCCGCCGCCGTTCGCCGTCCGCTCAACCAGTGACACGTGTGGCCCCCCTCCACCAATCATGGCAGAGGGTGGCATCCGAACCTGAAAGCGACCTGAACGTCACCCGTCCGCGCGCGGAGGATCGTCGGCGGGCGCGCGGAATTCAGCGGTTGAGCGCGCGGATCGCGCGCATCGCCTCGCGGCGCGTGTCGCCGGACAGGACGTCCACGTAGACCTCGCCGTCGAGGTGGCCGCACTCGTGCTGGAGGCACCGTGCGAAGTAGCCGGTGCCCTCGACGCGGACGGGCCTGCCCTTCACGTCCACGCCCTCGACGACCGCGTGGGGGAAGCGGGGGGTCGGGAAGTTCATGCCGGGCAGCGACAGGCAGCCCTCGCGCTCGACGAGCGGCTCGCCGTCGGCGGCGACCAGCACCGGGTTGACGACGTGGCCGACGTGGCGGCGGTCGCGGTCGTCCTTGCAGTCGTAGACGAACGCGCGGAGCGGGACGCCGACCTGGTTGGCGGCCACGCCCGCGCCGTCCTCGTCGTACATGGTGATGAACATGTCGTCGACCAGGCGTTCCAGCGACTCGTCGAACCTGGTCACGGGGTCGCACGCGGTGCGCAGGACGGGGTCCCCGAGGAGCCTGATCGGACGGGGGGTCCCGCGGCGCCGTCCCCGGCGGTCGGCGTGCGCGGCGGTCTTCTTGCTCACCCCGAGATCCTACGAGACCCCGGAACCGCCGGAACGCGGCGGGCGGCGGAGCCGAGGTCAGCCCAGGTCGGCGGGGCCGCGCGGCGACAGCGGGCCGTCGTCCTCCTGCGGGCGCGGCGGCTGCGGCGAGCGCGGGGCCTGCGGGGGCACCTGCGCGGCCGGGGCGTCGGCGGACGCCGGCTCCGGGTCGGCCTTGCTCAGCGACGGGCCGGACGGACCGGACGGGCCGGACGGCAGCGGCGTCGCCGACGTCGACGAGGACGGCGGGGACGACGGCTTGGCGGCGACCGGCGCCGGGGCGGGCTTCGCCGGGGCGGCCGGTGCCACCGGCGTCGCGGGCGTCGCCGGGACGGCGCTCACCGGCTTCGGCGCCGAGGCGGAGTGGGACGCCGAAGGGGACGCCGGGGGCGCGGCGGCCGGCTGCTTGCGCGGCGGCGACTGCCGGACGGCGTCCTCGACCATCTTCTCCAGCGGCCCCGCCTCGTTCTCGGCGGTCAGCAGCCGGTGCAGCGTCTCGCTGATCTCGGTGAGGCGCTGGAGGGCCTGGGTGTGGTTCTTGGTGAGCGAGGTCAGCCGCTGCGTCGCGCCCTCGTTGATCACGCTGGCGCGGCGCTCGGACGCGGTGAGCGTGCGCTCGGCCTCGATCCGGGCGCTGGTCACCGTCTGCTCCGCCTCCTGCTTGGCGGCGGACAGCACGCTGTCGGACTCCTTCTTGGCCGAGGCGAGCACGTTCTCGGCCTTCTCCTGGGCCTGGGCCAGGTTCTTCTCGGCGTGCGAGCGCGCGTCGTCGATGATGCGCTTGGACTCGCGCTCGGCGTCCTCGCGGATCTCCGCGCCCGCCGCCTCGGCCTCGGCGACCTTGTCGCTGGCCTCGTCCTCGGCGAGGTTGATGATCTGGCGGAGCCGGTCGCTCAGGTCGTCCCCGGTCGGCTTGCGGGCCTCCCGGACCTCGGCCATCTCGCGGCGGATGCGCTCGGCGTCGTCCTGGGCGCGGGCGAGCCGGGCCTCCAGTTCGCGGTGCTTCTGCTGCGCGCGGGCGATGTAGTCGTCGACCTGGCGGCGGTTGTAGCCGCGCATGACGATCTCGAAGGACTCTTCTTGGAGGAGGTTCGGCAGGATTTCGGCTTCGTTGCTCATGGTGCCTTGGGGGGTCGTTGGCGGGGGTCATCACCCCGTCAGGGTCGGATGCGATCCTCACCCGCCTGTGAGCGGGCCCACATTAGAAACGTCAGGACGACTCTTGTCCGGTCCACCCCATTCGCGCAACCGGAACGCGCTTCTCGCTGCGGTTTCTTCATCGGTTTCTTCATCCGGCTGGTCCGACAAACTATCCAAAGTCAGGAAAATTCGCGCTATCCGGGCGGCTGTGTCGTGGAGTCCGGCCCACCCGAACCCCACCCGCACCCACCCGCCCGGACCCGGCGGGCGGGGGCGTCCCGGTGCCGTCCTAGCATCGGCGCATGAACTACGTGGGTGCGTTGGGCGAGGACCGGCCGAAGATCCATCCGGAGGCGTGGGTGGCGCCCGGCGCGGTCGTGGTGGGCCGCGTGAGCCTGGGCCGCGCGTCCAGCGTCTGGTACGGCTCGGTGCTGCGCGGCGAGGACGAGGAGGTCGTCGTCGGCGAGGAGTGCAACATCCAGGACCTGTGCTGCCTGCACTGCGACCCGGGGATGCCCGCCGTCCTGGAGGACCGGGTCAGCCTCGGCCACAAGGCGATGGTGCACGGCGCGCACGTCGAGACCGGCTCGCTGATCGGCATCGGCGCGATCGTGCTGAACGGCGCGCGGATCGGCGCGGGCACGCTGGTCGCGGCGGGCGCGCTGGTGCCGCCGGGCAAGAAGATCCCCTCCGGCGTGCTCGTCGCCGGGACGCCCGCGAAGATCGTCCGGGAGCTGCGGGACGGCGACCGGCTCGTCCTGGAGCAGACCCCGCCGATCTACACGGCGAAGGCGGCGCGGCACCGCGCGGCGGACTGGGAGTAGTGTGCCGGGGGCCGGCGCTGTCCGGCTCCGGCGAATGCTGAGCCTGTGACCTGCGGGGACGCGGGTTCGCCGCCGTCGGCGGACCCCCTGCCGCAATCGGCTGACTACCATGACGTGCGTGGTGTGGGGACCGGGCTATGGCAGCGCTCCGCCGCCCAGCCCCCAGATGGGGCAGGATCCGTTCGCGGAGGCAGAGCGCGACACGAGGGCGATGGTGTCCGCGGCGTGGTGGCCGTCGGCGCCTCCTCAGCAGCGCCAGCACGCCATCGGCGGACGCGTGCTCGTCCTCCCCGACGGCACCTGGTGGCTGTTCGGAGCGTGGGCGCGCTGGTACCGGCTGCACCCCTCCGACGGCCAGTGGTACCTGTGCCCGCCGCCGCGCACGCCCGCGGTCCGCATGGCCGCCCGTCCCGGGCAGGGGGTCGCGCAGGTCCCGAACCTGCCGCCGCACGTGGTCCCGGCCGGGCCCGACTTCTCCTTCGCGCCGCCCGCCGGGCTGCCGTTCTTCGGGCACGGGTTCGCGACGGAGTTGACCGCGCGCGTCCGCGCGACGGTGGAGTCGGCCGCCGCGCTGGCCGCGCCCGAGTACCCGCACTGGTGGTCGCAGTTCACGCCGGAGACGCCGTCCACCGTGGCGGTCGCGTGGGGCGTGATGCTGTGGTGCGCGTCCGCGCCCGCCTTCGACGCGCGGCTGGACGCGCAGATGCTCGACCTCTGGAAGCCCTACCGCGCCAAGCCCCTCCCGGACGTCGACGGCCCGCGCTGGCTCACCCCGCCCGCGCTGGAGACGCTCGTCGGGCTCTACTCCGAGCGCCTGCGCGCGAGCCGGGTGGACGCGGCGGTGGTCGTCCTGCGGACGATGTGGGCGGTCGCGAGCGCGCTCCGCGACGACCCCCGCTTCCAGACCCGCGCGGACGCGCTGCTCGCCATCCTCGGGACGACGCTGAGCAACCCGACCGTCGACTACGGGGCGCTCCCGTACGGAGACCAGGCCCTCGTCCAGCAGTGGCTGACGCGGTGCCCGCCCAACCTGGTGCCCGCGCTGCGGAACGAGAGTTCCCCCGGGGACAACTTCCGGCACGCCTTCTACACGCTGAGCGAGGCCATCGCCGACCTGTCCGGTGACCCCGCCGACCCCGCGTACGTGGAACCGCGCCTGGTCGCCGCCGCGCTGCTGGCCGCCGACCTGGAGGTCGTCCGCAAGGACATGGCGGGCTCGATCGTCCCCTGGCTCGACCCGGAGATCCGCTACACCGTGCAGGCGGTCTCCGAGCAGAAGGGGCACCCGCTGCGCCGCCTGTGGCCCGTCGACATGCGGCTGCCCGAGCCGCTGCGGTCCGCCGCCGGGTCCGGGCCCGGCGCGGAGACGCTGCTGGCCGCGATGTACGAGGTGGACCTCGCCTGGTGCCGCCTCGGCGGCATGCCCGCGCGGCCGCGCGGATTCCCCGTCCCGACGGCGATCGTCGCGGGCATCATCGGACGCAACCGCGCCCGCGCCACGGCCGCGTCCCCGACGCAGGCGCCGGCCACGCCCCCGCCCAGCCCGGCGCCCTCGCAGCCGTCGCCGTTCGGCATGCAGAGCCAACCCGGGCTCGCGCCCGGCGCGTCCCCGCAGCCTCCCGGCGTGCCCGCGCAGCCCGACCGCCCGTTCGTCCAGCCGCCCGCGCAGCCGGGATGGGAGAACGCCCCCGGGCCCATGGCGCACGGCGGGCAGCAGGCCGCGTTCGCTCCGCCTGACCCGATGGCGGCCTCGCCCATGCCCGGGGAGGAGGAGCAGGACGAGGCGAGCGTCGCGCCGCCCTACACCGAACTCGGCTTCCAGCGCCCCGGCGCGCCTGCCGCGCCCATGCCGAACCAGGTACCGAATCCCATGCCGGGCGCACCGATGCCGGGGGCGCAGGCCGCCTTCGGCATGCCCGGGGCACCCGTGCCGGGGCAGAACCAGGTCCAGCCTCCGGCGCCCTACAACGCGCCCGAGCCGCCGCGGCCGTCGTACGCGCCGCCCCCCGAGCCGCCGCAGAACCTCTACCAGCCGCCGGAGCAGGAGCCCGACCACCCGGAGGAGAACTTCGCGCCGCCCTACACGCAGCTGGGCTACCAGCGGCCGGGCGAGGGGCCGCCCGCGCAGGGCCTTCCTCCGGGCGCGAACGTCCCGGCGGCCGCGATGGCAAGCCCGCCGCCGCCCCAGCCTCAGCGACAACCCCGACCTCCGCAGCCGCAGGCGCAGCCTCAGGGGACGTTCGACCCGTACGCCACCCGCCTGGAGGGCCCCGCCCCCCAGCCCGCCCCCCAGCCCGCCCAGGCAGGGCCGCCCGCCGGCCCGCCCGGCACGCGCGTGCTCGGCCCCACCGACCTGGGGGGCGACCCGGACGGCGGGCAGGGCGGCGAGGCCCCCGGCGTCGGCCCGGGGACGCGCGTCATGTCCGAGACGATGGTCGGCGACTTCGGCTTCCTGGACGACACGCCCTCACCGGAGCGGCCCGTCCACGAGATCCCGCCGCCGGAGGACCGCGGCCGGCGCCGCACGCTGGAGCGGTTCGGGATCGGCTACGTCTCCGGCGAGCACGACGCGGCCAAGCTCCTGGACGACCTGCGCGCGCAGGTCGAGGAGTGGAACGCGCCGTCCGACTCGGGCGCCGAGCGGACGCGGGTGGACGGCGCGCCCAGCTCGATCCGGCCCGGGGTCCCCGGCGTGCTGCTGGTCGGGCAGCCCCACTCGGGGCAGCGCCGGCTGGCCCGGATGATCGCGCTGATGCTCGCCGACGCGGGCGTCGGCGACGGGGCGATCCGCGCGCACGACGCCGAGGACGTCCGCGACGCCCCGGCCGAGCGGATGGCGCGCCTGCTCACGCAGCCGGGCCCGGCGATCCTGTTCGAGCGGCTGGACGTGGCGATCACCTCGGCGCTCGACCCCGCGGCCGTCGTCGGCGCGGTCCGCAGGGCCCGCCGCGACCCGGTCAACGCGACCCCGGTGATCGCGACGTGCGAGCCGCGCGCCTACAAGCGGCTCGTCCAGGACCATCCCAAGCTGGTGCAGGTGTTCCGCGTCCACCGGATGCCCGACCTCGGCGACCTCGACAACCGCATGACGCTGCTGCACCTGCTCGCCGAGGAGCGCCGCGTCACGATCGGGGCGTCCGCGCTGGAGGTCGCCCGCGAGGACCTGGAGCGCCTGCGCGGCCCCGGCGACCTCGTCAACGCCCGCCTCGTGGAGACCTACCTCGACCAGGCGTGCCAGCGGCACCTGGAGCGCGCCGGGGCCTCCCGCGACCGGCTCGTGCTGACCCCCGACGACCTCGCGGGCGTCGCCGAGGGCATCGAGCCCGCGCTGCGCCCGCCCGGCGACATCGGCGGCTACCTGCGCCGCCTCGACCAGCTCATGGGGCTGGACGCGGTGAAGGAGACCGTCCGCGAACTGGCCGAGGAGGCGGGGCTCGCGGCCGACCGGGCGCGCTACGGCGTGACCTCCGAGACCGGCCGGCACCTGATCTTCACCGGCCCGGCCGGGACCGGCAAGACGACGGTCGCGGGCCTGGTCGGCGGCATCTACGCGGCGCTCGGGCTGCTGGAGGCGGGGCACGTGGTGGCGTGCCGTCCCGTCCACCTGGCCGGACGCGACCAGGTCGACACCGAGAACCGGGTCGCGAGCATGATCGAGCAGGCGCTCGGCGGCGTGCTGCTGATCCAGGAGGCGCACCGGCTCGACCGGAGCCCGGCCGTGGTGAGCGAGCTGCGGCGGGCCATGCACGACCGCGGCGGACGGTTCGTCGTGATCTGTTCGAGCCAGGGACCGGAGATGGAGGGGTTCCTCGCGGGCAACCCCGGGTTCCGGGGCGAGTTCGGACGCGTCGTCGAGTTCACCGGAATGGCCGACAGGGAACTGGTGCAGCTCTTTCAGAACTATGCGGAACGCGACCTCTACATGCTCGACGAGGAACTGCGCGTCGAACTGCTGAACCGCTTCGCGCGGCTGCGCGAGGACCCGGCGTTCGCCTACGCGCGCACCGTCCGCGCGCTGTTCGAGCAGACGGTCGCGCGGCAGGCCGCGCGGCTCGCGGGCGCCGACGTCAACGCCGCGACCGTCGCCCGCCTCACCCCGCGCGACCTGCCCGAGTCGGCGCTGGAGCAGATGCTCGGCGACTTCCGTCCAGGCGGCTGACCTGGGATTTCGCCTCTCCGTCGCAGGTCGGCGGCCCGGCCCCGCAGGAGGCCGATCTTGCCCGCGTGTCCTTTCATGGCCGGGACTTTCGCATCATTCCCGGCCCACCCGGGAAGACCAGCAAGGAGAGTGGCCCCCGAATGGCCCTCTTGGGTCATGTGCCCGTCGGGGCGGGACGCGTAGCCTCGAACCCGGGTGTGGGGGGAACGAACGGAGGTGGACGCGGTGCGCCAATACCTCGACCTGCGCGTCCACGACCGTGTTGCGCTGGACGAGATCGAACTCTATGCCGAGATGCTCAGCGCCGTGGCGGCGGCCAAGGAGCCGCTGTCCGTCGCGGAGATCGACATGGTGCTCGGAGTACGGTCCGACGAATCCGGTCGTCGCGAGCTGACGCCGCAAGACTAGCCATGGGACTAGCAACGGGCTAGCCCCCCGGCCGGCCGACGCCGCGCAGGCAGCAGGCAGCAGGCAGCGAGAGCACCGGGGACGCCGAATTACGGGCGTCCCCGGTTCGCGTTAGGGCCCACCCCTCAGCCCGCTTTTCGGAAAGTCCGACATCGGCCTCGACCGCTTCCGCAACGTTCGGTTGGCCCGTTCCACGGCGCGTGGAAAGGCGGCCGCGGCCCGCCACCCCACCACCGGCCCGGCCGCGTTCGGTCCCGCGCGCCCCGGCTCCGGGGCCATTGCCACGCACAGTGATCATCCGATCGGGGGCCCCGGCCCGGCGAAACGGAGGCCGCCACCCCCGCGACCTCGGACGAAACGCCGCCCCCGCGCCACCGCCCGCCGGGCTGTTAGTAATCTCACTCGCCATCGCGGTCACTCTCCGTGGCATGCCCACGTGGCCGCCGGATCCCCGCCATCGCCGCAGATAGGGGGCCCTCTCACAGGTATGTACCTGGTGATCTAGGGCAATCTTGTAGGTGAGAGGATGGAGGACACCGGCCGAAGCTGGGGCAAAGGTTCTTTTTACGGCTGGTTGCGCCTACGATCCTCTGCGGACTGTTCCGGCACATCAGGAGAACGACGTGCGCTTGCGTCTCACGCCGCGTGAGGACAGCTTCTACGACATGTTCGCCGACTCGGCGAACAACCTGGTCACCGGCGCCAGGCTGCTCGTGGAGCTCATCAGCGACGGCGCCGACCGGCCCGCGATCGCCGAGAAGATGCGCGCCTGCGAGCACGCGGGCGACGAATGCACTCATGCGATCATGCGGCGGCTGAACGAAACGTTCATCACGCCGTTCGACCGGGAGGACATCTACCGGCTGGCCTCGACGATCGACGACGTGATGGACGAGATGGAGGAGGCGGCCGACCTCGTCGTTCTCTACAAGATCGAGGAGTTCCCGAAGGGCATCGTCCACATGGTGGAGGTGCTGGAGCGCGCGGCCGAACTCACCGCCGAGGCGATGCCGAGGCTGCGGTCGATGAAGGAGCTCAACGAGTACTGGATCGAGATCAACCGCCTGGAGAACCAGGGCGACCAGGTGTACCGCAAGCTGCTGGCGCACCTGTTCAGCGGCGAGTACGACACCCTCACCGTGCTGAAGATGAAGCAGGTCATCGACCGGTTGGAGGAGGCGGCCGACGCCTTCGAGCACGTCGCCAACACGGTCGAGACCATCGCGGTCAAGGAATCATGAGCACGCCGGGGGACGGCTCGACGCTCGTGCGGGAGCCGTCGGCCGGGGAGGGCGCCACGCTCGGCGAGCAGGCCACCCGGCGGGTCTCCGGCCGCGCCTGGCTGCTGCTGCTCGCGGGCGTCGCGCTGGTCACGGCCGCGGGAGCGGTCGGGCTGCGCTCGGACGCGCAGGCGGCCGTACTCGTCCTGGTCGTCGTGGTCTCCCTCGTCTTCGACTACACCAACGGCTTCCACGACGCCGCCAACGCGATCGCCACCGCCGTCTCCACCCGCGCGCTGACCCCGCGGGTCGCGCTGCTGATGGCCGCGGTGATGAACATGCTGGGCGCGCTGCTCGGCGTGGAGGTCGCCAAGACGATCAGCGAGGTCATCACCCCGCCGGACGACCTGCACGGCCTCACGGTCATCGCGGCCGGCGTGCTCGGCGCGATCACCTGGAACCTGATCACCTGGTACTTCGGGCTGCCGTCCTCGTCCTCGCACGCGCTGATCGGCGGGGTCGTCGGGGCGGGCATCGCCTCCGCCTCGACGGTGAACTGGTCGAGCGTCGTCGACAAGGTCGCGATCCCGATGGTGGTGTCGCCGGTCGTCGGCTTCCTGCTCGCCTACCTGGTGATGATCGCGATCCTGTGGATCTTCCGGCACGCGCACCCGGGACGGGTCGGCCGCCGCTTCCGCATCGCGCAGACGCTGTCGGCGGCGTCCCTCGCGCTCGGGCACGGCCTCCAGGACGCGCAGAAGACCATGGGCATCATCGTGCTCGCCCTGGTCGTCACCGACCACTCCGACGGGAACTCGGTCCCGACCTGGGTGATCGTGTCGTGCGCCGGCGCGCTGTCGCTCGGCACCTACGCGGGCGGCTGGCGGATCATGCGGACGCTCGGCCGCAAGGTCATCGAGGTGGATCCGCCGAAGGGCTTCGCCGCGGAAGCGACCGCCTCCGTCGTCCTGTACGTGACCGCGTATTTCTGGCACGCTCCAATCTCGACCACCCACACGATCACCTCGGCCATCATGGGCGCCGGCGCGACCAAGCGGCTGTCGGCGGTGCGGTGGGGCATGGCGGGCAACATCGTCCTCGCCTGGGTCCTCACGATGCCCGCGGCCGCCGCCGTCGCCGCCCTCGTCTACGGCATCGTCCACTTCTTCGGCGCCTGACCCCTGGTGGCCCGCCGTCCTCCACGGGGAACGGCGGGCCCACCCGGGTCGCTTACTTCCCGGAGATGCGGTCCAGGGGCGGGGGCGCGATGGTGCCCTGGGCGCCCAGGTAGGAGACGAGGCCGTCCAGGTCGATCGGGCCGAGGACCTGGTCCTTGCCCTGGGTGAAGACGCTGAAGCCGTCGCCGCCGCCGAGCAGGAAGTTGTTCGCCGACACCTTGTAGGCGGCGGCCGGGTCGACCGGCTTCCCGTCGATCGTGATGGCCGAGACGCGGTCGCCGATCGGCTTCGAGCGGTCGATCGTGAAGTGCAGGCCGGACGAGGGCTGGAGGATCTTCTCGGTCGTGGGCGTCCACTGCTGCTCCAGCAGCGCGTCGAGCTGCGCGCCGGTCAGCGAGGTCTGGCCCATCACGTTGCTGAACGGCTGGACGGCGAACGCCTCCCCGTAGGTCACGACGCCGTCGCCCTCCGAGCCGCTCGCCTTGTAGGTGAGGTCGGTCCGGACGCCGCCGGGGTTCATCAGCGCGACCTGGGCGCCCTTGTCCTTCATCGAGGCGAGCTGCGCGTCGGCGACGACGTCGCCGAGGGCGGTCTCACCGGCGGGGGAGGGGGCGCGGGTCAGGTCGGCGGTGATCTTGCCGATCGGCTTGTTCGCGATCGCGGAGACGCGGTCCTTCCAGGTCTGGACGAACCTCACCGTCGCCGGGTCCTCCGGGACGTCCCGCGTCACCACGTGGTTGTCGCCCCTGAGCGAGGAGCGGACGATGTCGCCCGTCCGCTTGTTCACCTGGAAGTCGACCTGCGTGATCACCCGTCCGAACGAGGAGCCGGAGGAGTACAGCCGGGGCTGACCCTTCGGGTCCGGGACCGAGCACACGTACTGCTGGTGGGTGTGGCCGGACAGCACGACGTCGATCTCGGGGTCGGCGTCGCGCGCGATGCGGGTGCCGGCGCCGGGGACGACGCCGCACTCGTCCGGCCGCGAACCCGACCTGACCTGGTCGCCCTCGTGCACGAGCAGCACGATCGCCCGGACGCCGCGCCGCTTCAGCTCGCGCGCCGACCGGTCGGCCGCCGCGACCTCGTCGTCGAACCGCAGGCCCTTGATGCCGTCGGCGGTGACGATGGACGGGGTGGTCTTGGTGACGACGCCGATGAAGCCGACCTTCACGCCGTTGACCCGGCGGATCGTCCAGGGCTTCAGGACGGGCTTGTTCCGCTTCTCCAGGATCACGTTGGCGGCGAGGTAGTCGTACTCCGCGCCGCGCCAGCGCCCGGCGGGCGAGCACCCGTCGGTGGGGTGGCAGCCGCCGTCCTGGATGCGCTGGAGCTCCCGGTAGCCCTCGTCGAACTCGTGGTTGCCGACGGCGGAGGCCGTCACGCCGACGTCCCCGAGGAACCGCACCGAGGGCTCGTCGTGGTAGGCGGCGGAGATCAGCGGCGACGCGCCGATCAGGTCGCCCTGCGCGACCGTCAGCGTGTGCCGGTCGGCCAGGCGCTTGAGGTGGGTCGCCACGTAGGTGGCGCCACCCGCTGGAACGGCGTTGCCGTTCTCGTCGATCGCGGTGCCCGAGCTTCCGGTCGGCGCCTCCAGGTTGCCGTGGAAGTCGTTCAGCGAGAGCAGCCGCACTGCCGCGGTGGGCGCGGGCCGCGCGGCGGCCGGCTGCGCCGCCACCGCGACGACCGTCACGGTGGCGGCGGCGCAGGCCAGGATGGTGCGTCGTCGAGTCATTTTCCGCACGCTAGGACGGCCCGGCATACGCGCCCCGGCGACCCAATGACAGTTTTGTGACGTTTTCATCAGGATCAGGCGGACGGTCCGCCCCCGCCGGACGCCTAGGCTGGTGGCCGTGAACGAGACCGACGGCGTGCTCGCCGCAGCCAGGGCCGCGGCCGGCGCCGACGGCGTCGCCCCGCTGTCGGAGCACGCGCTGCTCGCGGTGCGCGCCGGGCGTCCCGGCCTGGTCGTGGCCGAGGGCGGCGCCGTCGTCGGCTACGGCCGCCTCGACCCGGCGACCGGCGACGAGCCCGCGTCGGCGGAGCTGTTCGTCCATCCCGACCACCGGCGCCGGGGGCACGGGCGCGGGCTGCTGCGCGCGCTCCGCGAGCGGGCCGGCGGGCCCCTGCGCGTCTGGGCGCACGGTGACCTGCCCGCCGCCGCGGCGCTGGCGTCCGCCGAGGGCATGGCCCGCGCGCGGGCCCTGTTCCAGATGCGCCGCCCCGCCGGGGGACCGCTCCCCGAGCCCCGGGTCGCGGACGGCGTCACCCTCCGCACCTTCCGGCCCGGCCAGGACGAGGACGCCTGGCTCCGGGTGAACGCCCGCGCGTTCGCGTCCCACCCCGAGCAGGGCGCCTGGACGATCGACGACCTCCGCGAGCGCGAGTCCGAGCCGTGGTTCGACCCGGCCGGATTCTTCCTCGCCGAGCGCGACGGCGACCTCGTCGGCTTCCACTGGACGAAGGTGCAGCCGGACGGCCTCGGCGAGGTCTACGTCGTGGGCGTCGACCCGTCCGCGCAGGGGCTCGGGCTGGGCCGCGCCCTCACGCTCACCGGCCTGCACCATCTGCGCGCCCAAGGTCTGCCCCGCTTCATGCTCTATGTGGACGAGTCGAACACCGCCGCCGTCCGCATGTACGAGTCGCTGGGCTTCACGCCCCACACCGTCGATGTCATGTACGCCTGACCTGATCACACCGGCCTGACCGCGGTCAAGGACGCCTGACAGGGCTCCGCCCGGCGGCGGCCGCCGTTCCGACGCAGGTCAGACTCCTGCTTGCGGAACGATCGTCGGGCGCGTGCGCGTTCCCCACGACGGCGGCCAGTCAAACCTGGTTTGCCGAATCCGGGCGACCCTTTGGAGCCCGTGAGCTGCGGTGTTAACCCCCTGGTCACGGCAAATCGGGACATTCTTCGTAGCTCTGCCCGGCGGCGTTCATGATTCGTTCACCTGGATCGGGGTGGCTGGTCACCTGCCCTGCTTAGCGTCACTTCCGACGGCAACCCCGCCACCTGGCCGAACCGCGCCAGCGTGACGGTCGGGGGAACCTGCCCGACGAAATCTGATGAGGAGACCCTCCGGTGAAGAACGGTTCTCGACTCGCCGCCCTTGGCGGTGTGGTCGTCGCGGGGGCGCTGGCCCTGTCGGCCTGCGGAAGTGACGACAACACGACCGAGGCCAGCAGCAGCAACGCGCCGTCCAGCCAGATCGACTGTGCGAAGAGCAGCGCGAACGCGGCCGGGTCCAGCGCCCAGAAGAACGCCATCGAGGAATGGACCAAGATCTACGCACAGCAGTGCAAGGGTGCCAACCTCAACTACAACCCGAACGGTTCGGGCTCCGGCATCCAGGCGTTCACCGCGGGCCAGGTGGCCTTCGCCGGCTCCGACTCGGCGCTCAAGCCCGAGGAGGTCGGCCCGGCCAAGCAGCGCTGCCAGGGCTCCAACGCCCTCAACCTGCCGATGGTCGTCGGCCCGGTCGCCGTCGTCTACAACGTCCAGGGCGTGGACGGGCTGAAGCTGTCGCCCGAGACGATCGCGAACATCTTCGCCGGCAAGATCAAGAAGTGGAACGACCCGGGCATCGCCAAGGAGAACGAGGGCGCCAAGCTCCCCTCCTCGGACATCAAGACGATCTACCGCTCGGACGAGTCGGGCACCACCGACAACTTCACGAACTACCTGCACACCACCGCGCCGAAGATCTGGACGTGGGAGAAGGCCAAGAAGTGGCCGAACTCGGTCGGCCAGGGCGCGCCGAAGTCCGACGGCGTGACCAGCCAGGTCAAGAACACCGCCGGCGCGATCTCCTACGTCGAGCTGTCGTACGCGACCAACAACAAGCTCCAGACCGCGCAGGTGAAGAACGGCGCCGGTGAGTACACCACGCTGTCGCCGGAGAGCGCGTCCAAGGCCGTCACCGGCGCCAAGGTCGTCGGCACCGGCAACGACGTCGCGCTGAAGATCGACTACACCACCAAGGAGCCCGGGGCCTACCCGATCGTCCTGGTGACCTACGAGATCGCGTGCGAGAAGGGCCTGCCGGCCGAGCAGTCCAAGTTCGTCAAGTCCTTCCTCACCTACACCTCCAGCGCCGACGGCCAGAAGGTCCTGACGGGCCTCGGCTACGCCCCCGTCCCGGACAGCGTCCTGACCAAGGTCCAGGCGTCCGTGAAGGCCCTGGCCTGAGGCAGCCGTCCTGACGACCGATGACGACACCAGCAGCCCCGCCGCCGAGGAGCTCGGCGGCGGGGCCGGTCTGGGTTCCGCCGATGTGATCCAGGGAGGACCCCCCGTGACCAGCGAGACCGGCGTCGAGGCGACCGCCGGCGCAAGGCACCGCGGCGCCACAAGCCTGCGGATGAGCACCGGCCGCGCCGGTGACAAGATCTTCGTCTCGGCGGCCCGGGGCTCGGGCATCGTCGTGCTGGCGATCATGGCCGCGATCGCGGTCTTCCTCGTCTGGAAGGCGATCCCGGCGCTTCAGGACAACAAGGCGAACTTCCTCACCGCCGAGGAGTGGAACCCCAACGCGACCGAGCCAAGGTTCGGCATCGCGCAGCTCGCGTTCGGCACGATCGTGTCGTCGCTGCTGGCGATGCTGATCGCGACGCCGATCGCGATCGGCATCGCGCTGTTCATCTCGTTCTACTCGCCGCGCAGGCTGGCCTCCGCGCTCGGCTACGTCGTCGACCTGCTCGCCGCCGTGCCGAGCATCGTGTACGGGCTGTGGGGCCTCGCCTTCCTGTCCAAGCACATGGACGGCATCAGCACGTTCCTCAACGACGTGCTCGGCTGGATCCCGCTGTTCGGCGGCGACTCGCCCGGCAAGAACTCGATCTTCACCGCCTCGGTGGTGCTGGCGATCATGATCCTGCCGATCATCTCCTCGATCACCCGCGAGGTGTTCCTCCAGGTCCCGCGGGCCAACGTGGAGGCCGCGCTCGCGCTCGGCGCCACCCGCTGGGAGACGATCCGGCTCGCGGTGCTGCCCTACGGCCGCTCCGGCATGATCGGCGCCTCGATGCTCGGCCTCGGCCGCGCGATGGGCGAGACGATCGCGGTCGCGATGGTGCTGACCTACGTGCCCGGCATCAACATCCACCTGCTGGAGAACGGCGGCGCGACGTTCGCCTCCAACATCGCCAACAGCTTCGACGAGGCCACGGCCACCGGACGCGGCGCGCTGATCGCCTCCGGTCTCGTGCTGTTCGCGATCACGCTCGTCATCAACATGGTCGCCCGGGCCGTCGTCGCCCGGCGCAAGGAGTTCGTGTGAGTTCCCTGACCACCCCCTCCCGCGCGGCCTCGCTCGGCTCGGTCTCGCTCGGCCGCAAGATCAAGGACAGGGCCGTCCAGGGCCTGGTCTACCTGGCCTTCGCGCTCGCGCTGATCCCGCTGGTGTCGGTGCTGTGGACGGTCGTCGGCAACGGCGCCAAGCGCCTGGACGCCGACTTCCTCAACCACTCCATGAACGGGGTGAGCGGGCGCGACACCGGCGGCGGCGCCTACCACGCCATCATCGGCACCCTCGAACAGGTCGCGATCGCCAGCCTGATCGCGGTGCCGATCGCGGTGCTGACGGCGATCTACCTGGTCGAGTACGGCGCGAACGGGCGGCTGGCCCGCGTGGTCAGCTTCTTCGTCGACGTCATGACCGGCATCCCCTCGATCGTCGCGGGCCTGTTCGTCCTCGCGCTGTGGCTGCTCACGCTCGACTTCGGCTTCTCCGGCCTCGCGGGCGCGCTGTCGCTGACGATCCTGATGATCCCGACGGTGGTCCGGGCGACGGAGGAGATGCTCAAGCTGGTGCCGAACGAGCTGCGCGAGGCGTCCTACGCGCTGGGCGTCCCGCGCTGGCGGACGATCCTGTTCGTCGTCGTCCCGACCGCGCTCACCGGCATGATCACCGGCATCATGCTGGCGGTGGCGCGGGTCATGGGCGAGACCGCCCCGCTGCTGCTCACGATCTTCTTCACCAAGGCGATCAACACCGACCCGCTCTCCGGGCCGCAGGGCTCGCTGCCCACCTTCATCTGGGAGCAGGCGAAGGACCCGAGCCAGAACTCGATCGACCGCGCCTGGACCGGCGCCCTCGTCCTGATCCTCATCATCATGCTGCTGAACCTGGTCGCCCGCATCATCGCCGGACGGCGCGCCCCCACCGGCCGCTGACCCCCCAGCACAACTGGCACGACCTGGCCTGACCCACCCGACAAGGAGCATTCACCCCATGGCCAAGCGGATCGAAGTGTCCGGACTGCACGCCTACTACGGCGGCGTCCACGCCATCGAGGACATCTCGATGACGATCGAGCCGCGCTCGGTGACGGCGTTCATCGGGCCGTCGGGCTGCGGCAAGTCGACGTTCCTGCGCACCCTCAACCGGATGCACGAGGTCATCCCGGGCGCCCGCGTCGAGGGCAAGGTCATGCTGGACGACGAGGACCTGTACGCCTCCTCGGTCGACCCGGTCGCCGTGCGCCGCGTCGTCGGCATGGTCTTCCAGCGCCCGAACCCGTTCCCGACCATGTCGATCTACGACAACGTCGCCGCCGGGCTGAAGCTCAACGGCGTCCGCCGCAAGAGCCAGCTCGACGAGATCGTCGAGGAGTCGCTGCAGGGCGCCAACCTGTGGAACGAGGTCAAGGACCGGCTGGGCAAGCCCGGGGCGGGCCTGTCGGGCGGTCAGCAGCAGCGCCTGTGCATCGCCCGCGCCATCGCCGTCCAGCCGCAGGTCATGCTGATGGACGAGCCCTGCTCGGCGCTCGACCCCATCTCCACGCTGGCCATCGAGGACCTCATCGGCAAGCTGAAGAGCCAGTACACGATCGTCATCGTCACCCACAACATGCAGCAGGCGGCCCGCGTCAGCGACCGCACCGCCTTCTTCAACATCGCGGGAACGGGCCAACCCGGCAAGCTCATCGAGATCGACGACACCAGCAAGATCTTCACCAACCCGGAGCAGAAGGCCACCGAGGACTACATCACGGGCAGGTTCGGATAGCTGCGTTCATGGCATCGCCCTTGGCGTCGGGCGCTGGGCGCCCTCCTTCGGCGGGCACCGCGGCGATCGCCGGCATCGCTCCGAACTCGCCTGGCGGCTCGCTTCGCGATCAGATGCCTGCTTCGCTCGCATCCGCCTTCGGGGGCGATCGCGGTGCCGGGGTCCTCGGCGGCCGCGGGAGTTGCCGGGGTCAGGCGGGGGCGTGGGTGTTCTCCTCGGTGTCGCCCGGGTCGTGTTCGGGGACGAAGCGGTAGCCGACGTTGCGGACGGTCCCGATGAGGGACTCGTACTCGGCGCCCAGCTTCGCGCGGAGGCGGCGGACGTGGACGTCGACGGTGCGGGTGCCGCCGAAGTAGTCGTAGCCCCACACCTCCTGGAGGAGCTGGGCGCGGGTGAAGACCCGCCCGGGGTGCTGGGCGAGGTACTTCAGCAGCTCGAACTCCTTGAACGTGAGGTCGAGGACGCGGCGGCGCAGCCGGGCGGTGTAGGTGGCCTCGTCGATGGTCAGCTCGCCGCTGCGGATCTCGCCGGGGGCGTCGTCGTCCTCGCCGGCGGCGGCGGCGCGTCCGGCGGCGAGGCGGAGGCGGGCCTCGACCTCGGCGGGCCCGGCGGTCTGCAGGAGCAGGTCGTCCAGGCCCCACTCGCTGCTGAGCGCCGCGAGGCCGCCCTCGGTCACGACGCCGAACAGCGGGGCGTCCAGGCCCGTGGTGCGCAGCAGCCGGCACAGGCTCTTGGCCTGGACGAGGTCGCGCCGCGCGTCCACCAGGACGACGTCGGCGGGCGGCGCGTCGATGAGCGCGGACGCCTCGGCGGGCGCGACGCGCACCGGGTGCAGCAGCAGCCCGAGCGCGGGCAGGATCTCCTCGGAGGGCTCCAGTGCGCTGGTCAGCAGGAGCAAGCTGCTCACGTGCCGCCTCCTCGTCCCAAAAGGCGTAGGACCCAGGCGGCTCATCGTCTGAGCCCCGGCACGGTCGGCGGCTCGAAGACGAGGTGACCATGAAGGCTCTGATGAACTCCATGGCCTCGTCGCCCGGATCCCTCCCGGTGAGCATATCCGAGGCGGTCTCACGGCAGGCGGAGCGGCGGTGCCGGAACCGGGATGAGACGCTGTCCTCATGGCCACGGGAACGATCCGGTACTGGGCGGCGGCGAAGGCCGCGGCGGGCGTCCACGAGGAGCCCTACGACGCGGTGACGCTCGCGGACGCCGTGTCGGCGGCGCTCGCGCGGGACGGGCGCGGCGAGGAGTTCCGCCGCGTCGTCGGCCGCAGCTCGTTCCTCGTGGACGGCGACCCGGTCGGCACCCGTCCGCACGCGTCCGTGGCGCTGCCCGAGGGCGGCGTCGTCGAGGTGCTGCCGCCCTTCGCGGGCGGCTGAGCGGGCGGCTGAGCGGGCGGCTGAGCGGGCGGCTGACCGCCGGGCCGCGCGCGCCCCGCGCCCAGCTCACGGGACTACGCGGGTCATGCTCCGAACCTACGGGCGGCCCCGGCGATCTCATTCTGCGGCGCGACCCTTTTGGTGTGGTCCGCGCACTATCGTGTGGGCCGATCGCGTGCCGTCGCCTGAAGGAGTGACATGCGGAAAGTACTGCTGGTGCTGCTGATCCTGCTGGTCGTCGGCGTGGCCGCCGCCGACCGGATCGGCGTCCGCGTCGCGCAGGACGAGATCGGCAAGCAGGTCGCCGCCGAGTACAACCTCCCCGAGCGGCCGGACGTCACGATCCACGGCATCCCGTTCCTGACCCAGGCGATCGGCGGTGACTACGGCCACATCGACGTGAAGATCGGCGTCTGGACGAGCGAGGGCGTCACCGTCAACGACGTCAAGGTCGACATGCGGGACGTGAAGGCGCCGCTCCCCGACGTCCTGTCGGGCGGCACGGCCAACGTGGTCGCCGGCAAGGCCACCGCGTCCGCCGTCGTCCCCTACGAGGCCGTCCAGAAGCAGGCGCCGAGGCAGGTCAAGAGCATCAAGCCGAAGGGCGACGACCTGGAGCTGGAGATGACCGGGACGATGTCGGGCATCCCGGTCGCGGGCACCGCGGTCGTCTCGGCGAAGCCGACGGCCAAGGGCATCGCCGTCACCCCGGTCTCCTTCACGTCGAGGGCGGGCGCGCAGGTGCCGATGGCGCTGGTGCGCGGGCCGCTGACCTGGGTCGTCCCGATCCCGGAGCTGCCCGTCGGATCGCGGATCAGCAAGCTGGAGCCCACCGAGGCGGGGCTGCGGGTCGAGGCGACCGCGACCGACGTCCGGCTGAACGACCCGGAGCGGTCGCAGCGGCTGAAATAGGCCCGCCGGGTTGTGAACCGGGCGGGGAGGGCGTACGTGTCAGTGGTGTGGGTCCAACCGCGGATGAGCGTTTGCTGCGCGTCCTGTACAGCGAGCACGGCGGTCCCCTACTCGGCTACGTCCTGCGCCTGACCGGCGGGGACCGCACCCAGGCGGAGGACGTCGTGCAGGAGACGCTCCTGCGCGCCTGGAAGCATCCTGAGGCGCTCGCGGGACGTCCGGTGCGGCCGTGGCTGTTCACCGTCGCGCGCAACCTCGTGGTGGACGCGCACCGGGCCAGGCGCGCGCGGCCGCCCGAGACCGGCATCGACGAGCAGGTCCTGATGACGGAGTCGGGTTCGGACGACATCGACCGGGCGCTGGAGTCCTGGACGGTGGCCGAGGCGCTGGCCCAGCTGTCGCCGCCGCACCGCGCCGTGCTGGTGGAGACCTACTACCGGGGCCGGTCGGTGGCCGAGGCGTCCAAGACGCTGGGCATCCCGCCCGGCACGGTGAAGTCCCGCACGTACTACGCGCTGCGGGCGCTCAAGCTCGCGTTGGAGGAGCGGGGGCTCGCGCCATGAACGACTGCACGGAGGTCCGCACCTCCCTGGGGGTGTACGTGCTGGGCGCGATCGACCCGGTCGAGCGCGGCCAGGTGGAGGCGCACCTGGAGCGCTGCCCCGCCTGCCGGGACGAGCTGGCCGGGCTCGCCGGGATGCCCGCGCTGCTCGGCCGGGTGGACGAGGCGCAGCTCAGCCAGATCACCGGCCCGCCACCCGAACTCCTGGACGGCCTGCTGGCCCGCGCGGCCGAGCGACGGAGGGGATGGCTCGGCCCGCTACGGCGGTGGTCGGGCGAGCGGGGCCCGCGTCTCGCGTGGGCTCCGCTCGCCGTCGCCGCGTGCCTGCTGGTGCTCGCCGGTGCGCTGTTCGGCGGCATGGTGTTCCCCTCCTCCGGCGGAGACCAGCGGGCCGCGCCGCCCGGCACCTCGGTGTCGCCGGGCCCGCCGTCGCCGACCAGTACGGGGGAGCGGATCGCGGCCGAGAGCCCCAACAGCAAGGTCAAGGGCTTCGTGATGCTCCGCAAGAAGAAGTGGGGCACCGAGGTCGAGCTGTATGTGTCGGGCGTCCCGAAGGGGTCGCGGTGCCGGCTGCTGGTGATCGCCCGCGACGGCCGGCGGGACGCGCTCGGGAGCTGGTACGTCCCCTACGACAAGGGCTACGGCCGCTACTACGGCTCGACGATGTTCCCCCGGGGCGCGCTGTTCTCCCTGGAGATCGTGGGCCTGGACGGCACGCCTCTCCTCACGATCCCCACCTGATCCCGCGTCCCCCGGAAGAATCCCGGGCACGCGCGGGTTGTCCACGGGGATGGAAGGCGTACTGGTCGCCGCCGCGGTCCTCGCGGCGGCCACGTTGTTCGGCCTGCTCAGGCGGCGCCGCGACGGAGTGCTGCGCGCGTCCTCCCGCGTGCGGGAGGGCGGCGGCGTGCACACCCTGAACCCGGACGAGCTGGGCGCCGACCTTGGGGCGAAGGCCACCCTCGTCCAGTTCTCCAGCGCGTTCTGCGCGCCCTGCCGCGCGACCCGCCGCGTCCTCGGGGACGTCGCGGGCATGGTCGAGGGCGTCTCCCACGTCGAGCTGGACGCGGAGTCGCACCTGGAGCTGGTCCGCAGGCTCAACGTGATTCGGACCCCCACCATCCTGGTTCTGGACGCGGCCGGGCGCGTCGTCCGGCGCGCGTCCGGAACCCCCCGCAAGGCCGACGTCATCGCCGCGCTGGGCCTGGCGATACCCGACGCGTGAGCCCCCTCCGGGCTCCGCCGTCCCCGTTGTTGACCTGCGGGAAGACGAATGTAACTGTCTCGCAAGGCGAGACGGATGTGACAGGGCGTCGATTGTCGGCTTACCATCGTGTCCGTGCGTTACTGGACAGAGCAGATGCTCACGAAGCGCCGCGCGGTGGATTTCTGCCGCGTGGCCGCCTCGCTCTGTCGCATGGCCTGAGGCATCGAGCCCGTTCGCCCCGAGCACTCCGTTTCCAGCTCGTACGCACGTTTCCTCCACTCTGGAGCACCCCGATGCAGGTCGATCCTCGTGGGCAGCGCTTCGCGGCGGCCGCCACGACGGTGGTACTGGTCGCGGTCCTGGTATGGGGAAGCGGGGCCCTGCTCGCCGCCCAGGCCGTCGTGTTCGCGCTCGCGACCATCCTCGGCCTTCGGTACGCCCCGTACGGACTGCTCTTCGCAGTGCTGATCCGTCCCCGTCTGGCCCCGCCCAGGGAGCTTGAGGACGCGGCGCCGCCCCGCTTCGCGCAGGGCGTCGGCCTCGTGTTCGCCCTGGTCGGAACCGTCGGATACGCGACGGGGACCACATGGCTCGGTATCGGTGCCACCGCCCTCGCGCTGGGAGCGGCCTTCCTGAACGCCGCGTTCGGGTTCTGCCTCGGCTGCGAGATGTATCTGCTCGTCCGGCGCGTCGCCGCGCGGCTCGGAGGAGGTGAGGGGGCGCCCTCGCCCCAGCGGCACTGATCCGCGCGGCACCCGCACCATCAGCACCACCCGCACCACCGCAAGACCCGGCACCACAGCACAACCGCGAAGATTCGCTCCGACAGGGAGGTACCCGCATGAGCCGTTCCGACGTCCTGGTGGACGCCGAATGGGTCGAGTCCAACCTCGACTCGCCCGGTCTCGTTCTCGTCGAGGTCGACGAGGACGTGTCCGCCTATGACAAGGGCCACATCCGTGGCGCTGTCAAGATCGACTGGAAGACGGAGCTGCAGGACCCGGTCCGCCGCGACTTCGTCGACAAGACCGGCTTCGAGCAGCTGCTGTCCTCCAAGGGCATCGCCAACGACGACCTGGTGATCCTCTACGGCGGCAACAACAACTGGTTCGCCGCGTACGCGTACTGGTACTTCAAGCTGTACGGGCACGAGAAGGTGCAGCTTCTCGACGGCGGCCGCAAGAAGTGGGAGCTGGACTCCCGCGAGCTGGTCACCGACGTCCCGTCCCGTCCGGCCACCGAGTACAAGGCCAAGGACCAGGACCTGTCGATCCGCGCCTTCCGCGAGGAGGTCGTGGACGCGATCGGCACCAAGAACCTGATCGACGTCCGCTCGCCGGACGAGTTCAGCGGCAAGCTGCTCGCCCCGGCGCACCTGCCGCAGGAGCAGGCGCAGCGGGCCGGGCACGTCCCGACCGCGCGCAGCATCCCGTGGTCGAAGGCGGCCAACGACGACGGCACGTTCAAGTCCGACGAGGAGCTCCGCGAGATCTACGGCGCGGCCGGGGTGGACCTGAGCAAGTCCACCATCGCCTACTGCCGCATCGGCGAGCGCTCGTCCCACACCTGGTTCGCGCTCCGCGAGCTGCTCGGCCTCCAGGACGTCAAGAACTACGACGGCTCCTGGACCGAGTACGGCTCGCTCGTCGGCGTCCCGATCGAGCTCGGCGAGCCCAAGTAAGTCCAGCCAGACCTTCCGTAGACCTTCCCGTGTGCACGGAGATGGAGGAGCAATGACCCAGGGCTGCGCAGCGCCCGCGCAGACGGCGCACCTTCCGGCGACCGTCGACCTCGACAACGAGGCCGTCATCCAGGGGACCGTCACCCGTGACGGCGCCCCGGTGTCCAGCGCCTACGCGCGCCTTCTCGACTCGACCGGCGAGTTCACCGCCGAGGTGGTCACCGGCGACGAGGGCGTGTTCCGGTTCTTCGCCGCCGACGGCGACTGGACCGTGCGCGTTCTCGCCGCGGGCGGCGTGAGCGTCGACAACGCCGTCACGGCCAAGATCGGCGAGGTCGCCGCGCTTGAGGTCGCGATCTGAGCAGAGCCTTCGCGGGCAATCCTTCGGGCCCCGCCGTTCCGCCGCACGCGGGACGGCGGGGCCCGGTCGTTTCCGCGCCCGGTCCGGTGGGCTGGATAGCATCGGCGCGATGTCCCGACCGTCCGCGCGCTCGCCGCTGATCCTGCCCTGGGCCGCACTCCGGCTCGCGGGGCGGTTCGCGCTGCCGCTGAGCCTGTGGTTCACGCTGGGCGAGCTGCTGCGGTACGGCGCGATGTACGGCGGGTACCGGCTCGGCGAGATGAAGGGCACGGCGGCGGCCGTGGCGCCGCTGCTGACCGTCGGCGTCCTCGTGATGGTCACGCTGGCGGTCGCGGTCGCGATGGTGCACTGCGTCCGCGAGGGGCTGGACGTCGTGCACGCCCGCGAGTCCGGCGGCGGCCTGACGGCCTGGGCCGTCGGCAACGAGGAGCCGGTCGCCGGTGCGATGGGCCGCGCGGCGCTCCCCTTCGTGATCTTCTACCTCGGCTGGGGGCTCCAGAGCGAGGACGCCCGCGCGTTCGCGGACGAGGCGGCGAGCCGCGGCTTCGCCGAGAACGGGTTCGAGGGGCAGATCAAGGGCGTCGGCATGCTCGTCTCGCTGGAGAGGCACGTTCCGCTGGCGATCGGGCTGACCGTCGGGTTCTTCGTCGTCCGGCTCCTGGTCGAGTGGCTGCTGGAGGAGCGGTCGCAGCGCTCGTTCGGCGCGCTCATCGCCTTCCTGGAGATCAACTTCGCGCTGTTCGGCATCTTCACGATCGACCACCTGCGGGGCGAGGGCGTCGACTGGTTCACCCGGCGGCGGGCGTGGGGGTGGGTCACCGACGCGGCCGGGCCCGTCCTCGACCAGTGGCCGCCGTTCAAGGACGCGGTGCTCGGCGCGCTGATCTGGCTCGTCATCGCCGGGGTCATCCTCGGCCTGGACGCGCGCGACGAGCAGGTCGTGCTCGGCCGGAGCCGGGCGGCGGAACGGCTGGCACGCGCCGGGGGCCTGGACCGCGTCAACAGCCCGCGCGAGATCCTGACCCGGGGCTTCCGCGAGATGTGGCTGCCCGCCTGGTACGGGCTGCGGCTCGTCCGCCGGTCGGGGGTGCTGCCGTTCGCGACGTTCTGCCTGCTGTTCACCGGCCTGGACGTCGCGGAGGACGCCTCGCGGCGGCTGGTCTACGAACTGCTCGGCCCGCACGAGGTCACGTGGTGGATGCCGAGGCTGCCGCTCGTCGGGTTCGGGACGGCGCTGGTCTTCCAGATCCTGCGGATCTGCCTGCTCGCGGCGGCGTTCAACCTGGTCATGGCGCGGGTCACGGCGCGAACCGCAGCGAAGGCAGTGGTCCCTTCGGCCGTGAGTACGCCGGGGGCCGCACCTCCAGCACCAGCAGGTCGGCCTTGGCCCGGGGCACCGTCCCCCGGACCGTGATCCGGACCGGGACGCCCGGCCGGGCCGCGCCGGTGCCGAGGCCGGTCGCGGCCCACGCGCGGCCGTCGCCGTCGCGGAGCCGGTAGACGATCCCGTACGCGCCGACGGCCTTGGCGGCCGCCGCGTCCTTCGCGACGACGGCGAGCGTCACCCGGACCTCGGCCACCTCGGCCGACCCCGGCGGGGCGCCGGACGCGGGCCTGAGCAGGGGCGCGGTGGTCCGCCGGTCGACGACCTGCCAGCGTGCTCCGGCCAGTTCCCCGGCCGCCCCGCGCGGGACCGTCGTGACCTTCTCCTCCGGCTTCAGATTGCTGCGGACGTCGCGGGTCTCGTCCAGCCAGTGGACGGTGAGCAGCGCGGGCAGCAGGGTGGCGAGCGCGATCGCCTGCACGACCCGCCGGTCGCGGGGCCGCATCCGCGGCCCCGCCCCGGTCTGGGCCGGGAGGTCGGGCCGGGTCTGCGCCGGGTCGCCGGTCATCGGCGTCCCCGCACGTCGTAGCGTTCGGGCGCGGCGCGGATCAGCTCGGCGGCGCGGGCCCTGGTGAGCCCGAGGTCGATGTCGGCCTCGGCGGACAGCTGCGGCAGCAGCCCGCCGGTCCCCACCACCAGGTGCGCGCCCGCCACCCGCTCCTTGGGCAGCTCGAACACGAACGCGGTCGGCGTCCAGATCATCGGCTGGAACAGCGGCTGGACGACCTCGCCCGCGCCCGGCCGCGGACCGTCCCGGAACGACAGGCCCCCGGACGTCTCCAGCTTCGCCGCCGCCAGCTTCAGCGGCTCGCGTTCGGCCTTCGCCCACAGCCGCACGACCAGGTAGACGCCCTCGGTGCCCACGGGCGGCGGATCGCCCAGCGACAGGCCCGGCGCCAGCGACCGCGCCGCCTCCACCCGGTCGACCCGCACGCTGAACACGCGGTTGCCGACCACCTGCCCGATCCCGCCGCCGTCGCGGATCGGTTCGAGCGCCCGCGCCCGGACGTGCGGGCCGATCGAATGCAGCCACATCGCTCCGGCGAGCAGGGCCGTCCCGCCGACCCCCGCGCCGCCCTGCGTCAGCAGTCTCCGGACGTTCACCGCGGCCGCACCCTCGGGGCGGCGACGGGGAGGGTCAGCCGCCCGGCGAGCGAGCCGTCCTCCAGATCGACCCGCCAGGCGTAGGTGTCATCGGTGAACCCGTGGTCGTACTCCCATTCGCGCAGGCCCACGGTGAACCGGCGGGGCGCGTCCGCCGGGCCCGTCTTCCACATCGCCGAGACCTCGACCGGCAGCCCCGGCTGCGTCGTGCCGGTCTTCGCGCCCCCGGCGAGGCCCTCCACCTGGTCGGGCTTGACCCATTTGCCCGCCTTGGTGCGGGCGGCGAGGCCGTCGCGCAGCCCGCCGAAGCCCAGCGAGACGGTCTCCTCGCCCTGGTTGAGCACCCACAGCCGCACGATCACGAACCGCTGCCGTCCGGAGCCGAGGTCGGCGTTCGCCGTGCCGATCCGCGCGTCCCGCACGACGACCTTGAACAGGCCGAGGTCGACCGCCTTCCCCGGCGCGGTCGCGGGCTCGCGCGGCCGCGCCGCGAACCCGCCCGCCGCCCACAGCACGGGAACCAGGACGGCGGCCACCGCGAGCGCGCACACGGGCACCAGCCGGCGCCGCGACGCGCGCTCGCCGGGACTCGGAGGGACCGGTGCGGTGGATTGCACCCGCCAGATGGTAATACGCCATTACCCTTCACCCCGTGACGGAGATGATCGACTACGGGCGTTTCGCCGACCGGCTCGCCCCGCCCCGCCCCCGCTGGGACCTGCTGCGCGAGTTCCAGGAGGAGTGGGGATACGCGGTGCCCGCCGACGCGACCCCCTGGGCCAAATGGTCGGAGGACGAGCACCGGACGTATATACGGCGCCTCAAAGGAGAATGGACGGGCGAGGAGGACGACGAGTTCGAGGGCGTCGACTTCTCCCTCCCCGTCCCCCGGGCCCTGGACGAGTGGTGGGAACTCCCCTTCAATTCCTTCACCCACTCGCCGCGCCTGTACTGGACCAATCCCGTGTACCCGCCGACCGTCCGGCCCGACCCGTCCGGGTACGGCGTCGCCGAGGGGCTGCCCAAGGACAACCCGTACGTCGGCCCGGACGACGACCTGCGCGTCTGCGTCTTCAAGGCCGAATACGAGTACTGCAACGAATGGGGCTACCTCGCCGCCGAGGCGGGCCAGGACGACCCCCGCGTGCTCGTCACGATCTCCGATGACGAATGGGTTCCGCAGGCCCGGTCGATCTCGGAGTTCTTCGTCCAGCTCGCCGTGCAGCGCCTCCCGGCGAGCCTCGGCTGGTGCCTGCGCCTGGACGCCGGCGACTTCCCGGGCGTCCCGGTGGGCGAGCGCCTGGACGCGGCGTACCGTCCGATGGGATTCGAGCCCTGGCGCGAACTCGGCGTCCACAGCCTGGCCTACGGCGGCCCCGACGTGATCGTGCACCACGACCGCGAGAACGCCTGCGACTTCCCGGTGACCATCAGCGCCAGGACCCGCGACGCCCTCGCCGCGGCCGCCCGCACACTCGGCTGGGAATGGGACGACGCGCAAGTCGAGCCACCGGCCGAATAGGAGCGGCGCGGATCGACGTCCGCCCGAATCTCGGTAATGTGCTCACTGCTCATGGTTCGGTCATCGCCGGGAGGGCTGGTGCGACGACGCAAAGCGATCGCGCTCATGGCGGCCACCGCGTTCGGCGGCGTGCTCGCGCCTCCCCTTTTCGCGTCCCCCGCCCTGGCCGCGCCCTGCGAGGAGCCCCTGGTCTACGGCAGCCCCGCGAACCAGCTCCCCCGGCAGCTCTGGCCGGAGGAGAGGCTGAACTACGTGGACGCCTGGACCCACACCCGCGGCAAGGGGGTGAAGGTCGCCATCGTCGACAGCGGCGTGGACACCTCGCACCCCCAGCTGCGCGGACGCGTCGCCCCCTACGACGTGACCAGGTCCGGCCTCCAGGACTGCGTGGGCCACGGCACCCAGGTCGCGGGCATCATCGGCGGCCGGGACCTGCGCGCCCAGGGCATCTCGTTCTTCGGCGTCGCCCCCGAGGCGCAGCTCATCTCGGTGAAGATGGCCGTGAAGTCGCAGGGCAACGACTCCCGCTGGACGCCGCTGGCGATCCGCAAGGCCGTCGACCTGGGCGCCAAGGTCATCAACATCTCGTCCCAGTCCCCGGACCTGCCCGACCTGCGCCGGGCCGTGGCCTACGCCCAGCGGCACGACGTCGTGATCGTCTCGGTCGCCGGCAACCTCACCGACGAGCAGAAGCAGACCCCCGAGAAGTCCTATCCGGCGAGCTACCCGGGCGTGATCTCGGTCGGCGCGCTCTCCAAGGACGGCAAGCTGGCGGGCTTCTCCAACACCGTCACGCCGGTCACCGTGACCGCGCCCGGCCAGGCGGTCGTCAGCACCTGGCCGCGCGACGCCTACAAGGCCGACGACGGCACCAGCCTCGCCGCCCCCTACGTCGCCGGCACCGCGGTGCTGATCCGCTCCTTCAACCCGAGGCTCACCTACCTCCAGGTCAAGGAGCGCATCGAGAGGACCGCCGACGGCGCCCAGGTCCAGGGCACGGGGTCGGGCGTGGTGAATCCGCTCCGCGCGGTGACCACGGTCTCGACCGGCGCGGCGCCGGCGGCCCCCGCCGGCGCCCACCGGGTATCGATCGACCAGCCCCCGCCCGAAGACCACCTGGGCAAGGTGCTGGCCCTGTCCTTCACCGCCGCGGCCCTCACGGCCGCCGCGGCCATCGGCACGGCCGCGCTGATCACCCCCGCCGGCCGCCGCCGCAACTGGCGCCCCGGCGCCTGACCCCGTCAGTCCAGAGCGTCCACGAAGCGGTCGGCCTCTTCGGGGGTCATCCCCGTTTCGGCGCTGACCAGGGCGACGGCCGAGCGGCGGTCGCCGGAGGCCACGAAGGCGCGCACCCGTTCTGAGAGCGGGCCGGCGGCGGCCGCTCCGGGCAGTCGGCCGTCCCTCAGGGCGTCCACATACTGCTTGCCGTCCTTGAGGCCGAGCCCCGCGGTCCGGACGAGGTGTTTGACCGCCTCTCTCGGCTTGCCCTCCGCCACCAGCGCGCGCACCTGCGCCTCGACCTCGGCGGGGACGCGCCCCGCCAGGAACTCCACCTTGAGCCCGTCGACGTACACCTTCGCGGACAGCAGGTCGGCGCCGGTGGCCTTGCGGACGAGGCGGACCGCCGCCACCGGCTTGCCGTCGGCGACCAGTTTCATGGCGTGGGCACGCGTCTCGGGGAGCGCGTTGCGAATGGGCACGGGTTGATTCTTGGCCACTGCTTCTCCTCAGCGGATCCGGGCGCCCGCGACGGCGGCGGCCGGCCCGGGTGCGGTCATCACTGGGGGGTGTCTTCGCGGATGACGGTCTGGATCAGGCGCGTGCCAGTGCGGCGGTCGATGTGGTAGCCCCGGCCCGGGGGGAGTTTGTGGGGTTTCACGTTGCCCAGCAGGATGCCCTCGTCCTTGTTGCCGGACATCAGGAGGCCGGGGGAGGCCATTTCCTTGATGCGGGTGATGGCCGGGTCGAACATGCCGCGTCCGGCGCCGCCCATGGCGCGGGCGACGATGAGGTGGAGGCCGATGTCGCGGGCCTGGGGGAGCAGTTCGACGAGGGGGCGCAGCGGGTTGTCGGAGGTGGCGACCATCTCGTAGTCGTCGACGATGAGGAAGAGGTCCGAGCCCGTCCACCAGGAGCGGGAGCGGAGTTGGTCGGGGGTGAGGTCGGCCGGGGGGAGGCGCTGCATCATCGCGCCGCGGATGTCGTTGACCAGGGACGTCGCGGCCGGGGCCGAGGCGCCGAAGCCGATCTGGTGCTCGGTGTCGGCGACGTCCAGCAGCGAGCGGCTGTAGTCGATGAAGATGATCCGGGCCTGCTCGGGGGTGTAGCGGGAGGTGATGCCGGTGGTGATGTGCCGGAGCAGGTTGGACTTGCCGCATTCGGCGTCGCCGAGCATCAGGAAGTGCGGGTCCTGGGCGAAATCCAGGTAGACCGGGGAGAGCGACTCCTCGTCGATTCCGATCGGGATGCGCATGCCGGTCTCGGCGGGGGTCGGCAGCGAGGAGAGCGGCAGGACGTCGGGCAGCATGCGGACCTGCGGGGCGCGCTGGCCGTGCCACGCCTCGGACGCCGCCCGGACCATTTTGAGGACGCCGTCGTTCAGCGACTCGTCGGCGCCGCCACCGTCGATGCGGGGGACGGCGGTGAGGAAGTGGAATCCGTCGCGGGAGAGCCCGCGGCCGGGGCGGCCCTCGGGGACGTTGTCGGCGAGCTTGCGGTCGATCTCCGACTCGTAGGGGTCGCCGAGGCGCAGTTCCAGCTTGGTGCCCAGCAGGTCGCGGACGTTGGTGCGGAACTCCGTCCACTTGTTGGTCGCGGCGATGACGTGGATGCCGTAGCCGAGGCCGCGCGCGGCGAGTTGGGTGATGGTGTCCTGGATCGCCTCGTAGTCCTGGCGCAGGGTCAGCCAGTTGTCCACGACGAGGAAGACGTCGCCGTAGCCGTCGCCGGGGTGCTCGCCGGACGCGCGCATGCGGCGGTAGGTCGCGATGCCGTCGATGCCCCGCTCGGCGAACTCGCGTTCGCGCTGCTCCAGCAGGCCGCTGACCTCGGCGACCGTCCGCCGGACGCGGTCGGCGTCCAGGCGGGTGGCGATGCCGCCGATGTGCGGCAGGTCGGCCAGCGCGGCGAGGGCGCCGCCGCCGAAGTCCAGGCAGTAGAACTGCACCTCGGCGGGGGTGTGGGTGAGCGCGAGGGAGGCGATCAGCGTCCTGATCAGGGTCGACTTGCCGCTCTGCGGGCCGCCCGCGATGCCGACGTGGCCCGCGGCGCCCGACAGCTCCAGCCAGTACGGGTCGCGCCGCTGGTGGAACGGCTTGTCGACGATGCCCGCCATCGCGTACAGCTTGCCGCGGCCGTCCCAGCCCGCGGTGGTGAGGCCGTGTTCCTGGGTGACCTGGAGCGGGGGGAGCATCTCGTTCAGCGCGGGCGGCTCGTCCAGCGGGGGGAGCCAGATCTGGTGCGCCTGCGCGCCGTGCCCGGCGAGCTGCCCGACCACGACGTCGAACAGGGACGCCTGGTTCTTCTTCTCCTCGGGCTCGGGCTCCTCCTCGGACCGGTCCTCGATGACCTGCGGGCGTATGTAGCCCGGCAGGTACGGGACGATCTGGGCCGCGATCTGGCTGCCCTGCCTGTCGTCGTTCTGCTTCGGCTGCTCGTCCACGGGCCCCGAGACGTAGGCCGCCTTGAAGCGGACCATCGGTTCGGTGGCGAACTTCAGGTATCCGTTACCGGGGGCGGGAGGCAGTTCGTATGCGTCCGGGACGCCGAGGACGACGCGCGACTCCATCGCGGAGAACGTGCGGAGGCCGATCCGGTAGGACAGGTGGGTGTCCAGGCCGCGCAGCTTGCCCTCCTCCAGGCGCTGCGAGGCCAGCAGGAGGTGGACGCCCAGCGACCGGCCGAGCCGTCCGATCATGACGAAGAGCTCGGCGAAGTCGGGCTTGGCGGACAGCAGCTCGGAGAACTCGTCCAGGACGAGGAACAGCGTCGGCATCGGCGGCAGGTTCGCGCCGTCCAGCCGGGCCTTCTCGTAGTCGCGCAGCGAGGCGTAGTTGCCCATGGCCCGCAGGTACTCCTGGCGGCGCACCATCTCGCCGTGCAGCGCGTCGTACATGCGGTCGACCAGCGGGAGCTCGTCCTCCAGGTTGGTGATGATGGCCGAGACGTGCTCCAGGCCGTCCATCCCGAGGAACGTCGCGCCGCCCTTGAAGTCGACCAGGACGAAGTTGAGGATGTCCGGCGCGTGCGTCATCGCCAGGCCGAGGACGAGCGTGCGCAGCAGCTCGGACTTGCCGGACCCGGTCGCGCCGATGCACAGGCCGTGCGGGCCCATGCCGCCCTGGGCGGACTCCTTGATGTCGAGTTCGATCGGACGGCCGTCGGCGTCCAGGCCGATCGGCACCCGGAACCGGTTGCGCTGGGCGCGCGGCCGCCACACCCGCGCGGGGTCCACCGCGTAGGCGTTCTCGACGCCGAGCAGGGACGTCAGCGTCATGTTGTTCGCCAGCACGTCCTCCTCGTCCACGGCGTCGTTCGCGCTGGACCGGAACGGCGCGAGCTGGCGGGCCAGGCTCTCGGCCTGCGGGACGGTGACCTTGTCGGGCGCGCCGATCGGGGTCGGGACGTCCTTGCCCGCCCGGTCCTTGCGCAGCATGTGGACCTTGTCGGGCGTGACGTTCAGCCGCAGCGTCCCGGCCTCGGTCGTGTAGCCGACGGTCTGGGAGAGGTCGATGACGCAGACGCCCTCGATGCCGTCGGCGGCGATCTGCGAGTCGTAGGCGGCCATGCCGCCGTCCACCACGATCACGTGCAGCGGCAGGTCGCCGGACGGGCGGCCGGAGACGAACCGGGCGCGGTCCTTGATCTCCTGGCCGAGCAGCACCTCCAGCTCGGTCATCGTCGGCGCGATCAGCCGGACCTGCCCGGCGGCGTCGTGCTCGGTGGGGTGCAGGGCGTGCGGCAGCCACTTCACCCAGTCCCAGTAGGGCAGCCGCTCCTGCGAGGTGCAGACGCTGATGCGCACGTCGTCGGGGGTGTGGAACGAGGCCGCCTGCATGAGCATGGCGCGCAGCATCGCCCGCGCGGCCTCCACGTCCCCGAGCAGGAAGATCCGTGAGAACGAGCGGAGGTTGATGGCGACCGGCAGGGCGGGGACGGTCGAGTGCGTCCGGACGAACCGGCGCAGCGCGCCCGCGCTCATCGGTTCCAGGTCCTCGACCGGCTTGGTCTCCGGCGCGATCAGCTGGACGGCCAGCTTCTGCGGCCCGGTGCCCACCCGCACCTGGCCGAAGTCGGAGTCGTCGGCGCGCCGCTCCCACAGCCGCGAGCTCATCGCGATCGACCACAGCCGGGTCGGGTCGGGGTTGTACCACTCCAGCGCCTCGCGCTGCTGGGCGGCGGCCTTGCGGACCTTCGCCCGGACCTGGCCGAGGTAGCGCAGGTAATCGCGGCGCTCGCCGTTCAGCTTGGACTTGCGCTCGCCGCTGCGCTGCCCGACCTGGCTGAACATCATGCCGAACATCGACAGGCCCATCATCCCGCCCGCCACCATCTGGAGCGGGTTGGAGTTGGGGTTCAGGAACATGAACGCCATCGAGCCGGACCCGGCCGCCATCGGCAGGAACGTCAGCACGTTGCGGAAGCCGTCGGTGGTGACCTCGGGAAGCTCGGGCGGCGACTCCAGCAGGACCTCGCCCCGCGGCATCTCGGGGGGCTTGCGGCGTTCCTTCCGCCGGACCAGAACGGTGCTCACTGGACTGGCTCCCCCTTCTGGGCATCAATGTCGCAGCCCAGCATCATACGGGTACGGGTCCGCATAATCCTTTGATCATCCGGATGCGCTCGGTAACGGAGTGCGGCCTGCGACAGGCGCTCGGCGGGCGCCGCCTTCGATTCGGGGGAAAGCGAAACATTCCACCAGGATTCATCTGCGCCGCCGGTCACGAAGGGGGAACGAAAGCGGCAGGCGCGAAAAAGCCATGCGGGCAAGGCATCGCGGACGTCCAAGGTCCGCGCCGGACGGAACCGGGGCGGGCGTTACCGCATCGAAGTGGGGCATCTCAGCCGGTCGCAGAGGGCGGGCCGGGAGGTCTATGTTGTTACGGTTCTCGCCGGTGTTCGGGTGCTCCCTGTGGGGCCGTGCCTACATGTGAGGAAGTTCAGTGGCTTCAGTCACCGGGGCGGAGCTGTGCAGGGTCACGGTGGTGGCCCCCAAGCGCCGCATCGACATCTCGCTCCCCGCCCACGTCCCCTTCGCCCAGTTCTTCCCGGCGATCCTGCACTACTCCGGCAGCCAGATGGCCGACGCCGGGCTCGCCCACGGCGGCTGGGTCCTGCAGCGGCTGGACGAGGCGCCCTTCGACGGCGGGGCCACCCCCGCGCAGGCGGGGCTGCGCGACGGCGAGATCCTCTACCTGCGCCCGGGGATGTCGCAGCTTCCCGAACTGGCCTTCGACGACGTCGCCGACGTCGTCGCGACCGCGGTCAAGGACCGGCGCGACCGCTGGCGGCCCGAATGGACCCGCGCCTTCTCCCTCGGGGTCGGCGCGGGCGGCTCGGCGGTCGCCGCCGTCGTGGTGCTGCTCGCCGGACCGTCCTGGATCGTCCCGGCCGCGGCCGCCGGGGTGGTCGCCCTGCTGCTCGTCATCGGCGCGGTGGTCGCCTCGCGCGCCGCGGGCGACGCCAGGGCGGGCACGGTGCTCGCCTTCGCCGCGCTCCCGCACGCCTTCCTCGCGGGCCTGCTCGGCCCCGCCCGCGACCACGGCTTCGGCGAGCTGGACGCGCTGAACACGCTGGCCGGGTTCGGCGTCCTGGTCCTGGTCGCGGTGATCGCGGCCGTGGGCGTCACCGACGGCGCCTCGATCTTCTGGGGCTCGGTCATCGGCGGCGTCCTCGGCGCCGCGGGCTCCGGGGCCGCGCTGGCCTTCGAGGACCTGTCGGCGGCCGGGATCGCGGCGATCACGGTCGTGGTCGCGATGATGCTGACCCCGCTGACCCCCACGCTCGCCTTCCGCTTCTCCAAGGTCACGCTGCCGCCGGTGCCGCAGAGTGCCGACGACCTGCGGCGCGACACGATCATGGTGGACGGCCAGCAGGTGCTGACCCGCACCGGCCGGGCCGACCGCTTCATCACCGGCTTCACGGTCGGCCTCGGGCTCGTGGGCATCCTCGGGCTGATCCCGTCGGCGTTCCGCGACGGATGGCTCGGCCCGGTCACCGCCGCCGTCATCTCCGTCCTCCTCCTGCTGCGCTCCCGGCTGTTCCGCGGCCGGGTGCAGCGGCTGGCGATGCTGGTGCCCGGCATGCTCGGCCTCGGGACGCTGGCGATCGCCATCTCCTGGGACGCCTCGCCGCTGACGATGGCCGCCGGAGCGCTCCTCCCGCTGGTCGTGGCGACCTCGGTCGTGGTCGGGGTGGGGCTGTGGCTCCCGGGACACCGGCCCTCGCCGTTCTGGAACCGCGCGGGCGACATCCTGGAGATGTTCCTGCTGATCGCCCTCATCCCGATGGCCCTCGGAGAATGCGGGCTGTTCGCGTACATGCGCGGGCTCGCCGGTTAGGAGCGCCGCATGCAGACGCGCAAGGACCTGCTGCAGGCACACCGCCTGATGAGCCAGCGCGCCTCGCTCGCGCTGGTCTCGGGCGAGCCCGACAACCCCGAGCTGCCGCTGCGCCGGATGAACATCAGCGCGTTCAGCGGCATCATGATCGGCATCCTCGTCATGGCGGCGTTCGGCATCTTCGGCGTCATCCGCCCCGGCGGCGCCACCGGCCTGGAGAAGGCCGGGATGCTGCTCGTGGAGAAGGACACCGGCGCCCGCTACGTGTGGTGCGAGAACGGCAAGCTCTGCCCGGTCGCCAACTACGTCTCGGCGCGGCTCGTCGCCGGGGCGGACTCCAAGAGCCGCCGGACGGTCTCCAGCAACTCGCTCACCAAGTACGAGCGCGGACCGGCGATCGGCATCCCGGGCGCGCCGAACACGCTCCCCGACGCCAAGAAGCTGACCAAGGCGCCGTGGGCGGTGTGCGTGCGGGCGTCCGAGAGCACCTCGCTCGGCCGCCGGTCGCTGGTCACGCTCACCGCCGGACGCGAGGTCGGGGGCACCGCGCTGCGTCCCGACCAGGCCGTGGTCGTCAAGGCGGACGGGCAGAACTGGCTGCTCTGGCGCAACACCCGCATGCGGATGCCGCCCTACGCGCTGACGACGCTCGGCGCGAGCGCCGTCCCGATCGCCGGCAAGTGGCTCAACTCCGTCACCCAGGGCCCCGACTTCGCCGCGCCGCAGATCCCGGGCCTCGGACGTGCGGTCACCGGGCCGCTCGGGCCGGCGAAGGTCGGCCAGATCTTCGGCGTCGACACCGCCTCCGGATCCTCGTCCTCGTTCGTGCTGCTCGCGGACGGCCTGGCGGCGATCTCCGCGCTCCAGCGGGACCTGCTGGTCGCCGACCCGCTGACCCGGCAGGCGTACGGGAACCAACCCGTCCGTCCCCTCCCGGTGGACGCCGGACGGGTGAACTCGACCCGGCAGTCCGCGCGGACGGTCCGCGCCCAGCAGCTCGAAGGCAAGGCGCCGAGCATCGTCGCCTACCGGGAGACGAGCCCGCTGTGCGCGGTCTACGCCGACCCGAGCGGCAACTCCGACGCGACCCTCACCCTCGACGGGAGGCTGCCCGCGCCGCCCGGCGGCCCGCAGCCGAACGGCGCGGACCAATTGGCCTTCCCACCTGGGAGCGCGGCGCTCGCGGGCCGGGTACCAAGCCCGGGAAAGGCGAATGAGGTCAGCACTTATTACCTTGTGGCCGAGGGAAAGAGATTCCCCATCAAAGACAATGAGACGGCCGAGAAGCTCGGCTACTCTCTGCCGGGCGATGCCTCGAAGGTTCCGGCGGGCGTCCTGGACCTGATCGCCCAGGGGCCGGTGCTCGACCCGGCCGCCGTCTCCACCACGCCTCCGGCGAACACCCCGCCGGGGAACTGATTGTGCGGACTTCGGCCACGACCCGAACCGTAAAGGGGGCCAATGCGTCTAAACATCATGTGAAGCGGATGGACAGCATGGAGTAAAGCACCTAAAGTAATGATCACTCTGCGGTGCAACCCCCCGCCATCACCGGCCTCAGGGTCCTTTGCGCTGCCGAAACGGGGGCTTACGGCGTTGGCCCGGCGTCTATGCCCAGTTCACGATCGCGGGTCACGGTACGAATCACTGGAGGTGACTCATGGGGCAGCAGTCGGCAGTCGACAGAGCATCCATGAAGCAGGCCGCGGATGACATCGACGCGTCCGCGAACATCATCAAGGGGCTGCAGACGCAGCTTGAGGGCCACAAGCAGCAGGTCCGCGGGGCCTGGGAGGGCAACGCCTCCATGGCCTTCGAGACGGTCTTCAACCGGTTCAACGAGGACTTCGGCAAGGTGCTGCGGGCCCTGGAGGGCATGCACCAGAGCCTCGTCCAGACCAAGATCACCTATGAGTCCAAGGAAGAGATGTCCGAGCAGGCCGTGAACAAGGTTCAGGCCCTGCTCAACGGCTCTACCTGAGCGAACCTCACAACCAGGTGACGACGGCTGGAAAAGGAGAATCATGAGCTACACGAGGGCCAATTTCGGCGGCCTGACCGAGGGTGAGGCGCAGTTCAGCCAGGCCGCGCGCGCCCTGATGGACGAGCTGAACGACCTGGAGGGCAAGCTCCGGACGAAGCTCAACCAGTGGGAGGGCTCCGCCCAGGAGGCCTACTGGGTCTTCCAGAAGCAGTGGGACGGCGCCGCCAAGGACATGCAGAACGTCGTGGCGCAGCTCGGTCTCGCGATCCGCGACGCGCACGACAACTACCAGCAGGCCGAGCGGTCCAACTCCGGGATCTGGGGCTGACCGCAGGTTCAACCCCCGTCCGCTGGACGCAGCTGTGAAGTGGCCCTGGCCGTGCGAACGGCCGGGGCCCACTTCGCCCGTACCGAACCCAGGTCTGTTCCGTCTTGTCTCCCAGACAGCCGCTCAGGGGGCAAGAGGCTGACAGGAGGTAAGCAGAGATGGCACCCCCAGAACCCCCGAAGAGCCTGCCGACGGCCGGCGGCAAAGAAATCGGCATTCACCACGACACCGTCAAGGACATCGCGGACAAGCTCGAAAAGGACCTGCGGGCCCTCAAAAGCCTGCGCTATGACAACAAGCTTGAGGACGACTCGCCGACCGAGTCCTCGCTCGGCAACTACACGGCGGGCCGCAGCCTTTACAACACCGTTTCGGCCGCGCAGACGCAGATCGGCAACACCTACACGCAGTTCGTCACCGCGTACGAAAACGTGATCAAAGCCCTCCGGGCCTCCGAGCAGACCCATCGCAACGCCGACGACAAGTCCAAGCAAGGCGTTCAGAATGCCGCCAGTCCGCACAGCAGCGTGTGAGCGGAACGCACGCGACGAGGAGGGTGATCGTAGGTGACGAAGAGCACGCAGAAGATCAGGCAGGAGGGCTTCCAGACCGGCGGTGAGGGCACCGGCGGCTGGGGGATGCTCAAGGTCTGGGAAGACCAGTTCGACAAGGTCAAAAAGGTCGTCGACAGCATGCACCCGGAGCAGATCGACACGGGTGCGACCACCTACACCAACCTGTCGACCCGGATGAACGACTCCGTCGATCTCATCTACAAGCAGGCGCAGCGGCTGGTCGAGGCCTGGGGCGGTGACGACGCCGAAAAGGCCATGGAGCAGATGAACAAGGCCTACCGGCAGGCCCAGGAGATCAAGACCAAGGCGTCCACCACGGGCACCGCCCTGACGGCGCACGCCAAGCAGCAGCGGCAGTGGAAGCACTCCTACGGCTCCGGCAGCGCGAACGACAGCTGGGTCAAGGACGTCGTGAACTGGGGCCAGCGCGCGATGGCGATCAACCCCGCCACCGCCCCGGCCGCCATCACGGGCCTGATCGGCAACAACTTCGGCGCCAAAGACGCCATGAATGCCATCAACAATGGCACCAAGGGCACCTACAACAACTTCCCGGCCGATATCCGCCAGGACATGCCCGAGGCCGACCCCAACGTCCTGGACACCGACCCGCCGGGCACTCCCCCCGGCGGTGGCCCCAAGTCGCCCAAGATGCCGGGCGGCGGTCCCGGGGGCGGCCCCGGCGGTGGTCCCGACCTGCCCAAGGGGCCCGGTGGCGGTCCCGACCTGCCCAAGCCTCCCGACAACCCCGGTGGGCCCGGGGGCGGTCCCGGCGGAGGCCCGGGAGGACCGCCGCACATGCCGGGCGGTGGCCCCGGGGGCGGTCCCGACCTCCCGGGCGGAGGCCCCGGCGGCGGCCCTGGCGGCGGTCCCGGCGGCATCGGCAACGGCCCCGGTGGCGGCCCCGGCACCGACCTGGCGAGCCTGCCGGGCGGCGGTGGACCGGACACCGGTCTCGGCGGCATGCCCGGTGGCGGCCCCGGCGGTGGTCCCGGCGGCGGTGGTCTGGGCCCCGGCGGTCTCGGCGGCGGCCCCGGCGCTCTCGGCGGTGGTCCCGGCGCTCTCGGCGGTGGTCCCGGTGGCGGCCCCGGTGGCGGACTCGGCGGACCCGGCGGCCTGATGGGCGCCGGCGCGCTCGGCAAGGGCGGCATGTCCGGCATGGGAATGCCCATGGGAGCCGGCGGCCACGGCGGCGGCGACGGCGAGGAGCGCGAGCGCAGCACGTGGCTCACCGAGGACGAGGACATCTGGGGCGGCAACGACGACACCGCCCCGCCCGTGATCGGCTGATGTTCGTGCCATAGTGGTGACAGAGGCGATGGGATAGGTAGATCAGGTCCAACCTGATCTACCTATCCTTTTATAATTCAGTTGCTGTAGACGAGGAGTACCGATGCTGCAGCGAGGTCGAAAACTGGTCGGCTTGGTTCTGGCGCTGCTCCTGTCGGCGGCGGTCGTTTTGCCAGGATCCGCTGCGGCGGCACCGAAACCGCTCGCCCAGGAATGGTGGTTTCCGGCTTGGGGAGTGGACGACCTCCTGTGGCCGATCTCCAAGGGCGCCGGTGTGACGGTCGCGGTCATCGATACCGGCGTTCAGGCGAATGTGCCGGATCTGCGGAACGCGGTTCTTCCCGGCATGGACGCCGAGAGCGGAAGCGGCGACGGCCGCACCGATGGCGATACCGGTGAACTCCACGGCCACGGTACGGCCATGGCATCGCTGATCGCCGCACAGGGCACCGGGACCGGACTCGTCGGTGTCGCGCCCGAGGCGAAGATCCTCCCCATCGTGGGGCAGAGCACGGACGCCTACGCCAAGGGAATCCGCTACGCGACCGACCATGGCGCGAAAGTAGTCAATCTGTCCCAGGCCGTGCCCGGCGCCTGTCCGGCGAACCTGCAGGAATCCATCGCCTATGCGCTGGACAAGGACGTCGTGATCGTCGCGGGCGCGGGCAATGACGGTGCCGGAGGCAACGCTTCCAACTCTCCGGCCAACTGCAAGGGCGTTCTCGCGGTAGGGGCCGTTGACGCGCAACTGCGGCCCTGGGAGAAGACGCAACGCCAGCCGTATGTGACCGTGGCGGGCCCCGGCGTCAGGGCCCCCGTCGTCGTCAAGAGCGGGAAGTTGATCAGCGGCAGCGGCACGAGCGCCGCGTCCGCGCTGACGTCAGGGGCGATCGCCCTAGTGCGCGCCAAGTTCCCCGAGATGAAGAACCGGGAGCTGGTTCGGCAGCTCATCGCCTCCGCGAAGGACGTCTCCGACAAAGGGCAGGACGACCGAACGGGATACGGAATGGTCCGGCCCTATCGCCTGCTCGCCCAGAAGGCGCCGCAGGGCTCGGCGAATCCCGTCTTCGAGGACTACGACCGGTGGGCCAAGCGGCACAGGCCCAGTGCCCGGCCGAAGGCCGAAAAGGACTCGGACGACGGGATGAGCACCGGCACCATCATCGGCTTCGGCGCCATCGGCGCCTTCTGGCTCGTGGTGCTGGTGATCGTGTTCGTCATCGCGCGGCGCCGGAGGGGGAAGGGCGGCCCGCCGCCCGGCCCGCCTCCGTTCGGCCCCGGTGCCGGACCGGGTGTGCCCCCGGGGTTCGGCCAGTCTGGGCGACCCGGTTTCCAGCCGCCGGTTCAACCTGGTCAGCCCCCCGGCCAGTACCAGCCGCCGGGGCCGCCTCAGGGTGGTGGGCCGCCGACGCCTCGCTGATGCGCCGTTCGGGCATGGGCGGGTTGCCGCCCATGCCCGTGGGGAGGCGTCAGTTGGTGAAGAGGAGGGCGTTGGTGATCTCGACGCCGAGTTCTCCGGCGGTGGCGAACACCGAGCCGGTGCGGCCGCCGGTGGCGCCGCCGTGCGTCCAGTAGGACTGGGCGTAGATCACGCTGGATCCGCGGGTCCAGGTGCGGGTCCAGTACGCCGGGTTGGCGCGGGGCTGCGGGAGGCCGCTGGCGTCGGACGGGGTGAGCAGCTTCGGCCAGCCCTGGGCGTCGGTCGCGTTGCCGATGCGGCTCGCCGCCGAGGGGGTGGCGAACTTCGCGATCGAGACCGACGTGATGATCGTCCGGGACGGGTTGGCGTAGACGGCCGAGTACATGCTTCCGATGCACGGGTCGGTGCGCAGCCTCGACAGCAGCTTGGTGTTGGCGCGGGTGATGCAGGACTCCGTGCGGGTTCCGGCGCGGGTGAAGGTGTTGCCCTTCGCCGTGCGGACGGTCGCCGAGAGCAGGCTCGTCGGGTCGGAGCCGCCACCGCCGAGGGAGGTCGTCGGGCTCGGCTCGATCGAGCCGGTGGAGGGAGGCGTGTAGGTCGGCCGCGCCGAGGGGAACGTGATCGCGGGAGGGTCGTCCTTGTCGTCGCCGCTGTTCAGCACGACGAAGGCGCCGACGCCGATGAGGGCAAGCAGGACCATCCCGCCGACGATGAGCAGCGGGACCGCCGCGCCGCCGCCGCTACGGCGGGGCGGGGGCGGGAAACCGCCGGGCATGGGCGGTCCCGGCATAGGCGGGCCGGGCATCGGGGGGCCGGGCATCGGCCCCCCGATCGGGGCCCGCGGGGGCGCGGGAGGCGGTCCGGCGGGGGCGGCAGGAGGCGGGTATCCCGGCTGGCCGGGCGGCTGACCAGGCCATTCAGGGGGGTTCATAAGAGCTCCGGGCTGTTCGCGTGCGGGGTGCCGATTGAGATCCGGCCAGACTAGCGGGCGTCCCGTGTTGATTTCATCGGGTATGGCACGTCTGCGCCGGTCGGGCCGTTGTGGAGCGCCCTTCTCGCTTCCGGAATCGTTCTGGAGACCCATCGACGGTGCACGGGGCGACCGGTGTCTCGTACGCTTTAAAGGAAGAGGGGAGGCAGGTGTCCGACTCCAGTTGGCAGCAGGCCGTCCTGCGAGAGATCGGCGTTCCGCAGCGGGGATTCCAGACGCTGGAGGCCGAGCCCGCCCCGCCCCAGGGAGGGTGGGGGGCCGAGGCGCCACCGCTGCCCGCCCCTGAGCAGCCGCCCGTCGAGCCGCCTGTGGTGGAGGCCGTCCCGCGGGCTCCCGAGGTCGAGGCGGCGGCTCCGGCGCCGCCCGCACCCGCGCCGCCCGCTCCCGTGCAACCCGTCTCGCACCCGCCCTCGCCCTCTTTGCCGCATACGGTTGCGGATCCCGCGCCCGCTGCGGATGGTGGGGGCGCGGAGTTGCCTCCGCCTCCTGTGCCGCCTTCTTTTGAGGAACCGGTGGGTGGGTCGCCGCCGTCTTCGCCTTCTCTGTCGCATACGGTCGCGGATCCTGCGCCTGCGGCGGGTGGTGGGGGTGCGGAGTTGCCTCCGGCGCCTGTGCCGCCTTCTTTTGAGGAACCGGTGGGTGAGTCGCCGCCGCCTTCGCCTTCTCTGTCGCATACGGTCGCGGATCCCGCGCCTGCGGCGCCTCAGCCTCCGCCGGTTGCTGCGGAGGAGGTTCCCGCAGCGCCTGTGTTCCCGGGTGGGGGTGCGGAGTTGCCGCCGGCGCCCGTGCCGCCTTCCTTTGAGCAGCCGGCCGTTGAGGCTTGGCAGCCGGCCGAGCCGCCTGAGCAGCCGGCCGTTGAGCCGCTCATGCATCCCGACTTCGACTGGGCGTCGGCCGTCAGTCCGATGCCCGGGGTCTCCGCGAACGAGGTGCAGGACGGGGCCGGTCACGCGCCGCCGGTGCCGCCGCGACCCGTCCAGCCCCGGGCGCCGGAGCCCGGGCCGCGGCAGCCTCCGTCCCAGATGCCGGCGGAGGACCTCGTCCGGCGGAACCAGCACGGCGATCCCCTCGGACGGCGGGTGCGGCAGAACGTCCGCCGGGTGGTCGGCGGTGGCGGCGGCGCCGCGCGGGAGATGGCGGCGTTCGCCGAGCTGATGCGGCATTCGGTCCCGGGCGCGCGGCAGATCGCGGTCGCCAGCGTGCGGGGCGGTGCGGGGAAGACGACCATGGCGGCGCTGGTCGCCACCGAGTTGGCGAGGCACCGGGCCGACCGGGTGCTGGCCGCCGACGCCGACGCCGAGTTGGGGTCGCTGCCGCTGCGGCTCGGGGTCCGCTCCCAGCTTTCGCTGTTCGAGTTGGCCGGGCAGAATCCGCGCACGTTCGAGGAGGCCGCGCAGTTCCTGTCGCGGACGCCCGACGGGCTGTTCGTGCTGTCCTCGACGCGGGACGGGCGGATCGCGGGCGAGTTCACGCTGGAGACGTTCCAGAGCGCGCTCAACGCGGTCGGCCGGTATGTGGCCGCGACGGTGGTGGACTGCGGCGCGGGCATCCTCACCGAGCTGAACCGGGGCGTGATCGCCGGTTCGCACGGCCTCGTGCTGGTGACGCCGGGGACGGTGGACGGGGCGCTGAGCGCGCGGGGCGCGCTGGAGTGGTTCGCGGGCAACGACCAGCAGGCCGTGCTGCCGCGCACCGTGATCGCGATGGTCTCGCACGCCCCGCAGGTCGGCGCCGACCTGGAGCGGGCGCACCAGATGCTCACCGCGTGGGGGCTGCCCGTCGTGTCCGTGCCGTATGATCGGCACCTCGCGACCGGCGGCTCGCTGGACATGTCCAAGATCTCCGCCGCCGCGCGGGCGGCCGTGATCCGGGTCGTGCACGAGGTCTTCTCGCGTTCGCTCTCCGCTGGGATGTCCTGATGAGCAGTGACCTGGTCGCGCTGGTGCGGCGGCGCCCCGACGTGCACGCCGTCGCCGACGGGATGATCGCGATGGGCGAGCCGCTGGAGCTGCGCGGCGGCGAGCCGGAGGCGACCCGGCTGTACGACGCCGAGGGCCGGCTGCTCGTCTCGATCGAGGGCGCGGTCCAGGTCGAGGTCCAGGGTGAGATCGGGCGGCTGCTCGGCGCGGAGTTCGCCGCGCGGGTCGCGGTGCCGGTCTGGTGGGTGGACGTCCGCGCCGTCGCCGACCTCCCGGAGGCGACGCGGGTGGCGCGCAGGTTCGCCGACTCGCTCGTCCACTGGCTCGGCGGCACGGTCTATCCGGACGGGACGATCGAGCCCCCGGCCCTGAGCTGGAAGGCGAGCGACCCCGCCGGGGACACCTCCGCCGGCGCCGCCTTCCACGACGGCGTCATCGGCGGCTGATCCCGCCCGTCACTTCCAGTCGCGGGTGAGGTCCTGGCCCCAGGGGACGAGGTTCCAGGGGCTGCCGCCGTCCTCGGCGAGCCGGGCGACGAGGCGCTCGTACTCCTGCTGCGCGCTGCCGCCGCCGCCCGACCACAGCAGCCGGCCCTGGAGGTAGCAGGTGGCCATGTCCTCCCAGGACGTGTAGCGGCGCTGGATGTCGAGCGCGAGCGGGAGCATGCGCTCCCAGCAGTACTCCTCGGTGAGCCAGCCGACCATGTGCCCCCACCGGTAGAGCATGAGCGCGCGGCCGTAGTCCCAGATCAGGAAGCGGCCGACGTTGGCGCGCAGCGCCGGGTCCGCCAGGGTCTCCAGGCGGTGCAGCTCCTCGGCGGCGTGGTCGCGGTCGTTGAACAGCCGGTGCAGGAACTGGGCGAGCCCGGCGCCCTCCTCGCTGGCGTCGGCGCCCGGCTCGTCGCGCAGCAGGGGCGGGACGAGCCGCGCGTACGCGGCGCCCTCCGTCCCGTAGCGGACGCGGACCAGCTCGATCAGCCGCTCCACGAACGGCGGCTCCAGGGCGTCGCGGGCGATGAGGCCGTCGACCTCGCGGAGCAGCGCGGTGTAGGCGTCGCGTTCGGCGGGGGCGCGGGCGGCGAGGTCGGCGTCCTGGGTGAAGTCGGCGCGGTGCCCGTCCTGGACGAGCCAGTTCACGGCGCCGAGGAGCTGCTCCAGGTCGTAGGCGCCCCACGGGTCCTGGAGGAGCTCCAGGGCGGTGCGGCGGTCGGCGGCCGCGGCGGGGTCGCCGGGGGCGGCGCCGAGCCGGTCGAGGCGGAAGCCGTTGATCGCGCCGTAGGGGGCGGCCGCGCCGATGATCCAGCGCTGCACGGGGGTGAGGTCGTCGCCGGAGGCGAGGGCGGGGCCGGAGATCAGCTTCCAGAGCCGGTCGTGGAACTCGGCGGCCTTGCGCCGCTCGCTCTCGAAGAACCCGGCGAGCTGCGTGCGCAGGGCCGGGTGCCGGACGAACAGGCGCCGGAAGAAGCGGCCGTTCTTCCACACGAGGTGCTCGGGGCGCAGCTCGCCGAACGGGACGCGGGTGTGGCGGTGCACCAGCTCGCGCTCGGCGAAGCGCAGTTCGGTCACGGGCCACAGCCTCACCAGCGGGGTGAAGCGGACGACGGCCACGTAGCCGGCGACGAGCGCGAGCAGCGCCGTGCCGGGGGCGAGGGGCCAGCGCGCCGCGTCCTGCATGCCGGTGAGGGACAGGACGGCGCCCGCGAGCAGCAGGGCGATCCCGCCGATGCCGCAGGCCACGAACCAGGCGGTGGCGAGTTGGAGCGAGATCTCGATCCGCACGACGGCCGCGTCGTCGTCGATCTCCAGCGCCGCCTCGGCGAGGGTTCCCTCGACGGCCCGCTCCAACGCGTCGAGCCGGGGGGCCTGTTCCATGGGCAGGACCGTACCCCATCGCCCGATCGGGGTGATCACCACGAGTGGGGGAGGCTCAGCCCGCCTGGAGGTGCCGCATGAGCAGGCCGTGGCGCTGCCAGCCGTCGGGGGAGCGGCCGTCGCCGAGCGGGAACAGCGTCATCGGGGTGCGCGCCGGGCCTACCTGCTGCCCGGGGAGGTCGGCGGGGCCGGTGACGGTGCCGGTGACGGCCAGCGCGACCGGGGCGGGCGCGCCCGTCCAGCGCGGCTCGGTGGTGAGGTCGGCGCGGCCGGGGCAGAGCTGGACGAACAGCGAGGCCAGCGGTTGGTCGGCGGCGAGCGCCCCGACCAGCGAGGGCAGGTGCCGCAGCGGCGGCGGGTCGGTGGGCGCGTAGCCGACGGTGACGGTGGTGACCTCGGCGGCGCCGCCGCCCTCGGTGGTGGCGAAGTCGCAGATCGCCTGGGCGGGGCGCGGGCCGTCGCCGACGACCAGCAGCCGCGCGGTGGAGCGGCCGCGCGCGTACTCGGTGAGCCGGTCGCCGCGCCAGGGGTGCTCCAGCGGCTCGGCGGGCCCGAGCCCGGCGGGCTGCTTGCCGGTGAGCAGTTGCAGGAGGCGCTCGACGGGTCCGCCGAGGTCACCCTGCGCGCCGTGCCTGATCCGGTAGACGAGTGTGAGCTGCGAGCCGATCGCGGCGGTGGGGCGGGTCGTGAACCCGGGCGCGTAGTCGCGCGCCTCCGGGACGGGGACGAACGTCGCGCCGTCCCACTTGAGCGGCCGTCCGGTGAGGCCCTCGTAGTAGCCGTCGCCGTGGCGGACGACCCACTGGAGGTCGGCTCCGGCGGCGACGGTGCGCAGCGGCAGCGACAGCCGCGAGTCGAGGGGGGTGAGGAGCTGCAGCGTGCGGCCGCTCTCGGCGCAGTCGGCGACGGCCCTGGTCAGCCAGCCGCTGAGCGGGATGACCGGCCGGTCCTGCAACACGACCATCGCCTGGTCGGTCAGCGCGTCTACGGTGCTCATCTTCGGGGGAGTCTAGTGGGCGGTCGCGGGGATCCGAGGTCGAGATGACCTTGCCTGGATGACTTTGCCGTGACTCCGGTGGCTCTTGTCCATTGTGTGCTGAAATGTTACGGATGCAGCGAGCCGCGCCGTCCCGCGCGCCCTCCAGGCGGGCGCACTACCGGGACGTGTACTACACCGACGACGCCCCCCGGCCGCCGGAACCGCCGGCGCGGGGGCGGCTGTGGCGCGTGCTCGGCTGGGTGTCGATCGCGATGTCGGCGGTGCTGGTCGCGGGCAGCCTCAGCGCCTACGGGTTCTGGCGGCGGCTGGACGGCCAGATCGACCGCGAGCACGTGGACGACAAGCTCGGCGCGAACCGTCCGGCCAAGCTCAACAACTCGATGAACATCCTGATGATCGGGTCCGACAGCCGCGCGGGGGAGAACGCGCGCTACGGCCAGGAGGTCGGGCAGCGCTCGGACACCACGATCCTGCTGCACATCTCGCCGGGCGGCGAGCAGGCGCTCGGGATCAGCTTCCCGCGCGACTCGATGGTGAACCTCCCCTCCTGCCGCAGGACGGGCGGCGGGTCGTCGCCGCCGCAGCTCGCGATGATCAACGCCGCGTTCTCGACCGGCGGCCCGGCCTGCACGTGGCGGACGATCGAGTCGCTCACCCGCATCCACATCGACCACTTCGTCGAGGTGGACTTCGCCGGGTTCAAGCGGGTCGTGGACGCGCTCAACGGCGTCGAGATCTGCGTGCCCCGCCGCATCGACGACCCGAAGGCCGAACTGCACCTGCGCGCCGGGCCGCAGACCGTGCGCGGCGACCAGGCGCTCGGCTACGTCCGCACCCGGTACGTGCTCGGCGACGGCTCCGACCTCGACCGGATCAAGCGGCAGCAGGCGTTCATGGCCTCGGTCGTGAAGAAGGCCACCGACAAGGGCATGCTCACCGATCCCGGGCGCACTTTCTCGTTCCTGTCCGCCGCGACCAGGTCCATCAAGGCGGACGACCGGTTCACGCTGTCGGTCATGCAGAAGCTCGCGGGCAGCCTGCGCGGGATGAGCGCGGGCAAGGTGCGGTTCGTGACCGTCCCCGTGCAGCCGTATCCGGCGGACAGGAACCGCGTCCAGTTCAACCAGGCGCTGGCGGAGCCGCTGTTCAGGTCGATCCGCGAGGACAACGCGCCGCCCGCCGAGCCGGCGGCGCCCGCGCCCGTCCCGGCGCAGCGGCCGAGCGGCGTCCCGCCGGTGCCGCCCGTCCCGCCCGCGCAGGTCAAGGTCGCCATCTACAACGCGACGAGGCTGAAGGGGCTCGGCCGGCGGACCGCCGACCAGCTCACCGGACGCGGCTTCCAGGTCGTCAGGGTCGGCACGCGCGCGGTGCCCGCCGGCGCCCCCACGCAGATCCTCTACGGCGCCGGGGCCGAGCGGCAGGCGGCGCGGCTCGCGATCGCGCTGCCGGGGCATCCGCCGCGCGCGTGGCCCGGCGGCAGGCCCGGCTACGTCTATCTCGTCATCGGCAAGGACGGGGCGGTACTGTCCGGGGCGAAGCGGCCGATGCCCCAGGTCTCCGGGGAGATCAGGGCCGACCGGAACATCTGCGATCGGACGTGATGACGGCATCACGCATCGCCCAGGTTTCGCGGACGTGGAGAACCGGTCAACCAGGACGTAGTCGCCACCACATCCCGGTATGTTGGCGGCGCGCCACCCCATGACGCACCCCCTGGCCCACCGATCGCTTCAGAGCGCCCCAATCAGGACCGCCTAACAGAACCAGCCCCCTGCCCCAGGAGCCGCCCCCCCGCCACGGGCTCTGCCGGGCGAAAGCGCCCCACCCGGAACGGACCGATAGGGACCGATGCAGCCCGAGCCCTTCACCCTGTTGATGACCGTCTACGGCGGTGATCGGGTGGAGTATGTCCGGGAGGCGTTCCACAGCGCCGTCCACCACCAGACGCTGCGTCCCGACCAGGTCGTGCTGGTGCGGGACGGCCCCGTCGCGCCGGAGCTGGCCGACTGCCTGCGGGGGCTCGTCCTGGACAGCCCCTCGGAGGTGACGTTCGTCGCGCTGGAGCACAACCGCGGCCTCGGCCCGGCGCTGGACGCGGGCCTGAACGCCGCCTGGCACGACATCGTCGCCCGCATGGACGCCGACGACGTCGCGATGCCGCACCGCTTCCAGGAGCAGGTGCCGCTGGTGCGGGCGGGCGCCGACCTGGTCGGCGCGGGCCTGCTGGAGTTCGGCTCCGACATCTCCGACATCGTCGGGCGGCGCATCCCGCCGAGCGACCCCACCGACATCGCGCGGTACTCGCGGCTGCACGACCCGTTCAACCATCCGACGGTCGTGTACCGGCGCAGCGCCGTGATGGCCGTCGGCGGCTACGGCGACCTGCCGCTGATGGAGGACTACTGGCTGTTCGCGCGGATGATCGCGCAGGGCGCGCGGGTGGTGAACCTCGCCGAGCCGCTCGTCTACTACCGGGTCGGGGACGGCGCGTACGCGCGCCGCGGCGGCCGCGACCTGCTGCGCTCGGAGCTGCGGCTCCAGCGCGCGATGCGCGTCGAGGGCTTCATCACGCGCCCGCAGTACTGGCGCAACGTCGTCGTCCGGGGCGGGTACCGCCTCGTCCCGACGCTGGTCAGGCGGCCGTTCTACCGGATGCTCGTGGCGCCCTACGGCGCGCGCCGCAACCGGTCCCGCAGGCGCGCCGCCGCCGAGGCGCCGTCCTACGTCCCGAGGCACGCCCGCGCCCAGGAGGCGGAGCCCGAGCCGGCCCCGCCCCGGCATCCGGCGGGCTAGGGGACGGGACGGCTCCACAGCACGGGCTGGTCGGCGCCCGCGTCGGTGCTGCGCCCGACGCCGAGCAGCGAGTTCCTGAACGCGGCGAGCCCGGTGACCTGCTGGTCGCCCGCCCCGCCGAGCCCGGTGCCGCCGGGCGTCGTGCTCTTCCAGGACGAGCCGTCGGCGGACGTCCACGAGACCACGTCGGCGGCGCCGTCCTGCTGGACGGTGCCGGTCCCCGCGAAGCCCTTCGGGGTCGCGGCCAGCGCGGTCGTGATGACCTCGTTCGTCCCGCCGCCCGGCACCGGCAGCGGACGCCACGTCCGGCCCGCGTCGGACGAGGTGTAGCCCAGCCACACGAGGCCCCGCGGCGTCGCGGCGATTCCGGCGGCGACCAGCGTGTTCCCGCGTGCGGCGATGTGCGTGAGGTGGCCCTCGGTGATGCCGCCGGGCAGCGGCAGGTTCTGGAGCGACCACCGCTTGCCGTCGCGCGACGTCCACACCGCGGGGTGGTTGCCCTTGGCGTCGCGCTCGCCGCCGACGGCCGCGAATCCGGACGACCCGGCGGAGGCGACGTCCAGCATCCAGTGGCTGCGGTTCCTGGCGCCTTCGAGGGCGTTCCGGCCGCCGCTCGTCCCGCGCTCCCAGTTCTTGAGGTCGCCGGAGTACCAGGTGACCGCCGAGAACCCCTCGATGCCGACGACCACGTACCCGCCGGGACCGGACGCGGCGGCGGAGGTCACCGGGACGCCGTTCCGGGTGGCCCGGAACGCGGCGGCGTTGTCGGCGGCCTGCCAGGTCGCGCCGTCCGCCGAGGTCACCACGAGCGCGCGGCGCGGCGCCGACTGGTCGTAGCCGACCGCGAGCCAGCCCGCCTTCCCGCCCGCGACGTCGATGAGCTGCTGCGGCCCCGGCCGGGTGAACGCGGCGCCGAGCCCCTGCGCGGGCTTCCAGGCGCCGCCGTCGGCCGAGGTCCAGGCGGCGGCGTCACCGGACGCGCTGCCCACCGCGACCGCGAGGTCGCCGTTCACCCCGACCGTGCGGACGGTGTGGTCGGGACGGATCGCGCCCGGCACCTTCGCGAGGTCGACCGGGACGGCGGTGCCCGCCGCGTCCCACACGCCGAGCATGGGGTCCATGTCGCCGCCGCCGGGCTCGCGGCCGACGACGACCGTCCGCCCCCCGGCGAGCGCGCCGCCGCGGATCTCCCGCTGCGGCCTGGTCTCGACGGTGCCCGCGTCCTTCCACGCGGCGCCGTTCGCGCTGCGCGACAGCAGCACGTCGCGGCCGCGCACGACGACCGCCGCGAACCCGCGCTCGTCGCCGAGGACCTGGCTCGTCCGCTCGTAGCCGCCGGTGGTGAGGTTGCCGGCCCTGCGCCACTGCGAGCCGTCCCTGGACGCGAACGCCTGCGCGTACGCCTTGCCGCCGGCCCGGATCTCGCGCAGCGCGAGGAACCCGGCCCCGCCGCCGCCGATGATCAGGCCGCGGCTGCCCCTCGGCACCGGCACGTCCGAGGCGGACCAGGTGCGGCCGCCGTCGTCGGAGCGCCACACCTTGCGGTAGGGCGGCTTGTTGCGGCCGGGGGTGACCAGGCCCTCCAGCAGGATCACCTTGCCGCTCGCGGCGGCCTCGACCAGCGAGAACGTCCCCCGGTCGATCTGCACGCCGATCTGGTCGCCGGTGCGGGCCTCCCAGCGGCGCCCGTCGGCCGACAGCCACACGGCGGGCGCGGCGTCGCTGAAGTCGCCCTTCTGCGAGTGGTCGCCGACCGCCATGTACCCGCCGCCGGACGCGACGATCCGCCGGACCCGGTCGTTCGCGCCGAAGACGCCGCCGACCGCGTCGGGCTCGCGCCGCCACTCCCGGCCGTCCTCGCTGGTCCACACGACGCCGGTGCCGCCGGTCCGGGTGCCGACGGCGACCCAGCCCTCCGCCGACCCGCCGACCGCCTGGGGCGTCTCGCCCGGACGCGGCGCGCCGCCGTCGGGGCCCTGCTGGGCGGCGGGCTTGAACGTGCGCCCGCCGTCCACAGACACCAGGAACAGGCCGCGCACGGCCTGCACGTCGCTCTCGCCGCCGACCGCGACGACCGTCGAGCCCACGGACGCGACGCCGTTGAGCTCCTGGTCGCGGCCGTCGGTGCGGGCGCCGCCCTCCACCGGGAACAGCGACGCGGCGAGCCTGGCGCTCTCCTTGCCGCCGCCGTCGCCGTCGTCGCCGCCGAGGCTCGTCACGGCGAAGAAGCCCCCGGCGGCGAGCACCGCCGCGACCGCCACGCCCGCGACACCGACGAGCAGCGGCTTCTTGCCGCGCTTGCGCTTGGTCTTGCCGGGCCCGGCGGTGCGCCAGGGCTCGTCGATCGCGGGCGGCGCGGGGGGCGGCGCCGGTTGCGGCGCCGGTCGCGGGGCGGGCTGCGGGCTCTCGTAGGCGGGCTGCGGGGGGCGGCCCGGGATCTCCTGCGCGTAGGGAAACGGTTCGGCGCCGCCGCCGGTGGACGGCAGGGGCGGCGCACCACCGCCGGGGATCTCCTGCGCGTAGGGGAACGGTTCGGCGGCCGGGGGACTGGACGACGGGCCGGGTGTCCCCGGGATCTCCTGCGCGTACGGGAAGGGCTCCGGGGCGGGGGCGGGAGCGGGCGTGCCGGGGATCTCCTGCGCGTACGGGAACGGCGGGGGCGCGGACGCCGCGGGCGGGACCGGAGGTGCCGGGGGCGCGGGCGGCACGTCGGGCTGCGGGGGCGCCGGAGGCCGGGCGGGCGGAGGCACGGGCGTGTCGATGTGCGTCACGTCCGGGTCGGGCTGCGGGAAGTCGAACTGCGTCTTGTCGTTCTGGGCACTGTCGTTCTGGGCGCTGTCGTCGTCGGCGTACGGGAACGGCGGCGGCAGCGGGATGTCGGTCGAGGTCAGCGAGGCCGGGTCCGGATCCGGCTCCGGCTCGGCGGCCGGGGGAGCGGGCGGCTCCGGCTCGTCCTCGGGCCGCTCCTCCTGCTCCGGCCGCTCGTCCTGCGGGTTCCGCTTCTCGAACACCTGCGTCTTGTAGGCGCCCGCGAGGTCGCCGCCGACGATCGTCTTGTCGTTCTCGGAGTCGTCACCGGGCTCGACGGCCGGTTCGGCGACGGTCTCCTCTGCGGGCGGGGGCGAGGGGGGCGCGGGCGGCGGCTCGGGCAGCAGGTTCGCGCCGCCCGGCCGCGGGCCGTCCGAGAGCCACTGGGGCGGCGGCGGGGCGCCGAACCCGTCCGGGGCGGCCTCCGGCCGGTCGTGGCCGTTCTCGTCGTCCGGCGTGTCCGGAGCCTTGGGTGGGGTCACGCCCGTCTCCCCCAGTCGGTCGGTCGGGTCGGTCGGCCAGTGCGGTCGAACGGTTCGATCAGGTCGGGTCGGTCAATCCATGACCTCCGCGGACCAATGTGTCGCCAGCGATGATAGCGATCGGTCCAGGTGCCCTCGTTCGGCCCCGCTCGGCGCCCGGAACCGGGCCTAGCGCGTGCGTCCCGCGGACATGCAGCCCGCGCCGGAGCAGTGCGTCAGTGCGTAGAGGAGCGCGGACAGCTGCCGCCGCCGGTCACGCTGGAGCCGTCCTCCCAGGTTGTCGAGCTGGTGGGGGTCGCGGGTCATGTCGTAGTACTCGCGCTCGCCGTTCTGGTACTCCACGTAGAGGGCGTCGGGCAGGCGCAGCGCGTTGTAGGTGGGCGGCGCGCCGGGCGAGGAGTCCTGCCGGTCGGGGTCCTGCGGCGACGGCGGCGGCTTGACGTGCTCGACCAGCGCGGCGGTCCGCCAGTCCGGCGGCCGCGCGCCGCGCAGGAACGGGACGAGCGAGCGCCCGTCGGTGGCGGGCGGGACGGCGGCGCCGGCGATGTCCAGGAACGTCGGCGCCAGGTCGGTGTTCTGGACGATCGCCCCGGTGCGGCCGCCCGCCTCGACGCCCGGCCCGACCACGACGTAGGGGACGCGGATGTCGGTGTCGAACGCCGTCATCTTGCCGCCCGCGAGCCGGTGCTCGCCCATGTGGAAGCCGTTGTCGGAGCCGAAGACCAGGTAGGTGTCCTTGTCGAGGCCCTTGGCCGCGAGCGTCCGCCGCAACCGCGCGATCATCTCGTCCACCGCCTGGACCATGCGGGCGCGGTCGCGGAACCCGCGCTCGATGCCCTGGAGCCCCGGGCTGCGCAGGCTCGGACGCGCGCGCAGCCAGGACGGCTTGTCACCGACGTCGGCCTCGTTGAAAGCGGGCGTGCGCGGCGCGCGGACCCCGGGGAGCGCGCCCGCGTGCCGGGGCGCCGGGACGAACGGCCCGTGCGGCGCGAACGTGGCGACCTCCATGAAGAACGGCTTCCCGGCGGCGGCCGCCCGCCGGACGAAGTCGTCCGCCTTCCCCGACAGTACGTCGGTCAGGTAGTCCTGCGGCGCCTGCCCGTGGTGGACGAGGCGCCCGTTCTCGTTCAGGTTGTAGTTGTACTCGGGGTAGCCGTTGCCCGTGACGTACCACTCGCTCCACCCGGGCGGGACGTACGGCGCCGGGCCGCCCTGCCTGTCGCCGGGCTGGTAGCCGTTGAGGTACTTGCCGAGGAACGCCGTCCGGTACCCGGCCCCCTGGAGCCCCGCGCCGAACGACGCCTGCTCGCCGCCGTGCGCCTTGAAGACCCGGTAGCCGCCGTCCGGCGGGAAGTTGGTGCGCACCCCGGTGTTGTGCGGGTACTTGCCGGTCAGGATCGTGGACCGGGACGTGCAGCACAGCGAGTCCGCCACGAAGAAGTTGTCGAAGGTGAGGCCCTTCGCCTGCATGTCGCGCACCTGCGGCATGTGCGCGATCAGGTTCCACGAGAGGTCGTCGGTGAGCACGAAGACGATGTTCGGCTTGCCCGGCGGCGCCGCCTTCGGGGCGCCGCCCTTGCCCTCGCCGCCCGAGCACCCGACCAGTGCCAGCGCCAGGACCAGGCAGAACAGGGCCGCCGGCGCGGGTCTCGGGAGCCGCCGTCGATGGATCAAGCCCGCCGCCCCGTCCCGTGCCGATGATCAAGTGCCGTTGGCAGCGTAACGATTCGATGGGCGTTTCGCTCGGAGAGTGACGGTTCGCCCGCCTTGTGGTGCTGGTTCGCGGTGCCGGTTCGCGGGCTGGTTCGCGGTGGCAGTCACGTTGTTGGCATCATGCGGGGGGATGAACAGATGGGCCGGGGATCCGCGACTGCGCGGGCCGCTGACGCCGCTGATCGCCGGGGCCGCCATCAGCGCCGTCGTGGCGCTCGTCGTCGCGATCGCGAACGCGTGCGTGCCCGGCTCGGGGAGACCGGAGGCGCGGCCGAGCAGGCCGGCCGCGGCGTCCGGGGCGCCCGTGCCGAGCCCCGCCGGGACGCCGGGGCCGATCACCCCGCCCGGATACGCGCCCGACAGGCCCGTGCTCGACCGGCCGTTCGCCGACCCATCGGTGATCAAGGTCGCGGGCACCTACTTCGCCTACGGCACCAACAACGGCGAGGCGGCGATGCCCGTCGCCACCGCGCCCTCGCCCACCGGCCCGTGGACGCGCACGCCCGGCGACGGACTCGCCCGGCTCCCGGCCTGGGCCACCACCGGGCGGACGTGGGCGCCGGAGGTCGTTCCGCCGCGTCCGGGCCAGGCGTCCTACACGCTCTACTTCTCGGCGCGCCGCAAGGACGCCGACGTCCAGTGCATCGGGGCGGCGACCGCGTCGTCGCCCGCCGGGCCGTTCGTCCCGGTCGAGGGGGACCCGCTCGTGTGCCCGCGGCAGCTCGGCGGCGCCATCGACCCGGCGTCCCACATCGAGCCCGACGGGACGCGCTACCTGCTCTACAAGAGCGACGCGCGGGAGACGTCGTCGATCTTCCTCGTCCGGCTGAGCCCGGACGGCCTCGGCATCGCCGCCGCGCCGGTCAAGCTCATCGGGCGCGAGTCCGAACCCGTCCTGGTCGAGGCGCCCGACCTGGTCAAGCGGGGCGGGAAGTACGTGCTGCTGTACTCCTCCGGCTGGTACTTCCGGTCGAACTACCAGACCCGGTACGCGACCGCGCCGTCCATCGAGGGCCCCTACACCAAGGCGCCGGCGCCGCTCCAGTCGACCGAGGCGTACGGGCGGCGGATCGACGGGCCGGGCAGCGCGGACGTCCTCAGCGACGACACCGGCGACTACCTGGTCTTCCACGGCATCATCGGCTACCACGGCGGTGCGAACGTGAACCGCGGCATGTACGTGGCGCCGCTCGGCTGGGACGGGGCGCGGCCCGTCGTGCGCGGCGTCCCCGTCCGGTACGAGGCCGAGGCCGGACGGCTGAACGGCTGCGTCTCCGCGCTCGACCGCCCCAACGCCTCCGGCCGGAAGGCGGTCGGCCCGTTCGACCGCGACGGCTGCCGCCTGGAGGTGCCGGTGTTCGCGCCGACCGCCGGGCGCTACACCGTCCGGACGCAGTACGCGAACCGGTCGGGCCGCGACACCGACCTGGAGCTGTCGGTGAACGGGACGGCGGGCGCCCCGGTGCGGCTGCGCGCGACCGGGGGCGCCGACTGGACCTCGGCCGCGGCGGACGTCGAGCTGGGCGCCGGATGGAACACGCTCGGCCTGCGCCGCCTGACCGGCCAGGGCCAGGTCGACTACCTGGAACTGCGGTAGGGACCGGGCGGCTCCACTCCCACCTCGCGCAGCAGCGCCTCGGTCGGCCGCGGACGCGTGAGCAGCCCCTGGCGCACGCCCCGCACCAGCGCCCGCCGCAGCACGGCCCGGTCCTCGGACGCGGCGAACGTGCGCGCCCACCGCCGCGCCGTGGACCCCGCGTACAGGACGCGCTCGGGCGGCGCGAGACCCCGGCTGCCGGTGAACAGCCAGATCTTGTTGCGGACCTCGTAGAAGAACCGGTCGCCGGGGTCGGTCTCGGTGCCGCCGAACGCCCGGGTCTTGTGGACGGCGACGCTCGCCGGGCAGAGCAGCCCGCGCCGCCCGCGCAGCAGCCGCGTGGTGAACTCGAAGTCGTCGTTCCACAGGAAGTAGTCGGCGACGGGCAGCCCGCGCTCGCGCACGGCCGCCGCGTCCACCAGCACGGACACGAACGACGCGGAGCGGATCGGCACGCAGCCCGCCGCCCGCGCCGCCTCCGTCTCGGCGGCCGACGCGCGGGGCTTGGCGCGCGGGGTGTTCATCGGGTGGTCGCGCCCGTCGGTCCACACCACGCGGCTGGCGACGAGCGTCGGAGGGCCACCGGCGGCGCGGTCGCGCGCGTCCAGCAGCGCGCGGAGGGCGCCGGGCTCCGGCACGGTGTCGTCGTCCAGCAGCCACAGGAGGTCGGAGTCCAGCGCGAGCGCCATCCCGGCGCCGAAGCCGCCCGCGCCGCCCACGTTGCGCGGCAGCTCCCGCAGCTCCACGCCGGGGAAGCGGTCGCGGACCATGGCGGCGGTCCCGTCCCGCGAGGCGTTGTCGACGACGACGATCCGGTCGGGCGGGCGGGTCTGGGCGCCGAGCGCGGTCAGCGCCTCCGCCAGCAGCTCGCGCCGGTCGAAGGTCACCACGACCGCCGCGACGGTCGGCGCCGCGCTCACGGGGCGCGCCGTCCGGTGGCGCGCCGGGCGGCGCGCCGCAGCACGGGCGACGGCGCCTCGGCGGCCTTCAGCAGCCGTTCGAGGTTCTGCCTGACCTCGGCCATCTCACCGTGCAGGTGCGCCAGCCCGATCCGCTCGTTCGTCCGGGCCAGCCCCTCCAGCAGGTGCGCGACGGCGCCGACGGCCGCGGCCGCGACCAGCTCCTCCGGGACGTCGCCGGGCAGCAGCGCAGCCTCCACCGGCGTCCGGGCCGTCGTCAGGTCGGCGAGGTCGCCCGCCACGTCGTAGCCGGACGCGCGCAGCGACGCGGCGGTCTCCCGCGTCCGCGCGGCGGCCCACTCCCGGTGCCGCTCGGGCAGGCCCATCGGCGTGCGGCCCGTCTCGTCGGCCGCGCGGGCGAGCCCGCTCCCCACGAGGTGGTCGCCGACCATCCGCTCGTAGTCGGCGCCCAGCGCGGGCGCGATCCGCACGTTCAGCCGCCGCAGCAGCTCGGCCTCGACCGCCGACAGCGGCTCGTCCGCGTCGATGCCCTCGATGTCGCAGGCCCCGGCGTCGATGCCGGTCAGCGCGCAGAAACGCGTCCACAGCGGCGCCGGCGACCCGCCGGGCGGCGGCAGCGTGAGCACGTGGACGCGCTCCTTCGGCACGGCCGTCGCCCACGTCGCGAGGACGCGCACCGGGTCGTGCAGCCCCCAGAACATCTCCCCGTACGGTTCGGGCGCGTCGATCCCGAACGCGACCAGGTCGTCGACGAACCGCTCGAACGTGATCGAGTGGGTGTGCCGGACCTGCTCCTGCCAGTCGAGGATGAGCTGCCAGCCGAGGTCGCGGGTGGCGAACACCACGTGCACCTCGGCGGGCTCCAGGTCCGCCACCGCGCGCGCGGCCTGCTTCTTCGACGCGCCGCCGAGGAGCCCCTGCGACAGGACGACGGTCCCGCCGTCCCAGTCGCGGGCGCGCCCGGCCACGCGCTCCCACGTCCCGTCCCAGGACGGGTCGCGGTGCCCTCCCCAGCTCATCTCGCGCAGGTCCATGACCGCCGCGAAGTCCTCCTGCGGGGCGGTGACCGGGTAGCAGACCCCGGCGTCGCCGAGCCGCAGCCGGTTCGCCCACAGCGCCCGCTGGAGGAACGCGTCCCCGGCGGTGGGCGCGCCGACATGCAGCCACACCCTCTTCTCCGGACCATGCTCGCCCACGAGAGCCCTCACCTCCTGTCCTGGATGCGGCGGTAGGCGCCCCCGACCCGCCGCACGGCCGGGTACCGCTCGGCCGCGTTCCGCGCGGCCCGGTGGACGAGCGGCAGCGCGCCGTGGGCCAGTCGCCCGGTGCGGTCCGCCAGCTCGGCCGCCTCGCCGCGCAGCCGGTCGATCTGATCGCGCGCCGGTGGCGTCCCCTCGGCCCGCCCTTCCCGCTCCCGGACGCGCAGCAGCAGCGCCGCGACCGCGTCCACGGCGACGTCGGCCAGGTCGGCGGGGGGCGGCTCCGTCGACTCCGCCTCCGCCGCGCCCTCCACCGGGACGAGTTCGTACAGGTCGCCGACCACGTGGTACCCGGCCGCGCGCAGCCCCTCGGCCGTCTCGATGGCCCGCTCGGTCGCCCACGGCAGGTCGCCGGCGGGCAGCCTGATCCTGACCGGGTCCGGACGGGCGGTCAGCACGTCCTGGGCGAGGTAGTGCTTGACCGCGTCGTTGTAGGCGGGCCATCCGAGGCCGTCGTCCAGCGCGCCGTTGAGGAGCCGCAGGAACTCGGTCTCGGCCAGCCCCAGCGACGGGTTCGTGTACGGCACGGCCAGGTCGTACCCGTCCGGGACGAGCCCGACCGCCGCGCAGAACCGCCGCCAGAGCAGGTCCCGGGGCGCGCCGGGCCGGGGGAGCGTGACGACGTGGACGCGGTCCGGCGGCAGCGAGGCGCCCCACCGCTCCAGCACCGCGACCGGGTCCTGGAGGCCCCAGAACAGCCGCGCGCTGTCGATCCCCTGCCAGTTCCGGTGCCGCAGCGCCGCGACGAAGTCGGGGAAGGACGTCGTGAACCGGTTCTTGACGTCCTCCTGCCAGTGCGCCGGGATCTGCCGGGCGAGGTCGCGGGCCGTGAACACCACGTGGACGTCGAGGAAGCCGAGATCGGCCAGCGCCCGCGCGACCTCCTCCTGGGTGGCGGGCGCGAACAGCTCCTGCGAGAGGATCACGTCGCCGTGCCAGGCGCGGGCCTCCTCCACGAGGGCGGGCCACGCTCCCCGGACGGACAGGTCCGCAGCCCCGCCGAAGAACGTCTCGCGCAGGTCGAACGCCGCGCGGACGTGCGAGGCCGAGTCGCCGCCGGGGTACAGGATGCCGTCCCCGCGCAGCCGCTCCCGGTTGTGCCACAGGACGTTCTGGAGGTAGGTCGTGCCGCTCTTGGCCGCACCGACATGCAGGTAGACCACGGGCCGCGGCTCTCCGCCGGAAGTGGGTCGGGCCACCGCGATCCTCGGGTTCTTGCCGGTACCGATCGAACCCCGGGTATCTTAGCCGCATTCCCTACCAACAGACCGGTGCGTCGTGTTCGCGTCACCGTCCGCGACACCGGGTCTACCGCTCCCCCCGCACGGGATGGACGCCGTCAGTGAATGTCGACCTCGTGGTGGCCGGATCCGGGTTCTTCGGGCTCACGGTCGCCGAACGGTGCGCCGCCGACCTCGGCCTGCGCGTCCTGGTGCTCGAACGGCGCGGGCACATCGGCGGGAACGCCTACAGCGAGCCCGACCCGGAGACGGGCATCGAGGTCCACCGGTACGGGGCGCACCTGTTCCACACCTCCAACCGGCGGGTGTGGGAGTACGCGAACCGGTTCACGACGTTCACCGGCTACCGGCACCGGGTGTTCTCGACGTTCAAGGGCCGGGTCTACTCGATGCCGATCAACCTCGGCACGATCTGCGCCTACTTCGGCCGCGCCTTCACCCCCGACGAGGCGCGCGCGCTGGTCGCCGGGCACGCGGCGGAGGTGTCGAACCCGTCCAACCTGGAGGAGAAGGCGATCTCGCTGGTCGGGCGCCCGCTGTACGAGGCGTTCATCCGGGGCTACACGGCCAAGCAGTGGCGGACCGACCCGCGCGAGCTGCCCGCCGAGATCATCACGCGGCTGCCCGTCCGGTACACCTTCGACGACCGGTACTTCAACGACACCTACGAGGGGCTCCCCACCGGCGGTTACACCGCGTGGCTGGAGCGGATGGCCGACCACCCCCGCATCGAGGTGCGGACGGAGACCGACTTCCTCGGCGTCCGCGACGACGCGGCCGGGAACGTCCCCGTCGTCTACACCGGCCCCCTCGACCGCTACTTCGGCTACGCCGAGGGCGACCTCGGCTGGCGGACGCTCGACTTCGAGACCGAGGTCAGGCCGACCGGCGACTTCCAGGGCACGCCCGTCATGAACTACGCCGACGAGGACGTCCCCTACACGCGCGTCCACGAGTTCCGCCACTTCCACCCCGAGCGGGACTACCCGTCCGACAGGACGGTGATCATGCGGGAGTACTCGCGGGCCGCCGCGCGCGGCGACGAGCCGTACTACCCGGTCAACACCGCCGCGGACCGCGCCCGCCTGCTTGCCTACCGCGAGCTGGCCAGAGGCGAGAGGGGCGTCCTGTTCGGCGGCAGGCTCGGCACCTACAAGTACCTCGACATGCACATGGCGATCGCCGGAGCGCTCAGCATGGTCGACAACAAGCTGCGCCCCCACTTCACGGGGGCCGCCCGCCTGACAACCGGAGGTGTGCACGAGTGACCGGGCAGAACGGAACCGACCTGCGCGTGCTGCAGCGCGTGGTGATCCCGGTCGACCGCGACCTCGACGTGCTCAAGCTGTACGTCGAGGGCGAGATCGGACGCGGCGCGCAGGCGCTCGCGGCCGAGGCCGCCGCCGAGGACGGCGCCGCCTCCGCCGACGCCGTCGGGCGCCGCAGCCTCGTCGTCCCGGTCGGCGGGCGGGTCTCGTTCGCGACCTACTTCAACGCGTTCCCCGCGAGCTACTGGCGGCGCTGGACGAGCGTGGACGAGGTCGTGCTGCGGGTCCGGATGCGCGGGCAGGCCAACGTGATCGTCTACCGGTCGAGCGCGAAGGGGCACGTGCAGCGCGTGGCGTCCGTCCGGTTCGACTCGCGGGCGCCGCGCGAGGAGACGTTCCGGCTGACGCTCGACCCGTTCATCGACGGCGGCTGGTACTGGATGGACGTCCTCGCGGGCGAGGACGCGGCCGTCCTGGAGCGCGCGGACTGGTGCGCCGAGGCGGGCGGCGTCCGGCAGGGCAGGGTCACTCTCGGGATCACCACCTATAACCGGCCCGACTTCTGCGTCGCGCAGCTCGCCGCGCTCGGCGGCGCCCCCGAGGTCCTGGACGTCGTGGACGAGGTCCTCGTCGTCGACCAGGGCACCCGGCTCGTCCGCGACGACGCGGGCTTCGCCGCCGCCGCCGAGGCGCTCGGCGCGAAGCTCCGCCTGATCCGGCAGGCGAACCTCGGCGGCTCGGGCGGCTTCTCCCGCGCGATGGACGAGACGCTCAGCGCCGGGACCAGCGACTACGTCCTGCTCCTGGACGACGACGTCGTGACCGAGACCGAGGGCGTGCTGCGCGCGGTCGCGTTCGCCGACTTCGCCCGCACCCCGACGATCGTCGGCGGGCACATGTTCAACCTGTTCGCCCGCTCGCAGCTGCACGCCTACGGCGAGACGATCGGGCGGTACCGCTGGTGGTGGGAGGAGGCGCCGCACACCAGGCGCGAGCACGACTTCGCCGCCGAACCCGACACGAACCCGAACCCGCGGCTGCGCGGGAGCGCGGGCGGGCTGCGCGAGACCAAGTGGCTGCACCGGCGCGTGGACGTCGACTACAACGGCTGGTGGATGTGCCTCATCCCCGTCGACGTCCTGCGCAAGGTCGGCCTGTCGATGCCGATGTTCATCAAGTGGGACGACGCGGAGTACTGCGTGCGCGCGGGCGCGGCGGGCTTCCCGACCGTGACGCTGCCGGGCATGGCCGCCTGGCACGTCCCCTGGCAGGACAAGGACGACGGGATCGACTGGCAGTCCTACTTCCACGAGCGCAACCGGCTGGTCACCGCGCTCACGCACTCGCCCTACGAGCGCGGCGGGAACCTGGTCAAGGAGAGCTACATCATCTCGGTGAAGCACGCCCTCGCCATGCAGTACTCCACCGCCGAGCTGATGCTGTCGGCGATCGAGGACGTGCTGAGCGGGCCCGGGCACATGCACGCGGGCATCACCGGGAAGCTGGCGGAGATCACCGCGTTCCGGGCGGAGTTCCCCGACGCGCACAGCCGGCCGAGCCACGAGGAGTTCCCGCGCGTGCGGCGGAGCAAGCCGCCCAAGCGGGGGCGCGGGTTCAAGCCGCCGCGCGGCAGGGTGAACGTGCTGGCGAGCGCGATGCTCGGCACGCTGAAGCAGCTCCGGCCGCTGGACCCGGCCGGGCGGACGCACCCGCAGGTCGTCGTCCCGCACATCGACCGGCACTGGAGCCTGCTCGCGCAGGTCGACAGCGCGCTGGTCTCCTCGGCGGACGGCACGAAGGTCGCCTGGTACCAGCGCGACCCCGAGCGGTTCCGCCGGCTGCTGACGCGGTCGTCGCTGCTGCACGCCCGGCTCAGCCGCGAGTGGCCCGAGCTGAGCCGCCGCTACCGGGACGCCGTGGCCGAGCTGACCTCGCCCGAGGCGTGGCGCGCCACCTTCGCGGCCGCCGAGGCGGCCGGAGCCGCCGAGGCGACGGGACTCCCCGAGGTCGCCGAGGCCGGGCCGGGCGGCGAATGACGGCGCCCCTCCTGGACGATCCGCCGCTGCGCCCTCCCGGTGAGGACGGCGGCCTGCGGCAGACGTTCCGGAACAGGTACCTGCTGCGGCTGCTCGTCCGCCGGGAGCTGCGGGCCCGCTACAAGGGGTCGCTGCTCGGCCTCGGCTGGTCCTACGTGCGGCCGGCCGTGACGTTCTCGGTCTACTTCTCCGTGGTCGGCGTCTTCCTCGGCATGGGCAAGCAGATCGAGGACTTCCCGGTCTACCTGTTCTCCGGCATGGTGCTGGTCAACCTGTTCACCGAGACGCTGCACTCGACGACCCGGTCGGTGACGGGAAACGCGCCGCTGGTCAACAAGGTGTTCCTGCCCCGCGAGCTGTTCCCGACCGCGTCCGCGCTGGTGTCGCTGGTGCACTTCCTGCCCGGCATGGTGATCCTGCTCGGCGGCGCCGCCGCCGCGGGCTGGCGCCCCTCGCCCGCCGCGCTCGCCGCCGCCGCGCTCGGGTTCTCGATCATCGTGGTGCTCGGGCTCGGCCTCGGGCTGGCGTGCGCGGCCGTCAACGTGTTCTTCCGCGACCTGGAGCAGGTCATCGACATCTCGGTCATCGTCATCACCTGGTCGGTGCCGATGATCTACCCGTGGACGCACGTCCGCGAGCACGCGCCCGGCTGGGTCCTGGACGCCTACCTCGCCAACCCGCTGGTCAGCGCCGTCTCGCTGTTCCAGCGCGCGTTCTGGCCGCCCGCGACCGGCGGTGACTTCACCCTCCCGCCGGACCTGTACGCGCGCGCCGGCCTGTCGCTCGGCGTGAGCGTGCTGGTGTTCCTCGCCGGGCACGCGTTGTTCGCCCGCATGCAGCGCCGATTCGCGCAGGAGCTGTAGCCGTGACCCCCTCGATCGTCATCGACGACGTGACCAAGCACTTCACGCTGCGGCACGCCCGCTCGATCAAGGAGATGAGCGTCCGCGCGCTGCGCGGCGAGCGGTTGTCGGACCGGTTCCGGGCGCTGGACGGGGTGAGCCTGACGATCGACCGGGGCGAGACCGTCGCGCTGATGGGGCTGAACGGGTCCGGCAAGAGCACGCTGCTCAAGCTGATCTCCGGGGTCATGCGGCCGGACGAGGGCCGGGTGCTCGTCCGGGGCCGCGTCGCCGGGCTCATCGACGTCGGCGCCGGGCTGCACCCCGAGCTGACCGGGCGCGAGAACGTCCGCCTCAACGGCGCGATCCTCGGCATGACCCGGCCGGAGATCGAGCGGAAGTTCGACGCGATCGTCGAGTTCTCGGGGATCGGCCGGTTCCTGGACGACCAGGTGAAGTTCTACTCGTCCGGCATGTTCATGCGGCTGGCGTTCTCGATCGCCGCGCACACCGAGCCGGACGTGTTCCTGATCGACGAGGTGCTGGCCGTCGGCGACCCGCCGTTCCGGGAGCGGTGCCTGGAGCGGATCCGGGAGCTGCGCGGGCAGGGCCGCACGATGGTCGTCGTCGCGCACGACATCCAGATGCTCATCGGGCTGTGCGACCGGGGGATCACGATGCGGCAGGGCCGGGTCGCCTTCGACGGGCCGACCGCCGAGGCGGGCGCGCTCGTCCGCGCCGACCGCCAGGCGCGCCGCGCCGCCGCCGCGCTGCCGGACGGATCGAGCTCCCAAATCCCGAAATCGACTTAGATAAGGTGTCCCGGGCTGTGGCGGGCGGCGGCCCGAGAACGTGAGGACCCCGCTCCCGGTCCACGCCCGGGGTCCGGAAGAGAGGTGCGGCGTTGGCCAAGCAGGAGAACGCGGTCCCGCTGCTCGACAACGTCCATCGCGTCATCGCCGACCGGGGCTGCGCGGTCCTGTCGCTGGACGTCTTCGACACGATCCTGTGGCGCCGCGTCCCGCGCCCGAAGGACGTGTTCGCGCTGCTCGGCGCCCGGTTGCGCGCCGAGGGGCTGTGCCCGCCCTGGATGGGCGACGCGACGTTCCGGCGGATGCGGATCGGCGCCGAGCAGACCGCCCGGCGCGGCCGGGTCGGCCTCGGCTCCGAGGTCTCGCTGGCCGACATCTGGCGGTTCATGCCGCTCGACACCCCGGGTGCGCCGTTCGGCGACACGCCCCTGGAGCGGTTCGTCGCCGCCGAGGTCGCGCTCGAACGCGAGCTGACCGTCGTCGACCTCGACATCGCCGAGGTCATCCGGGCGGCGCGCAAGCAGGACGTCGAGGTCGTCCTCGTGTCCGACACCTACTTCACCGAGGACCAGCTCTCCCACCTGCTCGACCGGCCCGAGCTGGGGCCGATGGAGGACGTGCGGGTCTTCCGCTCCAACCAGCACGGCACCGCCAAGTCGACCGGCCTGTGGGAGATCGTGCTGCGCGACCTCGGCCGGGCGCCCGAGCAGATCGTGCACATCGGCGACCACCCGGTCGCCGACGACGAGGTCCCGGCGGGCCTCGGCGTCCGGACCGTGCACTACCGCAGGCTCGACGACCCCTACCGGGACGTGCTGCGCCGCGAGCGCGAGCCCGTCGACCCGCACGGCGACCACGCCCCCGACCTGGACGAGCGGCACGGCGACTTCGGGCTGACGAGCCTGCGCGCCAAGGCCGTCCACTCCGGCGTCCCGTACTCGACCTCGGCGCTGGACGTCGCGTGGCGGTTCGGCGCGGGCGTCCTCGGCCCGGTGCTGACCGGGTTCGCGGAGTGGGCCGCGCGGCGCGCGCACGACACCGGCACCCGCGTGCTGTGGTGCACGATGCGCGAAGGCGAGCTTCTCTCCCAGCTCATCAACGACGCGGCGCGGGCCCGCGGCCTGGACGTCGAGGCCAGGCCGGTGTGGCTGTCGCGGTTCGTGACCTCGCTCGCCGGGCTCGACGCGCACGACACCGAGGCCGTGCACGCCTTCATCCGCACCGGCTACCGGCTGACCGTCCGGCAGGCGCTGTCGGTGCTGGAGCTCCAGCCCGGCGACGTGCCCGGCCTCGCCACCGAGCTGGACACCGTCATCGACAACGGCGACGTCGCCGACCGGGTCGCCCGCGCGCTGACCGAGACGCCGCACCTGTGCAACCGGCTCGCGGTGACGGTCACCGCCGCGCGCGAGCGGCTGATCCGCGCGCTGCGCGAGGCGGGCGCGCTCGACGGGCCCGACCTGACGCTGGTCGACCTCGGCTGGGGCGGCACGATCCAGCGCCACCTGGCCCGTGCGCTCGACATCGCCCGGATCGACATCGCGCCCGCCGGGCTCTACCTCGCCACCGACGCCCGCGCCGAGCGGGTGTACCTGGCCGGGCTGCGCGCCGAGGGCTACCTCGCGCAGGCCGGGCACCCCGCGGACGTCGCCGCGACCGTGACCCGCAGCCCCGAGATCGTCGAGCAGTGCGTCAACGCGCTGTGCGGGTCGCTGATCGGCTTCACCGAGGACGCCGCGCCGATCCTCGGCGTCGCGGCGGACTCGCCGTCGCAGAACGCCGAGCGCCGCACCGTCCAGGACGGCGTGCTCGCCTTCCAGCGGCTCTGGAACCGGTACGTCACCGCCGCCGCGAACGCGGGCGAGGGCCCGTGGCCCGACCTCGCCGAGCCGGAGGCCGCGCGGAACCGGCTGGCGCGGATCCTCGTCGCGGCGCTGGAGTCGCCGACCGCCGACGAGGCCGCCGTGTTCGGCAACTGGGTGCACGAGGACAACTTCGGCTCCGCGACCGTCACCACGCTGCTGCCCCGCGACCTCAAGCCCGCGATCCCGTACCTGTCCCCGGGCGACCTCCACGACCTGGACATGCGCGACTCGTTCTGGCCCGCGCTGATCTCCGCGTCCGACACCGGGCTCGGCGCGATGGCGCGGGCCGTCGCCGAGGGCGCGATCGACCGGGAGGCGTTCGACCCGGCGGGCGAGCCCCACGACAGCAGGCTCCGCTACCGGACGGCCGACGACCGGTGGCACGAGCCGATCCGGCGGCGCGTCCGGATCAACCACAACGGGCTGTCGTTCGCCCGGTTCCGCTTCGAGCACCACGACACCGTCGACATCTCGATCGCGATCCCGGGGCGCCCGGCGATCGTCCGGGTCGACTGGATCGAGGCGGAGGTCATCGCGGGCGGCCGCCGCCACGGCGAGGTGCTGCGCTGGGACAGACCCGAGGACTTCGTCGGCCTGCACTACGCCGACTGCCGCTACCTCGGCGGCAACCTGATGGAGTTCGACACCTCCTACGCGGCGGTGTGGCTTCCGCTGGCCCGCCGCGCCGGGACGCGGGTCGTCTCCTCCGCGCAGGTCACGGTGGCGTTCGCGATGCTGCCGCAGTCGATGACGGGCATGGCGCCGCGGATGCCGGTGGACCGGCGGGCCGAGCGGTCGGCGCGCGCCGCCCGGCTCACCGAGCGGCTGCGCGAGGAGTACCGCGCGGCGGGGGTCAAGGGCGTCGCGGCGGGCGCCGGACGAGTGGCCAGGAGGAAGCTCGGCGATGGCACATGACGGCTGGACCCCGCCCGTGACCGGGACGCGGGACGACCCGCACGCGCAGGCCCGCGCGGCCCGGGGGCTGCCCCTGCTCGTCCACTCGATGTCGGTGTTCCGGGAGCTGTTCGAGGCGATCGCGCGGTGCCGGAGGATCGGCACGGTGGTCGAGGTGGGCGTGGAGTCCGGGCAGGTCAGCTCCCTGTACGCCGACCTCGGCGCCGACGTCCACTGCGTCGAGCCCAGCCCCGACGCGCAGATGCGCGCCGTCGTCGCGGCCGACCCCCGGCTGCACCTCGTCGAGGAGGCGTCCCCGGGGGCGCTGGCCGGTCTGCCCGCCGCCGACCTCTACGTGCTGGACGGCGACCACAACTACGCGGTCGTCCGCGCCGAGCTGGCCTGGATCATGGAGCACGCCCCCGACGCGGTCGTCGTCCTGCACGACGTGCTGTGGCCCTGCGGGCGCCGCGACACCTACTACCAGCCGTCCCCGCTGCCGCCCGGCGACCTCCACCCCGACACCCCGGACGGCCCGACCGTCTGGCACGACGACCCCACCCCCGCCGGGTTCGTCGGCGGCGGAGCGTACACGGTCGCGCGGCACGCGGGCGGCGAGCGCAACGGCGTCCTCACCGCCGTCGAGGACGCCGTGCGGGAGGCGGACGGCTGGCGGTTCGAGGTCGTCCCGGCCGTGTTCGGCTTCGGCGTGCTCGTCCGGGACGGCGCGCCCGGCGCGGCGGAGGTCGTCGAGGCGCTGCGGCCCTACACCTCCTCGGGCCTGCTCGCGACCCTGGAGAACAACCGGATCGCGCTGTACACGCGCGTCCTCCAGTTGCAGTACGAGGCGAAGGCGCGGATCGCGGACGCGAACCGGCTCACGGAGACGATCACCGCGCAGCGGCAGGAGATCGAGCGCCTGCGCGCCGGGGACCGCGACCCGGCCGGGCCCGACGGCGAACCGGCGGGCGGGCCCGCGGCGGGCGGCTTCGTCGAGAGCGTCGCCATGCACGACGAGCGGTGGGGCGGCTTCCTCGCCCCCGACGGCGACCTCGCCGCCGCCGCTGACCCGCACGACCTGCTCGGCATCCCGATCCTCGGCGGCCACCGCGCCGACCTCGGCGCCTTCGCCGGGCGCAACGCCGTGTTCGACCGCATCGCCGCCCGCGCCGCGGGCGTGGACCTCGCCTACGAGGACCAGTGCAGCGCCCAGCACTACTTCGACGTGTTCGGCTGCGTCGAGCGCGAGCACCGCTCGGTCACCCGGCTCGTGGACGTCGGCGTGTTCATGGGCGGGTCCGCGGCCGTCCTCGCGGGCTGCGTCGAGCCGATGGGCCTGGAGCTCGACCTCGTCGACGTCAACCCGGGCTTCCTCCAGTTCGCCTACGAGCGGGTGCGGCGCGTCTTCCCCGGCGCGATGCCGCGCGTCCGCATGTTCCTCGGCGACCTGCCCACCTACGTGCGGAACGTCCTGCTCGCCGAGGAGGGGACCCGCGCGCTCGTCCACCACGACGGCGCCCACGACTTCGACCAGGTCGTCAAGGACCTCAGCGCGCTGTACTTCGCCCGCGACCGGGTGCACGGCGTCGTGGTCCAGAACACCCACCTGCGCGGCGCCATCGAGCACTGCAACTTCGTGGACGCCGCCGTCCACGCGATGTTCGGCGTGGACGTGAAGTACCACCCGCTCGGCGCCCGCTATCCCGCCGACGCCCCGGTGACGCACCCGAACCGGTGGAACGGCAACTACTTCCTCGCCGATACGCCGGAGGGCATGTACGTCCCCTTCGACGGGGCGGACTGGAAGTACCCCCATCCGACGATGGAGCTGGACGCGTTCATGCCGGTGAAGGCGCCCCGGGCGGGCTGACCTCCCCGGCGGGGCCCTCGCACCGGTCCATGCCAGTTCGCGGTGGCCGGATCCGGCCACCCTCCGGACCGGGCGCGCCCGATGTTTCCCGCAGGTTGACGTGGTGACCGAATTGCAGGCGCAAGTCGGTCATCATGGGTCCTGTTCCTCGAACGACACGCGGAAACCCGGCAATCTCTTTACTGTGTGTGGTGTAAGAAACCAACCCGACCACCCCCAGGCGTTCCTCCTCATCCCGCAACTCCCAGGGGTCTCTCGACGTGACTGACATGGCGAGCGGGTCCGCGACGGCGCGGCTCACCCAAGGCGACCGCGTCCACGTGGGCTGGCGCTATGCGCAGGCGCACCCGGACCCCGGGCCGCCGCCCGGCCTGCCCGAGCGCACCCGGCCCGGTCCGGCGCCCTCGACCGCCCGGCGCCCGGCCGAGCACATGGCCGCCCGCCCGCTGCGGACGGCCGCCGGCGGCGCGATCGCCGGGGCCGCGCTGTTCCTCGCCTGCGGGATCGCGGGCTTCCTGCCCTGGCCCTTCGCCGGGGTCGCGCTGCTGGCCTGCGCGGTCGTCCTCGGGATCACCGGCGGCCCGCTCTGGCGGGACGAGCGGGCCGTCCGCGAGCGCCTGGCCGCCGAACGGGAACGTGACGAACGCGAGCGCGCCGCCCGCGACCGCGAGCGCGCCGAGGCCGAGCGCGCCTACGGCGAGGCCAGGACGGAGTGGGAGCGCCGCCACGCCGCCTACGAGAGCCAGCGCGAGTGGTACCCCGTCGCCGTCCCGCCCGGCGTCGACCGGGTCGACGTCGTCGGCGGCACGCTCGCGGGCTGGTCCGCCGCCGTCACCACGATGGGCGCCGCGCGGCTGGCCGTCGGCGCCCGGCTCACCGTCATCGACCTGTCCGAGGGCGCGGTCGCGCACGACCTGCTGCGGCTCGCCGCCGACCGGGGCGACGACCCGCTCGTCTGGGTGCTGCCCGCCGACCTGCCCCGGCTGGACGTGACGCGCGGCCTGCGCCCCGAGGCGCTCGCCGACGTCCTGTCGCTGGTGGTCTCGGCGGGGGAGGAGCAGGACGGCACCCGCGACCTCTCCTTCGACAACTCCATCCTGGAGCGGCTCATCGAGGTGCTCGGCCCCGGCGCGGGCATCCCGCGCATCACCGCCGCGCTGCGCGTCCTCGCCCAGGTCGGCGACCCCCGCGACGACCTGCGCCGGGGCCTGCTCACCGACGAGCAGCTGCACCGCATCGCCACCCTGTTCGGCCGCGACGCCACCGACCGCATCGTGATCCGCCGCGCCTGGGCCCTGGAGGCGCAGCTCCGCAAGCTGGAGCGGCTCGCGACCGAGCGGGTGGCGCTGCCGCCGTCCCGGCTGCACGTCGTGTCCATGGACCGCCGCGCCGGGGTGCTCACCAACCGGATCCTCGGCACCTACGTCACGACCGCGCTGACGCACCGCGTCCGCGAGGCGCCGCCCGGCGGGCGCTGGGACCACACGCTGTTCCTGTGCGGGGCCGAGAAGCTGCGCGGCGACGTCCTGGACCGGCTCATCGACGCCTGCGAGGCCACCGGCACCGGGCTCGTCCTGATGTACCGTTCCATCCCGGCGCACGTCCGCGAGCGGCTCGGGCGGCGCGGCCACGCCGCCGTCGGGTTCATGCGGCTCGGCAACCCCGAGGACGCCCGCGTCGCCGCCGAGCACATCGGCGCCGACCAGCCGCTGCTCGTCGCCGAGATCACCGACTCCGCCGGGGAGACCCTGTTCGACTTCGCGGGCGAGAGCTACGCCAGCACCGTCGCCTACGCGCGGCCGAGCGGCGACGGCCTCACCGACCCCGCCTGGTCGCCGCTGCCCGCCCCGGCCGCCGACGACACCGCGCTCGTCGAGGGCATCAGCTCCGCCACCGCCTGGGGCCGCACGGTCTCGCCGCGCCGTGCCGACGAACGGCGCGCCGCCAAGCAGCGCTTCCGCGAGCTGCTCGCCGAGCCCCTGCAACTCCAGGAGCTGCCGCCGACCGCGATGGTGTTCACCCACGCCGGCGCCACCGGCCGCCGCATCATGCTGGTGGACGCCAACCCCGGCATCATCACGCTCCCCACCGCGCACTCGATGGAGTTCGAGGAGTACGTCCGCGAGGTGCGCGCCCAGGCCCAGGCGCCGCCCGCGCCGGAGCTCCCCGGCGCCGAGCCGCCCGCCGGGAGGCCCGCCGTCCCGCCCGAGCCGGAGGCGGCGGAGCAGGAGCCCGCCGCGCCGTCCCGGCCCGCCTCGGGGCCGCGGCCGCGGCACGCGCTCCCCCGGGGCGCGAACGGGCGCGGGCCCCGGATCGTCCCGCCCCTCAAACGGGCCGGCCGCCACAAGGCCGATCCGCCGTCCTGACCGCCCGCGTCTGGCGCGTCGGCGGAGGGAGCGCAAGGATGCTGGGGTGATGTCAGGCATGCCGCCCAGGCGGCCCGGGGGGACGCCGGGCGTACCTGGAACGCCGGGGACGCCCGGGACACCGCCTCCCGGAATGTGGGGCGCCGAACCCCGCTCGTCCGCCGTGCGCGATCCGGGCGCCGGGCGGGCGGCGGCGCCGGAGCCGTTCGCGCTCCCCGGCCCCTGGTACCGCATCCAGGCGATCCCCGCGCCGGAGCGGCACGCCTCCGCCGAGTCGGACTTCGTCAGCGTGCTCCCCGCCGCGCTGTCGGCGGCGCGGCGCGGCAGCCCGTTCGTGGTCGGCTGGCTGTCGGCGGGCGGCGGCGCGCCGCTGGAGCTGATCACCAACGCGGGCCCGATCGGCGCCGTCCCGGTCGAGGGCGGCGAGGCGCGCGGGCTGCTGTTCCCGAGCGGCGCCCGCGGCGTCCCGGTCGGCGACGGCTGGCTGCGGCAGGCCGAGCGGATGGCCTGGACGCGCTGCCCCGGACGCCTCGCCCCGCAGGCGGGCGCCGCCCCGGCCGCCGCGCCGCTCGGCCCCGGCCTGTTCGAGTCGACGCTCGTCACGCTGATGGAGCGGCCGTTCGGCTGGTTCCTGGTCGCCGACCCGTGCGACGAGCGGCTGATCGACACCGAGATGCGCGAGCTGCACCACGAGCTGCGGATGCTCCGCCGGGGCGAGGACGAGCAGGCCAGGCTCGCCGTCGCCCGCGCCGACCGGCGGCTCGCCGAGCTGGACGCGTTCCGCGAGGCCGGGCTCTGGCAGGTGCGGGTCGTCGCGGGCGCCGCCGACCAGAACGAGCTGGGCCAGATCGCGCCCGTGCTCGTCGGGTCGATGGAGCTCGGCCACCACCCCTACCGGCTCAGGTCCGGGCACGGCAGCGGGCCGTTCAGCGAGACGCTGCGCCCCGCCGCCGAGCCCGCCGCCCCGGCGCGCGCGATGGCCGAGTCCGAGCAGCGGTTCCCGTTCGTCGCGACCGCCGGGGCGCTCGCCGCGCTCGCGGGCCTGCCGCGCCGCGAGGTGCCGGGGCTGCGCGTCCTGGACGCCGGGTACTTCGACGTCACCTCCGAGACCGACGGGCACGCGGCGCCGCCGACCGAGCCCGCCGCGCGGATCGAGCTGGGCGCCATCCTGGACGGCCAGGACCGGCACGTCGGCCGGTTCACCGTCCCGAGGTCCACGATCAACCGGCACGTGTTCGTCACGGGCGCGACCGGCGCGGGCAAGTCGCAGACCGTCCGGCACCTGCTGGAGCAGCTCACCCGCGCGGGCATCCCGTGGCTCGCGATCGAGCCCGCCAAGTCGGAGTACGCGGCGATGGCCGGGCGCATCGAGGACCTCGGCGGGCAGGTCACGGTCGTCAACCCCTCCGACCCGGCGGCGGTGCCGCTGTCGGTCAACCCGCTCGCGCCCGAGCCCGGCTACCCGGTGCAGGCGCACATCGACATGGTCCGCGCGCTGTTCCAGGCCGCCTTCGACGCCGAGGAGCCGTTCCCGCAGATCATGGCGCAGGCCCTCCAGCGCGTCTACGAGACCAACGGCTGGGACGTGGTGACCGGCGCGGGCGTCCCCGGGTCGCTGATCGAGCCCGCCGTCCCGACGCTGGAGCAGCTCCAGAACGCCGCGCTCCAGGTCATCTCCGACGTCGGGTACGGGCGGGAGCTGATGGCCGACGTCCAGGGCTTCGTGGACGTGCGGCTCCGCTCCCTGCGCATCGGCTCGGCCGGGCGCTTCTTCGAGGGCGGCCACCCCGCCGACATCGGCGGCATGCTCCGCGACAACATCGTCCTCGCCATCGAGGACGTCGCCAACGACGAGGACAAGGCGTTCCTCATGGGCACGCTCATCATCCGCATCGTCGAGCACCTGCGGATGCGCGAGCGGCGCCGCGACCGGGCGGGCTCGGCCGGGCCCGCGCTCCGGCACGTCATCGTGATCGAGGAGGCGCACCGGCTGCTGCGCAACCGCGGCCCCGAGCGCACCAGCTCGCACGCCGTGGAGCTGTTCGCCGGGATGCTCGCCGAGATCCGCGCCTACGGCGAGGGCATCATCGTCGCCGAGCAGATCCCGACCAAGCTCGTCCCCGACGTCATCAAGAACACGGCGCTGAAGGTCGTGCACCGGCTGCCCGCCCACGACGACCGGCACCAGGTCGGCGCCGCGATGAACCTCGACGAGGACCAGTCCCGCGAGGTCGTGTCGCTGCGCCCCGGCGTCGCCGCCGTGTTCGCCGACGGCATGGACCGGCCGCTGCGCGTCCGCGTCCCGCTCGGGGAGGGGCGCGAGGCCGAGCTGCCGGGGCCGCCGCCCCCGGTCGACGGCCGCCGCTCGGCCGCCTGCGGCTGCGAGTGCCGCTCCGGGCGGGCCTGCACGCTCTACGAGCTGCGGGAGGCCGACCTCGTCGCAGGCCACCCCGACCGGGGCTGGCTGCGGCTGTGGGCCGACACGCTCGTGCTCGCGCACGTGGTGAACCGGCCGCTGCCCGCCGTCCCGCCCGACCTGCTGCGCGGCTGGTCGCGGCTGCGGCCGAGGCTGCGCGAGTGCGCGCTCGCGACCGTCCTGGAGCAGGCCGTGTCCCGCCGCTCCCGCGCGCTCCGCACCGCCTACCCGCCGGCGGACCTGACCGGCCGGGTCGCGGACGTGGCGCAGCGCGTCCTCGGCGGCGGCGCCACCGGCAGCGCGCCGGGCCCGGCGTTCGTCATCCCGCAGGTGCGGTGGCTGCACGAGCTCGACCGCCTGTTCCCGCACGACCGGCCCGTCCCCGACAAGCACGCGCCCGCGCCGCCGCTGGACTACCAGCTCCCCGGCCTCAAGCAGCCCCCGGACGCCCGGCTCGGCCACCGGCTGCGGGCGCTGCGCCGCCACCCGCTGTCGATGGAGCTGGCGCGCAACCGCCCGCTCGCCCTCACCGCCCTGTACGGCGACGACGACCACGCGGGCTTCTTCCGCGACCTGCCGGTCGTCGCGCTCGGCGTCGACGAGGACGAGCAGGTCGGGTACGTCGCCGCGACGATGCGCGTCGATTCCTGGCTGGAGCCCGTGCTGTGCTGGGCGGACCGCTTCATCGACCCCTTCGAGGACCCGGCGGCGGCGCTCCCGTTCCTCAGCGAGTGAGGCGCCGGGCCGGTCAGATCACCGACTCGCTGCGCGGGTCGAGGCCGACCTTCTCGGCGTTGGGCGTCCACAGCCGGATGAACTCGGTCTTGGCGTCGCTGGCCTGCTGGTTGATGCCCGCGACCTCGTCGTCGGACGGGCAGCCGGGCGCCGCGTCGAGGTAGCGCTGGTTGGACTCGACCGACGCCTCCAGCGCGCGGACCAGCGCCTCCTTCATCGCCTCGCCCTCCAGGAGCGCGCCCACCTCCAGCGCCTTCGCCTTGCCGAGCTGCTCCTGCCGCTGGTCGCGGATGCGCTCCAGGCCCGCCGTGCCGCAGCCCGCCGCCACCACCGAGCCGAGGTCGGTGCGCGTGCCGGACATCTCCTTCAGCAGCCCGTCCACCTCCGCGGCCTCCGCGTCGAGGTCGCCCTCGGCGGCCGGGGGGCTGGTCGTCGCGTCGGGGGTGCCCGGGGTCTCGGGGGTGACGCCGGGGCTCTGCTGCGAGCCCGCGTTGGCCGCCGGGGGCGAGGACGAGCCGTCCGGCCACAGGACGATCGCGAGCGCGATCCCCGCCAGCAGCACGACGCCCGCCGCGATCAGCAGGTACGGCGCCTTGCTCCTCCTGGGCGGCGGCGGGGGCCGCCAGATCTGCGGCTCCGCCCACGGCTCGGGCGACGCCCAGGGCTCGGGCGACAGCGGGATCGACGTCTCCCCGGACGGCGGCATGTGCAACGTGTGGTCGGGCGGCCCGGACGTGCCCGGGGGACCCGGCGCGCCGGGGGGACCGGCCGGACCCTGCGGCCACGGGGCGGGCCCCTGCGCCTGCTCGCCCCAGAGCGGCGACGCCCACGGCGGCGCCATCGGCTCGTTCTCCCGCGGGGGGACGCCGCCCCACTCTCCCGGGGCCTGCTCGTCGTCCCTCGCGGTCGCATCATGCGCGAACGGGTTGCGCCGGCGCGGCTCGAACAGGTTGCCGTGCGGCGCCGGATCGCCCGGTACCGGGTCGCCCGCCGCCGGATCGCCCGGCGGGGGGCCGCCGGGCGGAGGCCCGCCGGGCGGGGGTCCGCCGGTGGCGGCGTCGTAGGCCCCGCCGAAGGTCGCCGTCTCGTCGTCGCCGGACGCCTCGTCCAGCGGGGCGTTGCACCGGGTGCACCGGGGCAACGCCGCCGTGGTGTCGCTGCCACAGCCCGGACACCGCATACCGACCCCTTAGCCGTCAGGTTCGCCGGTGGCCAAGATAACGCGCCGTCCCCGAGCGTGGACGCCCCGGCGCCAGTCGCAACGCGGTCGTGATCGGCGGATCAGACCCGCTGCCAGCTCCGCTGCGGCTGCCCGGTGGCCTTCGCCACCGGGTTCCAGGCGATGACGAACTGCCGCTTGGCGCGGGTGGCGCGGCGTTCCCCGGCGGCGCGGCCGGGGACGTGCGCCGCGTCCGGGCGCGGCTTGCCCTTGCACTTGGCCTGGTTCCGCTGCGCCCACTGGAGCAGCACCTGGTCGACCTGGAGGGAGGCCAGCAGCGCCTGGTTCAGCGACCCGCGCAGCCGCTCGCCGTTCCTCAGCTTGTCGAGCTTGAGGTTCTTGGTGCGCCGGAGCTGGTTCTGGCGGCGCTGCGCGACGGTCTGGAACCCCTGGATCGCCTGCGGCAGCTCCTTGCAGGTGCCGGCCCGGCCGAGCGCCCCCGCGAGGACGCGGCGGGTGTCGACGCTGGCGTCCAGCACCGCGTTCATCGCGGCCGCCTGCTCCCGCGCCGCGCTCGGGATCTTGTTGGTCTGCGCGACCTTGCTGTTGGCGGGCGTCGGCGTGCCGCCCGCCGAGGGCGCCTTGTCATCGCCCGAGGGCCACATGACGAACGCGACGGCCCCGACCGCGACCGTCACCAGCGCGGAGACCACGACGATGAGCGGCTTGCTCGTCCCGCCCCCGGACCGCGTCGGGCCCTGGCCCGGGTAGCCCGCGTACGGGGGCTCGCCCGGCCCCATCGGCGGCGCCCCCATCGGCGGCGGCCCCATGGGCGCGCCCATCTGGGCGCCCATGGGCGCCGCGCCGGGGTTGAAGTCGAGGCGCGTCCCGTCGCCGAGGCCCGGCCCGCCGGGGTGGCCCATCGGGGCGATCTGGGTGGCGCCGTTCGCGTCCATCATCGTCGGGTGCGGCTGGACGGGCGGCTGCGCGCCCCATCCCTGGTCGGCGGGCGCGGGCTGCGGCGCGTACACCTGCGTCGCGTCCGCCTCCACCGGCTGGGGCTTGCGCGGCTGCGCGAACCACGACTCCGGGACGATCGACTGCGGCCCGGACGGCTCGGGTTCGGGCGCGTGCAGCTCGGCCCACGTGGGCACCGGCGCCGGCGCCGGTGCCGGTGCGGGTGCGGGCGCGACGGTGTCGTAGGCGCCGCTGTCGGCGTCGGGGTCGAACGCCCACGGCGAGGTCGACTCGGAGTCGACGGCCTCCGGCGCCCCGGGGCCCTGCTGCGCGGGCGGCGCGGGCGGCTGGAGGGGCGGGGCCGCCGGCGGGGTCTCCGGCGCCCACGCCGGTGGCGGCGCCTGCGTCGGTGCTTGCGTCGGCGCCTGCGTCGGGGGCGGCACCATCAACGTCTTGTCGCCCAGCGCGCCGGCGGTCGGCGCCGCCAGCGGAGCGGCCGGGCCGACCGAGTACACGTCGATCGGCGCCTCGCAGTTCGAACACTTGCCGAGCGTCCCGGGCGTGTTGGAACCGCACGTCGGACACTGCATCGCTCAGACCTCGCCTTGTCGCCGCTTCGTCCACGCTTGCGATCCCGGTCCGCCCTCGCGGCGGACAGCTTCCCCGCAAACCGCAGGGCTCCCGACAAAAGTAGTGGGTGACGTCGATCCAGGACGCGTGGATGGGAATCTGGCTCACCGCAGTCGGGGTCGCACCGAATCACGACACCTCGCCGAAGGTCAAGATTGCCGGGAGTGGTTTACACGATCCGCTGTGATGCTCATCGCATTGCCGGGTGCCGCGCGGTCTTCCATCCACCTTCCGGCCCACTTCCATCCCCTTCCCGTCCCCTTCCCGTCCACGGCGCGTCAAAGGCGGTCCACGGAGCGTCGGGCGTCACGGCTCCGCGCGCGTGCGGACCGTCCAGCGGCTAGGCTCGGAGCGGTTTCCCCGGCGCATCCAGAGAAGACGGAGTCAATGAGCGATCTTCCGCTGCGTTCGCAGCTGGCCGTCGCGCTCGGTCGTACGGCCGCCAAGATGTCCCGCATCGCGGGCCGTGGGGACGGTTCGGTGATCGGCGGGCGCATCGGGCTGCGCCTCGACCCCGAGCTGCTGACCAGGCTCGCGAAGGACCGCAAGCTCGTCCTCGTCAGCGCCACCAACGGCAAGACGACGACGACCCGGCTGATCACCTCGGCGATGACGCCGCTCGGCGAGGTCGCGACCAACGCGTTCGGCGCGAACATGCCGACCGGGCACGTGTCCGCGCTGGCGTCCGCCCCGACCGCCCGGTACGGCGTGCTGGAGTGCGACGAGAAGTACGTCCCGATGGTGCTGGCCGAGACCGGCGCGAACATCGTCGCGCTGATGAACCTCAGCCGCGACCAGATGGACCGTGCCGCCGAGATCTGGCTGCTGGCGGGCAAGTGGCGGCGCGCCCTGGAGGCGTCCCCGAACAGCCACGTCATCGCCAACTGCGACGACCCGCTGGTCACCTGGGGCGCGTCCACGGCCAAGAGCGTGACGTGGGTCGCCGCCGGGCAGCACTGGCGCGAGGACTCCTGGTGCTGCCCCGAGTGCGGCGGCCCCCTCGACCGCCAGGACACCGGCGAGGACAGCGACTGGCGCTGCCGCCAGTGCCACTTCGCCCGGCCGCGTCCCGACTGGGCGCTGCACGGCGACCTGATCACCGCCCCCGACGGCCGGACGTTCGGCCTCACCGGGCTGTCGCTGCCCGGCCGCGCGAACCGCTCCAACGCCCTGATCGCGCTCGCGGTCGTCGCCCAGTTCGGCGTCCCGCCCGAGCAGGCGCTGCCGCTGCTGTCGCAGGTCACCTCGGTCGCGGGCCGCTACACCACGGTCGAGCACGAGGGCCGCAGCATCCGCCTGCTGCTGTCGAAGAACCCGGCGGGCTGGCTGGAGGCGTTCGACGTGCTCCAGCCCGCGCCGGGCCCGGTCGCGCTGTCGATCAACGCGCAGGGGCCCGACGGCCGCGACACCTCCTGGCTCTGGGACGTCGACTACCGCATCCTGCGCGGCCGCCCGGTCTGGGTCGCGGGCGAGCGCCGCATCGACCTCGCCGCCCGGCTGGAGGCCGCCGAGGTCGCCTTCACGCTCGTCGACGACATCGACCAGGCCGTGATGGCCGTCCCGCCCGGCCATCTCGACGTGATCGCCAACTACACCGCCTTCCAGAACATCCGAACGAGGTACGGCCGTGTCGTCTGACCGCATCAAGATCGTCTGGATCTACCCCGACCTCCTCAGCACCTACGGGGACCAGGGCAACACGATCGTCCTGGAGCGCCGCGCCGCGCTGCGCGGCATCCCGACCGAGACCGTCAACATGCGCTCGGACGAGCCCGTCCCGCAGGACGGCGACATCTACCTCCTCGGCGGCGGCGAGGACCGCCCGCAGATCCTCGCGGCGCAGCGGCTGCGCAACGACGGCGGCCTCCAGTACGCGGCGCAGCGCGGGGCGGTCATCTTCGCGGTCTGCGCGGGCTTCCAGATCCTCGGGCACGAGTTCGGCGGCGAGGAGGGGCAGCCCGTCCCCGGGCTCGGCATCCTCGACATCCACTCCGGCCGCGGCCAGACCCGCGCCGTCGGCGAGGTCGTCGGCGACGTGTCCGCCGAGCTGAACGTCCCGCGCATCACCGGCTTCGAGAACCACCAGGGCGCCACCAGCATCGGCCCCGGCGCCAAGCCCCTCGCCAAGGTCATCTCCGGGATCGGCAACGGCGACGGCAGCGGCTTCGAGGGCGCCTACGCGGGCCGCGTGCTCGGCACCTACATGCACGGGCCGGCGCTCGTCCGCAACCCGGGCCTGGCCGACCTCATCCTCACCTGGGCCGTCGGGCGGCAGCTCCCGCCCATCGACGACTCCTGGGCGGGCCGCCTCCGCGAGGAGCGGCTCAACGCCGTCCTGACCTGATCCCGCCCTCCCCGGCCGTGGACGCGAACCCGCGTCCACGGCCTTTTTGCGCGTCCATGTCCCAGTAGGACATTCGCTGACCTATTGGGCCCCTAACGTGGTGGTCAACGGCATGACGAGAGGGAGAACCGATGCTGCGAGGACCCGCCACCACCAACTTCTGGGCGGACGACCTGGACGCCGCCAAGCGCTGGTACACCGAGTTCCTGGGATTCGAGCCGTACTTCAGCCGCTCCGGGCCGGACGGACGCCCCGCCTACTACGAGTTCCGCGTCGGGGACAACGAGCACGAGCTGGGCCTGATCGACGGGCGCTTCGCGCCGCCCGGCAGGTCGGCCTCCGAGCCGGGCGGGGCCCTCATGTACTGGCACGTCGACGACCTTGAGGGGACGCTGGAGAAGCTGCTGTCCATGGGGGCGGCGGAGTACCAGCCGATCACCGAGCGCGGGGAGGGGTTCGTCACCGCGTCCGTGGTCGACCCGTTCGGCAACGTCCTCGGCATCATGTACAACCGGCACTACCTGGACGTGGTGGGACGATGATGGACTTCGCGGACGCCGCCGCGTTCGAGGCGTGGCTGGCCGACCACCACGGCGACGAGGGCGGCGTGTGGCTGCGGATCGCCAAGAAGGGATCGCCCTCCGGCTCGATCACCATCGGGGAGGCGCTGGACGTCGCGCTCTGCTACGGCTGGATCGACAGCCAGCGCAAGTCCCTCGACGAGCACGGCTACCTCCAGCGGTACTCGCGGCGGCGCAAGGGGGGCGCGTGGTCGCGGGTCAACGTCGAGAAGGCCGAGGCGCTGATCGCGGCGGGCCGGATGCGCCCGCCCGGCCAGGCCGAGATCGACACCGCGAAGGCCGACGGGCGCTGGGACGCGGCGTACGCGCGGCAGCGCGACGTGGCCGTCCCGGCCGATCTGCTCGCGGCGCTGGAGGCGTCCCCGCGGGCCGCCGCCCGGTTCGAGGCGCTCGGCAAGACCGGCCGGTACCAACTGATCCTCCCGCTGCTGAAGACGAGGACCGCCGCCGGGCGCGCGGCGCGCATCGAGAGGACGGTCGCCGACCTGTCCGCCTGACCCGCCCTGAGGCGCCGGCTTCGCCTGCGGTCATACTGTCGGGCGGACATGCCACACGGAGCAGGGGCGTAATGACGATGAGCGCGGAACGGATTCTCATCACCGGCGCGGCGGGACTGATCGGGTCGTTCCTGCGGCCGAGGCTCGCCCGGCCGGGCCGGACCCTCCGCCTGCTGGACATCGCCGACATGGGGGAGGCGGGACCGGGCGAGGAGCATCTGCGGGCCTCCGTGACCGACCTGGCAGCGCTGGAGCGGGCCTGCGAGGGCGTGGACGCGGTCGTCCACCTCGGCGGGCTCGCGTCCGAGGCGCCGTGGAACGACATCGCCGACGTGAACATCAACGGCACCTACAACATCTACGAGGCCGCCCGCCGGACCGGCGTGGGCCGGGTGGTGTTCGCGTCGAGCAACCATGCCGCGGGCTTCCATCCGTCCGACGAAGCACCGGCCCCCGACTACCTGTTCCCCGCCCCCGACACCTACTACGGCGTCAGCAAGGTGACCGGCGAGGCCCTCGGCAGCCTCTACCACAGCCGCTACGGGCTCGACGTCATCGCGATCCGGATCCTCACCTGCAACGAGCGTCCGCCCGACCTGCGCTCCCTGGCGACCTGGCTCTCGCCCGGCGACGCGGCGCGGTTGTTCGAGGCGGGCCTTTCCGCGCCGAGCCCCGGTTTCCGGGTGGTGTGGGGCGTGTCCGCGAACACCCGGGGATGGTTCTCCCTCGACGAGGCCCGCGCGATCGGATACGAACCGCAGGACGACGCCGAACCCTATGCGGCGGAACTGACCGAGCGCTTCGGGACCCTCGATCCGGAGTCGCCGGACGCGCGCTGGCTCGGCGGCCGTTTCTGCGGCCCCGACTTCGGCGTCTGAGGGCCGGCGGCGGGGTCGTCCCCGGCCGAGGTCCCGTACGGGCACTCAGGGGGATCTGAGTATCCGCGCCGATGCCGGCGGGCCGCCCGGCCGGAGAGGGTACGGGCATGGACACCCCACGGTGGCGGCCGCCCGCCCTTCTCGCGAAGGCCGCCCTGGCCGCGCTGCTCGCCCTCGCCCTCGTGTTCCCCGAATGGGACCGGTTCGCCGACAAGGCGATGGACGTCCGGGCGTTCACCTACCCGGGCGCCGTCATGGTGGTCGCGCTGATCTGGCTGCTGCGGGGGCGCGGCCGCGGGACGCCCTTTCCGTGGGACATCGACCTGCTGGTGACGGCGCCGTTCCTGATCGACGTCGCGGGCAACGCCGCCGACCTCTATGACACCGTCGAGGGGTTCGACGACTTCTGCCACTACGCGAACTGGGCGCTCCTGGGCGCCGCGGCGGGGGTCGCCCTGCACCGATGGGCCTCCCTGAGGCCCTGGGCCATCGCCGTGTCCTGCGCGGGGATGGGCGCCATCGCCGCGATCCTCTGGGAGTTCTTCGAGTACTGGGTCTTCATCCTGGACACCCCGGAGACCGTCACCATCTACCGCGACACCATCGGTGACCTGATGCTGGGTCTGGCGGGCGCCACCACGGCGGGCCTCGCCGCCGCGGCGGTCGCCGTCCGCTCCCGCCCGCGCGTCCGCCGGAACGCCTCCGACCGGCGTCCGGCGCCGTCCGTCGCCGAACTCGACCGCGTCACCCGGCCCTGATCGGCGCGGAGGGGCCCGATCAGTAGACGAGGGCCTGCACGCCGTCCGCCGTGATCTCCTCGACGAAGGTCGGCGCACCGGCGATGCGGACGCCCGGGAGCACGTCGTCAGGCCCGATGTCGCGGCGGGCCGCGCACTGCGTGCACAAGGTCACCCGCCCGGCCGAGAGGATCACGGCGAGCAGGTCCTCCAGCGGGGTGGCGTGCGCGAGCGTGAACTCCGCCGCGCGGCCCGGGAGCGAGAACCACGCCGACTCCCCGGTCAGCCACAGCGAGACGGGCACCCCGCTCGCCACCGCCGCCGCCGCGACCGTGAACGCCTGGTTGCACCGCTCCGGCGCGTCCGCCCCCGCCGTCACCTTGATCACCAGAGGTCTCGCCATACGAAAACTCTAGCCGGGCTGTAGCATCCGTGCCGTGGGCGGCATGGTGAACGCGGGAGTCCTGGTCGTCGTGCTCGCGCTGGTGGCGGTGTCGGCCGTGCTGCTGGTGGTCAAGCTCGGCCGGTTGAAGTAGCCCGCGCCGGAGGCGGGGACGGCGGGCGCGTCCCCTCGCCCGCGCCGCGCCGCTACGCTCGGTCCCCATGGAGCCTGAGCTGCACCCCGACCTTGAGCCTCTGAAGTTCCTGCTGGGCACGTGGGAGGGCGCCGGTGTCGGCGGCTATCCCACGATCGAGGACTTCAACTTCGGCCAGGAGATGTCCTTCACCCACAACGGAAAGCCCTTCCTGATCTACGCGAGCCGCACCTGGATGATCGAGAAGGACGGCACGCTCGGGCGCCCGCTCGGCACCGAGACGGGCTACTGGCGGCCGCGTCCCGACCACCAGGTCGAGGTGACGCTCGCCCATCCGACCGGCATCGTCGAGATCTACGTCGGCAACGTCGCGTTCAACCGCGTCGAGCTCCAGACCGACGTCGTCGCCCGGACGGAGTCGGCCAAGGAGGTCACCGGCGGCACCCGCCTCTACGGCCTCATCGGGGAGGACCTCGGGTGGGCCTACGACATGGCGGCGATGGGCCAGAAGCTCCAGTCGCACCTGTCGGCCCAGCTGAAGCGCGTCGCCTGAGCGAGCAGGGGCGCCGGGCGGCCCGGAGAAATGAGCGATCCCCGGACCTTCCCGCATGGGCGGGGCGACGGACAGGACTGGTCCATCGGTCCGGGGATCGGGTAACTGCCTGGGATTCGCCGGTCACCGTCGCGACCGGTTGCCGCCGCCGGGGGCGGCGGCGCCGAGGCGGAACGGCGACTAGCGGACAGCCACCTCGCGAGTCCTAGAATCAACCATTTTCTTGGACCACCTCCTTTCGCGCGTACCGGCACGTTATGTGAGCCGCCGCGAGGAGGCAAGCGAGTTTCCGGCGATCTCTTCCGGCATACACTCGACCCATGGTCGAGTCGTGGCAGGAGGAGCTGCGGGCGAAGGGATACCGGGTCACGCCGCAGCGCCAGTTGGTGCTGGAGGCGGTCACCAACCTTGAGCACGGGACTCCCGAGGAGATCTGCACCGAGGTGCAGCGCACCGCCCGGGGCGTGAACATCTCCACCGTCTACCGGACGCTGGAGCTGCTGGAGGGGCTCGGGCTCGTCAAGCACGCCCATCTCGGGCACGGCCCGCCCAACTACCACCTGGCGGCCGACGCCGAGCACATCCACCTGGTCTGCCGCGAGTGCCAGACGGTCGAGGACGTCGACCCGCGCGCGGCGGCGGGCCTGGCGGGGGGCCTGGAGCGCGACTTCGGCTTCGAGACCGACGTCCACCACCTCACCGTCTACGGGCGGTGCAAGGACTGCCGCGCGACGTAGTCGGCGCCGGGGCGCGCAACCGCGGGGCGGGCGCATAACCTGGGAATCATGGAGAGCCCGCTGTTGCAGTCGCCCGGTGCCGTCCCCGCCGACGCGCCCGACCAGGAGGTCGCCGCCCACTACGGGGAGCCCTCGCAGGAGCAACGCGCGTTGGAGGCCGGGACGGCGTTCGTCGACCGGAGCAACCGCGGCGTCGTGCGGGTCTCCGGGCCCGACCGGCTGAGCTGGCTGCACAGCCTCCTGAGCCAGCGGCTGGACGGGCTGAAGCCGTATGAGCCCACCGAGGCGCTGCTGCTCAGCCCGAACGGGCACATCGAGCACCATCTGCACGTCATCGACGACGGCGAGGCCGTCTGGGCCCACGTGGAGCCGGGCGACGCCCCGTCCCTGGTGGAGTTCCTGGACAAGATGCGGTTCATGCTCCGCGTGGAGGTCGAGGACGTCTCGGCGGAGTACGCCGTCATCACCGGGCCGCCGCGGGGCAAGGGCCCGGCGTGGCCCGACGTGTCAGGGACGGAGACCCGGATCGTCCCCCGCGCGGACGGCTTCCCCGCCGACCTGCGTCCCGCCGGCATCTGGGCCTACGAGGCGCTCCGGATCGCCGCGTACCGGCCCCGGTTCGGCCTCGACACCGACCACCGCACGATCCCGCACGAGGTCGGGCTCGTCGAGACGGCGGTGCACCTCAGCAAGGGCTGCTACCGGGGGCAGGAGACCGTGGCCCGCGTCCACAACCTGGGCCGGCCGCCGCGCCGCCTCGTCTTCCTCCACCTGGACGGCAGCGTGGACCGGCTGCCCGCCAAGGGCGACCCCGTCGACATCCCCGGCGGCCGGACGGTCGGCGCCGTCGGCTCCGCCGCGCGGCACCACGAGCTGGGCCCGGTCGCGCTGGCGCTCGTGAAGCGGAACGTCCCCGTCACCGACGAGCTGCTGGCGGGCGGCATCGCCGCGGCCCAGGAGGTCGTGGTGGCGCCGGACACGGGCGCGAACGCGCAGATCGATCTTCGGCGCCGTCCGGCGAGCCGCGCATGACGGTGAACCTGGCGTAAAACCGCGATCTTCCGGGCAAATCATCAGAAGCTGATGATTTCTGCCGGGCCACCGGCCGGGGAAGGTGGATTCCTACGATGGTCGCGAACCTGGGGAGGACGCCGCCCCCAACGCAGCCCCCGAACCAGCCCCCGAACCAGACCCCGACGCAGCCCCCGCCCGCCAGGCGCGGAACCCGGCGCCGCCGCCGGCGGGAGTCGGCCCTCGTGTGGTGGGGCGTGTTCGCGGTCTTCGCCGTCGCCGCCTGGATGCTGGGATCGTGGCCCGTCGCGCTCCTCGGCCTGCTCGCGTGGTGCCTGTACCAGTTCATGCTCGTCCCGACGTTCTGCCGGGCGAGGACGCGGGAGGGGCACTACTGCACGGAGCGGGCCCGGGGCAGGCTGTTCGCATGCGGACCGAGCCACCAGCAGGCGAAGGTGGACGCGCTCTGGAAGCTGGTCGGGCTCCGCAACCCGTTCCGGGCCGGGTCGACGGACACCGCGAAGATCAGCCTGGAACCGGCCGACCGCGTCCTCGTCCTGCTGGCCGCCGCGGGGACGGTCGTGACCCTGATCGGAATGGTCTACGGCTTCTGAGTCACCCGCCGGTCACATGTCCACGACGAGCGTGATCGGACCGTCGTTGACCAGGGCGACCTTCATGTCCGCCCCGAAGACCCCGGTCGCGACCTCGGCGCCCAGTGTCCGCAGCTCGGCGACGACCTCGTCCACCAGCGGCTCGGCGACATGCCCGGGCGCGGCGGCGACCCAGGTGGGGCGGCGGCCCTTGCGCGCGTCCCCGTAGAGCGTGAACTGGCTCACCACCAGGAGCGGCGCGTCCACGTCCGAGCACGACTTCTCGCCGTCGAGGATCCGCAGGCCCCACAGCTTCGCGGCCATCCTCCGGGCCTTCTCCGCGTCGTCGTCGTGGGTGACGCCCAGGAGCACCATGAGGCCCGGCCCCTCGATCTCCCCGGTGACACGACCGTCGACGGACACGCTCGCCTGGCTCACCCGCTGGACTACGGCACGCATGACCATGCATTCTGCCCCCTATGGGAGCAACGACGCTCATCACGGTGGCGCCCACGGGCGCGGAGTCCGCGAAGGCGGACGTCCCGGCCCTGCCCGTCACCCTGGATGAACTGGTCCAGACGGCGAAGGAGTGCGAGGCGGCGGGAGCGGCCGTCGTCCACGTGCACATCCGCGACGACGACGCGCGGCCCACGCTCGCCCCGTCCCGCCTGCGGGACACGGTGCAGGCGCTGCGGGAGGGGACGGGGCTCATCGTCCAGCTCTCCACGGGCGGCGCGGTCACCGATCCCTACGAGGACCGCCTCCGCGTCCTGGACGCCGAACCCGACATGTGCTCGCTCACCTGCGGGACGGTCAACTTCGGCGCGGACGTGTTCATGAATCCCTGGCCCTTCATGACCGAGCTGTACGAGCGCACCCAGGCGATGGAGGTCGTCCCGGAGTTCGAGCTGTTCGACCTCGGACAGGTCGCCGCCCTCCACCGCCTCCTGGACAGGCACGGCCCGCCCTACGGCGGACACGTCCACTGCGACCTCGTCATGGGCGTTCCGGGCGGCATGCCGGGCGACACCCGCACCCTCGTCGCCGCCGTCGAGGCCCTCCCGGAGGGCGCGACCTGGTCGGCCACGGGGGTGGGCCGCACGACCCTGCCCGTCCTGCTCGCCGCCCTGTCCGCCGGGGGCCACCTCCGCGTCGGCATGGAGGACACGATCACCTACGCGAAGGGCCGCCCGGTCACGGCCAACGTCGAACTGGTGGAACGCGCCGCGTCGGCGGCCCACCTGGCGCAACGTCCGCCGATGCCGCCCGCCGAGGCCCGCGGGCTCCTGGCCGTGAAACGGCGCTAGCGGTGCTTGCGACGAGTGGGGGCGCGATGCGGGGCAATCCGGTGCTGGTCGAGGTGGAGCGGTCCGGGTTCGTGGAGTCGCGGCACCGCGGCGCCGCGATCGGCCTGGCGGCGGACGGCTCGGCGGCCGTCCGCGCCGGGGCGCCCGAGGAGCCGATCTTCCCCCGCTCGGCCAACAAGCCGATGCAGGCGGTCGCCATGCTCCGCTCCGGCCTCGACCTGGACGGCGAACTCCTCGCCCTGGCCGCGGGCAGCCATTCCGGCGAGGACTTCCACGTCGCGGGCGCCGAGAAGATCCTCGCCGGCGTGGGCCTCGGCGCCGCGGACCTGCGCTGCCCCGAACAGTGGCCCATCGACCTGGAGGTCGCGCGGACGGCCGGCGGCCCGTCCCGGCTCCGGATGAACTGCTCCGGCAAGCACGCCGCCATGCTCGCCACCTGCGCGGTGTCCGGCTGGCCCACGGCCTCCTACCTCGACCCGTCCCATCCGCTGCAACGCGCCGTCCGCGCGACCGTCGAGTCCCTCTCCGGCGAACGCCCCGTCGCGGTCGGCGTCGACGGCTGCGGCGCCCCGCTGTTCGCGATCTCCACGTCCGCCGTCGCCAGGGCGTTCCGCGCCCTCGTCCTGGCCGAGCCGGGCACCCCCGAGCGCCGCGTCGCCGACGCCATGCGCGCCCATCCCCGATGGACCTCGGGCACCCGCCGCGAGGAGCGCCGCCTGATGGACGCCGTCCCCGGCCTCCTCGTCAAATGCGGCGCCGAGGGCGTGGACGCCTTCGCCCACGCCGACGGCCGCGCCGGAGCCGTCAAGATCGACGACGGCGCCATGCGCGCCCGCACCCCCGTGACGACCGCCCTGCTCAGAGCCCTGAGGATCGACACCGCCCCAGACGTCGACGCCGCGGCCCTGGACGAACTCGCCACGGTCCCGCTCCACGGCGGCGACGCGGTGGTGGGCACGATCCGCCCGGCCCCCGACGTCTTCACGTCGTAGCCGTTCGGGCGCCGGGGGCGGTGATCGTCGTCTTCGCCTCGCCCCCCGTCAGCCGGGTCCGGTCAGATCGGCGGCGCGTTTGAGGAAGACGATGCCGTCGATCAGATCGAGCCGGGTCGGGTCGAGGGGGAAATAGGCGAAGTCGTGGGAGACGCGCGGGGAGGGCGACGGGAGGGTCTCCGCGAGGCGGCGGGCGTCGACGAGCGAGCGGTCCCAGGGGAGCGTGGACAGGGCGCCCTCGACGGTGCCGGGCGGCGGGGCGTCCTCGCCGGCCGTCCCGAAGGCCGAGGCCAGGAACGCGTAGCGGTCGCCCAGGTGCGTCGCGGTGATCGCGCCCGCGCTCCACCACTCCAGCTCCTGGTCACCGAAGGACATGCGGCTTCTGCCGCGTTGCAGGTGGAGGTTGTGGCTGAAGACCAGGGCCGGGCCCCGCTCGGCGACGGCACGGAGGTTGGCGGCCATCATCGCGTCGCGCAGCGCCGACAGCCGGGGCCACCGGACGGGGGACGTGTCCGCCATCCAATAGTGGTAGCGGAGCAGGCCGGTGGCGGTGCGGCCGTACAGGGCCGCCCGCTCCCGGTCGTCCGCGCTCAGTTGGGGTGCCTGCGTTTCGAGCAGCGCGACCAGGTCGTCGGCGATCAGGCGCAGCCGCCGGGCCTCGGGGGACCGGCCGATCGACCGGGACGGGTCCATGGCCGTGGCCTCGTTCGACCACCGCTCGTCCGGGCCGAGCAGCGCGTCGAGGGTTTCGCGGGTGCAGGGGAGGGGGCCGTCGAGGAGGTCGTGGAGGGCGGTGATCGCCTGGCGCGGGCTCGCCGCCCAGTACTCCAGGGGGCCGTCGAAGCCGAAGAACCGGAGCTTCTCGTCGTGCTCCCGGTTGTAGGCGCGCATCCAGCGCACGAGTTCGCGGTTGGCCGGTGACACGCCGAAGCCGTGGCTGAAACCGCGCTCCATGACGTCGTCGAGCCCGCCCGCGCCCGTCGCGATGTGGTCGTCCACGACGAGGCCCCTGAGGCAGTCGCTCTCGATCGCGAACGCCCGGTAGCCCTCGTGCTCGACCAGGTGCCGGAAGAGTTCGTTGCGCACCTCGCCCAGCTCTCCCACGAAGTGCCTGGCCTCGCCCAGGCCGAGCAGCACGGGACGGGCGGGGAGCGAGCGGAGGAACGTCGAGATGCCGGTGCCGTCGAGCGGGCCGGCCGTGTCCTGGATACCCATGCCTTCGACGGTATCGTTGAACTTTCGGTGTAAACTTTGCCCTCAAAGTATGGGGAATGGTGCGGTGAAGCCTCAAACAGCGGTGCATCCATGAGGCCGGTGGACCTGGCCCGGGAGCACGGTCTTTCCACCCAGGCCGTGCGGAACTACGAGGACGCCGGGATCCTGCCCGCCGCCGGACGCAGCGTCCACGGCTACCGCACCTACCGGCCGCCGCACGCGCAGGCCCTGCGCGCGTTCCTCGCCCTCCTGCCGGGGCACGGGCACCGGACGGCCACGTCGATCATGCGGGCGGTCAACCGGGGCGCCGTCGAGGACGCGTTGCGCCTCATCGACCAGAGCCACGGCCAGCTCCTCGACGACCGCGCCACCCTCCAGGCCGTGGAGGCCGCGCTGCGCGATCTGGCGCCCGTGCCGCCGGAGGACGGCGGCACCTTCATCGGCCCGCTGGCCAGGCGGCTCGGCCTCCGCCCCGCCACGCTGCGCAAATGGGAGAACGCCGGGCTGGTCCGGCCGGGCCGCGACCCCCGGACGGGCTACCGGGTCTACAGCGCGGCCGACGTCCGCGACGTCCGGCTGGCCCACCAGCTGAGGCGGGGCGGCTACCTGCTGGAGCAGATCGCGCCGCTGATCGAGCAGGTCCGCTCCGCCGGGGGCGTCGCCCCGCTGGAGGCGGCCCTGCGCGACTGGCAGGCCCGGCTGTCCGCCCGGGGGCGCGCCATGCTCAGGGGCGCCGCCGAACTGGACGCCTACCTCGGCGTCCGCGAGCCTTGAGGCCGGAGTTCCGAGGAGGTCGGAGTGGAGGAGTTTCCCGCATTGGTGACGCGTGCGTTCGAGCTCGCGCGGGCGGCGGGGTTCGCGCTCACCAGGGAGGACGCGGGAGCCAGTGCGTCGTCCGCCTGCCTGCCCGGCGTCGGCCGCTTTCTGGCGGTGCTGGCGGCCGGGTGCGTCGGCGGGCGTATCGCCGAACTCGGGACGGGCACGGGCGTCGGGGCCGCGTGGATCGCGGACGCCATGCCCGCCGACTGCACGCTCGTCACCGTGGAGGTCGAGGAGCGCTTCGCCGCCGTGGCCCGCGAACTGCTGTCCGGCGACGCGCGCGTCGAGGTCCTCACCGGCGAGGCCGCCGACGTCGTGCCCGCGCGCGGGCCGTTCGACCTCGTGTTCAGCGACGCCGGTGCCCACGGCGTCGACCCGGTGGGCCTGCTGCGGATCGGCGGGCGCGTCGTCATGGACGACCTGACGCCGAGGGCGGCGCTTCCGCCCGGCTCGCCGCTGCTCGCCGACGACCCCAAGCGCCGGGCGTTCTTCGGCGACCGGCGGCTCGTCTCGACCGAGGTCGTCCTCCCCGACCTGCGGAACTCGCTGCTGGTCGGGACCAGGGCGCGCTAGTCAGGCCGGGGCGCCGGCGCTCCGGGGCGCGGGCAGGGCGGGGCCCAGGCTCGACTGGACGTAGGTCATCGCCTCGGCGTACCTCGGGTCCTGCGCCCGTGCCGCGATCTCGTCGGGGGTCGGTTCGGCGAGGCGCTGCTGGATCCACCAGAGGTTGCCGAGCGGGTCGCGCACCCGGCCGACCTTGTCGCCCCAGAACAGCTCGGTCGGCTCGGTCACGACGGTGGCTCCGGCGCCCACCGCCCGCCGGACGACCGCGTCCGCGTCGTCCACGAAAAGGCGCAGCAGGCCCGGGGTCTCGATGGCGAACGGCGAGTCGAACATCATCACGATCGCGTCGCCGATGCGCGCTTCGGCGTGGCCGATGACGCCGTCGCCCACGTCGAGGCGGCTGAGTTCCTCCGCGCCGAACGCCTCGGTGATGAAGTCGATGAGCCCGGCGGTGTCCTTGGTGACGATCCACGGGGTGACGGTGGTGTAGCCGTCGGGGACCGGGGTGGGGCGCGGTGTCGTCATGGCGGCACTCCTTCGCGTGTGAGGCGGTCGGTCGACCTCACACTACCAGAACGGAATGCTCTATTCCATAACATCCTAGGAGGGCTCGTCGTTGTACTTCGCCTCACCCGGCGGGTAGCTGTGCGAGTAGATCCCGGGCGTGTAGACGTAGTAGCCGCCCTGTTCGCCGCCCCGGTGGTTGTCCTGGTCGTTGCGGCGGCTCGGGTTCACCTTCCTGGACGAGGCCTCGACGGTCAGGGCCAGCCAGCTCAGCAGGGCCACCGAGGCGAGCACCGGGATCAGCCACGCCCACGGCATCGCGCCGTGGGGAGCGGTGTTGGCCAGATCCGACGACCCGGCCAGGACGGTTGCGAGCATGCCGTCCACCTCCTCGTGGGTTACATGCCCGTTGCCAGGGACGATATGGGGGCAAACGCCGATCAATCGCGACGTCCCCCCGGCGGAGACCGTGCCGAGGGGACGTCGTGGCGATCGCTTGACCTCAGTTGAGCGCGGGCGAGGCGTCGGAGGTCTCGGGGGAGGGGGCGGCGCCGATCGTCCGGTTCCGTCCGGCGGCGGCGCCGGGGACGACCATGACCGTCGCGACCGCCAGGACGACCATCATTGGAACGGTCCATCCGGCGGTGGCGTCGTGCAGCGCGCCGACCGCGAGCGGGCCGAGCGCCGCGATCACATAGCCGGTGCCCTGCGCCATCCCGGACAGCTGCGCCGCGACCCGCGCGTCGTGGGCCCGCAGCCCGATGAACGAGAGCGCGGTGGCGAAGCCGAGGCCCTGCCCGAAGCCGAGGACGACCGTCCAGCCCCAGACCGAGCCGATCGGCGCCCAGGTGATGCCCGCGAACCCCACGAAGCTCAGCACGGCCGTCGCGATCACGAGCGGACGCTGGTCCCGGGACCGCCGTTCCAGGAGCGGGACCGACAGCGACCCGAGCGCCTGCACCGCCGCCGACAGCGCCAGCACGTAGCCGGCGGGCACCTCGCCCATGCCGCGGTCCTGGCAGATCGTCGGAAGCCAGCCGAGCACCACGTAGGCGAGCAGCGACTGGAGGCCCATGAAGAACGTGACCTGCCAGGCCAGGCCCGACCGCCACACCCGGGACGCGGCGCCGCGCGCCACCGGGGCGGCGGGGGCCGACCGCGCCGCGCGCGCCGATCTCAGCGCCCGCGGCAGCCAGATCGCGCCCGCGACCGCGGTCGGGACCACCAGCAGCCCGAGCGGCAGCCGCCAGGACGCGTCGAAGGCGTTCTCGACGGGCACCGCGAGCCCGGACGCCAGGCACGCGCCGACCGTGATCGCCACCGTGTAGACCGAGGTCACGACCGTGATCGAGGCGGGGTGGTCGCGCTTGATGATCGCCGGCATCGCGATGTTGCCGACGCTGATCGCGATTCCGGCGACCAGCGACCCGGCGAACAGCGCGAACGTCGCGTCCACCAGCCGCAGCAGCAGGCCCACGAGGAGCAGCCCCATCGCGGTGACCAGGAGCGTCTCGCTGCGCGGCGGGCGCCGCAGGAACGGGGCGAGCAGGCCGTAGGAGCCGAAGAAGACCAGCGGCAGGGTCGTGAGCGCCCCGGCCGCCGTCCCGGAGAGGTGGAAGGCGTCGCGGATCTCGGTCAGCAGCGGCCCGACCGCCGCCAGCGCCGGACGCAGGTTGACGGCGACGATGACGATCAGCACGAGCTGCCCGACCACCACGCCGCGTCCCGCGGCCGCGTGCTCGGGGCCGGTCTCGGGTCGGCCCGCCATCATCGCCCTTCCTCGGTGCCGTCCGGCCGGCGGGGCCCGGACGCCGCCGCGGACCCCTCCTCGCGGGGGACGAGGGTCTCCAGGACGGCCAGCGCCGGTTCCACCACCGCCGCGGCGGCCTCACCGGCGGCGACGGGGTCGCGGGCGATGATCGCGTCCAGGACGGCCCGGTGCCGCGCCGGGCCCGCCTCCGGCACCTCCTGGTCGAGGCGGAGCGCCCGCATCGACTCCTGGAGGCGGTCGATGAAGAACCGCATCGCCTCGATCAGGACGGGATTGCGCGTCGCCTCCGCCACGCCGAGGTGGAAGAGCGCGTCGGCGGCGCCGAACGCGTCGGCCTCGGTGGCCTCGTCGCGGGCGCGCAGGAGCTCTTCGAGCCGGACGAGGTCGGCGTCGGTGCGGCGCCGGGCGGCCAGCCGGGCGGCCTGCACGTCGTAGGCGAGCTGCATCTCGAAGACGTCCCGGAGGTTGGCCCGCGCGACGCGGCGCAGGAGGGGGCGCGGGTTCGCGCTGCTGCGCACGTAGGTGCCGTAGCCGCGCCGCACCTCCAGGACGCCGACGTGGGTCAGCGCCCGGATCGCCTCCCGGACCGCCGGCCGGCTCACCCCGAGCTGGGCTGCCAGGTCCACCTCGCCCGGGATGCGGCCGCCCACCGGCCAGGAGCCCTCGCTGACCTGGGCTTGGAGCTGGTCGAGGACGGCGTCGACGGTCGACCCGCCCGGAACTGGATGAAGAACCACAAGAGCCTCTCTCAGTAAGACGTCAGACATCTTACTTCCGCGAAGATCGCGGGAAAACGTGTCGGTGATCACGCGGACGGCGGACGGCGCCCGCCGGACCGAGGGGTGCGGGGGAGGTGAGTGCGCTCCGGTCCGGCGGGCGCCGTGTCGAGGGGGTCAGCGGCGGCGTAGCAGGGGGTGCCGGCGGCGTTTCCTGCGAGACGACGCGCGCCGCCGCTCCGGTTCCGCCTCACGCCGCGCCTGCTCGCGTTCGGCGGCGAGCGCGGCGGCGCGGGCCGCGGCGGCCTCGCGTTCGGGTTCGGTGGGGGCGGCGTCGCGGCGGGTCCGCTGGGCCGGGCTGCCCTCGATGATCCCGCCGGTCACCGCGCCCCGGTGCGGAAGTCCCGGGTCCTTGCCCCGGGGGCGTTTCCGCTCGCGTGCGGCGGTCAGCGTGAGCGTGAGCCAGACGGCCAGCGCGGCGAACACGATGATCGGCCCGAACACCCACAGGCGGGCGTCCCCCACCATGCCTGTGTCGGCGAGCATGCGGCGCCACCTCCTCGCCACCACGCTCTACCCGGCACACGGATCCCAACCCTCCGCGCCCCGCCGGGGCGGCGGCTCAGAAGCCGCGCGACTGCGAGATGGAGCCGGACGTCGTCAGCGTGAACGCGCGCATCGACTCGGCGAACTTCGACAGGTCCCACTCGGCGGGGCCCTCGTACCAGTACAGGTTGTCCGCGCCCTGCCGCCCCGCGTCCTTGACGGTCTCGGACCACTTCGCGACGACGTCGAACACGACCGCGTAGGGGAGGAAGCGCGAGTACAGCGCGATGCGCTGCCGGGACGCGTCGCCCTCGGGGAGGACGCCGCGCTCCAGGAAGGCGCGGAAGCCGATGGTGTGCGCGAGCACGGTGGCGCCGCGCGCGGTCTTGGCGGGCATGTACTGGCCGCCGTAGGCGAGCGCGGCCCCGGCGATGACCAGGGCGAGCCCGGCGAGGGCCCATTCGGTGGTGAGGGCGAGCGCGACGGTGCCGGCGACGCCGAGGACGGTCACGACGATCCCGGCGACCGTCCACCGGGACCGGACGGTGTCGGGCCGCCGCGCGAACCAGCCCTGCTTCACGACGTCGTCGTACATCGCGGAGCGCACCTGGGCCAGCCGCGTCGCGAACGTACCGCCGAGCTGCGACAGCTTCACCGAGTCGCGCCCGCTGCCGTCGGGCGCGGTGAGGAGGGCGTCGAGCAGGATCCGCTCGTAGGGGAGCAGGTCGACGACGGGGCGGTCGAGGCGGCGCAGCGTCCAGTCCAGGCGTCCGGTGGCGGCGCGGTCCTCCTCCTCGATCAGCAGGTAGCCGCGGACGGCGAGGTCCACGATCGTGGCGGTGACGTCGATGACGTCGGCCTGCTCGTCGATCAGCGTGCCGATCTGGCCGGGGCGGACGCCGTCCGGCGGCTCGAACTCCGCCCCCGACACCGGCGGCTGGTCGCCCTCGGCGGCCTTCTTGCCGACGACGCGGGCGTCGCGGCCGCGCAGCAGGTACAGCGCCGCGAGGCCGCCGCCGAGCAGGACGAGCAGGCCGAGCAGCGCGCCGCCGGTGACGGCGTTGACGGAGAACGCGGTCGCGACGTTGTGCCGGCGCTCGTAGAGGGCGGTGCCGCCGGTGGTCCCGGCGGGGAAGCCCGCGACGACCGTGAGGGACTCCCCGGACAGCATCCGCTGCTGGCTGAAGATCCCTTCGGTCCGCGTGTGGTTCGTGTAGAACTGCGTGCAGCCGATCGTGCTCCCGGGCGGGCCCGCGAAGCAGTTGACGTTGTTGATCGTCGCGCCGCCGGTGACGGTCGCGCGCGCCTCGTCCACGGGGACGCTCCAGCCGCCGACGGCGGGCCAGCGCAGCTCCTCGACCGAGTCCATGCGGGCGATCGCGCCGCGCAGCCCGTACTCCAGGACGACGGTCCGCTCGCCGGTGAGGGACGTCCCGCCGCCGACCTTGACGATGGTCCGGGTGCCGCTCTCGGACGTGTGGACCTTCGTCGGCCCGCCGTTGGGGCTGGAGGCGCGCAGGCCCTCGATCCTGTAGACGCGGTCCTCGGTGACGCTGTCGTGGTCGCGGGTGACGAACGTCCGCTTGAAGCCCCTGCTGCCCGCGAAGCGGTAGACGATCGTCTCCTTCACGCGGGTCAGGCCGCCCTTGCCCGCGGTGAGGACCACCTCGTCCTTGAGGACCCGCTCCGACGCGGCGGTCCCCGCGGCCGCGGGGGCGCTCGCGGTCAGCGGGACGAGGACGGCGGCCGTCAAGATCAGGACCGCCGGTCGCAGACGACACAACGCCGCATGAGCAGACATGGGCGCAAATAGTATCGGGAACGCGTGCGATGATTCTTCGCTATGGCAGGTCACCGCCCCCCGCCCCCGCCGGCGCCACCGTACGGTCCGCCTGCCTACCGCCCGCCGCGGTACCGGTACGTGCCCGCGCGCAGGCCGCCGCGCCGCAGCGCCGGCGGGACGGTCGCGGGCGTCGTGGGCGGGCTGACCTCGCTGGTCGTCCTGGCGATCCTCGCCTTCTCGGTCCTCGGCGGCGACGGCGGTATCGGGGGCATCGGCGGCATCGGCGCGCGGCCGGGTTCGGCCTCCGGCGGCGGCGCGCCGCGCTCGGCGGCCACCGCGAACAAGCTCTACACGACGGGCGCGCTGACCCCCGTCCGGTGCGCGCTGCCGCGCATCACTCCGGCCGCCGGGTCGATGCGCCGGTTCATGGACGTGCTGAGCGACTGCCTCGACACGTCCTGGACGCGCCAGTTCGCCAAGATCGACGCCCGGTTCGACCCGCCGAAGCGGGTGTTCTGGGAGCAGTCCGGCCGCAGCCCGTGCGGGACGTACCCGAGCCCCGGCGCGTCCGCGTTCTACTGCCCCGCCAACAACACGATGTACGTGGGGTTGCGGCACATCGTGGAGACCTCAGGCGGCGAGCCGCTGTCGCACTTCGCGGTGTTCGCCCGGGTGATCGCGCACGAGTACGGGCACCACGTCCAGGACCGCGCCGGAATCCTCCTCTACGGGCACGAGGAGATGGAGAAGGCCGACATCATGGCCCGCAACGAGGCCAGCCGCCGCATCGAGCTCCAGGCGCAGTGCTTCGCGGGCGCCTTCCTCGGCGCCGAGCGCGCGACGCTCCCGATGACGCGCGAGCAGTACGTCGCGATGGTCATGGACGTGCGCGGCCGCGGCGACGAGCGGCTGCCGCCCGAGGAGCGCGACCACGGCTCGGGCCGCAACTACGCCGGCTGGGTGGTCACCGGCTTCCAGGGCCGCCGCCTGGCCGTCTGCAACACCTGGACGGCCCGCCCCGAAAAGGTGAGCTGACGGGCGGGACCGACCACCTGGTCCGTCGTGGCGCACCGGCCGGAGCCCGAGGCGCCGTTCCGCGGCGCCGGGGCCGGGTCCTCAGCGCCTGGTCTCGTACCTGGCCAGGAGTACGCCGTCGGGGAACGTCCGGGTCTCCGCCAGGCTCAGGTTCACCCAGTTGTCCAGGGCCGTGAAGAACGGCGTGCCGCCGCCCAGCAGGACCGGATGGGTGACGACCAGGTACTCCTCGATCAGCCCGGCCCGCATGGCCGCCGCGGCGAGCGTGGCGCCCGCGATGTCCATGGGGCCGCCGTCCTCGGCCTTGAGCCGGGTGATCTCGGTGACCGCGTCGCCGGTGACCAGGCGGGTGTTCCAGTCGACCGCGCGGGTCGTCGAGGAGAACACCACCTTCGGCATGTCCCGCCAGCGGCGGGCGAACTCGATCTCCGCCGGTGCGGCGCCGGGCTCCCGGTCGGCGGTCGGCCAGTACGAGCTCATCGTCTCCCACAGCCTGCGCCCGTACAGCGCCAGTTCCGTCGCGGCCACCCGGTCGGACCACCACTGGAACAGCTCGTCGCTCGGTGCGCTCCAGCCGAGGTCGTCGCCGGGCGCGGCGATGTAGCCGTCCAAGCTCATGTTCATGCCGAAGGTCAGTTTCCGCATCGCGTGCGCCTCCTGTGATTCGGTACTCGGCGTACAGACCAGCACGGCGCGCGAAAATCATCGGGTCAGGAATCGATGGTCCTCCAGAAGGCGCACCGGTGTTCCGCGTCGCGGTCGGTCTGGCCGATCGTGGTGGTCGCGAGTGATTGCACCCCGTCGTCGCCCTGGAAGGGCATCCACCGGGGTCGTCCGCTGCTGTTGGGGTTTCCGGCGGCGGCGAACCGGGACCAGTAGCTGATCATGGTCGTGGCGAGCCGTTGCTGGGCGGGCGTCTGCGGGCCGGGGAGCTGCTCGTCGTCGAACAGGTACTGGAGTTCGGCACCGTGGAACGCGCCGGTGGGGAAGTTGGGCTTGCGCAGGCTCCTGAACCACGGCGCCGTGTCGTCCGCGAACTCGTAGGCGTAGACCGCGGTGTGCGCGGCGAGTGCGCGGTCCCGGTCCTGGGCGGGGCATCCCCAGGCCCAGTCGGTCACGACCGTGGACAGTGCCTCGCCCGCGGAGTGGAACCCGGCGACCGGATACCGGGCCAGGACCCGCCGCAGGTCGGCCGGGCGGAACAAGGCGGCGAGCTGCTCGCGATAGCTCTCCGGGGTGGTCTCCTGTTCGGTGGCGGCCTCGATCGCCGCGGTGAACAGGTGGTGCTCGTCCCGCGTGGTCCCCTGCATGACAGGGACGCGGTTGAAGCGGCCGGTCGCGAAGGCGCGCTCCGGGCTGAGCGGCAGGAAACCGCCACCGACGGTGGGACCCGACCCGACGCCGATGTCGGACCATTTGGTCAGTTCACCGGGGTCCACGTCGCGCAGGCAGGTCGCCGCCGTCGCCGGGTCGGCGCAGCCGAGCTCGGCCGCCACCTTGAGACCGTGCTTCCGACGGTCGGCGCGGGGCAGCGGGAACCAGGTCGCAGGCCCCGGCGACCACTTCGCACCGGTGCACTGCGCGCTCTGCACGATCGCCCGATGGAACAGCCCCGCCGATGACGGCGCGGCGAGCTGGGCGCAGACGCTGGTCCCGCCCGCGGACTCGCCGAAGATCGTGACGTTGCCGGGGTCGCCGCCGAACGCCGCGGCGTTGCGCCGCACCCAGCGCAGTGCGGCCTGCTGGTCTTCGAGACCGAAGTTCCCGGACAGGTTCCGGGCCTTGCCGTGGTCGAGTGCCGGGTGGGTCAGGAACCCGAAGATTCCGAGCCGGTAGTTCGGGCTGACCACGACCACGTCGCCTTCGGCGGCCAGCCGCTTCGCGCCGTACAGGCTGGCGGCGCCGCTGATGAACCCGTTGCCGTGGATCCACACCATCACCGGCAGTCTGCGTTTCCCGGTGTGGCGCGGCGTGGTGACGTTGAGGAACAGGCAGTCCTCGTCCGTGCTGGCCTCATCGACCAGCCCCTTGGCCTGGGCGCAGCGGTTGCCGGGCTCGGTGGCGTCCCGCACTCCCCGCCACGGCTCGGCCGGCTGCGGCGAGGCCCAGCGCAGGTCGCCCTCCGGTGGCGCGGCGTACGGAATCCCCTGGAACACCCTGGCGGTCGAATCGACCCTGCCGCGGACGGCGCCGGCGTCGGTCCGGACCACGGCGTCGCCGCGGTCCGGTGGCAGCGCGTCGGCCGCCCCTCCGCCGGCGACCGAGCCGGAGAGCAACGCCGCGGTCAGCAGCACCACCACACCGCCGAGCCGCCGGGTGCGCCGGCCCGGCGCGGGGTGTCGATACGGCGGTTCCATGTCGCGCTCCCTCTGCGATCATTATTCGTGTGTGGGTCACACAAACTTAGGTGTGGGGCATACACGAAGTCAAGGTAGAGTCGGCGTGACAGGGATCCCCGGTCGAGCGGAGGAGGCCGCCGGATGCCGATCGCGGAGGACCCCGGGCTGCCGCCGGGGCTGGCCTTGGCGTGGGGCCTCCCCGCCAAGACGACCAAGCTCGGGCGCAAGCCGTCGCAGAGCGTCGAGCGGATCGTCGCCGCGGCCCTCGAACTGGCCGACGCGGACGGATTCGAGGCCCTGTCGATGCCCAGGATCGCCCGGCGGCTCGGGCTGACCGCCAACGCGATCTACCGGTATGTGAGGTCCCGGGACGAGCTGCTGGTCCTGGTCGCCGAGGCCGCCTGGGGCACGGCGCCGGACCTGGCGTCCGGGACGGGGGACTGGCGCGACGCGGCGAGCGGGTGGACGCGGGCGATGATCGACCGGTGCGAGGTCCACCCCTGGCTGTGCGATCTCCCCGTCCGCGGGGCCCCGGTGACGCCGAACCTGCTGGACTGGACGGAGGCGATCCTGAAGGTGCTGACCGGCGCCGGGCTGACCCCCGCCGAGGCTCTGGGGTGCGCGTTCGTGCTGGACGGCTATGCGCGGCAGATCGGCGGCATGCGCCGCGACCTGCGGTACAGCACCGCGGCTCCGACGCGGTCGGACACCGTGGCCGCGTTCCTCCTGCCCCGGCTGCGCGAACGCGGCCACTCGGTCCTGGCGTCCATGATGGAGGGCGACGACTACACCGACGACGTCGTCGACGACGACGTGGCCTTCGGGCTCGGCCGGATCCTGGACGGGATCGGCGTGCTGGTCGCGGCGAAACGTGCCGCGGAGCCGGCTGCGCCGGGTCGATCACGCGAAGGGCCGTTGTGAGGGGTATCACCGGTGAGTGCTAGCTAGAGCGCTTGCAATTGCAAGCATGCTGGCGCATGGTGGAGCCATGGCAGGTTCCAAGGTCGGCTCCCTCGGGGAGTACATCCGCGAGCAGCGCACCCGGGCGAAGATCTCGCTGCGGCAGCTCGCGGATTCCTCCGGCATCTCCAACCCGTATCTGAGCCAGGTCGAGCGCGGGCTGCGCAAGCCGAGCGCCGAGATACTGCAACAGATCGCCAAGGGGCTGCGGATCTCCGCCGAGGCGCTGTACGTGCAGGCCGGAATCCTTGAGGACCGCGAGGCCGACACCGATGTGATGGCCGCCGTGCGGGCCGATGCCCTTCTGAGCGAGCGTCAGAAGCAGGTGCTCCTCGACATCTACGCCTCGTTCCTCAAGGAGAACGAGGCCGCGCTCAAGGAGGACGAGGCCGCGCTCGGCGACGAGCACACGACCCGCGCGCCATGACGAGCCGCCCCGCGCGGCACCCGAAGCAGACAGACGAGCGGAAAGGACGGGGTCAGATGACGCTGGCCAGCAGCCTCCGAGAGAACAAGGCGGTCCACACCGTGGCCGGCGCCGGCGATCTCGCGGTGGAGAAGCTTCGCGAGGTCCCGGAGCAGATGACGCGGGCGCGCGAGAACCTCGACCGCTACCAGGACCGCGCGCGCGAGGCCGCGACGCGCTACCAGGGCGACGTCCGCGGGACGGTCGGCCGGTACCGCGAGCAGGTCCGCGAGGCCGTGGGCCGCTACCGCGTCGAGGTCACCAAGGTGCAGGACCGGGTCGACACCAAGGAACTGCCCGGCGCGGCCATCGCCTACGTGACGCACGTCGGCACCCGGACGGTCGAGTTCATCGACGGGCTCGCCGAGCGCGGCAGGAAGGTCGTGCACGGCGAGGCCGCCGAGATCACCGATGGCGGGTCGTCGCGCGGCGCCTGATCATGGCGGGCGGCCCGGCCGGGAACACCCGGCCGGGCCCCGTCGTCTTTCCAGGTGGCCGCGGCATTCCACGCGCCTCGCGGCGCCTCCCCGTCCGAGGGTGGACAAGGCCCGTAGGGTTGGGACGGTGATCCCATGGGTGCGACGTGGAGTCGCCGTCCGAGACAGGCAGGAGCGCTGATCCCCGGTGGCGGACTTCAATGTGCTGGACTACTTCTTCTGGCTTCTCCTGATCATCGCGTTCGTGATGGAGGGGTGGGCGCTGCTGGACGCGCTGACCGTGCCGGAGGGCGCGTACGCGGCGGCCGGCAAGCTCAGCAAGAAGCTGTGGCTGATCATCTTGATCGTCGCGGCGGTGCTCGGCATCGCGCACGCGGTCGCGCCGCTCGCGCTCGGCATCAGGCCGGTGGGGCTGCTGCTCGGCATCCTGCCGGTGGCGGCGTTCATCGCGGCGGCGGTGTACCTGGCGGACGTCCGTCCGGCGGTCGCCCCGTACAAGAAGAAGAACGGCGGGCGCGGCGGCAACATGGGCCCCTACGGCCCCTGGTGACCACGAGGCGCACCACCCGGCTCGAACCGGACGACCAGGACCCGCGCGAACGGGAGGCCGCCGTCCCGGCGCCCGCGCGTCGGGATCTCCGACCGGCCGCGAGCCCGGCGCGCGGCTTCACAGCGGGCGCAGGTCCTCGATCGTGACGCCGTGCCGCTCGGCCAGCCGCCGGGCGATCAGCGAGCGGTGGCACGCCTCGGGGTCGCGCTCGACGCAGAACAGCGCGGCCCTCCCGCCGTCCGGCCGCGCCGACAGGACCGGCCCGAGGTCGGCGGCGTCGAGGATCTCGGCGGTGTAGCGGCGGGTGTAGTCGGCCGCCAGCGCGCGGCGCGAGCGCCTGCCGACCCCGCGGCGGTCGTCCTCGGCGTACTGGAGCCGGCGCAGCTCGGTGGTCGGGGCGAGTTCGGGGCGGTGCTCGTAGGCGATCCGGGCCTGGGCGAGGGCGGCCTGGAGCCGGCGCGAGTTCGCCCAGGCGTACTCGGGGCCGCGGACGCCGCGGCGCTGGCGGACGTCGAGCAGCAGGCGGACGTCCGCCTCCCGCAGCCGCCGCAGGAAGGACTCGCCGTCGAAGCCGTAGACGCCGATCGTCACCATCGTGCGCATCGCCTCACCCCCGGTTCGGTGGCCGGTGTCTTTGCTGGTCATGCGACCAGCCTCGCAACGAAACACGACATCCTGTGTCGTGTATCCCGATCGGGTTCACGGGCGGACGAGGGTCTCCACCGAGGCTAGGCCGTTCTCCACGACGCGGGTCGCCCGGTCGAGCGCCGTCCGCATGGAGGCCGGGTCGTGGCCGTGGCGCCGGCAGTGGACGATGACCGCCCGCATCCCGCCGACCGCGACGCCCGCCGAGGCGACCGCGTCGATCTCGTCCATGCCGGGGCACAGCTCGCGCAGCAGGTTCTCGACGGCCTCCTGGGCGGCGGTCAGGCGTCGCAGCGCGCGCGCCTGCAACCCGGGGTGCTCCAGGACGAGCCCTGTCCGGACCGATCCGTATTCGCCGTGCTCGCCGACGATCGCCTCCAGGACGTCCACGACGCCGCGCCGGATCGTCTCCAGGGGCGATTCGCCCGGCGTCCCGCGCAGGCGCTCGGCGACCTCCGCGAGCCGGTCGTCGACCTCGGCGAATACCACGTCCTCCTTGCTCGGGAAGTAGCCGAAGAACGTGCGCGGGGACACCTCGGCCGCGGCGGCGATGTCGGCGATCGTGGTCTCCTCGTAGCCGCGCTCGGCGAACAGGCGGAGCGCGGCGGCGGCGATGGCGCGGCGGGTGCGCTGCTTCTTCAGCTCCCTGAGCCCCTGCTCGGGGCCGGTTCCGGGCTCGCGTCGCGGGGCCGGCCGCTCGTCCATGCGGCGAAGATTACCATGAGTGCAAAGTTGCAATCACTGCATACTTGCTACAGTCAGATGATCGATATATAAAGATCGCATGAGCAAGATGATGCAGGAACCGACGTTCCTGATCCTGACCGCGCTCGCGGACGCCGCCCAGCACGGCTACGGGATCATCGCCGACGTCGAGCGGATCTCCGCGGGCCGCACCAGGCTCCGCGCCGGCACCCTCTACGCCGCCCTCGACCGGCTCCGGTCCGAAGGGCTGGTCGCCCCCGACCGGGAAGAGGTCGTGGACGGCCGGCTGCGCCGCTACTACCGGCTCACCGACGAGGGCGCCGCCGCGCTCGCCGCCGAGGTCGAGGCCCTGCGCCGCCGCACGGAGGTCGCCGCCCGCCGCCTCGCCGCCCTCCCGCGCCTGCGCGGCGGCGGCGCCCCCGCGTTCGACGGGGGGCCGCGTTGAGCGCCCTGGAGAGCCGCTACCGGCGCCTGCTCGCCTGCTATCCGGCCGATCACCGCGCGGAGCACGGGGAGGAGATGCTGGACGTCCTGCTGTCCGCCGCGAGGCCCGGTCAGCGGCGTCCCTCCGCCGCCGACGCCGCCGACCTGCTCTACGGCGCCCTCCGGATCCGCCTGCGCCATCTGGCCGCGGGCGAGGGCGGGTCGCCGTGGCCGGGGGCGTTCTCCATCACCGGGTTCCTGGCGGTGTGCCTGCTGCTGGCCGACGGGCTCCGGTTCGCGGTCAACGTGCCCTACTGGGTCACCGTCCTTCCGGAGCCGCCGGACACGGGCGGCTCCCTGCCCCGGACGGTCGCCCTCCACTTCGGCACGGCTCCCTACTGGCTCGCCTGGGTCGTCATCGCACTGCTCCTCTGGCGTGGACGGCGGCGCGCGGCCACGATCGGCGCCTGCGCGGTCACCGCCGCGCAGATCGCGTTCGCCCTGTACGGGGCGTCCGCCTACGACCGTCCGTGGGCGTGGCTCGGGACGTCGCTGGCGGGCCCCCCGCTGGCGCTCGCCGTGCTGGCCACCGCCTCGCTCCTCCTCTCCCCGGGGCCCGCGCATGGAGCGCGCCTCCTGGGACGCCGCCACGTCCTCGGCGCGGGCGCCGTCGCCGCCGCCCTCGTCGCGTTCTCCACGACCCCGCTGTTCAGCCTCCTGCTCCGAGGCGACCTCGACTTCGAGGAGATGGTCTCCATGGACGTCGACCGCCTGATCACCTACTCGTGGACCTGGGACCTGCTCCAGAACTCCGTCGTGCTGCTCGCCGCCGTCCTGGTCACGGCGGGGCTGGCGCGCACCGCCCAGGGGCGCCGGGCCTGGGCGCTCCTCGCGGTCGCCGTGGCGCCGCTGCTCGTCCGCGTGGACCTCGTTCCGGATCGGCTGTTCGGCGAGTCCGAGGCGGTCTTCCGGCTGGTGGCGGAGGGGGCGATCGGCTTCGCCCTGGCGATGCTGTGCGTCCGGGGCGTGGAGCTTCCCTCCAGGGCGCGAGCACGGCGACACGGGAGGCCCCCGGCCTGATCGCGGCTTGACAGGTGGGGCGCGTGGTGCACAAGATATATGCATATGCAGATAGTGTAAGTGCACACAAATGAGGTCTGATGCGCATTTTCCTGACCGGCGCGACCGGCTACATCGGGGGCTCCATCGGCGTCCGGCTCGTCGCCGGGGGGCACACGGTCACCGGGCTGGCCCGCTCGGCGGCAGGGGCGGACGCGCTCCGCCGGATCGGGATCGAGCCGGTCGCGGGGACGCTCGACGACGGCGACGTGCTCGCGCGCGCCGCGTCCGAGGCCGACGCGGTGGTCAACGCGGCCGACAGCGACCACGCCGGGGCGGTCGAGGCGTTCGTCGAGGCGCTCCAGGGCTCCGGCAAGCCGCTGCTGCACACCAGCGGGTCCAGCATCGTCGGGGACGACGCGCGGGGCGAGGCGTCCGACCGGGTCTGGACCGAGGAGGAGGTGCTGGCCCCCGGCTGGCGGCCGTCGCCGGACAAGGCCGCCCGGGTGGCCATCGACCGCCGGGTGCTGGGCGCCGCCGACCACGGCGTGCGGTCGGTGGTGCTGTGCAACACGCTGATCTACGGGCACGGACGCGGGGTCGCGCGGGACAGCGTCCAGATCCCGCTGCTCGTGCGGCAGGCCGAGAGCACCGGTGTCGCCCGGCACATCGGTCCCGGGGCCAACATCTGGTCGACCGTCCATGTCGATGACGTCGTGGAGCTCTATGTGCGGGCGCTGGAGGGAGCCCCCGCCGGTTCGTTCTACTTCGTCGAGAGCGGCGAGGCGTCCTTCAAGGCGATCACGGACGCCATCGCGGGCGCTCTCGGCCAGGAGCCCGCCCGGCCCTGGGACATCGACTCCGCTATCGCCGCCTGGGGCTACGAACCGGCCGTCTACGCGCTCGGCTCCAACAGCCGCGTCCGCGACGCCGCCGCCCGCGCCGATCTGGACTGGCGGCCCGAGCACGCGTCCGTCACCGACTGGATCCGGCGCGAGCTCGTCCGCGGCGCCTGAAAGGCTTACGCGCCGGGCCCGTCCCCCCGGCTCTCCCGCGGGGTGGAGACGGAGACGGGCCCGGCGGCCCAACCGCCGGCGTGTTGAACGCCCGGTATTCGCCGGGCGGGGCCGCTCGGATCAGGGTTCGCGCGGGCTTGGCCGGATGCGGCCTAGTACATGAGCGGTTCCGCGCCGTCCAGGGCGACCGGCTTCAGGGCCGGGCCGTCCTCGTGGTGGCGCAGGTGGCAGGTCAGGCACGGCGGCGCGCCCCGGTGCCCGACCGCGCGCCGCCGCAGCCAGCCGAGCAGCTGGGCGAACTGGTCCCGATCGTCGGGGTGAAGGACCTGGCGCGAGGTCAGCGCCCAGTTCGCGTCCCGCGGCCCCTCGCGGCGGACGAGTCCGGAGAACAGCGCCCCGCCGATCCGGGGGTCGGCCGCGCCGCGTCCCGCCAGCAGGGGGAGGTGCTCCACCGTCCAGAGCGCCTCGGGGAGGGGCTCGCCCTCGTCGTCGGCCGTGACGACGGGAAGGCCGTCGGTGACGATGGCGAACCGGTCCGGCTCCGGGCCGAGTCCGAGGTGCCAGCGCAGTTCGGCCAGCTCCGCTTCGGGGAGGTCCGCGGGAAGCTCCGCGACGAGCAGCATTTCGTACAGGTCCGCCATGCCGGGCCATGGTAGGCGGGGGAGCGGTGTGCCGGGGCTTGGCTGCCGACCGTGGTCCCGGCACACCGCCGGCTCAGGGGGAGCGGGGCTGCCGCTGGAACAGCACGTACAGCCACGTCATGGACGGGACGAGGATCAGCGCGCCCACGCCCAGCGCGATGAAGACGGCGCGCAGGACGGCGTCCTGCGCGGCGGCGCCGTCCAGGTCCAGGCCGGACATCTCGGCCGCGCCCCACAGCACGGTCACGACGGCCAGCCCGCCCGTCACGCGGACGGACAGGTACGCGCGGCGCAGCAGCAGGACGAGCGACACCGTCCCCGCGAGGGCCGACAGCCAGATCATCGGGGACCGGACGCCCAGCGCGGCGGCGCCGGGCAGGGCGAACAGGCCGACGGCGGCGCCGGAGAGCAGGGCGTAGCCGCGGAAGCGCAGCGAGGCGTCGTTGTCGCCGAGGCGCCGGGCGTCCCAGATCAGGTAGACGGCGGCGAGGTAGGCGCACAGGGCGGTGGTGAGGACGCCGCCGTACAGCCCGGTGGGGCTCAGCCAGGACGAGCCGCCCGTGGCGACGACCGCCGCGACCGAGCCCAGGCAGTACGGGGTCAGGACGGAGGAGACGCCGAACAGCCACGGGTACCAGCGCTGGTCGGGGTCGGCCTTGCTGAACACGAACGTGCTGCCCCGGGCGACGATGCCGAGCGCGGCGAGCGACAGCGGCACCCAGTGCGCGGACATGACGTCCGCGAAGACGGGCGGGAACGCGGTCCAGGTCATGACCATCACGAAGATCAGCCAGACGTGGTTGGCCTCCCAGAGCGGGCCCATGGCGTGCTCGATGACGTCCTTGTCGGCGCGGCGGCGGGACACCAGGTGCCAGAGCCCGGCGCCGAAGTCCGCGCCGCCGAACAGCAGGTAGGCGGAGAGCCCGGCGAGGATGAGGGCGATCGCGGCGTCGGTCACGGTGCGGGCTCCAGTTCCGGTTCGTCGGACGGGGCGGCGACGGGGGGCGTGTGGCGCATGCGGCGCAGGACGCTGATCGTCGCGGCGGTGAGGACGGCGTAGACCACGAGGACGATGTAGAGCCCGTAGCGCAGGCCCGGGTTGGGGTTGATCGCCTCCTCGGTGCGCATCACGCCGTAGACGATCCAGGGCTGCCGCCCGACCTCCGTGGTCGTCCATCCGGCCTCCATGGCGACGGCGGCCAGCACGCCCGCCGTCGCGGCGACGCGCAGGAACCAGGGGCGCCAGGGCAGGCCGGGCGAGTGGCGGCGGCGCCACCAGGCGAAACCCCACCAGGTCGCGAGGGCCAGCAGCAGGACGCCGATCGTGATCATGATCTCGAAGGAGGTCTGGACGACCTCGGCGGGCGGGCGGTCGTCCACCGGGATCGAGTCCATGCCGCGCAGGGTCGCGTGCGCGTCGAACCTCAACATCAGCGAGAGGGCGTTCGGGACCTCGAAGACCGCGAACCGGAACGGCTGCCCGGCCTGGGTGTGCTCGACGCCCTCCATGGCGGCGAACTTGGCGCGCTGGTTGTCGGCGACGAACCGGACCGCCCAGTCGCCCACGATCACCTGGAGCGGGGCGCAGACCGCGCCGAGCGAGAACGGGATGGCGAACCCGATCCGGTTGTAGCGGTCGTCGCGTCCGGCCTTGCGGTCGCGCAGGAGGCCGACCGCGTAGACCGAGGCGACGATGAACCCGCAGACCATGAGCGAGGCCAGGATCAGGTGCACGGCCTGGACGGGCGTCGCCGGGTTGAACATCGCGGCGAGCGGGTCCACGTCGGTGACCTCGCCGTCGACGAGCTTGAACCCGCGCGGCTGGTTCATCCAGGAGTTCACGGTGAGGACGAACGCCGCCGACAGCAGCCCGGCGATCACGACGGGGACGCCGGTGAGGAAGTGGGCGCGCGGGGACAGCCGGTCCCAGCCGTAGAGGTAGACGCCCATGAAGATCGCCTCGATGAAGAAGGCGATGCCCTCCAGCGCGAACGAGGTGCCGAAGACCTGCCCGTACTTGTCCATGAAGCCGGGCCAGAGGGTGCCCATCTCGAACGACAGGACCGTCCCTGACACCGCGCCGACCGCGAACAGCACGCCCGCCGCCTTCATCCAGCGGCGCGCGAGTTCGGCGTAGACGGCGTCGCCCGTGCGCAGCGAGCGCCACTCGGCGAGCAGGGTGATCGCGGGGAGTCCGATCCCGATGGAGGCCAGCACGATGTGGAAGCCCAGTGTGAAGGCCATCTGCTGGCGGGCGGCCATGTAGTCGGCCGGGGACGCGGCACCCGCGTGGGGGGCGACCGCGTCGGTGAGGAGCGCGACGGTGCTCATACGACCAAACGTAGTACTACGAGCTGTAGTACTAAAGCTGGTAGTACTACCTGCCGTGGTGACATGCCTCTCAATCGGTTACCCTGGCTTGCGTGAAGGGTCTCGGAGAGCTTGAACGCACGGTCATGGAGGTTCTGTGGGCGCGGGAGGACGCCGGTGTCCAGGCGGCCACGGCCCGCGATGTGAGCCGTGCGCTCGCCGGTGACCGGGACCTCGCGCACACCACGGTCATGACCGTGCTCGACCGGCTCGCCAAGAAGGGCTTCCTGGAACGGGAGCGCGACGGCCGGGCCTGGCGCTATCAACCCGTCGCCAGCCGCGAGGGGTATGTGACCGAGCTGATGCTCGGCGCGCTGAACGAGACCGGCGACCGCGACGCGGCGCTGGCCCACTTCGTCCGCTCGGTGTCGAGCGACGAGATCGACGTCATCCGCGAGGCCCTCGCCGGGCTCACAGGCAAGGAACATCCGGTATGACCGGCACCGCCCTGCTCGCACTGATCTCGCTCGGGACCGTCGGCGGGGCGCACCTGCTGTCCGGGGCCCGCTGGACGTGGCGGACGCCGCGCACCGGGATCGCCCTCTGGCAGGCCCTCGGGCTGTGCTGGGGGGTCGCCACGATCGGCGCGCTCCTCGGAGTCGCGCTGCTGCCCTACGGCCGGGGGGTCGCGGGCAGCGTGCCCGGACTGCTCGACGACCAGGCCGCCCGGCTGGACGCGCCGCACATGGCCGCCCTGCTCGCGGCCGTCAGCCTCACCGGCGTGCTGCTGGCGATGCTGATGTACGCGGTGGTGCGGGTCGTGCGCGCGCGGCGGCGGCACCGGGCGCTGCTGGCGCTGGTCTCGCGGTCGGACTCCACCGTCCCGGGGACGCTCGTCCTGGACCACCCCGGCGCCGCCGCGTACTGCGTGCCGGGGGTGCGGTCGTCCAAGGTCGTGGTGAGCGCCGGGACGATGGAGCTGCTCGACGAGGCGGAGCTGGCCGCCGTGCTCGCGCACGAGCGCGCGCACGCGCGGGAGCGGCACGATCTGGTGCTGCTGCCCTTCGCCTCGCTGCGCCAGGTGTTCCCGCAGTTCCGGCTGGTCGGGCGATGTCTGGACGCCGTGGAGCTGCTGATCGAGATGGCCGCCGACGACCGGGCCCGGTCGGGGCGGCCGCCGCGCGAGTTGGCCACCGCGCTGCTGCGGTTCGCGGCGGCGCGCCCGGCGGCGGCGCCGTCGGGGACGCTGGGCGTCGCGTCCGCCGACGACATCCCGGTGATGGCGCGGGTCAGGCGGCTGCTGGAGCCGCAGCCGCTGCCGAGGCGGACCCGCTTCGCCGCCACCGTCGCCGTGCCCGTCGTCGCGGGCCTCCCGCTGCTGCTGATCATCCTGCCGCACTGAGGCCCGCCCATCCGGGATCAGCAGCCGGGTTCAGTCGGCGAGGGCCGTGCCGTAGAGGCGGTTCACGTGCAGGCGGATGACGAGACGCCGGTCCTCGACCATCTGCTCCAGGAAGAGGCGTTCGTCGTCCGGGTCGTCGAAGCCCGGTGTCATGGCCAGGAGTTCCCGCCCGGCCGCGTCGCCGGGCTCCGCTGATACCTCCGACAGCTCGGCCGTGCCCTCGGCGACCGCGAACGCCAGGTGGTCCGGGGTGGAGGCGTGCAGCGCGGCCCGGGGGTCCTTGCGGAGCTGCCGCACCTTGACGCGGTCGGCCGTCGTCGAGATCCGGACGACGCGCTCGGCAGGGTCCCACGTGTAGACGACGGTCGACAGGTGCGGGTGGCCGTTCGCGCGGTTCGTGGCGAGCACGGCGAACGTCTGCTCGCCGAGCACGCGGGCGAGGTCGTCCGCGCTGACGGGCTTCGGGCCTGGTCCCTGTCCGGGGCCGTATTCGGTCATGATCCTTCTCTTTCAGATGGTGACGGACGTCGGGGTCTCGCTCTCCCGCGGCGCCGGCGCCGGCCGCCGCCGCAGGGCGAACAGGGTGAGGGCGAGCGCGACCACGAGGAGGCCGGCGGAGACGGCGAAGGCCAGGTGGTAGCCGGAGGTGAGGGCGGCGGGCTCGGGACGCCCGTCCGCGCGCAGGCGCTCGGTGCGGGCGGCGGCGAGCGTCGTCAGGACCGCGACGCCGAACGCCATCCCGACCTGCTGGACGGTGGTGAGCATCCCCGAGGCGAGCCCCGCGTCCTGCGGCCCGGCGCTGGACATCCCGAGCCCGGTCAGCGCCGGGATCACCAGCCCCGCGCCCGCGACCAGCACGAACACCGGCAGCAGATCGGTGACGTAGTCGGCGTCCACCGGGACGGCCGTCAGCCAGATCATCGCGGCGGCCAGCAGTGCCAGCCCGGCGACGAGGACCGCGCGCTCGCCGAACCGTCCGACCAGCCGGGGCGAGGCCAGCAGCGACACCGCGCCGATGGCGACGGCCGCCGGGAGCATCGCGAGGCCGGTGTCGAGCGCGCCGTAGCCGAGCACCTTCTGCATGTAGAGCGCGACGACGACCTGGAAGGAGAACATCGCCGACAAGGTCAGCAACTGGACGGCGTAGGCGACCGACACCGTGCGCGAGCGCAGGAAGCGCGGCGGCATCAGCGGGTTCGCGGCGGTGGCCTGGCGGGCGGCGAACCCGGCGAGCAGAACGAGCGACACCGCGCCGAGGCCGAGCGTGTGGGCCGACAGCCATCCGTACCGCTCGACCTTGACGACCGTGTAGATGCCGAGCATGAGGCCGGAGGTGACGAGCAGCGCGCCCGCCGCGTCCGCCCCGGCGGACAGGCCCGCGCCGCGGTCGCGGGGCAGCGCCGGGAGCGCCAGCAGGACCGTCGCGACGCCGATCGGCAGGTTGATGAGGAAGATCCAGTGCCAGCTCAGCGCGTCGGTCAGCACGCCGCCGAGGACCTGGCCGATGGAGGCGCCCGCCGCGCCGGTGAAGCTGAAGATCCCGATGGCGCGGGTCCGCTCGCGGGGGTCGGTGAACAGCGTCACGAGGATGCCGAGCACGACGGCCGAGGCGAGCGCGCTGCCGACGCCCTGGAGGAACCGGGCGGCGACCAGCAGGCCGGGGCCGTTCGCCGCGCCCGCGAGCACGGAGGCGGCGGTGAACAGCGTGTTGCCCGCGAGGAACAGCGTCCGGCGGCCGAGGAGGTCGCCGAGCCGCCCGGCGAGCAGGAGCAGGCCGCCGAGCGGGATCAGGTAGGCGTTGACGACCCAGCTCAGCCCGCCGGGGGAGAAGCCGAGGTCGCGCTGGATGGCGGGCATCGCGACGGTCACGATGCTGCCGTCCAGGATCGTCATGAGCATGGTCGCGGACAGCACGCCGAGCGCCGCCCAGCGCGAGCGCAGGAAGGAGGGGGAGGCCGCGGTCTGCCCGCGGTCGGTGGACCCGTGTCTGGAGGACATGGGAGAGACCGTAGCAGATAGTTCTGTAACAGACGATCCTTGACGGTCTTATTTTGTTGTAGATCTCTGGTCGGCCTACTTCGCGCGCTGGCGGGCGCGCCGCACCGGCTGCGGGTTCTCGACCGGCGTGCTCAGGTGGCCCTCGGCCAGGACGCGCAGCGCCCGCATGAAGGCGGCGCGGTCGGCGTCCGGCAGCGCGTCGAGGGTGGCGCCGTGGACGCGGTCGACGACCTTCTGGCCCCGGGCGGCGGCGCGCTCGCCCTCCTCGGTGACCGCGATGATGCGGGCCCGCCGGTCGGTGGAGGACGGTCGGCGCTCGGCGAGCCCGGCCTTCTCCAGCGCGTCCACCGTCACGACCATCGTGGTCTTGTCCATGTCGCCGATCTCGGCGAGCTGGATCTGGGTGCGCTCCTCCTCCAGCGCGTGCACGAGGACGCAGTGCATGCGCGGCGTCAGCCCGACCTCGGCCAGCGCGGCGGTCATCTGCGTCTTCAGCACGTGCGTGGTGTGGTCGAGAAAGAACGACAGGTCCGGTTCGGTGTTCGCGGGGGCGAGGGCTGTCATACCGCCAGGATACCCATTTGGTTCCGTTCCAGATTATCTATGAGCAGCTCCATTTGATGGGCTATGGTTGACGGCGTGAACCGCACCACGTGTCTGGGCTGGTGGCCGTCCTAGGACGGCCGACACCCACGCACGCCCCGGGCCGTCCGCTGGACGGCCCTCTCTCTTCTCCGCGACACGGCGGGCCGGCCGGGCGGACGCCCCCCGACAGGAGGAGAGAACCCCCATGCAGACCACCGGCACCGCCCCGGAGCAGCCCGCCGACGCCGAGTCACGGCGCCTGGAGCTGGAGGAACGCGTCGCCGCCGACCCCGCGGCGTTCCGGATCATGACCGGCGACCGGCCGACCGGCGCGCTGCACCTCGGGCACTACTTCGGGACGCTCGCCAACCGCGTCCGGCTCCAGCGGGCGGGCGTCGAGCTGTTCGTCCTCGTCGCCGACTACCAGGTGCTCACCGACCGGGACATCGTCGAGAACCTCGCCGGGCACGTCGAGGGGCTGGTCGCCGACTACCTGGCCGCCGGCGTCGACCCGTCCACCGCGACGATCTTCCGGCACAGCGCCGCGCCCGCGCTGAACCAGCTCATGCTGCCGTTCCTGTCGCTGGTGTCGATCTCCGAGCTGAGCCGCAACCCGACGGTGAAGGACGAGATCGCCGGCTCCCGCCAGGCGGCGGTCAGCGGGCTGATGTTCACCTACCCCGTCCACCAGGCCGCCGACATCCTGTTCTGCAAGGCCAACCTCGTGCCGGTGGGCCGCGACCAGCTCCCGCACCAGGAGATCACCCGGACGATCGCGCGCCGCTTCAACGAGCGGTACGCGCCGGTGTTCCCGGTGCCCGACGCCCTGCTGTCGGAGACGCCGCTGCTGCTCGGCACGGACGGGCGGAAGATGAGCAAGAGCCGCGGCAACGCGATCGCGCTGTCGGCCACCGAGGACGAGACGGCCAGGCTGATCAGGCGCGCGGTGACCGACGAGGAGCGGCACATCGCCTACGACCCGGGCGCCCGTCCCGAGGTGTCGAACCTCGTGCTGCTCGCCGCGCTGTGCCAGGGGCGCGACCCGCACGAGGTCGCGGAGGAGATCGGCTCCGGCGGCGCCGCCGCGCTCAAGCGGACGGCGACCGAGGCGGTGAACGAGTTCCTGCGCCCGCTGCGCGCCCGCCGCGCCGAGCTGGCCGCCGACCGGGCGTACCTGCGCGACGTCCTGGCCGAGGGCGACGCCCGCGCGAACGCGCTCGCCGAGCGCACGTTGACCGAGGTCAGGGCCGCCATGGCGACCTGAGGGCGCGCACCGGGCTCAGCGGGTGGGAACCCCGGACCGATTCCTCGCGGCGGGGCGGCCCCCCGCACCCCCCGGGGCGGCCGGGGCGGCGAGCGCGCCCAGCGACCGCGCCAGGTCGCCCCGCTCGCGCGCGGGGAGGGAGGCGGCGAGCTGGTCGTCCACCGAGCGGGCGGCGGCGGCGCACTCCTCCAGCAGCCGCCGCCCCTCGCCGGTGAGCGTGAGCACCTGCCGCCGCCGGTCCGCCGGGTCGCGGACGCGCTCGATCGCGCCGAGCCCGACCAGGTGGTCGGCCAGCGACACCACGAGGCTCGGCACGACGCCCATCGTCGTCGCGACCTCCAGCTGGGACGCGGCGAGGCCGCGGCTGACCACCGCCAGCAGCCCGGCGTGCTTGGGCTTCAGGCGCAGGGGCGCGAGCGCGTCGGCGAACCGGTCGGTCGCGATCGCGCCCAGGACGACGAGCTGGAACGTCAGCGTCCCGGGGAGCGGCTCGGGGAGCGACTCGGCATCGGTCATGGCGGCGATGCTAATCCACGCCGGTGGACGCGGGTGGGCCGTCCCGCTCCTGGTCACGCTGGTAGGCACGTTCCAAGCGGGCGCGCTTTCCGGGCCGACAGTAGAACGGAATCATTCGTTCCCGTATGCTGGCGGTATGGAGACCTCCACACGGGCGCCCATGAGCGGGCGCAAGGCGCAGGCGGCGCGCAACGACGAGCTGATCCGGGACGCGGCGCGGGCGGTGTTCACCGCCGATCCCGGCGCGCCGATCTCGGCCGTCGCCGAGCACGCCGGGGTCGGGATCAGCGCGCTCTACCGCCGCTACAAGAGCAAGGAGGACCTGCTCCAGCGGCTCGCCGACGACGGCATGGACCGCTACCTCGCCGAGGTCGAGGCCGCCCTCGCCGACGAGGGCGACCCGTGGGCGGCCTTCGCCGGATTCATGCGCCGCTGCCTGGACATCGGCGCCGGGTCCCTCACCATGCGGCTCGCGGGCACCTTCGAGGTCACCGAGGCGATGAGCGCGAAGGGCCGCGAGATCCACCTCGCCACGCAGCGGCTGCTCACCCGGGCGAAGGAGGCGGGCGTGCTGCGTCCCGAGATCGAGGTGGGCGACATCTCCGTGCTGCTGGAGCACCTGCACACGATCCGGATCGGCGACGACGCGCGGATGAACCGGTTGCAGCACCGCTACCTCGCCCTGATGCTGGACGCGCTGCGCCTGACCGGCGCCGACGAGCTGCCCGGCCCGCCGCCCACCTGGCAGGAGCTGCGAGGCCGCTATGACGACTGACGTCCTCGGCCGGCGCGCCCTCAACCGGGCCCTGCTGGCGCGGCAACTGCTGCTCGACCGGCACCCGATGCCCGCGCTCGACGCGATCGAGCACCTGGTCGGGATGCAGTCCCAGGCGCCGAACCCGCCCTACGTCGGGCTGTGGAGCCGCCTGGAGGGCTTCGACTTCGGCGAGCTGTCCGCGCTCATGACCGACCGGCGCGCGGCGCGGATCGTCCTGATGCGCGGCACGCTGCACCTGGTCAGCGCCCGGGACGCCCGCGCGCTGCGGCCGCTGACCCAGGTGGTGCTGGACAACTACCTCAAGAGCCCGCGCGCCGTGCCGCTGCGCGGATTCGACCTCGCGCCCGTCGTCGCCCGCGCGCGGACGCTGCTGGAGGAGGCCCCCCGCTCCGACAAGGAGCTGCGGGCGCTGCTCGCCGAGCGGTGGCCGGACCTCGACGCCGACCTGCTGGTCTGGGCGGTCCGGTGCTCGCTGCCGCTGGTGCAGGTCCCGCCGCGCGGCGTCTGGGGCGCCTCGGGCCTCGCCCGCCACACGACCCTGGAGAGCTGGCTCGGCGAACCGCATCCCGAGCCGTCCCTGGACGAGATGGTGCTGCGCTACCTGGGCGCGTTCGGGCCCGCGTCCGTCCAGGACGTCCAGCACTGGTCGGGCCTGACGCGGCTCGGCGAGGTCGTCGAGCGGGTGCTGCCCAAGCTCCGCGCCTTCCGGGACGAGAGCGGCCGGGTGCTGTACGACCTGCCCGAGGCGCCGCGTCCGGACCCGGGCACCCCGGCGCCGGTGCGGTTCGTCCCGGAGTTCGACAACCTGCTCCTCTCGCACGCCGACCGGGCGCGCGTCATCAGCGAGGAGCACCGCAAGCGGGTCTTCACGGTCAACGGGATCATCCGCGCGACGTTCCTGGTGGACGGCTTCGTCCACGGCATGTGGAAGATGGAGCGCAAGCGCGGGGTGGCGACATTGCGCCTCATGCCCTTCTCGCCCGTGCCGGAACCGGCTCAGGCGGCGCTCGCCGAGGAGGCCGGTCGCCTGCTGGCGGCCGCCCACCCCGACGCCGCCACGCACACCGTCGAGCTCTAGCCCGGGTCGGCGCCCCGCCCGCCGGTGCTCGCCCTGTCGCGCAGGACCTGTTTCTTGGCCCTGTTGCCGCAGGTGTTCATCGAGCACCAGCGGCGGGTGCCGGGGCGGGAGGTGTCCAGGAACAGCGCCTGGCAGTCGGCGCCGGCGCACTCGCGGACGCGGTCGATCGCCGGCCCGCCGACCAGGTCCACGGCGTCGCGCGCGATGAGGGCGAGCGCCGCCCGCACCGGGTCCTCGGCATGCCAGGAGGGGCGTCCCGAGCCGTCCAGCCGCGGCGCCGGGACCGGGAGCGCCGCGACCCGGTTGACCAGCTCGCGGGGCGCGTCGGCGGACGGGCCGACCCCCGCGGGCCCGCGCGCGGCGGCGATCAGCGCGTGGATCGCCTCGCGCAGCTCCCGGGCCTCGGCGTCGCGCCCGTCCGCCGCGTCCGGCGGGACCGACTCCCACGGGCCGAACCGGCTCACCCACGCGGCCAGCGCCATCGGATCCGGCAGCTCCTCCGCCGCGGAGCCGGTGCCGCGATGGCGCAGCGTGCGGATGAAGTCCAGGCACAGCCGCCCGGAACCGGCGCGGAAACCCGAGGGCGAGGAGGGCATGGGGCCGACCCTACTCGTGAACCGGTTTGACTGGTACCTTTCTGAACCACTTAAACCGGTTCGCTTTCGAGAGGACCCCCATGCCGTCAGGCTCCCCCCGCCCCGACCAGGCCGGCCCCTCGCGCCGGTTGATCTCGCTGCTCGCGCTGACCTGCGGCGTCGGCGTCGCGGGCATCTACTTCCCGCAGGCCATCAGCCCGCTCATCGCCGACGACCTGGGCGTGTCCCGGGGCGCGGCGGCCGCGGTCGTCACGGCGGCCCAGTTCGGCTACGCGACCGGTGTGTTCCTGCTGGTCCCACTGGGGGACCGGCTCGCGCACCGGCGGCTGGTCGTCACGCTGCTCGCCGTCACCGCGGCGGGCCTGCTGGTCGCGGGCCTCGCGACCGCGCTGCCGCTGCTGCTGGCCGCGAGCGTCCTGATCGGCGTCGCGACGGTCGTCCCGCAGATCATCATTCCGATGGCAGCGGGGCTGGTGCCCGAGCGGCGCCGGGGCGCGGTGACCGGCACGCTGCTCAGCGGGCTCATCGGCGGCATCCTGCTGGCCCGCTCCTTCAGCGGCGGGCTCGGCCAGTGGCTCGGCTGGCGCGCGCCCTACCTGGTCGCGGCCGCGGTCGTCGTGCTGCTGGCGGTCGTGCTGGCGTTCGCCGCGCCCGCGACGACGCCCTCGTCCACCGAGCGCTATCCGGCGCTGCTCGCCACCACGATCCGGCTGCTGCGCACCGAACCGGACCTGCGCCGCTCCGGCCTCTACCAGGCGCTGGTCTTCGCGGGGTTCAGCGCCGCCTGGACGAGCCTCGCGCTGCTGGTCACCGGCCCGGCCTACGGCATGGGCGCCTCGGCGGTCGGGGTGATCGCCCTGGTCGGGGCCGCCAGCATGTTCGCCACCCCGATCGCCGGACGGCTGGCCGACCGGCACGGCTCCGACCCGGTCGGCCTCGTGTGCATGCTGGGCACGGTCGCCGCCGCGGCGCTGCTCACCACCGGCGGCCTCGGCGGCGTCCCGGGCCTGGTCGGCGTCACGCTGGCGCTGCTGCTGCTCGACGTGGCCGTGCAGGCCGGCCAGGTGGCCAACCAGGCGCGGATCTTCGCGCTCCGGCCGGAGGCCCGCAGCCGGCTCAACACCGCCTACATGACCTGCTCGTTCCTCGGCGGCAGCGCCGGGTCCTGGCTCGGCGTCCGCGCCTACACCGGGCTGGGCTGGAACGGTGTCTGCCTGCTCGTCGCCGTGCTGGCCGTGCTCGCGCTCGCCCGGCACCTCGTCGCGATGCGCCGCGGATCAGCCGTCGGCGCAGGGGGCCTCGCGGGCGGGGTCCAGGGAGTCGAGGAGCGCGCGTAGCGTCTCGCGGAACTGGAGCATCTGGTCGCGGGTCAGGGGCGTGAACAGGTGGCGCCTGACCTCGGCGACATGGCCGGGCGCGGCCTCGGTGAGCACGGCCATGCCCGTGTCGGTCAGCTCGGCGATCGTGGTGCGGCGGTCGGCGCCGTCCTTGACGCGGCGCACCCAGCCGTCCTCCTCCAGCCGTTTGACGGCGTGCGACAGCCGGCTCGGGGACGAGCGGACGATCGCCGCCAGCTCGGTCATCGTCAGCGCGCGTCCGGGCGCCTCCGACAGCATCGCGAGGATCATGTAGTAGGTGTGCGGCATGCCCGAGTCGCGTTGCAGTTGGCGGTCGAGGGCCTCGTTGAGAAGGCGCGAGGTCCACAGGAAGGCACGCCAGGTCTCCTGTTCGTCGGCGTCGAGCCACCGCGTTCCGGTCATACGGGTCAGACTACCTGGTTACTTGAAGATTCAAGCAAAGCCGGGTTATAGTTGAACTCTCAAGTACTTGAACCACGGGGGGACCCCATGAGCCGCATGCCGGTGCTCTACCTCAGCCACGGCGCGCCGCCGCTGGCCGACGACGCCGTCTGGACCGCCGAACTCGCCCGCTGGTCGGCGGGGCTGCCCCGGCCCGAGGCCATCCTGATGGTGTCGGCGCACTGGGAGGAGGCGCCGCTGACCGTGAGCGCCACCCGCACGCTGCCGCTGGTCTACGACTTCTGGGGCTTCCCCGAGCACTACTACCGCGTCCGCTACGAGGCCCCCGGCGCGCCGGGGCTGGCCGAGGACGTCGAGAAGCTCGTCCCGGGCGTGCGGCGCGACGAGGAGCGCGGGCTCGACCACGGCGCCTACGTCCCGCTGGTGGAGATGTTCCCGGACGCCGACGTCCCCGTGCTCCAGATGTCCATGCCCTCGCTTGAGCCCGAGCGGCTGTTCGAGGTCGGCCGGAGCCTCGCGCCGCTGCGCGACCAGGGCGTCCTCATCGTGGGGAGCGGTTTCACCACGCACAACCTGCGTGAGCTGGCCCCCGGGGCGGACGCGGCGCCGCCCGCGTGGTCGGCGGAGTTCGACGACTGGGCGGACCGCGCCGTCAGGGGCGGCGACATCGACGCCCTGCTGGACTTCCGCGCCAAGGCCCCCGCCGCGCGCGTCGCGCACCCCCGTGCCGAGCACTTCGCCCCGTTGTTCGTCGCCCTCGGCGCCGACGCGGACACGCCCGCCGAGCGGCGCGCGGTCATCGACGGCTACTGGTTCGGACTCGCGAAGCGGTCGTTCCAGTTCGGCTGACGCTTGTCACGTTCCCGTAAGGGGGTCAACGCTGCGCGGCGAACCCCGTGCGCCACGACGGCACCTGCGGCTTCCAGCCGAGGCTCAGCGCCTTGGCGTTGGACACCGGGCGCCCCATGGCGGCGGCGTGCCGGGCCGTCCCCGGGAGGGGCGCGCCGAGCGAGGCGCTGTAGACCGGCAGCCAGTCGGCCGTGGTGGCGGGCTCGTCGTCGACGATGTTGACCGCGCCCGCGGGCCACTCCACCGCCGCGAGCGCGGCGGCGGCCGCGTCGTCGGCGTGCACGAACGACGTCCACGCGGGCGTCTGCCGCAGGTTCCCGGCGCGGACCCGCTTGGCGATCGCGCCGTCCGGCGCGTACCAGGTGCCGGGGCCGTAGAGCGCGCCGTAGCGCAGCACGACGCCGCGCGGCATCTCGCCGACGGCCTCCTCCAGCGCGACGACGCCCGGGGAGGGCGGCAGCGCCGGGTCGAGCGGGTCGGTCTCGACCGCCGCGGCGGCGCCCGCGACGTACAGCCAGGCGGCGCTCTGCGCGATCATGGTCTGGACCCCGGCGGCGAGCGCCGCGTCGACCAGGTTGCGGGTGCCCTTGATCCGCAGGTGGGAGTTGGCCGTGAAGTCCTCCCCGCTGAGATCGGTGAGCTGGTGGATGATCGCGTCCGGGCGCACCGTCTCGACGGCCCGGCGCACCGACGCGGCGTCCAGCGCGTCCATGACGACCGGCGTGGCCCCGCCCTCACGGACGGACGCGGCGCGCGCCTCGTGGCGCGTCGTCCCGGCGACCTCGTGGCCCGCCTGGACGAGCAGCGGTGTCAGCCGGCGGCCGACGACTCCGGTCGCACCGGCGAGAAGGATCTTCAAGGGGGTAACCTCCACGACTTTCACGCCTTTGTAGTCGTCTCGACGGCAGGATAGGCAGTGGCTTCTCTCCTGGTCACGCCCGGCCCCAGGGGTGGAGATCCCACGGCTGCGGGCGGGCGGGGGGCGGACGGCGCGCACCGCCCCCGGAGCGCCGTCCGCCACGAGCGTACCGCCGTCGGCCGCCGCCGTGCGTTTCGTGTGACCCGCGGGGGATAATTCTCCCCACCCGTGGCGAGCGAGGAGCGCCGAGATGAAGATCAGCCTGGTCCGCGGCGACATCACCGAGCAGCAGGTCGACGCGGTCGTGAACGCCGCGAACTCCTCGCTGCTCGGGGGCGGCGGCGTCGACGGCGCCATCCACCGCAGGGGCGGCCCCGCGATCCTCGACGAGTGCCGCAAGCTGCGCGCCTCGCACTACGGCGGCGGCCTGCCCACCGGCCAGGCCGCGGCCACGACCGGGGGCAGGCTGCCCGCGCGATGGGTCATCCACACCGTCGGGCCCGTGTACTCCGCGTCCGACGACCGCTCCGACCAGCTGGCCTCCTGCTACCGCGAGTCGCTGCGCGTCGCCGACGAGCTGGGCGCGGCCTCCGTCGCCTTCCCCGCCGTCTCCGCCGGGATCTACGGCTGGCCGATGGACGACGCCGCCAGGATCGCCGTCGAGACCGTCCGATCGACGCCCACCCAGGTTTCCGACACCCGTTTCGTGTTGTTCACCCCGGACGCCTACACCGCGTTCGAGCGTGCCGTCGGCACTTAGTCTCCGTCTAGTCCTCGTCCTTCTTCGGCGGGACGACGAGCGTCGGGCGGTGCACGTGGTGCAGGACGCGCGTCGACACGCTGCCCAGCAGCACCGACCGCGCGCCCGCGAGGCCGCGCGAGCCGGTGACGATCAGGGAGGCGTCCAGTTCGTCCGCGACGTCCACGATCGTGGCCCAGATCGGCCCGGTGCCGCGCTCGGCGCGGGGCGTGACGTCGGTGAGCCCGCCCGCGGCGGCGATCTCGGCGCCCTGCCGCGCGAGCTTCTCCGCCTGCTTCTCCTCCGCGTACTGCCCGTCCTCCACCTCGGTGCTCGGCACCGGCGCGGCGGCGGCCAGCGGCGCCCACGCGATCTGCATGAGCAGGGGCTCCCAGACGGTGAGGATCACGGTCGGCTCCGGGCGGACGTGCCGCGCCGCGTACTCGATCGCGGTGCGCGCGTCGTCAGAACCGTCGAAGGCGATGAGAACTGTCATACGGATGACATGTCCAGAAAAAGGCTGGTTAACGCGGCTCGGTGGGAACAGTGGGAAACGTCTCACGGGAGAATCGGCGGATGGTCGGGACGCGCAAGCCGCAGGGGGAGGTCACGCGGGGCACCACCGCGCCCAACCGGCTGCGGCGGGTGGACCGCTGGATCGCGGCCACCCAACTCGGCCCGTTGCGCATGCGGGAACACCCGTTGGCCGTGGACCTCGGATACGGCGCGTCGCCGGTCACCACGTTCGAGCTGTACGCGCGGCTCCGCGCGGTCGCGCCCCGGCTGGAGGTCACCGGGATCGAGATCGACCCGGCACGCGTCGCGGCGGGGGAGGCGTTCCTGGACGCGACGGGCCCGCACGAGGGCCTGTCGTTCCGGCGCGGCGGGTTCGAGCTGCCGGTGCCGCGGCCACCAGTCCTGATCAGGGCGTTCAACGTGCTCCGCCAATACGACGAGGCGGCGGCCTGGCGCGCCTGGGACGGTCTGCGCGCCCGCCTCGCCCCCGGCGGCGTCCTCGTCGAGGGCACCTGCGACGAGATCGGCCGTCGCGCCGTCTGGGTCGCGCTCACCCGGGACGGCCCGCGGACGATCACGTTCGCGGCCCACCTGCCGACGCTGCCGCGCCCCTCGGCGCTGGCGGAGCGGCTGCCCAAGACGCTGATCCACCGCAACGTCCCGGGCGAGCCCGTGCACGACCTGCTCGCGGCGTTCGACCGCTGCTGGGCGACGGCGGCGCCGCACTCGGCGTTCGGTCCCCGCGCCCGCTGGATCGAGGCGGTGCGGCTGCTCGCCCTGACCCACCCGGTGCTCACGGCCCCGCCCTACGGCGGCCGCCGCCGCTGGCGCCTGGGCGAGGTCACGCTGCCGTGGACGTCCGTCGGCTAGGACTCGCGGTGCAGCCTGTGCGCGGCCGCCTGCACGCGCGGCTGGACGTCGATCCGGTCGATGTTCACGTGCGGCGGACGGGTGACCGCCCACGCCACGCAGTCGGCGACGTCGTCGGCCACCAGCGGCTCCGGGACGCCCTGGTACGGCTTGGCGGCCTTCTCCTCGTCGCCGCGGAACCTGACCAGCGAGAACTCCTCCGTCCTGACCAGCCCCGGCGCGACCTCGGTGACCCGGACCGGCTGCTCCACCAGCTCCAGCCGCATGACCTCGTTCACCGCGTACGCGGCGTGCTTGGCCGCGTTGTAGCCGCCCCCGCCCTCGTAGGGCTCGTGCGCCGCGAGCGAGGTGATGTTCACCACATGCCCCGCGCCGCTCCCGACCAGCGCGGGCAGCAGCGCCTTCGTGACGCGCACCAGCCCGAGGACGTTCGTGTCGTACATCGCGCGCCAGTCGTCCAGGTCGGCGGTCGCGACGCTGTCCAGGCCGAGCGCGCCCCCGGCGTTGTTGACCAGCACGTGGCAGGTCCCGCCGACCGCCGCCGCGAGCGCGTCCACCGACGCCTGCGACGTCACGTCCAGCTCGACCGGGGCGAGCCGCCCCGCCCCCGGGACGGTCTCGGTGATCTCCTTGGCCAGCGCGTCGAGCCGGTCCGTCCGCCGCGCCGCGAGCACGACGTTGAACCCCTCCGCCGCCAGGCGCCGCGCCGTGGCGGCCCCGATCCCGCTGCTTGCTCCCGTCACCACCGCCGTCTTACGCATGCGCCCAAGCCTTCCAGTTCCGCCGCGCTCCCCGCAGCCCGGGGTGGCCGGGAACAGCCGAACCGGGGGATAGGTTGCACTGTCGGAGGTGGTGTCCGGTGTCGCGTCGTATCAACCGAGTTGCGACGGTCAGTGCTCATACTTCCCCCCTTGACCAGCCGGGTACGGGTGACGCGGGCGGCATGAACGTCTACATCGTCGAGGTCGCGCGGCGGCTGGCGGCCCGGGGGATCGAGGTGGACGTCTTCACCCGCGCCACATCACGGGCCCTGCCCCCGGTCGCCGAGCTGGCGCCCGGCGTCCTCGTCCGGCACGTCGTGTCGGGCCCGTTCGAGGAGCTGGACAAGGGTGAGCTGCCCCGCCACCTGTGCGGCTTCACCTCCGGCGTGCTGCGCGCCGAGGCGTCCCACGACCCCGGCCACTACGACCTCCTGCACACGCACTACTGGCTTTCCGGCCAGGCGGGATGGGCGGCGAAGCGGCGCTGGGGCGTCCCGCTCGTCCACTCGATGCACACGATGGCCAAGGTCAAGAACGCCGCGCTCGCCGAGGGCGACAAGCCCGAGCCGGACGAGCGCGTGCTCGGCGAGGAGCAGGTCGTGGCCTCCGCCGACCAGCTCGTCGCCAACACCGGCGAGGAGGCCCGCGACCTGATCGGCCTCTACGGCGCCGACCCGGCCCGCGTCGCGACCGTCAGCCCGGGGGTGGACCTGTCCCGGTTTCGGCCGGAGTCGCCGCTGCTGGCCAGTACCGGCCTCCTCCCGCATCGCACCGGTCCCGCGCGCCGCCGCCTCGGCCTGCCGCGCGACGCCTACGTCCTGCTGTTCGTCGGGCGGATCCAGCCGCTGAAGGCCCCCGACGTCCTGCTGCGCGCCGCCGCCCGGATGCTCGCGGACGACCCGTCCCTGCGCTCCCGCCTCGTCGTCGCCGTCGTCGGCGGCCCGAGCGGCAGCGGACGCTCCCGCCCCGAGGGCCTCCAGGCGCTCGCCGCCGCGCTCGGCATCGCGGGCGTCGTCCGGTTCGAGCCGCCGAGCCCGCAACCCGTCCTCGCCGACTGGTACCGCGCCGCCGACGTCACGGTCGTCCCGTCCCACAACGAGTCGTTCGGCCTCGTCGCCGTCGAGTCGCAGGCGTGCGGCACCCCCGTCGTCGCCGCGTCGGTCGGCGGCCTGCGCACCGCCGTCGCGGACGGCGAGTCCGGCCTGCTGATCGACGGCCACGACCCCGCCGACTACGCCGCCGCCCTGAGCCGCCTCCACACCGAGCCGGGCCGGCACGCCCGCCTCGCGCGCGGCGCCGTCCGCCACGCGCAGAACTTCGGCTGGGACGTCACCGTGGACCGCCTCATCGAGGTGTATACCGGTGCCATGTCACTCCAGCCCGTGAGTACGCCGCGCCTGACGGCGGAGGCCACAGCATGAGCGAAGCGGACCGGGGGGCGCGGGGGGCCGTCCCCCCGCAGGGGAACAGCGTGACGACCGTGGAGACCGTCCGCGCGGCCCTGGACGGCGCCGGACTCGAATACGACGAGCCGCGCGAGAGGGCGTTCTTCGTCAAGCTCCCCGGCCAGCACAAGCTGGCCACGATGACCTGGCTGATCGTCGGCGACCACAGCCTGCACGTCGAGGCGTTCTTCTGCCGCCGCCCCGACGAGAACCACGCCGACTTCTACCGGTTCCTCCTGGAGAAGAACGGCCGCATGTACGGGGTGGCGTTCGCCCTGGACGACGTCGGCGACGTCCACCTCGTCGGGAAGGTCCCCCTCGCCTCCGTCACCGAGGACGAGATCGACCGCCTCCTCGGCTGCGTCCTCACCTACTCCGACGACAACTTCGACAGGGCCCTCGAACGCGGGTTCAAGTCGTCCATCCGGCGCGAGTGGGACTGGCGGGTCAGCCGGGGCGAGAGCCTCGCCAACCTGCGGGCGTTCGCCTCGTTCGCCGACCCCGCCAACCGCGACTAGGAACCCCCGGCCGCTAGGCTCTGGTGTCATGGCGACGTTGGTACTGCTGCGGCATGGCGAAAGCGTCTGGAACGCGGAAGGGCTGTTCACCGGCTGGGTGGACGTCGATCTCTCCGCGAAGGGCGAAGGCGAGGCGATCAAGGGCGGCGATCTTCTGCTCGACGCCGACATCACCCCCGACGTGGTGCACACCTCGCTGCTGAAACGGGCCATCCGCACCGCCAACATCGCGCTGGACGTCGCGGACCTGCTCTGGATCCCCGTCCGCCGCTCCTGGCGCCTGAACGAGCGCCACTACGGCGCCCTCCAGGGCAAGAACAAGGCCCAGACCCGCGAGGAGTTCGGCGAGCAGCAGTTCATGACCTGGCGCCGCTCCTACGACACCCCGCCGCCCCCCATCAAGGACGACGACCCCCTCTCCCAGGTCAACGACCTGCGCTACGCCGAGCTGCCCTCCGAGCTCATCCCGCGCACCGAGTGCCTCGCCGACGTCGTCGACCGCCTCCTGCCCTACTGGTACGACGCGGTCGTCCCCGACCTCGCCGCCGGCCGCACCGTCCTCGTGGCCGCCCACGGCAACTCCCTGCGCGCCCTGGTCAAGCACCTGGACGACGTCACCGACGAGCAGATCGTCGGCCTGAACATCCCCACCGGCATCCCCCTCGTCTACGAACTCGACGACGACTTCGCCCCCCTGAAGCGCGGCGGCGAATACCTCGACCCGGCCGCCGCCAGGGCCGCCATCGAGGCCGTCAAGAACCAGGGCGCCACCTCCCAGAAACCCAAGAAGAAGTAGCCCTTCAGCGGGCGAGGAGGGTCCGGAGGGTCTTCGTGATCTCGGCGGGGGCCTCTTCGGCCATGTAGTGGCCGTGGGCGACGGTCCGGTGGTGCAGGTCGGGGGCCCAGACCCGCCACAGGGCGGCGGCGTCGAAGCCGAGGGCGGCGCCCCAGTCCTGCTGGACGACCGCGACCGGCATCCGCAGTTCGGCGCCCGCGGCCAGGTCGGTCCGGTCGTGGACGATGTCGATCCCGGCGGACGCGCGGTAGTCGGCCACGATGGAGGGGACCGCCGCGCGGCACGCGTCCAGGTAGGCCCGGCGGACGTCGGGCGGGATCGCGGACGGGTCGTTCGACCACACGTCGAGGAAGTGGCCGAAGAAGGCGTCCGGGCTCGCCCCGATCATCGTCTCGGGGAGGCCGGGCGGCTGGGCCATCAGGTAGAGGTGGAAGCCGACGGCGGCGGACGCGCCGCGCATCGCGTCCCACATGTCGAGGGTCGGCAGGACGTCGAGGCAGGCCAGGTGCGTGACCGTGCCCGGGTGGTCGAGCCCGGCGCGGAAGGCGACCAGCGCGCCGCGGTCGTGCCCGGCCAGCGCGAAGCGCTCGTGGCCGAGGGCGCGGGCCAGCTCGACGATGTCGGCGGCCATGGTGCGCTTGGAGTAGACGTCCGGGCTCGTTTCCCCGGGTTTGTCGCTGGCGCCGTAGCCGCGCAGGTCCGGGCAGATGACGGTGTGGTCGGCCGCGAGGTCGGCGGCCACGTGCCGCCACATCAGGTGCGTCTGCGGGAAGCCGTGCAGGAGGACGATCGGGCTGCCCGTCCCGCCGACGGCCGCGTTCAGCGCGACCCCGTCGGCGACCGGGACGCGCCGGTACTCGAAACCGGTGATGACCATGGTGATTCCCTTCCGTTGGCGACCCCAGCCTGCTGGACGCGGATGAGCATCCGATGAGCGCTACGGTGGAGGCGTGTTCGGGGTGCTGGGGCCGGTCGTGGCCTGGGACGACGCCGGGGACGCGATCGACCTGCGGGGGCCGCGGCACCGCGCGGTCCTGGCCCGCCTGATCATCGCCCGGGGCCGGGTCGTGCCGGTCGGCGTCCTCGTCGACGACCTGTGGACGGCCCCGCCGCCGGGCGCGGTGAGCGCCGTCCGGACGTTCGTCGCCGCGTTGCGCCGCGCCCTCGAACCCGAGCGGCCGCCGCGGGCCCGGCCGCGCGTCCTGGTCACCGAAGGGCCCGGGTACGCGCTGCATGCGGATGACGTCGACGCCTGGCGTTTCGAGCATGCCGTAGGCGAGAGGTCGGCGGAGCGGCTGGAGGAGGCGCTCGGCTGGTGGCGCGGTCCCGCCTACGCCGATTTCGCGGACGAGCCCTGGGCGCGTGCCGAACGCTCCCGGCTGGACGAGCTTCGCCTGCACGCGGTCGAGCGCCTGGCGGAGGCGCGTCTGGCGGGAGGGGCGCCCGCGGAGGCGGTTCCGGATCTGGAGGCGCACGTCGCCGTCCACCCGCTGCGTGAGGACGCGTGGCGGCTCCTGGCGCTGGCCCTCTACCGGTCTGGACGCCAGGGGGACGCGCTGGCCGTGCTGCGACGGGCGCGCGGGCTTCTCGTCGACCGGCTGGGGGTGGAGCCGGGGCCGTCGCTGCGGAAACTGGAAGCCGACATCCTCCGGCATGCCGACCACCTCACCGAGCCGGACGCGGCGGCCCGCGTCTGGGCGCGCGCGGCGACCGCCTACGACCGGACGGTCGCGTCCGGCTCCCGGGACCGGCTTGAGTCGACCGTCGGCCTGCTGCGGACGCTCGCGCTCGCGGGCGGCGGCGGCCTGGCGGCGGCCCGCGAGCAGCGCATGGCGGCCATCAGCGCGTCCGAGGACCTGGGCGACCCGGAGCTGACCGCGCGCGTGATCGGCTCCTACGACGTCCCCGCGATCTGGACGCGCTCGGACGACCCGCGCCAGGCCGGCCAGGTGGTGGCCGCCGCCGAGCGCGCGCTGGCCGCCCTCCCGCCCGGCCGCGACGCCACCCGCGCGCGCCTGCTCGCCACCGTCGCCCTCGAATCGCGCGGCACGCGGTCGGCGCGCGGCCCCGAGGCGGCCCGCGAGGCGGAGGCGATCGCCCGCAGGCTGGACGACCCGGCGCTGCTGGCCTTCGCCCTCAACGCCGTGTTCATGCAGTCCTTCGAGAGGACGGGCCTCGCCCCGCGCCGCGACGGGATCGGCGCCGAGCTGGTCGCGCTGTCCGAGCGGCACGGCCTGACCGCGTTCGAGATCCTCGGGCATCTCGTCCGGCTCCAGGCGTGCTCCGGCATGGCGGACTTCCCGGCCGCCGACCGGCACGCGTCCGCCGCCGAGGGCCTGGCCGACCGGCACGAGCGGCCGCTGGTCCGCGTGTTCACCGGGTGGTACCGGGCGCTGCGGACGGCCGCCGCCGGACGGCCCGCCGAGCCCGCCTACCGGGAGGCCGCCGCGCTCCTGGACGGCTGCGGCATGCCGGGCCTGGAGCGGGGGCTCGTCCCGCTGGCCCTGCTCTCCCTGCGCGTTTTGGACGATCGGCCCGCCCCGACCGAGCCCTTGGACTGGGGCCCCTACGAGCCCTGGGCGCGTCCGCTGGTGCTGCTGGCGCGGGACCGCCCCGGGGACGCGGCGGACGCGCTCCGCCGCGTCCCGGACCCGCCCCGGGACCTCATGCAGGAGGCCCTCTGGTGCCTGGCCGCCCGCGCCGCCGTGGCCCTGGACGACCGCGGGCTGATGCGCCGCGCCCGCGAGGCCCTCGCCCCCGCCGCCGCGGAGCTGGCCGGTGCCGCGAGCGGCCTCGTCACCCTCGGCCCGGTCTCGGACCACCTGGCCGCGTTGACCGGCGCCCTCCGACGTTCGCAACGACCGTAATCGGGCGATCACCAGGAGTTCGGCCGACCCCGGGACCGGTCCCGGGCGTTCACGTTCAGTATTGGGCCATGCACCGACGCGCGATCATCATCTCGACCCTCCTGCTGGCATCCGCCGGGTGCGGTGGCGGCGACGCCGAAGGGCGCGCCGAAAGGTCGACACCGGCGCCGAGCACCCCCCGGAGCGGCACGCCGTCGGCCGCGCCGAGTTCGACGCCCAGTTCGACGCCCAGTTCCCCGCCGAGTACCGGGCGGCCCTTACACGCCCGTGACGGCAGGCGGTTCAGGGTGTGCGCGAAACGCTCGTGCGAGGTCCTGGTGAAGCCCCACGACGAGATCCCCGCGCCGCCCGCGACGGGGCTGGGGACGATACAGGTCACGGAGGTCGGCGGCGGCGGGGTCACCTTCGTCTCCGATTCGGAGAACGGGAGCATCACCTTCAGCGGCCAGGCGCCGGGGATGACCTCGCGGATGAACGGCCTGAAGATCACTACGGTGGCGATCGAGGGGCACCGGGCGGTCGTGCGCCTGCGACGCTGACGGGGGGCGCGCAGAGCAAGAACCCGCCGCGGCTCCCCGAGTAAGCCGCGGCGGGTTGTTCATGTGCGGGGTGGGGAAGGGCCGGCTCAGGTGTCGGCGATCTCCTCCGGGCGCTGGCCCGTCACGAGGTAGACGACGTTCTCCGCGACATGCACCGCGTGGTCGGCGAAGCGCTCGAAGTAGCGGCCGGCCAGGGTGATGTCGACGGCGGGCTCGACGCCGTGCTTCCACTTGGGCGACAGCAGCATGTCGAACAGGCGGCGGTGGAGCCGGTCCATCTGGTCGTCGTCGGCGTCGAGCTCCAGGCCCATCTCGACGTCCTGGGACGCGATCACGCTGCCGGTCTTGGCGATCATCCGCTCGGCGATCTGGCCCATCTCCAGGACCGTCGCCTGAAGCTCGGGCGGGACGGCGGACTCGGGGTGGCGGCGGCGCGCCGTCCGCGCGATGTGGACCGCGAGGTCGCCCATGCGCTCCAGGTCGCCGCTCATCCGCAGCGCGGTGATCAGCGTGCGCAGGTCGCCCGCCACCGGCTGCTGGCGCGCCATGAGGTCGAAGACGGTCTCCTCGATCTCAGCGTCGATCTTGTTGACGAGCTCGTCCCCGCTGATGACCTCCTCGGACAGCCGGACGTCCGCGTCCAGCAGCGCGGTGACCGCGCGCGCCATCGCGGACCGGACGAGCCGGGTCATCTCCACCAGTTTGTCGGAGAGGGAGTCGAGCTCCTCGTGGTAGGCGTCGCGCAATTCAGCATCCCTTGTGCGGAGTTCGAAGCCAGGTTCGAAGCGAGGTGTTCAAGGCAGGTGTTCGAGCGGAGGCCGAACGGAGTTTCATTTGGGGCGAATGGGACGAAAGGGGGCGCCTCGCCTGGCAGACGGGCGGACTCGTCCACGCAATACCCTGCCTGACCAGCGTGAACCAAACCACATATGAAGGTGAACTTTCGGCGAACGAGGCCTGTTGGCCTGGGCCGATGGGGCGGCACATGGGGCAACGCCGCTTACGATCCGTGGTGTGGAGGTCGAGATTGTCGCGAGCCTGACCGGGCTTGCCGGGCTCGCGATCGGGCTCGCTACTGGATTGGCGGTGCGCGTGAGCGAGCGAGCCCAGCGTGCGGTGCCCCCGGCGGCGCCGATCGGTGCGCTGCCCCCCGGGGTGGCGTCGGTGCTCAGTGTCCTGAGGTCCTCGGCCGTCGTGGTGGACGGCGAGGATCGGGTGCTGCGCGCCAGCTCGGCCGCGCGCGCGTTCGGCATGGTCAGCGGCGACCGGCTCGTCCTGGACGAGCTGCTCGCGATGGCCCGCCTGGTCCGCCGCGACGGGGAGATCCGCGAGACCGAGATCCAGGTCGGCCCCGGACGCGGCCGGGGCAGGGCCGACGGGCGCTGGTTCGCCGTCCGCGTCGCGCCGCTCGGGTCGCACGGGCTCGTGCTCGTCCTCGCCGAGGATCTGACCGAGCTGCGCCGCACCGAGGCGATCCGCCGCGACTTCGTCGCCAACGTCAGCCATGAGCTGAAGACCCCGGTCGGCGCCCTGTCGCTGCTGGCCGAGACCGTCGAGGGGGCCGCCGACGACCCCGAGGCCGTGCGCCGGTTCGCCGGGCGCATGCAGCACGAGTCGGTGCGCCTCACCAACCTCGTCCAGGACCTCATGACGCTCTCGCGCATCCAGGGCGACGAGCCGCTGCCCGAGCTGCACCCCGTCGGCCTGGACGAGATCACCGTCGAGGCGATCGACCGCTGCCAGATCAAGGCCGCGGCCAAGGACATCGAGCTGGCCACCGGCGGCCAGGACGGCCTCAAGGTGCGCGGCGACGAGGAGCTGCTGATCACCGCGCTCCGCAACCTGATCGACAACGCCGTCGCCTACAGCCCCGAGCACACCAGGGTGGTCGTCTCGACCCGCAGGTGCGACGATCGGCATGTCGAGATCAACGTCACCGACCAGGGCATCGGCATTCCGGGCGGCGAGGTGGAGCGCATCTTCGAGCGCTTCTACCGGGTCGATCCCGCGCGCTCGCGCCAGACCGGCGGCACCGGCCTCGGTCTCGCGATCGTCAAGCACGTGACCACCAAGCACGGGGGCGAGGTGACGGTGTGGAGCAAGGAGGGGTCCGGATCGACGTTCACCATCCGGCTCCCGCTGCTGCACTCCTCCGCCCCCGGCCTGGCCCCCGCCGCCGACATCGCCGACATCGCCGGCACGTCCGAGCCGGCCCCCCGGATCCGCCCCGAGGGCGGCGCGTCGATCGCCCGCCCAGCACCGCACAACCCCTGAGGAACGGCGCGATGAACACTGTTCAGAGGGGGCCGCGCCGCCCCGCCGAAGGGTCCTCATTGGAAAACGCCCGGGAGGCAACACCGTGACCCGCGTGCTCGTCGTGGAAGACGAGGAGTCGTTCAGCGACGCACTGTCGTACAACCTGCGCAAGGAGGGCTTCGAGGTCGCCGTCGCGGCCACCGGCCCCGACGCGCTGGACATCTTCGAGCGCAACGGTGCCGACCTCGTGCTGCTCGACCTGATGCTCCCCGGCCTGCCCGGCACCGAGGTGTGCCGGGAGCTGCGCGCCAAGTCCAGCGTCCCCGTGATCATGCTGACCGCCAAGGACAGCGAGGTCGACAAGGTCGTCGGCCTGGAGCTCGGCGCCGACGACTACGTCACCAAGCCGTTCTCGACCCGCGAGCTGGTCGCCCGGATGCGGGCCGTCCTGCGCCGCCAGGGCGAGGTCGAGGAGCTGACCCCGGCGACGCTGGAGGCTGGACCGGTCCGCATGGACGTGGAGCGGCACGTGGTCAGCGTCGGCGGCGACCCCGTCCAGCTGCCGCTCAAGGAGTTCGAGCTGCTGGAGGTGCTGCTGCGCAACGCGGGCCGCGTCCTGACCCGCATGCAGCTCATCGACCGGGTCTGGGGCGCCGACTACGTGGGCGACACCAAGACCCTCGACGTCCACATCAAGCGGCTGCGCGCCAAGATCGAGTCGACGCCGTCCACGCCGCGCTACATCGTCACCGTCCGCGGCCTGGGCTACAAGTTCGAGCCCTGATCGAAGCGGAGAACGGCCCGTACGGTGACTGCCGTACGGGCCGTTTCGCGTGCTTCGCGGGGGGCTAGTGGCCGCCCTCGGGGCCGGCCGGGGTCCCGCTCTCGCCGCCCGGCGACGGTGACGTGGTGGCGCCCGGCGTGGCGCCCTCGCCGCCCGTGCCCGGGGACTCGCCGCCGGGCTCGGCGGGCGCGCTGGAGTGGGCGCCCTCGGACGGCTGCGCCGGGGCGGTCGCCCCGGGCACCGGGGTGCCCGCCGACACGGCCGTGTACTGGGCGTACTCGCCCTGCTGCGGGATCACCGGCACCGCCACGTCCACGACGCCCGCCTGCTCGAACTGGAGGCGCAGCTGGACGCGCTCGCCGCCGATCAGCGGCTTGCTCGGGTTGACCAGCACCACCAGCGGCGCCTTGCCGCCGGGGACCTGGACGGTCGGCTCGGCCGCGGGCCCACCGGGCGTCGTGCTCGCGTCGGGCGTCTTGCCGGGCGACGCGGAGGCGCCGGGGCCGGTGGACGTGCCCGGGCTCGGGGACGCGCCGCCGGGCTCCGTGGTCGCGCCGGGCTCGGTCGTCGCGCCGGGCTCGGTGGTCGCGCCGGGGGCGGCGGGCTCGGTGGTCGCGCCGTCCGTCGGCGTGGTGCCCGGCTTCGCCTTCTTCTTCTTGCCCGGCTTCTGCGTCCCCTCCGGCGTGGGGGACGCGGCGGGCGCCTGGCCGACGAGCTGGACGGCGCTGCCCTGCCCGGACGGGAGGGCGGGCGGCAGCACGACCGATCCGCCGGTGATGCGCTGCTGGCCGAAGTCGGGCGAGGACACCGACAGGAGCCTGTCCTGGCGCCCCTTCACCTGGTTGATGATCGTGGCGTACAGCGGCAGCGAGCTGCCCTGGCCGAACGTCATGTCGGGCCTCGGGCCCAGCAGGAACATGTTGCGGATGTCGATCTGCGCGGCCTGCGGCTTGTCCTTGGGCACCGTGACGTTGACGGCCTCGGTGAGCTGCGTCGGCGCCGCGGACTGCGGCTCGCTGCCGGCGCCGCAGCCGGAGAGCACCGGTGCGATGGCGACGGCGCCCGCGACGGCGAGCACGGCCACTCGACGGCTGTTTCGGATCACGGCGTCGTTCTCCTCGCGAAATGGCGTTGGAATGTGGTGGGAACGGCGTGAGACACGCCAGGGGAAGCGTAGCGGCGCGGGCACGCCGACCCCGCCTCGGGGTCCGTAGACGGCGGTGAAATGTCAGCCGGACTGCAACGCCTTGACCTTCTCGATCAGCTCCTGCCCCGCCTTCGGCGCGGTCACGACGTCGTTGACGACGCCGTCCGGCTGGACGAACACGGCGGTCATCCGCGCGTCGGAGGGCGGCGGCGCGGGCGCGGCCTTCCCGGAGGGGCTGCCGGTCGGGCTGGGAGAGGTGCTCGCGGACGGGGTGGGGGAGGGAGAGGCCGCGGGCAGGTAGGCGCCGGCCAGGACGCCCCGACGGTCCTCAAGGAGGGTCACGGTGCCGTTGTGGGCCGTCCCCGCGCAGGACCTCAGCTCCTTGATCGAGACGCCGTGCGTGCTGCCCGCGGGACGCGGGTCGGCGACGAGCCAGAAGCTGACGTTGTACTCGTTCGCCCGTCCGGCCAGCTCCGCCACGAGCGGGTCGCACCGGTAACCGGGCGGGACGACGCCGATGACGCCGGGCCGCAGGTCCCGGATCGGCTTCGCGGCGCGCTCGCGGTCGACCCGGTCGATCGTCCCGGCGGGCAGCAGGCCGCCGACGCGCCCGACGCCCGCCGTGGGACGCGGCGCGAGCTGCGCGGCGGGCGGGCGCGGCGCCGGACGCGGCCCGAACGCGGTCATCAGCGCGCCGCTCAGCAGGGCCACCAGCAGCGCGCCCGCGATGATCGGGATGGCCACCCCGAACCGCGTCAGCGGCCGGCCGAGGCGCGCCCACCGCTCCCTGCGCCGCCGCCTGCGCTCCTCCCGGCGGTAGGCGACCATGTCGCGTTCCAGCTCACGGGCGTCATCGGGCACCACGACGTCCACTCGGGGGAGCCCGTAGTCATCGGGCTCCGGGTCGCCGTCTGGCCTCACGCGCTATCTCACCGTCCTTCGATGCCCGCCGCGCCCCTTTCGGACCCCTCCGGGCGCTTCGTACCCGCGCGGCCCGGCATGTTCACCTCCAGTATGGGACGCTTCCGCGCGATCGGCAGGGGATCGGCGGGTGGATCAGAGGTGGACCGCCGGGCCGATCGGGGGCGGATCCGCGGGCACACGGCTCCCTGGACTCTTGCCCCGAGGGGGTCTTGCCGGTAGAGGCGGTTCGCCGGGATCATGGTGGTGTTCTGGTCACCCTGCGTACGCGGAACAGGGGCGAGATGCACCATTAAAGGGCTTTGTCAATACCCCAATAAGGGGGTTGACCTGCGCATATGCGCTCAAGGCCGGTTCAGCCACGCTCGTTTCCGTGCTACCCTGGTCTTAGCGGAAGGGGTACTTGTCACATGACTTTCCAGGTCGGCGACACCGTCGTCTACCCCCACCATGGGGCTGCTCGGATCGAGGCCATCGAGACTCGCACCATCAAAGGTGAGGAAAAGACCTATCTGGTCTTGAAGGTCGACAAGGGCGACCTGACAGTGCAGGTCCCGGTCGAGAACGTCGAGGACGTGGGTGTCCGGGACGTCGTCGGCCAGGAGGGTCTGGAGAAGGTGTTCGAGGTGCTTCGCGCACCATACACCGAGGAGCCCACGAACTGGTCGCGCCGGTACAAGGCGAACCTTGAGAAGCTCGCCTCCGGCGACGTCAACAAGGTCGCCGAGGTCGTCCGCGACCTGTGGCGCCGCGACAAGGAGCGCGGCCTGTCGGCGGGCGAGAAGCGCATGCTCGCCAAGGCCCGGCAGATCCTCGTCAGCGAGCTCGCGCTCGCCGAGAAGACCAACGAGGACAAGGCCGAGGCCCTGCTCGACGAGGTCCTGGCCAGCTGAGTTGAGCGCACGGCTTCCACGGGTGGGCGTCGGTACCGACGTCCACCCGTTCTCGTCGGAGCCGCGCCCCCTGTGGGTCGCCGGGCTCGAATGGCCGGGCGAGGGCAACGGCCTCGCCGGGCACTCCGACGGCGACGTCGCCGCGCACGCGGCCTGCGACGCCCTGCTGTCGGCCTGCGCCCTCGGTGACCTCGGCGCGGTCTTCGGCACCGCCGACCCGCGCTGGTCCGGCGCGTCCGGCGTCACGCTGCTGCGCGAGGTCGCCCGGCTCGCGGCCGAGGCCGGATTCACCATCGGCAACGTCTCGATCCAGGTCATCGGCAACCGTCCCAAGATCGGCAAACGGCGCGCCGAGGCCGAGAAGGTCCTCACCGAGGCCCTCGCGGGCGCTCCGGTGACGGTCTCGGCCACCACCACCGACGGCCTGGGCCTCACCGGCCGGGGCGAGGGCCTGGCCGCTTTGGCCACCGCCCTGGTGATCCCCACCCTCTGACCCAGAGCCGCGCTCGCCCAGGCGCGACCCTCGCGTCCGCCTCGTTCGTGGCCTGGGCCTTTTCGAACGGCTCGTGTCGGCGGTGCCGCCGTGTGCGCGGCGCTGTGACGGCGGTGCCCGCCCTTGCGGGCGGCGTCGCGCCCCGGACGGTCCGTGCCGACCGGGGGCGCCGTCAGGACGCTAGGCGGTGCGGGCGCGGTGGCGGCGGACGGCGTCCCGGTTGGAGCAGCGCTGCGAGCAGTAGCGGCGGCGGCCCGTGCGGGTGGTGTCGGCGAAGATCACGGTGCACCCGGCCACCGCGCAGCGGCGGAGCCGGTGCATGCCGCGCCCGACCAGGTGCAGGGCCGTGCCGACGGAGATCAGCGCGGACAGCAGGACGCCGAGCGGCTGCCGTTCCTCGCGGTAGTGCAGGTGCCAGCCGGTACCGCCGTGGTCGGTCAGCCGGGGGTAGGCGGCGGACGCCGCGAGCATCCGGTTGACCAGGTCGGCGCGTTCGCGCTCGTCGGTGGCGTCGACGGCCTTCTCCCAGGCGTCCAGGGCCGTGTGGACGCGGTCGAGGTCGTCGGGGGTCGCGGGACCGTCCAGCAGCAGTCCGGCGGCGCGGCAGCGGTCCGCGAGTTCCGCCGGATTCGCCGGGCGCCGGTTGGCCAGATCGGCGGCCAGGTTGACGGCGTCCTCTCCGTAAGGGTTGAGGTGCATAAGCCCATTACATCATGCTATGTCCATGACAAACCCTGTGAGCAGGACGTATGAGGTGCGGCAGGCGACCGAGGACGACGTCGCTGAGCTGATGCGGTTGCGGGCGATGCTGTTCGTGAACCTCGGCGGCGAGTACTTCAACCCCTCCGACGGAGACGACGAGTGGCTCGTGGCGCTGGAGCGCGTCCTGAAGGAGAAGCTGGAGGACGACGACGCCCACATCCTCGTCGTGGACGGTGAGGACGGCCTCGCCGCGTGCGGCATCGGCACCATCGAGCAGTGGTTCCCCGGCCCGCACTCGCGGAACGGCCGGGTGGGGCACGTGGTCGGTGTCGTCACGGTGCCGGAGTACCGGCGGCGCGGGTACAGCCGGGCGATCATGGGGAGGCTGCTCGACTGGTTCAGGGAGCGCGACGTCGCCCGCGTGGACCTGTTCGCCTCGCACGACGGTTCGCCGCTCTACCGCGATCTCGGCTTCACCGACCACCCCGACCCGGCGCTGTACTGGCGTCCGTGAGGTACCGGTGGGTCGTTCTCGGCATCGCCACCTTCGCCCAGGCCGCGTCCAGCTTCTTCGTGCAGGGCATCGGGGCGATGGGGATCACGCTCCAGCGGGACCTGGACCTGAGCACCGCGCAGCTCGGGCTCCTGCTGTCGGCGGCCCAGTTCGCCCCGCTGATCGGGCTGGTGGTGGCGGGCGAGCTACTGGACCGCTACAACGAGCGCTGGGTCGTCGGCGCGGGCGCGTGCGTGGTCGCGGCGGGGCTCGGCGCGGGCAGCCTCGCGCCGGGCTACGCGGCGCTGCTCGGCGTCCTGCTGGTCGTCGGCGCCGGTTACAGCACCGCCCAGCCCGGCGGCAGCAAGGCCGTGGCGTCCTGGTTCGATGCGTCCCAGCGCGGGCTGGCGATGGGGCTGCGCCAGGCCGGGCTGCCGCTGGGCGGCGCGCTCGCGGCCGCCGTCCTGCCCCTGGTCGCCGATGTCCAGGGGTGGCGGACGGCGCTCGTGGTCGGCGGGTGCGTCGCGCTGGCGGGCGCCGCCGTCTTCATGGGCTTCTACCGGGCGCCGCCCCTGCCCGAGGCTCCCCGGGGCGAGAAGGTCACGCTGGCCACGCGGGTGCGGATGCTGCGCGAACCGTCCATGGTGAAGATCATGCTGTCGGGGACGAGCCTGATCTCGGTGCAGAGCGGGATCCTCGTCCTGACCGTGCTGTACCTCCACGACGTGACGGAGCTCGGCGCGGGCGCGGCGGCGCTCGTGCTCGTGGTGGCGCAGGGTGCGGGCGTGGCCGGACGGATCTGCATGGCGGCCTGGAGCGATCGCGTCGGGTCCGGGCGCTACGCGTCCGTGATGATCTGCATGGTCGCCGTGGTCGCGGGGATGGCGGCGCTGGCCACGCCGCTCGGACGGGCGGCGCCGACGGCCTGCCTGCTGTTCGTCTGGCTGGGTTTCTTCGGATACGGCTGGTACGGCCCCTGGGTCGCCTACGTCGCCGAGTCGGCGCCGCCGGGCAAGACGGGCTTCGCGCTGGGGCTGGCCATGTCGGTGAACCAGATCGCGATCATCCTCGCGCCGCCCCTGCTGGGGCTGCTGAGGGACGCCACCGGCGGTTTCACGCCGGTGTGGGGCGTCCTCGCCGCGATGACCGGCGTCGCGCTGGCGGTCACGGCACGCGCGCAGCGCCGTCCGTGCGCCGTCTAGTCCAGGGCGCGCCCTGAACGACCTCGGCCGTCACGCGAAGCGATGCCGCGCCCGCCAGGGCGGTGGGCCGGGGCTCCATCAAGCCGGCGTGGGGTGGACGGTCCCGGTGACCTCGCCGAGCGAGATCAGCGAGCCGGACGCGCCCGGCGCCTTCGCGCGGATCGTGACCGTGTCGCCGTCCTCCAGGAAGGTGCGCTTGGTGCCGTCGTCCAGTTCCAGGGGCTCGCGGCCGTTCCACGACAGTTCGAGGAGGCAGCCGCGCTGGTCCCGCTCGGGCCCGGAGACCGTCCCGGACGCGAACAGGTCGCCGGTGCGCAGCGGCGCGCCGTTCACCGTGGCGTGCGCGAGCTGCTGCGGCGACGTCCAGTACATCGACGCGAACGGCGGGCGGGACGCGACCTGCCCGTTGATCAGCACCTCCAGGTGCAGGTCGAGCCCCCACGGCTCCGCGCAGCGCAGGTAGGGGAGCGGGGCCGGGTCCTGGACGGGCGGGGTCACGCGCGCGGGCTCCAGCGCGGCCACCGGCACCACCCACGGCGAGATCGACGTCGCGAACGACTTGCTCAGGAAGGGGCCGAGCGGCTGCGACTCCCAGCTCTGCAGGTCGCGGGCGCTCCAGTCGTTCACCAGTACGAACCCGAACACGTGGTCGCGGAACGCCGAGGTCGGGACGCCGCGTCCGGCCGGGGAGGGCACCCCGGCGACGAACCCGACCTCGGCCTCGAAGTCGAGGCGGAGCGAGGGCCCGAACACCGGCTCCGCCTCGCCGGGCGTCCTGCGCTGGCCGGCCGGGCGGATGATCGGCGTCCCGGACGGGTACACCGTGCCCGCCCGGCCGTGGTAGGCGACGGGCAGCCGCTTCCAGTTGGGCGTCAGCGAGTCGCTGTTGGGGCGGAAGATCCGGCCGACGTTCGTGGCATGGTGCACGGAGGAGTAGAAGTCGGCGTAGTCGGCGACCTCGAAGGGCCGCAGCAGCTTGACGTCCGCGACCGGGATCAGGTGCGGCTCGACCCGGGGGCGGTGCGCCTCGTCGGTCAGCAGCTCGACGAGCCGGGCGCGGTTGGCCCGCCACGAGGCGGGGCCCGCCACCATGAAGGCGTTCAGCGACCCCGACGCGAAGCAGCGCCGGTCGTCGATCAGCCCGGCGGCCGACAGCCCGGCCAGGTCGAGTACGTGCTCCCCGATGGCGACGCCCACGCGGGGCAGCTCCCCCGGACGCGAGAACACCCCGTAGGGCAGGTTCTCGACCCCGAAGCCGCCTTCCTCGCTGACCTCAACCCACGAAACGGTCGTCATGGAGAGGTACCTTCCCCCGCGCCCGGGCATCTGATCTGACCGGGAGCCTCCGGATCCGTCCGGGACCGGCCGACAGTACAGCCACAAAGGTCGGTAAAAGCCGCGAAAGGCGCGCGGCTACTCGGCGGGCGGGACGGGGGAGCTGCGGAAGCTGCCGGACGGCGGCGGGTTCCAGGTCAAGATCGGGAGGTCGTCGGACTCCTCGCCGTCGGAGCCGGCGGCAGGGTCGGTGGCTGGGTCGGCGGCGCGGCGGGTGTCCCGGTCGTCGGCGGCGTCCGGGTCCTCCGCGCGGTCGGCGGGCGGACCGTCGTGCTCCTCGCCGTCCGCCGCGTGGGTGCCCGAAGGACGCGGCGGGGGCATGACCAGGTCGGGACGGGTCGTGCGGGTCGACCTCGGCTCCCGGGCCGGGGACTTGGCGGGGTCCCGCACCAGCTCGACGTCGGTGGGGAGCGTGGCGGGCGGCCCGATCGCGAGCGGGCCGAGGCCGGGGATGTGGTCGACCTCGGGTGCGGGCTCGGGCTCGGGCGGCGTCTCCGGCGCGGCGGGCGCCCGGAGTTCGGGCGGTGCCTCCGGCTCGGGCCGCGTTTCGAGTTCCGGCCGCGCCTCGGGTTCGGGGGGCGCCTCCAGTTCGGGGCGGGCCTCGGGGACCGGAGCGGGCTCGATGACCTTGACGTGGCCGCGCTGGCCCTCCACGGGCTCCGGCTCCCCGGCGGCCGGGCGGGCCGTCCTGATCTGCTTGAACATCGTCAGCCAGAGCCAGAGCGCGATCACCAGGATGGCGTGCGGCGCCACCGCCACGCCCACCCGCAGCGGGTCGCCCGAGAGGTCGTCGAAGCCGCGCAGCGAGTGCTGGACGGAGATCGCCGCGACCCCCGCGACCAGCACGAGCAGCAGCGTCCAGCGCAGCAGCCGCGTCCACCAGCGCGCGTTCCGGGTGATGACCAGCGACAGGATCGTCAGCGCGGTGAGCGCGTCGGCCATCGCGGGGTAGATCGGCGCCCAGCGGCGGCTCGCGCGTCCCTCGATCGCGAGGTCGCGCAGCAGGTCGTAGGTCAGCACGTAGGCGCCGCCCGCGAGCGCGGCGACGACGAGGCCGGCGGTCGCGGTGAGCAGCCGCCGCTGCACCGGCGTGTAGCGGGGAGCGCCGGGGCGGGTGGGATCAGATGGCATGGTTCTCGTTCCGGGGAGGGACGCGTGAGGGGACTCCAAGGTCGTCCCCACAGCGAGATTAGCCAGCCCCGAGGGCGGTTGACCCTGACTTCAACGCGATCAACGTCGTCATGTGCGCGTTAAGGGTAGAGACGTACGGTATGGAGGCAAGGGGTGGGTGACCCGGACCGCCGTACGGAGACCGGCGGGAGCCCGGATCGGCGACGTCCCGGGAGGAGGCGACGATGCCGTACTACAGGGTCGTGGGGGAGATCCCGCGCAAGCGCCACGTGCAGTTCCGCCGACCGGACGGCGGCCTGTACGCGGAGGAGCTGATGGGCGAGGAGGGATTCTCGTCCGATTCGAGCCTGCTGTACCACCGGCACGCCCCGACGGCGATCACCAGGAGCGAGGGCGTGCTGTCCGCCGAGGCGGAGCCGGCGCCGAACCATCCGCTGCGGCCGCGCGCCTACCGCACCCAGGACCTCCCTGAGGGAGACGACCTCGTCCTCGGCCGCCAGGTGCTGTTCGGCAACGAGGACGTACGGATCTCGTTCGCCGCGACCGCGGGCACGGGCGGCCCGAGCGAGCTGTACCGCGATTCCGTTGGGGCGGAGGTCGTGTTCCTCCAGACCGGGCGCGCCCGGGTGGAGACGATGTACGGCGCGCTCGACGTGTCCGAGGGCGACTATGTGGTCATTCCGACCGGGACGATCCACCGCTGGATACCGGAGGGGCCGGTGAAGGCCCTCGTGGTCGAGGCCCGGGGGCACGTCCGGCCGCCGGGGCGCTACCTGTCGCGGTACGGGCAGTTCCTGGAGCACGCCCCCTACAGCGAGCGCGACCTGCGCGGGCCGCTGGAGCCGGTGCTGGTGGAGGGCGGGGAGGTGCCGGTCCTCGTCCGCACCCGGGACGGCCTGTCGCGGCTGACCTACCTCCACCACCCGTTCGACGTGGTCGGCTGGGACGGCTGCCTCTACCCCTACGCCTTCGCCATCGCCGACTTCGAGCCGATCGTGAAGCGGACGCACGCTCCGCCGCCCGTCCACCAGACGTTCGAGGGCCCCGGGTTCGTGATCTGCTCGTTCTGCCCGAGGCCGCTGGACTTCGACGATGATGCGGTGCCGATCCCGTACAACCACCACAATGTGGATAGCGACGAGATGATGTTCTATGTGGGCGGTGACTACTCCGCGCGCAAGGGTTCGGGCATCGGTATCGGGTCGATCTCCCTGCATCCGTCCGGCTTCACGCATGGGCCGCAGCCGGGTGCGGTGGAGGCGGTGGTCGAGGGGGTGCGGCAGGGGCATGGCACCTCGACCGAGCTGGCCGTCATGATCGACACCTTCCGCCCGCTGCGGCTCGGCGCGGCGGCGCGGCGCTGCGAGGATCCCGAGTACGCGTGGACGTGGGCGCGCGCCGCCGGATGAGGCGCGCGACCGGATGAGACGAGACGACACGGAGCCACCAGGGGTGGGAAGAGACGACGACGAGCGGGCGGACGCGGAGGAGCGGCTCGGGGAGTTCGAGCGGGCCTTCGACGGCAGGGGCGGTTACCGGCGCGCCGTGGGGTGGCTGGTCCTGCTGGGCGCGGCGGTGGTGATGCTCCTCGCGGCGGCGATCGTGTTCACGGCCGCGGGGCTGTGGCGGCTCGGGGTGCCGGCGGCGCTGCTGGCGGCGGCCTGCGCGTTCGTCGCCGCGCCGGTCGCCAGGGGCGCGGCGCTGCGGCACGGGAACCGGGTGGTGAGCCTGTTCGGCGGCGGTCTGGCGGTGAGCGGCGGGCCGGAGGGCGAAGCCTCCTACACCTGGGACGAGCTGGTCTCGGTCACGCTCGCCGGGGTCCGGCGGGGGCGGCGGACGCGGTGGCGGCTCACGCTCCTCGCCGAGGACGGCCGCGTCCTGCGGTTCGGGGAGGAGCTGCCGGACGTCTCCGCCCTCGGTGAGGCGGTGGCGGCGGAGGCGGCGTCCCGGCAGGTCCCGCGCCATCTGGCGGCGGTGAAGGCGGGCGAGGAGGTGTGCCTCGGCCCGTTCACGGTGGACCTGGAGGGCGTCGGCAAGGAGGGCGAGCGGCTGCCGTGGCACGCCGTCCGGGACGTGGTGATCGAGAACGGCGTGGTCGCGGTGCGGACGCGCGGCGAGCGGACGGCCCTGGCCGCGATCGCGGGCCACATGCCGGACGCGCTGGTGTTCACCGCCCTGTGCTCGCAGGTCAAGGCGCTGAACGAGGGCCATCGCTAGTTTTTCGGGAAAACTTCGCGGGGGACGTCGAGAACGGCCGGACGGCTCCGATCCCCAGGTGCGCCCCGGCCGTCCGGGACGACATCGTCCGGCCCGGCCCGTCCGGGCGGCCCCTCGGGGCGCTGGACGACGCCTGAACACATGGGAATCGAAGGAGACGACGTGAAGTACATGCTGCTGATCTTCAACCGGCCCGGGTTCGTCGAGGAACTGACCGAGACCGAGCGCCAGGAGCTGTTCGCCGAGGTCGACTCGATCATGAAGGAGCTGGACGACCGGGGCGAGTGGGTCGGCGGGGAGGGGCTGGCCGACCCGTCGCAGACCAAGGTCGTCCGGGAGCGGGACGGGCTGCCCGCCGTGACCGACGGGCCGTTCCTGGAGGCCAAGGAGCACCTCGCCGGATACCTCACCGTCGACACCGAGACGCTGGAGCGGGCCGTCGAGATCGCCTCGCGGTGGCCGGACGTCCGGTACGGCGGGCGCATGGAGGTGCGGGCCGTCATGGAAGCCGCCGGGACGGAGATGTGACCGATCCGCTGGGCGTCGAGGACCTGCTGCGCGAGCTGGCGCCGCAGGTCCTGGGCGTGCTCGTCCGGCGGCACGGCGCGTTCGACGCCTGCGAGGACGCCGTGCAGGAGGCGCTGCTCGCCGCCGCCCTCCAGTGGCCGGAGGAGGGCGTGCCGGAGAAGCCGCGCGGCTGGCTGCTGACCGTCGCGACCCGGCGGCTCACCGACCAGTGGCGCAGCGAGAGCGCGCGCCGCGACCGCGAGGCGGCGGTCGCCGCGTGGGACCCGGCCGCCTCCTCCACCGGGCCCGAGCCGGGCGAGGACCAGCCCGGCGACCGCGACGACACGCTGACGCTGCTGTTCCTGTGCTGCCACCCCGCGCTGTCCCCGCCCTCGCAGGTGGCGCTGACGCTCCGCGCCGTCGGCGGCCTGACCACCGGGCAGATCGCCCGCGCGTTCCTGGTGCCCGAGACGACGATGGGCCAGCGGATCAGCCGGGCCAAGCAGAAGATCAAGTCGACCGGCGCGCGGTTCGGCATGCCGCCCGCCGGGGAGCGCGCGGAGCGGCTGCGGGCCGTCCTGCACGTCCTCTACCTGATCTTCAACGAGGGGTACACGGCCTCCAGCGGGCCCGACCTGCACCGCGCCGACCTCACCGCCGAGGCGATCCGGCTGACCCGCGCCCTGCACGCGCTGCTGGACGGCGACGGCGAGGTCGCCGGCCTGCTCGCGCTGATGCTGCTGACCGACGCCCGCCGCGCCGCGCGGACCGGGCCCGGCGGCCTGCTGATCCCGCTCACCGAGCAGGACCGGACGCGCTGGGACGCCGCCGCCATCGCCGAGGGCACCGCGCTGATCACCGACGCCCTCACCTGGTCGCCGCCGGGCCCGTACCAGTTGCAGGCCGCGATCGCCGCCGTGCACGCGGAGGCGGCGCGTCCGCAGGACACCGACTGGCCGCAGATCCTCTCGCTCTACCGGCTGCTCACCCGCGTCGCGCCCAACCCCATGGTCACGCTGAACGAGGCGGTGGCGCTGGCGATGGTGCGCGGCCCGCGCGCCGGCCTCGACCTGCTGGCGACCCTGGACGGCGACGAGCGCGTGTCCGGCCACCACCGGCTCGACGCCGTCCGCGCCCACCTGCTGGAGAGGGCCGGTGACACCGGCGCGGCGCGCGAGGCGTACCGGGCCGCCGCGCGGGCGACCACGAGCCTGCCCGAGAAGCGCTATCTGGAGTCCCGCGCCGCGGGCCTGAACGGAACGGATTGATCATGGACGTGCGCACGCTGAAGGTCCCCGGCGCCACCCTGCACTACGAGGTGCGCGGCGCCGGGCCCGTCCTCCTGCTCATCTGCGGAGGCGTCTACGACGCCGCCGGCTACGCGGGCCTCGCCGGGCTGCTCGCCGACCGGTACACGGTCGTCACCTACGACCGGCGCGGCAACTCGCGCAGCCCGCTGGACGGCGCCCCGGAGCCGCAGCGCGTCGAGGACCACGTGGACGACGCGTCCCGCGTCCTCCGCGAGGTCGGGGGCGGGCCCGCCCACGTCTTCGGCAACAGCGCGGGCGCGACGATCGCGCTCGGACTGGCCGCGCGGCACCCGGAGCAGGTCCGGACGGTCGTCGCGCACGAGCCGCCGTTCTTCACGCTGCTGCCGGACGCCCCGCACTGGCGGTCGGTCGTCCACGAGGTCAAGGACGTCTTCGCGGAGAGCGGCGCGGACGCCGCCATGGCCAGGTTCGGCGCGCTGACGAGCGGGGACGGCGACGACACCGCACCCCCGGAGGAGGCCGCGCCCCTGGAGGAGGCCGGGCCCCCGCAGGATCTCGACGCGGAGACGCTGGAGATGTTCGCGCGCTTCCAGAAGAACGCCGACTTCTTCTTCCCCTACGAGGTGTCGACGTTCGCCCGCGCCTCGCTGGACGAGGCGGCGCTGCGCTCGTCCGGCGTGCGGATCGTGCTCGTCGCGGGGGAGGCGTCGGAGGGGCAGCCCGCCCACCGGGCCGCGCACATCGCCGCCGAGCGCCTCGGGACGCGGGCCGAGACCTGGCCGGGCGACCACGGCGGCTTCGGAACCGAGGCCGAGGCGTTCGCGACCAGGCTGAACGCCCTGTTCGCCCCGGCGGGCGGCTGAGCGCGTTCCAGGAGCATGCCGCAGAGCGCCCCGCGGGCCCGCGGTCATCCAATAACCTGGCTTTGTGAGCTTGCGACTGTACGACACCGGCACCCGTAGCGTCCGTGCGTTCGAGCCCCTGGAAGAGGGCCGCGTGGGGATGTACGTGTGTGGGGCGACGCCGCAGTCCACCCCCCATATCGGCCATCTGCGCTCGGGCGTCATCTACGACGTGCTGCTGCGCTGGCTCCGCTCGTCCGGCTACGAGGTGACGGCCGTCCGCAACGTCACCGACATCGACGACAAGATCCTCGTGGTCGCGGCGGAGCGGGGCGTGCCCTGGTTCGCGATCGCCGAGGGCAACCAGCGGGCGTTCACCCAGGGCTACGACGTGCTCGGCTGCGTGCCGCCGACGATCGAGCCGCGCGCGACCGGGCACGTCCCCGACATGATCACGCTGATGCGGCGGCTGATCGAGCGGGGCCACGCCTACGCGGCGGGCGGCGACGTCTACTTCGACGTGGAGTCGTGGGCGGCGGAGTACGGGTCGCTGTCCAACCAGCGGCTGGAGAACATGCGCTCCGCCGGCGACACCCCCAACGAGGACTGCAAGCGCGACGCCCGCGACTTCGCCCTCTGGAAGGGCGCCAAGCCGGGCGAACCGTTCTGGGAGACGCCCTGGGGCCCCGGACGCCCCGGCTGGCACCTGGAGTGCTCGGCGATGTCCACCCGCTACCTCGGGCCCGAGTTCGACATCCACGGCGGCGGCGTCGACCTGATCTTCCCGCACCACGAGAACGAGATCGCGCAGTCGCGCGCGGCGGGCGACGCCTTCGCGCGCTACTGGCTGCACAACGGGCTGCTCACGGTGGACGGCGAGAAGATGAGCAAGTCCGTCGGCAACGTCGTCTCGCTGCCCGACCTGCTCGGCAAGGCCCGTCCCGCCGAGGTGCGGTACTACCTGGCCGCCGCGCACTACCGCTCGCTGATGGACTACACCGACGCAGCGCTGGTCGAGGCCGTCTCCGCCTACCAGCGCATCGAGGGGTTCGTCACGCGCGCCGCCGAGGTCGTCGGCCCCGGCACGGTGCCGCGGCAGGTGCCCGCCCCCTTCGCCGCCGCGCTGGACGACGACCTCGGCGTCCCGCAGGCGCTCGCGACCCTGCACGAGACCGTCCGGGAGGGCAACAGCGCCCTCGCCTCCGGTGACGAGGCGGTGGTCCGGGCGCGGCTGGCGTGCGTGCGGGCGATGGCCGACGTCCTCGGCCTCGACCCGCTGTCGGCCCAGTGGAACCAGACCGGCGGCGACGACCTGCGTCCCGTCGTGGACGCCCTGGTCGCCGTCGCCCTCGAACAGCGGCAGGCCGCCCGCGCCCGCAAGGACTACGGCGCCGCCGACGCCATCCGCGACAGCCTCGCCGAGGCGGGGATCGTCGTCGAGGACACCCCGCACGGCGCCCGCTGGGAACTGAAGCGGGCCTGACGTCCCGGGCCCGGCACGGTGCGCGAGGCGTGCCGGGTCACGGGTAAAATCGGACGGTCGAGGGCGTGAGCACAGGTGCCGCCCCGGAATCTGGGTCGCCCCGCCACGAGGGCGAGCGAGCAGCGATCGTCGCGAGGGGCGTACCAGCATGGCCAAGCGCAAGGGCAAGGGACCCACTCCCAAGGCCGAGGACCGGCACTGGCACGGCAAGCGCCAGAAGGCCCGCGCCGTCAAGAGCGCCAAGCGGACCGGGACCACCACGGTCGGCCCGCGCGGGCGCGCCGCGTCCGCCGAGCCGCAGCGGGCGAGCCGTCCCGCCGGTGCCCGCCGCGCGAACGGCGAGGTCCCCGAGCTGGTCACCGGCCGCAACCCGGTGGTCGAGGCGCTGCGCGCGCGCGTGCCCGGCAGCGCCCTGTACGTCACCTCCGGCACCGACGAGCGGGTCCGCGAGTCGATCCAGCTCGCCGCCGACCGCGGCATCCCGCTGCTGGAGACGGGCAAGAACGAACTCGACCGGCTCACCGACGGCGCCGTCCACCAGGGCATCGCGCTCCAGGTCAGGCCGTACCGCTACGCGCACCCCGACGACCTGCTGACCGGCACGTCCCCGCTGATCGTCGCGGTGGACGGCATCACCGACCCGCGCAACCTCGGCGCGATCGTCCGCTCCGCCGCCGCGTTCGGCGCCTCCGGCGTCGTCGTGCCCGAGCGGCGCGCCGCCGGGGTCAACGCGGGCGCGTGGAAGGCGTCCGCCGGGACGCTCGCGACCCTCCCGGTCGCGCGGGCCACGAACCTGTCCCGGCAGCTCAAGGCCTACCAGAAGGCGGGCTGCTTCGTCGCTGGCCTGGACGCCGCCGGCGGCGTCACGGTCGCCGACCTGGAGGTCGCCTCCGGCCCGTTCGTGCTGGTCGTCGGCTCGGAGGGCAAGGGCCTCGGACGGCTGGTCGCCGACACCTGCGACATGCTCGTCACGATCCCGATGCCGGGCCGGGCCGAGTCCCTCAACGCGGGGGTCGCGGCGGGCATCGCGCTGTACGAGATCAGCCGCCTCCGCACCTGAGGCCACGCCGCCCCCTAAGGCCAGGCCGCCCCTTGAGGCCACGCCGCGCCCCGAGGCCAGGCCGCCCCGAGGCCAGGCCGCGCCTGGGACCACGCCGCGCCTGGGACCACGCCGCGCCTGGGACCACGCCGCGCCTGGGACCACGCCGCGCCTGAGGCCAGGCCGCGCCTGAGGCCAGGCCGCGCCTGAGGCCAGGCCGCCCCTGAGGCCGGGCCGCGCCTGAGGCCGGGCCGCGCCTGAGACCACGCTGCGGTTGAGGCGATGCCGCGCTTGAGGCGATGCCGCCCCTGCCGCCGCGGTGCGCCTGAGGGGGCGCGGTGCGCCTGAGGGGGCGTTCGGGCTTGGTGTCGCACATGTCCCTTCTGTCGCGGAAATAATCTCAACGTTCAGAGACTTGACGTCGATGTAGCCGAATTTGGCTCAACGTTGAGATTATTAACCGTGAGGGGTTGATCCCATGACCGCCGTCCCGGCCCCCCGGGGGCAGCGCGGCCGCTACCTCGGCGACCTCGCGCTCACGGCCCTCGCGCCGGCGAGTTGGGGCACCACCTACGTCACCACCACCACGCTCCTCCCCGACGACCGCCCCTGGCTCGCCGCCACGATGCGGGCCCTGCCCGCCGGGCTCGTCCTGCTCGCCGTGAACCGCCGCCTGCCCAAGGGCGAGTGGTGGTGGAAGGCGGCCGTGCTCGGCGTCCTCAACTTCGGCGCGTTCTTCCCCCTGCTGTTCTTCGCCGCCTACCGGCTGCCCGGCGGGGTCGCGGCCACGATCGCCTCCGTCCAGCCGCTGGTCGTGGCGTTGCTGTCGCTGCCGGTACTGCGGGTCCGCCCCGCGCGCGCCGTCCTGTTCTCCGCCCTGGTCGGGACGGGCGGCGTCGCGCTGCTGACGCTGTCGGCCGAGGCCCGGCTCGACCCGCTCGGCATCGCCGCCATGCTCGTCGCGACCTCGATGATGGCGGTGGCGATCGTCCTCGCCAAGAAGTGGGGCAGCCCCGAGTCGCCGCTGGTGATGGCCGGCTGGCAGCTCACGGTCGGCGGCCTGGTCATCGTGCCGTTCCTGGTCGCGTTCGAGGGCCTCCCGCCGACGCTGACGGGCGAGAACGTGCTGGGCTTCACCTACATCGGCGCCATCGGCACCGGCACCGCGTACGCGCTGTGGTTCCGGGGCATCGGACGGCTCGCGCCGACCTCGATCTCCCTGCTCGGCCTCACCAACCCGCTGGTCGCGACCCTCGCGGGCCTGACCATCCTCGGGGAGACGCTCACCGCGGGGCAGGCCGCCGGGTTCGCGATCGCGCTCGGCGCCCTGGTGGCGGGCCAGGCCCTCGGCCGGCGCTCGGCCCTGCCCGCACCGGTCACACCTCCGCCCGGAACGGCCGCACCTCGATCGGAAGCCGGGTCGCCTGCGCATACCGCGCCGCCCACCACAGCGCCGCGTCCAGATCCTCGACCCGGATGACCGTGATCCCGCCGAGGTACTCCGGGGCCACCACGTACGGCCCGTCCGAGGCGATCACCTGCTCCGCCTCGGCCCGGACGACCGTGCTGGCCTCCGGCGGGTACAGCCCGGCGCCGAACACCCACGCCTCCGCCGCCTCCAGCTCCCGCCGGATCTCCGCCAGCTCCGCCATCACCCCCACCAGGAACTCGGGGGGCGGTGGCTCCCCCTCCGGCTGGAACATGTTCAGCGCGTAGAGCTTCATCGGTCCCCCTAGTCCCGCATCGCGACCCGTCACCGGCCGCGCCGTCCCCGCCCCCGCGAAGACGTCCCCAGGGGTCACTTCCCCGTCCCCGCCCATGCTCACCCGGTAACCCCCGAGCGAGGCCCCCGCCGAGTCGACTACGATGCACGACGAACACGCCGACGTAGCTCAATTGGCAGAGCATCTGTCTTGTAAACAGAAGGTTAGGGGTTCAAGTCCCCTCGTCGGCTCCAGGTGAAGGCCCTTTTCGATCTTGGGAGTGCGGGGATGGATTGGGGCGCCTTCCAGAGCGCCTGGCATGAGCGCGGATGCCGCGCCGTGGCGGGCCTCGCGGAGGCGAATCCGGGCGAGTCGCTGTACGCCGCCGCCTTCCATCTCTCCTATCTGGACGGCGAGCAGATCCTCCCCTCGGCGCTGGCCGTCAACGCCGAGGCGGCGGTGCGCGAGGAGCACGGGTACTCGACGCGATTCCTCCCTCCGGAGTGGCGGTGGGACGTGCTGGGCGCCGAGGAGATGGCGCCGTGGTATCGCCGCCTGACGGAGGAATACCTGGTGCCCGCCTCGGGCGATGCGGAACGTGACGCGGCGATGGTCGCGCTTGGGGCGGCGCACGACGCCGCGCTCGCCGAGGTCTGCAAAGCGATGACCGCGACGGCGCGCCGGGGCGGCATTCACGCGGCGCTTCCACCCGGGTTCGTCGTCGCCGTCCTCGAAGGGCAACGGGAGGACGAGGAGGCCGTCCTCATCCGGCGGAGCGTCGACCCGGCGGTGCTGGCGACCGTTCCCGAACTGGCCGATCACCTGCGGCTGCTTGAGGACGCCTGACCCCCGCGGGCGCGGCCGCGCGGGAAATTCCGCTTCACCGGGACGGGCGGCCCCCCGTATTTCGTTGGGCCTGAATACCGAGTTCGGGCGTGACCGCTGCTCAGCGTATTGATCATCTTTATTTCTCCTTCAATTTCACAGTTGTGAAAATTCGTGTCTCGTTGAATGCATTGACACGTTCCGGTGCGGCGGGGTGCACTTCGGGACAGCTCATCGGATGAGTTGCATGTCCCCAGTCCTCGCCCGGCAGACAGGACGCGGCGGAGCGCTCCCAAGCCTCGGCTCCGCGCGCCCTCGGATGGCGGGCCCGTCGAAGGAGCATCCCTGTGAGACACCAGACCGCGATCGGGGCGACGGCACTGGCCGTCGGCCTCGCCGTGGCGATGTCCGCCCCCGCCACAGGAGCGACCTCCGGTACCGCGAAGGCGGCCAAGCCGGACCCCCGCTCTCTTGCCGCCGCGTCGGCCGACACCTTCGTCACCTCCCAGCCCGCGGCGTTCAAGACCGCGCCCAAGGACAAGATCTTCCGGACCAACGTGACGTCCGGCCTGCGCGGGCTCCAGCACGTGGAGTACCAGCGCACCTACGACGGCCTGCCGGTGTACGGCGGCGACTTCGTCGTCACGACCAACGCGTCCGGCGGTGTGCTGAGCTCGTCGGTCAACCAGACCGAGGCGCTCAACGTGGGGACGAAGGCGACCGTCACGGCCGCGCAGGCCGCGCGGGTCTCGCGCGCCAAGGTCTCCAGGGTCTCCACCGTCTCCTCCCCGCGCCTCACGGTGCTGGCCGAGGGCTCGGGACGGCTGGTCTACGAGACGGTCGTGAGCGGTCACCAGAAGCGCGCCGAGACCAAGCTGCACGTGATGGTGGACGCCAAGTCCGGAAAGGTCGTCAAGACCTGGGACGAGGTCCGCGACGCGGCCGACGACCAGAGCAACTACCACGGCACCGTCGACCTCAGCACGGCCGCCACCTCGATGACCGACCCGCAGCGTCCCGGCCACCAGTGCGGCGGCCAGGGCGGTTCCGCCTACACCGGCACCGACAGCGCCTGGGGCAATGGCAGCGGCACCAATCTGGAGACCGCGTGCGTGGACGTGCTGTACGCGGTCCAGAAGGAATGGGACATGCTCAAGGCATGGCTCGGCCGCAACGGCACCAATGGCAACGGGCGCGGGTTCCCCGCGCGTGTGGGCCTGAGTGACGTCAACGCCTACTGGAACGGCAGCTACACCAACTTCGGCCACAACCAGGCCAACAACAAGCAGGCCACCTCGGTCGACGTCGTCGGCCACGAGAACGGCCACGCCGTCTTCACCAACACCCCGGGCGGCGACGGCGGCGGCGGCAACGAGAAGGGCGGGATGAACGAGTCGGCCGGCGACATCTTCGGCGCGCTGACCGAGCACTACATCAACGAGCCCGCCCAGTACGACCCGCCGGACTACCTGGTCGGCGAGGAGGTCGACCTGGTCGGCCAGGGCCCGATCCGCAACATGTACAACCCGGGTGCGAAGGGCGACCCGAACTGCTACTCCTCCTCCATTCCGAGGACGGAGGTGCACAAGGCCGCCGGCCCGCAGAACCACTGGTTCTACCTGCTGGCCGAGGGCTCGAACCCGACCAACGGGAACCCGACGAGCCCGACCTGCAACAACTCCACCGTCACCGGCATCGGCATCCAGAAGGCCGGCCAGATCTTCATGGGCGGCCTCAACAAGAAGGTCAGCAGCTGGACCCACGCCCGCGCGCGGGTCGCGACCGTCCAGGCCGCCAAGGAGCTGTTCGCCGGCTCCTCGGCCGAGTGCAACGCGGTCAAGTCGGCCTGGTCCGCCGTGAGCGTTCCCGCGCAGAGCGGCGAGCCGGCCTGCTGATCCGGCACGACCGGCACGACAACTGAATGGCTTTTCGAAAAGGGACGTCCCAAGGCTCTCGCCCGTGACCGCCGCCGAATCCCCCGCCGGCAGGCGGCCGAGTCTGGCAACGTCCCCCCGGACACGTCCGGTACGGCCCCGCTCCGTACCGGACGTGTTCCCTTTTCCGCGGCCGGCCGGGGTCAGTGGTGGTGCGGCGTCGGGGTCTCGTCGAAGATCAGCCAGGTGCGGGTGGAGCGGACGCCCTCGACCGCGTGGATGCGGCCGAGCACGACGTCGCGCAGGGACGCGTTGTCGGGCGTCCGGACGAGCATGACGAGGTCGACGTCGCCGCCCACGAACGCCAGGTGCTGGATGTAGGGGACCTCGCGGAGCTGCGCCGACACCTTGCGCCAGGAGTTCTGCTCGATGTTGACCAGCACGTAGGCGGCGGTGCCGAGGCCCGCGCGGACGGGGTCGACGCGGGCGGTGAACCCGGCGATGACGCCCTCCTCGATCAGGCGTTCGACGCGCGCGTAGGCGTTGGAGCGGGAGACGCTGACCCGCTCGGCGAGGGCGCGCATCGACAGCCGCCCGTCGGCGGTCAGCTCGCGGAGGAGGGCGCGGTCGACGTCGTCCAGGGACGCCGCCGATCGTCCCGGCGGGGTCGGGGAGGCCGCGCTCTCCGAAGACAGATGGTCCATGTTGGCTCCGGTTGAGGGCAGGTCGTCCTGGATTCCGGCCGACTCTTGAGACTTATGGCCGACCTGTTTCATATTCCTACCACCGATGGAAAATGAGGAGGTGGGGGCGTATGGCGGGTCCACGTCCGAAGGCGCCGCTCCCCTCGCCGGCGGGGCGGTCCACGGCGGAGGGGCGATCCCCCTCGGCGGAGGAGCTGCTTCCCTCGGCGGAGCCGGTGCGGTTCCTGACCGATTCAGGCGCGGTGGTGCGGCGGCGGTCCGCCTACCGGGCGCCGGACGAGGCGCTGCTGCGCCGCGCGTACCGCAGGATGGTCATCGGCCGGCGGTTCGACGCCCAGGCCACGGCGCTCACCAAGCAGGGGCGGCTGGCGGTGTACCCGTCCAGCCACGGCCAGGAGGCGTGCCAGATCGGCGCGGTGCTCGCGCTGAACGAGGACGACTGGCTGTTCCCGACGTACCGGGAGTCGATGGCGCTGGTGGCGCGGGGCATCGACCCCGTCGAGGTGCTCGCGCTGCTGCGCGGGAACGCGCACTGCGGGTACGACCCCGAGCGGCACCACACGGCGCCGCAGTGCACGCCGCTGGCGACGCAGTCCGTCCACGCGGCGGGCCTCGCCTACGCCGAACGCCGCAAGGGGACCGGCCGCGTCGCGCTCGCCTGCGTCGGCGACGGCGCGACCAGCGAGGGCGACTTCCACGAGGCGCTCAACTTCGCCGCCGTCTTCAAGGCGCCGGTCGTGTTCCTCGTCCAGAACAACCAGTACGCCATCTCCGTGCCGCTGGACCGGCAGACCGCCGCGCCCTCGCTCGCCCACAAGGGCGTCGGCTACGGCGTGCGCTCGGAAAGGGTGGACGGGAACGACCCGGTCGCGGTTCTGGCCGTGCTCGGGGCCGCCGTCGAGCACGCGCGGTCCGGAGACGGGCCGTTCCTCGTCGAGGCGTGCACGTACCGGCTTGAGGCCCACACGAACGCCGACGACCCGTCCCGCTACCGGACGGAGGGCGAGGCCGCGCGATGGCGGCGGCGCGACCCGGTCGCGCGCCTGGAGGCCCATCTGCGGCGGCGCGGCCTCCTCACCGACGAGGACGTCGAGGCGTGCGCGGCGGAGGCGGAGGAGTTCGCCTCCCGGCTGCGCGAGCGGATGAACGCCGACCCCGAACTCGTCCCGCTCGGGATGTTCGACCACGTCTACGGCACCCCGACCCCGCAGCTCGACGAGCAGCGGGCGCTGCTGCGCACCGAGCTGGAGGCAGAGGAGGCGCTGCCGTGACGACGACCGCGACGACCAGCACGACCAGCACGACCACCATGGCGCAGGCCCTCAACGCCGCGCTCCGCGACGCGATGGACGGCGACGACCAGGTCGTCGTCTTCGGCGAGGACGTCGGCGCGCTCGGCGGGGTCTTCCGCGTCACCGACGGCCTGACCGACAAGTTCGGCGACGACCGCTGCTTCGACACCCCGCTCGCCGAGGCGGGGATCGTGGGATTCGCCGTCGGCATGGCGATGGGCGGGTTCCGGCCCGTCGTGGAGATGCAGTTCGACGCGTTCGCCTACCCGGCGTTCGAGCAGATCGCCTCCCATGTCGCGAAGACGCGCAACCGCACGCGCGGGCAGGTGGGGCTGCCGCTGGTCATCCGCATTCCCTACGCGGGCGGGATCGGCGGCGTCGAGCACCACTGCGATTCCAGCGAGGGCTACTACGCCCACACCCCGGGTCTGAAGGTCGTCACCCCCGCGACCGTGGCGGACGCGTACTCGCTGCTCCGCGAGGCCATCGAGGACCCCGATCCCGTCATCTTCCTGGAACCGAAGAAGCTGTACTGGTCCAAGGCGGACGTCGCGCTGCCCGCCCGCGCGGAGCCGTTCGGCCGCGCCGCGATCCGCCGGTCCGGCGCCGACGCGACGCTCGTCGCCTACGGGCCGAGCGTGCCGGTGGCGCTGGAGGCCGCCGAGGCCGCCGCGGGCGAGGGCTGGGACCTGGAGGTCGTCGACCTCCGGACGATCGTCCCGTTCGACGACGCCACGGTCGTCGCGTCCGTCCGCAGGACCGGACGCTGCGTCGTCGTCAGCGAGGCCGCCGGGTTCGCCGGGGTCGGCGCGGAGGTCGCGGCCCGCGTCCAGGAGCGCTGCTTTCACAGCCTCCAGGCGCCGGTGCTGCGCGTGACCGGCTTCGACATCCCCTACCCGCCGCCGATGCTGGAGCGCCACCACCTGCCGAACGTCGACCGGATCCTCGACGCGCTCGACCGGCTGCAGCGCGACGACGAGCCCGACACGCGGTTCCTGGGCGGTGCCGCGTGACCGCGACGGTCTTCAACCTGCCCGACCTCGGCGAGGGGCTGACCGAGGCCGAGATCCTGGAGTGGAAGGTGGCGGTCGGCGACCCGGTCACCGTCGACCAGAGCGTCGTCGAGGTCGAGACCGCCAAGGCCGCCGTGGACGTCCCGATCCCGATCGCGGGCGTCGTGGCCCGGCTCTACGCCGACGCCGGGTCGGTGGTCGGCGTCGGCGCGCCGCTGATCGAGATCACCCTCCGGGAGGGCGCCGGCGAGCGGTACCGGGAGGAGGAGCGGGCCGGTTCCGGCAACGTCCTCGTCGGCTACGGGACGAGCGACGGCGCCTCCCGCCGGTCGCGCCGCCGCGCCGCCCGTCCGGAGACCGCGCCCGTCCCCGCGCCCGTGCCCGCGCCCGTGTCCGCGCCCGCACCCGTGCCCGCGCCGAAGCCGGGTGCCGAGGCGCCGCGGGTCATCTCGCCGGTGGTGCGGCGGCTGGCGAAGGAGCACGGCGTCGACGTCGCCGCGATCGAGGCGAGCGGGCCCGGCGGCGTCGTGCTGCGGCGCGACGTCGAGGCCGCGATCGCCAGGCCCGAGCCGCCGGAGGAGACCCCGGACGTCGTGCGCATCCCGCTCAGGGGGACGCGGCGCGCGATCGCCGAGAAGCTCGTGCGCAGCCGCAGCGAGATCCCCGACGCGAGCACCTGGGTGGACGTCGACGCGACACCGCTGGTGGAGTTGAGGGAGCGCATCGGCCGCGCCGACCCGGACGCGCGCGTCGGCACGCTGGCGCTGCTCGCCCGGATCTGTGTGGCGGGCCTGCGGCGATACCCGCAGCTCAACGCCCATGTGGACGCCGAGCGCGAGGAGATCGTCCAGTCGTCCCGGATCCATCTCGGGTTCGCCGCGCAGACCGGGCGGGGCCTGGTGGTGCCGGTGGTCCGCGACGCGCAGTCCCTCACGCTCGCCGAACTCGCGGCGGCGCTCAGGCGGCGCACCGACGACGCCCGCGAGGGACGCCTCACCCCCGCCGACCTCACCGGCGGGACGTTCACGCTGAACAACTACGGCGTCTTCGGGGTGGACGGCTCGAACCCCATCCTCAACCACCCCGAGGCCGCCATGCTCGGCGTCGGGCGGATCGTGGACCGGCCGTGGGCGTTCGAGGGCGAGGTGCGGCTGCGGAAGGTCGCGCAGCTCTCGTTCACCTTCGACCACCGGATCTGCGACGGGGGCGTCGCGGGCGGCTTCCTGAGGTTCGTCGCCGACTGCGTCGAGCGTCCCGAACTCCTCGTCACCCGCCTGTAGCGCGGGGGTTGCGCAGCCCGTCGAAGGCGACCTTGCAGATGGCGTCGGCGAGTTGCGCGCCGCCCGCGCGGCCGCGTGGGCGGTACCACTCGACGAGCGAGTTGACCAGGCCGAACAGCAGCCGGGCAGTGATCGCGGGGTCGATGTCGGGGCGGATGTCGCCCTCGGCCTCGGCCTGCGCGACCAGCCCGGAGACCAGCCGGTCGAACTCGCGGCGGCGGGCCAGCGCGCGCTTCTCGACAGCGGTGTTGCCGCGCACGCGCAGCAGCAGCGTGACGAACGGGAGCCGCTCGACCAGGACGGCGACGCTGGCGCGGACCAGGTGCTCCAGCCGGTCGATCGCGCGGCCCGGCGCGGCGGCGGCCTCCTCGGCGGCGGCGAACAGGCCGTCGAGGGCGCGGTCGACGGCGAGTTGGAGCAGTTCGTCCTTGCCGGTGACGTGGTGGTAGATCGCGGACTTGCTGATCCCGAGCCGCCGGGCGAGGTCGTCCATGCTGGTGCCGTCGTAGCCGCGCTCGTTGAACACCGTCACCGCGACCGCGAGCAGCCTCTCCCGGTCGTATCCGGGCCGCCCGCGCCGCCGGGTCGCGCGGCCGTCACCCACCTCGCCCACCTCGCTCACCGCGGCATTATCGCAGCAGGCGGCGGCCCGGCGGCCCGGCGCGGCCTTCTCAGCGGCCCGGCACCGAGGTACGATACTTACTGAACGGACGGTCGGTAATTCCACGACTCCGAGGGTTTTCCGAGGACGAGGAGGGCTCGCCCATGGCTCCGCTGCCCAGCTACGTGTCCGGCGCCTGGCACATACCGCCGGACGAGGGGGCGCCGCTCACCGACGCGGTGACGGGCGAGGAGATCGGGCGGATCTCCACCGCGGGCATCGACATGGGCGCCGCGCTCGCGCACGGGCGGCTCGTCGGCGGCCCGGCGCTGGGCGAGCTGACCTTCCACCAGCGCGCCGTCCTGCTCAAGGCGCTGGCCCTGCACCTGCGCGAGCACCGCGAGGAGCTGTACGCGCTGTCCGCGCGGACGGGCGCGACGCTCGCCGACTCGCGGATCGACGTGGACGGCGGCATCGGCGTCCTGCTGTCGTACGCGAGCAAGGGCAAGCGCGAGCTGCCGAACGACACCGTCCTGGTCGACGGGGACGTGGAGCCGCTGAGCAAGGGCGGCACCTTCTCCGGACGGCACATCTGCTCGCCGCTCCAGGGCGTCGCCGTGCAGATCAACGCGTTCAACTTCCCGATGTGGGGCCCGCTGGAGAAGTTCGCGCCCGCGTTCCTCGCCGGGATGCCGAGCCTCGTCAAGCCCGCGAGCCAGACCGCCTACCTCACGGCGCGGCTGGTGGAGCTGATCGTCGCGTCCGGCATCCTGCCCGCCGGGACGCTCCAGTTCGTCTGCGGCGACGCCGGCGACCTGCTCGACCATCTGACCGAGCAGGACCTCGTCGCGTTCACCGGGTCGGCCTCGACCGCGCTGCGGCTGCGGACGCACCCGGTGGTGGCCGGTCGGTCGGTCCGCTTCAACGCCGAGGCCGACTCGCTGAACTGCGCGATCCTCGGCCCGGACGCGCGTCCGGGGACGGCGGAGTTCGACCTGTTCGTCAAGCAGCTCGTCACCGAGATGACGGTGAAGGCGGGCCAGAAGTGCACGGCGATCCGGCGCGCGATCGTCCCGGCCGACCTGGTCGACGACGTCGCGCAGGCGGCGGGGGAGCGGCTCGCTCGCGTGACCGTGGGCAACCCGTCCAACCCGGACGTGCGGATGGGCGCGCTCGCCACGCTCGAACAGCGCGAGGAGGTCCGCCGGAGCCTGAAGGCGCTGACGGACGCCGGACGGATCGTGTTCGGCGACCCCGAGCGGGTCGAGGTGCTCGACGCCGACGCCGAGCGCGGCGCGTTCCTGTCGCCGGTCCTGCTGCGCGCCGACGACCACGGGCGCGCCGAGCCGCACGAGGTCGAGGCGTTCGGGCCGGTCGCGACGCTGCTGCCCTACTCCTCCACGCGGGAGGCGGTCGCGCTCGCGGCCCGGGGGCGCGGCAGCCTGGTCGGCTCGGTCGTCACCGCCGACCCGGGCTTCGCGCGGCAGGTCGTGATCGGCGCGGCGCCCTGGCACGGGCGGCTGCTCGTGCTGAACGAGGAGGACGCGAAGGAGTCCACCGGGCACGGCTCGCCGCTGCCGACGCTGGTGCACGGCGGCCCGGGACGCGCCGGGGGCGGCGAGGAGATGGGCGGCGTGCGCGGCGTCATGCACCACATGCAGCGCACCGCCGTGCAGGGCTCGCCGTCGATGCTCACGGCGATCACCGGGCGCTGGACGCAGGGCTCGCCGCGCGCGCGGGGCGACGTCCACCCGTTCCGCAAGCACCTGGAGGACCTGCGGATCGGCGACACGGTCGTCGCCGGCCCCCGCCCGGTCACGCTGGCCGACATCGAGCACTTCGCGGACTTCACCGGCGACACCTTCTACGCCCACATGGACGAGGAGGCCGCGCGGGCGAACCCGTTCTTCGGCGGCCGGGTCGCGCACGGCTACCTCGTGGTGTCGTTCGCGGCGGGGCTGTTCGTCTCGCCCGAGCCCGGCCCCGTCCTCGCCAACTACGGGCTGGAGAACCTGCGGTTCCTCGCGCCGACGTTCCCGGGCGACGAGCTGACGGTGGCGCTCACCGCCAAGCAGATCACCCCGCGCGAGAACGCCGACTACGGCGAGGTCCGATGGGACACCGAGGTCACCCGGCAGGACGGCGAGGTCGTCGCGAAGTACGACGTCCTGACACTGGTGGCCAAGCGCGAGGCCGCCGAGCCGAAGGAGGTCTGACGTGGATCCGGAGAAGGGCTTCGAGCAGACGATCGAGCGCGACCAGCGGATCGAGCCGCGCGACTGGATGCCCGACCGGTACCGCACGACGATGGTCCGGCAGATCGCGCAGCACGCCCACTCGGAGATCATCGGGATGCAGCCCGAGGGGGAGTGGATCACCCGCGCGCCCTCGCTGCGCCGCAAGGCGATCCTGCTCGCCAAGGTGCAGGACGAGGCGGGCCACGGCCTCTACCTCTACTCGGCCGCCGAGACGCTCGGCGCCGACCGCACCGACCTCACCGAGAAGCTGATCGAGGGCCGGCAGAAGTACTCCTCGATCTTCAACTACCCCACGCTGTCGTTCGCCGACGTCGGGGTGATCGGCTGGCTCGTGGACGGTGCCGCGATCTGCAACCAGGTGCCGCTGTGCCGCAGCTCCTACGGCCCCTACGCGCGGGCGATGATCCGGATCTGCAAGGAGGAGTCGTTCCACCAGCGGCAGGGGTACGAGCTGCTGATGACGCTGATGCGCGGGACGGACGCCCAGCGCGAGATGGTGCGGAACGCGGTGGACCGCTGGTGGTGGCCGTCGCTGATGATGTTCGGCCCGCCCGACGCCGACTCGACGCACACCGCGCAGTCGATGGCCTGGAAGATCAAGCGGCACACCAACGACGAGCTGCGGCAGCGGTTCGTGGACATGACCGTCCCGCAGGCCGAGGCGCTCGGCGTCACGCTTCCCGACCCCGACCTGCGCTGGAACGAGGAGCGCGGGCACCACGACTTCGGCGAGATCGACTGGTCGGAGCTGAAGCGGGTGATCAGCGGCGACGGCCCCTGCAACGCCGAGCGGATCGCGACGCGCCGGGCCGCGCACGAGGAGGGCGCCTGGGTGCGCGCGGCGGCCTCCGCCCACGCCGCGAAGGCGAAGACGAGGGAGGTCGCGTGATGGAGAAGGACTGGCCGCTGTACGAGGTGTTCGTCCGGGGGAAGCGGGGCCTGAACCACGTGCACGTCGGCTCGCTCCGCGCGCCCGACGACGAGATGGCGCTGCGGAACGCGCGCGACCTCTACACCCGGCGCAACGAGGGCGTGAGCATCTGGGTCGTGCGGGCGCGGGACATCACCGCGTCCAGCCCGGACGAGAAGGACCCGTTCTTCGCCCCCAGCGGCGACAAGGTCTACCGGCATCCGACGTTCTACGACATCCCCGAGAACGTCCCGCACATGTGAGGTCCGATGTCCTTCGACAACGCACTCGGCGCGATCACCGAGGACAACGACGAGGCCCGCTGGGCGTTCGGCACCGGTTTCCACGACCCGCTCGCGGGGATCGACGCGTCCGTCCCCGAGGGCGTCGACCGCGACGCCCTCGCCGCGTACTGCCTGATGCTCGGCGACGACGCGCTGATCGCCTCGCACCGGCTCCAGGAGTGGTGCACGCGCGCGCCCGAGCTGGAGGAGGAGGTCGCGCTCGCCAACATCGCGCTCGACCTGCTCGGGCAGGCGCGGCTGCTGCTCTCCCGCGCCGCCGCGGCCGCCGGATCGGGCGACGAGGACGAACTCGCCTACTTCCGGGACGCGCCGGGATTCCGCAACGTGCGGTTCGTGGAGGCCCCGAACGGGGACTTCGCGCACTGCACCGTACGGTCGCTGCTGTTCTCGACGTGGCGGCTCGCGCTGCTGGACCGCCTCACCGGCTCCCGCGACCCCGTCCTCGCGGCGATCGCGGCGAAGGGCGTCAAGGAGGTCGCCTACCACCGCGACCACGCCGCGCTGTGGACGATCCGCCTCGGCGACGGCACCGAGTACTCCCACGGGCGGGCGCAGGAGGCGCTGGACGCCCTGTGGCCGCGGGCGGGCGAGCTGTTCGCGACCCACGGGGCCGAGCGGGCGATGGCGGCGGCGGGGGTCGGCGTGGACCCGTCCGACGTGCGGGAGGAGTTCGACGGCGTGCTCGCGCAGGTGCTGGCGGAGGCGACGCTGACCCTCCCCGAACCGGGCCCGCCCGCCCTCGCCGGACGGGACGGCTCCCACACCGCCGCCCTGGACGACCTCCTCGGCGACCTCCAGGGCCTCGCCCGCGCACACCCGGGAGCGACCTGGTGAGCACCCTTACGGCCAGAGCGGTGGCGGAGACCGTCACCGACCCCGAGCTGCCCATGCTGACGCTCGCCGAGCTGGGCGTCCTGCGGGACGTGCGGGAGGAGGCCGGGCACGTGGAGGTCCTCATCACCCCCACCTACACCGGCTGCCCCGCGCTGGACGCGATGCGCGACGACCTGCGGGCGCGGCTGGCCGAGGCGGGGCACCGCGACGTGCGGGTGCGGACCGTCCTCGACCCGCCGTGGACGACCGACTGGATCAGCGCCTCCGGGCGCGCCAAGCTCGCCGAGGCCGGGATCTCACCGCCGGGCTCCGCGCCGCGCAGGGCGTCCGGCCCGATCCCGCTGTCCCTCGGCCCGACCCGGCGTGTCCCCTGCCCCCGCTGCGGCTCCGCCGACACCGCGCAGGTGTCGCGGTTCGGCTCGACCGCCTGCAAGTCCCTGCACCGCTGCGCCGCGTGCGGGGAGCCGTTCGAGCACGTCAAGGAGATCTGAGTGACCGTCCTGGACACCGCGGGGGCCGCGCGGCGGCGCGGCGGCTTCCACCCGCTGCGCGTCGCGGACGTCGAGCGGCTCTGCGACGACGCGGTCGCGGTCGCCTTCGAGGTCCCGGACGAGCTGGCCGAGGAGTACGCGTTCACGCCCGGCCAGTTCCTCACGCTGCGGCGCCTCGTCCAGGGGCGGGAGGAGCGGCGGTCCTACTCGATCTGCGCCCCGGCGGGCGCGCCGCCGCGCATCGGCGTGCGGGAGATCCCCGACGGGCTGTTCTCCTCCTGGCTGGTCCACGAGGTGCGGGCGGGCGACGAGATCGAGGTGCTGGCGCCGGCCGGGACGTTCACGCTCGACGCCCCGGGCGTTCGCGGCGCGCACCACGTGCTGGTCGCGGCCGGGTCGGGGATCACGCCGGTGCTGTCGATCGCCGCGTCCGTGCTGGAGGACCCGTCCGCCCGCGTCACCGTCCTGTACGGCAACCGGCGCAGCGGGACGGTCATGTTCGCCGACGAGCTGGCCGACCTGAAGGACGCCCACCCCGACCGGTTCGAGCTGGTGCACGTGCTGTCGCAGGAGCCGCGCGAGGCGGAGCTGTTCAGCGGGCGGCTGGACGCGGCGCGGCTGCGCGAGCTGCTGCCGCGGCTCGTGCCCGTCCACGACGTCGGGCACTGGTGGCTGTGCGGCCCGTTCGCGATGGTCGCCGGGGCGCGGGAGCTGCTCGGCGAGTTCGGCGTGCCGCGCGAGCGCGTCCACCAGGAGCTGTTCCACGTGGACGACGACGGGCCGCCGCCCGCGCCGGTCCGGGAGCGCGGCGCGCCGTCCGGGCCGTCGAGCGAGGTGACGGTCGTCCTGGACGGCCGCTCGACCACCATGACCCAGCCGAGGGACGCGACCGTGCTGGACGCGGCCCAGCGCGTCCGGCCCGACCTGCCGTTCGCGTGCAAGGGCGGCGTCTGCGGGACGTGCCGGGCCCGGGTCGTCGAGGGCGAGGTCCGGATGCGCCGCAACTTCGCGCTCGATCCCGCCGAGATCGCCGCCGGATACGTCCTGACGTGCCAGTCCGTCCCGACCACCGAGCGGCTCACGATCGACTACGACGGCTGATACAGGTGACAAACAGCCCTGAACGGGCACAAGGGCCCCTACCTACACCTCGGAGGAGGCGGGACCCGTGACCATCACAGGGATCATCACCGCGATCGTCATCGGGGCGATCATCGGTGCGCTCGGCCGGCTGCTGCTGCCGGGCAGGCAGCCCATCGGCGTGCTGCTCACCGTCGCCATCGGCATCATCGCCGCGCTGATCGGCACCGCGATCGCGCAGAAGGTCGGGGTGAAGACCACCGACGGCATCGACTGGATCGAACTGGTCCTCCAGGTCGGCCTCGCCGTCGTCGGCGTGGCCCTCGTGGCGGGCTGGAAGCAGCGGGGGCGAGGACGCGGCGCCGGCACCCACTGAGGCCGCCGTCAGCGCGCCGGCGGCTCCAGGACGAGCGCCCCGAGCGTCTCGGGCTCGGCGAGCAGGTCGATCGCCGTGATCCGGCCCCCGATGATCGTGAGGTCGAACACGACGCGCGGCCTGCCGTCGACCGTCCAGACGGCTCCGGCGGCGCCGTCCACGAGTGCCGGGCGCGCCCCGTGGGCGCCGCCGGAGAACGTCTCGGCCACACCGGCGGCGCCCCGGACCAGGTCCGCGGCGCCCAACGCGACGCCGGCGCGGTCGGCCCGCATGAGCACGTCCGGGTCGAGCAGGGACAGCAGCGCCTCGAAGTCGCCGGCCCGCGAGGCCGCCAGGAACGCCTCGACGACCTCGCCGTGCCGGTCGAGGCCGGTGCCCGCCGCGTCCGGTGCCGCCCGGACGCGGCCCCGGGCCCGGCTCGCGAGCTTGCGCGCCGCCGCCGGGGTCCGCTCGACGATCGGCGCGATCTGGTCGAACGGCATCGCGAACATGTCGTGCAGGACGAACGCGAGCCGCTCGGCGGGCGTGAGGGTGTCCAGGACCACGAGCAGCGCCCGCCCGACCGAGTCGACGAGCTGCGCCTCGTCCTCCGGCGTCGTCCCGCCCGCGGTCGAGCGCGCCCGCTCGCCGAGCGGGTCCTCGCGGCGGGACGCGCGGGACCGCAGCATGTTCAGCGACACCCGCCCGACCACCGTGGTCAGCCAGCCGCCGAGGTTCTCGATCCCCTCGGCGCCGGCCCCGGCGAGCCGCAGCCAGGTCTCCTGGACGGCGTCCTCGGCCTCGGCGGCCGAGCCCAGCACGCGCTGGGCCACCGCCCGCAGGCGCGGCCGGTGCTCCTCGAACGCCGAGGCCAGGGATCGCTCGTCCATCGGTCACATTCTCGACCCGGAGGGTGCCGTCCCCGTGACCGGCCCCCGGCCGGGCCCGCCAACCGTTCGACACAGGGAGCGACAATGAGCCAGGGCATCCAGACGATCATCTTCCCCGTCACCGACATCGCGCGCGCCACGCCCATCTTCACCGCGCTGCTGGGCGCGGAGCCCGTCTACGAGGAGTCCTTCTACGTCGGCTACCGGGTCGCCGGGCAGGACATCGGCCTCGACCCGAACGGCCACCGCAAGGGCATGACGGGCCCGGTGCCCTACGTCGAGGTCGAGGACATCGAGGCGACCGTGGCGGCGCTGCTCGCGGCGGGCGCGCGGGCGCAGGACGAGGTCAAGGACGTCGGCGGCGGCAAGCTGATCGCCACCGTCCGCGACGCCGACGGCAACGTGATCGGCCTGGCCCAGACCCCCTGACCCGCAGGTGTGTCCGGGCGACCGGTACGCGCCCCGGGTGGCCGAGAGCGGGGAGCGCCCCGTCCCGGTTCCACCGCGACGTGCTGCGGGCGATCGAGGATTCGGTGGCGGGCAAGGATTGATCTGCTTCTCCCCAAGTGGCACGCCGCCCCTCCCGGCCCTTGATCTCATGGGGGACCGCAACGGCCACACAGGGTCATGATCGGGTCAGGGGGGACCGTATGGTCTGGGGGGCGCGACCGGCGCGGCGGGGGCCCGAACGGGAGGGCGGCGCCGGTCCCGGGCACTACGCGCACGACGCGCGGTTCGTGCTGCTCAGGAGGAGGTACGCGCGGCTGGCGGCGGGCGTCGCGCTCGGGTTCCTCGGGTGGTACTTCGGCTACGTCGCGCTCTCGGGGTTCGCGCGGGGGCTCATGGCGCGGAAGGTGGCCGGGAACGTCAACGTCGCGCTGCTGCTCGGGCTCCTCCAGTTCGTCTCGACGTTCGCGCTGGCCGGGCTCTACGTCGGCTACGCGCGGCGGCGCCTCGACCCGCTGGCGGCGCGGCTGCGGGCCGACGCCGCCGCGGCGGCCGCCGAGCAGGCCCGGGAACCGCGGTGACCGACGGGCGGACGCTCACGTTCGGGCTGTTCCTCGGCTTCGTCGTCGTCACGCTCGCGATCACCGTCTGGGCGCGGGCCACGACGAAGGGCGCCGACGACTTCTACGCGGGCGGGCGGATGTTCTCCGGGGCGCGCAACGGCGTCGCGCTGGCCGGGGACTACATGTCGGCCGCGTCGTTCCTCGGCATCGCGGGGATCATCGCGCTGTCGGGCTACGACGGGTTCCTGTACTCGGTCGGGTTCCTGGTCGCGTGGGTGCTCACGCTGCTGCTCGTCGAGCCGATCCGCAACGCGGGCCGGTTCACGATGGGCGACGTCCTCGCGCGACGCGCGCCCGACCGGGCGCCGGTGCGGACGGCGGCGGCCGTCTCCACCGTGACCGTGTCGGTGTTCTACCTGCTCGCGCAGATGGTCGGGGCGGGCGCGCTCGTGTCGCTGCTGCTCGGCATCCGGGCGGGGCACCGGTTCCTCGGCATGTCCGCGGCCGCCGCCCGCACCACCACGATCGTCGCGGTGGGCGTACTGATGATCTGCTACGTGATGTTCGGCGGGATGAAGGCCACGACCTGGGTGCAGATCATCAAGACCGTGCTGCTGACGGCGGGCGCGGCGGCGCTGACCGGGCTGGTCCTCGGCCGGTTCGGCTTCGACGTCAGCGCGATGCTCGGCTCGGCGGCGGACGCCAGCGGCAGCGGCGCCGGGTTCCTCCAGCCGGGGCAGCGGTACGGGCGCGACGTCCCCGGCGACACCTACCGGACCGTCGTCGGCAAGCTCGACTTCGTCAGCCTCGCGCTGGCCCTCGTCCTCGGCACCGCCGGGCTCCCGCACATCGTCACCCGGTTCTTCGCCGTGCCGGACGCGCGCGCCGCGCGGACGTCGGTGTCGTGGGCGATCGGGCTCGTCGGCGTCTTCTACCTGATGACGCTCGCGCTCGGGTTCGGCGCGGCGGCGCTGGTCGGGCGGCACGCGATCCTCGCGCAGGACCCGTCGGGCAACACCGCCGCGCCGCAGCTCGCGCGGGCGCTCGGCGAGCACGCCGCCGGACGGGTCGGCGGCGACGTCCTGCTCGCCTTCATCGGCGCGGTGGCGTTCGCGACGATCCTCGCCGTCGTGTCGGGCCTCGTGCTGGCGTCCGCGACCTCGCTCGCGCACGACTACTTCGGCCAGGTGCTGATGCTCGGCCGCCCGCGCGAGTCGCAGGAGGTCGCGGTGGCGCGGTTCGCCGCGTTCCTCGTCGGGTCGCTGGCGATCGTCCTCGCCGTCGTCGCGCGGAACCTGAACGTGGCGTTCCTGGTCGCGCTGGCGTTCGCGATGGCGGCGGCGGCGAACCTCCCGGCGATCGTGCTGTCGCTGTTCTGGCGCCGGTTCACCCCGGGCGGCGCCGTCGCGGGCATCTACGGCGGGCTGGTCGCCTCGCTGGTGCTCGTCGTGCTGTCGCCGGTCGTCTCCGGCAAGGTCGACCCCGTGACGGGCGAGAACCTGTCGCTGTTCCCGAAGGGGGTCGACTTCCATCTGTTCCCCTTGGAGAACCCCGGTCTCGTGTCGATTCCCATCGGGTTTCTGTGCGCGGTCGTGGGGACGTTCGTCACACGCGGCAAGGCCGACCCGGCACGCTACGACGACCTCGCCGTCCGCGCTCTGACCGGCGTGGGCTCGCACTGAGCCCGTCCTGCCGGGGAGGACGCCGGCGAGGCGCGGGTGGACGGTGATAAGGATGTTGACGGGGAGTAAGGTGCGCGCTGGCCCGGACCGTCCCCGAATGCGACGAGTGCCCGGGGCCCAGCGGATTCGCGTGGCAGAATGATGCCTCGCGGCCCGCGGGCGTACCACGGCCGACTGCCGGGGAGGAGGTGCGCGGAGTGTCCCATGCCGGTCGACGCCGTGTCCGGCGTGCTCGTCCGGTACCACGGGTGTGGATCGCTCCGTCGCTCGGCGCGCGGACGACCGCCGCCCTCACCGCGCTGACCCTCGCCGCCGCCGTCGCGGTACCGGCGGCGCTCACCACCGGGGAACGCGACCGGTCCGTGCACGGCGCGGCGTCCGGCGTCCGCCACGCGGCCAGGGCCGACCAGATCCGCGCCCGCGAATGGCACCTCGGCGTCCTGCGCGCCGCGCGGGCCTGGAGGTGGACGCGCGGCTCCGGCGTCACCGTCGCCGTCCTGGACACCGGGGTCGACCGCCGCCACCCCGACCTCACCGGGCGCGTCCTGGACGGCCCCGACCTCACCGGCGGCGCGCGCAAGCCCGGCGGCAGCTACTGGGGCGTGCACGGGACGTCGATGGCCAGCATCATCGCCGGCCACGGCCACGGGGCCGGGCAGTCGGAGGGCGTGCTCGGCGTCGCCCCGCAGAGCCGCGTCCTGTCGGTGCGCGTCACCCTGGAGAACGACGACCCGCTGCGCCGCGGCGGGCAGACCGTCGGCGACCCCAACGCGATCGCGCAGGGCATCCGGTACGCCGTCGACCACGGCGCCGACATCATCAATATGTCGCTCGGCGGCGGCCACCTGAACTACAACGGCACGCCGTCGCAGGAGGCGGCGATCGAGTACGCGCTCGGCAAGGGCGTGGTGCTGATCGCCTCGGCCGGGAACGACGGCTCCGGGGCCAACAGCAAGAACTTCCCCGCCGCCTACCCGGGCGTGATCGCGGTCGGCGCGCTCGACCGGAGGCTGCGCCTGTGGAAGGACAGCAACCGCCGCTCGCACGCGTCGGTCTGCGCGCCCGGCGTCGACATCGTCAGCGCCGACTCCAGCAGCGGCTACGTCGTCGGGACGGGCACCAGCGCGTCCTCGGCGATGGTCGCGGGCGTCGCCGCGCTGGTGCGCGCCCGCTACCCTAGGCTCACCCCCGACCAGGTGCGGCAGGCGCTCGTGCAGGGCTCCCCGCCGCGCCGCGGCCACCCGACCGGCTCGACGACGTGCGCCGGGACCGTCGACGCCGTCCGGGCGCTGCTCGCCGCGTCCCGGCTCAACCGGGGCGTCCGGAACCCGGCCGCGTCGGCGAAGCCGTCCGCTCCGGCGGCGGGGCCGTCCGCCGCGTCCGAGGACGACGGCACCGACCTGCTGATTCCCGGGGCGCTCGGTGGGGGCGGGCTGCTGCTCGCGCTCGCGCTGCTGATCGCGTGGCGGCTGCGGCGCCGCCGCCGCGGTCCGGACGCCGGCGACCACGCCGACGTCGTCCCCGACTACGGGCTGCCGTCGCCCTCCCCGTACGCCCCGCCCGCGCCGATCGGCGTCGAGTGGGCCCCCGCTCCCGCCGACATGGGCGAGCCGGTCGGGCAGCCGCTGAGCGCGCCGGTGGACGTGCAGCCCTGGGGCCTCGACGAGTCCTACACCACCCCGGACTACCCGCCGATGCCCCCCATGCCGGACGAGGCGGACCACATGCCCCCCGAGCCTCCCGCGCCGCCGTCGGAGCTGCACCCGTTCGTCCCGGAGGAGTACCCGGGGAGCGGACGCGCCGGACGCCGCGGGCTCAACGGCGCCAACGGCCACAACGGGCACGGGCTGAACGGGCACGGCTTGAACGGGCACGGCTTGAACGGGCACGGCCTGAACGGGAGCGGCCTGAACGGGAGCGGCGTGGCGCCGAACGGCAAGCATCACGGCCCGCCGCCGGACGCGCGGGACCTCAACGACACCGACCCGCTGGACGACGACGACTGGGAGCGGTTCCGGCGCAGCGCCCTCGGCGATCCCGGACGTCCGGACGCGGGCGGCGCCACGCCCATGGTCCCGCCCGTCGCGCCCCCGGCGGCGCCTCCCGCGCAGCCCCCGGCGGCTCCGCCGGAACCGGCGGAACCCCCGCTCGACCCCCACGACCCGCTGGACCCGCGCAACCCGCTCGATCCCCGCGACCTGCTCGAACCCCGCGATCTCGGCGAGTTCGGCGGCCCGCGCGATCTCGGCCCGCGTGATCCGCGCGACACGTGGGGTCCGCAGGACCCGCGCGAGCCCCGGGAGTCGCGGGGGCCGCGCGACTCCTCCCCGCCGACCGCGCCCCCGGCCGACGACGAGGACTACCGTCCGCCCTGGTGGTGACCCCGGCGCACCGGCCCCGCGTCCCGCTACTCCGGCGGGCGTAGCGCGGGAGTCTCCGGCTGGACGATGACGTCCCCCTGACCTGTCGCCGAGCATCGACTCATCCGCACACAGGAAGGGTCGAGGAACCATGATGACGACACTGGCGGCACAGGTCGCGGCGAGCCCGCCGGCATGGCACGACGGCGGCGACCCGCCCGCGTTCTGGCCGATCTTCCCCATCACGTTCGGGCTGCTGTGGCTGGCGGTGCTGGGCACGGCGTTCTACCTGATCCGCCGCCGGATCGCGGCGGGCGGCGGGCGGCCGGGGCCGGGCGGATGGCGCGGCTTCGGTCCACCGGCCGCGGCGCACGAGGCGGACCCGATGCGCAAGGCCCAGTCGATCCTCGCCGAGCGTTTCGCACGCGGGGAGATCGACGAGGACGAGTACCTGATGCGCATGTCCGCGCTGCGCAACGGCGGCTGAGGGCGGGGCCAGGGCCGTGCGGGGCACGACGGCGCGGCTACTCGGCGCCGGCCTCCTCGAAGATCTGGTCGATGCCGTCCGGGTACATCGGTGCCCGGGCGGCGGCCGCGTCGGCGAACCGGGTGAGCAGCCGCGCGAACTCGGAGCGCTCGCCCTCCGACCAGCCGGCCATCAGCTCGTCGAGGTAGGCGCGGCGGAACCGCTCGGAGACCTGCTTGACGCGCCGTCCGGCCGGGGTCAGGCCGAGGTTGGCGCGGCGCGCGTCCACGGGCGAGGGGCGCCGCGACACCAGGCCCGCGTCGATCGCGTGGCCCACCAGGCGGCTCGCGGTCGACGGGTCGACCTCCAGCCGTTCGGCGACCGCGCCGACGGTCACCTCGCACGCGCAGTCCGCCTCGTCCGGCGCGGGCCCCTTCCGCTCCTCGCCCGCCTCGGCGGTCAGCGCGGCGATGGCGTTGACGACCATCAGGTTGGAGATCTGGAGCGGGCGCCCGCCGGGCCCGCCGGACGTCTGGGCGCGGATGCGCTTCATGAGGTCGGGCTTGGCCCAGACGCGGCGGAGGTGGAACAGCGCCACCCCGATCTCGGCGAGGACGGGGTCGGCCTCGGGCGGGGGGTGCCCGGCGGGCCGCTCGGCGGGTCGCTCGGTGGACCGTTCGGTGGACCGCTCGGTGGCGGAGGTCTCCGTCGCCATGCCAGGTCTCCCGTTCCATGCCGGTGATCGCCGATCTCCCACCCTAACGCATGTAGTGTGCATGCTTTCTTTACGCCGACCTTATGCGGGACCCCGGCGGCTGCTGTGACGAGCGTTCGCGATGGGACACGAGCGCGTGAAAGAGCCCCAGGTGAAGGGGGATGTGATGCACTGAACGGGGCTCCCGTTCTTCCGCGCGAACCGCCGGAACTTGTCGGCGCGGACGGCTAGCATGGCACCCTGCCGAACCCGGACGTCCCGGGATCAGTAACCACAGAGGGGACCTCATGCACGCGGCGGATGCCCCCGGCGACGGCCCCCAACAGGACGGAAGCATGGACGATGGCGCAGCCCTGCAACCCGTGAACGACAGTCTGGAAGACGACGGCCCGGAAGGCGACGGCCTGGAGGCCGACGCCGCCTTCCCGGCCGGCCTCCTCTCCGAGCGCGACCGCCAGATCCTCGCCTTCGAGCGGCAGTGGTGGAAGTACGCCGGAGCCAAGGAGCAGGCCATCCGCGAGCTGTTCGACATGTCGGCGACGCGGTACTACCAGCTCCTGAACATCCTGATCGACCGGCCCGAGGCGCTGGAGTGCGACCCGATGCTCGTCAAGCGCCTGCGCCGGATGCGGACGCAGCGGCAGCGGCGGCGCGCCGCGAGCCGACTCGGCATCCGGCCCTGACATGACCAACACTGGTCGGTGTGAACTCTCCCCAGTCTGTGACGGCCGCCGGAACGGGCGGCCTCGACGCGATCCGTGACCATCCCGCCCGGGCCGTGCTCGGATTCGACTTCGACGGCACGCTGGCGCCGATCGTCGCCGATCCGGCCACGGCCCGCGCGCATCCCGGCGCCGCTCCGGCGCTGGCCCGCCTCGCCCCGCTGGTCGGCGGGCTCGCGATCGTCACCGGACGTCCCGCCGCGATCGCGGTGGAGTACGGCGGCTTCGCGGGCATCGACGGCCTGGTCGTGCTCGGCCAGTACGGGCGCGAGCGCTGGGAGTCGGGCACGCTGACCGTGCCCGACCCGCCGCCCGGAATGGCCGAGGCGCGGGCGAAGCTGCCCGGCGTGCTGAGCGCGGCGGGCGCCCCGCCGGAGGTCGGCGTCGAGGACAAGGGCCAGGCGATCGCCGTGCACACGCGGCGGTGCGCCGAGCCGGAGGTCGCGCTCGAACGGCTGCGCGGCCTGCTCGCCGCGCTCGCCGAGCGGACCGGCCTCGTCGTCGAGCCCGGACGCTACGTCCTGGAACTGCGCCCGCCCGGCACGGACAAGGGCATCGCGTTCCGGTCGTTCGTGGACGAGCGCGGCGCGGACCCGTCCGGCGTGCTGTTCGCGGGCGATGACCTCGGCGACCTCGCCGGGTTCGCCGCCGTCGACGCGCTGCGCGAGGAGGGCGTGCCGGGGGTGAAGGTGTGCAGCGGCTCCGCCGAGGTCACCGCGCTCGCCGAGCGCGCCGACCTCGTCGTGGACGGCCCGTCCGGCGTCGTGGAGCTCCTCGGCTCACTGCCGTAGCGGGGGAGTCGCGCGGCCGACCGGCCGCCACCCCGCGCCGATCCCGCCACGAGAGAAGGAACCGCCGCGGCCGTCCAGGACGGCCACGGCGGTTCGTGGTTGCTCCGGCTCGCCCGGGCGGTGCTCACTCGGCCGCGGGGTCGTCGGCGAGGATCCCGTAGAGGCGGCGGCGGGCGTCGTTGACGACGTCCAGCGCGCGCTCCTTCTGGGCCTCGCTGCCGACGGACATGACCTGCTGCAGGGCGCCGAGGAGCTGGCCGATGGCCTCGCGCCCGCGCATGACGTTCTCGCCCGCGGCCTCGGTGACCTCGTCCCAGGGGGCGACGGTCTGCGCCGACGCCTCCTCCCGGCCCGCCTCGGTGAGCGCGAACAGCCGCTTGCCGCCCTGCTCCTCGCTGCTGACGAGCCCCTCGTCCTCCAGCATCTGGAGGGTGGGGTAGACCGAGCCGGGGCTCGGACGCCAGACCCCGCCGGTGCGGTTGTCCAGCTCCTGGATCATCTCGTAGCCGTGCATCGCCCGCTCGGCGAGCAGGGCGAGCAGCGCCGCCCTGACGTTGCCGCGCCGGGTGCGGCGGCCGCGGCCGCCGCGTCCCCGGTGGCCGGGCCCCGGGCCGAAGCCGCCCCAGCCGCCGAACGGATCGCCGCGGCGCGCGCGCTCCTCGGGGCCCCGGTGGCCGCCGCGCCTTCTCATGTCGGGCTCTCGCATCGCGTGCTCCTTCGTGTCGGTATCGGTTGCGATGGCTTAACGATATATCGGGATCGCTCGCGATGCAACAACGAGTATTGACATCCGTCTCCGGGGTGTGGTTTCCGGGCATGCCGAAGGCGCCGCGCGCGGCGCGGATACGCGGTTCGCGGCTGCCGATGCGGGACGTGGGCGACGTCGCTCGCGAGGGGGCGCGGTACGTCCCGGGACGACGTCCGCTACCTCCCCTGGGGGCCCGGGACTACGGGCCGGTGACCTTCAGATGGTCGAGGATGTCCTTGGTGGCGGCCCGCCCGTCGGTCTCCTTGACGCGGATCCACAGGCCGAACTTGCCGGAGGCGTCCTTCAGGCCCACCTCGGTGACCGACGCGGTCCCGGACTTGCAGCCGGTGTAGCGCGTGATCGTCCCGCTGAGGGCCTTGTCGGGCGTGGTGTAGTTCTCCGGCGCCGACTTGGTGCACCTCGGGTGCACGGCGGCGGTGGGCGGGGGGAGCTTCCCGTCCTGGACGTCGGTGGTCATGCCGATGAACACGCCGGGCCCGGCTCCGTCGCCGAGGAAGGCGGCCTTGTTCGGGGTGGCGCGCAGCACCGGCCGCGGCTGCGCGTCGTTCAGCCGGACGGTGGACGGCGACCACGTCGGCTCCTGCTGCTTCGGCCACGCCTTCGGCACCGCGGCCTTGATCTTGCCCGAGGTGTCGGAGACCTCGGCGAAGTCGGCCGGGAGCGCGGACGACTTCTTCCCGCCGCCCTTCTTGCCGCCGTCGTCACCGGAGAACAGCGCGCCGAGGGCCAGCCCGCCGACGACGGCGAGCACCAGCACGACCGCCGTGATGATCAGCGGCGTGGCGAACTTCCTGGGTGCCCCGCCGCCGCCCGAACCGCCGGAACCCGGGCCGCCCGCCTTGCCGCCGCCCGCGCCCTTCAGCTTGCCGAGCAGGCCGCCGCCCTTCGCGCCGGACGGCTGCCGGCCCTGCCCGGGAGGAGGCGGCTGGAAACCGGTCGGGGGCGGGGGATACCCACCGCCGGGACCGGGTCCGGGCCCGCCGGGGCCGCCGGGTCCGGGGCCGTGCATCGGAGGCGGGGGGCCCTGCCCCGGGCCTACTGGCCCGTGCGGGGCGGGCGCGTTCTGGGGCGGGCCGCCCTGCTGCATGGGGAACGCGGCCGTCTTGACGTCGTCGCCGACGCCACCGCCGCCACCGCCGCCGGGAGACGGGGGCGGCTGGTAGGTCACGGTGTGCTCGTCCTCGTCGGGGACGGTCGGCGGCTCGACCCGTCCGCCGAACGGGCCGCCGGCCGGCTGGTCGACGATCGTCGCGGGCTCGCCGCCGGCGGCGGGCTTGGGCGGGACGCGCATCTCGGACGTGTGCACGTCGTCCGGGCTGGACGGCGAGGGCGACGGCGGCGGCTGGTCGAATATCGTCTGCGGCGCCTGACCGGCCGCGGGCGCCGGGGGCCGCTCGGGAGCGGCGCCCTGCTTCTGCGCCCCCTGCGCCTGCCCGCCCCGTGCCTGCCCGCCCTGTGCCTGCCCGCCCTGTGCTTGCCCGCCGTGCTTCTGCGCGACCGTGCCGTCCTGGTAGTAGTCCTGGATGGTCGCGTCCGGCTCGATGACGGGGGCCGCCGCGTACGCGGGCGGGACCGCGGCGCCGGGCAGCACCGTCGGGCGCAGCGTGGACAGCGCCTCGGCGAACGCCTCGGCGGTCGGCCACCGCTTCTCCCGCTCGGTCTCCAGCGCCCGCAGGATGACCTCGTCGGCGGCGGGCGGCAGCCCCTCGCGCATCTCGCTCGGCGGCGTCTTGACCGGCGCCGGGCCGGGGGCGCGTCCGGTGACCATGTGGTAGGTGAGCGCGCCGAGCCCGTACACGTCGGCGCGCACGTCGAGGCCGCCGCCGAACCGCGCCTGCTCGGGCGACATGTAGCCGGGCGTGCCGACCGGCAGCGTGAACGCGCCGGAGGCGTGCGCGAGCGCCTTGGCCAGCCCGAGGTCGGCGATGAGCAGCTTCTCGCCGCCGCTGTTGGTCGACTGGAACAGCACGTTGGACGGCTTGAGGTCGCGGTGGATCACGCCGAGCGTGTTGATCACCTCGACGCCGTAGGCGATCTCCTCGGCGAGCGCCAGGGCCTCGTTGACCGGAAGTGGCCGCTCTCGCATCCGGTCGCCGAGCGTCCCCCGGTCGGCGTAGGACATCACGAAATAGGGGCGCCCGTCGGGGAGCTCACCGATGTCGTGCACCCGCACCAGCCGCTCGGAGTCGGCCCGGCGCAGGATCCTGGCCTCCTCAAGGAACCGGTTGCGCACGTCGAGGTCGTCGATCAGGCTTCCGGACAGGACTTTTATCGCGACCTGCGAGTCGAGCGCGTCGTCGTGCCCGAGCCATACAGAGGCGAACGCCCCCGAACCCAGGACGCGATCGATTCGGTAACGGCCGACTGATGGTGGGAACGACACTCCCGTATCATCCCAACAAACGGGGTGAGTGTGCGAACGAGCATTGAGGCGCCGCATGGCATTCGACGAAAGGACCGAGGAGCTGGCGGTCAAGGCCGCCCAGGGCGACCAGTCCGCGCTGAACGAGCTTCTCCGCAAGATCGAACCGGACGTGCTGCGGCACAGCTCCCGGTTCCTACCCTGCCGGCAGGACGCCGAGGAGGCATGCCAGGACGCGTTGCTGCAGGTCGCGCGGAACATCCATCGCTTTGAGGGGCGGTCGCGCTTCAGCACGTGGCTGCACGTCGTCGTCGCGAACTCCGCGCGCTCGACCTACCGGTCGCTGAAGCGCCGCTCGGTCGAGCAGGCGGGCGAGCTCCCGCAGCAGCGCCCCGACCCGCGCCGCACCAGCGTGATCGCCGGTTCGCGCGTCGACATCCTCGACGCCATGGAGGACCTGGAGGCGCGCAAGCCCGACCTCATCCAGGCGCTCGTCCTGCGGGACGTGTCGCAACTGGAGTACGCGGAGATCGCCGAGCAGCTCAAGCTGCCGCTCGGGACGGTCAAGTCCCGCATCCACGAGGCGCGCAAGCAGGTCCGCCAGACCCTCGGCGAGTCCTACACCTGACCCGCTTCCCCCTCCGCGCCCCAACCCGGTGGGGCGGAACGTCAACGGCTCGGTCATCGACCGGCAACCATGCCGTAAGTGGGAGGGCGCCGGGCGGGCGCGTCGGTCACCATGCCGAGCATGTCTCCAGCCCAGCTCGGCTCCCGCTCCGACCGTCCCGTCCGTCCCGCCCGCCTGGAGGGGCTCGGGGGCGGCGTCCGGCCCGGTCCGCCCGACCGCCCCATCTTCGTCTTCGGCTGCCCCCGGTCGGGGGCGACGCTGCTGCGGCTCATGCTGCACTCGCATCACCGCATCGCGATCCCCACCGAGACGAAGTTCGTCCTGCCCGCCTACACGGCGCGGTTCGAGTTCGGTGACCTCGGCGAGAGCGAGAACAGGCGGGCGCTGGCGGAGTGGCTCACCGGAAGCAGGCGGACGCGGTTCCACGCCCTCGGCCTGGACGCGGCCGAGGTCGCCGAGGAGATCGCCGCCGGTCCGCCCACGCTCGGGTCGGCGCTCGCGCTCGTGTTCCACGCCTACGCGCGCCACTGCGGGAAGGCGCGCTGGGGCGACCGGCGCCCGAGCTACGCCCGGCACGTGGGGACGCTGCTGCGGATGTTCCCCGGCGCGCAGTTCGTCCACCTCGTCCGGGACGGGCGGGACTGCGTCGCGTCGCTGCGCGAGATGCCCTGGTACGAGCACGACGTCCACCACGCGATCTCGGTGTGGCGGGAGACGATCGACATCGGGCGGCGGCTCGCCGGGCGCCTCGGCCCGGACGCCTACTACGAGCTCCAGTACGAACGGCTCATCGCGGACCCGGCCGACGAGCTGATCCGGCTCTGCGAGTTCCTCGGCGAGGACTTCGACCCCGCGATGACCCACCCGCAGGTCGCCCACGGAGGGTTCCCCGTCCCGCCGCCGCGCGGATCGCACGCCCGCGCCTCGATCACCGCCGACCACGTCGGCTCCTGGGCCGAGCGGCTCGAACCGTGGGAGATCGCGCTGGCCGAGGCCGCGTTCGGCGAGCGGCTGGCCGAGTACGGGTACGAGCCGAGCGGGCTGCCCAAGCCGTCCGCCGCGCGGCTCGCCCGCCTCGGCCGGACCAGCGCGCACCGCCGGATGGCGCAGCACAAGGCCGACCTGCGCGAGCGGTGGCAGCGCCGGCACGAGCCCGGCCCGGTGGAGTCCCTGCTCAGGGCCGTCTCAGTCGAGGGCGGCTAGCTGGCCCGCGAACCAGCGGCGCGGCGGCAGCGCGGTCGCGGCGGCGGCCAGCCGCGCGCAGCGTTCCGCGCGCCGCTCGCGCGGCATCAGCAGCGCCCGGTGCAGCGTCTCCGCCGTCTGCGAGACGTCGAACGGGTTCACCATGAGCGCGTCGCCCGACAGCTCCGCCGCCGCCCCCGCCTCCCGCGACAGCACCAGCGCGCACCCCCGCTCCGACAGGACGGGCCCCTCTTTGGCGACGAGGTTCATGCCGTCCCGGATCGGGTTGACCAGCAGCACGTCGGCGACGCGGTAGGCGGCGAGCGAGCGCGGGTAGTCGTCGTTGACCTGGAGGACCAGCGGGTCCCAGTCCGGCGTCCCGAACTCGTCGGTGATCTGCTTGGCCGTCCGCTGCACGGCCGCCGTGTACTCCCGGTATTCGGACAGGTCGTAACGCGACGGGTAGGCGAACGCCAGATGGACGACCCGTCCGTGCCATTCCGGATGGTTGACGAGCAGCTCCCGGTAGGCGGCGAGGCCCCGGACGATGTTCTTCGACAGCTCCGTCCTGTCGATGCGCACGATGAGCTGCCGGTCGCCCACCTGGTCGCGCAGCGCCCGCGCCCGCTCCACGACGTCCTGCTCGGCGGCGCGGCGGCGCAGCGCGTCCCCGTCCACCCCGAGGCCGTGCACGCCGACCCGGGTGGCCTGCCCCGCGCGGGTGACGGTCCCGGCCGCCCGGTCCACGCGCGCGCCCGGCAGGAACCGCTCGCAGCAGTCGAGGAACGCCGCCGCCCAGCGCCCGGTGAGGAACCCGGCGTGGTCGGCGCCGAGGACGCCGTGCAGGACCTGCGCGCCGATGTCGTCCGGGAGCAGGCGGTAGTAGTCCGGCGGCGCCCAGGGCGTGTGCGAGAAGTGCACGATCCGCAGGTCGGGACGCCGGTCGCGGAGCATCCTCGGCGCGAGCGACAGGTGGTAGTCCTGGATCGCGACCTTCGCCCCGGGAGCCGCGTCCCGGGCGAGCGCGTCGGCGAACGCCGCGTTGTACGCCTCGTAGGACTGCCAGTCCCGCCGCGCCCTCGCGTCGAAGTGCGGGACGCGCGGGGTGTCGAACAGCAGGTGGTGGACGAACCAGAGCGTCGAGTTGGCGACGCCGTTGTAGGCGCGGTGGAAGGTGTCGGCGGGGACGTCCAGCATCCGGACGGCCGCGCCGCCGATGTCGTGCCCGTCCAGGTCGAGCCGCCCCTCGGGGGCCCGGCGGGCGGCGGCGCGGTCTGCGTCCCCGAGGCTCGCGCACACCCAGAGCACGCCCGGGTCGCCGCGTCCGGGACCGGGAAAGCGCGGCGGGCCCGGATCGGGGCCCGCGCCCACGACCCCCGCGAGGCCCGAGACCAGCCCGCCCCCGCCCCGCCGCATGACGAGCCCGCCGTCCTCCGACAGCGAGAACGACACCGGGCCCCGGTTCGACGCCACCAGCACTTGGCTCATGACGGCAGGGTCTCAGCCGCGACCGCCGCCCACCAAGCACCCCGCGCGGACGTGACCTCCCTCTCGGTTAGCCGGATCCGCTCCGGGTAACGCGTCGGGATGAGCAGGGCCGAAACGAACAAGACCGTGCTCGTCGCCGGTGCCGCGAACCTCATCCTGACCTTCACCAAGCTGGTGGCCGGGTTGCTCGCGGGATCGAGCGCGATGCTCGCCGAGACGGCGCACTCCGCCGCCGACACCCTCAACCAGGGCTTCCTCTACGCGTCACTGCGGCGCAGCGCACGCCCCCCCGACCCCCGCCACCCCTTCGGCTACGGCAACGAGCGCTACTTCTGGTCGCTGCTCGCCGCGTTCGGGATCTTCGTCGCCGGCGCCGGGTTCTCGATCTTCGAGGGCATCCTGACGATGACCGGGCACGGCGGCGAGGGGACGCAGGTGTGGCTCGCCTACGCCGTCCTCGGGCTCGGCGTGGTGCTGGAGGGCGGGTCCTGGGTGCGGGCCTTCACGCAGGCGCGCCGGGAGACCCGCGACAACGGCCGCGACCTCGTCGACCACGTCCGCCGGACGCCCGACGTGACCTTCAAGGCCGCCCTCTTCGAGGACTCCGCCGCCGTGGTCGGCCTCGCGATCGCCGCCGCCGGGCTGACGCTGCGCGAGATCACCGGCTCCTCGTTCTGGGACGGGCTCGCCTCCGTCCTCATCGGCCTGCTGCTGGTGACGGTCGCGCTCGCCCTCGGCCGCGACAGCATGGGCCTGCTGATCGGCCGCGCCGCCGACCCCGCCGACCTGCGCCGGATCCGCGCCGAGATCGTCGGCGCGGACGGCGTCACCGGCGTGGACGAGCTGCTCACCATGCACTTCGGCCCCGACGAGCTGCTCGTCGCCGCCAAGGTCCACTTCTCGGACGCCATCAGCGCCGACGAGGCCGAGGACGTCGCGGGCGAGATCGACCGGCGGCTCCGCGAGCGGGTGCCGATCGTCCGGCACGTCTTCCTCGACCCGACCCAGCGCCCCCGCCCGGCCGAGGACGCCCCCAGCGTGATCAAGGACTCATCCGGGTAACGTCTCCAACGGCGGACCCACCTGTCTGGAACCCGGTCAGATCATGTAAAGTTCGCATACGAGCCGATAGCGCTCATAGCGGGGGCCTTGCCTTCGCAACAACTGAATACCGCTCATCCAGAGGGGTGGAGGGACCGGCCCGACGAAGCCCCGGCAACCACCCGGCTAGCGTGCGCTCGCGATCCTGCGGGGCCGGCCGGGAGATGGTGCCAACTCCGGCCTGCGACCAAGGTGGCGCAGGGAAGATGGGAGAAAGGCCCTCGCCCTCATGGGACTCACGCCTGCCGTTGACCTCGGACCCGCTACCGGTCTCGTCTGCCGCGAATGCGGCTCCACCCGCGACCTCGGCCCGCACTACGTGTGCGAGGAGTGTTTCGGTCCGCTGGAGATCTCCTACGACTTCGGCGGGATCACCCGCGCCGACATCGAGTCCGGCCCTAGCAACATCTGGCGGTACCGGGGGCTGCTGCCCGTCCCGGCGTCCGTCGTCGACACCCCCAACACCGAGCCCGGCCTGACCCGGCTCGTCCGCGCCGACAACCTCGCCGAGAGCCTCGGCCTCCAGCGCCTGTGGGTGAAGGACGACAGCGGCAACCCGACCCACTCCTTCAAGGACCGCGTCGTCGCGGTCGCGCTCGCCGCCGCCCGCGAGCTCGGCTTCAAGGTGCTGGCCTGCCCCTCCACCGGGAACCTCGCCAACGCCGTCGCCGCCGCGGCGGCCCGCGCGGGGATCCGCAGCGCGGTGTTCGTGCCGTCCGACCTGGAGTCGCAGAAGATCATCACGACCGCGGTCTACGGCGGGACGTTCGTCACCGTGGACGGCAACTACGACGACGTCAACCGGCTCGCCTCCGAGATCGCGGGGGAGCAGGACGACTGGGCGTTCGTCAACGTCAACGTCCGGCCCTACTACGCCGAGGGCTCCAAGACGCTCGGCTACGAGATCGCCGAGCAGCTCGGCTGGCGGCTGCCCGACCAGATCGTCGTGCCGGTCGCGTCCGGCTCCCAGCTCACCAAGATCGACAAGGCGTTCGGCGAGCTGGTCAAGCTGGGCCTGGTCGAGGACAAGCCCTACCGCGTGTTCGGCGCGCAGGCCACCGGCTGCGGTCCGGTGGCCGCCGCGTTCAAGGCGGGCCACGACGTCGTCCGGCCGGTGAAGCCCGACACGATCGCCAAGTCCCTCGCCATCGGCAACCCGGCGGACGGCCCCTACGTCCTGGACATCGCCCGCCGCACCGGCGGCGCGGTCGAGGACGTCACCGACGAGCAGGTCGTCGAGGGCATCCGGCTGCTCGCCCGCACCGAGGGCATCTTCGGTGAGACCGCGGGTGGCGTCACGGTCGCCACGCTGGGCAAACTGGTGGAGAGCGGCGCGCTCGACCCGTCCGCCGAGACCGTCATCATCAACTCCGGTGACGGGCTGAAGACCCTGGACGCCGTCGCGCCCGTCGCCCGGCCGTCGGCGAACATCGCCCCGACCCTGGAGGCGTTCCGCGCCGCGGGCCTCGCCTGACCTGCAAGCCGCCGACCGCGCCAGACAACGAAGGAGCCAGTACATGAGCAGCGTGTCCGTCCGCATCCCGACGATCCTGCGGACCTACACCGGCGGTGAGGCGGAGGTGAAGGCCGAGGGCGACACCCTCCGCGCGGTCGTCGCCGACCTGGAGGCCGGCTACCCCGGCATCTCCGCCCGCATCCTCGACGACTCCGGCAAGATCCGCCGCTTCGTGAACGTCTACGTGGGGGACGAGGACGTCCGGTTCGCCGAGGGCCTCGACACCACCACCCCCGACGGCGCCCAGATCTCGATCATCCCCGCCGTCGCGGGCGGCTGATGACCGGGGCTTTTCCCCTGCTGAACCCGGGTAAAGCCCCAGCATGGGCATAGCTGACGACATCGAGGGCTCGATCCTGGCGCACCCCACGGTGCGCCGGATCGAGCTCGTCGGCTCCCGGGCGCGCGGCACCGCGACCGAACTGTCCGACTGGGACTACCACGTCACCGCCGACGACTTCGGCCGCATCGCCTCCGACCTGCCCGCCCTCGTCGCGCCCTGGCGTCCGCTCGCCGCCCAGTGGGACCGCCTCGGCGACGTCGCGGGCTACCTCCTGATCTTCCCCGGCCCCACCAAGGTCGATCTGCTCTTCCCGGACGTCCCGCGCCGCTCCAACCCGCCCTGGCGCGCGGGTCCCGACACCCTCGCCGCCATGGACGCCCATTTCTGGGACTGGTCGCTGTGGCTCGTCAGCAAACGCCGCCATGGAATGAAGGACCGCGTCCGAGGCGAACTCCTCCGCATGAGCCTGCACATTCTGGAACCGCTGGGCGTCCATTCCATCCCGCCCACTCTGGAAGAGGCGGCGACCCATTACATCCGCGCCCGCGACCGCCTGGAGGCGCGCTACCGCCTGCGCCTGTCCCGCCGCCTGGAACAGGAGGTGCTCCCCCTCGTCCTCTACCGCCCGACCGGCCTGGCCTCGTAGTAGGGCGGTGTCCCGCCCGTGAGGGGTCCCGTGACGGGATGCGTAGCGTCAGAGCATGCAGGTCCTGCTCGTCATGGCAGAACTCCTCATCTGGACGCTGATTCTCCTTTTCCTCTTCGCCCTCGGCTACGCGGCGGGAGCGGCCGCCGGACTGGGCGAACCGACCTGCGTACGGATAGGCGTCTTCGCGGTAGGCGGCAGCCTCATAATGATCACTGCGATAATCCTGCGCAATTCATGGCGCGCCCGCCGGAGCGAAGAACCACCCCCTGAAAACGACCCGCCCGACATGGACCACTACTGGTCCCGGGACTAGGTCGAAGCCCGGCTGCCGCTCGTGCCGCCGCGCCCGGCGCCGCGCGGATCGAGTATCGGTCGCGTCGGCCAGAAACCGTGCGGAGCCGGTCACCGTCCAAGTTCGGGAACGGTCAGCGACTTCCCCCATCGTGACGACACCGCGGGAGGCAATCCACAATCGCCCCAGGCCGCGCGGAGCAGCCACGCGCGGACGGCCCCTCGGAAGCAGGTGCTACCGGTTTGTCGACCCTCTTGAACGTCGCGGCCCTCATCATCGCCGCCTGCGCGTTGATTCTCTCGACCCTGATCGCCCTTCGGCAGTCCCTCCTGCAAGAGAGGGCCAACGCGTCATCCGCGCTCCTCAACCTTCTCTCAGAATATCGATCGCCCGCGTTCCACAAGCGCTACGAGTACGTCTGTCGACGCCTCGCTCAGGAGCACTCTCCCGACCTCGGCCTCAGCGGCCTCCCCGAGGATGCGCAAGAGGCCGTTTATGACATCGTCTACCACTACATGGACTTCGCGACCCTGGTGGGGCTGGGCATTCTCAACGAGCGCGAGGTGCTCGCCCTGGTTCGGCGCCGCGTCACCGCGGTGTGGGATGCCATCGCCCCCTACATCGTCCGCGAGCAGGAATTGAATCCCTCGGCGGGAACGTTCTCGTTCCTCGAAGCGCTAGCCGCCCACGCGCGAACATTACCGCCCGGCCAAGGGACCCTGGCCCTCCAGTGGAGCAGGCGCGGACGTTGGACCAGGCAGCGTCTTCTCCCCAAGCACTGGCGGCTCACCTACCTTGAACGCGCGCAAGCAGAACGCGCCCGCCAACAGCAGGGCTCAGAATCCTGAACAACCGTCGACACCGGCGCATGCTCGGCATCCACCTTCAGGCCGCCAATGACATCGACGCCCGCCTAGGCATCGTTCTCATCACCCGGATTCAGGGCCGCCGGGGAGTCGACCAGGGGTCAGCGCGGTCGTCCAGGACGCCGTCCTCGGCGGCCGCTCCTCGCCCCCGGCCCGAACGCCGTCACCGTCCGTGAAGCAGGCCGCGGCACGGTCACCCCGGTATCGGGCTCTGGCTCGACACGTCTGACCAGGCTTGATGAGGCGCCATCGCAGGTGAGGCCGACTTGGGTCAGGTAGATCGACCTGTCCCCGGCGGTGAGGTGTGGCGCTTGCACTCGGCGGGGTAGAGTGCTAAAAAACGGTTGGCACTCTACTGTGGAGAGTGACAGCTTCACAGTCTGGGTCGGGGCGATGAGGCCTCAGTTCGGCGGCGGAATGGCAGCCGTCGGCGGGGGCCGTCCGTCGCGGGCGTCGGCTCGATCCTTTTTTAGCCACCTTGTTCCGGGAGGACTGGAGCCTATGGCTGCAAAGATGATCGCGTTCGACGAGGAGGCCCGCCGGGGTCTTGAGCGCGGCATGAACCAGCTCGCCGACGCCGTGAAGGTGACCCTTGGTCCCAAGGGCCGCAACGTCGTGTTGGAGAAGAAGTGGGGCGCCCCCACGATCACCAACGACGGTGTGTCGATCGCCAAGGAGATCGAGCTTGAGGACGCCTGGGAGAAGATCGGCGCCGAGCTCGTCAAGGAAGTAGCCAAGAAGACCGACGACGTCGCCGGTGACGGCACCACCACCGCGACCGTCCTGGCCCAGGCGCTGGTGCGCGAGGGCCTGCGGAACGTGGCGGCCGGGGCGAACCCGATGTCCCTCAAGCGGGGCATCGAGGCCGCGGTCGAGCGGGTGAGCGAGGAGCTGTCCAAGCTCGCCAAGGACGTGGAGACCAAGGAGCAGATCGCTTCGACCGCCTCCATCTCCGCCGGCGACCCGCAGATCGGCGAGATGATCGCCGAGGCGATGGACAAGGTCGGCAAGGAAGGCGTCATCACGGTCGAGGAGAGCCAGACCTTCGGTCTGGAGCTCGAACTGACCGAGGGCATGCGCTTCGACAAGGGCTACATCTCGCACTACTTCGTGACCGACCCCGAGCGGATGGAGGCGGTTCTCGAAGACCCGTACATCCTGATCGTTCAGGGCAAGGTGTCGGCCAACAAGGACCTGCTGCCCGTCCTTGAGGGCGTCATGCAGTCCGGCAAGTCGCTGCTGATCATCGCGGAGGACGTCGAGGCGGAGGCCCTGGCCACGCTGATCGTCAACAAGATCCGCGGCATCTTCAAGTCCGTGGCCGTCAAGGCCCCTGGCTTCGGCGACCGCCGCAAGGCCATGCTGAACGACATCGCCGTCCTCACCGGCGGCCAGGTCATCAGCGAGGACGTCGGCCTCAAGCTGGAGAACACCAGCGTCGACATGCTCGGCCGCGCGCGCAAGATCGTCATCGCCAAGGACGAGACCACGATCGTGGACGGCGCCGGTGACGCCAACGAGATCGCGGGCCGGGTCAACCAGATCCGCACCGAGATCGACAACACCGACTCCGACTACGACCGCGAGAAGCTCCAGGAGCGCCTGGCCAAGCTCGCGGGCGGTGTCGCGGTCATCAAGGCCGGCGCCGCGACCGAGGTGGAGCTCAAGGAGCGCAAGCACCGCATCGAGGACGCCGTCCGCAACGCCAAGGCCGCGGTCGAGGAGGGCATCGTCCCCGGTGGCGGCGTCGCGCTGCTGCAGGCCGGCACCAAGGCGTTCGACAAGCTGGAGCTCGCGGGCGACGAGGCCACCGGTGCCAACATCGTCAAGCGCGCTCTGGAGGAGCCGCTGAAGCAGATCGCCGTCAACGCCGGCCTTGAGGGCGGCGTCGTGGTGGAGAAGGTCCGCTCGCTCACCCCGGGCGAGGGCCTGAACGCCGCCACCGGCGACTACGTCAACATGTTCGAGTCGGGCATCCTCGACCCGGCCAAGGTGACCCGGTCCGCGCTGCAGAACGCCTCGTCGATCGCCGCGCTGTTCCTGACCACCGAGGCCGTCATCGCCGAGAAGCCCGAGAAGAACCCGGCTCCCGCGGGCGGCATGCCCGACGCCGGCGGCATGGACTTCTGAGCAGGTCCATTCCGAGTTCATCGTGATCTCGGCCCAGGGGGCCCGCCTCGCGGCGGCTCGTCCCTTCGGGCCGGGCTCGCGCGAGCGTCACAACGCTCCGCGTTCAGGCCCGGTGAGGCACGCCCCAGGCGTAGCCCCACCGGGCCTGCTAACGCTCCGACCCCGAGTCGGTGGCCCGGTGCCCTGAAGTGTTGACGCATCGGTGTGCCGATGGTTCGGCGCGCCGCTGTGCAGGCGGCCCGGTACCCCGGTGTGTTGACGCTCCGGAGCGCCGATGGGCCGATGGGGTGGTGCGCCGATGCGTGGCTGTGCAGATGGCCCGAAGCGCCGATAGCCCGGTGGCCTGTCGACCCGGTGCTTCGATGGGGCCGGCGCCCCAATGCCCCAACGCGTCGATGGGCTGGTGCGCGGATCATTCGAAGCCCCGATGTGCCGGTGTGCAGATGGCCGGAAGTGCCGATGGCCTGGTGGCCCAGTGCTTGGGTGGGCTGGCGCCCTGGTGTGTCGACGCGCCAACGCGCAAACGCGCCGATGGGCCGGTGGGGCGATGATTCGGAGCGCTGATGTGCCGCCGTGCAGATGGCCGGAAGTGCCGGTGGTCTGGTGGTCCGGTGCTGGGGTGGGCCGGTGCGCCGGAACGCTGAGGCGGGGGAGCGCGGCGCCCGCGTTTGGTGGGTCCTCTCCCGTCTGGCCGAAAGTGCGAAGGCCGCGCCGCCTTCGCCATGAGGCCCCCGGGCGCCTGGCGGATCTCGCGTCGGTACGTGGTGAGGCCGAGGCTGGCGTAGACGGTGCCAGCCCCCAACGGTGCGCCTCCCTGATGTCGGAGCCCCTTGTGGGCGGCAGTTCGGTGAGAGATGGCCGGGCTTTTGAGGAAGCGGCGGGCCCTGGCCGCCGTCGACAACGCGGGGGCGGCCGGCTCCTTGAAGGAGCGGCGGCCTCGTTCGGTGGACGACATCGGTAGTCGCTTCTCGCCGTCCCAAGGGCGGGCCAGTGCTACCGGCTTCGCTTCTGCCCCGACATTCCAGGCTTGATGCTCCCGACGGCATTCGTTGAGCTGCGTCCATCGCCGGAACCTCGCGCCTGTCGCGTAGCAGTCCTTAGAGCGTGGGGCAGGGGCGCTGCTGCGGGGGCTCGAACATGTCGTTCACTGTTCCTGACGCGATGGGCCGGGCGTGGCACGTCCTCCACGTGCGTTTTCCTGGGGTTTCGTTTCGGTGGTCACAGGCGGCTTGGTGCCTGTTCCACCGATTCCTGGGATGTGACGGCGGGGAAGGGCTTCCGGACTCGGGAGCGGCTGGGCAGCATGGGGTGGTGACCTCGGACCAGCCTGTGCCTCGGGAGTTGAAGGCCGTCGACACGGCTTCGTTGCTCAGGCTGGAGGAGCGGGCACATGATCTCGGCCTCAGCCGACGCCAGGACCTGGAGTGGGTGTGCACGAACGCGGCGCCCGACGGGGACCACTACCTGTGGCCTGCGTTGTGGCACGACCTGTTCCACCGGCCCGATGTCCCTCGGCAACTGCGGTGCGAGCTGCTGCTCGCGCTTTCTGCGGGAGGCCACGGGTTGTGCCTCCTGGACGTCCTGCCCGAGGACTTCACCCCTCTGAGAACGGTGACCTCACGCGACGAGGGCCTGCCGGTCAGCCGACTTCTCGATCGCGCCCGGCTCATCGGGGATGGAGCGCTGAACGGGGACGTCGCACCATAGGCGAGCCATCTGGACGGCAGCGGCCGGCTCGGTGGCGATCCGGCTCCACCGGACAAGGGCGTGTGGTGGTGCTCGAAAGGGGGTCCTGACGGGAAGAAGATGCTTGCCGCGCCCCGACCTGAGCGGGCATGTCGCCAGGCCAGGCAGGTTTCCTCTCCGAGTGAGCGCGGTTGTGGGGACGCCGCCTTGAAGAAGACCTTCCCCTCGGGGACCGGGCTTGGCAGGATCGCCGGTTGGGTGGGTGCAGCGGCGAAGATGGGTGACGCCCGATACGCGACGATTGAGGTGGCTCGTCCGGCCACCGACAAGGCAGGAGAACGCGTGCGCGAAGTGTTCAGCTCCTCGACCCTCAAGATCGAACAGCCTCGCAGGGGACCGATCGCCAAGTCGCGGTACAAGGTGCTCGACGGTGACGGCACCCTCCTCGCCATCGCGGGTGAGACCAGCGAGAAGGGGCGCGGTGAGGCCTTCCGGCAGGTCTTCCCCGGAAAGTCGGACCTGGACGCGCGCGCCGTCCTGCTGACGACACCCGATGGTGAGCCGCTGCTGGTGATCGACAAGCGGCGGGGGCGGGAGATCACCGAGGTGCGTGAGCCCGAGGGCGACATCATCGGCACCTTCGTCACCGAGCGGGTCGGCCGCCGCTATGTGATCCGCGACGGAGCCGACGCGGTGATCGGCGCGGTCGCGGTCGATCTGCCGCGCAACAACTTCGAGGTCGCCGACGCCGGAGGCGGCAAGGTCGCCCATGTGCGCAAGAAGTGGGCGGGACTCGCCACGCACCTGCTGACGACCGCGGACAAGTACAGCGCGGAGATCTACGACCCCGTCCCCGAGCCACTGCGGACGATCGCGGCGATAACGGCGATCGTCATGGACCTGAACCTCCACGAGTCGAAGGAGATCACCTGACCGGGGCCCGGCGCGTGCATCGCCGCCCGAGGTTCGTGCCCAGGGGTTCCCGCTCGGCCCGCACGGAGGTACGTTCCGATCGTGCAGGCCATGCGCGGACGCTCGAACGGCTGGTGGATCTCGCCGGCCATCCCGACGATCGCGAACTGCGTGCTGGCGTTGCTCTGGTTCTTCTCGGCCCTGGGCGGGTGGGGCGACGCCGCGTTCTGCGGTGACGATGACGCCCACGACCCCGGCTGCGGTGCCGCCTTCAAGGACGCGGTCGTGTTCTCCGTGCCGGTCGCCGCGGTTGCGGCCGTCCTCGCGGTGACGGCCTGGGCGACGCGGACCGTCCGCCACCATCCGGGACGGCTCGACGCGCTGCTCACCACCGCGGCGGTCGTGTGGGTGCTGGCCGAGGGAGTCCTCTTCGTCGGTGGGTACCTCGCGCAACCGTGAGCCGCGCCTGATCCGGATCGCACGGGCACGAGAGCATCCTCGAAGAAACTTCGGATGGTTCGAGACGCGCCGAATGGGGCGTTCCGTCGGGGTGATCCGGGACAAAACCCAAGGTCGGACGGCCGAAGAAGCGCCCCCTGACCGGGGTCGACGACCGAACCGGCCGCACTGACACGCGCGTGCCGGTTTGACGCCGCACCCTCCTGGGCATACTGTTCACTTCGCCCCACGGGGAGCGGGACGCCGAAAGGCGGCCGGCCCGGATGGGGAATCCACCACCGAACCAGCCGACGCGGCTTCGTCGTGTCTGCTGTACGGCGGTGGGCCGGAACCGGTTCGATTTTGACAATCGAGCCGAATCTGGTGAAATGGCTTCAGCGCCTGGAAGGGCCGCGTGGGCGGAACGGAAAGGCGTTATCGGAAAAGCCCGGAAATTGACAAGCCGGGCGGATCCGATAAAGTAAAGGAGTCGCCCCGGAGCGGGGCTCGCGGAAGCGGGTTCGGCGCGGTGGGTGTCCGTTTCTTGAGAACTCAACAGCGTGTTAAAAGCCAGTGCCTTTATCGGCCCGGCCGTGATCGGTCGGGTCGCCCCGTGGCTCTGAGGTTCTTCTTCGGAAGGATTGTTGGGGCTGGGGATTTCTTTGAGGCAATATGCCGACCCTTTCGGGGGTTGGTGTTTGCTGGGATTTTCTTCTGAGGTTTGGCTGCTCGGGGTTCGCCCCCTGGGTGGTCGTGTGGCCTTGATGGAGAGTTTGATCCTGGCTCAGGACGAACGCTGGCGGCG